>NZ_JOAJ01000093.1 GCF_000720425.1 Nocardia rhamnosiphila NBRC 108938 | reverse complement strand
GACGGCCAGATGGCTGCCGACCCGCTGGACGGTTCGGTTCATCTCGAACGCGACCATGCCCATATTCGCGGATTCGGTGGCCAGCAGCGCCAGGCACGCGTTACCGCCGGCGGCGGTGATGAACAGGACCGCGCGGTCGAGTTCGACCACGGTCTGGCAGACACCGCCGGCCTTGAAATGGCTGCCGGCGCTGCGGGCCAGGC
>NZ_JOAJ01000092.1 GCF_000720425.1 Nocardia rhamnosiphila NBRC 108938 | reverse complement strand
GTCGCCGCCAAGAACTCCGCGAAACTCGCCCCACCCCGCACCTGCGACCGCAACACCAACGTATTGACGAACATCCCGACCACATCGTCGAGCTCCGCCTCACCACGACCCGCGATCGGCGTACCCACCGCCACATCATCGGTAGCCGACAACCGCGCCAACAGCAACGCCAGCACCGCATGCACAACCATGAACACCGTCGC
>NZ_JOAJ01000091.1 GCF_000720425.1 Nocardia rhamnosiphila NBRC 108938 | reverse complement strand
GACGGCCAGATGGCTGCCGACCCGCTGGACGGTTCGGTTCATCTCGAACGCGACCATGCCCATATTCGCGGATTCGGTGGCCAGCAGCGCCAGGCACGCATTGGCGCCGGCGGCGGTGATGAACAGGACCGCGCGGTCGAGTTCGACCACGGTCTGGCAGACACCGCCGGCCTTGAAATGGCTGCCGGCGCTGCGGGCCAGGC
>NZ_JOAJ01000090.1 GCF_000720425.1 Nocardia rhamnosiphila NBRC 108938 | reverse complement strand
GGATGTGGGCTTACTCGCGAAG
The DNA here is from genome assembly GCF_000720425.1 of Nocardia rhamnosiphila NBRC 108938. GTDB lineage: Bacteria > Actinomycetota > Actinomycetes > Mycobacteriales > Mycobacteriaceae > Nocardia > Nocardia rhamnosiphila. Next base: position 182 of record NZ_JOAJ01000090.1, on the reverse strand, counting down.
GTGCTGTGTTTTTTGGCGGCGCCTGCGGCGCCGCGGGGTTGAGGCCCCCTTGGTCTCGCCGTTTCGGCCTCGAGACTCGAGACTCGCTCATGCGCTTTCGAGGCCGAAACGGCGAGACGGGCCGCAACCCTTCGAGGTGTCTCGTAAAACTCGACGCATGCGGGTTGCGTCGGCATTCGATG
>NZ_JOAJ01000089.1 GCF_000720425.1 Nocardia rhamnosiphila NBRC 108938 | reverse complement strand
GCGAACAGCGCGGGCTGCGTGAATTCCGTCCGATCCAGCACTCCGTCCGGATCGGTGAACATCACCTCCCGCAACGACCGGCCCAGCAGCGGATCGAACTCCGCACACACCTCCTCCAACGCCGCCGCGAACACCGGGAACACCGCGGCCAGCTCCCGGCCCATCCCGGCCCGCTGCGCACCCTGACCGGTGAACAGGAACGCCGT
>NZ_JOAJ01000088.1 GCF_000720425.1 Nocardia rhamnosiphila NBRC 108938 | reverse complement strand
TTCACCTGGAAATCGGTACGACCCAGATACTCCAACTCACCCGCGGCAGTCCACCGCACCAGGTCACCCGTGCGATACATCCGCTCCGCAACATCGAACGGATCGGCCACGAACCGATCCGCGGACAGATCCGGGCGCGCCACATACCCACGCGCCAACTGCACACCCGCGAGATACAACTCACCCGCAACACCCACCGGAACCGGCCGCAACCGCCCGTCC
>NZ_JOAJ01000087.1 GCF_000720425.1 Nocardia rhamnosiphila NBRC 108938 | reverse complement strand
TCGCTCATGCGCTTTCGAGGCCGAAACGGCGAGACGGGCCGCAACCCTTCGAGGTGTCTCGTAAAACTCGACGCATGCGGGTTGCGTCGGCATTCGATGGCCGGATCGGATGCCGACTTGACCGCCCGGCCGACCTGGCGTCTGATCGCTTTCGCGAACGGCAGCGCCCTGTGGGTGCCGAGTTCGGCGAGGCCCTGAAAGGGTCGAGGCCCGTCCCGCCGTTCAG
>NZ_JOAJ01000086.1 GCF_000720425.1 Nocardia rhamnosiphila NBRC 108938 | reverse complement strand
TGCCGCAGCCGCGGCCGAAGTACGAGATCTTCGTGTATTCGCCGCGGGTGGAGGGTGTGCATCTGCGGTTCGGTGCGGTGGCTCGTGGTGGTTTGCGGTGGTCGGATCGGTTGGAGGATTTCCGGACCGAGATTCTGGGTCTGGTGAAGGCGCAGGCGGTGAAGAACGCGGTGATCGTGCCGGTGGGCGCGAAGGGTGGTTTCGTGGTGAAACGCCCGCCGGCCGCCACCGGCGACGCCGC
>NZ_JOAJ01000085.1 GCF_000720425.1 Nocardia rhamnosiphila NBRC 108938 | reverse complement strand
GTCGGTGTGCTGGTGCTGGAACGTCTCTCCGACGCGCGCCGTAACGGTCACGACATTCTGGCGGTGGTTCGTGGTACGGCGGTGAATCAGGATGGGGCGAGTAATGGTTTGACGGCGCCGAATGGTCCGTCGCAGGAGCGGGTGATCGCGGCGGCGTTGGCGGATGCGGGGTTGGTGCCGGCGGATGTGGATGCGGTGGAGGCGCATGGGACGGGGACGACGCTGGGTGATCCGATCGAGGC
>NZ_JOAJ01000084.1 GCF_000720425.1 Nocardia rhamnosiphila NBRC 108938 | reverse complement strand
CGCTCACCGTACTGCCGCTGCCGTTCGCGTGGCTGCTGGCCGGCAGAGCGGCCCAGGGCGTCGGGCTCGGGCTGACGGCGCTGATGATGGGCGTGGCCCGGGACCACCTCCCCGAGGAGCGCAGCGCGGCCGTGATCGCACAGATCTCGGTGGTTTCGATCATCGGGGCCGGTGTCGGCTACCCGCTGGCCGCACTACTCGCCGAGCTCGGCGGGGTACGGGCCGCCTACGGCCTCGGCCTGGTCGT
>NZ_JOAJ01000083.1 GCF_000720425.1 Nocardia rhamnosiphila NBRC 108938 | reverse complement strand
GTTCCACGTCTCGCTGAGCAGTGCGCAGTGGACGTTGACTGTCGCGCTGCTCAGCGGCGCCGTCGCCACTCCGGTCTTGGGCCGGCTCGGAGCCGGCCCCCACCGGCGAGCCGCGATCCTTGCCACGCTGGCGGTCGTCGTCGCCGGCAGCGCGCTCACCGTACTGCCGCTGCCGTTCGCGTGGCTGCTGGCCGGCAGAGCGGCCCAGGGCGTCGGGCTCGGGCTGACGGCGCTGATGATGGGCGTGGCCC
>NZ_JOAJ01000082.1 GCF_000720425.1 Nocardia rhamnosiphila NBRC 108938 | reverse complement strand
GTTCCACGTCTCGCTGAGCAGTGCGCAGTGGACGTTGACTGTCGCGCTGCTCAGCGGCGCCGTCGCCACTCCGGTCTTGGGCCGGCTCGGAGCCGGCCCGCACCGGCGAGCCGCGATCCTTGCCACGCTGGCGGTCGTCGTCGCCGGTAGCACGCTCACCGTACTGCCGCTGCCGTTCGCGTGGCTGCTGGCCGGCAGAGCGGCCCAGGGCGTCGGGCTCGGGCTGACGGCGCTGATGATGGGCGTGGCCC
>NZ_JOAJ01000081.1 GCF_000720425.1 Nocardia rhamnosiphila NBRC 108938 | reverse complement strand
GCGCGACCGACCCGAAGGACCGGAAATGACCACCACCAGCCCCACCGCCCACCTTTCCGCCGACGTCGCCGGCCGCCCCGGCACGATCCGTCACCGGGTCCTGTGGACCCTGCAGATCCTGCTCGGCCTGTTCTTCGTGATCGCCTCCGGTGGGCCGAAGCTCGTGATGCCGAACGCGCTGGCCGATAACGCTCCCGAGAATCTGACCATCCCGTTCGCGCTGCTCATCTTCATCGGGGTGGTCGAGGTCGCC
>NZ_JOAJ01000080.1 GCF_000720425.1 Nocardia rhamnosiphila NBRC 108938 | reverse complement strand
GGCGACCTCGACCACCCCGATGAAGATGAGCAGCGCGAACGGGATGGTCAGATTCTCGGGAGCGTTATCGGCCAGCGCGTTCGGCATCACGAGCTTCGGGCCACCGGAGGCGATCACGAAGAACAGGCCGAGCAGGATCTGCAGGGTCCACAGAACCCGGTGACGGATCGTGCCGGGGCGGCCGGCGACGTCGGCGGAAAGGTGGGCGGTGGGGCTGGTGGTGGTCATTTCCGGTCCTTCGGGTCGGTCGCGC
>NZ_JOAJ01000079.1 GCF_000720425.1 Nocardia rhamnosiphila NBRC 108938 | reverse complement strand
GTGTGTTTCGATGAGTACATCCGACTTATGGGGTGGTCTCGGACGAGCGTCGGCGGGCGAGAGCGAGGCTCATCAGCGTCGTGATCGCCATGGCGCCGATGCCGACCAACGCCGCGGTGGTGTAGGCGCTGTCGTCGGGGAAGAGGTGGCCGGAGCCGATGCCCGCGGCGAGGATCAGGCCGCCGATGGCGCTGCCCAAGGAGTACCCGACGCTGCGGACGACATAGTTGAAGCTCATGGCGCTCGACGTCTCGCTCT
>NZ_JOAJ01000078.1 GCF_000720425.1 Nocardia rhamnosiphila NBRC 108938 | reverse complement strand
CGACGGATCGCGATGACCGTCCGGCTCAGCGATAACCATCCGGCCACCGCTCACCGCGGCGGTCCAGAACTCCCACACCGACAGATCGAACGTCGCCGCAGTCTTCAACAAGATCGCATCCGTGGCATCGAGTGCGAATTCTTCGGTGATGTACCGCAGCTGGTTCACGATCGCCGCATGCGGCACCGCGACACCCTTCGGGCGACCCGTCGAACCCGACGTGAAGATCACATACGCCGTATTCGACGCCCGCAACGG
>NZ_JOAJ01000077.1 GCF_000720425.1 Nocardia rhamnosiphila NBRC 108938 | reverse complement strand
GGATGCGTCGGATGTGTATCTGCAGAAGACGGCGACGACGTTCGACGTGTCTTTGTGGGGTTATTTCCTGCCGTTGGCTGCGGGTGCGCATTTGGTGGTGGCGACGCCGGATGGTCACCGGGATACCGAGTATTTGGCGCGGGTTATTGCCGAGCATCGGGTGACGGTGACCGATTTCGTGCCGTCGATGCTGGGTGTGTTTGCCGCGCATACTCGGGCGGAAGCCATCCGCAGCCTGGAGCATGTGTTTGTGATCGGTGAGGCGTTG
>NZ_JOAJ01000076.1 GCF_000720425.1 Nocardia rhamnosiphila NBRC 108938 | reverse complement strand
CGCCTGCCTCGGGACATGAGCTTGACGTCCGCCGCCACCCTGGCCACCCTGGACCGGACCGGCCCGCGGCGCATCACCGATCTGGCCGCGGTCGAGGGCGTCACCCAGCCCGCGATGACCGCTCTGGTCCGGGTGATGGAGGAGTCCGGCCTGGTCGAGCGGCGGGGTGACGCGTCCGACAAGCGGGTCACGCTCGTGTGCCTGACCGAGGCCGGCGCCTCCTATGTCCGGACGCGGCGCCAGGCGGGCGTCCACGCGTTCGAGCGGTTGATC
>NZ_JOAJ01000075.1 GCF_000720425.1 Nocardia rhamnosiphila NBRC 108938 | reverse complement strand
CGCCTGCCTCGGGACATGAGCTTGACGTCCGCCGCCACCCTGGCCACCCTGGACCGGACCGGCCCGCGGCGCATCACCGATCTGGCCGCGGTCGAGGGCATCACCCAGCCCGCGATGACCGCCCTGGTCCGGGTGATGGAGGAGTCCGGCCTGGTCGAGCGGCGGGGTGACGCATCCGACAAGCGGGTCACGCTCGTGTGCCTGACCGAGGCCGGCGCCTCCTATGTCCGGACGCGGCGCCAGGCGGGCGTCCACGCGTTCGAGCGGTTGATC
>NZ_JOAJ01000074.1 GCF_000720425.1 Nocardia rhamnosiphila NBRC 108938 | reverse complement strand
TACGGCTTCGGGTTGACGACCTTCGTCGCCGGGCTGGTCCTCATCCCGTTCTCGGTGCTGGGGTTCGTCGCCGGCAAGCTCACGCCGCGGATCCGGACGCGGATCTCCGACCCCCTGCTGCTGGCCGGCAGCGCCGTCGTGGTCGGCGGCGGGTTCGCCCTGTTCGCGGCGGCCCGGTCGGACCTGGCCGAACTGTTCGCGGCGATGGGCGTGCTCGGCCTCGGGGTCGGCGGCTTCTCGGCCGCGATGCCCGGCGTCATCCTGGCCGTCACGCCCAAGAGC
>NZ_JOAJ01000073.1 GCF_000720425.1 Nocardia rhamnosiphila NBRC 108938 | reverse complement strand
GCTCTTGGGCGTGACGGCCAGGATGACGCCGGGCATCGCGGCCGAGAAGCCGCCGACCCCGAGGCCGAGCACGCCCATCGCCGCGAACAGTTCGGCCAGATCCGACCGGGCCGCCGCGAACAGGGCGAACCCGCCGCCGACCACGACGGCGCTGCTGGCCAGGAGTGGGGGGTCGGCGATCCACGTCCGGATCCGCGGCGTGAGCTTGCCGGCGACGAACCCCAGCACCGAGAACGGGATGAGGACCAGCCCGGCGACGAAGGTCGTCAACCCGAAGCCGTA
>NZ_JOAJ01000072.1 GCF_000720425.1 Nocardia rhamnosiphila NBRC 108938 | reverse complement strand
CTGACCACGGAACTTCACCTGGAAATCGGTACGACCCAAATACTCCAGCACCGGTTCGATCCGGCCCTCGACCTCGGCCCGGCTCCACCGCACCAGGTCGCCGGTGCGGTACATCCGCTGACCGGCATCGAACGGGCTCGCGACGAAACGGTCCGACGACAGATCCGGACGAGTCACATAACCCCGCGCCAACTGATCACCCGCGAGGTAGAGCTGAGGTAGAGCTCACCCACCACACCGGCGGGAACCGGCTGGAGACGGGAGTCCAGCACATAGACACGGCTGTTCCACTGCGGCACACCGATCGGCACACTGCCCGACTCCGCACCCGTGGCCTGCCAATACGTGATCGACACCGCGGCCTCGGTCGGACCATACAAGTTGTGCACAGCCGCACCCGAAATCGCATGCATCGCCGACACCGT
>NZ_JOAJ01000071.1 GCF_000720425.1 Nocardia rhamnosiphila NBRC 108938 | reverse complement strand
GCCCGGTCGACCGGTCCGTACTCGATGATCACCCAGCAGCCGCTGGGTGGTAAGGCGCAGTTCGGTGGTCAGCGGTTCGGTGAGATGGAGTGCTGGGCCATGCAGGCCTACGGTGCGGCCTACACGCTGCAGGAACTGCTGACCATCAAGTCCGACGATGTGGTGGGCCGGGTGAAGGTCTACGAGGCGATCGTCAAGGGCGAGAACATTCCGGAGCCGGGCATCCCGGAATCGTTCAAGGTTCTGCTCAAGGAACTCCAGTCCCTGTGCCTCAATGTCGAGGTGCTGTC
>NZ_JOAJ01000070.1 GCF_000720425.1 Nocardia rhamnosiphila NBRC 108938 | reverse complement strand
GCCGTCGTCGCGGTGGCGCTGCTCTGCGTCTGGGTCCTCATCGAGCTGCGCAGCACGACACCCTTGGTCGATGTGCGGGCGGTGCGGCACCCGGCGGTCGCCGGGGCGAACCTCGCCATGCTCGTCGGCGGAGTCGGCATGTACCTGCTGCTCACACTCATCACCAGGTACGCGCAGACCCCACACGGCGCCGGCTACGGCTTCGGGTTGACGACCTTCGTCGCCGGGCTGGTCCTCATCCCGTTCTCGGTGCTGGGGTTCGTCGCCGGCAAGCTCACGCCGCGGATCCGGACG
>NZ_JOAJ01000069.1 GCF_000720425.1 Nocardia rhamnosiphila NBRC 108938 | reverse complement strand
GGATGCGTCGGATGTGTATCTGCAGAAGACGGCGACGACGTTCGACGTGTCTTTGTGGGGTTATTTCCTGCCGTTGGCTGCGGGTGCGCATTTGGTGGTCGCGACGCCGGATGGTCACCGGGATACCGAGTATTTGGCGCGGGTTATTGCCGAGCATCGGGTGACGGTGACCGATTTCGTGCCGTCGATGCTGGGTGTATTTGCCGCGCATACTCGGGCGGAAGCCATCCGCAGCCTGGAGCATGTGTTTGTGATCGGTGAGGCGTTGCCGCCGGAGACGGTGTCGGCGATGCATGCG
>NZ_JOAJ01000068.1 GCF_000720425.1 Nocardia rhamnosiphila NBRC 108938 | reverse complement strand
GGCACCGGGATCACCGGCAGGCGTAGTAGTACGGCTTGTAGGCGCAGATGTCGAGGTAGCCGCCCTGGTCGTTGTCGTAGGTGAAGCTGCGCTGGGCCGGGATGGCGTGCACCGGCTCGCTGCGGTTGCTGGGATCGCTCGGCAGGTCGTGGGTGTCGCCGTAGCTGCCCCTGCCCGGGTGGGAATCGTCGCGGCTGCTGTGGCCGGGGACGTCGGCGAGGGCCACTTGGGGGGCGAGGGTGGCGGGGATCGCGGCGAGGGCTCCGGCCAGCACGGTGGCGGCGGCGATTCTCTTCACGA
>NZ_JOAJ01000067.1 GCF_000720425.1 Nocardia rhamnosiphila NBRC 108938 | reverse complement strand
AACATCATTCGCAATATCGGAGAACGTCGCCGTACCCTTGTCCGCCGCCACCACCAAATACGTATCATCACCATCACGACGCACCACCCGCTCCGGCGGCAATACCTGCCCACCGGCGAGATCGACGTTATCGGTGATATCCAGCAGACCGGAGATGAAGGTGCGGTAGCACTCGATACCCTCGGCCATCCGGGCCTGCCGGTCGGCTGCGGCGTCGCCGGTGGCGGCCGGCGGGCGTTTCACCACGAAACCACCCTTCGCGCCCACCGGCACGATCACCGCGTTCTTCACCGCCTGCGCCTTCACC
>NZ_JOAJ01000066.1 GCF_000720425.1 Nocardia rhamnosiphila NBRC 108938 | reverse complement strand
GGTGAAGGCGCAGGCGGTGAAGAACGCGGTGATCGTGCCGGTGGGCGCGAAGGGTGGTTTCGTGGTGAAACGCCCGCCGGCCGCCACCGGCGACGCCGCGGCCGACCGGCAGGCGCTGTTCGCCGAGGGCGTGTCCTGCTACCGGACCTTCATCTCCGGTCTGCTCGACCTGACCGACAATGTCGAACACGGCACCGGAACCGTGCTCCCGCCGGAGCGGGTGGTGCGTCGTGATGGTGATGATACGTATTTGGTGGTGGCGGCGGACAAGGGTACGGCGACGTTCTCCGATATTGCGAATGATGTT
>NZ_JOAJ01000065.1 GCF_000720425.1 Nocardia rhamnosiphila NBRC 108938 | reverse complement strand
GATGCTGGCGGGTATTCCGGATCAGTTGGATCTGCCGTCGGATCGGCCGCGTCCGGCGGTGCAGTCGTTTGCCGGTGGCCGGGTCGAGGTCGTGATCGATGCGGATGTCCATGCCGGTTTGCAGCGGGTGGCGCAGCAGCAGAACGCGACCTTGTTCATGGTTGTGCATTCCGCTTTGGCGGTGTTGTTGTCGCGGCTTTCGGGGACCGATGACATCACGATCGGTACGCCGGTGGCGGGTCGTGGTGAGCAGGCGCTCGATGATCTGATCGGTATGTTCGTGAACACGTTGGTGTTCCGGACGCAG
>NZ_JOAJ01000064.1 GCF_000720425.1 Nocardia rhamnosiphila NBRC 108938 | reverse complement strand
CAACGCCTCACCGATCACAAACACATGCTCCAGGCTGCGGATGGCTTCCGCCCGAGTATGCGCGGCAAACACACCCAGCATCGACGGCACGAAATCGGTGACCGTCACCCGATGCTCGGCAATAACCCGCGCCAAATACTCGGTATCCCGGTGACCATCCGGCGTCGCCACCACCAGATGCGCACCCGCAGCCAACGGCAGGAAGTAACCCCACAGAGAAACGTCGAACGTCGTCGCGGTCTTCTGCAGATACACATCGTCTGCGCCCAGCGGGTACTGCGCAAGCATCCACGCGACCTGATTCGCGATCGCCGAATGC
>NZ_JOAJ01000063.1 GCF_000720425.1 Nocardia rhamnosiphila NBRC 108938 | reverse complement strand
AGAGCGAGACGTCGAGCGCCATGAGCTTCAACTATGTCGTCCGCAGCGTCGGGTACTCCTTGGGCAGCGCCATCGGCGGCCTGATCCTCGCCGCGGGCACCGGCTCCGGCCACCTCTTCCCCGACGACAGCGCCTACACCACCGCGGCGCTGGTCGGCGCCATGGCGATCACGACGCTGATGAGCCTCGCTCTCGCCCGCCGACGCTCGTCCGAGACCACCCCATAAGTCGGATGTACTCATCGAAACACACTGGAGGTTCCAATGCCCAAGGGCTACTGGGTCAGCGTCTACCCCACCATCGAGGCCCCCGAGAGGCTTGATGCCTACAACGCTCTGGCAGGTTTGGCCGTCGCGGCCGCGGGCGGGCGGGTGCTCGCCAGCGTCGGCAGCCGGGTCGACGCACACGAAGCCGGAATCGCCGAGCGCGTCGTCCTGATCGAGTTCGACAGCTTCGAACAGGCCGTCGCCGCACGCG
>NZ_JOAJ01000062.1 GCF_000720425.1 Nocardia rhamnosiphila NBRC 108938 | reverse complement strand
TGGTGTCGGCGGTGTCGGAGTTGGCGTCGGGTGGGTTCGATGTGACGGCCGAGGTGCCGTTGCGGTTGGCCTTGTTCGAGGTCGGACAGGCGGCCGACGGCGGGGCATCCGGTGAATACGTGCTGGCGATGGTGGTGCACCACATTTCCGGCGACGGCTCGTCGGTAGGGCCCTTGATCCGGGATCTGATGAACGCCTATGTCGCGCGGATCGCGGGTGAGGTGCCGGCATGGGCGCCGTTGCCGGTGCAGTACGCGGATTACAGCATCTGGCAGCGGGAGTTGCTGGGTGATGAGGCCGATCCGGAGTCGATCGCGGCGCAGCAGGTC
>NZ_JOAJ01000061.1 GCF_000720425.1 Nocardia rhamnosiphila NBRC 108938 | reverse complement strand
ACGACCGGCGATCGGTGGCCGGGCCACCGATCGCCGGTCGTACCTATCGATTCCTCATCGCGACAGCGAATCGCGCAACGCGGTCACACCCGCCCGGCGCTCATAGGCGATCCAGGCAAAGATCGCGGCGAGCACCAGCGGGAAGATCGCCATCGCGGGCTTGTCGGCGATGAACGCCTGCGTCCCCGCCGCGAGCACCGTCAGCACCGACAAACCCACGGCGGCAAGCGCCGTCAGCCGCGGCACCATCAGAGCGATACCACCGGCGACCTCGACCACCCCGATGAAGATGAGCAGCGCGAACGGGATGGTCAGATTCTCGGGAGCGTTATCGGCCAGCGCGTTCGGCATCACGAGCTTCGG
>NZ_JOAJ01000060.1 GCF_000720425.1 Nocardia rhamnosiphila NBRC 108938 | reverse complement strand
GACAGATCCGGGCGCGCCACATACCCACGCGCCAACTGCACACCCGCGAGATACAACTCACCCGCAACACCCACCGGAACCGGCCGCAACCGCCCGTCCAACACATACACCCGCGTGTTGAACACCGGAGCACCGATCGGCACCGACACCGCATCCGCATCCGTCACCTCATGGAAGGTGACATCAACCGCCGCCTCGGTCGGACCGTACAAGTTGTGCACAGCCGTCCCGGTCAACTCCCGCAACCGATGCGCCGGCTTCGGCGCCAACGCCTCACCCGAGGAGAACACATCGATGACCTCGGCCAGATACTCCGGATCCCGATGACCATCCGGCTTGGCGACCACCAGCCGCGCACCGACCTGCAACGGCCAGAAGAACTCCCACACCGACACATCGAACGTCGACGGAGTCTTCTGCAACACCACATCCGACGCAGTCAAACCATACTCCGACTGCATCCACACCAGGCGATTCACAATCGCCGCATGCGACACCGCCACACCCTTCGGACGACCCGTCGAACCCGACGTGAAAATCACATACGCCGTATTCGACGGACGCAACGGCGCACGACGATCCGCATC
>NZ_JOAJ01000059.1 GCF_000720425.1 Nocardia rhamnosiphila NBRC 108938 | reverse complement strand
GACCGCCGGGTGCCGCACCGCCCGCACATCGACCAAGGGTGTCGTGCTGCGCAGCTCGATGAGGACCCAGACGCAGAGCAGCGCCACCGCGACGACGGCGAGGGCCGCCGCCACGGCGAGGTGCCGACTCCACAGATTCCGTTCGCCGGCGAGGAACAGCACCAGCAGCAGCGCAGCGGCCAGAACGACCGCGCCTGGCACGTCCACGTGGGCGGAGCGGCCTTCGGGGGCTTCGGGTATGGAGCGCCACGCGGTCAGGAGGGCGGCGGCGGTAACGACCAGGCCGAGGCCGTAGGCGGCCCGTACCCCGCCGAGCTCGGCGAGTAGTGCGGCCAGCGGGTAGCCGACACCGGCCCCGATGATCGAAACCACC
>NZ_JOAJ01000058.1 GCF_000720425.1 Nocardia rhamnosiphila NBRC 108938 | reverse complement strand
GACCGCCGGGTGCCGCACCGCCCGCACATCGACCAAGGGTGTCGTGCTGCGCAGCTCGATGAGGACCCAGACGCAGAGCAGCGCCACCGCGACGACGGCCAGTACCGCCGCCACCGCGAGGTGCCCGCTCCACAGATTCCGTTCACCGGCGAGGAACAGCACCAACAGCAGCGCAGCGGCCAGAACGACCGCGCCTGCCACGTCCACATGAGCAGAGCGGCCTTCGGGAGCTTCGGGTATGGAGCGCCACGCGGCCAGGAGGGCGGCAGCGGTGACGACCAGGCCGAGGCCGTAGGCGGCCCGTACCCCGCCGAGCTCGGCGAGTAGTGCGGCCAGCGGGTAGCCGACACCGGCCCCGATGATCGAAACCACC
>NZ_JOAJ01000057.1 GCF_000720425.1 Nocardia rhamnosiphila NBRC 108938 | reverse complement strand
CGTCGGCCGCCTGTCCGACCTCGAACAAGGCCAACCGCAACGGCACCTCGGCCGTCACATCGAACCCACCCGACGCCAACTCCGACACCGCCGACACCACATCCGCAGCAGCCACCGCACGCACCCGGAACTCCGGCACCGCATCCACAACCGGAAGCACCACCTGCACCGGACCCGAATCGGTCTCCGGATACACCGTCCGCAAAACCTCGTGCCGCCCCACCACATCGGCAACCGCCGCACGCAACGCAGCCACATCCAGATCACCGGACAACCGCACAGCCATCGGAATGTTGTAAGCCGCCGACCGACCATCGAACCGGTTCAAGAACCACATACGCTGCTGCGCCAACGACAACGGCACCCGCTCCGGCCGC
>NZ_JOAJ01000056.1 GCF_000720425.1 Nocardia rhamnosiphila NBRC 108938 | reverse complement strand
CGGCTCCGAGCCGGCCCAAGACCGGAGTGGCGACGGCGCCGCTGAGCAGCGCGACAGTCAACGTCCACTGCGCACTGCTCAGCGAGACGTGGAACGAGGCCGCCGCGCTGGTGAGGAGCGGCGCCCCGAGGCTACCGACCGCCGCCACGACCAGACCGATGAACATCAAAGTGGGAACCAGCAGCCGCGCCTCGGAACGCGCCACAGGGAACGCCTTCACCCCGCCCCCGCCGACCGGCCGCCCGGTCACTGCTTCGGCCCTTCGCGGTCCCGGCTTTCGAGCTCTGCCAGATGCTTCAGCGCCGGAAGGGCCGCGACCAGCGCCTCGACCTCGTCGCCGGGGAGCTCGCCGATCAACCGCTCGAACGCGTGGACGCCCGCCTGGCGCCGCGTC
>NZ_JOAJ01000055.1 GCF_000720425.1 Nocardia rhamnosiphila NBRC 108938 | reverse complement strand
GCGGCGACGTTCGATCTGTCGGTGTGGGAGTTCTGGACCGCCGCGGTGAGCGGTGGCCGGATGGTTATCGCTGAGCCGGACGGTCATCGCGATCCGTCGTATCTGAACCGGTTGATGCGTCGTGAGCGGGTGACGACGTTGACGGTGGTGCCGTCGATGCTGGATGCCCTACTGGGCGCCGCGGATGAAGGTTTGCCCGGTTCGTTGCGGCGGGTGCTGGCGATCGGTGAAGCCGCAGTGGAACAGCCGTGTGTATGTGTTGGATTCGCGGTTGCGGCCGGTGCCCGATGGTGTCGCGGGTGAGTTGTATCTGGCGGGTGCGCAGTTGGCGGTGGGGTATTTCGGTCGCCCGGACCTGTCCGCGGATCGGTTTGTGGCGGATCCGTTCGTGGCGGGGCAGCGGATGTATCGCACCGGTGACCTGGTGGCCTTCGACGGCAATGGTGAGCTGGAGTATCGGGGTCGCACGGATTTCCAGGTGAAGATTCGTGGTTTCCGGATCGAGCTGGGTGAGATCGAGGCGGCGTTGCTGGCGTTGCCGGAGGTCGCGCAGGTCGCGGTGCTGGCGAAGTCGGATCCGCGGACCGG
>NZ_JOAJ01000054.1 GCF_000720425.1 Nocardia rhamnosiphila NBRC 108938 | reverse complement strand
GACGCGGCGCCAGGCGGGCGTCCACGCGTTCGAGCGGTTGATCGGCGAGCTCCCCGGCGACGAGGTCGAGGCGCTGGTCGCGGCCCTTCCGGCGCTGAACCATCTGGCAGAGCTCGAAAGCCGGGACCGCGAAGGGCCGAAGCAGTGACCGGGCGGCCGGTCGGCGGGGGCGCGGTGAAGGCGTTCCCTGTGGCGCGTTCCGAGGCGCGGCTGCTGGTTCCCACTTTGATGTTCATCGCTCTGGTCGTGGCGGCGGTCGGTAGCCTCGGGGCGCCGCTCCTCACCAGCGTGGCGACCTCGTTCCACGTCTCGCTGAGCAGTGCGCAGTGGACGTTGACTGTCGCGCTGCTCAGCGGCGCCGTCGCCACTCCGGTCTTGGGCCGGCTCGGAGCCG
>NZ_JOAJ01000053.1 GCF_000720425.1 Nocardia rhamnosiphila NBRC 108938 | reverse complement strand
CGGTGCGGTCGTAGACGCCGCCACCCGCACTGATCAACGAACGATCATAATCCGCCCAACTCGACCGAGCCAACCCGAACAACCGCGACCGCTCACCGAACGACGACCCCGCATCCGGATCCGGATCCAAAAAGATATGACGATGATCGAACGCCGCCACCAACCGAATATGCTCCGACAACAACATCCCGTTACCGAACACATCCCCACTCATATCCCCCACACCCACCACAGTGAAATCCTGCGACTGAGTATCCACCCCCATCTCCGCGAAATGCCGCTTCACACTCTCCCACGCCCCCCGCGCAGTAATCCCCATCGCCTTGTGGTCATATCCCGCCGAACCACCCGACGCAAACGCATCCCCCAACCAGAACCCATACCGGCCCGCAACATCATTCGCAATATCGGAGAACGTCGCCGTACCCTTGTCCGCCGCCACCACCAAATACGTATCATCACCATCACGACGCACCACCCGCTCCGGCGG
>NZ_JOAJ01000052.1 GCF_000720425.1 Nocardia rhamnosiphila NBRC 108938 | reverse complement strand
GGCCCAGCACTCCATCTCACCGAACCGCTGACCACCGAACTGCGCCTTACCACCCAGCGGCTGCTGGGTGATCATCGAGTACGGACCGGTCGACCGGGCGTGGATCTTGTCGTCGACCAGGTGGTGCAGCTTCAAGATGTACATGTAGCCGACCGCCACCGGGTACGGGAACGGCTCACCGGACCGACCGTCGAACAAGGTCGCTTTTCCGTCCGCCCCGACCATGACCTCGCCGTCCCGATTCGGCCGCGTGGCGGCCAATAGTCCGGCGAGCTCTTCCTCGCGTGCCCCGTCGAACGCCGGTGTCGCCAGATTCGTATCCGGCGCCGCCGAGAGCAGTTCGGCGGGCAGGCGTTGCGCCCACTCGGGTCGGTCACCGTCGCGGCACACCATGGGTGTTCAAAATAATGTCCACCGGCGTGCCGTCCGGCATGAACGGCATATCCTCGGTCGGCAGGATCTTGCCGATCACACCCTTGTTCCCGTGCCGGCCGGCGAGCTTGTCACCGTCCTGGATCTTGCGCTTCTGCGCCACATACACCCGGACCAACTCGTTCACACCCGGAGGCAGATCATCATCGTCCTCGCGGGAGAACACGCGGATACCGATCACCTTGCCCGACTCACCGTGGGGCACCTTCAGCGAGGTGTCACGGACTTCGCGGGCCTTCTCACCGAAGATCGCGCGCAGCAGCCGCTCTTCCGGGGTC
>NZ_JOAJ01000051.1 GCF_000720425.1 Nocardia rhamnosiphila NBRC 108938 | reverse complement strand
GACCCCGGAAGAGCGGCTGCTGCGCGCGATCTTCGGTGAGAAGGCCCGCGAAGTCCGTGACACCTCGCTGAAGGTGCCCCACGGTGAGTCGGGCAAGGTCATCGGTATCCGCGTGTTCTCCCGCGAGGACGACGAGCCGGACGGCACGCCGGTGGACATTATTTTGAACACCCATGGTGTGCCGCGTCGTATGAATATCGGGCAGATCCTGGAAACCCACCTCGGCTGGATCGGTAAAGCCGGCTGGGAAGTCGATGTCGCCGCCGACGGCACCCGCCCGGATTGGGCGAAGGCGCTGCCGGAGGAGATGCTGGGCGCTCCGGCCGATTCCAATATCGCGACACCGGTCTTCGACGGTGCGCGTGAGGAGGAACTGACCGGGCTGCTGGCGTCGACGCTGCCCAACCGTGATGGTGAGCGCATGGTCAACGACGACGGCAAGTCGACGCTGTTCGACGGTCGGTCCGGTGAGCCGTTCCCGTATCCGGTGGCGGTCGGCTACATGTACATCTTGAAGCTGCACCATCTGGTCGACGACAAGATCCATGCCCGGTCGACCGGTCCGTACTCGATGATCACCCAGCAGCCGCTGGGTGGTAAGGCGCAGTTCGGTGGTCAGCGGTTCGGTGAGATGGAGTGCTGGGCC
>NZ_JOAJ01000050.1 GCF_000720425.1 Nocardia rhamnosiphila NBRC 108938 | reverse complement strand
ACTCTGTCCTACAACGTGAATAGCATGGATAATCGCATTCACCCAGACGCTGACCTATATCGCGATGCGTCCATCTACAAGCCGCGATTCGTCTCGTTCAAGATGACTCCGGGCCGTCCCCTCCGCTAGGTTCCGCACGCGAAGCATGCTGACATCGTGTGGCCTGGCCGCTGAACCTCAGCCGAGGTCAGCGGTCAGGCCATACCTGTATGACCCAAAATTCCAGCGGATCCCCGTGCGGCCCATCAGACGGAAAGGGATCTAGCGCAAGTGAAGCCTCCAGGTGATCCCGTCCTCGGCAGAGCAACCGAAGACGGTACGGGCCTGGTTCGAGTGAAATCCTTCCATAGCACTCGGAGTAGAGGTCGAATACACCGAGACGGTCAAGCAGGGGGGACGTGAACTCCCGTTCGTACTCCCAGTCCTCCGTCGGCCTCACTGCGCAACCATCCCATACCTCCATGCGCACCAAGGGATAGAAGTCGTTATCGCTTGAGGAGAGGCTCCATCCCTCCCCAGGGATGGCAACAATGTCGTCTTCCGCTGGCTGCTCCTCAAAGAGGATAGGAC
>NZ_JOAJ01000049.1 GCF_000720425.1 Nocardia rhamnosiphila NBRC 108938 | reverse complement strand
GCCGTTCACGTAAGGTCCCGGCAAAAGGCAGCAGGCGGGCAGGAAGGCTCACCCTCTGCACACACTCACACAGACCTTTTCCGCTGCGCCCTGTAACCGCTGCACCCGAAAGGACAAGTCATGTCCCATCGCGCGTTCATCACTGCTTGCCTCGGTTGCCTTGCTCTCACGATGTCGAACGTCGCTGGCACTGCAGCCGCAGGCGGTCGTGACACCACAGACCACTTCACCCGCATCCGGCTGGCAGAACCTCCCCCGACCATCACCCTCTCGGGGGTCCCCCACGGCGACCACTTCGACCACAATGGGTTCAGTTACGGCAAGATGCCCGTCAGTGAATTCAAGAAGCTGGCCGGACAGAAGTTCAAGGGCATCGATCCCATCTTCTAGATGAAAACGGGCCACAGCCGGGCAAGGAGACCAACGCCGGGAAGAGGAACGCCGAACATCACATCGATAAAGGGCACGCGGACAAGGCCACCAAGAACATCTGCCGCAAGGAAGGCGACTGCTACTTCTTCGGCAAGCGGGACGAAAAATGGCCTCGACTAAGGGATAGCAGCATCGTCCAAGCGTGTGCCGGCGG
>NZ_JOAJ01000048.1 GCF_000720425.1 Nocardia rhamnosiphila NBRC 108938 | reverse complement strand
CGACGGATCGCGATGACCGTCCGGCTCAGCGATAACCATCCGGCCACCGCTCACCGCGGCGGTCCAGAACTCCCACACCGACAGATCGAACGTCGCCGCGGTCTTCAACAAGATCGCATCCGTGGCATCGAGTGCGAATTCTTCGGTGATGTACCGCAGCTGGTTCACGATCGCCGCATGCGGCACCGCCACACCCTTCGGGCGACCCGTCGCGGGCGACCCGTCGAACCCGACGTGAAGATCACATACGCCGTATTCGACGCCCGCAACGGCGCGATCCGCTCCGCATCGGACACCGGGGAAGCGTCGAAGCTCACGAGATCCAGCTCGTCGAGCACCACGACCGGCGTATCCGCGGCACCCTCGCCCGCACCGAATCCGGTCGCGGTATTCGTCAGCACACAGACCGGTGCCGCGGTGTCCAGGATGTAGCCGGTCCGCTCGGCCGGCTGATCCGGATCCACCGGCACATACACACCACCCGCGGTGGCGACCGCGTACATCGCCACGACCAGGTCCACCGACCGCCGCAAGCCCAGCACGACCCGATCCTGCGGACCCACACCCTCCGCGACCAGGTACCGGGCCAACCGATTGACCCGCGCACCCAGCTCGGCATATGTGGTCTGTGCACCGTCGGCGGCCACCAGCGCCACCGCATCCGGAGCCGTCGCGACCGATGCATCCAGCAGCGACGCCAAAGTCGCCGCCGAATCGAGTTCCCGCGCAGTATCGAACAGATCGGTGGCATAGGTCAACTGACCCCGCACGCCCTGCGGCGCACCGTCACGGTCGTACTCATCGGCAACGATCAAATGCAGATCGAACTGGGAAACACCGGTATCGACTTCGACACCCGACACCGTCAGCCCCGGCAACTCCAGGCTGCTGCGTCCGGAACACCAACGTGTTCACGAACATACCGATCAGATCATCGAGCGCCTGCTCACCACGACCCGCCACCGGCGTACCGATCGTGATGTCATCAACACCCGAAAGCCGCGACAACAACACCGCCAAAGCGGAATGCACAACCATGAACAAGGTCGCATTCTGCTGCTGCGCCACCCGCACCAAACCGGCATGGATATCCGAGTCGATCACGACCTCGACCCGGCCACCCGCCGGACGCGGCCGATCCGACGGCAGATCCAACTGATCCGGAATACCCGCCAGCATCGACTGCCAATACCCGACCTGCTGCGCCGCGATCGACTCCGCATCGGCCTCATCACCCAGCAACTCACGCTGCCAGATGCTGTAATCCGCGTACTGCACCGGCAGCGGCGCCCACCCGGGAGCATCCCCGGCCGTCCGCGCCACATACGCGGTCATCAGGTCCCGGATCAGCGGCCCCACCGACGAGCCGTCGCCGGAAATGTGGTGAACCACCATCGCCAGGACGAACTCTCCGGAAACAGACTCACCAGCAGCCACGGATTCGGCGTCGGCCGCCTGTCCGACCTCGAACAAGGCCAACCGCAACGGCACCTCGGCCGTCACATCGAACCCACCCGACGCCAACTCCGACACCGCCGACACCA
>NZ_JOAJ01000047.1 GCF_000720425.1 Nocardia rhamnosiphila NBRC 108938 | reverse complement strand
CTGGGTGATGAGGCCGATCCGGAGTCGATCGCGGCGCAGCAGGTCGGGTATTGGCAGTCGATGCTGGCGGGTATTCCGGATCAGTTGGATCTGCCGTCGAATCGGCCGCGGCCGGCGGTGCAGTCGTTTGCCGGTGGCCGGGTCGAGGTCACGATCGATGCGGATGTCCATGCCGGTTTGCAGCGGGTTGCCCGGCAGCAGAACGCCACGCTGTTCATGGTTGTGCACTCGGCGCTGGCGGTGTTGTTGTCGCGGCTTTCGGGGACCGATGACATCACGATCGGTACGCCGGTGGCGGGTCGTGGTGAGCGGGCACTGGACGATCTGATCGGTATGTTCGTGAACACCCTGGTGTTCCGGACACAGGTCGATGGTGGTGAGTCGTTCGCGGATCTGCTCGGTCGCCAGCGTGAGGTCGATATCGCGGCGTTCGCCCATGCGGATGTGCCGTTCGAGCGGCTGGTGGAGGTACTCAACCCGGCGCGGTCCACGGCGCGGAATCCGTTGTTCCAGGTCGGTTTCTCGTTCCAGAACCTGGCGCTGTCCTGCCACCGATCTGTTCGATCGGTCCACGGCGCAGGAGTTCGTGGATCGTTTCCTGCGGTTGCTGGGTGAGATCGTTTCGGCGCCGGAGACGGCGGTCGGCGAGCTGGAGATCCTGGCCCCGGCCGAGCGAGCGGCGCTGGCGCAGCGTAACGAGACCGATCGGGAGCTGGAGCCGGCGTCGACGCTGGCATCGCTGTTGGACGCCACGGTCGCGGCCACGCCCGATGCGGTGGCCCTGGTGGCCGCCGACGGTGCACGGATCACGTATGCGGAACTGGGCGCCCGGGTCAACCGGTTGGCCCGGTACCTGATCTCGGCGGGCGTCGGTCCGCAGGATCGGGTCGGATTGGCGTTGCGGCGGTCGGTGGACCTGGTCGTGGCGATGTACGCGGTCGCCGCCGCCGGCGGCGCGTATGTGCCGGTGGATCCGGATCAGCCGGCCGAGCGGACCGGTTACATCCTGGACACCGCGGCACCGGTCTGCGTGCTGACCACCGGTGATATCGAGATCGGCGCCGAATCCGGTATCGCCACCGCATCCGTGGTGGCCCTGGATGCCCTCGACCGTTGCGGGCGTCGAATACGGCGTATGTGATCTTCACGTCGGGTTCGACGGGTCGCCCGAAGGGTGTCGCGGTGCCGCATGCGGCGATCGTGAACCAGTTGCGGTACATCGTTGCCGAGTTCGGGCTGGATACCACGGATGCGATCCTGCTGAAGACGGCCGCGACGTTCGATCTGTCGGTGTGGGAGTTCTGGACCGCGGCGGTGTCCGGCGGCCGGATGGTTATCGCCGAAGCCGACGGGCATCGGGACCCGTCGTACCTGAACGGGTTGATGGACCGCGAGCAGGTCACCACTTTGACGGTGGTTCCGTCGATGCTGGACGCCTTGCTGGACACCGGCGCCGGGTTGCCGGAGTCGGTGCGGCGGGTGCTGGCGATCGGTGAGGCCCTGCCGGTAACGACAGCGCAGAAGGTGCTCACCCGTTCGCCGGGCGCCGGGTTGTTCAACCTGTACGGTCCGACCGAGGCGGCGGTCTCGGTCACCACCCATCGGGTGACCGGTGCCGATGTGGTGTCGGTGCCGATCGGTGTGCCGCAGTGGAACAGCCCGGATCGGTTCGTGGCGGACCCGTTCACTGTCGGTGCCCGGATGTATCGCACCGGCGACCTCGTCGCCTGGAACGGTGCGGGCGAGCTCGAGTATCGGGGTCGCACGGATTTCCAGGTGAAGATTCGTGGTTTCCGGATCGAGCTGGGTGAGATCGAGGCGGCGTTGCTGGCCTTGCCGGGGGTTTCCCAGACGGCGGTGGCGGCGAAGTCGGATTCGCAGACCGGGGATCGCCTGGTCGGGTATGTGGTGCCCACCGGGGATGCGGGAGTGGATACAGCGGGTATCCGGTCCGAGCTCGGGCAGCGGTTGCCGTCGTACATGGTGCCGTCGGTGTTCGTGGAGCTCGAGGCGTTGCCGTTGAATGCCAACGGCAAGCTCGACCGTAGGGCGTTGCCGGAGCCGGTGTTCGAGGTGCAGGAGTTCCGGGCGCCGCGGCGCCGACGACGATTTCTTCGCGCGTGCCGGTGCGGATGGTGTTCGAGGCGTCCACGGTGGCCGGTTTGGCGGTGCGGGTGGAGCAGCATGCCGGTTCGGGTGGGCGGCAGGCGTTGGTGGCGAAGCCGCGGCCGGAGCGGGTGCCGTTGTCGTTGGCGCAGCAGCGTATGTGGTTCTTGAACCGGTTCGATGGTCGGTCGGCGGCTTACAACATTCCGATGGCTGT
>NZ_JOAJ01000046.1 GCF_000720425.1 Nocardia rhamnosiphila NBRC 108938 | reverse complement strand
GACCTGCTGCGCCGCGATCGACTCCGGATCGGCCTCATCACCCAGCAACTCCCGCTGCCAGATGCTGTAATCCGCGTACTGCACCGGCAACGGCGCCCACCCGGGAGCATCCCCGGCCGTGCGCGCCGCATACGCGGTCATCAGATCCAGGGTCAGCGGTCCCACCGAGGCGCCGTCGGCCGCGATATGGTGCACCGCCATCGCCAGCACGAATTCGCCGGCGGCGCCGGTATCGCCCGCACCGGCCACCTGCAACAACTCGACCCGCAGCGGCACCTCGGCCGTCACATCGAAACCGGCCGACAGCAACTCGCCGATCCTGGCCACCGGATCATCGGTAGCGACAAGCGTGAGACCACCGGCGATCATCTGCGCGGTGGGAAGCACGTCCTGGTACGGCACCCCACCCGGGCCCACCGGATAGCGTGTCCGCAAGGTTTCGTGGCGGTCCACCACATCGGCGACCGCCTGCCGCAGCGCGGGGATATCGAGATCACCGGACGAACACCATCCGCACCGGCACCGTGGCATTCAGCGCCTTACCCAACCGCGCAGCAACCTGCGTCGCGACCAGCGAATTACCGCCCAGCGCGAAGAAATCATCGTCGGCACCGACACGCTCGACGCCCAAGACTTCGGCGAACGTACGGCGCCCGGAACTCCTGCACCTCGAACACCGGCTCCGGCAACGCCCTACGGTCGAGCTTGCCGTTGGCATTCAACGGCAACGCCTCGAGCTCCACGAATGCCGACGGCACCATGTACGACGGCAACCGCTGCGCCAGTTCCGACTGGATCCGCCCCGTATCCAACCCGGCCGCACCGCCGGACACCACATACCCGACCAACCGATCACCGGTCCGCGGATCCGACTTCGCCAGCACCGCGACCTGCGCGACCTCCGGCAACGCCAGCAACGCCGCCTCGATCTCACCCAGCTCGATCCGGAAACCA
>NZ_JOAJ01000045.1 GCF_000720425.1 Nocardia rhamnosiphila NBRC 108938 | reverse complement strand
TGGAAATCGGTACGACCCAAATACTCCAGCACCGGTTCGATCCGGCCCTCGACCTCGGCCCGGCTCCACCGCACCAGGTCACCGGTCCGATACATCCGCTCGGAGACAGCGAAGGGGTTCGCCACAAAACGATCCGACGACAAATCCGGACGGGTCACATAACCCCGCGCCAACTGATCACCCGCGAGATACAACTCACCCGTGACACCGGCAGGAACCGGACGCAACCGCGAATCCAACACATACACGCGCGAATTCCACTGCGGCACACCGATCGGCACACTATTGGTTTCCTGACCCGTGGCCTGCCAATACGTGATCGACACCGCGGCCTCGGTCGGACCATACAAGTTGNNNNGGTCGGACCATACAAGTTGTGCACAGCCGCACCCGAAATCGCATGCATCGCCGACACCGTCTCCGGCGGCAACGCCTCACCGATCACAAACACATGCTCGAGCGACGAAATCGAACCCGCCGCAGTATGCGCGGCGAACACACCCAGCATCGACGGCACGAAATCGGTCACCGTCACCCGATGCTCAGCGATCATGCGCGCCAAATATTCGGTATCCCGGTGACCATCCGGCATCGCCACCACCAGATGCGCACCCGCAGCCAGCGGCAGGAAATAACCCCACAAAGACACGTCGAACGTCGTCGCGGTCTTCTGCAGATACACATCATCGGCACCCAGCGGGTACTGCGCAAGCATCCACGCGACCTGGTTCACGATCGCCGAATGCGGAACCGCCACACCCTTCGGACGACCCGTCGAACCCGACGTGAAAATCACATACGCCGTATTCGACGGACGCACCGGCGCCAACCGATCGGCATCGGTCACCTGCGCCGAGTCGTAACCACCGAGGTCGAGGGCATCCACAGCCAGCACCGGCACATCCGCGCCCTCGGGCACCGCCCCGGCGTCGGTAGTGGAGGTCAGTACACACAACGGCGCCGCAGTATCCAGGATGTAACCGATCCGCTCCGCCGGATGCGCCGGATCCAACGGCACATACGCACCACCGGCCGCGACCACCGCATACATCCCGACCACGAGATCCAGC
>NZ_JOAJ01000044.1 GCF_000720425.1 Nocardia rhamnosiphila NBRC 108938 | reverse complement strand
ACGGCGATGATTCCCTTCCTCGAGCATGATGACGCCAACCGTGCCTTGATGGGTGCGAATATGCAGCGTCAGGCGGTGCCGTTGATCCGTTCCGAGGCGCCTGTGGTGGGTACTGGTATGGAGTTGCGGGCCGCGGTGGATGCCGGTGATGTCGTGGTCAACGACAAGGCCGGTGTCGTCGAGGAAGTGTCCGCCGACTACGTCACGGTCATGGCCGACGACGGTTCGCGTAAGTCCTACCGGATGCGGAAGTTCGCCCGCTCCAACCAGGGCACCTGCGCCAACCAGCGGCCGATTGTGGACGAAGGCCAGCGGGTCGAGCGTGGTCAGGTGTTGGCCGATGGTCCGTGCACCGAGAACGGTGAAATGGCTCTCGGTAAGAACCTGCTGGTGGCGATCATGCCGTGGGAGGGTCACAACTACGAAGACGCGATCATCTTGTCCCAGCGTCTGGTGGAAGATGATGTGCTGACCTCGATCCATATCGAGGAGCACGAGATCGATGCCCGTGACACGAAGCTGGGTGCCGAGGAGATCACCCGCGATATCCCGAATGTTTCCGATGAGGTCCTCGCCGATCTCGATGAGCGGGGCATCGTGCGGATTGGTGCCGAGGTGCGTGATGGTGACATCCTGGTCGGGAAGGTGACGCCGAAGGGTGAAACCGAGCTGACCCCGGAAGAGCGGCTGCTGCGCGCGATCTTCGGTGAGAAGGCCCGCGAAGTCCGTGACACCTCGCTGAAGGTGCCCCACGGTGAGTCGGGCAAGGT
>NZ_JOAJ01000043.1 GCF_000720425.1 Nocardia rhamnosiphila NBRC 108938 | reverse complement strand
TCTGATCGGTATGTTCGTGAACACGTTGGTGTTCCGGACGCAGCTGGATCGTGGCGAGTCGTTCGCCGGTTTGTTGTCCCGTCAGCGGGAAACCGATATTGCGGCGTTCGCGCATGCGGATGTGCCGTTCGAGCGGCTGGTGGAGGTACTCAACCCGGCGCGGTCGACCGCGCGGCACCCGTTGTTCCAGGTGGGGCTGACCTTCCAGAATCTGGCGGAGTCGAGCCTGGAGTTGCCGGGTCTGACGGTGTCGGGTGTCGAAATCGATACCGAGATCTCGCAGTTCGACCTGAACCTGATAGTCAATGATTCCTATGACCTCACCGGCGAACCGGAGGGTTTGGCCGGTTATCTGACCTATGCCAGCGCTCTGTTCGATCATGCCACCGTCCAGGGATTCGTGGACCGGTTCGTGCGGTTGCTGCGCGAGATCGTCGAGGCCCCCGAGACCGCTGTCGGTGATCTGGAGATTCTCGCTGCCGTCGAGCGTGACCAGGTGCTGGCGGAGTGGAACGCGACCGAGCATGCGCTCCCGGAAGGGCTGCTGCTGGACGGGTTCAATGCCGCTGCCGCGGCGCATCCCGAGCGAGTGGCGGTTTCGTTCGAGGGGACAAGTCTGTCCTACGGCGAGTTCGCCGGTCGGGTGAACCGGCTGGCGCGGCATCTGATCGCGCAGGGTGTGGGCCCGGAGACACTGGTCGGGTTGCTGGTTTCGCGGTCGATCGATCTGGTCGTCGGGATGTATGCCGTCGCCGCGGCCGGTGGTGCTTATGTGCCGTTGGATCCCGCGCATCCGGCGGAGCGGATCGGTTACATCCTCGATACCGCGGCGCCGTTGTGTGTGTTGACCTCCACTGTTGATGCGATGGCAGTGCCGGAGGACACCGGTGTGCCGGTGCTCGAGTTGGACGCTTTGGATGTGTCCGGGTATGCCGACGGCGAGGTGACCGATGCCGACCGTGTAGCGCCGGTGCGTCCGTCGAATACCGCGTATGTGATTTTCACGTCGGGTTCGACGGGTCGTCCGAAGGGTGTGGCGGTTCCGCATTCGGCGATCGCGAATCAGGTCGCGTGGATGCTTGCGCAGTACCCGCTGGGC
>NZ_JOAJ01000042.1 GCF_000720425.1 Nocardia rhamnosiphila NBRC 108938 | reverse complement strand
CGGCGGCAACGCCTCACCGATCACGAACACATGCTCGAGCGACGGAATCGAACCCGCGGGAGTGTGGGCGGCGAATACACCCAGCATCGACGGCACGAAGTCGGTGACCGTCACCTCTTGCTCGGCAATGACCTCCGCCAGGTAAGCCGGATCCCGATGACCATCCGGAGCCGCCACCACCAGATGCGCACCCGCTGCCAGCGGCAGGAAGTAACCCCACAGAGACACGTCGAACGTCGTCGCGGTCTTCTGCAGATACACATCATCGGCACCCAGCGGATACTGCGACAGCATCCACGCGACCTGGTTCACGATCGCCGAATGCGAGACGGCCACACCCTTGGGACGACCCGTCGAACCCGACGTGAAGATCACATACGCGGTATTCGACGGCCGCACCGGCGCCAACCGATCGGCATCGGTCACCTGCGCCGAGTCGTAACCATCGGTCTCGAGGGTGTCCAACTCCAGCACCGGCACACTGGTGTTCTCCGGCACTGCCATCGCATCAACAGTTGAACCGATCCGCTCCGCCGGATGCGCCGGATCCAACGGCACATACGCACCACCGGCCGCGACCACCGCATACATCCCGACCACGAGATCCAGCGACCGCGTCACCAGGAGACCCACCAGCGTCTCGGGCCCGACGCCTTGCGCGATCAGATGCCGCGCCAACCGGTTCACCCGACCCGCGAACTCGCCGTAGGACAGACTCGTCCCCTCGAACGAAACCGCCACCCGATCCGGATGCGCCGCGGCCGCGGCATCGAACCCGTCCAGCAGCAGCCCGGCCGGAAGCGCATGCGCGGTGGCGTTCCACTCCGCCAGCATCTTCGTGCGCTCGACCGGCGCCAGAATCTCCAGATCACCGACAGCGGTCTCCGGCGCAACCAGGACCTCCTGCAGCAACCGCACGAACCGGTCCACGAATCCCTGGACGGTGGCGTGGTCGAACAGTGCGCTGGCATAGGTCAGATAACCGGACAACCCACCCGGCACACCGGTGATGTCGTACGAGTCGTTGAGTATCAGGTTCAGGTCGAACTGCGAAATCTCGGCATCGACATCCACCGCGGAAACCGTCAGGCCGGGCAGTTCCAATACGGACGCGGTCATGTTCTGGAACGTGAATCCGACCTGGAACAACGGATGCCGCCCCTGTGAACGTGCCGGGTTCAGCACCTCCACCAGACGCTCGAACGGCACATCCGCATGCGCATAAGCCGCGATATCGACCTCACGCTGGCGACCGAGCAGATCCGCGAACGACTCGCCACGATCCAGCTGCGTCCGGAACACCAGCGTGTTCACGAACATACCGATCAGATCATCGAGCGCCTGCTCACCACGACCCGCCACCGGCGTACCTATGGTGATGTCGTCACTACCCGACAGCCGCGACAACAACACCGCCAACGCGGAATGCACAACCATGAACAGCGTGGCGTTCTGCTGCTGCGCCAGCCGCACCAAACCGGCATGGACATCCGCATCGATCGTGACCTCGACCCGGCCCCCGGCAAACGACTGCACCGCCGGACGCGGCCGATCCGACGGCAGATCCAACTGATCCGGAATACCCGCCAGCATCGACTGCCAATACCCGACCTGCTGC
>NZ_JOAJ01000041.1 GCF_000720425.1 Nocardia rhamnosiphila NBRC 108938 | reverse complement strand
CTAGGTGTACTGCCCAGGCAGGTTGGTCGAGGGTTTGTGGCGACACGCTGTAGGTGATCGTTGAAATGGTGAAGGTCTCCGTCGTGGAGTGGGAGTTGCTGAGACAACCACTCGAACCGACAGGAGACCTTCGTGGTCCACGCTAACGCAGTTTTGACTCCGAGGGGCCGATTGCTGCTGGCCCGGCGCATCGTGGAGGACGGCTGGCCGGTCGCTCGGGCGGCCGAGCATTTCCATGTGTCTTGGCGGACCGCCAACCGTTGGCAGGCCCGGTATCGGGCGATGGGCGAGGCCGGGATGGCCGACCGGTCCAGCCGTCCGCATCACAGCCCGAACCGCACCCCGGCCCCGGTAGTGCGCAAGATCGTGGATCTGCGGTGGCGCAAACGCCTGTCCCCGCAGGCGATCGCGTCGCGGCTGTCGATGCCGGCTTCGACGGTGCATGCAGTGCTGGTCCGGTGCCGGTTGAGTCGTTTGTCGCATATCGATATCCGGACCGGTGAGGTGATCCGGCGTTATGAGCATCCTCATGCCGGGTCGTTGATCCATGTCGATGTCAAGAAGCTGGGAAACATCCCGGTCGGCGGCGGCTGGCGGTTCGTCGGCCGGGTCACCGGTCGCCGGAACCGAGCAGCCACGCCCGGCATCACCCGCAGCCGCCACCGCAACCCCCTGCTGGGCAACGCATTCGTGCACACGGTGATCGACGATCATTCCCGCGTCGCTTACGCAGAAATCCACAACGACGAAACCGCCGACACCGCCATCGCAGTGTTGCGACGAGCGGTGGCATGGTTCGCCGACCGCGGTGTCACCGTCGAGCGTGTGCTGTCGGACAACGGCAGCTGCTACCGGTCCAAAGCATGGACCCGAGTCTGCACCGAACTGGGCATTCGAGCCAAACGCACACGCCCTTACCGCCCGCAAACCAACGGCAAGATCGAACGCTTCCACCGCACCCTGGCCGCCGAGTGGGCCTTCGCCCGTCACTACCGGTCCGAACAAGCCCGACGAGCCGCGCTACCGGCCTGGCTCCACACCTACAATCACCACCGGCAACACACCGCCATCGGCAGGAAGGCCCCCATCAGCCGGTTGACCAACCTGCCTGGGCAGTACA
>NZ_JOAJ01000040.1 GCF_000720425.1 Nocardia rhamnosiphila NBRC 108938 | reverse complement strand
TCGTACCGATTTCCAGGTGAAGTTCCGTGGTCAGCGGATCGAGCTGGGTGAGATCGAGTCGGCGCTGCTGGCGCAGCCGGTGGTGAGCCAGGCCGTGGTGACGGTCGCGGCCTCGGATCTGGGTGAGCAGTTGGTCGCCTACGTGGTGCCCGCACCCGGAGAGCAGATCGAATCGGCTGCTCTACTGGACTCCCTCCGTGGTGTGCTGCCGGTCTACATGGTTCCCGCCGTGGTCATGGAACTGGACGCGTTCCCGTTGAACACTTCGGGCAAGCTGGATCGTAAGGCTCTGCCTGCCCCGGTGTTCGAGACCCGGGAGTTCCGGGCGCCGTCGACGCCGATCGAGCAGATCGTGGCGGATGTGTTCGCCGACATTCTCGGTATCGAGCGGATCGGTGCCGATGACGATTTCTTCGCCCTGGGTGGTAACTCGCTGATCGCGACCCAGGCCGCGGCCCGGCTCGGTGCCGCACTCGATTCCACGGTGCCGGTGCGTGCGCTGTTCGAGGCGCCGACCGTGGCCGGTCTGGCCGTGCGGGTCGAACAGCTCGCCGGCGACGGCGGACGCCCCGCATTGGTGCGGCGGCCGCGTCCGACGCGGGTTTCGGTCTCGGGCGAGACCGAAGGAGCGGTGCCGCTGTCGCCGGCACAGCAGCGCATGTGGTTCCTCAACCGCTTCGACGGAGGCTCGGCGGCCTACAACCTGCCGCTGGCGCTCCGCCTGTCCGGCGATCTGGATGTGGAGGCCCTGCGCGCGGCGGTCGCCGATGTGGTCGCCCGGCACGAAGTGCTGCGGACGGTGTATCCGGAGACCGAATCGGGTCCGGTTCAGGTGGTATTGCCGGCCGGGGATGCCGCACCGCGTTTGCAGGTGCGTTCGGTGGCTGCCGAGGACGTTGTTCCGGCGGTGGCGGAGTTGGCATCCGCCGGTTTCGATGTGGCTGCCGAGGTGCCGCTGCGGGTCGAACTGTTGCGCGTGCGGGGTGCGGGCGATATCGGCGAAGCATCCGATGCCGCCGGTGAATTCGTGCTGGCGATGGTGGTGCACCATATCGCGGCCGACGGCGCCTCGGTGGCGCCGCTGACCCGGGACGTGATGATCGCCTACGCGGCTCGTGCCGTGGGTGAGGTGCCGAGTTGGGCGCCGTTGCCGGTGCAGTACGCGGATTACAGCATCTGGCAGCGGGAGTTGCTGGGTGATGAGGCCGATCCGAAATCGTTGGCGGCGCAGCAGGTCGGGTATTGGCAGTCGATGCTGGCGGGTATTCCGGATCAGTTGGATCTGCCGTCGGATCGGCCGCGTCCGGCGGTGCAGTCGTTT
>NZ_JOAJ01000039.1 GCF_000720425.1 Nocardia rhamnosiphila NBRC 108938 | reverse complement strand
GAGCCGGGCCGAGGTCGAGGGCCGGATCGAACCGGTGCTGGAGTATTTGGGTCGTACCGATTTCCAGGTGAAGTTCCGTGGTCAGCGGATCGAGCTGGGGGAGATCGAGTCGGCGTTGCTGGCGCAGCCGGTGGTGAGCCAGGCCGTGGTGACGGTCGCGGCGTCCGAGCTCGGTGAGCAGCTCGTCGCCTACGTGGTGCCCGCTCCGGGTGCGCAGATCGTGTCGGCTGCCCTGCTCGATGATCTGCGTGATGTGCTGCCGATCTACATGATCCCGGCTGTGGTCATGGAGTTGGATGCGTTCCCGTTGAACACTTCGGGCAAGCTGGATCGTAAGGCGCTGCCTGCCCCGGTGTTCGAAGCGCGGGAGTTCCGCGCCCCGTCGACTCCGATCGAGGAGATCGTGGCGGGTGTGTTCGCCGAGGTGCTCGGTGTCGAGCGGATCGGTGCCGATGATGATTTCTTCGCCCTGGGTGGTAACTCGCTGATCGCGACCCAGGTCGCCGCGCGCCTGGGTGCTGCGCTGGACACCACCGTGCCGGTGCGGATGCTGTTCGAGGCCTCCACGGTGGCCGCGCTGGCCGCCGCCGCGGAATCCGCCACCGGGCGTGGGGATCTGCCGGTGCTGGCGCCGCGGGAGCGGCCGGAGCGGGTGCCGTTGTCGCTGGCGCAGCAGCGGATGTGGTTCCTGAACCAGTTCGATACGGATTCGGCCGCCTACAACCTTCCGGTTGCCGTCCGTCTGACCGGTGATCTCGATATCGCTGCTCTGGAGCAGGCGGTTGCCGATGTGGTGGGCCGGCACGAGACGCTGCGGACGGTTTATCCGGCGCAGGACGGGCGACCGTACCAACTGGTGTTGCCGGTCGGCGAGGTGGCGCCGGATCTGACGGCGGTTGCGGTGCCCGCGGACGAGTTGCGGGCGCGGGCCGTCGAGGTGATGTCGGCCGGGTTCGATGTGTCGGCCGAGGTGCCGTTGCGGGTGGCACTGTTCCATCCGGGCGGCGACGAACACGTGCTGGTGTTCGTGATGCACCACATCAGTGCCGACGGCTGGTCGATGGGGCCGCTGACCAGGGATCTGGTAGCTGCTTATGCCTCGCGCGCCGCCGGTTCGGCTCCGGTGTGGTCGCCGCCTGCGGTGCAGTACGCCGATTACAGCCTGTGGCAGCGCGAGGTCCTGGGTTCGGAGGACGATCCGGCGAGTCTGGTCAGCGCGCAGGCCGATTATTGGCGGCGGGCGTTGGCCGGGTTGCCGGATGAGCTGAATCTGCCGGGTGACCGGCCGCGCCCGACGGTGCGGTCGGTGGTCGGTGGCACGGTGCCGTTCGAGATCGATGCGGAGTTGCATCGGGCGGTGTCGCGGTTGGCGGCCGAGCACAATGCGACGGTGTTCATGGTTGTGCATGCGGTGCTGGCGTTGCTGTTGGCGCGGTTGTCGGCTACCGATGATGTGGCGGTGGGTACGCCGATCGCGGGTCGT
>NZ_JOAJ01000038.1 GCF_000720425.1 Nocardia rhamnosiphila NBRC 108938 | reverse complement strand
GGCGGAGCTCGACGATGTGGTCGGGATGTTCGTCAATACGTTGGTGTTGCGGTCGCAGGTGCGGGGTGGGGCGAGTTTCGCGGAGTTCTTGGCGGCGACCCGGGAGGCGGATCTGCAGGCGTTCGCGCATGCCGATATCCCGTTCGAGCGGCTGGTAGAGCTGGTCGACGTAGAGCGTTCGACCGCTCGGCATCCGTTGTTCCAGGTGGCGTTGTCGTTCGAGAATCTGCCGCCGGCCGATTTCGAACTGCCCGGACTACGGGTCGGTGCCATCGATTTCGATATCGATCCGGCGAAGTTCGACCTCTCGCTGCGCATCACCGAATCCGATTCGGGTCTGGCGGCCGCGTTCTCTTATGCCCGTGACATGTTCGACGAGGACACCGTCGGGGTCATCGCGAGCCGGTTCCTGCGGATGTTGTCGGCGGTCGTACGGGATCCGGCGACGCCGATCGGCGACCTGCCGATCCTCGACGGCTCCGAATACGGGCTGCTCACCCATGTGCACGGTGACGATGTCATGGCAACGGGGCTGTTGCCGGAGATCCTCACCCATGGTGCGCGGGTGAATCCGGACGGTGTGGCGGTGCGTTACCGCGGCCGGTCCGTGACCTATCGGGAGCTGGACGCGCAGTCGTCGCGATTGGCGCGGGTGCTCATCGAGCGCGGGGTCGGCCCCGAGCGGATCGTGGCCTCGGCGCTGCCGC
The DNA here is from genome assembly GCF_000720425.1 of Nocardia rhamnosiphila NBRC 108938. Taxonomy (GTDB): domain Bacteria; phylum Actinomycetota; class Actinomycetes; order Mycobacteriales; family Mycobacteriaceae; genus Nocardia; species Nocardia rhamnosiphila. The sequence goes on along the minus strand of NZ_JOAJ01000038.1, from coordinate 1,725 downwards.
GTTCTTACGAGATCGTGCTGGCGTTCTGGGCCGTCGCCAAGGCCGGTGGCGCGCATCTTCCGGTGGATCCGAAGTATCCGCTCGACCGGGTGCGGCATATGCTCACCGATTCCGGTGCTGTGCTGGGTCTGACCAGCAGTGAGCATGTGGACCTGTTGCCCGGCGAGGTGCAGTGGCTGCTGCTCGACGACCCGGAATTGCAGGCGCGGATCGACGCCGAACCGCCGCGGTGACCGATGCGGAGCGGATCGCGCCGTTGGCGATGGCCCATCCGGCGTATGTCATCTATACCTCGGGGTCGACAGGTCTGCCCAAGGGCGTGACGGTGACCCATACCGGTCTCGGCGGCCTGGTCGATGTGGCGGCCGATCTGTACGGTCTGGAATCCCGGCATCGGTTCCTGCACATCTGTTCGCCGAGTTTCGATCCGTCGGTGCTGGAATGGGTGTGCACCGCGTTCGTGGGTGCGACGCTCGTCGTGGTGCCGGGCGAGATCATCGGCGGTCCGGAACTGGCCGAACTCCTGCGTGCCGAGGCGGTGACCCATGCGGTGATCACTCCGGCGGTGCTGGGGACCGTGGATCCGGCGGGTCTGGACGCGCTGGAAGTGGTGTCGGTCGGTGGCGATGTGACCACCCCGGAACTGCTGGCGAAGTGGGAACCGGGCCGCAAGTACTTCAACGGGTACGGCCCCACCGAGACGACCATTATCTCGTCGTACGCACGACTTTCCGCCGGTGACCACGTCACCATCGGTGAACCGGTGCACGGTATGGCGGCGCTGGTGCTGGATGCGCGGTTGCGGCCGGTGCCGCCGGGTGTGGCGGGTGAGCTGTATCTGGCCGGCGGTGGATTGGCTCGCGGTTATCTGAACCGGCCGGGGTTGTCCGCGGATCGGTTCGTGGCCAACCCGTACGGCTTCGAGGGTTCGCGGATGTATCGCACCGGTGATGTGGTGCGTTGGTACGCGACGCCCGGCGCCCGGGCCGGTAACGAGGCGTCGCCGGCGGTGAACTGGGAACTGGACTATGTGGGCCGTTCGGACTTCCAGGTCAAGGTCCGTGGTTTCCGGGTGGAACTGGGCGAGATCGATACCGCCTTGGGTGCGCACCCGGACGTGGAATTCGCGATAACCGTCGGTCACGACACCGGTGCCGGGGCGACGATTCTGGTGTCGTATGTGCTGGCGGTGCCGGGACGGAGTGTGGACACCGCCGCGGTGACCGAGTTCGTGTCGGAGCGGTTGCCGGCGCATATGGTGCCCTCGGCACTGATGGTGCTGGACGAGATCCCGCTGACCCCGGTCGGCAAGCTGGACCGCAAGGCGCTTCCGGAACCGGTGTTCGAAGCCCGCGAGTTCCGTGCCCCGTCGACGCCGATCGAGGAGATCGTCGCGGGTGTCTTCGCCGAAGTCCTGGGCATCGAGCGGGTCGGTGCCGACGATGATTTCTTCGCCCTCGGTGGTAACTCGCTGATCGCGACCCAGGTCGCGGCCCGTCTCGGGGCCGCCCTGGACACCACCGTGCCGGTGCGGATGCTGTTCGAAGCGTCCACCGTCGCCGCTTTGGCCGCTGCCGCCGAGACCGCCACCGGTCGGGGGGATCTGCCGGTGTTGGCGCCGCGCGAGCGGCCGGAGCGGGTGCCGTTGTCGTTGGCGCAGCAGCGTATGTGGTTCTTGAACCGGTTCGATGGTCGGTCGGCGGCTTACAACATTCCGATGGCTGT
>NZ_JOAJ01000037.1 GCF_000720425.1 Nocardia rhamnosiphila NBRC 108938 | reverse complement strand
CGTGGTGTAAGCGATACGGAGTCAAAGGGTTCCGGATCCAATCTCGAGGAGACTGCGTGAAATCGACCGTCAAGTACCTGCTCACCGGTGTGGCCGCGACCGCGGCGCTCACCTTCACCGGCGCGCCGCAGGCGATGGCGTATCCGGTCGGCCCGTGGGGAGTCGAAGGACCCTGCAAGGGCCTGGCGCCGGACCAGTGCCCCTACAGCCATTCCGAAGACGGACTCACCTGGTCCTATCGGGGGCATTCCTCGCACTACGACAAGATGGGCAACTACGTCTGCAACACCAACCCGTGGGAAGCCGCGCCCAGCGCATACTGCAACGCGGTGATGACCCTGGTACGTGCGCTGCCGCCGATGCCGATCGGTGGCCTGCTCGGCGGCCAGAGCTGACCCACCACAGCCGACGCCGGCCGTGAGCGCGGCCACCGTCGCCGGTGGCCCGCGCTGTCACGCGGGCCGGTCGCGTTCCGGTGACCGATGCGGGAACCACCCCGTCACCCCGTCGACGCCGCGGGCCAGGCTCCGGATCTCGGGGTCGGTACCGGTGATCGCCCCGATGTGTGCGCAGCACGTGCGGTTCTATGTTCTCGTGTGTGACCGCTACTTCCCTGCTGCGCCGGGTCGGCGCGCTCGTGATCGCCCTGGTGCTGGCCGGTGTACCCGCCGCCGCGTCCGCGGAGCCGGTTCGTTTCGGCCTGCCCGCACCGACCGGACCGTATCCGGTCGGTAGCGCCGACCTGCACCTGATCGACCCGAGCCGGGAAGACCCCTGGGTAGCCGGCAGTGTGCGGGAGTTGATGATCACCGTGCGCTATCCGGCGCGGCCGAACACCGCACCGAAAGCGCCGTACATGGCCCCCGGGGTCGCCGCAGCCGTAGCCGCGAGCGATGCCGGCAAACTCGAAGTCGAACCGGACCGGCTCGACTACCGCTTCCCCACCCACTCCGGACTCGACGCACCCGCGGCCGAGGGCCGCCGACCGGTCTTGCTGTATTCGCCGGGAGCGACCCTGTCGCGCTCACACGGCACCACCCAGATGGAACAACTGGCCGGCGACGGCTACATCGTCGTCGCGATCGACCACACCCACGAAGCCGAAGCCGTCGAATTCCCCGGCGGTCGCCTCGCGCGCAAAGCACTACCGGCGCCCACCATCGACGTCTCCAAAACCCTGATCACCACCCGCATCGCGGACACCCGGTTCGTCCTGGACCAGCTGGAACTCCTGGCGACCGGCGCACACGACGCCGACGGACAGGCTCTACCCACAGGCCTGGACACAGCTCTCGATCTCTCCAGAATCGGCATGTTCGGTCACTCCGGCGGCGGATTCACCACCGCCGAAACCATGCTCGCCGACCAGCGCATCCGCGCGGGCGCCGACCTCGACGGCAGCATGGCCTACTCCCAATCCGCCCGCGACTTCGGCCGCGCCGCCAACGAAGGCCTCGACCGGCCGTTCCTGCTGATGAGCGCCGGCGACCACAGTCCCGACACCGACGCCTCCTGGCAACAATTCCTCGGCCACCACCGCGGCCCGCTCTGCCAGGTCCACCTGCCCGACGGCGAACACTTCAGCTACACCGACTACCAAATCTTGCTCCCCCAGCTGGGCGGCGCCGCAGCAGCATTCGTCGGCGCCGTCGATCCCGCCCACAGCCTCGCTGTTCAACACCACACACTTGCCACCTTCTTCG
>NZ_JOAJ01000036.1 GCF_000720425.1 Nocardia rhamnosiphila NBRC 108938 | reverse complement strand
AGGCCTCGAAAGCGCATGAGCCGAAGGCTCGAGTCTCGAGGCCTGAACGGCGGGACCTTCGGGGGCCTCGACCCCGCGGCGCCGCAGGCGCCGCCAAAAACACAGCTCTTACCAGCGCGGGCCGCGCTGGACCTCGTCCACCTTCGGCCGCACATCGGCCAGGTAGATACCGGTCGCGATGATGGCGATGAACGCCAGTAGCCCCAGGCCGGGCCAGCTCACCAGCATCAGCAGGATCGCCACACCGAGGATGCCCAACCAGATGGGCTTGGTCAGTTTGTCGACCGCGGTGAATGCGTCGGAACGCTGGCGCACGGCGTGCACGAGCGCGAAAACAGCCGCGCTTGTCGCCAGCAGCCACAGCGCGACCATGATCAACCCGGTCAAGCCATACACCTTGTCCACCCCACCATGATAAGAGCAGCGCCCCCGCGCACTGCATGTGCACGGGGGCGCTTCACCTGAATTGCCGGGTCAGAGCTTCTTCGGCGCGGCCTTTTTGACGGGGGCGGCCTTCTTGGCGGCCGGCGCCTTCTTCGCGGCGGGCGTCTTCTTCACCGGCGGGGCGGGCGCGGGCTCGGGGGCCACCTCGGGCACGGGCTCGGGCGCGATTTCCGGCGCGACCTCGAACACCTCGGCGTCGAGCACCTCCGGCGCGGTGGGGGCGGCGGCCTCGGCGACCGGCGCCGTGGTCGGCGCGGTGGCCGGCTCCGATTCGGTCCGGGCGCGACCGATCAGCCCGTTCACCCGGCCGAGCACCTCCTCGGCCCGGACGCTGGCGTCCTTGTAGAGGGTCTCGACCCGGCCGACCTGCTCCTCGACCAGGTGGTTGGCGCGCAACCGCTCGACGGTCTCCTCACCGCGCACCGCCAGATCCGCGTAGAGGTCGACCACCTGGCGGTAGTACTGCTCGGCGAGCTTGCGCAGTTCCTCGGTGGTGAACTTCTCGCGCAGTTCGGCCAGGTCTTCCGGCAGCTCCGAGGGCAGCTCGGACAACCGGGCACGGATCTGCTCGAACTGGGTCTGCACATCGGCAGGCAACCCGGCGAAGCGCTCACGGGCCTCTTCGACCCGGACCCGGCCGCTGGCATCGGTCGCACGCTCACGCACCTGGGTCACCGCGTCCACAACCGCGGCGTAAACCGCGTCCGTGGCGCCGACGGTGGCGAACAGTGGTTTGGCAGTGGTGTACTTCTCGGTCATTTATCGTTCTCCTGGCGTGGAGCATCGGTTGTCGGTTGTGGAACAACACTGTCCCGGGGAATCGCTTCCTCCGGCCCGTTCTCCCGGCGGAACGATTCATATATATCCAGGAGCACCTGTTTCTGCCGCTCACTGATCGCGGAATCGGCGAGCACGGCGTCCCGGACGGGACTGTGCGGCCGCTGCTCGAGGTAGCCGGCGCGCACATACAACACCTCCGAAGAAACCCGCAGGGCCTTGGCGATCTGCGTCAGCACTTCGGCGGAGGGGTTACGCAATCCGCGCTCGATCTGGCTGAGATACGGGTTGCTCACCCCCGCCAGCTGGGCGAGCTGACGCAACGAAACCTGCGCGGCTTCACGCTGCGCCCTGATGAATCCTCCGATGTCCTGCGCCGCGTTGACCACGCGGGCTGCCTTGTCGCCGGCGCCGGCAGACGCTGCCGGATCGTCGGTGCGCTGGGCGAAAACCTCGGGACGGTCGGCCATCACTCACCTTCTGGCGTTGTAGTTACAACGATAGATCGGGGTGCTAGCAATTGCAAGCACCATGTTAGCAGTGTTTATTTGCGCGCCTCCGGCGCGCGGGGGCGAGGCCCCTCGGTCCCGCCGTTCAGCCGCCGAGACTCGCGCCTGCGGCGCATGCGCTTCGACGGCTGAACGGCGGGACGGGCCTCGACCCTTTCAGGGCCTCGCCGAACTCGGCACCCACAGGGCGCTGCCGTTCGCGAAAGCGATCAGACGCCAGGTCGGCC
>NZ_JOAJ01000035.1 GCF_000720425.1 Nocardia rhamnosiphila NBRC 108938 | reverse complement strand
GGACGGGCGGTTGCGGCCGGTTCCGGTGGGTGTTGCGGGTGAGTTGTATCTCGCGGGTGTGCAGTTGGCGCGTGGGTATGTGGCGCGCCCGGATCTGTCGGCGGATCGGTTCGTGGCCGATCCGTTCGATGTTGCGGAGCGGATGTATCGCACGGGTGACCTGGTGCGGTGGACTGCTGCCGGTGAGTTGGAGTATCTGGGTCGTACCGATTTCCAGGTGAAGTTGCGTGGTCTGCGCATCGAACTCGGCGAAATCGAGTCGGCGCTGGCCGGTGTGGACGAGGTCGGGCAAGCCGTGGTGGTCATGCGTGGTGACGCGCGCACCGGCGACCAGCTTGTCGCCTACCTGGTGCCCGCCCCGGGCGCGCTGCTGGATATCGAGGATCTGCGTGAGGATCTGACGGAGCTGCTCCCGGCGTACATGGTGCCCGCCGCGTTCGTGGTACTGGACGAGTTGCCGCTGAACGCCTCCGGGAAGCTGGATCGCAAGGCGCTGCCGGCGCCGGTGTTCCAGGCGCGAGTGTTCCGGGCGCCCTCGACTCCGGTCGAGGAGATCGTGGCCGCGACCTTCGCCGAGGTACTGGGTGCCGAGCGGGTCGGTGCGGACGACGACTTCTTCGAGCTGGGCGGTAACTCGCTCAGCGCCACCCGGGTGGCGGCGCGGTTGTCGGTGGCACTGGACACCGAACTTCCGGTCCGGGAACTGTTCGAGGCCTCCACCGTGGCGGCACTGGCCGCCCGCGCGGAGACCCATGCCGGCGCGGGGGGCCGGGTGGCGCTGGTGCCGCAGCCGCGGCCGACCCAGGTCCTGGCGACGGGCGAGGTCGTGGAACGGGTGCCGCTGTCGCTGGCGCAGCAGCGGATGTGGTTCCTGAACCGGTTCGATCCGGCCTCGGCCGCGGACAATATGCCGATCGCGGTGCGGTTGTCGGGTCTGCTCGACCGCCAGGCCATGCAGATCGCGATCGCCGACGTGCTGGCGCGGCACGAAGCGCTGCGAACCTTCTACCCGGATGTGGACGGCACGCCGTTCCAGCAGGTGCTGCCGACCTCGGCGGTGATCCCGGATCTCACCCCGGTGGAGGTCGCGGAGTCGGATCTGTTCGCCCGGGTGGCCGAGTTCGTATCGGCCGGTTTCGACGTGACCACCGGAGTGCCCTTCCGGGTCCGGTTGTTCGAGACGAATCCGACCGAGCACGTCCTGGTTCTCGTCGTGCACCATATTTCGTCGGACGGCTTCTCCCTGGGACCGCTGGCCCGCGATGTGCTCACGGCCTACAGCGCCCGGATCGAGGGCGGTGAGCCGGGCTGGTCGCCGCTCGAGGTGCAGTACGCCGATTACACGCTGTGGCAGCGCCAGGTCCTGGGTTCGGAGGACGATCCGCAGTCGGTGATCGCCTCGCAGGTCAGGTACTGGTCCGACGCTCTGGCCGGCATTCCGGAGCAGTTGGACCTGCCGGCCGACCGCCCGCGGCCCGCGGTGGCCTCCGGGCAGGGCGCCAGTTACACCTTCGCCATCGACGACACCGTGCACGCCGAATTGGTGGAGCTCGCCCGCGCCCACGGCGTGACCTTCTTCATGGTTTTGCACGCGGCCTTCGCCGTGATGCTGTCCCGGTTGTCGGGTGAGACCGATATCGTCGTCGGCACACCGGTGGCCGGGCGTGGTGAACGTGCTCTGGACGATCTGATCGGCATGTTCGTCAACACGCTCGCACTGCGGACGCCGATCGACCACGGGGCCGGTTTCGCCGAACTGCTGGAAACGGTCCGCAGCAGTGACGTGGCCGCCTTCGGGCACGCGGACCTGCCGTTCGAGCGCTTGGTGGAGGTCCTCAACCCGGCCCGCTCGCAGGCTCGGCATCCGCTGTTCCAGGTGATGCTGTCGCTGCAGAACAACAACCCGCAGGTCGCCGGGGAACTGCCCGGCCTGACCATCAGCGGACTCGAGTCACCGATCGAGACAGCGAAGTTCGATCTCGTGCTGGAGCTCGGCGAGCTGATGGGTCCGGCAGGTGCCGGCGCGGCGGCCGCTCACGGTGTCGCGGCGAAGTTCATCTACGCGACGGATCTCTTCGACCACGCCACGGTGGTGGGCTTCGCGGAGCGGTTCGTGGGTCTGCTGCGGGAGATCGTGGCGGCGCCGGAGACGGCGGTCGGCGATCTTGAGATTCTCGCCGCGGTCGAGCGTGACCGGGTGCTGGCGGAGTGGAACGCCACCGAGCACACGCTCCCGGAAGGGCTGCTGCTGGATCGGTTCGATGCCGCGGCCGCGGCGTACCCGGATCGGGTGGCGGTTTCGTTCGAGGGGACGAGTCTGTCCTATGGCGAGTTCGCGGGTCGGGTGAACCGGTTGGCGCGGCATTTGATCGCGCAGGGTGTGGGGCCGGAGACGTTGGTCGGGTTGCTGGTTTCGCGGTCGCTGGATCTCGTGGTCGGGATGTATGCGGTGGTCGCGGCCGGTGGTGCGTATGTGCCGTTGGATCCGGCGCATCCGGCGGAGCGGATCGGTT
>NZ_JOAJ01000034.1 GCF_000720425.1 Nocardia rhamnosiphila NBRC 108938 | reverse complement strand
TGGTCCGACCGAGGCCGCGGTGTCGATCACGTATTGGCAGGCCACGGGTCAGGAAACCAATAGTGTGCCGATCGGTGTGCCGCAGTGGAACAGCCGTGTGTATGTGTTGGATTCGCGGTTGCGTCCGGTTCCTGCCGGTGTCACGGGTGAGTTGTATCTCGCGGGTGATCAGCTGGCGCGGGGTTATGTGACCCGTCCGGATCTGTCGTCGGATCGTTTTGTGGCGAACCCCTTCGCTGTCTCCGAGCGGATGTATCGGACCGGTGACCTGGTGCGGTGGCAGCAGGTGGACGGTCTGCCGGTGCTGGAGTATTTGTATTTGGGTCGTACCGATTTCCAGGTGAAGTTCCGTGGTCAGCGGATCGAGCTGGGTGAGATCGAGTCGGCTCTGCTGGCGCAGCCGGTGGTGAGCCAGACCGTGGTGACGGTCGCGGCCTCGGATCTGGGTGAGCAGTTGGTCGCCTACGTGGTGCCCGCTCCGGGTGCGAAGATCGTGTCGGCGGTGCTGCTCGATGATCTGCGTGATGTGCTGCCGATCTACATGATCCCGGCTGTGGTCATGGAGCTGGACGCGTTCCCGTTGAACACCTCGGGCAAGCTGGATCGTAAAGCTCTGCCGGCTCCGGTGTTCGAGACCAAGCAGTTCCGGGCTCCCTCGACTCCGATCGAGGAGATCGTGGCGGGTGTGTTCGCCGAGGTGCTCGGTGTGCAGCGGGTCGGTGCCGATGATGATTTCTTCGCCCTGGGTGGTAACTCGCTGATCGCGACCCAGGTCGCGGCCCGGCTGGGTGCTGCGTTGGATACCCAGGTGCCGGTGCGGTTGTTGTTCGAGGCGTCCACGGTGACCGCATTGGCGGCTGCGGCGGAGACCGCTGCCGGTCGCGGTAACCTTCCGGTTCTCGCGCCGCGGGAGCGGCCGGAGCGGGTGCCGTTGTCGCTGGCGCAGCAGCGGATGTGGTTCCTCAACCGGTTTGATCGGGATTCGGTCGCCTACAACATTCCGATGGCGATCCGGTTGTCGGGCGACCTCGATGTGGACGCGTTGCGTGCGGCGGTAGCCGATGTGGTGGGCCGGCACGAGGTCTTGCGGACGATCTACCCGGAGACCGATTCCGGTCCGGTGCAGCTGGTGCTGCCGGCCGGGGACGCCGCGCCGCGACTGCAGGTGCGCGCGGTGGCCGCCGACGACGTGGTGGCCGCGGTATCGGAACTGGTGTCGACCGGTTTCGACGTCACCGCCGAGGTGCCGTTGCGGGTCGCGCTGTTCGAGGTGAGCGACGCGGCCGGCGAGGGCGCGACCGGTGAATTCGTGCTGGCGATGGTGGTCCACCACATCTCCGGTGACGGTTTGTCGGTGGCCCCGCTGACCCGAGATCTGATCACCGCGTATGCGGCTCGCGTCGTGGACGAGGCGCCGGGCTGGGCGCCGCTGCCGGTGCAGTACGCCGACTACAGCATCTGGCAGCGTGAGTTGCTGGGCGACGAGACCGATCCGGAGTCGCTGGCCGCGCGGCAGGTCGAGTACTGGCAGTCCGCGCTGGCGGGTGTGCCCGACCAGCTGGACCTGCCGGCGGACCGGCCGCGGCCGGCGGTGCAGTCGTTCACCGGTGGCCGGGTCGAGGTCGCTGTCGACGCCGAGATCCACGCCGGGCTGCAGCGGGTCGCCCGAGAGCAGAATGCGACGCTGTTCATGGTCGTGCATTCCGCGTTGGCGGTGTTGCTGTCGCGGCTGTCGGGGACCGATGACATCACCATCGGTACGCCGGTGGCGGGTCGTGGTGAGCAGGCGCTCGATGATCTGATCGGTATGTTCGTGAACACCCTGGTGTTCCGGACCGAACTCGATCGCGGGGAGTCGTTCGCCGGTTTGCTGTCCCGCCAGCGGGAAACCGATATCGCGGCGTTCGCGCATGCGGATGTGCCGTTCGAGCGGCTGGTGGAGGTACTCAACCCGGCGCGGTCGACCGCGCGGCATCCGTTGTTCCAGGTCGGTCTCTCGTTCCAGAACCTGGCGCAGTCGAGTCTGGAGTTGCCGGGGCTGACGGTCTCGGGTCTCGAGGTGGATACCGAGGTCTCGCAGTTCGACCTGCATCTGATCGTTGCCGATGGCTACGACGACAACGGCGCTCCCCTCGGTGTGCACGGTCATCTGACCTACGCCACCGATCTGTTCGACCGCGCTACCGCGCAGGCGATGGTCGATCGGTTCGTGCGGTTGCTCGGCGAGATCGTGGCGAATCCGCTGGTGCCGGTGGGCGAAGTGGAGATCTTGGCGCCGGCCGAGCGGCAGGAACTGCAGGCTCGTAACGCAACGGGCCGGGAGTTGGATTCGGCGGCGACATTGGTGTCGCTGCTGGATGCGTCGGTGGCGGCTACGCCGGATGCGGTGGCGTTGGTGGCTGCGGATGGTTCGCAGATCACTTATGCGGAGTTGGGTGCGCGGGTCAACCGTCTGGCGCGGTCCCTGATTGCGGAGGGTGTTGGTCCGCAGGATCGTGTGGTGCTGGCATTGCGGCGGTCGGTGGATCTGGTGGTCGCGATGTATGCGGTCGCCACTGCCGGTGGTGTGTATGTGCCGGTGGATCCGGATCAGCCGGCCGAGCGTACGGGGTACATCCTGGATACCGCGGCACCGGTGTGCGTATTGACCACCCGTGCCGAACTCGCGGACGGCGTGGTGGGCGACGGTGTGCCGGCGCTGGCCGTGGACACTCTCGATCTCGGTGGTTTCGCGGCCTCTCCGGTGACCGATGCCGAGCGTGTGGCGCCGTTGCGGGCGTCGAATACGGCGTATGTGATCTTCACGTCGGGTTCGACGGGTCGCCCGAAGGGTGTCGCGGTGCCGCATGCGGCGATCGTGAAC
>NZ_JOAJ01000033.1 GCF_000720425.1 Nocardia rhamnosiphila NBRC 108938 | reverse complement strand
CGCCACACCCTTCGGACGACCCGTCGAACCCGACGTGAAAATCACATACGCCGTATTCGACGGACGCAACGGCGCACGACGATCCGCATCCGTGACCGGGGCATCGGCATACCCCGAGAGATCGGTCTCGTCCACGACCACCACCGGACGGTTCGCCGTGGTGAATCCGTCCGCCGAACTCGTCAATACACAGACCGGGTCCGCGGTGGCCAGGATGTAGTCCGTGCGGTCGGCGGGCTGCTCCGGGTCCAGCGGCACATACGCACCACCGGCGGCGACCACCGCGTACATTGCCACGATCAGATCCAGCGAACGCCGCATACCCAGCGCCACCGGAACATCCGGTCCGACGCCCAGCGAGATCAGATGCCGCGCCAGCCGGTTCACCCGGCCGGCGAACCCGGCGTAGGACAGACCTGTCCCCTCGAACGTCACCGCGGGCGCTTCCGGAGTGCGGGCCGCCCGGTCGGCGAACAGGCCGGCCAGGGTCGCGTCCGGATCGACAGCGCGTTCCGGGCCGTACCCGCCGCGCAGTACCGCCGATGCCTCCAGCGCGTCCAGGAGCGGGAGATCACCCAGCGGCCGCTCCGGTGTCTTGACCACGGCCTTGAGCAACCGGACGAAACGCTGGGCGAACTGCGCGACCGTCTCGCGGTCGAACAGATCGGTCGCGTAGGTGAAGACCGCGTCGATGCCGGCCGTTCCGGTCCGCTCGCCGAGATCCAGCTGGAGATCGAATTTCGCGGTCTCCAGGGGCATTTCGACCGCGCCGATCGCCAGCCCGGACAGCTCGGTGTTCACCGCCGGCGTGTTCTGCATCGCCAGCATCACCTGGAACAGCGGATGCCGGGCCTGCGATCGCACCGGGTTGAGGATTTCCACCAACCGTTCGAACGGCAGATCGGCGTGCCCGAATGCGGCGATATCGGTACCGCGCACCGCACCCAGCAGTTCGGTGAACCCGGTCCCGGAATCGACCGGCGTCCGCAGCACCAGGGTGTTGACGAACATGCCGACCAGATCGTCGAGGGCACGTTCACCGCGGCCCGCGATCGGTGTGCCGATCGCGATATCGGTCTCTCCGGACAACCGCGACAGCAGTACCGCGAACGCGGCGTGCACGGCCATGAACAGGGTCGCGCCTTCGGCCCGAGCCAGTTCGGCCAGCCCGGTATGGGTCTCGGCGTCGATCTCGAACGCGTGGGTGGCGCCCCGGCCCGAGGAGATCGCGGGCCGCGCCCGGTCCGCGGGAAGGTCCAGCTGATCCGGCAGCCCGGCCAGCTCCCGCGACCAGTACGAGATCTGCCGGCCGATCACCGATTCGGGGTCGTTCTCAGACCCCAGTACCTGCCGCTGCCAGAGCGCGAAATCGGCGTACTGCACCTCCAACGGCGCCCAGCCGGGCTCGTCACCGGCGGTACGCGCCACATACGCGGTCACCACATCGCGGAGCAGCGGCGCCATCGAGAAACCGTCACCGGAGATGTGGTGGACGACGAAGCCGAGCACATGTTCGGACGCGCCGAGCCGGAAGAGCCGGGCCCGGAACGGCACGCTCGAGGTCACATCGAAGCCCGCCATCACCAGCTCCGCGAGCCGCGCGGGCAGGTCGGCCGCCGTGACCTCGACCGGCGCCAGCTCCGGCAGCACCTCGGCCGCCGGCAGCACCTGCTGGAACGGGGTCCCGTCGACCTCCGGGTAGAAGGTCCGCAGCGATTCGTGCCGCACCAGTACATCGCCGACGGCGGCCGCCAGGGCAGCCGTGTCGAGATCACCGGACAGCCGGACCGCGACCGGGATGTTGTCCACGAACGAATCCGGATCGAACCGGTTCAGGAACCACATACGCTGCTGCGCCAGCGACAGCGGCACCCGTTCCACGACCTCGCCCGTCTCCAGGACCTGGGTCGGCCGCGGCTGCGGCACCAGCGCCGCGCGCCCGCCGGCCTCGGACCGCAGTTCCGCACGCGCGGCCAGGGCGGCCACGGTGGGCGCTTCGAACAGCGCGCGCACCGGGACGTCGGCATCCAGCGCCCGGCCGAGGCGGGCCGCGACCTGGGTCGCGATCAGCGAGTTGCCGCCCAGGGCGAAGAAGTCGTCGTCGGCGCCGATCCGGTCCGCACCGAGCACATCGGCGTAGACACCGGCCACGATCTCCTCGATCGGGGTCGACGGCGCCCGGAATTCCCGCGCCTGGAATTGCGGCTGCGGCAATGCCTTGCGATCCAGCTTGCCGGACGGGTTCAACGGGAACTCGTCCAGTTCCAGCACGGTCGCCGGCACCATGTAGGCCGGGAGCACCGCACGGACCGCCTCGAGCAATTCCACGGATTCGATCCGTGCGCCCGTCGCGGGCACCACATAGGCGACCAGTTGCTCGCCCAGCGGTGAGGTCGCGACCGTCACCACGGCCTGACCCACCTGCGGTTGTGCCAGCAGGGCGGATTCGATTTCGCCGAGTTCGATGCGCAGACCACGCAGTTTCACCTGGAAATCGGTACGACCCAGATACTCCAACTCACCCGCGGCAGTCCACCGCACCAGGTCACCCGTGCGATACATCCGCTCCGCAACATCGAAC
>NZ_JOAJ01000032.1 GCF_000720425.1 Nocardia rhamnosiphila NBRC 108938 | reverse complement strand
TCGTACCGATTTCCAGGTGAAGTTCCGTGGTCAGCGGATCGAGCTGGGTGAGATCGAGTCGGCTCTGCTGGCGCAGCCGGTGGTGAGCCAGGCCGTGGTGACGGTCGCGGCGTCGGATCTGGGTGAGCAGTTGGTCGCCTATGTGGTGCCTGCTCCGGGTGCGCAGATCGTGTCGGCGGTGCTGCTCGATGATCTGCGTGATGTGCTGCCGATCTACATGATCCCGGCTGTGGTCATGGAGTTGGACGCGTTCCCGTTGAACACCTCGGGCAAGCTGGATCGTAAGGCGCTGCCGGCTCCGGTGTTCGAGACCAAGCAGTTCCGGGCTCCCTCGACTCCGATCGAGGAGATCGTGGCGGGTGTGTTCGCCGAGGTGCTGGGTGTGCAGCGGGTGGGTGCCGATGACGATTTCTTCGCGCTGGGTGGTAACTCGCTGATCGCGACCCAGGTCGCCGCGCGCCTGGGTGCTGCGCTGGACACCACCGTGCCGGTGCGGATGCTGTTCGAGGCCGCCACTGTTTCGGTGCTGGCTGCCCGGATCCAGGAGCAGGCCGGTTCGGGTGGTCGGGTGGCGCTGGTGCCGCAGCACCGTCCGACCCGGACGCTGCCCTCGGGAGAGGTTGTCGGTGCTGCGCCGCTGTCGCTGGCGCAGCAGCGGATGTGGTTCCTGAACCGGTTCGATCAGGATTCGGCCGCCTACAACCTGCCGATGGCGATCCGTTTGTCGGGTGCGCTCGATGTCGAGGCGTTGCGTGCGGCCGTTACGGACCTGGTGGCGCGACACGAGGTGTTGCGGACGGTGTATCCGGAGACCGAGGCGGGTCCGGTGCAGTTGGTGTTGCCGATCGGTGACGCCGCACCTCGACTCGAGGTGCGTTCCGTCGCGGCCGGAGATGTTGTTCCGGCGGTGGCGGGATTGGCGTCGGCCGGTTTCGATGTGACGGCCGAGGTGCCGCTGCGGATCGCATTGTTCCGGGTGCACGACGCGACTACCGGCGAAGCTGTGGTGGATGTCGAGCCCGCGACCGGTGTGGCCGGCGAGTTCGTGCTGGCGATGGTGGTGCACCATATCGCCGGTGACGGCTTGTCGGTGGGTCCGTTGACGCGGGATCTGATGATCGCTTACGCGGCGCGTACCGCCGGCGAGGCGCCGGGTTGGGCGCCGCTGCCGGTGCAGTACGCCGACTACAGCATCTGGCAGCGTGAGTTGCTCGGTGACGAGTCCGATCCGGAGTCGATCGCGGCCGCGCAACTCACCTATTGGCAGTCGGCGCTGGCCGGGGTGCCGGATCAGCTGGATCTGCCGACCGATCGGCCACGTCCGGCCGTCCAGTCCTTCGCGGGCGGGCGGGTCGCGGTCGCGATCGATGCGGAAACCCATGCCGGATTGGTGCGGGTGGCGCAGCAGCAGGGCGCGACGCTGTTCATGGTCGTGCATTCCGCTTTGGCGGTATTGCTGTCGCGGCTTTCGGGTAGCGACGACATCACCATCGGTACGCCGGTGGCGGGTCGTGGTGAGCGGGCGCTGGACGATCTGATCGGTATGTTCGTGAACACGCTGGTGTTCCGGACACAGTTGGATCGTGGTGAATCCTTCACCGGTCTGCTGGGTCGCCAGCGGGAAGCCGATATCGCGGCGTTCGCGCATGCGGATGTGCCGTTCGAGCGGCTGGTGGAGGTGCTGAATCCGGCGCGGTCGACCGCGCGGCATCCGCTGTTCCAGGTGGGCTTGACCTTCCAGAACTTGGCCGCCTCCGTACTGGAACTGCCGGACCTGACGGTTTCCGGGGTGGATTTCGATGCCGAGATCTCCCAGTTCGACCTGAACCTGCTGCTCGGCGACTCCTACGACACCGCCGGGGCCCCGAACGGCGTGGCCGGGTACCTGACCTATGCCACCGCCCTGTTCGACCACGCCACGGTGGCGGGCTTCGCGGAGCGGTTCGTGGGTCTGCTGCGGGAGATCGTGGCGGCGCCGGAGACGGCGGTCGGTGATCTGGAGATCCTGGCGCCGGTCGAGCGCACGAAGATGCTGGCGGAATGGAATGCCACCGAGCATGCGCTTCCGGCCGGGCTGCTGCTGGATCGGTTCGATGCCGCGGCCGCGGCGTACCCGGATCGGGTGGCGGTTTCGTTCGAGGGGACGAGTCTGTCCTACGGCGAGTTCGCCGGTCGGGTGAACCGGCTGGCGCGGCATCTGATCGCGCAAGGTGTGGGCCCGGAGACGCTGGTGGGTCTGCTCGTTTCCCGGTCGGTGGATCTGGTGGTCGGGATGTATGCGGTGGTCGCCGCGGGTGGTGCGTATGTGCCGTTGGATCCGGCGCATCCGGCGGAGCGGATCGGTTACATTCTCGATACGGCGGCACCGTTGTGTGTGCTGACGACCACCGGTGATGGCGGTGCGGTGCCCGAGGGTACGGAAGTGCCGGTGCTGGCTGTGGACACCTTGGATGTGTCGGGCTACGCCGATACCGAGGTGACCGATGCCGATCGGTTGGCGCCGGTGCGTCCGTCGAATACCGCGTATGTGATCTTCACGTCGGGTTCGACGGGTCGTCCGAAGGGTGTGGCGGTTCCGCATTCGGCGATCGCGAATCAGGTCGCGTGGATGCTTGCGCAGTACCCGCTGGGC
>NZ_JOAJ01000031.1 GCF_000720425.1 Nocardia rhamnosiphila NBRC 108938 | reverse complement strand
GCTGTGCACAACTTGTATGGTCCGACCGAGGCTGCGGTGTCGATCACGTATTGGCAGGCCACGGGTGCGGAGTCCGGGAGTGTGCCGATCGGTGTGCCGCAGTGGAATTCGCGCGTGTATGTGCTGGATTCGCGGTTGCGTCCGGTTCCCGAGGGTGTCACGGGTGAGTTGTATCTCGCGGGTGATCAGTTGGCTCGCGGGTATGTGACCCGTCCGGATCTGAGTTCGGACCGTTTCGTCGCGAGTCCGTTCGATGCCGGTCGGCGGATGTATCGGACCGGTGACCTGGTGCGGTGGCGGCGTATCGAGGGGGATTCGGGTGCGCAGTCGGTGCTGGAGTATTTGGGTCGTACCGATTTCCAGGTGAAGTTCCGTGGTCAGCGGATCGAGCTGGGGGAGATCGAGTCGGCGCTGCTGGCGCAGCCGGTGGTGAGCCAGGCCGTGGTGACGGTCGCCGCTTCGGATCTGGGTGAGCAGCTCGTCGGCTACGTGGTACCTGCTCCGGGTGCGAAGATCGTGTCGGCTGCCCTGCTCGATGATCTGCGTGATGTGCTGCCGATCTACATGATCCCGGCCGTGGTCATGGAGTTGGATGCGTTCCCGTTGAACACTTCGGGCAAGCTGGATCGTAAGGCGCTGCCTGCCCCGGTCTTCGAGACGCGGGAGTTCCGGGCTGCGTCGACTCCGATCGAGGAGATCGTGGCGGGTGTGTTCGCCGAGGTGCTCGGTGTCGAGCGGATCGGTGCCGATGACGATTTCTTCGCCCTGGGTGGTAACTCGCTGATCGCGACCCAGGTCGCCGCGCGCCTGGGTGCGGCGCTGGACACCACCGTGCCGGTGCGGATGCTGTTCGAGACACCGACCGTGGCGGCGTTGGCTGTGCGGGTGGAACAGGCCGGTGCGAGTGGTCGCGTGGCGTTGACGCCGCGGGAGCGCCCGATCCAGATCCTGCCCACAGGTGAGGTCGTGGAGCAGGTGCCGTTGTCGCTGGCGCAGCAGCGGATGTGGTTCCTCAACCGGTACGACACCGAATCGGCGGTCAACAACATTCCGATCGCGATCCGGATGTCCGGTTATCTCGATATCGCAGCCCTGCAGGTTGCTTTCATCGATGTGATCGACCGGCACGAATCGTTGCGGACCGTGTTCCCGCAGAAGGGCCGGGCACCGGTCCAGGTGATCCTGGACGCGGCTCAGGTGGTACCGGACCTGACTCCGTACCTGATCCGCGAGGACAGGCTCATCGATCATCTGATCGATCTGGTGACCATGGCCTTCGACGTCACCGTCGAGGTGCCGCTGCATGCTCGGCTCTTCGAGATCAGCGAGAACGAATACGTACTCGGCATGGTGGTGCACCATATCTCCGCCGACGGTTGGTCGATGGGCCCGCTGGCGCGAGATGTGATGGCCGCCTACGCGGCACGCGTCAGCTGGGAACCCCCGGCGTGGGCGAGCCTTCCGGTGCAGTACGCGGATTACGCCCTGTGGCAGCGTGAGGTGCTGGGTTCGGAGGACGATCCGAATTCGCTCATCTCCGAACAGGTGCGGTACTGGAAGGAGAAACTGGCCGGCCTGCCGGACGAGCTGGTACTTCCGGCGGACCGGCCTCGCGCAGCCGTTTCGTCCTTCTCGGGTGGCGTTCATTCATTCGAGATCAGCCCGGAGACCCGCCGCCGGATCGTGGATCTGGGCTGGCGGCACAATGCTTCACCGTTCATGGTCGTGCACAGCGCGCTGGCCGTATTCCTGGCGAGGATCACCGGAGAATCCGATATCGGTGTCGGTACTCCGGTAGCCGGCCGTGGTGATGCGGCATTGGAGAACCTGGTCGGCATGTTCGTCAACACATTGGTGTTGCGAACCCCGGTTCGCGGCGATATGTCCTTCACCGAATTGCTCGCAGAGGTCCGGAATACCGATCTGCAAGCGTTCGCCCATGCGGATGTGCCGTTCGAGCGGCTGGTGGAGGTGCTTAATCCGGCACGTTCACAGGCGCGCCACCCGATTTTCCAGGTGGCTCTGTCATTCGAGAATCTGCCGGACCGGCATTTCGAACTGCCGGATCTGCGGGTCGCTCCGGTCGAATTCGAGACCAGCCTGGAAAAGTTCGATCTCTCGTTCAATTTCCGGGGGACCGGCGATACCGCGGACGCCGTTATGCAGGGCGCACTCTCGTATTCCCGGGATCTGTTCGATCACTCCACGATCGAAGCGTTCGCTGATCGGTTCGTGCGATTGCTGGAGGAGGTCCTGGCCGCGCCGGAGACCGCTGTCGGTGATCTGGAGATCCTGGCGCCGGTCGAGCGCACGAAGATGCTGGCGGAATGGAACGCGACCGAGCACACGCTCCCGGAAGGGCTGCTGCTGGACGGGTTCGATGCTGCTGCTGCGGCGCATCCGGAGCGAGTGGCGGTTTCGTTCGAGGGGACAAGTCTGTCCTACGGCGAGTTCGCCGGTCGGGTGAACCGGTTGGCGCGGCATCTGATCGCGCAAGGCGTCGGGCCCGAGACGTTGGTCGGGTTGCTGGTTTCGCGGTCGCTGGATCTCGTGGTCGGCATGTATGCCGTTGTCGCGGCCGGTGGTGCGTATGTGCCCTTGGATCCGGCGCATCCGGCGGAGCGGATCGGTTACATTCTCGATACCGCGGCGCCGTTGTGTGTGTTGACCTCTACTGCCGATGCGGGTGCGGTGCCCGAAGGCACCGGTGTGCCGGTGCTGGAGTTGGATACCCTCGAGACCGGTGGTTACGACTCGGCGCAGGTGACCGATGCCGACCGTGTAGCGCCGGTGCGGCCGTCGAATACCGCGTATGTGATTTTCACGTCGGGTTCGACGGGTCGTCCGAAGGGTGTGGCGGTTCCGCATTCGGCGATCGTGAACCAGGTCGCGTGGATGCTGGCGCAGTATCCGATGGATGCGTCGGATGTGTATCTGCAGAAGACGGCGACGACGTTCGACGTGTCTTTGTGGGGTTATTTCCTGCCGTTGGCTGCGGGTGCGCATTTGGTGGT
>NZ_JOAJ01000030.1 GCF_000720425.1 Nocardia rhamnosiphila NBRC 108938 | reverse complement strand
GCAACTCCCACTCCACGACGGAGACCTTCACCATTTCAACGATCACCTACAGCGTGTCGCCACAAACCCTCGACCAACCTGCCTGGGCAGTACACCTAGCCCACGACAGTGGGACGGAAAGGGTTACGAGGTGCGAGTGCAGTCGTCAGGGAACGGACACGAGGGATTCTCAGCGCAGCCGCGGTCGGCGGTGGATACCGAGGTGATCATCGTGGGCGCCGGGCCGACCGGTCTGCTGCTGGCCGCCGAACTGAGCCTGGCGGGGGTGCGCCCGCTGCTCCTGGAAAAGTACCCACAGCCCAGAACCACCCAGAAGGCCCAGGGTCTGGGTGGGCAGATCCTGCAACTGCTGCACTACCGCGGGCTGCTGGAGCGGGTCGAAGCGGCCGTGACCGCCCCCGCCCCGCCGCCCCGCTACCCCTTCGGCGGTATCCACGTGGATCTCACCGGCATGATGGACCCTCCGTTGCGCGGGCTGCCGCTGCCGCAGACTCGGCTGGAGGAGTTGCTCGCCGAGCGGGTGGGTGAGCTCGGTGCGGATATCCGCCGCGGCCACGAGGTGGTGGGGTTGCGTCAGGACGACACCTCGGTGACGGCGGAGGTGTCCGGGCCGGACGGTCCGTACCGGATCACCGCGCGCTACCTCGTCGGCTGCGACGGCGGGCGCAGCCGCATCCGGGAGATGGCCGGTATCGCGTTCACCGGTACCACCTATCCCGAGGTGAATCGGGTATGCCAGGTCACCGTGCCCGATTCGGTGACCCGTCTCGACAACGGCGATCTCGAAGTTCCGGGCATGGGCCGGATCACCACCGGTTTCACCCGCACCGCACGCGGCGCCTTCGGATACGGGTCACCGACCCCGGACATGCTGATGTTCTCGACCGCCGAGGACGAGTCCACCGATATCGCCGACGACGAGCCGATGACCCTGACCGAATTCCGGGACAGCGTGCGCCGGGTGCTCGGCTCGGAGATCCCGTTGGGCGAACCGCTGCGGCTGGCGCGTTTCACCTTCAAGGACCACCACGCAGAGACCTATCGGGCCGGCCGGATCCTGGTGGCGGGCGACGCCGCCCACCTGCTGCCCGCGACCGGGTCGGGGCTCAACACCGGTCTGCTCGACGCGGCGAACCTCGGCTGGAAACTCGCCGCCGATATCCACGGCTGGGCGCCACCCGGACTGATCGACAGCTACCACACGGAACGCCATTACGCGGGAGCTCGTGCCCTGCGGCAGACCCGTGCCCAGGTGGCGTTACGGCGTGGACTCGACCCGGCCGCGGACGCGCTGCGGGAAGTGGTCCAGGAACTGGTCGGTGACGAGCAGTCCGCCCGCCGGGTGGCCGGTTTCATCGCGGGCACCGATGTGCGCTACGACCTACCCAACCCGAACAACCACCCGTTGACCGGTACGTTCGCCCCGGACCTCGCGTTGTCCAGTGATACCGGGGAGACCACTGTCGCCGACCTCCTGCACTCCGCACGACCGGTCCTGCTGGTTCTCGCCGGCCGAGCCGAAATACGGGAGGTCGCCCGGGAGTGGCAAGACCGCGTCGATATCCGGACAGTCACCACCGACGCGCGTCCGGCCGACGCGCTGCTGATTCGTCCGGATGCCCACATCGCCTGGGCCGCCGCGGTCGGCGAACCGTCCGATATCGCGGTGGACGGGCTTCGTGCGGCGCTGACCGGCTGGTTCGGCGTGCCGAGTGAATCGCCAGCACTTGTCGCTGAGCCAGGCGCCTAGACAGGTAGGGGTCCCACCCGCCGGTCGCGGTATCGGCGGGTGCGGGCCGCGATTCACCACTACGAATGGCCGATACGGCCCGAGTAGGGGGACAGCGTTCAGATGTCATCGCCGGGCGACGGCGGGTCGACCTCGACGTAGTCCCACTCCTCGCTCGGCCCGGCGTGCACGTCTCGCCGCAGTGGATCCCGCATCACCGCGGCGGCCGTGGCCCAAGCGTGCAAGACCTCTCGCAGTAATTCTGGATCTTCGGAGATCACCGTGAGCAGTACAGCGTTCCGGATCTCGGAAAGAGCTTCGGCTCGATCATCGGGTTCGAATTCCGCCAACCAGGCCGGCCCGTCCGGTCCCACCAGGTCGGTGCATCGGTTCGGCCGTGTACTGCCTCGACCGAGCCTGCTGATCAAAGGATCGGCGGATGGGGACCGCGATCGATCACCTCGACCCCCACCCATGGGCACGGCCCGGCATGCGGGCCGATCCGGCCCTGCACCAGGCGGACGATCTCCCGGCAGCCGCTGCCCGGGCAACCGACCGAGCGGATCGCTCCGTTCGGCCGGCAGTCCACGCGCAGGACGATCCGCAACTGCCTGGTGGTGATGGTGGGTCCGCACCCGCAACCGGGGACGGAATCCACCACCCGCACGCCGATCCACGGACAGATACCCGAGACGTTGCGCTCGTGATCACCGATGTGCCCGTCCACGACCGGTGCCCCTTTGAGGCAGAAGAGATATTCCGGACACCGCACCCGGCGATGGGGCCGTGTGCTGTGCGTCCAGTCCAGCAGCCCGGCCGTGAGCCACGGGACCGCATGGTCGGCACATTGCGGCCACACCGGGCCGCCGTCAGCGAGCACGGCCGTGGGTTGCCCGATACCGGGCGATTATCCGATCGATATCGCGCTGCGGGTGGAACTGGTCCGAGGACTCGAGTGCACGCAGCCCGGCAGCGACCCGTTCCAGCAGTGCTCGATCGGTGCCGTGATCAGCGTGCCAGAGCGACCGGGCGATCGCGATGGCCTGATTGCTGATGGGCCCTCTGATCGGTAGGGCCCGCGGGCCGGGCGGCTCTCGCCGATGAATTGGCTCGGGAGATCAAAAGACTCAGAACAGAAGCGGGTATGAGCCAGCGAGTACTCGCCGGCAGGATCGGATACTCCCGCCAATACGTCTCGATGGCGGAGTGGGAGGACGGCAATCTGCCGTCGCGAGAACTTGTCGCTGCCGTGGACTCGGAGCTCGCAGCAAATGGTGCTCTCAATGCTCGGCGCGCCCGGGCGGACGTGGCAACGAGGGCATCCCGTTCCGAAGTCGGGTATGGGGAGAGTAATGGTTCGACGGGCTCGGGAACGCTTGGAGACCAAGCGGTCGGAGGTGAGTTCCCGGCTGTCGGGCGGGGCAGTGACGAACTGCTCGATGTTCTGAGAAGGACTCATAGAATCACGGCGGCTGTCGATCGGGAGATCGTGGAGCGATTGGCAACCAGGGTCCACGCTGTCATCGAGGATTACGAGGCTCTGGACGGTGCGCAGCTTGTCGATGGCCTGGTGGAGCAGCGGCGGTTGATCGATACGCTGGCAGAAAATTGCGGTGATATCCGCGAGCGGCGCAGGCTTTACGAGATAGCTGCCCAGACCTCAGGACTACTCGGTTTCGTCAACGTAGGTTTCGGTGACTTCGAGCTGTCACGCGCTTACTGCTATGAGGCGTTCCAGCTCGGAAGTGTGGTGCAGTCGCCGGGCCTACAGGCTTGGGCGCGCGGTATGCAGAGCTACTGTGAGTACTATTCCGGCCGCTATCGCGATGCTCTGCGGTTCGCAGAGGATGGGTTGAACTATGCGGCGCCAGGCCCGCAGCAGGTCCGATTGAAGATCAATGGCGTGGCCAGGGCACTGGGGAAACTGGGCGATCGTCGTGGTGTCGATCGAGTGGTCGAAGAAGCCTATGAGTTGGTGGGTGAGCGCGGTATGGAGAGTTACTCGCGTTCGAGTATCTCCATCAGCGGATACAGCCGCGCGCAGGTAGCGGGCAATGCCGCCACAGCGTATCTTTCGCTCGGGATACCGGATCAGGTAGAAACGCACGTGGAGAACGCGCTTGCCGAGATGGATCCATCCGAGTGTCCATGGGGGCGTTCGCTGGCGAAAATCGACCTGGCACGGGCACAGCTCAGTTCTCGCAGAGGCAATTTGGACTACGCGAGCTCGCTGATCATCGAAGCACTCGAAAGTACGCCAGCAGACCTAACAGTTCCGGTGCGAGCGCGTGCCACCGAATTCGCGCGGGCACTGCTGGCTCGCGGGGGTTCTGCGTCACAGTTGGCGACGGTCCGTGAGGCGATTGCAGCACAGCGGAGCACCGATGCGGACTAGGAAGAATGTGGCCGAAACAGAAAAGGCGACTGTCGGCAGCCAGGTGAGAAACCACTGGATGAAGCCGTTGGGAGTAGTCGGATACTACTGGTTTCTGACGTTCGAAGACTCGGCGCCGTTGCGCTCTGCGGTCCGCGAGTGCCAGAGCCGACTCACCTTTCCGCAATACGATCCAGCGCCGTTGGAAAGCCTGCATCTCACCGTCGGCCGTATTGGGAAATCGGGTGAGGTGTCTCCCGGTCGGCTCCATGCGATACAGGCCGGTGCCCGGCGCGGGCTGGGCGAAATGACTCCGTTCGAATTGACTATCGGTGCGCTCCGGCGGGTGCCCGCCGCACTGATCTTCGATGTGACACCCGCCGGGGATATCGACGAGTTGCGAGTGAAGCTGGAAGCGGGTACTACCGGCGTGGCCTCCGAGTCGGATGCTCCACCGCTGCGGCATCCCCCGCACGTGACCGTTGCCTACGGTAATTCGGACGGGATCGCGTCTCCCGAAGTGGATGAGGCAGTGGTAGCAGTCAACCACCGTTTGCGAATGGTACGGGTGGAAGTCTCGGCGGTCTCGATGGTCCTGCTCCACCGGCGGCGGGCCATGTACTCGTGGGACCTGATCGAGCGAATTCCGCTCGGGAGATAGATCCAGCGTTCGAGCCGAATTCGGTATTTCGCGCCGGGGTCGGTCACCGATGCCAGGCTCGCGATGTACGGGTGGCGCTCCTCCGCGTCGAAGGTGTGGAACAGGCCGCAGTCCAGCACAGTGTCGAGGGAACTCGCAGCCCGGTCGGGACGGAAGGTAGCACGCGGGCCGGGCGGCTCTCGCCGATGAATTGGCTCGGGAGATCAAAAGACTCAGAACAGAAGCGGGTATGAGCCAGCGAGTACTCGCCGGCAGGATCGGCTACTCCCGCCAATACGTCTCGATGGCGGAGTGGGAGGACGGCAATCTGCCGTCCCGGGAGCTGGTAGTGGCACTCGACGGGATACTGAGTGCAGGTGGGCGTCTGGTGCAGCTCCGGCAGCGCGCCTCGAACCTGCGGGCTCAGCGCAATCGGCCGAGAGGTCGAACATCGTCTACGGGCGAAGGAGAAGAGCAAACGAACCGACGAGATGCGCTCCGTACGGTCGGCGTCGGCATTGTCGCCGGTACCGGGTTGCAGGATCTTGTGCTCAATGCCGCACAGGATTCATCGAGTCTGAGCGGATCGCTGAACCGCCCCGCGGTGGAAGTGACGACGATCGAAAGTGCCGCCACTGACCTGAGACGCGTAGCTACGGATTATGTGCTGAACCCGGATCTCGGCAACGTACTTCTCGAGCTGATCTCCATTCGCGATATATTGGCTGCTCAGTTGAAATATGCTATCCGGCCATCCGAGATGAGTGAACTGTACGTTCTGATGGCCGCGACGTGTGCGCTCCTGGGGTCCGTCTCACACGATCTCGCTGAACCGAAAGCTGCTGTAATCCAGACACGCAGCGCGGTACGCTTCGCTGAGCTTGCCGGGCACAGATCATTGATCACCTGGTCGTACTGCACATGGGCCATGATTCATTCGTGGTGGGGTACATCGAAGGACGTACTCGATGTGATCGACAGGATTGAAGATCCGTACGGGTTGTCCGCGGTTCGCCTGTCCGGCTTCGCGGCGCGTGCCCATGCCGACATCGGGGATAAGCACGCGGCGCACGAAGCGATCGGAAGATCTTGCGACGAGCATTCGAGGTCTGCAGACGCCGGAGTCCTGGCCGAATTCGGGGCCACATTCTCGTTCTCACCGGCTCGTCGGCATTACTACAACTCGATGGTCCATGCGGACCTTGGAGAATGGTCGAGAGCATTGAGCGAAGCTGACCAAACAATCAGTATGTATGCCCCGGCGCAGGCTGATGCCTGGCCGGCGACGCTCGCTCTCGCCGAGATCAACTCAGCTCGGTCCCTGCTCCACCTGGAAGGCCCGGGTGCCGCGCTTCACTGTTTGCGACGCGTGCTCGAGACGCCGCACGGTCAGCGGATCCCGCAAGTGATGGTGGGAATCGAGCGCATATGGAACGACCTTTGTGCAGGTTGGTCCAGAGATGAGTCGGCCAAGGCGTTGGGTGACGCTATCCGAGAGTACAAATCGGCCGGCAGGGAGGTCGGGTGATGGCCGAGGACGCATTGGTGATGAGAGCTCATCGGCTACTCGCACCTCGGATTGCATACTTGATCGGTACGTCGACTCCCGAGGGCGGGCCCAACCTGATCCCTGTCTCCAACGTGACTTCGGTTTCGACAGACCCACAACATGTGGCCGTCGCCGTATTCAAGAAGTGGGATACGTTTCGCGCGATGATGACCTCGGCGGGCTTTACCCTGAGTGTCCCGGTATCGAGTCAATTGGATGCTGTCTGGAAATTGGGTGCCAAGTACTCGCGCTTTCCAGTCGGCTCAACCGCGGAGAAGCTGCGAGCGAGTGGGATCGATTGGGATCTCGAGGCGTCCGGCTACGGCCCGGTCGTTACCTCCGGCATCGGTTGGATGAGTTGCCGGATCATCGCGCGTATCGACTTGGCCGGTGACCACGCGACCTTCGTCGGTGAGGTCCAGGCGGCTTGGTTCAACCCCGAGTTCTTACACTCGGACGGCACGCCTGTCGCTTCCGTACATCCGGTCATGCAGCAGACGGGAAACCGGTTTACCACGGCAGGGCACGAAATGTGGACGATGGATTACTTCCGAGAGTAGACGCCGATTCCGGCGAGCCGTCCCTGCGCTCGTCATGGTGTGTAAATCCGTTCAGACGCGGTCTACTGTTGCCAACCAGGCCGGTGCGCCGTGGTCGTGGAATCGGGTTTCGATCCGGTCCGGTACGACGGCGGCGATACTCCAGCCGCTGGTGGGGGTGAAGGCCGCGTTCAGTTCCTCGAGGCCCACCGGATGTGGGCCGAGGTCTGGGCCTTCGTCGCTGAAACACAATACGTACAGCGTCGCGC
>NZ_JOAJ01000029.1 GCF_000720425.1 Nocardia rhamnosiphila NBRC 108938 | reverse complement strand
CGCCACACCCTTCGGACGACCCGTCGAACCCGACGTGAAAATCACATACGCCGTATTCGACGGACGCAACGGCGCACGACGATCCGCATCCGTGACCGGCGTATCCGCGTACGCGCCCAGGTCCAGCCTGTCGATCCGTACCTGGGCGGTATCGGTCGGCAGATCGTCGCCGGAGGTGAGCACGCAGATCGGGTCGGCGGTGGCGAGGATGTACTCGGTGCGCTCGGCCGGATGATCCGGATCCAGCGGTACGTAGGCGCCACCGGCGACGGTGACCGCGTACATACCGACCACCAGATCGATCGAACGCCGCATACCCAGGGCCACATACGACTCCGGACCCACACCGCGGGCGATCAGCCACCGGGCGAGCAGATTCACCCGCGCCGTGAAATCGGCGTAGGACAGGGTCTCCGCCCCGAAGGTCAGCGCGGGCGCGTCCGGGGTACGGATGCTCTGCGCGTAGAACATCGAAGCCAGCGTGGCGGTGGCGTCGACGGTGTGCGTGGTGTCGTTCCACCCGCGCAGCACCTGGTCGCGTTCCCCGCTGTCCAGCAGTTCGATTTCACCGATCCGCCGGTCGGGGGCCTCGGTGAGGGCGGTGAGCACCCGCACCAGCCGGTCGGCGATCCGTCGCACATCGGCTTCGGCGAACATGTCCTGCTGATAGCCGGCCCGAATCCGCAGCGTGCTGCCCAGTGCGGCGATCAGGCTCAGCGGATAGTGGGTGGCGTCGACCGCGCTCAATCCGGTCACCGCCATCCCGTCGATATCGGTGGCCTGCGCCTGGATACCCTCGGCATCCACCGGATACGACTCGAACACCAGCAGGGTGTCGAACAGGGTCGCCATTCCCGCCGCGCCCTGGATATCCGCCAGACCCACATAGTGGTGATCCAGCAGATCAGCCTGTTCACCCTGGGTTCGGGTGAGCAGTTCGCGCGCGGGTTCGTCCTGACCGAACCGCACCCGCACCGGAACGGTGTTGATGAACAACCCGACCATGGTCTCCACCCCGGCCAGCTGCGGTGGGCGGCCGGAGACGGTGGCGCCGAACAGCACATCGTCGCGGCCGGTGATGCGGCCGAGCAGTACCGCCCACGCCACCTGCAGCACCGTGTTGGCGGTGA
Source organism: Nocardia rhamnosiphila NBRC 108938 (assembly GCF_000720425.1). Taxonomy (GTDB): domain Bacteria; phylum Actinomycetota; class Actinomycetes; order Mycobacteriales; family Mycobacteriaceae; genus Nocardia; species Nocardia rhamnosiphila. Next base: position 5,995 of record NZ_JOAJ01000029.1, on the reverse strand, counting down.
TGCCGAGTTCGGCGGCCAGCGCGGTGATCCGTGCCGTCGCCGCGGCGTCCAGCTCGAAGGCGTATTCGCCGGACAGGGCCTCGATCTCGTGCGCGGAATCGCCGCCGCCGGTTTCCGGACGGCTGAGCAGGGTCGGCTCGCTCACCCCGGCCAGCGCCCCGGCCCATGCCGCCAGCGACGCGGGATGATCCTGCCGGCCGACCCAGTCCAGGAAGTGCCGGTAGGAGCGGGCCGCGGGCAGTACGGTGCCGTCGGCGCGTACCGCGTACAGCGTCAGCAGATCCTGCATGAGCAGCGGCATGGACCAGCCGTCGAGCACGATGTGGTGGTTGGACACCACGAACTGCCAGCTGTCGGCTCCGGTCTTGATCAGGGTGAACCTGATCAGCCGCGGTTCGGCGAGATCGAAGCGCCGCAGCCGGTCGGCGTCGACGAGATCGACGGCCGTGCCGGTCGCGCTGCGATCGTGCTCGGTCCAGTCGACCGGCACCTCGTCGAGCACGACCTGCACCGAGTTGCCCGCACGGTCGGTGACGAACACCGTACGCAGGTTCTCGTAACGATCCACCAGGGCCTGGGCGGCCGCCCGCAGCCGTTCGGCGTCCACCCGGCCGGTCAGTGTGAGCACCGCCTGCGCGGTGTACACATCCACCGAGGTGGCGGCGAGCTGCGCGTGGAACAGCATGCCGGCCTGCAACGAGGACAGCGGCCACAGATCGGCGACCTGCCTCGGGAACCGCTGTTCGATCTCCTCGACAGCCGGCTGCGACACCGTGACCAACGGGAAGTCCGACGGTGTATGGCCGCCCGCGTCCGCGGAATCGGCATGGCGGGCCACCGCTTCCAGTGCCCGCACCCACAGGTCCCCGAATTCGCGGGCCTCGTCCGCCGACAGCAGGGTGGACGGATAGCCGATGCGCGCGGTCAACGTATCGCCGACGACGACGGCGTTGATATCCAGCAGCGCCATGGCCGGCATATCCGCGTCGTAACCGACGTCCACGGCCAGATCGGCCGCCGGGAGCCAGCCGAAGCCGTGCATCTCTTCGGGAATCTCGCCGGCGCCGACGCGACCCAGGTAGTTGAAGTTCACCTGGCCCGGCATATCCCGCGGGAATTCGGCGGCGGTGTCGGAATTCATGTACCGCAGCAGGCCGTAACCGACACCCTTGTCCGGGACCGCGAGCAATTGCTCCTTGACCCGCTTGAGCGCGGCGCCCAGTTCCGGCTCGCCCGCGAGGGCGGCCTCGATATCGATACCGGCCGGCTCGAAGCGGACCGGGAAGAGCGCGGTGAACCAGCCGACCGTGCGGGACAGATCGGCACCGGGCACGATCTCTTCCTCACGGCCGTGACCCTCGAGCCGGATCAGCAGCGGATCGTCCAGCGCGACGCCGGGCGCGCGCCGCGCCCGCCAGGCGGCGGTCGCCAGGACGAGCGCGGTGAGCAGACCGTCGTTCACACCGCCGTGGAACAGCGCCGGAACAGTGGTGAGCAGGGTCTGGGTGACCTCCGGCGATACCTGCACCGCATGTACCGCGACGACTCCGGCGGTATCGACCGCGGGATCCATCCGGCGTTCGGTGAGCAGCGGATCGGCGGTGCCGGCAACGGTGCGCCAGTACTCCAGTTCCGCGAGCCGCTCCGCGCTGTGCGCGTTCCGCTCGAGCGCATGCGCCCAGGTCCGCATGGAGGTGACCGGCGCGGGCAGTTCGGGGAGCTGGCCGGCGCTGCGCGCGACCGCGGACAACACCAGGTCGGGCACCAGGACACGCCACGACACGCCGTCGACCGCGAGGTGGTGCACGATGACCACCAGGTGGCCGGCCCGCGCACCGGTATCGGGTTCCAGCCAGACGAACCGGACCACCACACCGCGCTCGGGGTCGAGTCGATCGAGTGCGGAATCGACTGCGGCCGTGGCGATCTCGGACAATTCGGGGCCGGTGAGGGCGCCGTCGAACACGGTGTGGTCGATCAGCGCGTCCACATCGACGCTGCCCGGTGCGCCCGTTTCCACGATCCAGTCGCCGTCGGCGGCGTACAGCCGCGACCGCAACATATCGTGCCGGTCGACCACCGGACCCACCACCGCGGCAATGGTCTCCCGGTCGATGCCCACCGGGAGGTCCAGGGTGATGAGCTGGTGGAAACGCCCGAAGGAACCGGGCCGTTCCGCCATGAACCGCACGATCGGCGTCAGCGGCATGGTGCCGACGCCGCCACCCGGCAGCTCGACGAGCGTACGCGTCACACTGTCGGCGTCCGCGGATTCGGCGACAGCGGCCAGCCCGGCCACCGTCCGCTGTTCGAAGACGTGCCGCGGGCTGAACACCACGCCGCGGGCCTTCGCGCGGGACACCAGCTGAATGGACACGATGCTGTCGCCGCCGAGGGCGAAGAACGAATCGTCCACACCCACCCGGTCCACGCCCAGAACCTCGGCGAAGACCTCCGCGATGATCTGCTCGACCGGGGTACGCGGCCCGCGGAAGGCGGTACGCGCCTGGAACACCGGTTCGGGCAGCGCCTTGCGGTCCAGCTTTCCGGCGGGGGTCAGCGGGATCCGGTCGATGACCATGACGGCGGCCGGCACCATGTAGTCGGGCAGCCGCTCGGCGACATACCCGGTCAGCGCCGTGACATCCACCGCGGCACCGGGGGCCGCCACCACGTAGGACACGAGCGAGACCGCACCGGCGGTGTTCTTGTGCCCTGTGGTGACAGCGAAATCCACGGTGTCGTGCGCGGTCAGCGCCGCGTCGATCTCACCCAGCTCGATACGGAAACCACGGACCTTGACCTGGAAGTCGTTACGACCCACATACTCCACCACGGGATCGCCCGCGGCGTCACGACGCCAGCGCACCACATCACCCGTGCGGTAGAGCCGTGACCCGGGTTCGCCGAACGGATCAGCGACGAACCGCTCGGCGGTCAGGCCGGGCCGCGCGTGGTAGCCGCGGGCCAGCTGGATACCGCCGACATACACACCGGACCACCGATCGTGACCCGATCACCGGCACGCAGCACACCACTGATATTCGTGGCCACCGTCGCCTCGGTCGGACCGTAGGCATTGTGGAAGCGACGCTGTACTCCGCCTTCCGGCGTGGTCGACCACTTCGCCATCAGGTCCGCCGAGATGGCCTCACCACCGGCGATGATCACTTCCATACCGGCGAGATCCGCGGCATCCAGTGAGCCGAGGACGGACGGTGTGATCAAGCCGACCGTGACACCTTCGCGGGCGATCAGCTCACCCAGTTCGGCACCACCGTAGGTACCGGTCGGCACCACGACCAGCGCACCGGCCGAACCCACCGCCAGCAAGAGTTCGAGGATCGAGGCATCGAAGCTCGGGGACGCGAAAGCCAACGCCCGCGAGTTCGCATCGAGGCGATACCGCTCGACCTGTTCGGCACTGAAGTTCGCCAAACCGGCGTGGCTGACGACAACGCCCTTGGGCAGACCGGTCGAACCGGAGGTGTAGATGACATAGGCGGTATTCGCCGGGGTCAACGGCCACACCCGATCGGCATCGGTGATCGGATCGGCCGGATACGTGTCCAGAGCCAACTCGTCGAGCACCAGCCAATCCACCGAATCCGGCAGATCCGCCCGCACCGACGACACCGTGATACCCACCGGCGCACCCGAATCGGTCAACATATGCGCGATACGGTCCGCCGGATAGCTCGGATCGATCGGCAGGAACGCCGCACCCGACTTGGTGACAGCCCACTCCGCCAGCACCGAATCCGCCGACCGCGGCACCGCCACCGCCACCAGATCCTCGGCACCCAGGCACCGCTCGATCAGCACCTGCGCCAACTGGTTCGACCGCTCGTCGAACTCGGCGTAGGAGTACCGGACACCCTCGAACACCACCGCCGGCGCCGACGGATCCACCGCCACCGCCGCCGCCAGCAACTCCGGCAACGTCGACGCGGGGACCGCGGGACCACCCGTGCGGGCCAGGACCTCCCGGCGTTCGCTCGGCTCGAGCAGTTCGAGATCACCCAGTACCGCGTCCGGGTCGGCGGCGACCGCCGCCAGCAACCGCCGGAACCGGGTGATCATGGTGGCCGCGGTGGCTTCGTCGAACAGTTCGGTGGCGTAGTTCAACACCAGTTCCATACCACCCGAACCGTTTTCGGCCAGTGAGAACTGGAGGTCGAAGCGCGCCACATCGTCGGCGATCTCCACCCCGGCGACGGTCAGCCCGGCCAGGTCCAGCGCCGGCGCCTCCTGGTTCTGGAATGACAGCGCCACCTGGAACAACGGGTTCCGCGCCTGCGAACGTTCGGGCGCCAGCAGATCCACCAGCCGCTCGAACGGCACATCGGCATTGCCGAACGCGTCCAGGTCCGTCCGGCGGGCCCGATCCACCAGATCGGCGAAGGTTTCGCCCGACCCGACCGCGGTCCGCAGCACCAGCGTATTGACGAACATGCCGACCAGATCGTCGAGCGCCTGCTCACCACGACCCGCGATCGGCGTACCGATCGCGATGTCGTCGCTACCGGACAACCGCGCCAGCAACGCCGCCAATCCGGCGTGCAGCACCATGAACATCGACGCGCCGCGGGCACGGGCCAGCGCGTTCAGATCCCGCACCAGCTCGGCATCCAGCTCGCCGTGCACCCGCGCGCCGCGCAGCGACGCCACCGCGGGACGCGGGCGGTCGGTGGGCAGCACCACTTCGTCGGGCAGGTCCGCGAGGGTGTCCTGCCAGAACGCGATCTGGCGGGCCATCGGGGCGTCCGGGTCGTCCTCGGCGCCCAGCACCTGCCGCTGCCACAGCGTGTAGTCGGCGTACTGGACCTGTAGCGGCGCCCAGCCCGGCAGCTCGCCCTGAACACGCGCCGCGTACGCGGTCATCACATCCCGGGCCAGCGGCGCCAGCGAGAAACCGTCACCGGCGATGTGGTGCAGCACCACGACCAGGACGAATTCCCGGGGCGAGACGGCGAAGAGACGGACCCGCACCGGCACGGCGGCGGCCACGTCGAAACCGGTCGCCGCGAACTCGACGACCTCGGCCACCACCTCGTCCGCGGACACCCGCTCCGGCTCCAGGGCCGGTACGGCCCGGTCGGCCGGCAGGATCTGCTGCACCGGTCGGCCACCCTGCTCCGGGTACCGGGTCCGCAGCGATTCGTGCCGGGCCACCACATCGCCGAGCGCCGCGCGCAAGGCCGCCACCTCAAGATCACCGGTGAGGCGGATCGCCATCGGCAGGTTGTAGGCCGCCGAGGAGGTGTCGTACTGGTTCAGGAACCACATGCGCTGCTGCGCGTAGGACAGCGGCACCAGTTCCGGCCGCGGCCCGGCCACCAGCTCCGGCCGGGACCGGCCACCGGCCTCCTCCACCCGGAGGGCGAGGGCGGCCACGGTCGGCGCCTCGAACAGCGCGCGGACCGCCACCTGGGTACCGAGGGCCGCGCCGATCCGGGCCGCCACCTGCATACCGATCAGGGAGTTACCGCCCAGCTCGAAGAAGTCGTCGTCCGCACCGACGCGCTCCACGCCCAGTACCTCGGCGAAGGTCGCCGCCACGATCTCCTCGATCGGGGTGGACGGCGCCCGGAACGCCCGGGCCGCGAAGACCGGTTCGGGCAGCGCCCGGCGATCGAGCTTGCCGCTGGCGTTCAGCGGGAAGGCGTCGAGCACGACGAAAGCGGCCGGCACCATGTACGACGGCAACCGGCCCGACAGGGCGGCGCGCAGCGCGTCGGTCTCGACCGCGGCGCCGGCGGCCGGCACCACATAGCCGACCAGCTGATCCCCGGTGCGCGCGTCACCACGGAGCACGACCACGGCCTGCGCGACCGCGTCGACCTCGGTCAGCGCGGATTCGATTTCGCCGAGTTCGATGCGCAGACCACGCAACTTCACCTGGAAATCGGTACGACCCAGATACTCCAACTCACCCGCGGCAGTCCACCGCACCAGGTCACCCGTGCGATACATCCGCTCCGCAACATCGAAC
>NZ_JOAJ01000028.1 GCF_000720425.1 Nocardia rhamnosiphila NBRC 108938 | reverse complement strand
TGTGTGCGTGTGTTCTTTGAGAACTCAATAGTGTGTTGATGAATGTCAGTGCCAAATATTTAATTTGGTTTCGGTTCTTCATACCCCCGTGTGGAGGATCGAACATTTAAGTCAGCTAAATTCCAGCTGGCGATTTGTTTTGCTAGGTTTTCGGACTCTAGTTTGTACTTTTGATTGCGCCTTCGGGTGTGATTGTGAGTCTTCAACGGAGAGTTTGATCCTGGCTCAGGACGAACGCTGGCGGCGTGCTTAACACATGCAAGTCGAGCGGTAAGGCCCTTCGGGGTACACGAGCGGCGAACGGGTGAGTAACACGTGGGTGATCTGCCTTGCACTCTGGGATAAGCCTGGGAAACTGGGTCTAATACCGGATATGACCTTTGGTTGCATGATCAGGGGTGGAAAGATTTATCGGTGCAAGATGAGCCCGCGGCCTATCAGCTTGTTGGTGGGGTAATGGCCTACCAAGGCGACGACGGGTAGCCGGCCTGAGAGGGCGACCGGCCACACTGGGACTGAGACACGGCCCAGACTCCTACGGGAGGCAGCAGTGGGGAATATTGCACAATGGGCGGAAGCCTGATGCAGCGACGCCGCGTGAGGGATGACGGCCTTCGGGTTGTAAACCTCTTTCGACTCCGACGAAGCGAAAGTGACGGTAGGAGTATAAGAAGCACCGGCCAACTACGTGCCAGCAGCCGCGGTAATACGTAGGGTGCGAGCGTTGTCCGGAATTACTGGGCGTAAAGAGCTTGTAGGCGGCTTGTCGCGTCGATCGTGAAAACTCGGGGCTCAACCCCGAGCTTGCGGTCGATACGGGCAGGCTTGAGTACTTCAGGGGAGACTGGAATTCCTGGTGTAGCGGTGAAATGCGCAGATATCAGGAGGAACACCGGTGGCGAAGGCGGGTCTCTGGGAAGTAACTGACGCTGAGAAGCGAAAGCGTGGGTAGCGAACAGGATTAGATACCCTGGTAGTCCACGCCGTAAACGGTGGGTACTAGGTGTGGGTTTCCTTCCACGGGATCCGTGCCGTAGCTAACGCATTAAGTACCCCGCCTGGGGAGTACGGCCGCAAGGCTAAAACTCAAAGGAATTGACGGGGGCCCGCACAAGCGGCGGAGCATGTGGATTAATTCGATGCAACGCGAAGAACCTTACCTGGGTTTGACATACACCGGAAACCTGCAGAGATGTAGGCCCCCTTGTGGTCGGTGTACAGGTGGTGCATGGCTGTCGTCAGCTCGTGTCGTGAGATGTTGGGTTAAGTCCCGCAACGAGCGCAACCCTTATCTTATGTTGCCAGCGCGTAATGGCGGGGACTCGTGAGAGACTGCCGGGGTCAACTCGGAGGAAGGTGGGGACGACGTCAAGTCATCATGCCCCTTATGTCCAGGGCTTCACACATGCTACAATGGCCGGTACAGAGGGCTGCGATACCGTGAGGTGGAGCGAATCCCTTAAAGCCGGTCTCAGTTCGGATCGGGGTCTGCAACTCGACCCCGTGAAGTTGGAGTCGCTAGTAATCGCAGATCAGCAACGCTGCGGTGAATACGTTCCCGGGCCTTGTACACACCGCCCGTCACGTCATGAAAGTCGGTAACACCCGAAGCCGGTGGCCTAACCCTTGTGGAGGGAGCCGTCGAAGGTGGGATCGGCGATTGGGACGAAGTCGTAACAAGGTAGCCGTACCGGAAGGTGCGGCTGGATCACCTCCTTTCTAAGGAGCATTCTCCATGCCGGCTCGAAGAGTCGAGTGCAGGTCATGGCAGAGGCCATTTCGGAAGCGAATGTTTTCCGATGGTTGCTCATGGGTGGAACGCTGACAATCTCCATCACGTACGGCCGCGGCCGAGTCTGTGGTGCTGGTGGATATATCAACACACTGTTGGGTCCTGAAAGAACAGACGTTCTTTCCAGGCAAAAAATACGATCCGCTCGGATCTCCGTTCATACCGCGAGGGTTTTTGGTTCTCGGCTGGTGCGGGTGCAAGGTTCGGGTGGGTGTGTTGTTTGAGAACTGCACAGTGGACGCGAGCATCTTTGTTTTGTAAGTTTTTAAGAGCGTACGGTGGATGCCTTGGCACCAGGAGCCGATGAAGGACGTAGGAGGCTGCGATAAGCCTCGGGGAGCTGTCAACCGAGCTGTGATCCGAGGGTGTCCGAATGGGGAAACCCAGCACGAGTGATGTCGTGTTACCCGCATCTGAATATATAGGGTGTGTGGAGGGAACGTGGGGAAGTGAAACATCTCAGTACCCACAGGAAGAGAAAACAACATGTGATTCCGTGAGTAGTGGCGAGCGAAAGCGGATGAGGCTAAACCATGCGTGTGTGATAGCCGGCAGGCGTTGCACGTGTGGGGTCGTGGGGCTCACTTTCTTGTCACTGCCGTGGCGAGCAACAGTCAGAAAAGTTCGTGTTAGTCGAATTGGTCTGGGACGGCCAACCGTAGACGGTGAGAGTCCGGTAGGCGAAAACATGTTCTCTGTTGTAGTGAGTGCCCGAGTAGCAGCGGGCCCGTGAAATCTGCTGTGAATCTGCCGGGACCACCCGGTAAGCCTGAATACTCCCTGGTGACCGATAGCGGACTAGTACCGTGAGGGAAAGGTGAAAAGTACCCCGGGAGGGGAGTGAAATAGTACCTGAAACCGTGCGCTTACAATCCGTCAGAGCCTCTGCACAGCTTGCTGTGGGGGGTGATGGCGTGCCTTTTGAAGAATGAGCCTGCGAGTTAGTGGCATGTGGCGAGGTTAACCCGTGTGGGGTAGCCGTAGCGAAAGCGAGTCCGAATAGGGCGTTTGAGTCGCGTGTTCTAGACCCGAAGCGGAGTGATCTACCCATGGCCAGGGTGAAGCGACGGTAAGACGTCGTGGAGGCCCGAACCCACTTAGGTTGAAAACTGAGGGGATGAGCTGTGGGTAGGGGTGAAAGGCCAATCAAACTCCGTGATAGCTGGTTCTCCCCGAAATGCATTTAGGTGCAGCGTCGCGTGTTTCTCACCGGAGGTAGAGCTACTGGATGGTCTAGGGGGCCCACAAGCTTACCGAAATCAGCCAAACTCCGAATGCCGGTGAGTGAGAGCGCGGCAGTGAGACTGCGGGGGATAAGCTTCGTAGTCGAGAGGGAAACAGCCCAGATCGCCGGCTAAGGCCCCTAAGCGTGTACTAAGTGGAAAAGGATGTGGGATTGCGCAGACAGCCAGGAGGTTGGCTTAGAAGCAGCCACCCTTGAAAGAGTGCGTAATAGCTCACTGGTCGAGTGATCCTGCGCCGACAATGTAGCGGGGCTCAAGTACACCGCCGAAGCCGCGGCAGTCACACAATACATCCGCACTTTCCTACGGGATTGTGTGCAGTGGTGTGGCTGGGTAGGGGAGCGTCGTGTAGCCAGGGAAGCAGCGGGGTGACCTAGTTGTGGAGGCTGCGCGAGTGAGAATGCAGGCATGAGTAGCGAAAGACGAGTGAGAAACTCGTCCGCCGAATGACCAAGGGTTCCTGGGCCAGGTTAATCCGCCCAGGGTGAGTCGGGACCTAAGGCGAGGCCGACAGGCGTAGTCGATGGACAACGGGTTGATATTCCCGTACCCGTGTATCCGCGCCCAATGGCGAATCATCTGTGCTAAGCGCCCAAAACCTGATGGACCTCCTTCGGGAGGCCGGATGGGGCTGCGCGCGACCCTGGGTGTAGTAGTCAAGCGATGGGGTGACGCAGGAAGGTAGCTGGGCCAGTCAGTGGTTGTACTGGTGTAAGCCTGTAGGGCGTTGTGTAGGCAAATCCGCACAGCATGAGCCTGAGAGGTGATGCGTAGCCGATTGAGGCGAATTCAGTGATCCTATGCTGCCGAGAAAAGCCTCTAGTGAGTTGGTACACGGCCCGTACCCCAAACCGACACAGGTGGTCAGGTAGAGAATACTAAGGCGATCGAGAGAACTGTGGTCAAGGAACTCGGCAAAATGCCCCCGTAACTTCGGGAGAAGGGGGGCCCGAGCTGGTGACCGGCTTTACGCCGTGAGCTGGTTTGGGCCGCAGAGACCAGTGAGAAGCGACTGTTTACTAAAAACACAGGTCCGTGCGAAGTCGTAAGACGATGTATACGGACTGACGCCTGCCCGGTGCCGGAAGGTTAAGAGGACCGGTTAGCGCTTCGGCGCGAAGCTGAGAATTTAAGCCCCGGTAAACGGCGGTGGTAACTATAACCATCCTAAGGTAGCGAAATTCCTTGTCGGGTAAGTTCCGACCTGCACGAATGGCGTAACGACTTCTCAGCTGTCTCGACCACAGACTCGGCGAAATTGCATTACGAGTAAAGATGCTCGTTACGCGCGGCAGGACGAAAAGACCCCGGGACCTTCACTATAGCTTGGTATTGGTGTTCGGTACGGTTTGTGTAGGATAGGTGGGAGACTGTGAAACGGGCACGCCAGTGCTCGGTGAGTCGTCGTTGAAATACCACTCTGATCGTATTGGACCTCTAACCTCGGACCATGATCTGGTTCAGGGACAGTGCCTGGTGGGTAGTTTAACTGGGGCGGTTGCCTCCCAAAATGTAACGGAGGCGCCCAAAGGTTCCCTCAGCCTGGTTGGCAATCAGGTGTCGAGTGCAAGTGCACAAGGGAGCTTGACTGTGAGACAGACATGTCGAGCAGGGACGAAAGTCGGGACTAGTGATCCGGCACCGGCAAGTGGAAGCGGTGTCGCTCAACGGATAAAAGGTACCCCGGGGATAACAGGCTGATCTTCCCCAAGAGTCCATATCGACGGGATGGTTTGGCACCTCGATGTCGGCTCGTCGCATCCTGGGGCTGGAGTAGGTCCCAAGGGTTGGGCTGTTCGCCCATTAAAGCGGCACGCGAGCTGGGTTTAGAACGTCGTGAGACAGTTCGGTCTCTATCCGCCGCGCGCGTTGGAAACTTGAGGAAGGCTGTCCCTAGTACGAGAGGACCGGGACGGACGAACCTCTGGTGTGCCAGTTGTCCCGCCAGGGGCACGGCTGGTTGGCTACGTTCGGAAGGGATAACCGCTGAAAGCATCTAAGCGGGAAGCCTGTTCCAAGATGAGGTTTCCCACCACCATGAGTGGTTAAGGCCCCCTACAGACCATGGGGTTGATAGGCCGGAACTGGAAGCACGGTAACGTGTGGAGGTGACCGGTACTAATAGGCCGAGGGCTTACCAAACGAAGATTGCTACGCGTCCACTGTGCAGTATCTGAAACAACACACAGATACAGAAGACACCACACACACCGGAAAACATTTCCGG
>NZ_JOAJ01000027.1 GCF_000720425.1 Nocardia rhamnosiphila NBRC 108938 | reverse complement strand
GATCGCGGCGGCGTTGGCGGATGCGGGGTTGGTGCCGGCGGATGTGGATGCGGTGGAGGCGCATGGGACGGGGACGACGCTGGGTGATCCGATCGAGGCGCAGGCGCTGATCGCCGCCTACGGCGGGGACCGCGCCGACCGGCCGCTCCGGATCGGCTCGCTGAAATCCAATATCGGCCACACCGTCGCCGCGGCCGGGGTGGGCGGGGTGATCAAGATGGTGCAGGCGATGCGCCACGAGATGCTGCCGCGCACCCTGTACGCCGACGAGCTCAGCCCGCATGTGGACTGGTCCTCCGGCGATGTCCAGGTGCTGACCGAGGCGCAGCCGTGGCCGGCCGGCGGGCGGGTGCGCCGCGCCGGTGTCTCGTCGTTCGGCGTGAGCGGCACCAATGCCCACGCCATTCTGGAAGAAGCCCCCGCGCCCGTGGCTCGGACCGAACGACCGGCGCCGGTGGCCGGCGCGGCGACGGAGTTGCCGGTGCCCCTGCTGGTCTCGGCCTCGTCCGCGGCGGGTCTGCGGGCCCAGGCACAGCGGCTGCGGGACTGGTGGATCGCTCACCCCGCCGCCCCGGCGTGGGATATCGCCGCGTCGCTGGTCGAATCCCGGGCGAAACTGGAGTGGCGGGCCGCGATCGTGGGCGCCGACCGCGAGGAGTTGCTCGCCGGCCTCGCCGGTGTGGCCGCGGGCGCCGATTCCGCGGCTGTGGCCGAAGGTGTGGCCGGCGCGGGCCGGACCGCCTTCCTGTTCACCGGGCAGGGCGCCCAGCGCGCCGGAATGGGCGCGGACCTCTACCGTTCGTTCCCGGTGTTCGCCACCGCGTTCGACGAGGTCTGCGCGGAATTCGCGCCGCTGCTGGGCCGTTCGCCGAAGGAGCTGGTGTTCGACCCGGCCGACCCGGCCGAGCTGGACCGGACCGAGTTCACCCAGCCCGCGCTGTTCGCTTTCGAGGTGGCGCTGTGGCGGCTGATGGAATCGTTCGGGCCGGTACCCGATCTGGTGATCGGTCATTCGATCGGGGAACTGGCGGCCGCCTACGCCGCCGGGGTGTGGTCGCTGCCGGATGCCTGCCGGCTGGTGGCCGCCCGCGGCCGGTTGATGGGGGCCCTGCCCGCGGGCGGGGCGATGACAGCGGTCGCGGTCGGCGCGGCGGACGCCGCGGAGCTGCTCGCGGGATACGGCGACCGATTGGCGCTCGCCGCGGTCAACGGACCGGGCTCGGTGGTGTTCTCCGGCGATACCGACGCGGTCGCCGAGATGGAACACCGGGCCGCCGCCGCGGGGCACAAGTACAGCCGGCTGCGGGTGAGTCACGCGTTCCACTCGGCGCGGATGGAGCCCATGCTGAACGAATTCCGTGCGATGGCCGCCGGACTGACCTACCACCCGCCGAAGATCCCGGTCGTCTCGAACCTCACCGGCGCGGTCGCCGGGACCGAGTTGACCGATCCGGAGTACTGGGTGGCGCAGGTCCGCGGATGCGTCCGGTTCGCGCCCGGAGTCGAGGCGCTGGCCGCCGCCGGGGTGCGGCGGTTCGTGGAGATCGGACCGGACGCCGTACTCACCGCGATGACGCGGCAGTGTCTCGCCGACATACCGGGCGCCGAGGCGAAATCGGTGGTGATCGCCGCGGCCCGGCGTGCGACGGCCGAACCCGTCCAGTTCGTCGGCGCGCTGGCGCGGGCGCAGGTGGCCGGGCTGCGGGTCGACTGGGAGCCGCTGTACGCCGGGCGCGCGGTGGCGCGGGCCGCGCTGCCCACCTACGCGTTCCGGCATCAGCGGTTCTGGTTGCGGCCGGCGGGCGACACCGCGGCGAGCGGCTCGGGCCATCCCGTGCTGACCGATGCGGTGCGGCTCGCCGGTACGGACGAATGGCTGCTCACCGGCCGGTTGTCGGTGCGTACGCATCCGTGGCTCGCCGATCACGTCAGCCACGGCGTACTGGTCGTGCCCAGTACCGCGCTGCTGGAGCTGCTGCTGGTCGCGGGACCGCGGTTCGGTTGTTCCGGGGTCGCCGAACTGACCCTCGAGGCGCCGGTGCTGCCGCCGGACGACCGCGGGATCGACCTGCAGGTGCTGGTGAACGAGGCCGATGAGACGGGCCGGCGCCACTTCGTGTTCCACTACCGGGTCGCCGGGGACGACGGTGCCGAATGGGTGCGCAATGCCAGCGGCATCCTGGCCGGGGAACGCCCGGCGGCGGAACCACTGATGGACCGTCTGCGTGCCGAACCGTGGCCACCGCGCGACGCCGAACCCGTGGACCCGGACTGGATTCCGGCGCATATCGCGGCGGCGGCCGGGCTCGAGTACGGCCCGTCGTTCTGCGGGACCGAGCGTGCCTGGCGGCGTGGCGACACCGTGTTCGCCGAGGTCGCGCTCGATCCCGATATCGATCCGGACGATTTCACCGTGCACCCGGGTCTGCTGGACGGGCTCGGGCACGCCGCGCTCGCCTGCCTGATGTGGCCGGACCTCGACGGCGACCCGGACCTCGGCAAATTGCTGTTCCGCTGGGCGGGTGCGCGATTCCACGATGTGGTGCGACCCGGCCCGCTGCGGGTGATGGCCGTATCGAAGGGTCCGGACGCCATCGCCCTCGCGGCGATGGACGCCGCCGGCAATCCGGTGGTCTCCATCGACGAAGCCGTGATGCGCACCTATGACGTCGACCGGTTGCGCGCGTCGTCGACCGGCGCACCGACGGTCCTGCGGCTGGAGTGGACCGAGGTGGCGCCGGCCGGCGAACCGTCGCCCGGCGCGCTCGCCGCGCTCGGACCGGTACCGGTGACCGGTGTGCCGGACCGGTTCCCGGACCTCGGCGCACTGGCCGCCCACGCGGGCGAAAGGCCCACCGCGGTGCTGTGGTCCGTCGCCGCCGGCGCGGTCGCACGCAACGGCGAGACCGTCGGTGCGGTCCACGACCGGGTCCATTCGACCCTGCGGACCCTACAGGCATGGCTGAACAGCGACGCCGCGGCGGGTACCCGGCTCGTGGTGCTCACCGGCGACGCGGCCGGGCTGCCCGGGGCGTCCCCGGATCTCGCCGCCGCGGCGGCGGCCGGGCTGGTCCGCAGTGCGCAGGCCGAATTCCCGGGACAGATCGTGCTGCTCGATCTCGCGGCCGCCGACCAACCCGTCGCGGCCGAGGTGGTGCGGCGGGTGCTCGCCTCCGGGGAAGCCGAGGTCGCGGTGCGCGCGGGCACCGTGCTGGCGCCGCGACTGGTGCCCGCGGCGGAACCCGCCGGGGTCCGGCCGGAGTTCGGTACCGGCACCGTACTGATCACCGGAGGCACCGGCGGTCTGGGTGCGGTGCTGGCCCGGCATCTGGTCGCCGAACACGATGTCCGGGACCTGCTGCTGGTCTCGCGTGGCGGCGAGAACGCGCCGGGTGCGGCGGAATTGAGCGCGGATCTGATCGCGCTCGGCGCGCGGCCCCACATCGCGGCCTGCGATGTCTCCGATCGTGGCGCGGTGCGGGCGCTGCTCGCGGCGATCCCGGCCGAGCGACCGCTGACGGCCGTGATCCACGCGGCCGGCACGCTCGACGATGCCACCGTCACCACATTGACGGCCGAGCGGGCAGATCACGTCCTCGCCCCGAAGGCCGATGCGGCCTGGATCCTGCACGAGGCCACCCGGGAGGCGGACCTCTCGGCGTTCGTCCTGTTCTCCTCCGTCGCCGGTGTGCTCGGCTCGGCCGGTCAGGGCAACTACGCGGCGGCCAACAGCTTCCTGGACGCGCTGGCGATACGGCGCCGGGCCGAGGGGTTGCCCGCGGTCGCACTCGATTGGGGGCTGTGGGAGCGGGTGGACCACGGCGGTATGGCCGGGACCTTGGACGAGGCCGGTATCGCCCGGCTGGCCCGCGCCGGAGTGCACCCGCTCGGCCGCGCGGACGGCCTGCGCCTGTTCGACACCGTCGCCGGGTTCGGTGCGGACCCGCAGACCCCGCCGGTGGTGGCGCCGGTGCGCTTCGACGCGCGGGCACTCGCCCGTGCGGGACACGGGGAGACGGTGCCGACCGCGCTGCGCGGATTCGTCCGGAGTACGGACCGGGCGGACGCCCGGCGAACACGGGTGTTCGCGCTGGACCGGATCCCGGAGGACAAACGTGAGCGGGCCGTCGCCGATCTGGTGCTCGAACAGGCCGCGGCGGTCCTCGGGCATCCGTCGGCCGCCGATATCCGGCCCGAGCAGGGCTTCGACGAACTCGGTTTCGATTCGCTGGGCGGCGTGGACTTCCGCAACCGGTTGTCCGCGGTGACCGGACTGCAGTTGCCGTCGACCCTGGTCTTCGACTACCCGACGCTCGCCGATATGGCCGGATACCTGCACGAGCAGCTGGCCGCGGTGGCCTCGGCGGCACCGGCCGCCGAGATCGCGGTACCGGGCGCGGATCTCGCCCGGCTCACCGAACTCGTCGACCGGGTGCTGGCCACCGCCGGCGACGACGAGACGACGCTGACCGCCCTGCTGGGGATCGGGGACCGGCTGCGGTCCCATCTCGGCGGCCGGTGGCCGGCCGACGAATACGACGACCTCGCCGCGCATTCGAGCGACGAGCTTTTGGATCTGATCGACGAGGAGTTCGGCCGAGCATGAGCAACGAGGAACGGCTCACCCGGTACCTGCGGAAACTGACCGGGGACCTGCGCGCAGCCAACAAGCACATCGGCGAGCTCGAGGAGCGGGCCTCCGAACCCATCGCCATCGTCGGGATGAGCTGCCGCTATCCCGGCGAGGTCCGGACCCCGCAACAGCTGTGGGAGTTGGTCGACGCGGGAACCGACGCGGTGGGCCCACTGCCCGCCGATCGCGGCTGGGACCTGGAGCGGCTCTACGATCCCGACCCCGAGGTGCCGGGCACCATCTACACCAGGGAGGGCGGATTCCTCCATTCCGCACCGGATTTCGATGCCGGTTTCTTCGGGATCGGCCCGCGGGAGGCCGCGGTGATGGATCCGCAGCAGCGGCTGATGCTGGAGGCGTCGTGGGAGGCGCTGGAAGACGCCGGAATCGACCCGGTGTCGTTACGCGGTAGCGATACCGGCTTCTTCGCCGGTGTCTTCCACCAGTACTACGGTCCGCGGGTCGGTTCGCCGGAGCTGACGGCCGAAGCGGAAGGGCACGCCTATCTGGGCGCGGCCAGCTGTGTGCTGTCGGGCCGGGTGTCCTACACCTTCGGTTTCAAGGGGCCGACCCTGTCGGTGGATACGGCGTGTTCGTCGTCGTTGGTGGCGTTGCATCTGGCGTGTCAGGCGTTTAAGGCGTTTGCGGCGGGGGCGGATGGTACGGGTTTTTCCGAGGGTCTCGGGATGCTGGTGCTGGAAAGGCTTTCGGACGCGCGACGGCTCGGGCACACCGTGCTTGCGGTGGTGCGTGGCACAGCGGTGAACCAGGACGGGGCGAGCAAGGGTCTCACGGCACCCAACGGACCCTCGCAGGAACGGGTCATCCGGGCGGCGCTGGAGAACGCCGGACTCGAACCGGCGGATATCGACGCGGTGGAAGCTCACGGTGTCCGTTCCGGTTGGGTTCGTTGAAGTCGAATATCGGTCATACCTCGGCGGCGGCGGGGGTGGGTGGTGTGATCAAGATGGTGCAGGCCATGCGGCACGAAAGTCTGCCGCGCACCCTGCATGTGGATGCGCCGACACCCCATGTGGAGTGGGACCCGGCCAGGGTGCGGTTGCTGACGGAGGCGGAGCCGTGGCCGGTGGGGGAGCGGGTCCGGCGGGCGGGGGTCTCCTCCTTCGGGGTCAGCGGCACGAATACGCACGTGATCATCGAAGAACCGCCGGCCGAACCGGTCGCGGAGCCGACCGTGGCGCCGGAGAGCACCGGTGAACCGGTCGCGGCGGACTCCGCCGGGCCCGATCCGGACGCGCCGGTGGCCGAGCCCACGGTCACCTCGGACGTCGTGCCGTGGATGGTCTCGGCCAAATCCGAGCCGGGACTGCGAGCCCAGGCCCGGCGACTCCGAGACCACCTCCTCGCCGACCCCGCCATCGACCTCTGGGACGTGGCGTACTCGCTGACCACCTCCCGGGCCCTGCTGGACCACCGCGGTGTGGTGGTGGGCCGCGACCGCGCGGAGTTGCTGGCCGGTCTGGACGCCCTGGCCGAAGGACAGACCTCGGAAGCCGCCGGTGTGGTCGCCGGGGCGAGCGGTGCCGGGCGCACGGCGTTCCTGTTCACCGGTCAGGGTGCGCAGCGGGCCGGGATGGGCCGGGAGCTGGCCGCGGTGTTCCCGGTGTTCGCGGCGGCGTTGGAGGAGGTG
>NZ_JOAJ01000026.1 GCF_000720425.1 Nocardia rhamnosiphila NBRC 108938 | reverse complement strand
GTTCGATCCGCTGCTGGGCCGGTCGTTGCGGGAGGTGATGTTCACCGATCCGGACGGAGTGCTGGATCGGACGGAATTCACGCAGCCCGCGCTGTTCGCCTTCGAAGTGGCGATGACACGGCTGCTGGAATCGTTCGGTGTCACACCGGATCTCCTGATCGGCCACAGTATCGGTGAACTGGCGGCCGCCTACGTGTCCGGTCTCTGGTCGCTGCCGGAGGCGTGTGCGCTGGTGGCGGCGCGAGGCCGGTTGATGGGTGCGCTCCCCGCGGGCGGCGCCATGCTCGCGGTCGCGGTGACCGAGGACGCGGCGCGGGCGGCGGTGGCCGGATATGGCGACCGGGTGTCGCTGGCCGCGGTGAACGGTCCGGCCGCGGTAGTGCTGTCCGGTGAGCTGTCCGGTATCGAAGCCGTCGAGGCCGGCTTCGTGGCGGCCGGTGTGCGGACCGCGCGGCTGCGGGTGAGCCATGCTTTCCATTCGGCGCTGATGGAACCGGTACTCGGCGAGTTCGAGGGGGCCGCGGCGGCGGTGACCTTCCGGGAACCCTTGGTACCGATCGTGTCCAACCTCTCGGCGACCGTGGTCACCGGTGAGCTCCGTGATCCGCGGTACTGGGCGGATCAGGTCCGCGGCTGTGTGCGGTTCGCGCCCGGGATCGCGGCCGCGGCCGCGGCCGGTGTCCGCCGGTTCGTGGAGGTCGGGCCCGACGCGGTACTGACGGCCATGGTCCGGCAGTCATTGGCCGACACCCCGGATATCGAGGCCCGGTCGCTGGTGATCGCCGGCGCCCGGCGCGGCGAATCGGAGGTCATCCGGTTCCTCTCGGCACTGGCCTGGGCGCATATCGGCGGCCTCGGGGTGGACTGGACGCCGCTGTTCGCCGGCCTGCCCGGCGGCCGAGTGGAGTTGCCGGCCTATGCGTTCCAGCATCAGCGCTACTGGGCCCGGGCCGCCGTGGTGCGCGATGTGCGGCAGGCGGGGATGGCCGATCCGGACCACCCGCTGCTGGGTGCGCTGGTCCGGCTGCCGGATTCCGCCGAGGTGGTGTTCACCGGCCGGTTGACCCGGTCCGGTCGGCCGTGGCTGGCCGATCACGCGGTCGCGGGGGTGGCGCTGCTGCCCGGTGCCGCGCTGGTGGAGATGGCCCTGCACGCGGGTGCCCTGGTGGACTGCCCGCGGCTGGCCGAGCTGGTGATCGAAGCCCCGCTGCCGATCCCGGAGGCCGGGGCGGTGGCGCTGCGGGTCGTCGCATCCGGTCCGGACGAGAGCGGGACGCGGACGGTATCGATCTATTCGCGGTCCGGTGACGAGGACGCGACCGCCGGCGACGACCCGTGGTTGCGGCACGCGGTGGCCACGGTGGCCGCCGCGGGCGCGGCCGGCGCCTTCGACGCGGAGCTGGCGAGCTGGCCACCTCCGGGCGCGACCCCGGTGGATATCGGAGACGCGTACGCGGACCTGGCCGGTCACGGCTACGGGTACGGCCCGGCGTTCCGTGGACTGGGCGCGCTGTGGCGGCGCGGTGACGAGGTGTTCGCCGAGGTCGCGCTGCCGGAGCCGGTGCGGGCGGAGCATGCCGATTTCGCGCTGCATCCGGCGCTGCTGGACGCCGCGCTGCATGCGATCCTGTCCGGGGGCCTGGCGCCCGCCGCCGGGGACGGTGCGGTCGTGGTCCCCTTCGTCTGGGAGAACGTCGCGCTGTACGCCACGGGGGCGGCGACGCTGCGGGTCCGTGCCGCGGTCGCCGGTGCCGCGCCGGGCGGGGAACGGGTCGCGCTGACCCTCGCCGACTCCGCGGGCATGGTGGTGGCCGAAATCGGCGGGCTCACACTGCGCCCGCTGGCCGCCGCTGCCCTCGGAGCCGGGCGCCCGGCCGAGGGAACCGGTTACGAGTTCACCTGGGTCGAGCTGCCCGAACGCGCCGAGCTGCCCGCGACCGGTCCCTGGACCGCTACGGCCGACGGGGAGAACGTCACCGTCGCCGGGCGGGAAGTGACTGTGCTGCAGTTCGATCCGGTGGACAGGGGCAACGGGAACCTCCCGGCGGTGGTGCGGGAGTCGGTGGTCGAGCTCGGCGCGCGACTCCGGCGGCTGCCGGCCGCCGACCGCCTCGTGGTGGCGGTGACCGAGCGGGCGGTGGCCGTGCACCCGGGCGAGCCGGTGGACGCGGCCGCGGCGGCCGGATGGGGACTGCTGCGGACCGCCCAGAGCGAGAATCCGGACCGGATCCTGCTACTCGACGTGGACGACCGGACCCGGTACCGGTCCGCGCTCGCCGCGGCGTTCGGCCACGCCGGGGAACCGCAGCTGGCGGTACGCGGCAGCGCGGTCCATGTGCCGCGGATACAGCGCGCCGCCGCGGCGGCGCTCACGCTGCCGGACTCCGGCACCCGGGCCTGGGCGCTGACGCTGCGCGACAAGGGCACCCTGGCGGCGGACAACTTCCGGATCACCCACGACCCGGCGCCCTCGGCGCCCCTGGCGCCCGGGCAGGTCCGGATCGGGATGCGGGCGGTGGGACTGAACTTCCGCGATGTCCTGATCGCGCTCGGCACCTATCCGGATCCGGACGGCCGGATCGGCGGCGAAGGCGCGGGTGTCGTGCTCGAGGTCGCCGCCGATGTCACCGGATTCGCCCCGGGCGACCGGGTCTTCGGCCTGATCCCGGGGGTCGGTTCGACGGCCGTCACCGATCAGCGGCTGCTCGCGCGGATCCCGCGCGGCTGGACGTTCGCGCAGGCCGCTGCGGTGCCGATCGTCTACGCGACGGCCTATTACGGGCTGGTGGATCTGGCCGCGGCGCGGCCCGGCGAGACCCTGCTGCTGCACGCGGCCACCGGTGGTGTCGGCCTGGCGGCGGTGCAGCTGGCCCGGCACCTGGGGTTGCGGACGCTGGTGACGGCCAGCGCGCCCAAATGGAAAGTTCTGCGCGAGCTGGGTTTCGAGGAGGCGGCCATCGGCGATTCGCGCACCCTCGACTTCGAGCGCAAGTTCCTGGCCGCCACCGACGGGCGCGGGGTGGATATCGTGCTCGATTCGCTGGCGGGTGAATTCGTGGACGCCTCACTGCGGCTGCTGCCACGCGGCGGCCGGTTCGTGGAGATGGGCATGCTCGACCGGCGCGATCCGGATATCGTGGCGGCCGGACATCCCGGCGTGGATTACCACAGCTTCATGCTGATGGAGGTCGGCCCGGACCGGCTCGGCGAAATACTCGGCGCGCTCGGAGAACTCTTCGAGGCGGGTGCGCTGACGCCGGCCCGGACCACGGCGTGGGATCTGCGGCGGACGCCGGAGGCCTACCGGTATCTCGGTCAGGCCCGGCACATCGGTAAGAACGTGCTGACCGTGCCCACGCCGCTGCGGCCCGGCGGCACGGTGCTGATCACCGGCGGCACCGGCGGGCTCGGGGCGATCGCCGCGCGGCACCTGGTCACCGCGCACGGTGTGCGCAGGCTGGTGCTGGCGGGCCGGCGCGGCCCGGACGCTCCCGGTGCCGCCGAACTCGCCGCCGAACTGACCGCACTCGGGGCGAAGGTGGAGGTGGTCGCCTGCGACGCGGCCGACCGGGCCGCCCTCGACGCGGTCCTGGCGGCCGTACCTGCCGAGCATCCGCTGACCGCGGTGGTGCACGCCGCGGGTGTCCTCGCCGACGGCCTGCTCACCGGGCTGACGCCGGAGCAGTTCGCGACGGTTCTGGCGCCGAAGGTCGACGCCGCGTGGAATCTGCACCGGGCCACCGCGGACCTGGATCTGTCGGCGTTCGTGCTCTACTCCTCGATCGCGGGCGTGATCGGCAATCCGGGCCAGGCGAACTACGCCGCGGCCAATATGTTCCTCGACGCGCTGGCCCGGCACCGTCACCTGCTCGGTCTGCCCGCGACCTCGCTGGTGTGGGGGCCGTGGCAGCAGGGCAGCGGGATGACCGCGGCCCTCGGGACGGCCGAGCTCGCGCGGTTGCGCCGGGAGGGCCTCACCCCGATCGGCGCCGCGGAGGGTACGGCGATGCTGGACGCGGCACTCGCGACCGGCGGCCCGGTGTTCGCCGCGGTGCGTATCGACCGCGACGCGCTCGGTGCCCAGGATCCCGCCGCGGTGCGGGCGGTCATGCGCGGACTTCTCCGGCCCGCGCGGCGCCGCGCGGTGGAGGGCGCGGCCCAGCCGCCGGATCTCGCGGCGCAGTTGGCCGGCCGGCCCGCCGCGGAACAGGAACGGATCATCCTCGAGGTGATCCGGGTGCAGGCGGCCGCGGTGCTCGGGCACAGCAGTGCGGAAGCGACCGCACCGGATCAGCCGTTCAGCGATATCGGATTCGATTCGCTCGGCGTGATGGAGTTCCGCAACCGGTTGCGCGCCGCGGTCGGCACCCAGGTGCCGGCGACCGCCGTATTCGACTACCCGACCCCGGTAGCGCTGGCGGGCTTCCTGCGCCGGGAGATAGCCCCGGCCGAGGATCCGGTCCGCCGGATCACGGCCGAGATCGAATCCCTGGCGGACAGTTGCGCGGCGGCCGAGCTGTCGCCCGCGGACCGGACCGGTCTGGCGAACCGGTTGACCGCGCTGTTGCGCGAACTCGAGGGCACCGCCCCCGGCGAGTTCGATCCGGGCGTCGCCGCCGCGGAAAACCTCGACGCCGCGGACGACCGCGAGCTGTTCGACTTCATCGACAACCTCAGCTGACCAGCACGATCAGGAGCTCCATCCCGATGGCCGACAACGACGAGCTACGCCGGTACCTCAAAAAGACCGCGAAAGAGCTCTACGACACCAAACAGCAGTTGCGCGAGCTCACCGACCGGTCGCGGGAACCGATCGCGATCGTCGGGATGGCGTGCCGCTACCCCGGGGGTGTGCGCACGCCCGAACAGCTGTGGGAGCTGACCGCGGGCGGGGTCGACGCCGTGGGCGACTATCCCGCGGACCGGGGCTGGGATCTGGAGCGCCTGTTCGACCCGGACCCGGATGTGCCGGGCACCGTGTACACGCGGGAGGGTGGGTTCCTCGACGGCATCGGCGACTTCGACGCGGCCTTCTTCGGGATCGGCCCGCGCGAGGCCGCGGCGATGGATCCGCAGCAGCGGCTGATGCTGGAGGCGTCGTGGGAGGCGCTGGAGGACGCCGGAATCGACCCGGCATCGTTGCGCGGCAGTGACACCGGGGTGTTCGCCGGGGTGATCCATCAGTACTACGGCCCGCGGGTCGGGTCGGCGAACATCTCCGCGGAGACCGAGGGACATGCCTACCTCGGGGTGTCCAACAGTGTGCTGTCCGGCCGGATCGCCTACACCCTGGGATTCAAGGGCCCGGCCGTCTCGGTGGATACGGCGTGTTCGTCGTCGTTGGTGGCGTTGCATCTGGCGTAAGGCGTTTGCGGCGGGGGCGGATGGTACGGGTTTTTCCGAGGGTCTCGGGATGCTGGTGCTGGAAAGGCTTTCGGACGCGCGACGGCTCGGGCACACGGTCCTGGCGGTGGTGCGGGGTACGGCCGTCAATCAGGACGGCGCGAGCAACGGACTGACCGCTCCGAACGGGCCGTCGCAGGAACGGGTGATCGCCGCGGCACTCGCGAGTGCCGGTGTGGAGCCGTCCGTTCCGGTTGGGTTCGTTGAAGTCGAATATCGGTCATACCTCGGCGGCGGCGGGGGTGGGTGGTGTGATCAAGATGGTGCAGGCCATGCGGCACGGCGTGTTGCCGAAGACGCTGCATGTGGATGCGCCGACACCCCATGTGGAGTGGGATCCGGCCACAGTGCGGTTGCTGACGGAGGCGGAGCCGTGGCCGGCAGGGGAGCGGGTCCGGCGGGCGGGGGTCTCTTCCTTCGGTGTCAGCGGCACGAATACGCATGTGATCATCGAAGAACCGCCGGCCGAACCGGTCCTCGCACCCGGGGCGACCGCTCCGGCCGCCGCACCCGGGGCAACTACTCCGGCCGCCGCGCCCGCTGCCACTGGCCCGACCGCCGCGTCCGGCCCGACCGCTGTGGCCGGCGCAACCACCCTGGCCGAACCGGCCGCCGCGACGGATCTGGTTCCGTTCGTCCTGTCGGCCAGGTCCGAGGAGGCGCTGCGCGGGCAGGCGGACCGGCTGCGGCAGTGGCTGCTCGGTGCACCGGAGGCCGATCTGCACGATGTCTCCTACTCGCTGGTGACCTCGCGGGCGCTGCTCGAATGCCGCGCCGTGGTACCGGCAGCCGATCGCGGCGCACTGCTCGCCGGTTTGGCCGAGGTGGCGGCCGAGGCGCCCGGAGCGCTCGCGGGACGTGCGGGCTCGGGCCGGACCGCGTTCCTGTTCACCGGTCAGGGCGCGCAGCGGGTGGGGATGGGCGCCGGACTGTACCGGGCGTTCCCCGCGTTCGCGACGGCGCTGGACGAGGTGTGCGCGCACTTCGATCCGCTGCTGGGCCGGTCGTTGCGGGAGGTGATGTTCACCGACGCCGACGGGGTGCTCGACCGTACCGAGTTCACCCAGCCGGCGCTGTTCGCGTTCGAAGTGGCTGTACTGCGACTCCTGGAATCGTTCGGTGTCACACCGGATGTGCTGATCGGTCACTCCGTCGGGGAGCTGGCGGCGGCCTACGCGGCGGGGGTCTGGTCCCTGTCCGACGCGTGCACGCTGGTGGCCGCGCGCGGCCGGTTGATGGGGGCGCTTCCGGTGGGTGGCGCGATGCTGGCCGTGGCGGTACCGGAGACCGTGGCCCAGGAGCTGGCGGCCGAGTTCCCGGGCCGGCTCTCGGTCGCCGCGGTCAACGATCCGTCCTCGACCGTGCTCTCCGGTGACGAGGACGCCGTCTCCGAGATCGAGGTCCGGCTGGCCGCGCAGGGGGTGAAGACCAACCGGCTGCGGGTGAGCCACGCGTTCCATTCCGCGCGGATGGATCCCATGCTCGCCGAGTTCCGGGCGGTGGCTGCCGGTATCTCGTACGCGCGGCCGCAACGGACCGTGGTGTCCAATGTCTCCGGTGCGATCGACCGGGACACCCTGACCGATCCGGAACACTGGGTGCGGCAGGTCCGCGGTTGCGTCCGGTTCGCCCCCGGCGTGGATGCCGCGGTCGGCGCCGGAGTCCGGCGTTTCGTCGAGGTGGGGCCGGACGCGGTACTGGCCGCCGCGACCCGGCGCTGCCTGGCGCAGCACCCGGAGGTCGAGGCGGCCGCCGCGGTGGCCGCGACCGCGCGCCGGCCGGTCGCGTCCGGGTCCGCTACACCGGAGGACGCCGAGGTCGGGCAGTTCGTCACCGCGCTGGCGCAGATCCATATCGCCGGTGCGGAGGTGGATTGGCGGGCCTGGTCCGCCGGTCGCGTGGTGCGCCGGATCGGCCTGCCGACCTATGCCTTCCAGCGGCGCCGCTTCTGGCTGGACTCCGGCGGCGACACCGGGGTCTCCTCGCTCGGGCATCCGATCCTCACCGGGGTGGTCGGCCTCGCCGGGTCCGACGAATGGCTGTTCACCGGGCGTTTCTCGCTGCGCACCCATCCGTGGGTGGCCGATCACACGACCTACGGCGTGGTCGTCCTGCCGAGCGCGACCCTGATCGAGATGCTGCTGGTGGCGGGCGACCGGATCGGGTGCGGCACGGTCGAGGAACTCACCCTGCAGGCGCCGATCCTGCCCACCGGTGCCGACGAGATCGAATTGCAGGTGCTGGTGCAGGCGGCCGACGCACAGGGGCGCCGCCCGTTCGAGTTCTACTTCCGCGTCGCCGGCGAGACCGAGTGGGTGCACAACGCGACCGGCGCGCTGGCCGGGCCCGCCGCCGATGACGCGGACCTGCCCGCGCGGTTGCGCGACGAGCCGTGGCCGCCGGTGGATGCCGAACCGCTGGACAGCGCGGGGCTTCCGGCGCTGATCGCCAAGGACACCGGTCTGCAATACGGTCCGGCGTTCCTCGGGGTGCGGGCGGCCTGGCAGCGCGGCGATACCGTGTTCTCCGAGATCGAGCTGGATACCGCGGCGGCGCCGGAGGCCGGCCGCCATATGCTGCATCCCGCGCTGCTGGACATGGTGATGCACGCCGGGTTCTCCCGGCTGCTCTGTGGTGACGGCGACGGCGATCCCGGCACCGGCCGGCTGCTGTTCCGCTGGGGCGGTGCGCGGTTCCACGGCACGGAGTCCGGTCACCGGGCGGAGGTGACCACTCTGCGGGTGATGGCGGTCGCGACCGGACCGGAGACCATCGCGGTGGCGACCGTCGATCCGGCGGGTGATCCGGTCGTCTCCGTGGACGCGGTGGTGATGCGCCCGTACGACGTCGACGAGTTCCGCAGCAGCCTGCCCGGCGCCGCCGCGAACCTTCATCAGGTGCGGTGGGAGCCGGCCGGTCCGGGCGGGAGTGAGCAGTTCACCTGGTCGCCCGCGGTACTCGGGGACGGCGGTATATCCGGGATCGAAACCGCCTACGCGACTCCCGCCGCGGCGGCCGCGGCCGAGCGGATACCGGATGTGCTCGTCTGGCGGGCCGCCCCGGTGGCGGCCGGTGCGCCGGTGGAGGTCCGGGCCGGGGTGCGCGACGCGCTCGCTGTGTTCCGGTCCTTCCTCGCGGAGGAACGTCTCACCGCGACACGTCTGATCGTGGTGACCACCGGGGGCGCCGGTCTGCCCGGCGAGATCCCGGACCCGCGCGCCGCCGCGGTCCGGGGGCTGGCCGGCGTCGCCCGGTCGGAGAACCCCGGGCGGTTCGTGCTCGTCGACGCGGAGCCGGACCGGCCGGTGGACGGTGACCGCCTCGCGGCGGTCCTGCGGTCCGGCGAACCCCAGGTCGCGGTACGCGGCGCGGAAACGCTGGTACCGCGCCTGGCCCGGGCCGACACGTCCGCCGGCCGCGGTGCGGGGTCGCTGCCGGCGGACGCGACGGTACTGATCACCGGCGGCACCGGTGGGCTGGGCGCGCTGTTCGCCCGGCACGTAGTGGCCGAATACGGGGTGCGGCGGCTGGTGCTGGCCTCCCGGCGGGGCCTCGCCGCGTCGGGTGCCGCGGAACTGGTCGCCGAACTGGCGGCGGCCGGCGCCGACGCGCGGGTCGTCGCCTGCGATATCGCGGACCGGGACGCGGTGCGGGCTCTGCTCGACGGTATCGAAGCGGATCGGCCGCTCGCGGTGGTGCACACCGCCGGTGTGCTCGCGGACGCGACCATCGCCTCGCTGACCGCCGAGCAGGTGGATCGGGTGACCGCGCCCAAGGTGGACGGCGCCTGGTGGCTGGACGAGCTGACGCGCGACCGTGATATCGCGGCATTCGTGCTGTTCTCCTCGGTGGCCGCGATCCTGGGGTCGGCCGGTCAGGGCAATTACGCGGCCGCCAACAGTTTCCTGGACGCGCTCGCGCAGCGACGGCGGGCGGCCGGGGCGCCGGCGGTCTCGCTGGCCTGGGGTCCGTGGGACCAGGGCAGTGGGATGACCGGCGGGCTGGACCGGGTCGCGGTGGCCCGGTGGAACCGGCTGGGGCTGAGCCCGCTGACCGAAGCCGAGGGCCGGCGGCTCTTCGATGCCGCGCTGGCCGGCGTCGAGGCCTGGACGGCCCCGCTGCGCTTCGATCCGGCCGCGGTGCGCCGCGAATCCGACCCGGGCGCGGTCCCTGTGGTGTTGCGCGGTCTGGTGCGCCCGGCGGCGCGTCCGGTGCGCGCGCCGGGGGACGGCGTGGTCGCCCACGCGGGGGGCTCACTGGGCGCCGCGCTCGCGGAAGCCGCCGAGGCGCAGCGCGCGGATCTGGTCCTCGAGGTGGTCCGCGAGCAGGTCGCGGCGGTGCTCGGCCACGACTCGGGCAACGATATCCGCCCCGATCAGCGTTTCGACGAAATCGGCCTGGATTCGCTGGGCGCGGTCGAATTCCGGAACCGGCTGAGCAAGGCGTCCGGCCTGACCCTGCCCTCGACCCTTGTCTTCGATCATCCGACACCGGTGGCGGTGGCGAAGCTGGTACTGGCCCGGGTGGCGCCGACGGCGGACGCCCCGGTGAAGAAGGTCGTGCGGCGGGCGCGGGTGGACGAGCCGATCGCGATCGTGGGAATGGCGTGCCGGTTCCCGGGCGGCGCCGATTCCCCGGCGGGCCTGTGGGATCTGGTGGCTGCGGGCCGGGACGCGACGGGTGACTTCCCGGCCGACCGCGGCTGGGACCTGGAACGGTTGTTCGACGAGGACGCCGACAAGCCCGGCACCGTGTACACCCGGCGTGGCGGCTTCCTCTACGACGCGGGCGATTTCGATCCCGGCTTCTTCGGGATCGGCCCGCGGGAGGCCTCGGCGATGGACCCGCAGCAGCGCCTGCTGCTCGAGGTGTCGTGGGAGGCCCTGGAGGACGCGGGTATCGATCCGGCGTCGCTGCGCGGCAGCGATGCCGGGGTGTTCGCGGGCGCGGGATATTCGGGCTATATCGATCGGGTGGTCGGTGATCTGGAGGGTTACCGGCTCACCGGTACCACCAGCAGTGTGATCTCCGGCCGGGTGGCCTACGTGTTCGGCCTGGAGGGCCCGGCGATGACGGTCGATACGGCGTGTTCGTCCTCGCTGGTCGCCTTGCACCTGGGTTGTCAGGCGCTGCGGCGGGGGGAGAGTTCGCTGGTGCTCGCCAGCGGGGTGACCGTGGCGGCCAGTCCGTACCTCTACGTCGATTTCGCCCGGCAGCGCGGGCTCTCCCCGGATGGGCGGTGCAAGGCGTTCTCCGCCGACGCCGACGGGGTGGCCTTCGCCGAGGGTGTCGGTGTGCTGGTGCTGGAACGTCTCTCCGACGCGCGCCGTAACGGTCACGACATTCTGGCGGTGGTTCGTGGTACGGCGGTGAATCAGGATGGGGCG
>NZ_JOAJ01000025.1 GCF_000720425.1 Nocardia rhamnosiphila NBRC 108938 | reverse complement strand
CACCTCCTCCAACGCCGCCGCGAACACCGGGAACACCGCGGCCAGCTCCCGGCCCATCCCGGCCCGCTGCGCACCCTGACCGGTGAACAGGAACGCCGTCTGCCCCGGCACGGACGAGCCCTCGAGCGGGCCCGGCGCGCCGGCGGCCACCTGCGCGAGTCCGGCCGTCAACTCGTCGCGATCCCGCCCGACCACCACCGCGCGCCGGTCGAGCAGCGCCCGCGAGCCGGCCAGCGACCGGGCCACCGACCGGATATCCGCCTCCGGGTGAGCTTCCACCCAGGTCAGGAGTCGCCGCGCCTGGTCCCGCAGTGCCGGTTCCGATTTCGCCGAGAGCACCCACGGCACCGCCGCGATCTCGGGCAGCCCGCCCGCGGGCTGCCCGGCCACCGTGGCCGGGGCGGGGGCCTCCTCGAGAATCACGTGCGCATTGGTTCCGCTGATCCCGAACGACGAGACGCCGGCGCGGCGCACCCGCCCGTTCGCCGGCCACGGCCGCGGTTCGGTCAGCAGCCGGACCGCTCCGGCCGACCAATCCACATGGGGGCTCGGCTCGTCCGCGTGCAGGGTCCGGGGCAACGTCTCGTGCCGCAGCGCCTGCACCATCTTGATCACCCCGCCGACGCCCGACGCGGCCTGGGTGTGCCCGATATTCGATTTGAGCGCGCCCAGGCACAACGGCTCGCCCGCGCGGTCCCGGCCGTAGGCGGCCAGCAGCGCGTGCGCTTCGATCGGATCGCCGAGCGCGGTCCCGGTGCCGTGCGCCTCCACGACGTCGATATCGGCGGGCCGAACCCCGGCATTCGCCAGCGCCGCCGCGATCACCCGCTCCTGGGAAGGGCCGTTCGGCGCGGTCAGGCCGTTGCTGGCGCCGTCCTGGTTGATCGCGCTGCCCCGGACCACCGCCAGGACCTCGTGGCCGAGCCGCCGGGCATCGGACAGGCGTTCCACCACCAAGACCGCCGCGCCCTCCGACCAGGCCACCCCGTCGGCGGCCGCGGAGAAGGATTTGCAGCGCCCGTCCCGGGCCAGCCCCCGCTGCCGCGAGAACTCCTGGAACACCATCGGTGTCGCCATCACCGTCGCCCCGCCCACCAGCGCGAGCGAACTCTCCCCCGCCCGCAGCGCCCGGCAGGCCAGATGCAGCGCGACCAGCGACGACGAACAGGCGGTGTCCACCGTGATGGCGGGGCCTTCCAGACCCAGCGCGTAGGCCACCCGCCCGGACACCACACTGCCGACCGCGCCGGTGACCACATAGCCCTCGACCTCGGGTCCGGCCTGCCGGGTGACGGTCTCGTAGTCCTGGTACATCACGCCCGTGTAGACACCGGTATCGCTGCCGCGCAGCGAGACCGGGTCCAGACCCGCGTGCTCCAGCGCCTCCCACGACACCTCGAGCAGTAGTCGCTGCTGCGGATCCATCGCCGCGGCCTCCCGCGGGCCGATCCCGAAGAACCCCGCGTCGAAATCGGCGGCGTCGTAAAGGAATCCGCCGCGCCGCGCGTACACGGTTCCGGGTTTGCCCGGGTCCGGATCGAACAGCCGCTCCAGATCCCAGCCGCGATCCGCCGGGAAATCACCGGTCGCGTCGTCCCCGGCGGCCACCAGATCCCACAGATCCGCCGCCGAACCCACCCCGCCCGGGAAGCGGCATGCCATCCCCACGATCGCGATCGGCTCGTCCACCGGCACCGGCCGGCCCGGCTCGGCGCGCCGCGTCGCGGTGGTATCGGGTGCTTGCGGCTCGATCCGGGACAGGACGAAGCGCGCCACCGCGGCGGGCGTCGGATGATCGAACACCAGGGTCGACGGCAACGGCACACCGGTGGCCTCGGCCAGCCGGTTGCGGAACTCCACTCCGCCCAGCGAATCGAATCCGATCTCGTCGAAACGCTTTTCGGCCCCGATCTCGGCGGCCGACGCGTGCCCGAGCACCGCGGCCGCCTGGGTGAGCACCACATCCAGGATCTGCGCCGCCGGCAGTCCGGCCGGCCGGACTGCCGGCGCGCCGGTCGCCGCGCCGGTTCGGGCCGTCCGGCGGGCGTACCCGCGCAGTACGGTGGGCAGCGCACCCGGATCGGACTGTCGCCGTATCGCATTCGGGTCGAAGGCCAGCGGTACGAGCCCCGCTTCGGAGCGCCCGGCGGCCAGGTCGAACAGGCGAACCCCCTCGGCCGCGCCGAGTTGTTCCAGCCCCATCCGGCGCCACCGCGCCAGCGCGATCCGATCGAGCGCACCGGTCATCCCGCTGCCCTGATCCCACGGACCCCAGGCCAGCGACACTCCGGCCAGCCCCGCCGACCGGCGACGCTGCGCCAGCGCGTCCAGGTAGCCGTTGGCCGCGGCATAGTTGCCCTGGCCCGCCGAGCCGATCAACCCGGCCACCGACGAAAAGAGCACGAACGCCGAGACCTTCCGGTCCCGGGTCGCTTCATCCAGGTTCCGGGCGCCGTCGACCTTGGGTGCCAGCACCCGGTCGACCTGCGCCTCGGTCAGCGTTCCGACGGTTCCGTCCGCGAGTACTCCGGCCGTGTGGACGACCGCCAGCGGCTGCCCGGGATCGATCCCGGCGACCAGCTCCCGCACCGCGGCGCGGTCGGTGACATCGCAGGCGACCACCCGCACCCGCGCGCCGGACCGTTCCAGTTCCGCGACGAGTTCGGCGGCCCCTTCGGCGGCCGGCCCGCGCCGAGAGGTGAGCACCAGCCGGCGCACCCCGTGCGCGGCGACCAGGTGGCGCGCGAACAGCGCACCCAGGCCGCCGGTCCCACCGGTGATCAGCACGGTCGCCTCCGCGAAGTGGGGCGGTTCCGTACCCGTTCCGGGCGCCTCGCTCCGGGTGAGCCGCGGGACCAGCGCCTCGGCGCCGCGCAGCGCGGTCTCCGGCTCGCCGCTGCCCAGCACCGTGCGAATCCGGCCGAGGTCCACCGGGCCGTCCGGCTCCGCGTCGACCAGCACGAACCGTTCCGGATTCTCCGCCTGCGCCGAACGAACCAGCGCCCGGACCGCGGCGGCCGCGGGGTCGGCGACCTCACCGCGCAGCCCCGCACCGCCACTGGTGACCACGACCAACCGGCTGCCGGAGACGGCGCTCTCGGCGAGCCAGGCACGCAGCACGGCGAGGGCCGCGTACACCCGGGCCCGCACCCGTTCCGGTTCCCCGGCCCGGTCCTGCTCCACCGGTTCGGCCGCCTGCCACACCACCGCGTCCGGGATCTCTTCCGCCGTGGCGAGCGCGGCCACCGACGCCCAGCTCTCCTCGACTCCGGCTACCGTCGTCTCCCCGAGCACCGCCACCGATACCGCCGGTTCGGCGGATGCGGCCACCGGTTCCCAGCTCACCTGGTACAGATCGGCCCCACCGGTCGCGCCGGCGCCGAGCGAGGCCACCGCGACCGGCCGCAGCGTCACTCCGGCGGCCGTGATCACCGGCGTGTTCCGCACGTCCAGCAGGGTCAGCGTGATCCGGCGCTCGCCCGCGACGGCCTCGGTCACCCGCAGCCGGACCCGCGCCGCGGCGGCGCCGGAACTGTGCAGCTCGACGGTGTCCCACGAGTAGGGCACCAGGATCTCGCCCGGGCCGGCGAGTTCGACTACCCCACCGAGGAGCAGCGCGTGCAGGGCCGCGTCCAGCAGCGCCGGATGCACACCGTAGCGGGCCGCGGAGTGCGCCGTCGGATCGGGCAGTGCCACGTCGGCGAATATTTCGTCGCCGCGCCGCCACAGCGCGGTCAGCCCTCGGAACTGCGGCCCGTAACCGTAACCGCGGCCGGCGAGTTCGAAGTATCCGTCCTCGACCGCCACCGGCTGCGCGCCGGCCGGCGGCCAGCTCTCCGGGGACGGCACCGGTTCGGCCGGCACCGCGGACTCCGCGACCAGCGTCCCCGTCGCGTGCCGCACCCATTCGGCTGGCTCGGCGGAACCGGCACGCTGGGGCCGGGAATGCACCGATACCGCCCGCGCGCCCCGAGCGTCGGGCTCACCCGCGCGCACCCGCAATTCCACCGCGCCCCGCGCCGGCAGGATCAGTGGCGCGGTGATCACCAGCTCGGTCAGCAGTGGACTGCCGGTCAGTGCGCCGAGGTGCAGCGCCCATTCCACGAACGCGGTGCCCGGCACCAGGACGGCACCGCCGATCATGTGGTCGGCCAGCCAGGGCTGCGCCGAGTGCGACAACCGGCCGGTCAGCACCACGCCCTCGGTATCGGGCAGCCAGACCGCCGCGCCCAGCAGCGGATGGCCGGCTTCGGCGAGCCCCGAGGCCACCACATCACCGGAGTTGCCCGGGGTCAGCCAGTACCGGCGGTGTTCGAACGCGTAGGTCGGCAGCGGGACCCGTCCCGGCGCCGTGCCGGCGAACAGCGGACGCCAGTCCACCTCCGCGCCCGCGGTGTGCAGCCGGGCCAGCGCCGTCACCAGCTGGGCCGTCTCGTCGGCCGAGCGGCGGACCGCGGCCGTCACCGCGACAGCCGGCTCGGGTGCCGCGGTCTCGGCCAGGCATCCGCGGACCATGGCCGCCAGGACCGCGTCCGGGCCCACCTCCACGAAGCGGCGGACCCCCTGGGCGAGGGCGGTCGCCACCCCGGGCGCGAAACGGACGCAGCCGCGCACCTGGCGCACCCAGTACTCGGGGTCGGTCACCGCGTCGCCCGCCGGTTCACCGGTCAGGTTGGACACGATCGGCAGCAGGGGTTGCCGGTAGGTCACCCCCTCTGCCACCGCACGGAACTCGCCCAGCATCGGATCCATCCGCGCCGAATGGAACGCGTGACTCACCCGCAACCGGTTCGTCCGCACCCCCGCGTCGGCCAACTCGCGTTCGATCTCCGCGATCGCCTCGGCATCACCGGACAGCACCGTCGAGGACGGATCGTTGACCGCGGCCACGGAGACACGGCCGGCACGCCCCGCGATCGCGTGCACGGCAGCTACCTCGCCGACCGCGACCGCCAGCATCGCCCCACCCGCCGGCAAGGCCCCCATGAGCCGCCCGCGTGCCGCCACCAGCGCACACGCGTCCGGCAGCGACCAGACTCCGGCCACATAGGCGGCGGCGAGTTCGCCGATCGAATGGCCGATCAGCAGATCCGGTGTCACCCCGAATGATTCGAGCAACCGGAAGAGCGCGACCTCGAACGCGAACAGCGCGGGCTGGGTGAATTCGGTCCGGTTCAGCGTGCCGTCGGGATCGGTGAACATCAGCTCCCGCAGCGAGCGTCCGAGCAGCGGATCGAACTGCGCGCAGATCTCGTCCAGCGCCGCGGCGAACACCGGGAAGGCATCGTGCAGCCGCGCGCCCATACCGGCACGCTGCGCCCCCTGACCGGTGAAGAGGAACGCGGTACCGCCGGATACCGCCTGTCCGGTCACGATGCCGGCCGGCCCGGAACCGGCGGCGAGCTCCGCCAGCAGCGAAACCAGTTCTTCCCGTTCGGCGCCGAGCACCGCGGCGCGGTAGGGGAACCGGGCACGGGTCTCGACCAGGGCGCGGGCCACGGCGGACAGGTCGATGCCGGCCCGCTCACCCAGCCACTGCCGCAGCCGCTCCGCCTGCGCCCGCAACGCCTCCGGCGATTTCGCCGAGATCAGCAGCGGGAGCGGCCCGGCGGCGGCCCCAGGCTCCACATCGCCGGGCACCGTCGCGGCCGGCGCCTCCTCGAGGATCACATGGGCATTGGTCCCGCTGATCCCGAACGACGAGACACCGGCGCGGCGGACCCGCTGCCCGGCCGGCCACGGCTCGGCGTCGGTCAGCAGCCGCACCGACCCGGCGGACCAGTCCACATGGGGGCTGGGCGCGTCCACATGCAGGGTGCGCGGCAGTGTTTCGTGCCGCAGCGCCGCCACCATCTTGATCACCCCGCCGATACCGGCCGCCGCGACGGCATGGCCGATATTCGATTTCAGCGAGCCGATCCGCAAGGGCTCGTCGCGACCGGATCCGTAGGCCGCGATCAGCGCCTGTGCCTCGATCGGATCACCCAGCGTCGTCCCCGTCCCATGCGCCTCCACCGCATCCACATCCGCCGGCACCAACCCCGCATCCGCCAACGCCGCCGCGATC
>NZ_JOAJ01000024.1 GCF_000720425.1 Nocardia rhamnosiphila NBRC 108938 | reverse complement strand
GCAACTCCCACTCCACGACGGAGACCTTCACCATTTCAACGATCACCTACAGCGTGTCGCCACAAACCCTCGACCAACCTGCCTGGGCAGTACACCTAGTACCGGCCCCGATGCTATCTTGACCGGCCCCCAAGAACGGCCTTGGCAGGCGAACGGTCGGGCAGGCGGTCCGATCATCCGGGTAGCAGGTTTTACGCGAGACCCAATCGCCGCATCAGACGCCGGCCACGGTGAACAACTCCTACGCCCGCGTCGGCGCACCGGCCGGGCCTGGCTGCGTCTGTTCATCAAAGGTATATTCCTGGACGGATTCACATCTGAGCATCGCTGACCACCGATTTAGTTCGCAGAATTGTTCAACAATGCATCAATTTATGAACAGTGTGTGGCTCTATCCGTCTGACCGCCGACGCCCATCGGGGCGGATGTCGGCGCTGGGAGCGGATGATCACTGTCGGCGAGGGTGTTTTTGAACTGGGGGCACTCGACCAGGGGCTGGTGGGTGCAGGTCGCTGCGTGGCGCAGACTGTCGCGCATCCGGGTCAGCCGCGCGATGTCGTGGTCCAGTTGCGTCGCCTTGACTGCGAGGTGGGCGCGCAGCTCGGTGTCGTCGGGCGTCGCGGCGAGGAACCGCTGAATCTGGGCAAGGGTGAAACCCGCTCCACGCGCACAATCGATGAGCGTCAGCCGGTCGAGTACATCCGGTTCGAAGGTGCGGCGCAGACCGTTACGTCCGGCCGACCGGATGAGGCCGCGTCGTTCGTAGAACCGCAGGGCGGACGGTGCCAATCCGGACCGGTCGGCCACCTCGGCGATATCGAGCAGCTCCATACCCGTTCTCCTTGACTTGAACCATGCTTCAAGTAACAGGATAGCGGCATGAGCACATCGAATACGCCCGCCTCGGGATTGCATCCGCAGGTGCAGACATATCTGGATCGGATCTCACGCGCAGGCTTCGCGGAACTGCACACCTTCACTCCCGCACAGGCGCGCGAGGCACTACGCCGCCAGATCCCGATGCTCGCCGAGCCGGAATCGGTGGCCACGGTC
The DNA here is from genome assembly GCF_000720425.1 of Nocardia rhamnosiphila NBRC 108938. GTDB lineage: Bacteria > Actinomycetota > Actinomycetes > Mycobacteriales > Mycobacteriaceae > Nocardia > Nocardia rhamnosiphila. The sequence continues at coordinate 5,344 of NZ_JOAJ01000024.1, read as the reverse complement.
GAGGATCGGACCATCGCATTGGCGGGCCACCAGGTTCCGATACGGATCTACACCCCGGCCGGTGCGGCGCCCATGCCTGTGGTGCTGTTCTTCCACGGCGGCGGATTCGTCCTCGGCGATCTCGATACCCACGACGGCCTGTGCCGCAGCCTCGCCAATGGCGCCGCCGCCATCGTCGTCTCGGTCGACTATCCGCGAGCCCCTGAACACAAATTCCCCACCGCACCGGACGTGTGCTTCGCCGCTACACGATGGGTCGCGGCCAACGCCGACAGCTTCGGCGCCGACGCAACCAGGATCGCGGTCGCCGGTGACAGCGCCGGCGGCAACCTCGCCGCGGTCATCACCCACATGGCCCGCGATCTGGGCGGACCGGCGCTGGCCTTCCAATTGCTCATCTACCCCGATACGGATTTCCGCCGCACCAACGACAGCATCCGGGAATTCGCTGGAAAATACGGGAACATCACTCGCGAGGGCCAGCACTGGTTCATGGACAACTACCTGACCAGCGAGGAAGAAAAACTCGATCCGCGTGTCTCGCCCCTCTTGGCGACCGACCATCGCGGACTACCGCCGGCCCTGGTCATCACCGCCGAATACGATGCCCTCCGCGACGAGGGCGAAGAGTACGCCGCCGCACTGGCCCGCGCCGGTGTGCCGACCGAAGTACGCCGCTACCCGGGAATGATCCACGAATTCCTACGCCATCCCTTCGACGACAGTGGCACGGCGCGATCCGAAGCCGCCGCCGCACTACGCAGTGCGCTCACCGCGGTTTCCGAGGCACGGTAGAAAGCCCACCCCGACCCCGAGGCGTGCCGGCGGGTCGGCCGTCGCAGTCGGCCCGGCCGGTACCCCGATCTGAGGCAATTCCTCGGTGTGACTTTCACTGTCAACGTTCCGGAACCCTATCCTGCGCTTCCGACTGACCACTGGCGGCTGAGCAGGGCTGGTGGCCATCCAGCGCTCCAACCCGTATCGCACTATCCATGCCGAGTGTTCATAAAAGGGCATTTCATGGACGGAAAGCCATCAGAAATTATCGTTGACCAGCGATGATCTTGCTCTAAGCGTCCAAGAATGCATCAATTGATGAACATCTACCGCTGCGACTCGCAGCGGTAGATGTGTGACTCGCAGCGATAAGTGGCGGTGTTCTCGTACTGCCAGGTGACGTAAGTGGCGAGGGCCGCGTAGTCCGGCCGGGTACGGGTCAGGCGTGGATCTGGTCGTGGTTGCCGACGAAGCTGAGGTAGCGGGGAATGATCTGCTCGGGGTTGGCCCACAGCAGGTCGTGTCCGACTCCGGGGTAGATTTCGACCTCGACCGACCGGATGCGTCGGCGGGCGCGATCTGCCGCGCGTTCGACGTCGTTCACTACCGTTTCGGCTCCGAAGGCCACGAGAGTCGGGACGGCGATGAGTGCCAGTTGCTCGTCGGTGAACGGGCGGTCCCATGGCATGTCGGTGAAGCCGAGCTCTGTGCGGACTTCGGCGAGTTCGTGGTCTTTCATGACGGGCCGCACACGCTATCCGGCCTATGGTCTCGAGGCGGCCAAGATCGGTTGGTATCGGCAGGAACTGACACCGGTGCGTGTCGGTCCCTGCCGTTATTGTTCGGGCATGGCAGGGATACCAAGAAAATCGGTCCTCGTCCGCACGTGGTTCGGTGACGACAGCGCGTGGGGTTCTCTGGTCCGAGAGGTCCTGACGCCCAGCAAAGAGGGATTCCTGGCCTATACGACTGTGGTGAACGACCCGGAATTCGAAGGCCTGAGCCCCGAAGCGTTGAAGGCGAAGCATCCGGGCGGGGCGATCGTGTCCTTCCTCGCCGACGAGACCACCCTTACCGACCCCGAGCGTCCTATCCTCGCGGTCTGGGTCCTGCCACCCCAGGACTACCACCGAGGCAACTACCAGCCGTTCCGGGTCGTGCCCGACCAGCTGGCGAGCGTCGACACCAACATCAATGACGCGAACCTGGACTGGCGGGACTTCGCGGACCACGTAGATGCGGACGGCATCTACCGCGGGCACGCGGATGCGAAAGAATCCGATTTCGAGCTCAGCGTGCGGCACATCATGGCTGATCGACTTGCACATCTCACACCGGGGCTCACCGAATCGATTCGCATCGCAGAATCCCCGGACGAAGGCGCCGGTATTGCGGTCATCTCCTGCGCGGACGACCCCCCTCTGTCCGCGAGCAGTTGGCCTCGCTGCGGTCCTATCCCTCGGCGCTGTCTTGGGATTGGGTGGCCGCCTTCGACGCTGAGCATGCCGGCGACGATCGAGCCGACTACCTCACCGCGTTCCTGGAAGAGATCGGTGAGCATGCGTCCGCCCTCGGAGCTGTCCTGGCGTCGCTGAGTTCCGGCGACGACTACTACCTGACCTTCGTGACGCCGACCCAGTTCGATGAGCTCTCACGACTTTTCACCGCCCACGAAATGCGCGCCGAAAACATACGGCGCGGCCGGAAGCAGCTCAACCCGGAGCAGACAACCGTGATCAGAGACTGGACCCCAGGCCGCGGCCACAAGATCACAGCCCGCGGGATGACCAACGCGACACTCGAAAGCCCCAGTGCACCCGAGGAGACCGAACCGGACCGACTCGCCTGATCTTCGACGCCCAGAAACCTCCTCTTGTGTCACAGCCCAACTCGCGCGACCGTAACCAGCTGGCGGCGACTCGGCCCATCCTGGAATCGGCATTACCGAGCGCTTTCAGGTATCTCACCAGCCGTGGCATCAACTACGTGACCAGCGAGTTTCTGCCAAGACCTTGACTCAAGACACCGCAGACACCGACTCGACCCGGTCGGCATCGAACTGAGCGCCACCGGACAGCAGTCCGATACCGCCTCATCGACCAAGGCCAGCCGCGAGCTTGCTGCAAGCCAGCTTTGCGTCATCGCCGACCGCATCAACGGACATCGTGAAGCACGCACCGGCAAGGTCTCCACCAATGGGAGCTTCTTGGACGAAATCGACGGGTGTACATCGCTGACCAGCGATGTTTCCGAGGAAACCTGTTCAAGAATGCATAAATTTATGAACACTGTCCCAAGTCGGGTGCTGGGGCGGTGCCAGGCCGGTGGTCGGCGGCCTCGGGGAGGGTGCGCGCTTGCGCTTCCAGGAAGACACGGGTCATCGCGGTGACGAATACCCGCGGTTCGATTTCGCCGGAGACCGGGTCGCGATGGTATTCGGTGAGTACGCCCTCCGCGGCGGGAACGATGTCGCGGAAGGAGCTGGGTAGCCAGGTGTCGCGGTGTTCGATCAGGACGGTGCGCTGTTCGATGGTCAGTGTCTGCCACCAGCGGGTGAGCCGGTCGCGGCGGGCGCGTAGCTCCTCGGCGACCGGCGCGGTGAGCCGATACCGCCGCGGTTGCGAGTCGGTGGCCATCTCGACTGGGGCTTCGTGCTTACCTGTCATCGGTTCGGGGAGTTCCCGGCCGGGATCGGCCAGCACCGCGATCTGGTCGTCGAGACACAGCTGGAAGAACCACCTTGTCCTGGGGCCATTCACGCCCCGGTACATGCCGCTCACATTCCGATATCGAAGCAAACCCCACCACCACGCACCACGCAATGGCCCGTTTTGCGGGCACAGAGACCTCCCGCGACCCGCGGCGGACCCTGTCGTACGCTTCGTCGGGAAACCGCTCCACCAACAGCCCCGCAACCCCACCGCCAGCGGCCTCGGGGTGCTCGAGCATGACACCCGGCCGCCAACGGCAGGTCCAGAGAAAAGCTGACTGCTTAACCCGCCTCCGGCCCCACCGACTTAGCCAGTCAAGCGCCGGATAAACATCCGCCGGTCAGCGCCTCCTCCCAACCCCCGCACCCTCCACTACAGCCGCTCGGTCGGCCGGCGCCCGCTCTACAGATTCAGCATGAGGGGTTCCGAAGCACTGATCGGATCGCCGTACATTGTGGCTCGGCCGGGGTACGCGACAGGGTTTCTATCGGGTTACGAGAGCTTCGGAGACTGGTTCTCCGCGGAGGCCTGCTCGACGTGGTCGATGATTCGCTTCAGGTGGGCGATCTCTTCGCGCAACGCTCTCGTGCCGGCTGCGGTCAGGTGGATCCAGGTGCGGCCGCGTTTGCCCTCGTAGCCCTTTTCGATCTGCACCAGGCCCGCCTTTTCCAGCACGGTCAGGTGCTGGGAAAGGTTGCCGGTGGTCAAGTCCAGTGTGGTCCGGAGGAAGCCGAACTCCACGCGACGGGCCTCGTGGGCGATGGTGAGGATGCCCAGTCGGACGCGCTGGTGAACGACGTCGTCGAGCCCGCTCGCCGGGTGAGTCATAACCCACGCCGGTGCGCCAGTGCGAAACCGATGCCGCCGAGTAGTAGCGCACCGCCGGCGACGGTCAGGCCGGGCAGGAACCCCCACATCGGACCAAGGCCGGCGCCGGTGTTCAGCCCGAGACTCCCGGTGCCGATCCCGCACGCCGCAAGAGCGAGAACCGAATAGCCGACAGTGAACACCAGCAGCGCCCGGTTCCGTTCCAGCCATGCCAGTACGAACAATGTCAGGCCGATGGACACCAGAGGAACCATACCGACGGCGACCGGGCCGGACGGAAAGTGGCCCGCCAGGTCGAGTTGGTGAGACCACGCGGCGGCGATACCGAAAACCAGCCCGGCACCGATTCCGGAACCCACATACGGCAGGATCCGGACGCCGACCCCCCGGCTGCGGGCCCGATGCAGGTAGACGGCGGCGATCGCGGTGTATGCCAGGACAAAGGCGACCATCCAATAGACCCCGGCCGGCCAGCTCACGACCTGGACACAGGACCCGCGGTGAATGATCTGCACGCCGCCGCGAGCACCCAGCGCCGGATCGCAGGTGACGGCATGGCGACCTATGCGATAGAAGGGCGCCGCCGCCAGGACCACCAGGCCCAGCAAGACGAGCGGGAACCAGGTACTGCGCTGCGCGCGGCGTACCCGGCGAGCGAGGTGCCGGGTGGTCGAAAGCGTCTGCCGCGCGGCTTCCACAGATGAGCCCTCTTGGTTTGTCATGCACGTAAGTTTGCATTACAAACCTAATTTTGCAATGCTGACGCCGGATTCTTGGCATCCACAAAAGATCCGTCGCGCCGTTCGGGTGGGCCCGGCTGCACTCCCCCTTGGGGAGAACGCTTTACGGGGTACCACCGTGCGACACCCGTTGCCCCGGGTGTCGCTGATGATGTCGCGCCGACGTTTAGGGACCGAAAGTAACAAGACCGTGGTGTAAGCGATACGGAGTCAAAGGGTTCCGGATCCAATCTCGAGGAGACTGCGTGAAATCGACCGTCAAGTACCTGCTCACCGGTGTGGCCGCGA
>NZ_JOAJ01000023.1 GCF_000720425.1 Nocardia rhamnosiphila NBRC 108938 | reverse complement strand
ATGCGACACCGCCACACCCTTCGGACGACCCGTCGAACCCGACGTGAAAATCACATACGCCGTATTCGACGGACGCAACGGCGCACGACGATCCGCATCGGTGACCGGGGCATCGGCATACCCCGACAGCTCCAGCGTGTCCAGTGCCAGTACCGGCACACCTGTCCCCTCGGGAACAGCACCGGCATCGGACGTCGAGGTCAGCACGCAGACCGGTCGCGCGGTCTCGAGCACATACGCGGTCCGCTCCGCCGGATGCTCGGGATCCACCGGGACATACGCACCACCCGCGGTGACCACCGCGTACATGGCGACCACCAGATCCACCGAGCGCCGCAGCGCCAGACCGACCAGCGATTCCGGCCCCACGCCCTCGGCGATCAGCAGCCGCGCCAGACGATTGACCCGTCCGGCGAACTCCGCATAGGTCAGTTCGGCGCCCTCGAACGACACCGCGACCCGATCCGGATACCTCGCGACCGCCGCGGCGAACTCGTCCGGCAGCAACCGTGCATCGACCGCGTGATGGGTCGCGTTCCAGCGCTCCAGCACCAGTTCGCGTTCGGCCGGTGCCAGCAGATCGATATCGCCGACGGCGACGGACGGATCGGCGACGATGCCGTCCAGCAGCCGGACCAACCGGTCCGCGATCCGGCGCACATCGGCCTCGTCGAACATGTCCCGCCGGTACCCGGCCCGGATCCGCAGCGTATTGCCGAGCGCGGCGACCAGGGTCAGCGGGTAGTGCGTGGCGTCGATGCCGGCCAGACCGGCCACCGTCATTCCGTCGATATCGCTGGCCTGCGCCTGGATACCCGCGGCGTCCACCGGATACGACTCGAACACCAGCAGGGTGTCGAACAGCGCCGCCATCCCCGCCGCGCCCTGGATATCCGCCAGACCCACATAGTGGTGATCCAGCAGATCGGCCTGTTCGGCCTGGACCCGGGCCAGCACCGTCCGCACGGGCTCGTTCTGATCGAACCGCACCCGCACCGGGATCGTGTTGATGAACAACCCGACCATGGTCTCCACGCCGGGCAGTTCCGGCGGGCGACCGGAGACGGTGGCGCCGAACAGCACATCGTCGCGACCGGTCAGCCGGCCCAGCAGGACCGCCCAGGCCAGCTGCAGCACCGTGTTCGCCGTCACGCCGACCTCGGTGGCCAGCGCGGTCATCCGGGCGGTGGCCGCGGTATCCAGACCGAACTCGTACTCGCCCGACAGCGTGGTGATCTCGGAGCCACCCGCTTCGGGGCGGACGAGCAGGGTCGGTTCCTCGACTCCCGCCAGCGCCGCCCGCCAGGTCTCCAGCGAGACCCCGCGATCCTGGCGGCCGACCCATGCCAGGAAGGTCCGGTAGGAATGGACCGCCGGTAGTACCGCGGCATCGCCACGAACCGCGTACAGCGTCAGCAGATCCCGCATGAGCAGCGGCATGGACCAGCCGTCGAGCAGGATGTGATGGTTCGCCACCACGAACTGCCAGGTATCCGCGCCGGTCTTGATCAGCGTGAACCGGAGCAGCGGCGGCTCGGCGAGATCGAAGCGCCGCAACCGGTCCGCCTCGATGAGGTCGGCGGCCGTCCCGGCGCGGCTGCGGTCGTGCTCGGTCCAGTCGACCGGCATATCCTTCAGGACCACCTGGACCGGGTGGCCCTCGTGATCGGTGACGAAGGCGGTACGCAGGTTCTCGTACCGATCGACCAGGGCCTGCGCCGCCGCCCGCAGACGGGCGGCGTCCACCCGGCCGGTCAGCGTGAGCACCACCTGGCCGGTGTACACATCCACCGAGGTCTCGGCGATCTGGGCGTGGAACAGCATGCCGGCCTGCAGCGCGGACAGCGGCCACACATCGGCGACCGGGAAGCGCCGCTCGATCCCGTCGACATCGGACTGCGACAGCGCGACCATGCCGAAATCGGACGGGGTGTGCCCACCGGCGCCCGCGGAATTCGCGTGGCGCGCGACCGCTTCCAGCGCCCGCGTCCACAACTCACCGAACTCGCGGACCTCTTCGGCCCCGAGCAGGGTGGTCGGGTAACCGATCCGCGCGATGAACTCGTCGCCGGCGACGACGGCGTTGATATCCAGCAGCGCCAGCGCCGGCATATCCGCGTCGAATGCCGCGTCCACCACCAGATCGGCGGGCAGCCAGCCGAACTCACGCATTTCCGGGGACAACTCGCCCGAACCGGCGGACCGCCCCAGGTAGTTGAAGCTCACCTGGCCCGGCAGCTCGACCGGCAATTCGCTCGCGGTCCGCGGGTTCAGATGGCGCAGCAACCCGTAGCCGATGCCCTTGTCCGGCACGGCGAGCAGCTGTTCCTTCACCGCCTTGAGTGCCGCTCCCAATGCCGGTCCGCCGGCGAGCGCGTCCTCGAAATCGATACCGGCCGGCGCGAACCGCACCGGGAAGACGGAGGTGAACCAGCCGACGGTGTGGGACAGATCGGCACCGGGCACGACCTCTTCCTCACGACCGTGACCCTCGAGCCGGACCAGCAGCGGATCATCGATCGCCGCCGAGGGCACCCGCCGCGCCCGCCAGGTGGCGGTGGCCAGGACGAGCGCGGTGAGCAGACCATCGTTCACCCCGCCGTGGAACAACGCCGGCACCGTGGTGAGCAGCGCCTGGGTGACCTCGGGCGACACCCGCACCGAATAGGTGTCGACCGTCGCGGCGGTATCGACCGCCGGGTCCAGCGCGCGGTCGGTCAGCAGCGGATCGGCCGTATCGACGACGGTCCGCCAGTAGTCCAGTTCGGCCTCTCGCTCGGCGCTGCGCGCATGCGTCTCGAGCGCATGCGCCCAGGTCCGCATCGAGGTGGTCGGCTCCGGCAGTTCCGGCAGGAGCCCGGCGCTGTGCGCACCGGCGGACAGCACGAAGTCCGGGACCAGAATCCGCCAGGACACGCCGTCGACCACCAGGTGATGCGCCACGACCACCAGGTATCCCGGCCGGTCGGCGGTATCCGGTTCCAGCCAGACGAACCGCACCACTACGCCGTGGCCGGGATCCATGCGATCCAGGGCCGCGTCGACCGCGGCGGTGGCCGTTTCGAGCACCTGCTCATCGGTGGCGGCGGCATCGAACACGGTGTGATCGATGAGCGCGTCCACGTCGACCGAACCGGGCTCGACGGTCTCCACGGCCCATTCGCCGTCCACGACGAACAGGCGCGACCGCAACATATCGTGCCGGTCGAGCACCGGACCCACCACCGCGGCGATGGTTTCGCGGGTGACGCCGATCGGCAGACTCAGCGGCGTCAACTGATGGAAACGCCCGAACGAGCCGAAGCGTTCGACCATCGTCCGCACCACCGGGGTGAGCGGCATACGGCCGACCCCGCCGCCCGGCAACTCGGCCAGGGTCCGCACCGCGCCGTCGACGAATTCCGCGAACTCGGCGACCGACGCCAGGCCCGACACCGTGCGCTTCTCGAACACCTGGCGCGGGGTGAACACCACACCGCGCGATTTGGCCCGTGACACCAGCTGGATGGAGACGATGCTGTCGCCGCCGAGGGCGAAGAAATCGTCGTCCGCGCCGACCCGCTCGACGCCGAGGACCTCGGCGAAGATATCCGCCAGGATCTCCTCGATCGGCGTCGAGGCGGCCCGGAACTCCCGGGTCTCGAACACCGGTTCCGGCAGAGCGTTACGGTCCAGCTTGCCCGAGGCGTTCATCGGGAACGTCTCGAGTGCCACGAAGGCCGACGGCACCATGTACGACGGCAGCCGGCCGTGCAGATGTGCCCGCAGCTCGTCGGTGGTGATCGTCGCGCCGGCCACCGGCACCACATACGCGACCAGGTGGTCACCGGTACCCGCATGCCGCAGGATGACCAGCGCCCTCGCGACGGCGTCCATTTCGGTGAGCGCGGCCTCGATCTCACCGGGCTCGATCCGCTGACCGTGCAGCTTCACCTGGAAATCGCTTCGGCCCAGGTACTCCAACTCACCCGCGGCCGTCCAGCGCACCAGGTCACCAGTGCGGTACATCCGTTCGCCGGCGTGGAAGGGGTCCGCGACGAAACGCGTGGTGGTCAGATCGGGCCGGGCCAGGTAGCCGGGCGCCAACTGCGCGCCACTGATGTAGAGCTCTCCCTGGACACCGGCGGGCACCGGCCGCAACCGGTCGTCGAGTACGTAGGTCCGGGTGTTGAGACCCGGGACACCGATCGGCACGGCTCCGGTTTCGACGCCGGTCACCTCGTGGGCGGTGACATCGACCGTGGTCTCGGTGGGCCCGTACTGGTTGAACAGGCGGGCGCCGGTGCGTTCCCGCAACCGCCGCGCGAGGTCGCCGGACAGCGCCTCACCGCCGACGGTGATACTGCGCAGTCCGGCCCAGGCCGATGGCTCGGATTCGGACAGGAACACCGACAGCAGCGACGGCACGAACTGTGCCATCGTGACGCCTTCGTCGGCGATCAAACCGGTGAGGTACGCCGCGTCGCGGTGACCCTCCGCATGCGCGATGACCAGGCGGGCGCCCAGCTGCAACGGCATGAAGAACTCCACCACGGACGGATCGAAGGTCGCCAGGGTGCGGTTCAGCAGCACATCGCCGGCACCGAGTTCGTGCCGTTCCCGGGTGGTCGCCAGATAGTTGAGCACGGCCCGGTGCGAGACCGGGACACCCTTCGGCCGGCCCGTGGAGCCCGAGGTGAAGATCGCGTACGCGGTGTTGTCCGGCCGCAGCGGCCGGAGCCGGTCGGCGTCGGTGAGCGCGGTGCCGGCGACACCGGACAGATCCAGCCGATCGATACGCACCTGCCCGGCGATCGCCGGATCGAGGTCTTCGCCGGAGGTCAGCACACAGATCGGGCGCGCTGTATCGACGATGTACTCGAGCCGGTCCACGGGCTGGTCCGGATCCAGCGGCACATACGCGCCGCCTGCCGCGACCACCGCGTACGCACCGGTGATCAGGTCGATCGACCGGCGCATACCCAGAGCGACATAGGTTTCCGTGCCCACACCGGCATCGCGCAGCCACCGCGCCAACCGGCGCACGCGGACCGCGAACTCGCCGTAGGACAGACCGGTGCCCTCGTAGGTCAGCGCGACCCGGTCCGGAGACTCCGACACCACCCGGTCGAACCCGTCCAGCAACAGGCCCGGCTCGACGATGCGGTCGGTGGCGTTCCACCGGTGCAGCACCAGCTCGCGTTCGGCCGTGTCGAGCAGCTCGAGCTCACCGACCGGGGCCGCGGGATCGGCGACGATCCCGGCCAGCACCCGCAGGTACCGCTGGACGAATCCCGCCACCGTCGCGTGGTCGAACAGGGCGGTGGCGTAGGTCAGGTAGCCGCTCACGCCCGCCGCGGCACCCGACGCGTCGTAGGTGTCGCTGAGAATCATGCTCAGGTCGTACAGGGAGACCTCGGTCCCGGCGTCCACTCCGGACACCGAGAGACCGGGAATTTCCAGACTCGTCTGCGCCAGGTTCTGGAACGCGAAGCCCACCTGGAACAGCGGGTGCCGCGCCGTGGACCGCACCGGGTTCAGCGCCTCCACCAGCTGTTCGAACGGCACATCGGCATGCGCGAGCGCCGCGATATCGATCTCCCGCTGGCGCGCCAGCAGGTCGGTGAACGATTCCCCGCCCTCGACCCGGGTCCGGAACACCAGCGTGTTCACGAACATGCCGATCACATCGTCGAGGGCGGCCTCGCCCCGACCGGCCACCGGGGTACCGATCGCCACATCGTCGGTCCCTGCCAAACGGGCCAGCAGCAGCGCGAACGCGGTATGCGTCACCATGAACAGGGTCACACCCTGCTGCCGCGCGAAGTCCTGCAGCGCCTGATGCAGGCGCGCATCGATATGCACTTCGACTCGGCCACCGTCATACGCCTGTGTCGCCGGCCGCGGGCGGTCCATCGGCAGATCCAGCTGCTCGGGCAGATCCGCCAGCGCCGACCGCCAGAAGTCGAGCTGTTCGTGCGCCAGCGACGAGGGATCGGCGCCGTCGCCCATCAGGTTCCGTTGCCAGATCGCGAAATCGGCGTACTGGACCGCCAGCGGCGCCCAATCCGGTGCCCGGCCTGCCGCCCGTGCCGAATAGGCGGTCATCAGATCCCGCATCAACGGCACCGTCGAGGCACCGTCGCCGGAGATATGGTGCACCACCGCGGCGAGCACGTATTCGTCTGCCGCGTCGTCGATCCGCAGCAGCGTCACCTGCACCGGCACCTGCTGGGCGACATCGAACGACACCGACGCCAGCTCGGTCACCACGGTCTCGACCGCATCCGCGGCCACCGTGCGCATCTCGAGGACCGGTACCGCCCCCGTGACCGGCAGCACCACCTGCGCCGGACCGGATTCGGTCTCCGGATACACCGTCCGCAGCACCTCGTGCCGCGCCACCAGATCCGTGACCGCCAGTCGAAGGGCATCCACGTCCAGCGCACCCGACAACCGGATCACCAGCGGAATGTTGTAGGCCGCCGCACCACCGTCGAACCAGTTCAGGAACCACATGCGCTGCTGCGCCAGGGACAGCGGGATCCGGTCCACGACCTCCCCCGACGGCAGCACCCGGGTCGGCCGCGGCTGCGGTACCAGCGCCGGACGTCCGCCGGAACCCACCTGCTCCTCGAGCCGGGCGGCCAGCGTGCCGACGACGGATGCCTCGAACAGCAGCCGCACCGGCACCTGCGTATTCAGCGCCGCGCCCAGACGCGCCACAACCTGTGTCGCGAGCAGCGAGTTCCCGCCGAGGGCGAAGAAATCGTCATCCGCGCCGACCCGCTCGATACCGAGCACATCGGCGAGTACACCGGCCACGACCCGCTCGACCGGTGTCGACGGCGCCCGGAACTCCCGTGCCTCGAACGCAGGCTCCGGCAAGGCCCGGCGATCCAGCTTTCCGGCGGGGGTCAGCGGGACCTCGTCGAGCACCATGACCGACGCCGGCACCATGTACGAAGGCAACCGCTGCCCGACGAACTCGCGCACCTCGGCCACATCGATCGAACGACCCGGTACGGCCACTACGTACGAGACGAGGGAGACCACGCCTGCGGCGCTCTCGTGTCCGGTCGTGACAGCGAAGTCGACGGTCTCGTGCGCGGTCAGCGCCGCGTCGATCTCGCCCAGCTCGATACGGAAACCGCGAACCTTGACCTGGAAGTCGTTACGGCCCACATACTCCACCGCAGGATCGCCCGCGGTATCACGACGCCAGCGCACCACGTCACCCGTGCGGTAGAGCCGCGAACCGGGCTCACCGTACGGATCGGCAACGAACCGCTCGGCGGTCAGGCCGGGCCGCGCGTGGTAGCCGCGGGCCAGCTGGATACCGCCGACACCGGACCACCGATCGTGACCCGATCACCGGCACGCAGCACACCACTGATATTCGTGGCCACCGTCGCCTCGGTCGGACCGTAGGCATTGTGGAAGCGGCGCACGACCCCGCCCTCGGGCGTGGTCGACCACTTCGCCATCAGGTCCGCCGAAATGGCTTCACCACCGGCGATGATCACTTCCATCCCGGCAAGATCCGCCGGATCCAGCGACGCCAGCACCGACGGCGTGATCAAACCGACCGTCACACCCTCGCGGGAGATCAGTTCACCCAGTTCGGTGCCACCGTAGGTACCGGTCGGCACCACCACGAGCGCACCGGCCGACCCGACCGCGAGCAGCAACTCCAGGATCGAGGCGTCGAACGACGGGGAAGCAAACGCCAACGCCCGCGAATCCGGAGTCAACCGGTAACGCTCGACCTGCTCGGCACTGAAGTTCGCCAAACCGGCATGCGAGACGACAACACCCTTGGGCAGACCGGTCGAACCGGAGGTGTAGATGACATAGGCGGTATTCGCCGGGGTCAACGGCCAGACCCGGTCGGCATCGGTGATCGGATCGGCCGGGTACGTGTCCAGAGCCAACTCGTCGAGCACCAGCCAGTCCACCGAATCCGGTAGATCCGCCCGCACACTCGACACCGTGATACCCACCGCGGCACCGGAGTCGGTCAGCATATGCGCGATCCGGTCCGCCGGATAGGTCGGATCGATCGGCAGGAACGCCGCACCCGACTTGGCCACCGCCCACTCCGCCAGCACCGAATCCGCCGACCGCGGCACCGCCACTGCCACCAGATCCTCGGCACCCAGGCAGTACTCGATCAGGACGTGCGCCAACCGGTTCGACCGTTCGTCCATCTCGCCATAGGAAAGACGCTGATCCCGGAACACCACCGCCGGCGCCGACGGATCCACAGCCACCGCCGCCGCCAGCAACTCCGGCAACGTCGACGCCGGCACCGCCGCACCACCCGTGCGGGACAGGATTTCGGCACGCTCGGCCTCGTCGAGGATCTCGATCGACCCCAGTGCGATATGCGGGTCCGTGACCACCGCGGTCAGCAACTGCCGGAACCGGGTGATCACGGTCCGGATGGTCGCCTCGTCGAACAGTTCGGTGGCGTAGTTCAGGAACAGGGTCATTCCGCCGGAGCCGTTCTCGGCCAGCGTGAACTGCAGATCGAACCGGGCCACGTCCTCCACGAGGTCCAGCCCGGAGACCTCCAGACCTGCCAGATCCAGCACCGGCTGCTCATTGTTCTGCAGCGACAGCGCCACCTGGAACAGCGGATTACGCGCCTGCGAACGCTCCGGCGCCAGCAGATCCACCAGCCGCTCGAACGGCACATCGGCATTGCCGAACGCGTCCAGATCGACCTGCCGAGCGCGGTCCACCAGCGCGGCGAACGATTCACCGGAACCGACATTCGTCCGCAACACCAGCGTGTTGACGAACATGCCGACCAGATCGTCCAGGGCCCGCTCACCACGACCCGCGATCGGCGTACCGATCGCGATGTCGTCGCTACCGGACAACCGCGCCAGCAACGCGGCCAATCCGGCGTGCAGCGCCATGAACATCGACGCGCCACGACCCCGCGCCACACCGTCCAGGCCCTGAATCAACTCAGCGGACAACTCACCGCTCACCGTCGCGCCGCGCATCGACGCAACCGCCGGACGCGACCGGTCCGTCGGCAGCGCCAACTCGTCGGGAACACCGTCGAGGGTGCGCTGCCAGAACGCGATCTGGCGCGCCAGCGGCGAATTCACATCGTCCTCGGCGCCCAGGACCTGCCGCTGCCACAGTGTGTAGTCGGCGTACTGGACCGGGAGCTGATTCCATCCCGGCTCGAGGTCCCGGACCCGCGCCGCGTACGCGGTCATCACGTCCCGGGCCAGCGGCGCCATCGAGAAACCGTCGCCGGAGATGTGGTGCACGACCACCACCAGCACGAATTCCCGCGGCGTCACCTCGAGCAACCGAGCCCGCAACGGCGGGGCCACGGACACGTCGAAACCGATACCCACGAACTCCGCCACCGCGGCGGGCAACTCGTCCGCGGTGACCGCGACCGTCTCCAATCGGAGGTCGACCCGATCCGCGGGCACGACCAGCTGCACCGGCACTCCGGAACGCTCCGGGAAGTAGGTGCGCAGCGATTCGTGCCGGCGCAGCACATCGGCCAGGGCCGCGCGCAGCGCCGCCACGTCCAGCTCACCGGAGAGCCGGATCGCCATCGGCAGGTTGTAGGCCACCGACGAGGTGTCGAACTGGTTCAGGAACCACATCCGCTGCTGCGCGTACGACAACGGCACCAGATCGGGGCGCGGCCCGGCCACCAGTGCCGGACGTGCTTTCTCACCGGCCTGCTCGACCCGCACGGCCAACGCGGCCACCGTCGGGGCCTCGAACAGCGCGCGCACCGTGACCTGGGTATCGAGCGCGGCCCCGATCCGGGCCGCGACCTGGGTCGCGACCAGCGAGTTACCGCCCAGCTCGAAGAAATCGTCGTCCGCACCGACGCGCTCCAGACCGAGCACCTCGGCGAACGTCGATGCCACGACCTCCTCGATCGGAGTCGACGGCGCCCGGAACACGCGCGCCTCGAACACCGGCGCCGGCAGCGCTTTGCGGTCCAGTTTGCCGGCAGCGTTCATCGGGAACGCGTCGAGCACCACGAAGGCGGCGGGCACCATATAGGCCGGAAGTTCGGCACGCAGTGCGGACCGCACCGCCTCGGGATCGATCGCCCGGCCGGTTTCCGGCACGAGATAGGCCACGAGCTGGTCACCGGTGTGCTCATCGGCGCGCATGACCACCACTACCTGGGCGATCTCATCCACGCCGAGCAGCGCCGCCTCGATCTCACCGAGCTCGATGCGCAGACCGCGCAGCTTCACCTGGAAGTCGGTGCGGCCCAGATACTCGAGCTCACCATCGAAATTCCAGCGCGCCAGGTCGCCTGTCCGGTACATCCGTACGCCGGCGCCGAACGGGTTCGCCACGAAGCGGTCGAAGGTCAGATCGGCGCGCTCCACATACCCCCGCGCCAGCTGCGCGCCGGCCACATAGAGCTCGCCGGGAACCCCCGGCGGGACCGGGCGCAACCGGCCGTCCAGCACGTAGGCCTGGGTGTTGAAAGCCGGGACGCCGATCGGTACCGACTCGGTATCGGCCTCGGTCACCTCGTGGAAGATGAGGTCGACCGTGGCCTCGGTGGGCCCGTACAGATTGTCCAGCCGGGCATTGGTCAGCTTCCGCAACCGGCGCGGCAGATCGACGGGAAGCGTCTCGCCGCCGACGACGATATGGCGCACACTCGACCAGGCGTCGGGGCCGGTGTCGGCCATGATCACCGACAGCATCGACGGCACGAACTGCACCGTCGTCACCCCTTCGGAGGCGATGATCCCGGCGAGATAGGCGGGGTCACGGTGTCCGTCCGGGCGTGCGATGACGAGCCGGGCACCCACCTGCAACGGCAGGAAGAACTCGGGGACCGACGCGTCGAAGGTGACCGTACCGCGCTGCAGCATGACATCGGACGCGCTCATCCCGTACCGCGCGTGGGCGGCCACCAGGTAGTTCACGATCGCCTTGTGCGCCACCGCGACGCCCTTGGGGCGCCCGGTCGAGCCGGAAGTGAAGATCACGTACGCGGTGTTGGCCGAGCGCAGCGGCTGCAGCCGGTCCGCATCGGTGAGCGGGGCATCGGAGTACTCGGACAGGTCCAGCCGGTCGATGCGCAGCTGCCGTTCGATCACCGGGTCCAGGTCCGCACCGGAGGTGAGCACACACACCGGACGCGCGGTATCGAGGATATGCCCGAGCCGTTCCACCGGCTGTTCCGGATCCAGCGGTATGTAGGCGCCGCCGGCCACGACGACGGCGTACATACCGACGACGAGATCGAAGGACCGCTGCATACCGAGCGCCACATACACCTCGGGCCCGACACCCATCCCGACGAGCCGGCGGGCCAGCCGATGCACCCGGCCCGCGAACTCGGCGTAGGACAGATTCGTCCCCTCGAAGGTCAGCGCGATCTCGTCCGGCGTCCGGGCGACCTGCGCCTCGAACAGGGAAACCAGGGTGGCGGTGGCATTGCCGGGGGTCTCGGTGAGCGCGGTTTCCACCGGGAAGCCCGTCGCGTTCCAGCGATCGAGCACCAGGGCGCGTTCGGCCGGGGCCATGAGCTCGATATCCCCGACCGGCACCGTCGCGTCCGCGATCACCGCGCGCAGCACCCGGACGAATCGCCGGCCGAACTCGGAGATGAAGTCGTCGTCGAAGAGATCTGTGGCATAGAGGATCTCGGCATCCATGCCCGACCCGCCGGCGACCGCGTCGCTCATGGTGAGCGACAGGTCGTACTTGGTGTTCGGTATCTCGACATCGAATCCGGTCATCGTCAGACCCGGCAGTTCCAGCCGGGTGTCGCCCAGGTTCTGGAAAGCGAGCATCACCTGGAACAGCGGCTGACGGGATTGGGAACGGACCGGATTGAGGGCCTCGACCAGCCGCTCGAACGGCACGTCGGCGTGTGCGAACGCGGCCAGATCGCGATCGCGCACATGCGCGAGCAACTCGGCGAACGGCGCGCCGATATCGACCCGGGTCCGCAACACCAGCGTGTTGACGAACATGCCGATCAGCTCGTCGAGCACCCGCTCGCCGCGGCCGGCGACGGGAATGCCGATGGCGATATCGTCGGTACCGCTGAGGCGGGCGAGCAAGGTGGCGAACGTGCTGTGCACGAGCATGAACAAGGTGACGCCCTGCGCCTGGGCGACCCGGTTCAACTCGTCGATCACCGCGCCGGGCACGACGAACCGGTGTGTCGCCGCCCGTTCGCTGGCGACCGCCGGCCGGGGCCGGCTGGACAACCGGAGTTCGTCGGGCAGTTCGTCCAGTTCGGCCCGCCAGAAGTCCAGCTGCTGGGAGACCAGCGACGCCGGATCCTCATCGGATCCGAGTACCTCGCGCTGCCACATCGCGTAATCGATGTACTGCACGGTCATCGGCTCCCAGTCCGGGGCCGCGCCGGCCGAACGCGCCGAGTACGCGATCATCAGGTCACGGCTCAGCGGCCGCATCGAGAAACCGTCGGCGGCGATATGGTGCACCACACCGGCCAGCACGTAGTCGTCCTCGGTCAGGCGATAGACCCGCAGCCGAACCGGCAGCTCGGTGGTCAGATCGAAGCCGCGGAAACCGAATTCGGCGATCGACGCGAGGAGGTCACCTGTGAGTTCGGCACCCGACACCGCGGCCCGGTGCGTTTCGAGGATCTCCACCTCCGGAACCGCGCGGTCCGGCGGCAGCACCTGCTGGTAGCCGATGCCCTCGTGGGCCGGGTACACGGTGCGCAGGGATTCGTGCCGGGCGATCACATCGGACACCGCCTGCAGCAGCACCGTCATATCGACCGTGCCGGTGAGCCGCAGCACGAGCGGAATATTGTCGACCGCGGACTCCGGTTCGAAGCGGTTGAGGAACCATATCCGCTGCTGTGCCTGCGAGAGCGGCGGGCGTTCGGGCCGGGGACGCGCGGCCAGAACCGGACGCCCACCGGCGCCGGCCTGCTGTTCCACCCGGGCCGCGAGCGCGGCCACCGTCGAATCCTCGAACAGCATCCGCACCGGGACCTGGGTATCGAGTGCGGCCCCGATCCGGGCCGCGACCTGGGTCGCGATCAGCGAGTTGCCGCCGAGGGCGAAGAAATCGTCGTCGGCACCGACCCGTTCGGTACCGAGGACCTCCGCGAAGACCCCGGCCACGATCTCCTCGATCGGGGTCGACGCCGCGCGGGAACCACCCGATTCGAACACCGGCGCGGGCAGTGCCCGGCGATCCAGCTTTCCGTTGATGGTCAACGGGATCCGGTCCAGCACGACCACCGCGGACGGCACCATGTAGGAAGGCACCCGCTGACCGACACCGTCGCGAATCGCTTCGGTATCGGGCTCGTCCTCGGTCTCCGACACCACATACGCGACGATCCGGTGATCGCCCGGAGTGTCCTCGCGGACGATGACCGCGGCCTGCGCGACATCCGGGTGCGCGAGGACCGCCGCCTCGATCTCACCGAGCTCGATCCGGAAGCCGCGCACCTTGACCTGGTCGTCGGCCCGGCCCAGGTATTCGAGTTCGCCGGAGCGGTTCCAGCGCGCCAGGTCACCGGAGCGGTAGAGCCGCGCCCCGGGTGCACCGGGCTCGGCCAGCGGGTCGGCCACGAAACGGGCCGCCGTCAGATCCGGGCGATCCAGGTAACCGTGGGCAAGCTGCCCGCCCGCGATGTACAGCTCGCCCGTCACCCCGACCGGCACCGGCCGCAGCCGGCTGTCCAGTACGTAGATCTTCAGCCCGGCGATCGCCCGGCCGATCACGCTACCGGTGGCCTCGGCGATGGTCTCCGCGTCCAGCGCGCGGTGGGCCACGTGCACGGTGGTCTCGGTGATGCCGTACATGTTCACCAGCACCGGCGAGGCGGTTTCCCGGTCGCCGATCTGGACGGTGCGTCCGGTCGAACCGTCGCCGTGCCGGGCGATCCAATCGGAGAGCCGGCGCAGTTCCAGTGCCTCACCACCGAATACGACGTACCGCAGCGCGAGCGGACGTTCGGCCTGTGCGGTGCGGTCCGCCTCGGCCAGCTGATAGAACGCCGACGGCGTCTGGTTCAGCACGGTGACCCGCTCCGTGCGCAGCAGTTCCAGGAACTGCTGCGGCGAGCGCGAGGTGTAGTAGTCGACGACCACCAGGGTGCCGCCGAAGAGCAGCGGTCCCCACAGCTCCCAGACCGAGAAGTCGAATGCGTAGGAGTGGAAGAGGGTCCACACGTCCTCGGGGCCGAACCCGAACTCGCGCTCGGTGTTGGCGAACAGCCGCACCACGCTGCGGTGCGCCACCGCGACGCCCTTGGGGCGGCCGGTGGAACCGGAGGTGTAGATGACGTAGGCGGTGTTGTCCGGACGCAGCGGCGCCAGACGATCGGCGTCGGTGACCGGACCGTCGTCGGCGTCCTCGATATCGCCGGCCTCCACGGCGTATCCGTCCACCACGACACGGGAGACACCGCCGGGCAGGTCCACCCGCACCGAGGAATCGAGTACCACGGTCGCGGGACGCGCGTCCTGGAGTATGTAGGCGATGCGATCGGCGGGGGAATCCGGATCCACCGGCACGTACGCGGCACCGGACTTGATCACCGCGAGCAGGGCGACCACCAGATCCAGCGACCGCGGCAACAGCACCGCGACCCGGGCCTCCGGTCCGGCGCCCTCGTCGATCAGCCGGCGCGCCAGCACATTCGCCCGGCGCTCCAGTTCGGCGTAGGTGAGCTGATCGCCCTCGTACTTCGCGGCGGTCCGGTGCGGATGTTCTCCGGCGGCCGCCTCGAACAGCCCGGCCAGGGTGGCCGTCTCGGGGTCGTCGAGCGCTACGCCGTCGACGCTGAACACGCCGGGGCGGGCATCCGCACGGGATTGCGCCCAGCGCTGTGTCACATCGAGGCGCTCGGTGCCGGTGAGCAGATCGATATCGCCGACCGCTGTCGCCGGCTCCCGCACGATCGCGCGCAGAATGCGCAGGAAACGATCGGAGAAACCGGCCACGGTCTCCGGATCGAACAGATCGGTGGCGTATGCCCACTGCATCCGCAGGCCGCCGTCGGCGGCACCCTCGGTGCCCACCGTCAGCTGGAGATCGAACTTCGACTGGCCGGTCTGGAAGTCGACGACGCCGAGGTCGAGCCCGGGCAGCGATACCGCCGCCGTATCCGCCACCGATGCGGCCTCGAAGGCCAGCACGACCTGGAACAACGGGTGATGCGCACGCGAACGGCGCGGGTTGAGGATATCGACGAGCCGCTCGAACGGGATATCGGCGTTCGCGAAGGCGGCGAGGTCGGTGCGACGCACCTCGGCCAGTAGTTCGGTGAACGGCGTACCCGGGGCCACCTCGGTCCGCAGGACCAGGGTGTTGACGAACATACCGACCAGATCGTCGAGTGCCTGTTCGCCGCGACCGGCGATCGGCGTTCCGATACTGATATCGGAACTGCTGGACAACCGGCTCGCCCAGGCGGCGAGCGCGGCATGCACCACCATGAACAGTGTGGTGCCGTGCGACCGGGCCAGACTCTCCAGAGCGGTACGCAATTCGATGTCGACCACGAAATCGTGGGCGGCACCGGAATCGGAAGAGATCTCCGGCCGCGGCCGGTCGGCCGGCAGGTCCAGTCGGTCGGGCATATCCCGCAACTGTTCGCGCCAGTAGGCGATCTGTTCGGCGGCCACCGATTCGGGATCGTCCTCCGAGCCGAGCACCTCACGCTGCCACAGCGTGTAATCGGCGTACTGCACCGCCAGCGGTTCCCAGGCGGGGGCCACACCGCGGCTGCGGTCGTTGTAGGCGACGACGAGGTCCCGCAGCAGCGGACGCGGCGAGAAGCCGTCGGCGCTGATGTGGTGGGCGACCAGGAGGAGCACGTAGTTGTGCTCGTCCAGGCGCAGCAGCGACACCCGGAACGGCAGTTCGGCCACGACGTCGAAGAGCACCCCGGCCAACTGGAGGATGCGGGCGGGCAGTTCGGCCTCGGTGACCGGCTCGGGATCGAGCTCGATATCCACCGCACCGGCCGGCAGCACCTGCTGGTAGCCGATACCGTCCACTTCCGGATACACGGTCCGCAGCACTTCGTGCCGCGCCACCAGATCCGAGACGGCCGCGCGCAACGCGTCCACGTCCAGATCACCGGTCAACCGCACCGCCAGCGGGATGTTGTAGGCCGCGGACCGATCGTCGAACCGGTTCAGGAACCACATCCGCTGCTGCGCCAGCGACAACGGCACCCGCTCCGGCCGCTCCCGCGCCGCCAGCACCGGCATGTCGCCCCGCCCGGTGGCGGATTCCGCGGCGGCAGCCAACGCGGCCACCGTGGAGGCCTCGAACAGCATCCGCACCGGCACCTGCACATCCAGCGCCGCACTCAGGCGGGCCGCGACCTGGGTCGCGATCAGCGAGTTACCACCCAGGGCGAAGAAATCATCATCGGCACCGATCCGCTCGACACCGAGCACATCGGCGAACACACCCGCCACGATCTCCTCGATCGGAGTCGACGCAGCCCGGAACTCCCGCGCTTCGAACACCGGGGCAGGCAGCGCCTTACGATCCAGCTTGCCCGAAGTGTTCAACGGGAACGCGTCCAACTCCATGACCACGGCCGGGATCATGTACACCGGCAGCACATCACGCAGCGATTCCAGCAACACACCGGAGACGATCTGCTCTCCGGGTGCGGGCACCGGCTGCGCCAGCAGCGCCGACTCGATCTCACCCAGCTCGATCCGCTGACCACGGAACTTCACCTGGAAATCGGTACGACCCAAATACTCCAGCACCGGCAACGATTCGGTCCAGCCCTCGGTCGGCGAATCGCCGATCACGTGAGTCCACCGGACCAGGTCGCCCGTACGGTACATCCGCCGACCCGCATCGAACGGACTCGCCACAAAACGATCCGACGACAGATCCGGACGGGTCACATACCCACGAGCCAACTGATCACCCGCGAGGTAGAGCTCACCCACCACACCGGCGGGAACCGGCTGGAGACGGGAGTCCAGCACATAGACACGGCTGTTCCACTGCGGC
>NZ_JOAJ01000022.1 GCF_000720425.1 Nocardia rhamnosiphila NBRC 108938 | reverse complement strand
TGGTTTCCGGATCGAGCTGGGTGAGATCGAGGCGGCGTTGCTGGCGTTGCCGGAGGTCGCGCAGGTCGCGGTGCTGGCGAAGTCGGATCCGCGGACCGGGGATCGGTTGGTCGGGTATGTGGTGCCCGGCGGTGCGGCCGGGTTGGATACGGGGCGGATCCAGTCGGAACTGGCGCAGCGGTTGCCGTCGTACATGGTGCCGTCGGCATTCGTGGAACTGTCCGCGCTCCCATTGACCGTCAACGGGAAGCTGGATCGTAAGGCTCTGCCGGAGCCGGTGTTCGAGGCTCGTGCGTTCCGGGCTGCGTCGACTCCGATCGAGGAGATCGTGGCGGGTGTGTTCGCCGATGTGCTCGGGGTGGACCGGGTCGGCGCCGACGACGATTTCTTCGCGCTCGGTGGTAACTCACTGGTCGCGACGCAGGTGGCGGCGCGGTTGGGTAAGGCACTCGACACGACTGTCCCGGTGCGGGCTCTGTTCGAGGCGTCGACGGTGGCCGGTCTGGCGGTGCGGGTGGAGCAGCATGCCGGGTCCGGTGCGCGGACGCCGCTGGTGCCGCAGCCGCGGCCGGAGTTGGTGCCGTTGTCACTGGCGCAGCAGCGCATGTGGCTGATCAACCAGTTCGATCCCGGTTCGCCCGCGTACAACATTCCGCTGGCGATCCGGCTGACGGGTGAACTGGATGTCGCCGCCATGCGCGCGGCGGTCGCGGATGTGCTGGAACGGCACGAAACGCTGCGGACGCGGTATCCGGTCGGCCCCGGCGATCGCCCGTACCAGGAGGTCCTGCCGGCCGCGCAGGCTCTCGGTAGTGGGCTCGAGGTCGCTGCCGCCGCTGATCCGGTGGCTCGGATCAGCGAGCTGATGTCGGTCGGTTTCGATGTCACCCAGGAGGTGCCGGTCCGGGCACTGCTGCTCGAAACCGGACCCGGCGAACATGTGCTCGCGTTCGTCGCGCACCACATCGCGGCCGACGGTGCCTCGATGGCGCCACTGGCCCGGGACCTGATGACGGCCTACCTGGCTCGTGTCGGTGGTGATTCGCCGGGCTGGTCGCCGTTGCCGGTGCAGTACGCGGACTTCGCGCTGTGGCAGCGTGCGGTGGTCGGTGACGAAACCGACCCGACCTCGCCGGCCGCCGGCCAGTTGGCGTACTGGCAGAAACAGCTCGACGGGGTTGCCGTGGATGTCGAGCTGCCGCTGGACCGGCCGCGTCCGCCGGTACCGTCGATGCGCGGCGGGCTGACGAGTTTCGCCGTCGAGGCCGAGGTGCACCGCTCGCTGGACGAGTCGGCGCGAGCACACGGCGTCACGCTGTTCATGGTGATGCACGCCGCGGTGGCCGTGCTGTTGTCCCGGCTCACCAACGCCGGCGATGTCGTGGTCGGCACCCCGATCGCCGGACGCGGGGAGCAGGAGCTCGACGATCTGGTCGGTATGTTCGTCAACACCCTGGCGTTGCGTACCAAGGTGGAACCCGATATGACCTTCGCCGAATTGCTGGAGCAGGCCCGGGAGACGGATCTCTCGGCATTCGCGAATGCCGATATCCCGTTCGAACAGGTGGTGGGAGCGGTACTGCCGGGCCGGGCCACCGCGCACAACCCGCTCCTCGGTGTGGTGCTGTCCTTCCAGAACACCGAACAGCCCACGCTGGATCTGCCCGGGCTCAGTGTGCAGGCGCTGGGAGAGCAGGCACTGGCCGCGAAGTTCGATCTCCAGATCGGTATCGACCCGCAGCGGGACGCCGACGGCGGCTTCGGGGAACTGTGGTCGGTATTCGGGTACGCCACCGACCTCTTCGACGAATCGACCGTGCAGTCCTTCGGTCGCCGGTTCGCCCGGATCCTCGCCGCGGTGGCCGCCGACCCGCAGGTCCGGGTGGGTGAGATCGATATCCTCGATACCGCCGAACGCGACCGGATGGCGGCGCCCGCGCAGCCGGTGGCGCCCGCTGCCACCACCGGTACCGCGTTGCCGCAGACGCTGCGCGCGTCGGTGGAGGACGATCCGGAAGCCCCCGCGGTGGTATGGGGTGAGGAAGAGGTCTCCTATCAGGAGCTGGACGCGCGTTCGTCGCGGCTGGCCCGGGTCCTGATCGGGCGCGGGTACGGGCCGGGTACCGGTGTGGTGCTGCGGCTCGAACGCGGGGTCGACGCGGCCGTCGCGACCTGGGCGGTGCTCAAGGCGGGTGCGGCGCTGGTGCCCGCCGACGCGGTGTCCGCCGCCGCGGCCGCGGGTCTGTCGGTCGAGGCCGGCCTCGTGGCGGGCGCGCCGCCGGCCGCGCCGGGAGTCGACTGGCTGGTGCTGGATGATCCGGCGCGTATCGCGGAGATCGCGGCGGAGTCGTCCCGTCCGGTGACCTACGCCGATCGGGTGCGGCCGCTACAGGGCGGCGATCCGGTATGCGTCGGCGCCGGTGGCCGTGTGCTGTCCTACGACGAGCTGGCCGCCGTGGTGGCCGAAGTGCACACCGTGACCGGGCTGACCTACGAATCCCGGACCTTCCGGTACGGCCGTAACAACGGTCCGGCCGCGGTGGCCGAGATCGTGGCGGCGGGCGCGGCGGGCGCGGCGGTGGTGCTCGTACCCGAGGTCACCGGCGCGGCGCTCGGCGACGAATGGGTCACACACCTGTGGATCGACCGGGCAGGCCTCGACGCCTTGGAGCCGGACGCCCTGGAGGATCTGTCCGCGCTTCTCCTGGAGGAGGCGGGCCGGCCGGACGGAGCGTGGGCAGCGGTGGAGCAGATGCTCGAGCTGAGCGCTCTGCTGGACTGAGCCCTCCGGTGTAGCGGCCCCGGTCGCCCGGCGTCACCGTCGCCGGGCGACCGGCCGCGTCGCCGGGCGCCGGCATCCTCGGTGGTAACAGATGGGTACCTCCGGCCCATGTAATGATGGACGACGGCGAGTCCGGCGGCGATCGACCGCGCCCTGCGCGAGGTACGCCCAGCAGGTCGGTAGCGGTCCGCTGTCGGCGGGTGCACCGCCGGAGGAAGCGAACAAGGCAGGCAAGGCAGGTTGATGGGTTCGGTTGTCGGTGAGCAGTGTGACCACCACCAGGAAGTGATGTAGGCATGACCCGAACGGCGCGCACACGACCCACCCGAACCCGGCGGCCCAGGGGGACCACCCTGCCCCAGCTCATGGCGACGGCGGTCGAGACCAATCCCTCGGGTGTCGCGATCAGCTACGCCGACGCCACCGGTAACCTCGGCCGGCTCACCTACGCCGAACTGGACGAACGCTCCAACCGGCTGGCCCGGCTGCTCATCGCCCGCGGTATCGGGCCCGAGGATCTGGTCGCGGTCGGGATCACCCGCTCGATCGAATCGGTGGTCGCGGTATGGGCGGTGGCCAAGACCGGCGCCGGCTATGTACCCGTCGACCCGACCTATCCGGTGGACCGCGTCACACATATGGTCATCGATTCCGGTGCCGTCCTCGGACTGACCGTCACGGAATCGTCCGCCGGACTGCCCGGTCGGGTGGAGTGGGTCTCCATCGACAGCGCGGAGATCGCTGCCGGCCTCACGCAGTACTCGGCCGAACCGGTGTCCTTCGACGAGCGGCTGCGGCCGCTGCGCGCCGAGCATCCGGCCTACATCATCTACACCTCGGGTTCGACCGGGACGCCGAAGGGCGTGGTGATCACGCAGGCCGGGCTGGCCGGGTTCTGCGCCGAGCAGCGGGAACGGTATCGCGTCGACACGACCGCTCGTACCCTGCACTTCGCCTCCCCCTCCTTCGACGCCTCGGTGCTGGAACTGCTGCTGGCGCTGGGCGGCGCGGCGACCATGGTGGTGGTCCCGCCCACGGTGTACGGCGGTGACGAACTGGCCGGGCTGCTGCGCAGCGAAGGGGTGACCCATGCCTTCGTCACGCCGGCCGCGCTGGCCTCGATCGATCCGGCGGGCCTGGACGATCTGCGTGTCGTGATCACCGGCGGTGAAGCGTGCCCGCCGGACCTGGTGCGGCGCTGGGCCGTTCCCGCGGCGGATGGGCGTCCGCGGGAGTTCTTCAACGCCTACGGCCCGACCGAGACCACGGTCGCGGTCAATATCAGTGACCCGATGCAGCCGGACGAGCCGGTGAGCATCGGCGCGCCGACCCGCGGTATCACCGAATACGTCCTGGACGAACGGCTTTCCCCACTGCCGACCGGCGTGACGGGCGAACTCTATATCAGCGGTGCCCAATTGGCGCGCGGCTATCGCAACCGGCCCGGGCCGACCGCGGAACGTTTTGTGGCCAACCCGTTCGCCGAGGACGGCTCCCGGCTCTACCGCACCGGCGACCTGGTGCGCTGGCTGGCCGACGGGTCACTGGAATATGTGGGCCGCAACGACTTCCAGGTGAAGATCCGTGGCTTCCGGATCGAGCTCGGTGAGATCGACGCCGTACTGGCCGCACACGAATCGGTGGATTTCTCTGTCACCGTCGGCTATGAGCCCTCCAGCGGCGCGACCGTCCTGGCCAGCTATGTGCATCCGGCCGCCGGGGCCGCTGTCGACCCCGACGAGCTGCTCGCGCTGGCCGCGAGCCGGTTCCCCGCGTACATGGTTCCGGCGAGTATCACCGTCCTCGACGAGATCCCTCTTACTCCGGGCGGCAAGGTCGATCGCCGCGCGCTGCCCGAACCGCAGCTGCGGACCAAGGCGTACCGGGCGCCGGACAGCCCGTTGGAGAAGCAGGTCGCGGCTGTTTTCGCTGATCTGCTGAATCCCGTCGATCCGGTCGGCGCGGACGACGATTTCTTCGAACTCGGCGGTAATTCGCTGATCGCCGCCCAGGTCGCGGGCCGGTTGGGTGCCACGGTGGACGCCCGGATTCCGGCACGGGTGCTGTTCGAGGCGCCGACGGTGGCCGAGTTCGCCGAACGGCTGGCCGAGCTGAGCGGATCCGGCGGCCATCGGCCGCTGGTGGCGCGGGAGCGGCCGCAGCGGGTGCCGTTGTCGTTGTCGCAGCAGCGGATGTGGTTCCTGAACCGGTTCGATCCGGAGTCGGTCGCCTACAACATTCCGATGGCGATCCGGTTGTCGGGTGCGCTCGATGTGGACGCCCTGCGTGCCGCCGTCGCGGATCTGGTGACGCGGCACGAGGTGTTGCGGACTGTGTATCCGGAGACCGAATCGGGTCCGGTGCAGGTGGTGTTGCCGGTCGGTGAGGCCGCGCCGCGGTTGCGGGTGGGTTCGGTTGCGGCGGGGGAAGAAGTCTCGGCGGTGGCGGAGCTGGCGTCGGCCGGTTTCGATGTGACGGCCGAGGTGCCGATGCGGGTGGCCCTGTTCCGGGTGGACGCCGCAGCGGCCGGTGCCGGATCGGATATCGGCGACGCGGTGGACGAATTCGTGTTGGCGATGGTGGTGCACCATATCGCCGGTGACGGCTTGTCGGTGGCTCCGCTGACGCGGGATCTGATGACCGCGTATGTGGCGCGTACGGCCGGGGAAGCTCCGGGGTGGGCGCCGTTGCCGGTGCAGTACGCCGACTACGCGATGTGGCAGCGTGAGTTGCTGGGTGACGAATCCGATCCGGAGTCGATCGCGGCGGCTCAGCTCGCCTATTGGCAGTCGGCGCTGGCCGGGGTGCCGGATCAGCTGGATCTGCCGACGGATCGGGCGCGTCCGGCGGTGCAGTCCTTCGCGGGCGGCCGGGTCGAGGTCACTGTCGATGCCGAGATCCATGCCGGTTTGCAGCGGATCGCCCAGGAGCAGAACGCGACGCTGTTCATGGTCGTGCACGCGGCGCTGGCGGTGTTGCTGGCGCGCCTGTCGGGTACCGATGACATCACCATCGGCACGCCGGTGGCGGGTCGTGGTGAGCAGGCGCTCGATGATCTGATCGGTATGTTCGTGAACACGCTGGTGTTCCGGACCGAGTTGGATCGTGGTGAGTCGTTCGCGGATCTGCTGGCGCGGCAGCGTGAGGTCGATATCGCGGCGTTCGCGCACGGGGATGTGCCGTTCGAGCGGCTGGTAGAGGTACTCGATCCCGCCCGGTCACAGGCGCGGCATCCATTGTTCCAGGTCGGGTTCGCGTTCCAGAACCTGGCGCCGTCCAGTCTGGAGTTGCCGGGCCTGACGGTTTCGGGGCTGGATTTCGATACCGCGATCGCACAGTTCGATCTGAACCTCGACCTCGGTGATTCCTATGACGAATCGGGTGCGCCCTTGGGCGTGGCGGGTTACCTGACCTATGCCACCGCGTTGTTCGACCACACCACCGTTCAGGGCTTCGCGGACCGCTTCGTGCGCTTGCTGGCCGCAGTGGTAGCGGATTCTTCCGTGCCGGTCGGCGACCTCGAGATCCTGGCGCCGGTGGAGCGGACCCGGGTGCTGGAGCAATGGAACGCCACCGCTTACCCCTTCACCCCTCGTCTGCTGCTGGAAGGCTTCGATCGGGCGGTGGCGGCTCACCCGGACCGGGTCGCGGTGTCGTTCGAGGGGACGAGTCTGTCCTACGGTGAGTTCGCTACTCGGGTGAACCGGTTGGCGCGAGTGCTGATCGCGCAGGGTGTGGGTCCGGAGTCGCTGGTCGGTTTGCTGGTGTCCCGGTCGCTGGACCTGGTGGTCGGAATGTACGCGGTGGTGGCCGCGGGTGGTGCGTATGTGCCGTTGGACCCGGCCCATCCGGCCGAGCGGATCGGCTACATCCTGGATACCGCGCGGCCGGCCTGTCTGCTGTCCACGACCATCGACGCGCGAACCGTCCACGGCGATGCGGTCTCCACCGACGCTGCCGGTACGGGCGAATTGGACGGGGTACCGGCGCTATTCCTGGATACCCTCGATACCAGCGGTTTCGACTCTGCGCCGGTGACCGATGCGGATCGGCTCGCGCCGGTGCGGCCCGGCAATACCGCGTACGTCATCTTCACCTCGGGTTCGACCGGCCGTCCGAAGGGTGTGGCGGTGCCGCATTCGGCGATCGCGAACCAGGTGGCCTGGATGCTGTCGCAGTACCCGATGGGTATCTCGGATGTGTATCTGCAGAAGACCGCGACCACGTTCGACGTGTCGTTGTGGGGTTTCTTCCTGCCGCTGTCCGTCGGCGCCCGGTTGGTGGTGGCGACGCCGGACGGTCATCGCGACCCGGCCTATCTCGCGCAGGTGATCGCCGAACAGCAGGTCACGGTGACGGATTTCGTGCCGTCGATGTTGACGATGTTCGCCGCACATACCGAGGCGGGGTCGATTCCGAGCCTGCGGCACGTATTCGTCATCGGTGAGGCCCTGCCCCCGGCGACAGTGACCGCGATGCACGCGGTCTCCGATGCCGCGGTACACAACTTGTACGGCCCGACCGAGGCCGCGGTGTCGATCACCTATTGGCAGGCCACGGGCGCCGAGTCGGGCAGTGTGCCGATCGGCGTGCCGCAGTGGAACAGCCGCGTGTATGTGCTCGACAGCAGGTTGCGGCCGGTTCCCGCGGGTGTCACAGGTGAGTTGTATCTCGCCGGTGACCAGCTTGCTCGTGGATATGTGACGCGTCCGGACCTTTCCGCCGACCGGTTCGTGGCGAGCCCGTTCGATACCGGCCGGCGGATGTATCGCACGGGTGACCTGGTGCGGTGGCAGCGGGTCGGTGGTCAACCGGTACTGGAATATCTGGGGCGCACCGATTTCCAGGTGAAATTCCGCGGCCAGCGCATCGAACTCGGTGAGATCGAGTCCGCGTTCCTGGCCCGGCCCGAGGTGAGCCAGGCCGTGGTCACCGTCGCCGCGTCCCAGCTCGGTGAGCAACTCGTCGCCTACGTCGTGCCGGCTCCGGGCGAGCAACTGAACTCCACCGAACTGCTCGGGGCTGTCCGGGATGTGCTGCCGACCTATATGGTTCCGGCGGCCGTGGTCGGATTGGACGCGTTCCCGCTGAACACCTCCGGGAAGCTGGATCGTAAAGCGTTGCCGGCGCCGGTGTTCGAGACCAAGGAGTTCCGGGCGCCGTCGACCCCGATCGAGGAGATCGTGGCCGGCGTCTTCGCCGACGTCCTCGATGTGCGTCGGGTCGGCGCCGCCGACGATTTCTTCGCGCTCGGTGGTAACTCGCTGATCGCGACCCAGGTCGCGGCCCGGCTGAGTGCGGCATTGGACACCACGGTCGCGGTCCGGTCGCTGTTCGAGACCTCCACCGTCGCCGCCTTGGCCGCGCGGATCCAGGAGCAGGCCGGTACCGGCGGCCGGGCGGCGCTGGTGGCGCAGCCGCGTCCGAGCCGGACCCTGCTGTCGGGCGAGACGGTACCGGCGGCGCCGTTGTCGCCGGCGCAGCAGCGGATGTGGTTCCTGAACCGCTTCGACGCGGCAACGGCTGCCTACAACCTGCCGTTGGCGATCCGCTTGTCGGGTGGTCTCGATGTGGACGCGTTGCGGCGGGCCGTCGCCGATGTCGTCGCGCGGCACGAGGTGTTGCGTACGGTCTACCCGGAGACCGAGTCCGGCCCGGTACAGGTGGTGTTGTCGGCCGGGCAGGCTGTTCCGCAGCTCGAGGTGCGGTCCGTGGCCGCCGGTGAGGTCGCGGCGGCGGTGGCGGAACTGGCGGCGGTGGGATTCGATGTGACCGCCGAGGTGCCGCTGCGGGTGGCGCTGTTCCGGGTGGACGACGCCGCCGACGAGTTCGTGATGGTGATGGTGGTGCACCACATCGCCGGTGACGGGTCCTCGGCGGGGCCGTTGACGCGGGATCTGATGATCGCGTACGCGGCCCGTGCGGCCGGCGAAGCCCCGGGCTGGGCGGCGTTGCCGGTGCAGTACGCCGACTACAGCATCTGGCAGCGCGACCTGCTGGGCGACGAATCCGACGCGGAGTCGCCGGCAGCGCAGCAACTCGCCTTCTGGCAGTCGACGCTGGCCGGGGTGCCCGATCAGCTGGACCTGCCGATGGACCGGCCGCGTCCGGCGGTGCAGTCGTTCGCCGGCCGCCGGGTGGAGCTCCATATCGACGCCGCGACCCACGCCGGTCTGCAGCGACTGGCACAGCAGCAGGGCGCCACTCTGTTCATGGTGGCGCATACGGCGTTCGCGGTATTGCTGTCGCGGTTGTCCGGAAGCGATGACATCACGGTGGGTACCCCGGTCGCGGGTCGTGGTGAGCAGGCGCTCGATGATCTGATCGGTATGTTCGTGAACACGCTGGTGTTCCGGACCCAACTGGATCGTGGTGAGTCGTTCACGGATCTGCTGGCACGGCAGCGGGAAATCGATATCGCGGCGTTCGCGCATGCGGATGTGCCGTTCGAGCGTTTGGTCGAGGTGATCAACCCGGCGCGTTCGCAGGCGCGGCATCCGCTGTTCCAGGTCGGGTTCACCTTCCAGAACCTCGCGGCGTCGAGTCTGGAACTGCCGGGCCTGACGGTGTCCGGGGTGGAGATCGATACCGAGAACTCTCAGTTCGACCTGAACCTCGTCCTCGCCGACGCCTACGACGATTCGGGTGCTGCGCAGGGCGTGGTGGGTTACCTGACCTACGCCACGGCGTTGTTCGACCAGGAAACGGCGGAAGGCTTCGCCGGCCGCTTCACCCGGTTGCTCGGTGCGATCGTGGCCGATCCCGCGACCCCGGTCGGTGACTTCGAGATCCTGGCTCCCGCCGAACGCACCCGGGTGCTGGCGGAGTGGAACGCGACCGAGCACGCGGTGCCGGCGCAATTGCTGCTGGACGGGTTCGAGCGGGCCGTCGCCGCGTATCCGGATCGGGTGGCGTTGTCGTTCGAGGGCACCACCCTGACGTATGCCGAGTTCGCGGGCCGGGTGAATCGGC
This sequence comes from Nocardia rhamnosiphila NBRC 108938, assembly GCF_000720425.1. Taxonomy (GTDB): domain Bacteria; phylum Actinomycetota; class Actinomycetes; order Mycobacteriales; family Mycobacteriaceae; genus Nocardia; species Nocardia rhamnosiphila. The sequence continues at coordinate 2,573 of NZ_JOAJ01000022.1, read as the reverse complement.
TCGCGCGGTTGCTGATCGCGCAGGGCGTGGGTCCGGAATCGCTGGTCGGGGTGCTGATCTCCCGGTCGATCGACCTGGTGGTCGGTATGTACGCGGTAGTGGCGGCGGGCGGTGCGTATGTGCCGCTGGACCCGGCGCATCCCGCCGAACGTATCGGCTACATTCTCGATACCGCGGCACCGGTGTGTCTGCTGACCACCACCGCCGACGCGCGGGCCGTCGGTATCGGCGCGGACGGCGGCGCCGGTGCGGACGCCCTCGCGGGCGTACCGATACTGGCCCTGGACAGCCTCGATACCGATCGTTTCGGCTCGGCGCCGGTGACCGACGCGGATCGGTCGGCGCCGGTGCGTCTGTCGAATACGGCGTATGTGATCTTCACGTCGGGTTCGACGGGCCGGCCGAAGGGCGTGGCGGTTTCGCATGCGGCGATCGGCAATCAGATCGCGTGGTGGCTGGCGCAGTACCGGCTGGACGCCGACGATGTGTATCTGCAGAAGACGGCGACGACGTTCGACGTGTCGCTGTGGGGTTATTTCCTGCCGCTGGCAGTGGGAGCGCGCCTGGTCGTCGCGACCCCCGACGGCCATCGTGATGCCGAGTACCTGGCGCGGGTCATCGCCGAGCAGCGGGTGACGATGACGGACTTCGTTCCCTCGATGCTCGGAATGTTCGCCGCGCATACCCCGGCGGGTTCGATTCCCTCGCTCCAGCACGTGTTCGCGCTCGGTGAAGCGCTACCACCGGAGACGGTCGGTGCGATGCAGGCGATCTCCGATGCCGCGGTCCACAACGTCTACGGTCCGACCGAGGCGGCGGTGACGGTCACGTACTGGCAGGCGACCGGTACCGAGTCGGCCGGTGTGCCGATCGGTGTGCCGGAGTGGAACACCCGTGTGTATGTGCTGGATTCGCGGTTGCGGCCGGTGGCGCCGGGTGTCACGGGCGAGTTGTATCTGGCGGGCGACCAGTTGGCTCGCGGATATGTGACACGTCCGGATCTGTCGGCGGATCGTTTCGTGGCGAATCCGTTCGATGCCGGTCAGCGGATGTATCGCACGGGTGACCTGGTGCGGTGGCGCCGGGCCGAGACCCTGGTGGAGGGCCGCCCGGAGACTCGGCCGGCGCTGGAGTATCTGGGTCGTACCGATTTCCAGGTGAAGTTCCGTGGTCAGCGGATCGAGCTGGGGGAGATCGAATCGGCACTGCTGGCGCAGCCGGTGGTGAGCCAGGCCGTCGTGACGGTCGCGGCGTCCGAGCTGGGTGAGCAGTTGGTCGCCTACGTGGTACCCGCACCCGGCGAGCAGATCGTTGCCGCGGCGCTGTTGGACGCGCTGCGCGGCGTATTGCCGGTGTACATGGTGCCGGGCGCGGTGGTCGTGCTCGACGCGTTCCCGTTGAACACCTCCGGGAAGCTGGATCGTAAAGCCCTGCCCGCGCCGGTATTCGAAACCCGGGAGTTCCGGGCGCCGTCGACCCCGGTCGAGGAGATCGTGGCCGGCGTCTTCGCCGAGGTCCTGGGTGTCGAGCGGGTCGGCGCGGACGACGATTTCTTCGCGCTCGGTGGTAACTCGCTGATCGCGACCCAGGTCGCGGCCCGGCTGAGCGCGGCATTGGACACCAAGGTGGCGGTTCGGACGCTGTTCGAGGCCTCCACGGTGGCCGCGCTGGCCGCCGCCGCGGAATCCGCCACCGGACGGGGCGACATGCCGGTGCTGGCGCCGCGGGAGCGGCCGGAGCGGGTGCCGTTGTCGCTGGCGCAGCAGCGGATGTGGTTCCTGAACCAGTTCGACACCGGATCGTCGGCCTACAACATCCCGCTGGCCGTCCGGCTGTCCGGGGATCTCGATATTCCCGCGCTACGGCAGGCCGTCGCGGACGTGGTGGGCCGGCACGAAGCCCTGCGGACCATCTACCCCGCCCAGGACGGAAAGCCGTACCAGCAGGTCCTGCCCGTCGGCCGGGCGGTTCCGGATCCGACGCCGATCCCGGTTTCCGCCACCGAACTACGCGGCCGGATCACCGAGGTGCTCGCGACCGGTTTCGATGTGACGACCGAGGTGCCGTCGCGTGCGGCCGTGTTCCAGCCGGCCGACGGCGAATACGTGCTGGTGTTCGTGGTGCACCACATCAGTACCGACGGCTGGTCGATGGGCCCGCTGATCCGGGACCTGATGACCGCCTACGCGGCGCGCACCTCCGGTTCGGCTCCGGCGTGGACGCCGCTGCCGGTGCAGTACGCCGATTACAGCCTGTGGCAGCGCGAGGTCCTGGGTTCGGAGGACGATCCCGAGAGTCTGGTCAGCGCGCAGGCCGCTTATTGGCGCGAGGCGTTGGCCGGGTTGCCGGACGAGTTGAACCTGCCGGGTGACCGGCCGCGCCCGATCGTGCCGTCGATGGCGGGTGGCACGGTGCCGTTCGAGATCGATGCGGAGTTGCATCGGGCGGTGTCGCGGTTGGCGGCCGAGCACAACGCGACGGTGTTCATGGTTGTGCATGCGGTGCTGGCGTTGCTGTTGGCGCGGTTGTCGGCTACCGATGATGTGGCGGTGGGTACGCCGATCGCGGGTCGT
>NZ_JOAJ01000021.1 GCF_000720425.1 Nocardia rhamnosiphila NBRC 108938 | reverse complement strand
TCGGTGAGCGGTCGCGGTTGTTCGGGTTGGCTCGGTCGAGTTGGGCGGATTATGATCGTTCGTTGATCAGTGCGGGTGGCGGCGTCTACGACCGCACCGCGAAGGCCATTCCGGTGAGCCCGGAAGTCCGTGCCGCGCTGAAACTTCCGGTCGGCGTCACCCGGCTCTCGCCGCCGGAGATGATCCGGGCGATTCTCGAGGCCCCGGTCGATCTGTTGTGGAACGGCGGTATCGGTACCTATATCAAGGCGAGTTCGGAAACGAACGCCGACGTGTCTGCCGTAACGGCGGGAAGATGAACACCGACGCGCTGGATAATTCCGCGGGGGTGGATTGCTCCGATCACGAGGTGAATATCAAGGTTCTGCTCGACGCGGTGGTGTCGGCGGGCGAACTCGATCTCGAAGACCGTAATCCGCTGCTCGCCGAAATGACCGACGAGGTCGCCGAACTGGTGCTGCGCGACAATATCTCGCAGAACTTCCGGATCGGCCTGTCCCGGTCGGGTGCCGGGCGGCGTGGTGCGGTGCACCGGCGGCTGCTCACCGAACTGGAGACCCGGCGCGGCGTGGACCGCCGCCTCGAGGCGCTGCCGAGTGACGCCGAGATGGAGCGGCGGATCGCCGGCGGGGCAGGGCTGACCTCCCCGGAGCTGGCCACGATGATCGCCCATGTGAAGCTCGCGCTGAAGGCCGATCTGCTCGCCGGGGATCTGCCGGACAGCCCCACTTTCGCGGCGGTGCTGCCGGATTACTTCCCGACACCGCTGCGGGAGCGTTTCGCCGGTGCGATCACCAGGCATCCGCTGCGCCGGGAGATCGTGGCCACCGTGGTGGTCAACGAGATGGTCGATTTCGGCGGTGCGACGTTCGCCTTCCGGTTGTCCGAGGAGATCGGCGCCACCACCGACGACGCGGTCCGCGCGTTCACCGCCGCGGTGGAGATCTTCGGGTTGCGGGAGCTGTGGCAGCGCATCCGCTCCGAGCAGATGCCGACCTCGGTCCGCGATCAGCTCGAGCTCGAGACCAACCGCACGCTGGAACGTGCCGCGCGCTGGCTGCTGCTCAACCGGCCGCAGCCGATCGCGATCGGGGCGGATATCACTCGCTATCGCGAGGGAGTGCGCGCGCTGGCGGACCGGGTGCCCGGCTGGCTGCCGAAACCGCTGGCCGAACGGGTCGCCGCGCACGCCACCGAGGCGACCGAACACGGCGCCCCGCAGGATCTGGCCGCCGAGGTCTACCGTCTGATCCATCTCTTCCCGCTGCTGGACGTGCTGGATATCGCCGATATCGCCGAACGCGACGCACAGGAGATCGCCGAACTCTATTTCGCGCTCAACGCGCATCTGGAGATCACCCGGCTGATCAGCGCGGTCGGCGATCTCGACCATGATCAGCGGTGGGCCGGTCTGGCGCGGCTGGCGCTGCGTGACGACCTGTACGAGTCGCTGCGGCTGCTGACGCTGGATATCGCCACCGCCACCGACCCGGAGGACCCGGTGACGGAGAAGCTGGACTACTGGGAGCAGACCAACCGGTCACGGCTGACCCGGGCCCGCGCCGCGCTCACCGAGATCTTCGGGGTGAGCCGGCACGATCTGGCGACCCTGTCGGTGGCGGCGCGGCAGGTGCGGAGCCTGGCGGGTAGCTCGGAGTCCGGCATCGTCGCCTGATCACCCGGGATTCGCGGGTGGCCGTCCGGCTCGGGCCGGACGGCCACCCGTCGTTTCCGCTGTGCCGCCGGAATCCGCTCGGCCGAAGGCTCGTCGTCCTGTCGGCGCCCCTGCTCGCGCCCTACGTTGCCGGACGGACCCGCCCGCCGACTCGGGTTCGGCGCCCGACTGTGCTGCGCCCGGCGGCGGGCCGGGTACCGGATTCAGTCCGGGCGGCGGGTTCCGCAGGAGGCGCAGAACCTGGCCGTGGGCAGCATCTCGGTGTCGCATTCGTGACATCGGGCCGGTTCGGCCGGGGCGAAGCGATTCCCGCATTCGACACAGAACTTGGCACCCGGCGGGTTGACCGTGGCGCAGGCGGTGCAGACCGGGTCCGCCGCCGCGGGACCGAGTTCGGCGGGTTTCGCGGTGGGCGGCAGCGCCGTCGCGCTCGGCTCCTCCCGGCGCTGCTGGTGTTGTTGCCACGGCGAACTCGGCGGCGGCGGGAAATTTCCGGCCACCGCGGGCCCCGGCTGCTGCTGCAGGGCGTTGATGCCCAGCGCGGCGCCGATGAACCCACCGTCGTGGCCGTGCCCGGAGGCCAGCCCCTGGCCCGCGCCCAGCGCCATCTCCCCGGCGGCGTATTGCCGGAAATCTCCGGCGAGCCGGATGTAGGTGACATCCTTGGCGAGCCGTTTGAGCCGGTCGGCGTCTTCGGGGGCCAGGGTGATGTCGAAATTGCCGAGCCGCGGTATCCGTAACCCGTACTCGTAGAGTGCGGTATTGGTCTGCTGGACGACCGCCTGCTCGATCACGGGCAGGAGTCCGGACAGGCCGAGGACCGGCCACTCACCCTGGGAAACACCCTGTGTGACCGCGACCTTCATCGCCTTGAGCAGCAGGTCGGCGCTCCAGGATTCGATCCCGGCCGGATCGTGCAGATCGGTACTACCGGCCAGTGAGGTGATCAGCTGCCGCGCGTCTCGGACGGACAGCGCGAACTCGCCGAAAACCCGCAGGGTGACGATCTGCTCGCTGATCGGGTCGGCGATATCGGCGAGACGGCCGCCGAATTTGATGCCGGCGAACTCCCGGGTGGAGACGAAGTAGAGCTCGGCACGGTAGAGGTTGCCGCCGGTCAGCGTATCCACCAGTGCGCCGAGAACCGGGAGTTCGTCCGCGTCGATCCGGTGCCGGCCCGGCCCCAGCGTGCCCAGGACCTGACCGGACTTCACGAACAGCGCGGTCTGGTCGGCATTGACGATAGCGCGGGAGTATCGCCGGATGTTCACATCCGGCCACTTGTAGACGAGTTGTTTCTTGCCGGTCTCGGGGACGGCGATGAACTCGCGTTCGAACCAGGCCATCTGGGTGCTCCCTACGCAATTGACGTATCCAGCGTATCGACGTTCAGCGGCTCGATCAATGGCTCTTACATGGCGGCCGACCTTGGGTTTTTACCAAAGTGCCTGGTTTCCACTGGGTTACACCTGACGGCCCCCTATTGATCGTGCCGCTAACTAGCGGTACATTGCTCGCAGACATGATCTGCGCCACTCGAAAGGCAACATGATGACAACAGTTCAAGAGCCTCCGGGTCAGGCGGCGCCGGCGGACGGTCTGCACGCCGAAGATGCGGGCTATCACAAGTCGCTGCGGCCCCGGCAGCTCCAGATGATCGCCATCGGTGGCGCCATCGGAACGGGCCTGTTCCTCGGCGCCGGCAGCCGGCTGCACGAGGCCGGACCCGGCCTGTTCCTGGTATACGCCGTCTGCGGCATCTTCGTATTCTTCATTCTTCGGGCCCTGGGCGAGCTGGTCCTGCACCGCCCGTCCTCCGGGTCGTTCGTGTCCTACGCCCGTGAGTTCTACGGCGAGAAACTGGCCTTCGCGGTCGGCTGGATGTACTTCTTCCACTGGTGCATGACCGGCATCGTGGATATCACCGCGATCGCCACCTACGTCCACTTCTGGGGCGCGTTCGAGGTGATACCGCAGTGGACCATCGCGCTGATCGCCCTGGCCATCGTGGTGGCGATCAACCTGATCTCGGTGAAGTGGTTCGGTGAGCTGGAGTTCTGGGCCGCGCTGATCAAGGTCGTCGCGCTCGTGGCCTTCCTGATCATCGGCACCATCTTCCTGGCCGGGCGCTTCGACATCGAGGGTCAGCCGACAGGTCTCAGCGTCCTCTCCGACAACGGCGGCCTGTTCCCGAGCGGTTTCCTGCCGCTGATCGTCGTCACCACCGGTGTCGTCTTCGCCTACGCCGCGGTGGAACTCATCGGTACCGCCGCCGGTGAGGCGGAGAATCCCGAGAAGATCATGCCGCGCGCCATCAACTCGGTGATCGCCCGGATCGCGCTGTTCTACGTCGGTTCGCTGGTGCTGCTCGGCCTGCTGCTGCCCTACACCGTCTTCAAGTCCGGTGAGAGCCCGTTCGTCACCTTCTTCTCCAAGATCGGTATCGACGGTGCCGGTTCGGTCATGAACCTGGTGGTGCTGACCGCGGCGTTCTCCAGCCTGAACGCCGGCCTGTACTCGACCGGCCGCATCCTGCGCTCGATGTCGATGAACGGTAGTGCCCCGACCGTCGCGAGCCGCATGTCCAAGAACGGCGTCCCGTATGTGGGCATCCTCGCCACCGGTGTGATCGCGCTGGCGGGTGTCGGACTGAATGCCTTGGTCCCCGATCAGGCCTTCGAGATCGTGCTGAACGTCTCGGCGCTGGGCACCATCTTCTCGTGGACCGCCATCGTGCTGTGCCAGCTCCAGCTGTGGAAGTGGGCTCGCGACGGCAAGGTGACCCGGCCGAAGTTCCGTCTGCCCGGCACTCCGTACACCAGCTACGCCACCCTGCTGTTCCTGGCCGGTGTGGTGCTGCTGATGCTGTTCAGCGATGAGATCGAACAGCGGGCCGCGGTGATCGCCATGCTGGTGGTCGGGGTTCCGGCCCTGGTCGGCGGCTGGTTCTTGGCGCGGAAGCGAGTGGGCGAGCTCACCGCCGCACGTGCCGTGGTGCCCGCCGCCCCGGCGCCGGCCGAAGAACCCGGTAGCACCGTCCGGATCCTCGACGAACCCGAGGATCAGCGGTAACGCCGAACTGCGTGGAATACCCCGGATAGCAGGTCCGGGGTATTCCGCATTCCCAGGAAAGGGAACGATCGACCTGTCGCCCCCGCGGGCCGGGATCACAATAGACTCTCTCTGTTCTTCCGCGGGTTTGAGAGGTCGTGCATGCCAGAGCAGCCCAGCTCGTCGCAGCCCAGCTCCGAGCGTCCGCTCCCGCCGCCCTGGTCCAAACGGCGGACCCGTGGTGCGGAAATGCCCCGCCGCGGCGCGCACACCTGGTCGACGCTGCGTACCAACAGCAGCGAAAGTGGCCGGCGAGCCGCCGAGTCCGACCTGACGCGAGCCGCCGAGGAACTACTCGCCGAATCCGGCAGTGCCGAGCCGCGCAGTGCCACCGACGCCGCCTCGGTCCCCAGCGGGTCCGGTGTCTTCGTGCCGGTGACGGTGGGTTCGGTACCCCCGGTCGTCGCCGCGCCCGTGGGCTCGGACAGTCCGCCCGAGACGCCGGCGCTGTCGGACTTCGACCGGGCCATCGCCGCGTTGACCGGCGACGATATCGCCCGGCTCAACAGTCTCGCCGGTCCGGACGACGATGATCTCGACGAGTTGCTACTCGCCGACGACGACGAGGATCCCGATGATCCCGACCCGTTCGCCGGCTTCGAGGACGAAATGCCCTCCGGGCGAAATGCCCGTTCCCGCCCGAGCGTCCGCCGCCTCGGCGCCGGACTGGTGGCGCTGCCACGGGTGGATCCGGTCGATCCCGCCACCGCGGTGCTCGCGGATCCGGTGGTGCCCGAACACAAGCGGTTCTGCTGGAAATGCCAGGCGCCCAACGGGCGGTCCGGCCCGGACGGGCCCGGCGCGGTGGCCGGGGAGTGCGCACGTTGCGGGTCGGCCTACAACTTCCTGCCCGCCCTCTCCGCCGGTGAGGTCGTGGCGGAGCAATACCTGGTCAAAGGCTGTCTGGCACACGGCGGTCTGGGCTGGATCTATCTGGCGGTCGATACGAACGTCAGTGACCGGTGGGTGGTCCTGAAAGGGTTGCAGAACCCCCAGGACTTCGAGGCGCACGTGGTGGCGCTGGCCGAACGTCAGTTCCTCTCCGAGATAACGCATCCCGGCGTGGTCAAGATCTACAACTTCGTCAAGCACCGCTCGCAGCGCGAGGTGGCCGACGGCTACATCGTGATGGAGTACGTCGGCGGGCGCTCATTGAAGAAGATGCTGGATATGGCGGGGCCGGAACGTCTTCCGGTGGCCGAGACCATCGCGTACATGATGGAGGTCCTGCCGGCTCTCGACTATCTGCACTCGTTCGGGCTGGCCTACAACGACCTCAAACCGGACAACATCATGGTCACCGACGACGAGGTCAAACTCATCGATCTCGGCGCCGTCGCGGCCATGGAATCCTACGGCAGTATCTACGGCACCCCCGGCTATCAGGCGCCGGAGATCATCGAAACCGGTCCCACGGTGGCCACCGATGTGTACGCCGCCGGCCGCACCCTGGCCGCACTGATCCTGGACCTGCGCAAGGATTCCCACGGCAACTACCGCACCGAGATGCCGACACCGGAGGAGTACCCGCTGCTGCGGCGCTATCCGTGCCTGTATCGGCTGCTGGTGCGCGCGACGCATATGGATCCGAGCCGGCGCTTCCCCTCCACCTATGCCATGTACTGCCAGCTGGCCGGGGTGTTGCGGATGGTGCTGGCCGCCGATTCCGGGCGTGAACACCCGCAGGCATCGGTGGAGTTCGGCTCGCTGCGCGGGGATTTCGGTATCGACACCTTGATCGGCCAGACCGACGGGATGGTCGACGGTGGCCACCGCAGCCTCGGTCTCGACGCCGCGGCCGTGGTGGCCACCCTGCCCATCCCGCTGATCGACGCCGACGACCCCAGCGTGCAGCTGCTGAGCCCGCTGCTGCACGGTGACGCCCGCCAGACCCTGGACTCCTTGCGCCAGACCTCCGAACGTATCGCGGCCGGTACCATCGACGCGCCGGAGACCTTCGAGGTCGAGGGGGCGTTCGCCGCCGTCCGCGCCCATCTCGACCTCGGCGAGATGGCTCCGGCGCTCGCACTGCTCGAGGAGTTGCGGCCCCGCGCGGTGACCGACTGGCGGGTCGAATGGTTCAGCGGTGTCATCGATCTGCTGGACGGGCAGTACGAACTCGCCTACCTGCATTTCGACCAGGTGCACACCATGCTGCCCGGTGAGCTGGCGCCGCCGCTGGCGCTGGCCGCCACGGCCGAACTCGCCCTGCAGACGCTGAGCGATCCCGGTGAGTCCGACCGGTGGCATGCCGCCGCGTCGGAGTTCTACCGGCTGGTCTGGCAGACCAATCACGCGGTGGTCAGCGCCGCGTTCGGTTTGGCTCGCCGCTTGGCCGCCGACGGTGAGCTGTTGCAGGCCGTGCAGGTCCTCGACGAGGTACCCGTGACCTCTCGTCATCACGGCACCGCCCGGATGACGGGCAGCCTGCTGCTGGTATCGCGGCCGCATCGGGAGATCACCGAGATCGATCTGCGTGAGGCGGCATCGCGGCTGGAACTCGTCGATGAGCCGCGGGCATTGCAGATGCAGGTCGTGGTGGTCGGCGCGGCACTGGAGTGGTTGAAATCGCGGATGCGGCCCGCATCCGCCGACACCAGGCTGCTCGGCTATCCGCTCACTGTCGCGGGACTTCGCGGCGGCTTGGAGTCACGACTGCGCGCCCTGGCCCGGACCGCCCCGGGCCGCCTGCACCGGTACCGGCTCGTCGATCTGGCCAACAGCGTGCGACCGCATACCCGCTGGTGAGGGTTCAGGACTGCCCGGCGATCCGGCGCCGCCGGATTACTGCCGGCAGTAGCGGCGCCGAGACCAGGACGATCACCAGCAGCAGCAGCCACAGCCAGCCGCCGTACACCAGCGCGAGAACGAGCGCGAAGACGGCCGAGCCACCGGCCAGTACCGCGAAACCGAGCGCGGGATCGGCGGTCTCGTTCGAGCCGGGTGTCGCCGGCGGCGCGGGGAGATCGGTGAATAGGGCCGCGAGTTCCGGGGTGGTACGCGCGGCGGTCACGGCGGCGGTGCGTTCTTCGTATTCGGTGAGCGTGAGCAGGCCCGAACCGAGGTGCTCGGCGAGCTCCCGCAGCGCGCGATCGCGTTGCTCGACGGTGATGCGCGCGCCCGGTAGCTCACTCATACTCGCAGCATAGGACGGTTTCCACGGTCCGGCTCGACCCGGTGATCGCCACTGCCGGGAAGCCGGCGGGAGGTCGCTCGGCGCCGATTCCCACATCTGGGGAGTAATTACGCTGGCTTCACAGAATTGCGGGCAGAGGAGTTGTGTATGTCCACCGTGATCCAGTCTCGGCGCCCAGCGGCCGAGGTATGGGACTGGCAATTGAACGGGTCCTGCCGCGGCCTGGAATCCACCGTGTTCTTCCATCCCGAAGGGGAGCGGGGCCGGGCACGGGCCGCGCGGGTGCGGCGCGCCAAACAGATCTGTGATACCTGTCCGGTACTCGATCGGTGCCGCAGTTACGCGCTGGCGGTCGGCGAGCCGTACGGAGTGTGGGGCGGTATGTCGGAAGACGAGCGCCGCACACATACCCAACGGGCCGTTACTTCACGCTCGACGAACTAGCGAACCCCGCCCCAACTAGGGTTGAATCGGACGTTTCGGTCGTGTCCGGCGCAGGTCGTCATCGCGCCTTTGTGGTTTCCTTGTTATATGGCTGCTGGTGTGGAGTACACGATCGATGAACTGGCGCGGGCTGCCGGCACGACCGTGCGCAGCCTGCGGGTTTACCACGAACGGGGGGTTCTGCCTCCACCGCAGGTCAAGGGGCGAACGGGTTACTACAGTCCAGACCACCTCAATCGGGTGCGCACGATCAGCAGGTTGCTCGATCGCGGCATCAAACTGAACGGCATCAAGGAACTGCTCAAGGCCTGGGACCGCGGGGACGATCTGGGGGACATCCTGGGCGTCGGGCCGCTGCTCGGCGGTATGGAGACCGGCGAGCCGTCCGCGGACGAGTCGGCCGTTCCCGCCGATGCCATTCCCGCCACCGAACTGCAGGAACGCTACGGCTCGGTGCCGAACGGGCTGGCCAGGATCGTCGCCGTCGGGCTCTACGAGCCGGTCGACGCCGCCACCTATCGGCCCGCCGATCGGCAGCTCATCCGGATCGCGGAGCAACTGGCGGCCGTCGGTGTTCCCGATGCCGAGGTCCTCGGCGAGCTCGAACGGATACGGGCCGATTGCGACCGGATGGCCCGCCGGTTCGTCGACCTGTTCCATCGCACGACCTGGCAGAAGTATCAGGACTCCGGGCAGGAGGCCGCCGACCTGGCGGAATTGACCGGACAGTTGCAGCTGGCCCGCACCCTGCCCGGTAAGGCGGCGGCGGAGCTGGTGAACAAGCTCGTCGCGCACTATATCGATAGCGACAGCGAACTCGCCGACCTTCCGGCGGAGAGCTGAACCGAGCACTGCGGCTTCCCCGGCCTGGGAAAGGGGTAGGGGAGCGTTGCGCTGAACGACGGTACATTCGACGGTGGCTCTTCCGTCGGCCGGGACGATTTCCCGGCGAACGACTACTTAGGTAACTTTCCGCTCTTCTACGGATGCGCGCGGCCCTGGGCGGGTGCAGAATCTGCTTCTTGGCACCTGACGCGGTAGATGAGGCATGGAATGGGAAGCGTGACACTGTGGATGCAGATATCACTCGACGGGTTCGCGGAGGGACCCGACGAGGCGGTCCACTGGCCGGTCGTGGACGAGGAACTCTGTACCGAATACCTGGATGAACTCCGGAGCGCCGACCTGCTGCTCTACGGGCGCAGAACCTACGAGATCCTGGCGGCCTTCTGGCCCACCGCCGATCTGGCGCCGGTCTCGCCGTTCTACGTCGACTTCGCGCGATTCTGGCGCGCCGCGCCGAAACTCGTCGTCTCCCGCACCCTGCGCAACCCCTCGTGGAACACCCGGGTCACCGGCCCGGATCCGATCGAGGAGGTGCGGCAACGGCGGGCCGCGGGCCAGCACATGGTGCTCTTCGGCGGGGCGGAAACCGCGCGGTCCTTCATGGCGCACGATCTGATCGACGAGTTCCGGCTCTTCGTGCACCCCCTGCTCCTGGGCGGCGGCGTACCCCTTTTCCGGTCGCCGGTGGATACCAGCGGGCTGCAACTGGTGGATGTGCTGACCTTCGACAGCGCGGTGGTCCAGATGCACTACCGCCAGCAGGCCTGCCTGATGTGCTGAGCGTCCCGCGGGCGGGTGTTGTGTGAATTGCACGGGTTCGTCGGACGGTCCGACGTGACGTGCACTAATTTACGTTTCCATGGCGGTGATCTACCCGGACGGTGCGGCACCGGCCGCACCTGCCACCGAGTTCTTCGGTCGGATGCGGGAACTCGCGCGCCTGGACGACCTGCTGCGCTCCGGCTCGGGACGACTGATCACCCTGGTCGGGCCCGGCGGTATCGGCAAAACCAGACTGGCCGCCGAAGCGATGCGCCGGGTGCACCGCGCCGAACCGGACCGGCCGGTGTACTGGGCGCGCCTGGCCGAACTCGAACGCGACTGCGGCGAAGGTGCCGAGAACGTGCTGCGCTCGGTGGTGCGGACCGATATCAGCGATCCCGACGCCCTGGATGTCGCGGTGGGTCCGCCCGCGGGCGCGATCGCCGAGCACGCGATTCTGGTGCTGGACAATTGCGAACACGTGCTCGCGGCGGCCGCGCGCGCGGTCATCGAGTTGCTCGCCGCCACTCCCGGTCTCACCCTGCTGGCCACCAGCCGCGAGCCCATCGGCTGGGCCGACGAGTACATCCTCGCCGTGCCGCCACTGTCGGCCTTCGAATCGCTGCAGCTGTTCCGGCAGCGTGCCGAACTCACCGGATGCCCCGTGCCCGACGATCCGGCCCAGCTCGCGCTGGTGCGCCGGATCTGCCGCCGCGTCGAGCACAATCCGCTGTTCCTCCGGCTCGCCGCGGCACGGCTGCGTCACCAGCCACCCGCCATGGTGCTGGCCGAGCTCAGCGGCGACGCCACCGATCAGCGCATGCGCTGGTCGCAGAGCGCGCGGGCGGGTACCGAACGGCGGCACCGCGGGGTCTACGACGTGATCGCCTGGTCGTTCGATCTGTGCGCGGCCGAGGAACAGGTGCTGTTGCGGCGCCTGTCGGTCTTCGCGGCCGGATACGAAACCGACGGGGCCGTGCCGCAGCGCAACGGAGTCGAACTGCCCGCTGTCATAGCGGTCTGCGCGGACGGGATACTGCCCGCCGAGCGGGTGGCACCGCTGCTGGAACGGCTGGCCGAACGCTCCCTGGTCTCGACGTTCCGCACCGAGACGAGTGTGCGCTGGTACCTGGTGGAGAGCGTGCGACTGTTCGCCGGCGACCGATTGCGCCGCGAACCGGCCGAGGCGGCCCGGCTGGCCGCCCGGCATCGCCGCTACCACCGTGACCGCGTGGTCGAGGCACGGTCGCTCTGGTACGGGCCGGGCGACCGGTTGTGGCTCGACTGGGCCCGTACCTCCTGGGACGACATCCTGATCGGTATCGAAACCGGTCTGACCGATCCCGCCGAGGCGCTGGTCGGCCTGGAGACGGCGTCGGTGCTGCTGTCGGTATGGGTGCCGTTTGTCAAGGGCGGTAGCCGGGCGCTCACCAGGCTCACCGCGCAGGCGCTCGACGTCACTCGCACCGAGGGCGTCACCGAACACCACATCCGAGCCACCGCGCTGCTCGGCTGGTACTACCTGTGGCAGGGCGAGGCCGATCGGGCCGCGGCCCTGCTGGACGAGTGTGTCGCCGGCCCTGCCGCGGCCGGTGTGGGTGATTCCTCCTGGCGGGATTCGCCGGGAACGGATATCGGCCTGCCCGCTTCGGTCGAATGGATCCGGGGTCTGGAATTGATGCTGTTCCGGCTGGATCCGCACGCGGTGACGGTACTGGAACGGGCCGGTCACAAGTTCACCGCGCAGGGCGACCGGGTGGGCGTGGAACGCGGTCAGATCTTCGCGGCGCTCGCGGCCGCCATGCTGAGCGATCCGGAGCTGGCCGACCGGATCACTCGTCGGCACCTGGAACGCTCGGTGGCCTCCGGGTCGTCGCTGGCCACCCGGTGGGCGGGAGTGGCGCGGACGCTGGCACTCTCGCGCTCCGCCGAACCCGCGGCTGCTCTGGAACCGGCCCATAGCGCGGTGTCCGGGATGGCCGCGGGCCGCAACACCTGGATGACCTCGTGGTCGGTGGCGGTGTGCATGCTCGTGCTGACCCAGGTGCTCGCGGGGGATCCCGCCGCGCTGGGTGCCGCGGCGGCCATCCGCATCCGTGCCACCGAACTGGCCTGGCTGGTCGGGGTTTTCCGGGCCTGCCACCGCTCGATGGGGGTCTGTATCGAGCGGGTGCCGATGGTGGTGCTCGGCGTGCGCCGGGCGACCGAGGTCGCCACGGCGGTCATCGGACCGGCGGATTTCGCCGTCGCCGAGCAACGGGGCGGGCAGTTCCGCCCCGGTAGTGACGCGGTACGGGAGTACCTGCGTCGCCGTTGGCCGGTGCGTCCGGTCGCGGTGGACACACCGGTCGATCGTGGGGAATCGGCCGATTCGCGCTGGGGGAGCTTATCGCCGGCCGAACGTGAGGTCGCGGTACTGGCGGCCGCGGGCTGGCCGAACAGTGCCATCGCCGAGCGGCGGGGTAGTTCGGTGCGAACGGTGGACGCGCAGGTCGCCAGCGTCCGGCAGAAGCTCGTGATCGGCTCCCGGCGCCAGATACCGGATCATATTCCGGCCCACCTCGCCGGTGCGGTGGATGCCGAACGTGCTACCGCCGCCGGTCGTTCCCGGAGCCGGCGGCGTACGCCGCGCCTGCCCGGCCGGCAGTGATCGCGCGGCACCGGGATCACCGGCAGGCGTAGTAGTACGGCTTGTAGGCGCAGATGTCGAGGTAGCCGCCCTGGTCGTTGTCGTAGGTGAAGCTGCGCTGGGCCG
>NZ_JOAJ01000020.1 GCF_000720425.1 Nocardia rhamnosiphila NBRC 108938 | reverse complement strand
CCAGCGTCGGCAGCCGGGTCGACGCACACGAAGCCGGAATCGCCGAGCGCGTCGTCCTGATCGAGTTCGACAGCTTCGAACAGGCCGTCGCCGCACGCGGGAGCGCGGCCTACCAGGAAGCGCTGGCCGAACTCCCCGACGGCTTCGAGCGCGACTTCCGCATTGTCGAAGGCATCGACTGACCGAGGTCCACTCGGATCTTCGCCGAAACTCCACCCTCTCGGTTCTTCGGCAGTTACTACCGAGCCCCTGTTCAGAACAGGATGCTTGTCGTACAGGTCTGCGTCCACCCTGTTCAGGAGTGCATCGGTTACGGACACCCGTGCGCCATCAGAAGCCGGAGTTTCGATCACCGAGCGCGGCCGACGAGGCCGCAGGCTCGATGGTCGGACCCTGGCCTGGATTGTCGGCGCCTTCGATTCAGTCGGTTGTTCAGCGGTGGATCGGTTGGCCGGTGGGGTGCGGGGATGTGAAAAGCGGCTGGTGCGCGGCAAATTTCGATCTCCGCTGTCGGGACCGTCCACGGACTCGAGTACGGACGGCGCGGTGTTTCGCTGTCCGCTGTCTTCCGATTCATGGGAAGCCTCGTGCGGTCGTCGTGCGGATCTTGTCGGTAGCGTTGCTCAGCGGCACGGTTCGAGACCGACGACAAGATACGGGGTGGCAGTGGAGAAGCGGCGGGCCGCGTGGGGGCGGCTGCGGAGGCTCGGTGCGTTCGTAGCGGCGCTGGTGCTGGCCACCGGTGCCGGTGGTGCGGTGGCAGGTGCGGCGCCGATCGGTGCGCCGGCGCTACGGGCCCCGGCCGGTGGGTACCAGGAACTCGTGGTGCCGTCCGATATGGGACCGATCAAGGTCCAGGTGCAGTGGGCGGCGCGCGGCGGGCGGGCGGCGCTCTATGTGCTCGACGGCCTGCGGGCACCCCACGACCACAATCAATGGACCAGCGATACCGATGTGCTGCGGCGGTTCGCCGGAGACGATGTGACACTGGTGTTCCCTGTCGGCGGGCATTCCAGTTTCTATGCCGACTGGTACCGGCCGAGCAGTACGAACGGCCAGGCCACGACGTACAAGTGGGAAACCTTCCTCACCGCGGAATTGCCGGCCTTCCTCGCCAGATACGGTGTCTCGCGCACCAATAACGCCATCGTGGGCGCATCCATGGGTGGTGGGGCGGCGCTGGCCCTCGCCGCGCATCACCGCGACCAGTTCAAGTTCGCCGGATCGTTCTCCGGATTCCTGAATCCGACATTCCCGATGTGGAACGAAGCGGTCCGCGCCGCGTTGTGGGACGAGGGCAGGTTCAATGTGGACGATATGTGGGGTCCGGCCGGTGACCCGGCCTGGCACCGCAACGACCCGACCGTGCAGGCCGAACGGCTGCGCGGCCTGCCGATGTACATCTGGGCCGGTAACGGTGTGCCCGGGGCGCCCGACCTGCCGCACGGCGTCGGTAACACCGTGAACGCGATGGGCCTGGAGGCCCTGGCGACAGTGGCCGCGCAGATCTTCCGCGACCGGCTCGCCGCGCTGGGGATCCAGGCCCGCGTCGACCTCGTCAACGGCACCCACACCTGGCCCTACTGGGAGCAGGCGATCACCACTGCACGGCCGATGATCCTGGACGCGCTCGGCGCGGGCTGACGGCCGGCACGCGGGTGAGTGCGCCCCTGCCGGCACGATCGAGCGGGAAGTACCTCGGCCGGCGAGGCACCGGGTCCGCCGTGCGCACTACCGCGGGCCCGATGATCGCGCCGGCTCGCTCGGGGTCGTCGCGGTGACCGGTCAGTGCAGTGCGCCCACCCGGAGCCACGGCCGCAGCAGGTTCTCCTCGGTGGAGGGGCCCATCTGCCACTCGGCGATCCACGGCCCGGTGCCCTCGCTCGGGTCGAGCGCGCCCTCCTCGACCCACCGGTAGCGGCCCTCGAACAGGTTGCGGGCCAGGCGCACGTCTTCGTCGTCGGTGTTCTCCCACAGCGAGTCGAACAGCTGCCGCACCCGGATCCGGGCCTGCCGGCAGAACACATCGGCCAGTTCGGTGGCGGCTTCGCCTTCCGCGGTGCCGTCGGCGCGCTCGGCCTGGGCGCGTACACAGGCCGCCGACATCGCGAACAGTTCCGCGCCGATATCGACGAGACGACCCAGGAACACCTGCCGGTACTCGAGCTTCGCCTGCCAGCGCGCCATGCCGTACATCAGCGCGCGGGCCTGTTTACGTGCCATCCGCTCGACGAAACGCATATGCCGTGCCAGCGGACCGAAATCGGCGAACCCGGCCGGTGCCGTACCGGGTCCGACGGCCAACTGCGGGAACCATTTGGCGTAGAAGCCGCCGGCGCCCGCCGCCGCCTTGGCCTTCTCCTTGAACTCCGCGTGCTTGTCGACGAGTGCTCCGGCGGCGGCCATATGCGCGTCGGCCATTTCGCGGGCGACGAGCAGCCGCATGATCTCGCTGGAGCCTTCGAAGATGCGGTTGATCCGCAGATCGCGGACCAGTTGTTCGGCGCCGACCGCCCGCTCGCCCCGGGCCCGTAGCGACGCCGCCGTCTCGTAACCGCGGCCACCCCGGATCTGCACGAGTTCGTCGGCGATCCGGCAGCCCATCTCCGAGGCCCATAGCTTGGCGAGCGCCGCCTCGATACGGATGTCGTTGCGGTTTTCGTCGGCCATGGTCGCCGAGAGATCGAGTACCGCCTCCAAGGCGTAGGCCGTCGCGGCGATGAAGGACACCTTGGCGCCCACCGCGGCGTGCTCACCGACCGGCCGTCCCCACTGCACGCGGGCCGTGCTCCATTCGCGGGCGATCTTCACCGACCATTTGGCCGCCGCGGTGCACAGCGCCGGAATCGCGAGCCGTCCCGCGTTGAGTGTGGTGAGCGCGATCTTCAATCCGTCGCCTTCGCGGCCGATCAGGTTCTCCCTGGGCACCCGGACGTTGTACATGCGGGTGACGCCGTTCTCGAGACCACGCAGACCCATGAAGGAGTTGCGGCGTTCCACGGTGATGCCCTCGCTGCCGGCTTCGACGACGAAGGCGGAGATACCGCCGCGGTGTCCGTCGCCCTTGGGCACCCGGGCCATCACCACCAGCAGTTCCGCGACCACGCCGTTGGTGGTCCACAGCTTGACGCCGTTCAGCTCGTAGGCCTCGCCGTCGGCTGTGGGGGTCGCGGTGCTGGCGATCCGGGCCGGGTCGGAGCCGACATCGGGTTCGGTGAGCAGGAAGGCACTGATCGCACCCCGGGCGCACCGCGGCAGGAACCGCTGCTTCTGCTCCGGGGTTCCCGCCAGCTTCAGCGGTTCGGGGACGCCGATCGACTGATGCGCCGACAGCAGCGCGCCCAGGCTGGCGTGTACCGAGCCGACCAGCATCAACGCCTTGTTGTAGCCGACCTGGGACAGGCCCTGCCCGCCGTACTCCTCGGGAATCTTCAGACCGAAACAACCGAGTTCGGCGAGGCCGCGCACGAAATCCTCCGGAATACGGCCCTGCTCCTCGATCACGCTGCCGTCGAGGGTCTCGCAGTAGGCCCGCAGCCGCGCCAGATACGCGTCGGTGCGGGCGGTGTCCTCCGCGCCCGGCTTGGGGAACGGATGGATGAGATCCACCCGGTAGCGGCCGAGGAACATTTCCTTGGCGAAGGACGGTTTGGTCCAGGTGACCTCGCGCGATTCCTCGACCAGTTGCCGGGCCTGCTCCTCGGTGGCGTCGACTTTCGCGGCAGTGGACATGCGTGCCCTCCTCGGAAGTGATGACGGTCACAGACGAGTGTAGGAGTCTTTGTTACTCGCCGGTAGCCCCGAATGAGGAGAAGGGTCGGCACGTGCGATCGGCCGCGGACGCGGTGGTCCGCGCAGGCGCTACGGCCGGGCCGAAGGGCACGCGCAGGACAGCGCTACATCTCGTCGGGGGCGGAGATACCGAGCAGGCCCAGCCCGGTGGCCAGGGTCCGGGCGGTGAGATCGCACAGGGCCAGGCGACTGCCGCGGCTCGGTTCATCGGATTTCAGAACCGGGCAGCGCTCGTAGAACGCGGTGAACGCCGTCGCCAGCCCGTAGAGATAGTTCGCGAGCCGATGGAATTCCATGCTCTCCGATACCGCGGCGACAATATCGGGGAAGGCGAGGAGTTCGAGCGCCAGCGCGCGTTCCGCCGGCTCCGCGATCTGCACGGGAGTGCCGTCGTGGCCGGGGGTCACGCCGCCGCGCCGGAAGATCGACCGGATACGGGCGTGCGCGTATTGGAGGTAGGGGGCGGTGTTGCCCTCGAAGGAGAGCATGCGGTCGAAGTCGAAGGTGTAGTCGCGGAGCCGGTCGGTGGAGAGATCCGCGTATTTGATCGCCCCGATACCCACCGCGCGAGCGACCTCGGCACGGGGCCCGGCGTCGAGATCGGGATTCTTCTCCGCGATCGCCCGGGTGGCCCGGTCGACCGCCTCGTCGAGCAGGTCGACGAGTTTGATCGTGCCCCCGGCCCGGCTGCGCAGTACTTTGCCGTCGGCGCCGAGCACGGAACCGAATCCGATATGCGTGGCGCGCGCCGGTGGGGCGAGCCAGCCGGCCTCCCGGGCGGTCGTGAACACCATCGCGAAATGCTGCTGCTGCGGCATCCCCACCACATAGAGCAGCCGGGTGGCGCCCAGGGTGGTGAGCCGGTCACGGATCGCGGCGAGATCTGTGGTGGCGTAACCGTATCCGCCGTCGCTCTTGCGGACGATCAGGGGCAGCGGTTCGCCGTCGCGGCCGGTGAACCCCGCGGGGAACACGCAGTCGGCGCCCTCGCTGCTGCGCAACAGCCCGAGCCGGTCCAATTCCGCTATCACCGAGGCGAGTTCGTCGTTGTAGGCGCTCTCGCCGACGAAATCGGCTTCGCCCAGCCGGACATCGAGGCTTTCGTACACCTTCATGAAGTACTGCTTCGATTCGGCGACCAGCAGCCGCCACAGCCGCAGCGTGGCCTCGTCACCGCCCTGGAGCAGGACCACCCGCCGCCGCGACCGCTCCTTGAACTCGTCGGAGCCGTCGAATTTGCGCCGGGCCGCGGTGTAGAAGCCGTTCAGGTCGCCGACGGAGAGTTCGGCGGCGGCCTCCGCCTCGCCGATATCGAGCAGATGCTCGATGAGCATGCCGAACGGAGTACCCCAGTCGCCCAAATGATTCCGCTTGATCACCCGATGCCCCAGCCACTCGGCGATCCGCACCGCCGCGTCACCGATGATCGTGCTGCGGAGGTGTCCGACGTGCATCTCCTTGGCGGTGTTCGGCGCCGAATAGTCGACCACCACGGTTTCCGGATCCACCGGTGGGACACCCAGGCGGGCGTCGGCGCCGGCCGCGCCGATCATCCTGCCGAGAACCTGTGGTCGCAGTGTCATATTGATGAACCCCGGCCCCGAGATCTCGGTGTCCTCCACCAGATCGTCGAGATCGGCGGCCGCCAGCACCGCGGCGGCGATATCGCGGGGTTTGCGGCCGAGGCGCTTGGCCGATCCCAGGGCGGCGTTCGACTGATAGTCGGCGAACTGCGACCGCTGGACCAGCGGGTCGACGGGTTCACCGACCACGGCTGCGAACGCGTGCGCGAGGCGATCGGACAGTATCTGCTCGGGGGTACCCACGGAGGGAAACCCTAGCGAACCCTGTGCCGCGCGAAACGATCGGAACTGTCCCCGGAATGTGCCGGTCGCGGGTGATCGGCGCTGGAACCGTGTTCGTCCCCACTGCTCGCCGGCCTCGGCTGACGGCCGCGGAAGTCGAGGGCGACGCACTCGCACGAAGATCGAGAATGTGTGCGAGGCCGGAGACGGTTACGACCCGACGGGTGGTGTGCTCTCCCCCCGGCGATCGAGAGGCTCCGCCATAGGGTCGTAACGCCGTAACACTCCTGTCCGCAACAACTGCTCACGGGTCGCGGCATCAAGACTCCATGAGGTGAAATAGTCACGGGCCTCGTCCCAGTTTCCGGTTTCTCTGGCCGCGCGCAGCAGGTCCCTGGATCGCAGCATGAACTGTATGACGATAGGAGCGTCTGGGTTGTCCCACCAGAAATCGGAAAAATTCGTGAAATTCCCGAATTTCTCTACCCAGCTGTGGAACGAAGGGTTCGGATAATGCAGGATCACCGGATGGGCAACGGTGCGGTGCTCTCCCTTGTACCCATGGAAGCTGTGTACTCCCGCTGTTACTCCTGGTGTCACGCGTACGGCGCTCTTGCCATTGCCGTACGCCATGAACTCGCTGCCGCCGTTGAGCCGGAAGAGCGTGCACTCGGTGAAACGATCGGTGATCTCGTGGCTCATGGGAACTGCTTCATGATTCATGAACGTTACGTGTCCCACATTGTCCGACGTTTTCCAGCTGTGATCGCCTTCATCGTAGAGGATCTCGTCGTCGTCCAAGGGAATGAGCCATGAAATCCCGTGGGCGAGAGCGTAGGAGACAGCCTCCTGATAATTGGCAACCTCGCGGTTGAACAGCCCGGATGGAGTGCGGTCGGTGCGGTCGGTGCGGCCCGGCAGCAACACGACCCGCTCATCGACTGCGAAAGGCTCGAAGAGTGGACGTTGGCCGGGATCATCCATGAAGATCAGGATCGTATCCGCCCGACGTAGGTGATATTCGATCCATGAATGAAGACTCGGGCCAGGGTTCAACATCGTCGAGCAGATGAGCAGATCATGGTGAACCGGGAACGGACCGTTTGCGCACACAGCCGAAGCCTAGCGTCGTGTATTCAAGCAGGTTGAGCCGGACGCCACCCAGGAACGGCGAAACGTGCTCCGGCACTGCGCGGATTCGAATCGCCCGAGATCGGATCGGCATCCCGAAAAGCGCTTCCCGGTGAGGTATTCCATGTGGTGGTATCCGTTCTGCGCGTGGCGCCACGCGCGGGGGCCTGGGGGCCGCCGGGTGAACAGGCACCCGACGACAGCAACGCCGGCCGATACCGGCGAGCGTTGGAGGTCCTCGCCACCCTGCAGCAACTACTACGGTCCCGGGCGAAAGGCCGAGGCTAGCGCGGGACGGGATAGCGGCGCATCCATTTGTTGATGATCCATTTTTCGCCGGCGAGCACCGGAAGCCCGGCGTGTAATGTTGCCGGGTCGAGTTGCCCTCGATTGTTGAAATACCGGAAGTAAACCGCCTGTCCTTTGCGCGGGGAAAACGAGACGCCGGGCTCGGGGAAGTAAGTTTCGCCGCCGGCTTCGACGTCGTTCAAATAGACTATGAGGGTTGCGGTACGTTGACCACCGCCGGTGAGATGGGTGATGCTGTCGGAGTCTCTCGGTGAATAGAAATCGAAATGACGCAAGTACTGCCCTCCGGTTCGGTAGCGTACGACCTGTAGGCCTTCGCCGCATTCCAATGGTCGGTTCATCAGTGCGGAGATCCGCCGGTCGACTGTATCGATAACCGGATTCTCGGAAATTCTGAGCATAAGACTCTCGCTGGTTCGGGTCTCTGCTTCCTCCAAGCGGCCGCTGGCCGGATCGATAGTCGCGGAGGGCTGCAATCGATTTTCTGATATCTCGATTATCTGATCGCATTCGTCGGCGGAGAGAACGTTGTCGAACAAGACCATTTGCGGCCGTTCTACGCGCAATAATGCGTGGATCGTACGGTCGTGAACATGAACGACCCGGTCCGGTGAGACGGGGATCCGGTCGTACTCGTATGGCAAGGGGTCGGGCATTTCTCCCCTCAGCAATGCATGCACTGCTGCTGCGGCCGCATCCTTGTCGACGCCATCGTTTGCCATGGATTCGATAATCGATTCGGGCGAATGGCCTTGTTCGAGGTGATCATTGATCCAAGTCTTGATACTGCTTCGCAACGAATCATTCGGCGCCACGGTCATGTTCGCAGACTAACATCAGTTTTTCCACGTCCGACCTCGGTGAACAGGCGACCGAAACCGTATTGGGGTGGTCGCTCGGCGATGCCTGTCGATGGGGTGGGAGCAGCGCCTGTCACCACCGGATACTCGCGCCCCGCGACGGAGGTGGCCTCCAAGCCTTGGCCTCCGGTATCGAAATTGGTGGATGATCGGTGCCTGGCCTGCGGTTTCCGGTCCGGTCCGGTCGGCTCGGCACGTGTTGGCGGCGAGAAGCCGACCAGGGGCCGGTCACCCGACCCGGGCTGCCTGCGTCGGATGTCCGGATGGCAGGACGGGTCCGGGAGCAATCCTGTCTATTCCCTGTGCTGGTGATAACGGGCCTGCCGAAGCGGAGTCCACGCGTTGCCTCCGCGGGTTCCGGCGCGTTCTGCTTCGGACCCGCGGCGAGAGGTCTGTTCGAAACACTGCCTACCCGTGTGTCGTCCCGACGGCCCGTATCGAATCATCACCGAGTGCTGAGATGCACCGGCCCGACCTGCGAAATCCCGGCACCGTGCCATGGCTCGATACCGGGCTCGGCTCGAACGGGGCCGCAGTCGGACCGGGCCGGCCACCCCGGAGTCGAGTGCGCTCCTTCGTCCATCGGTCGCGCGGCGTCGATCCCGCCCGAGTGCCGCGGACGGATTCCGGCCCAAGCACAATCGGCGCCGGGCGGCTGATCCTACGAGCCGTCGGAGTGGACGGTTCGGTAGTCTGTCCGGGCGTCGAGGCGGTAGCGCGATTCGGCGCGCTGTCTGTACGAGCCGGTATGAAGCGAGGTGCGTGAGGTCGAATGCCACTGCAGCTCTGGCCATGCTCCGCGCCGTTGCTCTGGGCGGCCGGCCCGACGGTGAGCTGCTGATGTCGGTGACCAGTCCGTCCCGCTGCACCGGACAACGCCGTGCGTTGCCGCTGGTGTACAGAGCGCGGCCGGGTGGATCAGTTCACGCCGCCGCGAGAAGGTTCGGAAGTTGAGTATCCACATACCGAGCGAGGTTGTGTTCTTTCTCAACATCCTGGGCATTCCCTATCCGGATGTAGATGTGGACCAGGTACGTGAGCTGAGCCGGACAGTCGAGGAACTCGCTACCGAGGTTCGCGAAACCTACGACGAGGCAACCAACACTGTCGGCGCCCTGGGATCGGCCATCTCCGGAGATTCCTACCAGGCAATTCTCGTGATGTGGGCGCAGCACAAAGGAATGATGTCGGAGCTGGATACCGCCTTCGGTATAGCAGCGACAGCACTCGATATCGCAGCAGATGTCATCGAGGCGATACAGATCGCCGTGCTCATCGAACTGGCGGCGCTCGCTGCGAGCTTTATTGCGAGCATAGGCACTCCGGCGGGGCCGGTTACCGGCCCCGCGATCGCGGCAACGGCACGCTATCTACTCAAAGAAGTGATCAAGGCGTTGATGTGGTACATCGCGGCCGAGGTCATGATGAAAGCCATCCAGCCGCTCTTGGATAAATTCGACCTGTTTCTTCGCGACGCGCTACGTCCCCCCGGCGAAGGGGTCCCTTCATCCGGCCCCGGAGGGGAATATCATCTCGACCCCGATGAAGTCCAGCGCTACATAAGGATTCTCGACAGTCAGGCCGAGAACATGAAGTCCCACGGCGAGAAGTTCGTCGAGAAGATGGATAACTTCGACTTCGCCACACCCGGGTTGCCTGTGACACCCGCCGATTGGTCGGACCCGCTCGGAGAGCAAACGCCTACGCAAATTCGGCCTGATCCACTGCTGAACGTGCTCTTCCCCGGTGCGTTTCCGGAAAGCCAACAGCCGACCGCCGAAACCTCTCCCAATGCCGCTCCGAAGTCGGACTCCGCTCCGGGCGCCGACTCCTCGGCGCGAGGAGAAGAACGTCCGGACAGCAACACGGGTGCCCCTGTTGCGGCTTCGCCCGACAACCAAACGAGCGTGCCGGAGACCGTTGCCCCCGGGACGGTTCAGGCCGGCGCGCCAGGGTCTTCCGTTTCCTCGATGAGCATGCCCTCCGCCGGCATCGACTCCGTCGGGCACGGTGGGGGCAGCGGATCGAGTGCTACCGATGATGTGGGCCACAGCGCGGATCGCGCCGAATCGGAAGTTGCGCAGCGCGGAGTCGGCGAAACCGGCGGAATAACTCCGACGGTAGCTGCGCAATCGACTCCGTCGGCGACGGCGTCGGCGCAATCGCAGACCTCGGCCACACCGGCTGGGCAGCAGCGCTCTGCCGATGCCGCGACGAATAAGGCGCAGGGAGGCGCCGCTCGGCCGACGGCCGGCGCTGGATCGACCCAGGGAGGCGCCGGGCGGCCGACAGCCGGATCGGATGCCAAGCAACCGTCTGCCGGCAAGACTTCACGGACCCCGTGGTCGCGTGCCGGCGGCAAGGCTGCCCGTGTCGGGGCATCCACTAAACGTTCCGACGAGAAAGCGCCGGCGGTTTCCGTGGGGGAGACAGGGAACCGTGGCGAAGCGGACCGGACGGCGCAGTCGACACCCGAGAGCCCTCCGAGCACGGGGCCGCAGGTGTTCGCCCCGGCGGTCGAGGGGCCCCCGAAACCGACATCGAGCGGCGAGTCGGACGGCCAGGACCGCGATGTCCGCGCCGACCCTCCCTCGAAGGATCCCGATCCGTCGACAGTGGGTGGTCGGCCCCAGGCAGGATGACGCGACCCGATCGCGTGGACGCGATTTCCGTACGCCACTGTGTGGCCGGTGCTGCGAGCTACAGGAGCCTCACCCGGACAGGTCGACTTGTCTGCAGCCGTTTCGATCGGACCGGGGATGCCGGCGGCCCGCCTGTTCGGCCGCGGCGGCACACGCCGACGACTCGCCATATGGACAGCCTCGACTCCACTCGAGTTCCCCGACCTTGGGGATAGTTCAAAATGGGGCGAGCCAACGAGCAACTCGATGCTCGATTGCGTTTTCGGTCTGTACAGAGCTCGCGGTTCTGTCGGTTGGTCGAGGCGCTCACATTCGATCGAGTCCACCGGTGGTGCCGACATCACTGAATAGTGATGTCGCGCTGACTACCCGCCTCGAGTGTGAGTGGCGTGAGATGCAACTTGGGCGTGATGGGCGAACGGGCACGAGGAGGAACTTCCTCAGGGGCTGGAGGGTGTAGTGGCGCGGGGACTGATGGCTGGGGTCAGCGATGCTATGCGGTCGGTTGGAGATCTTGTATCCGATCTGATCCCACCCTGGATGCGGCGGAACGGATCCGAACGTGCCCAACGGGCGCTCGACGAGGGGCTCGACGCAGACGCAGCCGCCCGACGGGGAGTCGACGAGGGTGGCCACCCGGACACGGGGGCTCAATCGAGTGGTCAAGCGCCGTCGAGGCCCACAGGCCGGCCACCACAGCCGACAGCTCCACCGCCACCTGGTATGCGTTGGCATTATTTCGAACCCTCGAATAGGTGGGTTCATACGCCTGATGGCTCGTCACCCGGTGATGTGCGGGTATGGCCCCCGGAGCGGACTGGTCCGCAGGCGGATGGACAGCCCGCGCACTCGCCGCAGCCCGGGTCGTCACCTGGGCCGGGCGGTCCTGCGTCGTCGCATGAGCCGGGTTCCGATGAGCGGGAACCGGACGTGTCCACCAACACTGGTGATACCAGCGAGCCCGGCGGTCCGATCGGGGAGGGGACGCGGCGGACAGAAGACGACTTACGTCGTCTGGAGGAAGAGCATTTCGCCAACCGCGGTGGTTCTTCCAGCACCAGTAGTCCCGGTGGTGAAGGCGGCCCTGCGATGCCGTCGGGTCCGGCGACGCGTGGTGGTCCGACGAGTGGTTCGGCCACGGGTGATCCGGGGGCTTCGTCGGGTCCTGCTACCCCGGCCCCGGCCGATGGTCCGGTGACGGTTCCGGGGACGGCCGATGGTCCGGCGACGGTTCCGGCCACGGGTGGTGGTCCGGTGACGACTCCGGCGACGGGTGATCCGGGGCCTTCGTCGTCGCGTCCTGTTACGCCGCCGCCCGCTACCCCGGCAACGGGTACGGGCAGGCCAGGGGCTGGTCCGGGGACAGCCGGTCCGGGGACAGCTGGTCCGGGGACAGGCGGTCCGGGGACGGTCAGTGGTCCGGCGACAACCGATGGCCCCGCGACGGGTCCGGCGACAGCCGATGGCCCCGCGACGGGTCCGGCGACAGCCGATGGCCCCGCGACGGGTCCGGCGACAGCCGATGGCCCCGCGACCGGTGATGGCTCCGCGACCGGCGATGATTCGGCCCGTCGTGATGGTGATGGCGATGATTCGGGCCGTCGCGATGACGACCAGGGTGCCGGTTCGGGTTCGGGTTCCGGTGCTGGTTCGGGTTCGGGTGCCGGTTCGGGTTCGGGTTCCGGCTCTGGCCGTGGCTCAGGCTCCGGTTCCGGCTCGGGTAGTGGTTCGGGTGCCGGTTCGGGTTCGGGTGCTGGTTCGGGTTCGGGTAGTGGTTCGGGCTCTGGCTCGGGTGCCGGTGCCGGTGCTGGTTCGGGTTCGGGTGCCGGCTCTGGTTCGGGCTCTGGCTCGGGTTCCGGTGCTGGCTCGGGTTCCGGTAAAGGTGCCGGTTCGGGTTCGGGTGCCGGTTCGGGTTCCGGTTCGGGTTCCGGCTCTGGCCGTGGCTCAGGCTCCGGTTCTGGCTCGGGTAGTGGTTCGGGTGCCGGTTCGGGCTCGGGTGCTGGTTCGGGTAGTGGTTCGGGTTCGGGTAGTGGTTCGGGCTCTGGCTCGGGTGCCGGTGCTGGTTCGGGTTCGGGTGCTGGTTCGGGTTCGGGTTCCGGCTCTGGCCGTGGTTCAGGCTCCGGTTCCGGCTCGGGTAGTGGTTCGGGTTCGGGTGCCGGTTCGGGTTCCGGCTCTGGCCGTGGCTCAGGCTCAGGCTCCGGTTCGGGCTCGGGTGCTGGTTCTGGCAGTGGCTCGGGTGCTGGTTCTGGCTCGGGTGGTGGCTCGGGTTCCGGTGCTGGCTCGGGTTCCGGTAAAGGCTCCGGTTCGGGTTCGGGTGCCGGTTCGGGTTCCGGCTCTGGCCGTGGCTCAGGCTCTGGTTCGGGTTCCGGCTCAGGTGCCGGTTCGGGCTCGGGTGCTGGTTCCGGCTCTGGCAGTGGCTCGGGTTCGGGTTCTGGCTCGGGTAGTGGTTCGGGTGCCGGCTCCGGTTCGGGCTCGGGCTCAGGTTCGGGTTCGGGCAGCGGCTCGGGTTCGGGTTCGGGCAGCGGTAGCGGTTCGGGTTCGGGTTCGGGCAGCGGCAGCGGTTCGGGTTCGGGCAGCGGCAGCGGTTCGGGTTCGGGTTCGGGCAGCGGTAGCGGTTCGGGCTCTGGCAGTGGTTCGGGTTCGGGCAGCGGTTCGGGTTCGGGTTCGGGCAGCGGTAGCGGTTCGGGCTCTGGCAGTGGTTCGGGTTCGGGCAGCGGTTCGGGTTCGGGTTCGGGCAGCGG
>NZ_JOAJ01000019.1 GCF_000720425.1 Nocardia rhamnosiphila NBRC 108938 | reverse complement strand
CCAGCGTCGGCAGCCGGGTCGACGCACACGAAGCCGGAATCGCCGAGCGCGTCGTCCTGATCGAGTTCGACAGCTTCGAACAGGCCGTCGCCGCACGCGCGAGCGCGGCCTACCAGGAAGCGCTGGCCGAACTCCCCGACGGCTTCGAGCGCGACTTCCGCATCGTCGAAGGCATCGACTGACCGAGGTCCCACGGACCTTCACTGAAATCGACCACAATCTTGGCTTTTCAGCAGTTACTAGGGGTTCGGGTAGTAGTGGCGCGGAAGACAACGACAATGTCTTGACCAGAGGTTTGTCTTGTAGCGGTTCAGACTGCGGATGGGGCCAGTTGGTTCTTGGCTTGGCCGCCGATGAGGTCGGTCGGTGTTGGGAATCGCTGCATACAACGACTACTTCAGTACTGGCGTGCTGTCTCCCGGATTGCGGGGGACGGCGCCAGGGCCGGCAGCCGTTTGTCACCGGCGTGGTTGCCGAACATCGAATTCCGGTGAATCATGCCGAGATGACCACGCCAGAGGCGCTCACGGTGATCATGCCGCTGCTGCTGGCCCGGCTCGATGAAAAGTCACGCGGTGACCGTTGAACTCCAGGACAGACCGGGGCTGGAGGAAAAATCCGGAAAAGTTCGACGGCGAATGTCGAGAACGTCGTGACGGCGCCGTCCCAGGGGTGAGCGACCGACCAGGGTCGGAGAGTTCTGAAGGGAGAACGTCATGGCCAAGTACCTGTTTCTGAAGCATTACCGAGGTGCCCCAGCGTCGGTCAACGATGTGCCGATGGACCGGTGGACACCTGCCGAGATCGAGGCGCATATGCAGTACATGAGCGATTTCGCGGCCCGGCTGGAGGCCAGCGGCGAGTTCGTCGACAGCCGGGCCCTGGCGCCGGAGGGCGCTTGGGTCCGCTCCGACGGCGAGGGCAAGCCGCCCGTGACCGGCGGCCCGTTCGCGGAGACCAAGGACCTGATCGCGGGTTGGATGATCATCGACGTCGACTCCTACGAGCGCGCCGTCGAGCTGGCCGGCGAGCTGTCGGCGGCGCCTGGTGCGGGTGGTGAGCCGATCCATGAGTGGCTCGAAGTCCGGCCTTTCCTGACCGCTCCGCCGACCGTCACCGAATGACGGCCGCCGACGCGGTGGACGCGGGCCGACTACGGGACCTGATCCCAGGTGTCCTGGCGGCCCTCGTCCACCGCGGGGCCGACTTCGCGACCGCCGAAGATGCCGTCCAGGAAGCGCTGGTCCGGGCTGTGCAGACGTGGCCGGAGAAGTGTCCCGAGGACTCCAAGGGCTGGCTGATCACGACCGCGTGGCATTGCTTCCTCGACCTCGCCCGGTCCGAGAGCGCGCGTCGCCGCCGCGAGCTCCGGGTCACCGAGTCGACCACCGAACCCGGGCCGGTCGCCGGGACGGACGAAACGCTGCAGCTCTACTTTCTGTGCGCGCACCCGAGTCTCACCTCCGCATCGGCCGTGGCCCTGACGCTGCGGGCCGTCGGCGGCCTCACCACCCGTCAGATCGCGCAGGCCTATCTCGTACCCGAAGCGACAATGGCGCAGCGGATAAGCCGGGCCAAACGCACCGTGAGCGAGGTCCGCCTGGATCGTCCGGGAGACCTGAGCACCGTGCTCCGAGTGCTGTATCTGGTGTTCAACGAGGGTTACAGCGGCGATATCGACCTCGCTGCGGAGGCGATCCGGCTGGCCCGGCAGCTGGCCGCCACCACCGGAGACCCAGAGGTCGCGGGACTGCTCGCCCTGTTCCTGCTCCACCACGCGAGACGCCCGGCCCGCACCCGTGCCGACGGCAGCCTCGTACCGCTCGCCGATCAGGACCGCGACCTATGGCAGCGCGACCTGATCGCCGAGGGGGTGGCGGTACTCCAGGCCGCGCTCGCCCGCGACCGGCTGGGGGAATACCAGGCACAGGCCGCGATCGCGGCCTTGCACGCCGACGCGCAGACAGCCGGCGAAACCGATTGGGTGCAGATCGTCGAGTGGTACGACGAACTCGTCCGTCTCACCGATAGTCCGGTTGTGCGGCTCAACCGCGCCGTCGCCGTCGGTGCGGCGGACGGACCCCAGGCGGGGCTCGCCGCGCTCATCGAACTCGATCCGGCCCTTCCCCGGTACACCGCTTCGGCCGCCTACCTCCACGAGCGGGCCGGCGATATCGCCACGGCGGCACAGCTCTACGCGCAGGCCGCCGCGCAGGCACAGAACCTCGCTGAACGCAATCACCTCACGCTCCGGGCGGCGACTCTGCGCCAACGACTTCCACGCGAGGGCGGCTGAGCGCTCGACCGGAAGAATGATGCATGGTGACGGTCGCCCAAACCATCCCCACCTGGGCACACCCGCATCAATCACGCCGACATGAAATCACCAGCTCAACAACCAGGATTCACCCCGTCCGCTTAGCGTGACTTTCCTTCCGGATGAGCCTCAACTCCCGGTACCCCCTCCATGTCGGTGGCCGGTTGGCACTCACCTACACGCCCTTACCAGCACCGGCCCCACCCGTCGTGGTGCCGCAGCCTGACCCTCACCGGGCGTTGACAGGCCCGACGACGCTGAGGCGGTCGAGGATCTCGGTGGCTGTCAAGCGACGCTGCGCGGTGCGAGTGATCTCGGCGGCGCGGCCGGCCGGGCAGGTGATGATGCTCGGGCCGGACACGGTGGCGCAGACCGTGCAGTCATCGACGGCGCCGGTGAGGTGGGCTTGGACGTTGCGGGCATCGAATGCGGCGACCAAGCCGAACATGCTGAACGGATTGATGGACATGACGATGGTATTTCTGGTCGGTAGGTCGGACCTCGGGGTCAATGGTGGCGACACCGGGGTGTGTGCTAACTGCACGGCAACCAGCTTCGTCGAGCAGGTACCGGTCCCGCATCGGTCGTTCACCCTCGGCATATACCTATTTCCGAGGTCGGGAAACACCGGCGCGATAGCACCCAACCGGCCTTTCGAACCAGCCCGAACCTGCTGATGGGAGCCCCGGCCCGCCCGGCCGGAACCGGCTCCGGAGTAGTGCGGTGGCGTGCTGGCAGACAGCGCCGTCAGCGGGTTGATTCGGAACTGGAGATACCCGCGCACCACGATCAGGAACGGAGCGAACATGGCCACCGCGCAGACGATCGAACCCGTCAGCATCAAGGCGTTGAACTGGGGCATCGCCGCAGATCTGCACCTTCCCGACGGCTTCGACCCGTCCTCGACCTACCCGGTCGTCATCACCGTGCATCCGATCGGTTCGTGCAAGGAGCAGACCTCGGGCAGCGTCTACGGCGCCGCGCTCGCCGAGCAGGGCCCGGCGACGCCAGGGTCCCGGTCTGTGCCGAGAACTCGGTAGCGGCAAGCGGTACTCATACCGTGACGTGCGACCCTGGAACGCGAGAACCGGCCGGATAGCAGCCGGGAATGGAATGGAATCGAGGGTGACGGCCGGGCTGTAGGCCGGGGGCAGTCGTTTGTTTCCGGTCGACGGTAGGCCGGAGGGAGCTGACTGCTTAACCCCCTCCGGTCCCCGCGAACTAGCCGTTGATGAATCGGATAAACGCTCGGTGGCCGCCGCCGCGGGCGGTGCCCTGGAGAGCAAGAAGCCCGCGCCGCGGCGCGGGCTTGCGTCGCTGTATCTGCTGCTGATGGCTGTTTTCTTCGCAGGCGTCGCCGGGAACGTCTTGGCCATCATGGGGTTGGTAGTGAGGCCTTGGTCGACCGGGTCAGCGAGTCCGCGGTGGATCTCTGCTCGGGGCGTAATCGGTGAAGGCGGCTATGTCTGCGGCGGGAGCTTTGACCCCGTGCGGTGAGGCTGTTCGGCCTGGTCGCTGAGGGATAAGATTTGACAGGTGACTGAAGGCGATGATGCGTCGACGGTTTCCCGGCTGGAGATCGGGCATCGGATGGCCGGCGAGGTCGCGGTCGTGGCGGTGAGCGGGAAGGTCGATCACACGACCGCCCACCAGTTGGTGCAGGCGGTGCGTACGGGGGTGGACCACACCCGCGGCGGGTTCTGCGTCCTGGACCTGACCACTGTGCAATTCCTGGGCGGCCACGGCCTGAGCGCCTTACTCAAAGCCGCCAGGGCTGCTGAGAACCGCCGGCAGCCGCTGCGCATCGCCGTCGACCACAACCGGCCCGTGATTCGCCCGCTCGAGATCACCGGGCTGGAGGAGTTCCTTGCGCTCTACCACAGCGTCGAGGAGGCGCTCCAGGCCTGAACAGGCGGTATCTCCAGCCACCGGCCGGTCCCTCTGCTTCGTTCGGCTTTGCCCAGGTCGCGCGATCGGCGGCTCTGGGCAGTGGCAATACTGGGGTGGTGATCGCGACCGCACCACGAAATAAAGACTTCGACCAGGACAAACGCCCGTGATGACCCGGCTCACGGCCTCGCGGTGAGTTCCGGCAGGTACTTGTACAGCGTGGTCCGCGAGACCCCCAGCAGCCGCGCGATCGAAGACACCGACTCATCCGGCCGGGTGAGCAGCGCGCGGGCCTGGCGGATCTGCTCCTCGCTCATGGCCGGTGGCCGGCCGAGGCGCTGCCCGCGGGCCCGGGCCGCGGCGAGGCCTTCGTGGGTGCCCTCGACGATGAGCTCGCGGATAAACTCGGCCAGCGCGGCGAAGACATGGAACACCAGGCGTCCGCCGGGGGTGGTGGTGTCGAGGGATTCGTGCAGTGACCGGAACCCGATACCGCGGCGGCGCAGGTCGGCCACGATCGAGATCAGGTCCTGCAGGCTGCGGCCGAGCCGATCCAGGGAGGCCACCACGAGGGTGTCGCCGGCGCGCATGTAGTCCAGGCACCTCGCCAGCTGCTCGCGCTCAACATCCTTCCCGGACTTCTTATCGGAGAACACCTTTTTGCACCCGGCAGCCTTCAGCGCGCGGGTCTGGCGGTCAAGGTTCTGGTCGCGTGTCGAGACGCGGGCGTACCCGATCAGCGCACCTGGCCCGCCGATCGGATCCAGGGCATCGCCATCGAGAGAAAGCGGTTCGAGCGCAGCGGTGTCGGTCACCCCGAAATCGTACATAAAAGGGCGCTGGACTATTGTTGAACGATCGGACTTTACGACACGTTTATTGAACAGTCACCGATTTTGATCGACCTGGGCGTTCCCGTGCCGGAGCCCGTTTCGGCCCAACTGTTCAAGAAACTATGGCGATCTCAAAGGGTCAGTGCATCACCGCTGTTCAGGTGTTCAGCGTAAACCTCGGCCGGGCTGCGGTATCCGTGGATCCGGCGGGGCCGGTGGTTGAGTTCGAAGGCGATGGCATCGAGGTCGGCCTGGTCGAATCGGCGCAGGTCAGCGCTCTTTGGTAGGTATTGGCGCAGCAGTCGGTTGGTGTTCTCGTTCGTGCCGCGCTGCCAGGGACTGCGAGGCTTGCAGAGATAGATCGGCGTCTGCGTCGCCGCAGTGATCGCTCGGTGGCCGGCGATCTCGCGGCCGCGGTCCCAGGTCAGGGTCCGGCGCATCGGTGCGGGCAGTCCGAGCAGGAAGCGTGTCAAATGTGGTGTGACCTGCTCGGCTTTGATGCCGTCGGGCAGGGCCACCAAGGCAGTGAACCGGCTGGTCCGCTCCACCAGCGTGGCGATCGCCGACGGCCGTGAGCCCATCACCAGATCACCTTCCCAGTGACCGGCGACCTGCCGGGTTTCGACCTCGGCCGGACGCTCACTGATCGGTACGAGTGCGCGGATCACGCCTCGTCCGTCGGGTTTGCGGGCCCGTTTCGGGTGTCGCATCGGACGCCCGGTGCGCAACCGTTGCGTCAGGGTGCGGTCGATTGCCTTACGCCGCGGGTCGAACAGTGCCAGGTAGATCGCTTCGTGCGAGATCCGCATCGCCGGGTCGTCAGGGAAGTGTCGCCGCAGCCACCCGGCGATCTGCTCGGGTGACCACAGAGATTTCAGCTTGTCCTCCACCAGCACCCGCAAGGGTGGGCAGGCCGCGAGCTTGGCCGGTTTCGGACGCCGCGCCCGCTGGCAGGCCAGTTGGTCAGCGGCCGCGGCCCGGTAAGTGTTCTGGCCGCCGTTGCGGGCGATCTCACGCGAGATCGTCGACGGCGAGCGACCCAGCGACACCGCGATCATTCGCGCTGAGCAGCCCATAGCCAGGCCCCGCGAGATCTCCTCACGCTCGGTGAGTGTCAGATGCCGGCTCTGCCGAGCGCGGGGTCGCTTTCGGACTCCTCCGGTCTGGGCCAGGAACCGGCGCACATGCTGGAGCGGAATCCCGAGTGACCGCGACATCGAACTGAGCGACTCACCTGCCCGCCACCGTCTCCACAACTCGTCCTGACCAGCAGGCGACAACCCGTAGTCCCGCACCGAACCCTCCACGCCGACATGATCATCTACGCGGTGATGCAGTGACCGATTGAGCCCAAGATCGATTTTTGAACAGTGGTTGGGGGGTTGCATCGAGTGCCACGCCGGGTGCCGGCCGCGGCGCAGCTGCGGCTGTTGCTGAGCGGTCGGGTTCCTCAGCGGTGTTCATCGCCTGCCGTTGCTGCGGTGGTTCGAAGTACCGGTGGTGGCCTCCATCCACCGGTTGTGGCTGCTGCGGTGGGCTGGTACATCCGCAGGACCAGGAAGAAGGGGCGTGGGGGGCACGGCAGCCAGGTGCCGGCGTCGGTAGGCGGTTCGGTGCTGATTGTGATCGCTGCCGGGCCGTCGGGCGGGGTAGGGCGTTCGGGTCCGGTTCCGCTCCCGACCGAGTATCGGGCTTTCGGTGCGTCGTAGAGGCGGCCGGTGTCGGCCTCGTAGAGGGTGATGCTCCAGAACGCCTCGGCGGGAGGCGGGTCGGTGACGTCGATGCGGTACGAGCGGTCGCCGGCTCCGGTGAGGGGGTCCCCGTTGGCGTCGGCATAAGTGTTGTAAGAGCAGTTTTCCTCGACGACGTTCGCTGCGAGCCCGACGAAGTTCATGACGGCACGGGCCAGGAAGTTGTCGCCGTGAGCGCCTTTGTCGAGGACTTGTGTCCAGCCGGTGCCGATCGGTTCGCCGAGCAGCGGCCGCGACTGCGCCAGTAGCTGCATCGCGTCGTGGAAACCCGCTCGCACACCGTGATCGCTCGTTCCGCCCAGGTTCCCGGGGGTTCGATCGTCGGCGCAGAGGCCGAGGAACCGGAATTGCCTGACGTGTGCGGCATCGCGGGCGGGGACGCCGTTGATTCGCAGTGACGTGTCGAGAGCGCTGAGGAAGGCTTTCGGCGAGGTCTCCACGTGGGTTTGGCTCAACACGGGCCATGTTCGGTGGCGGTCGCCGTCGTGCTGGATGCGGGCCGCGTTCTGGAGCTTGTGGACATTCGTCAGGTCGTCGGCGCCAAAAGCTTGGATCCGCATCAGGATCCACATGAGCGGGGTGGCCACGCGGAAGAGGGTGAGGCCGGGTGGGACCGGTCCGGTCCAGTCGGTGGTGGCTATGAGGAAGCGGTGTCGGCCCGGGTGGGTGCGCGCGCTGATATTGCTCGCATTGCTGTAGGCGTCAAGAAAATTGAGGGTGTAGTAGCGGGGGCCGAAGTCGGGGAGGTCGAGCAGCGCGGGCCCTTGTGTGAGGTCGAGCCAGGCGTTGGAGTACAGAGTGTCGACGTTGGGTACGCGGAAGGCCTGGTAGGACGGTCCGGCGAGTTGTCGGCTGTGGCGGAACTCGTTCAACGTCCAGAGGTTGTCGTCACCGGTGGGCGCGCATTGGGCGCACATGCTCGCGTACTGGTAGGCGCTCGGTAACCCGTAGATGACCGCCTGCAGCGACAGCGCCCGGGCCAGCGGCTCCCGGGCACCGGGGTCCGCAGGGGCGATATCGGGCCGGGACGACGCGGTCAGTTGATCCGCCGAATCGGGATCGTAGGTCCTCGGCGCGGCCGTTGCGGCGGACAATGGGTGTGTTTGATCCCGACCGGTATGCATCGGCTCGGCGCTCCTCGCTGTCGATCGTCGACTGTGCCCCGCGCCACCCTGGCTCAGGGAAGTGATTGACACCACTTTGCCACACCTGCTGAACTGATGTCAGTTCGAGTACAGGAAGTGGGATTGTCGATGGCGAGATTCAGACGGCGGCTGGCGCTGGTGATCGGTGCTGCGCTCGTGGCAGCAGGATGCGGTGGCGGCGGCACTACCTCCTCGGTCCAGGGCAACTGGGACGACGTAGTGGCCGCGGCGCGGGAGGAAGGATCGGTACTGCTGTATTCGAGCCAGAACCCGGCGATCCTGGAAAGCCTGAAGAAGGCGTGGAATGAGAAATACCCCGATATCACGCTGGAATTCGTCCGTGGCACCGACGCCGACCTGAACCCGCGCATCGAGACCGAGAACCGGACCGGGCGCGGCACCGCGGACGTGCACATCGTGACCGACGCCTCGTGGATCGCGAACGCCGCCGAGTCGGGCAGCTACTCCCAGGTGCTGCGTGGACCCAACCGCGAACGGCCGGAATATCAGCCCGATCGCAGTATCAAGAACGACAGGTTCTTCCTGAATGTCGCCGCCACCTTCAGCATGGGATGGAACACCCAAGCCGTGCCCGGCGGGTTCGACGATCCCCGCGACATGCTGGATCCGAAGTACACCGGCAAGATCGGCGTGGTGAACCCGGCCGGGATCGCCTCGTTCGTCGATCTCTACGACTACTTCCGGGAGAACTTCGGCGACGACTACGCCGACCGGCTCGCCGCACTGCACCCACGGATCTATCCCAGCGCCTTGGGGGTGGCACAGGCGCTGACCTCCGGGGAGGTCGTGGCATCACCCACAGTGCAACCGTTGATCCAGGAGAAGGCCAAGGGCGCGCCGGTGGACTGGGTACTACCCCGGCCCACGTGGGGCGTGCCATTCTATGGCCACGTCACCGCCACCGCCCCTCATCCGAACGCCGCCCAGGTTCTCGCCGACTTCATGGTCGGCCCGGAAGGGCAAGCCGCGCAGGCGATCGGCGTGGCCACCGCACTACCCGGGATCTCCGGCGCCACCGCCGACGCACACGACGTGCGGACACCTGATCCCGCGAAGCTGACCCCGGAATACGTGGACCGATCCTCGACCGAATGGCAGCAGCTGTTCCAGGGCTGACGGACGCGCCGCGCCCAGGCGGCTGTCGGCCACCCGGCCACGGTCACCTGGGCTCGCCGACCAGCCGCCCCTCGACCGTGCCGCTCGATACCACCAGCAAGCAAAGGGTTCCGAACAGTGCCACCAGCAGTGCCAGCAAGAGCCCACGCCGACCGGTCGACGAGGGCGAATACACGACTCCGTTCTCGTCCTGGGCCAACGAGCGGCCGAGAGCCGCAGAGCGCGGCACACCGCTCAACATGATCACCAACGTCGGCGCGGTGGAAGCGAGGAACAGGACGGCGACGACCCCCTGGCCCAGTTCGGCCACCACACGGGCGGCCGCCAATTCGAAGATCATCAGCGAGCATCCGGTGCGCCGCCACGCCAGCGCGGTGCGTTCCACCTGCAGCCCTCCGTCGGCCAGCACGACCGCTGCCTGCGGTCGGCACGGACGGCCACCGCCCATCACAGCAACACCGCGGCCAGCACCAGGCCACTGGCGACAGCGAGAACCAGCGCCAACGGCCCGGTCAAGCTCGGTGCCGGCAACGGTGAGTCCTCCCGCAAGCTCCGCTCCACCCGGGCCCAGCTCACCCATGCGGCAACCGGCAGCACGATCGAGCACACGATCAGCAGGGTCGAAGCCACCACGCTGGGGGTGGAATGGTCTCCGATCCCGAAAACCTGCAGGGCCACCCCAGCAGCCATCAACGCCACCGAGGTGCGTATCCACGCCAGATATGTTCGCTCGTTCGCCAGGCTGAACCGGGCATCCGGCTCGCAGCCGCGCCCGTAGACCTGCATGGGAAATCGGCGCCGGGCCCTGTCTTTCGTATCGGCCACCACTGGCGCTCTCCTTTCGCCGACCGGGTTCCACCAAGGCTTGCCCCCTCGGCGGATCGAAAGAAGTTTAATTGAAGTCAGTTCACTAGAGATGGGTGGCATATGACCGGCCGGACACAGCACCTCGATCCCGACGACATCACGCGTCGAGCTGCGGACCTGCACATCTGGGGTTTCCCCTACGTCTTCGCCCAGCGCTTGCGGTGGCGTTTCACACTGCCCCTGACCCCGGACGCCCCACGGCCGGAAACCTCGGCCGGCGCGGCACTGAACCGCCTCGGTCATCAACGGCGCCTCTCGGACCCGACCCTCACAAGCGGAGTCGCCCCCAATGTGGACACCCTCTACTCACTGGCTTTTCTGGACCTTGCCGGCAGTACCTTTCGGCTCCACCTCCCCGACTTC
Source organism: Nocardia rhamnosiphila NBRC 108938 (assembly GCF_000720425.1). Classification (GTDB taxonomy): domain Bacteria; phylum Actinomycetota; class Actinomycetes; order Mycobacteriales; family Mycobacteriaceae; genus Nocardia; species Nocardia rhamnosiphila. The sequence goes on along the minus strand of NZ_JOAJ01000019.1, from coordinate 3,322 downwards.
GCTGACCGGTACTACAGCCTCCAGATCGGCGAGGCCGACTCCTCCACCGCGGCGGTTCTCGGGCAGCGCACACACGGTGCGCAAACTCCGGAGATCATCATCCACCACAGGAACCTCGCCGTAACCGCAGCGGAGAGCGCCACGACGATCGCGTGCCGATCACGATTCGTCATGGTGGCGATCCGAATACTCGTCGACCCCAGCCGCGCCCACGATCTCCGAACAGTCCATGAGCTGCAGGACCGCATCGAACTCGAGGGCCCCGGGACACCGCCGGCCGCCCCACCACGTCTGCTCGTGGAACGCCAGCGGCACGCCGAAACCCACGACACCGCCGCATTCCTGGAATCGCTGAGTGCGGTACTCGCCGACACCGATACGACCGAGGTACCCCGATGGGTCACCGATGCACTCGCCGACACCAAAACCGCTCTCGACGATCCGGTACTGCGACGATCGACCGACCTGGGCCTTGCCGAAGGACTCCGGGCAATCCAACAACACGTCGCCGAACTCGGCCGCACGGTGAACGGTTGGTCGATCAATGATCGCGGCACCGACTTCGGCGACGACCACCTGCTGCGCGCCGCGGTCGCCTACTCCCAGATCTACATCAACCCCGCCGAAGAGGCGATCTACCCGGTATGCGAGCGCGACCACAACGGCCGGCCGCTCACCGGAACCCACCGCTACACCATCCGGTTCGCACCCGGGAACCACCCGCCGGCCGACTACTTCTGGTCCCTGACCGTCTACCACGCCAGAGGCCTGCTCTACGACAACGAGATCAACCGATACGCGATCACCGATCGCACCCCCGGGCTACACCTGGCAGGCGACGGCTCCCTGATAATCCAGCTCCAAAATCGGCGCCCGACCGACCCGAAGGCCAACTGGCTACCGTGCCCCCCGCATGACTTCCGGCTCATGCTGCGCCTCTACGGGCCCAACAACCCGACGTGGAACCCCCCACCCGCGCAACAACACCCCTCACCGGACGGGCACCACTGAAATCGCACCCTACCAACGACATCGGCGCCAGCGTCCCGGCGGCCAACACACCGCCAAGACCACGGCTCACCGCCGCGACCAACTCTCCCCACCCGCCTGAGCACATAGCGCCCCCGAACGTCGGACGTCCACAAAAGGGCGGTTGCTGAACACAGCGACAAGCTCAAACATCGCCGACCAGCGATGAAGTGGACATACCTGTCCAAGAATGCATCAATTGATGAACAGTGGTCGGACGCGTGGAGTCAACCGTGTCGAGGGCGCTGACACCCCGGCCTTGGCGCGCCGGCCGGGCTGCCCTTCGGTAGCCGCCACCGCATCATCGACACCGCTGGCGTCACTTGGATTACCGCTAACGCAGACCCGTGGCCCCGCCGCCTTCTTGACTGGCGTCCAAGAAGCCTTTAGCGTAACCGCGACCTGCTTCTTGGACGACGTCCAAGAAGAGCGGTGGTGAAGCGGGAGGACGCGAGTCATGGAAATCAGTGGGCCTGCCGATCGACGCGAGACGGTAGCGGTGCGGCGGCGTGAGGTCTCGTTTCGCTCTGGCCAGGACGAGTGCGCAGCATGGTTGTACACCGCACCCGAGCTGAACGGCCCGCGCCCGATGGTGATCATGGGGCACGGGCTCGGGGCGGTGCGGGAGATGCGCCTGGATGCCTACGCGCAACGGTTCGCCGATGCGGGGTGGTCGGTGCTGGTGTTCGACTACCGTCACCTCGGGGCCAGCGGCGGAGCGCCGCGCCAGCTCCTCGATATCGGCCGCCAACGCGCCGATTGGCATGCCGCCCTGGCCTTCGTGCGCACACTTCCGGAGGTCGATGACGACCGGATCGCTCTGTGGGGGAGCTCGTTCGGCGGCGGACATGTCCTTCAGGTCGCCTCCGAAGACACCCGGATCGCGGCGGTCGTGGCCCAGTGTCCCTTCACCGACGGGCCGGCGTCGTTGCGCTCGCGTCTACGGACCGGCCCGCTGAGCGCGGTAGCGCTGACAGTGGCCGGCATCCTCGACACGGTAGGTTCCTGGTTCGGCGCGAAGCCGATCCTGTTACCGATGGCGGGGACGTCCTGGATGCCCGCGTTCGTCGCCTCACCCGACGCCCTCGCCGGCGCTTCGGCACTCCTGCCTGCGGGGACCCGGCTCTCACGGCGCACCAGCGCGTTGCTGGAACGGCTGCCGTCGCTGCGGGGTCAGGTGTCGAAGAACATCGAGCTGACCGAGACCGACGGCGGGGAAGAACCCATGACCGGTGCCGGTCGCGACAGCATATGGGGTGTACTGCGCGGCCCGGACGGTGAATTCGATGCCGCCAACGCGCTGGCCGCACGGCTGGTGCTGCGCCTTCCGCTCGATCGGCCCGGTCGCGCGCTGGCTCGCTTGCGCACTCCGACGCTGCTGTGTGTCTGCGACAACGACGCGGCCGCGCCCGCGAAGACCACAAGGCGTTACGCGCAGGGCCTGGCACACGTGCACGTCCAGAACTACCCGTGCGACCACTTCGACATCTACGTGGGCGACCACTTCGAACGCGCCGTGCGTGACCAACTCTACTTCCTGGCAACACAATTCGACTACACCGCACGCACCACGCAGTAGGGCGCCCCGAGCTCGGCCGTGCGGGAGACCAGGCACTCAGCCGGCGGCTGCGGCAAGACTGCGAGCGCTGTTCAGCAACGTCTCGATCACCGCGCGCCGCTGAGCCTGATCCCTCGGATGCGTCAGCAAGCCCTCGACAACGAAAACGCCGATCGTGACCAGCGAATCGACTTCATCAGCGGGCACACCGAGCTCGATCAGCTCTGCCCGGAACAATCCCTCGGCCAGTGCGTGGAACTGCTCATGCCATTCCTGAATGGACGCAGACTCCTCGGCGCGCGTGTGCACCGTGCTCACCAATCGCCCCAGCTGCTCCAATTCCCCGACCAGCCACAACAGCCGATCAGCCAACCCCGAGCCCAGCACTTCGCGGTAGGAGGCCATCGAGTCGGCCAGGACCGCATCCAGGACCGCGATCAACACTGCGTCCTTGTCCTGGAAGTACCAGTACAGCGTGTTCGACACCACTCCGGCGTCGCGGGCGATCCGCGTCATCGACGCCGCGTCGTATCCCTCCTCGACGAACAACCGCCGGGCAGCCACCACGATCTCCGCATGCTTCTCTTCCCGATCCTGCGGACGTCTGTTGCGAGGCATCTCCAGTCCTGACCTAGTTGTACTGCCCAGGCAGGTTGGTCAACCGGCTGATGGGGGCCTTCCTGCCGATGGCGGTGTGTTGCCGGTGGTGATTGTAGGTGTGGAGCCAGGCCGGTA
>NZ_JOAJ01000018.1 GCF_000720425.1 Nocardia rhamnosiphila NBRC 108938 | reverse complement strand
CGACGTCGGCGGAAAGGTGGGCGGTGGGGCTGGTGGTGGTCATTTCCGGTCCTTCGGGTCGGTCGCGCCGGGTCGGTGGCGCGTTCAACCGATACGACGGCGCACCGCCCCGGAAGTCATCGCCGCTAGAAAATTCCGAGAACCGCCAACGCACTCGCTCGAGCCTTCATGGATGCCGGCGACGACCGGCCGGCGGACTCGCACCAGGGCGGCGAACACGTGGCACGCCGAGCGGTTGAAAGGAGAGAAGCGCCGGCCACCTGTGGAACGGTTCGTCGCCGGACGCGCCGAACAAGGAACTCGACGACCCCGGACGCAGCAACCGCTTCGTTACGCTCGCCCGGGGCGGCGGAGTATGCCTCGTGCCCGCGTTCACGAGCGCACCGGCGGCAGGCCCGGCGCCACGGTCCGCGGGTCGACTCCGGCGAACGCCAGCGTGATGAACAGCCCCGCCACCTCTTCGAGTTGCCGCGCCCGGGCCAGTGGCCCCACCACGGCCGGTTCCGCCCCGGCATCGCGCACCAGCGTTTCGACCACGCGCAGCGCGTCCGGATCGTCCCCGCACAGGACAACGGTCGTCGCCGTACCGGCCACCCCCCACTGCGTGGACGGCACCAGATGGAAACCCTTCACCACCAGGCCACCCGGCGCCGCCGCGGCGATCCGTTCGGCATTCGATCCGCCCGTGGGGCCCAGCACCACACCCACCCCGTGTTCGACCGGGTTGGTCGGGTCGATGATCGGTATCCCCGCCAGACCTCCGCCGCTGCCACCGGCGGCCGCCAGCACCGCCCCCGCCGCGTCCCAGGGCACCGCGAGCAGGACCGCGTCCGCTCCGCGTATCGCCTCCCGGGCCGGAGCCGAGCGGGTCACGCCACCGAGCCGCCGGGCCAGCGCCGCCGCCTTCTCCGGGGACCGTCCCGCGACGGTGACCCGGTGACCCGCCCGAACCCAGCATCCGCCCAGTGCTCCGGCCAGATGACCCGTTCCCAGAATCGCTATCCGCACCCTCGTCTCCTCCGTCGTCGCGAACCTGTGCGAGGGCTACCGTAGGGAGCGGGATACGCACCGATCGGTGCGTACCGGACCGCGATGCTGGTGGGCGATGACCGATTACCACGACCGCTCCGACCCGATCGCCGACTGCCGGCTGCGGGGCGCACTCGACCTGTTCGCCCACACTTGGGACCCGGTGATCCTCGCCGCCCTCGCCGACGGCCCCCGGCGACGAGTCGACTTGCGCACCGGGATCGGCGGCATCCGCGACAAAACGCTCACCGAGGCGCTGCGCCGGCTGCTCAGCCGCGGCCTGATCGCCCGGCGACCCGAGCCGGACGCACCGCCCGCGGTGGAATACCGGCTGACCGAGCTGGGCGTCAGTCTGGTGGACGGGCCGTTGCGCGCCCTGGCCGCCTGGGTGCGCGACCACGGCGACGAACTCCGTGTCCCCGAGGGCGCCGATCCGCCGCTGCGCCGTACCCGCTGACCGTGCGCTCAGCCGGACTCACCGTGGCCCGGGCGGACTCTCCGGTCGGTCGGCGCCGGTTCCGTAGGCCGCCAGGAACGTCCGGACCGCGGCGGTGGCGATCGCCCGGAGTTCGGCGGGCGGGACTTTACGGGTGCCGTGGGCGGACCGGTTCTCCAGCGGACCGGTGAGCAGCGCGAGGAATTGTTCGGCCGCGATGGCGGGGTCGGTGATGCGCAATCTCCCGGACAGCGCGAGCAGGCCCAGGCGGTCGGTGAGCGCGTCCAGTGTCGCGGTCGCCGTGCGCTCACGGACGAGGACCACGAGATCGGGCAGCCGGTTGGCCTGTGCGGCACTGAGCCGGCGCAAGGCGTGCGAGGTATCCCCGGCACAGATGCGCAGCAGCCGCCGGGCCGTATCCTCCAGCGCCGCGGTGAGGTCGGCGCCCGGATTGCGCAGGCGTTCCACGGCGGCCAGGCAGTCGGCGCCCACCCGGTCGGCCGCCGTGACGAGCGCCTCCCGCAGCAGGCTCTCCTTATCGGTCATGTGGTTGTAGACGGTCGGTTTGGCCACCCCGGCTTCGTCGGCGATCTCCCGGACGCAGGCCTTTTCGTAACCCAGCCGGGCGAATACGGCGAAGGCCGCGTCGAGAATCGCCCGCCGCTTATCGATCCGGCCGGAGACCGGGCCGTCCTCCACTCGCGCACGCACGCTCCCATGGTAACGCCCGTCCCACATGATTGAACCTGCCGGTTCAAAAATCCATACCGTTGACAATACCCACACGACCGTTACTCTGATCCCACTGGTTCAATTTCGGAGGTATTCAGTGATAGTCAACATCCTGCGGTTCAGCTTCAAAGACGGTGTCTCACCGGACGAACAGGCCGGGGTACTGGAGCGGATGCGCCGGACCGCGCGCGTCGAATCGGTGGAATTCGGCGTGGTCGGCCGCGATATCGGTGACCCGCGCGACGGTTTCACCCACGCCTACAGCGCCGCGGTCGCCGACCTCGCCGCGCTCGAGCGGTACCTGCACGACCCGGTGCACCTTGCCGGCGATCCGGATATCCTGCCGTATTTCGCCCGCCTGTCCGCGGTCCGCTTCTCCGATGACCCCGACCCCGACCTGACCGCGAAGATCGAAGACCTGCACCTGCAGAAGGTGCGCACCTATCCGGAATGGGGCCGGATGCTGGCCGAGGTCGTGGACGGCACCATCGCCACCGAGGTTCCTTCGTGATTCGCGCCGCGAACACCACGTAGTGGACTGCGCGGACTCGATCCGGCAGCAGCAGCAGCGGCAGCGGCAGCGGCAGCGGCAGCGGCAGCGAGGCGGGTCCACGGACCCGCCGCCCGGTCCGGCCGCCTCGAACCGGGCGGCGGGCGATCAGCGCACGGGAGCCGAATCCTGCGCGCTCTGCCCCACATAGGCCGCCCACAGGGCGCGATAGGCCCCGTCGTCGCGGGCGAGCAGCTCGGTGTGCGTCCCGACCTCCAGCAGCCGGCCGTCGCCGAGTACGACGATCAGATCCGAGTCCGCGGCGGTGGCCAGCCGATGGCGATCAGCGCACGCGCCTGCCAGGTGAGGGTCGCGGGCGAGATCGCGGCATGCCGGGCGATCGCACTGCGCGCCGCCGGCCCCAGCTCCAGTACCGCCCGCAGGACCGACCCCGCGCTGCCGTCCGCCATCGCCGCCACCTCTTCATCACGCGCCGAGCAGAACGCTGGCCACCGGCCGAGACCGCACGCAGAGTTGCACGCACGGTGATCCGAAGCGGGCCGTTCCCACCGGCTCCCTCACCCGGATCGGATGACGACAGACCGGACGCGCCCGTCCTACAGTGCGCCTATGGGCGAACCCCACGCCGATCGAGTCCGGCCCGCTACCGCGTCCCGCGCGGAGCGCATCGAACACGGCGTCCGGCAGCGCGAGCACGTCCCGTTCGCCGCGGTCGCCGCCGTGGCGGCCGCCGATCGTGACCCGCTGGCCCTCCTCGAATCGCAGACGCCGACGCGGGTGCCCGAACTGGTCCCGGTCCGCTACGGCCGGATGGCGGTCTCCGAGTTCTCCTTCTTCCGGGGCGCGGCGCTGGTGATGGCCGACGATCTGTCCCGTTCGCCCGACACCGGTCTGCACACCCAGTTGTGCGGGGACGCCCACCTGAGCAACTTCGGCCTCTACGCCACCCCGGAGCGCCGGCTCGCTTTCGACGTCAACGATTTCGACGAAACCTATCCCGGCCCCTTCGAATGGGATGTGAAGAGACTGGCCGCGAGTCTCGCGGTCGCCGGGCGCGACAACGGCTTCAAGAAGAAGCAGCGGCGCCGGATCACCCGCGCCTGCGTGGCCGAGTACCGCGAGACCATGAGCTACCAGGCCGGACGCGGTGAACTGGCCGTCTGGTACTCGCATATCGACGCGGCGACGGATATGGCCGAGTTACGCGAGGTCCTCGATTCGTCGATGCGTAAACGCGTCCAGAAGACCATCGACAAAGCCTGGGGTCGCGACAGTTTCCAGGCGCTGTCCAAGCTGACCACGCCGTGTGACGGGCAACCGCGCATCGTGAGCATGCCGCCGCTGATCGTCCCGGTGGAGGAGCTCTACTCCGGCGCCGGCGCCGAGACGGTGCACCGGGCCCTGATGCGGCGCCTGGCCGATTATCGCGGCACCCTGCAACCCGACCGCCGTTTCCTGCTCGACCGGTTCGAGTACGTGCACGCGGCGCGCAAGGTGGTCGGGGTGGGCAGTGTGGGCACCCGCACCTGGATCGTCCTGCTGCGCGGACCGGGCGACGAACCATTGTTCCTGCAGGCCAAGGAGGCACAGCCCTCGGTTCTCGCGCGCTATCTCGCCGGCCCCGAATACACGAACCAGGGCGAGCGGGTGGTGAGCGGGCAGCGGCTCATGCAGGCGGCCGGCGATATCTTCCTCGGCTGGCAGCCGCACCCCGGCCCCGACCCCGACGGCGTGACCCGCGATTTCTATATCCGCCAGCTCCGCGACGGCAAGGGTTCGGCGGTGATCGAGACCATGTCCCCCGATCTCATGGCGCTCTACGGGCGACTGTGCGCGCGGGTACTGGCCCAGGCCCACGCTCGCGGCGGTGACCGTTTCGGAATCGCCGGATATCTCGGCTCCGATGACGATTTCGACGGGGCGGTCGCGGATTTCGCCGAGGACTACGCCGATCGCAACGCCCTCGACCACGCCGCGCTGCGCCGCGCGATCGAGGACGGCCGGATCGCCGCGTCTCCGGAACCGGACTCGTGAGAGCCCGACCACACTGCCCAGTGGCGGCCCGGGACGCCACCCCATTCGGACCGGCGGTCCGGCAGCCCGCGCACCCGCCTGCCCTCCCGGGAGCTACCGGCGAAGATCACAGCCGGGCCGGGTGTGGACAGCGGATGGTGCCTCCGCTGTTTCGCGCTCAGTTCACGACCGCGAAGGCGAACCCGTCCCAGCCCTTCGCGCCCACCGTCTGCAACACGGTGGCGTCCAGGCGAGGTTCGTCGGACAGCAATTGCACCAGGTCCCGGCTCGCCCGCACCGCGGGGTCGGTGGCGTTCTCGTCGGCCAGCCGACCCCCGCGCACCACATTGTCGACGACGACCACCGCGCCCGGCCGGGTCAGCCGCAGTGCCCACTGCACGTAATTCGAGTTGTTGACCTTGTCCGCGTCGATGAACACGAGGTCGAACGGCTCGGGTTGTTCCCGGGCGAGCACGGGCAGACTGTCCAGGGCCGCGCCGACCCGGATATCGACGCGGTCGCCGACACCGGCGCGGTCCAGATTCACCCGGGCGACCTCGGCGTGGCGTTCCTCGAATTCCAGCGTCGTCACCCGGCCCTCGGCCCCGACCCCGCGGGCCAGCCACAGTGTGCTGAATCCGCCCAGTGTGCCGATTTCCAGTACCCGCCCGGCCCCGATGGACCGGGCCAGCAGGTAGAGGAATTTGCCCTGGGCCTCGGAGACGTCGATGGCGGGCAGACCCGCGTCCGCGTTGGCCCGCAGCGTCGCGCTCGTCTCGCCGTCACGCGCCAGATGATCCACCACGTACCGGTCCACATCAGCCCAATCCGGTGTGCTCATATCCGCAGTCTGCCACCCTCCCGGCCCGCGCGGTGGACCCACGACCGTGTCCCGGCGCTACCGCACGCCGATCGGCTTCCCGAATCGCCTGCCCCCGACGGCTTCCGGTTCCGCGCGCCGATATCCGGTTCGAGCCCGTCACACTGTGGCCCGACCGTGGGCGGGGATCCATGATGCCCGGCACCGACGGGATACCGAGGGCGCGGGGCGGTACCGCGAGCTGGACGAACGGCCGTACTCACTCGGCTCGGGCGGATCCGCCCAGCGCTGCCGCCAGTGCCGACAGTTGGGCACCCCGGTAGTCACGGGAGACCGGTGCCGCGTGCTCGACCAGGTCGAATCCGTGGTAGGCACCACATACCTCGTGCAGGGTGCAGGGCACCCCCGCGCGGCGCAGCCGGTCTGCGTAGGCGAGATCCTCGGCGTAGAACAGGTCGTGGGTGCCGACCCCGATCCAGGCGGGCGGGAGCCCGGTGAGGTCGTCGTACCGGGCCGGCGCCGCCAAGGGCGGAACCGCTTCGGCGCCGAGTTCACCCAGATAGGACCGCCAGCCGAAACTGTTGCTGCGGCGGCTCCACATACGCAGCCACCGGGCGTCGATATCGGTACGTGCCGCGGTCCGGTCGTCCAACATCGGATACGACAGCAGTTGCAGTACCGGCCGCACCGCACCGCGTTCGCGGGCCAGCAGCGCCAGCGCGGCGGCCAGACCGCCGCCCGCGCTCTCCCCCGCGATCGCGATCCGGTCCCGATCCACCTCGGGCAACCGAGCCAGCCAGCACAAACCCGCGTAGCAGTCCTCGAGCGGCGCCGGATAGGGGTGTTCGGGCGCCAGCCGGTACTCGACCGATACCGCGACCGCACCGACGCGTTCGGCCACGGTCGCGCAGAACCGGTCGCCCATGGCCGCGTTGCCGATGACATATCCCCCGCCGTGCACGAACAGCAGCCCGGGCAGCGGCCCGGACGCCCCGGCGGGCCGGAACACCCGGACCGTCACATTCGCGTCCACCCGCTCGATCGTCCCGTTCGCCGGATGCGCCCGCCCGCCCCGGTCGCTGAGCGCACGGATCACCCGGAGGGTGCGTGGGGACACCACGGTGCGTGGCAGGAAGCGCGCGCGGCGCAGGTCCGGATGGAAACCGATCTCCGACGTCATTGCCGTATCCACTCTCGTCGCCGCACCGGTGCCCTACCCGGTGGCCGTCTCCGCAGCGTACGGGCTGCGGGCCGCCCGCGTGGGAGTTCGCGCCGGCCGTGGCCGCGGGGACGGCGGCGACTATCGCGCGGCGCCTTCCCGGTCGGCGACGGTCAGTGTGCACACGCCGTCCCCGCAGGAGCGTTGTAGCCGGCCGCGCGAAATGGTCTGCACCAGCCCGATCGTCCAGCACATCGGGCAGCCGCGCAGCGCGATCAGGCCGACGGGCAGGAGCACCAGGGAGAGCGGGCCGACGACCGGGATCAGTGCCACCGCGCCGACCAGCGCGCCGAAGCCCACCACACCGCGCACCAGGTGCTCGGCCGGGGAGGCGCTCGCGAAATCCGGACCGTCAGGTGTGGTTCTGCTCATCATGGCCTCCGTCACTCGACTCCGTGGTGGCGCAGAGCGCGTGCCGAACCGCGGCGCGGGCTCGGTGCAGGCGCGATTTCATCGCTGCCGGGCCGATCCCCAGCACCTCGGCGGCCACGCGCCCGCTGTAGCCCTGGATATCGCGCAAGATCAGCACCCGGCGCTGATCAGGAGGCAGGGCGGCGACCGCGGCCGCTACCCGGCCCGCTTCCAGTCGTTGCAGTACCTCGTACTCGGCCGAGGCGGTTACCGCGACATCCGGCACCGGCGTGTACTCGTGCAGCCGTCGCCGCGCGCGTCGCAGGCATTCGTTGCGGACGATGCGGAACATCCACGACGCCAGCGCGCCCGTGGCCCGCAGCATCCCGATCTTCCGGTACAGGATGATCAGGGCCTCCTGCGCCGCGTCCTGGGCGTCCTCCGCGTCGGCGCAGAGAGTCCGGGCGAAACGCTGGATGTTCGGGTGGGCGGCCGACACCACCGCGGCGATCGCGTCGACATCACCGCCCTGCGCGGCGGCGATCAACTGCTCCTCGGGCCAGGTCACCTCAGCCACGACCGGCTCGTTTGCGCCGTAGGACGAACATGCACGTACAGAGCAGTACCAGCCCGCCGGCGATTCCGATACCGATGATCACGACAACCTCCTCTTCCGTCCCGGCGTCTGCCGGGACGTATATGAGAGGCGTGAGCTGTGGAAAAGGATTCGGCCGCGGCGCGAAAACGCCGCGCTTGCGCGAGCGTCGCCGGCCGCACATTCGCGACCACTGCGTTCGCGATCCGATCGATGCGGTGAGCGCGCCGGGCGGTGCGGTCCGGATCCCGGGCCACCCGGCAGAGGCGGTTGTCGACATCGACGATGCGGTCCCGCTGGGGCGAGCGGCCCGCCACCAGCAGATGGCGGCGGTGTAGACGTGAAAATCGCAGGCCGAGAACGTATCTTGTGACCGGAACGCTCCGGAACCGGTCGGGACCAGTATGGTGAGGACGCCGATCGTGTCGGCCGATGGTACGGGCAGGCCGGGTCGGATCGAGGGGATGGTGACCATGCGCTGGTATCAGGTGGCCGCCTGCGGACCCGAATCCTTTTCCGAGCTCGCCGACGGCTTCGTCCCCATGGCACACGAATTCGGCGCCCACGAGGACTGGCACGCCGGACTCACCGGCCAGGAGTCGGTCACCTATGCCCTGCTGCGCTGGGACCAGCACGGGAATCGCCTGTGCCACCGGACCCAGCGCCATATCCGCACATTCCCCGGCGACGACTTCTTCTGGGTCGTCATCCCTGATCGCGGTGAATTCGCAATTCGCTTCCACGACGAGGTGACCCGCGTTCCGCGCGGTCACGCGGTCGTGGCCGGACTGGAGATGCCGTGCCGGCTGCACATTCCCGATTCGGCGGCCTACGCGTTCCAGGTGCCGCGTACCGAGTTCGAGTCCCGGGTCAGGTCGCACGGGCATATGAACGTCGTCCTCGATATGAACCGGGGTCTGGGCCGGGTCGCCGGCGATATGATCCGCGGCGTCCACGCCGAACAGTCACGGCTGAGCGAACGCGAGTTCAACGCGGTCTGTGACCGGGTCACCGAACTGCTGTGCATGATGGCCGTGGGTGAGACCGGCCCGCAGGAGCCCCATCACGCGGAGGTCGCCGAAGGCATCCGGCGATATCTGCGCGAGCACATCGGCTGCTCCGATGTACGCCTGCCCGCGGTGGCGCACGCGCTCGGCTGGTCGCCCCGGCAGCTGCGGGTGGTGCTGCACGAAACCGGGACGACCTTCCGAGACCTGCGCCGCGACGAGGCCCTGCGGGTGGCACGCGAACTCCTGGCCGACCCACGCGCCACCCTGACCATCGCGGAGCTGGCGGCCCGCTGCGGTTTTACCCCCGCCTGGTTCTCGGCCGCGTTCAAGGAGCGGTTCGGCGTGACGCCGCGGGAGTTCCGCCGCAGCAGACGCGCCGAGGCCACCGATTCGCGGGCGTGAACCGCCGAACCGTTCCTAGGAAGCGGGTTTCGGCCGCACCGGGAGCGCTTCCGGGCCCACCGTGCTGATCTGCACGGTGTACTCGACCTCGCCGGGAGGCACGGCCAGGGCCAGATCCGGGTATCGGGTGAACAGCGTCCGCAGGGCGATCCGGCTCTCCAGCCGGGCCAGCGGCGCGCCCAGGCAGAAATGCGGGCCGCGGCCGAACGCGAGCTGGTCGCGATGTTCGTGGTCGATATCGAAGACCTCGGCGTCGGGGTAGCGCAGCGGATCGCGGCCGACGCCGCCGTGCCAGAGCGTCGGGGTGCCCGCCGGGATGTCGACGCCGGCGACGGTCGTATCTTCGAGGGGATAGCGCATGAGCGCGCCCACCACCGAGGAGCAGTAGCGCAGCGCCTCCTCCACCACATCGGCCCAGCGGTCCTCGGCCCGTGCCCGCGCGAGCTGTTCGGGATGTTCCTGCAACGCGATCACGGTATTGCCGAGCAGATGGACGGTGGTCTCGTGCCCGGCCACGATCACCAGCCACAGCATCCCGACCAGTTCCTCGTCGGTCAGTTCGTTCTCCGCGTTGGCCGCCAGCAGTGCCGAGGTCAGATCGTCACCGGGTTCGGCCCGCTTACGGGCGAGCAGTTCGAAGAAGTAGCCGCCCATCGCCGCCATCGCCGCCTGCGTCTCCTCACCGGTGCTGGTGACCGAGACGATGGTGAGTGTCCAGTTCTTCAGCTGCGGCTGTTCGTCCACCGGGACCCCGAACAGATCGCAGATCACCCGGACGGGCAGCGGGATGGTGTAATTCGCGATCAGGTCGATCTCGTCGGTATCGGGAAAGTTGTCGATCAGTTCGTCGGCGATCTGCTGGATCCGTGGCTCCAGCGCCGCGATCCGGGCCGGGGTGAACGCCTTGTTGATGGTCTGACGCAGCCGGCGGTGCGCGGCGCCGTCCTGGTTGAGCATGTGTTCGGCGTCGGTCAGCGCGCGCAGCGGCCAGTCGGCGGGAATCCGGCCGTCACGCAGGGCCGGGCAGTTCGAGGGGTGCTTGGCGAAAACCTTGTCGTCGAGTACAGCGCTCGCGGCTCGGTGACTGACCGCGAGGAAGGCGCCGACGCCGCCGGGCAGTTCGATGGGGACGATCTCACCCGCACGCAGGATCCGCGCATGCGTCTCCAGAATGGACTCGCCGGGTGTCGGAAGTTGGATGACTGGCTCGGACATGCTGTCTCCCTGGGTTTTTCGATGCGATCAAGGAGAGTCTGGGATGCCGGGACGGGCCGCACAATCGGTACACCGCATCATGCCCCGCACCGATATTCCACCGCGCCGGAACGTAATTCCACTCGGTCGTCCGGGCGGTGATCTCACCCTGCGGCGTGTTTGCGAACCCGGAGGTCCTGCCCGGCGCCCGCCGCGGCCGGCCGGGCGTTGTCGATGGTGAAGGTCACCCGGTCCGGCCGGTAGCGGTCCTCGCCGTATTCGAGCGGGACTCCGGCCGCGGACGAGGTGTGCCGCCGTTCCCGGAGCAGCGGGGTCCCCGGGGCAACCCCCAGCAGCGCCGCGTCGGTCTCGTCCGCGCCGACCGCGTCGATGGTGTGCCGGGCCGATTGCAGATCCACACCGCGGTCGGCGAGGTGGGCGTAGATCGACGCGGTATCCGGATCGAAATCGAACAGCAGCCGCCCGACGTGCTCGACGAAGGCGGCGCGTTCCACCATCACCGGCACACCGTCGAGCAGCCGCAGCCGCAGCACCTCGATCACCGGCGCCCCCTCCTCCATCCGCAGGGCCGCCGCCGCGGTGGCCGAAGCACCGCGGCGGGCGATCTCCACGGTGCGCTGGCCGGGTGTCCGGCCGATCCGTTCGGCCCAGGCGGTGAAGGAGAGCAGCGTTTCGAAGGGCTGCCCGACCGCGGTATCGCGCACCACGGGCCGGCGGCCCTGCCCGCCGCCGATGAGTCCTTCGTGCCGCAGCGTCGCGAGGGCACTGCGCACCGTGCCCCGGGAGGCGCCGAACTCCTGGCACAGCTCGGCTTCCGAGGGCAGGGAGGAACCGGCCACGAGTTCGCCGCGGCAGATCCGATCTCGCAGCGTGGCGGAGACACGAGCATGCAGCGGTTTGACGTCCTCCAGGCCGTGAACGACCGGGACTCCTCCCGAACCTTGCGGTTCTCCGGTGGGTTCCTGTTTCACAGGGGCGAGCCTTCCGCTAAGCGGCGGGACTTACCGCCCCTCCGCAGGCGTTTACCCTCTCGGCCCGTCCGGCCGCGAGTATGTTCTCGGCCGCGTTGAGATCGCGGTCGTGAACGGTTCCGCACGTACATGTCCATTTCCGGACGTGCAGGGGTTTCTTCCCACTCAAGACCCAGCAGACCGAGCACATGCGGGTGGAGGGGAACCAGCGATCCACCTTGGCGAAGGTCCGCCCGTACCGGGCGGCTTTCTCTTCCAGCATGCGAGTGAACATGCCCCACCCGGCATCGTGGACCGACTTCGCCAACCGCGTCCGAGCAAGACCCGACACGCACAAGTCCTCGACGAACACCGCTTGGTTGTCGCGAATGATCGCCGTGGAATGCTTGTGCGCCCAGTCCCGCCGCGTGTCCGCGACCCTGGCATGAGCCTTCGCCACCCGCACAGGGGCCTTGACGCGATTCTTCGAACCCTTCTCCTTGCGAGAAAGACTCTGCTGCGCCTTCCGCAACCGGCGTTCGGCCTGCCGCAGGAATCGCGGCGAGGCGATGATCTTGCCGCTCGACAGGACAGCAAACGTGGTGAGCCCGAGGTCGATACCCACCTCGGACTCGACAAGCGACAACGGCCGCTCGTCGACCTGGACCACGAACGACACGAAGTAGCGTCCGGCCGCGTCCTTGATCAGGGTGACCGACGACGGCACCGAGGGCAGTTCCCTCGACCACCGAACCTCGAGTTCCCCGATCTTCGCCGCGTACAAGCGTCCGTTTTCCCGCAACGTGAACCCGTTGCGGGTGAGGCGGATAGCTTGCCGGTTGTCCTTGCGGGACCGGAACCGAGGCGCTCCGATCCTGCGGCCCTTGCGTTTGCCGGATATCGAGTCGAACCAGTTCCGATACGCGGTACGCGCGTCCTGACATGCCTGCACCAAAGCGACCGAGGCCACTTCGCCCAACCAGGCACGTTCCGGCGTGCGTTTGGCTTCGGTGACGACACGACGCTGCACTTCGGTGTCGGAGATCTTCTCCCCGGACACGTACGCGTCCCGGCGGGCGCGGAGCGCGTCGTTGTACACCACCCGCGCACACCCGAACGCGCGAGCCAACGACACCTGTTGGCCGGGCGTCGGATAGACGCGGTAGTTGTACCGAAGCTGCACAATCCGAACCTACTGTCGACCACCGACACATTCGATGCGCTGCCCCGGCCCGGAAGGACCGGGCTTGCGCGCTACGTTTCCTGGCCACATCGTCCCCTCGATCCGATCATCGGCCGCAAGTTGATCGAATAAGTAGTTTCCTTTCGACCAAAAAGATAGAGATGATCCTCTGGTAGCTGCAAAAACTTCCGGTGAACTTATATATACAAGTTGTGCGACCGTCTTGTCGGTAGCCACGGCGGCTTGCGAGCATTCCGGCCATGGCTCTCAGCACCGACCTCGGATCACCCGCCCTGCCGACCCGTGCGGTCGACCTCGCCGTCGTCGGCGCCGGCATCGTCGGCCTCGCGCATGCGGTCGATGCCGCGGAGCGGGGGATGCGAGTGGCGGTCGTCGAACGCGACGCACGCGCCGTCGGCGCCTCGATCCGCAATTTCGGCCATATCTGCACAACCCCGCAGACCGGCCGCGCACTCGACTACGCCTGGACCGCCCGGGAGCAGTGGCTGCGGCTCGCCGAGCAAGCGGGATTCGAGATCAGCCGGGCCGGCACCGTGGTGGTGGCCCGGACCGCCGCCGAGCTCGGGGTCCTGGAGGAGTTCGCGGCCGAGCGCGGCACCGAGCAGGTACGGCTACTCGACCGCGCCGGGACGGCTCGGCTCTTCCCGCCGGCCGGCGACCCCGGCAGCGATATCGCCGGCGGCGCCCATCTGCCGCTCGACCTGCGGGTCGATCCCCGCGCCGCGATCCCGGCCCTGGCCGCCCGGCTGGCGTCGCTCGGCGTCGAATTCGTCTGGAACACCCAGGTGGGCGCCGTGTCCGACGGTGTCGTGCACACCGCGCGCGGCGATCTGGCCGCGACCGCGATCGTGCACGCGGCCGGCCACGATATCGACCGCCTCTTCCCGGTGATCGCCGAAGAGAACGGCGTGCGCCGCTGCCGGCTCCAGATGCTGGAGGTGGCGCCGCCCGGTGCTATCCGCATCGAACCGGCGATCCTCACCGGCTACTCCATGCTGCGCTACGGCGGTCTGGCCGCCACCGCCTCCGCCGCCGCGGTACGGCGCGAGATCACCGACCGGGCGCCCGAAACTCTGGACGCCGTGATGAACCTGATGCTCACCCAGCGTCCCGATGGTTCGGTGATCCTCGGCGACACCCATCACTACGCCCGCACCCACCTGCCCTTCGACGAGGAGGGCATCGCGGATCTGGTGCTGCGCGAAGGCGCCCGGCTCTTCTCGGCCGGAGAGCTGTCGGTGCGACGGCGCTGGCGCGGAATCTACGCGGATTCGCCACATACGGATTTCGTCGTGGCCGCGCCCGCATCCGGTATCCGCGTCGTCTCGGTGACCTCCGGGATCGGTATGACCACCGCGCTGGGCCTGGCCCCGACGGTAGTGGATCAGCTGGTCTGAGCGCCGGACCGGGCGGCGCTGTCCGGACCGCCCGATCCGGGAGATCAGCCCGCCGCGGTCACGATCGCCGCGGTCACCGGGTCCGGCTGCGAGACCAGCGAGGCATGCGACGCGTCGAGTTCGCTGGTCTGGGCGCCCATCCGGCCGGCCATGAAACGCTGCGAGGCCGGCGGGATGACCCGGTCCTGCGCGGAGACCAGGTACCAGGTGCGCTCACCCGACCACGACGGCCCTCCGGAGGGTTCCAGATTGGCGGCCAGGGCGATCGATTGCTGGTGGGCGAGCATATCGGCGGCGGTGGCGTCGTCGACATCCTGCGCGAAGACATCGTGGAAGTATTCGGGGGCCACGTAGCCGTCGAGATTGCGTCCCGCGATGCCCTGCGGATCGTCGACAACCTTCACCTGCAGTGCCGGGGGCAGCAGCCGACTACCCGGGAACCGCACCGGGTCCAATGCCTGCTGCGCGAATTCACCCTGAGTGGGTGCGAAGGCCGCGACGTAGACCATGGAGACGACATCGGGGTCGTGCACATTGCTGATCACGGTCCCGCCGTAGGAGTGTCCGACCAGCACGATGGGCCCGTCGACGGTGTCGAGGGTGTGCTGGACGGCGGCGGAATCGTACGCCGGGCCGCGCAGCGGGTTCACCGGAGTCAGCACCTCGTAACCCTGCCCGCGCAGTCGCGCGGCGACCCCGTTCCAACTGGTCGGGTCGGCGAACGCACCGTGCACCAGGACCACGGTGGGCCGCGGCGCGGCCCAGGCGGGCAGCGCGACGGCGGCCGTCGTGACGAGGGCGAGGATCAGGCTCAGCAGAGCGGTACGCAGCATGCGAATGATGGTCATCGGTCCCTGTCCCGTCTCGTTCGGTCTTTCACGAATTCGAGCAGTTCGGCGCGCACACGCGCAGCGCCGCACAGGTGATACGGGTGATCAGTGTAGCCGGGCGGCGTCCGCGCGAAAGCCCGATCGCCCGCGGCACGGTGCGCGGTGGCGAGGGGCCACCCTCTTGCCACCGCGGCGACGGGAGAGCAGGGTTGGGGACACCGGTGGCGCCACCGGGGCGCCGCCTCGAGCAGAGAGGGGGTCGCTCGTGTTCGCGCGATCCACCACTATTCAGGCGCAACCCTCCGCTATCGACGCCGGTATCTCGCATATGCGCGATGTCGTGCTGCCCGCCTTACGGGAAATCCCCGGGTGTATCGGGCTGTCGCTGCTGGTCGACCGGGACAACGGGCACTGTATCGCCACCAGTGCGTGGGAGTCCGAGGACGCGATGCACCGCAGCCGGGACCAGGTCGGTCCGATTCGTGACCGCGCCCTCGCGATATTCGTCGGCAGCGCCCAGGTCGAGGAATGGGAGATCGCGGGTCTGCATCGGGCGCATCACGCGGACGAGGGCGCATGCGTGCGCGCGACCTGGGTGAAAACCGATCCGAGCCGCCTCGATTCGGCCGTCGAGATCTACAAATCCGATACCTTGCCCGCCATGGAGGACCTGGAGGGCTTCTGCAGCGCGAGTCTGATGGTCAACCGGAAGTCCGGCCGCGCCGTCTCGTGCACCAGTTACGACAGCGCCGCGGCGATGCGAACCGGCCGTGAGCAGTCGGCGGCGCTGCGGGTCGACGCGGCCCGGCGGACCGGTGTCGAAGCTCTCGATGTGCGGGAGTTCGAACTGGCACTCGCCCATCTGCGGGTCCCGGAAATGGCCTGACCGGGCGCACCGGCCTATCCCGCCTCGCCGGTGGTGAGCCCCATCCCGGCGGCGAGGTCGGTGAGTACCGCGTCGAACAGCACATCCGGGTCGCTCACCGGCATCGGGTAATTGCCGAACACTTCCAGCGTGACGTGGCCGTAGAGCCGGACCCAGACCGTCATCATCAGATACGCCACCCCGAGGTCGAATTTCTCGGCCGGGAACTTCTGCTCCGATCCGGCGAGCAGCCCCAGCAGCTCGTTCTGGAACGCGATCAGATCGGTACGCAGCGCCTCGGGAATCGATTCGGTCGGCGGAGTCGCCAGGTCGTAGGCCGCGAGCAACTTGCCCGCGGCCTCCAGGAACACGAGTCCGAACGCTTCGTCGAACCGCCGCACGGTACCCGGGCCACCGGCCGCCGGCGAGGCGAACACCAGGGTGAATTCGTTGCGGTGGGCGAGCGCCCAGCGCCGGAACGCCCGGCAGATGGCGAACAACCGGACCACCCCGTCGTCCGGTAGTTCGGCCACCTGCGCCCCGAGGTCCTCGGCCAGCCTGATACAGATATCGCGCCGTAACGCGACCAGCAGCTCCTCGCGGGACGGGTAGTAGCGGTAGAGGGCGGGCGCGGTGATCCCGAGTTCCCGCGCGATGGCACGCAGGGTCAGCGCCTCCGCTCCCTGTGTGACCAGTAGCTCCACAGCCACGCGCCGGATGTCCGCGTCACTGACCGCGGGCATCCGGCCCCGCCGGGCGGGTTGTGTCATTCGTATGCGACCTGCCAGTTCTTGATTCCGTTCAGCCAACCCGACCGTAGCCGAACGGGTTCGGCGACCTGACGCAGGTTCGGCATCACGTCGGCGATGGCGTTGAAGATCAGGTCCAGTTGCAGGCGGGCCAGGTTGGCGCCGACGCAGTAGTGGGTACCGGTGCCGCCGAAGCCGACGTGCGGGTTCGGGTTGCGGGTGACATCGAATTCGAACGGCTTGGTGAAGTGGTCCTCGTCGAAGTTGGCCGACGCGTAGAACAGGCCCACCCGCTGCCCCTTGGCGATGGCCTGCCCGCCGATCTCCGTGTCCTGCAGAGTGGTCCGCTGGAACGCGATGACCGGGGTGGCCCAGCGCACGATCTCGTCGGGTGCGGTGCGCGGACGCTCGGCCCGGTACAGCTCCCACTGTTCCGGATTGTCCACGAAAGCCTTCATACCGTGGGTGGTGGCATTACGGGTGGTTTCGTTACCGGCCACCGCCAGCAGGATGACGAACCAGGCGAATTCCTCCGAACTGAGCGCCTCGCCGTCGATATCGGCGCTGAGCAGCTGGCTGATGATGTCGTCGGCCGGGCAGCCGCGGCGTTCTTCGGCCAGGTTCCAGGCGTACCCCATCACCTGCGCATTGGCCATCTTGTAGCTGTCGGCGTATTCGGGGTCGTCATAGCCCATCATCTGGTTCGACCACTCGAACAGCTTGCCCCGGTCCTCCTGCGGTACCCCGAGCAGTTCGGCGATGGCCTGGAGCGGCAGCTCACACGCGACCTGCTGGACGAAGTCGCCGCCACCGGTCCGCTTGGCCTCGTGCACGATCCGTTCGGCCCGCTCGTGCAGGGCGTCGCGCAGGCTCTGCACGGCGCGCGGGGTGAAGCCGCGGGAGATGATGCGGCGCAGTTTGTCGTGCTCGGGCGGGTCGGTGTTGACCAGCATCGCGCGCTGGATATCGATCTCCTCGCGGGCGATATCGCCGTTGAAGCGGATCACCGCGGTATTGGCGTGAGTGGAGAAGACCTCGGAGTTCTTCGAGATCTCCTTGATGTGTTCGAGTTTGCTGACCACCCAGTAGCCGCCGTCGTCGAACCCGCTCACCCCGTTCGGCTGATCGACCCACCACACGGGCGCGGTCCGGCGCAGTTCGGCCCATTCCTCGATGGGCAGCCGCGCCGCCAAGAGGTCGGGATCGGTGAAATCGAAGTCATGGGACAGACCAGTAGTCACTGTGCCTCCTTATGAAGCTGATACATGCGGTTCGCGGAGGCCGCAGCGAAGGCGGAGGTATCGCATCACTGTGTCTCCTTATGAAGCTGATACATGGGGTTCGCGGAGGCCGCAGCGACGGCGGACGTATCGCATCCCCTCGCAGGAACCCTCTCCCGAGGAGTGAACCACACCACACCCATTTTGTGAACAGGTTTTAGTAAATGCCGTTCACATAATCGTCCGGCAACAGGGCGCATCCCCTTCGGCAACCATTTCGCTACGTTCTGCCGCCGCCCCCGAATGCACCGCACGAACCGCGCAAAGAGCGCGATAATGAGGACTTCGGCCCACAACAAACGGTCTACGGCGACATCCGCATGAGCAAGGCTCCCGAACACTTCCGGAGGACGCAGCATATGACCACCATGGAAATGCCGCATGTCAGCGAATGCACAGTGAACAGCTGCTCGTACAACCACGACGGATGCCACGCGTACGCGATCAACGTCACCGGGCACAACGGCAGCGCCGACTGCGGCACCTTCATACCGCTGGCGACCAAGGGCGGCCTCGACACCGTCACCAGCATGGTCGGCGCCTGCCAGCGCACCGACTGCGCCCACAACACCGACCTCGAATGCACCGCCGGCGAAATCCGGGTCGGCCCGGGCAGCACCGACCACACGGCCCACTGCAAGACCTACTCCCCGCGCTGACCGGGCCGCACCCTTCCGCGGCTACCAGGGACCTCGCCCGTACCGGATCGGTTGTGCGGGAATGCCCTGGCCGTCGGCATAAGGCGTCAACGCGTTGACGGTGGTGATCTGTACCGCGTCTGTCACCGTCCCGGGCACCAGCGGCCCGGTGGGCGGCGGCCAGAACGAGTACACCTCCGGGTCCCGCTGAGCGTTGCCTTCACCCAGCCCGTGCCAGACGAGCAGATCGCTGCGTCCGGGCCGTGGGCCGTCGGGGTCGCTCATGTCGAGGTCCTGCGTTCCGTGCGGCAGCATCGTCTTCCGCATCTGCTTCGGAAACTCCTGCGGTAGGAACCCCTGCTGCCGATTCCGCTGGGCCCTCCGGCCCAGGATCGACGCGTACTGTTTCCGGATCTGCGCATGCGTCAGCACGCCCTTGTCCGCCGCCACCCACAGGATCATCTCCCAGCAATTCCAACCGGACCCGGCGTCGAGCCGCGGCAGCGGACCCTCGGTCCGCGCGGTGATCCACTGCTCGAACTTCCGGTTGGAAATGAACCGGGGCAGGAAGTTGGTCCACATCGCCCGGGCCCCCGACAGATGGATCCGATGCAGTTCATCGGCGACGATCAGGGCCGGGTCCGCGGTTCCCGGGGTGGATTCCGGCGAGCCCCGGCCGGGCGCCCCCTCCAGACCGTCATCCTGCCGTCCGGGTCCACCGCCCGGGATCCCGCGTGCGCTGCCTTCCAGCGTGTCGGCCGCCAGATCGAGAGCATCACTCGTCTTCCGAAGGGGTTGCTCGGAGGCACGCCCGAAACCGACTACGGCCGCATGCGCGGCCTGTGCATCTCGGCGAGAACCCGGCGCAACAACTCGGTCCTCCGGCTGCGATATGGGCCCGACCGGGGCCCGGTGCGATGGGGACCACCGCATCGTAGGCAGGTTTCGCAGCGCCGGTCGCCGAAACGAACTGTCCGATTCCCGCCCGCGACCGTCGGCGCCCGGCCCGGCTTCCCCATACCGGGGTCCGGACGGCAGCCGCCCGGCCGCCGGGCTGCGATGACCCGGGCACCGAGCGGGCCACCCGGGTCGCCTACTTCGTGAGCCCCGCGTCACCCCACACGCCGTTACCCGCCTGACTGCAGCTCTCCATATTCCCGCCGACGAACAGGAAACTGATCGTGAGGTTCTGGACACCCGCGACCGGCACATCCACCGTCGGCGATTGCCCCACCGGAACGTTGCCGGAGGAATAGATCGATTTTCCGTCGGCGATCACCTCGAACTGGAGCACCGATTGGGAATTGCCGCCGTCGGCGATACCGATAGTCGAGCTGAACCGCGACCATTCCCGATTCAGGGTGTAGGTGTGGCCCACCTCGGTATCGCAGCCGCTGAACTGCTGATAGATCGAATGCGGGTAGGAGACGCCGTTGACCGATATCGTGCCGGTATACGCGGTCCCGGTGGTGGGCGACATATCGGCCAGGTACCGCTTGGGCAGCGGCGCGGGAGCCGGTGCCGGCGCCGTGGGCGGTGCCGCACTCTCGCTCGTCGTAATCGCCTGTGCGCTATCGGCTTCCGCGTCCGTGGAACCGGACCCGACGAGGAGGGTGACCACCAATCCGACGACGGCCAGCGCGATACCCGCCCCCGAGACGAGCATTACCCCGCGTTCGGCGTCCCGGGCACTCTTGGGGGCCGCGGTGCCGGTCGCCGGCGAATGGGAGCGCGGGTTCGGCCCGCGAGTGGGTTCGGTTGGATTGGACACGCGCACACTCTTCTTCGACGTAACTCGACGGAGCCCGGCCGGGCGCCGCAGCAGAGATATACCACGCCGGGCGGGGTGATGGAATTGGAGCGCCGCGGCGGATTGTTCTGCCCGCCGGTGCGCGATTCGAATTTCCGGTGCTCGACCATGGGATTCCGAAAATAGCGGCGAACTATGATTTTTCATCGGTCCGGACCGATGAACCGCGCGGCCACACACCCCACGCCCGAAACCGGCGGACCACTGGACCGCAATACGATACGGTACGTACTGTACTGTTATCCTCATGACCGCCGCTGACGACGCCTGGCCCGGCAACCTGGGAGTGGCCCAGGTCAGATTCGCCCGCCCCACCGACCGGCTCGATGAGGTGATCCGCTTCTACGTCGAAGGGATCGGCCTGCGCGAGCTCTACCGGTTCGCGAATCACGCCGGCTACGACGGGGTGATGCTCGGCCTCCCCGGCACCGGCTACCACCTCGAATTCACCACCCACACCGACGGCAGCCCCGGTGACGCGCCGAGCAACGAGAATTTGCTGGTGCTGTACTTCCAATCGGAGGCGCGGATGTTCGAGACAGTCCGACGACTCGGCGAATTCGGCGCCGAACCGGTCCCCACCGAGAACCCCTACTGGGCCGCCCACGGAGCCCTGGCGTTCCCGGACCCGGACGGCTGGCAGGTCGTACTCGTCCCCCGGCCGGTGTTCTGATGCCGGGACGCACCCGCGACGAACGAATCGACATCGCCGTCCTGGCGGCCGCGCGAACCCTGCTCGACGCCAAGGGGTACGCGGGCCTCACCATCGGCCAGGTCGCCGCGAGCGCCGGTATCCATCGCCCGGCGATCTATCGGCGCTGGCCGTCCAAACGACATCTGGTGGCCGCGGTGGTGGCCGATCTGCTCGGACTCGAACCGACCCCGGACACCGGCGAGCTCCGCGCCGATCTGACCCACTCCATGCGGGAATTGGTGACCGCCCTGCGCGATACCTCGCTGGGCCGCGTGTTACCCGCCCTGGTCGCCGACCTCGCCGCCGATCCGGAACTGCGCGAACAGCTGTGGTCCACCGTGTTCGGCCCGCGCCGCGAGACCACGGCCCGCGCCCTGCGCGCCGCGATCGACCGCGGCGAGATCGACCCGGGCACCGATATCGATTTCGTACTCGACGCGGTCGCCGCGCCGATCTACTTCCGGGCACTGTTCCGACATCTGCCGCTCTCCGATGAACTGGCCGGCCACTCGGTGGACACGGTGCTCGCGGCAATCCGCCGCACCGGGTGACATGCACCCGCGGCGCCGGGTGGAGATGCGTCACACCGTGCCGTCGATCACCGGTCCGGAACGAAACGGGCGGTACGGTAGGATCGCTTCAGTACCCGCGCCCGATGCGCACACATGTACTCTCCGTCGCGGATCACCAGCCCTTTCGCGTCGGGACCCGCGACACCGCCACCTCGAGTAGGCGCGGACAGACGGTCCGAACGGACGTCGCGGTATCACCTCCGATGCCGAAAGGCGCTCATACCTTCATGCTTGCCAACACTGCTGCCGCGCAGACGTTCACCGACCTCGGCGTTCCGGCCGATATCGTCGCGAAACTCGCGGACAGCGGTATCACCGAACCCTTCCCGATCCAGAACGCCTCCCTGCCCGACACCCTCGCCGGTCGCGATGTCCTCGGCCGTGGGAAGACCGGCAGCGGTAAGACGCTGGCGTTCGGCATCCCGGTGGTCGCGCTGCTCGCCGGCGCGCCGCGCACCCCGGGCCGGCCCACGGGGCTGATCCTGGCGCCCACCCGGGAACTCGCCACCCAGATCGCCGCGACCGTCGCCCCGCTGGCGGAGGTGTGCGGTCTGCGGGTGACCACCGTTTTCGGCGGCGTGCCGGTGAACCGCCAGATCAAAGCCCTGAAACAGGGAGTCGATATCGTCGTCGCCTGCCCCGGCCGGCTCGAGGATCTGATGCAGCAGCGTGCGCTGTCGCTGGACGCCGTGCGTATCACGGTGCTCGACGAAGCCGACCATATGGCCGACCTCGGCTTCCTGCCCGGCGTGATCCGGATCCTCACGGCCACACCGCGCGACGGCCAGCGCCTGCTGTTCTCGGCGACGTTGGACAACGGCGTCGGGAAACTGGTCGACCGGTTCATGCATGCGCCGATCTCGCATTCGGTCGACGAGGCCGCCGCACCGCCGCCGAAGATGACCCATCACATCTTCGAGGTCGAAGGGGCGGCGGCGAAGAAGGAACTCGTGCGCGCGCTCGCCGCGGGCAGTGGTCGCCGCATCCTGTTCATGCGCACCAAACATCACGCCCGCCGGCTCGCCGGGGAACTCAGCCGCGCGGGTATCGCCGCCGTCGACCTGCACGGCAACCTCTCCCAGCCGGCGCGTGACCGCAACCTCGCCGCCTTCGCCGCGGGTACCGCCAAGGTCATGGTCGCGACGGATATCGCCGCACGCGGTATCCACGTCGACGATCTCGAACTGGTGGTGCACGTCGATCCGCCCGCCGAACACAAGGCATATCTGCACCGGTCCGGCCGCACGGCCCGCGCGGGCACCGAGGGCACGGTGGTGACGCTGGTACTGCCCGAGCAGCGCAAGGATGTGGCGGCACTGCTGCGCAAGGCCGGGATCGAGGCGCGCCCCCGCCCGGTGACCGTCGATTCCCCGATCATCGCCGACCTGTCGGACGGCTCGGGTCTCATCGAACCCGTCGCCGCCCATCCGGCACCCGCCGCGGCGGAGCCGGCCACCCCGCGCGGGGCCACCGGCGGATCCCGCAACGGCCGGCGCGGATCGCGCGGCCGCCGGGGCACCGGTGGGCATGCCGAAGGGGTGCGCTCCGATGCGCGCGATACGACCACCCCGCGGGGTGGGGAGCGCGGCCGCGCGGAGAACACCGCGAAACGGTCGCGGCAGGGTGAACGCTCCGGCGCCGCCGAACACGCGGGTGCGCGCGGATCCGCCGGGCGGCGGGGAAATGCCGCGGGACGGTCCGGGGCCCGGGCCACCGCGGCGGGTCACAGCGCCCGGCAGTCCGCCGCGCCGACCCGGCGGCAGCCGGAGCAGGGCGCCGGACAGTCCGGCGGTTCGGCTCGGACGAACGGCGCGCGCACCCCGCACAGCGATCCCGCGCGCGCCCAGCGCCGGCCTCGCCGGGCAACCCGTCCGGCCGGCTGATCACGGGATAACGCCGCCGGTCGGTCCATACAACACCGCCCGCCTCCGCATATCGCGGAGGCGGGCGGTTCTGTCGCGGGATATCAGTGCGCGAGTACCGGTTCGCCTTCGGCCGGTACCGGGAGCGTGCTCGGCATCAGCACCGCGAGCACCACCGCGCCGAGGACGAACACGCCCGCGGCCCAGGTGAAGCTGGTGGTGTAACTCTCGATGGCCGATTGCGCGACGGTGAGCCGGTCCGGGGTCCGGGCCGCCAGATAATCGCTGGAGGCCGAGGCCGCGATGGTGCTCAGCAGTGCCGTACCGATCGATCCGCCGACCTGCTGGCTGGTGTTGATCATCGCGGACGCCACCCCGGCATCGTCGTGGCGCACACCCGAGGTCGCGCTCTGGAACGCGGTCGACATCGCGCCACCGAGACCCAGCCCGAGCAGGATCAGTCCCGGCAGGATATGGGTGGCGTACCCGGTGTCCAGCCCGATACGGGTCAGCCAGGCCATGCCGAGCGCGGCGATCGCGAACCCGCCGCTGACGACCACCTTGGGCCCGAGTTTGGGCAGCAGCAGCGACGGTGTCGTGGTCGAGGAGGCGACCATGGCGGCGACCATCGGCAGGAACGCCACACCGGTCATGATCGGCGAGTAACCCAGCGTCAGCTGCATGTAGTAGGTCAAGAACAGGAAGATCGCGAACATGCCGATGCCCATGACGAACACCGCGAGGTAGGCGCCGCCACGGGTGCGGTCCAGCACGATGCGCAGCGGCAGCAGCGGATGGGCCACCCGGGTCTCCAGCCAGACGAACACCGCCAGCAGCGCCGCGCCGCCGATGAGGAACGCCACAGTGACCGGGTTCGTCCAGCCGTCGCTTTCGGCGTGGGAGAAACCGTAGACAACGCTGAACAACGCGGCGGTGACCGCGGCGGTACCCGGGATATCAAGCTTGGGCCGCGACCCACCGGCATGGCGGGCCAGCAGCAGTACCGCGCCGACCAGCGCGACCGCCGCGAACGCCAGGTTCACGAACATCACCCAGCGCCACGAGGCCCATTCGGTGAGGGCACCGCCGAGCAGCAGGCCGATGGCGCCGCCGGTGCCGGCGACCGCGCCGAAGATTCCGAACGCCTTGGCCCGTTCCGACGGCTCGGTGAAGGTCACGGTGAGCAGCGACAGCGCGGCCGGTGCGAGCAGCGCGCCGAATACACCCTGGCCGACCCGGGCCGCCACCAGCATTTCGAAGTTGGTGGCCGCGCCGCCGACGGCGGAGGCCACCGAGAAGCCGATGAGGCCGACGATGAAGGTGTTACGCCGCCCGAACAGGTCGCTGAGGCGACCACCGAGCAGCAGCAGGCTGCCGAACGCGAGGGCGTAGCCGGTGATCACCCACTGCCTGCTCGCATCGTCGAACCCCAGGTCACGCTGGGCTTCGGGAAGTGCGATATTCACCACGGTCGCATCGAGGACGACCATGAGCTGGGCGACGCCGAGCACGGCGAGAACCCACCACCGCAGCGCGTGCGAACCGCGCTTTCCCGACGGTATTTCCTGTGCGGATGGACCGCGATCGATCGTGGTAGTCATCTCGCCCCTTGGGAGAAGGTTGGATTGATGAGAAGATCAGAAAACGGAGAAGGTATCTCCGCTTATATGAACGCTAACACAATAACGGAGAAGGCGCCTCCGCTTAATCCCGGCGTTGATAGACTGACGGTGTGAAACACGCCACGACCCTGCGCGCACCCCGGCGTCTGCGCGCCGACGCCGCACGCAATCAGCAACGCATCGTCGAGGCGGCCCGTGAACTGTTCGCCGATCGCGGATTGGAGATCACCCTCGACGATGTCGCCGAGCGCGCGGGTGTGGGCGTGGGAACGGTCTACCGCCGCTTCGCCAACAAGAAGGAACTCATCGCCGAGGTCTTCGAACACAACCTCGGTGCGTTCGCCGACCACGCCGAGGCCGGCCTACGTGACCCCGACCCCTGGCTCGGCCTGGTCCAGTTCGTCGAATACGCCTGCCGGCATCTGGCCGTCAACCGCGGATTCAGCGAGGTCATCCTCGAACTCGACCTCGACACCGAACGTTTCCACGGCCTGCGCGACCGGATCAAACCCGCCGTGGCCGCGATCGTCGACCGGGCCCGCGACGCCGGCGTACTACAGCCCGATATCGAACCGTCGGACCTTTTCGCGATGATCCATATGGTCGACGGCCTGGCCGAATTCGCCAAACCCATCAACCCCGAGATCTGGCGGCGCTATATGGCCATCACGCTCAACGGGATTCGCGCCGACAATGTGGCCCGCCAGGAACTCCCGGTCCGCGCGCTCACCGACGACGAGGTCGATCAGGCGAAGTCCGCCAAAGCCGCGCCCTGCCCCGGACGCCGCCGCTGACCGGTCCACCGGGAGCGGCTGCGAAGCCCGCGCACCTTTTCGTCGCGATACGCAGGCGAGCGATGGTCGAATCCCTATCTGCCCGAGTCCGAAGATCGCGGTGACAAGAGAAATCGCCGGCCGGTATCGGGCGCACCGACCGATGCCACGGCGAGGTCCATGCGGCAACTCGGGTCCGGCGGCGACGTTCGCCGGCGTCACCGCTGATCCAACTCTCGATGACTGTCGAACAGCGCCACCGCAGCCATAAGCCGACGAACGAATCATTCACCACGACGCCATGACGAACCCGTGGGGCGACCCACCGCAACAAGCACCGGTGCATCGAGATCCCATCGCTTCCGGCCGGAGATCGCTTGCGTCGCAAGGAACTCCCGACCGGCCCTGCGCCCGACGACTGCCGTTTCAGCGGTCGACGCCTAACGCGTGCCGGTAGACCGCGCTGCCGGCACCTCCGG
Source organism: Nocardia rhamnosiphila NBRC 108938 (assembly GCF_000720425.1). Classification (GTDB taxonomy): domain Bacteria; phylum Actinomycetota; class Actinomycetes; order Mycobacteriales; family Mycobacteriaceae; genus Nocardia; species Nocardia rhamnosiphila. The sequence continues at coordinate 1,635 of NZ_JOAJ01000018.1, read as the reverse complement.
CGAAACAGCCGCCGCAGGGCGCTATCGCAACACCGGGTCGGCCGCCGACCGACCGCCCGGCGGCGCCACCGGCCTACTTCCGGTGGCGCCGCCCGCCCGCCCTGCTCCGGACACCCGGCGGCAACAGTCGTTCCGCCGATCTCCGCGCTCATGACGTGACGAGCAGCGAGTCGATACGCACCGACAAGTGCCGAAAGCGGATGCGGCACAGGGCTTCTCCTACAGCCCTTGCCCCGAGCTGGTGCCGGGCTCGTCCTCGGGCGATTCACCTTCCGCGGCAGCTTCGCCCTCGGTCGGCGGCTCACCTTCCGCGGGGGGCTCACCGTTCGCCGGAGGCCGGCCGTTCGCGGGAGGCTGGCCCCCGCCCGGCGGCTGACCTTCCCCAGGCGGCTGGCCCTCACCCGGAGGCGCGCCCTCCGCCGGAGGCTCACCTTCCCCAGGCGGCTGACCTTCCGCTGGAGGCTCACCCTCGGCGGGCGGCTCACCCTCCCCGGGCGGCTGGCCTTCGCTCGGAGGCTGGCCCTCGCCCGGAGGCTGGCCTTCACCCGGAGGAACAACCGGCCCCGGGTTGGGGGCAGGGGCGGAAGCCGGTGGTTCATCGGACTCGTCCTCATCGGATTCGTCGTCCTCGTCACCACTGTCGCCTTGGTCTCCGAGGAGACCAGACCCCATCAAGCCCATGAGAGGGATCAAGCTCTCGAGGCCACCCATGCCGCCACCGGTGCCACCACCACCAGTGCCACCACCAGTGCCACCGCCGGTGCCGCCACCAGTGCCACCGCCGGTGCCGCCACCAGTGCCACCGCCGGTGCCGCCACCGGTACCGGTGCCGCCCGATTTGCTGTCGCCCGAACCGAGTTCGTCTGCCGAGAGTTCACCCGATCCGAGGCCGTCCGGTCCGAACAAACCCGAATCGGAGTCGTCATCGGAGCCGGGAGGAGTCGTTCCCGGAGGCGTAACCCCTGGAGGCGTAACCCCCGGCGGAGTCGTCCCTGGAGGCGTAACTCCCGGCGGAGTCGTTCCCGGCGGAGTCGTCCCCGGAGGCGTAACCCCCGGCGGAGTCGTTCCCGGCGGAGTCGTCCCTGGAGGCGTAACTCCCGGCGGAGTCGTTCCCGGCGGAGTCGTCTCCTTGGCTCCAGGAACGTCGGCGGGCGGCTGTTCGGGATTTGCCTCGACCTCGGGAACGTCGCCTTCGGAGCCGAACTGGCTAAATGCATAAGCAGCACCAGCAGCCGCGACGGCACCACCGGCCGCCCACTTCCACTTGCTCTTACCCGAGCCGGAACCCGAACCGCTGCCCGAACCCGAACCCCTACCACTGCCCGAACCGCTACCGCTGCCCGAACCGCTACCGCTGCCGCTGCCGCTACCGGAACCCGAACCGCTGCCAGAGCCCGAACCGCTGCCGGAACCCGAACCGCTGCCGGAACCCGAACCGCTGCCAGAGCCCGAACCGCTGCCGCTGCCCGAACCCGAACCTGAGCCGCTGCCCGAACCCGAACCACTGCCAGAGCCCGAACCGCTGCCGCTGCCCGAACCCGAACCCGAACCGCTGCCCGAACCCGAACCACTGCCAGAGCCCGAACCGCTGCCGCTGCCCGAACCCGAACCCGAACCGCTGCCCGAACCCGAACC
>NZ_JOAJ01000017.1 GCF_000720425.1 Nocardia rhamnosiphila NBRC 108938 | reverse complement strand
CGCCTCGGAACGGATCAACGGCACCGCCTGACGCTGCATATTCGCACCCATCAAGGCACGGTTGGCGTCATCATGCTCGAGGAAGGGAATCATCGCCGTGGCGACCGACACCATCTGCCGCGGCGACACATCCATGTAGTCGACCTCGGTGGCGTCGACGAATTCCATTTCCTCATTACCGCGGCGGCACAGCACCCGGTCCTCGATGAAATTGCCGTCGGCGTCGACCGCGGAGTTGGCCTGGGCCCGGACGTGCCGGTCCTCTTCGTCGGCCGTCAGGTACTTGACCTCGTCGGTGACGCGGCCGTTCTCCACCTTGCGGTACGGCGTCTCGATGAAACCGAACGGATTGACCCGCGCGTACACCGACAGCGAACCGATCAGGCCGATGTTCGGGCCTTCCGGGGTCTCGATCGGACACATGCGGCCGTAGTGCGAGGGGTGCACGTCGCGGACCTCGAGGCCCGCGCGCTCACGGGACAGACCGCCGGGGCCCAGCGCCGAGAGGCGGCGCTTGTGGGTCAGACCCGAGAGCGGGTTGTTCTGGTCCATGAACTGCGAGAGCTGGGAGGTTCCGAAGAACTCCTTGATCGCGGCCACGACGGGGCGGATGTTGATCAGGGTCTGCGGCGTGATGGCCTCGACGTCCTGGGTGGTCATCCGCTCGCGGACCACGCGCTCCATCCGGGACAGGCCGACCCGGATCTGGTTCTGGATGAGTTCGCCCACGGTACGGAGACGCCGGTTGCCGAAGTGGTCGATATCGTCCACATCGACCGGGACCTCGACACCGCCGGGGGCGGTCATCGTCCGGTCGCCGGCGTGCAGGCGCACCAGGTACTCGATGGTCGAGACGATGTCCTCGCGGGTCAGCACGGACCCGTCGATGGCCTCACCCGGGTGCAGGCCGAGCTTCTTGTTGATCTTGTAGCGACCGACACGCGCGAGGTCGTAACGCTTCTCCTTGAAGAACAGGTTCTCCAGCAGGGTCTGCGCGGACTCCTTGGTGGGCGGTTCGCCCGGGCGTAGCTTGCGATAGATATCGAGCAGCGCCTCGTCCTGGCCGGCCGTATTGTCCTTCTCCAGGGTGGACATCATGATCTCGGAGAACCCGAAACGCTCGGTGATCTCCTCGGTGGTCCAGCCGAGGGCCTTGAGCAGCACGGTCACCGGCTGACGCCGCTTGCGGTCGATCCGCACCCCGACGGTGTCGCGCTTGTCGACATCGAATTCCAGCCACGCGCCACGGCTCGGGATGACCCGCACGCTGTGCAGGTCCTTCTCGGTGCTCTTGTCGACGGAATGATCGAAGTAGACACCCGGCGAACGCACCAGCTGGGAGACCACGACACGATCACCCATGAAAACCGTCTGGCTCTTGATCTCACCGGTGTTGTTGTTGATGAACTCCGCGGTGACGAACAGCGGCGCCGCGTAGGTCATGTCCTTGTCTTTGCACTCGTCGATCGAGGCCTTGACCTCTTCGAACCGAGGATCGGAGAAGGACAGGGACATGGAGCCGGAGAAGTCCTCGATCGGCGAGAGCTCCTCGAGCACCTCCTCCAGCCCGCCGACCAGCCCGCCGTCACCGCGAGCGGCAGCCCGCTCACGCCAATCCGGCGTGCCGACCAACCAGGCGAAAGATTCCGTTTGTAGATCGAGAAGTCCGGGCACCTCCAGCGGCTCCCGGATCTTCGCGAAAGACACCCGCAACGGAGCCCCGGGAATACCCCCGGAAACTCCCAGCTTCGTATTGGCGCTTGTCTGGGTGGAGACTGCCAAGATGCGTCCTTCCAGCACCTCACGCGCGTCGCGTGGTGGTCCGCGACCGTCGCTTGTCTGCTACATTTTGGGATTCTCGCTGGTCACAACCCGAACGAGACTCGAACAGCAAACAACGGAAGCAACACCGGAAGGGTGGGACTTTCGTAGTGCGATCAAGGAATGGACAGGAGGCAGCCAGCGCAACGTCCAAACCTACACCTACCTATACGGAGGTGTCAAAGTACCACCCCGGCGAAGCGTTGCGTGGCTGACGCGCCGGGCCGGTTCCGCTGGCTGCGTTCCGGTCCACGGGCGGAGCCTCCGACAACGAATTCGGCGCTGGCGGTCGTCCACTACCGACGGCGGCCGAAGCCGCCTCCAATAGCGTGACTGGTCCGGCGAAACTCGTCAAGTGCCCGTGCCGACCTGGCTTCCTGCGGATCGCCGACCGCACAACAAGATCAGTAACGCCCCGCCGCATCTGCCCTGTTCCGGCCGGATACGGCGGCCGGAAGGGCTCCGGAACCCGCACCCCGGACACGAAACAGCGCGCCGGGTACGAACCCGACGCGCTGCTTTCCGAAACAGGCTTTTTTACACCTTGGGGTACTGCGCGGTGTCGTAATCCGACCCGGGGAAATCGTTACCGCGGTCACCGGCGCGCTGTCCCGAGTTGTAGGACATGACCATCGTCTCGTCGTTCTGATCGAGCGACTCGCGGATGGCCACCTGCGCGGCGTGCGGCAGGGTGTGCATGATCTCACGTACCCGGTTCTTGCGGCGCTCCACCGCCTGACGCACCGGCATGCCCGGCTGGGCCTTCATCTGCGGGATGATGCCGTCGACCTCTTCGGCACCACCGTGGTGATGGCCGGCGTCCACCATCGCCTGCTCGCGCGCCATCTGGGCCTCGTCCTTTTCCTCGGACATACCGATGGGGCCGATCATGCGCCCGTTGAGGAACTGTTTGACCACCGGCTCCTCGCTGGTGAGCAGCACCTCGCGCGGGCCGAACATGACCAGCTGCCGGCGGAACAGCATGCCGATATTGTCCGGCACGGTACGGGCCAGGTTGATGTTGTGGGTCACGATGAGGATCGTGGCATCGATCTGGGCGTTGATATCGATGAGCAGCTGGCTCAGATACGAGGTGCGCACCGGGTCCAGACCGGAGTCGGGCTCGTCGACCAGGATGATCTGCGGGTCGAGCACCAGCGCCCGGGCCAGCCCGGCTCGTTTGCGCATACCGCCGGAGATCTCGCCGGGCAGCTTGCCCTCGGCGCCGAGCAGACCGGTGAGCTCGAGCTTCTCCATGACGATCTTACGGATCTCGGACTCGGATTTCTTCGTGTGCTCGCGCAGCGGGAACGCGACATTGTCGAAGAGGTTCATCGAGCCGAACAGTGCGCCGTCCTGGAACAGCACGCCGAAGAGCTTCCGGATCTCGTAGAGCTCCTTGTTGGAACAGGTGGTGATATCGGTACCACCGATGAAGATGGAGCCGCGCTCGGGCCGGAGCAGGCCGATCAGCGACTTCAAGAATACGGACTTACCGGTACCCGACGGGCCCAGCAGCGCGCTGACCTCACCGGCAGGCAGGGTAATAGAAACGTCCTGCCAAATCCGCTGTGAACCGAACGACTTGGTTACACTCTCGGTCCTGACCTCGACGCCCACGCCAACCTCCACATTTCTCAGCGAGCTACCCGCTTTGCACCACAGACCCGGAAGCGGTGCGTCACGTCACAGCGAGTCCGGTCACTGTAACCCATGGCACGCCCATAGCACACCCGACCTGACCGAAGAGTAACCACGGTTGCCGAGTTCGATACCGCAGAACCGCCGTTAACCAGCGCACGAGAAAATCGGTCGTCATATGAAGAAAACGGGCGGTCCCCCGTGGGGAACCGCCCGTTTCCGGCAGTGCCGGTCGGTATTACTTGACCGAAACCTTGGCGCCGGCGCCTTCCAGCTTCTCCTTGGCGGCCTCGGCGGCTTCCTTGGCGACCTTCTCCAGGATCGGCTTCGGCGCGCCCTCGACGAGGTCCTTGGCCTCCTTCAGGCCCAGGCCGGAGACGATCTCGCGGACCACCTTGATGACCTGGATCTTCTTGTCGCCGGCACCCTCGAGGATGACGTCGAACTCGTCCTGCTCCTCGGCGGCCTCGGCGGCGGCCGGGGCGGCACCGGCGGCGGCGACGGCGACCGGAGCAGCAGCGGTGACCTCGAACTTCTCTTCGAACTTCTTCACGAAGTCGGAGAGCTCCAGCAGGGTCATGTTGCCGAAGGTTTCGAGCAGCTCATCAACGTTGGCCATTGATATTTCCTTTCGATAGTGAATGTCTGCGCGGGCGAGCCGGAGTCGACCGTTCCGCGAATGGGGACGCGAGCGTCAGCGGAGTCTCCGGCTGTTACTCTGCGGCGGCTTCGCCGCCGTCGGCCTGCTTCTTCTCCTGCAGCGCGGCGGCCAGGCGGGCCACCTGCGAGGCGGGAGCGTTGAACAGACCGGCGGCCTTGGCCAGGTTGCCCTTCATGGCACCGGCCAGCTTGGCCAGCAGGACCTCGCGGGACTCCAGATCGGCGATCCGCTCGACCTCGGACACGGACAGCGGAGCGCCGTCCATGTAGCCGCCCTTGATGACGAGCGCCTTGTGATCCTTCGCGAAGGTCTTCAGCGCCTTGGCGGCGTCGACCGGCTCACCGGAGATGAACGCGATCGCGGTGGGTCCGACGAACAGATCGTCCAGACCCTCCACGCCGGCCTCGGCCGCAGCGCGCTTCACCAGGGTGTTCTTGGCGACGGAGTACGTGGCGTCGGCACCGAGCGCACGACGCAGTTCGGTGAGCGCACCGACGGACAGGCCACGGTATTCCGTGACAACTGCGGCCGTCGAGCCCTTGAACTGCTCGGCGATCTCCGCGACCGCGGCAACCTTTTCGGGTTTCGCCATACTTCGCCTCCTCTCTGATGTCGGTATGGATATGCCCTACCGAATCAGGGGCCGGCAAAAGAACAAGCGCCCCGAACGCAGAGCGTCCCGGGGCGCGAAAGAAAATATCGGCACGGCTGTGCGTGCGCATTCTCCAGCCTCGGCTCTCCCTGCGTGGGCCGCCGGCACTCTCGCCGGACCTTCGACCGATTCCATACGAAATCGGCGACCTACGGTCTTCGGTAGAACGGATTGGTGGTGCCGAACTGGTCGACAACCTGATCGAGCATAGCCGGACACTGCCTCATCTGGCAAAACGGTCGCGATAGGCGGCTTGACCGGCCGGCGCCGGGTCCCGCCCCTAGCGGATATCGCCGCCGAGCCGATCGGTATCGGAGCGGCGCCGGCGCGTGCCGAGCCGGCGCAGGACCTCGGCTGCACCGGCCCGGAATTCCGGCGAGACGACCAGCCCGTCGCCCCCGATATCCGTGCGCGACAGGGGCAGGCGAGCGCAGCTGCCTTCGTCCACATCGGCACCGACGTAGCCGAGCACACTCGCCAGCGTCGCCGTGGCTCCGTCACCACGTCCGGGCGCCGCGACGGTGAGCCAGGCGGCCGGCTTCCCGTAGAGATCGCCCGTACCCACGGTCCAGTCCAGCAGGTTCTTCAAGCTGCCCGGCAGTGTGCCCGCGTACTCCGGGGTGCAGAACAGCACCGCGTCCGCGGCCGCCAATTGCTGTCGTAACCGCAGCACCGCGGGAGGGGCGGGTTCGGGGGCCTCGGGGACGAAGGCGGGCAATTCGGCCGGTCCGCCGTACCAGCGCGCCTCGATCCCGTCCGGGGCCACCGCCTGCACTGTGCGCAGCGCGGCCGTATTGGTCGACCCGGCGCGTGTGCTCCCGGAAATCAGCAAAACCACCGTCACGCAATGCGGCAACCACCGGCCGCACGAAAATAGTCCTCCGGCGCCACGTGCCGTATCCGGAAGCATTCCGATACGCGAAACGGCGGGAGCGTCGGATGACGCTCCCGCCGTTTCGCGGTTCGTGTTCGGAACAGCGCTTACGCGTCCTCTTCCAAGAGGTTACGGGTGCGGTTCGGGTCCACCGGGATGCCCGGTCCGGTGTTCGTCGAGACCGTCACCTTCTTGACGTAGCGCCCCTTGGCGGTCGACGGTTTGGCCCGCAGGATCTCGTCCAGCGCGGCGCCGTAGTTCTCCACCAGCTTGCTGTCGTCGAACGACGCCTTACCGATGACGATGTGCAGGTTGGCCTGCTTGTCGACCCGGAAGTTGATCTTGCCGCCCTTGATGTCGTTGACCGCTTTGGTCACATCGGTGGTGACCGTGCCGGTCTTCGGGTTCGGCATCAGACCGCGCGGGCCCAGGACACGCGCGATACGGCCGACCTTGGCCATCTGGTCAGGGGTGGCGATCGCGGCGTCGAAATCCAGCCAGCCGCCCTGGATCCGCTCGATCAGATCCTCGGCGCCCACGGCGTCGGCACCCGCGGCTTCCGCCTCGGCGGCCTTCTCACCGGCCGCGAACACGATGACGCGGGCGGTCTTACCGGTGCCGTGCGGCAGGTTCACGGTGCCGCGAACCATCTGGTCGGCCTTACGGGGATCGACGCCGAGCCGGATGGCGACCTCGACGGTCGCGTCCGTCTTGGTGGTGGAGGTCTCCTTGGCCAGCCGCGTCGCCGCCAGCGGCGAGTAGAGCTTGCTGCGGTCGACCTTCTCGGCGGCGGCGAGGTACGCCTTGCTTCGTTTTGCCATGTTTCTCTGTCCTTGTCGTAGTTCAGCTGTGGTTATCGGGCCTGGCCGGCCCTCCCACCGAATGCGGGATCGCGCTGGAGAAGCTGCACTGCGCCTTGTGCGGCCGGATCACATATGACCGCGGAGGCCGCAGCGAAGGCGGAGGTATCGCAGTATCGCCTCAGCCTTCGACGGTGATACCCATCGAGCGCGCGGTACCCGCGATGATCTTGGCCGCCTGATCGATATCGTTGGCGTTCAGATCTTCCTGCTTGGTCTTCGCGATCTCGCGCACCTGGTCCATGGTCACCGTGGCGACCTTGTTGCGATGCGGCTCGGGCGAACCCTTCTGCACACCGGCGGCCTTCAGCAGCAGCTTCGCGGCCGGCGGGGTCTTCAGCTTGAAGTCGAAGGACCGGTCCTCGTACACCGAGATCTCGACCGGGATGACGTTGCCACGCTGCGACTCGGTCGCGGCGTTGTACGCCTTGCAGAACTCCATGATGTTGACGCCGTGCTGACCGAGCGCCGGACCCACCGGCGGAGCCGGGTTCGCGGCGCCGGCCTGGATCTGAAGCTTGATGATCCCGGCGAGCTTCTTCTTCTTGGGGGGCATCTTTCTTTCCTAGGGTGTGGTGTTCCTTGCTCTCTGCAAGCTCCGACCCGGGGCCACGGCCCCGGGAAAACACAGGCGCCGCCTAGATCTTGGCGACCTTGGTGAATTCCAGCTCGACCGGGGTCTCGCGTCCGAAGATGGAGACGAGCACCTTGAGCTTCTGCTGTTCGGCGTTGACCTCGGAGATGGTGGCGGGCAGGGTCGCGAACGGACCGTCCATCACCGTCACCGATTCGCCGACCTCGAAATCGACCTCGATGGTGGGCTTGGCCTTGGTCTCACCGACGGTCTCGGCACCGCCCCCGGCGGCAGCCGGCGCGGGCGCCTTCTTCTGCTGCGAGGCCGGAACCAGGAATTTCACCACTTCGTTGATGGTCAGCGGCGAGGGGCGCGAGGTCGCGCCCACGAACCCGGTGACGCCCGGTGTATTGCGGACCGCACCCCAGGACTCGTCGTTCAGATCCATGCGGACCAGGATGTAGCCCGGCAGCACCTTGCGGTTGACGCTCTTGCGCTGGCCGTTCTTGATCTCGGTGACCTCTTCGGTGGGCACCTCCACCTGGAAGATGTAATCCTCCAGGTCCAGGTTCTGCACACGGGTCTCGAGATTGGTCTTCACCTTGTTCTCGTAACCGGCGTAGGAGTGGATGACGTACCAGTCACCGGGAGCGCGCCGCAGAACGGCCTTCATCTGCTCGACCGGGTCCGGCTCCTCCGCGTCGGCGGTTGCGGGTGCGGCCTCGTCGGCAGCCTCGGGCTCGGCGTCGGACGCCGGCTCCTCGACGGATACGGCGGCCTCCTCGGCCGTCTGATCGTCGACCGGGAACTCGTCGGTGGTGTCGTTCTCCGGGGTGCTCACTGGGCACTCGCTTCCTGTGTCGTCACGTGCATCCTCTGCGTGCCGGGTTCGGGCGCGGCGGGGACTTGCGTCCGGCCCGCGGCGCGGATCGGTTCACGGCGCCGGTGTCACCTGGCTAACCGAACAACCAGTCGACACCCTTGATGAACGCCAGATCCAACCCGCTGATGAACGCGACCATGAAGATCACGAACACCAGAACAACGGTCGTATAGGTGACCATCTGCTTCCGGTTGGGCCAGATAACCTTCCGCAGTTCCGCGATCACCTCACGCAGGAACTTGAACAAACGCACGAACGGATTGCGTGACCGTTCGCGTTCACCGCGGCCGGGTTTCGACTCGCCCTTGCGGGCGGGCCGGTCCAAGGTCGCGAGCGAACCGGTATCGGATGCGGAGGACGAGACGGATCGGCTACGGCGAGCGGAACGCTTTCCGCTCGGCCGCTGCACGGCGGCGGTGTCATCGCCGTCGTCGGCGCCATATCCGCCGCGGCGAGTGTCCCGCTCGTCGGTCACGTCGATCCTCTCTTCGTCGCCGTTATCCAGGGCAGGGGCGACAGGACTTGAACCTGCAACCTGCGGTTTTGGAGACCGCTGCTCTGCCATTTGAGCTACGCCCCTTCGGCTGAACCGGACTGTCGTGGTCCAGCCACATGCGATATTCAGTTGTCGGCGCTGGTGTCACACAACACGCGCGCCGCCCCGGCAGGTGCCGGCCCCGTCGGCGAGGCCGGTACAACCGGTCGGTCCGAGCCTACTCAGCCGGTACGGCCACTGGTCGGAAACCCCGCCTGGAACCAGCCTTGCAGAGCAGCGCGCATCGGCTGGTGACCCCAGAAACCCGAGTGTACGGCACGGTCGGCGGCAGAAGCCAATCAGGGTCGCTCGACCAGGTCAGGACAACCGGACCGTTGCGGTGGCCCGGCCGAAAATCTTGCGGCCTCCGGATTTCGCCACGATGGCGATCACGGCGGTCCTCGTTTCCGGGTCCATGGACTTGACCTTGCCGGTGAACTCGACCTCGGCCGGTTCGGTGGCGCTCACGAACACCGGGCTGGTGAACCGGACGTTGTACTCCGCGACCGCACCGGGATCACCCAGCCAGGACGTGACGAAACCGCCACCCAGACCCATGGAGAGCATGCCGTGTGCGACGCAGGTGTCGAGATCCACCAGTTTGACGACCTCGTCGCTCCAGTGGATGGGGTTCGCGTCGCCGGAGACGCCGGCGTAGTTCACCAGGTCACCGCGGGTCAGCTGGACGGTCCGGGCAGGCAGTTCGTCACCGACGGACACGTCGTCGAACGGGCGGGCGAACCGGGTCGGCACCACCTCGCCGACGGCCGGCGCCGGAACGACGTGCCGGGTGCGCGGGGTGTGATCGGGGACCGCGGCGTCCATCCCGTGCATGAGCACCTTGCGGACGGCCTCGTTGAGGTTCGGATCGATATCGCCGCCGCTGCGGCCGACCAGCGTCGTGTAGGTGGTGAGCACGAGCTCGTTGTGCTGGTCGGTGACGATGTTCTTGGTGACGATGATGTCGCCGCCGAACGCCTGCCGGAAGGAGTGCAGGTGCACATCGCAGATCAACTGGTCGCCGACCACGATCGGGCGGTGGAATTCCAGGATCTGGTCGGTCTGCATGATCTGGCTCAGGTCGTAACCGGTGACGACCGTCTCGAACAGCTTGCGCTGTGCCAGGATCCCGACGAGGGAGATGAAGGTGAGCGGGGCGACCAGGCCGTCGTAGCCGAATTCCAGGGCGACATCTTCGTCCCAGTGCGCGGGGTGGCCGTCCTGTACGGCGCGCGCGTATTCGCGCACCTTCTCGCGGCCGACCTCGTAATAGTCGTCGACACGATAGTGGTGACCGACCATGGCGGCCGCATGGGCGGCAGGATCGAGATCCGTATCCGTCGCGACCGCTTCGTCTGTACCGGTGTTGATTGTCACGGGAGGACTGTACCTATCTGACCCCGCAGCACGGAGTCTGCACGGCGGCTGGGCGTCGGGCCCGTAGATAGAAGTCGGCGTGACCGAAAGGGCCGAGCAGCCGCCTGATCATCACCACGGCCGGCGATCGGCCGCGATGTCGGTGGTTCGAGGACCAGGACCCCGCCGGCGAGTAGGTACGAACCCCGCAGCACCCCGGTCGCCGGACCGGGATCCGGCGAGAACCTACCACCGTGGTGCCTTGAACATCCGACACGCCGAAACGGCGCGCGGAGCTCGGGACCCGCTGCTACCGCAGCGGCGTCAGGCGAGGATCAGCGAGATTCGCGATGCGCCCGGTGCGTGCCGCAGTTCGGGCAGAACTTCTTCAGCTCCAGCCGGTCCGGGTCGTTGCGCCGGTTCTTCTTGGTGATGTAGTTGCGATGCTTGCACTGCTCGCAGGCCAAGGTGATCTTTGGCCGGACATCGGTGGACTTCGCGGCCACGATATGCCTTCTTTCCGGTCAACCAGAGGGTCAATCAGTATGGGTAGCGATGGCCGGACTCGAACCGGCGACACAACGATTATGAGTCGTTTGCTCTACCGCCTGAGCTACACCGCCTTATACGCCATCTGCGACGGCGACGCCGCGGCTTGGAGTGCCGAGTCGGGACACCACCGGCAATCCGGCGAGCCCCCTAACGGAATCGAACCGTTGACCTTTTCCTTACCATGGAAACGCTCTGCCGACTGAGCTAAGGGGGCACGACCTCTCGGCAGCGGGAACCGACGAAGTCCTACCCGTTGCCTCGAAGACTTGAACGAGAGTACACACTGACCACCGAGAGCACCAAACCGGGTGGTCAGAGCCTATTTTCTGGCGAACGGTCCGGCTTTCGCCGGGGCCCGGACGACCTCGGACGAAGAAAACCCCCACCGGTGTTCACCGGCGGGGGTTTCCTGGTGGCAGGTGTAGGATTCGAACCTACGTAGGCTTTCACCGACAGATTTACAGTCTGCTCCCATTGGCCGCTCGGGCAACCTGCCTCGTACCGCACTCTCGATCTCGACGATCACTTTCCCAGTGCGCTGAGCAGGATACAACGAACCCGCACCCCGAATGCAAACCGGCTGGCCAGATGCCCGGAACTGCCCACGATCGCCATGGCCGCACAGCGTCGCCGCAGCGACCAGGTAGCTTGCGTAAGCACCCAGGGTGATCCAACAGTGAACAGGAGCGCAGTGTGGCCGATTCATCATTCGACATCGTCAGCAAGGTCGAGCGGCAGGAGGTCGACAACGCCCTGCACCAGGCGGAGAAGGAAATGAACACCCGCTACGACTTCCGGGGCACCGGCGCGGGAATCGAATGGTCCGGCGAGGACAAAGTGGTACTCACCGCGGATTCGGAGGAGCGGGTGAAGGCCGCGCTCGAGGTGTTCAAGGAAAAGCTCATCCGCCGCGATATCTCGCTCAAGGCCTTCGATGCCGGCGAACCGGTCGCATCCGGCAAGACCTACAAGATCACCGGGACCCTGGTCCAGGGCATCGACTCCGAACACGCCAAGAAGATCTCCAAGAAAATTCGCGACGAAGGCCCCAAGGGCGTCAAAGCGCAGATTCAGGGCGAAGAATTACGCGTCACCAGCAAGAAACGCGACGACCTGCAAGCCGTTATCGCGCTGCTCAAAGGCGACGATTTCGGGATTGCCCTGCAGTTCGTGAACTACCGGTAGCCGGCGGCGAATCGCCGACCCGAACCCTCAGCGTCCGGCCATCTGTTCCAGTCGCGCGATCCGCTCCGCCATCGGCGGATGTGTCGAGAACAACCGGGCCATCCGATCGCCGGCGCGGAACGGATTGGCGATCATCAGATGCGACTGCGCGGTCAGCCGGGGTTCGGGCGGCAACGGCGCCGCCTGCACCCCGAGCTCCAATTTGCGCAACGCCGACGCCAGCGCCAGCGGATCACCGGTCAGCTCGGCACCCGACTCGTCGGCCTGGTACTCCCGCGACCGCGACACCGCCAGTTTGATCAATCCCGCGGCGATCGGGCCCAGCAGGGAAACCAGCAGTACACCGAAAATATTCGGCCCGGAACCACCCCGATTCCCGCCGAACGCCGCCGCGAAATACGCGAAATTCGCCAGCCCGGAAATCACCGCGGCCATGGCCCCCGCAACCGAAGAGATCAAGATATCCCGGTTGTAGACATGGGAAAGTTCGTGACCCAGCACGGCCCGTAATTCGCGCTCGTCCAGAATTTGCAGAATACCGCTGGTGCAGCAGACCGCCGCATGCCGCGGATTACGTCCGGTGGCGAACGCGTTCGGGGCATTCGTGGGACTTATGTACAGCCGGGGCATGGGTTGCCGGGCGGTGGTCGCCAGCTCACGGACGATCCCGTAGATGGCCGGCGCCTCGATCTCACTCACCGGCTGCGCCCGCATGGCCTTCAGCGCGAGCTTATCGCTGTTGAAATACGCGTAACCGTTCATCGCCACGGCGAGAAGAACCGCGACGACCAGAATGGTCGTGTTCCGGAACGCTGCCCCCGCCAGGACTATCAGCGCGGAGAGCCCGACCATGAGCCCGAACGTTTTCATCCCATTCGCAAACCCGTGCCCGTGCATAGCACTCCTGTATACGTGGCGCGCGACCGGACGCGCGAATTTCGGCCAGAACCGCTACAGGAGGACAACGAGCTCAGGCACCCCGAAGTTCCTGTGCTGGGTTTATTGGCGGCGCCTTCGGCGCCGCGAGGTCGAGCCCCCGAAGGTCCCGCCGTTCAGGCCTCGGGACTCGAGCCTTCGGCTCATGCGCTTTCGAGGCCTGAACGGCGGGACGGGCCTCGACCCTTTCAGGGCCTCGTAAGACTCGGCACCGAGCGGGTGCTCCTGTTCGGGAAAGCGATCAGACGCGAGGCCGGCGGGTGGTCGAGTCGGCATCCGGCCCGGACCGCCCCATTCCCGCGCCAGGCGCCGAATACTCAGCCGACCCGTTCGATGGTGTACTGGACCAACTGCACCAGGGCGTCGTTGGCGGGGCCCGCCGGGAGGGCCTTCAGCTCCGCGTGGGCGATATCGGCGTATTCGCGCAGCTTCTCCTTCGCCCGGGTCATACCCGGCGAACGGCCGAGCAGGTCCAGTGCCTCGGCCACCTCGGCATCCGATTCCAAGGGTTTTGCCAACAGGGTCCGGAGGCGGTCGCCGTCGGGGCCTTCGTCGCGCAGCGCGTAGAGGACGGGGAGGGTGTGGACACCCTCGCGCAGGTCGGTGCCCGGGGTTTTGCCGGACTGAGCCGACTCCGAGGAGATATCGATGATGTCGTCGGAGATCTGGAAGGCGGTGCCGACGGCGTCGCCGAGGCGGGCGAGGCGTTCCACATGGTCGCTGTCCGCGCCGGAGAAGGTCCCGCCGAAACGGCCGGAGGCCGCGATCAGCGAACCGGTTTTCTCCCAGACCACGCGCAGATAGTGGGCCACGGGGTCGCTCTCTTCGCGGGCGCCCATGGTTTCGCGCATCTGGCCGGTGACCAGTTCGGCGAAGGTTTCCGCGATGATGCGGACGGCATCGGGGCCCAGGGTGGAGGTCAGCCGTGAGGCGTGCGCGAACAGATAGTCCCCGGCGAGGATGGCCACACTGTTGCCCCAGCGGGAGTTCACGCTCGTCGCGCCGCGGCGCATGGTGGCCTCGTCCATGACGTCGTCGTGGTAGAGCGTGGCCAGATGGACGAGTTCGACCACGGTGCCCGCGGTGACCAGGTCCGGATCACCGGGGCGGGGGCCCAACTGGCCGGTGAGAATGGTGAACAGCGGCCGGAATCGTTTTCCGCCGGCCTTGGCGAGGTGCAGCGCGGCCTCCTGGAGGAAGGCCGCTCCGGAGGACAGCTCCTCGACCAGCAGTTTCTCGACTTCCTCGAGGCCGTTGCGTACGGTCTCGGCGAGCGCGGGGTCCCCGAGGTCCACCCCCGCCACCACCGTGCCGGCTTCGCTCACAGCAGATGTGCTCATACCTTCTCCCAAGGACGCGTCCGACCCCACGGTGATGAACCTAGCGTGTTCACGTCGGAACGCCCATGAACACCGTCACCCTGCACCGTACCGCCATCGACATCACTACCGACGGCCTGTAACTATTGACCGCATGGGTGCACCCGAAGCCACACCTTCCGAAGCCGACCGGGACGCGCTGCCCGCACACGTCGAGGTGCTGGTGGTGGGCGCGGGTCCCGCGGGTTCGGCGGCCGCGGCGTGGGCCGCGCGCGCGGGTCGCGATGTGCTGCTGGTGGATTCCGCGACCTTCCCCCGGGACAAGACCTGCGGTGACGGCCTGACCCCGCGTGCCACCGCGGAACTCGAGCATCTCGGGCTGGGCGAATGGGTGCGGGCGCACACCGTCAACCACGGTCTGCGGATGACCGGTTTCGGCGCCGAGGCGCTGCTGCCGTGGCCGGGTGGTTCGTTCCCCACCTACGGCAGTGCGATCCCGCGCACCGAACTGGACGACAAACTGCGCGATACCGCGGTGAAATCCGGGGCGCGGATGCGCGACGGCGCGAAGGTCGTGGCGGTGGCGCGCGACGGCGACCGGGTGACCGGGGTGACCGTGCGGGTGGGGACGGCTTCGCACGAGATCGGCTGCCGCACCCTGATCGTCGCCGACGGGGTGCGGTCCCCGGTCGGCAAACTGCTCGGCCGCACCTGGCATCGCCGCTACGCCTACGGGGTGGCGGCGCGCGCCTATATCTCCTCCGGCCGCAGCGACGATCAGTGGATCACCTCGCATCTGGAGTTGCGCAATGCGGAAAACGAGCTGGTACCCGGCTACGGCTGGGTCTTCCCGCTGGCCAACGGCGAGGTGAATATCGGTGTCGGCTCGCTGGCCACCGAACGCAGGCCCTCACATATCGCGTTGAAACCACTGCTCGAGCACTACACGAAGCTGCGACGCGACGAATGGGAACTGAGCGGTTCGGTGCGCGCGGTCTCCTCGGCGCTGCTGCCGATGGGTGGCGCGGTCTCCGGTATCGCGGGCCGCAACTGGGCGCTGCTCGGCGATGCCGCCGGCTGTGTGAACCCGCTGAACGGTGAAGGAATCGACTACGGCCTGGAGGGCGGGCATATGCTCGCCGACCTGCTCGACGAGCCCGACCTCACCCGGGTGTGGCCGGAACTGCTGCGCGCGAAATACGGCCGCACCTATTCGGTGGCGCGGCGGATCGCCGGGCTGGCCACCCACCCGCGGATGGTCCCGATCGGCGGCCCACCGGTGATGCGTTCGAAATTCCTGCAGCGCACCGCGGTCCGGGTGATGGGCAATCTGGTCACCGACGAGGACGTGGACCTCACCGCCCGCGCATGGCGCACGGCGGGCCGGGCGTCGATGCGGTTCGACGACCTCGCGCCCTTCTGTTAGGACGCCGTGGTGGTGCGGCCGGTACCGCGGGATCTGCTCCCGCATCTGCGGCGGGCCCGTGATCTCGTCGACCGCGAGTACGCCCGGCCGCTGGACCTCGACGGTATGGCCGCGGCCGCCGGCGTATCGAAATACCATTTCCTGCGCTGTTTCGCGGCCACCTACGGCAGGACACCCGCGGTGTACCTGGCCGAGCGCCGGATCGAGCGGGCGCAGGATCTGCTGCGTGCCACCAACACCACGGTGACCGAGGTCTGCCTGCTCGTCGGATACAGCAGTCTGGGTTCGTTCTCCCGGAAATTCACCGAACTGGTGGGTGTTTCACCTTCGGCATACCAGGCGAAATTCGCCGACGGCGCGCCCCGGATCCCGGGCTGCTACATCTTCATGCACGGGTTGTCCGATCGCCGCCGCGATACCGCAATTTCGGAGAAGCCCGGCGGCCCGGTCCGCCCATAGTCTCGGACCATGCCTCCGATCATTTCGAATATCTCCCTGGTCACCGTGTACGTGACCGATCAGACAGCGGCCAAGAACTGGTACATCGAAACCCTCGGCTTCGTGGAGACCGCCGATATCCAGATGGGAGACAACGGTTTCCGCTGGGTGACCGTCGCCCACCCCGACCACCGGGAACTCGAGGTCACCCTGATGCTGCCCGGACCGCCCCTGGACGAGAATCTCGCCGACGCGATCAGCAGGTCGCTGGCCGGCGGCAGCCACGGCTCGCTGGGACTGAGCACTCAGGACTGTCGTAGGGCCTATGCGGAACTCACCGCGAAGGGTGTCGATTTCGTCCAGCCCCCGTCGGAGCGGCCCTACGGTGTGGAAGCGGTTTTCCGCGACAATTCGGGGAACTGGCTGGTGCTGGTCGAGTCGAAGGAGTTCGATCCCACGGCCGCCGCCGCGGCGGCGGCGGACCCTACCGGCGCCGAACTCTGAAACCGGCGGCCCGGCCCGCCGAGCCGGAACTGCGATGTAGGTCCGGGGCCGCGCGTACCGCGCGGCCCCGGAGGACTGTCAGGCCTCGGCGCGATCTTCGAACCATTTGACGATGTACTTGCGTTCACTCTCGGCGACCCCGCGCTGCAACTGCTCGGCGAGCGGTTCGATGGCCCCGCCGACCAGCGGAACCTTGACCTTCACCGAACCGGAGATCACCACCTCCGAGCCCTCTGCGGTGGGGCGCAGTTCGTAGGTGCCCTTCATCTCCGAGGGAATGGCCGAGGAGGTGCCTTCGAAGGTCCCCGCCGCGGTGGACCCGTCGAGGGCCTGCCAATTGTCGATACGGGTGACGACCAGTTCGCTCTTGAGCACCTTGCGCACGATGCCGGGGATCTTGTCCTGCCGGACCGTTTCGCTCATCTGGATACGGGCGGTGCCCGGGCCACCGGGGTGGGACAGGTCGAGGGTGGCCGTCGGGGCGCCGGTGAACCGGTCTCGCCACATTTCTTCTCCGGTGAGCGCGGCGTGCAGTTCGGACACCGGGATCGGATAGGACAGCGTGAAGCCGAATTTTCGGGCCATGAGCGCTCACCCTAGCCGACCCCGCTAGCCTGTTGCGGTGCCGGAAACCAGCCGCCGCGGACCGCGCGACCCCGGTTACCCGGGCGACGGTGTGCGCGACGGCACAGCCGCCCCGGCCACCAACGATTCCGGAGGAGGCAGCGTGCCCGAGCAGGCAGAGATGGTCGCGCCGCCGGTCGCGGACCCGGAGCCCGTTGTCGAACCGGTGCGCGCGCCGGACCCGGCCGTCCGATCCGCCCGGGCCGAACGGCTGCGCAAGGTGTGCGTCGGCGTGGTGATCACCGCGTTATCGGTGAGTGTGCTGGTGGTGCTGCTGTTTCTGGCCGCCTGGCGCAACGACTATCTGATCGAATCCGACAAGGGCGAAACCACCGGCGAGGTGCTGTCCGCCGGCCGGCTGCGCTCGGCGGTGATGTACGTGACCCCCGACGGCGTCACCCACAATCCGAAGGTCGGCGTGCTCTATCCGACCAACCTGACCGCGGGCGAGCGGATCAATGTCGAATACAGCCGCGCCGATCCCGACCTGGTCCGGGTCGCGGGCCGCGATGTGCGGGTCGCGGTGCTGCCGGCGCTGTCGGTACTGGCCGTGACCTGGGCTCTCACCCTGCCGACACTGTGGCTGCTGATGCGGGCGGCGACCGGTTCGATGAGTGTTCGCCCGATCTTCGATCCGGCGTCATATCGGCGACGCGTCCCGGGGGACCGCGACCGCGCAGACTGAGCGAGTGCGCGTAGCCATCGTTGCGGAGTCGTTTCTCCCGAATATGAACGGCGTCGTGAACTCGGTACTGCGAGTGCTGGATCATCTGCATCAGCACGGGCACGACGCTCTCGTCATCGCGCCCGATACGTTGCGCGGGCAGCCGCCCGCTCCCCGGCACCACGGGCGGTTCCCGGTCCACCGGGTCCCGGCGGTGATGGTGCCGAAGATCAGTTCGCTGCCGGTGGGCCTGCCGCAGCCGGGCATGGTCGGCGTACTGGACGATTTCGATCCCGATGTGGTGCATCTGGCCTCACCGTTCCTACTCGGCGCGGGCGGGATGGCGGCGGCGTTGCGGCTGGACCTGCCCGCGGTGGCGGTGTACCAGACCGATGTGGCGGGTTTCGCGAAGAGTTATGGGCTGGGTCTGGCGGCCCGCGCCGCCTGGGGCTGGACCCGGCGCATCCACGAGGGCGCGGTCCGGACGCTGGCGCCGTCGAGTGCGGCGGTCGAGGACCTGGCCCGGCACGGGATCCCCCGGGTGCACACCTGGGGTCGCGGAGTCGATACGGTGCGGTTCACCCCGGCCGCGCGTAGCGAAGAGCTGCGCGGGCGGTGGCTCGGCGGTACCGGGAAACTGCTGGTCGGTTTTGTCGGCCGGCTGGCCCCGGAAAAGCATGTGGACCGGCTCTCGGTACTGGCCCACGACCCCTCGGTACAGCTGGTGATCGTGGGCGACGGTCCGGAGCGGCAGAAACTCGCCGGTCTGCTGCCGGGCGCCATCTTCACCGGCGAACTCGGCGGCCACGAGCTCGCCCGGGCCTACGCGAGCCTGGACGTGATGGTGCATCCGGGTGAGCACGAGACGTTCTGTCAGGGCGTGCAGGAAGCGCTGGCGTCCGGTGTCCCGGTCGTCGGTCCCGACGCCGGCGGGCCGCGTGACCTGATCGCGCCCTGCCGCAACGGCTATCTGCTCCCGGTGCGGGATTTCACCGAACTGCTGCCCGGCACCGTCGCGGCGCTCCAGGATGCGCAGGTGCGCGAACGGTTCGCCGGGGCGGCCCGCAAATCGGTGCTGCACCGCACGTGGCCCGCCATCTGCACCGAACTCATGAACCACTACGCCGAGGTGATCGGCACCGGATACCGGTTGTCACGCTCGGCATGACCGGACGCGGCAGACCACCCCGTGCCCATCAGGCGTACCTCCGCCTCGCTGCGGCCATGCGCGGACTGGGGATGGGCCTTGCCCGGCTGCGCCCATTAGGGTCGGGATGTGGTGAAAACACAATCGGTCCGGGCCTCGCTGGACAAACAACCGCACGAGGTCGCGTCGATGTTCGACGGGGTGGCGCGACGATACGACCTGACCAACACCGTGATCTCGGCCGGCCAGGACCGCTACTGGCGCTGGATGACTCGCAAGGCCATCGGCCCGCGCCCGGGTGAACGGGTGCTCGACCTGGCCGCCGGCACCGGGGTCTCCACTGTGGAACTGGGCCGCTCCGGCGCGTGGTGCGTGGCCGCCGATTTCTCGCAGGGCATGCTGGCCGCCGGCCGGTTCCGGAAGGTGCCGATGGTCGCCGGAGACGCCATGGCGCTGCCCTTCGCCGACAATTCCTTCGACGCGGTGACCATCTCGTTCGGGCTGCGCAATGTGGCCGATACCGATCTCGCGCTGCGGGAAATGCTGCGGGTGACCAAACCCGGCGGCCGGTTGGTCATCTGTGAGTTCTCCACCCCGATCATTCCGGGGTTCAAGACCCTGTACATGGAATACCTGATGAAGGCGTTGCCGAAGGTGGCCCGGTCGGTGAGCAGTAATCCGGACGCCTACGTCTACCTGGCCGAATCCATCCGGGCCTGGCCGAACCAGCGGCAGTTGGGCCGCCGGGTCGCCGATGCCGGGTGGTCCGGGGTGAAATGGCGCAATCTGACCGGCGGCGTGGTCGCACTGCACCGGGGATACAAGCTCGGCGGCTGAAACGCTCGGTATCGGCCGGGTTCATCTACCTCACAGCTGTGATTTTCGCCGGTGAAGTGGAATGTCATCCGGCGATAACATCGGGCAAACCCGAGGAAATCGGCCGCGGGGACGATCGGACTCATGTCCGAGGTGAGCGGCAGGAGCGAGTCAGGCCCGGAGGCGGCAGCGCAGCGTGACCACGCAGGGCCCTCGCTCCTGCCCGATCGACACAGCAACCGGCGGCCGGGCACGACCAGGACGGCGTGCTCCTATTGCGGGGTCGGCTGCGGTATCGAGATCACCACCGCGGCCGACGACACCGGCGCGCCGGTGATCGCCAAGGTCAGCGGGGACACACTGCATCCGTCGAATGGCGGGCGGTTGTGTACCAAGGGCGCCACCCACGTGGAGTTGATGCGGGCACCGGGCCGGATGTCGACCGCCTATCTGCGGCCCGAACGCGGTGTACAGCCGCAGCCGGCCGGCGTGGACGAGGCCGTACGCGAGGCCGCTACGCGGTTGCGCCGGATCCTGGCGGAGCACGGCCCCGACGCCATCGCACTCTACGTCTCCGGGCAGATGTCGCTGGAGGCCCAGTACCTGGCCACGAAACTCGCCAAAGGCCATCTGCGCACCATCCATATGGAGGCGAACTCCCGGCTGTGCATGGCCAGTGCGGGCACCGGCTACAAACAGTCGATGGGCGCCGACGGCCCGCCGGGCTCCTATGACGATTTCGAGCACGCCGACCTGTTCTTCGTGATCGGCGCGAATATGGCCGACTGCCACCCCATCCTGTTCCTGCGCATGGCGGACCGGCTCAAAGCGGGCGCGAAACTGATCGTGGTGGACCCGCGGCGCACCGATACCGCCGCACGCGCCGACCTGTTCCTGCAGATCGCCCCCGGCACGGATCTGGCCCTGCTCAACGGTCTGTTGTATCTGCTGGTGGAAGCCGGTGATATCGACACCGAATTCATCGCCGAGCACACCGAGGGCTGGGATGCCATGCCGGAATTCCTGGCGGGGTATCCCCCGGAGAAGGTGGCGGAGCTGACCGGTCTGGCCGAGGCGGATATCCGTACCGCCGCGCGCTGGATCGGGGAAGCCGGGGAATGGATGAGCCTGTGGACCATGGGGCTCAACCAGTCGACCCACGGGACCTGGAACACCAACGCGCTGTGCAACCTGCACCTGGCCACAGGCGCCATCTGCCGTCCGGGCAGTGGACCGTTCTCGCTCACCGGGCAGCCGAACGCCATGGGCGGACGCGAGATGGGCTATATGGGTCCCGGCCTGCCCGGCCAGCGGAGTCTGCTGAATCCCGCCGACCGAGCCTTCGTCGAGACCGCCTGGGAGCTTCCGCCGGGAACACTGCGCACCGAGGCGGGGCCCGGCACCATCGAAATGTTCCGCGAACTCGCCGCGGGCACCATCAAGGCGGCCTGGATCATCTGCACCAATCCGGTGGCGACCGTCGCGAATCGGAAGACGGTGATCGCCGGCCTGGAAGCGGCGGAACTGGTGATCGCGCAGGACGCCTACACCGAGACCGCCACCAACACCTACGCCGATATTCTGCTGCCGGCCACCCTGTGGGCCGAATCGGACGCGGTGATGGTGAACTCCGAACGCAATGTCACCCTGCTGCGGAGCGCGGTCGAGCCGGCCGGCGCCGCCCGGCCGGACTGGCAGTTGATCGCCCAGGTGGCCACCGCCATGGGATTCCCCGGCTTCGAGTACGCCTCGAGTGCCGAGGTGTTCGACGAACTACGCCGCTTCGCCAACCCGGCCACCGGCTACGACCTGAGCGGAATGAGCTATGACACACTGCGCGAGGGCCCGATGCAGTGGCCGTGCCCCGATCCCGCACAACGCCGCAACCCGATTCGCTATCTGAACGACGGCGTGAGCGGGCCGCGCTACACCGATCCCGAAGGTCACAAACCCCGGCTGGCGTTCGCCACCCCGAGCCGGCGCGCCGTCTTCTGGCCGCGGCCGCATATGCTGCCCGCCGAAATGCCCGACGACGATTACCCGTTCCTGCTCAATACGGGCCGGCTGCAGCATCAGTGGCATTCGATGACCAAGACCGGTCGCGTCGGCAAACTGAACAAGCTGAACGGCGAACCGTTCGTGGAAGTCCATCCCGACGACGCCCGTACCCTCGAGCTGGAGCCGGGGGATGAACTGGAGATCACCTCGCGGCGCGGGCGCGCGGTGCTGCCCGCCCGGGTCAGCGACCGGGTGCGGCCGGGCGGCTGTTTCGCGCCTTTCCACTGGAACGACGAACAGGGCGAATACCTGACCGTCAACGCGGTCACCAATGACGCGGTCGATTCCGATTCGCTGCAGCCGGAATTCAAGGCATGCGCGGTCGCCTTGCGCCGGGTCGCGCCGATGCGGCGGGCGCAGAGGCCGGAAACAGTGGTCAGCGCACCGGAATCCACCGCGTCCGACCCCCATCCCCTGGCCACGATGCTCGGCCTGGATACCGCGGCCACCCCGACACTGACCGAAACCGAACGGATCTATCTGGGGGGTTATCTCGCCGCGCTGCAGTCGCTGCCGGTCTCCGGGCAGCCGGTCCTGCCCGCGTCGGCGCCGCTGTCGGATCGGAGCCGGCTGTGGGTGGACGGGCTGCTGGCCGGCATGTATTCGCGTGAAATGCCCGCGGACCCGGCAGCCGGCGATCCGGCCGCGGCGCCACCCCGGACCGTAACGGTGCTGTGGGCCTCGCAGACCGGCAATGCCGAAGATTTCGCCGCGACCGCCGCCGCGCGGCTCACCGAATCCGGGCTCCGGCCACGGCTGCTCGATATGGACTCCTGCGAACTCGACGTACTGACCGGTGATGTGCTGGTCGTCACCAGCACCTTCGGTGACGGCGGCCCACCGGACAACGGAGCCGGCTTCTGGACCCGGCTCGCGGAGAGCGCGGTCCGGCTCACCGGTATGCGGTACGCGGTGTTCGCGCTCGGCGACTCCTCCTACGACGATTTCTGTGGCCACGGTCGCAAACTCGACACCCTGTTCGCCGACCGCGGCGCGACCCGGCTGTTACCGCGCCAGGACTGTGAACCCGATTTCGACGAGCCGGGCGCGCAGTGGCTGGACGCGGTGATCACCGCACTGTCCGAACCGAGCGGGTCCGATCCGGCCGCCGGCCCCAGCGGTGGCACTCCGCGCCGAACCGTCGGCGCGGCCTCCGGCGGTGCCGCCGCGGTCGCTGTCCTGGAACGGACCGCTCCCGCCCCGCTGCCGGTGCGGCGGGCGGCGCCCACCACGTTCACCCGCACCGCACCGGTCTCCGCGCCCCTGCTGGGCAATGAGGTGCTGACCGCCCCGGACGCCGCGAAGGAGGTCCGGCGGATCAGTTTCGACCTGACCGGGCTCGACGCCCGGTACGAGGTGGGCGATTCGCTCGGCGTCCGGCCGACCAACTGTCCGTCGCTGGTCGGGGAATGGCTGGCGGCGACCGGTCTGGACGGCCATCGCACCGTAGCGGCCGGCACCGGCGAGATATCGTTGGAGCAGGCCCTGCGCACCCACTACGACATCACCCGGGTGTCGCGCGATCTGCTGGAATTCGTCGCCGGGCACAATCCGAGCAACCGGCTCGCCAAACTGCTGCGCCGCGACAACCGCAACGAACTCGCCTCCTATCTGTGGGACCGCCAATTGGTGGATGTGCTGCGGGACTTCCCGGTCCGTGCCGACCTGGTGGAATGGCTCGACGTGCTGAAAAAACTGCAGCCGCGCCAGTATTCGATCTCGTCCAGTCCGCTGACGAGCCCCGACCGGGTGGAGCTGACCGTGGGCATCGTGCGCTACGGCGACCCGGCGGCCACGGGCTCGGCGGCCCGGCGCGGCGGCGTCTGCTCCACCTTCCTGGCCGACCGGGCCGCGGACACCGCGGTACCGATATTTCTGCAGCGCGCACCACATTTCCGGCCGCCGCTGGACCCCACGGTGCCGATGATCATGGTCGGCCCGGGCACCGGTATCGCTCCGTTCCGCGGTTTCCTGCACGAACGGCGGGCGCTGGGGGCGACGGGACGCAATTGGTTGTTCTTCGGCGATCAGCACGCCGCGCAGAACTTCTACTACCGGGCCGAATTGGAGGACATGTTCCGCACCGGCCACCTGTCGCGGCTGGATCTGGCCTTCTCCCGGGATCAGCGGGAGCGGATCTACGTGCAGCACCGCATGATCGAACACGGCGCCGAGCTGTGGTCGTGGTTGCGCGACGGCGCCCATTTCTATGTCTGCGGTGATGCCGCGCGGATGGCCGCCGATGTGGACGACGCGCTGCTACGGATCGCCCGCATCCACGGCAAACTCGACGAGGAGGGCGCTGTGGCCTTCAAGAAGCAGCTCACCGCCGAGAAACGTTATGTCCGGGACGTGTACTGACATCCCGGCTCAGGCGGCGGGTGGATTGAGCCGGGCGAAGTCGGGCAGGCGGTAGTACGGGTAGTAGGGGTAGGGCGGGGTGAGCGCGCTCGCCTTGTCCAGCCGGGCCAGCTGGTCGGCGGTGAGTTCCCAGCCGACGGCCCCGAGGTTCTGGCGCAACTGCTCCTCATTGCGCGCACCGACGATGACGGTCCCGACGGAGGGCCGGGTGAGCAGCCAGTTCAGCGCGATCTGCGGTACCGATCGGCCCGTTTCGGCGGCGATTTCGTCCAGCGCGTCGACCACGTCGTAGAGATGTTCGGTATCCACCGGTGGCCCCGCCTCGGCGGTCTTGTGCAACCTGCTGCCCGCGGGCAGTGGTTGTCCGCGCCGGATCCTGCCGGTGAGCCGGCCCCAGCCGAGCGGGCTCCACACCACCGCGCCGACCCCTTCGGCCAGGCCCAGCGGCATGAGTTCCCATTCGTAATCCCGGCCGGCCAGTGAGTAGTACACCTGATGGGCGATATAGCGGGGCAGCCCGTGGCGGTCGGCGGCGGCCAGCGATCTCATCAGTTGCCAGCCGGCGAAATTGGAGGCGCCCAGGTAGCGGATCTTGCCCGCGCGGACCAGCTCGTCGAGTGCGTGCAGCACCTCTTCGACCGGGGTGTAGGCGTCGAAGGCGTGTAGCTGGAAGAGATCGATATGGTCCACACCGAGCCGTTTCAGCGACGCCTCGACCGCGGTGATCAGGCGTCCGCGACCCGTTCCGGCGTCAGCGGGGCCCGGCCCGGTGGGCAGTCCGGCCTTCGTGGACAACAGCAGCCGATCGCGTTTGCCGCGGATCGCGGCGCCCAGCACCTCTTCGGACGCGCCGTCGGAATAGACATCGGCCGTATCGAACATCGTCACGCCCGCGTCGAGGCCGATATCCACGAGCCGGCGAGCCTGGTCGACATCGGTATCGCCCCAGGCGCCGAACAGTTCGCCGCGTCCGCCGAAGGTTCCCGCGCCGAAGCTCAGCGCGGGGACGACCAGACCCGAGGCACCCAACCGCCGGTATTCCATCTCGACTCCTAAAGGGTCTATGGTTTCGTTAACGAATCCGACGCTACACCCATCGAGCGATAAATGAAACTGGAGTTCCGTTATGAATCCTGAGCTGGCCGCTCCCGGCTCGGTGCGGCCCGGCGGCCGTACCGCCCGCGTCCGCGCCGCGGTACTGCAGGTCGCCGGCGATCTGCTGGCCGAACACGGTTTCGCCCGGCTCGACCTCGCCGAGGTCGCCGCGCGCGCCGAGGTCGGCAAAACGACCGTCTACCGCCGCTGGCGCACCCCGACCGGACTCATCGCCGACCTTCTGGTGGATATGGCCGAACAGTCGCTACCACGCGCCGATACCGGCTCCCTGCTCGGCGATCTGACCGCCAATGCCCGCCTGGTCGCGAAAACCCTCGCCGATCCCCGGCAGGGCCGCCTGTTCCGCGCCGTAATCGCCGCCGCGACCTGCGACGAGAGCACAGCCTCGGCGCTGCGCCGGTTCTACGACGTCCGGCTCACCGAATGGTCGCCGTGTATCACCGACGCCGTCGCCCGCGGGGAGGTGCCGGCCGGAACCGACCCCCGCGCGGTCCTCACCGCCGTCTCCGGTCCGCTCTACTACCGGCTGCTGGCCAGTGGTGACCCCATCGATGACGAGGCCGCCCGGACAGCGGCCGGAGCCGCGGCGCACGCGGCCGCGGCCGGGATATTCGGCCGCACCGGTGCATGACCCGCCGGACGGGTCACCGCATCATTTCTCGGCGCGCCTTGGGAATCCAGAACGGATCGCGCCCGGTAAGCCCCAGCACCCGGTGCAGGGCCGGAGCGCCGGGTCCGACCGGTACCACCGGGCCGAAGAGTCCGGGTGTGCCTTCCGGCGGTGTGTCCTTCAAGAACTGCAGCAGCACCGCGAGATCGCTATCGGCCACCTCGAGGTCGCGGCCGGTGGCCCGCGCCAGATCCCAGGAGTGGATGACCAATTCGTCCAGCGCGACACGCGCCGTGACCGCCGCCGGCATGGTCACGCCACCTGCTTCCGTCTCGCCCTCCCATGCCCCGGGCTCCTGCCATGCTTCGGCGAGAGCCTTCAACTGCGCGGGAATACGGGCCCGCCAATCCGGCGCCAGAGCCGCGCCGGAATCGAACTGCGGTGCCGCGGACGCACCGACCGCCTCCTTGGTGGCGGCGGCGCGAAACGCCTCGGCCAGCCCGCCGACATGTTCCAGGATCGCGCGTACCGGAAGATCTGCGGGAGTACGGGCGTCGAGCTGCTCGTCGCCGATCGCGGCGACGATATCGGCGAGCGCGGCGGCCGCCTGCGACATATCGAATTCGGGTTGCATCGGAACTCCTCGGGGTCGGTGGATCCACCTGTACCGACGAACCCGGCCGGTGGAATTCACCGGCCGCGCGGCAAGAGATACCGAGCGGCTACCGGCCGGGAGCGCACCCGGCCGAGCCGTGGCCGAAACCGATTCGCTCCGGCCGTGCACGGCCGGAGCGAAGGCGGAGGTTACGTGGAGGCCCCGACACTCGCGCGGAGCGCCGCGTGCAGATCACGCAACCCGGCACGGCTTGTGACCACCTCCAGCACCCGGAACCCGGTCGCCGGCCCGGTGAGCTCGATCGCCAGTTCCTCCAGCCCGACCTGCCGGTGCGGGATCCGGTAGGCCGCGCACAGCGCCGACAGATCCATCCCGTGCGGGGTGCCGAACACCCGCTCGAACACACCGGCGTACTGGGGGTCGCCCTGTTCGAGGAGCTCGAAGATCCCGCCCCCGTCGTCGTTGGCGACCACGATGGTCAGATCCTCCGGGCGTGGTTCGCCGCGCCCGATCAGCAGGCCGGAGGCATCGTGCAGGAAGGTGAGATCCCCGATCAACGCGATAGTGCGACCCGAATGGTGCAGTGCCGCGCCCACCGCCGCGGACACCGTGCCGTCGATACCGGCCACACCCCGGTTGGACAGCACCCGGACGCCGGGCCGCGGCGTCGACACCAGCGCGGCGTCGCGCACCGGATTCGACGCGCCCAACAGCAATTGATCGCCCTCGCGCAGCGCGTCCATCACTACCGCGGCCACGTGCAGGCCGGTGGGTTTCAGGTTCCTGGACAGCTCGTCGCGTACCACCGATTGGGCCCGCTGGTCCAGATCGCGGCAGCGGGCCAGCCACCGCGGATCGGGCGTGCCGGTCGTCACCGCGCGGGTACCGGTACCGACCACATTGCCCGAGACATCGGGCCAACGCGGACCGGTCGTCAGCGCGTACACGGTGACCTCGGGATCGGCCAGCACCCGGGAGACCTGCCGATGCAGGGTCGGCCGCCCTGTGATGATCGCCTGGCGGGGTTCCAGCAGCGGCAGGGCCAGCGGGTGCAGGGCCGGACCGTGCGCCGGCGCGGTGGGTTCGGCGACCGTCGGCAACGCCGCCAGTTCGGTGTGCAGACCGGCACCGTGCCCGGAGATCACCACGGTATCGGCGCCGAGGTCGATATCGAGCGGGACATCGAGGGTGGCGTACTGCGTTGCCGTCCAGGGCCGCTCGATGCCGCGCCCGGCCGGGGCGTTCTCGCCCTCCAGTGAATCCGGCACCAGCGGTTCGCGCAGCGGAATATCGAAGTGCACCGGTCCGGCGTTGCCCGAGCGGATTCCCCGCGCGGCCGCCAGCACGCGGCACACCGCGGAGCGCCAGACGCTGTTCTGCTTCGGATAATCGGCGGCCGCCTCGGCTTCGGCGAGTCCCAGGCTGATGGTCGTGCGGACCTGGCTGCCGAACAGACCGAGCTGTTCGACGGTCTGGTTGGCGCCGGTGCCCAGCATCTCGTACGGACGGTTGGCGCTGAGCACGATCAGCGGAACCCGCGCGTAATTGGCCTCCAATACGGCGGGCCCCAGATTGGCCACCGCGGTACCCGAGGTCATCACCACCGGAACCGGGGCGCCCGAGGCGATGGCCAGGCCGATCGCCAGGAATCCGGCGGTCCGCTCGTCGACCCGCATATGCAACCGGAGCCGGCCGGCGGCATCAGCGGCCTGAAGGGCGAACGCCAGCGGGGCGTTCCGCGAGCCGGGACACAGCACGACTTCCCGAACCCCACCGCGTGCGAGTTCGTCGACGACCACCCGCGCCTGCGCTGTTGACGGATTCACGCCTCTAGATTGTCAGACCACGGCCGCCGTGTCGGCGTCGCCCTGCTCACATCAATGAGTCGTGGCCGTACCGGCATGAAAACAACCCGGCGGCTCCCCGCCACTCGGGGCGCGCGCCGGATATCGATACCCCCGAAAACTCCCCCCGTCGGGGACCTCGTCGTCGAGGCCCCCCACGTGCCGCGCGCACGCGCGGTCGTATCACACGTCGGTCAGCCGGCGTGCTTCTGCACCAGGTCGCCGACCCGCGGCAGCGCCTCGATGACATTCTTCTTGGCCGAGGAACGCATCGAGTTGTACACCTTCTGCAGGGCCGGGCGGCTGGAGCTCGCGGCACGCGCGTCGGTGACGGTCAGCAGGGACTCGGCGACCTCGTCACCCTTGGAGCTCAGCAGCTCACCGAAGGTGCCGGTGCCACCGGCCTGGAATTCACTCCAGTACGGCTGAAGCTGCTCGAGCAGCTTGGGCGCCAGCGATTCCAGGGCGTCGGGCACGATGGACGGGCTGATCTTCTTCACCGCCGCGTACCCACCCTTCACGGCCAGACCCGACGCACCACCCTTATCGGAGACCTCGGCGTCCAGGACCTGGACGGCGTCGGCGAGGAAGGCCGGGCGCGTGGCCTCGTCAAGCAGTGATTCAGACAGTGCTGCAACCAATTTAAGGATCCTCCGGATCAGTACTCGTATGGACGGGCAACGCAACTATACGCACCGCCCACAGGAGTACTTTCCGCCCCGCATGGGTAAGCAACAGACGGAGATGACGCCTCCGCAACGACGGAAGTGTTACGGCCCCGCGTGATTCGACCCGGCCCGGCCCCGCCGCACCGGGCTCGACCAGCGCCATCGGCCGGATGGCTTGTCACACGCGGGAAGCGAAAGCCCCGGCCCCGGCCCGGATACCGCCGTACCGATACCGCCGGGACGCCCCGATCACGGCTGCCAGGGCAGAAGTTGAACCATCAGTCCTTCACTGTCGGCCAGTACGGTGCCTTCTTCGTCGACGAGTTCGGCACTGATGAAGGTTTTGCGGCCCTCGATGCGCTCGACCCGGCCGCGTACCGTCAGCGGCGTATCGAGCGGAGTCACCTTGCGGTAGTTCACGTGCAGGAAGGCGGTCCGGCTGATCGGTCGCCCGGCGTAGTGCACGGTCATCCCGAACAGGTCGTCGAAAAGTAGCGGGAGTACACCGCCGTGCGCGGCGGCGTTCCCGCCGAGATGGAAGCGCCGGAACACGCCCTGCATCACGATGCCGTCCGGCCCGGCCGAGACCGTCCGCCAGGGCAGCAGGAGCAGGCTGCCGCGCCCGGGCAGTTCGACGGCCCGGCCCGCCGGGCCCTGCTGCTCCGGAGCCCGGTACGGCCCGAGCAGCTCGATCAGCGCGTTCACCTGGTCGCGGGCCGCCCCGTACACCTCGGCCGGGGCGTCGGCGGAGACGGCGAGATCCTGGAGCGTGCGCATGGCCTCGACGAATTCGCCGAATTCCGGACCCACCCGGGCCGGGGTGACCTTGGGGAACCCGCCGTGCCGCTCGTACCGATCCTCGTCGACAGCGCTGTCGTCGATCGTCGGTTGGGTCTGCTCGCTCATATACGCACCGTAACCCCGGGTTATACAGCGTCCAAACATTTCGGCTCAGATGTGGTGAACTCAACGGCCCGCCGGCGGCCCCGCCGAGCCTGGTGTAATCACCCCCATGACGTTCAATCCGACGCTGTGGCGCGAAGTGGCCGGGTTCGAGAACCTGACCGACATCACCTACCACCGCCACATCGAACAGGGCACCGTCCGGATCGCATTCGACCGCCCCGAAGTGCGCAACGCTTTCCGCCCGCACACGGTCGACGAACTCTTCAGCGTCCTCGAACACGCCCGGACGACCGCCGATGTCGGCGCCGTCCTGCTCACCGGCAACGGCCCCAGCCCCAAGGACGGCGGCTGGGCGTTCTGCTCCGGCGGCGACCAGCGCATCCGCGGCCGCAGCGGCTACCAGTACGCCAGCGGCGACACCGCCGACACCGTGGACAAGGCGCGTGCCGGCCGGCTGCACATCCTGGAGGTCCAGCGGCTCATCCGGTTCATGCCCAAGATCGTGATCGCCCTGGTCAACGGCTGGGCCGCCGGCGGCGGCCACAGCCTGCACGTCGTCTGCGACCTCACTCTCGCCAGCCGCGAACACGCGCGCTTCAAACAGACCGACGCCGACGTCGGCAGCTTCGACGGCGGCTACGGCAGTGCCTATCTCGCCAAACTGGTCGGCCAGAAATTCGCGCGCGAGATCTTCTTCCTCGGCCGCACCTACACCGCTGCGGACATGCATGCCATGGGCGCGGTCAACGAAGTGGTCGACCACGCGGAACTGGAGAATGTCGCCCTGGAATGGACGGAAGCCATCAACGGCAAGTCGCCCCAGGCCCAGCGCATGCTCAAGTACGCCTTCAACCTGGCCGACGACGGACTGGTCGGACAGCAGTTGTTCGCCGGGGAAGCCACACGACTGGCGTACATGACCGACGAGGCGGTCGAGGGCCGCGACTCCTTCCTGGAAAAGCGCGCCCCCGACTGGACCCCCTACCCCTGGTACTTCTGAAGTGGGCAAGCAATCCAGCGATCGCATCCCCACGCAACCCGTATGAGTCGAGTCTTACGAGACACCTCAAAGGGTTGAGGCCCGTCTCGCCGTTTCGGCCTCGAAAGCGCATGAGCCGAAGGCTCGAGTCCCGAGGCCGAAACGGCGAGACCAAGGGGGCCTCAACCCCGCGACGCCGCACGCGGCGCCGAAAAACACAGCACCTTCACGAGCAAGCCCACCCCCCACCTTCACGCGCAAGCCCCAGTACCCACCTCCGCTGCCCGCCCCCCGCTCACCACATCCCAACTGCACAGTCGGGCCTACACCGTCTACGAGCACCACGCCCCGCAACCCCACGCGCCGCGAATCGGACACAACATCGCCTCCACACCCCTAGACTTCCCTCCGATGGACATCCTCAGCAGCCGCATCATCCTGCGACCCCGGGACTACGCGACCACCCTGGCCTTCTATCGGGACTCCCTCGGCCTGGCGATCTATCGCGAATACCCGGGGGGAACGGTTTTCTTCGCCGGGCAGTCGCTCATCGAGGTGGCGGGGCACGGCGGTTCGGACGCCGACCCGCGGGGTTTCGCGGGGGCGATCTGGCTGCAGGTACGGGATGTCGCCGCGGTGGCGGTGGAGCTGACGCTCAACGGGGTGGCGATCGACCGGGCACCGGTGACCGAGCCGTGGGGCCTGGTGGAGATGTGGGTGACCGACCCGGACGGGGTGCCGATCGTGCTGGTCGAGGTGCCGGAGGAGCACCCGATCCGACGGGACACCCGCTGACCCGGTGGGCGTCCGAGTTTTCTGCCGGGTTGCCAACCCCCGGTCCGCCGGGCGACGATACGATCGGATGGCCGCCCGATCACCGACGCCCGGTGCGACCGCTTTCGTACCGTCCGACGAGTGAATCGCAGTCCCATGCCTGGCCCAGCCCAATCCGATCAGCCGGCTCCGGCACCCTGTCCCGGCAGCATCGACCCCTGCTGTCCGCTTTCCGGCGGACATGAAACCATCGCTGCCGTGAGCGAGCGAATCGCGGCCTTCCGGCACGCCGGGGACAAGGCGCGGCCGTGACGAAAACCTTGCGTACTCTGCCCATACCCACCGGCAGTGGCGTCAGCGATGTGCTGCCGCACCTGCGGCAGGTGCTGGACGGTAGCGGTTCGGCGGCCTGGCTGCCGGTGCCGGCCAGCGACCGGCGCGAAGCCCGCCGGCTGGGTGACGCGCTCGCCCCGGGCGAGCCGATCGGCGACGATATCGCGCTGGTGGTCACCACTTCCGGTACGACGGGGGTCCCGAAGGGCGCCATGCTCACCGCCGCCGCGTTGCGAGCCAGCGGTGATGCCACCCATGAACGGCTCGGCGGCCCCGGTAGCTGGCTGCTCGCCCTGCCCACCCATCACATCGCCGGACTGCAGGTGCTGCTGCGATCGTTGCTGGCCGGTACCGAGCCGACGGTGGTGGATGTCTCCGGCGGTTTCCTGCCCGAGGCGCTGGCCGGTGCGATCGCGGGTATGCGCGGGGAACGCCGGTACACCTCGCTGGTGCCGACGCAGTTGATCAAGGTCCTGGAGACGCCCACCGCGACAGCCGCGCTGGCCGAGCTGGACGCCGTGCTGATCGGCGGCGCCGCGACCCCCTCCCCGGTGTACGAGCGGGCCCGGGACGCG
The DNA here is from genome assembly GCF_000720425.1 of Nocardia rhamnosiphila NBRC 108938. Classification (GTDB taxonomy): domain Bacteria; phylum Actinomycetota; class Actinomycetes; order Mycobacteriales; family Mycobacteriaceae; genus Nocardia; species Nocardia rhamnosiphila. The sequence continues at coordinate 60,182 of NZ_JOAJ01000017.1, read as the reverse complement.
GGAATCAATGTCGTGCGCACCTACGGGATGAGTGAGACCTGCGGCGGCTGCGTCTACGACGGTGTCCCGCTGACCGGGGCCCGGGTGCGGATCGAGGACGGCCGCATCCTGCTCGGCGGCGAAATGCTCGCCGCCGGGTACCGCAATATGCCCGACCACTCGGCATTCGCGGAACCGGGCTGGTTCCGCACCGACGACGCCGGGGCCTTCCAGGACGGCGTACTGCGCGTCCTGGGCCGGTTGGACGAAGCGATCAGCACCGGCGGCCTGCTGGTGATCCCGCAGGTGGTGGAGGCGGTACTCGCCACCCATCCCGCGGTGTCGGAATGTGTGGTGCTCGGCCTTCCCGACGACAGGCTGGGTCAGCGGGTGGCGCTCGCGGTGGTCCCCGCGCCCGGGTCCGCGCCCACTCTCGACGAACTGCGCGACCATGTGCTGGCCGAACTGGATGCCGCGGCCGCCCCGCGCGAACTCACCCTCGTCGACGAGATCCCCCTGCTGGGACCGGGGAAACCCGATCGCGGCGCACTGCGCAGGTTCCTGCTGGCCGAGTCGACCTCCTGAGCAGCGGTCCGCGGCGGATCCCGCCGCGGACCGGGCTCGATGGATCAGGCCTCGTCGTCGCCGTAGTCGCCTTCGTAATCGTCTCCCTGCGGGACCGGGATGGCTTGTTCGGCGATATCGGCCGGATTCGCATGCCACTCGTCGGGGCGCCCGCCGACCACCGCGGGTTCGTCGGGTACCGGCATATCGTCGGGCACCGACCGGGGATCGATATCGCCGTAGGGGGCCTCGTCCGGGTCGACCGGCGCAGCCTGTTCGGCGCGGTCGGCCTCGGACATTGCTTCGAAGGTGCCCGGATCGATCGTCCGGGGCAGCTTGTCACGCTGGGCCATGATGGGCTCCTCTCCTCCGTATACGCCTCGCCGGGCGACTACCCGCCGAGAGGAAGATCAGTCCAACCTTGTCGAGAATGCCCCGGATGAGCCGATCGGGCAAGTAACCGCTCGCTCGGCTGCGCTCGACCCCGCGCATTAGGCTGCGGAGATGGCTACCGCAGCACAATGGATCGAGGGCGCCCGGCCCAGAACTCTGCCGAACGCGATCGCGCCCGTCGTGGCCGGTACCGGCGCCGCGGCCGCCATCGACGGCGCGGTGTGGTGGAAAGCGCTCCTGGCGCTGGGTGTTTCTCTGGCGCTGATCATCGGGGTCAACTACGCCAACGACTACTCCGACGGGATCCGCGGCACCGACGACGAACGCGTCGGCCCGCTGCGGCTGGTCGGCTCCGGGCTGGCCTCCCCCGGCGCGGTCCGGGGTGCCGCGGTCGCGAGTCTCGCGGTCGGCGCGGTACTCGGACTGATCCTGGCCGTGCTGTCGGCCCCCTGGCTGCTGCTGATCGGCGCGGTATGCCTGGCGGGCGCCTGGTTCTACACCGGCGGAAGCAAACCTTACGGCTACAGCGGTTTCGGCGAGATCGCCGTTTTCGTGTTCTTCGGCCTGGTGGCGGTGCTGGGTACGCAGTACGTCCAAGTGCTCCGGATCGACTGGGCCGGGGTGGCGCTCGCGGTCGGGGTAGGAGCGTTCTCCAGCGCGGTCCTGGTGGCCAACAACCTGCGCGATATCCCGACCGACAGCGAAACCGGTAAGACGACGCTGGCGGTGAAATTGGGCGACACCCGCACCCGCACCGTGCATCTGGTTCTGCTGGTGGTCCCGTTCGTGCTGACCCTGGCGCTGGCGGTCCGTACTCCCTGGGCCCTGGCCGGCCTGCTGGCCCTCCCCCTGGCCGTCCGCGCGAACGCGCCCGTCCGGGCGGATCGCGCCGGCCTGGAACTGATCCCCGCCCTGCGCGATTCCGGCCTCGCCCTACTCGCCTGGTCCGTCCTGTCCGCCGTCGCCCTCGGGCTCGGCAGCTGAGCTTTCAGTCGTTGTCCGGAATCAGGATTCCGATGGCCCAGTTGACGAGCGTGACGATGATGGCGCCCAGGAACGCCGCCCAGAACCCCTCGATCCGCAGGCCGTAGTCGGTGGCCTCGGTGATCCAGGCCGTGAGCCACAGCATCAAGGCATTGATCACCAGCAGGAACAGGCCGAGGGTCAGGATGACCAGCGGCAGCGACAGTAATTTCACCAGCGGTTTGACGAAGGCGTTCACCACGGTGAAGACCGCCGCCACCGCGAGCAGGACCACGATTTTCGCACCGTTGCCCTGGTCGGGCGGGGAGACGAGTTCGATATTGCCGACCCATAGGGCGGCGAGCCAGATGGCGAAGGCGGTGCCGATCAACCGGAGCACAAGCTGCATATCTCATGCTAAGCACACCGGAGCGTCGCGCGCCGGATACAGCGGGATTCCGGCCCGGCCGGCAGCGTCCGGGGACGCCACCTACGCCGGGCCGGCTGCGCTCATGCCGCCTTGTCGAGGAGGCTGTTGATCTCGCCGCGCAGGCGGGCGATCCCGTCGGGGCCGCCGAGCAGTTCGCTGGCGACCGGGCCGGGGGTGCGCAGAATACCGAGCAGGACATGTCCTGATTCGATGGTTTTGTCCTTGCGCGCCAGGGCTTCGCGCAGCGACAGTTCCAGCGCTTTCTTGGCGTCGCGCGTGAACGGGATATGCCCGAACCGCCCGCCGCGGCGACGGCCGCGGGGATCGTCCGCGGGGATCGCGCGGTCCAGTGCGTCGGCACCGAATCCGGCTTCCAGGCTTTCGCGCACCGCGTCCAGGTCGATGCCGATGGAGCGCAGTGCCTCGGCGTCGCCGGGGCCCAGCGGATCGTCCGTGGTCGCGGCGCTCAGCGATTGCAGCGCGCTGTGCAGCGTGAGCCCGGTCGGTTCCAGTAGCGAGCGCAGTTGCGGTTCGCCCTCTTCCAACAGTCCGAGTAGGAGGTGCTCGACCCGGATCTCCGGGGATCCCAGTTCCCGCGCATGCTCCTGCGCCGCGACGACCGCTGTTCGGGCGGCCCTGCTGAATCGTTCGAACATCTATCGACCCCTGTCTCTCCGGTTGTGTTTCTGATGGACCGCCTGTTTGCTGACCTCGAGTGCGTCGGCGATGGCCTGCCAGGACCAGCCCTGGTCGCGGGCATTGCCCACCTGGATCGCTTCGAGCCGTTCGAGGAGTCTGCGCAGCGCCAGCACCGCCCGTAGACCCACTGCGGGGTCCGGGCTGCCCGCCGCCGCGGCCAGCGTGGTTGCTTCTTTGACGCCCTCCCGGTCCGGAGGCTGAGTGACCGGGATTCCCGCCATGCCGCCATGCGGCACCTGGGTGGGTTCCTGTTTCACCGGGACTCGCTTTCCGCTAGACGGAAAGACTGACAGCCCCTCCGCAGGCGTTTACTCTCTCCGCCCGTCCGGCGGCGAGAATGTTCCGTGCAGCATTCAGATCGCGGTCGTGGGTAGCGCCACACGAACACAACCAGTGGCGCACCGACAGCGGTTTCGGCCCATCGACGACCCCGCACACCGAGCAAATTTGTGAGGACGGAAAGAACCGATTTACCTTTGCGAAGGTGCGGCCGCAACGAGCCGCTTTCTCCTCCAGCATCCGGACGAACATCCCCCACCCCGCATCGTGGACCGACTTCGCCAAGCGAGTCCGGGCCAGGCCTCTGACGCACAAATTTTCGGTGTACACCGCTTGGTTTTCGCGAATGATCGCCGTGGAATGTTTGTGCGCCCAGTCCCGCCGCGCATCGGCCACCTTCACATGCGCCTTTGCGACTCGGATGCGGGCCTTGACCCGATTGCTGCTGCCCTTCTGTTTCCTGGACAAAGCCTGTTGAGCTTTCTTCAGCCGCCGCTCGGCTCGCCGCAGAAACCGCGGAGAGTCGATTCGTTTGCCGTCCGAGAGCACCGCGAATGTCTTTAGACCCAGGTCGATCCCCACCTCGGACGCGATCTCCGGTAGAGGCGCGCTGTCCACATCGACCACAAAAGAACCGAAGTACCGGCCGGCCGAGTCTTTGATGATCGTGACCGATGACGGGGTCGCCGGCAGTTCCCGTGACCAGGCCACCTTCAATTCCCCGACTTTGGCCACATACAAACGCCTGTTGCCACGGAGGGAGAACCCGTTGCGGGTGAGCCGGATCGCCTGCCGATGATCTTTGCGTGACCGGAACTTCGGTTTGCCCAGTTTGGCGCCTCGGCGTCTTCCCGAAAGCGAGTCGAACCAGTTCCGATACGCGGTGCGCGCATCTTGGCTGGCCTGTACCAGCGCCACCGAGGACACCTCGCGCAACCACGCCCGTTGTGGGGTGCGTTTTGCGTCGGTGATCACCCGCCGCTGAATCTCGGCGTCGGACAGGTTCACACCTGCGAGGTGTGCCTCTTCGCGGACTCGGAGGTTGTCGTTGTACACGACTCGCGCACACCCGAACGCCCGAGCCAGCGCAATCCGTTGGCCGGGAGTGGGATAGACGCGGTAGTTGTACCGGAGCCGCACGCGCGCACTGTAACAACGGTGACCGACACGAACTCCGCATGGCGCGTGGAGGCCGAAGTCGATCCCTCGCCTCGCTTTTCTCCGTCATGCGTCAATTTTTATTGACACCCACCCTCGATGTCAACAAAAATTGACGACAGGTGGACGCAATCGCGGTGCAAGAGCCGCGCAAGACGGGAAGAGGACCGTAGCCGCTATGACGAAACACGTATCCGCCGCCACGTTCGCGATCGAGGCGAACGACCTGGTCAAGGTGTTCGGCACCCAGCGGGCCGTCGATGGGGTGAGCCTGTCCGTGCCGCAGGGCTCGGTCTACGGCGTACTCGGGCCGAACGGGGCGGGAAAGACCACGACCATCCGCATGCTGGCTACTCTGCTCCGCCCCGACGGCGGTAGCGCCCGGGTGTTCGGCCACGATGTCGTCGCCGAACCGGGCGCCGTACGGTCGCTCATCGGCGTCACCGGCCAGTACGCCTCGGTCGACGAGGACCTGACCGCCACCGAGAACCTGATGGTCTTCGCCCGGCTGCTCGGACTGAGCCGAGCGGCGGCCAGACGCCGGACCGCCGCACTACTGGAGGAATTCGAACTCACCGACGCGGCGAACAAATCACTGAAGAACTTCTCCGGCGGTATGCGCCGCCGGCTCGACCTGGCAGCCGGTCTCATCGCGACCCCGCCGCTGCTGTTCCTCGACGAGCCGACCACCGGCCTGGACCCACGCACCCGGGCCCAGATGTGGGAGACCATCCGCAGGCTGGTGCGGGGCGGCACGACCGTCCTGCTCACCACCCAGTACCTGGACGAAGCCGATCAGCTGGCCGACCGGATCGCGGTGATCGATCACGGCCGGGTCATCGCCGACGGCACCGCCGACGAGCTGAAGGCGTCCATCGGCGGCTCCTCGCTACAGCTGACCCTGGCCGACCGGTCCCAGCTCGAGACCGCCCGCCGGATCATCGCCGAGGTGTTGCACACCGAGGCCCAGACCACACCGGAGGCCGGCCGGCTCACCGCGGCGCTGCCCGATCCGAACGGCACCACCGATCTGCTGATCCGCCTGCGCGACCGCGCGGTCGCGGTGGAGGAGATCACGGTGACCAAACCCAGCCTCGACGAAGTGTTCCTCACCCTCACCGGCCACCCCGCCGACACCGACACCGAACGGACCGCAGCATGACCACGACACTGACCGAACCCGCGCCCGTGGTGGCACCGCGGGTACCGGTGCCGGCCGCCCGCATCGGCCTGCGCAGAACTTTCGACAACACCATGACCATGGCCTACCGCGGCCTGCTCAAGATCAAGCACAATCCCGAGCAGCTCTTCGACGTGGTGATACAGCCGGTGATCTTCACCCTGATGTTCACCTACATCTTCGGCGGGGCCATCTCCGGCGATGTGAAGAGCTATCTGCCGGTGATCATTCCGGGCATTCTCGTCCAGACCGTGGTGATGACCTCGGTGGTCACCGGTGTACAGCTCAAAGAGGATATGGAAAAGGGCGTCTTCGACCGCTTCAAATCCCTGCCGATCGCCCGGATCGCCGCGCTGTCCGGCGCGCTGACCGCCGATATGGTCCGCTACGGCATCGCCTCGGTACTGACCGTGGTGATGGGTTTCCTCATGGGCTACCGTCCGGAGCCGGCCGGTGTCGCACTGGCGGTACTGCTGGTCGTGGCCTGCTCCTTCGCCACCAGCTGGATCTGGGCCTTCTTCGGTGTGATCGCCAATAAGGCCTCGGCGGTACAGGGCTACTCCATGCTGGTCATGTTCCCGCTGACCTTCGCCTCCCCGGCCTTCGTGCCCAAGGAGACGATGCCGGGCTGGCTGCAGGCGTTCATCGACGTCAACCCGGTCTCCCACCTGGTCTGGGCCTGCCGGGACCTGATGAACACCGGTCATATCGGCATGCACGTCGTCTGGTCCCTGGTCGGCGCGGCGGCGATCGTCGCGGTATTCGCGCCGCTGACCGTGCGGGCCTATATGCGCCGGGCCTGAGGGCCGCGGCCGCCGGGCCCGCTCAATCGGCCGCGATCCGATCGAGCGGGCCCGGTGTCTCCGTGACGCTTCCGCCGACCAGCTCCAGGATCCGCGCGGCGGCCGCATTCCTGCGCAACCGGCGCGCGGCCGCGAGCGCCGCGTTCAGCCGCGACGCACCGATCCTGTCCCGCCACAGCGCGCAGTGCCGCTCCCACCGGATGACCGGATAGTCCTGCCGGCCCGACACCACCTGCGCCAGCGCGAGCAGTTCGACCGCGGCCTCGGTCCGCTCGTCCAGGGCCAGCAATCCCGACCCCAGCGCACAGGCCACTGCCCCGATCTGCGGCAGGTCCGGAACGGAGTCGAGCCGGTCCAGGGCCATGCCGGCGAGTTCGGGCACCAGCGCCGCGACCGTCTCGGTCCGACCGGCGAGCACATGCGCGGCGACGGTCGTCGCGCACATCAGCAACGCCCCGGGGCCCGGGGTGAATTCACCTTCCTGCCAGGCCAGCAGGTCCAGCGCCCGCCGGAAATGGGCCAGTCCGGCCTCGATATCGCCTTCGGCCATTTCGACCTCGGCCAGGCCCGCCGCGATCGTGGACAGCCGATGGTTACGGCGGATGGTCGGATCGTCGACCAGTTCCAGTCCCGCCCGGCCGGAATCGGACAGCCCCAGGGCGGCCGCGAGTTCCCTACGCGCCCGCGCCGGATCCCCGATACCGGCCAGGCAGACCGCCAGATACGACCGCACCTCGAGACTTTCGTCGTAGGCCCGGATCCGCAGCAGTAACTCGGCCGCTTCCTCGTAATAGCCGACCGATTCGCGGTAGTGCGCGGTCTGCCCGTCCAGCGCACCCAGATGCTGCACCACCATCGCCCGGTTCCACACCTGCGCCTCGCCGGTGAGCGCCCGCGCGGCGTGTGCGTCGCGTCGGGAGGCATGGATACGGCCCATGTTCTCCCAGATATTCGCCCGGGCCACCAGTGCGACGACTCTGATCTGCGCGTTGTCGGCACGCGCCCCGTCCGCGAGCAACCGGGCCAGCCGCACCGCATCGGCGGGACAGGTCAGCAGCAGCCCGAGATAACGCAGGGTCTCGGTCATCCCGACGGCGTGCCGCAGCAGCGCGCGGACCCGGAACCGGACCACCGCCAGCTCCCGGAGACTGCGTGACATGAAAGCCAGGTGCAGTGCGGTCATGGCATGGCCGAGCATGTGCAGATCCGCGTGGGTACCCGACGCGTGGTCCGGTGGCGGAAGCGCGAGCAGCCGCGGAATCCAGCCCAGCAGTTCGAGGTGGGCCCCATGCGCGACCCACCGCATGGCCAGCGCGGGGAAGACGGCGTAGACGGTGAACCGGTCCCGGCCCGCCTCGGCCCGCCGTAGCACCGCGACGAGGTTGTCCAGTTCCGCGACCATGAGCAGGGCCGGCCCGAGTTCGTCACCGGCGAGGTACCGCCGCGCCACCGCCACCGCGAATTCGCACGCCCAGCGCGCCATCCGCGACTCCACGAGTTCGACTTCGCCACCGTTCTCGTGATCGGCCGCGACCAACTGCTGCTCACCGAATTCGCGGACCGTCTCCAGCATCCGGTAGCGCACACTCCCGGCATGATCGGCAGCGGAGTCCGCGTCCTCGACAACGGTCAGCAGCGACTGCCCGACCAGTCCGTCGACGGCTGCCGCGATATCGCCGACCTCCGGGCCACCGGCCACCACCTCCGCCGCGTCCAGTGTGAAACCCGCCGGGAAACGGCACATCCGGCGCAGCGCGATCTGCTGGGCGGGCTCGAGCAGGTTCCAGCTCCAGGCGATTACCGCGTGCAGCGTGCGGTGCCGTTCCGGTGAGGTGCGGTCACCGGTGCGCAACAGCGCGAAACGCTGATCGAGCCGCCGCTCGATATCCTCCACACTCATGGTCCGCACCCGGGCCGCGGCGAGTTCGATGGCCAGCGGCAACCCGTCCAGCGTGTGACAGAGCCGGGCCACGACCGCCGGGTCCAGCCGGACCGACGGCCGTACGGCGCGAGCCCGGGCAGCGAACAGGTCGGTCGCCGGCGACCCGGCCGGGTCGATCGCCAACGGCGCCAGCGGATACACCGTTTCGGCGGTGATCGCGAGCGGTGATCTGCTGGTGGTGAGCACGGTCAGCTGGGGACAGCTGCCCACCAGATCGGCGACCACCAGGGCCGCACCGTCGATCAGATGTTCACAGTTGTCCAGTACGAGCAGCATCGGCCGGGCCGACAGCGCGTCGCGGAGCCGGCGACTGCTGTCGGTGGGCGGACGCACCTGCGGCAGCGCGCGATCCCGGACGGTCTCCCCGAGACCCACCGCCCCCGCTATCGCGGACTCGATATCCACCATCGCGTCCCGGCTCGTACCTTCCGGACGCACCGAGGCCAGTTCCACCAGTACCACCGGCCGATCGGCGGCCGACCGTGCGGCGAGTTCATTGGCCACCCGGGTCTTTCCGGCCCCGCCCGGCCCGAGCACGGTGGTCACCCGCGAAACCCGGAGCAGGCGGGCCAGTTCCGCGAGATCGTCGGCACGGCCGAGTAGCGCGTTGGGCGCGGCCCGCACACCGACCGCCGCGGTCGGTGGTCGTGGGAGGACCGGTTCGGGCCGCCCGGGTTCCGCCCGGGAGACGAGACCGCCGCGCAGGATCGCGGTATTGAGTTCGGTGATCGCGGCCCCGGGGTCGGTACCGAGTTCGGTGGCCAGGGTCGTCCGCAGCGCGGCGAAAACGTCCAGTGCCTCGTTGTCGCGGCCCGCGGCGGCGAGCAGACGCATCAGGGTCCGGGCGCGGGCCTCGTCCGCGGGCCGCTGCCGCGCTTGCGCACGGGCGATTTCGACGGCGCCGTCGAGATCGCCGCAGGCCTCCCGGGCCGACCGCTCGATATCGTCGAGTTCGCCGGCGTATTCCGTGGCCAGATCGGCGAGTTCGGTGGCCGGTTCGCTCGGCGGCAGCTCGGCGCCCGGCTCCCCGGACCACAGACCGCGTGCCTGTTCCACGATGGCCAGCGCCCCGGCCGGATCACCCGCGGCCGACGCGGCACCGGCCCGGCGCACCGACTGCCGCACGGCCGTCAGATCCACCTGTTCCGGCCCGAGCGCGAGCCGGTATCCGGCCGGGCCCGCCTCCAGCACTCCCGCGGGCAACCCGGCCCGCAGCCGCGAGATCTGGGTGTGCAACGCGTTCATCGGCGAACGCGGCGGCGCATCGCCCCAGACATCGTCGATGAGTACAGCGGCGCTACGGCTGCGCCCCGGCCGCAGCGCCAGCGCGACCAGCAGCAATCGGGCCCGGACTCCCGGCAGTGCCACCAGTTCGGCGTCGCGGCGCACCGCGATACGACCCAGCAGCGTCACCACGAGTGTTTCGTCCGCGGCGGCCGGGATCACCGGGGGACGGCCGTGCGAGCGGCCCGGGTCGAGAACCATACCGACGTCATCGTATGCGCCGTGCCGCCCCGCCAGCGCGTCGTCACCACCGGGTCGTGTGGTCAGCCCCGCCACCGGCCGGTGGCCAGGAACTCGTCCAGGACCGCCGTGGGCTCGGCCAGGTCCCAGCCCTGGCCCGCGACCCATTCGTCGCTGTAATAGGTGCCCGCGTAGCGTTCACCGCCGTCGCACAGCAGAGTGACCACGCTGCCGCTGCGCCCGCTCGCCAGCATCTGCGCGATCAGCGCGCATGCGCCCCAGAAGTTGGTTCCGGTGGAACCGCCCACCTTCCGGCCGAGCCCCCGGCTCGCGAACCGGGCCGCGGCGATGGAGGCGGCGTCGGGGACGTGGATCATCCGGTCCACCACCTCCGGCACGAACGACGGTTCCATCCGGGGTCGCCCGATCCCCTCGATCCGCGACGGCATACCGGTCGTATAGTCACGCAGCCCGGTTTCATAGGCGCCGTAGAACGCGGAGTTGTCCGGATCCACCACGGCCAGCCGGGTCGGATACCGGCGGTAGCGCAGATACCGGCCGATGGTCGCGCTGGTGCCGCCGGTTCCGGCACCGACCACGATCCACTCCGGCACCGGGTGGGATTCCAGGGTCAGCTGGTCGAAGATGGACTCGGCGATATTGTTGTTCCCGCGCCAGTCCGTCGCGCGTTCGGCGTTGGTGAACTGGTCCAGGTAGTGGCCGCCGCATTCGGCGGCCAGCCGGGCCGCCTCGGTGTACATATCGGGTGGGCGCCGGACATAGTGGCACCGCCCGCCCTGGGCTTCGATGAGCGCGATCTTCTGCGGTGAAGTGTTGGCCGGAACCACCGCCACGAAGTCGAGGCCGAGCAGTTGGGCGAAATACGCCTCGCTCACCGCGGTCGACCCGGAGGATGCCTCGACGATCGTGGTCCCCTCGGTGATCCAGCCGTTGCACAGGCCGTAGAGGAACAGGGACCGGGCCAGCCGGTGTTTCAGGCTGCCGGTGATATGGGTGGATTCGTCCTTCAGGTAGAGCTGCACATTCCAGCCGGCCGGCAGCGGATACCGCAGCAGATGGGTATCGGCGCTGCGCTGGGCGTCGGCATCGATGAGCCGGACCGCCTCATCGGCCCAGCCGCGCGGGTTGCCGCGCGCGCAGGCCTTCACGCCGGGCCGCCGGAGCTACCCTTTTCCCCTCGCTCCGGATCTGCTTCCGGCGCGCTCTCGGCCGTGGTACCGGGCCCCCGCGCGGCGGGCTTCTCCGGTTCCGTGGCCCCGGGCTCCCCGCGCAGCCGGGCCCGCAGCTGCGCTTTGTCCCGGCGGCGGCGTTCGTCCACCGCCGCGATATCGGAGTTCACTTTCGCGCGCAGCCCCTTGAACAGGGTGAGCGAGAGCGGCAGCGCGATGACGATCGCGAAGAGGATCGCCACGACCAGCGGAATCTGCACCCCGACCACCGCGGTCACGGCCACGATGACGGCGGTGAGGATGGCGACCAGCACCAGCCGGGCCAGGGTGTAGAGCGCCAGGTTGCGTGCCAGCCGACGGCCCGGCGACGTACCGGGCCGGGGGGCGTTCGGTTCCTCGGATAGGTTCGCGTCACTCACCTGACCAGCGTAAGCGACGCACCGAACCCCCTCGTACCGCGTATCCGTTTTGTCCATTACCTCCGCTTTACCAACAGTAGGTGGTTCGAACACCCGGGGGTCGCGGTGCCACTATGTCGGAACCCGATGAGAAAACGTGACGAAACAGAAAGGTTTGCCATGACCGCGATCGCCATGGGGGCGCAGGAGAACCTGTTGACCCCGGGCCAGGTTGCCACCCTGTTCCACGTAGACCCCAAGACCGTCACCCGCTGGGCGCATGCCGGACGGCTCGGCTCGCTGCGCACCCCGGGTGGCCATCGCCGGTTCCGTGAATCGGAGGTGATGCGGTTGCTCGAATCGCTCACCACCGAGGCGACCGTACGCGGCTGAGACCGCGTCCACACGGACGGCACCCCTACGCGGACAGCTCGGCCGCTCCCTTCGCGCGGCTGAGCTGGACCCGGTCGAGCGGACCGCCCGATGGGCACAGTGGGGCGAAACCCGTCCGCACGCGGCGCCGGCACAGCGTAGGTACGGAGGCGTGGGTAGGCCGGCCCCGCGGCCGCACTTACCCGGTAGCGGCTCGTGGAGTTAACCTCGTTGGAGGAGGTGAGCCACGTGATGTACCTGTTGGCACTCATCGCGATCGTTGCGATCGTGGTGCTGTGCTGGAAGGCATTCGGCCCCGGGCATGGCACGCCCGCTCCGGGACCGACCCGAAAGCGTGTTCTCGGCCCGGATGACGATCCCGAATTCCTCTGGCGTATCTCGCGTCAGCAGAAACATCGGGACGGCGATCCGGGGCCCGCAGAACACTGATCCCCGCGCCCCGACAACGCCCGGCCGCGGGTATTTTCCCGCGGCCCAACGGGCCGGTTCAATCGCTGGTGCTGTCCAGTTGAGGCAGCCCTTCGACCGCCCTCAATTTATCCGCGACCACGGCCAAGCGGTCGAGCGCCTCGGCCGGCAATCCGACCGCGGTTCGCACCAATCTGACCAGAGAGTCCGGCTCCAGACCGCAGATGAGCGCGTTGTTCGCGGCCACGGATGCGCAACAATCGGCATCGCCGCTGTTATCCGAACTGAAATTCTCCGAATCCACTGCCGCTCTCCTCATCGATCGCCGCGCTATGGAGGGGAAATGACCGGTCGCACCCGATAAACCGCAGGCCGGACCTTGTACAGTTCAGCAAATAACCCGCCCGAACAATAGCAACCGAGCATTGCGGCGGAGTAACGATCATTACGGCCGGAGAAATAGCCGTCCGGTCAGGTCAGGCCCGAGTAACTGTGCAGCCCGGAAACGACCAGGTTGATGATGAAGAGGTTGAACAGCATCGCCACGAAACCCGCCACATTGATCCACGCGGCTTTCGTGTCCCGCCAGCCCGAGGTGGCCCGCGCGTGCAGATATGCCGCGTAGAGCACCCAGGCGATGAACGAGCAGGTCTCCTTCGGATCCCAGCCCCAGAACCGTCCCCAGGCCGCCTCGGCCCAGATCGCGCCCAGAATGACCCCGGCACCGAAGAGCGGGAACCCGATGATGGTGGTGCGGTAGGCCAGCCGGTCGAGCGTGCGGGCATCGGGCAGGCGACGTGCGATCGTGCCCAGGATATTCGAGGATTCGGCGCCCTCGGGCTGACGCAGCCGGTACAGGAACAGCAGACTCGCCACGCCCGACACCAGGAACACCCCGCTGCCCAGGCTCACGATCGTGACGTGCAGCGGCAGCCAGAACGAGCGCAGCGCGGGGACCACCGGGGCCGCGTCGGTATACAGCACCGTGCCCGCGAGGAACATCAGGATCAGCATCGGCACGAGCAGGAACACCCACATCGCCCGGAACCGGGCGTCCCGCATGAGCACCAGGCCGACCACCGCCGCGGCCGCGGTCGCCATGGAGACGAACTCGTACATATTGCCGAGCGGGAATCGTCCGGTGGAGAAACCGCGCAGCACGATCGAGCCCACGTGCAGGGCCACCGCCACGAACAGCACCGAGAAGGCCATATTGCCGAGCCGCTCCGACAGCGGCAGGGTCGGCGTCTCGGCGATCCGGCCGGGAGTGGCGCTGCCCGCGGCGACCCCGCCGGCGGGAACCATCTCCCGCTCGCTCACCTGCCGTACCCGCGCCGAGGCGTACTGCACGATCAATAGCAGCAGTACCAGCGCGTACACGACGATCGACGTCTTGTAGGCGAGGTCGCTGTAGCCGGCGAGCGTATCGTCGATCGGCATCGTTACATCTCCCGTGTTCGTACCGCGGTGCTCGGTGGACAGCGCTGCTGCCCGTGCGTGGTCGCCCACGCGGGTGCTCAGGGGCGGCGATCAGTCGCCGGACGCGTCCAGCAGCCGGTGCCGCAGGCGATCGAACTCCCCGCCCCAGCCGGCCTGATCGGTACGGGCCAGTCCGCCCATCTCTACTACGACGCGTCGTTGCTCCACGGTACCCTCCGGGGTCACCCGCAACCAGACCCGCCTCCGCGAAACCAGCAGCGAGACCAGCAGCCCGCCCATCATCACCAGCGCGCTGACCAGCACCCACTGCTGCGCAGGATCATGGGAGACCTGGAGATTCACGAACTCCTCGGCCCCGTCGAAACGCACCTCGGTGCCGCCCGGCAGCTTCGTGGTCTCACCCGGCCGCAGATTCACCCGGGCCTCCTTGGTGAGCCGGCCCTGCGCGACCATCTCCTGATCGAGCGCGAAGATCGACTGCGGGCGGCCGGTGTCCAGCCCGGTGTCGCCGCGATAGATATCGACCGCCACCGCCGGATCGGTCATCTCCGGATATACGGAGGTGAGCAGCGAACCGTGGAAACCGGCGGTCGGCGCGAACAGCCCCTCGATCGCGATCTGGTTCCGGCGCCGTTCGGCCTCGGTGGCGAACATCCCGCCCGGCGGATCGATCCGCAGCACCCCGCTGGAGAGGAAGGTCTGCATATCGGTGGGCTGCCACTGGATGGTCTCGGTGCGTTTCTCACCGTTCGGGAAGGTCACCGTGAAGGTCGGCGCGTAACCGTGCCCCTGCAGGTAGACCCGGTCCCCGCCGACCCGCAGCGGATGGTTCACCCGGATGGTGGTATCCCGCCAGGTGCCGGCGGCCAGATCCGCACCCTCCTGATACGAGATATCGGAGGTGAACATTTCGGCCTGACCGTTTTCCAGGTAATCGGCTCGGAAGTTCTTCACCCTGATGCACATCGGGTTCATCCCGGTGCCGTCGTTCACGTTCCCGGCCCGGAACGAGTCGAAAACCGCCGGCGAGGTGGTGCAGAAACCGGGCCCGTCGTTCGCGACGACGATCACATTGCCCTCGTAACCGAACAACTTCCCGACCGCGATGGCCACCAGCAGGCCGACAAGGGCCAGGTGGAACACGAGATTGCCCAGTTCGCGGGTGTAGCCCTTCTCCGCCGACAGCGTGACCTCGCCGTCGCGCTCCCCCGGCCGGGTCTCGATACGCCAGCCGCGCAGCCGCGTCCGGGCCCGCGCGGCGATCTCGTCCGCGCTGCCGTCGAGCACCGCGCGATGGTGGTGCGGCAGCCGGGCCAGATTGCGCGGCACCCGCACCGGCGGGGTCCGCAGCGCGCGGTAGTGGTCCACCGTGCGCGGCAGGATGCAGCCCACGAGGGAGATGAACAGGAGCACATAGACCGCGGTGAACCAGAAGCTGGAGAACACATCGAACAGCTCGAACCGGTCCATCCAGGCACCGAGCACCGGCCGGTCGGCGATATAGGTCGCGACCTTCTGTTCGTTCAGGCTGCGCTGCGGCAGCAGGGCGCCCGGAATCGCGGCCAGGGCCAGCAGGAACAGCAGCACCAGCGCGGTCCGCATACTGGTGAGCCCGCGCCAGGCGTTGCGCACCAGCGCGCGGGCGCGGGCCGGCGGGGACTGCCGGGGCGGTTGAGCCGGGGGCGCCTCGGGGCGTTCTGTCACGGTCATATCGGCAGCGTCACCTCGGCGACGAAGCCGTCGCGGACCCAGCCGACGAACTGGTCCCAGGCTCCGGTGACCAACGCCGCCCCGACCGCGACCAGCAGGATCCCGCCGACGATCTGGATCCGGCGGGAATTACGCCGCAGCCACCCCACACCGCGCAGCGCGCTCGCCGACCCGAAGGCCAGGATTACGAACGGCAGGCCGAGGCCCAGGCAGTAGGCGACGATGAGGGCCACGCCGCGCACCGCGGTGGTGCCCTCGGTACCGGCGGCCACCGCCATCACGCCCGACAGCGTCGGACCCAGGCACGGGGTCCAGCCGAGCGCGAACACGGCGCCGAGCAGCGGGGCCCCGGCGATCCCGGCGAGCCGCCGGGGTTCCATCCGGGTATCGCGCTGCAACGCCGGGATGAGACCCAGGAACGCCAGACCCATCACGATGGTGACCACACCGCCCAGGCGCTGCAGTAGCTCCCGGTTGACATTGAGGGTCTGGATGAGACCGAATACGGTGGCGGTGGCCAGCACGAACACCACGGTGAAACCGGCGACGAACAGTCCCGCCGCACCCGCGACCCGCATTCGCCCGGAATCGGGGGTGGACGCGGTCTCCGCGGCGGCGGGGGTTTCGGTGAGCACCGCCGTGGCGGTGCCACCGGCGGGCGCCGCGCTCCGGTTACGCCGGGCCTGGTCCACGGTCGCCGGCGGCGCCTGCGCACCGACCAGACCGGCCAGGTAGGACAAATACCCCGGCACCAGCGGCACGACGCACGGCGAAGCGAACGACACCAGACCGGCCAGCAGGCAGGCGCCGAGGGCGAGCAGCAACGGCCCGGTGGCCGCTGTCTGCTGAAACGATTCCCCCACTCCTGCCAACACCGTCAACGCGAACTACGCTCCGCTTCGCTCTCGGAGTTGTTCACGCGCCGCTCGTCACCGCGGCCACCCGGCGCGGTCGATCCCCGGCCACCGGACGGGCGCGAACTCGACACCCGCCGGTCGCTGCCGGGCTGCTGGGCCGCGGGCTGTAGCTCCCACGAGCCGAGCGAGGACTTCACCAGTACCTCGGCCCGCACCCCGCGCGGTGGCCGGGTCGCCCCGTAGCGGCGTACGCCTCGGGATCGAAGACTTCTCATGATGCTCCCTCCGCGGCGATGCTCTGCACCACCGGTAAAAGATCTTCTGCGAGTAGGGCGCGCAGGAAAACCGCCGCCACCCGGTGGTCCCGATCCAGCACCAGAGTTGTGGGTATGACACTGGTCGGGAAATTTCCACCGAGCGCCAGCAGCGTGCGCATCGACGGGTCGTAGATCGACGGATAACCGACGTGGTTATCGATGACGAAATCTTGTGCTTTGTCCTGCTGGAAATCACGGACATTGATCCCGAGGAAAGCAACTCCGAGATCTTTGGTCTGTTCGTAGACCTGTTCGAGCGCGGGGGCTTCACCGCGGCAGGGCCCGCACCACTGCCCCCACAGATTGATGACGACGACCTGACCCGGGAAATCCTCCACCGAGACGTTCTCCCCGGTATCGGACATCAGCTCGGGACCCGAGAGCTTGCCGATCGTGCCACGCGCGGACGGCGGATCGTAGCGAATATCGGTCTGCCCGCCCGGCGAGACGAATTCGAAGGTGCCACCCGTGGCCACCGCGTCGGTACCGGTCGAACAGGCCGACGCGGTCAGGCACAGCAGTGCGGCGAGCACCGGCAGCAGCCGAAAGCCGAATGCCCCGGCACCGCTCCTCTTTCGCGCTGCCTTGGAGCACCCGAACGGGCGCCCTGCGTGGTCACGCAGCACTACCGCCTCCGGACGCCGACCGTTCATGCGCTCTGCCTTCCGGCGCATGAACGGGCGCCCTGCGTGGTCACGCAGCGCTACCGCCTCCGGACGCTGACCGTTCATGCGCCATGCACCGTCGGATCCGAACCACCCGCCGGCTCGGAGTAGACGATATCGACGAGCGTGTCGCCCCGATACACCAGCGAGGTGAGCGAGGCCAGACCACACTGCCGACTGCGCGGATCATGCCAGAGGCGCTGGCCCTGCAGGAACCGGCGCAGCGTCCACACCGGCAGCTGATGGGAGACCAGCACCGCCTCACGACCGGCCGACTCCACCCGGGCCTTGTTCACCGCGGCCAGCATGCGGTGCGCGATCTGCAGGTAGGGCTCACCCCAGGACGGAGTGAACGGGTCGCGGAGTTTCCACCAGTGCCGGGGTTTGCGCAGTGCGCCGTCCCCGACCGACACCCGCAACCCCTCGAAGGTGTTACCGGCCTCGATGAGGTTCTCGTCGGTGCGCACGATCAGCCCGTGCCGGCCCGCGATGGGTTCGGCGGTCTCCTGCGCCCGCTGCAGCGGCGACGCGATGACCAGGGCGATATCGTGATCGGCCAGTGCCCGCGCGACCGCGCCGGCCTGCGCCCGCCCAGTCACCGACAGACCGAAACCGGGCAGCCTGCCGTACAGGATCCCGCGTGGATTGTGCACTTCACCGTGCCGCAGCACATGCACGATGGTTTCCACCGATTCGGCATCGGAGGCGCCGGTCGACGGCGCGGTCGCGGCCACCTCACCCGGTGTGCCGAGATCGGTGCCGGTCTCCGCTGCGGGGCCGGCGGGTCCGGTGGTGGATATCGGGTCGTCCCGGTCTGCCGGGGCGGCGGATACGCGCTCGGGGTCGGACTTGCTCACGCGCGATTTCCTTCGGGTGTGGCGCTCGCGGCCGCTTCGGCGGCGGCGGGCAGGGCTGCGGCGATTCGGTCGAACGCGGCGTCGTCGAGCGCGGCCGAAACGAACCAGGCCTCGAACGCGCTGGGCGGCGCGTACACCCCGCCGTCGAGCAGCGCATGGAAGAAGCCCGGGTAGCGCCAGGTCGCGCTCGCCTTGGCGGCGGCGTAGTCGAGTACCGGTTCATCGGCGAAGAACACGCTGACCATATTGCCCGCGAACTGCACCCGGTGCGGGACCCCCGCGCCGGTGAGGGCGTCGGTGAGCAGAATCCCGAGCCGTTCGCTGTTGCGGTCGAGCGCGGCGTACACCGCGTCGTCGGCGGCGCGCAGGGTCGCGAGCCCGGCCGCCACGGCCACCGGATTCCCGGACAGGGTGCCCGCTTGGTAGACCGGGCCCAGCGGGGCCAGCCGGTCCATCACCTCGGCGCGGCCGCCGAACGCGGCCGCGGGCAGCCCGCCGCTCATCACCTTGCCGAAGGTGTAGAGGTCGGCGCCCACCGGATCGAGTCCGTACCAGCCGGCCGCGCTCACCCGGAAACCCGTCATCACCTCGTCCATGATGAGCAACGCCCCGTGATCGGAGGTGATCCGGCGCAGCCCGGCATTGAAATCGGGCAGCGGCGCCACCGCGCCCATGTTCCCGGCGGCGGCCTCGGTGATCACCGCGGCGATCTCGCCCGGGTTCGCCTCGAAAGCGGCGCGCACGGCGTCCAGATCGTTGTAGGGCACCACGATGGTGTCGGCGGCCTGCGCCCCGGTGACGCCGGGCGAGGTCGGCAGCGCGAATGTCGCGACCCCGGAACCCGCTTCGGCCAGCAGCGCGTCGACGTGGCCGTGATAACACCCGGCGAATTTGATGATCTTGGTGCGCCCGGTGTACCCGCGCGCCAGCCGGACCGCGCTCATGGTCGCCTCGGTCCCGGAATTCACCAGCCGCACCTTCTGCACCGGAGCGACCCGCTCGACGATGAGTTCGGCCAGTTCCACCTCGCCCGGTGTCGGCGCCCCGAAGGACAACCCCGATCCGGCGACCTCGCGGACCGCCTCGACCACCGCCGGATGGGCGTGCCCGAGGATCATCGGCCCCCAGGAGCACACCAGATCGACGTAATCGTTACCGTCGGCGTCGGTCAGCCGGCAGCCCCGGGCGGATGTGATGAACCTCGGCGTGCCGCCCACCGAGCCGAAGGCACGCACCGGGGAATTGACACCACCGGGGACAACCGCTTCGGCTCGCTGGAAAAGCTGACTGGAGGCCGGCACCGCCGTACCGGCCACGCGCAGAGAACTCACGGCCTCCAGTTTGGCAGCCGCCTCCGCCGGCGTCGACGACAGGGTGCGCATACGTGACATACACCGCCACGACCACACCGGCCAAGCCAAATACAGCAGGGTCAGGACCCGAGTGCGTAGTCTCTGTCTGCATCGGAACACACAGCGGATCATCGGCCGGGGAGGTCGTTTTGCAGATTGCCAGGAGTACTGCGGCTCTTTCTCTGGTCTCGGTCGCCCTCGGAGCCCTGGTCACCGGCCTCGGCGCGGGTACGGCGGCAGCCGCCGAACCGGTCGTCGACCCCGACAACGCGCGCGCCGGATTCCGGTTGAACCAGCCCGAAACCGCGGCGCTGGCCGCGGGCCCGATCCCGGCCCTGGTCGACCACGTGATCCCGCCCTCCCAGATCGGCGCCGGACTCGACAGTGACACCCGTCTCTACCGCGACGAGAACGGCGGCGTCCACGCGTCGCTGCGCCAGGTGATCCTGGAGTCGGCCGACAACGGCGGTTCGGTGCTGGTGTTCTTCCACGTCCCCGGCGCACCGCACGGCCGGGTGTTCGATATCTATCAGCAGTGGCGCTGACCGGCCGGTTCAGGCCCGCCGCGGCACCCGGACCAGCCGGGCGACCGCATCGATGACGGCGGTACCCGCACCCGCCACCAACAGCATCGCCAGGAACAACCACGGCCCTGCATACCGGGTCGCGGTATAGGCGGGCACATCGCCGGTCGCCGGGAAATCGGTGTTCTGGACGCCAAGGTTCCAGCAGAGCGCGGCCAGCGCCAGCGCGAGAACCGCCAGCGCGATATCGGCAGCCGGTAGGACGAGCGAACGGTTCACAGGTCTCCTCGGGTCGGCGGCTCGGACGCGATCACCCGATCGTGCCCGCCCGCGACCCGATAATCAATCGTCGCGACCGGCATCCGGTGCGCGATCCTCCTCGACGGGGGGCACGCCCACCACCCGGGTCAACGCCGACCGCAGCGCGCGATGGTCCTTGGCCCAGGTGCGCACCAGTTCACCGTCGGTGCGGCGCAACCCGATCGCGGTACGCCGCCGCGGTACACCGGTCAGTTCGCCGAGCGCTCGCCCGCTCTCCCAGGGTTCGTCGGCATCCACCGGCAGCACCGCGGCGATGGACCCGACCAGTGTCGTCTCGGCACCGTTACGCAGGAAGCCGTCGGTGAGTTCGACGCTGACATGGGTGCGGGCGGCATACACCTGCAATACCGCGAACCCACTGATCAGTACGGCGCAGAAGATGAGGGCGAACCAGTGCGGTGTGACGCCCGCCGCGATCTCCACGGCCAGCAACAGCGCGCAGACCAGGGGGCCGTAGGCGACCGCCCGCCAGCGGGCTCCGGGCTCGACGAAGAGAATCTCCCCGGCCTCCGGGGCGGTATCCACTCGATCAGGCATAGGCGAACCGGCCGGAAACGAGGGCCACGCGGATCAGCCGATAACGCCGGGAATCAGCAGAACCGCGACGGTGAGGACCCCGAACAGGACCAGAAGAGTCAGTACGAGCATATCCCGCCGAATACTCTGTGGCTGTTGGATCACCACTCGCATCATTGCCTCCGATCCCCGGACGGTCAGGTTTCCCGTCCTACTGACCGGGTACCCGAGGCCGCCGGTTGGCATGTCCTCTGTGACAGCCCTCACCATACATGGCGGAATACCGGGAACAAACTCCACGTTCGTTATCCGAATGGGCCACTGGCCGGCTGTCGGTTACAACGCCCAGGTCAGCGAGCCGGGTTCCGGCTCTCAACGATTCCCGGGAGCCCCGGGTCCACGCGGCAGAAACCATTTCGCCGCTTCCGGGCGCTGGCAGAGAAAGATCGCACCGCCGGCCAACACCGCCTGCACAATGGACGCCGCCCCGGACAGCACCGGCCCGGTCCCCTCCACCACGCCGATGGAGAACAGCGCGATCACCCCGGAGATCACCAGCCAGACCCCGGCGAAGGTCAGCAGGGTCCGCGCCCACAGCTTTCCCTTGCCGAGCTGATGCACGACCAGCACACCCAGCGCGGCGACCGCCAGGCCCAGGATCACGCCCAGCACCGCCCCCACCGTGACCAGCAGGTCGACCATCGCCGGTGTGATCTGCGGGTCCGCCGCCTGCATCCGCTCCCGGAAGTCCGCGCTGAACCGCTCGCGGTTGGTCAGGGTGTCGGCCAAGGATACGAACAACCGGCCCACACCCAAACCGATTACGCCCCACCACAGTTGCCGCGCGGTGACAATATCCACCGGCGGAGTCATGACAGCCAGAGCGCCGCCTCCGTCGCCCAATAGGTGAGCACGATATCCGCGCCCGCGCGACGGATACCGGTCAGCGATTCCAGCACGGCGCCGCGGCGATCGATCCAGCCGCGCTCGGCCGCCGCCGTGATCATC
Source organism: Nocardia rhamnosiphila NBRC 108938 (assembly GCF_000720425.1). GTDB lineage: Bacteria > Actinomycetota > Actinomycetes > Mycobacteriales > Mycobacteriaceae > Nocardia > Nocardia rhamnosiphila. Next base: position 38,372 of record NZ_JOAJ01000017.1, on the reverse strand, counting down.
GAGTACTCCCCGGAAATCTGATACGCCGCAACGGGCACCGGGGAACGGTCGGCCACCTCGCGCAGGATATCCAGATACGACATGGCCGGTTTCACCATGACGATATCGGCGCCCTGCTCCAGGTCCAGCTCCAACTCCCGGATCGACTCCCGGCGGTTGGCCGCGTCCTGCTGATAGGTCCGGCGGTCGCCTTGCAGCGACGACGCCACCGCCTCCCGGAAGGGGCCGTAGAACGCCGACGCGTACTTGGCCGCGTAGGCGAGGATCGCGGTATCGGTCCGGCCCGCCTCGTCCAGCCCCTCCCGGATCGCGCCGACCTGACCGTCCATCATCCCGCTCGTACCGAGCAGATCGGCGCCCGCCTCGGCCTGAGCCAGCGCCATCTCCACATACCGCCGCACCGTGGCGTCGTTGTCGACCGCACCCGAACCGTCCAGCACCCCGCAATGGCCGTGGTCGGTGAACTCGTCGAGGCAGGTATCGGCCATCACCACGGTGGCATCCCCCACCTCGGCGGCCAGCGCCCGCAACCCCCGGTTCAAGATGCCCTCCGGATCGGTCGCGCCGCTCCCCAGCGGATCCTTGTCCTCCGGCTTCGGCACCCCGAACAACATCAGCCCGCCCACACCGGCCGAAACGGCCTCGGTGGCAGCTTTGCGCAGGGAATCCAGCGAATGCTGGAACACCCCGGGCATCGAACCGATCTCCCGGGCCTCGGACAACCCATCCGCCACGAACATCGGCAACACCAGATGCCGCGGCTCCAGACTGGTCTCGGCCACCAGCCGCCGCAACGCCGGCGTACGCCGCAGGCGCCGCGGACGCTCGATACCGCTCATGGTGTGAAGTCTAGGGGTGCCGGTACAGACGGGTTCGGCGCCCCTGACCGGGGGCAGGGCCTCGCGGGGCCGGGAGGGATCCGGGGCAATGCCCGAGGAAGCGAGGGGTGAACAGACGTAGCGGCCACTGGTGGCGAGGAAAGGTGGGCTCACCAGCGAAAGATGGATGACGGCCGGCGGCGGACCCGGACGCGGGGCGTTCGCGGGTGAGGTGTGGGTTTACCCGTGAAGACGGGAAGCGGGTTACTCGCGATAGCCGGATGCAGGCGGGCGAGGATCAGGCGACGACCGACCCCCGAATCGCGGAAGGTGCGCGCACTCGCGATGTCCGGATACGAGGGCCAACAAGGTCCGGCGCGAACCTCGCTCATGCGCTTTCGAGGCCGAAACGGCGAGACGGGCCGCAACCCTTCGAGGTGTCTCGTAAAACTCGACGCATGCGGGTTGCGTCGGCATTCGATGTTCGGGTCGGATGCCGACTTGACCGTCCGGTCGGCCTGGCGTCTGATCGCTTTCACCAACAGGAGCGACCTGTCGGTGCCGAGTTCAGCGAGGCCCTGAAAGGGTCGAGGCCCGTCCAGTCGTTCAGCACCCGAAGCGCATGCGCGAAGCGCGAGTCTCGGGCGCTGAACGGCGGGACCGAGGGGGCCTCGACCCCGCGGCGCCGAAGGCGCCGCCAATAAACACAGCTTCGGTGATTACCGGCTGCGGCGGCTCTTCTTCCGCGGGGGCGGCAGAAGTCCCTCCGCCCGGAGCCGGGCTGCGTGTTCGGCCAGCGCTTCCACCAGCGCGCCCACCTGGGCGACCTCCGGCTGCACGTCGACGCGCAGGCCGAATTCCACCGCGGTCTCGGCGGTTTTCGGGCCGATGCAGGCCACGATGGTTCGGGCGTGCGGTTTTCCGGCGATACCTACCAGGTTGCGGACCGTGGAGCTCGAGGTGAACAGCACGGCGTCGAAGCCGCCGGTTTTGATCATCTCGCGGGTTTCCGCGGGCGGCGGGGAGGCCCGCACGGTGCGGTAGGCGGTGACATCGTCGATCTCCCAGCCGCGTTCGCGCAGTCCTTCGGCCAGGGTCTCGGTGGCGATATCCGCACGCGGCAACAGGACGCGGTTCACCGGATCGAATACGTCGTCGTAGGGCGGGAAGTCGGCAAGCAGGCCGAGCGAGGACTGTTCCCCGCTGGGCAGCAGTTCCGGGTTGATACCGAAGGAGCGCACCTTCTCGGCGGTGGCCTCGCCGACGCAGGCGATCTTCACGCCCGAGAACGCGCGGGCGTCGAGACCGAATTCGGCGAACTTCTCCCAGACCGCACGGACGGCGTTGGTGGAGGTGAAGACCACCCACTGATAGCGACCGTCCACCAGACCCTTGACCGCGCGTTCCATCTGCGCGGGGCTGCGCGGCGGTTCCACCGCGATGGTCGGCACTTCCTTGGGGATGGCGCCGTGGGTGACCAGCCGTTCGCTCATCTCCCCGGCCTGGTCCTTGGTCCGCGGCACGAGCACGGTCCAGCCGTACAGCGCGCGCGACTCCCACCACGACATCTTCGACCGCTGCGCGACCGCCTTGCCGATGGTGACCACCAGCGGGCCGACCAGTTCGGAGGCGGCGCTGTTCAGGGTGGCCAGGGTGGCTTCGATGGTGCGCTGCTGGCGGGTGGTGCCGCGGACGGTGACCGCGACCGGGGTCTGCGGGGCCATACCGTGTTCCACCAGGGCGCTCGCGGTTTCGGCCAGATGGCCGGAGGTGGCGTGCAACACCAGCGGTCCGGGCGCGGCGGCCAGGGCGGGCCAATCCACTTCGCCACGCACATCGGCCTCGGTGTGACCGGAGCCCAACGCGATACCGGCGTAGCTGGGCACCGCCGAACCGGAGGGCAGCCCGGGCAGCACCTCGAAGACGATATGCGAACGGGTGACCGTGGTGACCTCGGCGATCACCGCGTCGGTGGTGAGCGGGTCACCGGAGACCACCCGTACCACGTCGTGGCCGGCCTTGGCTTCGGCGATCAGCGTTTTGGCGACCTCGGCGGGTTCACCGAGGGCGGGCCGGACATCGACCGAGCGCTCCCCGTCGGGTTCCGGTTCGACCTCGGTGCCGATCAGGGCGAGCACTCCGGCGTCCACATCGGGATCGGTGAACGCGAGGGTGGCCCGGCACAGCACTTCGCGCGATCGGGTGGTCAGCAATGCCGGGTCCCCCGGGCCCGATCCGACGAACAGGATCCGCCCCGGATGCTTCTTGCTGGCTCGACTCATCGGTTGTTCTCCATTGGACTGGGTTCGGTGAAGTCCGTGGCGGTGCTCGTTCCCGCGGCAGCGGCGCTCGGTTCCGCTGCGGCGGTGCTCGTTCCCACCGGGGTGGTGTTGTCTCCGGCTCTCGCGAGGTCCGGTTCCGCGGTGCCGGGTTCGGCGGCGAGTAGCTCCTGCGCGCCCAGCTCCAGTAGTTCGCGGGCCAGTGCGCGGCCGAGTTCGGCGGCCTCGGCCGGTGCTCCCACCGTCGAGGCCCGTATCACATCGGAACCGTCGAGCGCGGCGGCACAGCCGCGCAGCGAGAGTTCCTCGACGATGCGCCCGTCGTCGTCCAGAGATTCGACGATTTCGGCGATCGCTCCGACGGGCGCGGTGCAGCCCGCCTCGAGTTCGGCGAGCAGCGCCCGTTCCGCGGTGACGGCCGTTCTGGTGGCGGCGTCGTCGAGGACGGTGAGCAGCTCGATCAGGTCTGTGTCGGCGGCGCGGCATTCGACGGCCAGCGCACCCTGCGCGGGCGCCGGCAGCATCTGCACGGGTTCCAGCGCTTCGGTGACGGCGTCCAGCCGGCCGATCCGGGCCAATCCGGCACGCGCGACCACGACGGCGTCCAGCTCGCCTTCGGCGACCTGACGCAGCCGGGTGTCGAGATTGCCGCGCAGCGGCCGGATCTCCAGGCCCAGACCCAAGGCCAGCAGCTGCGCCACCCGGCGCGGCGCGGAAGTGCCGACCACCGCGCCCGGTGGTAGCTCACCCAGTACCAGGCCGTCGCGGGCGACGAGCGCGTCGCGCGGGTCCTGGCGCGGGGGTACCGCGGCGAGGGCGAAACGGTCGTCCCCGGCGGTGGGTAGGTCCTTGTACGAGTGCACCGCGATATCGATGTTCGCGGCGGCGAGTTCGGCGCGCAGCGCACTGGTGAACACGCCCACACCGATCTCCTGGACCGGGTCGGCGGACAGATCGCCCGGTGTTTCCACGATCACCAGCTCCGCCGGCTGCCCGGCCGCCATCAGTGCGTCCCGCACGTCACCGGCCTGGGTACGCGCGAGCAGACTGCCGCGGGTGCCGATCCGCCACGGACGCCGGCCGGCTCCGGGCCCCCCGGCGCCCGCGACCGCTGCCGCGTCCGAGCCCTGCAGGATGGTCATGTCGACTGCTCCTGTTCCTCGTCGTGGCCGCCGGGTGTGAAATCGTCGGCCAGGGCTACTTCGCCGTCCAGCCCCATCCAGCCGGCCCCGTTGTGTTCGGCTCGGCTGATCTCCATGGGCGCAGCGACCGCCTGGGCCGATCCGGGTGTCAGTTCGAACAGTTCGCGCAGCGCTTCGGCGTAGCTGTCGCCGCCGGGGGTGCTGGCCAGTTGTTTGACCCGCACCGTCGGCGCGTGCAGCAGTTTGTCCACCACCCGCCGCACGGTGCGGGCCACCTCGTCACGTTCGGGGTCGGCCAGCCGCGGCAGCCGCGAATCCAACCGCAGCAGTTCGGCCTCCACCACCTCGGCGGCGCGCTGGCGCAGCGCGGCGACGGTCGGCGTGACCTCGGCCATACGCTGTCCGGCCAGGTATTTGGCCAGTTCCTCGGCGACAATGGCACGCGCGGCGGCGGTATCGCCGGCCGCGGCACCGGCGGCCGGGTCGTGCTGCAGGGTCTCGATATCGATCACCGTGACCCCGGGCAGCCCCGCCACCGCATGGTCCACATCCCGAGGTAGGCCCAGATCGCAGAACACCATCGGGCGGCCGGACCCGCGATCGGGGTCCGACAGCGCATTGTGCGCGTCGGCCAGGGTGACCACCGACCCCACCGCGCCGGTGCAGGTGACCACCACGTCGGCCACCGACAGCGCGTCGGTGAGCCGGGACAGTTCATAGGCCTGCGCCGCCACGCCGTGTGACTCAGCGGTCGCGGCGAGTCGCTGCGCCCGGTCGATGGTGCGGTTGACCACCAGGATCCGTCCGATCCCGGCGCGGGCCAGATGCGCGACCGACAGGCCGCCCATGGCACCGGCGCCGATCACCGCGGCCGTACGACCGGCCAGCGGTCCGAGAACCGTGGTCGCCCGGTCCAGGGCCACCGACACCACCGAGGCACCGGCCCGGTCGATGCCGGTTTCCGAATGCACCCGTTTACCGACGCGCAGCGCCTGCTGGGAGAGTTCGTGCAGGGTCCGGCCGACGGCCTGCTGGGCGTCGGCGGTGGTGTAGGCGCTGCGAATCTGGCTGAGCACCTGCTGCTCGCCGACCACCATCGAATCCAGCCCGCTGGCCACCGCGAACAGATGCTCGGCGGCGGCCTCGCTGTAACGCACATAGGCGTGCCGGGTCAGCTCCGGCATCGGCAGCCCGGAATGGGCGGTCAGCAGCTCACCGACATCGGCCAGACCACCGTGGAACGCGTCGACCACCGCGTAGATCTCCACCCGGTTGCAGGTGGAGACGATCATGGCTTCGGAGATATGGCTGGAGGCCAGCATGCGGTCGATCAGCTTGGGCCGATCGGTATCGGTGATCGCCACCTTCTCCAACATCGCCACGGGCGCGCTGCGATGTGAGATCCCGACGAGAAGAACGCTCATGGTGTGACCACCGATCCCTTGCTGGTTGGCTCCGTTGCCGTATGCGAGGTCGTCTGGGCGGCCTGCGCCGCACAATGGGACAGCCCGGTGGAGCCCGGCGTCGAATGCGCGGGCATCCGGCGAGCGATCCGGCCGGAGCCGTTCAGTGGGTGAGCGGACGGCACGGCACTACCGTTTGCAACGCCGACCGCCGTGGGATCGTTTGCCGCTCGGGGCGCGTTCTCCGCCACATCCACGGTGTTCACGCCGTCATCCGGGCCGGTGGCAGGCTCCTCCGGGTCGGCGTTGCGGACCCGCTCGAACGAGAGCATCTGCATCTCCACCGCCAGATCCACCCGGCGTAACTCGACGCCCGGCGGTGCGGTCAGCGGGCACAGCGCGAAACTCAGGATGGATTGCACCCCGGCGGCGACCAGTTCGTCGCATACCTGCTGGGCAGCGTCGTCGGGCACGGCGATCACCGCGATGGTCGGGCGCAGTACCGCGATACCGTCGGTGAGGCCGGCCGCGTCACGTACCCGCAGGCCCTCGACCTCGCGGCCGATCACCTCGGGGTCGTTGTCGAAGACTCCGACCACCGCGAAGCCGCGGCGCCGGAAGCCGCGATAGCCGACCAGCGCACGCCCGAGATTACCGGCGCCGACCAGGACCACCCGGTGCCCACCGGACAGCCCGAGCACATCTTCGATCCGGGCCCGCAGCCGCGCCACGTCGTAGCCCACCCCGCGAACCCCGTTGGGGCCCAGGAAGGACAGGTCCTTACGCAGTTTGGCGGAATTGACACCCGCCGCGACAGCCAGTTCCTCACTGGATACGATGGCCACACCGTCATCGGTCAGCAGGGCGAGCACCCGGAGATAGGTGGCCAGCCGCGCCACCGTAGCCTGGGGGATGCCCTTCTGCAGTGTGCGGGTGGTGACGTTGGGAGCATCGCCGGAGACGTCGCGCGTCTCATGGTGCTCTGTCACGTCCTGGCTCCTCGTCCGGGCCGAAGCGGCCCGGGTGCTCGGCGACCTCCGTTGCGGTCCATGCGCCGATGACGGGGTCGGATATGGGTTGATTCACCTGCTACCGGCGGCCGGATACTCGCCCCGGCCTGCGGCTCGCGTGCCACCACCGTAACTGCTTGTGAACCCATGCACAAAGTCGGTGAAATTCGCCTCATTTTGTGTCGCGACCCGACCTTGTACGATCCCCGGCCGGAATTCGGACACTCTCAACGATTCAGATCGGCCCGCAACCGGGTCTCGTCCACATCGAAATAACTGTGTTCCCGGCCGTCGAGCAGCACCACCGGCAGCCGGTCACCGTATTCGGCGCGCAGTCCGGGGTCCGTGCCGGCGACTGCGTCCACATCCACGCTGTCGGCCTCGATACCGAATTCCGCGCAGATCACCCGCAGCTGTTCCAGCGCCCGCTCGCACATACCGCAACCGGCGCGGGTCAGCAGGGTCACCTCGTGCGTCGTCGAGTTCGTCATGACCGCTATTCAACCCGCCGCGGACCGGACGCGGCGGGCTGTAGTGCGTCTCGGGGCAGCCGTCCGGTTACTGTGGACGTGATTCGCGCGAACAGGCGGAGGTACTGGTGCCGGAACGATCGAAGGTGGGGAAATCCGGGTTCATCGCGGGCCGGTTCGGGGAACTTCCGGTCCGATGGAATCTGGGCCCGCTCGGACAGGGCCTGTCCGAGCAGCTGGCGCGTATTTCGCGCAGCCCGTTCGGGCCCAGCGAAGAGGAGGTCCGCGCCAATGTCGCCGGTGAGGCCAGCGCGGACGCCGCACTGGCCCTGCAGGACGCCGAGCGGGCGGCCGTCGGCGCCCCGCCGGAGGTCCCGCGCGACCTCACCGCGGCGGCTTTTTTCGACGTGGACAACACCATGGTGCAGGGCGCCTCGATCGTGCATTTCGCCCGAGGCCTGGCCGCGCGCAAATACTTTCGCAGCGCCGACCTGGTCGATATCGCGTGGAAGCAGGTGAAGTTCCGGATCACCGGCAAAGAGAGCAGCACCGATATGGCCACCGGTAAAGAGAAGGCGCTGGAATTCATCGCCGGGCGGTCCACTGCCGAACTCGCCGCGCTCGGCGAGGAAATCTACGACGAGATCATCGCCGACAAGATCTGGCCCGGCACTCGCGCGCTGGCGCAGATGCACCTCGACGCCGGTCAGCAGGTGTGGCTGGTGACCGCCACCCCCGTCGAACTCGCACAGGTGATCGCCAAACGCCTCGGCCTGACCGGGGCCCTGGGCACCGTGGCCGAAAGTGTCGATGGAAAATTCACCGGCCGTCTGGTCGGCGATATCCTGCACGGCCTCGGTAAGGCGCACGCCGTCCGGGCCCTGGCCATCCGCGAGGGCCTCAACCTCAAACGCTGCACCGCCTACTCCGACAGCCACAACGATGTACCCATGCTGTCGCTCACCGGAACCGCGGTGGCGATCAACCCGGATTCCGATCTCCGCGAGGTCGCCAAGGCCCGCGGCTGGGAGATCCGTGATTTCCGCACCGGCCGCAAAGCCGCCAAGATCGGGGTGCCCACCGCCCTCGCCCTGGGCGCCGCGGGCGGGGCGGTCGCCGCCGCGGTCACCCGCCGCAGGAGTGCGCAGTAAGAGGTGGGTGGCCGCGCCACCCACCTGTCAGCCCATAAAGGCGTTGCGGCGTCTGACCAGCAGTTTGTACAGGGTCTGCTGAATCGTTTCGCGGACCTGGTCGGTGACCTCGAACATGAGCATGGGGTCGTCGGCGTCCTCGGCCTGGTACTCGGTGGTGCTGATCGGGGTACCGAACTCGATGTACCACTTCGAGGGCAGCGGGACCGCGCCCAGCGGGCCCAGATGCGGGAAGGTGGGGGTCACCGGGAAGTAGGGCAGGCCGAGGAGCCGGGCCAGCGGCTTGATATCGGCGATCTTCGGATAGATCTCTTCGGAGCCCACGATCGAGCACGGGATGATCGGTACTCCGGCGCGGACCGCCGCGGCGACGAATCCGCCGCGCCCGAATCGCTGCAGTTTGTACCGGTCGGCGTACTTCTTGCCGACACCCTTGAAACCTTCGGGGAACACGCCGGTGAGTTCGCCGGCGCTCAGCAGCCGTTCGGCATCGGGGCGGCAGGCCAGGGTGTGGCCGGCTTTACGGGCCAGGGTGCCCAGCATGGGCATCTCGAAGACCAGATCGGCGGCCAGCAGGCGCAGGGCGCGCTGTTTGGGGTGGTGGTCGTGCACCGCGAGTTGCAGCATGAGCCCGTCGATGGGCACCGTGCCGGCGTGGTTGGCCACGATCAGGGCACCACCGACCTCGGGGACGTTCTCCATGCCACTGGTCTGCACCCGGAACCAGTTGTCGGCCAGCGGGCGCAGAGCCGGCAGCAGTACCGATTCGAGTAGGTGCTCGTCGAACCCGAATTCGTCGACCTGGTAGTCGCCGGTGAGCCGGCGCCGGGCGAATTCGGCGGTACGCCCGATCTGCCTACCGAGGGCGTCGCGCATCAGATCGGTGACCGAGCGCGGCGCGGCGGGTGTGGGCGGGGTGAGACGGTCGGTCAGCGAGGTCACCGACCGGTCGGCAGAACCGGTCCAGTTACGTGTCGCGGGCCGTGGCCGCGGCACGGTAGCGAGGTCCTGCAGTCTGATGACTTTGGCGACGTCGTTCATGTATGTGCTCCCGTACCGGCCTTGATGAGGCCGAGCAGTTTGTTTTCTGCGGCGTCGATCCACGCTGGATCGACCACGGGCCGCGACGCTGCGCCCCCGGTGAAGTCGTCGAACGCCTGTACCGTCGTCCAGCGCGGTTCGAACCCGAGTTCGCCGCGCATACGCGTCGTGTCCAGACCACAACCGAAGAGAAAGTAATCGAGCTGTTCGGAACTGAAATCACGCATCACCGGACTCATCAGTGTCCGGCCGACGGTGCGGAACACCGACCAGGGTACCGGCATTGCGACCCGACCGGAACGACGGACCGCCTGGGAAAGTGCGAGCACGCCGTCACCGGCCACATTGAAGGTGCCGCCCGGGCCGTGCCGGACGGCGTGCACCAAGGCGGCGACCGCATCTTCCTCGTGCAGGAACTGCATACGCGCGTCCCGGCCGAGCACGGTCGGGGTGATCGGGGAACGCAGCAGCTGCCCCGCCCGGGCACCCAGGCCGGGTCCGACCATCGGCGCCAGGCGCAGCGTGAGCACGGTGATATCGGGGCGGCGGCGGGCCAGACCGCGGGCAAAGCCCTCGATCTCGATCATGTCCCGGGCGAACCAGCCCGATGGTGGCCTGCGGGCGCTCATCTCCTCCGTGAATTGCGCGGGATCCTTGGCACTCCCCCCGTATACCCCGGAACTGGAACGTGACACCACCCGGCGCACGGTCGGCGATTTCTGGCAGACGGCGAACAACTGCATCGCCCCGAGGACGTTCATATCCTTCATCGCGGCCCGCCCGCCGCCCGAAGGCGGCTGCGACAGCACCGCGGTATGCACCACGGTATCGACCTGATAACGCTCGAAAACCTTGCGGATCAACGGGTTCCGGATATCGGCACGCACGAATTCGGCACGCCCCATCCGGCGGCGCAGCGGCGGTGCGGGGGTGAGTACGTCGACCGCGACGACCCGCTCGATCCCGGGGTCGGAGACGAGCCGGCACACAACATTGCCACCGAAGTACCGACTGGCGCCTGTCACCAGTACGACCTTGGGCTTGTAGCTGCCGTTCGCTTCAGTGTCCACCTGCACCGGACCGTTCCACCTCGAGCATCGAGCCCCCGCTCAATAGTTCCGACTACCAGCCTAACGACCGGCGCAGCCACCACCGGCTTCTTAACGGGGACCTAACCCCGATTTCAGTTGATGGAAACGCGACGAAACCCGCTACCGAATGGTAGCGGGTTCCGTCGAGGACGTTGCGCGGTTGCGCTTACTTGCCGAGTTTGCGCCGCTGCACGCGGGTACGACGAAGCAGCTTCCGGTGCTTCTTCTTCGACATGCGCTTGCGGCGCTTCTTGATCACAGAACCCATAGGGTGTCCTCGCGTTCTCTCCTCGGCGCGTCTCGCGCTCGCTTACGTCAACTGTCCGGTCGTATGCCCGGTTGCTCGCGGCTGAATCTCAGCCCTGGAGGCGGCGGCCCCGCGCGGCCCCGAAAGGGACGCAGCGTGCCGCCGATCCAACACAGCGAGCGTTGATGTTACCGGCCCGCTCCCGCAGGCCGGTAACCGCCTTCACCCGGCATCGAAATAGGACGTTTCCAGATAATCGTGCACCGCCTTGGCGTGTACCCGGAAAGATCTCCCGACACGAACCGCCGGTAGCTCTCCCGAGTGCACCAGCCGGTACACCGTCATCTTGGAAACTCTCATCAAATTCGCCACCTCGGCGACGGTGAGGAATTGCGTACCACCACCGAGTATTGATTGTCCTGGCGACGAACCACCGCCGCTGTTAGCGGACATCTTGTTCGAAGACATCATCGCACCACTGACCTCCGGCACGTCCGCGCCGCCGGCTTCCCCACCAGCGGAACAGACACGCACGTGCTCCTTGAAGCTTAGCGGGACCAGTGGGATTACTGCGACGGGAGTGAGAAATCAGGTTCATACGCTGGGGGTCAGGAGGTCATTCCGTGGTCGCGCCCTGTTCGGCGGAACGCTGTTTGGCCGCGTGCAGCGCCTCCAGGAACGCCGACCGCAGACCCGCGCGCTCGAGCTCGCGCACCGCCGCCGCGGTGGTACCGGCCGGGGAGGTGACCGCCGCGCGCAGATCGACCGCACTCTGCCCCGACTCCGCGAGCATGGCCGCCGACCCGAGCATCGTCTGAGTGACCAGTTGCGCCGAGACATCGCGGGTCAGGCCCAGCCCAACACCCGCCTCGACCATCGCCTCGACAACCAGGAAGAAATACGCCGGTCCGGAACCCGATACGGCGGTCACGGCGTCCATCTGGGATTCGGCGACGACGCATGTCTGTCCCACCGTGCTCAGCAGGTCGGTGACCAACTCCAGCTGCTCTGCCTTGGCGTAGCGGCCGCCGGCCAGCACACTCATACCCTCACCGACCAGCATCGGGGTATTCGGCATGACCCGCACCACGGGGAATCCCGCGGGTAGTTTGGCCTCCAGCCGCGCCGTCGGCACCCCGGCCGCCAGCGAGACCAGGATCTGATCACGGTCGCCGCCCAGGTCGGCCTTACCGAGTTCGGTGAGCACGGCATCCACATCGCCCGGTTTCACCGCGACCACGAGCAGATCGGCACCCACCGCGGCATCGTCGACCGCGTCGGTCACCCGCACCCCGAACCGGTCCGCGAGCAGCTCGGCCCGGTCGGTGTGCGTTTCGACCACCACCAAGTCCTTGACGGCCCGTCCGGCCTCCAGCAGGCCGGCAATGAGGGCCTCCCCGATCCGGCCGCCACCGATCACCGCAATTCGTGTCATGGGCGCCATTGTTCTTGGCATGCTCTCGACAGCGGGGCCCGGGGCCCCGTAATCACCTCTTCGGGGAGGGCAGCAGGGCCAACTGGCGGCTCTGGGCCACCAGGGCACCGGTGGAGTCGACCACGATCTGGTCGGAATCGAATATCCCACCGCCGACCTCGTGTGTGGTGGCGACGATGCGCAACCAGCCGGGCGCGGGCCGCCGCCGGAGATAGGTGGTCATCTGCACGGTCGGGGACCAGCCGAAATACCCGAGATTGGTGGGGACCGGCGGGCACATATCGGCCGCCATCATCGCGATGTAGGACGCGATCTCGGGATCGGCCTGATCGGCCGGGCGCGGGCGCAGCCACATCCGCAACCGGGGTTCGCCGTGGGCGTTGTCGATGAACCGCGCCCATTCCCGGTCCAGGAAGGCGTCCATACCCCGGGCCACGTGCACGATCCGGCCCATCGAGGAGCCCGCCTCGTAGCCGATGGCGTCCGCCGTCGGTTCCACCGGCAGATCGGTGTGCTCCGGGGTGTAGAGCGGCGGCCGCTCCGGACCGTCCGGATGACCGAAGGTGAACGCGGTACGGACCAGCGGCCGGCCGCGCTGCACCAGCGTCACATCCACCAGGCAGATCTGGCGGCCCACCTTGCGGACCGTCACGTCGTAGACCACCTCGCCCGGCTCCGGGGCGCCGAGGAAATCGGTACTCCCCGACAGCGGGGCCATGGTCGCGCGCTCCGGTTCCACGGTGCGCAGCCAGCGACTCGCGGCCGCCGCCGAACCGGCGACCATGGTTCCGCCGTGCACCTTCGGGCCGATCGTCCAGATATCGTCGATGACGCCGCGATAGCGCCCGTCGCCCGGTTCGTCGGCAGCGAGCTCGGTTAGGGAACACACCCGGCGGAACGGGGCGTCGGTGGACGCCGAACCCAGCTCGGCGTGCAGTTCCGTCTCCGTCGTCATCGGTACTCCTTCTCCTCGGCCCGGTAACCGTTCCGCGGGTGCATACTGCCGGTCAATCTTGGTACAGCGGACTCGCCCGCGTACAGGCGGACCGGTAGGGGCGCGTGTGGTCGGCCGCCCGGGAACCGGCGATCATCGAGCACTCACAGCGCTGTGAACCTACCCGGGACGGTCGAGACGCACATCCGTATACGCCTCCGGTCCGCGCCCGATGGTTCGCGCCGCCATGGATACCGCACCGGGTCAACGGGTCTCGATCGGGCTGGAGTCGGGGTGGGAGCTGAGCGCCGGGTTCAGGTGGGTCCGCGCGAACTCGAGGGTTCGGTCCAGCATGTCCGCACGGGCCGCGGTGGTGCGGGCGTCCTGGGTGTTGATCTCGGCCACGGCGTGGCCGGTGAACCCGTTGCGGACCAGCATGGCGCATACCGCCGCGCACGGCTGGGTTCCCGCGCCGGGAACCAGATGTTCGTCGTGGGCGGCGCCGCGGCCGTCGGCCAGATGCAGATGGCTCAGGCCCCGGCCCATTCGCGCGACCAATGCCAGCGGATCGGTGCCGGCGGTGGCGGTATGCGACAGGTCGAGGGTGTAGTGACGGAACCCGATTTCGGTGGGGTCGTAGCCGGGACTGAACGCGGTGAGCGACAGACCGGGGCCGCCGCGGCGTTCCAAGCGCTGGATATCGCGGGCCCGGCGGGCGAAGAGCCGATCGGCCCGCATGGGGAACATGTTCTCGACCGCGACAGCCACCGAACTGCCCTCTTCGAGTTCGCTCACCTGGTCGGCGAAGCCCTCGGAATAGCGGCGTTGCCAGCGAAACGGGGGATGCACCACGACGGTATCGGCACCCAGGGCCTCGGCCGTGCGCACACTGCGTTCCAGTTTCGCCACCGGGTCGGCACCCCAGACCCGCTGGGAGATGAGCAGGCAGGGCGCGTGCACCGCGAGTACCGGCACCGAGTACTTGCGCGCGTAACCGCGTACTGTGGTGATGCTCTGGCTGGCCGGTTCGGCCCAGACCATCAATTCGACACCGTCGTAACCCAGTTCGGCCGCGTAGCGGAAGGCCGCCTCGGTGTTCTGCGGATAGACCGAAGCCGTCGACAGCCCCACCTTGATACCGCGGCGCTGCCCGTCGTCCCGCGGGCCGGCCGCGGGAGAATTGCGTGCCATTGCTGCCTCGCTCAGCCCGTACTGAGTAGAAATGCCAGCGGACCCAATGTGACGAACACACCGACGACCACAGCGATCACGGTACTGAACATATCGTCGCCGCGCCGCAGGATCCGCACCAGTGCGACGAGCCCCAGGATCACCACGACCGCCAGCGCGAGCGCGAGGAGCGGCTGCCCCTCCCACAGCATCTCGAAACCCTTGAACGCCAGCATCCCGGCGATCGCCGCGCCCACACTCTGCGCGCCGAGCACGATCCATTGTTTGCGTGGATCTTCGGTGGTCTCGCGGTCCGCGGGGCGCGCCCCTGCCCCGAATTTCGCCTTGGTCGCGGCGAATTTGTCCCCGGCGGCACCGAATTTTCCGCTCAGCGCCGAACGCGCACGGCCCAGGCGGTTCTCACCGGCGGTGTCCTCGGAGTCGTCGTAATCGTCGGCGTCCGGATCGAAATCCGGTTCGAATTCACCTGTTTCGTAGTGCTCGCCCGAGGCGGCGGGAAGCGGCCGCATGGGGCCGTGTACATCGGTGGCGAAGATATCCGTCTTCGCGAAGCCGGGGTCCGGATCGTATTGGGGGTCGGGACCGTAACCCTGCTCGGGACCGTAACCCTGCTCGGGGCCGTAACCCTGATCGGGGCCGTAACCCTGATCGGGGCCGTAACCCGGGTCGGGGGCGAAACCCGGATCGGCGCCGAAGCCCTGATCCGGCCCGAAATCCCGGGCGGGCGGCGGGGGCATCGCACCGGCCGGCCGGCCGGTGCGGACACCCGGGCCACCGAAATCGGGCGCGTCGTGCGCCGGCGTCTCCAGCCCCTGTAGTCCGGCGCGTAACCGCATACCCTGCTCGGCCGGCGACCATACGACGGTGGTCTGGTCCCCGTTCGGCTGGTCGGGCGATTCCGTGAAGGGAGCCGGCTCCGGCAGCGGCCGCGCACCGCGACGGCGGCGCTCCAGCTTGGGTCGCTGATCATCGGCCGGTGGTTCGGTCGCCTGCCATGCCTCGGTCGGCGGCGCGGCACCGGGCGGACCCAGCCGAGGCGGCCCGTCGAAGCCCTGCCTCGGCCAGGGCGAACCGGGGTCCGGCCCGCCGAAGTCCGGAGCGGGCGACCGGCCGAAAGCACCGGGCCCGGGCGGAAGGTCATAATCCGCGGAAGTATCCGGCTCGGCGGGCGCGACGGACTCCGCCGCGGCCGCGGCTTCGGCGGCTTCCGCGGCGCGCCGGCGCGCGGCCCGCCCGCCACCGGGCGTCGGCGGACCGGTCTCCCAGGACTGATTCGGCGGGGTCCCGGCGCCCGGGTCGTCCGCGAAAGCGGCGAAATCGTCGTCCGGTTCCGCGCGGCGCCGGCGACCGCCACGGCCCGGTGCCTCCGCCGCGGGCGGGAACTGTTCCCGGTCGCTCGCATAGGGGTCCGGATCACCCAGCCGCGCGGGGGCGCCGTCCGCGGCGGGGCCCGGCGCGTACGGCTCCAGCGGGTTGTAGACGGTGATCGGGCCCGACATCGGCGAGTTGTTCGGATCCGGGGCGGCATACGAAACCTGCTCGCCCCCATAACTCTGCGCATCGAAGCCGTTGCCGGCCGGATCGCCCGCCGCGGCGGCGGAGTACTCCTCGTCGGCCTCGTCGGGAGCCGCATGGGCCGAACCGTTGCGTTCGACGGCCGGTATATCGCCGGACAGGTCGTCGACCGAGAGCCCGCGCCCGCCGCGCCGTCGCCGGCCGCCGCCGGCGGCCGGCTCCGCGCCGTTGCGGGCCAGCAGCTCGGCTACCGACAGTTGATTGGAGTTCCTGCTCATGAAGGCACCGTTTCGATCGGGCCCGCCGACGTCGCGCCGCCGGGCGTCGAACCGTTCCCGGCGGCCGCGTTCGGCGTGTTCGTTGTCAGTGGTCCACCATCCATATCGGTATCCAGTTTGCGCAGAATCAGCCCTTCGCGCAGCGCCCACGGACAAATTTCCAGCGTATCCAGGGAAAGCGCGCGCATGGCGGCCTCGGCCACGAGCGCTCCCGCCACCAATTGCTGGGATCGATCGGCGCTGACACCTTCCAGTTCGGCACGATCGGAGGCGGTCATCCTGGAGATGAACGCGATCAACTGGCGCAGGCCCGAACCGGTCAGTGTCCGGCGGACCCGGGGACCGGCGCCCGAGGGCGCCGCGCCGGTGAGCCGGGCCAGCGAGCGGAAGGTTTTGGAGGTCCCCACCGCCAGATCGGGCTTACCCGCTTCGGCGAGCTGTTTGGCCGGATCCACCATCTCGGCGGCGAGCCAATCGCGGAGGATGCCGATGCGCCGTTTGCTCGGCGGGTCCTCCGGTAACCATTTGCGGGTCAGCCGGCCGGCCCCCAACTGCAGCGACAGCGCGACCTCCGGTTCCTCGTCCACGCCGCTGCTCACTTCCAGCGAGCCGCCGCCGATATCGAGGTTGATGATCCGGCCCGCGCTCCAGCCGTACCAGCGGCGCACCGCCAGGAAGGTCAGCCGGGCCTCGTCGACTCCGGCCAGCACCCGCAGGTCCACCCCGGTCTCGGCGCGCACCCGCCCCAGGACTTCGTCGGAGTTGGTGGCCTCACGTACCGCGGAGGTCGCGAAGGCCATCAGTTCCACACATCCCGACGCGGCGGCGAGATTCGCCAGATCGGCCACCGTATCGACCAGTTTCTGGGCGCCGGCCGTGGTGATCCGGCCCCTGTCGTCCATGTTCTCCGACAGCCGCAGCGACTCCTTCGTGGAGCTCATGGGCATGGGATGGCCACCCCGATGCGCGTCCACCACCAGCAGGTGAACGGTGTTGCTTCCGACATCGAGGACACCTAGACGCACACGGACACGTTACTTGGTGTACCTGAACGCCAGGCGACCCGGTTGTGGTGTTAGCGTTGAGGGTTGTGACGTCAGGCGCTGCCTCGAACGACTCCGTCCCCGCTCCGACCGATCTTCCGATGCCGAAGATGCGGCCGAGCCGGGAAGTACCACTCGACTTCCCGCGCGAGTGGCTCGAGTTCGTCGACCCCGCCGACGAGGAACATCTGATCGCGGCCGATCTCACCTGGCTTACCTCTCATTGGACCTGCGTGTTCGGGACACCCGCCTGCCAGGGCATCCTGTCCGATATGCCGGATGCGGGGTGCTGCACACACGGCGCGTTCCTGTCCGACTCCGACGATCGCAAACGGCTGCGCCGGGCGGTGAAGATGCTGACCGCCGAGGACTGGCAGCTGATGGACCAGGCGCGCGACGAGCACGGCAAGATCAGCCGCAAGACCTATCTGGAAACCGACGAGCTCGACGGTGAGCCCGCCGAGCGCACCCGCCGGGTCGACGGGGCGTGCATATTCCAGAACCGGCCGGATTTCGCCGGCGGCCCGGGGTGCGCCCTGCATGTCATGGCCGCGCGCCGGGGCCTGGAACCACATACCGTGAAACCGGATGTGTGCTGGCAGCTACCCATCCGCCGAACCCAGGAATGGGTGGACCGACCCGACGGTGTGCAGATCCTGCGGACCGTCATCACCGAGTACGACCGGCGCGGCTGGGGCCCGGGCGGGGTGGATCTGGACTGGTACTGCTCCGGATCGCCCGATGCCCATATCGGGGAACGGCCGGTCTGGCAGACCTACCGCGCCGAACTGATCGAATTGATCGGCGAGCCCGCCTACCGAGAACTCGAACGACAGTTGCAGAGCCGTCCGGGGTCCGGGGTCGGCGCGGAGCATCCCGCGACCACCCGGGCGCGACGCAAGGCTCTGGCCAAGGAGGCCGAGGAGAACGGCCGGGCGGCCCGACCCACCCGGATACTTGGACTCGACCTGCGATAACGGGAGCACAGCATGGGTGCGGAGCCCCTGGACGCGATGGCCGGCCGGTACGACGGCGCTGCCGATCATCGACCTCACCTGCGCGGCGGGGGCCGGCAGCGCGGGCGCCCGGCCCACGGCCGACCCGCGGCAGTTCACCGGTGGGACGACCGCGTTCGTCCCACTCGGTGACCCGAACGCGCTCCTGAACCGCCCGGTCAGGCCTCGAGTTTGTATCCCAGCCCGCGCACGGTGACCAGGTGTTCGGGCCGGGCCGGATCGGCCTCGATCTTCGACCGCAGCCGTTTCACGTGCACATCGAGGGTTTTGGTGTCGCCGACGTAGTCCGCGCCCCACACCCGGTCGATGAGCTGGCCGCGCGTCAGTACCCGGCCCGAATTGCGGAGCAGATATTCGAGCAGATCGAATTCTTTCAGCGGCAGGGTCACCGGTTTGCCGTTCACCAGCACGGTGTGCCGGTCCACGTCCATCCGTACCGGACCCGCCTCCAAAACACCGTTCTCGCTGTTGGAGTCCAGTTCGTCACCGGCGCCGCGGCGCAGTACGGCCCGGATACGGGCGATCAGTTCCCGCGCCGAGTAGGGCTTGGTGACGTAGTCGTCGGCGCCGAGTTCGAGCCCCACCACCTTGTCGATCTCGCTGTCACGCGCGGTCACCATGATGACCGGCACCCCGCTGCGGGTGCGCAGCTGTTTGCAGACGTCGGTGCCGCTCATCCCGGGCAGCATCAGGTCGAGCAGGACGATATCGGCGCCGGAGCGATCGAATTCGGCGAGCGCCGAGGGACCGTCTCCCACGACCGTGACCTCGAAACCTTCCTTACGGAGCAGGAAGGCGAGTGGATCGGCCAGCGACTCCTCGTCCTCGACGATCAACACACTGGTCATCTGCGTGCCTCCACACCGTTCGTTCGGCCCGGGCCCGAGGGGCGCGGGCTGGTTTCTCTTTTGGTCAGCACGGGCGGACCGGCGGCGGCGGTGCCGTCGGCCTCCTGATGCGCGGGTATGCGCAGCGTGAATGTCGAGCCGGTGCCGAGCTTGCTCCACAGGGTGATCTCACCGTTGTGGTTGGCGGCCACGTGTTTCACGATAGCCAGGCCGAGTCCGGTACCGCCGGTGGCGCGGGAGCGCGCCTTGTCGGAACGGAAGAAGCGTTCGAAAACCCGCTCCTGATCGTCCTTGGCGATACCGATGCCGCGGTCGGTCACCGCCATCGCCACGTAGGCGCCGCGGACCGACCGGCTCACCGATACATGGGAGCCGCGCGGCGAGTAGGCGATGGCGTTCTCGACCAGATTCGAGAGCGCGGTGATGAGCAGCGTTTCGTCGCCGAGCACCTCGAGCCCGCTGGGCCGGTCGGTGCTGACCGTGATCCCGGCGGCCTCGGCCGCGGTCCGGGACCGGTCCACCGCCTGGTTGACCACCGTGTCGACGTCGACGACCTCGAGTTCGGGGAGTTTCTCGGCCCCCTGGAGCCGCGACAACGCGATCAGTTCGGTGACCATCTTCCCGAGGCGGCTGGATTCGGCCAGCACGCGCTGACCGAAATGCCGGACCGCCTCGGGATCGTCCGCGGTCTCCAGCAGGGCCTCGGCCAGCAGGCTCATCGCCCCCACGGGGGTTTTGAGCTCATGGCTCACATTGGCGACGAAATCGCGGCGGGTCGCCTCCATCCGGGCCTGCTCGGAATCGTCGTCGGCGAAGAGCACCGTGAAGTTGGTCTCCTCCGGGGACAGTGGCCGCGCGAGGCCGCGGACCGCGATCCGGCCCCGGCCGGGTGTCGGTTTATCGGCCGTGAGGTCGAACTCCGCCGTTTCGCCGGTCGCCAGGACCTTCTCCACCGCCGCCCACGCCCGCTCGTCGAGCAGCCGGTTGCGGACCAGGCCGAGTTCTTCGGCACGCGGATTGACCAGTACGACATCGCGGTACTCGTCCACCACGGCGATACCGCTTTCCGAGGCCAGCACGATCAGGTCGAGAACCTGCGACATCGTGAGACCGGAGTCGGCTTGCCGGCGCTGCGCCTGCCGAGCGTTCATATAGGGGATGACGAGTCCACCGACGGCCAGTCCGACAACAGCCGCCAGGACTGCCAGCAGTACGGCCTGGGGAACGCTCACATCAAGAATCGTACGGTCGACGACGCGTAAACAAACCCGGGGTCGGTGAAGTTTCGTGCAGGTCACGGGCGATTACTTCGGCGTTCGCCGGGCGTTTACGCGTTGTTCGGCGACGAAGGGGTTTCGATCTCCCCGGGCGTGTTTCCGGCCCGGAAACACCGACGAACCCCATTGCGTCTGGGACACAACGGGGTTCGTGTCGGGTGCCGCGGCCGGCGGCCGTTCACCAGCCGGGGCTACCACGCACCGGCAGGTTCACGAAGCTCGGCCGGTTCGGGTCGAGCTGCACATACTGCGGCTTCAGCCCGGTATCGAGGAGCATCGGCAGTGGCGGTACCCCTTTGGGCGCGTTGCCGGCGTAGACGTCCACCCGTAGCCGATGCCCGGGTTCCAGCTTCGCCTCGATCGCCGGCACCGCGATATCGAGCGTGGTCACCTCCCCCGGCACCGTGAGCCGCCGGTTCTCGAGCGTCACGTACGGCCGGGGGTCGGTGTAATCACCGTTGGCCGACCGGCTGCTCAGGGAATCGTCGATCTCCCGCAGCGAAGCCATCAGCTGACCCGAGGACAGCACCCGGGACTGCCCGTCGGGCGCCACATCGTTGACCGTCACCGACCAGTAGCCGTCGGCCGCGTCCTGCACCGTCTGCAGGTGCACGGCGATCGGCCCGGAGATCTCGACCGCTTCGGTCACCGGCGTACTGGTGAAGGTCAATCCGTTCGACTCCTGGATCCGGGAGTCCGCACCACAGGCGTTGATCACCGCGACCACCCCCGCGGTCGCCTGGCCACCGTCGTTGGAGCACAGTCCGGTGAGTCCCGGCGCGACGGTCAACCGGGCGGAACTGTCGGCTACCGCCCCCAGCGAACCGTCGTGCACGCTGTGTCCGCCGGTGCCGCTGGGCGCCGCCGAAAGATACATCCGCCGGTATTCGGCCGCCTGATCCGCCGGTGCGCCGGCGCCGAAGCCGTCCCGGGTCACCCAGCCGCCGCCCTGCTGCCGCAGAGTGACCGGACCGTACCGGTCGATACCGTTGTCGATGCCCTTCAGCCATTTGTCGAACCAGGCACGCTGCAGGACGTCCAGGCGCGGCGGCAACCCGGGTTTGCCCGATTCGCTTCCCGAGTTGATGTGATAGGTGTCGCCCATGAGCAGCTGCTTCCGGCCCGGGGGCACCGGCATCGCGTTGTAGATCTGGGACTCGGAATAGGTGAACAGGTCGTGCCAGCCCCCGGTCACGAAGGTGGGTACGTCGATCTGCGCCGGATCGCCCAGCCAGGCCTGCCGGTCGGGACTGTCGCCCCGGATCATCTCCTGCAGGCGCGGATCGAGATCCTCCACCCGCGGCGTGGTGTAGGCGTTGAGGAACACATCCAAGTAGGTGAACGGTGAGGACAGCCGGTCGTTCAGCCACCGCTGGTCGAAGGTGCCGTTCACCATCGACGCGACATCCGGTACCCATTTGGTCGCGTTGATCAGCGACATCCACAGCGGAATGAAGGCGAATCCGAAGCCGCCGCCGGGCATGAGCACATCCTGCGCGAGGTCGCTGCCGGGCACGACGGGGAACAGGGCCTTCAGCGCGTCCGGGTGTTTCTCGGCGGCCTGCAACTGGTTGATCCCGGAGTACGACATGCCGGTCATACCGACCTGTCCGTCCGACCACTGCTGTCGCGCGGCCCAGTCGATGACCTCCACCGTGTCGGCCTGTTCGCGCTGCCGCAACATATCCCAGACGCCCTGGGAGAACCCGGTCCCGCGGACGTCCACCACCACCTGGACGTAGCCGCTCTTCACCAGCTGGCGGTCCACGGCGAAATTGCGCATGGCCCCACCGCCGAGCGCCTTGGTCAGATCGGTCAGCCCGGACAGCGGGGTGCCGGTCATATCGATATCGCGGGCCAGCTGCGCCAGCGCATCGGACAGCCCGGGTACCGAGCCCATATGGTCGACCAGATTGGATACCAGTTTCGTATAGGGCGTCATATTGACGAGTACGGGCATCCGGGTGTCGATCGGCCGGGCGGCCGCGTCGGCGGGGCGGTACACATTCGCCTTCAGGACTGTGCCGTCGCTCATGGTGATCGGCACATCCCAGGTGATGTCGATACCGGGATACTGCTGCGGTCCGTCGTGGGTGGCGGCCCACTGTGCCCCCGCCGCTCCCCCGTCGGGACCGGAGACCACCGGCGCGGCACCGGCACTGCCGCCGAGCAGCGGTGCCAGCAGCACCGTGGCGGCCAGCGCCACAGTGGCTCGTATCACAAACTTCATCGGTCGTGATCCATTTCTCGGACTGATCGGACGTTCGAGAGCTTACACAGTGTTACCGGCGGGTAATGGGAATCGATCGGCCCGGCAACAGGCCTGTCCCGGTATTTCGCGCCGGGGTCGTGGTACGGCACAAAGACAATCGGTGTTTTCGGGTTCCGGTCACAGAATTCGGCGAACCCCGGTTGGCGCCGCAACCCGTACGAAAAAGCGCCGCAACCCGTTTCGGGTCGCGGCGCTCGGCAACGAACTACCTACCGCCCTGGCTCGCGACGGCGGCAGCGCCGGCGGCGGCGGCTTCCGGATCCAGGTATTCCCGGGGCCGCACCGGACGCAGATCGTCATCCAATTCGTAGCGCAGCGGAATACCGGTGGGAATGTTCAGTCCGGCGATATCCTCGTCGGAGATTCCATCGAGATGTTTGACCAGGGCACGCAGCGAATTACCGTGTGCCGCGACCAGCACGGTCTTTCCACCGCGGAGTTCTCGGGAAATGGTCGACTCCCAGTACGGGACCATCCGGTTCACCACATCGAGCAGGCATTCGGTGCGCGGTACCTCGATATCCGCATAGCGCGGATCGCCCGCCTGGCTGTACTCGTCGTCGAGTTCGATCGGCGGCGGCGGCGTGTCGTAGCTGCGCCGCCACAGCATGAACTGGTCCTCGCCGTACTCGTCGCGGATCTGGGCCTTGTTCTTCCCCTGGAGCGCGCCGTAGTGACGTTCGTTGAGGCGCCAGTCCCGCACCACCGGAATCCAGTGCCGGTCGGCGGCGTCCAGGGCGATGTTCGCGGTCGAGATCGCGCGGCGCAGCAGCGAGGTGTAGACGATATCGGGCAGAATGCCGTGCTCGGCCAGCAGTTCACCGGCCCGTTTACCCTCGGCGACACCCTTGTCGGTGAGATGCACGTCCACCCAGCCGGTGAACAGGTTCAGGGCGTTCCATTCGCTCTCGCCGTGGCGCAGCAAAACGAGGGTGTTCGTCATGCGGGCCATCCTGCCATGGCCCGGTACCGGCCGTGCGTACCCCTCGGGCCCGCCGGCGGCTCGTCAACTGCTAGGCGGACCCGGACAAACCGGCCGCGAGTACGGCGGCGCCGTGCAGCGTCGCACCCTCCGCGAGGCGGGAAGCTTCCACCCGGAGCCCCCGGATGAAATCCAGACCCGCGTGCCGCGCGGCCGCGGCGCGCAGCGGCGCCCACAGGAGTTCCCCCGAGTCCGCGAAACCGCCACCGATGACGACCGTGTCCACATCGAGCAGCGCGGCCGCGGAGCCGATCGCCGTCCCCAGCGCGGTGCCGGCCCGCGCCAGCGCGGCCCGCGCGATCGCGTCGCCGGCCCGGGCGTCACGCGCGAGTTCCGCGCCGGTCTCGCCGCTCCAGCCCTGTTCCCGCGCCCACCGCGCCGACGATATTCCGCTCGCCACGGCTTCCAGGCACCCGGAACCGCCGCATGCGCACGGCACATCCCACCCGGGCACCACGAGATGACCTATATGCCCGGCATTGCCGGTACGCCCGACCGAGACCCGGCCGTCGACCAGGATGCCGCCGCCGATCCCCGACGATACGGTCATCGCCAGCCCGTTCCGCAGTCCGCGCAGCACACCCGAATGTTGTTCGGCCAGAGCCAGACACGCGCCGTCGAGGGCGAAACGCACGGTGGCGCCGGGAAACAGCTCGGCCACCGCCGCGACGATCGCGAACCCGTCGCGCCACTCGGGAATATTGAGTGCGCGCGTAATACCGGCCGGAACATCCACCGGGCCCGCCGAGCCGATCCCGACCGCCGTGACCGCGGCACCGGCCGCGACCGCGCGGAGCAGTCCGGCGCACGCCTGCCACACCCCCTCGGCCGGCACCGGCACTCGCCGCACCGACCCGACGCGGCCCGCACGGTCCACCAGGCCGGCGGCGAATTTCGTCGCCCCGATATCCAGTGCCAGAACCGCCACCGTGCCTCCCGAAGATCCGATCCGCAGAAGCTGATTGTCACTCATCCGCGACCGGGTTCGACGGCACCGCGGCCCGGGTGCGTGCGCGGTCGGCGATCAGGATGCCCAGGGACCGATACCGCTCACCTTGTCGATCCGGATCCGGGTGAGGAAGCCGGGCGGGGCGTCGGGTGGCGGGAAGGCCGCGCCGGGACTCGCCAGCGTTTTCGCGAGTTCGGTCAACAGCTCCGGGGCTCCGCCCTCGACAATGCGCGCCGTCCCGGTGACCGCCAGGAACGGCCGCATGACCTCTCCTTTCTCCGCGGCCAGGATGGTGACCGCCACCCGGGGATCACGGCGCACATTGCGGACCTTGCGGTGTTCGCTCAGGTGCGCGGCCACCAGTTCGTCACCGTCCGGACCTTCTCGCAGCGCCACCCACACCACGCTGACCTGCGGACTTCCATCCGGATTCAGGGTGACCAACGTCGCATCGGCGCCGGCGCCGATAAACGCACGAGCGGAATCGTCGAGTCTCATGTGTTCTTCTACCGCGCACCCGGCCGGTTCATTCCCGGCTCAGGGCGCGACCAGCGGCTCCGCCGAATAGGCGCGATGCAGCAACTCCGCGAAATCGGGTGCCGGAGGCAGATCCGTGGTCCCGATCCGGTGGACGGATACGGCGGGCGTCCACGAATTCATGACCACCGCTCCCGCCAGACCGGCTACCTCACCGGGGGTGACCGGTACGGTCCGCTGTGGCACACCGAGCCGGTCGAGTTGCCTGCGCACGATACCCATGGTGGTGCCGAGTAGCATCTCCGCTTCGGGCCAGACCACCGAATCACCGTCCCAGAACGCCAGATTCCAGATGGTCGCCTCACTGAACCGGCCCGCGCGATCGACGAACGCCGCGTCGTCGAACCCCTGCTGGACCGCTTGCCGCAGGTAGTAGGTCTTGGCCACTTCGCCGACATGCTTCACCCGGGCGACCGGGCGCTCGTACTCCACCGTTGCCAACGCCAGTGGTCCGGTTGGGCCGGACGCGGGTGGTCCGGTGCGCACCAATACCGACAGCGCGTCGTCGACCGCCACGAACTCGCCCGGCCGGGAGAAAACGGTGGCGGTGAGCGAGACATCGGCCGGACCCGCGTCCAACGCGGCGCGGAGATATCCACGGACCCGGTCGTCCGGTAACGCCCGCCCGAAGAACTCTTCGGAGGCCGCGCGCAGCCGGTCCAGGTGCAGGTCCAGACCTCGGATCCGATGATCACGCACCTGCGCGGCGGTGAAATGGGCGAAACCGGCGAAGGCCAGCGGCGCCAACTCCGCCGCAGCCGCGTCGCGGCCGTCGACCTGGGCGGTGTGCACGGTCATCGGGCCTCCAGAACATGATCGATTCCCATGACTCCACCGTCCACATTCACACCGTGTGAGGGTCAAATTCCGGAATCATCGGTGCCCGGCGGTGGTTGCCCCACAGGACCGACAAGGAGAACCCATGCGTATCGGTGAACTCGCGGCGGCGACCGGCACCAGCCAGCGGCTGCTGCGCTACTACGAGGAGCGCGGACTGCTGCGGCCCGAACGCGACGCGAACGGATATCGCAGTTACCCCGACACAGCGGTAGGAGATGTCGCCCGCATCCGCCGCCTGCTCGCCGCCGGGTTGCCGATCCGCGTGATCACCGAGGTTCTCGACTGCGCCTACGACGGCACCGACTACATCGAGCCCTGTGGAGCCGATCCTGCGCACCGAACTGTCCGCACTCGACGGCAAGCTCGACGACCTCCGGCACCGCCGGACCGAACTGCTCGGCCTCATCGACCGCGTCGCCCCGCGCTGAGCACGGAATCAGTGGGAATCGGCGGAATCCACCAGGTGCTCGAAGGCGCGTAGGTTCTTCAGCGATTCGCCGCGGGAGACCCGCCACTTCCATTCCTTGCGAATGGATTCGGCGAAACCGAGTTCGAGCAGCGTATTGAAGTCCCCGTCCACCGCCTCGAGGATCTGCCCGAAGATACGATCCAGTTCCTCGGCGGTGACCGCGTGTGTGGCCGCCCGGCCCACCAGGTAGATATCGCCCAGTTTGTCGATGGTGTACGCGACCCCGTAGAGCCGCCGGTTGCGCCGCAGCAGGTACTTGTAGACGCCTTCGAAATTCTCGTCCGGTTTCCGGCACACGAACGATTCGAAACGCACCCCGTGCGCTCCGACGGTCAGCATCACATTGGTCTTCAGCTTCCGCTCACCCGGCAGTACGGCGACGAAGACATCGTCACCGGGGTGGGTGTATTCGATCTCGCGGTCCCGCAGTGTTTCCTCGATGACCCGCGCGGTGGCCGATGTCTCGTTCATCTGCGCACTCCCGTCCGGCGCCGCCACAGCGCCCGCGATCTGGCCTGGCTCTCGCCGAGGATAGTGGGCGTGGGTCCCTGGCCGGTCAGCGCGGCGGTATAGCTGTCCAGCAGCTTCTCGGCCGTATTCGCCCAGGAGAAAGCCGCCGCGTGCGATACGGCCTGCGTACCGAGCGTCCGCAGCCGCCGCGGGTCGTCGAGCAGGTACTCCAGCGCACCGGCCCAATCGGGGGTGCGGTGGCCCGCCACCAGCAACCCACTGTGCTCGTGCCGGACCGCGGTGCCCAGCCCGCCGACCGCGGCCGCCAGCACCGGGGTCCCGCTCGCCTGCGCCTCCAGCGCGACGAGCCCGAAGGATTCGTTGTAACTCGGCACCGCGACCAGGTCGGCGGCCCGATACACCTGTACCAGCCGGTCGGGCGGCTGCGGCGGCAGGAAGGTGACATGGTCGGCGATCCCGAGTTCGGCGGCCAGTTCGATCAGTGCGTCGGGGCGCTCCAGACCGGTCCCCGAGGGGCCTCCGACGATCAGGGCGCGCAGCGGCCGCGCCGGGCGCCGCCGCAGGGCCTCGGCAACCGCCCGCACCAGCACGTCGGGTGCCTTCAACGGTTGGATCCGGCCCACGAACGCGACGATCTCCTCGTGCCCGGCCAGGCCGAGCTCGGCGCGGGCCGCCGCCCGATCGCCCGGACGGTAACGCGTCAGATCCGCGCCCGGCGGCACGATATCGATCCGGTCGGGCAGCGCCCCGTACAGCTCCACCAGGTCCAGCGCTTCCCGCCCGGTGTTGGCGGTGAGCCGGTCGGCCTCGGCGATGACCTGCTTCTCCCCGATCTCCCGGGTGGCCGGTTCCGGGGAATCACCCTCGGCGAGAGCCGCGTTCTTCACCGCCGCGAGCGTATGCGCGGTGTGTACGAGCGGCACCCGCCACCGGTCCCGGGCGAGCCAGCCCACCTGCCCGGACAGCCAGTAGTGCGAGTGCACCAGGTCGTAGTAGCCGGGTAGATGCCGTGCTTCCTGCCGCAGCACCTCGGCGGTGAAGGGGCACAGCTGGGTCGGCAGATCGTGTTTGTCCAGACCCTCGAAGGGCCCGGCGACCACATTGCGCACCAAGACCCCCGGCGCGGCTTCCTGCACCGGTGGCAGCTCGGAGGAGGTGGCCCGGGTGAAGATCTCGACCTCGGTCCCCCGCCGGGCCAGTTGCAGAGCGGTTTGGAGGACGTAGACGTTCATCCCGCCCGCATCGCCCGTACCGGGCTGTGCCAGTGGTGAGGTGTGCACCGTCAGTACGGCGATACGGTTCGGCCGTCGGTCCGGGCGTTGACTCACGATGTCCATACTGCACGGTGCAACGCGGCAGCCCGGCCCGTCCTTCCCCGGTCGTGAAAGTGATCACACCTGGCGGAATCGGCACTCTCCGCGAGCCTCGGCGTGCCGTCGCCGAAACCGGAACCCGAGCCGGACAGACCGGCAAAAGCGCTCGTCACGGACAATCAGGACTTCTCGGCGCAGTCCGCGGCGAACTTCCGGACCTCGGTCGAGAAGCGCTCCGGATCCTCGATGAACAGCCCGTGCTGAGCGCCCTCCCAGATGGAGGCCCGGCCCAGCGGCGCCGTTTCGGCGATATAGCGGCCGTCGGCCACCGGCACCACCGGATCCGCCGAACCGTGCAGCACCAGCACGGGAACGTCGAGGCCGCGCAGGGTCTCCGTATTGTCCACCGACCGGTAGAACAGGGCCTTGCGCACGAACGGCGGTGTCGCCAGGCTCGCGCCGAACAGCCGCTGCGCGTCCGGCCCCTTGTCTCCGCCCGGCCCGGTATTGGCGTTCCCGAACGCGGAGAAACCGCGCACCGCCCGGCCCGGGCTCTCGTCGAACACCCCGGGGATCGCCTGCTGCATCGACTCCCCGACCTCCGCGCCCGGCACCCCGCGGCCGATATTGGCCATCGCCCCGGTATAGACGACCCCCGCGACCGCGCCGGTGCCGTATTCGGCGAGATAATCGCTGATCACGATCCCGCCGTAGGACCACCCCAGCAGCAGCGCCCCGGATTCGATCGACTCGGCGGCCAGCACCGCGGCGATATCGGCGGCCCAGTTCTTCGAATCGTCGTAACCGGAGGCCGGAGCCTCCGAATACCCGTGCCCCCGCAGATCGACGGCCACCACCCGGAAATCGGCGGCGAGATCGTCGAACACCCGCCCCCAGCAGCGCAGATCCGCCGACCAGCCGTGCACCAGCACCAGCGGCTGTGCCTGCGCGGGCCCGCCCGTCCGATAGACGATGCCGGTCCCGTCCGCACTGTGCGCTTCCCGTATAGCCATGAGCGCATCATAGGATCGGGGTCATGAGCACTCGCACCGCTGTTGTCACCGGGGCCAGCTCGGGTATCGGCGAAGCCACCGCCCGGGAACTCGCGAAACAGGGGTACCACGTGTATGTGGGTGCCCGCCGGGTCGACCGGCTGCGGGAGCTGGCCGACGAGATCGGCGGTACCGCGTTGGAGCTCGATGTCACCTCCGACGAATCGGTCCGCGCCTTCACCGACGCGATCGAGACCGCGAACGTCCTGGTCAACAATGCCGGCGGCGCCAAGGGCCTGGCCACGGTCGCCGAGGCCGACCTGGACGACTGGCGCTGGATGTGGGAAACCAACGTCCTCGGCACCCTGCGGATGACCAAGGCGCTGCTGCCGAAACTGATCGCCTCCGGCGACGGCCTCATCGTCACCATCACCTCGGTCGCCGCCTTCCACGCCTACGACAACGGTTCCGGCTACACCTCGGCCAAACACGCCCAAGCCGTCCTGCACCGGACGCTGCGCGGCGAACTCCTCGGGCAACCGGTCCGGCTCACCGAGATCGCCCCCGGCGCGGTGGAGACCGAATTCTCCCTGGTCCGCTTCGACGGTGACACCGACCGCGCGGCCGCGGTCTACCAGGGTATAGACCCGCTGGTCGCCCAGGACATCGCCGAGATCGTCGCCTTCGCCGCGAGCCGCCCCCCGCACGTCAACCTGGACCAGATCATCGTCAAACCCCGCGACCAGGCCGACCCGGGCCGCTTCGCCCGCCGCGGCTGAGCGACTACTCCCGCTTTCCGACAGGAAGCCGGGTCGACCCGTCCGCCGAGAAACCGCTGCGCATCTCCCATCCGCGCGACGCCGACATGACGGCACACGTCATGCGGTCCGCCACCCGCGTGCGACGGTCAGGCGAAGAGATCGCCTGTGGACTCGGCAACCAACGCACGATCGAGCCAGCGCTCCAAGACCTCGACATCTGCACAGGCCCGGATACGCTGGTGCGCCTCGTCGTCGACTTCCAGGCCGCGCCGCTCCAATACACGCAGGATGCTCCCCGAGATTCCCTCGGTTCTTCCCTCGGTGCGTCCTTCGGCACGAAGCCTCTCAGCGGTAGGGGAACGGAAGAAGGACAGGTCCACGGTCATCAGTTGTCTCCAGATGTCTGCGGCCGGGGTATCGCCGAGGCCGAGTTCGGTCAGTTCGCCGAAAATCGCGAGATCGTCGGCGTCCTCTCCGCGTAGAGCGGTGGCCAGCGCCTTCAGTATGGCATTGATACGCGGATCGGCGGCGTGCGTCATCGCCGACAACGCGGTCAGCGGAATATCGGCCGCGGCCTCGGCGGGGTCGGTGATCACCGGAACGTTGCCCGGTCCGAGGACGAGGGGTTTCACGGTCACCGTGGGCCATCGGGGAGCACCGTTCGGAACCGGGTTTCGCGCCCACGTCGCGACGGCTTCGTCACGACCCACCACCAGTAAATAGACCGGCAATTGGTAGATGACGCGCAGGTAGGTGGCGTAATAGGCCCAGGAGTCGGCCTTCCCTGGATCCTTACTGGTCTGAGCTTCCACGATCAGCAGGAATGGGCCTTCTTCGGTGGTGACGCGCAGTAGTGTGTCGACTCGCCGTTCGACAGGGCGGATCTCCGTGAGATCGGTCGGAAGCAACTCGACCCGTTCGGGTGTGGCGAAGGGCAATTTCAATTCGTGGAATGCCTTGCCGCGCGGTGTGTCGCTGTTTCTCCAATTCACAGCAAGACGTCGCCGCTTGACGGGCTTCCGCCCGCATTCACCGACGGGCACGAGCGTGCCGGGAGGGCACCGGACCCACCGATGTGGAGAGGTATCCGACGCCGCTACAGCTCCACCCCCACCGTGACCGGCTCCGGTACCAGCACGACCCCGAACCGCTGGGCCACTCCGTCGCGGACCGTCCGGGCGAGGGCGACGATATCGGCGGCCGTGGCGTCACCGCGGTTGGTCAATGCGAGGGTGTGTTTGGTGGACAGGCGCGCGGGCGCGTCCGGTCCCGGGAAGCCCTTGGCGAAGCCGGCGCGTTCGATCAGCCAGCCCGCGGAGAGCTTCACCCCGCCGATCCCCGGATAGGTGGGCACCGGCACATCGCCGAGCCGGTCGCGGATGGCGGCCAGGACCCGGTCCACCTCGGCGTCGGGCACGACCGGGTTGGTGAAGAATGATCCGGCGCTCCAGGTGTCGTGGTCGGCGGGATCGAGAACCATTCCTTTGCCCGCTCGCAGCCCGAGCACGGTGTCGCGGACGGCCGCGGCGGGCCGGGTCTCCCCTTCCGCGGCGCCCAGTCGCTGCGCGAGTTCCTTGTAGCGCAGGGGCGCGCTCGTACCATCGGGGTGCAGCGTGAACTCCACCTCCAGCACCACCGCCGCATCGCTGTGTTTCAATCGGCTGGTCCGGTATCCGAACGCGAGAGCGTCCGGGGTCACCCAATCGATGTCCCCGGTGGCCCGGTCCAGTAACCGCACCCGGCGTAGCAGCCGGTCGACCTCGACGCCGTAGGCGCCCACATTCTGCACGGGAGTGGCCCCGGCCGATCCCGGAATCCCGGACAGGCACTCCAGCCCGCCGAACCCGGCCCGTACGCTCGCGGCGACCACACCGTCCCAGTTCGCGCCCGCCTCCGCCGTGACGCCGGCGGCCCCGAATTCGACTCCTTGGGTGGCGATACGGACCACCACCGACGCCACATCGTCGTCGGAGACCAGCAGGTTCGAACCGCCGGCGACCAGCAGCACCGGCACCTCGGCGGCGTCCAGTGCGCGTACGGTCGCCACCAGCGACTCGGTGGTGGCGCAGTCGGCGACCGTGGCCGGGCCGCCGACGCGCAGCGTGGTCAGCTCCGCCAGTGGTACCGCGGACCGCACGAGCGCGCCCGTTCCGGCCAGCATCTGCCGCAGTTCGTCCGCAGGGACAGCCCGAGAAGTTCGCACGACCAGACGGTAGCGTGTTCGGTCATGGCTACAGCGCTGGCGTATACGGCTCGCTATTCACATCCGGTCGCGGCAGTGCGCGAGGCATTCTGCACCGAGCAGTACTGGAAGGACCGGATCGCCGCGGTGGGCGGGCCCGATGCCCAGTTCGTCTCGCTGTCGGCCGAGGGCGAGCAGGTGCGGGTCGAGGTCGTCCAGTCCATCCCCGCCGACCTCCTGCCGCCCGCCATCACCGCGGTACGCCCCGGCGACCTGATCATCCCCCGCACCGAAGTGTGGACCGGTACCACCGGGAGTTTCGAAGCGCGGGTCGAAGGCGCTCCGGCCGAGGTCCGCGGTTCTATCACCGTCACCGACGAGCCCACCGGCGCGGTCGCCGAGATCTCCGGCACGATCGAAGTCAAGGTTCCACTGTTCGGCCGCAAGATCGAGGAGGCCATCGGGGAACGGCTCACCCAGCTGCTCGCCGAGGAGACCGAGTTCACCAACACCTGGATCGCCGGACAGCCGTAGCGGCCCGTAGTCCGGTTCGGCCGTTCCACGCGAGCGTGGGCAACCCGGCCTCCCACGGAACCGGAGAATCCGGACGGTAACCTACCGCGCATGGCTCGCCGACTGGACTACTCCGCCCGCTACCCGCTGCACACCACCAAAGAGCTGTACGCGGCGCTGACCAACCGGGACTACTGGGAGGCCCGGATGGTCGAGATGCGGAAGTACTCGCCGAACGAGGTCATCGGTCTCGAGGTGAACGAGGACGGTATCGAGGTGGTGCTGCACCACATCCTGCCGCGCGAGACGCTGCCGGAGATCGCGCAGTCGGTGATGCGCAAGGATATGGTCATCACCCGCAAGGAGAGCTTCGGACCGTTCGGGCCGGAGGTCGAGGGCAAGTATTCGGCGTCCATCCCGGCCGGGCCCGGCAGCCTCACCGGCACCACCCGCCTGTTCCCCACCGACACCGGATGCACCATGCGGATGTCCTCGGAGGCGAAGGTGTTCATTCCGATGGTCGGTCCGCGGCTCGAACAGCTCATGCTGGTGAACCTGGTGGATCTGTTCCGCGCCGAGGCCGAAGTGACCCAGAAGTGGCTGGACGAGCAAAAACCGGCCGGCTGAGTGTTCCGCTCGGCACCGTCACCCGGGGTACCACCGGGACCAATCGGCTTCGCCGCAGTGACCGTCAGCTGATCGGCGATCCGCGGATCGCCGAGGTGCTGCGGGGTGCCGCCGATCCGCTGGTGGTGGATCTCGGTTACGGGGCGCAGCCGTGGACGACGCTGGAACTGGCCGCGCGGTTGCGTACGGTGCGTCCCGATGTGCGGGTGGTCGGACTGGAGATCGATCCCGCCCGGGTCGTCCCCGCCCGCGACGGTGTCGTTTTCGCCCGGGGCGGGTTCGAACTGGCCGGACTGCGGCCGGTCCTGGTCCGTGCCTTCAATGTGCTGCGCCAGTATCCGGAGTCCGCGGTCGCGCAGGCGTGGGAGACCATATCGGCCGGTCTGGCTCCGGGCGGTCTTCTGGTCGAGGGCACCTGTGACGAACTCGGCCGCCGGTGTGCCTGGGTGGTGCTGGACCGTTCGGGCCCGCGCACCCTGACCCTCGCATGGGATCCGTTCACCGTCGAACGTCCCTCCGATCTCGCGGAACGTCTCCCCAAAGCGCTGATCCACCGCAATGTGCCCGGTGAGCGGGTGCACACCCTGCTCGGCGCGGCCGACCGGGCGTGGGCGCACACGGCGCCACTGGCCGTCTTCGGACCGCGGGTGCGCTGGCGCGCGGCGGCGGACCTGTTGCGGGCGCAGGGTTTCCCGGTGCACGATTTCCGCCGTCGGCTGCGCGACAATGTGCTGAGTGTCCCGTGGCCGGTGGTCGCTCCCGCCGGACAGGCGGAATATAGTTTGTGATCCATATCACAAATTCGAACCCTGGACCCCCGCTGACGTCGCAACCTTCACCATCAGCCCATAACCGGTCCACAGAGCCGGCACAGAATCATCGTGAAGAATCTCAACCATGTCCACCAAGTCCCTGCCTGCACCGAAGGTCGGCCGCCGGACCGTCGTGATCGCCGTACTCACCGTGATCGTGCTCGTGGTGGCGGCGCTGATCGGCGGCGAGGCCTATGCGCGACACCGAATCGCGAGCTGTATCAGTTCGCAGTTCGAGAAAGAGATGGGATCGCAGATCGATGTCGGCTTCGGCGCCAAACCCCTACTCGTCACCTGGCTCGACGGAAAGGTCTCGCGGATGGATGTCGACAGTAAGGGCGACGAATTCGGCCCCGCCGTCGATATGCAGGTCCATGCGCAATTCCACGATATCGAGATGGCCAAGGGGAGCAACAGCGGCAGCTCGGTCGGGAGTTCGAACGCCGACGTCACCTGGAGCAACTCCGGGATCTCCCAGACGCTGCAGGGCCTGGTCAGCGATGTGCAGTCCGACCCCGACACCGGGCAACTCACCATGAAGGTGCTCGGCGGATTCGGTGCCATGCAGCTCACCCCGCGGATCCAGGACGGCAAAGTCGATATCGACGTGGCCCAAGCGCAGTTCCTCGGTATCGGCGTACCCGACGACCTGGCCCAGGGCGTGGTGGACCTGATGACCGAGAGCCTGCAGACCTACCCGATGGGCCTGCAGCCGACCGACCTGCGGGTCACCGCCGACGGTATCCAGGTGGACCTGCAGGGTGGCCCGACCGAACTGCCCGCCGCCGAGGGCAATGCGAGCTGCTGAGCGCCGCGGACCGTCAGGCGGGGAACCCGTCGAGCACGGCCCGGGATCGGGAGAGTCCCAGCCGGGTGGCGCCCGCGGCGATCAGCTCGGCGGCCGCTTCGGCGGTGCGGATACCCCCGCTCGCCTTGATGCCCAGCCGCCCACCGACGGCCTCGGCCATCAACCGCACCGCCCGGGTATCGGCGCCGCCGGCGGGATGGAATCCGGTGGAGGTCTTCACGAAATCGGCGCCGGCCCGTTCGGCCGTCCGGCACACCTCGACAATCGCCTCGTCGGACAGCGCGGCGGATTCGATGATCACCTTCAGCACCGCGCGCTCCGAGATCGCCTCGCGCACCACGATGATATCGGCGAGCACCGCGTCGAAATCGCCCGCGATCGCCGCGCCGATATCGATGACCATATCGACCTCGCCCGCCCCCTGATCCACCGCGAGCCGGGCCTCCGCTCCTTTCACCAGCGAATGATGTTTCCCGGAGGGAAAACCCGCGACGGTAGCCACTACCAGGCCCGGAGCCTGCACAGGCAGTACGGACGGCGAAACGCACACGGCGTACACGCCGAGTTCCCGGGCCTCGGCCACCGCGGCGGTAACATCCGCGCTCGTCGCCTCCGGGGCGAGCAGCGTGTGGTCGATCATTGCGGCCACCTCGGACCTGGTCAGCGACTGGGAATCGGCCATGGGACGAAAGTCTGGCACATCACGGTCGAATTCCGTTGCGCGCCTCGGGCTCCTCGCGCACACTCGTATCGCCTTCCGACGAGAGGACGATGTTGCTGATTCGCCGCGAACGAGCCGTCGACGCCGACGCTGTCGCAGCCGTGCACCGTAGCGCCTTCGCCCCGCACTATGCGGCGGATGGTCCCGCGGCCGGCACCGCCCTGGTCGAGGCGCCGCCGGAGGTCGCGCTACTCGCTCGGCTGCGCACCGATCCGGGGTGGATCCCCACCCTGTCCATGGTCGCTGTCGAGCGCGAGACCGTGGTCGGGCATGTCTGCGTCACCCGGGCCACCGTGGGGCCGTTTCCCGTCCTCGCGCTGGGCCTCCTCGGAGTCCTTCCCGACCTGCAGAGCCGCGGCGTGGGCTCGGCGCTGATGCACGCCGCGCTCGGCGCCGCGGACGCTCTGGACGAACCGCTCGTCGGCCTGCTCGGTAGCCTCGACTACTACCCCCGGTTCGGCTTCCAACCGGCCGAGCGGCTGGGCCTGGCCCCCGACCGGGCCGAATGGGCGAGCCACTTCCAGATCCGGCCGTTGAGCGCCTACGACTCCCAGATAGTCGGCGAATTCCATTACGCCGAAGCCTTCTACGAGTTGTAACCACGGCCGCCCCCCGGTCGGCCGGCCGCAACCGCGGAGTCGCGCTGTTCTGCCGAGGAACCCCCTGTCAGGATGACCTCATGGTTTCCGCAGCTGCCACCCGCGACGGCCGGCAATACGTACTCACCCTGGGCTGTCCCGACCGCCCCGGCATCATCGCCGCCATCACCTCGTTCATCGCCGAATTCGGGGGCTCCATCGTGGAGGCCGGCTACCACTCCGACCCGGAGACCGGCTGGTTCTTCACCAGACAGTCCATCAAGGCCTCGACCGTGCCGTTCGGAGTGGAAGAGCTGCGCAGCCGATTCGGACGGGTTGCCGCCGACCTCGGCCCGGAGACCGAATGGCAGGTCCACGATTCGGGTGTGCGCCGCCGCGCGGTGCTGCTGGTGAGTAAGGAGGGGCACTGCCTGCACGACCTGCTCGGCCGCGCGACCTCGGGGGAGCTTCCGGCCACCATCGAGGCCGTGATCGGCAACCACCTCGATCTCGCGGCGATCACCGAGGCGCACGGCATCCCGTTCCATCATGTGCCGTTCCCGAAGGATCCGGCCGAACGCGGACCGGCCTTCGAGCGGGTCCGCGAACTGGTGGACTCGCATTCGCCCGACGCGGTCGTGCTGGCCCGGTTCATGCAGGTACTACCCGAGCGCCTGTGCGAACACTGGGCGGGCCGGGCCATCAATATCCATCACAGTTTTCTGCCCTCATTCGTCGGCGCCCGCCCGTACCACCAGGCATTCGTCCGCGGCGTCAAACTCATCGGCGCGACCTGCCACTACGTGACCGCCGAACTGGACGCGGGACCGATCATCGAACAGGACGTCATTCGCGTCGACCATGCCGACAGCGTGACCGATATGGTTCGCGAGGGCCGCGATATCGAACGGGTCGTGCTGGCCCGCGGCCTGCGCTGGCATCTGGAGAGCCGGGTGCTGGTCCACGGACGCCGCACCGTCGTGTTCTCCTGAGGCGGCTCAGCCGGTGGCTTCGGCCGGTTCGCGCACCGAGGTCAGGACCTGATCGAGGATCGCGTTGAACCGGCCGATCTCCTCCAGATTGCCCAGGTGTCCGGTGGGTAGCAGGACGAACTGCACGAGACTGCCGGTCTCCCGGAGCCAGGCGGCGATCTGCTCGGCGTGCACCGCCGGGGTCATATCGTCCGCCGTGCCCGCCACCACCGTGGTCGGCACCGTCAGATGGCGCGCCGCGTCCCCGAGGTCCATCTCCGCGAGCAGCAACCCGAACTCGGAGCGGATCCGGGACCGGCACGAGCGCACGATATTCATCCCGAACTCGATCGCTTCCCGGTCCGCGGCCAGGCTCATGATCTGCCGGGCGAAGATCCACCGCACCGCGGCCACCGGCGGGAAGACGAGGCGGGCACCGAGCCCGTTGCGCCCGAGCCAGGCCGGCAGCGGGACCACCCGGTTCAGCAGCGGCAGCGGCCGGTTGAAGAACGGCACCACCGTGGTCTCGGCCACGAGTGAATGCGGCCCGGTATTGGCCAGCAGGACCGCCGCGGCCTGGTCGACCACCCGCTGCGGATACTTCCCGGCCCAGGCCTGCACGGTCATCGCGCCGAGGCTGTGCCCGACCAGCACCGCCTGCTGACCCGGCCGCAGCACCGCATCGAGTACCGCGCAGAGATCGTCGGCGAGCAGATGACAGTCCAGCTGGTCCGGTTCGCCGAAATCGCTCTCGCCGTGCCCGCGCAGATCGAAGGCGATCACCTTGTACCGCCCGGCGAAGGCGTTGATCTGCGGGTTCCAGTATTCGAGACAGCAGGTCCAGCCGTGGATCAGCACCACCGGCTGGGCGTCGTCCGGCCCGTACGCGTGCACGCGGAGACGGGCGCCGTCCTCGGCACGCACATCGATGACGCGGTGCTCGGCGCTCGGCGGATTCAACGCGGGATTGCGGTATCCGCCGCGGGTGCGCAGGCCCGCACGGTGCACCTCGAACAGCCCCTCGACCTGTTGGGCGAGGGCGGTGAGGGCCTTCGGCATCGTCGCACGCATCAAGACACACTCCTTTGTGTTACCGATTGACACAGTAACGCGTGGAGTCGGCACACGCCAGCATGCACACCCCGGTTCGAGAGAATCTCACCGCGCCGACCGGCCCGATACGCATATTCTCGGGACAGGTCACAGGCACCGACCGAACAACCGGGCCGGGGACCGGTGCTGACACCGAAGCGAAGGTGGAGATGTGGGCCTGCTCGCGAAAGGGGGGATGTGGGCTTACTCGCGAAGGTGCTGTGTTTTTTGGCGGCGCCTGCGGCGCCGCGGGGTTGAGGCCCCCTTGGTCTCGCCGTTTCGGCCTCGAGACT
>NZ_JOAJ01000016.1 GCF_000720425.1 Nocardia rhamnosiphila NBRC 108938 | reverse complement strand
ACCGCAAACCACCACGAGCCACCGCACCGAACCGCAGATGCACACCCTCCACCCGCGGCGAATACACGAAGATCTCGTACTTCGGCCGCGGCTGCGGCAGTTCGGCGATCTCCTGCGGTTCCACCTTCACCGAGATGAAATCCCGGGGAGCGCCGTCGGGATCGGTGACGTAGTAGTTGGTGCGCAAGGTGGCGCGGATCAGGCCGAGGATGGCCCGCAGGATGCGGTCCGCGTCCAGGCTCACGACTTGATCGATCCGTTCGTGCAGGCGCTCTTCGAGCTCGGCGGCCTGTTCGGTGGAGTGGCTGTCCGGATCGAACCGGGCGGTGAACAACTGCGCGAACAGTTTCGCCGCATCGGGGTAGGTGTGCAGAACCCGGGCGATATTGACCTGGCTGTACGGGAACCCGGCCTGCTGTAGGTACTTCGCGTAGGTGCGCAGCACGGCGACCGCCCGCCAGGACAGTCCGGCCCGCAGCACCAGCTCGTTCAGGCCGTCGGCTTCGGCCCGGCCGTACCAGAGCGCGTCGAAGGCGGCGGTGAACCGGTCGCGCACCCGGTCGGCGGCGGCGACCCTACCCTTGGGTGCCGCGAGCGTATCGGGCGCCACCTCCAGCAGTTCGGCGTCGAGGTCCTGGTCGAGCGCACCGTGCAGCAGTTCGTGGCTCGCCAGCAGTCCGAAATCGTAGATCCAGCGTTCCTCGGCGTCGTGGCCGTCGCGTTCCCGCCTGATTCGGTACGGGCGTTCGTCGAGCACCTCGACCCCGAGGCTCTGCAGCACCGGAAGTACCTGGCTGAGTGAGATTCCGGAGCCCCCGATGTACAGGGTGAAGCGCCAGGAGCCCGCGGGCGCGCCGGCCACCCGGTACAGGTGCTGATCGATACTTCCCGGGCGCAACCGCTCCAGGCGATCGATATCGGCCAGCGCGCGCCGTGCGCTGAAATCCTGTTTGTAGCCTTCGGGGAACGCTTCGCAGTAGCGGCGCACGATCCGCGGATCGAGCACCGTCGACGCGTTCACGGCGTCGTTGAGATGGTCGTCCCAGGTACGGCTGGCCTCGGCGAGCAGGTTCTGGATCCGCCGCCGTTCGTCCTCGGAGATCTCCTCGGCAGCACCCACCGGTTCCGTGGTGTCGGCACCCGGCATCCGGATGGTGAAGTAGACGCTGGCGAGTTCGCTTTCGCTCACCCGGGCGGAGTAATCGATCGATGCGCCGCCGAGCTCGCGGACCAGGATGTCCTGCATTTCCAGGCGGACAGCGGTGGTGTAGCGGTCACGGGGCAGGTACACCATGGCGGCGACGAACCGGCCGTAGGGATCGACCCGCAGGAACAGCCGCACCTGCCGCCGCAAACCGACATTGAGTACCGCGGTGGCCGTCCGGCGCAGAGTCGCGGCATCGGAGGAGAACAGTTCGGTGCGCGGGAAGCCCTGCATCACTTCGAGCATGGCCTGGCCGGAGAAGGAGTCGAGGTCGAATCCGCTGTCGGTGATGGCGGCGCGGACCCGCTGCCCCACCACCGGTATGTCCAGGACGTTCTCGTGCAGCGCGGTGACCGTGAAGACACCGACGAACAGGTGTTCCCCCCGGACCTCGCCCGCGCTGTCCAGATCGGCGACGCCGATGTAGTACGGGTACACCGCGCGCTGCATGGTCACCGGGATCAGTCCCTGGGTCATCCGCAGCAGCGGCCGGGCACCCGCGGTGATCGGGACCTGGAAACCGGTCGCGGTGCCGGGGTGGAGCACGCCCAGTTCGGAATCGGCCACCGGGACCGGCAGTTCCGCACCCGGCTCGAGCCGATAGCGCGCGTATCCGAGCACGGTGAAGTTGTCGTCGGCCAGCCACCGCAGCAGGCGGGCGCAGTCGGCGGGTTCGATATCGGCTTCGGCCGCGGCCGCGGAATCGCCGGCCTGTTCCAGCCGGGTCGCCAATTCGTCGACGATGGCGTGGATCGCCTCGGTATCGCTGCTCACCTGCCGTACATCCTTGATGACGTCCGGTACGGCGGCGGCGATCTCGTCGAGCAGCTGGGCGCTCGTCGCCGGGTGGAGTTGCAGGTGGATCCAGGATTCGCGACCGTCACCGGTGCCGTTGCGCCGCAGGTCGGCCTCGTGCAGGCGAGCCGCGGTGAGGGCGCCGCCGGAATCCCGTTCCACCGTGAAGATGGGGTGGATGACCTCGCTGATGGTGCCGCCCATCCGGCCGAAGAGTGCCGTCACCGAATCGACCAGCATGGGCATATCGTCCGTGACGATCTGTACCGCGGCGCCCAGCCCGGACCCGTCGTCGGGGTGGTGGACCCGGACGAGGCCCTGACCCGGTTGCCGGGTCAGGGCCAGTGTCAGATGGGCACGGAAGGTCAAGGTCGGTGCGGTGATCTCACAGTCGGCGTCGTCGGTCTCGACATGCCGGAAATAGCCGTCCTCCAAGGTGCCGAGGTCGGCGCGTAGCGTGTCCGGCAGCTCGGCAGCCCATGCCTCGCTGGACAATTCGGACGAGACCGTCATTTCCCACTCCCTTGAATCCGGTATTTCTCTCGGACACACCGACACCGACCCCGAGGGTAGACCCGAAGCCGGGCAGCGGGAAAAGTCTCGCGGCGTTACCCGCGGGTCAGCTTGCGATGTGTCACTCGATGCGGCCGTGCGGCTTCCTGACCGAGGCGCTCGATCTTGTTGGCCTCGTAGGCTTCGAAGTTGCCCTCGAACCAGAACCACTTGGCCTCGTTGTCGGCATCACCTTCCCAGGCGAGGATATGCGTACAGGTGCGGTCCAGGAACCACCTGTCGTGGGAAATGACCACGGCACAGCCCGGGAACTGCTCCAATGCGTTCTCCAGCGATCCCAGGGTTTCGACATCGAGGTCGTTGGTGGGCTCGTCGAGCAGGATCAGGTTGCCGCCCTGCTTCAGGGTGAGCGCCAGGTTCAACCGGTTGCGTTCACCACCGGAGAGCACCCCGGCCGGCTTCTGCTGGTCCGGGCCTTTGAACCCGAAGGCACTCACGTAGGCGCGCGAGGGCATCTCCTGCTGGCCGACCTCGATGTAATCGAGCCCGTCCGAAACCACCTGCCATACGGTTTTCGTGGGGTCGATACCGGCGCGGGACTGGTCCACGTAGCTCAGTTTGACGGTATCGCCGACTTTCACCGTGCCGCTGTCCGGCGCCTCCAGACCAACGATGGTCTTGAAGAGCGTGGTCTTACCGACACCGTTGGGCCCGATGACGCCCACGATGCCGTTGCGCGGCAGGGTGAAGGACAGATCCTTGATCAGCTGCCGGTCGCCGAAGCCCTTGTCCAAGTGCTCCACCTCGACCACCACACTGCCCAGTCGCGGACCGGCCGGGATCTGGATCTCCTCGAAGTCCAGCTTCCGCATCTTCTCCGCTTCGGCGGCCATCTCCTCGTAGCGGCCCAGACGTGCCTTGTTCTTCGCCTGGCGTGCCTTGGCGCCCGACCGGACCCAGGCGAGTTCGTCCTTGAGCCGCTTCTGCAGCTTCTGGTCCTTCTTGCCCTGGACCGCGAGCCGCTCGGCCTTCTTCTCCAGATAGGTGGAGTAGTTGCCCTCGTAACCGATGGCCCGGCCACGGTCGAGCTCGAGAATCCAGCCGGCGACATTGTCCAGGAAGTACCGGTCGTGGGTGACCGCCAAGACCGCGCCCGGGTACTGCGCGAGGAACTGTTCGAGCCAGAGCACGCTCTCGGCATCGAGATGGTTGGTGGGCTCGTCGAGCAGCAGCAGGTCGGGTTTACTGAGCAGCAGTTTGCACAGGGCCACCCGGCGGCGCTCACCACCGGAGAGGTTGGTCACCGGCTCGTCCGGCGGCGGGCAGCGCAGCGCGTCCATCGCCTGCTCCAGCTGGGAGTCCAGGTCCCAGGCATCGGCGTGGTCGAGCTCCTCCTGCAGCTTGCCCATTTCGTCCATGAGCTCGTCGGAGTAATCGGTGGCCATGAGTTCGGCGATCTCGTTGAACCGGTCGAGTTTGACCTTGATCTCGCCGAGCCCCTCCTCGACATTGCCGCGGACGGTTTTCTCCTCGTTCAGCGGCGGTTCCTGCTGCAGGATCCCGACCGTGGCGCCCGGCGCGAGAAAGGCCTCGCCGTTGTTCGGCTGGTCCAATCCGGCCATGATCTTCAGCACGCTGGATTTACCGGCGCCGTTCGGACCGACAACGCCGATCTTGGCGCCGGGAAGGAAGTTCAAGGTGACATCGTCGAGCACGACCTTGTCGCCGTGCGCCTTACGAACCTTCTTCATTTGGTAGATGAACTCAGCCATAGCGATCACCCTATCCGTCAAACATCGGTGCGGTTTCACACGTCGGCGTTCACGGGCTCCTCGTCGCGCGCCGGCTGCTCCACCATCGGATCGTTCGGTTCCCCCGCCGCCCCGGTTTCGGCAGTCGCAGCGCCGGGACCGGCGGATATATTCCCGGTCGTGGCCGGATGCCCGGTCCGTCGGCGCTCCACCCGGGCGGTGCAGCGGGTGAGGTCCGGCCCCAGGGTATGCGCTCGCATCTCCAGATCGCGACGCTGGGCGCCTTCCCGGGTGTGGTACTCGTTCGACCGCAGCTGCCCCTG
Source organism: Nocardia rhamnosiphila NBRC 108938 (assembly GCF_000720425.1). Classification (GTDB taxonomy): domain Bacteria; phylum Actinomycetota; class Actinomycetes; order Mycobacteriales; family Mycobacteriaceae; genus Nocardia; species Nocardia rhamnosiphila. Next base: position 55,474 of record NZ_JOAJ01000016.1, on the reverse strand, counting down.
CACGATCACCGGATCACCCCGATGGATCGACGCGTCCACCCCGGCCACCAACCGCCGCCAGCAGCTCACCGTGAGGAAGAGCGTCCCGTTGTCCACCCATTCACCGGTTTCGCGATCCAGCCGCCGCGCGGTACTCGCCAACCGGAAGCTGATCATCTGCTCGCCGCCGGGCAGTTCTCGTCTCACCGGTTCGGTCACCACCGTACCGACCACGGTCGCCACTGCTTCGTACATTTCCGCCCCTCCGTTCGCCCGGTGCTTCCGGGGACGTACTCATGGTTACCGGCCCGACGGGGCGGTGGGGGGCGCGAATCGAATCTGTGCACAACTTCCGCGCGGCCGCGCACTTGTGGAAAGAGTGGTCCCCGGATTCAGCGGCCCGCGGCCGTCATGGCGGCGGCGATATCCCGCCGTGAGCGCACGCCGAGTTTGGCCAGAATGCTCGACACATGCGATTGGACGGTGCGTCGCGACAGGAACATCTGCGCAGCGATATCGGCGTTCGACGAGCCGTCGGCCACCTGGACCGCCACGGATCGTTCGGTCTCGGTCAGCGACGCCCAGCCCGTTTTCGGGCGATTGCGCGGGCCCCGCACGCCCCGGCGGATTCCGTAACGCCGGATCCGGGCCACCGCGCGGGCGGTATCCCACGAAGCACCCAGCCGGGTGTACAGCTGGACGGCGGATTCGAGCGCCTCCCGCGCGTCGGCCCCGCGACCGCCCGCGGCCAGCACGATCGCCGCGTCCTCGTAGGCCTGGGCTTCGTAGAGCGGCCAATCACAGTGCGCGAACTCCCGCGCGGCGGCGAAGAGCGCGTCGGAGTCGCGGTCGGCCAGCCCGCGGCACAGCTGCGCGATACCCGAGCGTGCGGCGGTCCACTGCTTGGCCACCAGTTCGTCGGCCGCCGTCCGCGCGCCGTGCAGCGCCTCCGCATCGCCGGCGTCGAACGCCAGGCGGGCTATATCGGGAAGGATGTAGTGCAGGGTCGAGGCGCTCATACCTCCGTCGAGCTTCGCGTGGGTCTCGACGAGCAACCGCAGCGCCGGTTCCGGGTTGCCCCGGGTTTCGTGGACCAGGGCGGTGACCCACGGTTGCATGTACCCGTATCCGGCGGTACCCAAGCGGTCGTCCGCGACGAGCGCGTCTCCGGGTGGCGCCGCACCACGGTGTATCCCGATCAGCGCCATCACACTGTGGGCGACCGGCGCGTAACCGAGCACATCGGCGGTCTCCAGGCACGCCCGGCACTCCGCGATCGCCTCGTCCCAGCGCCCGTTCAACAGAAACATGCGCGCTTTGGCCATCAGGTTCGCGGCCAGGTAGAGCCCGTGCATCCGGCGGTTGTGGCCGATGGCGGTCTGCAGGGCCTCCACGGCCGCGGCCGGGCGGTCGAGCTCGATCAGGCAGTGCGCGTACAGCACGTACGGATCGATCTGGTCCGAGCCGGCGCCGTCCTGCAACACCGTGAGCGACTCGGTGCTGATCTCCAGCGCTTCGTCCAGGTAGCCCTGGGTGTAGCGCACGGCGCCGAGGGCCATCAGCCCGTACCCGGTGGCCAGGGAGTTGCCCGACTGCCGTCCCAGCGCGACCGCGTGCCGCCCGGCCTGTTCGGCCTCGGCGAACCGTTCGAGGAAGAAATTGTCCAGCGCGCACAGGCCCAGGAAACGCGCCGCGTCGGCGTCGCCGAGATCCAGCGTGTTCAGCGCGGTCTCGGCGACTTCGACGGCCTCGGCCAATCGACCCTGGGCATGGCATACATGAGCCAGCAACCAGCGCAGACCCGGGTCGTCGGCGTGCTCGGGCCGATGCCGTAACGCCACTCGCAACGTGGCCTCGGCCTGGTCGGTCCGGCCGTTCCACAGCAGCGCGCGGGTCCGCATCCGGATCAGGGCGGCACGGGTCGCCGTGTCGAGCCCGGCCGTATCGACTATGCGGGTCAGCAGGCGCATCGCCAGTTCCGGGGCGCGCACGATCAACGCGTCGGATACCGAGAGCAGCCATTGCAGACTCGCCGGCTCGAGTTCCCGGCCGCCGATCGACAGGTAGTAGGCGACCCGTTCTATCGGGGCGCCCGTGGTCTGCAGCACGCGCCCGGCCCGGCGCAGCAGATCCGAGCGCAGGGAGGCGGGTAATCGCTCCGCCAGCACATGCCGGATCAGATCGTGGCGGAAGGCGAGCTCGGAATCGACCATGGTGAGCAGCCCGGCGTCCGTCGCCTCGGTCACCGCGCTCCACACTTCCATGATGTGGCCGTCCAGCACCGCGGCGAGTTCCACGACATCGACCTTCGGGCCCAGTGCCGCGGCCATGGGCAACAGGTCGCGGGTCGGCCGCGACAGCGATTCGGCCCGGCGCCAGATCGCCTCGGCCAGGGAGCCGACCGGCTGCCGGGCGGAACCGGTCGTGGGCTTCGCGTCGCCGGCGGGATCCAGCAGTGATGCGGCCACCAGCTCCGTGATGTGCAGCGGATGCCCGTACGCTCGGGCGACCTGGCGCAGCAGCGCCGGCGGCGGCACCGTGCCGACCATCTCCCGGACCATGGTCGTTGTCGCCGCGTCGGGCAGCGCGCCCAGCCGGACGGTGGTGGCGGCGCAGGTGGTCAATGTGGCGGTCAACACCGCGAAGGCCGGGTCGGAGGTGACGGGGCGGGTCGACAGCACCAGTACCAGCGGCAGCCGATCGGCGAGCGTGCACAGCCGGTGCAGCACGGCCAGACTGGAGCGGTCGGCCCAGTGGACATCGTCGAGCAGCAATGCGACGGGTCGCTCCGCGCACCAGGCACGGATCTGTTCGAGCAGGAGTTCGGCCAAGGCGAATTCGTGCGTGGCCGCGGCATCTCCGGCCTGGTCCGCGCCGTCGAGCAGGGTGCGGATCGGATCGGAATCGGCGGGTGGATCCCCGGTGACGAGCCAGGTGGCCAACGCCGCGAACGGAACATCCTGCTGGAGTTCTCTCGCGCGACTCGTCCGCACCTGCAATCCCAGTTCGGCGAACTGCCGGGCGGCGGCACCGAGCAGCGTGGTCTTGCCGATACCGGCTTCGCCTTCCACGAGGATCACGGCACCGCGCCCCGCGAGCGCGGTACGCCCACCCGAGACCAGAGCCGCGACCTCGGCGTCGCGACCGACGAACACTGTCGCGAGAGATTGCTGCACTCGCATCAGTTTAAGCACCCGGACCATGACATGCATGGACCCACCACCGGCGGAGCCGGTGATATCCCTCCTCAGCGCCAGCGGAGAACGGACAATTCGGAGATAGCCGGCCGCCGTCCCACATTCGCGCGGGGCCGCACGACAACAGCGGGGCCGGGTGTCGAAAACGTTCGGACGCAGCCGGACTCGATGCTCCCGGTGTCTCGTTCACGCCATGGCGACAACCGTCGGACGAAAGATCGCTCGGCGCCGCGTCCGCGGCGTGGTCGAGCGGTGAACCGATACGCGGTCAGCGTGTCAGAGCACCGGGAGTTCGGTGTTCGCGCCGCACAGCACAACCACCGGCCGCTCGCCCTCCCGCGGTACATAGGCACCGCTGAGAATCGCGGCCAGGGCCACCGCGCCGGAGAGTTCGACGACGATCCGGAACTCCCGCCACAGATAGTCCCGGGCGTCGGTGATCGCGTCATCGGTCACCAGCGCGGACCGCACACCGTAGCGCCGGGTCACATCGAGAGCGATCTCGCCGATCCGCGAGGCGCCCAGGGCATCGGCGGTGATACTGGACACCTCCACATCGACCGGCTTTCCGGCGGCCAGCGCGGAATTCAGCGTCGGGATCCCCTCGGGTTCGACGCCCACGATCTCGCGGCGGCGCCCGCCGGCGGCGGCGATCCCGCCGATCAACCCTCCGCCGCCGACCGCGACCAGAATCGGCGGCCGCCCGCGGACCTGCTCCTCGATCTCCAGTTCGATCACTCCGGCCCCGGCCACCACCGCGGGCAGATCGTAGGCGTGCAACTGCAACGCCCCGCGCTCGGCGGTGATCTCGCAGGCGTGCTCATAGGCCTCGGCGTAGGTGGTTCCGTGCCAGCGCACCTCGGCACCGTGCGACCACATGGCGGCGACCTTGGTGTGCGGTGCCGATTCCGGGACCACCACCGTGCAGGTCTTGCCCATCCCGGCCGCCGCCAGCGCCGCGGCGATCCCCGCGTTACCGCCCGAAGCGATCACCACATGCTCGGGACACACTCGTTCCGACAACAGCGCGTTATAACTGCCGCGCACCTTGAATGTGCCACCGTGCTGCAGATACTCGAGCTTCAGGGTGACCGGGACAGGGCCGCCGGGCCCCGGTACGGCGGTGTGGAAGACCGGGGTCTTGCGAATGCGCCCGGTCAGTCGCCGACGCGCCGCCCGCACATCCGACCGGTAGATACGCCGGAGCGGTGGCACAGGTGTCAGCGGGATTCTCTGCTCGGTCATCTACCTACTTGCCCGATCTCGCTTGGCCAATTGGGCGAACATGGCATTGTGCGCGGCGAGTTCCGCGTCGTCGTCGCGTTCCGCGGCGCGGTCGGTGCGCCGGGCCAGCCGCGCGTCGCTGCGCGACCACTGGATCAGCAGCGCCAGCATGACCACGACCAGCGGTACCTCACCGGTGGCCCACGCCAGACTGCCTCCGGTGCGCTGATCACCCAGTAGATCGATGGGCCAGCCCAGGTCGAGGCTCCGATAGAACCAGCCGGCCAGCACCGTGCTCATTCCCATCAACACGACCCCGAAGAAGGCGTGGAAGGGCAGCGAACCGAACACCATGGCCAATCTGGTCAGCGGCTCCACCCGGCGCGGTTTCGGGTCTATCCCGATCACCACCCAGTAGAAGAGATAGCCACTGAGCAGGAAATGCAGGTTCATCAGCAGATGCGCGGTATGGGAATCGGCGTAGGCATCGAAGATCCCGCCCAGGTAGAGCGCATAGAAACCGGCCACGAAGAGCACCGAGGCCACGATCGGCTGAGTGAGGAACCGGGAGACCGGGTTGTGTACGGCCGCCAGAATCCATTCCCGGGGGCCCGGGACGCCGTCCCGCCCGGCCGGCGGCAGCGCGCGCAACGCGAGCGTCACCACGCCACCCAGGGCCAGCAGGATCGGGGTCAGCATCGACAGCGCCATATGGGCGCCCATGTGCACGCTGAACATGGCGGGCGCGTAGCGGCCGACCCCCGACGAGGTCGTGAACAGCAGCACCGCGCAGCCGAGCAGCCAGGCGAGGGTCCGGCCGACCGGCCACACGTCACCACGCGCCCGCAACCGCCGGACGCCCAGCAGATAGAGCACCGCCAGCACGATGGCGAGCGTGCCGAAGATCAGGTCGAAACGCCAGTCGAAGAGCAGCCGCGCCACCGTGGGCGGGCCGTCCAGGTTGTAGCCGAGCTCGACCTCCATCGGGGTCGGCACGCTGGTCGGCGCCGGCGGCGGAGTCCGGCCCAGCCCCACCGCCAGGCCCATGGTCGCGGCGAAGACGAGCAGTTCCACACTCGCGAAGCGGGCGAGCGCGCGCCGGTCGTCCGGGTCGGCGGCCAGTGCCGGAAGCGCCGCGCGCCGCTGGAACCAGCCGAAGACGCCGAGAATCACCAGTGCGGCGGCCTTGGCCAGCACCAACCGGCCGTAGGTGCTGGTGAACAGCTCGTCCCAGGGCACCCGCACCCACGAGTTGGCCAGGCCGCTGACGGCCAGCACCACGAAGGACACCAGGGCCACCGCGGAGAAACGCCGGGCGGCCAGGGCCGTATGGGTACCGTCCCGCAACGCGTGAACCAGCAGCGCGCCGAGACCGCCGACCCAGACCGCCGCGGCGATCAGATGCAGGATCAAACTGTTGGTGGCCACATCGTGGGCACCACCGGACGCGGAATGCCCGGTCAGCGCCAGCGGCATCATCACCGCGACCGACGCGCCGAACAGCACCGGCGTCCATCCCCAGCGCAGGGCCAGCCGGCAGCCGATCGCCAGCAGCAGAGCGCCGATCGCGGTGAGCCGCCAGGTACCGGCGAGTTCGATCTCGTCGGCGACCCCCCACAGATCCTGGGGTGCCAAGATCTCGGTGACCGGCCGGCCGGTGCTGTCGGAGACGGTCAGCGGTACCAGCAGCGCGGCGCTCACCGCCCAGGCCACCGCCAGGCCCGAGGCCCGCCGCACCGCGCGGTAACCCCCAGTGTCGAGTAGACCGCCACGCTGCGGCGGCACCAGAAAAGCCGCGAAGAGCAGCGACCCCACTGTGAAGGCCGCGAAGAGATCGGCCAGCGCCCGGAGCGCGGGCAGACCGTAGGTGGTCAGCGGACCAGGATCGGGAATACCCAGCAGACTCAGCGCTTGGGCGGCCGACAAGCCCACCACCAGCATCGATACCAACGCGGCGAGTGCCGCGGCGAACACTGTCAGCACCGCCGGAACGACCGCCGAGCCACTGGGCCGACCGGCCTTCGTAGCGGGTTCGGCGGCGGGAGCCTGGGCTGACGACATAGCTTCGAGAGTAGTTCGACGGGCACCGTTCGGCCCGCCGGGGCTGTTTCCGGGCAGCCCAAATCAGACGATCCGGTCGATCGCTACACTTTTCAGCTGGACAGCGCGGCCGTTGTCCGCCATGGTGGAACCACTGCCTCCGTAGCTCAGTTGGATAGAGCAAGGGCCTTCTAATCCCTAGGTCGCAGGTTCGATTCCTGCCGGGGGCGCTCCACCCACCCGACTGAGCTGTTCGGGCCAGTCGGAGTGGGTGTACCCCCTCCGTCACGCCCCAAACACCCGATCCCGGTCAGCGAACCTCCGCATTCGCCCCGGCCCTGCGCGGGCTGTGGGCGGGCTACGCCCGGCAGCGCCCTCTAGGGTGTCGGGAATGGGTTTGCCTTCGCCTACCGCCGAGAGCCGCGCCGTGGTGACCGGCGCTTCGTCCGGAATCGGAACCGCACTGGCCGCCGAACTGGCCCGCCGGGGTCATTCGCTCATCCTGGTCGCGCGCCGCGGCGAGCTCCTCGACGACCTGGCCGGTCGGCTGACCAGGGAGCACGGCATCACCGCCGAAGTCCGCGCCGTCGATCTCGCCGACCGGGCGCAGCGGGCTCCGCTCACCGAGGAACTCGCGGGCCGGGATATCTCGATCCTGTGTAACAACGCGGGTATCGCGACGTTCGGGCCCCTGTCCGCCCTCGATCCCGCCTACGAACGCGATCAGCTGGAGTTGAACGCCGTCGCCGTGCACGACCTGACCCTGGCCGTGCTTCCCGCGATGCTGGCCCGCCGGGCCGGGGGCATCCTGGTGAGCGGTTCGGCGGCCGGGAACATGCCCATCCCCAACAACGCCACCTACGCGGCGAGCAAAGCCTTCGCCAACACCTTCGCCGAATCCCTGCGGGGCGAGCTGAAAGGTTCCGGGGTGCACATCACCCTGCTCGCCCCGGGCCCGGTGCGTACCGAGATCCCCGATCCCGCCGACGCCTCCCTGGTCGACCGCATGGTCCCGGATTTCCTGTGGGTGTCATCGGAGTACACGGCCCGGATCTCGATCGACGCGCTGGCCCGCAACAAGATGCGGGTGGTGCCCGGCCTGATCGGGAAGGGTATGAGCGCTGCCGGCAACTACGGGCCCAGAGCGGTCACCGCCCCGATCGCGGGCGCGTTCTACAAGAAGCTCGGCGGCTGACCGGGGGCCGGTCCCGGAGACTTCCCACACGGAGAGGGCGGTGATTGCGCTCGGCGGGTGGCGGCGCTGATTAGGGTGGTGCGGGTGTCGGACAAATTAGTGGTGTGGATGGATTGTGAGATGACCGGGCTCGACCTGGTCACCGACAAACTGATCGAGGTGGCCGCCCTGGTGACCGACAGCGATCTGAATGTTCTCGGTGACGGGGTGGATATCGTCATCCACGCCGACGACGAGGCGCTCGCGGCGATGCCCGAGGTGGTCGCCGAGATGCACGCCCGGTCCGGCCTGACCGAAGAGGTGCGGCGCTCCACGGTCACCCTCGCCGAGGCCGAGCGGCAGGTCCTCGATTATGTGAAGCAGTACGCACCCACCGCCCGGGTGGTGCCCCTGGCCGGTAACTCCATCGCCACCGATCGTGGTTTCATCGCCCGGGACATGCCGGAGCTGGACGCGCACCTGCACTACCGGATGATCGACGTCAGCTCGATCAAGGAACTGTGCCGCCGCTGGTACCCGCGGATCTATTTCGGCCAGCCCGAGAAAGGTCTGGCCCATCGCGCGCTCGCCGATATCCAGGAATCGATCCGGGAACTCGAGTACTACCGGCGCACCGCCTTCGTCCCCGCGCCGGGCCCCTCGACGGCGGAGATCTCCGCGATCGCCGCCGAGGTCAGTGCCGGTACCACGGGCGGAACCGGCGGCGGCGCGCCCGGCCGGGTCTAGAGCCCGGCGACCGGCACACCGATAACCGATTGGCTTGCGGAGGGGTAGACGCGCTACTATCTAGGCCGCCGGTGCAAATCGGCGATGGTGAGTGTAGTTCAGTTGGTAGAGCACCAGGTTGTGATCCTGGCTGTCGCGGGTTCGAGTCCCGTCACTCACCCTGGAAAGCCCGAGGGCCCATTGGGTCCTCGGGCTTTTTCGTTCGGCCCACAGCGGTCTCAGGCCTCGGGTTTGCTCGTATCGACCGCAGGTGGGGGCGCCACCTCGTCACGGGCGCCCTGATCCAGGCGGAAGGGCGGGTACTCGTCGCGGAGGAGCGAGCCGTAGGCCTGCACCCGCAGCATCCACCGGTTGATTCCCATCACGAAATCGAACAGCCCCTGGGAGTAGCGTGCCGCGAACAGCAGCCCGACCAGGGCGACGAAGGTCAGTACGCCGATCAACGGGATTCCCGCGGCACTGGCCGTGGTCTCGGCGTCGTCGAAGTCGACCAGCCAGGCCGCCCCGGTCATACCGCCGATGATCAGGTAGTGCGGGATGGCCAGCAGCCACCATTTCACCAGTACCAGCCCGCGATGCAGGGTCGGCGGATAGTCGATGTCCAGATCCGCCGCGTAGTCGTCGTCGCGGGACAGGGAGAACGGCGGGTATCTATCGGTACCGGCGGGCGTCCAGGCGTAGAAGCTGCCCCGCCACGACCACCGCATGACCCCGACGCTGTAGTCGAACAGGGCGCGCGGGTACCTGCCGGTGAACAGGATCGCGAAGAACGCGATCACGGTGACCACGGCATAACCGATGTGCAGGAAGAACAGAACTATGTAATGCGGAATGGCGAGAAGCCATTTCACGATCCACATCCAGCGCGACAGCGCGGGGTCCAGATCGCCGCGGACTCGGACCGGGTAACCGGCGGGAGCAGGCATTGTGATCAACGCTCCTTCGAGGGTGCTGGCCCGGCCGACCCAACCGGCTCGGCCGCCCCTCAATTGTGAGCTATCACACACGTTTTCGTATTCATCCCACCGTACCGACACGGCATCGAGATCAACCGGCCGCTCGACCGGCCGCCCCTGCCGTACCCGGCTTACCTGGCCGGCGTCTTCTCGAACGTGTCCAGCGCGGCCACGCGCGGCAGCGCGCCCGGATGCTGATTGTTCAGCCAGCTGATCAGTTCCTCGCGGACGGCGCAGCGCAGCGACCACACCGCGTCCGAATCACGCCCGGTCATCGAGGCCCGGACCTCGATACCGGTGGGGGTGCTGTCGGTGACCAGGAGGTTCCAGCTGCGGCCGTCCCAATCGGGATGCTCGCTCAGGTATTCGTAGAGATGCTCCCGGAGCTCGGCAACCGGGGCGCTGTGGTCCAGGTAGAGGAATACGGTGCCGGTCATCTGCGGGCCGCCGCGCGACCAGTTCTCGTACGGTTTGCTGTTGAAGTACGAGACCGGCATGGTGAGCCGGCGGTCGTCCCAGATCCGGACGGTGAGGAAGGACAGGGTGATCTCCTCGACGGTGCCCATCTCGCCCTCGACGACGACCGTGTCGCCGATCTTCACCGAATCACCGAACGCGATCTGCAGGCCCGCCATGAGGTTGCTGAGCGTGGATTGGGCCGCCACACCGGCGATGATGCCGATGATGCCGGCGGAGGCGAGCAGCGAGGTGCCCAGAACGCGCAGTCCGGGGAACATGACCAGCATGGCGATCGCCGCCGTCGCGACCGCGAGCAGCGCGGTCGTGATCCGGCGGATCAGGGTGAACTGGGTGTTCAGCTGACGTACCCGGCGCGGGTCGCGGGCCCGGCGGGAGTAGCTGTTCAGCAGCCCGTCGGCCACCGCGTCGACTATCCGGACCACCAGCCAGACCGCCGACATGGTGACCATGGAGGCCAGGACACTGAGGATCACCGTGTCCTGGCGCAGATGCAGCTCGGCCAGCGGATAGGTGATCCGCAGCGCGGCGAAGCCCAGGAACAACTGCAGCGGTAATTGGATCCGTCGCAGCAGACCGGGAATCGCGGTCTTGGGATGCCGGGCCGACCAGTATCGCAGGCCGCGGTCGATCGCCCAGCCGAGGGCGATCGTCACGGCCAGCGTGCCCCCGAATACGATCAGCAGCCGTATCACGTTCTCCACTGCGCCCACTCCTTGTTACCCATCGCTCGTTCAGATCCCCCGAACAAGGCTACAGTTCGATAACGGCGGATCACCACCAGTCACGGGGATCTCACGGCGGGCCGTGATCTATTGCGGCGCATTCCCCTGCGAGTACAGCCGGATCTCGCCCGCGTCCCCGAGGAACGCGTTCACCAGCATCACCTGGTCGGCCCGGAGTTCGGCCGGGTCGGGCGCGGTGGTGGTGATGGAGATCTGCGGGATGGCCGCCCAGTTCACGACATAGCGTTCCGGCGGCCCATCGTCGTCGGACAACCGTGCCAGCCGGAATACCGAGACGGTTTTGCGCTCCATCAGGTCGCGCACCATCTCCGCGATCCGCTCGGGATCCTCCAGCGCGAACAGGAAACCGAAGGTCAGTTCCGGGGAGGAGATATAGGCGGGCACGAGCCGAGGTTAGCCCATGGGTAACCGCTCGGTGTGACTTGTCCCACCGAGCGGTTCTGCGGATTCGATCAGAAGCGTTTGCCGGAGGGGTCGGGCTCGGCGTCGACGATATCGGCGTCCAGAACGACGCCGGTCTCCCGAGCCGGTGCGGTACCGGCCCCGTCCCGGCTCTCCCCCGGCGCACGCAGGTCGTCGTCCCCTCGCCCCTCGGCCGCGGCATCACGCCGGGCCGCGGCGGCGGCCTCGTTCATCTCGATGGCGTCGGTGATCCATTCCCCGATCTCCCGGGTCACCTCCGAGACCGTGCCGGTGATGATGCTCGCGATATTGCCGACCCGGCGCGCCCCCGACGTGGTGAGTTCCTGGATGAGATCCTTGTTGGCCTCGAATTTGCCGATCATCACACGCCCGCTTCGGTAGGACTCTGCTGACGCATCACGATAACACCGGAGGTGGGCTGTTTCCGCAGCGCAGCGGGCAGGAAGCGGGCGATCCTGGACTCCGTCAACCGCGGCGGCAGCGCCAGTTGGAAGATCTTGGCCCACACCGAACCGATCTGCTTGCCCAGCGGCCCGGTGTTGTAGGGGAGCCCGAACTTCTCGCACAGTGCGCGCACCTCCGGCGCGATCTCCGGATACCGGTTGGCCGGTAGATCCGGGAACAGGTGGTGCTCGATCTGGTGCGACAGATTGCCGGACATGATGTGGAACAGCGGGCTGCCGGAGATATTGGCCGAGCCGAGCATCTGCCGGACATACCATTCGCCGCGGGACTCCTCGGCGGTCTCCTCCTCGGTGAAGGTCTGCACACCGGACGGGAAGTGCCCGCAGAAGATGATCGAGTACGCCCACAGGTTGCGCACCAGGTTCGCCGTAGCGTTTCCGGCGAGCGTGGACAGGAACAGCGGACCGGTCAGCAGCGGGAAGGCCACATAGTCCTTGAGGACCTGCCGGCCCGATTTACGGAGCTGCCCCTTGATCAGCGGTTTGAGGTCGGACCAGCTGCGCTTGCCCTTGACGATGTTGTCCGCCTCGAGGTCGTGCAGCATCACGCCCCATTCGAAGAAGACCATCAGCAGGAACGCGTAGAGCGGGTTGCCCAGGTAGTACGGGTGCCAGTCCTGCCCCTCGTCGATCCGCAGCACGCCGTAGCCGATATCACGGTCACGACCGTGGATATTGGTGTAGGTGTGGTGCATGTAGTTGTGTGAATGCTTCCACTGGTCCGCCGGGCAGACGGTATCCCATTCGAAGACCCGCGAGTTCAGGCCCGGCTCACGCATCCAGTCGTACTGGCCGTGCATGACGTTGTGGCCGATCTCCATATTGTCGAGGATCTTCGACACGCTGAGCGCGGCCACGCCGGCCAGCCAGAACGGAGGCAGGAAGCCCAGGTACATCAGGCCGCGCCCGGCGATCTCGAATCCGCGCTGCGCCTTGATGATGTCGTAGATGTACTGGCGGTCGCGTTCGCCCAGATCGGCGACGATCCGGTCACGCAGCTCGTCGAGCGTGCGGCCGATCTCCTCGACCTGGTCGGGCGAGAGGACCAGCGGTCCGTCCTTGGTCTCGGTGAGGATGGTCATCTGTTTCTCCCCTTCGTCTCAGATGTCAGATTTCGATGTCCACGTCGCCGACGGCGGCCTGGACGCAGAGTTGGATCGGCTGGTCGGGATCGGATTCGAGCTCCCCGGTGCGCAGGTTGCGGGTGCATCCGCTGCGCCGGACCGAGGTGCAGGAGAAGCAGATCCCCATTCGGCAGCCGAATTCCGGGCTCAGGCCGGCGCCCTCGGCCTGCTCCAGCAATGACGACCCGGTGTTCTCGGCAGTGACCCCGCTGGCGGAAAAGGTGGTGGCCCCCGCGACATCCGCGCTGTCCACCGGCGCGGTGGTGGCCACGAACTCTTCGGTGTGCAGGCGTTCACTCAGCTCCGTGGCCGCGTAGACCTCGCGAACCGAGTCCATCAGCGGCGGCGGACCACACAGGTAGGTCTGCGCGTCGGCGAACCACGGCGCCACCCGCACGAGTTCGTCGCGGTCGAATCCGCGGCCGTCCTGTTCCGGATACCGCAGCTCGACCGCGATATTCGGATGGGCGGCAGCGATTTCGGCGAGTTCGCCGCGATGGGGCACCAGTTCCGGCGATCGCGCGTAGTGCAGGAAGACCACCTCGCCGGAGTATCGCTCGTCGACGAGGGTGCGCAGCATGGACAGCACCGGCGTGATCCCGCTACCGCCGCTGATCAGCAGCACTCGCTCGGGCCGCCGGTCCGGGAGGTGGAAGACCCCGGACGCCGGTTCCAGATCCACGATCATGCCGGGGCGCGCGTGTTCGTGCAGGTAGCGCGATACCAGCCCGTGCGGGTGCACCCGGAGGGTGAGGTCGAGACGGCGGCGGCGATCGTGCTGGGAGTTCACCGGCGAATAGCAGCGCAGGTGCCGTACTCCGTCGATCACCACACCCAGCTGCAGGAACTGACCGGCCCGTAGGCCGTCCCACTGCCGGGTCGGGCGCAGGGCCAGCGAGATCGTCCCCGGCACCGAGCGGTCCACAGCGACGATGCGGGCCCGCATATCGCGGACGGTCAGCATCGGGCGTACCAGTTCCAGGTACCGGTCCACCGGATGCGGAGTGGTCAGGGTCTGCACCAGATCGAGGAGGGCCACCATGGGAGTTCTCCGTCCCTGTCTGTCGGTCACGTCACGAGGTCGAACTACTTTCGGTGTACGTCTGTACACTCAACTAGTGTGCCGGATACCCCGCTGCAACTGTCAACCAGGAATCGGTGTGACGCGGACGACAAGAAAGAGATAAGGGAATGGTGAACGTCTGTATGCTCACTGAAATGACCGATCAGGGAGCGAGCCGCGTCGAGCGCAAAGAGCGCACCCGGCAGGCCCTACTCGTCGGCACGCTGGCACTGGCCGCGGAACGCGGTTTCGGGGCGCTGAGCCTGCGCGAGATCGCCCGCTCGGCCGGTATCGTCCCCACCGCCTTCTATCGGCATTTCGACTCCCTGGAGGACCTCGGCGCCACCCTGGTGGACGAGGGTGTACAAGCGCTACGCCTGGCGCTGCGGCAGCTACGCCGCACCCCCGATGCCCGGCTCTCGGAAACGGTGCGGTTCGTCTTCGGTGAAGTCGCCCAGAAGCGAGAGCTGTACGGCTTCCTGATCCGGGAGCAGCGCGGCGGCAGCCCGGCGCTGCGGTCGGCCATCGCACTCGAATTACAACTGATCGTGCGCGAGCTGGTGGCGGACCTGTCCCGCGTCCCGGCCCTGGACGACTGGTCGCCGGGTGATCTGGAGGTCGCCGCCGACCTGCTGGTGTCGACCGTGATCGACGGGATCGCCGACTATGTGGTCGCCACCGCGCGCGCGGAACAACCGGTGATCGACCGCACCATCCAGCAGATCCGGCTCATCGCCCTCGGTATGGGCGCCTGGAAACCCTGAGCGCGCGCCCGCCGGGCCGGCCGTCAGGCGACAGGTGTCTGCGCCGGCTCTTTGCTGCCCGAGGCGTCCGGCGCCGGTACGAACAGCAGGGCGGCGAGCCCGGCGCCCAGCACCACCAGCAGGCCGCCGATACCGGCCCGATCCGCGCCGAAACCCCAGACGAACAGGCCGAACAGGGTGGGTGCGAGGAACGAGGCGGCCCGCCCGGTCGTGGTGTAGAGGCCGAACAGCTGCCCCTCCCGCCCGGGTGGTGTCAGCCGGGCGAGGAAGGACCGCGCCGACGCCTGCGCCGGGCCGACGAAGAGGGTCAGCGCCAGGCCGAAGATCCAGAACATCACGGAGCCCGACACCACCAGCAGCACCGCACCGCACACCACCGCGGACAGTAGCGATACCGCGATCACCCGTTTCGGCCCGACCGTATCGTCGAACCGGCCGGCCACGACCGCCCCGAGCGCCGCGACGACATTGGCCGCGATACCGAAGAGCAGCACATCGGACTCACTGATCCCGTAGACCTGCACGGCCAGCACCGCGCCGAACGCGAAGACACCGGCCAGGCCGTCCCGGAAGATCGCGCTGGCCAGCAGAAACCAGATGACGGTGCGATCGAGAGCCCACAGTTCTTTCAGGTCGCGCCACAGCACCCGGTAGGAGCCGAGCAATCCCGCGCTCGCCGCCCCGGGATCGGCACGGGTGCGCGGCACCTCCGGCACCGCGAACAGCACCGGCAGCGCGAACACACCGAACCAGACGGCGGCGAGCAGGACGACGAGCCGGATGTTCAGCCCGTCCTCGGTGCTCACGCCGAGCAGCCCTCGTTCCGGGCCGTCGCCGGCAATGAACCCGAAATAGCAGATCAGCAGCAGGAAGATGCCCCCGAAGTAACCCATGGCCCAGCCGAATCCGGACACTCGGCCCAGCGTCGACGGGGTGGACACCTGGCGCAGCATCGCGTTGTAGGGCACGGTCGCGAGCTCGAGGAACACCGACCCCAGCGCGAGCAACACCAGCCCGAGCCACAGGTAGGAGTACTGGTCCCGGACGAAGAACATCGCCGCCGTCAGGACCACGACGACGGCGGTCATGATGCCGAGCGAACGTTTGCGATTCGCGGTCGCGTCGAAACGCTGACCGGTGACCGGCGCCGTCAGCGCGACGACCAGTCCGGCGAATCCGAGCGCCCACCCCAGCCAGGCGCTGGCGGAGATATCCCCCGGCAGATCCTCCCCGACACTGTCGGTCAGGTACACCGCGAAGACGAAGGTGGTGATCACGGCGTTGAACGCGGCCGACCCCCAGTCCCACAGCCCCCATGCGACCACCTGCCCGCGCCCCACCCGCGCGTCCGCCTCGCTCATACCGCGCACCCTAATGGATCCACGGCGCACCGGCGGGGCTACCGCCGACGGGCCGCTGACCGGGCCGCAGCCACGGTCGAAATACGGCGAGATAGCGGGTTGATCACGTCTGGGTCCGTCGAATGTACGGGCGCGTAACGCAAACCCTATAGTCGGAGAATGTCTTTCGACTCGAAGTGCGCCATCAGGGACTCGAACCCCGAACCCGCTGATTAAGAGTCAGCTGCTCTGCCAATTGAGCTAATGGCGCGTGCTCCGCTGTGCGGTGCGGGACAGACATTAACAGGCTCGGGCCGCAGAAGTGAAATCGATATCCCGTCGGGCGGGTGTGAGCCGGCCGACACCGTAACGACCGGCGCCCGGAACCCTATGTGTAGGTGGGCCGTGCAGCCGGAAGTGATCGTGGCGGTTGGGATCACCTCGGCGCGGCTGGCAGAATGATGAACGTGGTCTCGACCGATCCCGCTGCCGTGGGTCGAGGTGAGCAGGTGATCGGTCGGATCCGAAGCCGTCGGTGCGTAGCGGGTGCGCCGAGACTTGAAACGGGGTTGATATGCATATTGGTGATCGGCGCAGGCCGGTCCGCTGGCTCTTCGGACCGCTGGTGCTCGTCGCGCTGGTCGTACTGGCGCTGACCGGTTGTTCCTCGTCGGGGGCGTCGGACGGAACCGTCGCCATCGACCGCAACCCCCTCACAGAGCTCATCAAGCCCAAGCTCGTGGCACCCGTCAAGGACGGGGACATCGGCGTCTCGCCGGCCGAGGGGATGAAGTTCGAGATCACCGACGGCCTGTTCACCGAAGTGGCCCTGCTCAACCCCGACGATCAGCCGGTGGCCGGGCAGCTGGCAGCCGACGGCCGCAGCTGGTCCACCACCGAACCGCTCGGGTACAGCAAGACCTACCGCCTGCAGGCCCGGGCCAACGGCCTGGGCGGCGCGTCGACCGCCGGTATGAGTTTCACCACAACCGCGCCCGGCAATGTCACCAAGCCGTACCTGGTGCCCGGCGAGGGTGAAGTGGTCGGCATCGGCCAGCCGGTGGCGGTCCAGTTCGACGAGAACATTCCCGATCGCAAGGCCGCGCAGGACGCCATCACCATCAAGACCGATCCGCCGGTCGAGGGCGCCTTCTACTGGGTGAACAACCGTGAGGTCCGGTGGCGGCCCGAGCATTTCTGGAACCCGGGCACCAAGGTGACGATCGATGTGAACGTCTACGGCAAGGACCTGGGCAACGGGCTCTACGGCCAAGACGACATCCACTCGAACTTCGTCATCGGCGACGCCGTCGTATTCAAGGCCGACGACAATACGAAGATGGTCACCGTCGAGAAGAACGGCCAGGTCGTCCGCACCATGCCGACCTCGATGGGTAAGGACGACACGCCCACCAACAACGGGGTGTACATCCTGGCGGACCGGCACGAGCACATCGTCATGGACTCCTCCACCTACGGTGTCGCGGTGAACTCGCCGGCCGGGTACCGCACCGACGTGGACTGGGCCACCCGGATGTCCTACAGCGGGATCTTCTTCCACTCGGCGCCGTGGTCGCTGGGTGCGCAGGGCAATACCAACACCAGCCACGGGTGCCTCAATCTCAGCCCCGAGGACGCCCAGTGGGTCTACAACACCGCCAAACGCGGCGATATCGCCATCGTGACGAACACGGTCGGTCCGGTCCTGCCCGGAACGGACGGGCTGGGCGACTGGAACATTCCGTGGCCGGAATGGAAAGCGGGCAACGCCGCGATGTGACGCTCGTAGGTGACGAGCCGGTGCCGGGCCCCGTCGGGGCCCGGCACCTCGCTTTTCAGCGGGCGGTTTCGTAGAGCCGCCGCACGATGTCCTCGATATCGGGCTCCTCGATCGAGAGGTCGCGCACCTCGGCCCGGGCCGACACCTCGGCCAGCAGCTGCGCGGCAGTGGTCGTCTCGGCGTCGAAGGCGAGCCGCTGCCGCATACCCTCCGCCTCGACCGAGACCAGTTCGGCACCCGCGAGGCCGTCGAGGGCCGGCGCGGGCGCGGCGAGGTCGACGACCAGCACCCGCTGCGCGCCCACCGTCGCCCCGAGACCGGGCAACGAGCCGTCGTAGGCCAATCGTCCGTGATCCACCACCAGCACCCGGTCGCAGAGGCGCTCGATATCGCCCATATCGTGGGTGGTCAGCACAAGGGTGGTGCCGTGTTCGGCGCGTTCGGCCCGCAGGAATTCGCGCAGGCGCTGTTTGGAGAGCACATCCAAGCCGATGGTGGGCTCGTCGAGAATGATCAACTCCGGGCAGTGCAGCAGCGCCGCCGCCACCTCGGCGCGCATCCGCTGTCCCAGCGACAACTGCCGGACCGGCGTGTCGAGCGTATCGGCCATTTCCAGCTGGTCGACCAGTTCCGCGGTGCGCGCCCGCCCGGCCGCGGGGTCGAGCCGATGGATCGCCGCCAGGATCGTGAACGATTCCCGCAGCGGCAGATCCCACCACAGCTGGGAACGCTGCCCGAAGACGACGCCGATCCGGCTCGCCAGCTCCCGGCGCTGCCGGATGGGTTCCAGACCGCAGGTGCGCACCGAACCGGAGGTCGGCACCAGGATGCCGGTGAGCATTTTGATCGTGGTCGACTTCCCGGCGCCATTGGCGCCGATATAGCCGACCGCCGCGCCGCGCTCGACCCGGAAGGTCATGGCGTCGACCGCGGTGACCACCTCGCGCCGCGACCGCAGACCCTTTCCGGTCCGGCGGGTGAAACACCTGGTCAGCCGGTCGACCTCAATGATCGTATCGTCATTTGTACCGTCGTATCCCAATCTCAGCCACCGCCGCTCTGATAGTGCCTCGTCCCGATCCGCCACATCACCCACGCCAGCACCCACACCCACGCCGCCGCGAGCGGTGCACACCAGGCGAGCCAGGACGGCATCCCGGCGGGGCCGGGAAGATCCAGTAGTGCCAGCGTCGGGAGGTAGGCGGTGAACGCCACCGGTATCGCGACGCAGAACAGCAATTTCAACGGTGTGGGGAAGATAGACGCGGGTTGCGTCGCCGCGAAGGATCCACCGTAGGTGAAACTGTTGGTCATTTCCGCCCCGTCGATGAGGAAGAACTGGCAACCCGCGGCCACCACGAACAGACCGCCGAACAGGACGGTGCCGCTCACGACCGTCAGCGCGATCAGCGCCACGGACCCGGCCGACCAATCGATCTCGTTGCGTACCAGTCCGACGGTCAGCACCACCAGCGCGACCGTGGCCCGGGCCAGACGGCGCAGGGAGAAATCGCTGGTGATCAATTGCAGCAGTACCGGCTGCGGGCGCAGATGGTAGATATCGAGCTGCCCGAGGCGGATGAGATTCGGCAGTTTGTCCAGGTGCCCGAACACCAGCTGGGCCAGCGCGAAGGCCAGATTGCTCAGACCGAACAGGAGCAGCGCGGCGTCCAGGTCCAGCCCGCCCAGCACCTTC
This sequence comes from Nocardia rhamnosiphila NBRC 108938, assembly GCF_000720425.1. Lineage (GTDB taxonomy): Bacteria > Actinomycetota > Actinomycetes > Mycobacteriales > Mycobacteriaceae > Nocardia > Nocardia rhamnosiphila. Next base: position 36,280 of record NZ_JOAJ01000016.1, on the reverse strand, counting down.
GCCTGATGGAAGATCACCCATACCTCGGCGAATTCGGCCAGCCCGACCATGGTCGCCCCCGCCATATCGCTGGCGAAGGACAGCCGGTAGGTGCGCTGCGCGCGGATCCGGGAACGCAGCACCGCCGCATAGGGTGCGAATCGGTCGCCGGCGGGAACGCGCCGGCTCGCCGGCGGACGCACGGCGGTCTCAACCACCCTGCACCTCCAGTTTCCGCCGGCCCGCGGCCAGCAGGATCCGGCCCGCCGCCAGGACGACCAGTAGCCAGCAGAGCTGCGTGCCCACCAGCTGCGCCGCGTCCCAGCCCGCGACCCGGCCGGACAGCACATCCACCGGAACTTGCAGCATCGACGGGAACGGCGTGCACTCGGCGATACTGCGCAGCCAGTCCGGGAAGACGTGCACCGGGACGAACAGGCCGGCGAGGAACGGGCCGCCGACCTGATAGAGCGTCCGCAGCCCCCGGGTCTCCACGACCCAGAATCCGGCGGTGGTGAGCACGAACAGGGACAGGAACGAAAGGGCCGTGGCGAAAACGATACTGAGCAGCCCGAGTAGATAGGACTCGGGAGTGCTGGGGAACACCACCCCGAAGGTCAGCGCACCGACCAGCAGGCTCGGTATCCCGCGCGGGAGCAATGTGCACAGTGCCCGGCCGAGATCGGCGGCGAGATTACCCAGTTGCACATCGACCGGCCGCAGGAAATCGATCGCGATATCACCGGTGCGGATCCGTTCGGCCAGTTCCAGTTCGGCGGCCATGAACTGCAGCGCGCCGAGCAGCCCCTGGGAGATCCAGACGTAGGCACCGATACTGCCCGCGTCGTATCCGCCGAACCCACCGGTGGCGTCGATCGCGGCGACCATCACCGACGCGCGGACGAAACCGAATACACAGTTGGTGAACAACCCACCGAACATGGCCAGCTTGTACCGCCATTGCCGGCGGAACCCGGCTACCAGGAGCCGCCGGTAGACACCGGCCGTGCCCCGGAGATCGACCGCAGTGGCCGACACGGTCACCCCCTACTTCGCGCGGACACAAAGGCCGCCAGCCTACCGCGCCGCTCCGGGCCGGAAAAGCGATTATCGAGTGGCCCTCACAATCGCGCGGCCAGCCGGGTGCCCTGCTCGATGGCCCGTTTCGCGTCGAGCTCGGCGGCCAGTTCGGCGCCGCCGATCAGGTGCGTCGGCACACCCGCGGCGGTGAGTTCCGATTCGAGCTCACGCACCGATTCCTGGCCGGCGCAGATGATCACATTGTCGACCGGGATCGCCCGGGGCCGCTCCCGCTTCGGGCCGAAGCTGATGTGCAGCCCCTCGTCGTCGATCCGCTCGTAGTTCACCCCGCCGATCTGCTCGACTCCCTTGGCCTTCAGCGCCGCCCGATGGACCCAGCCGCTCGTTTTCCCGAGCCCTTTTCCGAAGGCCGTGTCCTTGCGTTGCAGCAGGACCACCTCGCGGGCCGCGGGCGCCGGGCGGGCGGCGCGCAACTGGCCGCGTAGTTGTTCGTCGTCGGTATCGACACCCCACTCCTCGCGCCACTCGTCCGGTTTCAGCGCCGGATGCCCGTCCACGACCAGGTATTCGCTCACATCGAAACCGATTCCACCGGCGCCGATCACCGCGACCCGCTTACCCACCGGTCTGCCTTCCCGCACCAGTTCCGCGTACGAGAGCACCATCGGATGGTCGACACCCGGGATATCGGGGATGCGCGGCCGGACCCCTGTCGCCAGGACGACCTCGTCGTACCGCCGGTCGATCAGTTCGGCCGCGGTGACACGGGTGTTCAGATGCACCTGTACACCGGTGAGATCCAATTTGCGGGTGAAATAGCGGATCGACTCGTCGAACTCCTCTTTGCCCGGAATCCGGCGCGCGATATCGAACTGCCCGCCGATCCGGTCGAGTGCCTCGAACAGATCCACCCGATGGCCGCGCTCGGCCAGATTCACCGCCGCCGAGAGCCCGGCCGGCCCGGCCCCGACCACCGCGATGCTCTTCACGCGCCGGGTCGGCAGCAGGGCGAGCTCGGTTTCCCGGCCGGCTCGCGGGTTCAGCAGGCACGACACCGTACGGTGCTGGAAGGCGTGATCGAGGCAGGCCTGGTTGCAGGCGATACAGGTATTGATCTCGTCGGTGCGGCCGGTGGCTGCCTTGTCGGCCCATTCCGGGTCGGCCAGCAGCGGCCTGGCCATGGAGATGAGCTGGGCGTCGCCGCGGGTCAGGATCTCCTCGGCGACCTCGGGCATATTGATGCGGTTCGAGGCGCAGACCGGGATCCCGACCGCCGCGGTGATCTTCGCGGTGAACTCGACGAAGGCCGCGCGTGGCACCGAGGTCACGATCGTGGGCACTCGCGCCTCGTGCCAGCCGATATCCGTGTTGAGAATATCGACGCCCGCACTCTCCAATTCCCGGGCGAGCGTGAGGATCTCATCGAATGTCTGCCCGTTCTCCACCAATTCCGCCATCGACAAACGGAATATGATCAGAAAATCGGCCCCGACCGCCGCACGGGTGCGCCGCACGATTTCCACCGCGAGCCGCCGGCGATTCTCGGCGGAGCCACCCCAGCGATCGGTTCGTTTATTCGTACGCGGCGCGAGGAATTGATTGATGAAATAACCCTCCCCACCCATGATTTCGATCCCGTCGTATCCCGCGAGACGGGCGAGTTCGGCGCACCGGGCGTAATCGTCGATGGTCCGCCGAATTCCACGGTCGGAAAGAGCGCGGGGGCGGAACGGATTGATCGGCGCCTTGATCGAGGAAGCGGACACGCTGCCGGGGACGTAGGCGTAGCGTCCGGCGTGCAGGATCTGCAGCGCGATCCTGCCGCCGGCCTCGTGCACCGCGCGCGTGATCGCCCGATGGCGGTAGGCCTCGGTCCGGTTGGTCAGTTTCGCGCCGAACGGCAGCAACCATCCGGTGCGATTGGGGGCGTAACCACCGGTGATGATCAGGCCGACCCCACCGCGGGCGCGTTCGGCGAAATAGGCGGCCAACCGGTTGGTATCCCAGGCCCGGTCTTCCAGACCGGTGTGCATGGACCCCATGACCACCCTGTTGCGCAGTGTGGTGTGCCCGACCTCGAGCGGGGTGAACAGCTGCGGATAACTCGGCGTCGAGTACATCGCGGGCTCTCTTTCCGATATCGGTCCGGCCCCGCGGCGACCCGGCCGCCGGGCCTCCATGACCTCATCACACCATTTCGCCGCGGCGCCGTTCCACCCCCGGAGCACACCACCGTGGGAAAGCCGGTCACCGACGGGGTCGGCACACCCCCGCGACACCCACACGACCACCCTGTTTTCCCATCACGGAACCATCACGAGCACCTGAATCCACCGTTACCGATCAGAAATTTTGTGGCCTGCGCCACAAGAGGTTTAGAACCATTTCCCCAGGTCGTCGCGAAGTTGCAACGCGTTCATTTCTCACTTCAAGATCGCACTCAAGATTTTCTCAGGCTCCGTTTACCTGCTGTTCACCTACTGTGACCATTCTGAGATCCGGTCATAAACGACCTGAAGTTCGGCTAGTCCGCGATGTTGTGGACAGAGGGTTGGAAACAACCGCGAAAACACGCCGGCGCGACAACCACAAACGGTATCGCGATAGTCGAACTCGAGTCCACTCGACTTCACCACAGTGTGGAGTTCCTGCGGGCGCGGCGGACCGGGAAACCACCCGGTAACCGCGATATGCGTCATCCGGACCCGGACCGCCCTGCGTTCGGTGTCACACAAAAGAACCCGACAACAGCACAGTCATGTTTTTCCGGTCGCGGGCCACCTGCCCGCACCGAAGATCCGTGCTGCCCGAACCGGGCCGGATCCCGAGACCGAACAAGGAACCGAATCCGATCATGCCTTCCCACAGTTTCACCAGCCTGCGCCGTCGTACCAAGCGTGAAGCCTTCGGCTTCGCCCTCGCCACGGCCGGCATCGTCGCCGTCACCGCCTCCTCCGCGGTCTCCATGGCCGACGACAGCTCCCCCAGCCGGGTTGCCATGGTCGCCGAGCAGGCGCCCGCCCCCGTGACCACCGAAGCGACCGCTATCGCCGCGCCCGCCGCCAAGGCCGAGATCATCCCGGCTCCGGCGCCCGCCCCCGAAGCGCTGGCCGCCCCGGCTCCGGCCCCCGCTCCCGAAGCGGCACCCGCGCCGGCACCCGCCCCGGTCTACCCCAACAACCTGGACGGCTGGATCCAGGAAGCCATGGACATCATGGCCGCGAACGGCATCCCCGGCAGCTTCGACGGCATCAAGCGCAACATCCTGCGGGAGTCCTCGGGCGACCCGGGCGCCATCAACCTGTGGGACTCCAACGCCATGATGGGCATCCCCTCCAAGGGCCTGCTCCAGGTGATCGACCCCACCTTCGCCGCGTACCACGTGCCCGGCACCCCGTTCGACGTATGGAACCCGGTCTCCAACATCGCGGCGGCCTGCAACTACGCCGCCCACCGGTACGGCTCCATGGACAACGTCAACAGCGCGTACTGAGTTGTCCGTCCCGCCTCCGGCGGGGCGGGGACGAGGCCCTCGTGATCCCGGCCACGGATGTACACCCGCCGCAGCAACGGTGAGGTGAACGGGTCCGGTACGGACCCGGAGAAAAATTCCATGATCGGCGGGGTGGCGCAACGGAGCGCCGGCCGCGGCGGATCCCCGGATGACGGGACCACGGTGAGGGTCCCGGACATTCCGGCCCGGGACAACGTTGTCCCAGGCCACGGCCGCTACCCCCGCAGATCGCCCGCACCGCGCAACGACGCACGGTCGCGGCGACCCGCCGAATCGGCGGGAACCACAATGAGGTGGGTGCGCGATGCCGTCCGATCCGGGCGGCATCGCGCATTTCCGTCTCGGGCCCCGGCCCCGCCGCGGGCGGTCGGAGGCGGAGGCGAAACCGTTCTCCAGGAACCGGATTCCGCGGACCTTCTACACTTGCTCATGGCCGATTACGCGCATTCCCCGGCCGCGGAGGCCGGCCGGGCCGCCAAAGCGCGGCAGCTGGCCGGCTATCTGTGGGACCGGGACATCTCGGGGTCCGAACTGCTCGGCATCTCCGCCGCGGTGCGGCGCAAGCTCGCCCGGGCGGCGGACACCAACCCACCCGGCACCGAGGAGACCTGGCGTTCGGTGGCGCGTCTGCTGGACGAGAAGGCCGCCTGGGCGGCGCGGCATCCCGGCCATCCGGCGGCCGCGCGGCACCATACCGACGAGAAGCTGCTCTGGGTGAAGCCACCGGTCACCCCCTGGTGATCACCGCCCCGCGCAGACGCCGCGGCCCACGCGACCGTGCAGGTCACGTGGGCCACGTGCCGGACGAGCCGATGGGAGCAGTGCACCGGCGCCCGGGTCTCACCACCAGCCGGTGGCCGTCCCGATCTGCCGCTCCAACTCCGGAGCCAGGGTCCGGGCATAACTCGCGCTGAGATGGTGCTCGTCGTGGTAGACGAGCACATTGCCCTCGACCACCCGGCAGATCTCGGGTCCGCACACCGAATCGGTGAGATCCAGCAGCCGCATATTCGGGAACGCCGCGGCATGCACCAGTGCCGGGTTGACCGGTGCCAGCGCGGTCGCACGCTGCATACCGCAGGTGGCGCTGTCACCCCCGGCGGCCAGGCAGTCCACAGCGCTGTAGCGGATACCGGTCGGGCTGCGCAGCCACGGGGTATCGCGGATGGCGAGCACGTTCAGATGGCGTTCGGCCAGCGCCGCCCACACATCCAGGTACTCGGCCGGGACCACATCGCCGCCGCTGGGCCAGATGGGCGCGGTGGCGGTGGTGAACACCCAATCCGGCGGGTCGGACGCGAGCAGATCGATCACCTGCCGGGACCAGTCGCGGCAATCGGAGATGTCCAGGCCGCGGTACTGGGCGTCGTCGCGGATGTTCAGCGAACAACCCATCTTCAGATAGACGACGACCTTGATGTCGTGCACCTGGGCCAACGCGTCCATGGCGGGCATCCAGTGCTCGGCGTGCGAGTTACCGACCATGGCGATGGTGCGCGACCCGTTGGGGTCGCCGTAGGTACAGGCCACGACCTCTTTGTTGAACCAGTCGGAGATGCAGCCGTCACGGGTGGGTGCCGGCAGATCGTTGGACGCCTCCAGGATGGACGGCCGCAGTTTCGCCACCGGGACCGCCGCCCCGGCGAACAGCGCCTCCGCACCCGGGTACTCGTTCACCGGTAGCGCTTCCACCGGTTCGGAGGGTGTGCGGGCCATCACCACCTGCCACGAGATACAGGAGCCGAGGACGAGCGCGCCCACCAGACTCACCGCCACGGCGGGGATACGACGCTGCCAGACCGGGGTCACCGTGGTCCGCCCGGAACGCAACCGCAGCGGCTCCTCGACGAATTTGTTGGTCAGCACCGCCAGCACCAGCGACGCCGAGATGACCAGCAGACCACCGCCGAGACCGGCATGCGGTTTCCCGGTCTGTACCAGGTAATAGATGAGCAGCGGCCAATGCCACAGGTACAACGAATAGGCGATCGAACCCAGTTCGACCATCGGGCGGGAGGCGAGCAGCCGGGAGACGACCGACCGCCAGCCGCTCTCGGTACGGACACCGGCGACGATCAGCGCCACCGCCGCGCCCACCGGGAACAGCGCGGCCGGCCCCGGGAACTGGCGGGCGCCGTCGAAGAGCACCCCGCAGACGAGAACCGCTGTGAGTCCGGCGGCGGCGACGAGCGTCAGCAGCACGCGCGCGGCCCGGCCTCCGGCGATCCGCACCCAGGGCAGCACGGCCGCCAGCAGCGCACCGGTCAGCAGCTCCCAGGCCCGGGCGCCGCTGTCGTAGTAGGTCCATTCCTGCGACCTGGTCATCCATACGGCGGCGTAGACGAAGGAGCCGGTACCGAGCACCAGCGCCAGCACCGCGATCGTCGGGCGCACCGCCGAGGCCCGGCCCAGCCGTACGCACACCCAGCCGATCACCGCCAGCAGCACCGCGATGGCGAGATAGAACTGGCCCTGTACCGCCATCGACCACATGTGCTGCAGCGGGCTGACCGAGGGGTCTGCGGCCAGATAGCTTTCGGAGGCCTGCGCCAGATACCAGTTCTGGTAGTAGAAGGCGGTGGCGATGGTCTGACCGGACATATTGCCCCAGGTGGAGTACGGCCGGTACAGCACCGTGACGACCGCCACCAAGGCCAGCACCACCATCAGGGCGGGGAGCAGCCGGCGCGCGGTACGCACCGCCGTCTGCCGCAGTCCCACCGCGCCGGTCCGTTCCACCTGGCGCAGCAGCATGCCGGTGTAGAAGAAGCCCGAGAGGACCAGGAAGATATCGACTCCGCCGGAGACCTTGCCGTACCACACGTGGAACGCGACGACCAGGGCGATCGCTATCCCGCGCAGGCCGTCCAGATCCAGCCGGTAATCGGCGGGGCGGGCCGCGGCGGCGGGAGGTGGCGCGGACGGGCCACCGGTGACGTCACTGTCCTTGATTCGCAACAACTGCTTTCTCCGACCTATCTCTTTCTCCGGCCGACCCGGGAGGAGTCGAGTAACAGCAGCGGAGTACGAGCCTCGGACATAGCAGAATCCCTATCACAGTGTGTCGTCCACGGCGAAACCTCCCCGTACGGCGCGAGAACTTCGCCACTGCGGCGCGGTACGCCACAGCATCCGGTGAGTACCCAACCCGGTGTCCGTTTTCCCCTGTCTTATCCAGGCCATACGAGTTGACAATCGACCCGCCCCTCACAACAGTGGAAGCCGCGCGTTCTGGTCGAACGCAGATCCACTCCCCAGCAGACATAGAGGAATTCATGAACGTACGCCAGCTCTATGTCAGCGCCGCCGCCGCGGGGCTGACTCTTCTGGCCGCTCCCGCCGCGAGCGCCGCCGGCCCGATCGGACTCCCGCTGCCCTCGCTGGCAGGCACCGGTTCCTCCGCGGCCGACGCCGTGCTGGGCGCGACCGGGTCGGCCCAGCTGACGCAGACCGGGTCGGCCGGCGGTGCCTTCAAGAACTGTGACGAAGCACGCGCCGCGGGCCGGGCGCCGATCTTCCGCGGTGAGCCCGGTTTCGGTCCCCACCTGGATCCCGACGGCGACGGGTTCGCTTGCCCCACCGTCTGAACCACGGGTACTGCGCACGAACACCCGGTGACAGAAGCTTCTGTCACCGGGTGTTCTGCATTCCGGGCCGATACCCGGATCAGCGCAGGATCTTGAACAGCAGTGCCCCGGCCACCAGCGCGCCGACACCGATCAGGGTGTATTTCACCTTCGGCTCGTTCACCTTCGCCAGCGCCAGCTGCTTGGTCCCCTCCGCGATCCGCTGCGGATCGGCCCGCACGGCGATCTCGTCGAGAGTGCTGGCCAACCGCTCCCGCGCGGCCTCGATCTCCTGCTCGATCCGCTCGGTATCCTTTGCCACCTTCACGCCTCCTGTAACTGGTCTGCCGCGCTCGTAGGCGGCCGATGTTCCACCCCTGGGCCGCTGTCGTCCGCGGATCGGCCGGGGCCCGGGCTCGAGTGTATCCGCGCCCATCACACTCGCCGGTTGTTCATCCCGCCCGCGATCCGCCCGGTGCGCGGTCCTCCGGACACGGCCGGGCGGCGCGCCGCGTTTCGCCGGATCGCCGCGACGAGTACGCGGCCGGGAACCCCGCGGGTCGATTACGGTAGCGAGGGTGACCGACAACCAGCGACTCTCCCCCGGCGACCCGGCACCCGATTTCACCCTCCCCGATGCCGATGGCAACGAGGTATCGCTCGCCGACTACCGCGGCCGCAAGGTCGTGGTGTACTTCTACCCCGCCGCGAGCACCCCCGGCTGCACGAAACAGGCCTGCGACTTCCGGGACAGTCTCGGCGAACTGAACTCCGCCGGTCTCGAGGTGATCGGTATCTCCCCCGACAAACCGGCCAAGCTCGCCAAGTTCCGGGACGCCGAGAAGCTGAACTTTCCGCTGCTGTCCGACCCCGACCGCGCGGTGCTCACCGCATGGGGCGCCTTCGGCGAGAAAACCATGTACGGCAAGACGGTGACCGGCGTCATCCGCTCGACCTTCCTCGTCGATGCCGAGGGGAAGATCGAAGTGGCGCAGTACAACGTGCGCGCGACCGGGCACGTCGCCAAACTGCGTCGCGATCTCTCGGTCTGATCCGTGACCACCCGGGCCCGGCCCGGGTGGTCACTCGTAGGAGGCGATCAGCCGCTCGTAGCCGTCGAGCAGCAGCGCCAGACTGTTGTCGAAGAACAGCGTCGCCCACTGCTGATCGTCCTGTTGGAAGGCCTGCGCCCGCACGGCCGCGGTGAGGGCGGGGAATCGGCCGGGGTCCAGCCGGTCGATGATCCCCCAATCACCTTCGGACCCTTCTTCTTCCGCTTTGATCTCCTCGGCCAGCCGGGCCCGGCCGATGATGTACAGCGACAGGTTCATCACCAGCTGGAGCTTCAACGCCTCGGGTATCCGGGTCTGTCCCAGCGCGGCCAGGCCTGTCTCCAGCCAGGCCATGTTGTTCGGTCCCAGTGGCGGTGCGCTCACGCGCACTTGCAGCCAGCCGGTGTGCCGGCTGATGATCCGATACTCCTCCCGCGCCCACAGTTCCAGCGCCTCGCGCCACGGGGTATTCGGCGGGATCTCCGGCGGCGGGCCGATCACCCGGTCCAACGCGACCTCGAGCAGCGTCGCCTTGCTGTCCACATAGCGGTACAGCGACATCGCCGTGAAGCCGAGCCGCTCGGCCAGCTTGTTCATCGACAGGGCGTCGAATCCTTCTTCGTCGACGAGTTCGATGGCGGCGTCGACGATCTGCTCCAAACTCAGCCCCCGACGGGGGCCCCGCGTTCCGGCCGGCGCCAGCCCCCACATCAGTGCGACGGCCCTGGACAGCGGCGGGCTGTCGGGGCCCGCGGCCCACGGCCCGGTGTTCTTCTCGCGTGGTGTCTCCGACTCCGGGTGCCGCCCGTTCTCGCCTGCGCCGACTCTCGCCATCGACTTCCTTCCGTTGCGGTCCGCGGCAGCGGGCACCACCACCCGCGCACCGCCGCCGGCCGACCCGGCCGGTGGCGGCGTCCTCGAGCACCTACTACACCACCCGGAGCACGAGTCTTGCGCCCCGCCCTGAACTGTGTACTCTTTAAACAGAATTTATGCCATATACAGTTTAGCTGGCATACAGTTTTGGAACGGAGTCCGCCCATGACCGCCCCGCCCGCCATCTCCCTCGCCGGTCTCACCAAATCCTTCGGCGACCGACACGTCCTCGCCGGTATCGACCTCGATATCGCTCCCGGGTCGGTGTTCTCCCTGCTCGGCCCCAACGGTGCCGGGAAGACCACGATGGTGCGCATCCTCGCCACCCTGTCCGCCCCGGACACCGGAACGATCCGAGTGGCCGGCCACGATGTGATCCGCGAACCCGACCGCGTCCGCGCGGCCATCGGAGTCACCGGCCAGTACGCCGCGCTCGACAAGGTGCTCACCGGTGCCGAGAACCTGCACATGGTCGGGCACCTGCTGCACCTGGGCAGATCCACCACCCGGCAGCGCACCGCCGAACTACTCGAACGCTTCGACCTCACCGACGCCGCAAACCGTCCCGCGAACACCTACTCCGGCGGTATGGGCCGCCGCCTCGACCTGGCCATGAGCCTCATGGGACGCCCGGAGGTGGTCTTCCTGGACGAACCCACCACCGGCCTCGACCCCCGCAGCCGCCGCGAGCTGTGGACGGTGATCCGGGAACTGGTGGACGACGGCGTCACCGTTTTCCTCACCACCCAGTACCTCGAGGAGGCCGACCGGCTCGCCGACCGGATCGCGGTCCTGCACGACGGCCGCATCGTCGCGGACGGCACCGCGGCCGAACTCAAACGGCTCACCCCCGGCGGACATATCCTCTTCCGCTTCGCCGGCCTCGCGGACCTGACGGCCGCCGCCCGGGCCACCGGCCATCCCGAAATCGACCCCGCCGAACTCACCCTGCAGATCCCCTCGGACGGCTCGGTCGCCCACCTCAAACATCTGCTCGACCGGTTCACCGAACTCGACCTCACCGTCGATGAACTCGGCGTGCACACGCCCGACCTCGACGATGTGTTCTTCGCACTCACCAGCCGGCCCGCCGCACCGCTCCCGGCCGCCTCCTGACCTTCCCGTCACCGCACAGAAAGCCACGCTCGTGACCACTCTCGCCCACTCCGCGCAGGACGCGGCCACCATGACCGCCCGCAATATGCGCCATACGCTGCGCAGTCCGGACTCCCTGATCAGCACGCTGGCGCTGCCGATCATGATCCTGCTGATGTTCGTCTACGTATTCGGCGGCGCCATGAACGTCGGCGACAGCACCTTCGTCGACTACGTGGTTCCCGGAATCATCCTGCTGTGCGCCAGTTTCGGCGCGTCCACCACCGCGGTCAGCGTTTCGGTCGACATCACCGAAGGGATCGTGGACCGGTTCTCCACCATGGCCATCAGCCGCTCGGCGTTCCTCACCGGGCACATCACCGAGAGCCTGCTGCGCAATATGGCCGCCACCACGGTCGTGGTCGGTGTCGCACTGGCCATCGGTTTCCGGCCCACCGCCGACCCGCTGCGCTGGCTCGCCGCCGCCGGGGTACTCGCCCTCGTGGTACTGGCGCTGTCCTGGATATCGGCCTGCTTCGGGTTGATCGCCAGTAGCCCGGAGGCCGCCAACGGATTCACCATCTTCGCGATGTTCATCCCCTACATCAGCAGTGCGTTCGTGCCGCCGGAGACCATGCCGAGCTGGCTGCGCGGGTTCGCCGAACACCAGCCCGTCACACCGGTCATCGAAACCCTGCGCGGGCTCCTCGTCGGCACCCCGATCGGCAACAGCGCGGTACTCGCGCTCGCCTGGTGGGGCGCGATCGCGGCAGTGTCCTATGTCGCGGCCCTGGTGCTGTACCGCAAGCGCACCCGGAGCTGATCGTTCTTCCCGCCGATCCGGGCGGCCGCGGCAAGTGTTGCGCGGCCCGGATCGGCGGTGTGGCGAGTGTGAGACATGACAGACTCGCCGTCACAGTTCCATACTCTGCACCATGGTGTTCCCGCTACCGCTAGCCTGGGACAGGTGAACGTACGGACGGAGGCCAGGGCCAAACGGCGTCCGGACCCTGCGCTGGAGCTCCAGGACGACCCGCAAGAGCTGATGCCACGCCGGCGTCCGACCCAGGAACGCAGCAAGCGGAAATTCGACGCACTACTGCAGGCATCGCGCGAACTGCTGGTGGAAGTGGGTTTCGAATCGTTCACCTGCGAAGAAGTCGCGGCCCGGGCCGAAGTTCCCATCGGCACCCTCTACCAGTTCTTCGCCAACAAATATGTGATCGTCTGCGAGCTGAACCGGCAGGACCTGGTGGCGGTATCGCAGGAGCTGGCCGATTTCCACGGCGAGATCCCGTCCCTGGACTGGCTGCGGCATATGAACCAGTTCGTCGACCATCTCGCCAACCTGTGGATGACCGACCCGTCGCGGCGCGAAGTGTGGCTGGCCATGCAGTCCACGCCGTCCACCCGGGCCACCGGCGCCATCCACGAGAAGGAATTCGCCGAGGTCGTCTCGCAGATGCTGCGCCCGCTCACCCCGCGCACGCCGCGGGCCCGGCGGACCATGATGGCCGAGGTGCTGGTGCACGTGGTCTATTCGATGATGAACTTCTCGGTGCAGGACGAGCAGAGCCACGCCGACGCGGTCGCCGAGCTCAAACGGCTCATGGTCGCCTATCTCCTGGTCGCGGAGAAGGAATCCCGCACCGCCAGCCAGCGCTGACCCACCGCGGCGACTGCTTCACCGGAACACAGCGGCCGGCCCATTTCCCGTGGCAGAGTACGGCCCGGCCATAATCGCGGCAGCGACGGACGAAATACTATGTGCGCCCGCGCTTTTCGCCGCCGGAAGGTGCCCTGGCAACTTCTTCGGCCAGAACACCGGATCGGCACGAGGGGACCGACCCGGCGGTTTCGGTGCTCGTGCTCGTGCTCGTCGAGTAACTCCCCTGAGCGAGGTCAGGGCTCGAAGACGACTTCGGTGAGTCTTTCGCTGTCGGCCCACAGTCGCGCGCCCAGCCCGGTATCGTCCGCACCTTTCGGGAATTTCGCGAGTCCGGGGGTGCCGGAGGTCTGGTCGCGTCCGGCCGGACCGATGAACTCACCACTGGTCACGTCAGGGCTGGTGGCGGCGTAGAGCGAAGGCCAGGCGGCGCCGGTGGCGGAGCCCATGAACAAGCGCGCGGCGAGCGGGGTCAACAGGCGCGTCAGCGGGCCTGCGCCGTGTCGCTGGAGGCCGGTCATCGCCGAACCGGGGTGGATGACCAACGCCTCGACGGGAGTACCGGCGCTGCGACGGGCGAGTTCGAGGGTGTAGACGATGTTGGCGCGCTTGGACTTCGCGTACGCGGCCATGCCACGGTAGCTCTTCTCGCTCATCAGGTCATCGAGCTTGCCGATGGGCCAGCGCGCGGCGATCGCGCTGACGGTGACGACGCGAGCCGCGGCCGAACGGCGTACGGCGGGCCAGACCTGGGCGTCGAAAGCGAAGTGGCCGAGGTGGTTGGTACCCACGGTCATCTCGAACCCATCGCGGGTGGTCCGGCGGGTGGGCAGGTTCATCACACCGGCGTTGTTGAACAGCAGGTCGATGGTCTCGGTTTCCGCGATCCGCCGGGCCGCGCTGCGCACCGAGGCGAGTTCGGACAGATCCAGGACCAGGGTGTCCGTCTCGGCCTGCGGTGCTGCGGTGCGCACGGCGTCGACCGCCTCGTCGAGCCCGGCCTGGTTGCGACCGGCCAGGATGACCCTCGCACCGTGGGTGGCCAGGACACGGGCCGTCTCCAGGCCGATACCACCGCTACCGCCGGTGATCAGGGCGGTGCGGCCGGTCTGGTCGGGGATGTCGTCAGGGGTCCAATGCACCATGCAGATCCCACCTCTCTTGTTGAATGAATGTTCATTAACAGCCTGACGCCTTCCCGATCCCTTTGTCAAATGAACGTTCAATAACTACGGTGGAGGGATGCGGACCAGGAATCCCGAAGCGAAACGGCGGCTGCTGTTCGATGCCGCGCTGGCGGAGTTCGCCGAGTTCGGCCTGGCCGGGGCGCGCATCGATCGGCTGGCCAGGCGCGCGGGAATCAGTGCGGGGCTGGTGTATTCGTTCTACAAGGGCAAAGACGAACTGTTCGACGCCGTCTTCGACATGATCGTGGAGATGACGGTGGCGACCGTGCCGCTGGACGCGGACCGGTTGCCGGAGTATGCGGGGCAGCTGTACGACGCCGGACTGGCCCATCCCGAGATGATGCGGTTCCTGATGTGGTACCAGTTGCTGCGCGGCGAGTCCGCCCAGCGCGCGTCGGTCGCCGAGTCCATGCGCGCGAAGGTCGAGGCGATCGAACAGGCTCAGCAACGCGGGACAGTGACCACCGCGCACCCTGCCGCGCACCTGCTGGCCCTGGTGCTGACAATTGCGAACATGTGGAACCAACCTGCTGAAGACGTCGTGCGACTGGTACCAGAACCCCAACGCCGCAGCCTCGTCCTGGACGCGGTCCGCACCCTGATTTCACCCGCCCATGCCTGACCCGACCCGCGGCGCGGATCTCGCAGCAGTACGCGGGACAGATCCGATCGATCCCTTCGCCGGCGAAGCAGGATGTCCGATATGAAGGTGATCCTCTTCGGCGGTATCGGCATGATCGGGCAGGGCGTTCTCGATGAGTGTCTGCTGGACGAGCGGGTAACGCAGGTCCTCGCGGTGGGACGCAACCCGCTGGGTATCTCGAACCCCGAGCGGCGCGAACTGGTCCAGCCCGATCCGGCCGATCTCTCGGCGATCGGCGACGAACTGCCGGAGTTCGACGCCTGCTTCTTCTGCCTCGGCGTCTCGGCCGTCGGTATGAAAGAGACGACTACCGCCGGATCACCTACGACTTGACCTTGAAGGTCGCGCGCACGCTCGCGGCCGCGAATCCGAACCTGACGTTCATCTACGTCTGGGGGCAGGGCACCGACAGCACCGAGAAGGGCCGCTCCATGTGGGCGCGGGTGAAGGGCAAGACCGAAAACGATCTACTCGCGCTTCCCCTCCGGGCGTACATGTTCCGGCCCGGATTCGTCCAGCCGACCGACGGCGCGGTCTCGGGGACCCGGCTGTATCGCGCCGCGTACGCGATCACGAGGCCATTGACCCCGCTGCTCAGGCGGCGGCACCGAATGCGATCAACAACAACCGCGAAATCGGTCGCGCCATGATCGCCGTGGCCGCCGCCGGAGCGGACAGTCACGTCCTCAGGCCCGGCGAGATCACCGCACAAGCCACACCCTGATCCGAAAACCGTTGGAGTGGGCAGGCGAAGCCCCCGGCGGGGAGCGACCGTTGCCATCACCCACTCGGCGGCCCGATCGGCGGCGGGCGGTCGGGCCGCTTCCGGTCGGCTGGACCCCTCATGCCGGATCCGACGGACGTAATCCATCCGTCGACACAGCGAACGACCCGGAGTTGCGCACTCCGGGTCGTTGCGTATCCATATCAGTTCTCCGGCGACCGACCTTCGATCAGGTCGGCCAGTTCGCCCGGGTCCTCCAGCACCACCATCGCGGCCGCCGTGTCACCGTCGTGGGTGAGCGACAGGTGCACCCGCACCCGCGGCAGGAATTCCGCGGCCAGGCCGTGCAGTTTGATGCTCGGCCGGCCCCAGGCGTCATTGACGACCTCGATCAACGGGTACGGGTTGTCCCCGATCTGCGGCCGGCGGGCGAAGCGCGACGATGCCCAGGCCTTGAGCACCGCCTCCTTCGCCGCCCACCGCGCCGCGTAACTCCGGGCCGGATCGGTGGCCTTGCTCTGGCAGTAGCGCCGCTCACCGGCGGTGAAACTCTCTCTGAGCATGGTCGTTCCGGCACGGTCCAACTGTTCGGCGAACTCGGAGATGGTCACCAGGTCCAAGCCGATTCCGAGGATGGTCACAGTGGCGCAGCCTACGCAGTACCGGCGACGCCGGCATCGGAACCGCCACCGACGAACCGTCCGGTCTCGCAACCGGCTCCATCGACCTGGTAGACCCCGCCGGTACCGAGCCGCGCGTCCTCGGACAGCAGTACCTCGGCCTCGAGACCGCGGATCTTCGCCGCCGGGGTGCCGTCGCCACCGAGACGCCGGTCGGCCGGACGCTCGTAGAGCGCCGCCCCACCGCACATCGCCTCGACGATCCGCTGCCGGCCCGCCAGCAGGCGTTCTTGCGCCCGCCGCTGGTACTCCGCCCGCCGGGCCGGTTCGATCGCCTGGATGAACGCCTCCGGGTGGACGACCGCCAGCAGACCGGACACATGCCCGAAGCCGAGCGAGGTCACCAGACCCGCCTTGAGCGGGAACCGGTCACCGAAGCGCAGCGCCTCGCGCACCCAGACCAGATGCGGGTATTCCGACATCTTGTCGTCGACGCAGTCCAGGCTCCGGTTCGGCGGCACCACACCGTTTTCCAGCACCTGGCACAGGCCGATCAGCTGGAACGCGGCCGCGCCACCCTTGGCGTGCCCGGTGAGGCTCTTCTGCGAGACCACGAACAACGGCGCTCCGTCGGACCGGCCGATGGCCGCCGCCAGCCGCTCGTGCAGTTCGGACTCGTTCGGATCGTTGGCCGCGGTGGAGGTGTCGTGCTTGGACACGACCGCGATATCGTCCGGGCCCACACCGAGTTTGCGCAGTTCGGCGGCGAACCGGGATTCCCGGCCGCCCCGGCCCGCACCGAGGGCGCCCAGGCCGGGCGCCGGGATCGAGGTGTGCACGCCGTCGGCGTAGGACTGGGCATAGGCGACCACACCGAGGACCGGCAGGCCCAGTTCCAGCGCCACGTCACCGCGGGCCAGCAGCACGGTGCCGCCACCCTGCGATTCCACGAACCCACCGCGACGGCGGTCGTTGGCCCGGGAGAAGTAGCGGTCGCTGATGCCCTTCGCGCTCATGGCCGCCGAATCCGCGGTGGCCGACATATCGCCGAAGCCGACGATGCCCTCGATACCCAGATCGTCGAAGCCACCGGCCACGACCACCTCGGCCTTACCGAGCTTGATCTTGTCGACACCTTCCTCCACCGACACCGCGGCGGTGGCGCAGGCCGCGACCGGATGCACCATGGCGCCGTAGCTGCCGACGTAGGACTGCACGACATGCGCCAGGGCCACATTGGGCAGCGCCTCCTGCAGGATGTCGTTGGGCCGCGGCTCGCCGAGCAGGTTGTCGACGTAGAGCGACCGCATCGACGACATACCGCCCATACCGGTGCCCTGGGTGTTGGCCACCAGGCTCGGGTGGACCCAGCTCATCAGCTCCGACGGGCTGAACCCGGAACCGACGAACGCGTCGACGGTGCAGGCGATGTTCCACAGCGCCACCCGGTCGATCGAGGACGCCATATCCGCGGAGATACCCCAGACGGTGGGATCCCAGCCGGTCGGAATCTGGCCGCCCACCGTCCGCGACAGGTTCGCCCGGCGCGGCACCCGGATCTCGGTGCCGGCCTTGCGGGTCACGGTCCAGTCGCCGGAGTCGGCGACCGGGGTGATGACCGTGTGCTCCGGGTCGGCCGCGTAGAAGGCACGCGCCTCGGCTTCGCCGCCGACCGTGAACGACAGGTCCTGATCCAGGAACACCGAGGTCATCAGCGGGCTGCTGTTGTCGACCATGGCACCGTCGTCGGCGTAGCGGCGGATACCGCACCGCTCGACCACGGCGTCGTGATACCGCTCGGCCAGTTCGTGTTCCGGCACGTAGTCACCGGATTCGGTGTCGTACCAGCCCGGCTTCGGGTCGTTCTCCCAGGCCACCATGCCGGTGGTCCAGGCCAGTTCCAGTACACCGCCGGCCGACAGCTCGTCGGAGACCTCCATCTCGAACCGGGTCCGCGCCGAACCGTACGGTCCGAGTTCACCGGCGCCGACGATAACGACCATATCGGCGAGATCGGCAGTCACCGCGCCCCATTCGGGGACGGGCAGTGCGGAGGTCAGCGCCGGGGGCGCGGGCAGCGCGGAGATCCGCGGCGCGTCCGAGGCCGGCACTTCGTCGGCCTCCTCGGCGTCCGCGGCTTCCTGCGCCTGCTTGGCCAGCGCCGCCAGGTCCAGATCGGCACCGGCCAGCCCGCCGGTCAGGTCGATCTGCTGCGGATCGGCCGCGGCGGCCGCACGGGCCTGCTCGGTCGCCCACTTCAGCAGTTCGTCGGCGATCTCGTCGGTCGACCAGGTCTGCACCCCGGCCTGCTCGACGGCGTCCACCATCGGATCGTTGTGGCCCATGAGCCCGGTGCCCCGGACCCAGCCGATCAGCGCGTGCACCAGGGTGACCCGGGCCGCCCACGTCTTCTCGGCCCGCCACCGGGCGACCACGGCGTCGAGCGCGGCCTTGGCCTCGCCGTAGGCGCCGTCACCGCCGAAGAGGCCGCGGTTGGGCGAACCCGGCAGCACCACATGCAGTTTCGCGTCGACATCGTGGTCGGCGCCGAGCGTGGACAGACCGCCGATGAGCCGCTCCACCGACCACAGCAGCACCCGCATCTCCATTTCGGCGCGGGCACCCGCGTCGGAGAGGTATCCGGAGACCCGCGGCGCCGCGAACGGCAGCAGCAGGGTGGGGGTGAGCGCGTCCTTGGTCTTGATCTTGGCGCCGCCGGCATTGTCGACCTGCTCGGTACCGACCCAGTCGATGAGGGCGTCGATATCGGTGTAGGAGGCCATATTCGCCGGAACCACCCACAGCGCCGCACCGTGCCGGGCATTGGCGCGGTACAGGTCACGGTAGAAGCCGAGCCGGGTGTCGTCCAGACGCGAGGTGGTGACCACCACGGTCGCCCCGCCACCGAGCAGGCGCCCGGCGAGCGCGGCGGCGATGGAGCCCTTGCTCGCCCCCGTGACCACCGCGACCTCGTCGGACCACACGCCGGCTTCGGTGGTGTTCCGCGCCGCCTCGGCAATCCGCTCGTAGTGACCGGCCAGCACGGAACGCGCTTCGCCTACGGCCCGCTGCCGCCACCAGTCGGCCTGCGCGGCAACCGCTTCACCGGCGCCGGTGAACCCGGCGACCGGCAGCTCCGCGGTCACGGCGTCCGCACCCAGCCACAGCCGGGCCAGATCCTCACGCGCGGTGGCCCACCGGTCGTCGATGAGCACCGCCTTGCGGGCGTCGAACGCCGGGGCGACCAGCCGCGGCCAGTCCGAACCCAGTTCCGCCGACACCAGGTCGACGAGTCCGTCGTCGGTGGCTTCCGCCGCGGAGGTCTGCTCACTCAATCCGAGCTGCTCGAGCACCAGACGGGCCGCCGAGGCCAGCACACCGTCCTTGCCGGTGATCTGCTCGGTGAACTCACCCAGAGCCGCCGCATCCACGGTGCCGCCGCCGGCGCCGCCGGCCGCGGGCAGCGAGACGGCCACACCGCGCCGCGCCGCCACCGCCTGGACGGCGGCGTCGATCGCGGCGTCCACGGACGCGCCGTCGGAGAGCGCCCCGGGAACCAGGCCGCCCAGGTCGCCGCCGCGCACACTGGTGCCCTCGCGGGTACCGAGCGAGACCTCGGCGGTGATGTGGCTGGCCCAGCCCTCCCCCAGTTCCCAGACCTTCTTCACCCGTTCGGCGATCGCGGCCGGCCGCTTACCGGACGGCCCGAACACCTTGCGCAGATGATCGTTGATCGCGTCGCCGAGCACCGAGCCGAACGGCTTGTAGGTGCGGGCGAGGCGTTCCACGGTCGCGGACAGCGCGCCCATATCGGCGTCGGCGGCACCGTCGATCGCGCCCAGCGACAGTTCCGACCCGAGGTCGACCAGCAACTGGTTACGGCGCGAGGACACCCCGTCGCAGAGGCCCTCGATCGTATCGACCGGGCCGATCTGGTCGATCCGGAGCTTGGTCCACAGCGCGATCAGCACGCGGGTGGCGTCGGCGGCGGTGAAGGCGATGTCGTCGGGCCGCGGACCGCCGGTCGCGGCCGGAGCCGCGGGGGCGGGCGCGGCGGCCGGAGCGGCCGCGGCGACGGGCGCCTCGGTGGCCTCCTCCACGGGCTCGTCCACCGGAGCCGGGTCGGTATCGGTGGAGTACACCACCGCCGCCTCGCGCTCGATATTGAGCACCTCCACCGTGCTGGTGGCGAAATCGGGCAGTTTCAGGGTCTGGCTCGCCAGGTTCGCCACGGTCGGGGTGGCGCCCAGGCCGACCTCCACGAAGCGCTCCACACCCAGCTCACCGAACAGCAGGTCCTGGGTCTCGATCCAGCGCACCGGGCTGGCGAACTGCCAGGCCAGCAGTTCGATCAGCACCACGCGGCACAGTTCGCTCGGGCGCTGCGACCAGGAGTCGAAATCGGCGAGGACGGCGGCGAGCGGCTCCGAGGGCACCAGGTCGGCGATCTCGGCGACGAACTCCCGCTCCAGCGAGAACGGCTTCGGCACGAGGTTCGGGATATAGCGCCCGACCAGCACCTCCGGCTGCAGTTCCTCGGGCAGCAACTGCTCGAGCTTGCCCCGGAACTCCGGCACACCCTTGCGCAGCACCGTGGAATGGAACGGCACATCGATACCGGGGACCAGGATGAAGGCGCGCTTACCGCCGAATTCCGCGCGGCGGCGTTCGATCTCGGCTTCCAGGGCGTCGAGACCGGCGACGGTACCCGCGATGGCGTACTGCGAGCCCCGCAGGTTCAGGTTCACCACTTCCAGGAATTCCCCGACCTGCTCGCCGACACCGGCGACGAAGCCGATGACATCGTCGTCGGGCAGTCCGATCTGCGAGGGCCGGATAGCGGCCATCCGGTAGTCGCTGCGCCCCTGCGCATCCCGCGGCACCAGCTCGTGCATGGCCGAACCACGCTGGAACACCACCTCGAGGACGGCCTCGAGCGGCAGCACACCGGCCACGGCGGCCAGCGCGTTGTACTCACCGACCGAATGCCCGGCCAGCAGCGCGCCCTCCACGAACGCACCGGCCTCGCGGAGTTCCGCGACCTGGGCGACACCGAGGGTGGCCATGGCGACCTGGGTGAACTGGGTCAGGTGCAGGACACCGTCCGGGTGCCGGTGCTCGACCCCGCGCGCCTTCAGATAGGTCGGGTTGTCCCGCACCACGGCCAGGATCGAGAAGCCCAATGCCTCCCGGGTGTGCTTGTCGGCCCGGTCCCAGATGGCCTTGGCGGCCTTGGAGCGCGACCGCGCGTCCAGGCCCATCCCCTTGCGCTGGATGCCCTGGCCCGGGAACGCGTAGACGGTCTTCGGCGCGACGGTGCGACCGGTCGCGGTCATCACCAGATCGCCGGCGGCGCGGCAGGAGACCTCGATGATCTCGTCGCCCCTGTCGACCGCGATCCGCTCCACCCGCACATCGATATCGGCGCCCGGCCGGACCATGCCCAGGAACCGGGTGGTCCACGCGGTCAGCGTGCGAGCCGGCACCGAGGCCTGCGGGTCCACCGCCGACACCGCGTGCTGCGCCGCGGCCGACAGCCACATGCCGTGCACGATCGGGCTGCCCAGGCCGGCGAGTTTCGCGGCGGCATCGCTGGTGTGGATGGGGTTGTGGTCACCGGAGACCGAGGCGAACGCGGCCATGCTCCGGGGCGCCACCATGGTGACGTCCCGGCGCCGGCGGCGCGGGGTCTCGGTGGCGTCGGCGCTCACGGTGCCCGCGGCCCGCGGCGGATCGGTCAGTTCGCCCGCGCCGGTGCGGCCGCGGATGGCGAAACGTTCGGTCAGGCGGGCCAGCGGCACCACGTCCAGGCCCTGATCGCGCATTTCACCGACGGTGACATCCACCTCGACGACCCGGCCGAGGTCGGTGTCGACGACCGTCCCGGATTCGGCCCGCACCACGAGGATGCTGGTCTCGCCGGGAAGTTCGCGCAGCAGCTCGATCCGGTGGTCCAGATGGACCAGATCCAGCATGCCCTCGATCACGCTGGTATCGGCCGCGGTCCGCGCTGCGCCCAGCACCCCGAACACCGCCGGCCAGCAGGCACCCACCAGCACATCGGGCACCGTGCGGCCCAGCGTGCTCAGCTCCGCCGGCAGCCCGGCGCCGGTGACGCCGGCGTGATCGGCGACCAGATCCGGCGACCAGGCCAGATTCAGGTGCGCGACATTGCCCTTGACCTCGGGCAGCGCCTGTCCGGCGGCCACCCCGAGCAGCGCGGACATGGCCGCGTCGGCATCGGCTTCGGTCACCACCGGCGCGCCGCCGTTGTACACGGTCACCGGCACCGTGATGCGGATGCGCACCACATGTCCGGCGTACAGCGGGACGGTCAGTTCCAGGTAGTTGTGCTCGGCCTCGGG
The DNA here is from genome assembly GCF_000720425.1 of Nocardia rhamnosiphila NBRC 108938. Taxonomy (GTDB): domain Bacteria; phylum Actinomycetota; class Actinomycetes; order Mycobacteriales; family Mycobacteriaceae; genus Nocardia; species Nocardia rhamnosiphila. Next base: position 13,952 of record NZ_JOAJ01000016.1, on the reverse strand, counting down.
ACCCTCGGCCTCGACCAGGGTGGCTCCGGTCGGCGGGTGCACCGCGCCCTTCTCGTCCACGGTCCACTCGTGCAGGTCGCCGAGCCGGTGCACCGGGTTCACGGTGGCCCGGCCCGACCAGTTCACGTCCGGCGCGGCCAGCACCACATCGATCGGTCCGCTGGTCACCGCGGCGACCCGGCGGGCGTCGACCGCGGTCGGCGCCAGGCCGTCGCGGACCAGCTTGTAGGCGGTGTCCTGCTCGAACCGGTCCAGCAGTTCGCCCACGGGCTCATCCACCCGGGTGATCCCGGCGACGGCGACGGTGCCCGGGATGACGCAGACCTGATCGGCGGAGTAGCGCGGATCGTGGGCCTGCCACAGCGAGTCCGAGCGCCACCAGCGCCGCACGTCCTGATCGACCACCGGAACGAAGTTGACCGGTTTACCCGGCGTCTTGCACAGGGTGACGAAGAACGGCACATCCGCCGGATGCAGCAGGCTCTGCGCCGCCGCCGGATAGTGCTCGCGCAGCGTGGCGAGCGCGGTGGCGGGGTCTTCCAGATCCTCGTCGCGGAACAGCGAGTCGATCTCGCCGCGGTCGGCCGGGGCGAGCCGGGCCTCGGCGCGGCGCAGCATTTCGGCGAATCGGTCGCGCCAGCTGATGTCCAGCCACACCGACCGGGTCGCCGCGGTGATCGCGTCACCGAGGTCGGTGCCGCAGTCGAAGTCCTGCCGGCGCTCCTGTCCGATCGCCAGGTCCACGTAGCGTTCGAGCCAGGCGAGGTAGGTCATGGCCGCGATATCGCCGAAGTAGGGCTTGGCGGTCGCGTTCAGCGCCTCGATGATCTCGGCGCGGCGCTGCGCCACCGCCTCGGCGTCCCCGGCCACCTCGTCGAGCAGACGACCGGTGCGCGAAGCGGCATTGTCGATCTCGTGGATATCGGCACCCAGCTGGCTGCGGCCCGAGGCCATCCCGCCGCTCGCGGTGCCCGCGCCCACCCAGTCCGGGGTGCCGGGGGTATCGACCAGCAGCTGTTTCACCTCGGGCGCGGTGGTGGCCTCCAGCGTCGCCATCGCCGCGGTGCCCACCAGCACACCGTCCAGCGGCATGGCCGGGTAGCCGTGCGGCGCCGACCAGGCGCCGGTCAGGTATTCGGTGGCCCGCTCCGGCGTCCCGATGCCGCCGCCGACGCAGACCACGACGTTTCCGTGGCCACGCAGTTCGGCATAGGTTTCGAGGAGGAGATCGTCCAGGTCCTCCCAGGAGTGGTGCCCACCGGCCTTACCGCCCTCGATGTGCATGATCACCGGGTAGTCCGGCACGGCGTCGGCGATCCGGAGCACGGCGCGGATCTGCGCGACCGTGCCCGGTTTGAAGGCGACGTGGCTGATTCCCGCCTCGGTCAGTTCCTCGATCAGCGCGACGGCTTCCTCGAGCTCCGGGATACCGGCGGTCACGATCACACCGTCGAACGGAGCGCCCGCCGCGCGGGACCGCTGAACCAGCCGTTTTCCGCCCAGCTGCAACTTCCACAGGTACGGATCCAGGAACAGCGAGTTGAACTGCACCTGCCGGCCCGGGTGCAGCAGTTCCTGCAGTTCCGTCACCCGGTCGGCGAAGATCTGCTCGGTCACCTGGCCGCCGCCGGCCAGTTCCGCCCAGTGGCCGGCGTTGGCCGCGGCCGCGACGATCTTCGCGTCCACCGTGGTCGGGGTCATACCCGCCAGCAGGATGGGCGAACGCCCGGTGAGCTTGGTGAACGCGGTCTCCACCACGATGCGCCCGTTCGGCAGTCGCACCGGGCGCGGCGCGAACGCGGTCCACGGCTGCGCGACCTCCGGCGTGGCGCCCGGGGTCAGCAGGTTCCGCTGTCCGGCCCGGGTGGCCGCGGCGATCATGCCGACACCGGTGCCCTTGAGCGAACCACCGCTGACACGGGAGAGCAGGTCGCCGGGGCCGAGGTCCAGGATCCATTCGGCGCCGGTGCCGACCACTTCGTCCACGGTCCCGACCCAGTCGACCGGTTCGACCAGGATGTCGCGGGCCAGCTCGCCGGCGAGTTCGGTATCGAGCCCGCACTGCCCGGCCCACCCGGCGACCAGTTCGACGGTGTCGGCGAGGGCCGGATGGTGGAACGCGACATCGACGTCGAGGTCCTCGAAGACCGGTGCGAAGACCGCACCGCCGCGCTGTTTGGCCGACCGCTCACGGTCCTGTTCGGCGTGCAGCTGCGCGCAGTGCTGCTGCACCCGGCGCAGCTGATCGGGGGTCCCGGACAGCACCACGCGGCGCCGGCCGTTGCGGATCGACAGCACCGCGGCCACCATCGGGTCCACACCCGCGGAGACCTCGGCGAGTACTGCCCGCAGTTCGTCGGGGTCGACATTGGAGACCGCGACCATCGAGGACCGCTCACCCACCGGCATCAGGCCGCGCCGTCGCGCGACCAGTCCGGCTGCCGCGCCGACCAGCTGGGCGATGGCGAGGATCTCCGCGTCCCGCTCCCCGGCGGCGCGCACCGCGGCGGCCGCCAGCAGCCCCTGCGAGTGGCCGACCACGGCGACGGGCGCGATCTCGGCCGGGTCCAGTCCCTGCAGCCGCAGGGCCCGCAGCGCGGCGAGCTGGGTCAGCAGTACACCCGGCATCGATACCGCGGCCGAACGCAGCACCCGCTCCGGCGGCGCGTCCGAGGTGTCGGTCTCCTCGTCGGCGAGGTCGTCCTCCAGCATCCAGGCGACGGGGTCGAATCCCACCGGGCGCACCACCAGCAACTGGTCCGCGACGGGGCCCAGCAGCGCGGCCGCCTCGTTGACCAGTGCGGTGAGTTCGGGTTCCAGGGCGGCGTCGCGGCCGATCTCGGCCAGTTCGCCCAGCCAGCTGGCGCCCTGCCCACCGAAGGCGAGCGCGTACGGGGTTCCTTCACGCAACCGGTCCAGCAACGGCGTGCGATTCGTCTCGGTCACGGTCCTGCCTGCGGCGGCGTCCACCCGGTGTCCGGCCCCGGACGCAGTGCTCTCGTTGATCGTCAAGACGCTTCGACTTTCTCTCGTGGCGACATGTCTTCGGAGACTTCCCCGGCTCCCAGTCCGCGCGCGGGCGGTCCACGCCCATCGGCCTGCTCTCAGCGAGAATGGCACAAAATCATGAGGGAATCCTCACGTTTGCCTGCCCGTGCGTCGGCTACCGGCGAGTATTCGTGCACCCATGTACCAGAATCGACGGAAACATGAACCTCCCTCATATTTGAACCCGCTGGTGAGGGCCGGTCCTTACCCCCGCGAAACGTGAGTACTCCTCATATTGCCGGTTACCGAATCGTTATAATCCCAGGTGGGGTTACCGGCGAGTACAAAACACCGACCCGCGTCTTCGCGATCCGCCGACGGACCGGTAGAGTTTGGACGGTCGTACCACCAAGCGCGAGTGGCGAAATTGGCAGACGCGCCAGATTTAGGTTCTGGTGTCCACGGACGTGGGGGTTCAAGTCCCCCCTCGCGCACAGATTCACGGCAGATTTGCCGCATTTACGTGCCGTGTGTTCGAGCGCACTCGAACACACGAAGGTGACCTGGGAAATGCGCACCCACCTGCAAGAACTCCTGGCAGATCTGCCAGGGTCGACCATCCCAACCCTGCCGGGCAGTGCACAGGGCACGATCGGGGTCTGCGGTGATTCCCCCGCAGGCGCCACTGGAACAGCTGATTCGCGGCCCACTGCCGAAGGCGCCGGAACCAGCCCCGATCCCCCACGACGATGTCCTGTACGGCATATCAACGGTCGGCGAGGCCCGCAGAATCTTGAACCGATACGTGATGACCACGCTTGACTGGCTGCCGAGAACACGTCTGGAGATTCCGCAGTCCATCCGGCATCCCACAGCGGGCGATGACCGGCGGCCTCCAGCTCGGCGCGGACGGTGTCGACCGCTGCGTTCCAGCTCGCATGTGGCGCGTACCGCAGCAGGACCGCAGCCGAAGTGTCCGCCATCCGCAGTTCCATGTTCCGTCCAGAGCGCGACCCGAGCCGCAGGCCGGCCACTCCTGTGACGAAGGTGCCATCCTCGCCCACACAGAGCATCAGGAGACGTAGCACGCCCGAAATCTGAGGTTTCCTAGTGAGCTTCGCGGGCATAGGTGAGAGGTAGCTACCTCCTCCCCGGCCCCACCGATGTCGCCGGCCTCGGTCGGTGTCGGCGCACGGGTGCACCATCGAGGGCATGAGCGAGCACGAGGCCGTCAACACCGCCAACGCGACCTCGGCCCACGCCGCCGGGTGGCCAAAGCTCACGGGTTCGCTCAAACAGATCGAATGGGCTACCACCGTGCGCGGACAAGATCCGCGAGATGGGGGCCAGCGCCCTGGTTCTGATCGCGAATCTGGACACCACTTGGTCAGGCCGCAGCGATACAGGGCGCCGCCCCTCGGCGTGTATCGACGTGAATGACCTCGGCGAACTCAGAGCGCGGCGACCTGGTCTGCAATCACCACCGATTCTTCGTATCCTGGCAGGAAGAAGGCGACGACGAACGCGGCGAGCGCCGAACCTGCGGCAATGATCATGAGGACGCGAAAGGCGTTCTCGGTCGGAACCGCCGTGCCCCCGACCGTCATGGTCATCTCGGCGAGTACGAGACCGGTCACGGCACTGGCTGCCGAAGTCCCCAGGGCACGTATCAAAGTATTGAAGCTATTGGCCGCGGCGGTCTGCGACGGAGGCACCGCGCGCATGATGAGTGCGGGCATCGCACCATATGCCAAGCCGGTTCCGAAGCCGATGACCACACCGGTGACGATCAATTGCCAGATCGAGTGCAACATGAAGATACCCACGAGATAGCCGATCGCAAGCACCACAGCTCCCGCCATCAGCGTGACCTTGGGCCCGTACCCATTTGTCAGCCGCGAAGAAACCGGCGCCGCGACCAGCAGTACCGCACCGAGCGGCGCCATCACCAAACCGGCCGCCGGCATGGAGCCACCCAGGCCGTAACCGATCGATTGCGGCAGCTGCATCACCTGGGGAAAGACCATTGTCGCGGCGAGCACGGCGAATCCGAGCACGATCGAAGCGATATTGGTGAGCAGAACCTGCCTGCGCCCCGCCACGCGCAGGTCGACCAAGGGCTCGGCGCTACGCAACTCCAGCCGGACCCAAACAGCCAGCGCGAGAACAGCAATGCCGAACGCGACCGATGTCGAAGCACTTGTCCAACCCCAGCCGGCGGCTTTGGATATGCCCAGCAACAGAGCAACCAAGCCGATAGCGAGCATGCCGGCGCCCGCAAAGTCGAAACCCCCACCGCTTCGTACCTGCGACTCGGGAAGGACAAACGCGATCACGGCGGCGGCGACAGCCCCCAGCACGGCAGAGGCCCAGAACAGCATGTGCCAGTCGGCTTTATCCGCGATCAACGCCGCAATCGGTAGACCGAACGCGCATCCGACTCCGAGGGAAGCGCTCATCACGGCCACCGCGCTCGCGAGTTTTTCCTTGGGAAGCACATCGCGCATGACGCTGATACCCAGTGGGATTACACCGGATGCGAGGCCCTGGAGCGCCCGGCCTACAACGAGCGGCACGAGGGTCGTACTCAGAGCACCTACTACAGAACCTGTAGTGAGCAGTACCAAGCTGATCAGCAACATGCGGCGCTTTCCGAACATGTAGCCCAGACGGCCCATCACCGGCGTCGCGACCGCGGCGGCCAGTAGTGTCGCCGTGATAGCCCACGCCGTATCGGACGCCGGTGCGCCGAGGTACTCGGGCAGGTGCGGGAGGATCGGAATCATCAACGTTTGCATCAGGGCTACGACGATTCCCGCCATAGCGAGGACCGCCACCACAGGCCCGGTAGCCGGAGCCTTGCCCCTGAGCGGAACAGTGGTAATCATCAACAGATCTCCATCGAATGCGGACCGAATATCCGAAGCGGAACGCGAGGCGCCGGGCGCCTCGAGATAGAAGTCGCGCGCTGGGAGCCGGTGGCAGCCGCTAGGGCCGGAGTCGGGCTTCCTCCGGTGTGCCGGATCGACGTTTCGCGGTGCGGATCACAAGCACGGTAGCGACGGTCGTGATCAGTGCCGGAACAGCGAAGGCAGCGAAGGTAAGGGCATCGGGGTTGATCAGGGACTGTCCTCGCCGGGCTTGCCAGGCGGTGGCGACCAGCAGTCCGGCATAGCCGAATGCCGAGATCGTCACCAGGTGCGCACGCGTGTTCGTGTCCATCCACCGGTGACGAACAGCGAGCGCAGCGAGGAGAGCGGCCGTGAGCAGCAACGCGTGGATGCAGTGCATGCCGATGAAATGGGGTACTCGGAGATCACCTCCGGTGGTACTCCAGTTCGTGAACGGCATCCCGGTGCCGTCGGGGTCTCCGATACCGTGTCCGCCGAGCAACCGGACTTCCGCGCCCGCGGCGTTGCGGGCGGTGCGTTCGGGGGCGTCGACACCGATTCCCAACCACAGGGGAATCGTGGTGCCGATGGTGGACAGCACGATTCCCAGGCGCATCGCCCTGGACAGGGCCTGGTCGCAGGTGCGCTGTATCAGCACGACGATCGCGATGGCCAGATTCGAGAAGAAGATCGCCGGCACACCGTTCTGAAAGAGCGAGACGAGCACTCGGTTCAGCGGATCCGGATCACCGATATTGAAATGACTGAAAGAGCCACGTCCGGCGATGATCGCGATCAGTCCGACCTCGATGGCCGCGAAGATCGCGAACACCGACCCCATCCACCAGCCCACCCGCGCAGCCTTGTCCAGTTTCGTCAGCAGCCACGCGAGGGTCACCGTGTAGAGCCCGAATGCGAAAGCGAATTTCAGCGGCTTCGTCCATACCGATTCACCGAGCAGTACGCGGTCGTCGACGATCATGCCGACCCCGGACACAACCACGACCCCAGCCAGCATGATCGAACTCAGCACCAGCGGGCGGTGCCAGTTTCGCCAAATATTCCAAGCGGTCCGGAGTCTCATGGCCGGCGCGTTCACGTCGTGGGTGAGCCGAACGGCTCGTTGATCGTGATGAAGTACTGGATCGCCGCGGCTACCGTGATGGGGGCGGTGACAAACAATTGGCCGGCCACCGCACCCAGGGGGCCTATGGCGGCGATCCCGCCCAGACAGCCCAACGCTGCGGCGGGCAGGAACGGTCCGAACATTCCGACGATGGCGGCCGCGGCGATCGTCGCCCCGGTCAGACCCCCGAGCAAGCAGCCCACAGCCGCGCCACCGATCGTCCCGGCCATGGCACCGAGCATTGCCCCCATCCCGATGGAGCTGGTCAGCCGTCCCCATGCAGCCTGCTCGCGTTCATAGGCACTGGACCACGGACCCGGATCGGCGACCGGCAGGGCACTCGGCCGATAAACAGCCTGCCGTGGGTCCAAGTGCGGGGTGAGCGTGACGGTACGGTCATGGATCTGCGCGGTGATGGGAAGCACGAAGTCATCCAGGCGAAAGGACAAGTCGGTTCCGGCGAGCACCGTACCGTCTTCCGATCTCACCTCGAGCACATTGCCTTGCTGAACCAATGAGCCGCTCTCCACGGTGATGACGGCCGATTGCCCGATCGTTACGGCGCTGATGCCGAGACCGTCGGCGGGATTCGGAGTGGCGTCGGCGGCGGCCGCGGTGATGCCCAACGCTGCCGCTACTCCGGCAGCGAGCACGGCTGTCTTCTTGATGAGCATCGGCGCTCAGCCGACCTTGGGAGTGGCGCGCATGCTGACATAGACACATGGGGTGCCGTCGGCCAATGTTCCGAAGATGACGGGTGTGTAGTCCTCGCCGGATGGGCCTCCCGTAGCGGCGAAAACCGACGGTGAAACCGCGGTCAGATCTGTTTCGATCGGGGGTGAGAAGTGCTTCATCCCCTCGATGAACTCGTAGCGGATTCGTGCGCGTCCGTCTTCTTCGCTGATCGTGATCTCGACGCCTCCGCGACGGTAGGTACCCACCAGAGCTGTCATATCCACGGCGAGAGGGCTGGCGGGCGGCGCAAACGGCGGCGGTATCCGCACACCGGCGGTCTCGACCAGGAGTTCGCCCACCAGATCGGCATACAGCTTGCCGAATTCGCCACCGTTACACAGCAGTACGACCACCACACCGGCGCTCGGGACGACCCGCAAGTAGGAGTGCTGGGTGATGGCACTTCCGTCGTGGCCGAAACCGGTGATGCCGTCCCAATCGTAGAGAGCGGGCCCCAGGCCCCAACTTTCGGCGGACATCGTCCATTTATCCGGGCTCGTGACCTGTGGCCGTTGCATGGCGGCCACCGCTTCCTCCGACAGCAGGCGGACACCATCGGGCCCGGCACCACCGTTCAGGAGCATGGTCGCCAGCCTGGCGACATCTCCCGCGGAGGTGATGACGCGGCCGTAGGGGCCCGCGGAGCGGGGCATCATGTCCCACACCGGCGCCGGTTCGGGATTACTACCGGTGGTATGACCCATGGCGACTCGGAAGCGCAGTGCTTGTTCCGGCAGGGTCATGGAGCGCTCGAGTCCGAGCGGCTGAAAGAGCATCTCGTCGAGAGCCTGGTCCCAGGTCGTCCCGGTCAGTATTTCGACGATGCGCCCGAGCACGACGTAACCCAGGCTTCCGTAGGAATAGGAGGTGCCGGGCTTGCAGTCGAGCGGCACGCTGCGGGCGGCCTCGACGTATCGGGCGAGACAATCGTCGCCGCGACCCGAATCGTAGTTGAAATCGTTGGTGACGCCACCGGTATGACTGAGCAGGTGACGGACGGTGATCTGCCGAGTCGCTTCCGGGTCGGGGGTGGCGAATTCGGGTAGCACCTCAATTACCGGTGCGTCGAGATCCAGTTTTCCGGCATCGACCAGACGCATGATCAGGATTGCCGTGTAGATTTTCGCCGTCGACCCGGAAAGAAATACCGAATCGGGCGTGACCTCGACGCTGGTCGCCGTGTTCAGCACCCCGCTGGCCAGTTCGTGCAGGGTGCCGTCGGCCACCACGCCCAGAGCTGCTCCGGGCACATGATATTCGGCGCGCAGTTCGTCGAGCCGATGTTGCCAGAACTCGGTGGGAAAGTTCATGAGATTGATCCTCGATTCGGTGATGGATCTGATCGACGGGCGGCCCGGAGCCGGGCAGGAGTGATCGCGCGCCCGCCGTACGGGCACGTGGGAAGCAATGAAGATAGGGGTGGCCTGAGTTCGAACCGTTAGTGCGTTGTCGACCTATTCGCCTGGCGCCCCGAGTTCGGTACGGCGAGCGCGCCATTCAGCGGCAATGACCGGCATCCGCTCGGCGAGGAAATCGGCGAAGGCCGCGGCCTCGTTCAGGCGAGACCGGCGGGTAGCCGGTGCGTCTTCGAGTAGTTCGAGTCCGCGCTGGGCGAGCGCGTGCAGAGAGGTGTACTCCTCGGTTTTGTCCAGGAGCCGCACCCAGATCGCCGGATCGAGCTCTACTCGGTCGACTCGCTCTCCGGCTGCCCGGGTGCGCTGAATCCACGACCAGCCCTCGAGTTGCGCGACGGCACCGGCAATGGCACTACGGCTGGCGTGTAGCCCCTGACCGACCTCGGCAATGGTTTGCTGCGGCGGATCGCAGACCAGCAACCACCCGACTACCCGGCCGGTAACCGGCGGCAGGCCGTTCTGACGCGCGAAGTGCCGACCTACCGCGTCGGCAAAGCCCCGTTCCATATCGTCTGAGGTCATACGACCAACAATACACACAGATAGCTGAAATGTCAGATATTCCTGTCATTTGAGTTGAGGAGCAGCCGGCTCCGGTCAGCAAGCGACATCACATCGAGGGTCATACCTGCCCGGTGTCGGCTCACAGCCGAGCCTCGATTCCTCAGCTCGCCGGGACGTGCTCAGGGCATCACAGCGTCAGCAGGATTCCGGTCGCTGCACCAGCCGTAATGCCAGCCGTGGCGTGCAGGCCAGTTCTCGATCCCGGTGTCGGGTCGCTGCTCGTACAGCGTGCGCAGGCGAGCGCGCCGTCCGTGCAGGGCTTCGAGTATCCGCTCGGCCACGACGGCGTCCCCGGCGCCGAACCACACTCCATCACCGCCTCCGGTGTGGGCGCTGTCGCAGGACCGGCCGGTGTGCTCGGCGATCCATCCGCAGGTGGTCTCGATAGACCGGGTGTAGATGGGCATCCACGCGCGCGAACTCCCCGTCGCAGGCGCGCGGCCGCGTCGGTCCGGAAGGTGTCGACGTCGGTATCGGGCACCTGCGGCAGGTCCCGGCTGTCCGCTGCCGGGGCAGTGGTCGCCCCCACCGCAGTGGTGGAACCGAGGAACGCGCCGAGTGCCATGTCCGGGTCTTCGATGAAGTGGTGGGGTAGCTCGGTTCGGCTACCGGAACACCCCGCCGCGGAGGCCGAAGGGACTCCGCATCAGCCTGGCCGCCGCCAAGGACAAACTCCAGCTCGGCAACACCCGCCCCCGGCACGCGATCTCAGGTGGCGGCGGTGCGTCGGAGGGAGGCCGCAATCGCAGCGAGCAGGGCCGCGAGTAGGACGATCGCCATGAACACCTGCCCGTGCAGGCCGAGGATGAACAGGGTTCGATCGGCGAACTCGGGGTCGTAGGTGGCGGTATCGGGGAATGCGAGCGCGGCAGTCATCCCCAGCCAAGGGGTGGCCAGAACCGCTGCGGCGCAAAGTGTTCGGCCGCGTGGGTTTCGATCCGGCCGCAGGGTGAGCGTCAAGCCGATGATGCCGAGGAGCACCGTCATAACCATGTATTGGGCGTCGTGGAATTTCGCGTGTGGCGGCCAGCCTGGGTTGAAGGCGTGCTGTGCGGCCAGGTCGGGGATGACCAGGTCGGCGAGTACGGCACTGACCATCGTGATCACCGCGACGGTGGCGATCACGATTCGGGGCAAAGGCATCGAGCCGGCCTTTCTTTTCGTGTGGAGGGTTGTGTGCGCTTGGCGGTCAAAGCGTCCAGGTGTAGGCCGACGTGATCGAACGGCCCAACAGCGCGCTGGGCAGTCGAGGGAGCGCGGCGTCGCGTAGCGCGGTCACCAGCGGGGAGGTCCAGTGCGCGGGAGCGCCGACCCGGCGCGAGAGCTGAGCAATCATCTGGGTACGGGGCCTGCGGAGACGGTCGTATTCCTCCAGTCCGGCGTCGACGCCGAGGGTATCCACAGCCACAGCGAGTGTGGCCGCGTCCTCGAGTGCCTGGCAGGCGCCCTGGCCGAGGTTGGGGGCCATGGCATGGGCGGCGTCACCGAGGATCGCGACCTTGCCGTGGACGTAGCTGCGCAGGTTGGGCAGTTCATAAGTGTCGTGCTGCAGGACGGCGTCCGCGCGTGCGGCACCGAGCAGGGCGGGAACAGGGTCGTGCCAACGCGCGAACCGTTCGCGAAGTCGATCCAGGCCGACGCGAGACCCGGCCGGTGCGTTGCCCATCAGATAGCAGTAGACGCGCCCGTCGGGCATCGGTATATACCCCAATCGGTCGCCCTTGCCCCATATTTCGATACTGCCTTCGACAGGATGAGGTGCGGTGAGCAGGCGCCAGGTGGTGTAACCCAGGTACCGCGGCCCAGCGGCATGTGGCCAGACCGAGCTTCGCGTCACGCTGCGCACACCGTCAGCGCCGATCACGAGATCCGCGGTGCTGGTGCCACCGTCGTGGTGGACCGTGCCGTCGGGCAGTACCCGCCGCACGGTCGTGCTCGGCCGCAGAACATCTTCCGGCACCGCCGCACGCAAGATATCCACCAGTACGGCCCGGTGGACGATCACCCACGGGCCGAAGCGCCGTTCGAGGTCATCGATATCGTTGCGGATCAGCCAAGCCCCGTCCGCCCGGCGGATGCCCTGCGGAGGACCGGTCCGCGTGCCGGTACGCAGAAGATCACCGACACCGAGCGCGTCGAGAGCACGCAGCCCGTTGGGCTGAATCGACAGTCCCGCGCCGATCTCGGTGAATTCCGGCGCGCGCTCGAATACCTCCACCTCCCAGCCATTGCGATGGAACGCCACGGCCGCAGCCAGCCCACCGATACCGCCGCCCACGACGAGTGCCTTCATCGCCGATCCCTCCACCGCTCCATGCCATCTCCTATATGCTCTAGAAGTTCTAGAGCCTCTAATTAAACAGAGTGTATCTAAGATGTCAATCGGTGTTGGGCTCAGCAGAAAGGCGACGATGACGACACGGACCGAAGGAAGGCGCGAGCGGTTACGCAAGGCCACCTTGAACGACATCCACGAGGCAGCGCGCACACTTCTGGTCGAGCAGGGAGCGGCCGCCGTCACCATCAACGCGGTAGCCCGGCGAATCGGGATGAGCGGGCCGGCCCTCTATCACTACTTCCCCAGCCACGAGGCGCTAGTCGGGGCAGTGACCGCAGACTTCTTCGATGAGCTGGCCGCCGCGATGGAACACGCCCGCGACGCCCGCGACGACGCCCCTGTCGGCCAACGCATTCTGGCGGTCTGCCGCGTCATGCGCGTATGGGCGATCACTCATCCGGCCGAATTCGGCTGGATCTTCGCGGCCCCCATCGCCCCGCCGAACCGGAAACCGGATTCCGAACGCCACCGAGCCGGGCAGCGGTTCGAGCGAGTGCTGTTGGACCTGACGGTCGAACTGTGGCGGACGCGCCCGTTCCCGGTGCCCGACACCGCCGACCTACCTTTGTCCTTACGCGAGCAGTTGATCGCCTACTCGGCCGCCATCGGCGATCAGCTACCACCCGAGGCCGCGCATGTCTTCCTGTCCTGTTGGATCCGGCTGTACGGCCTGCTGTGCATGGAAGTCCTGCACCAACTCGACTTCGCCTACTCCGACCCCGAACCCATCTACGAAGAATGCCTCCGCGAGCTGAGCGTCACCCTCGGCCTGGAAGATTCCGGCCAACCTACCGAATGACCGTCACGACCCGCTGTGCCGCCCATCCCCTTCTGCAGGGCGGTCGGCGGCTACCAGGTCGCCGTGGACAATGATCTGGCCTGCCGGTGGGCCCGAACCTCGATGGCCGGCCCGGGTGACCATAGACAGACAGACCCGGATGCCGATCCCGGCCGAATTCCACGCCACCCCGATCGCCACGGCAACCAGCCCGGATGGCACCTTCACCGCAGGTCATCAGAACAGGGTGTCACGCACCCGCAGCGGCCGGTAACCGGTCGGCCCGAGCGCGGCCAGTTCGGCGTCGATGTCGACCTCGGTGGTGCCGAAGAAATTGATGTTCTCGGTGTGCGCCCGGGAGATGTGGGCCAGCACCTCGTCATCGATGCAGTGCCCGGACCGGCGCAGCTGCTCGACCGCGATCCCGAAATACTCGGTCGTCCAGGCGATCACCGAGTTGGTGGCGAGAGTGAGGCACCAGGCTTGTTCGGTCTGGGTCTCGAGGTGGCGAGCACGGATCGTTCCCTCGTGCGCGTAGAGGAGGCCGCGTTTGAGGGCGTGTTCCGGGAATGGCGAGCACACCAGCACACCCGACCGGCAGACTCGAACTCGGCTACGCCCGAGTCCTCACCCCATGCGCCGGCACCGCCGCGGAGCTCAAGGGGTTCGCGAGCAGATCGCGGGCTGGCCGCACTCGCGGGGCCGCCACCTCTCCGATCGTATGGGTGACGAGGCCGTGGATGTAGCGTTCACAAACAGGTCTTCGATGGACAACTTCTTATTGGGATCCATCGCCCACCAGCGATGATCGCGCCGAAAGCGTCCAGGAATACATCATTTTGCGAGCGGGTCACTCGCCGTGCAATTCGGACACTTGCAGGCGCCGGGATCGTGGAATGCATTTACATAGACTATGAATATAAAACTGTTATGCTTCCGGCGTGAGTCGTCACGATGCCGCTCCTGGCGCGTCCACCGCCATCGGAACAGTCCTCTATGGCCTGGCCACCAGCGCCGTGAGACGCCTGCCTCGGGACATGAGCTTGACGTCCGCCGCCACCCTGGCCACCCTGGACCGGACCGGCCCGCGGCGCATCACCGATCTGGCCGCGGTCGA
>NZ_JOAJ01000015.1 GCF_000720425.1 Nocardia rhamnosiphila NBRC 108938 | reverse complement strand
TGCTCCCCCAGCTGGGCGGCGCCGCAGCAGCATTCGTCGGCGCCGTCGATCCCGCCCACAGCCTCGCTGTTCAACACCACACACTTGCCACCTTCTTCGACACCCACCTATCTCACTCCCGCGGCGAGAACCGAACAGCAGCACCGGGCTGCCCATGAACCCCGCAGCCGGACCACGCCACCTCGCAGAGTCCCCGCCGCATCCTGCACTGCACCGCGTCTGCGCCGGTGACGCCGCAACCGGCCAGGACGGCGAAGATGGTGTCCATCAGGCGCCGGCCGGCGGTGTCCCAGCTGTTGTCTCGCACGGGTTCTGGGGCAACATCGCGTACCGGTGGCGGTGTTCCACTGCGTCGCCGTGGTAGGCGCACAACAGAATGCCCACCAGTTCGGGGCCGCTGAGCCCGAGGAATTGCCCTATCGTCGCAGAGCGACGTTCACAAAAAGGTCATTCACTGACAGCTGAACGCCAGAACCATCGCGATGAACTGCGATGATTGCCCGTGCTGTTGTCCAGAGATGTATCAATTTATGAACGGGTGATACGGGATCGCCCAACTCTCCCCGTCCGACTCGGTCGGGCGACCGGATGGCAGTCCGGTCAGAAAAGCTGCGCGGCCCGCGCCTCTTGGGCGAACACCCGCGTAGCGACCTCTCTGCCTCGCTTGCCGGGCAGCGGTCACGACTTCGGTGGCTTGCGAACCAGCAGCTGGCCCTGTTGGCCCCGTTCGCCCTCGTGCGGCTCACGAAGCAGACGGCCGACCTCGACGAACCCGGCCGCGGCCAGCAGTTCCGCGAGACTGTCGGGCGACCATCGATAGGCCGGCGCGACCTTGTGGTCAAACTCTTGCGGTTGTGGATCGGCGCCAGTGAAGAACCCGAGCAACAGATAGCCGCCTGGGGCGAGCGCTCTTTCGAACTCGTCGAACACCACCGGCAGCTGCTCCGGTTGGATGTGGATGGTCGAGTAGAACGCGAGGATGCCGCCGAGTCCTGCATCGGGGAGGTCCAGAGCGGTCATTGATTGCTGCTCGAACCGCAGATCCGGATACGCCTGCCGGGCCAAGGTGATCATCGCGGGGGAAAGGTCGATGCCGAACGCACCCAACCCGAGGGCGTGCAGGTGTGCTGTGACCTGACCAGGGCCACATCCGATATCGGCGACCGGTCCGTCGCTGTTCGCCTGCACGAGTTCAGCGAACGCGGCAAGCAGTGCACGCTCCAGCGGTAGGGCGTCGAGCATGTCACTGAAAAGCTCGGCGTAGAGGGAAGCGACGGCGTCGTAGGCCGCCCCGGTGTCGGGCAAGGCTGAGGCTTCGGTCACGACGAAACCATACTGTCTCGGTGGCCGGGGATCGGGCGTTGGAGTGATTCATCCTCGCGTTGCCTGCCTGTCCTTCCTCCCGAAGGGGAACAACGAAGCAGAGACCTGAGCGAACATCGAAAAGCACAACCCAGCAGATGTCCACCAAAGGGGTGTTAATGGTCACGGGTTAGATATAAACATCGCTGAACAGCGATGATGATCGTCCATACTGTTCAATAATGCACCAATTGATGGAGCTGCCGCACTGAGGGGTTCAAGTCCCCCTCGTGCACCTCTCCCCACCCCGGCGCTCCTTCGCACCGCCCTGAGCGGTGGGCCGCCGGAGCCGACCGCCGCCGCCACCGGACGATGGCACACTCCCCTCCGCAGCCACCCCGCCCCCGGGTCCCCCTCTTTCCGAAAGTACTGTCGCGAAACATATCCGAGACCGACCCGCCGTGGCGCGCACCCGGTCCATGTACCCAACGGGGGTAGAGTAGCCACGACCGGCACGGAGCCGGTCGTGACGCGACGCTCGGGAAGGAAGGTGGCCGATGACGATCATGACGCGCACCGCCACCGCGGCGTCCGGGCGCGACCCCAGGCCCCGCGGCGCGACGATCATGATCATCCTGGCGGCGGTGGCATTGCTGTCGCCCCTGCTGCACTGCGATCTCGTCCCCGCGGCGACAGCGCACGCCCGAGCGCACGAGGCCGTGATCGCGGCCGGTCACCACGACCGCACCGGCGCTCCGGCCGGGAGCCACTGCACAGCCCACGCCATCCACTGCGTATCCCAGGTGGTGCTGCCCGCGCGGGTCCCCGATCCTTTCCTCCTCGTTCTGTTGGTGACGCTGACGCTCACCACGGCGATCGTGCGCTCGCTCGCCCCCACCGCCGGACGCTGGATCCGGGGACCCCCGGCCGGTGCGCTCGCCGCCGGTGGCCGCGAGATCCTCACCCGCTTCTGTATCGCCCGGCGCTGATCGGCCGCGCCCGGACGGCCCCGATGGGGCCGGAGTCCGCTGCCGACCATCCGCCTCCGGGTCCGCGGGGACCCGATACAGAAAGCGACAGTCATGAACAACGTGGTCCTGCCCGAACGGGCGGAGCCGACCGCCGCCGGAACCGTTTCGACGCCCGGCACCGCCCTGACGCCTCCGGCCCTCGTCGGGAACACGCCGGTGCTGTGGGTGGGCGCCCCGCTCGCTCCCGCCGGGCACGGATTCTGGGCCAAACTCGAGGGCAGCAATCCCGGCGGGATGAAGGACCGGCCCGCCCTGCACATGGTGCGGCGCGCCCGGGAGCACGGCGATCTCACGCCGGGTGCGCGGATCGTCGAATCCACCAGCGGCACCCTGGGGCTGGGTCTGGCACTGGCCGGAGTGGCCTACCACCACCCGGTCACTCTGGTCACCGACCCCGGTCTGGAGCCGATCGTGGAACAGTTGCTGACGGCCTACGGCGCCACCGTCGATGTGGTGCCCGCGCCGGACCCGGTCGGCGGCTGGCAGCAGGCCCGCCGCGACCGAGTGGCGCGGATACTGGCCGCGGAGCCTTCGGCGTGGTGCCCGGACCAGTACAACAATCCCGACAATGTGGCCGGGTACGAATCGCTGGGCGTGGAACTGATCGAACAGCTGGGTGGCGTGGACGTACTCGTCTGCGCGGTGGGCACCGGCGGTCATTCCGCCGGAGTGGCGCGGGTGCTGCGCCGGTTCGACCCGAACCTGAAACTCATCGGCGTGGACACCGTCTCCTCCACCATCTTCGGGCAACCGGCAGGACCGCGGCTCATGCGCGGACTCGGATCCAGCATCTATCCCGCCAATGTCGACTACGCCGCGTTCGACGAAGTCCACTGGGTCGCCCCGGCCGAAGCGGTGTGGGCCTGCCGGACCCTGGCCACCACCCATCACGCCACCGGCGGCTGGAGTGTCGGCGCGGTGGCGCTGGTCGCGGGCTGGGCAGCCGGACAGTTCGATGCGGACGTCCAGGTCGCCGCGATCTTCCCGGATGGTCCGCAACGCTATTTCGACACTGTGTTCAGCGACGAGTACTGCCGCGCACACGGTCTGCTCGGCGTGGCCCCACCGACCGGGCCGGCCACGGTGTCCTCCGCGTTCGAGTCGGAGTTCCGGTCCTGGACCCGCTGCGCGAGCGTGGTGGATCCGCGCGGACGCACCGCTTTCGGAGGCGTCCGCGCATGAACACTCTCACCACCTTCCGCAGCTTCGATACCCCGGTGCGGCTGCTGATGATCAACCAGTTCGGTATCAACCTCGGCTTCTACATGCTGATGCCGTTCCTGGCCGGATATCTGGCGGGTCCCCTCGGGCTCGCCGCGTGGGCCGTGGGACTCGTGCTGGGGGTGCGTAATTTCTCCCAGCAGGGCATGTTCCTGATCGGCGGAACCCTGGCCGACCGGCTGGGGTACAAACCGCTGATCGTGGCCGGGTGTCTGCTGCGCACGGGCGGTTTCGCACTGCTGGTGTTCGCCACCGGCCTGCCCGCGCTGCTGATCGCCTCGGCCGCCACCGGATTCGCCGGGGCACTGTTCAATCCGGCGGTCCGCGCCTACCTCGCCGCCGAATCCGGGTCGCGCCGGGTGGAGGCCTTCGCGCTGTTCAACATCTTCTATCAGGCCGGAATCCTCGCGGGCCCACTGGTCGGAGTCGCACTGCTGACACTCGATTTCCGGGTCGTCGCGGCCACGGCCGCCCTGGTGTTCGCCGTGCTGACCGTGGCCCAGCTGCTGGCGCTGCCCGCCGGACCCGAACTCCCCGCACACACCCGGGTTCCGGTGCGGACGGCATGGGCGGGTGTGCTGCGCAACCGGCGGTTCATGGCGTTCTCCGTGGCGATGATCGGCTCCTACATCCTGTCCTTCCAGATGTATCTCGCGCTGCCGCTGCAGGCGGAAATGATCGCCGGAGACGGCGCGCAGCTACTGGTTTCCGCGCTGTTCGTGATCTCCGGGGTGATCGCGGTGGCCGGCCAGTTGCGGATCACCGCCTGGTTCAGAAAGCGCTGGGGCACCGGACGCGCCCTGGTCGCGGGGATGACGATCCTGGCCGGCGCCTTCCTACCGCTCGCCCTGGTTCCCGTCCCGTCGCGATTCGGCACCTGGGCCGCGGTGGCCGCCCTGCTGGCCTCGACAGCCCTGTTGGCCGTCGGGACCGCGGCGGTGTTCCCGTTCGAGATGGACACGGTCGTCACGCTGGCCGGGGACCGCCTGGTGGGCACCTACTACGGCTTCTACAACAGTGTGGTCGGGATCGGCATCCTGATCGGCAATCTCGCGACCGGCGCCGTATTCGGCGCCGCGCGGGCGGCGGATGCCGAGGTGCTGGTCTGGATCGGGCTGTCCCTGATCGGAGCCCTCTCGGCCGTTGCCCTGGCCCGCCTCGCCCGGGCCGGGACCGACCACTCCGGCACGGCCGAACCCATGACATCCGGCGGTGACCTGGCGGAAGTAGGGGAAACCGCCTCCTCGACCTCCGGATCGGCCGGCCGTGGCAGTTGAGGTCTCCACCGGGCCCGACGGCGGGCGGCTCCCGGCGTCGGGCCGATGGGGCGGCGCTCGGCCGCGCGTAGACGGAGTCGGTATCCGGGCGCCGGCCTCTGTGCCCGAATCGAGATCTCGGCACGCGTCGGAGGCCACGGCCGATGTTCCACGGCGACGGTCGGCCACCGCATCCGCCCGGCGGGTGGTGGTAGGGCCATTGGCTCCGGCACATACGGCCGAACGCGGCCGGCCCGATTACGGTCGCAGCACGATTCCGGCTCCAACCGCGTTTTCCCGGCCCCGCGGCGCCCACCACTACCATTGCCGCCCACCTGCGGTGATGGATACGATCGAACAGATCGCATGAGCGGGGGACGCGACAGAACGGAAGCGAACCATGAGTCCACGAGCGCGTGGCCGGGGCCCTCGACTTCTCGGCGCGATCGTCGGGGCCTTCGCCCTTTTCTTCGCAGTCGCCGCTCCGGCGGCCGCTGCCCCGGGGACCCCGGCGTCCCAGATAGCCGACGGCCCGAATCCACAGGTGGAACTGCACGGTTACTGCGCGGAACCCGGCGAGGTCGGACATCTCGCCGACAGCACCACGGCCCACTGCTCCGCCATCTCGAATTCCGGCGCCTTCGCGTGGTCGTACTACTCCGAGCCAGTGGCGATGGATCCGA
The DNA here is from genome assembly GCF_000720425.1 of Nocardia rhamnosiphila NBRC 108938. GTDB lineage: Bacteria > Actinomycetota > Actinomycetes > Mycobacteriales > Mycobacteriaceae > Nocardia > Nocardia rhamnosiphila. The sequence goes on along the minus strand of NZ_JOAJ01000015.1, from coordinate 118,732 downwards.
ACACCCGCGACCCCAACTGTCAGACCGCCGGTTGCGAGGACCAGGGCGGAACCGCGCCGGGTGAGCAGCGCTGTGGAATACAGTGCAACGTACCTCCCGCCCCCGGCGCTATCGAGCCTCGTCCCGCACCACGCGCCTGAAACGGTTCGGTTTCGTCCGCGTCCCGACCGGCCGATCCCGGCGCCGTGCCTACCGGCCGCACCGGCCGCCGGTGCGCGGACTGCTATCGTGAACAGGGAATCCTCGACCACAGAGAGATCGATCATGGTTGGTGAACTCGACATCTCCGGAGCCACCCGGCTCTGACGGCCACCAGTAGGGCGCATCGGGCGCCGCTGTAGTGGCCGTTCCGTCGTTCACTTTTCCTTTTCGGGGCAGCGTGACGCGCCCGAACGACAACCGAGGTCTCTCCTACATGTCCGAATCATTCATCGTCTGTTCGAACCTGTCGTTCTCCTGGCCGGACGACACCGCGGTGTTCACGGATCTGTCCTTCAGCGTGCCCGGCGGCCGCACCGGTCTGGTCGCGCCCAACGGTGCGGGTAAGAGCACGCTGCTCCGCTTGCTCGCGGGTGAGCTGAAACCCACTGCCGGGGGCGTGTCCGTCGACGGCGTACTCGGTTACCTTCCGCAGACCCTGCCGCTCACCGGCGAGATGACGGTCGCCGAAACCCTGGGTATCGCACCGATCCTGGACGCGCTGAACGCCGTCGAGTCCGGTGACACCGCCGAAGAGCATTTCACCACCATCGGCACCGACTGGGATATCGAGGAACGCACCCGGGCCCAGCTGGAACGCCTCGGTCTGGGCGAACTGACGCTGAATCGGCGGTTGCGCACCCTCAGCGGCGGCCAGGTGGTGTCGCTGGGTCTGGCGGCCCAGTTGCTGCGGCGACCCGATGTACTGCTGCTCGACGAGCCGACGAACAACTTGGATCTCGAAGCCCGGCATCGGCTCTACGATCTGCTGTCCGAATGGAAAGGCTGTCTGTTGCTGGTGAGCCACGACCGGGCCCTGCTGGACCGGATGGACCGCATCGCCGAACTGCACGCCGGGGAGATCCGCTTCTACGGCGGCAATTTCACCGAATACGAGGAGTCGATCCGCGCCGAGCGCGAGGTCGCGGAGAAGAACATCCGCAATGCCGAACAGGAGGTCAAGCGGGAGAAGCGGGAACTCCAGCAGGCCCGGGAGCGCGCCGCCCGGCGGGCTAGCAACGCGGCCCGGAATCTGGGTAACGCAGGGCTGCCGAAAATCTTCGCCGGCACCATGAAACGCAATGCGCAGGAATCGGCGGGGCGGGCGAACGAAACCCATGCCGCCCGAGTCGACGCCGCGAAGAACCGGCTCGATTCGGCCGAGCGCGCGCTGCGCCCGGAGCAGCGGATCTCCCTGCAGCTACCGGACACCGATGTCCCGGCCGGGCGCACCGTATTCGCCGGGGAAGGGATCCGCTACCGCTTCGGCGAACAGGAGGTCTTCGCCGGCGACGGCGCGGATCTGACGATCCGCGGGCCCGAACGGATCGCGCTGACCGGGCCGAACGGTGCCGGTAAATCCACCCTGCTGCGAATCGTGCACGGCGATCTGGCGCCGGAAAGCGGTTCGATCGTCCGGGCCGAGGGCCGGGTCGCCTATCTGTCGCAGCGGCTGGACCTGCTCGACCTCGAGCGCACCGTCGCCGAGAATCTGGCCGCGTTCGCCCCGAACCTGCCCACACCGCAGCGGCTGAATCTGTTGGCGCGGTTCCTGTTCCGTGGTTCCCGTGTCGATCTGCCGGTGGGCGCGCTCTCCGGCGGTGAACGGCTGCGCGCCACCCTGGCCTGCGTGCTGTTCGCGGAGCCGGCACCGCAGTTGCTGCTGCTGGACGAACCGACCAACAACCTCGACCTGGTCAGTGTCGGGCAGCTCGAAAGCGCGCTCGAGGCCTACCGGGGCGCGTTCGTGGTCGTCAGCCACGACGAACGGTTCCTCGCCGAGATCGGAGTGCAGCGCTGGCTGCGGTTGAGCGACGGCGGGCTGCGCGAGATCGCGGGACCTGCGGTGGCCGACTGAGCCCCGATCCTCGCTCGGCGTGACGGTCATCGCGCCGAGCGAGAGGTTCCGTCACACCACGATGCGCTCGAGACTGCCCGATTCCATGGCCACCCACAGCGCACCGTCCGGTCCGACCGCCACCCCGTGCGGTTCGGCACCGGGCAGTTCGGTTTCGGTGATCGCGCCGTCGGTGGTGATGCGGCCGAGCCGCGTCGCCGCCCATTCGGTGAACCACAGCGCCCCGTCCGGGCCCGTGACGATGGCATGGGGCCGGGCCGCGCGATCCGGGAGCGGGAACTCGGTGATCGTGCCGTCGGTCCCGATCCGGCCGACCTGTCCGCCCCCGATCTCGACGAACCACAGCGCGTCGTCGGGGCCCGCGGTGATACCGACCGGCATGGCACCTTCGGTCGGCAGCGGGTACACGGCCGTGGCGCCGTCGCCGGGCTCGATCCGGCCGATCGCATTGCCCTGATTGAGGGTGTACCACAGCGCCCCGTCCGGGCCGGTGGTGATCATCGAGGGCATACCCGACACGGCGAACCGGGTCAGCTCGCCGTCCACGGTCAGCCGCCCGATGGCGTCGGTCTGCAATTCGGTGAACCATACGGCGCCGTCGGGACCCGCGGTGATGCCGTACGGAGATCGCGCCGGGAACCAGGTCGCATCACCTTCCCCAGCGATGCGACCGATCCGGTCACCGCGGAACTCGGTGAACCACATGGCGTCGCCGGGTCCCGGCACGATCACCGTCGGCTGTCCGTCGGAGGGGTCGAGCGGGAAGGTCCGGACCTCACCGTCGAGATATCGGCCGAGGGCACCCTCGGCTGCCATGGTGAACCACAGGGCGCCGTCCGGGCCGGTACTCAGCCCGTACGGCGACCCGGAAACCTGAACCACGCGCACTCCTCCTCGTCCTCCCGCCCGATCGTGGCGCGACCGGGCGGTGCTCCCCGCCCGACTCGGCACGGTGCCGCCGGGGCGCAAGAGCGCGGTACGACGTATCAGGCGGAGGCGAGCTGAGCCTGCCACATCCAGTGCAACTGTTCGAGCCGCGCCGCGATCGCGATGAACAGATCCTGGGTCACCGGATCTGCTTTCTCGGTGATATCGATGCGCTCACGCAGGCGGCCGATGACCTTGCTCAGGTTCTTGACGATGGCATCGATGACATCGGTGTCCTGCTGCCAGCCGTCGGGGAACTCGAGACCGCCGGCCTCCTTGGCGACGGTCGCGGCACGGCCGTCCGGGCTGACCCCGATGGAGGTCGCGCGTTCGGCGGCGTCGTCGGTGAACTCACGGGCCGCGGTCACCAGCTCGTCCAGCGCGAGGTGGACGGAGCGGAAATTACGGCCGAGGACGTTCCAGTGGGCCTGCTTGGCGATCAGCGATAAATCGATGAGGTCGACGACAGTGGCGCGCAAGGCCTCACCGGTGACGTGTTGCTGTTCCGGGTCGAGGGTGCTCTTGATAGGGACGTTCATCGTCGAATGCCTTTCTTCTCGTTCGCCGGACACGGGCCGACTACCCGGTCGTCCGCGCTCGAATCAGCCACCGGTCCGGGTGTGCGCGATCCCACTGGACGGGAGTGGGCGCCACGTTTCGCCGCCATGGGCCCGGGTAGGCCGCGGGACAGACCGCAATCCGCGCATACGGAAGGAGCAGGCATGGGCCGGCAGCACAATCTGACAGGGCGACGAGTCGCTGTTCTCGCCGCCGACGGGGTGGAGCAAGTGGAGCTCGTGCAGCCACGCTCCGCGGTCGAGGACGCCGGGGCGAGCACCGCGCTGCTATCGCTGAAACCCGGGCAGATCCAGGCCATGAACCACGATGTGGAGAAGGGCGACACCTTCGAGGTGGACCGGGTCGTCGGCGAATGCAGCCCCGACGAATTCGACGCGCTGATCCTGCCGGGCGGTACCACCAACCCCGACAAACTCCGGCAAGACGAGTCGGCGGTGGCCTTCGTCCGGAATTTCTTCGCCACCGGTAAACCGGTCGGCGTCATCTGCCACGGCCCGTGGACGCTGGTGGAGGCCGATGTGGTGCGGGGCCGCACCCTCACGTCCTATCCGAGCGTCCGGACCGATATCCGCAATGCCGGCGGCAATGTCGTCGACGAGGAAGTGGTGAACGACCGCGGCCTGGTGTCCAGCCGCAACCCCGGCGACCTGCCCGCGTTCTGCGCGAAGATCGTGGAGGAGTTCGCGGAGGGGAAACATCCGGTGCATCCGGAGGGCGCGACGGCGTCCCGCTGACCGGCCGGCACCGCCGGACGATCGCGCGATAGCACCGCCGCCGCTCCCTTCCCGACCGGACGAGGATGGTGGCCGACCCACATTCGGCCACCATCGGCCGCCCCGGCGGGGGAGCACTGTCCCGCCGGGCCGGCGTCCGGCTAGATCACACCGTGCAGCGGCGGCGGAGTGCCGTGCAGCAGGGCTCTGCCGAGGTGCTGGTATTTCCAGCGGACCGGGTCGTGCAGGGTGTGGGTCCGGGCATTGCGCCAGTAATGGTGCAGGTTGAGGTCGTCGGCCGCGCTGCGGGTACCGCTCACCTCGAACAGGGCACTGGACACCTCGGTGGCCGCGCGGTCGGCCAGGATCTTGGCCGTGGCGACGGCGAGCGAGGCCTCGGCGACCCGTCCCGGCGCCTCCAGCGCGGCGTCCACCGCCGCACCGGCGGCCGCCAGCCCGGCCTCGGCGGCGGCGACCGCGACGGCCAGTTCGCCGAACCGCTGGATGAGCAGCGGATCGTCGATCGCCCGGCTCACCTGCGCCTCGAACCAGGGCCGGCTCTTCTCCCGGGCGAAGCCGGCAGCGGCGGCGAGCGCACCGCGGGCGATACCCGCGTCGATCGCCGCGTGCAGCAGCTGCGCGGAGGCGCCGTAGGCGGTGGGCCGGTCCACCGCGGCGGTCCGGGCCACCAGCTGATCGCGCTCGACCACCACGTTCTCGAACGACACCGTGCCGCTGCCGGTGGTGCGCTGACCGAATCCGTTCCAGTCGTCGACGATCCGCACGCCCGGAGTGTCGGCGGGCAGGAACGCGACGTACTGGCCGCCCGGCAGCCCGGCAGCACCCTCGGGATCGTCCAGCCTGGTGAGAACGGCCAGGAAGTCGGCGAACAGGGAACCGGTGCAGTAGTACTTGACCCCGTCGATCCGGAACTGCTGCCCGCCCGCGAGCGGGCGCGCGGTGGTGGCGATATCGGCGACGGTCGCGCCGCCGCGTTCGGACTGGGCGTTCGCGATCCGGGCGCCGTCCAGGACGCCACCCAGGTAGCGCCGCTGCTGGTCGGCGGACCCGGCCAGTTTCAGCAGGTTCACATAGACGAAGTGACTGTGCGGAACCTGCGCGATATTCGGATCGGCGACCGCGAGCAGCCGCACCACCTCCGCGACCTCGCCGGGCGGCAGATCGGCGCCGCCCAGGTCCGCGGGCACGGTCACCGCCAGCAGCCCGGCGGCCGCGAGTTTGCGCACTTCGGCGAAGGGCAGGGCGCGTTCCCGGTCGCGGTCCGCGGCGCCCACCGCGAATTCGGCCGCCAGTTCCGCGGCGACGGCGCGCGCCTGCTCGGCCGAGGCGATCCGGGCGGCCCCGACGGCGGTCATCGCCCCGCCACCGCCGCGGGACGTCGCGCGGCCTCCAGTTCGCGGACCAGCGGCAGCACTTTGGCTCCGAAGTACTCGATCTCCTCCTGGAAGTGCAGGAATCCGCCCAGGATCAGGTCCACGCCCAGTTCGCGGTAGGCGACGATCCGGTCGGCGACCTGTTCGGGTGTCCCGATCAGCTTGGTCCGGAACCCGTCGTTGTACTGGACCAGATCCTCGAAACTCGAATCCGCCCACATTCCCTTGCCGTCCCGGGTGGCGGCGCCGGCCTGCTGTACGGCGTCCCGGAAACCCTCGACCGCGGGCTTGTCGGCCTTGTCGATGATCTCGCGGAGGGTGTCGTGGGCCTCGCGCTCGGTATCGCGGGCGATGATGAATCCGTTCAGCCCGAACTTCACTTCGCGGTCGTGGGCGCGGGCTACCGCCCGCAGATCGTCGAGCTGCTCGGTGACGCCGTCGAAGTCCTTGCCGTTGGAGAAGTACCAGTCCGCGTGGCGTCCGCCGTTGCGGCGGGCCGCGCTGGAGTTACCGCCCTGGAACAGTTCGGGGTTCGGGCGTTCGGGGGTGTTGAGCGGTTTGGGCTTGAGCGTGAAATCGCGGATGCGGTAGAAGTCGCCGCCGTAGTTCACGTTGTCCTCGGTCCAGATCTTGCGGATCACTTCGAGGAACTCCGCGCTGCGCCGGTAGCGCTCGTCGTGTTCGAGCCACGGCTCACCGAGTGCGGTGAACTCGCCCGCGAACCAGCCCGAGACCACATTGATGGCGAACCGCCCGCCCGACAGATGGTCGGCGGTGGCACCGAATTTGGCGAGGACGGCGGGATGCCACAGACCGGGGTGGACCGCGGCGATCACCTTCAGCCGTTCGGTGGCGCCGAGCAGCGCCAGACTGAACGATGTGGATTCGTGCTGGTACTCGGCGCCGTAGGAGGCGGTGTAGCGGACCTGGGAGAGCGCGTAGTCGAAACCGTTGCGTTCGGCCGTCTGGGCGAGTTTCTTGTTGTACTCGAAATCCCAGCCGGTGCGCTGTTCGATCTCACTGGTCACCAGACCGCCGCTGACATTGGGGACCCAATAGGCGAACCGGACCTGGTCGCTGATCTTCTCAGTACTCAAAGGAGCCTCCTCGGGCTGTTTCATGCGTCGGCGGAGGCCGCAGCGAAGGCGGAGGTAGGCCGCAGCGAAGGCGGAGGTATCGCCTCACGGTGGCCCTCCTCGGGCTGTTTCATGCGTCGGCGGAGGCCGCAGCGAAGGCGGAGGTATCGCCCCTCCCTGGAGCTGGTACATGCGGTCCGCGAAGGCCGCATCGACAGCGGAGGTATCGCCTGATCGCTGCTCCCGTTGCTCGCCGTCGGCATCTGTGGTCCGGACGCCGGGCACGGCAACCCTGCACCGGCGCGAGTCCAGTTCACCAGCGCGGTTGTGGGCGGACGAGGTTTTGAATCGGCGGGAACCTATCCCACAGGTGCGCGCGTACTCGGCGGCGGGGACGGCCCCGTGGACCCGCACCCGAGTACCGGCGACCCGTGTCCGGTACTCGGGCTCGCGGCCGGCGGCCCGGCGACCGAGGGGCCGCCGAGTCGCCGGGGTCGGGGGGCCGGTCAGGCGGTGGCTGCGGCTCCGTTGTACCGCGACCTGCTGAATCGTCCGGCGGGCCGGAACCGGCCCAGCACCTCGGCCGCGTCCTCCCCGGTGACCTGGGCGATGAGCTGGTGCGCGTCCGCCACCGAGTTCACCGGGCGCGCCGCTTGCGGGCGGTGCAGTGTGCCCACGAGCGCCGACGCGAAGCGAGGGTCGGCCGCGGCCGCGCTGAAGAACTGGCCGCCGATCTCGGCGAACTCGGGGTCGCTGAGGAACAGCCGGGTGACCTTGGCGGCGTCCTCGGCGCGGGCGTCGAGGAATGCCTCGTACTGCGCGGTGATCCAGGCATCGTCGAAGGCGCCGTCGTGGGTGGCTGCCGCGGCGACCAGGCGCTGTGCCTGGATGAGCCCGCTCTGCGCCCCCTGCCCGGCGATCGGGTCGTAGGTCACGGCGGTATCGCCCAGCGCCGCCACCGGATGCCCACCCGCGGTGTGCCCGACCCCGCGCCGGAACAGCGGCCGCACCGCACCCTTCAACCACGAGTGTGGATCCTCGGAGAGGACCTTCGTGGCGAGCACCTCCGGCAGGTCCCAGTCGAGGTAGTCGCGGTAGAGGTCGGTGACGATCCGGTGCGCCGATTCGGCCGAATCGGCGGCCGCGAACCGCTTCTCCCAGTCGCCGCCCGGCCGTGCCCAGCCCAGGAACGCCCAGGTAGGCCCGGCGTCCTTGTGCAGGTACGGGCCCCACCATGCCTCGCCTTCCTCGGCGACGATGGAGAACCCGCTGCGGCCACCGCCGGCCGGGCTGCGGTGGGCGAACGCCGACTCGTCGTGCGGGAGACCGGTCACGGTCACGGTCAGCAGGCTGCGCTGGGGGGCGTCGTACACGGTCCGGGTCTCGTCCACCGCGAACAGCTGGGACAGCCCGCCCCGGCCGGTCGCGACCAGGGTGAGGTCGTTGTCGGCGGCGATCGGGTCGAGCCGTTCGGGTGTCACCGGGTCGACGACGAACCGGCCGCCGCGTTCCAGGAAGGTGGTGAGCCGTTCGTCGGCCTTGAGCCGTGTGTCGACGGCGAGACCGTGGAACCCGTCGAACGCGCCGTCGAAGGCGATCAGTTCCTCACCGCCCCCGGCGACACGGACCGTGAGGCCGCTGTGCAGTGGTGCGCGGTCGAGGTAGGTGGGCAGCCCGAGCGCCGCTTCGGCGGCCTGGGCCTCACCGAAGATCAGGGCGGTACCGGTGGCCGGCACCTTGTCGCGCAGGTCACGCTGGTCCTTGTCGCTGTAGACGGTGACCGCGAACCCGGCGTCGAGCAGGCCGAGCGCCGCGGTCACGCCGGTCTGCCCGGCCCCGATCACGGCGGCCTTACGGTGGGAGGTGTGCTGTGTTGTCATAGCGCCATGGTCACGATCACAGCGGCCGGGCTGCACTATTACACTCACCGCGAGTTGATGCCGAACAGCCCCGCATCGCAGCGCTTTTCGTGACACCATCGACGGTTTCCGCGGAAACGGCCCGGGCCGGGCCGCTCTACCATCCGTACATGACCTTCGACCTCGTCCCGCCGACCGGCGACCGCGCCGAGGGGTACCGGCAGCTCACCGCGCAGGCCGCCGCCCTGCTGTCCGGTGAAGCCGACCGGATCGCGAACGCCGCCAATCTGAGTGCGCTGATCTACCACAGTCTGCCCGAGGTGAACTGGGCCGGTTTCTACTTCTACGACGGCCGCGAGCTCGTCGTCGGGCCCTTCCAGGGCAAACCGGCCTGCGTGCGGATCGCGCTCGGCGCGGGTGTGTGCGGTACCGCCGCTCACACCCGCCGCACCCAGCTGGTCCCCGATGTGCACGCCTACCCCGGCCATATCGTCTGCGACGCCGACAGCCGGTCGGAGATCGTCGTGCCGCTGATCGGCGCCGGTGAGCTGGTCGGTGTGCTCGATCTCGACAGTCCGCGCGTCGCGCGGTTCGACGAGACCGACCGGCGGGGGCTCGAATCGGTCGCCGAGGTGTTCGTGCGGTCGCTGTCCGCGCCCTGATCGGCGCCACGCCGCGGCGGTTCTACAGCCGGACCCGCTCCTGCGCCCGGCGGTGCAGGCGCCGGCGACGCGGCGTTCTGCCTTCGGCTTCCTGCCGTACCTGCGCGACGAGGTGGTCGGGGACGAACGGGGCGATGTCGTACCGCGAGCCGATCACCAGTTTGCGCAGTACGGAGGCCAATTGCGCCTCGGTGGTGCGCACCGAGGTGCCCCGGCGGGCGGCGATGGCCCGGTCGGTCCATCCCGCGGCGGCGAGTAGCGCGACCGTGCACTCGGCCCCGGACAGCTCGCGCCACGGTTCCCGGTCGGCGGCACGCCCGGGCGCAGCTCCGGCGCCCACCCGCCGATCGCAGGCGCCGAGTACTGTCGGGCGGACGCGCGGGTCGTGCAGCACCGGCGTCACAGGGGAGCCGTGAGTTCGAGATGGATCCCGTCGGGGTCGTCGAACGACAGGATCGCGATGCCGAACTGGTCCATCTCGATGACCGCACCGTGCTCGATACCCGCGGCCGCCAGTCGTGCGGCCGCGGTGACGAGGTCCTGCCGGGAGTCCACACCGAAGCTCAGATGGTCCAGGCCGACCCGCTCGGAGTCGAACGAATCCCCGGCGGGCGCGACCGGGCGCAGCCCCAGCAGTAGGGCACCGGCCTGGAAGACGCAGCCGCCGTACAGCCGGTGCGGATCGGTGCGCACCGCCGGATCGTCCGGGCGTCCGGGGGATTCGGCGACGATGTCGAACCCGAGCACATCACGGTAGAAGTCGCGGGACCGATCGATATCGGTGACCGTGAGGCGGATGTGGTGGGGGCCACGGGTGGCGAGGACGGGCATGTGCACTCCGGGATGGGTGTCGCGCTGGACGTCGAGGTGGTGAGTAAACCGACCGGCCGGGCCGGTACGGTCTCTTCATCGCGAAAGCGTAGGACCGATTCATCCGGAACAGGAGTGTCGGAAACGACATTTTTCGTACTATTCACGACATGGACGTCATCCTATTCGTCGTGGACGGTATCGCCGATTTCGGCTTCGCCGCCCTGCTCGAAACCTTCGCCACGGCGAACGCGATGCGCACGACCCTCGACGCACCGCCGGAACCGTGGCGGGTCCGCGTCGCTTCGCTGGGTACCGAGATCCGTTCCGGACACGGCCACACCGTGCCCACGGTCCCGCTCGGCGAACTCACCGACGACCCCGATCTGCTCCTGATACCCGCCGTCAGCGCGCTCGAGGCCGACGCCCTGATCCAACTGGTCTCCGCACCCGAGAACGCCGCCGTGCTGGATCGGATCAGAGGTATGCACGCCGCCGGCGCCCGGCTCGGCGCCGCGTGTACAGGTACCTTCCTCCTGGCCGAGTCCGGAGTATTGAACGGGTGCCGCGCGACCACCAGCTGGTGGCTGGGCCCGAGCTTCCGGCGGCGCTACCCCGAGGTCGAGCTGGACGAGAGCGTGACACTGTGCCGCGGCGAGCGGGTGACCACGGCGGGCGCGTCGCTGTCACATCTGGATCTGGCGCTGTCCTTCGTGCACGCGCGCAGTCCCGCGCTCGCCGACCTCGCCGGCCGATACCTGGCCGACGGAAACCGCCGGACCCAGGCCAACTTCGCCGTCCCCGAGGTGATCGCCGCCGGCCATTCGCTCACCTCCGGTTTCGAGCGATGGGTCCGCGAACACATCGGGGAAGGATTCCGGATCTCCCGGGCCGCCGCCGAACTCGGCGTCACCGAACGCAGCCTGCAACGCGCCACCCAGGCCGAACTCGGCAGATCACCGCGCGATTTCGTGGACGATATCCGGCTCGAGCGGGCCGCGCACCTGTTGCGCACGACGGCTCTCACGGTGGACACCGTGGCGGCGAAGGTCGGCTATCTGAACGGCGGTACGCTGCGCAACCTCGTCCGGCGGCGCCGCGGTATGTCCATGGCCGAGTTCCGGTCGGCCGGTCCGGCGTGGTGAGCCCGCACCGGCCGCGAATGCGTCGTGCGGCCGAATGCGCGTTCGCCACACTTTTCACGCGTGGGCGATGAATTCGGGAAGCGGACCGGGTCTGCCCTTTTATGACCCGAATCATCGCTGACCGCGCGTTCGTCGCCGGAACGGATCGGCCGCCCCAATGACCACTATCGACCTCGATGGGATCACCTTGGGCATCGAGTCGTTCGGTGACGACGACGCGCCCCTCGTTCTGCTCGCGGGCGGGACGACGATGCTCTCCTGGCCCGACGCGCTCTGCGAGCACCTCGCCGCCGGCGGGCACCGTGTGGTGCGCTACGACCTGCGCGACAGCGGGGAGTCGACGACGACGGACCCGGAGGCACCCGCCTACACCCTGCGCGACCTCGCCGCCGACGCGGCGGCACTCGCCGACGCGCTCGGCGGGGGGGCTGCGCACCTCGCCGGGATCGGCGTCGGCGGGATGGTCGCCCAGGTGGCCGTGCTCGACCATCCGGGCGCGTTCTCGGCGCTCACCCTCGTCGGCACCCGCGCGGTCGCCCCTGGTCCGCCCGACGACGACCTCCCCGACCACGATCGTGCGACGATGCGCAGGCTGTTCGCGCGTCCGATGCCCGACTGGGCCGACCGTGCGGCGGTGGCGGATTTCGCCGCCGGCGGTGCGGAGATCCGCGGCGACGACCCCGGCACCGCGCGCACACTCGCGGCACGTATCTGGGACCGCACACCCGGCACCACGCCCCCGGTTCAGATGGCCAACCAGCTGGCCATGCTGTTTTCCAGGCTCGACTGCACACCCCGCTGGCGCGAGCGCCTGCCCGAGATCGAGGTCCCCACGCTCGTCGTCCACGGCCGGCGCGACCGGTTCTTCCCTGTCGGCAACGGCGAGGCGATCGCGCGCGAGATCCCCGGCGCACGGCTGCTCGTCCTCGAGGAGGCCGCCGGTGCGATCCCCGATATGGCGGTCGGCGAGGTCGCCGAGGCGATGCTCACGCTCGGACAGACCACGGCGGGTGCCGCGCGGGTCCGGCCTCCACGGACTAGGTGATCAGTTCGCCGGCGACGTTGCGCGACACCTCGTCCGGCAGCACGGTGGAACCGGGCCCACCCAGCCGATAGCGTGCGCCCCGATGCTCGGGCGGGAGCCGGTCCCCGCGTTCGAACAGCGCGTTGCGCAGCGTCCCCGGCACGTACTCGGTGGGGTAGACGCCACGTTCGGTCAGCACCGGGATCACATACCGGACGATGTCCTCGAAGGTCCCGGGCGTGACGGCGTAGGCGAGATTGAACCCGTCGACATCGGTGTCGTCCACCCATTCCTGCAGCCGGTCGGCCACCGTGGCGCCGGAGCCGACGAACACCGGTCCGATCCCGCCGATCCCGGCCCAGCGCCCGATATCGCGGACCGTCCATTCCCGGCCGTCGTCGTCGAACTCCTGGAACGCCGCCACCGCCGAGCGGATCGCGTTGCTCTCCACCTCGCCGATCGAGTCGTCGAGGTCGTAGCGGGACAGGTCGATCCCCATCCAGCCCGACATGAACACCAGTCCGCCCTCGACACTGGCATAGGACAGGTATTCCTCGTGTTTGCGGCGTGCGGCGTCGTCGGTGGCATCGGTGACGATGGTGGCCAGCGCGTAGATCCGGGCGGCGTGGCGGTCGCGGCCCGCCGTCTCCAGCGCCGCCCGGATACCGGACACCGTCTGCGCGAGTACTCGTTTCGACGGGGCGGCGACGAAGATCGCCTCGGCGTTCTCGGCGGCGAACCGCACCCCGCGCGACGAGGCACCCGCCTGGAAGATCACCGGCGTCCGCTGCGGCGACGGCTCGGACAGGTGCACGCCGGGAACCGTGTAATGCCGCCCGGAGTGGCCGATATGGTGCACCTTCGCCGGATCGACATAGATATTGCGTTCCGGGTCGCGGACGACCGCGTCGTCCTCCCAGGACCCCTCCCACAGTTTGTAGAGCACTTCCAGATATTCGTCTGCCTGGTCGTAGCGGTGGTCGTGGTCGAGCTGATCGTCGGCCCCGAAATTCCGTGCGGCCGAGGGCAGATACCCGGTGACGACATTCCAGCCGATCCGGCCGCCGGTCAGATGGTCCAGGGTGGACAACCGGCGGGCGAACGGATACGGATGTTCGAACCCGGTGCCGGTGGTGATCCCGAAGCCGAGATGTTCGGTCACCGCCGCCATCGCCGAGACCAGCAGCAGCGGATCGGCCACCGGGATCTGGGCGCCGTTGCGCAGCGCCGCGCGATCGTCGCCGCCGTAGACGTCGTAGGTGCCGAGCACATCGGCGATGAACAGGCCGTCGAACCGCCCGCGCTCCAGCAGCGTGGCCAGCTCCGTCCAGTAGCCGAGCTCCTTGTACCGGTGCGACCGGTCGTCGGGATGCCGCCACAGTCCGGGAGACTGGTGGGCGACACAGTTCATATCGAAGGCGTTGAACCGGATCCGCCGGGCCATCACACCGCCCCTTCCGGCTTACGCTCCCCCGCGCTCCAGGCGAATGGCAGCGCGGTGCCGTTCAGCAGGTGGTCCCCGATGGCCCGGGCCTTCTGGATGGCCGGGTTGTGCACCGAGATGGTGCGCGCATTGCGCCAGTGCCGGTCCAGCCGCAGCCCCTCCGAGGTGATGGACGCGCCGCCCACCTCGAACAGCTGCGTCGTGGCGGCCAGCACGGTATCGATCACCCCGAGTTGCGCCTGGGCCGCCGCCAGTTCGGCGTCGATCAGTCCCTGCTCTTCGGTGGCTCCGGCGGCGAGTACCTCGTCGAGCACATCGGCGACCGCCAGCACACTGGCGCGGGCACCGAACGCCGCCGCCGACAACCGGCCGATCACCTGCTGCACCAGCGGATCGTGACGGGGTAGATCGGCCGCGGAATGGGTGTAGCCGCGGCGGCGCGCGGCCACCCATTCGCGGGTGTCGCGTTCGGCCCGCTGCGCGATACCGGCCAGCACGGCGAGCTGGAACAACTGCAGGTAGGAGGTCGAATAGGTGGCGCCCGCGTCCCCGTAGCCGGGGCCCAGAATACGGTCCGGAGCAATGGCGACGTCGGTGAACTCGGTGGTACCGCTGGCGGTCAGCCGCTGCCCGAAACCGTCCCAGTCGTCGTGCCGGCGCACCCCCTCGGCCTCGGCGTCCACCAGCACACTGACCCGTTCCCCGTCCCGGTCCGCGGCGACCAGAATGTGGTCGGCGTACAACGATCCGGTGCTGTAGTACTTCGTCCCGTTGAGCACCCAGCCGTCCCCGGACTGCGTCAGCCGGGTCCGATACCGGTCCACCGCGCCCACGCCGGGTTCGGTGATCGCATTCCCGACCAGCGTCCCCCGCGAAATCTTGCGCAACCACTCCGCGCGCGCCGGACCCGCCTCGGCGAGCAACTGGTCCTCGGCGAACACGAAATGCACACGCAGCGCCTGCGGCAGATTCGACTCGGCGGCGGCCAGCTCGATCAGCTGCCGGAACAGCTGGCGCACGCTCGCGCCGTACCCGCCGTATTCGACCGGTACCCGCAGCGCGCCGAACCGCGCCGCGCGTAACCGGCGCACTTCGTCGTGGGCGAGCCGGCGGTCGATCTCGCGCTCGACCGCGCCCGCCGCGATATCGGCGTAGATCGGCGCGAACACCGCGTCCAGATCGGTATCGGAGACAGGTTGTGCGGTGGAAGTCATCAATCCACGATCACCGACCCCGCACTCCCCCTCACCGGTTACACGCAGCCGGATTCGAAACACTCGCGGCAAAAAATCCCGTCGATTCCAACCGGCGACACCGCGCCCGTGATCGGTCAGGATCACAGATCGGCCCGGCGAGGAGCTCGGCCACCGCACTGTCCGCTCCAGAGCCCCTCGAAGGAGGTTTCCGGTGAGTCTGTCGTTCCACTGGTTCCTACCCACCTACGGCGATTCCCGCGGTCTGATGGCCGGTGGTCACGGCACGTCCATGTCCGGCGACCGCCCCGCCTCGCTGCGCTACCTGAACCAGATCGCGGGCGCCGCCGAGGAGAACGGCTTCGAGGCGGTACTCACCCCGACCGGCGCCTGGTGCGAGGACGCCTGGCTGGCCACCGCCATGCTGGTGGAGACCACCGAGACCCTGAAATTCCTGGTGGCCTTCCGGCCCGGACTGGTGAGCCCGACCCTGGCCGCCCAGATGGCCGGCACCTATCAGCGGCATTCCCGGGGCCGGCTGCTGCTCAACGTGGTCACCGGCGGCGAACCGCACGAGCAGCAGGCGTTCGGTGATTTCCTGGACAAGGAGCAGCGCTACGAGCGCACCGGCGAATTCCTGCACATCGTGCGCGAACTGTGGGAGTCGCGGGAACCGATCAGCTTCGAGGGCACACACCTCCAGGTCCGAGGCGCCCTGCTCAACAACCACCCCGACCCGGTCCCCCCAGTCTTCTTCGGCGGCTCCTCCGCCGCCGCGGGCCCCGTCGCCGCCCAATACGCCGACACCTACCTGACCTGGGGTGAACCGCTGGTCGCGGTCGGCAAGAAACTGGAATGGATCCGCGGCCTCGCCGCCGAACGCCACCGCACCCTCGACTACGGCATCCGCCTGCACGTCATCACCCGCGACACCTCCGAGGCCGCCTGGGCCGAAGCCGACCGCCTGCTCCAGGGCATCGACCCGGCCGATATCGAGCGCGTGCAGTCCAATTTGGCGAAGAGCGAATCCGAGGGCCAGCGCCGCATGCTCGAACTACACGGCGGCCGCACCGACCGCCTGGAGATCGCCCCCAACCTGTGGGCGGGCGTCGGCCTGGTCCGCGGCGGGGCGGGCACCGCGCTGGTCGGGTCGCACGAAGAGGTCGCCGAACGGCTCATCGAGTACTCGCGGCTGGGTCTCACCCACTTCATCCTGTCCGGCTACCCGCACGTCGAGGAGGCGTACTGGTTCGGCGAGGGTGTGCTGCCGATCCTGGAGAAGAAGGGCCTGTGGCGCCGGCCGGTCGACCGGCCCGTCGCGGCCACCGGAACCCCATTCGCCACCGCCTCCACCAGCTGAGTCGCCTCCGCGTCGGGACACCCGCGCACCCTCGAGCCGACCGCCGGCTGCGACCCGTGGCGTTCAAAGCCGTGCATGCAGCGGGATACGCGCTCGTCGACGTCGCGGCAAAGCTCAGGTCGAATTCATTCTGCACAGCCACTTACCAGGCGTTTGCCCGCTACCCCACGAACTCGATACCGTCGGCGCACAACTTGTCGAGCTACCACGAAGCAATTGACAGTGCACGGGGCCCAAACTACGATTGGCCAACTCCGAGCAGTTGTTCGAGCGCTGGTCGGCTCAGGAGCAATGGTGATCACTTACACAACCCTCATGGGTCTTGCAGCCGGTCTCGGAATGATTCTGCTTTGCACTCTCGGATATCACCTGTACCGACAAGAGAGTCTGCCGACCTTCGACGGCTGGGCGTTCTCGTTCGCCGCTCTCGGCGGAATCCTCACCGTACTCGGCGGTCATATGACCCTCACCTGGCCGTTGCAGGCACCGGAGCGGTTCAAGAACTTCATGTTCGGAGAACCGCTCCTGTTGTTCGGGGTGCTGCTGATAGCCGCCGCGGTCTTTCTCCGGCGTAGCGGAACGGACCTTCTGGAACTGCGCCGAAATGAAAGCGGCAACAAGGCATTCGACTCCTACTTACTCGCTCTTCTGCGGCCGGTCGTGTGGATCGTATTCGCCATGGGCCTGGTACTGACAGCCTGTACCGTCGCTGCATTCCAATACGATGTATTCGCGACGGCTCCGCAGCAGGAGCCGCTTTTCGGCACAGGCCCGATGAAACATGCTCTCAGCGTTGCCCTCTGCCTGTTGTACGCACTACCGGCGGTAGCGTGCCTACTGGTTCCCTTTGTCTTCTACACCCGTAATCGACCGGCAATGGCAGTCAGTGGAATCGCCTTGTTCATCTCCGGCGCAGGCTGGCTTGCCACAGCGGTCCTTGTCTACTACACGCATATCGGTATGGACTTCAATTTCCGTTCCTAGTACTCCAGCCCGACATAGCCCTCGCGAGAAGAAGAGTGCCGTGAGTGACACAAGCATCCGGACAGGCCCTGCTCCTATCCATCGCTCGGTGTTGGACTACTGGCCCATCGCGCTGGGACTGGCAGCTGCGATATTCCAGATCGTGACCGGCGTCGACGCCGAGGCGGTGGCCATCACGGTCGCCGTTGCCGCCAGCTGTTACTTGGTGGCTGCCGCGTTCGGTAGGCCGTGGACCGCTTGGGCGGCCATTCTGGGCGGCTCGACAGTCGTGGTCCTCAGCGAGATTGCCGGGATCCAATGGTGGATGGGACTTGCAGGTTTCGCGGCTCTATTACTCGGGATCGGTGTCCTCCGCAGGGTTCCTGCGCCGGTCCTCGCCGCCCAGGGCCTCGCCATGGTCGGATTCGGTGGGATAGCAGTGATCGCGGTTCTGGTGTCACCGGGCCTGGGCTCGGCCCTGGCCGGTATCGCACTGGCAACCCACGCGCTGTGGGATTACCGCCATTGGCGCCGCAACGATGTGGTCCCTCGGTCCTTGACGGAGTTCTGCATGGTGCTGGATATCCCTTTCGGGATCGCAGCCATACTGCTCGCCTTCACCGGATGACCCCGATCCTGGTCCGGCCGGCCGGACGTGGTCGTGCCGGCTGATGAGGTGCGGCCGGATCAGAATGCCGAGCCGGTGGGTGGTTTGGCGTTCGGGTCGTAGGGCACGGCCCTGTCGTAGCTGATGCCGACCGGTTCCCGGGGGATCTGGTGATGACGATTGGGAACATGGCGGTCCTCATAGATCAGTGGGCTGCACTCCACGCCGGTGACCTGCACAGTCTCGTGCGGTTTCAGCATGACGTTGAAGGGGATCGATGATTCGAGATACCCGTCGACGACCTTGCATTCCTGCCGCGATTCGACGAGGTAATGCTGATCGGTGTCGTTTCGGCAGGTGGTCCCGGAGCAGCTGACTCCCGGCGGGAAGGGGTCGGCGTGTGCCGGTCCGGCCGGAAGCCCGAGTGCGAGCACCAGCGCGAGGCCGGTAAGGCTCCCGGCCCTCGGAATGTGGTTGAACATGTGCGGTCCTCGAGTTCGCTCTCGTTCGGGTCGCGCGGTGTGGTTCGAGAGCCATCGTCGGCAGCCGGTTCCGGGCGCGCGCAACCGCGGATGAACGGCGCCCTGAGCAGTGGGCGATCAGTGCCACGATGGACGGCATAACGTGCGCGTCAGTCGTCGTCCAACGACGCGTGGTAGTCGGTTTCGGCCCAGGCGTTCCACAGAATCGGGTGAGCGCCGGGACCGCACTCCTCGCTCCATCGGACGGTCGATTCGGGGCGCATCCGCTCCTCCCCGCGGTAAAGAATGCGCAGGTCGGTGCACAGCCCGGCCATACCGGCGGTCGCCGGCCCCACATCGGTGTTCACGCATTCCACGTCGACACGACTACCGACCGCGACCGATGAGCAGTTCGCCCATCCCGGTGGTTCCGCCTGCGCGACGCCCGCACCGGCTGCCGCCGACACCGTCACCATGGCGACGCCGGAAACGACCGCGCCCGCAATCGGAAGGCGCCTGAGAAAGCCAATGGAATCGAACAACTGCGCTCTTTCCTCCCTGTCGAAAGCTGATGCGGGCAATTCGATCACATGGCGAAACCACTTTTCAGCGGCAGGAAGGCAGCCTCTGGAGAAGAATGCCCGCCGACACGCACGCCGCGATGAAGCAGAACCCCCGATTACCCTCACCACCGTGACCACCTCCCAGCCCACCCCCCGCACCGGCCCCGGCACCGCCGTCGCGGACGCCGTCCGCGAGGACATCCTCGCCGGCCGGCTCTCCCCCGGCGACCGGCTGCGTGAGGTGGACCTGGCCGAGCGTTTCGGGGTCTCCCGGGTCCCCGTTCGCGAGGCGCTGTCGCAGTTGCAGAGCGAGGGCTTCGTGACGCTGGTGCGCTATCGCGGGGCGACCGTATCGGCGCCGTCGGGGTCGGCGGCGCGGGAGTTGGTGCAGATCCGGCGGGGGCTCGAGGTGCTGGCGGCGCAGCTGGCCGCGCGCGCGAAGGGCGGGCCGGTGGCCGCGGAGCTGGCGCGGGTGGTGGAGTTGGGCCGCTCGGCCGATCTCAGCCATGCCCACGAGGAGTTGCCGCCGCTGATCCTGCGGTTCCACACCCTGGTCGCCGAGGCGTCGGGTAATCAGCAGTTGCGGGCCATGCTGGAGCAGATCCTGGAGCGGGTGTCCTGGATCTTCGGGCAGCGGTTGGAGAGCCGCACGCATATCTCGTGGAGTGATCACGCGGCGATTGCGCAGGCGATCCTCAACGGGTCACCCGTGCAGGCGGGCTATCTGATGGACGAGCACATCGCGCGGGACGAGGAGCTGCTCGCCGATATGGACGCCGAGGCGACACCGGGCTGAGGCGAGCGCTGGGCCTCCGGCCGGGTGATCGCCCGGTGACCGGAGGCGGCCGAGATGGGGTCCGATGGAACTGGCCGGTTCACCGCAGATCCCCGCTTTCTCCCTCGGGTACCGAATGGCAGACCGATCGGTACGAATGACAAGGTTTGTATACAAGAATCATGCCACCATCGCGTGATCTTGCATAGTTCACAACCCTGGAACCTCGAGCAACATCAGCGAAACAGTATTTGTATACAAATTCTGGTGTTGCTTATTTCTTCTGCCCGAGGCCAGGTCCCATGTCCACAGACGCTGCCCCGACCCAGTCGCCGCCGCTGGCTCCACCCGCTCGCCTATCGTTCTGGCGCGCGTCACTTTTCGGCATCCAGCATGTGCTGGTCATGTACACCGGCTGCGTCGCGGTCCCGCTGGTCTTCGGCGCGGCCCTGGGGCTGGACACCTCCACCATCGCCACCCTGGTGAACGCCGACCTGCTGGTCGCCGGGGTCATCACCCTCGTCCAGGCCCTCGGTATCGGGAAGCTGCTCGGGGCCCGGATGCCGGTGGTGGCGGGAGCCTCGTTCACCGCGGTGACGCCGATGATCCTGATCGGCGAGGAATACGGGCTGTCCGCCGTGTACGGCGCCATGATCGCGGCGGGGATCTTCGGCATGCTGGTCGCGATCCCGTTCTCCAAACTGGTCCGCTTCTTCCCGCCTATGGTGCGGGGCGCGGCGGTCACCATGATCGGGCTGTCGCTGATCGGCAAGGCCGTATCCATGACCTTCGGTGATGAGCCGGCGGGTGGCGCGCCGCTGGCGCTGGCCCTCGGGGTGGTCGTGATGATCGTCGTGCTGATGCGTTACGGCCGGGGTCTCGTCGCGCAGTCCGCGATCCTGATCGCGCTGGTACTGGGCACGGTCGCGGCCGCCGCGCTCTCGCTCACCGATTTCGGCGCCGTCGGCAGCGCCGCCTGGTTCGGCCTGCCCGACCCGTTCCTGTTCGGTACCCCCACCTTCCCGATCGCCGGAATCATCTCGATGTGCCTGGTGATGCTGGTGATCTTCACCGAATCCACCGCCTACCTCATGGCCACCGCCGACCATCTCGGCCGCCCGCTGGAACCGAACCGGCTCGCCCGTGCCCTGGGCGCCGACGGCGCTTCGGCGGTGCTGGGCGGCTTCCTGACCTCGTTCCCGGACACGATCTTCGCGCAGAACGTGAGTCTGGTGCGGATGACCGGGGTGTCGAGCCGCCGGGCGGTCGCCGTCGCGGGCGGTCTGCTGGTGGCGCTCGGGCTGGTGCCCAAGATGGGCGAGGTCGTCGCCAATCTGCCGGGTGCGGTGATCGGGTCGGTGAGCCTGGTCATGTTCGCGACCGTCGCCGGGGTCGGCATCGCCACGCTGGCGCGGGTCGACTATTCGCGCAACGACAACCTGCTGGTGGTCTCGCTGGCCATGGGTATCGGCATGATCCCGGTGGTCGCGCCGGAGGTCTACGAGGGGCTTCCGTCCTCGGTCCGCATCATCGCCGGTGGCGCGATCACCAGCACGGTCATCGTGGCGTTCGTCCTCAACCTCGTCTTCAACCACCTCACCCCCGCCCGCACCCCGAAGGAGGCCGCCGCATGACCGGCATCGCCCTGCTGACCGTGCCCACCACAGACCCCGGCGATACCCGGCCCTTCGAGGTACTGACCGAAAGCGGCTTCCGCACCGACGATCTCGTCTCGGTGATCGGCAAAACCGAGGGCAACGGCTGCGTCAACGATTTCAGCCGCACCCTGGCCACCGCCGTCTGGGAGCCGCGGATCCCGGAGGCCGCGGTCACCGTGTTCTCCGGCGGTACCGAGGGGGTGCTCAGCCCGCATGTGAACATGTTCGTCCGCGACGAGCGGCGCCATGCCGGGTTCGATCGCGGCCTGGTCGCGGCGGCCCGCCGCAGCCGGGTCCTGGATCCCGGAGAGATCGGCCGGGCGGAACAGGTCGATACGGTCACCGATACGGTGGGCAAACTGCTCGCCGAACTCGGTGCCACCCCCGCCGATGTCCATCTCGTGCTGGTGAAATGTCCGCTGCTCACCTCCGACAAGATCACCGCGCTGCACGCCGCGGGCCGGGCTCCGGTCGCCACCGACACCTACGCGTCGATGGGCTGGTCGCGGGCGGCGAGTTCGCTGGGTATCGCGGTCGCGCTGGGTGAATGCGACCGGGCGACCGCGCTGCGGGCCCTGGCCGGCGCAGCCGATGTCTGGTCGGCCCGGGCCTCCGCCAGCGCGGGCGCCGAACTCGACGACTGCCATGTACTGGTGGTCGCCGAGAGCCCCACCGCGGCCAACCCGTTGCGCGCGCTGCACGGGGAGATGGCCGACGCGATCGATCTGGCCTCGGTGCAGCGGTTGCTCGCGCAGGTGGCGGCGGCCGGCGGCACGGTGCGGCAGATCTTCGCCAAGGCCGATGCCGATCCGAGCGGTGCGATCCGCGGGCTGCGCCACACCATGCTCACCGACTCCGATATCAATGCCACCCGGCATGCCCGCGGCGCCGTCGGCGGCCTGCTGGCGGCGCTCAAAGGTGACGGCGCGGTCTACGTCTCGGGTGGCGCCGAGCACCAGGGTCCGCCGGGCGGCGGCAGCGTCACCGTCATCTACGAACTCCCCACCCCCGAAGGGACCGATGCGCCATGACCACCACGACGCTGACCGAACCCGAGAAAACCTGGGAGATCGAGGAGTTCGAGAACGTGCCGGTACCCGCCGACCGGCGGCGCGGCCTGGGCTCGGTCTCCGCGGTCTGGTTCGGCTTTCCGATGGTGCTGACCTGCGCCATCTTCGGCGGACTGATCGTCTACTCTCTCGGCTTCCGGCTCGGGTTGCTCGCCATCGCGGTGGGCAATATCTGCATGATGCTCTACGTCGGCGCGCTGAGCGTGCTCGCCGGGCGAACCGGTAAGAACTTCGCGCTCTCGGCCGCCGAGACCTTCGGCAAGGCGGGGGCGTTCCTTCCCTCGGCCTTCCTGGCGACCGTGGTGATCGGCTGGTTCGCCTTCCAGACAGGTATGGCCGGCGCGATACTGCACGACACCCTCGGCTGGCACGAACAGTTCACCGCGCTCGCCGCCGGGCTCGGTTTCATCGCGGTGACCCTGCTCGGTATCCGGGCGCTGTCGGCGATCGGCATGATCGCGGCGCCGGTGTACATCGTGCTGGGGCTGGTCGCGATCGGGCTCGCGGTCGCCGACGGCGGCTCCTCGCCCACCTCGTACCAGGGACAGGCCGGCGCGGCGGCGATAAGTTTCGGCGCGGCGGTCACCCTGGTCATCGCCTCCTTCATCGACTCCGGCACCATGACCGCCGATTTCACCCGCTGGTCCCGCAACGGCCGCGAAGCCTTCCTGGCCGCGGCCTCGGCCTTCCCGGTGGGTAATTCGATCGCCCTGGTGATCGGCGGACTCGTGGTCGCCCTGGGCGGCAGCGCCGACCCCGCCGCCGACGGCGGGAACTTCCTCGGACTCCTCGTCGACCACGGCGGGCTGCTGGTCCCGCTGGCCGTGGCGTTCGTGTTCATCAACCTGGGTTCGGTCTGCGCGCACTGCCTCTACAACGGCGCGGTCGGCTGGAGCCAGCTCTCCGGCGGCCGGATGCGGCGGCTGACCCTCATCCTGGGCGCGGTCGGCGTGGTGCTGGCGGTCGCGGGTATCTGGTCGTACTTCGAACAGTGGCTCAACCTGCTAGGTGTTATCGTGCCGCCGATCGGCGCCGTGGTCATCCTCGATCAGCTGGTCCTGCCCCGGTTCGGTCTCGGTCCGCGCGACCGCCGCGCCCGCTGGCACCTGCCGGCGTTCACCGCCTGGGCCGGCGGTGCGGTCGCTGCCCTGCTCACCCATCGATTCGCCCCGTGGCTGTCGGACGCCGTCATCGGTTTCGCCGCCGCCGCATTGATTCTCACTCTCGGCGCGGCCGTCACCGCGCGACGCGACAAGGAGCTCACCGCATGACCACGACCACTGTGGATGCCACCCCTTACGCCTGGCCGTTCGATGGCCCGATCGACCCGGCGCGCACCGCGCTGCTGCTCATCGACTGGCAGACCGATTTCTGTGGGCCCGGCGGCTACGTCGATCGGATGGGCTATGACCTGTCCCTCACCCGGGCCGGCCTGGAACCCACCGCCAGGGTCCTGGCCGCCGCCCGCGAACTCGGTCTCACGGTGATCCACACCCGCGAAGGCCACCGCCCCGATCTCTCCGACCTCCCCGCCAACAAGCGCTGGCGTTCCGCGCAGGTCGGCGCGGAGATCGGCAGTGTGGGCCCGTGCGGGCGGATCCTGGTGCGCGGTGAACCGGGCTGGGAGATCGTGCCCGAGGTCGCGCCGATCCCCGGGGAGCCGGTTGTCGACAAGCCCGGCAAGGGTGCCTTCTACGCCACCGATCTCGACCTGCTGCTGCGCGGCGCGGGGATCACCCACATCATCCTCACCGGTATCACCACCGATGTCTGCGTGCACACCACCATGCGCGAGGCCAACGACCGCGGCTACGAATGCCTGATCCTCTCCGACTGCACCGGCGCCACCGAACGCAAACACCACGAGGCGGCCTTGAGCATGGTCACCATGCAGGGCGGCATCTTCGGCGCGGTCGCCACCTCCGAGCAGTTGCTGACCGCCCTCGGGAAGCGGTCCGTCACCGCATGAGAGTCGTCCTGATCCACGGCGTGGCCACCGACAGCCGGGTGTGGGCGGGCACGATCGGCGCCCTCGGCCCGGCCGTCGAAGTCCATGCCCCCGACCGTCCGCAGTCGGGTGATATGGACACCGAGATCGCCGCCCTCGCGCCGCTGTGCGCGGGGGCGCTGGTGGTGGGGGTCAGCGGCGGTGCGACCCTGGGCCTGGAGCTGGCCGCCCGCGGTGTCGAATTCGCCGGGGCGCTGCTGCACGAACCGGCGGCGGGGTCGCTGGCGCCGGGCTTGCTCGACGAGGTGGCCCGGGCGTTCCGGCGGCAGGGGGTGGCCGGATTCGGCGGGGCTCTCTACGGTCCGAGCTGGACGCCGGCACTCACCACCGCCTCGCGGGACACCGTCGCCGGAGAACTCGCGATGTTCCGCGCGTTCGAACCCGGACCGGTGGGCCGGTCGGCGGACCGGATCACGCTGACCGTGGGCCGGTATTCATCCCCGGCCCGGCACCGATCGGTCCACGATCTGGCCGCGGCCTTCGGTATCGAGTGGCGGGTCCTCTCCGGCGCCGGCCACGCGGCACACCTGGAGACCCCCGACCGGTTGGCGCACTGGGTCCGGCGACACTGCGGCGCCGACCTCGGCTCGTACTGCCTACCCCCTTTCCCGTGAACGGCGGCAAATAAAACGAATGGTCATACGCTATTTTTTCCGGCCGCCGGCGCCGGACCGGGCCCGACCGGTCAGGGGCTCGATCCCGTTTGTGCGCGCAGCACGAGAGCGCGCCGATGTTTCATGACGCCGGCCCATAGGCGACACCGCCGGGTCGCCTTACGATGGCAGTGCCAGGTCCGATCGGGCACGCGACGCGCTTCCTCGTTCGTGCGATGCCACTGGGGATTTCGGCACCGATCGGAGTTCGAGATGTTGTGCGGTGGAGAGTCACGATGCCGGTGAAGCCCGACGGGCCGGCCGCTGAATCTCCCTCGAACCCCCGCCGGTTCATGCCACACCGAATCCATCGCGAAAGTACGACTCACCAATGCACGTTCAGCTGTATCGCGCGCCCGGAATTGGATGCTCGTCGGTCCACGGCTGCGTAGAAAGCTCCCCAACCGCCGTGCGGCGCCCGCCGCGCATCACCCCGAGGAGGGGGTGATCGTGCGGCCACAGCCCGGCTCGGGCACATCGTGCCTGCCCACGGCCACCGAGTTGCTGTACGCGGTCGGCGGCCGGCGCGCCGACGGGCCGGTGTGCAGCCTCGCGTCGGCCCTGTCGGAGTCCTATCGGCTCGAAGCGGGGCTCGCCGGAATCCGGCTGCAATCGCGCCGGCGGACGCTGATCGCCGAGATCGACGCCTGGAGTTCGCGGCATCTGCCCGCGCCGACCGCGGGTATACGCGTCTACGAACGCACCCTCGGTGAACTCATCGATGTGATCGCCGCCGGTGCCGCTCGCGCGTTCCATCTGCTGCGCCACGACGACCCGGCCGGTGAGCTCATGCACTTCGAATGGACCCGCCTCGCGGAGTTGCAGCTCATCTACCGCGATCTGGTGCACGATGTCGAGACCGGCCGCTGCTGTCTCCCGAGCGAACAGCACCTCCGGGTGGTCGGCGAGCGGATGCCGTACCAGCTGCCCGTCGGGACGGGAGAGTCGAAATGAGCGAGGCGGACCGGGACATCCCCACCGGACTGGGCACGCTCCACGTCCGGATCACCGGGACCGGGCCGGCGATGCTGCTGTGGCCGAGCCTGCTGATGGACCACACGCTCTGGGACGGCCAGGTCGCCTATTTCTCCCCGCGGTTCACCACCGTCGCCATCGACCCGCCGGGCCACGGCGCGAGCACCCCGCTGGACCGGCCGTTCACCTTCGGGGAATGCGCTCGAGCCCTGCTCCAGGTCCTCGACACGCTCGAGATCGACCGCGCGCACATCGTGGGTAATTCCTGGGGCGCCATGATCGGCACCACCTTCGCCGCGTTATATCCCGAGCGCGTGCTGACCGCCGTGCTGATGAACGGCACCGCCTCGCCGGCCGGTCCGCGGCAGCGCCTCGAATACGGCGCCCTGCTCGCGCTCGCGCGCGTACTGGGTGGATTCCGGGGGCCGCTCGTGCATGCCGCGCTCGCCGCGTTCCTGGGTCCGGAGACGATGCGGAGCCGGCCGCAGGTGGTCGAGCAGGTGCGGCGCACGGTGCGCGCCAACGATATCGGTTCGGCGGCGCACGCGGTGCGCAGCGTGGTCGTCCGCCGTCCGGACCAGCGCGAAGTCGCCGCCGCCATCCGCACGCCCACACTGGTGATCGGCGGCCGGCAGGATGCGACCTTCCCGCCCGCCGAGGTCGAAGAGATGGCGCGCGCCATCCCCGATGCCGAGCTGTCGTTCCTGGAGGACGCCGCCCATCTGGTCGCCCTCGAAGTACCGGACGCGGTGAACGCCCTGGTAGACGACTTCCTCCGCCGGCACGCACCGCACGGCTGAACCCGGGCGCCCCGGCCGCACGGACGGTCACGAACGACCGGCTGCCCGGTGTTCAGCGACATCCCGACCGCGTTACGGCGCCGGGTCGTCGCGCAACGGCGCCAACTGCGCCGTACGTCCCTCGGTGGCGGGATACACCTCCCATGCGGGGAGCCGCCTGCCGGTATTGTCGTACGCCTCTTCGACGGCGAGGAATGGCCGGCGGTCCCACATGATCTGCGATCCGGTGGCGAAGTAGACATCGCGGGTGAAGCCCTCCCTGTGCAGAGCTTCGGTGAAGCGAAAGGCCACGGTCTCGTCCGGTCTACCGGCTTTACCGGCCAGCATGACTAGGCTGCGTTCGGGTTCGGCGTTCGCCAGATCTCGCAGGACACGCTCGTTGGCCACGACCTTGGCGAAATGCTCCGGCTCGAGCTCTATTGTCGTACCACCGAGATCGAGTCGGTCATCATGCGGGTCGAAGGTCGGGACCTCTGCCTTCACAACGAACGCCGGTCTCTTGGCGTCCAATTCCGCGTGCACGTAGATGGCGGTACCGTCGAGCCACGGTAGACCGCCGGCGCCGGTGTACTCCGCCTTCCCGCCGTTCAGGAACCGGAATGTGGTGTAGGCGCCGATCCGGTCGGGGATCGCGAGGCGATCCATGAAATCCGCGGTGATGTCGGAATGCGGATAGGCCATTCCCTTGACCGAACCGGACGGGTCTCGGATACCTACCTTGCCGACATCCCCGGACCACAGATCGAGTTCCCGCCCGTTCAGGTCGATGCCGTGCAGTGGAACACCGCGGATCGGGCGGACACCGTTCTCCGGGAGTTCGAAGTCGGTCATCGGGGCGGCGTAGTCGAGCAGGTGGGCGTCCTCGTCGGACAACGAGAACTCGTCCAGACTGCGCCGGATATCGATGGAGGTCCGGTGGCGATACTGGTGAGCCCAGGAATGCGTCAGTTGGCCGGTGGTGTCGGTCAGACGCCGTCCGAGAACCATGCCGATGTTGATCAGTTCGCCGTGACTCATCGCCCCTCCCTTTGGTTGACGGCCGCACGAACCTCGCCACTATGACAGCACACCGGCCTGGGCGGGTCCGTCCCGTCAGCTGCTCCCGCTGGGCACCGTCCGCCCCCGCACCGCCGCCTGGATCAACGCCCGTGCCCCCTCTCCCGTCTCCGACTGCCGGGCCAGGATGTCGAACGCCCGCCCGTATACATCGATCTCGCGCGGCTGGGTGATGGTGAGTTCGGCGGCGGTCCCCTCGACCATGACCAGCCGGTTGTCGAACATGGCGAAATTCGTGGACACCACCAGCGCTTCGGCGGTGAACGGCACGATTCCGATGGTCACGCGAGGCATGCCGATCAGGGAGGACAGCCGGTCGAGCTGGCCGATCATCACCGCATCGTCACCGACCGTGGTGTAGAGGGCCTGCTCGGCGATCAGGAAGTGGAACAGATGGTCGCGCTGGTACAGGATGCGTTGCCGTTCCATCCGCTTCGACACGGCGTTCTCGACGTCGTCGGGGACGCGATGGAATTCGATACCGCGACGCAGTTTGGCGGCCGCGTACTCCGCTGTCTGGAGCAGCCCGGGTACGATCTGCGGCTGGTAATCGCGGATATGGGCGGCCGCCGCCTCGAGTTTCAACGATTTCTGTTGCCGGCGGCCGAGGCCGGTGCCGAGGATCTTGCGCCATTCGAGGTAGGCGACCTCGATGGTGTTCGAGGTGGCCAGCAGGTCCGGTAGCTGGTCCTCGGCGCCGCAGTGGCGGCAGTACGCGCGAATATCGTCATCGGAGGGTCTGATCCGGGCGAACTCGATCTTGCTCACCTTGGATTCGTGCCAGCCGCAGAGTTGCGCGAGTCTGCGGTTGGTGAGGCCGGCCTGGCGCCGCAGCTCCCGCAGCCGTGCCCCGAGAGCTTCTCGCGCATCGTGCACTTCGTTCATCTGTCGACATATTCCGTGTAGGGCGTAGCCATGTCCCAGAGCCGGTGCTTCACACACCGGGCGTACTGGATGATCCCCCGATCGGTCGTCACCGCGAGACCGGAGGGTTTGCCGTGCTCGTCGACCAGGTTGTAGACGACGCGATCGTCATCGATCAGCCACCAGTCGTCCGAGGGCACGTCGCCGGCCAGATGCCGCGGGACGTACCGGATATCCTCGCCCGCGTCGGTATTGGTGCCGGTCACCGAGAGCAACCAGCGGTGATAGTCGCTGTGCGGCACCGATACCACGCGGACCCTTCGTACCGTGACGCCCCGGCCGATGGTCTCCCGGATCAGGGTGTTCCACCGATTCTTCTGATCGTCCGGTAGCGCGGGCCGACCGTCCAGGAAGCGACCGAGCCGGCCGGTTTCGGCCGGGACGGCGTAGACGTCGCGGACTTCGAGATGGAATGCCTCGGAGACGCATTCGCGGAAGAGCGCGGCCCAGTCCGGCGGCTCATGCGGAAGATAGCGCACCGTAGAACGTCCTTTTGGTCTTCGGGACTTCGATCGCGACCTCGTCGGGTGCCAGATCGAGCTGCTCCAAGATCTCACGCTCGGCGACCGGACGGCCGGCGAGGGTGAACGTTCCCCTGCCGGTATCCTGCATGGGCGCGCCGATGAAGGTATCGGGTTCGGCGTAACCGAGCAGAAGATGCGGGATCTCGACGGTCGCCGGTCTGTCCGTCTCCCATCCCTGCACCAGATAGCTTCCCTGATCGGTCGTGTACAGACTGGGGCATCCACCGAGATCCGAGCCCCCCTTACCGAGAAACCGCAGACGCATACTTCAACCCCTGTTCGATGGTTAGCACGAGTTTTCCCGCACTTCGTACATGATGCACTTTTCCACTGAGACCGGAAAAAGAGCGCAGCGTAGTTGTGCAAACTTGTGCTCACTACTCGCCATGATCGGTCTGCACTCCTTAACGTCGATTCAACCGTCGCGCCCGATAGCCGTGCCGGGAAGCAGTTGTGCGGGCGGGCCTTACGACCAAGGGGTGAGCATGCGATTCGAGGTGAAGGTGAGCAGATACGGGGACCGATGGCTCATCTCCGCACCGGCGTTCGGCATCCGCAAGATCGTGGACGAGGAGTCGGCCATCCTGAGCGAGGCCTACCGGCTGATCGCCCGATGCGGCGCCGCGCCGGGCGATTTCGAGGTCGAGCTCGTACCGGGCCGCGGTCCTGATATCACGGCGGTGGGCAACGATCCGGCCGGGCCCGTGGAGGCTCATGGCCCCCACCGATTTCCCCGCGGCGCGTCGGTACACCAAATTCGGGCCGGTCTCCCGCGCACGGACGAACCGCTGGTCGACGACGGCTTCTGACCCGACGCAGGGGTTCTAGAGTCGTGGCATGGGATTTGGGGACGGCAGCCGTGCCGTAGACGTCCGCGACATCGTGACCGGCCAACTGCCCGGCTACCGGATCGACACGGTGGCGCTACTCGGGGAGGGGGAGGACAACCTCGCCTATGAGGTCAACGGCGAGTTGATCGTGCGTTTCGCCAAGGAACCCGATCCCGTGAGTCGAGCCGCGCGGGTGACCGATGAAGCCGCTCTCCTGGCCGCTGTCGCGAATATCTCGCCGCTGCCGGTTCCCGAGCCGTGTTTCCGCGTTCCCGAGCAGGGTTGCCTGGCGTACTTCGAACTCCCCGGCCGACCGCTGATCGACGTGCCCGCGGCGCGGCGATCGGCCCGGCTGCGACCGATCGCCACGGAGCTCGGTCGATTCCTCGCCGCCCTGCACGCCGCTCCTGTCGACCGGATGGCCGACCTGGTGGACACCGACGACGAGCCGGCGGAATCGTGGCTCGCAGAGGCCACGGGGACCTACGAGACGGTCGCCGACGCAGTTCCCCGCGCGCACCGCGCTGTGGTGGAGGCGTTTCTCGGAACAACGCCCCCGGCGGATCGCTACGACCTGGTGTTCTCCCACAACGACCTCGGGATAGAGCATGTTCTCGTGGAACCGGTTTCGGGAACGATTACCGGCGTCATCGATTGGAGCGACGCCGCGATCGTCGACCCGGCCCACGATTTCGGCCTCGTCTACCGCGACCTCGGCCCGGCCGCCCTGGACACGGCGTTGGACAATTACCGGACAGCTGCCCATGACGTGCGGGCGATCCGGGCGCGTGCCGCCTTCTATGCCAGGTGCAGCGTGCTGGAGGATATGGCCTACGGGCTCGAGCACGGGCTGCACAAATATCTCGACAAGAGCCTCACGGCATTGACGTGGCTGTATCCGTCCCCCGCCGACTGACCCCGCCCCTTCGGCGACGGCAGGCACAGCACGCGCACGAATATCGTCGGCAGCGGCCACCACCTCACTGGATCTCGTAACCGACTTCGCCTTCGGCGCCATGTGGTACCGGCTGCTCGGCCGTCACGCAGCGGTAGCGCCGGTCTCGCGCGGGAGATCACCGCGGCTGTCGCGGCCACGCTCGCACCGCGAGCCGACGGGACAGCACACATCCTCCGGTAGCCACGACACGGCCGGCTACCGGAGGACACGCTCGAACATCACCGGGACGCGGCCCGGGACAGTGGAATTCAGGGTTTCGGCACGGTCGGCAAGGCGATGGCCGGATCGATGAATTCGTTGGTCACCAGGTCCGCGGCGGTGAGTCCATCGGCAATGCTGTCGCCACGTGCGCGCAGGATGGGGGTGACGGCGTCGATCACCCGGTCGACCCGCGCCTCGTCGAAATTCCCGAGAGTGCTGTCCGGCCCGTTACCGACTATCTTCTCGGCCACCTGCACCTTCACCGAATCGGCATTACCGGCGGCGGTCATCGGCGGCCCGTCGGGGATGGTGTCGGCGATCCGCAACAGCGCCTGATTCACCGGTTCCGGATTCGCGATGTAATCGACCTGGGCCTGCTGCAACATCGGGACCAGCTCCGCCAGGCAGGGGCGCAGGGCATCGAGTTCGCCGGTCCGCACCGACCAGGCGTGTGGATAGATCTCGTAGCCGGATTCGTGGACGAGCAGATAGTCGGTGGGTTTGCGCCAGCCCTCGACATCGTGTTCCCAGCGGAAGGGCTCATTGGACACATAGCCCTGCTGCATCACGCGACCGCGCTCGGCGACGAAACGGCTCGGGGTGCCGTCGAACGAGGCATCGGCCTGGTCCGGGCGCACATAGCCGTTGGCGGTCAGGTAATCCATGAAGATCTTGCCCTCGCTGTACACCACGGGGGCGCCGGTGCCGGGTACGTCCTGCCACGATCCGACGTGATAGGTCGCCGGATCCCACATGACGATCTGCGGATTCACATCGAGCGAGGCGAACACGCCGGTCACCGGGAAATCGGCCTGCGCGCGGACGGCATCGTCGGTGGGCACGAAACCCAGGGTGATCGAAGTGTCCTGGTACATCTGCGCGGGTACCGGCTGGCCACCCAGGAACGGGCCGCCGAGCCGGACCTCGACATTGACACCTGTGGCGCCCAACGGCCCGACGTAGGAGCCTTTGTCGACGTCCACGGTGCCGTCGGCGCCGACGAGCTGGAACGCGGCGGCGCGTTCCGGGGTGGCGTACCAGTCCGTCTGGATCACGACGGTCGATGGGCAGACCCCGGCCAAGGGTCCCTCGCCGGTGGGTTCCGGGACCGAGTTCGCGCCTCCGCAGGCGGCGGTGAGCAGTGCAGTACCCGCGAGAGCGGTGAGGGCGGACAGTGGTTTCTTCATAACGATTCCTGAGGTGAGCGATGGTGGGGCAGAAGCGGTCGGGAAGGTCAGTGGCCGCGGCGGCGGCCGTGTGCCCGCTCCACGCGGACGGCCAGGAAATCGAAGAACCAGAACAGGAGCAGGCCGGCCAGCAAGGACAGCAGCAGCGCGGTGAGCAGTTCCTCGGTGGCCAGTCGCTGCCGGTACACGTCGATCATCCGGCCGATACCGGGTTCGCCCTGGCGGAAGAAGAAATCGGCCACGATCGAACCGATGATCGCCATCCCGCCGGAAATCTTGAACCCGGAGATCATCGCGGGCAGCGCGGTGGGCAATTGGAGTTTGCGCAACCGCTGCCGGCGGCTCGCGCCGTGCAGCGTGAACAGATCGTGTTCGGCCGGCGCGACGGCTTTCAGCCCGAACAGGGTGTTGGTGACGACCGGGAACAGCGACACCATCACACAGACGATCACCCGGCTGCCGAATTCGTAGCCGAACCAGAAACCGAACAGCGGGACCACGGCCAGGATCGGAATGGTCTGCAGGATCACCGCATACGGGTACAGCGAGTACTCCGCCCACCGTGCCTGGCTCATCGCGACCGCGAATCCGACGCCCAGCACCATCGCGACGATCAGCCCGCTCAGCGCGACCAGCACCGTGGAGCCCAGCGCGGACAGGATCTCCGACCGCACCGCCGCATCCAGCAGTCCTTCGCTGAGCACCTGGTCGGGGCCGGGCAGCAGGAAGCGCGATTCCGCCGCGATCAGATAGTGGCTCGCGAAGTACCAGAGGCCCGTGACGAGTACGAAAACCACCACGGGGGCGATGATCCGCACGGGTGCGGCCCGGCGCCGGGGTGTGCCCGCCGCCTGCTTCGGCCGAGCATGCGGCACGACCGTTCGGGTGGCGGTATCCGCCGCGACCGTGGTCATGCCGCGACCCCCTGTTCGGCCGTGTGCAGGGCCGCCGAGACCGCGCCCGCGATCTCGGCGAATTCCGGGGTATAGCGCAGTCCCGGTTCACGCGGGAAGTCCAGGGGTACCGGGATATCGGCGGCCACCCGGCCCGGACGGCCGGTGAGCACGACGACCCGGGTAGACATGAACACCGCCTCCGGGACCGAATGGGTGACGAAGACGCCCGCGAAGGCGTCCCGGCGGAAGAGCCCGCCCACTTCCTCGTTGAGCCGCTGGCGGGTGATCTCGTCGAGGGCGCCGAAGGGTTCGTCGAACAGGAACAGTTCCGGGCGCAGAGTGAGTGCGCGGGCGATGGAGGCCCGCATCCGCATACCGCCGGAGAGCTGGGCGGGTTTGTGTTTCTCGAATCCGGCCAGGCCCACCCGCTCGATGGCGCCCAGTGCCGCCGCGCGACGTTCGGTGCGGTCCACCCCGGCCAGTTCGGCGGGCAGTTCCACATTGCGCAGCACCGTCCGCCACGGCAGCAGCGTCGCCTCCTGGAAGACGTACCCGAGTTGCCCGGCCGCCACGTCGACCGCTCCGGAACTGGCCTCCTCGAACCCGGCCGCCAGCCGCAGCAGGGTCGATTTTCCGCAGCCGGACGGCCCGACGAGGGAGACGAATTCGCCCGGGCGGATGGTGATGTCGATATCGCGCAGCGCGGCGGTCCCGTTCTCGAAGACCATCGACACATTCCGGAACGCGAGTGCCGGATCCGGCTCGGTCGTATACGTTGCCGCCCCCGCCGGGGCCGACGCCGAGATAGCCTTTGTGCTCATGGAACAGTTCTATCGGCCGCGCATTGCCGATGGCGGTCGTCGGGATTACACCCCTGTTTCGTATACGATCAGTCGGCCAATTGCCCGTCCCGGGCCACCACCCGGCCGCCCTTGAGGACCAGTTTCCGGGTCGGCACACCGACTACCGCCGCAGCGGGCGTCGCGGCGTCGACCGTCACGAGATCGGCCCGGCCCCCCACGCCGATACCGTGGTCGGCCAGCCCGAGAACCTGCGCGCCGCCGAGAGTTCCGGCGGCCAGTGCCAGTTCGATCTCCTCGTCCGCGAGCAACCGGTCGCGGAAGGCGACGGTGCCGATGCGGCGCAACATATCGCCGTCGCCGTACGGCGTCCACAGGTCCCGGATCCCGTCGTTGCCGAGCGCGAGAGTCGCCCCGGCGGCGTGCATCACCCGCAACGGCACCACCGGCGCGTCACCGACCGCGCAGGTCACCATGGCCACACCCGCCTCGGCGAGCCGGTCGGCGATCCGCCGCTGCTCGTCCGCCGGAAGGGCGCCCATCGCATAGGCGTGACTGATGGTGACCCGCCCGCCCAGACCCGTGGCCTTCGTCCGTTCGATGATCAGCTCGAATTCCCACGCACCGAGGCTGCCGCCGTCGTGCAGGTGGATATCGACCTTGGCGCCGTGGCGTTCGGCCAGCCCGAAGATGATGTCCAGCTGGCCGGTCGGGTCGCCGTCGAATCCGGCGGGATCTATCCCGCCGACCACTTCGACGCCACCCGCCAGCGCTTCGTCCAGCAGTTCCGCGGTCCCGGGCCGGCGGACCAGGCCCCCCTGCGGAAAGGCAACCAACTCGACGTCGACCCGGCCGCGGTGCCGTTCGGCGGCTGTCCGCACTGCCTCCACCCCCGCCAGCCCGACCGAGGGGTCGATATCGATATGGCTGCGCACATGCGCGGTGCCCCCGGTGATCATGGTCGCGAGCAGGGCGGCGGAGTAGTCGGCGCGGGGGATGCCGAGTTCGGCGCGGCGGTTCTCGCCGTTGGCGATCCGGCCGGCCAGCGAGCGTCCGCCGGTATTGGGCACCCAGGGACCGCTCCACAGGGTCTTGTCCAGATGACAGTGGGTATCGACGAAGCCGGGCAGGACCAGCGCACCGGCCAGGTCGAGGGTTTCGACGCCGGCCGCCGCCAGGTTCGCGCCGATCTGCGCGATCCGGCCGTCGCGCAGCAGCAGATCGGCGGTGTCCAGCGGGCGCCCGGGCATCCAGGGGCGCCCGTTACGCAGCAGCAGATCGGTCATGGTTCCTTCTTTCACCCGATTCATGTGAACAACATCGCGATGCCCGCACCGGCACCGAAGACGATCACCACGGCACGAAACGCGCCGGGGCGGAGACGGTCGGAGATCTTGGCGCCCACCATGCCGCCGAGCAGACAGGCCGGAGCCAGGACCGCGACCGACCACCAGTCGACCGGCCCGAACACCGCGACCGCGATCGTCGCGGTGGTGGAGACGGTCAAGGTGAGCACGCTCTTCAGACCGTTGAGCAGGTTGACCGACGCGTCGATACCGAGGGCGAGCGCGGTGAGCAGCACGATTCCCATTCCGCCGTTGAAGTACGCGCCGTAGACCCCACCCAGGAACACACCGGCGAAGAGCGTGAACCGGGAGTCGCTGCCCTTTTCGGCGAGCCGCCGGGAGATCAGCGGCTGGGCGGCGAACAGGGCGGTCGCCGCCAGGACGAGGTAGGGCACCAGGGCGGTGAACACTTCGGGCGGTGCCGCGAGCAGCGCGACCACACCGCCCACGGCGCCGGCCGTACCCACCACGATCAGCCGGGGCAGCAGACTGCGATGTTCGGTCAGCCGGGAGCGCAGCGCGGCGGCGCCCCCGAGGTAGCCGGGCCATACGGCGACAGCGTTGGTCACAGTCGCGGTCACCGGCGGCAGGCCGGCGGCCACCAGGGCGGGAAACGACAGCAGGCTGCCGCCGCCGGCGATGGTATTGCACACACCGGCGCCGAAACCGGCCGCGAGCAGCAGAACCGCGTACACGGGGTCCATGGCGTCCTTCCGATCGAAATCGAGACCGGATCGTATACGAAAATCCGCACCCTCGCCGGGCATGTGCCGCCGGTCACTGCGAAGACACGCCGCTCCCGGGGACCCTCGACGGCAACCGAGACGCTCTCCTGGTATCCAGGTGGAGTGCCGAGCGGCGGATCGTATGCGACCGCCCGCCGATTCCCCGAACCGAGGACCAGGTGGACAGCAAGAACCCGCGGATGACCAAACAGCAGGTGTGCCGCGCCATTCGCGACGACATCATCCGCGGCGTATTCGCACCGGGCCAGCGGTTGACCGAGGACACCCTCGCCGAGAGCTACGGGGTCTCCCGGGTACCGGTACGGGAGGCCTTGCGCACGCTGGAGGCCGAGGGTTTCGCCTACTCGCGGCCCTACGCCGGAACCTTCGTGGCCGAACTGACCGAGGACGAGGCGGCCGATCTGCTGGAGATCCGTGCCCGGCTGGAACCGCTGTGCGCGAGCCGCGCCGCCCACCGGCGCACCCCGGAACAGCTCGGGCGGCTCAAGGAGCTCACCGCGCTGGGCCAGGAATCGGTGCGCTCCGGCCGGCTCGACGATCTGACCAGGCTCAACAGCCGCTTCCACGAGGTGCTGGCCGAGGCATCGGGCAGCAGCCTGCTGGCCGGCCTGATCACCCAGCTCGGCTGGAAGATCGCCTGGGTGTACGCGGTCGAGCTGCCGCGCCGCGCCACCGACTCCTGGGACGAGCACGAGCGGATCTGCGCCGCGCTCGAGGCCCGGGACGCGCAGCTGGCCGAACGGCTGGTCACCGAGCACATCGCCCACGCGACCTCCGCCTACCAATTGCGGCACATCCGCTCCGCGCCCCCGGGCGCCGGTTCGTAACCTCCGCGAAGCAATACGCGGGGGCATCAGAAACAACCGGGTCGTATACAACCGGTGTGACTGTTTCGGAACCCGAGGTAGCCCGGGCGCACGCATCGCCACTCGACCGCACGGATCTGCTGCTACGCGACGCGCGGATCGACGACGAGACCACACCAGTGGATATCGCCGTCGCGGAGGGGGTCATCACGGCGATCGGCCCGGCGCTTGCGCGCACCGCCCCGGCGGAGATCGACTGCGCGGGCCGCGTGGTGATACCCGGCCTGGTGGAATCGCATGTGCATTTGGACAAGGCGCTGCTCGACGCCGAACGCGCGAACCCCGACGGCACCCTGGCCGGAGCCATAGCGATCACCGCGGAGCTGAAACGCGATTTCACCGCCGCGTCGATCCGGGACCGTGCCCGGCGCGTACTCGAGCAGGCGATCGGCAACGGCACCACAGCCATCCGGGCACATCCCGATGTCGACCCCATCGTCGGGCTGCTGGGAGTGCATACGCTGCTGGAGCTGCGCGAGGAGTTCCGCGGCCGGATAGATCTACAAATCGTGGCGTTCCCCCAGGAGGGGATCTTCCGGGCACCCGGCACGCTCGCGCTGCTCCGCGAAGGCCTGCGCGACGGCGCCGATGTGATCGGCGGCTGCACCTACAACGAGGAGTCGGTGGCCGAATGCCGGCGCCATATCGACCTGGTCTTCGAGTTGGCCGCCGAGTTCGGGGTCCCGGTGGACCTGCACGCCGATTTCGCCGACGACACCGCCGACCCGCGTTTCGCGCTGGCCGATTACATCGCCGAGGTCACCGATCGCACCGGGATGGCGGGCAAGGTGACGATCGGCCACGCGACCTCGCTCGCCGCCCGCTCCCCCGCGGATCGGCGCCGGGTCCTGTTCCGGCTCGCCGACGCGGGCGTGGCCGTGGTGCCGCTGCCGGCCACCGATATGTTTCTCGGCGGGCGCGGCGATACGGCCAATATCCGCCGCGGTATCGCACCGGTGCGGGAGCTGTGGGACGCCGGAGTACGGACCGCGTACTCCTCCAACAACATCCGTAATGCCTTCACCCCGTACGGCAACGCCGATCTGCTCGATATCGGCCTGTTCCTGGCCCAGACCTCGCATCTGGCCGGGCCCGCCGAGCTGACCCGGGTCCTCGGGATGGCCACCTACGAGGCCGCCGCGGTGATCGGTATCGCCGACGACTACGGGTTGCGGGTGGGCGCGGCGGCCGATCTGGTGGTCCTGTCGACGCGGCGCGTGGCCGACGCGCTGCTGGACCGCCCCGACCGCTGCTATGTCGTGAAAGCGGGCCGGGTCGTCGCGCGGACGACCCGGACCCGGGAGCTGCTACCGGCGGCCCCGGTCCGATGACGGTTCAGGCGGCGGCCCGGTCGCCCTGATGGATCAGCGCGTCGATCCGCCGCTTGTAGTCGTTGAACTCCGGTGCGGTCGCCTCGCGTTCGCGGGGCAGATCGATGGTGACGACCTCCCGCACATGCCCGGCCGTACCGTGCGCCGTACCGCCCGCCATGACCACCACCCGGTCCGACAGGTACACCGCCTCCTCGACACTGTGGGTGACGAAAACGACCGTGACGCCGGAATCGCGGTGCATCCGGGCGAGTTCGGTCTGCATATCGCCACGGGTGAGGGCGTCGAGCGCGCCGAAGGGTTCGTCCATGAGCAGGACCGCGGGCCGGTTGGCCAGCACTCGGGCGATGGCGACCCGCTGCTGCATACCACCGGAAAGCTGGTGCGGGAACGAATCGCGGACCCGGCTGAGACCGACGGTCGCCAGCGACCGGTCGGTGGTCTCGCGGATATCGTCGCGGGTCATCCGGGCCTGTTTCGGCCCGTAGGCGATGTTCTCGGCGACGGTGAGCCACGGGAACAGGCCGTAGTCCTGGAATACGACACCGCGGTCCGGGCCGGGGCCGGTGACCGGTTCCTCCCCCACCGAAACGGTTCCCTGGGTGGCGTTCTCGAAACCCGCGAGGATGCGCAGCAGCGTCGATTTACCGCAACCGCTGGCGCCGACCACACAGACGAATTCCCCGGCGGCGATATCGAGGTTCACCCCCTCGACCGCGAAACCCGCCGCGGCGGGATAGCGTTTGCCCAGGTCGGCCAGCACGATACGGGCGGGCCGGTGCGGCCGGCGGCGGGTGGAGTAGATCTTCATGTCATCACCTGATCCGAGGAGGGGTCACGGGAGCAGCGGTCGCCGCCCGGCGACCAGGCGTACGGCGAGCATCATGATCCGGTCGGCCGCGAACCCGGCCAGTCCGATCACGATCATGACGGCGACGATGAGGTCGGTACGCGACTGCTCACGCGCCTGGGTGATCAACGCGCCCAGGCCGACCCGGATACCGACCGTCTCGCCGACCACCAGGATCACCCAGGACAGCCCGAGCGCGATCCGCAACCCGGACACGATCGTGGGTATCGCGGCCGGGAGCACCACCTTGTACAGCGTCTGCGCGGGCGGTGTGCCGAGCATGGCGGCGGCCTCGAACAACCGGGCCGGGACCGCGCGGACGCCGGCGATCGTATTGATCAGGATCGAGAACACCGCGGCCAGGAACACCAGGAAAATGGTGGCCCGGTCACCGAATCCGATGATCAGCAGCGACAGCGGTGCCCAGGCCGTCACCGGGATCGGGCGGACCAGATTCAGCGTCGGTTCGAGCATCCGATGGACGAGCGGCGAGCGGCCCATCACGATCCCCAGCGGCACCGCCACCGCGGCCGCGATCGCGAAACCCTGCAGCACGCGCGCCGTACTCGCGTAGAGATGCAACCACAGCGTGCCGCTGTAGGAGTCGTCGACGATCCCGCCCACCGCCAGATCCGCCAGCCGCCGCGCGACTTCCACGGGGGTGGGCAGGAATTGCATCTGGATCCCGAACGGCAGGGTCCAGCCGCCGCCGACTCCACGGTCCCACAGCAGCAGTACCAGCAGCGGTACCGGCAGCGCCCAGCAGATCGCGATGATCCGGGACCGGGCACGACCGCCGCGCGGCTTCGGGTCCGCCGCGCCCGTCGTGGTGCCCGGATCCCTGGGTGCGGTCGTCTGCCCGGTCCGGATTCCCAGGGTGGTCATCACTGCGCGCCCACGGCGTCGAGGAACTCGGTGCGGAAGACGTTCCGCATATCCGGTGCGGCCGGCAACTGGTCGAAGTCCACCATCTGCCGGGCCAGTTCGGTCACCCGCCCGCGGAACTCGTCATCGAGTTCCCAGCGCAGCCACACATTGCCGATGGCGATATCGGTGACCGCCGGGTCCAGGCCGAAGGTCTCCACCAGGCCGGCCGCCCAGGCCGCGCGGTCGCCCTTCATGAAATCGATGGCGCGGGCGAAGACTCGCACGGCGTCGCGGGCCCGGTCGGGGTGTTCGTCGAGGAACCGGCCGTTGCCGCCGACGACGATATTGGTGGCCCCGATCGGGGTCTCGTAGGGCGAGACGATCTCGTGCGCCCCGGCCTGCCGGGCCAGGGAGACGCCCATCTCCGCGCTGAGGAAGGCATCGACACGTCCGGAGCCGTAGGCGCTCGCCATATCGGAGTACGCCAGGTTGACCAGCTGCACATCGGTGTCGGGGTCCAGGCCGTGGGCCCGCAGGGTGAGTTTCAGCGCGATCTCCTGCGACGACCCCGCCGGGAACCCGATCCGCTTACCGCGCAGATCCTGTGGGGTACGGATCTGCGGCAACCCCACGAACCCGGATCCGCCGTCGGCCGCCGACGCGATGATGTGCACATCCTGTTCCGCCGCGACACCGGCGAGCACGGCGGGCGCGCCGAGGACCCCGATATCGACGGCACCCGAGGCGAGCGCGTTCTTGATATCCGGTGAGTTCTCGAACAGGACGATCTCGTAGGTGGTGCCCTCCGGGGCGAAGCGCTGCATGAAATAGGGCGCGTAGAGATGCGGCTGCCCGCGCAGGGTCCCGATCCGGATCGCCCCCGGGTCACCGCCGAGACTGTCCGGGGTGGCGATACAGCCGGTCAGTCCCGCGACCGCCGCCAGCATGACCGCGAGGAACGAGAAGAGGTGACGGAGTGGTCGTTTCATGGTCGGTCCTCACTGTGGATCGAGCCCCCGGCGGGTACAGCGACACTGCTGAGCGCGAGGTGGATCAGGGAGCGGTCGGCGCCCGGCGCGCCGAGCAGGCACAGGCCGAACGGGCCGCCGGTACCGGACCGCAGCGGCACCGTCAGCGCGGGCAGGCCGGCGATGGATGCCAGGCAGGTCAGCCGCAGGGTGCGGGCGCGGGCCTGTTCCCATACCGCCTGCCCGCCCGCACGCCGCGGCGGCCGGGTCGCGGCGGCCGGCAGCAGGAGTACGCGATCACCGAGCGCGGACCGCAGGGTTCGTGCCGCCACGCTCAGGACCTCCCGCGCGCGGGCCGCCTGTGCCGTGGTGACCGTCGCGGCGAAGGCGAACCGCTGCGCCACCGCCGGCTCCAGCACTCCCGGATGGTCGTCCACCCACTCACCATGGTTGGCCCAGGCCTCGAATGCCTGGACCGTGCGGAAGGCGGCGACCCAGCTGTCGGCCACGGGTATTTCGACCGGTCCGGCGCCCAGCGATGCTGCCGCGGTACCGACCGCGGCGGCGATCGCCGGGTCGGCGTATAGGCAGAGGCCGGGATCCACCACGAATCCGGCGGCAGCCGAGGTATCGGTGTCCAGTAGGCAGTCGGCGACGGCCGCCAGAGTCGCCCCGTCACGCGTGATCCAGCCGACGGTGTCGAAGGACTGCGCGAGCGGCAGCAGCCCGGTGGTATCGGCCCGGCCGTGCGTGGTCCGGATCCCCCACAGTCCCTGATAGGCCGCCGGGACCCGGATCGAGCCCGCGGTATCGGTGCCCAGGCCGATATCGGCCGCACCGCGGGCCACGGCGACCGCCGGGCCGCTCGTGGACCCGCCGGGGATCCGGTCGGGCGCCGCCGGGTTCACCGGCATACCGAAACAGCCGTTGCCACCGGTGAGGCTGTAGGCGAATTCGTCGGTCTGCGCGATCCCGCCGACCTGCGCCCCGGCGGCCAGTAGTCGCGCCACCGCGTCCGCGTGCCGGGACGCGGGGGGCTGCTCCCGCCGGTAGGCGGGCACCCCGGCGCCGACGGGGAATCCGGCCACCGCGTACAGGTCCTTCACCGCCACGGTCGTCCCGGACAGCGGGCCCGGCGCGGTGGCCGCCACCAGCGGCGAACCGGTCACCCGCCAGACGCTGGTGTCGAGCCCGGGTTCCATCGCGAGCCCGGTCATCGCGCGCGCTCCAGTACTCGCCGCGCGAAGGCCGTCTCGGCGGACCGGCCGAAATCGGCGCACCGCACCGCGGCGTGCACACCGCGCACCTGATCGACGGCCTGTGAGATCGTGAAATCGGCCGCGGCACTGAGGTACAGGTACGCCTGCCGCGGGTCGGCCTCGAACAGTCCGGTCACCAACTCCACCGCATGCGTGACGCACAATTCGAGTGCGGTGTTCAGATCCGCGTGCAACCCGGTCGGGATCAGCAGGCCGTGCGCCGCGGCGAAGGGCCCGATCCGGCCACCGAATCCGCCGGCGATCTCCGCCGCCGGCACGAGGTCCAGGGTGAGGCGCGCCCGCAGCGGAGCCTCCAGCGCCGTCAGCGCGACCTCGCCGTCGCCCTGCGCGAAATGCGGGTCGCCGATGTAGAGAAGGGCCTCGGGCACCTGCACCGGCAGGAACAGGGTGGCCCCCGCGGTGAGCAGTTTGACGTCGATATTGCCGCCGTGCGGCCCGGGCGGCACCGAGTTCACCCGGGTCCCGGTATCGGTGGCCACACCGATGATCCCCAGGAACGGCGCCAGCGGAAACGTCGCGTGCCCGGCCTTCCCGGCCGTGTCCAGCGGCATCGTGGCGACCCACTGGTCGTCGCCGGGACGCACCCGGCAGAACTGCCCGTAGTCGCCGTCGAATCCGGCCCGCCCGCCGAGCACTCCACGGCCGTGCCGGGTGGACACCACCCCGTAGGGCGCGCGCATGGTGAGCTCATCGATCCGCACGGCCAGCAGATCACCGGGTCGCGCACCGGCGACCGCGATCGGTCCGGTCACGATATGCGGCCCCGCCCCGGGGTCGCGGCTCCGGCGCGCGGCCACGGCCACCGCGTCCTCGAGCACATCGGCGCGGTCCACGCCGCGTTCGCCGAAGTACCGCAGCGGGTCCGAGCCCTGGTCCTCGAGAATCCCCTCGTGGCTGACGGTATCGATCACCACCGTGGTTCCCGGCGCGACCGTGGCGATCGCGGTATCGGTCCGGCAGGGCAGCCGGCCCCAGAAAACCCGGTCGGGTTCGGCCGGTACGTACACCGTGCCCGGGTCGATTCCCATGTCCTGCTGCAGGACCGGAAACGCCGGGGCCGCTTCCTTCGATGCCAGCGTCGTCACCGCGCTCCTTATTGGTCCGACCACTTGATGCACCGACCATAAGAGGCGCGGCACCCGCCCGCGACCGCCGCCGCGGAACGTAACGACCGGTTTACCGGTCGGCAACAGAGGCCCCGAATACACCGGTTATCGGTAACTTTCCCGAAGCACGGCGGGTGCGCGGAAGGCCGCGGCGACAAGCGGACGCGCGACTCGTAGAATCCCTGTCGGAGCAACGATCGAGAATTGGTCGGACCGTGTGGGACGGTCGCCGTCCGCGCCGGACCGGCATCCGTGGCCGAGTGGCCGGTGTCAGGAGGGGCCATGACCAACGCAGAGATTCCGCCGATGCGCCGCCACTCGCGCAGTGTCGGCGCCGAGGTCGCCGCCCACCTGGAGAAGCTGATCATCAGCGGGGAACTGCGCGCCGGGGACCGTCTTCCGCCCGAGCGCGAACTCGCGGCGAGTTTGAACATCTCCCGGTCCTCACTGCGCGAGGCGATGTTCGAGCTGGAATCGAAGAAGCTGGTGCTGCGGCGTCAGGGCCGGGGCAGCACGGTGGCCGATATCTCGCGCGGGGCCTCCCGGCTGTACGAGGACCTGGCCGATCTCGATGTCGAGCTCGGTTATGCCACCGAACTGCGCGATCTGGTGGAGCCGCGGATCGCCGAACTCGCCGCGCTGCGGGCCGTGGAGTCCAATCTGCTCTCGCTCGACGACGTACTGACCCGTTCG
This sequence comes from Nocardia rhamnosiphila NBRC 108938, assembly GCF_000720425.1. GTDB lineage: Bacteria > Actinomycetota > Actinomycetes > Mycobacteriales > Mycobacteriaceae > Nocardia > Nocardia rhamnosiphila. The sequence goes on along the minus strand of NZ_JOAJ01000015.1, from coordinate 74,528 downwards.
CGGGAGAACCTGCCGCCCGGGGAATCGATGCGGCTGGATATCGAGTTCCATACCCTGCTGGCGCATGCGGCGCAGAACCCGCTGCTGGTCACGCTGTGCACGATGACCACCGAATGGACACAGCGCACCCGGGCACTCTCCCACCGCACCGCGCTCGGCCGCCGGATCTCCGTCCAGGGCCACGAGCTGATCTACCGGGCGGTGTGCGACCACGACGGGGCCGCGGCCGCGGCCGCGATGGAACAGCATCTGCGCGAGGTCCGCGAAATCAGCTCACCGAGGGGTTGAGCTGCCCGCGGGCTCGCCAGTTCCGGAAAACCGACGAATCGCGGTTCACTTTCCGCTATCGTCGCGGTCGCCGGGTGATTGCCCGGCGGGGGCCGGTGACGCCGCACGCGTCGCGGGCCCCGGCTCGGCTCGGCGGTCGTCCTCCGATCGCTTCGTTCCGTAGAGGAGCAGTATGTATCCCGGCGCGCATGTCGATGATTTCCCGGATAAACCAGCCGTTATCGTCGCCGAGACCGGCGAGACGCTGACCTATCGGGAGCTGGAGGACAACTCCGTCCGGCTCGCCCGGCATCTGCACGCCGCCGGATTGCGCCGCGGCGATCATGTCGCGTTGCTCTCCGGTAACGACCCGAAGGTCTACGAGGCGTACTGGGCTGCTCTGCGATCGGGGCTTTACATCACCGCCGTGAACCGGCATCTGTCGCCGGCCGAGATCAGCTATATCGTCGGCGACTGCGGCGCGAAGGCGCTGATCGCGTCCGCCGGTCTGCGCGAAGCGGCCGAGGCGATCGTCGAGCAGACGCCCGGGGTGGAGATCCGGCTGGCCTTCGGCGGCCCGGTCGAGGGCTACCAGTCCTATGAGGACGCACTGGCCGCCCAGCCCGCGCAACCGCTGCCCGACCAGCCGCGCGGCGCCGATATGCTCTACTCCTCCGGCACCACCGGGCGGCCCAAGGGCATCAAACAGCCGCTCTCGGACCAGCAGGTCGGTGATCCCCCCGGTGACCCCTACACCGCCGTCTTCGGCCCGCTCTACGGTTTCGGCACCGAATCGGTGTACCTGTCGCCCGCCCCGCTGTACCACGCAGCGCCGCTGCGGTTCGGTGGTGTCGTCCAAGCCCTCGGCGGCACTCTGGTCGTGATGGAACGCTTCGATGCCGAGCAGGCCCTGGCCGCGATCGAACGCTATCGCGTCACGCACAGCCAATGGGTGCCCACCATGTTCGTCCGGATGCTGAAACTCGACGAGGCCGTCCGCTCCCGCTACGACATCTCCAGCCTGAAGGTCGCCGTGCACGCCGCCGCGCCCTGCGCCGTCGACGTGAAGCGCGCGATGATCGAATGGTGGGGTCCGGTGCTCTACGAGTACTACGCCTCGACCGAGGCCAACGGCGCCACCTTCATCGACAGCGAGCAGTGGCTGCGCAAACCGGGTTCGGTCGGCCCGGCCGGTATGGGCTCGATCCGGATCTGCGGCGACGACGGCGCGGAACTGCCGACCGGCGAGATCGGCACGATCTATTTCGAACGCGACGAACTGCCCTTCGCCTATCACAACGACCCGGCGAAAACCGAGGCGGCGATACACCCGGACCATCCGACCTGGACCACCACCGGCGATATCGGCTATGTCGACGCCGAGGGCTTCCTGTTCCTCACCGATCGCAAGGCGTTCATGATCATTTCCGGTGGGGTGAACATCTACCCGCAGGAAATCGAGGACGCGCTCGCCCTGCACCCCGCGGTGCTCGACGTCGCGGTGATCGGAGTCCCCGACGAGGAAATGGGTGAATCGGTGAAGGCCGTGATCCAGGCGGCGCCGGGCGCGACCCCCGGCCCGGAACTCGCCGCGGAACTGCGCGACTATCTGCGCGAGCGCATCGCTCACTACAAGGTGCCGCGCAGTATCGACTTCGCCGACGAACTGCCGCGTACGCCGACGGGCAACGCTCCCTCGCTCCGTCGGTCCAGAATCGGGGGCGGGCCCCGACCATGGAGGTAGACCATCCGGAATAGACAGAAGGTGCATGCTGTCGTGCGCCTCGACCAGCCTGGGGAGGTTCACGACTCTGTCAGTGCTCAAAGGTCTCCACCCTCTGGACGGCCAACCGCACACGCTCAGTCGCTGCGCTCCCTCGCTCCGTCGGTCCAGAATCGGGGGCGGGCCCCGACCATGGAGGTAGACCATCCGGAATAGACAGAAGGTGGATGCAGGCGTGCGCCTGGACCGGCCTCGGTAGGTTGGCGACCCTGTCAGTGCTCAATGGTCGCCGGTCTCCGGACGGTCGGCCGCACACGCCGACCGGGGATGTTTGTTCTGCCGCCCCCGGGAAATACGGCGGGCAGGAGGGCTGAGCGATGACCAACGATGCGGAGAAACGCTGGTCCGACGATGGAAACTTCCGGCGGGCCGTGCGCTACGCGCTCGTCGTGCTCGGCGTCGCGGCACTGGTCTGCGCGGTCACCGCCATCTGGGCGGCGACCGGGCGGTGCCGTGACGCCGACGCACTGCTGTGCGACACCACCGCGCAGACCGCTGTACTTTTCGGACCCGGTCTGGTGCTGCTCGCGGGCGGTATCGGCGCCTTCGTGGAGACCCTCCGGGTCTGGCGACGGGGCGGGCCCTGGCCCATCTGGCAGGGGGCGGGCTGGTTCCTCTTCCTGATCACGCTGTTCTACCTGGGAATCGGCGCGAGCACCGTCCCCGCGGATTGACCGGCGGCCCGCACCTCCGGGTATATCTCCGGCCCTGGTGAGGGCAACCGCCCGGTAGCACTGCTATCTCCGCGGCACCTGTGGCAGACTTTCCAGGACTGCTCGGACTACGGCCGCTCGACGACCGTGCGCGGAAGGTGATGCGGGAATTGAGATCGCGATGGACCTGATCGCCATCGAGGGCCGGGTGGCCGCGGACCGGCTCGCGGCGCGGGACCGAACACCGGAGGCAGAACTCCAGCTGGCCACCACACTGTGTGAACTCGCTTCGGCCTATCTGGCCACCCAGACCGACGGTTCGGTGCGCAACCGGGTGGCCGGCGCGTTGGAGCCCGCGCAGGAAGCGGTGATGATCCGGCTGCGCTGGTTCACCTCCGGTCATGTGTCCGCGGTGTTCGCCAACCAGGTCCAGGACACGCTGCGGCTGCTGGAACAGGCCGCCCGCGCCATCGGCCATCGGGAACTGGCGACCGCCACCATTCGCGACGCCTGCAACGCCTACACCCGGGTGGCGCACGAGTATCCGAATGTCGCGGGGGTCTGCGCGGACGGCCTGTCGAAATGCGGTGTGTGGCTGTGCCGGCCGGATCCGGGCGCGGCCGTGGTGGCCACCGACGAAGCGGTCCGCATCCGGGCCACCCTGTTCGAGGCCGACCCGGAACAGTCCCGGAAGTACCTCGCCACCCTGAACACCCTGCTGCGCACCCTGATGGTGGGCCGGCAGCGTAAGCAGGCGGTGGCCATGTACCGCGAACGCTATACCGCGCTCACCACCGCGGCCATGGCGTCGCAGCTGCGGAACCTGAAGATCGAGGAGATCGGTTTCACCACGAAAACGCAGGCTGCCCTGCGGAAGCTGGAATGCCGGACCCTCGAACGCGCCGGTTACCTGACCCAGCAGCAGATCCTGTATCAAAGCGCCGGGGATCTGGCCACGATCGAGGAGATCAACTGGCAGCTCGCGCTGGTCGGGCTGAAACCGCTGGTGGCCGGGGCGATGCCGGACCAGCCGGCCAAACCGGTGGAGATCGGGTCCTCGTTCGGCGCGTTGAGCGTGCTGTGCTCGGCACCGGATGCGCTGGAACAGGTGCGCGACGCGATCGTCGCCGCGTTCACCGGGGCCGGTGCCGAACCGGTGGATATCAATACCGCCTACGGCGTGGACAAGGCGCACTGGGGCACCCGGGATCCACAACTCAACGCCACCACCGAACTCGGTGAGGACATCGTCCTGGTCGAGCGCATGTCGGGCAGCTGGATCGCGGTGAAGAGCCTCAAATGGGAGCTGACACCGGTGGCGAAGAATCCGCTGGCGCTCGCCCTTTCGCAGCAGTGGCCGGTGATGAGTGTGACGAGCACCGAGAACCTGGCCTACGAGTTGTGCTGGTACGAGCAGGGGTCGGCCACCCAATACGCGGCGCTCGGCCGGCCCGCCGAACCGGTCGCCCTGGATACTCCGCTGGCACCGTTGGATTTCGGCAAACTCGCCGACTACGGCGCGGATTACGCCTCGGAGACCCAGATCCGTTCCGCGTTCGGTAATGCCACCATGTTCGCCAAACTCACCGAACTTCCGGCCAGTGGTATCCGGCAGGCCGCCGAGGCCCAGCCGCTGGCCGGATACGGCGAACGGGTGCTGTGTTTCCGGGTCGCGGGCGCGAAACGCGCGGCTACGGCGGGCAGTGGCAACCGATCACGAGCAATTCCGGAATAAACCGTAACGTCCCGGCTTCGATACCCGAAAAGAATGCCTGGTGAGAGTAGTAGTTTTCGAGACTGAAACGTATTGCTTTCGCTAATGTCTGGTACCGGAGTACGACGCATTGCCGGGAGACCGCAGTGCCGGGATAGTTGGGCGGTGAGCCGGCGGCGATGATGCTGTTCGCGCGCATCCCCGGGAACGAGTTGATCTACTGTGTCCAAGCGGCTGCCTCTCCCCGAGTTCGCATCGACTTCCCGTTCCCGACCGAGTCGAACGCGCGGCCGCGTCGGCATTCGGACCCGGCTGCTCGCCATAGTGCTCATCACCAGCATCACGCTGCTCACGGTCGCCATCGTCGCCGCGGGCTATCTGGTGAAATCCGGTCGGCAGGCGCAGGAATGGGCCGATCTGGCCAGTAGCACCACCACCCCCGCCATTCTGATGGTGCAGGGTCTCGAAGAGGAACGGCGCCTGTCGCTGCTGTATCTGGCGGGCGATCCCGGGGCCGCGCCGGCGCTCGCGGACGCACGGAAACGCTCCGATATCGCCCTGGCCGAGGTCACCGCGAAGGGCGACGCCGCCCAGCGGCTCGATCCCGACGGCTCGGCCGGCCAGATCGAGGGCTACCGCAAACTCTTCGAGGCCGTGCCGAACCTGCGCGCGGCCATCGACGCGCGCGCGATCCCGCGGGAAGAGGCGTTCGGCTTCTTCAGCTCGGTGATCGACACCATCATCGGGGCGTCGGTGCTGGCGGCCCGGGTCGCGCCCGATGCCGGTGTCGGTCTCGCACTCAACTACGGTGTCGAGCCGCTGCGGGCGGCCGAGGCTTTGTCGAAGGCCGACACCCTCGGCGCCGTGGCGGTGACTCTCGGTGAACTCACCGACGCCCAGCTGGTGGAATTCAACCGGCACGTCGGTGAATTCCGGGGTGAGGTCGCGTATTCCGCCACGGTGCTCAAAGGCGACCGGCTGGCCCAGTTGCAGGCCCTCACCGCTTCACCGGCCTGGCGGCAGCTGATCGCCGTCCAGGACGCCGTCATGCTGCGCGGGGCGGTCTCGGCCGAGGACGCGGAGACCGCGGACTCCACGACCGGGCGCACCGGCACCCGTACCGGCTCCGGCTACAGCACCACCGACGAGTCCACCGAGTCCGATACGCCGGTCCTGCCGTTGACCGTCGCGGAGTGGCAGCGGGTTTCCGGCGAGGTCGTCGCCGCCCTGCTGAAACTCTGGGAGGGGCAGAGCGCCGACGCCCACGCCATCGGCCGCGCCCAGGGGGCCGACACCGCCAACGGCTCGCTGGCCGGCGGCGCCGCGGTCCTGGGTATCACGGCGCTGGCGTTCCTGGCCGCGCTCGTACTGGCCAACCGGTTCATCGCGCGGATGCGCCGCCTGCGCGACGACACCCTGAAACTCGCCGACGAGCGGCTGCCCGACATCATGGACCGGCTCGACCGCGGCGAGGACATTGATTCGGCCGCCGAGGTCGCGCGCCTGGACTTCGGTACCGACGAACTCGGCGAAGTGGCCGACGCGTTCAACCGCGCCCAGGTCGCGGCGGTTTCCGCCGCGGTGGCCGAATCCAAGACCCGGGCCGGCTTCCATACCGTGTTCCTCAATATCGCCCACCGCAACCAGCTGGCCGTACACCGCCAGCTCGCCCTGCTGGACAAGGCCGAACGCCAGGAGGAGAACGCCGACCAGCTCGAACTGCTGTTCCAGCTGGACCATCTGGCCACCCGCGCCCGCCGGCACGCCGAGAACCTCATCGTGCTCGGCGGTGAACAGTCGGGTCGCCGCTGGCGCAATCCGGTTCCGCTGTGGGAACTCATCCGCGGCGCGGTCGCGGAGAGCCTGGACTACACCCGGATCCACACCGGACGCGTACCCGATGTGCTGATCGCCGGAAAAGCCGTGGCCGACCTCATCCATCTGCTCGCGGAGCTGATGGACAATGCCACGGCGTTCTCGCCGCCGGAATCCCAGGTCGAGGTATCGGCCTCGGTGGTCGGCCGGGGGGTCGCGGTCGAGGTCGCCGATCAGGGGCTGGGGATGACCGCGGAGGAGATCGCCGAGCGCAACGCCCTGCTGGCCGAACCACCGGATTTCGGCGTCGCGGCCCTCACCGGCGATACCCGTCTCGGCCTGTTCGTGGTGGCCACCCTGGCGGCCCGCCACGGTGTCACGGTGCGTCTGACGGATTCCGTGTACGGCGGCATCAAGGCCATCGCGCTGATCCCGACCGCACTCACCGAATCCGGCGGCCCGGCCCGGCCCGGCCGTCCGGCCCTCGAGCCCGCGGCGGCCGCCGCCCTCGGTATCTCCGCCAACGGGTCCGCCGCACAGGTCGCCGCCCCCGCGCCGCCCCGGCCCGCCGATTCGCAACCCATGACCGTGATCTCGCAGCCCCGCCCGGACGAGGGCGCGCGCCCGGCGCTGCCGCGCCGGCAGCGGCAGTCCGCCGAAGCCGATACGGGGGTCATTCCGGTCGTCGATATGCCGCGCACCCGCACTCCCGAGCAGGCCCGAAACCTCATGTCCGCCATCGAGAGCGGATCCCGGTCCGGCCGCCGTCCCGATTCCGACTCGCCCGCCACCGATCGCACTCCAGAAGAAGGCAACGATGACAACTCCTCCGCGCACTGACCTGAGCTGGCTGCTGGAAGAACTGGTGAGCGGATTGCCGGACGCCGAATCCGCGGTTCTGCTGTCCACCGACGGACTGCTGATGGGCCATTCGACGGGTCTGGAGCGCACCGAGGCCGAACGGTTCGCGGCGATGGCGTCGGCCTTCCACTGCTGGCCACCGAATCCGCGAATATGGGCATGGTCGCGTTCGAGATGAACCGAACCGTCCAGCGGGTCGGCAGCCATCTGGCCGTCGACTCGCGCCCGCGGCCGAACGGGGCGAGACAGCCGTGAACAGGCCGCGCGAACCCTGGGAGGAAGAGGAGGCCGGTCCGGTCGCACGGCTCTACGCGATGACCGGCGGCCGGGGTCGCACCGCGCGCAGCGAACTCACCCTCGACACCATGGTGGTCGATGTCGGAGCCGGCTTCGCCCCGCGGCGGACCGATCCCGAATACGTCGAAATCGTCCGGTTCTGCCGGATACCGCAATCGGTGGCGGAGGTCTCGGCGCAGCTGCGGATTCCGCTGGCCATGACAAAAGTGCTCATCGGCGATCTGATCGATGACGGCCGGCTGGCCGTGCGGGCTCCCGCCGAGAGCACCGACAGCGCGGCCGAGCTCGGTCTGCTGCGGACCATCGCGAACAGCCTGCGGGGTGGTTGAGACCGGGTACCACGCTCGCCACCGTCCCCACCTGGCACCCCGGGTTTCGAACGAACGCCCTTTAACATTTCGGCGGCTTCTGTAGCCGCGCTCACACCGATACCCCGAGCCCCGCTCGGTGAGACCGGTCTCCGGTAGGCGCCCGGCTTTCGCTATGGTCTGGACGAGAGCTGATGCATTGCCGGAGAACGGCAATGCCGAGAACATTGGGTGACGCGCCGGTCACCGCGGTGTCGCACTGGCGCACGCCCGGAACGGGTTGATCTATCGTGGCTGTTCGGCGGCATCTACCCGAAGTACTGGTGCGGGCGTTCCGTTCCGGCGCAGACGCGACTCGTGGCCGGCTGGGCATCCGCGCCCGTCTCCTGTCGATCGTGCTGATCACCAGCGTCACCCTGGTCGTCGTCGGGGTCGGCGCCGCCGGATATCTGGTCAAATCCAGTGTCACCGCGACGATCTGGGCCAATCTGATCAGTGGCACCACCACCCCGGTGATCTCGATGGTGCAGACCTTCGAAGAGGAGCGCCGGCTGTCCCTGCTGTATCTGGCCGGAGATCCGAATGCGGCCGGCGGCCTGGTCGACGCCCGGAAGCGCTCCGATATCGCCCTCGCCGCGGTGATCGCCAAGGGCGAGGCGGCCCAACGCCTCAACCCGGACGGATCGGCCGCCGAACTCGAGACCTTCCGCCCGCTCTACAACCGGGTCCCCGGCGTGCGCACCGCGATCGACTCGCGTGCGATGCCGCACGCCGAGGCGTTCGAATTCTTCAGCACCGTGATCGGCACGATCCCCAAGGCGTCGATGGTCGCGGCCCGGGTGGCTCCCGACGCCAAACTCGGTATCGCCCTCGGCTACGGTGTCGAGCCGCTGCGTGCCGCCGAGGCACTCTCCCAGGCCGACACCCTCGGTGCCGTCGCCCTCACCCGCGGCGAACTCACCACCGCGGAGTTGCTCGAGTTCACCCGCTACGCCGGCGAAGTCCGCTCGCAGGTGGCGTATTCGGCCACGGTGCTGACCGGCTCCCGGCTCGCCCAGCTGCGGGCCATCACGGATTCACCGGACTGGCAGCAGGTGACCGCCATGCAGGACGCGCTCATTCTGCGCGGTCCCGTCCCCGCCGCAGACGCCGCGGCGGAGACCTCCGATTCCGGGTACGACTCCGAGCAGTCCACGGAAACCGGGCCCGCTCCGCTACCGATGACGGTGCCCGCGTGGCAGGATGCCTCGGTGCGGGTGAGCGCGGCCCTGTTGAGCCTGTGGGAGAACCAGAGTCGCGATGCCCATGCCATCGCCCGGTCCGAAGGCACCGATACCGCGGGGATCTCCCTGATCGGCGGTATCGCGGTGCTGATCGTGACGGCGGTGGCGCTGCTGGCCGCACTCATCGGCGCGAACCGGTTCATCGCGCGGATGCGCCGCCTGCGCGACGATACCCTGGAACTGGCGGATGTTCGTCTGCCCGATCTCATGCGGCGCCTCGACGATGGGGCGGAGATCGATACCGCCGCGGAGGTGGCACACCTGGACTTCGGTACCGACGAGCTCGGCGAAGTGGCCGACGCGTTCAACCGCGCCCAGGTCGCGGCGGTCTCGGCCGCGGTGGCCGAATCCAAGACCCGCGCGGGGTTCCGCACGGTCTTCCTCAATATCGCCCACCGCAACCAGCTGGCCGTACACCGCCAGCTCGCCCTGCTGGACAAGGCCGAACGTCAAGAGGAGAACGCCGACCAGCTCGAGCTCCTCTTCGAACTCGACCATCTGGCCACCCGCGCCCGCCGGCACGCCGAGAACCTCATCGTGCTCGGCGGTGAACAGCCGGGCCGCCGCCGGCGTAAACCGGTTCCGCTGTGGGACCTGGTCCGGGGTGCCGCGGCGGAGAGCCAGGACTACACCCGTATCCACACCGGCCGGATTCCCGATCTGAAGATCACCGGCCCGGCCACCGCCGACCTCATCCACCTGCTCGCGGAGCTGATGGAGAACGCGACCACCTTCTCGCCGCCGGAATCACGCGTCGAGGTATCGGCCGCGGTCGTCGGCCGCGGCGTGGCGGTCGAGGTCGCCGACCGCGGTCTGGGTATGTCGGCGGAGGAGATCATCGAGCGAAACGAACTGCTGGCCGCACCACCGGATTTCGGGGTGGCCGCGCTCACCGGGGAGACCCGTCTCGGCCTGTTCGTGGTGGCCACCCTGGCGGCGCGCCACGGTGTCACGGTGCGACTGGCGGATTCGGTCTACGGCGGAATCAAGGCCGTGGTGGTGATCCCGGCCGCGCTCCTGGAGACCACGGACCCCACCGAACCGCCCGCCGAGCCCGCCTACGCGACGGCGCCCCCTGCCGCTTCCCCCGATACCGCGTCGGGTGAGAGCGTTGCCGCGCAGCCGCAGGCCGCCGCCGCGCCGCCGGCCACCACCGCACCCGGTGACGGCACCCGTCCCGCGCTCCCGCGCCGACGCCGACAGCTTGCCGAACCGGAGGCCACGGAAGCGCCGGTCACCGAGGAGACCCCGCGGACGCGCACACCGGAACAGGCTCGCAATCTGATGGCCGCCATCGAAGGCGGCACCCGGTCGGGACGCCACCCGCATCCCGATCCGACCGCGGCCGATCGGCCCCGACAGGAAGGCGACGATGACAACTCCTCCGCGCACTGACCTGAGCTGGCTGCTGGAAGAACTGGTGAGCGGATTGCCGGACGCCGAGTCCGCGGTCCTGCTGTCCACCGACGGGCTGCTGATGGGCCGCTCGGCGGGACTGGATCAGACCGAGGCCGAGCGATTCGCTGCGATGGCTGCTGGCCACCGAATCCGCGAATATGGGCATGGTCGCGTTCGAGATGAACCGAACCGTCCAGCGGGTCGGCAGCCATCTGGCCGTCGACTCGCGCCCGCAACCGAACGGTGCGCCGCAGCCGTGAACGGCCCGCACGACGACGACTGGGACGAGGAGGACACCGGCCCCGTCGTACGCCTCTACGCGGTGACCCGGGGCCGCGGCCGCGCCTCGCGCAGCGACCTCACCCTGGACACCATGGTGGTCGACGCCTCGCCCGGGCTGGCCTCGCGGCGGACGGAACCGGAATACGTCGAGATCGTCCGCCTGTGCCGGGTCGCGCAATCGGTGGCGGAGGTGTCGGCGCAACTGCACGTTCCGCTCGCGCTGACCAAGGTCCTCATCGGTGATCTCGTCGACGACGGACGCCTGCTGGTCCGCGCCCCGGCCGAGACCGGCGACACCGCCGATCTCGGCCTCCTGCAGACCATCGCGAACAGTCTGCGCGGCGGCTGAGCCGAACCGATCAGGTCAGCCGGGCGGCCAGCCGTTTCGCGTTCATATGGGCGATCGCCTCGATCGATACCATCGGGTTGACCCCGGAGGAGGTCGGGAAGCAGGACGCGTCGGCGACGACGATGTTCTTCACATCCCAGGTCGCGCCGTCCGGGTCGGTCGCCGAGATCTCCGGCGAACCGCCCATCCGCGCCGATCCCATGATGTGCAGGGCGCCGAGCGCACACTGTCCCGGCCCGTAGCCCGCGGTGCGGCAGGCAGCGGAGAATTCGGCGTGCGACCCCCGGGCGCCGGGTTCGTAGGAGATCCCGGCCTGGTGCCCGGAGAAGATGCGCCGCGCCCCGGCGGCTTCCAGAATGCTCGCCGCGCCCTCGATCCCGGTGTGCAGATGCCCGGCGTCGTAGTCGGAGATGCGGTAGTCGACGGTGGGATGCCCGTCGCGGTCCACCTTCACCTCCCCGGAATCACGATCGCGGGTGATGATGCCGATCGCGTTCGAGCGGCCGAAGTCGAGCATATTGGTGCGATGGTTCGCGGCGCCGCGCCAGCTCATGAACCCGGTCGACAGCCCGGGATGCAGCGGCCCGGTCTCGTAGATGACGCCGTATCCGTTGCCGTCGAGATCCGCGTGGCGACGGCAGATACGGGTCTGCAAACCACCTTCCCACGGCCGGATCTCCTCGTCGAACACCCCGAACACCGCCGCGGCAGGATGCAGCCGCAGGTAACGGCCGATGTTCTTGTTCGCCAGCCCCGAGCGCTTCAGCAGCGCCGGGGTCTGGATCGCGCCCGCCGCGACCACCACGGCCCGGGCCCGGATCTCGAATTCGATACCCGTCGCGGTGCGCGCCGATACCGATTCGGCCTTACCCTCGCGGACCGCGATCCGCCGCACATCGGCGTCCACGATCAACCGCGCACCCCGCGCGGCGGCATCGGCCAGCCACGTCTTGGTGACCGACTGTTTGGCCCCCACCCGGCAGCCGTTGCCGCACCGGCCGCATTCCACCCCGGCATCGCAGGCGTCGGTCACATTGCGCGGCAGCGGGTCCACCGCCCAGCCCAGCGCGCCGGCACCACGTTCCAGCACCCCGTCGCGCGCCGAGAGGATCGAGCGGCGTTCGTTCACCCCGAGCCGGCGCACCACCGCGTCCAGCGATTCGCTGAACTCCGCCTCGCCGAATTGCTTCGCGCCGACCCTGGCCCACTCCTCGCGCACAGTATCGGGTGTCGGCAGCGAGGTACTCCAGTTGACCACCGTCCCGCCGCCCAGACAGGTTCCCGCGACCAGCGTGATCTGTCCTTCGGCCGAGGCCGACGGTCCCGGCGCGTACAGCTGCTGCAGGCCGGCGAGTTCGCCCGCGCCGAAATCCTTGTCGTCGTAGTAGCCGCCGCGTTCGACGACGATCACGTCGAGTCCCGCTTCGGCGAGCACGGCGGCCGCCGTCCCACCGCCCGCGCCCGACCCGACGATCACCACATCACAGGTGAGTGTGCCGGGTTCGGTGATCCGCTGCGGCGCCAGCGCGGGCTGCGGTGCGGTCGGCAACGGTCCGGGCGGTCCCGGGTAGCCGATCTCCTTCCACAGCGGGTGGAACCCGGTGGGTCCCGGCGTGACGTTGTAGGCGAGCAGCGACGCCTGTTTCAGCGCCTGGAAAACCGCCCGTACCGCGCCGATGCGGGAGTCGCCGAGCCGCAGCAGCGCCCGCTCCCGCTGTTCCTGGGACAGCTTCGAGAATCGCCGCGGCCCCCGCCCGGTGAGCAGACCGGTCACGGGGGAATCCCATACATCCAGCAGCGTCGCCAGCTGCTTGCCCTCGGCCTCCCGAGGATTGCGCCCCAGCAATTCGAATACGGTGTCCACGGCACCGATTTCGGTCGCCGACGGCAACGTGAGACCGTCCCCCGGCACGAACGTATCGCAGATCGTCCCGAGCGCGGCACGTTGCTTGGCTGTCGCCTTCATACCTATCCGCCTTTCAGATTGCCGAAGTTCTATCACGGTGCGTGAATCACCGCTTACAAAAGTGGATAAAATCCGGCGTGAATACGGCAAATATCCCAGAACTCCGATTCACTTCGACCGGCGATCGGCTGCGACCGACCGGCTCCCGCGGCGACGAACGGCCAACCGGGCGACGAGGGGCCCATGCGGTCGGCCCGGACCATCCCCGGTCAGTGAGCGTCGGTGAGCCGGGCGAGCACGATACCGGCGACGATCATCGACAGCGCCAGCACCCGGCCCACACTGAGCGGATCCTTGTTGACGATCACGCCGAGGCCGATGGCACCGAGTGCACCGATGCCGGTGAACACGGCGTACGCGGTGCCGACGGGCAGGGTGCGCATCGCATACGAAAGCAGGTATACAGCGACAGCGGCGAGCCCGAAACAGAGCAGCGTGGGCAGCGGCCGCGTGAAATTCTCCGTCGGTTTGATGCTCTGCGACCAGGCGATCTCGACCACTCCGGCGAGAGCGAGTACGAGCCAGCTCACCTCAGTACGCCTTCCCGAGTCTGCGGGCGGTGTCGAGGGCGCGCGCGTACGACGCATCGTGCTCGCCGCGCAGTCGCGACAGGGCCGGGTCCTGACGCGAGTTGGCCAGCTCGGCGTTGATGAAAACCGGGTCGGTCACGGCGAAATGACCGGCGAAGAAGTCGCGTAGGTAGCGTTCCTGATAGTCGAGAGCGGCCTTGGGCATACCGGGCGAGTAGGCGCCGCCGCGTGCGGTGACGACCACGAAACGGCGCGGCGCCAGCGACATCCGCGGAAAGGTCACCTGATCGAGCCACGCCTTGAGTGCCGCCGGAATGGAGTAGTTGTACATCGGGGTGCCGATCAGCACGATATCGGCGGCGAGCAGCTCGGCCAGCAGCGGTTCGATGGTCCGCCACGCCGCGGCCTGGGCAGGGGTGCGAACCAGCGTGGCGAGCCGATCGAGGTCGGTGGCGCCCGCGGCGAGGACCGCGTCGCAGAGCTCGGTCCAGCCGGAATCGATGAACGGTACCGGGTCGGCCGCCAGATCTCGGTACACATAGCCCGCGCCGGGATGTTCGAGACGCCAGGAGTCGGCGAACGCCGCGCTCACCTCCCGGCTGATCGAACGGGTGCGTGCGCTCGAGTCCAGGTGCAACAGAGTGGACATGATGAAACCTCCAGATAAGTGGACAGCGCGTCCACTTATCGGATCGTAGAGACAAGTGGACGCAATGTCCACTTATTGCGTTAGGGTGCTGGGATGGATATTCGTGTCGACCTGCTCACGGCACCGGCACCCAGTGGTGGCGAACGAGCGGACGCGGCGCGCAATCGGGCGAAGATCCTCGCCGCGGCGGCCGAACTGTTCACCCGCCGCGACCCACGTGCGGTAACCATGGACGACATCGCCAAGGCGGCCGGCGTGGGGCGCGGCACGCTGTATCGCCGCTATCCGGATATCGGCGCCATCGCGACGGCCCTGCTGGACGACCACGAACGAGAACTCCAGGAGCAGTTGCTCGGTGGAGCACCACCATTGGGTCCCGGCGCACCCCCGGCGGAGCGGCTGGCCGCCTTCTACGCGGCCATGATCCAACTGCTCGATGCGCACGCCGATCTCGTATTGGGCGCGGAGAGCGGTGGCGCACGGTTCGCCACCGGCGCATACGGGTTCTGGTCGGCACATGTGCGGGCGCTACTGGTGACAGCGGGGGTGGCGCGGCCCGACCCGCTCGTCGACGTCCTACTCGCCCCCGTGGCCGTGGAGGTCTATCGGCATCAGCGCGAGCGAGGCATCGATTCCGCCCAGATCACCAGCGCGCTCACCGAACTCGCCCACGCCGTCATCGCGTCCGCTGCCGGCTGACCCATGTGCCCGCCGGCCGCACCCGGATCTCGTCATCGAGGGCTCGCGGGGTCCATTCGCCGAGTACGCGCGAGGGAGCGCCCGGCCCACGGTGGCGGCCGAAAGGGCCCGCCCTCAGAACAGCGTCATGGGCTCGGCGTCCGCCGGATCCGGCAAGGGCTCGAGTGCGGGCACCAGGGCGCGGACCTCGTCGTGGAACCGGCGCGCGAGATCCCGGGAAGAAGCATTGTCCGGAGTGTGCAGGAAGACCGTCGGCGACCGCCCCTCGCGCAGCCATTCCGCGGTCCGCTCGACCCAGGGCCGCCAGCCCGCGACCGTGACCGCGTGATCGTCGCGGCCGTGGTATCGGACGATCGGTGCGTCCGTCAGTGCTTTCATTCGGCGCGGCAGCCGCGGTTTTTTGGATCGGGCCTCGAATTCGGCCGGGCTCGCGGCGGGCGCGGCGAACAGCACGGTGGTGTCGAACGGCACCCATTCGGCGCCGACTCGGCCCAGCACCCGCTCGAGTTGCGCGGCAGCACCCTCGTCGGTGAAGAACTCCGGATGCCGCACCTCCACCGCGAGCGGCAGTTCCGCGGGCAGCCCACGGAAGAACATCGCCAGCGCACCCAGGTCCGCGGGCCCGAACGAGGACGGCAGCTGCACCCACAGCGCATGCAGCCGGGACCCGAGCGGTTCCATCGTGTCCAGGAACTGCCGCAGCTCGGCCTCCACCCCGGACAGCCGGCGCTCATGGGTGAGGGTTTTCGGCAGTTTGATCACAAATCGGAAATCGGGATCGGTCTGGTTCGCCCAGTTCTCCACGGTCCGCCGCGCCGGAACCGCGTAGAATGTCGTATTCCCCTCCACCGCGTTGCACCACTGTGCATAGCCGCGCAGTTTGTCCCCGCGGACCGGCCACGCGGTATGCGTCCACATGGCACAGCCGACGTGGAGCTTCAACGCTTCAGCCCGTGCATCCCCGCGACGATCTTCTCGATCACCGTCGCGGGCGCCAACCGCTGCAACAGAAAGACGATCGGCGCGCGACTCCCCCTGGCGTACAGCGGTTTCGGCTTATCCGCCTCGATCGCCCGCAGAATCGTCTCGGCCACCTGCGCCGCTGATATCCCGGCCCGCTCGTTGCGATCCAGATGCGTGATCATCGTGTCGAAATCCCGCGCGTACACCGAATCCGGCGCGATGTACTTCGTCCGCCGCTCCCCGATCCCGGTGGCGATGGATCCCGGTTCCACGGTGCTGATCCACACCCCGAACGGCGCCGTCTCCAGCCGCGCCGCATCAGCGAACCCCTTGATCGCCGCCTTCGCCGCCACGTACGACGACCGATACGCCAGCGGAAAACTCGCCAGCATCGACCCCACCATGACGATCCGCCCGTAACCCCGCTCCCGCATCCCCGGCAGCACCAGCTGCGCCAGCCGGACGGCCCCGAAAACATTCAACTGGAACAATCGCTCGATCGCCTCGATCGGCAGTTCCTCGAGCGGCCCCGACTGGCTCTCCCCCGCATTGTTGACCAGCACATCCACCGGCCCCAGATCGGCGCCGAACCGCTCCATCCCCGCCTGATCGGTCAGGTCGAGCGCGCGATACTCCACCCCCGCCACCCGCGCCGAGTCCGCGATCGTCTCCGGATTCCGGCTGGTCCCGATCACCCGGTAGCCGCGCCGCACCAGCAGCGCGGCAGTCGCCCGCCCGATCCCCGAGGACGCTCCGGTCACCAGCGCGGTCTTGGCCATACGACACCTATCCTCGACGATCCGTGGTCAACCGGGTGAGGCCACCCGATCCGCCAATCTAACGGACCCGCGCGCAGCCCGGGCGGGTGCCGCCGACGCCCGGCCGGGCCGGAGCATGCCTTCCCTCGCCGTGCGGCGCGCGGGCCGGCGAACCGGGAGAAGGAATCGAGCCGTCGGCGTGGCGCCGCGCTCGGTCGACAGCCGGATGCGGGTGACACCACCGGCTCGACGCGATATGTCCAATAGGCTGGCGACTGTCGGGTGCCAGGAGAGGATCACATCGTGCAGAGTGAATTGTTCGCCGCCGAGAACACGGCGCAGCCCGCCACCGCCCCCGGCCTGACCGCGCAGAGCGCCAAATCCCTGAAATACGCGGTGAACGGTGAATGCCTCGCCCGCCAGGGCTCCATGGTCGCCTTTCGCGGGGACCTGCGGTTCGAGAAGAAGGGCCAGGGTGTCGGGAAGTTCCTGCAGCGCGCGCTCACCGGTGAAGGCGTGCCGCTGATGACGGTCCGCGGCCACGGCGAGGCCTGGTTCGCGCATTTCGACCGCAACTGCTTCACCGTCGACCTCGCCCCGGGCGACGCACTGACCCTCAACGGCCGCAATGTGCTGGTGTTCGATTCGAGTCTGCACTACGACATCCGCATGGTGCAGGGCGTCGGGATGGCCGGCGGCGGGCTGTTCAACTGTGTGTTCTCCGGGCAGGGACGGCTCGGTCTGGTCTGCGCGGGAACACCGATCATCATTCCGGTGCACCCTCAGGCCCCTGTTTTCGTCGACACCGACGCCGTGGTCGGCTGGAGCGCGAACCTGCAGACCTCGCTCAACCGGTCGCAGTCGTTCGGCTCGATGGTGCGCGGCGGGTCCGGTGAGGCGTTCCAGCTGCGGCTCGACGGTGAAGGCTTCGTCATCGTCCAGCCCAGCGAAGCCTGACCGATCCCCGGACGCGGACCACGCTCACGGCTTCGAAGCGGCCCGCAGTCGTAACAAGTGCGGGTGGTTGGCATCGTCCAGCGCCAACGCCGCAGTCCACAGCGAGACATCCAGACCTGCGGTGATACGCCAACGATCAGGTGGGGTCGCGGGCAGGTGGATACGCACCGGGCCCAGTTCCCTCAGGTGCCGCCCGACCACGGCCCACCACTGACGGCCCCGCGCGTCCGCGATCGCGGCCACGATGAGGTCGTAGGCGCCGGGTAGTTGTTCGGCCGCCGCACGAACCTGCTCGGGAATGTGCCGGTGCTCCGGCCGATCGGTGAGCTGATCGGCGAAGACGACGAATACCAGACCGAATCCGAACATGCCCGGCCCGAGCAGCCGGCGCAGATCCGCCGCGCGCCGATGGATCGGATTGGCCTCCCCCTCCCCGCGCTCACCCGCAAGATCCACGGCGGCGCATTCCGCGTCGATGGCGTGGCCGTCGAAACGGAACCCGTACAGCATCGGCATCAACGCGGTGGGCAGCGACAGCAGATAGCGGGCGGTGATCTCGTCGACCGACTCCGGGTCGGGATAGCGGATCAGAGTCATCCGTGCACCGCCGCGGCCAGCCGGGACCACAGATCGTGCCGGACAGCGTCCCACAGTGGCGCCAGCTCGGGGCAGCGCTCCCGCATCTCCGCCAGATCCGGCGCGCCCGAGACCGGCATCCGGCTACCGGACGCATCACGCACCTCGACGACCCGGACACAATCCCGGTCGAGCCACCACAGCACCCGCCGGCCGTCGAACTCGGTACAGCGCAAGCCCCGCGGCACACCGATCAACGCCGGGCGCCGCTCGGCACCCATCCCCGAGCGCGCCCGCGCTCCTACCGCGCGGTGCGCGGACTCGTCGTGATCCTGTCGTCCTGCCCTGGTCAGCGGGCTTCCGTGTTGCTCGGCCATATGGTTATGTTGCTGCCCGCACGCCGCGACCGTACGGCTCAGCAACACAGCAGAATTCAGCTCATCCGTACATCCAGACAACAGTCCGGTCGACCGAGCGGCGTCGTCCGGAACGGACCGCCACCTGGGCCGTTCCGGACCGATCTGGGGAAGGGGAACAATGCCGACACACGATCAACCCGGTTCGACGCTGCCGCGCCGGCAACTCGGTCGCGCACTGCGGGAAGCGCGCGAGGGGGTGGGGTTCACCCTCGAGCAAGCGGCACGGGAAATGGAGATGAGCAAAACGGCGCTCATCCGACTGGAGAAGGGACACAACGAGAAGGTCAAGCTGAGAGACGTGGAGGGGTTCGGGAGGCTTTACGAACTCGACGATGCCAATATCGACGATCTGAAAGAGCTGGCACAGCAGGCGGCAACCAAGTCGTGGTGGAACGGGACGCACCGCTTGTTCAAAGGCGGATTCAGCACCTACTTGGGACTCGAATCAGCAGCCTCTCACCTGGATATCTACCAGTCCTCAGTCGTACCCGGGCTCTTACAGTCGGCCGAGTACGCGAGAGCGGTCGAGAGACCCTTCTTCCCGCACGATACGCCGGAAGACCTAGAACGCCGTGTCACGCTGCGAATACGCCGAGCTGCGATACTCACTCGGCGAATCAGTCCCGTGTCAGCAGAGTTCCTTATGCACGAGAGCGTCCTGCACATAAGAGTGGGATCGCAGTCGGTCATGGGCGCGCAGCTACGTCATATCGCCGACTTGAGCACGCTTCCAACCGTAACGGTCCGAGTACTACCGTTCGCAGCGGGCTTGCCAGGGAAATGGAATCCTGTCCTTCCCTATATCGTTCTCGATTTCCCGAAACACAGCCGCGAGTACCGTGATGAACCTCCGGTGGTCTACACCGAGACAACCACTGGCTCAATGTTTTTCGAAGATGCATCGGACGTGGACGTCTATCGCGAGATCCACGAGACGCTCCGATGCGCCACACTGGATGAACAGCGATCGCGCGATCTACTGCGGCAGGTAGCAAGGAGATACGAGCAATGACGATGGATCGGCCTCACGGCCGATGGTTCAAATCATCGCACAGCCACACAGCCGGAGAATGCGTGGAAGTCGCCTGGCTGGGCGATGGGCGAGTCAGCATCCGGGACTCGAAGCGTCCGGACGAGCCTGCCTTGGTCTTCGACGCGCGCGCGTGGTCGGCCTTCGTGACCAGCGTGCGGAACGGTGAGCCCACTCTTTCACCATCGTGACGGGTGCCGCCGCGCAACCACAGCCGCCACCGAGTTTCGGCGAGACACCGAGCAACCAAGTCGACGACTGACCGGGCGCGCCGGAACTAAGGCAACTCACCCACTCAACCACCACGTTTGCGGTGTCGGGCGAGAAGGCGACCCGGTATGGTGAGTCCGGGTCCGTGTGGAAGGTTCACACGTTGTTGCAGGAGGGGCATGCGTACTGCGAGGAAACACACTGCGACCACCGTCGGGCACGCCGTGCTGGCCATTTCGGCGTTGGGGTTGGTCACAGGGTGCGGGACCGTCGTCGACGGAAGCTCAGCAGCGGAGGGACAGAACACCAGCCAGCGCGAGCAGACCGTCGGGTGGAACCCCTGCACGGAGTTGTCAGAAGAGGCATTGCGAGCGACCGGCGCTGATCCAACAAGCAAAAGCACGGATTTCGACGCGCCCGGTGACAAGGCCGCATGGCGGATGTGCGCTTGGGATTCAATCGATGCCCCTTACTTCATTGGCGTCGGTGCTACCACACTGACTCAGGATGAAGTGCGGAAGAACAGTTCCGTGACCGGATTTACTCCAGTTGAGGTCAACGGCCGTTCAGGGCTCACTTACTACCCGGGCACCGGCGAAACTCCGGTTCGTCGGTGCTATGTGAGTCTTCCGATGGAGGGAGGGATGCTCAACGTTTACGTGGACTGGCGGTACGGAGAGCATCATGCGATGCCGGAGTCGCCGCCTTGCGGTTCGGCAGTCCAGCACGCTCAGGAACTAGAGCCGTATCTACCTGAGTGACGTCGTTATGAGTGTTGACCTATCCGGCACCATCACACCGAGAAAGCTTCCGCGGGGGGAAAGCCGTGAGTGACCCTGACCCGAGCACCTCAGAAGCAGCGATGCTTCAGCAGTGGCAGACCTTCAAGACCCAGGCCGAGGCCGGCGAGCTGCGCATGGATGCCGATGTCGGGGCGAGTCTGGCAGCACGGTGCAATATTTTTTTGGACCGACTACAAGTAATGCTCCGGCAAACCGACAGCCTCGCTTATTTGGAAGGATTCGGAACTCTTCGCTCAGCGGATACCCTGCGGACCAAGTTCGCAGGCAAAGCTGTGACCGATCCGGACTCCGCCGCCAATCGTCTGAAGGCTGCGATAGACATCGTCATGCTGATGAAGCAGACATTCGAACTCTCCGCACGACAAGTCGCGGAAACCGACGAGTCCACCTCCACTGCTCTAGGCAACGCAGGAGCATAGCGCTATGGTCAGCCTCTCCCAATGGCTCAACCCGATCCTCGACGGACCGAACCAGGCTTCCAAGAACAAGACGGACGATTCGCAACGCGCCGAGGATCAGAACACCACCTGGAACCAGGATCGAGCGGTTGTTGGCGGTGAGTGGTCGGGTTTGGTCAGCGAGTTCGGCGGCCAGTTCGCGCCACCCGCCGTCCTGGAAAAGGATGGTTTTCCGGCCATGACCCATGAACAGATCTGGAAAAAGCTCGAAGGCGTCGACTCTTCACTGATCAACGACAAAGCAACGGCGTGGCGGAATCTGGCGAAAGAGGCCCGCGCAGCGAACGACGCTTTTCTGATGGCGGTGAACATCGATCTGGAGCAAGGCTGGGACGGGGAGTCCGGGACCGCGGCAGTCGACGGTGTCCGAGAATTCTGCGCCTCGTTCACCACTCTGGCAGCGGGTTTCCAGATGGTGGCCCACGGTCTCGACCTCATGGAAGGCCATCTCGCCCAGGCCAAAGCATCCGTCGGGAAACCCGACAACGTAACCCTCGGCGACAAGGTCATCAATTCCCTGCCTTTCGGCGATACCTTCAAAAGCCCCCAGTACCGCGCCGACGAGGCCCAGGAAACCGCCCGCTGGGTGATGACCACCTATTACGAGCCCGGCGCCACCGATGTGGACAGCAAAACCCCTGTCCTGCCCGAGCCGAAGAAGACCGTCGACGACGGCAGCAACCCTCCTCAACAGCCGGTGCAGCCGACCGGCGGGCCGTCGCAGACGGCAGGGCCGGCCACGCAACCGCAGGAAACCACCACCACCGACGACGGCACGCAGACCGAGGACGGCACCCAGGATCCGTCGGCCGAGCCGGAGGATCCGCAGGCCACCGAGCCGCAGAGCACGACCCCGCAGTCGACCACGCCGGAGACGCCGACCTCCCCCGCGCTCACCACCGGCACCCCGACCGGCACCACACCGGGAAGCCCGTCGGGGTCGCCGTCCGGATCTCCTTCCGGTACGCCGCAGACCACCACTCCGTTCGTACCCGGGCAGACCGTGCAGGGCGCGCCGAAGACCACGACCGGGGGGCCGGCGGCAGCCTCGACCGCTGCGTCCACTCGTGCCGGGCGCAGCGGTATGCCGGGCATGATGTCGCCGGGGGCGCGCGGTAACAAGGGTGACGAGGACGATGAGCACAACACACCGGACTACCTGGTGTACGACCGGGGCAGTGAACTGCTCGGCACCCAGCCGCCGGCGCTGCCGCCGGGTGGAGTGATCGGCGGGTGAACGATCCACAGTGGCGCCTGGACGGGGAGATGTTCTCGCAAGCCGTCCGGGCGTTCGGCCGGGACCGGCTGCCCTACCCGATCCGGGTGCTGCCGCTCGGGCCCACCGATCCACCGCCGACACTCGACGAATACGAGCAGTTCCGCTCGGCCGCGGCGCAGCGGCTGGCCGCGATCGCGGACAAGCGGTTGTTCCACGCCCTGGAGACTTTGCTGGAACCGCAGGTGCGCATCGAAGTCCACGGCATCTACGACCGCGGATTCGAGCGGGTGGTGCGGATGCACGCGGGGGTGGCCGGGCGGTCCGCCACGCTCGCCGTCCAGGCGTCGGGACCGACGAAGGAGTACGGCGGCGACGTGCTGCTGCACACCGTGCCGGCTCAGCAGCTGGCGGCCCGGCTCGTCGCGTACCTGCCGCGCTGCGCCGCCGGCGGTTATCGCACGGTCCATGGTGCGCGCGCCGATATCGGGAAGATCGAGTACTCCCGCCATCCCACCCGGATCTCGCGCACCGAGGAGATCAACCGGATCATCCGGCGCCCGCGGTCCGGAATCGGCGAGATCGGGGTGTTCGCGGGCCCGGCGATCGACTCCCGGCCCACCGGGAACCCGCACGGTTTCCACTGGATGGACTATCTGCCGGAGGACGGCCGCTATCTGCTGATCAACCACACGAAAGAGGAATTCACTCTCACACCGGGCCCGCCCGAGGAGATCACGCGGCGTCTCCAGCAGGCCGTCGCGACCGTCCGGCCGACCGCGGCCTCGTCACCAGGCGTCCGCCGTGAGCCGGTCCGGGACGCGGCCGACGACTACTACCGGCAACGCAAAGAACGCGGCTGGACGATCTGACCCGACCCGTCGCGAAACATCAGATCTTCACATCGGTCGCGCGCGGCGACCGCTGGGCACATACTTCACCTGGTCACGACATGATCATGGAAGGTGTCACGACATGGGTACTCCCACCGCGCTGGTGCTGTTCGCCGCGGGCCTGCTGTTCCTGACCGCGCTCGGGCTCGGGGTCTGGAAATGGCAGGCCATGGTCGCTTCGCCCGACGGGGTGGCGCATCCGTATGTGGACATCGCCCACCGGTCGGCCCTGCTGTACTCGTTCGCGACCGCCATGATCGCGCTCTTCGTCGAGTTCTCGGCGTGGCCGGCGACGGTCGACGCGACCGCCGCCGGGCTCCTGGTGCTGATGTTCGTGATCACCATCGCGAACTACATCAGGCACGGCATCCTGCGCGACACCACGAACCAGATGCACAATCCGCCGGCGTCGTTCCGTTTCGTGCTGGTGGCATTGATCGTCGGCGAGATCGGCGGATTCGCAGTGCTACTCGCCGGATTCGCCGCCGGCGAACTCTTCTGAGCGGGCGTCACCATTCCACGAGAAGCTGTTTCGGGCCGCGGACCAGCAGACCCGATTTCCACGGGATCTCGTCGAGCGGCCGCGACAGCCGCAATGACGGGAAACGTTCCAGCAGCGCCTCCAGCGCGACCTGGAGTTCGACGCGCGCCAGCTGCGCCCCCAGGCAGTGGTGGGCGCCGTAGCCGAACGCCACGTGCGGGTTACGCTGCCGGGTGAGATCCAGGGACTCGGGATCGTCGAAAACGTTCTCGTCGCGGTTGGCGGCCTGGGTGTTCACGAAAACCGAATCCCCGGCCCGCACGGTCACGCCGCTGAGCACCACGTCCTCGGTGGCCACCCGGGGTTGTCCGGCACCGGCGCCGAGCTGCACGTAGCGCAGCAGTTCCTCCACCGCGCCCGGAATCAGCTCGGGCTCCGCGCGCAGCAGCTCCCAGTACTCGCGCTGGGTGAGCAGCACATAGGTGAAATTGGCGATCTGGTTGGCGGTGGTCTCGTGGCCCGCGATGAGCAGGCCGACGCCGAGGTTCACCAGTTCCCGTTCGCTGAGGCGATCTTCTTCGTCGCGGGCGGCGACCAGCGCGCCGAGCAGATCGTCGGTGGGTCGCTGCCGGCGCTCGGCGACCACCTCGGCGAGGTAGGTCTCGAGCGAATCCCGGGCACTCTCGATCTGTTCCCGGGTGTAGGCCGTGGTGGACAGGATCGCGTCGGAGAAATCGCGGAACCGGTGCTGGTCACGCGGTGGCACCCCGAGCATCTCGCAGATCACGGTGACCGGTAGCGGCAGTGCGAAACCTTCCACCAGATCGGCGGGCGCACCGGCCTGTTCGAGTGCGGTGAGTTTCTCGTCCACTATCGCGCGGGTGCGCGGGCGCAGTTCGGCGACCCGGCGGCCGGTGAATGCCTTCGCCACCAGTTTCCGCAACCGGCTGTGCTCGGGCGGGTCCATGCTCAGCAGGGAATCGGGGCGGACGGGCGCGGGAGTGGCCCGCGGCAGATCCTCCCGGCCGACGGTCGCCGCGCGGCTGAACCGAGGGTCGGCGAGGACCAGTTTGACGTCCTCGTATCGGGTGACCAGCCAGCCTTCGCCGCCATAGGGCAGTTCGACCCGGCAGACCGGCTCTTCCCGGCGCAGTTTTGTGAACAGCGGGTCCATATCGAGGCGAACCGGTTCTCCAAAGGGGTACCGACGTACCTCGGTGTTCACGGTCATACGGTCTCCCTTTCCCGACGCCCGGCGGCCCAGCTTGTAAGCGATTGCTTACTTAGGCAGGGTAAGGGTTTCTGTGAGGTGGCGTCAACGACGTAACAGCGTTACGCCGGAGGGAATCTCGTATCGTTGCGCTCCAGGAGCACTTCCGCCGCCCGCAGCACATGACCGGCGACCTGCGCCGGGTCCGCACTGTGCAACGGCTCCCGGTGCAGCACGGATCGAACCAGCCCGATCCCCAGCAGCCAGGCCAGCAGCAGATCCGCGCGCAACTCCCCGTCGCCACCGTCGGTGAGGGTCGACAGCGCCCGGATGTACTCCTCCCCCAGCTCCCGGCGGATCACCGACGCGCCTTCTTCGTGACCGCTGGAACGCAACGCCGCCTGTAACCAATTACCCGGCGAGACAGTCTCGCTCGGCTCCAGCGCACGCTCCAGCAACCGCGACAGCAACGCGTCCACCGGCCCGGCGTCGAGCACCGAACGCCCGCGATCGGTCATCGTCGCCCGGAAGAGTTCGTCCTTGTTCCCGAAATAGCGGAAGAGCAGCGCCTGATTCACCCCGGCACGGGTGGCGATATCGCGTACGGTGGCGCGCTCGTACCCCCGTTCGGCGAACAATTCCTGCGCCGCCGCCAGAATCGCGGCCCGCGTGGCCGAGGAATCCCGTCGACGACCGACCAACTCGTTTCCGCTGACCATGCACCCTCCACTCCGCGTGCCATTTGGAAGAGCAGCGTAAGGCACAACGGATCGGACAAAGCGGGCGCCCAGCAACGTCCCCGCACACCACCCCGGCGCAACACACCCTGGACGCGAGCCGGACAGGGCTCTACGCTCGGATGACCATGCCGGAACTCCTCGGGATCAACCATCTGACCCTGTCCACGACGGACCTGGACCAGCTCGTGGCGTACTACACCGGAGTGCTCGGGGCACGGTTGTCCTTCGAGCGTCCCGCCTCGGGCACCCACCCTCGTATCGCTGTCCTCGACGTCGGGGGCGCCGATCACCTGGCGATCGTCGAGACCACGATCGGTCCGACCACCGACCTCGACCCGCTCGGACGGGCCGGATGGGGTCTGCGCCTGGCGACCTACGCCCAGCTGTGCGAGGTCCGCGAGCGGATCATGGGTGCCGGGCTCCCGGCCGGGCCGATCGAGACACTCCCCACCCAGTGGACGATGACGGCCCAGGACCCGGACGGTCGCCCGGTCGATATCCGGGCCCACCGCCCCTGAGCCGCGGGCCCGGCACCATCCCACTGTTCCGCATCGATACGCCCGGCCTCACCGAGCACACCGCCCACCTCTGGGGGCCTC
Organism: Nocardia rhamnosiphila NBRC 108938; assembly: GCF_000720425.1. Lineage (GTDB taxonomy): Bacteria > Actinomycetota > Actinomycetes > Mycobacteriales > Mycobacteriaceae > Nocardia > Nocardia rhamnosiphila. The sequence continues at coordinate 48,361 of NZ_JOAJ01000015.1, read as the reverse complement.
GGAAGACTTCGGCACATCGCGCCCACGGGTCCGGTTCGTCCCGGCCCGAAGCTTTCACTCGACCCGCTGTCCACGCAACGCCGATCGTGCCTCCATGAGCGCGAACCCGAGCAGGTTCAGCCCTTTCCATCGCGCAGGGTCCTCCGCCCGAGGATCGTCCGCCGCCAGCCCGATCCCCCAGACCCGGTCCACCGGGCTGGCCTCGACCAACACCCGGTCCCCGGTATCCAGCAGGAAACGCCGCAACTCCTCGTGCCGACCGAACTTCGCGATATTGCCCGCGACGACGATTCCGAATCGGTGCAGGCCCCACAGCTCCTCGTCGAAACCAACGATCCGCCGCCCCAACGCCTTCGCCGCTCCGGGGCTGCCCGCCTCCAGCACCTCCGCGGCGATCGCCCCATCGTCGAACAGCATCGCTTTTCGCCACATCATGTAGTGCTCGGCCGTCGGAAAGACCGTTCCGTCGACCGTGAATTCCGCCGGCCACCACTGGCTGAGGCAACCGGCACCGACCGATCCGTCGCTACGGGGGTGATGGCCCCAGAACGGCAGATACTTCACCCGGCCGCTCTCGGCCACGATATGGATCAACTCACTGACACTCCGTGCGGTCATCCGGTCAACCCTGCCCGAAACGCGTGGACAGCGCATCCGGCTTTCGATCGGCCGGAGGCGCCCGGAGTGAGGCGGCGGACGGCCGCGGAACGCCACCCCGGCCGCGCGGTTACCCACCCGACCGGGTCCTCCGCGTCGTCGTTCACGAAGCCCCGGCGCGGGCCACGGGCGGTTTCTCACAGGACGCGCAGCGCGGTCACCTTCCAGGGTGTGGTGCTGCCACGCTCGATACGCCCGGCGAGGACCAGGCGGCGCGGACCGCGCCGGTAGGTGGCCACCATCTCCGCCGCCCGCTCCTCCACCTGGAACAACCGCACAGCGCCGGGCACGGCCGACCCGAGGGTCCGCCCGGGAGCGTGATCGCCTGCCACCAGGGAGCCGATGGCGCCGACCAGGCCCGGCGTGCACAGGGCGGTGAGCTGGGCGACCGGGCGCCGGCGGTCGAGTACCTCGAGCAGGATCCGGACCGAGGTCGTGGCGAAGGCCCGGGCACCGGCGGGTTCCGGGTGCCGGGACGTGTCGTGACCGGCACGCCGGGCTCGCCGGATGCCCGCGGGGGCGCTGTGGTTGCGCCGGAGCGTCTTCCGATCCGGGCGGGTCGCGCAGCCCCGGACGGACGGCTCCTGGTGTGGAGCGAGATCATCGGCTCTCGTCTGCACCGGAACGCACGGTTTCGCGGCCGGCCGGGAATCGAGCACTGTCGCGAGCCGGCTCCGGCCGGGATCGGCGCCCGCTTCTGCGGGCGGCGCCGGTGGCGGGACCGCGGCCGCCTGCCGGTGATGCCCGACGGCCGGGCCTTCGGGACACACCCGATCGACCCCCGGAGGGGTGCCGGCTCGCGCACACGACCGGCGCACCGGCGGTTCGTATCCCGGCACCCGATGGAGAACCGGCTGGAATTCACACATTTCTACGCCCCCCCTTTGCGAAACGGATCGCCCCCACGACGTTTCCTTCCGCGACAGCATCGCACCTCCGGGCGCGGCAGTACAGACGATCATCGGATCTTTCACCGGAAACCCGGTCGAAGCGGCGTGTTCCCGGGCCCGCCGGCGATTCGGCGAGTCGTGTGCACTACGCGCGGGTCCGGGGTGTCGGAATCGATTGCTAACTTGAACGCTACCGTTCGTTCGCTTTTCAGATATCGGGAGAGTTAGTGCTCGGCCATTCCCACGCCACCAGCGGCGCGCTCGCGTTCGTCACCGCCGCCACCGTCGTCCCGACTCCGGTGATGGAGGTGGTGCAGGGGCCGGTGGAGATCAGCGCGCTCGAACTCGTTCTGGGGGCGTTGATCACGGCGGGCGCGGCATTGCTCCCCGATATCGATCACCCGAACGGCACCATCGCGCAATCGCTCGGACCGGTGAGCAACGCACTGGCGAAGGGGGTTTCGGTGGTGTCCGGCGGACACCGTAAGGGAACGCACGGCTTGCTGTTCATCCTGCTCGCCGGGTGGGCGACCTGGGCCGGAGTGCACCATCTGGGCCGGTATTTCACCCTGAGCATGATCTTCGTGATGCTCGCCTTCGGGGTGCGGGCACTGCACCTGACGCCCAAGGGCGATTCACTGCGCGCCTACGGCATGTGTGTGCTGCTGGCCGGCGGCGGCACCGTGCTGATGGACCGCTGGCTACCGGACGCGCCCTACTGGCTACCGTTCGCGATCGGACTGGGGACGCTCATCCATATCGTCGGCGACTGCCTCACCGACCGGGGCTGCCCGCTGCTGTGGCCGCTGAAGCCCCGGCTGGCGTTGCCGATAATCTCCCGGACCGGGAACAAGGTGGAGACCTGGGTACTGACCCCGCTGATGGGCCTGGTCACGGTCGGGTTGCTGTATGTCTACGCGGTACCCAACTAGGCTCCCGCGGCGTCTCGACGAAGCTCGGGCGGGGAAGGGTTGTGATGCCGTTACGGCATCACATACCCCGAGCGCGCAGACGACCGAGAATGGACCAGGCAACCATTTTCGTCGTGGCCACCACGCCATAGGAGACGCCGTCGGAGTAGGGTTCGTCGCCGCGGAGGGTGGCATCCGCTCCGCCGTCTATGAAGATGATCTGACCTGCCATGAAAGAGTTTTCCGCGCCGACCGCCCAAGCGATCGCATCGACTATGGGTTGAACGGGGCCGGGAAAACCTAACGGTTGGGGCAGTGCCTCGGCAAGTACTTTGACTCGAGCGGAATCGTTCAGCATGGTTCGGCGAGCGGTGTCGGTATCGACGATTCCCGGGGCGATCACGTTGACAGGTATACCGCTGCCTGCCCACTCTTCACCTGCCGCATGTTGCCTTACCCAGCGATTGAGCGCGATCTTGGTGGACCGGTATATCACCGCGCCTCGCTTGCGCGCCACGGCCCGCTGAGCAGCGGCAACTGCTGCAGACTCGTTGCCGCCGAGTGCGGCTGCCACGAGACGCGAGTCTCCCGATGACAGCGCGGAGGCGGAGGATATCAAGACGACTCGGGGAGCGACGGATTCGAGCAGCAGTGGCCGCAGCCCGTGCAGCACCGCGAGGGTTCCGAAGTAGTTGACGCTGACGGTCGCCGGCGTCGGGGCGCCGATGCCGGCGACAAGCGCCAGCCCGTCGACGCCGGCGGCAGCGAGCCGGGTTACGCCCGCCACCAGGGCTCGCCTACCGTCCACTGTGCCGATGTCGGCCTGGACATCCACGTCCTCGCCGACGCCGCAACGGATGACCCGCCCTCCTCTTTCTTCCAGCGTTCGCGCGGTGTCGGCGCCGATACCACTATCGGCACCGGTAACCACGTAGGTGCGTTTCCTGTGGTCGCTCATAGCATTCCCGTCTCACTAACTGCACTAGTGCAACTATACACTAGTGCACCTTCGATTCAGGGCGGCCACAGGCACCGGCCGAGGCGTGCACCTGAGCACGTTTACGGGCAACATACAGTCGGCAAACTTGTCCTCACCTGCACATATTCGCCTAGTGTGCGAGTATGACCGAGGCAGCCGAGGACAAGTACCTCCCGCAGACCGGACTGGCGGCGAAACTCAATTGGCTGCGGGCCGGAGTGCTGGGCGCCAACGACGGGATCGTCTCGACCGCGGGTCTCGTGGTGGGGGTCGCGGCCGCGTCGTCGAATACCGACGCGATTCTCACCGCGGGTATCGCGGGCATCAGCGCGGGCGCCATTTCCATGGCGGTCGGTGAGTACGTCTCCGTGAGCACCCAGCGCGATACGGAGAAGGCGCTGCTGGAGCAGGAGAGCCGGGAGCTGGCACAGGATCCGGCCGACGAACTCAATGAGCTCACCGCCATCTACCACGCCAAGGGGTTGTCCGCGGAAACCGCGCGGAAGGTGGCCGAGGAGCTCACCGCCTACGATGTGTTCGCCGCGCACGCCGAGGCCGAACTGGGACTGAATCCCGACGAGCTGACCAATCCGTGGCACGCCGCGCTGTCCTCGGCGGTCTCGTTCACCGTCGGCGCGCTGCTGCCGCTGCTGGCGATCCTGCTCCCGCCGGAGTCGGCGCGGATACCGGTCACCATGGTCGCGGTCCTGCTGGCGCTGGCGCTCACCGGGTCGATCAGTGCCGGGCTCGGTGGTAGCAGCCGGCCACGAGCGATGGCCCGCGTGGTGATCGGTGGTGCGCTGGCGATGGCGGTCACCTACGGGATCGGCCAGCTCGCGAATGTCACCGGTCTCTGATCTGCCGCGAATCCTGTTGCCGGAGCGATATTTCTGTTAAGTGAACCAGCGCCGAGTCGGATACTTTGCTGTACTTGGCGGGTGAGTTCTCTTTTCGCTGTATTGCCCGCGGCCGGTATCGAGTCGGCCGCACAGGCTTACGAGCGTTATCGGTCCCTGGCCGGCGCACCCGAGCCGACCCCGCCGCCGCAACCGGTGGGGGTCGTGTGCACGCTGATCCACCGCTCCGGAACCGGCTTGCGGGTGTACCGGCGGCCCGAAGCCCGCGGGGCACTGCTGGAGGCCACCGTCGATGATCGTTTCGACTGCCTGCGCGCACTGCTGGCACTCACCGCCGACCGCGATCTGGCCGTACTCGATGTCGCCACCCGCCGCTTCTACAATCCGCGGGGAGCCGCCCGGGTCCCGGTGACCGCGGGCGATTTCCGGCTGCCCTATCTCACCGAGAGCATCCTCGACGAGATCCTGGAGACTCCGCCGGATCCGCGCGACCCGGCGCTGAAGGTGATCCGCGCCCCCATGTGCCATATCCGGGCACGCCGATTACCGGAGGAGATCTTCGAGCTCGAGCATCGTGACCTCGACGCGTTCTTCCAGCTCTACACCGACGACGCCATCCTGGTGCGCAAGACGATCTGGGCCTGGGCGACCGGCGATCCGTGGTGGCAGCAGGCCATCGCCTGGCAGCCGATCGACGCCCCGGATCCGAGACGCCGCCGCCCGCCCGAGGACGATATCGATTCCGTCCTGGCCGAACTACGGCAGATGGCCGAGGAGACACCGTTCGAACTCGGCGCGCTGGACCTGATCTCGGCCCTGGGCGATGTCGACAACCAGGCGCAGGCCATCCTCGACCGCGCGAATATCGACGCCCCGGACCAGCCCTGAACCACCGGTCCGGTTATCCGACCCCTACCCGCAGCCGCACCGAATCGTCGGTGGTGCTCTGCAGCGCCTGGCCGATCAGACTGCCGATATCGAGTTGCGGCACGGCGCCGTTCAGTGCGTCGGTGAGCGGCACCAGCCCGGGTTGCAGGGCAGCCAGTTCGGGCCCGGCCTCGTCGAGGAACTCGCGCAGCCGCTGGAGCAGCGAGACCAGGCCGTCGTCGCGCAGATACATCTCCGGTGAGCCCTCGGCGCCGGTGAACCGGCCCACCGCTTCGACGAAATCATCGAGTACTTCGGCGAACCGGGTGAATTCGGTGGCCGCGGCCGAGGTGGCCGGGCCGGACCAGTCGCTGTCCGCGGCGGCGGTCTCGAAATTGTCGAGCAGCTCGGCGATGCGCGGTTCCCGGGACATGATCGTGGCCGCCAGCAGGTCGGCGGCGCGGGTGAGTTCGGGCAGCGCCGCGTCGGTGCCGTGCAGGGCATCGCGCAGGGTCCGCACCAGCGATCCCATGGTCGCCGGGTCGAGCTGGTTCATGGTCCGGGTGACCATCCGCGCGGCCTCCGGAATCGACAGTGGGGTGTGGACGTCCTCCGATTCCAGCCGTTGCCCGTCGCGCAGGTATGGGCCCGCCCCGGTCTCGGGCGCGAACTGCACATAGGGTTCCCCGAGCGCCGAGAGGTGTTCGACGGTGACGACGCTGTCGATGGGCACACGGTGGGAATCATCCACCCGGAAACCGACTTCCACTCCGTCGGCGACGCGGTCCACGGAGGTTACCCGGCCGACCTCGATACCGGTGAGCAGCACCGGTGAACCCACACCGAGCCCGCCGGAGTCGTCGAGGACCAGAGCGGCGTTCAGGTACTCGGTGAACGGGTCCGCGCGCACCACACCGAAGGTCAGATAGCTCGCGCCGAGCACGGTGATGGCCGCGATACCGCCCAGCGAGGCCAGTGGCCCGATCTTCATCGCACGGCTCCGATCATGCGCAGGGTTTCGATGATCCGGTTCACCTGGTCGTCCGTGGACAGACCGCCGGCGCGCACCGAGCGCAGGTTCACCTGGGGCCCGTTCTCCACGAACGGGATGACCTTGTCCCGCAGCAGCGCGATAAGCAGATTCAGGTTCGAGGGCTGCCGCAGGTCCAGCGGTCCGCCGGTCACCAGTGGAACCAGCGCCGCCGCGGCCGCCCCGCCGGACTGCGCGAGCGGCGCCAGCCAGGTCAGCGATCCGCCCACCGGGCCCAACCCGCCGAAGATCTCGGTCACCCCGGCGATGGATTCGGTGGCGGCGTTCATCTGCCGGACCGACTCCGGGCGCAGAATATTGTCCAGCTCGTCCTGGATCCCGTGCATCACCTCGGCATTCGACGCGACGCCGTACAGCAGCAGATCCACTTGGTCCAGGTGGGCGGCCAGGTCCACCGTATCGGTGGCGAGAACCTGCGCGATCCGCTTCGTCTCCGCCGGATCCTGGGGCAGCACCGAGTTGACGCGGTTCACGATGTCCTGCAACTGCCCCACCGACCCACTGTTCACGAAGAACGCGATCGCGGCCATGGTGTCCTCGAGCTGGACCGGCGGCCGGGTGTGGTCCCGGGTGATGGTGTCGCCGGGGCGCAGCAGCGTGGCGTATCCGTCGGGCGGGGTGGTCAGCGCGATATGGATATCGCCGAGCACGGTGTTCTGCCGGAGTTCGGCGATGGTGGTGGCCGGTAGCTCGACCGAATCCTCGACTTCGATATCGACGGCCACGTATCCAGGGCCCGCCGCGTCACCGGGTATCACCTCGACCTTGTCCACATTGCCCACCTGGGCGCCGTTGGCGATCACCTTGGCCCGCGCGGGCAGGTTCAGCACATTGGTGAACTCGATCCGCAGCCGGTAGCTGTCCCCCGCGACCGTGGCGCCGGGCACCGGGATATCGGAGGGGTCGAACGCGCAGCCCGACACGGCCAAAGCCGCCGCCAGGCCGAACGCGGCCAGCGCACGTCGCAGGCGGGTGAGGTCCACGGTGATCCGCGCGGTCATCGAGCACCCACCGATCCCAGCACCAGCCGCGTCAGATCCAGCTCGACCATGCCGCCGGCCGCACCGGCGCAGCGGCCGGGCGATACCGCGTTCACCGCCGCGCACACCTGCTCGGCATTCGCCTGCGGGACGGCCACCCGCGGGGGCGCGTAGGTGAGGCCGGGCGCCCCGCTCGCCGGATCGGTGACCGTCCGGAACGCCGAGACCAGCACCGGCGTGCTGCGCACGATCTCGCCGAGCGACCCGACATTCGCGCGCAGCAACTTCACCAGCGGTACCAGGCCGTCGAGCGAAGCCATGAGCGGGTCGGCCAGGATCACGGTGAGATCGTTGAGCACCGGCAGGATTTCGCCCAGTCCGTCGAACAGCGCGATCCCGGGGGTGAGCAGTTCGGTGTGCGCCTGGTTCAGGGTCGGGGCCAGCCGGGTCAGCATCAGTTTCAGATCACCCCAGTGCTCGGCCACCTTGTTGGACACCGACGCGTAGGCGTCGAAGATACCGGCCAGGTGGGCGATATCGGCGTCCGGTGATTCCAGGACCCGGCCCAGCTGATCGATCAGATGATTGATCCGGGGCCCGGTGCCGGCCGACGCCGTGTCGAGCGCGTCCAGTCCACCGGCCAGGGCGTTCGGCCGGGTTTCGGTGCCGCCGATCTGATCGGACAGTTCCGCGAGCGCGGTGACGGTCTGGGTCAGGCTTTTCGGCGTGAGGGTTTTGGTCACGCACTGTCCGGGATCCCATTCCTCGGTGGTCTTGCCGCTCGACAACACCGCCAACTCCCGGTCGGCGACGACGGTGTTGGATACCGTGGTGGCTCCGGAGTCGGCGTAGAGCGGATGGTCGGCGTCGACCTCGAAATCCACCCGCACCTTCGCGCCCTCCGGCGCGATACCGGTCACCGTGCCGACGGCGATACCCCGCATCGAAACCTGATTGCCCTGGTAGAGGCCGATACTGTCCGGCATGAGCGCGCAGTACGCGCGGGTCTGCTTCAGCGGTTCGAACGCGATCACATAGGCCGCGGTCACCGCCAGCACCAGCACCACCGCCCCGGCGATCGACATGAGCGCCGGCGATCCGAGTACTTTCCGCACCATCAGCACGCCTTCCCGGGCAGCGGGACGCAGAGGAGCGCACCGGGGTCCGGTCCCGGAGCGGTCACCGTGGTCCCCGACCGATCGATGCGCACTCCGCCGTCCGGGCCGGTCAGCTCGCGCAGTTTCGTACCCAGGCTCTGCGCCGAAACGATCATGGGCTCCAACTGGTTGCCGTACTCCTGCAGTCGGGGCAGCGCATCGGCCAACTGCTGGGCCCTGGGCCGCAAGGTGTCGTCCCAGGCGGGCGCCAGCGCGCTCACCCGCTGCACCACCGAACTCAGCAGCGCCAGCGCCTGCCGCAGTTCGGCGCGTTTGTCCAGCAGGACCGTTTCCATGAGGTTGACGTTGTCCATCAGCCGGCCCAGATCCGTTTTCGCGCCGTCGTACATGGTGACGTACTCGTCCGCGGTCGCGATGGCGTTCGACACCTGGGTGCGCTGGCGTTCGATGGCGTCCAGATAACTGCCGACCGTATCCAGCACGCTGCGTAGCGATTCCGGCGCGGCGTCGATGGAGGTGTCGAGCGCGGCGAGGTTGCGGCGCAGGGTGTCGCCGTCGGTTTCGCGCAGCGGGGTGGTGGCGTCCTGGAAGGTTTCCATCAGGCTGTAGGGCAGCCGGACCCGGTCGGCGGGAATCGGTTCGTCACCCAGTTCCTCGCTACCCGCCGGGAACAGCGCCACATAGTGGCCGCCGACCAGGGTAAGCATCCGGATATCGAGGGAGCTGCGGTCGCCGACGAACACATCCCGGTCCACGGTGAAGCGCATGAGCACACGGTCCGGTCGCAGATCCAGGGATTTCACCTCGCCCACCGGTACGCCGGCCAGGCGGATATCATCGCCGGGTTTCACCGATTGCGCCTCGCCGAGTTCGGCGGTGTAGGTCCGCTTTCCCAGCGGCACCACGTACAGCGCCCCGACGGCCACCGCCAGCACCGCCACCGCGCACACGCCGATCACGCCCAGCCGCAACTGTTTGCGCAGTTCGGTCGGTTCGTCGGTGATCGGCTGGTCGCGGTCGAACCAGCGGCCGATGGCCGCCGTCCATGTCCCGAGGTTCACCCGTTGCATATCGCCACCCGCTGTCCGCCGATCAGCACCCGCACCGGAGCCGGTACCTCGGCCGTACCCTTACTGCACTCCGGACGGAACCCCGCCGGCGTCCGAGGGAAGGATGTGTCCACCGCGGCCAGCAACCCGGGCAGCCGGCCGAAGACATCGACGGCCTGCTGCGGGTCGGGGAACAGGGCGCGGATCATGGCGTCGATATCGGGACCCATCTCCGGGGTCAGTCCGGCCGCGGCCAGCAGCCGGTCCACCGGTTCGAGCACCGAGGGCGCGCTCATCGCGAAATCGGCCAGCCCGCCGACATTGCGCTGGAGCGCCTGGAAGATATCGGTGAGCCGGGCCAGCAGCGGCACCAGATGATAGAGGCGGCCACCCACCCGGTCGGACAAATCCGACATGTTCCGGACCAGGGTGCCGATCACCTGCTGCCGGTCGCCCACGTATTCGCTCAGTGTGCCGATGGCGTCCAAGGCGGGCCCGATACCGGCGCCGTCGCCCTCGATCACCGCGAGCAGGCTCTCGGTCAGCTGGTTGAGAGCCTCCGGCGAGAGGGTCGCCAGCACCGGTTGCAGACCGTTGAACAGGCTGGTCACATCGAACGACGGGACGGTCTGTTCCGGGCCGATGGTCGATCCGCCGACGAGCCGGGTACCGGCGTTCGGCTGCTGTTGCAGGTCGATATAGCGCTGGCCGGTGAGGTTCTGGTACCGGATGGCCAGCGTGCTGTTGTCGTAGACCGGGGTGTCGGTGGTGACCGTCAGACGAACCTTCGCCCGGTCGCCCTCCAGCGTCACGGCCTCCACCTTGCCGACCTGCACCCCGAACATCCGGACGTCGTCACCGGTCTTCAGGCCGTTGGCATCGGTGAACAGCGCGTGATGGGTTTCGGTCTCACCGTCCACGGGTCGTTCGATGGCGCCGATCACCAGTGCCAGCACCAGGCCCATCACTCCGGCGAACAGGGCCAGCCGCCAAGCGGCGCGGCGTGCGGTCATCGCGCACCTCCCAGCTCCACGTCCAGATCGAGCACCGGCCCGTCGGGACCTTCCTCGAGCGCGAGCCCCAAGCGGGTGAGCAGGGTACGCAGGTCGGCGGCGGACTGCTGCGGGTCCGGCACGGCCAGCGACAGCAGGTTCAGGGTCGGCGCAAGCGCGTCGGTGTATCCGGACAGCTGCCCGGCGCTGTGCGCGGTGGCGGCCAGACCCGGCAGGATATCGCCGGTGAGCGCCTCGACGCCCGCGTCGTAGTCGGCGCGGTCGGTGCGCAGCACATCGATATCGACGATCTGGTCGAGTACCTCGATGGTGGCGCCGGCGAACTGGCCGCCGCCCTCGAATGCCGGACCGAGCCGCCCGACCAGTTCGTTCGCCGGCATGGACTGATGGTCGGCGATCACCCGGCCCGCGGTGATCAGCGCCTCGGCCAGCGGGGTGAATGCCTTCACATCGGCGGCCGCCTGCGAGATCACCATGGCCATATCGGGTGTGAACACCGTGTCACCGGTCTGCGAGAGGCTGCGCAGCAGCGCCCCCATGGTCGCGTCGTACACATCGGCGGCCCGGCGTCCGGTCAGATCGACCACCGCGCCGGATTCCAGGGGCGCGCCGCCCGCGCCCGGCCGCAGTTCGATCTCGCTGATACCGAACAGGTTGGCGGGCGCGTAGTCCACCAGCATGCTGTCGTCGATACCGTGCAGGCGGTCGCGGTCCAGGGCCAGCCCGATCTCCTGGGTGCCCCGCCCGGCGGGCTCGATATCGGTGACCGCACCGACCTGGACACCGTCGATCCGCACCAGCGTGCCGGCCACCACACCGTCCCCGACCTGTTCGGTCCGCAGCGCGATACGCAATCCGTCGTCCCCGGTCAGCTCCCGGTACCCGTACCCGGCCAGGACGAGCACCACCACGAGCGCGACCACGACAGCGCCGACCCGCCGCGCACTGCGCGGATCGGCGGCGACCCCGGGCATTCCGTACTTCGGCATCTGTCCCTATCCCGTGAAGCTGATCGCCGAGTCGAATCCCCACAGCAGGAGGGTCAGCACCATATCGATGGCGATGATGGCGACGAAACTGGCGCGGACGGCCCGGCCCGAGGCGATACCGACACCTTCGGGACCGCCGGTGGCGAAGAAGCCGTAATAGCTGTGCACACAGATCACCACGATGCCGAAGACGGCGACCTTCACCGTCGCCGCGACGATGTCGAACCCGGCGATGAACTGGAAGAAGTAGTGGTCGTAGACCCCGGCGGACTGGCCGTGCACCAGGGTGATCAGGCCGCGGCAGGCGAAATACGAACCGATCAGCGCGATCAGGAAGGTCGGCACGATGGCGATGGCCCCGGCGATGACCCGGGTGGTCACCACGAATGGTACCGACCGCAGACCCAGTGCCTCGATGGCGTCGATCTCCTCGGAAATCCGCATGGAGCCGATCTCCGCGGTGATCCGGCAGCCGGCCTGCGCGGCGAACCCCACCGCGGCGGCGATGGGGGCCAGCTCGCGCGTCGTCGCGAACGCCGAGACGATACCGGTCACCGGGCCCATTCCCAGCATGTCCAGGGTGGCGAACGATTCCACGCCGATCGACGCGCCGATCACCAGACCCAGCACGATCATCATGGGCACGGTCCCGCCGCCGACGATCACCGAACCGCGGCCCCAGGTCATATTGGTGATGACGCGCAGGGTCTCGCCCCGGTAGCGCTTCAACGCCAGCGGGATCGAGGACAGCACCTGCCAACAGAACACCAGCACGAAGCCGAGCGAATCGACCGCGCCCAGGATCCGGCTGCCGCGCCGGAAATACCGCGCCAGGAAGCCGAGCCCCTTCGGGGCGTAGGAGGTCGCGGCCATCACGCCAGCCTGGTCGGGAGGAACATGGCGGTCACCTGGGTCATGGCCAGATTCACGATGACGATCGACACCACCGACAGCACCACCGCGGCGTTCACCGCGTCGGCGACACCGCGCGGCCCGCCCTTGGCCTCCAGACCGCGCTGGCAGGCGATGATCACCACCAGGAATCCGAAGATGAGTGCTTTGAGCAGGGAGACCCAGACGTCGGCGGCGGTGGTGAAGGAGCCGAAGGTCGCCCAGTAGGACCCGGGCGTCACGCCCTGCCCGCCGATCGCGACCAGGTATCCGGCGATGACGCCGACGAAGATCACCAGGATATTGAGCAGTGGCGCGACCAGCAGCATCGCCACCATCCGGGGTATCACCAGCCGGTGCACCGGGCTGATACCCATGGTGTGCAGGGCGTCGATCTCCTCGCGGATCGTCCGGGCGCCGAGATCGGCCGCGATGGCCGCGGCACCCGCGCCGCCCAGCAGGAATCCGGTGGCCATGGGCGCGCCCTGTTTGATGACGCCGAGGCCGCCGGTGGCGCCGAGCAGCGAATCGGCGCCGAGGTTGTGGATGAGGTTGCCGACCTGCACCGAGACGATCACCCCGAACGGGATCGCCATCAGAATCGCCGGGAAGGCGGTGACCGTGACCAGCCGCCACGCCTGGGTCAGCATCTCCTGCCACTGGAACCGGCCGCGCGCCACATCCGACGCCGCGCCGGTGACCGATGCCCGGGCCATGCCGACCGCGCGGCCGAAGGTGCGCAGCGAGGACACAATGGTGCCCGAGAAATTCTGCTGGACGATTTCTCGCGCGGAGGGATTTCGCGAGAGTTCGGCGGAATCGGATCGGGTCCCGGAATCGATCGCCGCGGTATGGCGCTCGGAGTTCATGGCCGAGATCCAGGTACCGCTCTCGCGGGACGGATTGTTGCGAAATTCATGCGTGTGATCTCTCCGGTCCGGCATCGATGCCAACGGAGAGGAAGCTAATCGTTACGCACGGTGACGGACAAATCCGCGACGGTGTGACAGTGAACACGACAAAGCCGTTGCACACATCAATTTCTGGAGACGATGCGATCCGTCACGAGATTATCCGCAGCGAATCAGTACACGTTTCACCGAATGTTCCGGTGCGGTGCGCACGAATATTCGCGAATATCCTCAGCTGTCGAAATCGACGCGAATCGTCAGCAGATCGGTACCCATGACGCGCACCGCGGCACTGTTGCCACGCGGTAGCGAAGACAACCTGCGCACCGCGTCGTCATCGGGCAGCAGGTGCGCGGTACCGGGCAGCCATTCGCCGCGCAACCGCACCCGGACCCGGTTGTTCGCGCGGATATTGCGCACATAGTCCGAGCGGTCCCCGAACTCCGAGACGAACCAGAACTCGTTACCGGTCCGCCGGCCGCCGACCGGCACGACCCGGGGTGCCCCGCTCACCCGGCCCGTGGTCTCCAGCAACTGCTGCGCCGACCGCTTCCGGTTCAGCGGATTGGCCACATGCCGCTGAAAAGTGGTGACAATGCGATGTTTCATACGCCGCATATCGGTCATGTGGCGACGGTAACACCGGCGTCCGCGACGCGCCCGCAAAACAACCGGCCGAAGGAATCGTCGGTTCATTCGACCGGAGCGCGCGCCATGGGCGACAATTCCCCCGTGCGAACTCAGTTCACCAACGAGCTCGTCGCGTTGACCGCGGATCTGACACAGATGTGCCGTATCACCCATGAAGCGGCCGAACGTGTGACCGATGCCGTCGTCGGGGCCGACCTCGCCGCCACCTACGAGGTCTTCGCCCTCGACGAACGACTCCAGACGATGTACGGCGCCTGCGAAGCGCGCACCGTCGTCCTGCTGGCGCTACAGGCACCGGTCGCCCGCGACCTACGCCATGTGGTGACCGCGATCCAGATCGCGGGTGAGCTGTCCCGGATCGGCCGGCTGTTCAGCCGGGTCGCCGATCAGGTGTACCGCACCCATCCCGACCCCATCGCCCCGCCGCCGGTCCTCGATGTCCTGGCGCAGATGGCCGGCCTCACCGCGGAATGCACCGCCCGGGCCCAGCGCGCCGTCACCCGCGGCCGGCACACCCCCGCCGACGACACCGGCGCGGACACCATGCAGACCCTGAACCGGAAACTGCACAACGCGCTGTCCACGACCGGGGACACCGCCACCGAAACCACGATCACACTGGCCCTCATCGGTCACAAACTGGCCCGGACCCTGGACCACACCGAGCGCATCGAGCGGCTGATCCATTTCCTGGACACCGGCGTCCCGCCGACTGCCCAGATCCACCCCGACGACGAGGACGCCGACATCGCGGAATGACACCGCGATCCACCGACGCGACCCGACTCGCTCCCAATCATGGGAATTCCCTATGCTTTTCACCTGACGGCGGATCGGCGTACACCGGGAGCCGGAATACCGGCCGACTGCCGGACACCTACAGCTGCATATCGAGAACCGGCCGGATCATATCCGGCCCCCAGAACGTCACGGCGAGCGTACCGGTGCGGAAAGACCTCGGGTCTACCCCTCATCAAGCCCCGCGGTGCGTCGTGATCGCCGGTCCGGACAACCGGCCCGCGACTCGCACCGGATCCAGCGCCCGTGACACGGCCACCCCCGAGTCGGCGCCGGCACGGCGACTCGGGGGTGGTGCCCTTCCAGACGGAAGAGGAATACCCCGCTCCCTCATCGGGTACTCCCGCCCAGGTATGCCGAATCTCACACCGGACAGTAGCTTTCGGTTAGCTGACCGGCCGGTAGCTTGACGCTCGGCATATCCCGGCACCTCGGCAAGGAATCTCGTTGAAGCGCACAGCAAATGAACACGAAGCGGGCCGCGCGGCCCTCCCCCATCGATTCGCGGAGGTCCGGCGATGAACTCGCTGCTTTCTGCCCTGCCCGCCCCGGCCCGCAGGTTCGCCGCCCTCGTTGTCCCCGTGCTGATCGCGATAGCCCTGGTCGCGGGCTTTCTCCTGCAGGGCTGTAGTCCCAGCCCGACCGATCCCGCCGCCGGCGCCGCGAAATCGGTCGCCGGCACCGCCGCCGAAATACGGTCCGCGCTCGACAAGCTGCCGGTGCAGGCCGAGGTCGGAATGGCCGGGTACAGCCGGGAGAAGTTCCCGCACTGGGACAACAACGAACCCGAACACGGCTTCGGGCCGGAATTCGCCCAATACCTCAAATGCACCACCCGCGAGGTGATGATGCTGCGCGACGCCACCGGCGAGGTGAGCCTCGATCCGAAGACCTGCGATCTGAAGATCGGCACAGGCGGCGGCTGGCAGGACGCCTACGGCGTCATGGACAGCAAGACCGGGAAACTCAAGCCGTACAAGTTCATCGTCGAGGCCAAGAGTGTCGACGCCGAGCACATCGTGCCGCTGGCCGAGGCCTGGCGGTCGGGTGCCAAGGATCTCGACACCGACACCCGGCGCCGGATCGCCAACGACGCGCTGAACCTCATCGCCTCCGATCCGTCGGCGAACCGTTCCAAAGGCGACCAGGACGCGGCGCACTATCTGCCGCCGGGAAGTTTCCGGTGTGGCTATGTCTCGCATTATGTGCAGGTCAAGCTAAAGTACGGCCTGAGCGTTGACCCAGAGGAACAGACCGCACTGCGTACCGCGGTGGACGACTGCGTCGAACGGGGTGAGTTCAAATAGCCGAAGTCATCGAGTTACCCGCCTCGGCATCGGTGATGACCCGCGAAGAGGGCACCATCTCCGGCGATCTCGACATCACCGTCGATCCCGGGGGTTTCGGTCTCGTCCGCTATCGGGAGACCGAGGACTGGTACACGATCGGCAATCTGGACGACGACGAGCCGCGCACCTGGAAATCGGTCGCGGAACTCGAGGAAGCGATAGTGAAGGGCATCGGGGCCCGCGACGCCGCGGGAAACACGATCCCCTTCGAATGCTGACGACCGGTCGAACGGCCCGGCGGCGAGGGTTTCTCGCCGCCGGGCCGTTCGGCTACCGCGCCGAGGCCGGGGTGCGGCGCACCGGCTCGTCCCAGGTGATCCGGTAGCGCTGCTCGGTGGCGACCGTCTTCTCCGGTTTCATCACCGTGCGCGCCAGGACGGGCATCAGCCACTGCATCATCCTGCGGGCCACCGGTCCCGGCGTCTTACTGTGATTGATCTTCGCCGCGCGCGCGGCCACACCTTCCACCCGAGCGCGGCGCAGCGTCTCGTAGGCCGCGAACGCCTCGGCCGGTTCGGGAATGTCCCGCAGGCACCGAGCCAGTTCGATCGCGCTCTCGATCGCCAACGACGCACCCTGACCGGAGCTGTTCGACGGAGCGTGCACCGCGTCGCCCACCAGCGCCATTCGTCCCCGGTACCAGTGCGGAACCGGCGGCATGATGTGCAACGCGCCCACGGTTTCCAGCCGGTCGGCGGTGGTGGCCCGGGCCAGTTGCCCGCCCGGGGTGTCGGCGCCGTAGGTTTCGCGCAGCACCTCCAGCCAGTGTTCGGCGGGGATCCGGCGCGCGTCGGTCAGTGAGAGATACTCCTTGCTGGGCAGGTTCGCTCCCCAGCCGATCCGGCCGGGACCGGCGCTCCAGTACAGGTAGTAGGCCCGGGAACCGTAGGCGAAAACGATGGTGTCCGGTTCGATATCGACCGCGCAGTCCACGGTCGCGCCGAAACCGAGCATCCCGGTGTATTCCGGGCCCGGCGCCGCCGGATCGATCAGCCCGCGGACGGTGGAGCGGATACCGTCCGCGCCGATGAGCACATCGGCGGTGGCGGTGCTGCCGTCGGTGAACCGGGCGAGCACACCGTCGGCGGTCTGTTCCGCCGATTCGAGCCGCCTGCCGAATTCGACCGGCACCCCCGCGGCGACCGCCCGCTCGTGCAGGGCGCGGTGCAGTTCACCACGATCGACCAGTTGCAGCGGCGGCTGATCCCCCAGCACGGGCATGGACAGCAGCTTTGCGCCGACCGACAGTGCCATCCGCGGGATCGGCACCGCGATATCGCGGACCGCGTCCCCGGCTCCGATCACATCCAGGGCGGCGACACCGTTCGGTGCCAGGGCCAGGCCGCTGCCGATCGTGTACGCGGGGCTCGGATACGCCTCGTAGACGCGGGCCTCGATACCCGCTTTGTGCAATGCGGTGGCCACCACGGGCCCCGCGATACCGCCGCCGATCACCAGGGCGGTCGCTGTTCCGGACATGGAAGTACTCCTCGGGAGTTCGAATCGACGCCGCCGACCCGCGGCGGCACGGTCCGGAACCGTCGTGGTCCGGACCGTTTTCTTTGCCGAACCACCCCGGCGTCCACCCACCCGGTTATCCTGTGTTCTGCCAAACTCGTGGCCGGGTGTGCGTGCGCGCGGGCACGGTCCGAGACGGTGATCCGAGCTCGATGGTGGTGTTGCCGCACCTCCATCGGGCCCGGTGGGTTCACTGATCCGTCGTGCTACCAGCCCCCTCCACGTACGCGCGAGCACGCCCGCTGTCCACGCCCGGCCCGTTCCGGTGCCAGGCCCGCCATTCCGCCAGATCGGGGAAGGTGCCCTCGACCAACTCGGCGCGCAACGCCCTGGTCCACTCCGCCTCGGCCTCGAGCACGGTGAGCCCGTACTCGGATTCGATGAGGAAGAGCCGCGGCAAGGTGCCGGCGAGCTGGGCGAACTCCGCGCGCACCTGCGCGATCTGCTCGTCCAGTGCGGCCAGCCGGCGGCCCAGCAGTTCGGCCACGTCCTCCGGCGGCAGCACCGCCAGAATCGACAGGCCCGCGACGAACCGGCCACGCTCGGGTTCCGGTTCCGCGATCAGTTCCCGGGTCCAGTCGATGAGTTCGCGACGTCCGGCCGCGGTGATCCGATAGATCACCCGCTCGGGCCGCGCCCCCTCGCGCTCACTGCCCACCACCTCGAGGAAACCGGCTTTGGCCAGGTTCTGCACAACCGTGTACAGCGACCCCCATTTGATATCGATGTCCCGGTCTTTGCCGTATTCCCGCAGCCGGGCCGCGATCTGATACCGGTGCATGGCTTCGTCCTGCATCACCGCGAGCACCGCGAGGGCCAGCAGATTGCCGACCTTGCGCTTCTTCGCCATACACCCTCCTTACTCGCCTACGAATATACGTGCACGAGTATATGGACGGCAAGGGTTCGACGCGTGGCACGCCGGAGAAAGCCGGTCGCTACGAAGCCTCCACCGTGTCCGCGACCAGGGATGGAGGCGCCGCCAGCCGCCACGAATCCAGGATTATGGCCCGCATCTCGTCCAGATCGTCCAGCGCCGCGAGCCGTACCCGGACCCACGGGTTGCCGGCCTCGTGCCCGGCGATCCAGAACTTGTCCGGTTCGGCCTGCACCAGTTCGTCCCGGTCGACAACCGGGCAGCGCACCGCCATCGAGGTCTCGTCCTCGGGCAGGGTGAGGAACAGCCGGCGCTCCACCTTGAAGATCGGCATGCCCCAGGCGAATTCTTCGGTCGTGGCCGGAAGGGCCAGGGCATAGGAGCGGACATCGTCCCCGGTGGCGGTCATGACGGTGATTGTGCCCGGACCCGGTGACAACTGCACCCGCCGTGGGCCGCGCTCAGGCGCCGGCCACGACCACGGCGCCGGACAGTTCGACCCCGGCCCCGTTCAGTTCGTCCAAAGCCTTCTCGACGGTCGCCGGTGCGACGCCGGCGGTGAGACCGAGCAGGATCCGCGTGGTGAAACCGGCGGCGACGGCATCCAGCGCGGTCGCCCGGACACAATAGTCGGTGGCGATACCCGCGATATCGACCGCACCGATATCGCGGGCACGTAACCACTCGGTGAGGGTTTCCCCGGCGGTCGACGCGCCCTCGAATCCCGAGTAGGCGGCCGAATACTCGCCCTTGGAGAACACCTCCTGCACCGCGGCGGTATCGAATCGCGGGTGGAAATCGGCCCCCGGGGTGCCGACCCGGCAGTGCGGCGGCCAGCTGTCCAGATAGTCGGGTGTCTCGGAGAAATGGGCGCCCGGGTCGATGTGGTAATCACGGGTGGCCACCACCGCGTCGTATCGGTTCTCGGCCAGATATTCGCTGATCAACTCCGCGACGCGGGCGCCACCCGATACGGCAAGCGAACCGCCCTCGCAGAAATCGTTCTGCACATCCACCACGATCAGCGCGCGTTTCATGATTCCAGTCTCCTCGCGTACGCCCGGTCAGACCAGGAATGTAGTCGCAACCGCCGGGTCGCCGCCGGACAGTTTGAGCCCCTCCCACGGCAGACTCACCAAGCCGCGGGCGACGAGATCCCGGGATTCGGCGAGGCCGGGCCGGTCCAGCACCGCACCACCGCGCACCAGCGGGACCGATAGATCGCGCACCTCGTAGCCGTCGGGCGCCGGCCGGTCGGCGGTCGCGGGGTACACGATCTCCTCCATGATGGTCCCGGTGCCGCGCGCCAGACGCACCGCGCGTTTGGCTCCGCCGCGGGACTCCTTGTGACTGGACCGTTTGGCCACCGGCAGACCCTCGACTTCGACCAGCTTGTAGACCATTCCGGCGGTCGGCGCGCCGGATCCGGTGACCAACTGGGTGCCGACCCCGTAGGCGTCCACCGGTTCGGCCCGCAGTGCCGCGATGGCGTATTCGTCCAGGTCCCCGGATACGACGATCCGGGTTTTCACCGCGCCCAGTTCATCCAGTTGCCGGCGCACCTGCCGGGCAAGGACACCGAGGTCACCGGAGTCGATACGCACCGCGCCCAGTTCCGGGCCCGCGACCTCGACCGCGAGCGCGACGCCGCGGGTGATGTCGAAGGTGTCGACCAGCAGAGTGGTGCCGGTGCCGTGCGCCGCCACCTGACTGCGGAATGCCTCGATCTCGTGCTCGCCGTCGGCGCCGCTGTGTACCAGGGTGAACGCGTGCGCACTGGTACCCGCGCCGGGCACACCGTAGCGGCGGACCGCCTCCAGATTGGAGGTCGCGTGGAAACCGGCCAGATAGGCCGCCCGCGCACTGGCGGGTGCGGCCTGCTCATGGGTGCGCCGCGACCCCATCTCGATCATCCGGCGCCCGTCGGCGGCGCTCACCATCCGGGCGGCCGCGGCGGCGATCGCGCTGTCGTGGTTGAACACCGACAGCGCCAGCGTCTCGAGCAGCACACATTCGGCGAAGGTTCCGGTCACCGAGAGGATCGGCGAACCCGGGAAGTACAGCTCGCCTTCCGGATAGCCGTCGATATCGCCGGTGAACCGGTAATCGCGCAACCAGGCGACCGTATCCGCGTCCAGGAACCGAGCGGCGATCTCCAGCTCCGCCTCGCCGAACCGGAAATGGGCCAGCGCATCGAGGAAACGGCCGGTACCGGCCACAACACCGTATCTGCGACCATGCGGCAAACGCCGGGCGAACACTTCGAAGGTGCACCGGCGCGCCGCGGAACCGTCGGCGAGCGCGGCGGCCAGCATGGTGAGCTCGTATTGGTCGGTCAGCAGAGCGGTGCTACCGGCCGCGTCGCGCAGGTCCACGGATGTCACTGTAAACAGCCGCTTCGCGCCGCGGCGAAGCCCGCCGGGGGCAGCCCCGGGCGCCGGACCGTCGCGGCGGCGTGTCGCGGGTCGTGCGCGGCAGGCCGGTAGGCTTGGACGAGCGGCATCGTTGCTGCTCCGGGTGTTGTGAATTACTCCGCGCGTCGTACTCTTGAATTCATGGCCTTGTGCAACACCGCACCCCGCTCATCGACGACAGAGGTCCTCCTCGGCGCCCCCGGCGTCATGTTGTCGGCGGCCCAGGCGACACCGGAGGCCGTGGAGTACACCGAGATCCTCGAGGCAGAGGATCGGCCATGGGTCACGGTGGTCTGGGACGATCCGGTCAACCTCATGCACTACGTCGCCTACATCTTCCAGAAGCTGTTCGGCTACAGCAAAGCCAAGGCGACCGAGCTGATGCTCAAGGTGCACAACGAGGGCAAAGCGGTCGTATCGTCGGGATCGCGGGACAAAATGGAACAGGATGTCCGCCGCCTGCACGCGGCAGGCCTGTGGGCCACCATGCAACGAGACGACTGATCGGACGGTTACCGTAGCGACGTGCGTAAATGGAGCCGGAAGAACTCATTGAGCGGTCTCAAACTGCGGTCGGAGATGGACGCGCGCGAAGCCAGCGTGCTGCGCTCGCTGGTCGGAGCCGTTTCGGGTCTGCTGGGTGAACGCGCCTCCTCGGCCCCCGAGGACGAGCTCGCCGCTCTCACCGGTCTGCGCAGCGGCAATACCGCGCCGCCCGACGACCCGCGGCTGGCCCGGCTACTGCCCGAATTCCATCGGGCCGAACCGGGCTCCCCCGACGCCGAACGAGCCGATCTGAACAGTGCGCTGCGCGGGCTGCACGAGCCGGAGATCATCGACGCGAAACTGGCCGCCGCCGGGGTGGTACTGCACACCCTCCCCGAGGACGGCGGCAAGATCGTCATCACTCCGGAAGAGGCCGATTCCTGGCTCACCGCGCTCACCGATGTCCGGCTGGCCCTCGGCGTGGTGCTGGAAATCGACGCCGACACGCCCGAGCAGTTCCCGCCCGACGATCCGCGCGCTCCCCATCTGGACGTCTACCACTGGCTCACCTGGATGCAGGACTCCCTGCTGCAGGCGATGGCCCCGTGACCGCCGCGCCCGGAGCGCGGAACGCGCTCACCGATGTGGCGGGCCTGCTCGTCGGCCACCACCACATACTCGATCCGGACGCGACCCGCGGCTCCGGTGCGGCCACCGGCTGCACCGTGGTCCGCGCGCCGGGCGGTGCGGTCGCCGCGGTGGATGTCCGCGGCGGCGGCCCCGGCACCCGGGAGACCGATCTGCTCGACCCCGCCAACACGGTGCGGCAGGTACACGCGATCCTGCTCACCGGCGGCAGCGCCTACGGGCTGGCCGCCGCGGACGGGGTGATGCGCTGGCTGGAGGAACACGGTGAAGGGCTGCCCATGTCGCCCGAGGACCCCACCCGCGTGGTCCCGATCGTGCCCGGTGCCGTGATCTTCGACCTTCCGGTCGGAGACTGGAATACCCGCCCCACCGCCGAATTCGGTTACTACGCGGCCGACTCCGCCGGACCCGATTTCGTGCGCGGTTGTGTAGGCGCCGGGACGGGCGCCCAGGCCGGCGCGCTCAAGGGCGGTATCGGCAGCGCCAGCATCCGGTTCGACGACGGCATCGCCGCCGGACTGACGGTGGGCGCGCTGGTCGTCGCCAACCCGGTCGGATCGGTCTTCGACCCCCGCACCGGGATACCGTGGGGCGCGGGCACCGACGGAGCCGAGTTCTTCGGCCTGCGCCCGGGTACCGCCGAGGAACTCGCGGCCGCGAACGCGCTGGCGGTGAAGGGCACCGTCCTCAACACCACGATCGGCGTGGTCGCCACCGACGCCCCGCTGGACCCGGCCGGATGCCGCCGGCTGGCCACGGTCGCCCACGACGGCCTGGCCCGGGCGGTCCGCCCGGCCCATTCCCCGCTCGACGGGGACACCTTCTTCGCGCTGGCCACCGGCACCGCGACACCGCCGGAGGGGCCTCGGCTGCCCGCCGCGTTCCCCGCCGACCTGGCGGTGGTCGACGCACTGGGCACCGCGGCGGCGGTCTGCGTCGAACGCGCGGTGGTCGACGCGATCCGCACCGCCCACTCCGTGGCCGGCATCCCGGCGTACAGCGACCTGTTCGGTGCCTGATCGACCCCGCTTCCGGCGAGGCGGGCCGGGAGCCCCAATGACCCCGGTTGCATCGGTGGCCCATCCCGCATCACGCGGATGTGCGCATCGAGCGGTAGGGGGCCGTGCAGGGGTGCCGGGAATACCCGAATATCCTCGGCAGTTGTCGGCTGTGACCGGTCGGCGACGGCCGTGACAAGAGGTGGAAGGGTTCGATTGTGCTCGTGATCAGGGCCGACCTGGTGGATGCGATGGTCGCGCACGCGCGCGCCGACCATCCCGACGAGGCCTGCGGCATCATCGCGGGACCCGAGGGGTCCGATCGGCCCGAACGTTTCGTCGCCATGATGAACGCGGAGCGGTCGCCCACCTTCTACCGTTTCGATTCCGGCGAACAGCTGAAGGTCTGGCGGGCCATGGACGACGCCGACGAGGAGCCGGTGGTGATCTACCACTCGCACACCGCGACCGAGGCCTATCCGAGCCGTACCGATATCTCCTACGCCTCCGAGCCCGGCGCCCACTACGTGCTGATCTCCACCCGTGACGCCGAACGCCACGAGCTGCGCAGCTACCGGATCGTCGACGGCGAGGTCACCGAGGAGCCGGTCCGGATCGTCGACGCGTACGAAACCGCCTGACCGCCCCAGTTTTCCGACCCACATACCGAGTACAAGCGAGGAGCAGCACCATGCCGGTCACCGTGTCCATCCCGACCATCATGCGTACCCACACCGGAGGCGAGAAGCGCGTCGCGGCCGAGGGGTCCACGCTCGCCGCGGTGATCGACAACCTGGAGGCCAACCACCCGGGGCTGGCCGAGCGGCTGCTCAACGAGGGCAAGCTGAACCGGTATGTCAATATCTATGTCGACGACGAGGACGTGCGGTTCTCCGGCGGTCTGGAGACCGCCGTGGGCGAGGGCTCGACCGTGACGATCCTGCCGGCCGTCGCGGGCGGGGCCCGATAATTCCGTGGCACGCTACGAGTCACTGATCGCGACCCTCGGGAACACCCCGCTGGTCGGTCTGCGCACTCTGTCCCCGCAGTGGGAGGGCGAGCAGCCGGTACGGCTGTGGGCCAAGCTCGAGGACCGCAACCCCACCGGGTCCATCAAGGATCGTCCCGCGCTGCGCATGATCGAGCAGGCCGAGGCCGACGGCCGGCTGATCCCCGGCTGCACCATTCTGGAACCCACCAGCGGCAACACCGGGATCTCGCTGGCCATGGCGGCGAAACTCAAGGGATACCGCCTGGTGTGTGTGATGCCGGAGAACACCTCGGTGGAGCGTCGGCAGCTGCTCACCATGTTCGGTGCCGAGATCATCGACTCGCCGGCGGCGGGTGGTTCGAACCAGGCGGTGGCCCGGGCCAAGGAGATCGCCGCCGCCAACCCGGACTGGGTGATGCTGTACCAGTACGGCAACCCCGCCAACGCGCTCGCCCACTACGAGACCACCGGCCCGGAAATTCTCGCCGATCTGCCCGAGATCACCCATTTCGTCGCCGGGCTGGGCACCACCGGCACCCTGATGGGGACCGGGCGGTTCCTGCGCGAGAAGGTCCCGAATATCGAGATCGTCGCGGCCGAACCCCGCTACGGCGAACTGGTCTACGGTCTGCGCAACATCGACGAGGGCTTCATCCCCGAACTATACGACGAGTCGGTGCTCACCAGCCGGTTCTCGGTGGGCCCCTACGACGCCGTGCGCCGCACCCGCGAACTGGTTCTCGAAGAGGGCATCTTCGCCGGTATCTCCACCGGCGCGATCCTGCACGCCGCACTGGGGGTCGCCCGGAAGGCGGTCGCCGCGGGCCGCCGCGCCGATATCGCGTTCGTCGTGGCCGACGGCGGCTGGAAATACCTGTCCACCGGTGCGTACGACGGCACCCTCGAAGAAGCCGAGGAACGGCTCGACGGCCAGCTCTGGGCTTGAGGTCACGACAACTCGGTACCCTCGGAAGCAACGCGCCGGGAGCTGTGGCGCGCGGCGAGGAGGAGATCGTCATGACCGGTGGTGGGCCGCTGGGCGCTTCGTTCGACCCCGACCGTATCGCCGCCCTCCGGCCCCCGCCTGGCGGTGGACCGGTTCCCGGCGGCTCGGGTTCCGGCGGGTTCACCACCACCCGTCGCACCTGGTCGCGGGCCGGGATCGTGACCGTTGCGTTCCTGATGGTGCTGTACCTGATCGAGTTCGTCGACGCGGTGATCGACTCGTCCATGGATCGGACGCTGGGCATCGAACCGCGCGAGGTCGACGGCCTGGACGGTATCGCCTTCGCGCCCCTGCTACATCACGGCTGGGACCATCTGATCGGCAATTCCCTGCCCGTGCTGATCCTCGGTTTCCTCACTTTGGCCACCGGCATCCGCCGGGGTCTGGCCGCCACCGCGATCGTCTGGCTCGTCGCCGGGGTGGGCACCTGGCTGACCGGCGGCGAGGGCACCGTGCACGTCGGCGCGTCCTCGCTGGTCTTCGGCTGGCTCACCTATCTCATCTGCCGCGGCTGGTTCGCCCGGCAGCTCGGGCAGATCGTACTGGGGCTGGTGGTCCTGGTCCTCTACGGTTCACTGCTGTGGGGCGTGCTACCCGGTCAGGACGGAATCTCCTGGCAGGGGCACCTTTTCGGCGCTATGGGTGGACTGTTCGCCGGGTGGGTACTCTCCAGTGATGAACGTCGACACCGCCGTCAACTCCACACCGGGCCACTCGCCCAGCCCCGGTGACCGTGGGTGCGGCCAGTATTTTCGGGGGATGCGGTCTTGAATCGGGAAACCTCGTGGCAGCATGGTGACATGCGCCTCACCGTCCTCGGGTGCTCGGGCAGTGTGTCCGGCCCGGATTCCCCCGCGTCGGGTTATCTGCTCACCGGTCCGGACATGTCGCCGGTGGTCATCGATTTCGGTCCGGGCATCCTCGGTGCGCTGCAGCGATTCGCCGATCCGGGCGAGGTGTCGATCTTCCTCACCCATCTGCATGCCGACCATTGCCTCGATCTTCCCGGGCTGCTGGTGTGGCGGCGCTACCACCCGACACCCCCCGCGGGGCGGGCGATCGTCCGCGGCCCCGCCGACGCCCCGCTGCGGATAGGTAACGCCTCGGCCGAGGTCGGCGGGGAATGCGACGACTGGTCCGATGTGATCGATTTCCGCCCGTGGAACGAGGCCGAGACGGTGGAGTTCGGTCCCGGGCACACCCTCACCGCGCGGCGGATGTTCCACCCGCCGGAGTCCTACGGTCTGCGGATCGTCACCGCCGCCGGCCGCACCTTCGTCTACACCGGCGATACCGCGGTCTGTCCGGCCGTCCAGGAACTCGCGCAGGGTGCCGACGTTCTCCTGGCGGAGGCGTCGTGGACCCACGATCCCGCCAATCGCCCGGCGGGCATCCATCTTTCGGGCACCGAAGCCGGCCGTATCGCCGCCGAGGCCGGAGTCGGGGAACTCCTGCTCACCCATATTCCGCCGTGGACCTCCCGCGAAGATGTCATCGCCGAGGCCAAGGCCGAGTTCACCGGGCCCGTGCACGCGGTGACCCCGGGCGAGTCCTTCGACCTGTAGACCCAGGCATGTCCCGGCACGGGTACCCCACTACGCTGAGCCCGTGTCGAGACGAGCCGATGGCAGGGCGGACGACGAACTCCGCGAGGTACGGATAACTCGAGGCTTCACCACGCACCCGGCGGGTTCGGTGCTGGTGGAGTTCGGGCAGACCCGGGTGATGTGCACGGCCAGCGTCACCGAGGGGGTGCCGCCGTGGCGACGGGACTCGGGTCTCGGCTGGCTCACCGCCGAATACGCGATGCTGCCGGCCGCCACTCACACCCGCAGCGGCCGGGAATCGGTCAAGGGCAGGGTCGGCGGGCGCACCCAGGAGATCAGCCGGCTGGTCGGCCGCTCCCTGCGGGCCTGTATCGACCTCGCCGCCATCGGGGAGAACACCATCGCCGTCGACTGTGATGTGCTGCAGGCCGACGGTGGCACCCGGACCGCCGCGATCACCGGCGCCTATGTGGCGCTCGCGGACGCGATCACCTATCTGGGCGCGGCCGGCGCGCTGGCGGATCCGCAACCCATCTCGTGCGCCATCGCCGCGGTGAGTGTCGGTGTGGTGGACGGACGGGTCCGGCTGGATCTCCCCTACGAGGAGGATTCGCGGGCCGAGGTCGATATGAACGTGGTCGCCACCGATACGGGCACCCTGGTGGAAATCCAGGGCACCGGTGAGGGCGCGACCTTCCCGCGGTCCACTCTCGACAAACTGCTCGATTCGGCGCTGGCCGGTTGCGAACAGCTGTTCGCCGTCCAGAAGGAAGCGCTGGCCCTGCCCTATCCCGGCGTGCTGCCCGAGGCCACCGAAACCTCGAAGAAGAAGTGATGACACGTCGGGTTCTGCTCGCCAGCCGCAACGCCAAGAAACTGACCGAACTGCGCCGCATCCTCGACGAGGCCGGAGTCGCGGGTCTGGAGATCGTGGGCCTCGACGATGTACCGGAGTATCCGGAAGCTCCGGAGACGGGCGCGACCTTCGAGGAGAACGCACTGGCCAAGGCGCGCGACGGCGCCCGCGCCACGCGGTTGCCCTGTATCGCCGACGATTCCGGTATCGCGGTGGACGCGCTCAACGGGATGCCCGGGGTGCTGTCGGCGCGGTGGTCGGGCCGCCACGGTGACGATGCCGCGAACAACGCGCTGTTGCTGGCGCAGTTGTCCGATACCCCCGACGAACGCCGCGGTGCCAGTTTCGTCTCCGCGTGCGCGCTGGTGATCCCGGCGGGCGCGGAAATCGTGGTACGCGGGGACTGGCCGGGCACCATCGCGCGGGAGCCGCAGGGCGACGGCGGGTTCGGTTACGACCCGCTGTTCCACCCGGACGGCGGGGAACTCAGCGCCGCCCAGCTCACCCCGGCGCAGAAGGACGGGGCGTCCCATCGGGGCCGCGCGCTGGCGCAGCTACTGCCGGCGCTCGCCGCGCTGGCGGGCTGAGTCCGGCGCCGGGCGGTCAGACCCCGAAGTCCCGCTTGACCTGCTGGGTGTTGCGGTGCTCGACGAAGAACGACAGCAGTGGAATGGTGCCCGCGAGCAGCGTGCCGACGGTGCGTTTGATCGGCCAGCGCACCTTCACCGCCAGATCCGCGGTCAGGATCAGATAGATGAAGTACGCCCAGCCGTGTACCACCGCGATCCAGCTGGGGGTATCCACACCGAATCCGTATTTGGCGATCATCTCGGCGGTGAGGAACAGCAGCCACAGACCGGTGACCCAGGCCAGGACGCGGTAGCGCAGTAGCGCGCCCGCGATCCGCCGGTCGCCGGTCGGCGCGGCGGCGCCGGCCTCGGGTGCGGTGGTGGCGTTTTCGCTCGCGGTCAACCCGCGCTCCTCTCGGTATCGCGGGCCGGGCCCGCCGTGCTGCCCGCGGCGCCGTCGGCGGCGTTCAAACGGGCCAGGTAGCTGTTGTATTCGGCGAGCACCGGATCATCGTCGCGGGCGGCTCGCGGGCGTTCGGGCAGGAAACCGGCCGGGATCTCCCGTGGGCCGGCCGCCGGGGCAGCGCGCCGGCCGGCGAACAGTCCGGTGCGGATATTCGCGGGGCCGGGCCCGGTGTCCGGCGCCTCCGCACCCGGTTCGGTGCTCACGCCGGACGATTCGGTACCGGCGGTCTCTGTTTCCAACCGCACGAACCGGAAGTAGGCGAACAACGCGAACCCGGCGAACAGCGGCCACTGCAATGCGTACCCGAGGTTCTGTGCGGTGCCGCTCGCCGAGGAGAACCGCTCCCACTGCCACCAGCCCAGGGCCAGCGCGGCCAGTGCCAGCACGACCACCAGCAGGACCAGGGCCGGGCGGTGCACGGTGCGGCGAGGTGTTGCGGACACGGCTACCACGGTACCCGTCTACTACACGGACCGTAGTGTGAGGTGGGTATCGGGGCAGCCGGTATCGCCGCCGGTCAGAACTTGTAGACGACCCCGGTCAGACGCTCGGACTCCGCCCACAGCCGCTGCCACAGGTCGGTGTTCTTGGACAGGCGGGTGGACGGGGACGCCTCCACCGGGCCCTGGGACTGGAACAACCGGGTCGGACCCCAGTACGTATCGGGATCGGCGTCGGGTGTGGTGGCCGCGAACAGCGTCGAATGCGCCGCCTTCGCCGGCGCGTGCCCGACCAGCCGGATAACCGGTTTGCTGACCCAGTCCAGCGGGGTCTCGGTGCGGGTGAACAGTTCGGTGGCCGATACCCCCGGGTGCACCCCGTAGGAACGTTTCGCCGAACCGGCCGCCGCCAGCCGGCGCTGGAGTTCGCGCGCGAACATGAGGTTCGACAG
Organism: Nocardia rhamnosiphila NBRC 108938; assembly: GCF_000720425.1. Taxonomy (GTDB): domain Bacteria; phylum Actinomycetota; class Actinomycetes; order Mycobacteriales; family Mycobacteriaceae; genus Nocardia; species Nocardia rhamnosiphila. The sequence continues at coordinate 19,132 of NZ_JOAJ01000015.1, read as the reverse complement.
TTTGGCCTGGGCGTAGGCCAGGTTGCGCTGGTAGCGGCGGTTCTCGTAGTTCAGGTCGTCGACCCAGAACTTGGGGGTCTGCTTGTGGGCGATACTGGCCAGGGTCACCACCCGGTCGCGCATCCGGTCCAGCAGCAGCCCGGTCAGCGCGAAATGGCCGAGATGGTTCACGCCGAACTGGGTTTCGAAGCCGTCCACGGTCCGCGAGAACGGCACGTTCATCAGGCCGGCATTGTTGACGAGTACATCGAATTCTCCGGTCTGCTCGGCGAATTCCCGGACCGAGGACAGATCGGCCAGGTCGAGCCGGCGGACGCGGAGGTCGCCGCCGATGGCATCGGCGATCTGCTGTGCCTTCTCGGTATTGCGGCAGGCCATCACCACGGTGGCCCCTTTGCCCGCGAGTACTTTTGTGGTCTCGGCTCCGAGTCCGCCGTTGGCGCCGGTGACGACGAATGTGCGTCCGCGCTGGTCGGCTATCTGATCAGGTTTCCACGCCATAATCCGACCTTACTTCTGAGTAAGATCGCTGGGAAGAGCGGTCCGCGCCTCCGGTGTCGAGCGGGCAGGACAGGCCGGGCCACGACTGGGCGCACAGCTGTCGGTGCGGCGCAGTAGGCTGCCCGAGTGCCCGAACTCCCGCCTGTATCAGACCTGCTGGCGACCGCCGTGACCGCGCTCGGCGGTAAGGAACGCCCGGGTCAGATGACGATGGCCGCGGCGGTGGACAATGCCATCGAGAACAAAGAGCATCTGGCCGTCCAGGCGGGGACCGGCACCGGGAAATCGCTCGCCTATCTGGTGCCCAGCCTGCGGTACGCGGTGCGGACCGGGCGCACAGTGGTGATCTCCACCGCGACCATCGCGCTGCAGCGCCAGCTGGTGGACCGGGATCTCCCCCGCCTGGCGCAGGCGCTGACGAAACCGCTGGGCCGCACGCCGGAGTTCGCGATCCTCAAGGGCCGCAACAACTACCTGTGCCTGAACAAGATCAACAGTGCGGTCCCGGAAGAGCCCGCCGAGGCCGAACTGTTCGATGCGTTCGCGGTCTCGCGGCTCGGCCGCGAAGTGAAACGGCTCAACGAATGGGCCTCCGACACCGAGACCGGCGACCGCGACGAGCTCACCCCGGGCGTCGGCGACCGTGCCTGGCGGCAGGTGAGCGTGTCCGCGCGCGAATGTCTGGGCAAATCACGCTGCCCGTTCGGGCAGGACTGTTTTGCCGAACGTGCCCGGGCCGAATCCGCGCAGGCCGATATCGTCGTCACCAATCACGCCCTGCTGGCCATCGACGCCATCAGTGGTGTGCAGGTCCTGCCCGAACACGATTTGGTGGTGGTCGACGAGGCGCACGAACTCGTCGACCGGGTCACCGGGATCGCGACCGCCGAGTTGTCCGCCACCGCCATCGGCACCGCCGCCCGGCGCTGCGCGAAACTCATCGACGAGCGGGAGGTGGACCGGCTCGAGGAGGCCGCCGAGGCCTGGCACACCGCACTCGACGAACTGCCACCCACCCGCTGGGACACGCTGCCCGAGGGCGTCGCCGGGGTGCTGGCGCTCGTCCGGGACGCCGCCTGGAACGCCCGCACCGCGCTCAACCCGCAGGGCTCCGGCGGCAACGACCCCGAGGCCGCCGCCGGCCGGAACATGGCCATCGCCGGAGTGGAGGAGATCCACGACAGCGCGGTCCGCGCGCTCACCGCCTTCGACGAGCCCGACCCCGCGGTCCGCCGCGATGTGGTGTGGCTGTCGGCCGACGAGATCCGCGGCGTCACCCGGCGCACCCTGCGGATGGCCCCGCTCGCCGTGGGCGGGCTGTTGCGCAATCAATTGTTCGGCGCCGCAACGGTCGTCCTCACCTCGGCGACGCTGCAGATCGGCGGAAACTTCGACGGCCTGGCCCGCACCTGGGGACTGCCGCCGCAATCGAACAGCCGCGTCGATCCGGCGACGGCCAACAGCGCCGAGGCACCGAGCGACGCCGATAAGGTGCGCTGGTCCTCGCTGGACGTCGGTTCGCCGTTCGATCACGCCAGATCCGGAATTCTCTACGTCGCCAAACATCTCCCGGCCCCGGGCCGCGACGGCCTGCCCCCGGCCTACCTCGACGAGATCGAGCGGCTGGTGGGGGCCGCGGGCGGACGCACCCTCGGGCTCTTCTCGTCCATGCGGGCGGCGAAGGCGGCCACCGAGGTGCTGCGCAAACGCCTGGACACCCCGATTCTCTGCCAGGGCGAGGATTCCACCGGCGCCCTGGTGCGCAAATTCGCCGACGACCCGGAAACCTCCCTGTTCGGCACCCTCTCGCTCTGGCAGGGCGTCGACGTGCCCGGCCCCTCGCTGAGTCTGGTGATCCTGGACCGTATACCGTTCCCCCGGCCCGACGATCCGCTGCTGGCCGCGCGGCAGCGCGCCGTGGAATCGCGCGGCGGCAACGGTTTCCTCACGGTCGCCGCGAGCCACGCGGCCCTGCTCCTGGCCCAGGGCACCGGGCGGTTGCTGCGCAGCGTCGACGACCGCGGCGTCGTCGCCATCCTCGATCCCCGGCTGGCCACCGCACGCTACGGCGGTTTCCTGCGCGCCTCCCTGCCCCCGTACTGGGAGACGGCCGACCCGGCCGTGGTGGAGAAGGCGCTGCGCCGGCTCTCCGCCACCGCAACGGTCTGATCGGCACCGCTCAGAGCACTGATTTGAAGGTCAGTACGAGCACCGCCGCGACCACGGCGACCACCACCGCGAGCAGACCCCAGACCACGCCGCCGCGCGCCCACGGGCGGTTTCCGTCCACCGAGAAACGGCCCGGACCGGTGAACGCCAGGGCCGCTGCCGCCACGGCGTAGAGCAGGCCCGTCTCGTAACCCTTGCCGGTGAGCAGCCCGCCGTCGAAGGTCGTATGGATGATGACGATGGTGGTACCCAGCACGATGGCCGCGCCCAGCGGAGACAGCACGCCGAGGGCCAGTAGCAGCCCGCCGGTGAATTCGCTGAGTCCGGCCAGCGTGCCGAAGAAGGTGCCCGGGTTGAAGCCCATCTGCTCGAAACCCGCATTGTTGTCGGTCAGGCCCGGGCCGTCGAACCAGCCGAAGAGTTTCTGGCTGCCGTGTGCGGCGATGAGCAGACCGAAGACCACCCGCAGGATCAAGAGGCCGATATCGGTGGACAGAGCTCGATCTCTGGTCGCCGGTACCGCGGTGCGGTCCAGCGTCGACCCGACTGTCATATGAACCCCTCCTTGCACTCCGGATAGTTAGCCACCGAAACAAACGGACCGAGGTCCTCTTGTTCAGGCTATCGGTTGCCGACCGGGGTCTCTAGCAGGCTATTCCGCCAGGAAGAAGAAATATCCGAGGAAGATCAGGGTCAGCACCCACATCACCGGATGCACCTCGCGGATCCGGCCGCGGGCCACCATCACCACCGGGTAGAAGATCATTCCCATGGCCAGCCCGTTCGCGATGGAGTACGTCAACGGCATCATCACGATGGTGATGAACGCCGGAACCGCGAACTCCAGCCGGGTCCAGTCGATTTCCCCCAGCGACCGGGCCATGAGCACCCCGACCACGATCAGCGCCGCCGCGGTCACCGCCCCCGACGCCGCCACCACCGAGAAGATCGGATAACAGAACATGGCCACCGCGAACCAGGCGGCCGTCGCCACCGCGGTCAGTCCGGTTCTACCGCCCGCGGACACCCCGGCAGTCGATTCCACATACGCCGTGGTGGTGGAGGTACCGATCACCGCACCCGCCATGGTGCCCACCGCGTCGGCGGACAGTGCGCTCGCGGCCCGCGGCAGCTCACCCTTGCTGTTCAGCAGGCCCGCCTGGTTGGCGACGCCGATGAGCGTGCCCGACGCGTCGAAGAAATCGACGAACAGCATGGTCAGCACCACCACGGCCATCTGCGCGGTGAACGCGTCGGGCAGATGGATGATCGCCTGCCCGAAGGTCTGGTCAAGCCCCCGGGGCAGCGCCGCGACACCGTCGGGAACATCCACCAGACCGGCGACCATGCCGACCACCGCCGTCAGCACGATGCCGTACAGCACCGCCCCGTGCCAGCCGCGGACCAGGAAGATCACCGTGACCACCAGGCCGAACAACGCCAGCACCGTCGTGCCCTGAGTGAAATCGCCGAGTTTCACCAGCGTCGAATCACTGTCGACCACGATGCCCGCGTTCTTGAACCCGAGAAACGCCACGAACACGCCGACCCCGGCCGCGACCGCCAGTTTCAGCTGCAGCGGGATCGCATTGAGGATCTTCTCCCGGATCCTGGTCACCGCGAGGACGAAGAAGATCACACCCGACAGGAATGTGCCCGACAGCGCGACCTGCCAGGGAATGCCCATACCCAGCACCACCGAGAACGCGAAGAACGCGTTCAGGCCCATCCCCGGCGCCAGCGCGATCGGATACCGCGCCCACAACCCCATGACCAGGGACCCGGCCACCGCCGAGACCGCGGTCGCGGTGAACACGGCCTGGGCCGGGATGCCCTGGTCGCCCAGCGCGCCCTGGTCACCCAGGATGGACGGGTTGACCGCCAGCACGTAGCACATGGCCAGGAACGTCACCGTGCCCGCCATGAGCTCGCGGCGCATGGTCGACCCGTGCACCCCGACAGCGAAATAGGTATCGATCCGCCCGCGGGTCCGGGTCAGAAGATCGGTGGCCATAGGACCTCCAGTCGGTCGGATATGACACCCGCCCACGCGCGAACGGGGAGCGGACCGGAGTCCGGCAGGAACTCGCCGGGCACCACTCCGGCCGGTACCCGGCGCGTACGCACCGAACCGAACCAGAAGGCGACAGCCCCGTATGCCCCTACTGGTGAGCGCGCAGTACACAGTGGGAGGTCCGACGCCCGGCAGCGCCAGTGTGGAACGGTATCCGATACCTGTGACGAACCGAAGTCGCACCACCCCGACGCGGGTGGCCCCGGTCGCCCGGGCCGCCGGTACCCGGCGGCATCGACGTGCGCGACCCGACACTGCATGTCCGGATGGGGTGTCTCGCAGCGAAGCTTTTCTGCGGACGCTCTCGGTGGCATACCCGAACCCGTCGCCCTTGCCGACGAGCCCGGTTTCGTCCCGACCACCGCGACCACCGTGGAGGCGGAGAGGCGGATCGCGCGTCGATCGGCGCCGGCGGTCAGGCGTTGACCACCCGGCCCAGCTCCGCGGGCGTCGCCAGCAGCTCGTGGGCCGGCAGCACCCGGACCGTATAGCCGACCGCACCCGCGCGCGGCACCGGAGTCTCGACGGTGAAGACCGCGAGCGCGGATTCGTCGGACTCCGCTCCGGTACAGGCCATCGCCACGGCCCTGGTGTCGGTCAGCTCGTCCTCGGGTGTGACCCGCCCGAGCACGGCCTGAACCGTGACGTCGTCGGGTCCGAGGCCACCGAGATCCACCCGCGCGGTCAACGACAGCGGCGCCCCGATCACGGGGGCGTCCGGAAGACCGGCCGCGTCCACCTGCGCCACCCGCACCCGCGGCCACGCGTTGTCCACCCGCCTGCGGTATTCGGCCATCTCCCGCGCGCCCCGCAGGTTCTCCCCGGTGATCCGACGAGACGCCGCCGCGGCCGGCAGGTAGTAGCGCTCGGTGTACTCGCGCACCATCCGGTCCGCGAGTACTTCGGGTCCGAGAACGCGCAGTGTGTGGCGCACCATCTCGACCCAGCTGCCCGGGACACCGGCCACGTCGCGCTCGTAGAAACGCGGCGCGACCGTCCGCTCCATCAGCTCGTAGAGTGCGTTCGCCTCCAGATCGTCGCGGCGCTCGTCGTCGGACACGCCGTCGGCGGTCGGGATCGCCCACCCGTTCTCCCCGTCGAACATCTCGTCCCACCAGCCGTCGCGGATCGACAGGTTCAACCCACCGTTGAGTGCCGATTTCATCCCGGACGTACCGCACGCCTCCAGCGGCCGCAGCGGGTTGTTCAACCACACATCACAACCCCAGTACAGGTACCGGGCCATCGACATGTCGTAGTCGGGCAGGAACACGATCCGGTGGCGCACCGCCGGATCGTCGGCGAACCGCACCACCTCCTGGATCAGCGCCTTACCGCCCTCGTCCGCGGGATGGCTCTTACCCGCCACCACCAACTGGACCGGCCGGTCGGGGTCCAGCAGCAGATCCCGCAACCGCCGCGGATCGCGCAGCATCAGGGTCAGCCGCTTGTAGGTCGGGACCCGGCGGGCGAAGCCGATCGTCAGCACCTCGGGGTCGAATACCGAATCCACCCAGGACAGTTCGGCATCGGCCGCGCCCCGCTGCCGCCACGACTCGCGCAACCGCCGCCGCACCTCCCGCACCAGCTTCGCGCGCAGCGTCCCGCGGATCTCCCAGAGCCGCTCCGGCGCCAGCTCACCCAGCGCCTCCCAGATCCGCGGACGGTCGCCGGTATCGAGCCCCTCCCCCCATTCCCGGGCGGCCCAGGTGGGCGCGTGCACACCGTTGGTCACCGAGCCGATCGGCACCTCGGCGGCATCGAAACCGGGCCACAGCGAGTCGAACATGCTCCGGCTCACCGCGCCGTGCAGGCGGGAGACCCCGTTCGCGCGCTGCGCCAGCCGCAAACCCATATGGGCCATATTGAACACCGCGGGATCGTCCTCCCGGCCCAGCGCGATGATCCGGTCCACCGTGATCCCGGGCAGCAGCGGCGATTCCGATTCCCCGGACGATCCACCGAAATACCGGTGAACCAGTGAGACCGGGAACCGGTCGATCCCGGCCGGCACCGGTGTGTGCGTGGTGAAGACGGTCCCCGCGCGCACCGCCGCGAGCGCGGTATCGAAATCGTGGCCCGCGGCCAGATACTCCCGGATCCGCTCCAGCCCCAAAAAACCCGCGTGGCCCTCGTTCATATGGAAGACCTCGGGGTCCGGGAGCCCGGTGGCCGCGGTGTAGGCCCGGACCGCCCGCACGCCGCCGATACCGGCGAGGATCTCCTGCTCGATCCGGTGTCCCTGGTCGCCGCCGTAGAGCCGGTCGGTCACCGACCGCAGCTCCGGATCGTTGGCCGCGATATCGGAGTCCAGCAGTAGCAGCGGCACCCGCCCCACCTGCGCGATCCATACCCGCGCCGCCAGCACACGCCGGTCCGGCAGCGCCACGTGCACCAGCACCGGCGCGCCGTCGGCGGACAGCTTCCGCAACGGCAGCCCCTGCGGATCCAGCGCCGGATACCGCTCGACCTGCCGGCCGTCAGCGGTCAGCGACTGCCGGAAATACCCGGACCGATACAGCAGCCCCACCCCGATCAGCGGCAACCCCAGATCCGATGCCGCCTTCAGATGGTCCCCGGCCAGGATGCCGAGCCCACCCGAATAGTTGGGCAGCGCCTCGGTCACCCCGAACTCCATCGAGAAGTAGGCGATCCCCCGCACCCCCGGCTCCGGGACGGGGCGCTCCAAATAGGCCCGCAGATCCGCGGCCACCGCATCCACTCGGGCGCAGAACTCCGCGTCACCGGCGAGTTCGTCCAACCGCTCCGGCGGCACCTCCCCCAGCATCCGTACCGGATCATGCCCGGTCTCCGCCCACCGGCGCGGGTCCAGGGCGGCGAATACATCCTGGGTCGGACCGTGCCACGACCAGCGCAGATTGGTGGCGAGCTCGTCCAGCGCGGCCAGCCGCGCCGGCAGGTGGGCGCGGACGGTGAACCGACGCAGTGCCTTCATCCGCCCGAGCTTATTGGGAGGGGTGAACGGTGAAGCGGCTGGCCTGCCGCCCGCGTCCGGTTTCCGCACTGCAGTCGTTGCCAATAACGTGGTGAGGATGACCGGCCGCATCGCCATCGATGACACCGCCCCGCACATCCCCGGCGGCTACCCGGCGAAGGCCGTGGTCGGGGAGGTTTTCCCGGTGCGTGCCGTGGTGTGGCGGGACGGGCACGGCGCGGTCGGCGCCACCCTGGCGGTGCGTGCGCCGGGCGCGTCGCGTTCGATCCGGGTCCCGATGACCCCCGATTACGAACCCGATGTCTTCAATGGTGTCTTCACGCCCACGACGCCCGGGGTGTGGCATTTCCGGGTCGAGGGCTGGGCGGATTCCATAGCGACCTGGCGGTCGGCGGTGGAGGCGAAACTGGCGGTCGGGCAGAGCGCGGCGGATCTGGACAACGATCTGGAGATCGGGGCCCGGCTGCTGGACCGGGCGGCGCAGGCCGTACCGAAACGGGAGTTCGAGCGGCTGCGGGCGGCCGCGGTCGCGCTCCGCGGCGCCGACCCGCTTCCGGCACGGGTGGCTCCGGCGTTCACCGACGAAGTCACCGAGATCCTGCGGCGGATGCCGCTGCGGGAGCTGCTCACGCGCGGGCCGCAGTATTCGGTGCTGGTGGAGCGCCCGCGGGCCCGCACCGGGTCCTGGTACGAGTTCTTCCCCCGTTCGACCGGCGGACGCGCCGCCGACGGGTCCCCGGTGCACGGCACGTTCGCGACCGCCGCGAACGAACTGCTTCGGATCGCGTCCATGGGTTTCGACGTGGTCTACCTGCCGCCGATCCATCCCATCGGCGTGGTGAACCGCAAAGGCCGCAACAACGCGCTCACCGCCGGTCCCGGCGATGTCGGCTCACCGTGGGCGATCGGTTCGGCCGAGGGCGGTCACGACGCGTTCCACCCGCAACTGGGTACCGAGGCCGATTTCAGCGCCTTCGTCCGTACCGCGACGGACCTGGGCCTCGAGGTCGCGCTGGATCTGGCCTTGCAGTGCGCGCCCGACCATCCATGGGTGAGCGCGCATCCGGAATGGTTCACCACGCTGCCCGACGGCACCATCGCCTACGCCGAGAACCCGCCCAAGAAATACCAGGACATCTATCCGCTCGATTTCGACCACGATCCGGACGGCCTGTACGCCGAGGTACTGCGGGTGGTGCGGTACTGGGTCGGGCTCGGCGTGCGGATCTTCCGGGTCGACAACCCGCACACCAAACCGGCCGATTTCTGGGAGTGGCTGATCGCCGCGGTGCGCCGCACGGATCCGGACGTGATCTTCCTGTCCGAGGCGTTCACCTATCCGGCGCGGCTCTACGGTCTGGCGCGACGCGGTTTCAGCCAGTCCTACACCTACTTCACCTGGCGCACGCACAAACACGAGCTCACCGAATTCGGTCTGGAGCTCGCCGCCAAAGCCGACGAAGCCCGGCCCAACCTCTTCGTCAATACGCCCGACATCCTGCACGAAAGCCTGCAGCACGGCGGTCCGGGGATGTTCGCGATCCGCGCGGTCCTGGCCGCGACCCTGGGCCCCAGCTGGGGGGTGTACTCGGGTTACGAACTGTACGAGCACCGGGCGGTGCGCCCCGGCAGCGAGGAGTATCTGGATTCGGAGAAGTACGAGCTGCGACCGCGCCCGTTCGCCGAGGCCCGCGCCCGCGGCGAATCCCTCGAACCGCTGCTCACCCGGCTCAACGAGATCCGCCGCCGGCATCCGGCGTTACAGCAACTGCGTTGCCTGCACTTCCACCACATCGACAACGACAACCTGCTCGCGTATTCGAAGATCGACCCCGCGACCGGCGACGCGGTCCTGGTGGTGGTGAACCTGAACCCCTTCACCGCCGAACAGGGCATGCTGTCGCTGGACCTGCCCGCCATCGGCCGGGAATGGCACGACCACCCGGTGGTCCACGACGAGATCAGCGGCGAGCAGTACCACTGGGCACAGACCAACTACATCCGGCTCGATCCCGCGCACGCGGTCGCCCACATCATCGCGCTCCCCCCGGTGCCCCATCACGCCCGCGCCGCCCTGGCGTACCGGCGCGGGTTCCGGTGACACCGTGATGGACCGCCGCGACCTGCTGCTCCTCGCCGCGGGCACCCACCCCGACCCGCATACGGTGCTCGGCGCGCACCCGCACCCCGACGGCACCGCGGTACGAGTACTGCGACCCGCCGCGGAATCGGTGTCGGTGCTGGTCGGCGGCGTCGATCATCCGCTGGACTCGCTGGGGCACGGCGTCTTCACGGCCGTGCTGCCCTACCCGGAGATCCTCGACTACCGCGTCGTCACCGTGCACCCCCACCGACCGGCCACCGTGACCGCCGACGGCTACCGCTTCCTGCCCACCCTCGGCGAGCTGGACCTGCATCTCATCGGGGAGGGCCGGCACGAACGATTGTGGGAGGTGCTGGGCGCGCACCCGCGTACCTATCGTGGTCTCGACGGTGAAGTCGCCGGTGTCTCCTTCGCGGTCTGGGCGCCGAACGCCCGCGGCGTCACCGTGTTCGGCGATTTCGATCGCTGGCAGGGCGGTACCTGGCCGATGCGCTCGCTCGGGGAGTCGGGGGTGTGGGAGGTTTTCGTCCCCGGCGCGGCACCCGGTGACCGGTACAAGTACCGGGTGCACGGGGCCGACGGCCGGATCACCGATCACGCCGACCCGGTCGCGTTCGCCACCGAGGTCCCACCGGCGACCGCGTCGGTCGTCACCACGACCGAGCACCGCTGGACCGATCAGGGCTGGCTCACCGCCCGCGGCCACACCGATCCGGCACGTGCCCCGTTCAGTGTCTTCGAAGTGCACCTCGCGTCCTGGCGGCCGGGACTGGACTACCGCGAACTCGCGACCGAACTCAGCGAATACGTACGCGGGCTCGGTTTCACCCATGTCGAACTGCTTCCCGTGGCCGAACATCCCTTCGGCGGATCCTGGGGATATCAGGTCACTTCGTACTACGCCCCGACCGCACGCTTCGGCAGCCCGGACGATTTCCGCGCCTTCGTCGACCATATGCACGCCCACGGTATCGGCGTCATCCTCGACTGGGTTCCCGCGCATTTCCCGCGCGACGCCTGGGCGCTGGCGCGTTTCGACGGCACCCCCCTGTACGAACACCCGGACCCGCGCCGCGGCGAACAGCCCGAATGGGGCACCTACACGTTCGACTACGGACGGGCCGAAGTACGTAACTTCCTGGTCGCCAACGCCCGGTTCTGGGTCGAGGAGTTCCATATCGACGGCCTGCGCGTAGACGCGGTCGCGGCCATGCTCTACCTCGACTATGCCCGGCCCGGCGGCGGCTGGGAACCCAATGTCCACGGCGGCCGTGAGAACCTCGAGGCCGTCGCCTTCCTCACCGAACTCAACGACAGCCTGCACACCGCGTATCCGGGTGTCGTCACCATCGCCGAGGAATCCACCACCTGGGCCGGCGTCACCCGCGCCACCGAGGTCGGCGGACTCGGCTTCTCGATGAAATGGAATATGGGCTGGATGCACGACACTCTCGGCTATCTGAGCCGAGACCCTGTGCACCGCACCTGGCACCACAACGAGATCACCTTCTCGCTCATGTACGCGTGGAGCGAGAACTATGTCCTACCCATCAGCCATGACGAGGTCGTGCACGGCAAAGGCACACTGTGGACCCGGATGCCCGGCGACGAGTTCACCAAAGCCGGCGGGGTCCGCGCACTGCTCGCCTACATGTGGGCCCACCCGGGTAAGCAACTGCTGTTCATGGGCCAGGAGTTCGGGCACTACCGCGAATGGTGGCACGACCACAGTCTCGACTGGCACGAACTCGATAATCCGTTGCACCGCGGTATCCAGCTGCTGGTGGCCGACCTCAACCGGGTCTATCGCGACCATCCCGCGCTCTGGAGCCAGGACACCACCCCCGGCGGCCACTCCTGGATCACCGCAGACGACCGGGAGTCCAACGTTCTCGCGTTCCTCCGCCACGGCGCCGACGGCAGCACGGTCGCCTGTATCTGCAATTTCTCCGGCGCCACCTACCGTGACTACCGGATCGGCCTGCCCGCCGCCGGGCACTGGACAGAAATCCTGAACACCGACGCGCTCGAATACGGCGGCACCGGCTCGGGAAATCTCGGCGTGGTACACGCCGACCCGGTCAGCCGCCACGACCGTCCCGCGTCGGCCGCGCTCACGCTGGGCCCGCTCAGCGTGATCTGGCTGACCCCGCGCCCCTGAACAACCGCACCTCCCCGGACAGTCACGACCACCAGCGCCGAGCCGACGAAGCCCTGAGAACGTCAGAGAATCCGAGAGATCTCGGGCGGCGATCCGCTAAACCCCGACTCATGCGATTGCGTCGGCATCCACCATGCCGGTCACCCTCTCGGTGCCGAGTCTTACGAGGCCCTGAAAGGGTCGAGGCCTGTCCCGCCGTTCAGGCCTCGAAAGCGCATGAGCCGAAGGCTCGAGTCTCGAGGCCGAAACGGCGGGGCGAAGGGGCCTCGACCCCCGCGGCGCCGGAGGCGTCGACATAAACTCAGTACAGGGCGGTTGCCAGTTTGCGGCGGGCCGCCACGACGAACGGCTCGGCCTGGTCGAAGAGTTCGAACAGTTCCAGCAGGCGGGTCCGGACCGTGGTGCGTTCGTCCCCGGCGGTCCGGGCGACCAGTGCGATGAGCCGGTCGAACGCGGCCTCGGGCTGCTGCTGGAAGAGTTCCACATCGGCGGCGTCGAGCGCGGCCGCGACATTGCCGGGGTCCGCGTCGGCGGTGGCGATCGCCGATTCCGGGAGGTCCTGCGCCCGGCGCAGGAACTTCACCTGCCGCAGCGCCGCTTTGGCCTCGGAGTTACCGGGTTCCTGCTCGACGATCGATTCGTAGGCCGATTCCGCTCCCGCGAGGTCGCCTTGTTCGAGCAGCGCTTCCGCCGCCGCGAACCGGGGATCGGCGGGCGGCTCCTGTGGCGCCGCGCTCGGGTCGCCCTCGAGTTTGCCCTCCACCGCCTGCACGACGGCGGTCAGCCATTGCGAGACCTGCGCTTCGGGCTGGTTGCCCTGGAAATCGGCGAGCGGTTGCCCGCCCGCGACCGCGATCACCGTCGGGATGCCCTGGACGCCGAAGGCCTGCGCGATCCGCATATTGCTCTCGGCTTCGACGGCGGCGAGATCCCAGGTGCCGTCGGCCTCGCCCACGAGCCGCTCCAGTAGCTGGACCAGTTCGATGCTGCCGGGACTGCGCTGGGAGTACAGCGCCACCACGACCGGTACCTGGGCGGAGCGGCGCAGCACCTTGGTCTCGAAATCCGCCTCGGTGACCGTATGGTCGCCCGCGGCGGCCGGCGCACCCGCCGGCGGCTGCTTCAGAGCGGACAGATCCACCGCCCCGGACATGGCGGCGGCTACGGCGGGTGAAGGACGACGGGATGCTGGTCGAGTCACAGGGTCCAGTTTGTCACGAAGAAGCCGCGAGGGTCTGCGGGGACTCGGTGGCGCCGACCGCACTCAGCTCACCCAGCTTGCCGGTGCGTACGGCCCACACTTCGAAGATGACCGTGAAGAACGGCGGAATACTGGACAGCAGCGCCAGCACCGTGGTCTTCCAGTTCCATTCGAGCTCACGCGCGGCCAGCAGTGCCGTCAGCAAGAACAGGACGAAGATGCCGCCGTGCACCGGGCCGAAGATCTTCACGCCGATCTCGTTGCCCTCCGCGGGGAGGTACTTGAACGCCATTCCCACCAGCAGGCCGAGCCAGGACAGTGCTTCGAGCACTGCGAAGAAGCGGAACCTGCCGGCAACGGTACCCAGACCAAGGAAGTTCATGCGCCCATTGTGCACTAGCCACTACACGGTGTCGTAGTCGAACCGGTCACACCGGTCACACGAGACAAACCGGGCGGTCTACACCTTGACGATCAGCGCATCACCCTGGCCGCCGCCACCGCACAGCGCGGCCGCGCCGATCCCACCGCCGCGGCGCTTCAACTCCAGCGCCAGATGCAGCACGATCCGCGCGCCCGACATCCCGAGCGGATGCCCGACCGCGATGGCGCCGCCGTTGACGTTCACCTTCGCCGGATCGATCCCGAGCTTGCGAGTCGAGGCGATACCGACCGCCGCGAAGGCCTCGTTGATCTCCACCAGGTCCAGATCGGCCGGGTCGATACCCTGCTTGGCGCAGGCCTTGGCGATCGCATTGGCCGGCTGGTCCTGCAGGGTCGAATCGGGACCGGCCACCACACCCGCCGCACCGATCTCGGCAATCCAGCTCAGCCCCAGCTCTTCCGCCTTGGCCTTGCTCATCACGACCACCGCGGCCGCGCCGTCGGAGATCTGCGAAGCCGACCCGGCGGTGATCGTCCCGTCCTTGCGGAACGACGGGCGCAACTTGGACAGCGATTCCGCGGTGGTATCGGCCCGGATCCCCTCGTCCTGCCGCACCACGACCGGATCACCCTTACGCTGCGGCACCTCCACCGGGGCCACCTCGTCGTCGAAGATCCCGTTCTTCCAGGCGGCGGCCGCGCGCTGATGCGACGCCGCGGCGAACGCGTCCTGATCGGCCCGGGTGATCGGGTCGGTGTCGTTGCGCTGCTCGGTGAGCGCGCCCATCGCCTGGTCGGTGAAGATATCGTGCAGCCCGTCGTAGGCCATGTGATCGCGCAGAGTCACGTCACCGTATTTGAATCCCTCGCGGCTCTTCTCGAGCATATGCGGGGCGCGGCTCATCGATTCCTGCCCACCGGCCACCACGATCTCGTACTCCCCGGCCCGGATGAGCTGATCCGCCAGCGCGATCGCGTTGATCCCGGACAGACACACCTTGTTCAGCGTCAGCGCGGGCACATCCATCGGGATACCGCCCGCCACCGCCGCCTGCCGGGCCGGAATCTGTCCCGCACCCGCGGTGAGCACCTGGCCCATGATCACGTAGTCCACCTGGTCGCCCCGGACACCGGCCTTTTCGAGCGCCGCGGCGATCGCGAACCCACCCAGATCCGATCCGCTGAAATCCTTCAGACCGCCCAGCAGCCGGCCGATCGGGGTACGCGCACCGGCCACGATCACAGAGTTGGTCACGACGAGCCTCCTGTATCTGTTGCGTCGCCTTCGGCGGCGCGGGGTCGGGGCCCCTCGGGACCCCGGGCTGTGTTCATTTGCCCCGCCTTCGGCAGGGCCGGGGTCCTCGTGACCCTGGTTCTCCCACTCCGGCGTTCCAGCACGGGGCGGCCCTCGACCGTGGATGCCGGCCGTCCGGAGAAGACGGAAAGTGCGGGTGGTCGTGCGCGCCGAGCAGCCGCACGGTAAGTGCTCACGACCACCGACCTCCGACCGCTGCCGCGCTCTTCCACCCTGTCGCTCCGCCCCGGCGCGGGCTCCGATCACACAGGTGACCGGCCCGGGAACGGTCTCGCCCGGCTCTCGGGCTCGGCCCGGGACGCGCGCGATGCGACCCCGCGATCCGCGTGTAACCCGAAAGCGACGCGCGGCGCGGACTACTCCACGGTAGCCTGCGGTCTCCCCGGATCGGCGTGCAGGGATGCGCAGATCACCTCGGCAAGATTTGAGGGCAGCCGCCCTCTATCGACCCCGATCCGGGTGGGTACGCGACCGCGGCAGGGTGGAACGCGCTACTTTCGAAGGGTGAGCACCGCTACCCCGTCATCAGAATTCATCCCCGCCGACTACATCGTCGCGGTCGACCATGTCGGTATCGCCGTCCCCGACCTGGACACCGCCGTCGCCTGGTACGCGGAGAATCTCGGCCTGGTCGAAACCCACCGGGAGGTCAACGAGGAACAGGGCGTTCAGGAAGCGATGCTGTCCGCGCCCGCCGCCGAGGACGATTCGACTGCTCTGCAGTTGCTGGCTCCGCTCGACGACACCTCCACCATCGCGAAATTCATCGATCGCAGCGGCCCGGGTCTGCAGCAGCTCGCCTTCCGGGTCACCGATATCGAAGCCGTTTCCGCATATCTACGTGATCGCGGCATGCGCCTGCTGTACGAGGCGCCGCGGCGCGGAACCGCCGACTCCCGTATCAATTTCGTCCATCCGAAGGATGCTGGCGGTGTGCTGGTCGAGTTACTGGAACCGGATCCGAATGTTACGCACTAGTCTCGAGATCGGGCTGTAAGGAGACGCTCCGATAACATTCCCGGTCGGCTCACCATGCGCAGGTCTCAGGCTGTAGTTTGTTGGCCATGTCGTCACCCGAGTCCGATCGCAATCGCTTCGTTGCGCTGCCCTTCACCGTTGTGCGCAAGGGTTATGCGCAAGACGAGGTGCGTAACTATTTCGACCGCTTCGATGCCGAGTTGCGGGTTACCGCCACCGACCGCGACGCCGCCGCCGCCCAGGCCCGGAACCTCGCCAGTCAGCTGGAAGACGCCCGCGACGAAATCGACGAACTCCGCAAGGAAGTCGACCGGCTGTCCGTACCGCCGACCACCGCGGAGGGGATGAGCGACCGCATCTCCCGCATGTTGCGATTGGCCTCGGACGAGGCGTCCGAGGTTCGCGCCCTCGCCCAGGCCGAAGCCGCCGAGATGGTTTCCATCGCCGAGCAGCAGGCCACCGAAATGCGCGGTAAATACGAATCACTGCTTGCCGAAACCAAGGAAAAGCGCGAAGCGCTGGAAATCGAATACGAGCAGACGCTGGCGAATGCTCGTACCGAATCCGCGAAGATCATCGATGCCGCGCAGGCCGACGCCGAGCGACTGGCCAAGGAGTCCGAGGCCAAGCGCAAGGCCAACCAGCAGGACTTCGAGGTCACCATGGCCGAGCGGCGCACCAAGCTGACCCGGGCCATGGAAGAGCTGGAGGCCACCAGCCGCGCCGAGGCCGCCCAGCGGATCAAGGACGCCACCGACGAGGCCAACCGCCTCATCACCTCGGCGACCCAGACCTCCGAGCGCAAGATCGCGCACGCGAAGGAACTCGCCGAGGAGATGCGCGTACTGCGTGGCCGGGTCCTGGCCCAGCTGCTCGGTATCCGCGGCCAGCTCGATTCGGTGCCGGCCATGCTCGCGGCCGTCAACCGGGAGAGCGAACTGCTCGACGGTGTGCCCGAGCAGCCGCGTAAGTCCATCGGCAGCGGTCAGGGCAACAAGTCTGTGAACGGCCCGCGTCAGAAGGCCATCCCCGAGCTGAGCTCCGAGGACGAGTCCGACGATATCGTCGAGGAAGAACGCGAGAACGCCGACATCAGCCGCTGAGCTGCTGTCGGGACGTACACGGCGACAACCGAACACCAGAACAGATCCGAAGGCCGCCCCAACCGGGGCGGCCTTCCTCATATCCGGCGACCGGCCTCTTCGCCTACGACACCGGCCGAGAGGTCCTGCACGGGACCGACCTGGTACTCGAACCGGGGACGGTCCCGGATAGCCGGTCGTCCGTCACACGGACACCGGCAGATATCCAGCGGCCGGCCACCGGCGCCGGCGCACTGGGCGGGCGCACCGACTCGGCCACCCCACCCGGACCGCAGTCCTGTCACCGCCGCGAAGGGCGCAGCGGCGCGGGGTCACCGCTAGGACCACCGACGGGTGATCCCCCGGGTCCCCCGGCCCTTCCAGCAGCCACCGTGCCAGTGCCGCCGGTCCGTCTCACCGCTGCCGACCGGCCAGGTCACCACATGCGGCACCCCCGGCATGATCTCGTGGTCGCAGCCCGGACAGCGGTACCGTTTCATCGCACGCGCCCCCGGCACCGTACGGACGATGTACTCGTCCCCGTCCGGCCCCGGTTCGGTCCGCCGATAGACGTCGCCGAGCCCGCCACCGGTCCGCGACGGCTCCGCCCGGGAGCGCGCGCTGCGCGGATTTCGTCGTGGCATGACCCCAAGTCTAGAAGAGGCGGAATTCGTTGCTCTCGGTCCCACGTAGGGCGTCGTAATCCAGGGTCAGGCAGCGGATCCCACGATCCTCGGCCAGCGTACGCGCCTGGGGCTTGATCTGCTGTGCCGCGAACACTCCGGCAACCGGCGTCAGCAACGGGTCCCGATTCAGCAACTCCAGGTACCGGGTGAGCTGTTCGACTCCGTCGATCTCGCCCCGGCGCTTGATCTCCACGGCCACGGTTCCTCCGTCCGCGTCACGGCACAGCAGATCCACCGGCCCGATCGCCGTCATGTACTCCCGCCGGACGAGGCTGTATCCGGCACCGAGGGTTTCCACGTGCTCGGCCAGTAGTTCCTGCAGATGCGCTTCCACCCCGTCCTTCACCAGCCCGGGATCCACGCCCAGCTCGTGACTGGAGTCGTGCTCGATCTCCTCGATCCCGATCCGCAGTTCCTCCCCCGCCTTGTTGCTGACAACCCACAGCGCCTTCAGTTGCGCGGCGGCCGCGTCCGGCTGCCGCTCGTCCAACCAGCAGGGCGGGCTCATCCAGTTCAACGGCTTGTACGAACCCCCGTCGGAATGGACCAGCACCGACCCGTCCGCCTTGATCATCAGCAGCCGGCGGGCCATCGGCAGGTGAGCGGTCAACCGCCCCACGTAGTCGACCTGGCACCGTGCAATCACGAGTCGCATCCGGCAGAGTCTAGGCGCTACCGCCGCCCACCGATCACAGCGGAGGTCTGCCCGTCGCCACTTCCACAGGAGCGGAATTTCCATCGGCCGAGCGAGTCCGGGCGCACGTTCCCACGACTGCCGTGCTTCTGCCAGTGCAGACCGTGCCACCGATGAACCACCACATCGCTGAGATGATCGAGGGCCGGCACTGCCTATCGGGTGCAGACCGCCCGCCGATCACTCGGCCATCAGCTCGTTCTGCCGACGGCCATCCAGCGAGATCTGGACGTCGCAATACCCGTCGTTGTCCAGGAGGAGAACGAAACATGGTTCCGGCCGGCCAGACCTCGCGGATGAGAAACCAGCAACGCCGCAACCCGGGCAGCCCCGGAACACCGTGAATCGCACGCGCCCAACAGAGCTGGAGGGCATGCCCGCCGATATCCGGCCGGTACGCGAAATCAGGTGGTGGAAGATCGTGTGGCCTGCTGCGGCAGTTCGCTCGCTCGCATGCACAATATCCGCTGTCCGAACGGATATTTCGTCACCGAGAGGCGAACCGCGAGAATAAAAGGCCTCGAAAACCACTTCAGGGGGCCCACAATTGTGGGCCCCCTGAAGGGAAATATGTTCCGGCGGTGTCCTACTCTCCCACACCCTGTCGAGTGCAGTACCATCGGCGCTGGCAGGCTTAGCTTCCGGGTTCGGAATGGGACCGGGCGTTTCCCTGCCGCTATAACCGCCGTAACTCTATGAAACTATCCACAGAGAGCCACCCACCCTTCCCGGAAATGTTTTCCGGTGTGTGTGGTGTCTTCTGTATCTGTGTGTTGTTTCAGATACTGCACAGTGGACGCGTAGCAATCTTCGTTTGGTAAGCCCTC
>NZ_JOAJ01000014.1 GCF_000720425.1 Nocardia rhamnosiphila NBRC 108938 | reverse complement strand
ACCGCAAACCACCACGAGCCACCGCACCGAACCGCAGATGCACACCCTCCACCCGCGGCGAATACACGAAGATCTCGTACTTCGGCCGCGGCTGCGGCAACAGGGTGATGGACTGCGGATCGAATTTGAGGGAGAGGTGCGCGGGCGGTTCGCCCTCACCGTCGCGCCGGAAGTAATTCGTGCGCAGGGTCGCGGTGACCACATTGAGCACCGCCCGCAGCACCCGGTCGGTGTCGAGGCTGACTACCGCGTCGATTTCGGCTTCCAGCCAGTCCGCGATACCCGCGGCCGAATCGGCGTCGCCGTCCGGATCGAAATACGCCTCGAACAGGCGCACGAAACCGCGGGACATATCCGGATTCGCCAGCAGCACCCGCGTGATACCGGCGGCGCCGTAGGAGAATCCGGCCTGCTTCAGATATTTCGCGTAGGCACGCAACACCACGACCTGACGCCAGTGCAGGCCGGCCCGCAGAATCAATTCGTTGAGCGTATCGACCTCGGCGACACCGAACCACATGGCTTCGAATGCCGCGGTGAATCTCTGTGCGATTCCCTGGGCGCCGTGGCTTTCGGGCTGATCGAGGTCGGCCTCCAACTCGGGGTCCAATTGGGTCCGTAACACGGCCGAGACCACGCGTAAGCGGAAGTCGTAGATCCAGTCCGAACGGTCACCGTCGGATTCCAGCTGGTAGGGCCGTTCGTCCACGACCTCGACGCCGAGGCTGTGCAGCACCGGGAGTACCCGGCTCAGCGAAACACCCTCGCCCGCGGCGTAGAGCGTGAATCGCCACTCACCCGGCGGCGCCTCGGCCGTGCGGTACAGCGCGGTCCGGAAACGCGCCGACCCCAGTTCGTCCGGATCAATCCGGAATCGCATCGGCGAAACTGTGTCCTGCATTGTCGTCACCGTGATCCGCGCCTTTCCGCTTCGGTTTCGAACTTCTTCACCAGGCACTCTACGCGTTTAATGTGCCGTTGTATAGCGGTACGTTACGCGTGTGTAAACCGTCACCGGATCCGGCGCGCCGGGAAGAAAGCACACCGATGAGATGTTCGCCACGACACGGCCGGTGGATGGCCGCACTACGGATGCAGCAACCCGGATCGGATCAAAAAGGTACGCGCGCCCGCGCTGTCGGTGAACGCACCGGTGTCCACCCGCAGGCCCGACTGCGTGTCGGCGTACCAGATCGCCGCGGAGGCACTGATCGCCGCGAACACCTCACCGTCGGCCACGACGGTGCCGCCGGCGGAACGCCATTGCGCCACCGCCTGGGCGAGGGCACCGGGTGCGGCGGTCTGCACCTGGAACGCCAGCTGACGCCCCCCGGAGATCTCCCCCATCAACAACGGACTCCCGGCGTCGAGCACGCAACTCTGGACACCGTCGGTCTCGTCATGCGGACGGCAGGACGCGGTGCGCAACGGGCCGGGCAGGGCCGATACGGCGTCGGTCGCCGCCACGGGACCGCCCCCACCGAAACTCGACGGCCCGGTGAGCGGCGGACCTGCCAGAGTGCAGGATTTCACCATCAGGAAAGCGAGCACCAGCAGAACCGCCACCGCTATACCGCCGGCCGCGCGCCATTGCCATTTCGGATGGTGTTTCTCGACTACGGTTTCCGCTTCGTCGACCAGATGGGAACGGATGAATCCGAGCACCCCGTGAAGGCGCCGGCCGTGCCGAGTGTGCTCGTGGTGCTCGGGGTCCCGATGCTCCGGCCCGGCCGTCCCATGGTTGCCGTGGTGCCCGTGCCTGTCCGGTATTGCCTGCGCCCCGGACCAGCCGCTCATCTCGGCCAGATGTCCGGCCGCCATACCGTGCTGGGCCACCGGCGCCGCGGGACGGTCGTGCCCGGCCGCTGGTACAGGGAGAGGTGCACCGCAATTTGTACACGCCGAGACCCCGGCGGCCGCGGAATGACCGCAGTATTGGCATCGCACCGTCATCGCCGCGCCCCGTCTCCCATGACCGGCCTCACTGCCCGGTGATGA
This sequence comes from Nocardia rhamnosiphila NBRC 108938, assembly GCF_000720425.1. Classification (GTDB taxonomy): domain Bacteria; phylum Actinomycetota; class Actinomycetes; order Mycobacteriales; family Mycobacteriaceae; genus Nocardia; species Nocardia rhamnosiphila. The sequence goes on along the minus strand of NZ_JOAJ01000014.1, from coordinate 66,890 downwards.
CGATCGAGGAGATGGCCACGGTGTTGGCCGAGGTGTCGCCACTGGATTTCAATACGGTGAGCGTGATCTCCGACGCTTCGATCGGCGGCTCGATCTGCGTCACCACCAGTGACCGCTGGTCCAGCGTCTCCTGGGTGTAGGTGGTCTTGTCGTCGTCGTTCAACTGGTACGACACACGGCTGACGGTGCGGAATTTCGTCCACTGATCGGTGCCGTCGGTGCCCACATGGTCCCAGCCGGGCACGATGGCGATCGAATCGATCTTGTACTTCTTGCCCAGATCGATCCGCAAAACCTGCCCGTCGATCTTGTACGCGCGCGGGCACGACCAGGCCTTGTCCGGCTCGCCGGAGAAGGCGTCCATACCGTCGGTGCCGCCGGCCGGGCACTTCGACTCCGCCGACTCCGGTTCGATGGTGCCGCCGCCGGGCGGCGCGGTGGCCTGGGGCACCGGTTGGGTGGGCGCCGGAGTGACGGCCAGCGGCTGGGTGTCCGCCTCCTCCTTGCCCCCTGTCACCACCAGCAGCACCACGATCAGCAGCGCGACCACCGCCGCGACCGCCAGCGCGACCCGCGGTTTGCGCAGCTGCTCGACGACCTCGCGGGCCATTTCCTGCGGGGACTGCCGTTCGGGACGGGCGGGTTCGGGGGCGGCGGCCGCCTGCTGGGCCTCGGCCTCGGGCGGGGCCGTCGAGTTCAATCGGTCCGCCACCCGCTCGGCGTTGTCCGAGGCGAACGACGAGTCCCGGGTATCGGGTAACTGCCCGCTGAGCAGTGCGTTGATCCGTTCGCTCGCCGAAGGCCCGGCCGTCGACCGACGCGGCCGCGATACCGCGGGACCGGAATCGGGTTCGACCGGAGTCGAGCGGACCGCCACCGGCGGTGGAGTCTCGTCGATAGGAGCCGACGCCTCACGCGCCCGGGGCGCCGGGGCGAGTAGAGATTCGTCGAAGGCGATTTCGGGAGCAGGCGGGCTGGAAACCGGCGCCGGTTCGGACACAGGGGACGCCGGTTCGGGCGCGTTCCCCGTGAGCCCGAAAGCCGGATCCGACAGCAGCGCATCCAGAATCGCACCTCGATTGCGGAGAAATACGTCTCCGGAATCCGCATCGGGCATAGCCGGAATGGTATCGGCTATGAACCCGCGGACGACGCCATCATTCCCACCATTGGGGACCCGATCGAGCCCTGCGAACTACCCACGCGGCGTTCTCCGCGACCCGGCTCAGCGAGTCTTCTCCGCCGTCACGAAATACTCGGGCGGCACGTCGAACACCCGGGCCAGCGCGATGATCAGGTCGAGTCGGGGAATGGCATCACCGTGGATCAACCGGTACAGACCGGACTGCGAAACCGGCACATCCGGATAGGCGAGTTCCAGGTGCTGGGCAAGCGAATACAAGGTCAGCCCACGGGTCGAGCCGTCTTCGGTGGACACGACAGATTCGGCGATCAGTTCCGACAGTCGGCTGGAGAAGATCGCCGCGGCGGCCTGCCGTGGTGTCTGCTCCTGCGCGCCGTCCGGGTTGTCGAATCTGCCACTGTCAAATTCGGGATCCGCTACCACGGTCATCGAGATTACCTGCTCTGTCCTACTCACCGGGCCGGATATCCCTGAGGCCGGGTCACCGGGACGGTCCGTTCGGAATTACCGGACGGCGGGGCCACCGTCGGCGGTCGATCACTGTGCTCGAAATAGCGGGTCTCGCCGCGTGGTTCGACCAGGTTCACCCGGACGGTGCGCATCGGGATCCGTACATCCAGCTGAGCTTCGCCGACCTGTTCGATCGACAGATCCACCGACCCGCGACGCGGGCTTCCCGGATCGCTGATCGAGACGGTGGTCGGCGCCGCGGATGCCTGCGGCGGCAGCTGGTCGAAGACCGTGATGGTGGCGCCCGCGCCCGGCTCCTCCTCACCCGCCTCCACCAGCCGCAGCGATCTGGCGTCGCCGACCGCGCTCACCAGATGCTGCCAACGCTGCGGCCGGCTGGTATGGACCTCGATATCGGCGCCGACCACGGTCGCGCGCAGCACCAACTGCTGCGCGACGGGCAGCATCGCCTGCACATCGACCGTGCGGCGACGCGGATTGTAAGGGGCGGGATCGAAGAGCGGCATCGCGAGCTGATGGCGCGTCTGGCCGCTGATCGCGCCCAGGATCTGACCGTTGGGACCGATCGGCACGGCGAGCACGGCACTCAACTCCTCGGGCGCCTCCTCGAGTGTGTTCTCGTCGCGGGTCAACTCACGCAGCGAGACTCCGGTGGGCAGGGTCGAACGGAGCGCCACCGACTGACGGCCGGGCAATCGGCGGAGATAGTCGGGCAGCGCTTCGGTCATGGCCGGGCCGATATAGCGTACGACGGCCCTCGGCCGGTCCGCCCCGGAAAGGCTGACCACGAGCGTGGTGCGCCCACTGTTCCAGGTCCAGCAGTCGTCCAGGCCGGAATCGTCGAGCTGTGTCCAGTCGATTCCGAAACTCGTGACGAAACGGCCGGGCACCGAAGTCTTCAGGCGGTCCCACTGTTCGGTCAGATCACCGAGCTCCGCTCCGGAGTGCAGCAGCCGGGTCGCATCCAGCAGGGCAGCCGCCGGGAGTGGATGGGCCGCCACGCCTCGCTCCCGCAACCGGCCCGCGATCCGGTGTGCCGCAGTGGCCAGGGTCCGCGGCGCGACCACCGCACACGGCCCGCGTTTTGCCAGAGCCCGTAGATTGCGTTCCTGGTCCAGCCGGAGAACCAGCCAGGTCAGCCGGTTTCCGACCACGGGATGGGACCCGATCAGCTGGTCGTAGAGCATGCTGTAGCTGCCGGCCGCCCGCACCCGTTGACCGGTGGTCACGATGTCGATGTCGATGCCGATGCCGTAATGGTCGAGCATCGGTAGCAGGCTCTCCACCGAGACGGTGTCCTCGGTGTAGATGGTCTGTTCGGCGATCACTGTCGGCAGGTCGAGGTTCGGCGCCAGCTGGATCATGGCGACGAGCACGTCACCGTCCTCCGCGATACCGCAGAGTCCGGCGGCGACATCGATATCGCGTACCGGAAGCGGCGCGGTGAGCAGCTTCGCGCGGCCCGATCTACCGGTCCGGAAATCGAGCCAATCGATGAACCATCGCACCGGCGTCCGGCCCCGGATCCGTACGACCACCGTGAGCAGCAACCCGGCGACGATCGATGCGGCACCCCACAGCGGTAGATACGACGACAATCCGGCCATCACGACACTGCCTCCGATCGCCATCACTGCGAACGGGCCGCGTTCCACCCCGGCGACCCGGCGGTCCGGGGCACGGACGGCCCGTTCCGCGGTAATCGTCACTGCCGCTGCCTCCGCCACGAATTCACGCCGTAGGTTGTCGCCGCACCGATCAGCACCGCCGCGATGATCACGATCGCCGCGGTGATTCCGGGTTTGGCGTCCGGTGCGCGAGGCGGCGGCGGCAATTCCAGCGGCCCGGCCTGGAACAGGCCCTCCGGTGGTTCGGGTGGGGTCCGGTAGCTGAGGGCCGCGACCGGATCGATGATGCCCGCGCCCACCGTGTTGTCGATACCGCGCGCCGGAGCGTGCGCGCTCGCGGTGAGCCGGGCGGTGATCTCCGCGGGGGTTTCGTTGGGGTACCGCGAGCGCACCAGTGCCGCGACACCGGCGGTATACGCCGCGGCGAAGGAGGAACCACCGACGGGACCGAGTTTGTCGGGTGGCCCGACGCCGTTGATCAGGCCGGCCGATCCCGGCCCCAGCGATTCGATACCAGTACCAGGCGCGGCTACGGTCACCCATGGACCCATCAGGGATCTATCGGTGACCCCGCCGTAGGCGGTCGTGTACCCCACCGTCAGCACGGACTCGCTGAAGACCCCCGGAAGCGAGGCCGTTTTGACGTACTTCCAGTTCCTCGGGTCACCGGGCCGTCCGGGATCGAAGCCCGGATTCTGGGAGCAGCCATTGGTCTCGGCGTTTCCGGCACCGGCCACGATGAGTGATCCTCGGGTGTGCACGGCGTATCCGACCGCCTCGGCCAGGACCCCCAGATCGACACCCGAATCCACCGCCAGGCATATCGGCAGTGGTACCGCGATGATGCCCGCACCCAGATTCGCGGCATGGGTGATCGCACGCGAAAGAGTCCGCACTTCCAGCGCCTGGCGCTCCCTCTGATCGGACATGCCACGCTCCACCCGGAACGCCGCGGACCGGTAGCGAATGGAAATGATCCGCGCGTCGGGCGCCACACCGGTGAAGCCGTCCGCGGGATCGGACGTGCTGCCGATGATCCCGGCGATCAGCGTGCCGTGCGCGTCGCAATCCTGAAGCCCGTCGCCGCCGGCCGCGACATAGTCACCACCGGCCACCACATTGGGCAGCCGCGGATGCGGAGAAACGCCGGTATCCACGACGGCGACGGTGACCCCTAGACCACGACTGAGGGTCCTGGCGTCGGCCAGGTTCAAGGCCAACTCCGACGGCGGTGTCCGGGAGATATCCGTATCCTGCAGGACACCGGTGGCCAGGCAACCGCTGTCCTGCTTGGTCGGCGCTTCCGGGGCCGGCGGACCATCCGGCGGTGCGACGCCGACCACTACCTCCGGTGGCACCAGGGCAGCCGCCGGGGCGGCGGTGGCGCCCAGCACCACAGCAGCCAGGGCTGCCGCGGCAGCCCTGTTCAGGCGAAGGGCCATCAGATCCCTCGCATGGCGGTGTACACGCCCATGATCCAGAAGGCGATCACCGGCACCACGAGGATCAACGCGTACTCGATGAGGTCGGTGATCCGGCGGGTGACCGGAGTCAGCCGCTTTCCGGGCAGGCGCAGCGCCGCGGCCAGCGCGCCACATGCGATCAGCGCGACCACCAGCACGACGGTGAGCCGTGCGAGCGATGTCTCGTACGCCGTCACGAGCACGGCCGTGACACCGAGTACCGTGACCGCGGACCCGAGCACCAAGGCGATCGCCTGAACACGGTCGGGGTACCACCGGGACCGCATAGCCAGAATTCCGGCCACCGCTGCTGCCATCACGATCTCCCGGATCCCGCCCGGGCTCACCGCCGCGCAGATCACCGTGGCCACCGACAACAACCCGGAAACGGCCACGATGAGACCGCGCAGGCTGGTGACCGCGAGCCGCGCCCGGCTCTCGATGCCCGCCTCCGCGGTGCGGCGCGACTCTTCGGCAGCCGCGGCGACCGCGGCATCCTGCTCCACATCACGGTGGGTTTCCGCGTCGAAGATATCGGTCAGGGTGGCCGGGTTCACTTCGTTGCCCGGGTCGGGCAGATCCGGCGGGCGAATCTTGGCGATCACCACCGCGATCCGGGGCGCTGTGGTGAGCAATATCAGCCCCACGAAGACTGCGGCGCCCGCCACCTGGCGAGTCACCAGGTCGAAGTAGGCCAGCGGCAGCACGACGGCGGTCACCACGATGCCGAGCACGGCAATGCTCATCAGGGTGGCGATCCCACTGCCCGTCAACCGCATCATGGCCATGGCGGCGACAGCGGTGACGACCGCGCCGGCCACGATATTGGCCGGCGCGAAGGGTCCCGGCTCGCCGTAGGCGGGCGGAACCAGCATGGCGCTACCCGCGAAGAGAAGCGGGATCGCGGCCAGTCCCGCACCCAGCGAAATCCGGCGCGCCGCACCGCTACCGCGGATCGCCACCGCCGCCGCCCAGCACAGCGCGCCGAGCAGCAGCGCGGGCAATCCGCACCACAGCAGCGACCCGGACTGGGTCCATGCCCACGACAGCATGGTCGCCAGCCCGACCGCTCCGGCACCGAAGACACCCAGCCCCACGATCGCGGCGGTATCGGCATCGAACTCGGCGAATTCGCGCTCGTTGATCAGCGCCAGCGCGTCGGTGATGTCCTCGACCACCGGGGTGAAGACCTCCGACGACTCCACCGGCGCCAGCATGAGCACCGTCCCGTCGACGATGTCGTGGTCGCCGAGGCTGCGCCAGCGCGGAATCGGCGGTTCACCCGGCCGCGCCAGGCTCCACTGGCCGTGAGGTGGAGTGAAGTCGACCTCCTCGTCACCGATCGCATTGGCGAGTACCGCGACCAGGTCGTCGATGAAGGTCTCGACGGTGAACTTGGTCGGCACGACCACATCCACCTGGTAGGTGGCGACCATGACGGCGATACGCGCCCGCGCCACCTCCGCAGGTGCGGCGTCGCCGGACGGAGCCGCCGGCGCCGTCTGCACAGATGTCACCGCATACCTCCGCGGTCGCCGCCGGAGGGCTCCGCGACATAACCGGGGAAGTCGTCGGCCAGGCCGGCCGCCAGATTCTCGAAGGCCAGCGCGGTCTCCCTGTCCAACATGCGCAGATCTATTTCTCCGCCTTCGGCGAGATGGGGATCGAACGGGATCTGAACGGTGGGCCGTTGCGCCGACGCGAACAGTTTTTCGATGGCCTCGATATCCACGGTGGGTTTCACGGGATGCTGCCGCACGATGGCCACCATGGAGGCCGCGATCAGATGATCGAAGCCGTGCGAACTCAACCAGTTCAGGGTCGCGACGGCTCCGGTCACCCCGCCGACGGTCGCGGGTGTCACGACCACCACGGCGTCACTGGTACGCAGCACAGTGTTGGTCGACGAATCGAGCACACCGGTTCCACAGTCGACCACGAGCAGATTGTAATGGCGACGCAGAATTTCCACACCGGTCTGATATTCGGTACCGGTCAGCGCCTCCCCCGCGTCCGTACTCCAGGGCGACGCCACCACGGCGAGGTCGGCTGTATTGACAGCCGTGTAGGAGTGCACGGCAGAGAAGGAGTCCAGACGACCGCCGGCCTGAGCGAGATCGCGCAGCGTCAAACCGAACTGATGACGCGTGGTGCGGCTGGACAGATCACCGAAATCCGGGTTCGCGTCGATGGCTATCACCCGGTCCGGCCGAAGCTTGGCGAAGGTGGAACCGAGACCGGCCGCGGTCGTGGTCCTGCCGACGCCGCCCTTCACGCTCACCACCGCGATCTGGTACGGCACGCTGAGCTGACGTCGGATCCGGGTGCGCCGGTTCTCGGCCTCCTGTTCGGCCGGTGAGAGGCCGAGGTTGAAACCGACTTTGTTCAGCGCACCACGGACACCCTTGTTCGACCGCAGATGTGCCTGGCGTACCGCGGCGATCTCGGCGAGCAGTTCCGCGGAGGCCAGGGCGGGCGGAAGCACCTCGATACGCCCGGTGGTGTCATAGGCCGGTCGATGGATCCGGTCCGGCACCCGGGATGCGTCGGCGGCCTGCTGCGGAGCCGCCGGTTGGGCGCCCGGGGCCGGGGAGTAGCCGGTGTAGGACTGCTGTGGCCCGGCGTACCCGGCAGAGGTGGTGGAGTATCCGCTCGTAGGCGCGGACTGCGTGGGAGCAGTGTACGGCGGCGGCGCCGCCGGGGATGGTCCCGCGACCGCCGCCGGTGACGTCCAGGTATCCGACGCGCCCGTACTCTGTTCCGGCGCCGCGACCGGGGGGCCGGCGGGGGGCGGCGCCGCTACGCCCTGGGTACCCTGCTGCTGCCGCCGCGCGATGGCCTGCTGTTCCTCGGCGGCCGCCTGCTGGTGAGCCGTGGCCGCGCGCTGCCGCAGATCGGCGAGTTCGCCGTCGTCCACGGCCGGCGCCTCGGGCGCCGAGGGTGGGGGGCCGGTGGGTTGTGGCGGCGATACCGCGGCCTGCGGGGCACCGGCCGACGGCGATTCCGCCGACGGCCCGGGCGCCGGAGGATGCGGTATGGCCGAACTCATCTGATCGGTCCCCGTTTCCGGTGCTGTGGTCGGTACGGCCCCAGCGGCCGTGGATGAGAACTCGGGAGGGCCGGAAGTGCTCGCCGCCGTGGCCGCTCCACCGCCGGGATGTTCGTCGAGCTGCGCGAAGTAGGCGTCGTAACCGCCTTTGGCGAGCGCGGAGGTCGCGTCGCCGTTCGTTGTCGGTGCCCGGTTCATCTCACCGTCCTCTCATCCAGCACTGGAACGTCAACCGGTACGTGCGGTATCGAACCAGCTACGGCCGGGCAGCAGCTCGGCCAGAGTGTTGATACCACTGCGCAGGGCAGTGTGGTCGCCCGGCCGGAAGGTCGACCGGGTCCGGCCGTCCAACGTTACGCTCGGTGTGATCACGAACCGCCCTGAAAACGTGTCCAGTACGTTCATACAGATTGTGAAGTCGGGTGTTTCAGGTCCGCCGTCTCGATGCTCCATCATGAGGACCTCGGTCTGGCGGACGATTTCGCCCAAGGCTCGGGTGAGCACGTTCGCGGTCCGCGGGGAGGCGCCCAGTTCACGCAGGCCGGCTCGCACGCCGTCCGCGTCCTCGGGCGGCGGCTCGGAATCTGCCGGATCGCTGTCGGCGCGGGTGAACGGTTCGAAATCGAGGACCGGGTAGTCACCGAGGATCGATCCCAATACCGCGGTGAGCGTATCCAGCTGCCGGCCCTGGTGGAAGACCGGCTGGATGACGATCTCGTCGTCACATCGGACGGCAAGAACGTGCTGCTCCCCGCTGCGAACCAGCGAGGCGCGCAGCATGGTCGGGGTTTCCCCTCCACGGCCGTTGTCGAGCACTCGGATGGCCAGCTCGGTATCCGGACGATTCAGGCACCGGAGCCAACCGGCGACCACCGGATCCACCTCACCACCGGAAATGATCCCGTCCGCGGCGAGCTGTTCCGCGACAACCGCCCGGACCCGGTCGCGGTCGGAGATTCGGTAGATGTTCGGCATGATCGCCAGGACCAACGGATAAGCGTCGATGCCGACCATGTCTTTCAGGACAAGGGCGGCATCGACGTTCAGATCCACCGATACCGGATCGCCGGATTCCACCTCCGCCGATGTTGTGCCCATCGACGTATGATCGGTCAAACCAGCAATCTCCTCAGAGAAGGTTGGAGAACATATTGGCGACAGCTTGGTCTGCATCGCCGATAAGCCGCGCGGCATGCTCCGTCGAATTGTCGAGCGCAGTAATGCTCTCATCGAAACTGGTGAGCCGCCTCCCCAGTTGATCCGCCACATCCTTGTAGATCTGGGCACCGCCGCCGTTGAAGGTGTTCAACAGTTCGGTCTGCATGTTGGTCAGCTCGGTCTTACTGTCCTGCAAACCTTGAACGACGCCCTTCGACCGGGTCAGCGCCTCTTCGATGTCGGCCTTGTTTGTATAGATCGGCATGCTCATTGAAATCGAACCTTTCGAATATTATGTACGAACGCATCCAGGAGGCCGGGTCAGTGCCCCCCTGTCATGCCCAATCGACCTTCGCCTTCGACGGACCGACAGTGCTTTCCTGCGCATCACTCTGCCAACCGCTGTCCTTGACACCCGTGTTGAAACTCCCATCGGCCGCATCGCCCATCGCAGTCTTCACCTGCTGGAAAGCAGCCCGATCGTCATCATCGAACTTCGAACTTGCCTGGTTGATCTGCGCCATGAGGTCTTCCAGGTATCGCGCGATGCCGGTACCGGTGGAGTGCACATTGCCGAATGCGTTGTAGACCGCTTGACCGGCATTGCCTTTGAACGCGGTCTCGAGGGTACCCTGAATTTTGGTAAGGTCTGTGAGGTGCGTTTCCAGGTTCTGCAGCGGGCCATTCATCTTCTTGGCGATCGCGATCAGATCATCCGGATTCGCCTGGATTACTCCCTGACTGGCGCTGACCATGATGTTCTCCCTTTCGATGTTCAGTGAACCCGGTCAACTCACCGGGCGTTGTATCCATTCTCCGACTCGTTCTCTTCGTCGAGCCGGTCCAGTACTCCCACGAGTGAGGAGTCCACGAGCAGTTCGGTATCGGGCTCGTCGTCCTCGTATTCGATGACACCGATCACCGGCGGTCGCTCGAGCTCCGGGACCTCGAACTGCTCGCCCGGGGTGAAGACCTTCCCCGTTCGCGTTTCCTCCTCCCGGCGGCGACGCCGCATCCGCGCGGTGGGCGCCGATACCCGCCGTGCCGCACCGCGAGCCGGCGCGGCCGAGGACGCGGCGGGGTTGGATGCGCCGAAAGCGGTGCCCGAGGCGGGATTCCAATTGCCCGGCAACCGGAAACCCGTTGCCGCACCGGCCATGGAACCGATACCTCCGCGAGCCAATCCGAAGCCGGCAAGCGCACCGCCGCCACCGAGCGCGGCCAGCGTCGCGGACCCCGAGGAAACACCCGGCAGCGGACTCGAATACGACGACTCCGTGCCGTAGCCGGTGGACCCGGAATCGAGGCCGGATTCGGATCCGATCGCCTGCTGCGGATCGGTGAGCGACTGTTGTTCCGGACCCGAAGGCCCTGGATCCGTCCCGTCCCCACCGCTGCCCGGATCGGAACCACCCGAATCGGAACCGCCTGAATTCGAATCACCCGCCGAGTCCGACCCGTTACCGGTGTGCTGCCCGGTATCGGTCGTCGTCGGTTTGTTTCCGGGATAGTACGAACTGTCGGGCCCCTTGGTGATCAGGTCCTGTAGCGGGGCCACCGCGTCGTGCCCCACCGGTGGCGGCGACCCGGCACTCGGTAGGACGATCGGCGGTGGTGGCGTGAACGAGCCCGCCACCCCGACCAGGTTGACGAGCAGACCCAGGGCTCCGATCTCGTAGCCCATCATCGTCGCGGCGGCCTGGATCTTGAGGCGGTTGTACTCGATCTCGGCCATGGCGTGCCACGCGCTTGCGCCGGCGAAAACCAAAAGAGCTGCGGCGGAGGCGGGCCCGGCCCCCGCGGAGGCGACCGTGCCGGATGTGGTCATCAGAGCAGCGGATGCGGCCAACTGCGCGATGGCGGCTTCGATCTCGAACCGCGACGGCATCGCCCCGAGGGCGCTGTTGTGCAAATGCGCCCCTTGATCGGCCAACTGGGCGATCTTCGACGCGTTCCCTGCCTGCTGACGTACCCACTCGTTGTGCTTGCCGAATGCCGCTTGCGCACGCTGGGAACTCACGCCACGCGGCCACGCGACGCCCATGTTCCTGATCAGGCCATCCGTATTGGCCGCCGTGGATTCGAGCGCGCTGTCGATCGCCGAGTAAGCGCGTGAGGCATTGGTCAGTGGTGCCGCACCGGCCCCGGAATCGATCAGATCTCGATTCTGCAGCGGCTCCAGGGCGAAATATTCGAAGAACGGCATAGCATCCCTGCTCCGAACCAGTTATCGATCAGCTGCCGAACACCCGGCCCGCAACGGAATCTCCCACCGCCGCCACTCCCACGCCGCCGGCTACATCGGTGGACTCGAAGGTCACCGATACGGGGCCGAGACTGGAGCCGAAGAGGCCGCTTTCGGTATTGCAGGCCGCGAGGTAAGCGTTCATCACGACGTCGACGACGCCGAGACCTGCCGTCATGTAGAAGCCCGGCGCACAGGCAACCGAGGGTTCCGGCACCGTGTACGGCGCCACCGATTGCAGGAAGGAGGCCAGGCTGGCGCCCTGGGCATTCACCGCGGCGCCGATGGCCGGAAGATCCGCAGGGTTGACTTCGAAGGGGATCATCGATAACTCCGATCGATAAACGTCCGTGCCCGTTGCCGGTCGTCGCAACAGAGCGGTACATGAAGTACGCTAGGCCATTCCCATATATGGGGAGTCCCATTGAGCGGCCGCGCGACGGCGCTCATTCGGGGATCCAGGCCGATTGCACGAGGTCCTTCGTCGAGGTCAGCGGCTCCACCAGAATCCCCCGGCCCAGCGGCTGTTTGGTGGGTTTCACATCGCCGATGAGCATGCCGTCCATTTTCGTCCCATCCATGATCAAACCCGAGGAGTTCAGGTTCTTCACCTGGCCGAGGACGGTGTCGTACATGGCCGTATCGGCCTGTGCGATATTGCGGGCGGCGATCAGGTGGAAACCGGTGTCGCGGCCGTCGACGATCAGCTCCCGCAGCGGGTCGAGCGGGTTCATCTGCCCACGCTGAGCGACCATGTGGTAATCGTCCACCACCACGAAGATCTCGGGCCCACTCCACCAGGACCGCTCTTTGAGCTGCTGGGAGGTCACCCCGTCCGGGGCCCGGCGAGCACGGAGCTTCTCCGCGACGAACGGCAGATTGTCCACCACATCGCGGGCGCTGGTCAGGTATCCGATCGACTGCTCCTCGGGTACCGCGTCCATATGCTGGCGGCGGTAATCGATCAGCAGTACCCGGGCCTCATCCTTCGTGAACCGGGTCCGGATGGATTCCAGTAGCGCACCCAGAACGGTCGATTTTCCGCAACCGGTCGACCCGAGGATCACGAAATGGGTGGAGACGCCGAAGTCGATGACGGCCGGCCCCAGATCGGATTCACGGACACCGAACGGAACCGCGAGCCGTTCGGCCAGATTCGTCGGCTGCGGAACCCGGGCCAGGATCTGCGGCATCGTCACCTGGGCCGGCAGCAACCGGACCTCGGGTGCCTGCCGGCCCGCGTAGGTCTGGCTTACCTCGGTTATCGCCGCACTCAAGCCCGCGGCCGCGGTTTCCGCGTCACCGTTGCCGTCGGTACGAGGCAGCGCTGTAAGCATATGGAGGGCCTCGCTCGAAACGCAGCGGCCGGGACGATTCGGCGGCACCGCGGCCACCACGGCACGGTGGGCGTTGAACACCGTATCGGTGAGGTCGCCGAGACGCATCTCCAGGCGGGTCTGGATCAGGTCCTTGAGCTGGGGCCGGATCGCGGCCCAGCGGGAACTGCTGACCACCAGGTGCACACCGTAGTTGAGGCCCTGCAGGGCGACGGACTCCATGGTCGGCATGTACTCGTCGTAGTACGGCCCGTTGATCGCGAACCCGATATCCCAGCCGTCCACGACAACGAAAACATCGCCGTGCTCATCGCCGTAGGACGTCAACTCGGCCGAGCCCTCAGGGGTGTTCCGGCGCCGCCGGAATTCACGCATGGAATCGATACCGAGGTGATCGAACAGTGCCTGCCGGGAGGCGATCAGATTGCGGATCAGCGCGAAAGTACGCCGGATGCGGTCCACATCGCGCACCGAGGCCACCGAGCCCACATGCGGCAGTGCGCGCATCGCGGACAGGCCACCGGAGAAGTCGAAGCAGTAGAACTGCGCCTGCTCCGGCGTATGGGTCAGCGCGGCCGACAGGATGAGCGTCTGCAGCGCCGTGGATTTACCGGACTGCGGACCGCCCACGACCGCGACATGGCCGCCCGCGCCCGAGAGATCCACCGACCAGACGTCCTGGCGCTGCTGGCGCGGTTTGTCGATGATCGCCCACGGCAGCACGAGCGTGCCGGGTTCGGCCGCGGCGGTCAGCCTGTCCACCGTGGGCGGAACGCCCAGCGGCGGGAGCCACATCTTGTGGGCCGGACGACCGTGCCGCGCGAACTGCTGCAGCACGGTCTCCATCACGCTGACCGGTTCGCCCTCGGTGTCCTCCGGTTCGGGCGCGCGCACAGCCACCGCCGCAACCGGCGCCGGGCGCGCTTCGGCGATGAAGGCGGCCGTGAACCGCTGCGGCGGTTTGTATCCACCGCCGGGCCGGCGGGCGCGCTGCGCACTGGAACTGGAAGCCTGCGCGGGCGCGGTGTACGGCCCACCGACATAGGCCGCTTGGAATCGCTGGAGATCGCCCGCGCCCACCCGTAGATATCCCGAACCCGGTTTCTTCGGCAGGTGGTACGCGTCCGCGGTGCCGATGGCGTCACGCGAGTCGCTGGTCTGGTTGGTGCGCAGCGCGATCCGGTAGGACAGATGCGCTTCCAGCTCACCCATGCGGTTGGCCGGGACCTTCTGCGAGGACAGCAACAGGTGGATCCGCAGCGAGCGGCCCAGACGGCCGATCGCGACGAACAGTTTCGAAAAGCTCGGATGCTGCTCCAGCAGTTCGGCGAACTCGTCGAGAATGATCATCAGCGTGGGCAATGGCTCGAGCCGGGCGCCCTGCTCCCGCGCCTTCTCGTAGTCGGCGACGCTGGCGAAGTTCCCCGCGTCGCGCAGGATGCGCTGGCGACGGGCCATTTCGCCGTTGATCACGTCTTCCATACGGGTGACGAGATCTGCCTCCTCCTCCATGTTGGTGACGACCGCGGTCACATGGGAGAGCCGGTCGAAACCGAGGAAGGTCGCGCCACCTTTGAAGTCGACGAGCAGCAGGTTGAGTACATCGGGGGAATGCTCGGCGATCGCGGAGAGCACCAGGGTGCGCAGGAATTCCGATTTACCGGAACCGGTGGCGCCGATACACATTCCGTGCGGGCCCATGCCCTCCTCGGCGGATTCCTTGATGTCCAGGTGCACCACCTGGCCGGTGGGGTCGTGGCCGAACGGGATGTTCAGCCGGTTGCGGTCGGCGTCGCGGCGTACCGGCCATTGCCGGTCCACCCGGATATTGCCCGGATCGGAAATGCCGACCAGGTCTTCCCATGAGGTGCTACCACTGGCCTGCTCGGCGGCCACCGCCTCCACCACGGTGGACAGTCGATAGGGGGACAGTGTCCGCGCCACCGCGGTGACCTGCGGGATCGACATATTGTCGGCGGTGCCGACCAACCGGCTACCGCGGGGGGTCAGTTCCTGGAGAGTACGGTCCGCCGCGACGGCGAACCTCAGCGACCGTGGCAGGGTTTGCTCGGACTCGCCGAGCCGCAACCAGGTGCAGCCGTCGATACCGGAGATATCGCGATCGGTGTTCGCACCACCGGATTCCACGATCAGCACGTAGTGCGATTTGTCCAGCGCCGGCTCGTTGTTCGCCGAGAACGGGCCGCGGTTGAGCCCCGCGAGTACCTTCGTCCGTAGTTCGGCCACGGTCCGATACACCATGCGGCTCGATCCGACAGCGTCGGTTTCGGCGGGATGCTGGCTATGCGGCAGCCATTTCAACCAGGCCCATTGCGGGTCGTCCGGATTGTTGAGCACCGCCGCCACCGCGACCTGGTCCGGTCCGTGCAGGACGACGATCTCGGCCACCATGGCCCGGATCAGACCCGCCACCGCGTCCGCGTCACCGTCGAGGCCGACCAGCGGCGCCGACAACAGATTGATCGCGACCGGCATTCCGCCGACCGTGGAATAGGCTTTCGCGAATCGGGTCAGCTCGACCACACCGACGGGGTCCAGATCCGAGGTGGGCGCCGCCTCCGGCACGATGACCCGGACCTGGTTGGCGATCCGTCCCCGCCCCATCCGCACACGCAGGAACTGGGGATTGGCGACCTGCACCTCCCACATCCGCTTACCGCCGACGAGACGGCCCAGACCGGCCGGGCCCGGGTGGGTATAGGACAGATAGTCGTACAGTTCGGTTTCGGCCTCGTGCACCGTCTTCCGGTTGTCGGTGATCGAGCGCAGATAATCCTTGCGTTCCTCGTTCAGCCCCGCCGCGGTGCTGTTGGTTCCCCCGCCCCCACCCAGCTGGCCGCCGAGCATGCCGAACATCGACACGATCATCATCATGGGGAACATCAGCATCATCGGCGACATGGCACGGCCGCCGGAGAACATCATCGCCATCATGCCGACCATGGCGCACACCATGATCACGGGCATGATCATCTTGATCTTGGACATCGGCACCGGCCGGGGCAACTCGGTCGGCGGCTGCAGCCGGAGTTCGGTGACGGCGGGAGCCTTGGGCCCGCGCACCATACGGGCCGGCCGGACGAAACGGCGCGTCGCGGTCATTTGTTCCCCGCCATCTGCGCACCCGTCATGTTCGGCGGTATCCCGTCGTGTTGGATCATGGCGTCGCCGACCGAGAGCGCCGGGCCTACCGCGAACAGCGAGACGATGCTCCACGGCGCCGGAACGGGGTCACGCAGCGCCAGTGCGGCAAGCGACGGATCTTTCCCGTTACCGCCCTTCAGATCCGCATCGATGCCGTAGCGGACACCGCTGTCGGATATCCAGAACAGCGATTCGCGCAGCGGTGAGCCGGGTTCGGCACCGGTGACCTGCACGAATTTTCCCGAGGTACGGGGCAGGTAGGCATAATCGGCGGTCATACCGCCCGAGTAGGGGGCGGTGACCAAGCCGACGGTGCGGCCCTGTTCCTGTTTCGTGAGCGGCAGCTGCCTGCCGAAGAGCAACCGGGTATGCGCATCCGGATCGGTACCTGTGCGCTCCCAGTGGTAGCAGGTGATCAGGTCACGAATGGGATCGAGGACTTCGACCGATTCGGCCGGATAGGTCGCGGTGCCCGGCCAATCACCGGGACGTAGGTTCGCCGCCGCCACGTCCGGCCCGATCGTTGTCGTAGCGACCGCACCGTGTGAGTTCGCGTTTCGCACGATGGACGCCAGCACCCCGCTGACCCGGACCAGGCCGGAATTGGACACCAGATAGTAGGCGGCCGGCTGATTCGGCGTGGCGACCGTGACGATGGACCCGACCACCGCATCGAGCGCCGGTTTCAGTGTCGTGGGGGTACCGGAGCCGGGGACATCCGGCACCCGGATCGGCGCGACTTCGGGTATCGCCCCCAATAGCCCGGGTGACGCGGCGGCCACCTGTGCGTGGCTGTCGATCCCGAGGGCGAGCATCACCGGTGAATCGGCGAGATTGATCTCGGCGCGTACCACGCCCTGTTCCGGATCGGAGTACACAAGCCAGGTCGCATCCTCACCGCGGAGCAGCCGGGCCTGGCGGCCGCTCAGTTCGTGCACGGCATCGCCGTCGACGGTGAGCGGCCCGGCGATGGCGGTGGTGAGCACCGCCGAACGCAACAGTGTCGGGAGGCCGGTCTCCTGGTCGACCGGTGCCGCGGCCCCGGTTCGGGCGGTATCACAGACCGTCCATTCGGAATCCTTCTCCGCCTCGTCGTTGATCTGCCCGGGTGCACCGGGTATCCCTACCCAGGGACCACGCGGGTACTTCGCGAGCTCGGACTGCGATACCTCCACCGGTTTGGCCGGCTGTCCCACGATCAGGCGGGCCGAGGTGAGATTGAGGGCGGGATGCAGACGTTCACCGAGCTTGACATACAGCGCGCCGCTGTCCTTCTCCGCGAGGATCGGTGAGTCTCCCACCGGTTTCGCGGGTTTGAAGAACGCCAGCACCGCGGCTCCGGCGATGCCCACACAGGCCAGCGCGACCCCGACCGCCAGCGCGGTGGACCGGCCGCGGGAGGGGTCGTCGATCATCGAGGCGTCGCGACGGACCAGGGCATGTTCGATCCGGTGTAACAGAAACCGCCAACCCGAAACCTGGTGCTTGGTCACCACCCGGAAGCGTGCCACCGGTAACCGTTCCTTCCGCCGACCTCGGCCACAACCTAACGCGCACGCCCGAACCGACCACTCCCCAGAATTGGGAACAGTCGGCCGGGTGGGAGGCGGATGCTACTTTCCGACCGGCGCCAACCCCTGCAGCGCGGTGCTGATATCGAAGGCGTCGATGGTCATCAACTCTTCGTCGGTGAGCGCGGCGATATCCACATTGTCGCGGGTGAACCGGAAATCCCGTTCCGCCTCCGCGGCCTCCACGACATTGCGCACGAAACGACCGTTACCGGCGAGGTCGATGAGGCGGCGGCCGTTCCTGCTCTCCTCCGACATCGTCGTGCAGCGGTCGCGCAGGACCTCCCGTGCCTGATCGGACAGGATCGAATCCTTCTTGCCGGCGATGTGATCGGCGATCTGGACGAGTTCGTCCGGGTCGTAGCTGGGGAACCGGACCCGCTTGGTGAAACGTGACGACAGACCTTCGTTCGACTGCAGGAACCTGTCGATCTCGGCCTCGTAACCGGCGATGATCACGACCAGCTTGCTGCGGTCGTTCTCCATCCGGGCCAGCAGCGTATCGACCGCTTCCTTACCGAAGGCGTCACCACCGGACAGGCCCTCCTGGATCAGGGTGTAGGCCTCGTCGATGAAGAGCACGCCACCGAGCGCGGAGTCGATCAGCGCGTTGGTCTTGGGTGCGGTATGGCCGAGATGGGTGCCGACCATATCGTTACGCGACGCCTCGATGACTTCGGCGTTCTCGACCACGCCGAGCCCGGCGAAGATCTTGGCGATAACCCGCGCGATGGTGGTCTTACCGGTACCGGGTGGTCCGGAGAAGATGAGGTGATTCGATCGCGAGTCGACCGCCAGGCCGCGCTTGGCCCGGACCTGGTCCATCAGCACACCGGATTTGAGCCGATCCACCTGTTCCTTGACCGAGTCCATGCCGATCTGCGACTGCAGCAGCTTGGATGCCTCTTCGAGCAGTTCGTCGCGTTCGGCCTTGGCCGCGCTCGCCGCCACTTCGGCGGGATCGTCACCGGATTTGGGATCCCAGATATCGGTCCGGGAGGCGATCACGGCCGGAGTGGTGACCTCGAGCCGGAAGTTCTTGTCCCGCACCGCCTGCTGCCAGTCCGGCCGGTTGGGCCACAGGCCCGACCCCTGCAGGCCCTTGAGGATCTTGTCGGCCGCCTCGTGCTCACCGTTGTGCCGCATGATCATGCCGAGCAGATAGTGCGCATCGGCCCAGATGTAGGACAGACTCCCGGACTGACTGTCCTCCACGATCCGCTGCGCACGCGGCAACGCCTCCCCGAACCTGCCGAGATGCGCGAGCGCACTGGCCGCCATCAGTTCGGCGGCGATATCGAGCAGACCGTCCTCGAGTACGGTTTTCGCGGCACGGGCGGTGAGCACATCGGGCCAGCGCCCGGTCCGGTAGAACAGGGCGATCCGTGCGAAATCGGCGACATCGTCACCGCGCACCTCGTCCAGGATCGCGGCGGCTTCCTGCCATTCGCCCCCGTCGGCGTACGCGCACGCCTGCGCGATGGCGATCTGATCGCGATCGGCCATCGCGACCCGCAGGCCGAAGACACCTATTTCGACCTGGCACCACAGTGCCCGGTCCACCAGGCCGGCACGCTGCTGATCGCGGTAGAGATTGTGCGAGGAGCGGTAAGCACCGTAGATGACCTCGGACGTGACCTCCCCCGCCATAGCTCGTCCCAGCCATGCGTCGCACATATCCGGATCGATATCCGTGGCCGCCGTGAACGCCGCGCGGGCGTGCTCTTCGTTGCGCACCCCACCGGCGACCAATCCCAAACTCTGCACGCCCGTGTAGAACGCGTCCTCGGCCGCTGACAACTCGGACTTCCCTTCCGCCGACCCTCGCCTGCTGGCAGGGTAAGCCACCCGGAGGCGACGGTAGGCGTCGGGTATTTCCCCGCACTGGGAAGTAGGTCCGCGAAGCGCGGCCGCCGGTCGAGTATTCGGCGCCCGAATCGGACGGGCGGGCCGATACGGGCGGCAATACGGACGAAAGCCGCAAAACCCAATAGGGCACATTCCCATCAGGGAACGAGCCGTAATCCAGCGATAAAGTACCAGCCGGTTTCGTGCCGGACCCAAGTACTCCACCGCCGAAATCGGCCGTGAACCACATCGCGAACGCACTGTTCTGCGCATGAAATAGCTTGACAGCACTGACTTTCGGCGTCGTCGGCGACAGCGGCGGTCCGGCAACCCGCCCGCTATCCAAACCGGACAAAATTCCCTCTCCTGATAATAGTGCCGTTGTTGAACGGCACATTGTTTGTAGCTATAGTTGGCGGCAGGTCACCAGTTCCCTCATCCCTGATGACCTACTTCGCGGCGGCCGATGGAAACAGCGAGCCATCGGCCGCCGCACCCGAGGGGCTCGATCGAGCGAAGACCGATTGCGGGCCGACCCCGGCCGGAGATACGCAGCAAGCGCCCGGCCGAAGCGGCTGCGGAGGTACGCGGATCTGTTCACCCGCGCGGCGGCGGGCCTTCGTCCGCGCGAACCGGCGCGGAGACCGCCGGCCCGCCGGTATCCGGTTGGTGCGCCCGCCCCGCCGATTCCCGTGCGGCGCCGTCCTTCCCTTCGGTGCCATCCTTCCGATCCCGGTCGGCCGGTACCACGGGCGGTGGCACATCCCCCTCCGCCGCCACGGCGGGAACCGCCGGCTCGGTGCGCTCGGCCGGTTTACCCCACGGCGTACGCGCCGGTGCGGACGTCGCGGCCGGTCGAGCCGACCACGGGTTCTGCCGGGCGGCCCGACGACGCCGACCGCCCGCGGTACGGCCCGGCTTATCGCCGTCGGTCCCGCGGCGGCGGCCACGTCCCCCGGGTGCGGTGTTCCCGGATCCGGCGGGCGATCCGCCCGGCGCGGACGACTGACGATTCCACGGACTGGCCGGGCCGCCGCCACCTCCGGTCGACGCGCCGCCGGGATCCCCGATCCGGCCGGGCGGAACACTTGCGGCTTCCACGCCGCGGGCCGAGTCCACACCACCCGCACCGGCCCCCTGCGCCGATTGCTCGGCTCCACCTCCCAGGTCGCCCGGGTTCGCGCCCGCCATATCGTCGCCGGACGCCGCCGATATCCGGGTAGCGGCGGAATCCGGCTCCCGGCCGTCCACAACCGGTGACCGTTCCCCCGGAGGCTCCGTCGTTTGCGCGTCGACCGCGGGACTCTCGACGGGCGGGCCCGGGGCCCGCAGGTCCTCGGCCTGCCCCGGTCCGGTTCCGGCGCTCGCACCCGGCACACCGCTCTGTCCGGCCGCGGCGGGCCCCGCTGCGGGAGAGCCCGTCGCACTCTGCGGCGGAGCCTCCGCCGCCGGCGACCTGTCGTCGGCATGAGCAGGCGCTCCCGCGTCCTGGGCGGGCACCGCACCTACGGTGGACTCAGGTATCCAGTTCCGCGGCGTAGTAGCCACTTCCTGTGGCACCTGCCGAACCGGTGCGCTCGCAGCCGGGCTGTTCGGGGGTCCCCCCTCCTGGGTCACCGGAGCACTCGCACCGGGTAGGCCGACCGGCGTCGTGAAATCGAGCGCGGCGACACCGTTGGCGAACTTCTCCGCGTGCTTCATGATGTCGTCCGCGTGGTCGTCGAGGACCTGGGCGTAGCGGCGCACCTCGTCGGGATCGATGTACACGACATCTTTGCCGCCGGTATCGACGCCCAGCAGATCGGCAGTGGTGTTGTAGACCACGCCGTTGATCATGTCCGCGACCGCGTCCTCGAGCGGTTCGATGGCCTTACCCAGTACCTCGGCCACGATGTAGCCGATGAGCATCTCCTCCATGGCCTTGACCAGCCGTCGGGCCGCGAGTGAAATGGACTGGCTCAGTGCCACCGAGGCCCCCGAAGTCGCCACGGTGGCCGCCATCGCCGCGGCATAGGCGGCGGCCAGCACCGCGAGCTCGGTCAGTACCGCCACCTTCACCACGGTGATCACTTCGGCCGCGATCTCCAGAGCCGTCGCCACGGCCCGGCACAACTCGTCCAGCCTTTCCATATGCGACGAACTCAAGCTCGCCCAGGACGCCACCAGCGCGCGATACGACTGCCCTTGGTAAACCGATCCCATGTCGGTGATCGCACCGGTCGCCGCGCCGTGGGTCCCGGCGACCTCGTCGGCGAAAGTGCGGACGTGACCGGCCAGTTCCCGAACCTGGTCCTCGTTGATATCCGGATACGGGACGCCGATGAAGTTCAGGAACGTCGCCACTTCGTGTGGTATCTCGATAGCCAAAGGCGAGAGTTCCGCTCAGACGATTCAGACGACCCGTACCACGACAGCACTGGGCGGCATGGGCGAATAGGTAACCGTGGCACCGGAATAGGGTGCCTCGATCACCATACCGTTGCCCGCGGCGAGTTGAACGTGTTCCGGCCCACGAGAGCTGAACGACGAAGCCGGGAACACGAGATCACCGGCGCGCACCTCACGGGGATCGATTCGTTCACCGGCGTAGATCTGATCGTAAGTGGTCCGCGGTAGGACCACCTCGCCGTTCGTGGCCTGCGCGATGGCGTACTGGGTCAGCCCGGAGCAATCGAAACCGCCCCCGCTGGGTCCGCCGGCGCCACCACCACCCCAGATATAGGGCAGGCCGAGCGCGCCGTCGGCCGCCTGAGCGGCCCGCCCGCCTCGGGTCTTGTCCCAGTTGCGGCGTATACCGCGTCGGGTCGGCTGATTCGCGACCTGTTGCGCGGACACCATGCGGGGTCGCCGCCGTCGCCTTTTCCGGGGCGGAGGAGACGCTTTTCGAGTGCGCTCGGCGAGCGCCACCGGCGGCATTATCTGAGCCGCCTGTCTGCGTGCCGCGTCGATATCGGCGTTCACCTGCCTGGTCGCGTTCGTGATGGTCTGCTGGGCCGAATCGAGTAGGGCCGGGCCGCTGAACCGGGTGTCACCGATAGTGGTGATGGCCTGGATCCGCGCCTGGAGATCGGAGATCTGACTGCTCAGCACCCCGCGCCCGTTCAGCGTCCCGGCCCCCGACTCACCGACGGTCTTGGTGACGACACCGTCCCGGCCGTACTGCGTGTCGAGCACCGTACGCTGGATCCCGAGCGCGTCACCGTAGCCGCGGGCACCCCCGCCGGACAGCCGGGACAGGTCCGCCGCCATGGATTGCGCAAGCACGGCGGCCGCGCGTTCGGACGGCTGCCCGGCCCCGTACAGCCCGAGCAGCTCGCGCAACACACCGTGCACATCGTCGGTCAGTGCCGGCATGCGATCAGCTCATCATCGCTCATCGCACCGACTTACCTCTCTGCCCCAGCACCCCGGGCAATTTCTCGGCAATCAAGCCTATGTTGTCCGTTCGACTATGCGACAACACGCGGATGAACGGCATTCCTCCTATTCCCATCTCTAGGAAGACAACACAATGAAGAAGACATCACGGGAGGCGACGACAGCGGATGGATACAGCGACAGCAGACGCGGATATCGACACCCCCGGAACGAAACCGGACGATCGGCGGCCGCCCGGCGGCCCCCGGCCGGGTGACCCACGCCCCGGTCAGCCGGTTCCCGGCGCCCCGGAGGACCGGCCGACCACCCTGATGGGCAGAACGGACCCCGCCACCGGCAAGCCCGTCGCGGCGAGCACCGACGGTCCGGCCACCGAGGACGGGTTACTGGTCACCGACCGATCGGGCCCCGCGAAACCACTGCACAAGGTCGAGCTGGTTCGGATGAAGGTGGACTCCGAAACCAACAGTATCGTGAACAATTTCATAGCCGACGCCGAGGATACGATGCAGAAATCGGTGGATGTGCTCGGGTTCGGCCGGTCCGACCCCCCGCCCCCGCCGCGCGGCGGCAGAACGCCGATCAAGGTCCAGGCCGCGAACATGCCGGGCTCGGGTAAGGGCGTCGAGTTGTACAAGCAGCAGGTGTACTCGGCAAGCGCGCGCCAGGATTCGCTTGTCGACATGGACGCGCAGGTGGACGGAACCTCGCAGGTGGTCGCCGCCGAACAGGCACAGACGCTGTTGAAGATCGTGCATATCGAGGGCGACCTGAACGCCGCCTTGCTGACGGTCGCTTCGAAGAAGCTCAGTTCCGCCCAGGCGGCCGCGGTGATGGACCATATCGCCACCGCGGTGGCGAAGGTGAACGAAGTGGTCACGGCCGCCCAGGATGTGAACGTCGGCGCCGCCGGCGGCGGATCCGGTTCGGGTGGATCCGGTTCGGGTGGCTCCGCCGGTGGCGCCGCCGGTGCCGCGGGAGCGGCGGCGGGCGGTCTCGGTTCCATGCTGCCGATGCTGGCCATGCTGCCGATGGCGCTCATGCCCATGCTCGGCCAGCTGCCCGAGCTCCTCGGCCAGAAGGAAGACAAAGACAAGGACGGCGAGGACGAGCCCGAAGGGCAGCCCGCCCCCTCGGCACAGGGCCCGGCCTCCGACCCGACGGCCCCTCTTCCGCCCGCCGGTGCGACGCCCACACCGGGCGAGAATCCAGCACCGAATCCGGGTTCGACCGATCCGCAGAACAATATTCCGTACGGCCCGACAACTCCCAGCAAACAGGTCTAGGGCACATACCGTAGCCGATTCCCCCGGCTGTCCCGGGAACAAGCGCACCCCGATCTTCCATGCGCCGCCGCCGCGTCGACGGCTCGGGCAGCATGCTGCCCACAGTACGGACGACCCCGATCTGGAGGCGGGCGGTACTACAGACCGGCCGACAGTGCACGACCGGCCCACTCATCGGCCCACGTCTCCCGTGGCATCGCCGTACGCCGAATCCGAGGTTCCCGGACGGCCGCGCGGGCGTGTTGAACCGCTGCCTCCGGGCCGGCCGCGACCACCCACCAGTTGAGCAACGACCGGCCGCACCTGCCGTAAAAGGTATCCGGCACGCATTTCGTCAGGGGCGGTCCACCCACACCGAATAGAGCCCGGGGCATCGATACTCGCGCGGCACGGTCTTCCGCAGGCAGACCTTCCTCATGGCACTAACCGGAGGTCTGCCATCGGGATCTCAGAACGAGGAGTCCCGCGTCTCGGGCGGCGGTGTCACCGACGGCGGCAGCACGCCGCGCGGTGGACCACCGGTTTCGGGAGCGGCGACCGCGCCGTTCGGCGGACCGCTCGCACTCGGTGGCGCCGACTCCGTGGCGGCGCCGGCCTGTTCCGCCGGGGCCGAAACTCCGGACCCGCCGGCGACCGGCCGCACCACCTGCTCCTCGGTACCCGTGGCCACGGCCGCCGGAGCAGCCACGAACGAGGGATGGGCGAGGATCTCCTGATGCGCGTATACCGCATCTCGGAGGACTTGCCGTTCCGGCTCCTCTGCCAGGAGCGCCACCAGCTCGTTGCAGCGCCGATCCCACACCATGGCCCGCAGTGCGCTCACTTCGTCGTCCACCCGGATGGCGCCGAGATCGACCCGGCCCACATCGAGCCGCTGCGAAACCATCTCCGCGGCAAGGAGATCGTCCGCGTCACGGAGTTCGTCCCACCAGGACGCGGGCACATCCTCGCCGGCCTGCACCTTCGCCAGGATCCGATCCCGGATCGCACGTGAACCGGAGCTGTCGAAATGCTGCGAAACGGAGCGGCCGAGCTGAGCATGAGCGTCCAGCGCGAGTTCTACAACGCGCCTGTGCACCTGGGCGTCCGGCACCGCGGCCACCGATTCCAGCGCCGGCACGGAACCGGTGAGGCCGAGCCGGTCGGTGGTATCGGGGGTGAGCACCCGGAGATCGAGATCGGACCCGGGCTCGACGAGACCCTGCATGGCGACCTCGCTCAGCCGGCTCCGCAGGACGGGGTCGATCGGACCGGAGGAGGCGATCGCGGAAAGGACCGCATTGGCTTTCGCGCCCCAGGCCCGGCCGAATTCGACCAGGGTCCGCGCCGGATCCGAAATCCCCTCCCACGGTGCGGCGACCTCACCGTCGGCACCGAGCAGTTCGTCCCACAGCCACGGTGTCGACACCTGGCGCGGCAGGAACAGACCGGCGGGGAGCCAGCCCCGGCCCTCATTGGAGGTGATGAACAGACCCGCACCGGCGGGACCGCGCAATACCGCCACCGCCCAGGTTATTCCAACCGCCTCGCCGGTAGCGGCCAGAACCGCCCCGAGCAGGGTCTTGGCGATCAGGAGGTCCTCGTTCACCGCATCGCCGACGATGTAGGCGGGCTCGGCTTCCTTGTCCTTCGCCGAGGCCACCGCCGAGTTGAAAGGTGTCGGAGCCCCGGCCACCGGAACGGCGGTCCCGTCCTGTGCGTTCGCGCCGCCGGCCGGGGTCGCGGTCGTACCGCGGTCGTCGCCGGAGCCGGTGCCGGCCCCGAGAGGCCCGCCGACCAGCGCGCCACCGGGCGGAACCGTTCCGGCACCCGCCGGGGCGCCCGGGACCGTATTGCCCGCAGGTGCGGTTCCCGCCCCCGCCGTGTGCTCGGCGGACGGCACCGCGCCGGGCGTTGCGGTGACGCCGCCGGTGGTGGCGCCGCCGGCGGCAACGCCGTTCTGGCCCTGTCCGGGCGGGGCACCGCTCGGGCCCTGTGCGGCACCATTCGCGGCGGCCGCCGGATCCATCTGTCCCGGGGGTGCCGAGGGGCCTGCACCCGTGCCCGCGCCGGGACCGGTGACCACAGGTGCGCCCAGCTGACTGTTCGGAGCTGTCGAATTGGGAGCGAATCCGGCAGTGACCGGATCGCCGAATGTCGCGCCGCGACCGCCGGCATCCTCGCCCGAACGGCCGACGCTCACGGCGGCTTCCGAGTCGGTCCGCTCATAGGCATCGGCGGATTGACGCAGCGAGAGAGCGGTTTGTTCGTGTTCCCTGGCCAGGGCCTCGCCGGCGCGTAGCCGAGCGTCGTAATACCGTTCCAGCGCTTCCTTGACCGGATTGGCGATCTTGCCGTAGGTGGGTTCGAAGTTGGCGAGCCATTCGGATGGCGGCTGAGCCCATTCCCGGGTCTCCGCCGCTACTTGATCGTGCTGAAGTGCCAGCTGACGCAGTACCGCAGGGTCGATATCCAACCATTCCGGCATGCTCGATCAATCCTTTCCCACCAGCGATTCTCCTCATTGTCGATTCTTCCCAACTATGGGGAGATCCTACGGTCGGGCAGAAGCGCTGTTTTCACCGTCGATCACCGGTGGTGACGGTCGACCGCCGCGGGGCCGGTGGGGCCGCCGGCGGCGCCGCGAACAGCGGATGTCCCAGCACTTGGGCGTGCGCGTATACCGAGTCGCGCAGTGTCTGGCGCGATTTCTCCTCCACCAAGAGCAGAACCAGCTCGTTGCAGCGACGTTGAAAAGTGAGGGCGCGCAATATCGACAACTCCGAACCCGAATCTGGATCGGCCGCGCCGGAACGGAGCTCTCCGAGTCCGATTCGACTGGTGTCGGCACGGTGTCCGAGCACGGTCGCGGCAATCAGATCGTCGGCATCCTGGAGTTCCTCCCACCAACTGTCGGCGAACTCTCGGCCGTCGCGCAGCGCGCGCAGGATCCGCAGCCTGATCTCCGGCGCCTCCATCGTGTCCACCGTCGCGAGTCCCGCGCGCTGGACCCGGATATGCGCGTCGACCGCCAGCTCCAGACAGCGCAGCGCGATATCGCGGTCGAGGACCTTGGCCGCGCGGTCGAGCAGGCGGGGCGAGGACGTGATTCCCAGGCGATCCAGCATGCCCGGGGCGGGACTGCGCAGATCCATGGTGTCCGAGGCCGCCACCGACCCGGCCAGCGCCACGGTGCCCAGCCGCCCGCCCAGCACGGGATCCATGGGCTGCGACGAGGCCAGCGCGGACAATTTCGAACCGGACTTCGCACCCCAGGCGATCGCGAACTCCACCAGGATCCGCGCGGGGTCCGCCGTACCTTCCCACCCCGACCCCTCGGATACGGCCCACAGCCACGGCAACGACACTTCGGTGGGCAGGTGGAGCCGGGCAGGCAACCAGCCGCGGCCCTCGTTCGACGTGACGAAAGCGCTGACCCCGCTGGAGTGGCGCAGAATCGCCACTGCCCAGTCCACACCGACGACCCAGGAATCGGCGGCCGCACGAATACCGCCCAGTAGTGTGCGCGCGAGGACCAGGTCCCCGTCGACGCGTTCGCCGACCATGAAGGCCGGTGCGGAAGCCGAGGTCATGGCGGCGCCGACGGCCTCCTGTACGAGATCTCCCGGCCCCCGGGACTTCCCGGCGCCCGGATCGCTGTCCGGCACCGGCACCGGCACCGGCTGTTTTCCGCCGGGCGCCGCGCTGACCCCCTGCTGGGACGCGGAAGCGAGCGATTTACCGGTGGCGCCCGGCCCGCGCTGCGATTCGATCGGTCCCACCGCACTCCGGCCGGCCTGTGCCGATGTCACCGCCGCGGGAGTGGTACCGGCGGGGCCGCTCACCGCCGGACTGCTGGTCGGAGCCACGGTGCCCGCGCCGGTTGTCGCCGGCGCCGTGGTTGTTCCCGCGACCGGCCCCATCGCCGATGGCAGTACCGGCGGCACGGCACCCGGAGGCGCGCTCTCGGCGTCGGACTCCGCCGTGGCGTAGGTACCGGCGGACCGGGCAAGACCCCAGGTCTCCGACGTATCGGTACCGTCGGGGGCCGAGACCTCACGGTCGGGCCGCACGGATTCGTCGGGCTCGCCGCCGGTCTCGGCGCTCGACGATTCGGTGGCTTCGGTGGATTCGTCGACAGCGGCCGTATCGGCGCCGGTCTCGGCACCGTCTCCACTGGTTTCGGCCGGTGGAGCCGCGTTCTGCACCTGGTCCCCCGGCTGTGGCACTCCGGTCCCCCCGGTGGCAGGGTTCGTTGCCACAGGCGCCGGGCCAGTGGTATCGGTCTGCCCGCCCGGCTCCGTGAGCACGGGCGGCATATCCTCGGTGCCCACCGGTGGTTGCACATCGAGGGCGGGCGGCGGCCCGGACACCGTCGGGCCCGGCTGCGGAGGTAGCAGGTCGTCGATCAGATCTATGAGAATCTGCCCGAAATTCGGATCGGGTCGCATAGGCCGGTCGTGGCCGGGAACCCAGGGTCCCTGTTGGAAACCCGGCCCGTGGTGGCGCGGAACGTCGTGGTGCCGGCCGGGCCGGCCGGGGGCTCCGGGTCTGCGAGGTCCGACACCGGGCACGCCGCCACCCTTGCGCCACGGTCCCGGTTGACCGAGAGCGTCGGCGATATCGTCCAGCCGCGGTAGCCCCTGCGGCCCCAGCGAACCCAGTGCGGCGGCGACGATATCGCGCACATCTCCCCGGGCATCATCCAGAATGGCCTCCGTCGCCTGACGATCGGCTTCGGCCTCGGCCGCGTCGCCCTCCTCACCGTCGTCGTTGTTGTCCCCCCGCGTGGCCTGCTCGATCCGTTCGCCGGCATCGGCGACCACGTCGAGAATCTGGTTACGGGTACGCCGGACCACATCGCCGAAGGTATCGAAGGTATCCGCGGCGGCGGAGAGAGCGGCCGCGAACGCCCGGGGATTTTCCTCCAATGCCATGAGCGCCCGCCGGATCTCCGCCAGACCCACCGACTGCTGAACCGTCTGTTCGAACGCGCGCCGTGCCTGCTCCACATCGACCAGGTTCAGGGCCGCGGCACCCTCACGAGCGTTGTCCGCCAAACCGTGCCAGGCCGACGGCGGTATCTGCGGCCAGCGGTCCCCGACGATCCGGTCCCAGTACGGGCTCGTCTGCTCCGGCGCCATCGTGTCCGATCAGACCGCGGCAGAGCGCATGGTCGCCTGGCCGTCGATATCGGCGTTCGACAGTACGGTCGTGCCGTAACCGGTGGCCTCGACGGTGATTCCGGACTGTTCCGTGACATCGGCGGCCGCGGTGGCGAAGGTATCGCGAATCCAGTCCAGCTTGCCGGTCATATCGCGGTCCAGCGGCGAATCGGCTTTCGATTGCATTACCAGCGAATCCACAGTGGTGCCGACATCGTCGGTCATCACCGTGAGCGCCCCGGCGGCATCCCCGACGGTCGCCTTCACCGCGTCGAGGGAGAGGATGTTCACCATGGTCGTGTCCTGTCTGTCCGGTGCGGGGGTCAGGCCGGGCGGAGGCCGAAAGCCTCGTCTTCCATGGTCCGATAGGTGGCCTCGCTCGGCAGGCCGAACGAGTCGATCGTGTAGGAGCGAGCGCCGTTGGACTCCATCTCACGCCGCAGACCGAGGCGCGATTTGGCGTGTGCGAGCGCGGCGACCTTGAGTATCTCCGCACTCAACCAGCTGTCACCGTTGTCCTGCGCCTCGTCGGTGATGTGCAACCCGACGATCTCACCATCCCGGTCGCAGGCCACCCCGACGGTGTGATCGGGGTTGAACACCTCGTGTATCTGTGGGGCGGCCGCGGATTCCGTGGCCGCACCTTCGTCCTGATCGTCTTCGATATCGTCGTAGTCGAAATCGTCGTTCATCTTCTTCTCCTGCGAATCTATCCGGCTGCCCGGTCCAAGGTTTCCGACAGCGCCGACCACGCGGTGTCGCCGATGGTCATCACCAGCCGCAGCGGCCATACCCGCGCTCCCAGGTACATTTCACCGGTGCCGTCGCCGAGCAGGTCCAGATAGTCCGAACCTTCGACATCGGAGTTCATCGATACCGTGGTCACCGGTGGGTTACCGTCGTCCACGCTGACGATCGAACCACCGCCGCCCGGTATGAAGCTCTTGCGGCACCGCGGACTGCTACCGATCGCCACGTCGGCGCTGTTGGTGGTCACGGTGATGTCCGGGTTCAGCAGCAACTGCATCACCCAGGATCGTGCGGCCGCTTCGGGCCGGTCCCCGTTGATCCCGATGACCAGCGACCCGGCCAGGTCGACCACCAGTATCTGGTCGGAGCTGGTGATACCGACGACCACGAGCCGATTGGAGCTGTCCAGCGGAGCCGGCAGATCATCGGCTGCGACCGTGCTCGAATCGGCCCCGATACCGCCGTTGGCGGCCGGATATTTGGTGACGATACCGGTGGAGACATCGACGGAGAAGGCGACGGCCGGGTTCGGCGAGCCGGAACCCAGCGCGGCCAGCCGTGTGAGACCTTCCTCGTGCAGCCAGCCGATGGCATCGGCGGCCGAGACCGAATCGTCCGCCGCCTCCGCGGCCTCGATACCGGTCACCGCACCGCCTCGGCGATACCGGCGGACTCACGACTGTCCACCGCGCCGTCCGCCGCGCTGTTCTCGGTGATCACAGTTTCCATGATCGCCTGGTACTGCCGGGCCGCATCACGGGTGCTCTCCCGGATGGCGGCCATGATCTCGGCCGCCAGTTCCTCACTGGTGAAGCGACCCGCGGTACCCGGCGCGAGGTAGAGGCTGGTGAGCCGCCCCATCGCGTCCACCTCCGGGATGACGGTGCCGCTGGGCGAGGGCCGCCGGGCACGTACATCGTCGATACGCTCCCGCATATCGGCGATACGATGCCGTAATTCGCGGGCCGCGTCCAGCGCGGCCTGCACGTCTGGGTGGATGCTCATGCGTTACCTCCGGAGCGGGTCGGGGCCTGATTGGCCGGCGTCGGGGTCGGCTGAGTGACCGTCGGCGCGATGGTGGGCCGTTCCCCGATGACGGGTTCGGTGTGCGGAGTGTCGTCGACGTACATCAAGCGGTCGGGATGCCAGGCGACCACTCGGTTGCGTTCGTTACCGCTACCGCCGCCGGCACCACCCATCCCCCCGCCCATGGGCGCCCCGCCCATGGGCATCATGGGCATACCGGCACCGGCGCCGCGACCGTAGGCGGTACCGCCCGCGCCTCCGTCGCCCAGCGGCAACCGGGCCGGAGATCCGACGTTGCCACCGCCGACCGCGGCGGCCAACGGCATCGAGGTCGTCGCCGAGAGCACCTGGACATCCGACGCGCTGGGAACCGTGCTTCCGGGCAACGAGGGCGAGAGCGAGGGCGAGCCGCCGGAGGGGCTGCCCAGGGACGGTATCGCGTAATCCCCGAGACCGTAGTCATCGAAGGAATCGTCGTACCAGTCGTCGTCGGAGATGTCATCGGCCTGGTCCAGGCCGTTGCCACCGAGCTGCATCATCTGCATCAGCATCGGCAGCATCTGGGAGAGCGAATCGCTGGAGCCGCCGGAACCGGTTTGCGCCGCAGCGGACGTGCCCTCCGACGAATTCGCGATACTGGTACCGGTTTCCGTGGCGTAAGATCCCGCGGCTTCGCCCGACCGCACGTTCAATTCGTTGTATTCCGCGGTAGCGGCGGCCAACGCGGCTTCGTTCTTCGCGCGCGCCGCGGCCAGCATTCGCTTGCGTGCGGCCAGGATCTCCTCCGGCGTAGGATGTTTGGCCTTGGCGCGGGAGAACGCATTGCCGTAATCCTCGGCCCCCTGCGCCAATTTCTCCATCGCGTCCCCCAAATCGTCCATCCAGCCGCGATACGTGACGAATCGCTGGGCGACCTCTGTTCCCACCGGCGTCCAATTCTGCAGGACCGAACTCGCGCTATCCATATCGGCGGATGCCTGGGTCCGCGAGCTCACGTTGAACAGTCGTACGGAATCGGCGAATCGGTGCGCGGGCTCCGGCCCCGGACCACTGTGCAGCTGCTTGGCGAGGGTCAACGGGTCTCCGGTGACCACGGGCATACTGCTCAGTCCTTCCGGCACCCGGCGGTACCCCACCGGCTCCACGGCCGGGACCGGGTTGGTGACCAGCTCTCCACCCGAAGCGTTGACGCGGCGGGCGCCCTCGTCGTCGGCCACCGAGTACTCGGTCGCCGCCGCACCGATGCGATGGGCGTCACGCTGAATCCTGTTCAGCACCCCGATGGTGGCATTGAACAGCGTCGCGGCCTGCGCGTTGAGCTGCGGAACCGCCTGAGCCGAGATGGGATCGGCCCCCGCGGGCAGCACCCATTCGCGTGGCATCGCGGCTCCGGTGACCCGCGCGAGGTCCGCCGATCGGCCCGCGACGGACACCAGTTCACCGAGATCGACATTCAATGGCATGTCTCATCTCCTCTCACCGTGGCTGCACATCCACTAGACCGGCATCGTGAGCGCCGGTATATCGGCCGTGGTCTGGTCTCCGGATGTCGCTATCGTCTCGCTGTCCTGGCCCTTGTCGCCCGCAGCCTCCACACCCTTCGGGTGCTTGAACCCGGCGAACTCACCGAAGTCACCTTCAGTATCCGACATTTCCGCCTCGAACTGCCGAAGCTCCCCGTTCACTATGGCTTCCACGGTGCCACTCTCCCCTTCACCGAACACGACCAGGATGGCGGTCCGGTATTCCGGGTCTCCGCTCGAACCGGTATCCGGCTCGTTCTTCTTCTCTCCGGTGTCGCCGCCGACGGTGACCATCGCGACGGGCTGGACCTGCCCTTCGCTGCCGGCCTGTGCGGGCACCGGCTCCGCCTGTTGCGACGCTTTCTTCGGCTGCCGGATGATCCAGGTGCCGATATCGCCGGTGGTCAGCTGGAACGGATCGACAGCGGGGCCGATATCCTTCGGGTCCGTAAACGCCCCCGCGGTTCCCTGGTACGCGGCCTGGGCATCGGTACCGCTCTTGTTCGCGAACGCCTTGTCGCATGCCTGCGCCACGGCGAGCGGAATGCGCTGGGTCCCCTTCGGGAAGGCGTACGGCACCAGACCGTCATCCCCGGGCACCCGCTTCGGCACCGCGGTGCCGGGCTGAGTGGAGTTGGCGCCGCTGGGGGCACCGGCCGGGTGGTGCGCGGCGGGCTGGGCCGGGGTCGCGGCGGCATTGTTCGCGGCCGCCTGATTCGACCACGGCGTGGTTCCTACCGGCTGCTGCGCCTGCGGCAAGGTGGGTACGGCGGCCTGGTCGAAACGGGACGAATCGAGATCGTCCATCCGGTCGGACATATTTCGGTCCGCCTCATCTCGCATGGCCCTTTGCTGGGCCATGAGTTGAAACGGCATCAACGTGCTCATGAGACTACCCAGTCCGCCCATCGGGTCGGTGGACCCGAGTTGGGAGGCACCGGGATTGTAGGCGGCCGGGTTGAGGGCGCCCGGGTCGACGGAGCTGGGGGTGATGTCCGAGGGATTTTTCGCCGTACCCGCCAGGTTCTCGGCCTGGTCCCGGAACTTCTCGGTGGCGTCCTTCAGCGCCGAGGTATCCGGAGTGGTGGCATTGCCGGTACCGAGGTTGCCCGGGTCCCAGGGGTTGTTCACCCCGATCTGCGAACTGTCGGGGGTGTAACCCGCGCTGTTCATCCGGCCGGCATAGTTACCGACCGAGTTGGCCAGGTTCTGGGCCGCGGCCGCGTCCTGCGCCGCGGTCGGGTTCTGGATGCCGCCGGCCGCAGCCTGGTTCGCCTGCGCGGCATTCTGGATCTCGTTGGCGAGTTCGGTGAATCCCTGGCCCAGTACGACGAGAACTTCCTTGTCCGAGCCGGTCTGCAGGCGTTCCACCATGAACCTGTTCACGCCGACGATGAGCTTGCCGACGTTCTCTTTGCCGCGCTTGCTGATCTCCTCCACGGTCGGCAGTACATTCAGCACGCTCTGCTGCGTGTCGGTCAGCTTCTTGCCCGTCTCGTTGAGCGAGAGCGATAAGTCTTTATAGGTGGCGCCCCCCTTGGCGCTGAAACCGCTGGGGTTCTGCACCGTTTTCGGCATCGCTGGAATCGGCGTGACCTTCAGGTCTTCCTTCTTCTTCAGATCGCCGAACATCTCATAGGTATCCACCAGCGAATACGCGAACGAATTGGAAGGGCCGCCGTACCACAGGACAATACTGGGATTCAGCCCCTCCGGGCGGAGCAGGAAACCCTGCCCTTTCTGTGGAGACGAGCCCTGCTCGAACGGTGACTGACCCATCAACCCCGCTGTGGCGGCGGGTTGGTAGCCGTCCCACATCAAGGGGACCCGGTTCACCGCTGCGCCC
Source organism: Nocardia rhamnosiphila NBRC 108938 (assembly GCF_000720425.1). Taxonomy (GTDB): domain Bacteria; phylum Actinomycetota; class Actinomycetes; order Mycobacteriales; family Mycobacteriaceae; genus Nocardia; species Nocardia rhamnosiphila. The sequence goes on along the minus strand of NZ_JOAJ01000014.1, from coordinate 32,858 downwards.
GGCTGATCTCCGCCGGACCCGTCGGAGGACCAGGGCAGGCCGTGCTCATTGAGCATCATGGAGGCGTACGAGCCGAGACCGACCAAGGTGCCCCGGTAGTACTTGCCGAAGTCGTCGACCCTTTTACCCGCGGCCTTGGCTGCCGCTTCGGCTTTTTTGAAGGCGTCGTCCGCCGAGCTCTTCGCACTGTCGAGGTCGCCTCGCTTGGCATTCAGTTCGTTGAACTTGTCGCCCGCTTCGTCGAGACCTTCTTTCGCCTTGTCACGTACCGACTCGGCCGCTTTGACTTTGTCTTTCGCCGCATTCAACGCATCCCGTGCACTGTTCAACTCATCCCGCAGTATGACATTGTTCGGATCGGCTTGCGCCCTGCGCAAGGCATCGTCGTACTGTGTTTGCAGAGGTCCGAGTTCGGCGTTCGCCTGTCTGAGGGCCACCTCGGCCTGGTCCAGATCCGTTCGAGCGGCGGTACGCGCGTTTTCCGCGTTCTGCAGGCTGTCGCGCGCCTCGTCAGCGGTCGCCTTGGTCGAGCTCGCCTCCGTCAGGGCGTCGTCGGCCGCGGTTTTCCCTTTCGCCAGCCTGCTCGCAATGAATCGGTCCGCGCCCGCGCCGGCCGCACCGCCGAGCGCACCGTAGAAGAATGCCTCGGGGGTATCCCCCAAACTGGGGCCTCCGTGGGCGACCGCGTCACCCAATGCCCCGCCCACACCACCGGCGAACGAACCGACGAGAACCTGTTTCCCGATGCCGCCACTGCCGCCCTTCAACGCGTGTTCGAGTCCGTAACTCACACCTACGTCGACCACAAACCCTGCGACACCACTCCAGAAGTCGCTGCCCATTTCGCCTCCTACACAGATACCGTGGCGCCGGCGCCGGTCGGGTCGGCAGGCGCACCGGGAACGGCGGTCGCGGCGGACTCGTCCGCCACCTTCTCGATACCGGGCGGGTGGAAGATACCGACGAATCCGCCGAAATCGCCTGCGTCGTCACGCATCTGCGACAGCTCGGTGACCTTTACCAGCGCCCCGTCGACCACCGCTTCGAGTACGTCCTGGCCGTCGAACTGGACGAGTATGGCGTTCCGCTCCTCCCACACGCCGACATCGCCGGTCACCGACTCGCTCGGATCGATTCGGCGCCCTATCCGTTTCGGGTCGGTCCACTCCGCGGGTGTGCCGGTGTACGCCGCGCGCGCATCGGTGCCCGAGGCGTTACCGAATGCCGCATCCAGCCCACGTGCCACCACCGCGGACACCTCTACGGTCCGGCCGTCGGGGACGGTGTAGACCACGGTGCCCTTGGTGTCGGGAGCGGTCGCGGGCACCGGATTCCCCGGCGGCCGCCCGGAGTCGGGACGAGCCACAGCAGGCCTGGTCTCGCCGTTCGGTGCGGTGGCTGCCGGGCTTCCCGGCTGCTGTGCGGCGGGCACGGCGTTGGCCGCCGGCGCGGGCACGGGCGCGGGCGGCGCGAAGTCCTCGGGCCGTTCCCGCCCATCCCGGTGGTCCTTCTCCGGTTCCGTCCCGGCCCCTGGACGGTTGCGACCCAGGAAGGCCTGCATCATCTGGGGGAGCATCATAGATTTCAGTGCTGATCCCATGTCGTTCCCGGCGGCGGACACTGCGGGTACCGGTGCGGGGGCCACCGACGAGGCATCGGGTGTGGTGGTTGCCGTGCCGAGCCCATCGGCGGCACCGCCCACAGGATCATCGGTGACCTTACGGTCGGAGCCGGACCCCGAACCGGTGTCACCGGTGAGATCCCAGGGGGTGGGCGCGGGAACCGTGGATGGGCGCGGCTGGGTGGTCGGCATGATCCGGTTGCCGGCGGCGGCCGCGGCGTCATAGTAGGGATCGTTGCCGTTGTTCGTGGGGGTGGTCGCTGTGGACCCGGGATTCTGTCCGCTCCGGCTCTGCTCGTCGGTCGGCTTCGCGGACTCGGTTCTCGCCCCGAGCGCCTCGAAAGCGTCCGCGTACCACGACAGTATTGTCGCAGCACTCCCGTAAGCGGCGTCGACGAGCACCATCGCGTATACGTCCTCGCTCGGCGGGCCGGCGCCCAAACTGGCCGGCTCGATCCGGAACACCGGTTGACCGGTGTATTCGCTCGTTTTTTGTGAGTAGTCGGAGAACAGTACGCCGATACGCTTCATATCTCGCGGGTCCAGTCCGGCAAACCCCGTGAGCGCCTTCACCGCCTGGGCGAAATCCCCGCGGCCTGCCGCGCACAGCCGGCTGGTCTGTTCGCTCGCCTCCTCGACCTTCGCCGCCTTGGACCGCAATTCCGCCAGTCGGCTCCGCATCTTCTCGACCTTCTGCGGATAGTTCGCGATCCCGGCCTTCTCTTCCCCGGAGATGTCACCGACCACCAGTTCCTTCGGCGGGTCGAGTTTGCCCGGTTTCTCCCCGAAGCTGTTCCAGTAGCCCGCGTAGGCGGTGGGCAGGGTGCGATAGTTCTTCTCGACCGGCGCGGTCAGTTCCAATTCCTTCGGCAAGCGAGCCGGATCGGGCATCATGATATGGGGCATCTTGTCCGGGATGGCGGAAAGCTCCTCCTCACTGATATCTATCAGTGGAATGTCGGGATACCCCATGTACTTGTACCATTTATTCCGGATATCGTCCGGAGCATTCTCGATCACGCCCATGTAATACGGAGTGAATGCCGTATTCAACAAACCCACATAGGTCTTCCACGGTGACAGGTGCGCGCCCCCGAGTAGCTCGGGAATTCGTTTGGCGAACAACCCCGATCGCTGGAACGCGATCTTTTCCGCACCGGCGCCCATCCCCCGGGCTATATCCAGCGAATGCCCCTGGCGGAGCAACCCACCCACGATTCCTTTGGCCGGGGCCCTCAACGCGACGCCACCCAGGCCGCCGACCAGCCCACCCGCGACACCGAGACCGGCTCCCATCAGGATGTTCTCGTCTTTGAAACCAGCGGCGACCCCGCCGGCAATACCTCCGGCCACCGCTGCCCCGAGGGGCCCGCCGACTGCGAACCCGGCCACGCTCACGGCGCCTACCGCGATATCGGCACCGTGTTCGCTGAAGAAGTCACCTACTCCGTCCCAGAGAGCCACGGCCTCACCTGCCGAGGGCGGGGACGCTCGGTGTCGGCGTCATGCGGTAGACATCCGCGCTGCGGCCAGGCACTGCGGACCGGCCGAACCGAAATCGCAGACACCGGCAGCCGACCATGCGCGCCTCTCCTTCCTGACAGACCCCATTGTCGGGGATTCCCACCGGGGGGAAGCGGTGACCTGGTACGACACGTCATCATCGAGTCAGCGACTCGTAAACTGATGTGCACCAGGATGCCCTCTTTCCAACGAGGCCCGGATTCAGGCGCAGGAGGAACAACCGGATGAACCTGCGTGTTTCCCGGTCGGCGATCGGCCCCCGGGAACTACTCGTGCGACAATTCCGCCGTATCGCCGGCCATCTCTCCACCACCGGTGGATCTCATCGGTATCCGGTGGTGAGTGCCGTATGACGGCGCCGACCCGGCCTTTCCGGCATACTCGCGAACTCCGATGTCGCCGCGCCGACGACATCGGCTGGGACCCCGTGCGGTACTACCCCGATACCCTTGTCCGGAAGGCCCGGGACTGGCTCGCCGAGCATCCGTGGCATCGGCGAACACTATGGGTCCTGGGTATCCTCTTTCTCTTCGTCGTATTTCCGGGAATAGTCGGTGTGGTAGCGACTGCCCAGGTCAGCAGTGGTGTATCGCAGATCGACGGCCTGGGCTGGATGAACATCACCGACTCCAACGGCGTACCGCTGTCGAGTTACACCTTCGCCTCGAACAAAGGCAGTCTGATCAATCCCGGCTACACCGTGCTGTGGACGCTGCTCGGCCTCGAGTTCGTCGGCTATATGGCCATCGTGACCACAGCCATCTGGATCGTCGGTTTCACTTTCGGTTTCACCTGGCTCGATATGTTCGCCAACGCGCTGAACGGTGTCGCCGCCGCGCTGTCCCATCAGATCGCCACCCCGATGATGCTGGTCACCGCCGCGACGATCGGCACTTTCTTCGTGGCCTGGTTCATCGTCCGTGGTTTTCCCAGCAAAGCCACCATGCAGGTGATCACCATGCTGGGTGTCGCGATCATCGGTCCGGTCTTCCTCGCCGAGCCCCTTGCCGATGTCCTGTCCTCCGACGGCCTGCTCACCCAGGGCAGGGATGTGGGCATCTCGGTCGCGGCCGGGCTCACCGGTGACAGCAGCCCCAATCCGGTCCTGCTGGTGAAAACCATGCAGGAAGACCTGGCGGACAATTTCGCCCGGAAACCCGTACAGGTGTGGAACTTCGGCGAGGTTGTCGACAACTACGCGGCCTGCGAGTCGGCGTGGTCCTCGGGCGTGCTCTCGGGCAAGGACGACAATATTCTCAAGGGAATCAAGCAATGCGGTAACGGCTCCGCGTATTCCCGGGCCGATAATCCGTCGATGGGCCAGGTCGGTACCGGAATCATCCTGCTGGTGTGCGCGACGCTGTTGCTCGCCTTCGCTGTCTATCTCGGGCTGAAGGTCATGAAGGCAGCCATGAACACGATCTACCACGGCTTCATGTCCATATTCGGTTTCGCGGCAGGCGGTTTCATCTACGGTCCGACGCAGACCTTCCTGGTGCGCAATATCGTCGACGGACTGATCGCCGCCGCCCGTATGACCGTGTTCACGATCTTTCTCGGTGTCTACATCCTGTTCATGAGCAACCTCTTCGACCAGGCGCGGGGGCAGGTGATGTCGGTCATCGTCATCGCCTGTGTCGTGGAGATCGTGGCCATCTCGCAGATCCGGCGGCTCAACCGGAGCCTGTCCCGCGGCAACGACTGGGTCGCGAACCGGTTCTCCCTGGCTATCCAGGGCAGTCAGTCCGGCTCGGGGGGCGGCGGTGGTACCGCGCTCGGGATGGGTATGGGCGGCGGGGGCGGTGGTGGCGGGGGCGGTGGCGGATCGCTGAGCGGCCTCGCCGCAATGGCCGCCTTGAACACTGTCAACAGTTCGCCCGTCACCGCGTGGCTGATGGCCGCCACACCGAGCCCCTTCAGCCCGTTGGCGCGGGGTAGGAAGCGCTCCGACCTGGCGAATATGATCACTGCGGAATCCCGGATGGATACCTACCAATGGGGCGACTATGCCCGGGCGAACTGGCTGCTCAAGGCGAAAACCCGAGCGGACAAGGTCGGCGGTATGGGGACCGCCCCCGGTATCGCCAACGCACTGGACGGCCTCGGTGACAACCGGGTCCCGGACGGTAATATGGCTTCGGCGCTGATAGCCTCCGGCGGACCGGATGTCATGGTGTCCCATGCGCTTCGCGCGGCAGCGGCCCAGAAGTCCAGTATGTCGTCGAACCCCTTCGGCTGGGGTCCGCTACAGAAAGCCCTCGCTGCCTCCCGGGCGATCGAGAATCACATGCGGCCGACCGATCCGATCGAGTTGCGCAACGCATTCGCTTCGCAGGCGGTCGTCGCGGCGGACAACTTCGCCCGGCACACCAGCGCACCCCCGCCCGGTGCGGTGGTCAACCATGGGTTCGTGAACCGGGTCCGGCAGCACTGGGATTCCGACGTCGCGCTGCGCGCGGCCATCACCCCGGACGAATGGAACGCGGTCGGCCGAGGCACCCGCTGGACTATTGCCACCGAGGTGACGACAGCTTTCCAGCAGGCCACGCACGCCTACGAGGCCAACCCGACGGAAATGAACCGCCGGAGAGTCATGCAGTGGTCGCACCGGCTCGCGAACCTGGACCACATGGACCCGGAATCGGGCCTCGATCCCTGGGATCCGTAAAGACGGTCTGCGGGGGCGGGTTTCCCACGCCCGCCCCGCAGCTTCCGGTAACGCCTGCACGATGCGATCACCGGGGCCGGATCGAATGCGGTCGGTCGCCGTCCTCACTGGATCGTCGCCGGCGATGCGGGGCCCGAGCGCAGGGCGTGCCCGGGATTCGTAATCGGTCGCGAAGGGGCCCGGTGGATCCGACCACCGGGCCGCGCCCTCGTGCTCAGGCGAAGCGGCGGGCCTCGTAGCTGCGTGGGAGGCTCGTGATCTTCACGTTTTCACCGGATCTCGGCGCATGGACCACCTGCCCGTTACCGATATACATCATCACGTGACCCATCTGACCGTTCTTCATGCTGGTCGACGGGAAGATCAGGTCACCGGGTTGGATATCGCCGGGATTCACCGCGGGCAGTTGCCGGTATTGATCATTGGCCACCCGCGGGATGTTCACGCCCGCCTGCCTGGCGGCGTATTGGGTGAGACCCGAACAGTCGAAACTGTTCGGCCCCTCCGCACCCCACACATAGGGGTCACCGATCTGGGCGAGTGCGGTCTTGGCCGCGAATTGCGCACGATCCGAACCACCTTGGACGGTTGCGGCCGCCGCGGTGAACTTGACTCCCCCGGGCAACGGCTTACCGATGATGTTGTACAGGTACTGGTTGGTGAGCTGATTTATCGCCGAGGCCGTGTCACCGTTGTTGGCCGTACCCCCGGAAACGATCTTGTGCGCGGTCTGCAGCGCCGCGGTCAGGATCTGGCGGACCTTCTGCTGCCCCTCTTTCGTATAGGCCATCGGTCCCAGCTCGGCCAGCGCGTCATTCGTCATCTTCAGCAGGCGCCGCACCGCGTTCTGGTCGACCTTGTTCGAGGTTCCGAGCGTGTTGAGGTAGTTGACGAACTGCGTGTCCAGGTTGTTGAAGGCGGCGGCGCGATTGGCCTGGAACAACCGCTTGGCCTTGACCATCTGCGGACCGTCACCACTGCCCTCGTCCGAACCGGTGACCTTCTCCCGCAGTTTCTTCGTTCCGGGGTCGCTCGGCTCCCCTTCACCGTAGACGGACTCCAGGGCCTTCAGCGCCTTCATGGCCTCCTGGGACTCCGGATCCATCGCCGTGCCGCCGGCCGCGGTGGGAGCCGCACCGGTGCCGGAACCACCACCGAGTAGACCCGTCAGCGCCGAACCGATCATCGGCAGCAGAGCAGCGCCGGCCATCATCGCCATGGGCGCCATCCGGGCCACGGTCTCCGGGTCGACCAGTGATTCGGGTTCCGGCCGGTCCTCGGCCCGGGCGGGCGCAGGGGCCGGCGCGGCCACCGGCGGCGGCGCCTGAGCGGTAGTGGTCGCGGACAAGGGCGCCGGGGCAGCGGGCGGCGTGGCCGGAGGAGTAGATACCGCCGCACCGGGCGCGGGCGCGGGAGCCGGAGTCGAGGGTGGCGCAGACGTGGAACCAGCTGCCGGAGGCGCGGTTCCGTTCGGAGGCTGGGCGCCGGGCGGTGGCGTGGGCGCCGTCGGCGCCGAGCCGTTCCTTCCGCCACCCCCGGTTCGACGCTCACCGGGTTTCCCCGGCTCCCCCGGTTGGGTGTCCCCGCCGTCCCGTTCCTCGCCGACGAGATCGATCTCTATCGAATAAGGACCGATTTCCGCACTGGTCACGCGGCATCCCCCAATACCCGTTTGATCTGTACCTCGGCGTCCTCGGGAAGGCGGAGACGCACGAACCTACCGCTGTCCACCGTCACCAGCTCTCCCTGCCCGAGCGCGATGCCGACCCGGGTCGCGCGGCGGTCGATGTACTCCCAGAACACCAGGTCCCCGGGAGAGGCGGCCTTCGGGTCGACCAGCTGCCCGCAGTAACCCTGTTCGCCGACCGTTGCCGGCAATATCACGGACGCCACGACTTTGGTGGGGTCACCGCAGTTCTCCACCAGGACCGGCGCCGGCGCCCGGGTCGGGGCGCACTGTCCGGTCGATCCGGCGATCGAGGCACTGTAGATCACATCGCGCGCGTAGTCGGCCATTGCCGGTGTACCCCCCGCTTCCGGATAGCGCAGCGCCAGATCGGCAGCGCATGAGACAGCAGGGCCGGTATTGATCTCCTGCCACGGCTCGTCCTGTATCGGCGCCGTCTTCATAGCCGACGCGCAGGCCAGATCTCGATCGGTGACGTTCGGATCGGCGGGGTCGAAAGTCAACTCCGCATAGGGGTTCTTCTCCGGCCGCTGCTGCCGCGCGACCGCATCCGGAACCGGCGTGCTGGTCGTGGTGGCGGTGGCCGACGTCGACGCACCCGGCTCCGGCCCCAGCGCGATATCGCACTGCGACTCGTAGTGTCTCTTACCCACCGACATCATCTCCCCGAGTGGCACCCCAACGGCCGAGAGCGCGCCACCACAACAGCAGATCAACAGGACAGCGACCACGATGACCACCCGCATCGGCCCCTTGTAGCCGTCCGAACTCGATCCGCCTGCCATCGTCACGCCCCGGTCACCGCACCGCCTCCGGCTCTCGCCGCTCGGTCTTCGCAACGACGGTCGGGGTACTGGTGATGGCTTCGGCCCTGTCCGCACGGGCCGGGCCGAGTACTTTGCCGCGTCCGATCCGGCTCAACGCATCGCGCATGAACATCTCACCCCGGCGCTCCTCGGGGACCTGTCGTCCCGCGCCCACCGGTGGCGAGGTCTCCTCGCGCAGCGCCTGGAGCAGGAACGGCGCCTCCTCCAGATCGACCCCCAGCCATTCCAGACTGTTACGTGCCAGTGTCTCGTCGCGCTGACGGAAGACGAAGCGGTTGGGGATCAGGTTGTGCGCGGCGCCCTGGAAGTCGGTGGCCGGATCGTGCGACGCGAGGCCGATGGCGGCCAGGTGTTTACGTCCGTCACGGCTGAAATCGGAGGTCACCGCGGAACCCACTTGGGTCTGGGTGAAATGGTGCGCCTCATCACCGACCAGCAGACCGAACCGGCCGTTGTCGGAGAGGAAGGCCTCCCGGGCGGTCACCCCTACCAATTCGTACAGCGCGGTGCCCAGCCGCTTGGTGAGCGGCAACCGGTTGTACAGATGGGGGGTGGTGAGTTCCTCGGCGGTGGGTAGCGCGAGCCGGTGGCTGCGGACCACCGTGGCCGCGGCGTCCAGCCGGATCGGCGCCAGACCGGGGTCGAACAGTACCGGGACCCGTTCCACGATGGTTCCCAGCCGAGAGGCGAGGTCGGAGTACTCTTCGAGCGATCCCGGTTCGTCGCGCAGCCGGCAGACCACCCGGAACAGGTCCAGCAAGCTGGTGATCTTGTGTTCTTCGACCCCACGCGGTGACAGCAGATTGCTGATGACCGCGCCGGTACCCGAGGTCGGTGAGAGGTCCAGCAGCGGCAGCACGGAGTCCAGCGCGCGTTCCCCGGCCACCCGCGGATCGAACAGACGTAGCGGATCCAGCGATACTGTGGGATTTGCCAGGTCGATGACCACGGCATCGTCGATCGCGGACGCGAAGTGCTCCCATTCCCCGACCTGGCTGCGGTCGATGGCGAGGAACTGTCCACCCATATCGTGAACGAGGACGGCCATCAGCTTCAGGAAATACGATTTACCCGAGCCGAGTTCGCCGGTCACCGCGAAGGAGGCGGACAGATCGTGCAGCGCCGCCTCCATGATTCCGAAATGGATCGGCTCGAAATGCCCGGAGAGCAGATTGATCCCGATGACCGGACCGCTGTCGTCACCGATCTGACTCGTGGTGAACGGTACGAAGCCCGCCCACATATCCGAGGGCACGATATGGGCGAAATCGTCGAAGGCCCGCCGCGGCGGGCTACCCGGCACCAGCAGCGACCAGAGATCCACCTGCGCGCCTACCGGCGCGGTCATTTCCACCTGGAAACGCTTGTACCGGCGCCGTAGAGTATTGACCGCGTCCATGGTCTCGTCCCGGGAAGGGCCTCCGATGGCGATGACCGTGGTGAAGGAGACCTCCGATTCGCCGCCGTTCACCTCGAAATGCTGGTTGTACTCGCTCAGCATCTGCGCCTTGGACATCAATGTGTTCTGCGCGAAGGAGATCTCCTGGTCGCGCTGGTCCATCTGTTCGCCGAGCCGCCGTAGGTTGATCTCGTTGGCCTTCAATACCTGGTCGGCGGGTTTGGTGGAGATCCGCATCCCCCAGTCGACGGTGACATCGCCGAGGCCGTCGATCACGTTGAGGAATTCGCTGCCCCCGGGGAACATCATGCCCGCGTACGGAAACGAACGCGGGGTGAGCATGGCCTGATAGGACGGACGATAGCCGGTGTCCGGCTGTACCACCTTGATCACCGGGACGAAGGAGGGGCGTAGCCGGCGTTGTGAATCGGCTCGGGCGCCCTCGTCCAGCGCCGCGGATTTGAACACCGCCGCGGTCGCGTCGTCCAGGGCGCCGGCGCGGGTGGGGGCCACCGGATCACCCACCGCGCCGCGGGCCAGATAGTGCTCCCACAACCACTGGAACATCGCCGCCGGCACGGGCACCGGATCGAAGTCGCCACCGATGCGGGACAGGATCTCGTTCGCCTCGCTCTCGTAGGCGTCCAGTTCGGCCCGCGAGATGGCGGTGGCATCGATCGTGGTGGTACTACCCCGCCACATCCGTGAGAGCGCGGAGATACCACTGGTGTTGGCAGTGCCCACCGGGATCGAGAGCAGGAAGATCCGGGTCTGCGGGGCGATGGCGCGAACCCGTTCGTAGGAGGCGAACACCTCGTCGGCGTAATCGGCGCATTCGTCGAGATCCACGCCTTCGACCATTTTGCTCAATACATCGATGGTGTTCTGCCGGGCCTGGATACCGAGCAGCAGCGACCCGTTCGGCAGGTTGTTGACCAGGGAGTGATGAGCCAGTTTGACATCGAATTTATCGCTGGCCTTACGCAATCCGTAGCCGAGCGGAGTGATGAAATAGTTCGCTGTGACAAGCCCGGTATGGGTGAACTGTAGATGCCCGCGAATCGCGGCCGTGGGTTGTAGATCCCGGTTGAACCCCATCAGCGTCCCTCTCCGCTCTTCGGTCGCCCCCCGTTACCGCCTATCATCGTCCGCCAATTCGAGGGGGTACCGGACGCGGTGGCAGGTTCGACCACCTCCACCGGTCGCAGGAAACGGTTCGTCCCCAGCATTTCCAGGATCTGACCGCCGCGGGCTGCGTTGCGCTTGCCGCGTTCCCTCGCCGACATGGAGGCGGCCGGTTCGTGCGGCAGGATCGCCACCACCGTCTCCTCGACGAACATGGTGATCCGAGCCGATTCCGGAGTGACCGGCATACCGGAGGCGAGCGCGGGTTTCGGGTAGAGAACGAGCCGGCCGAACCATACGATCCTGGACAACAGCCGTACTCCCGTATAAGGGATCAGGCCCAGCCCGAACCCGATCACTACGGTCAGCGCCACACCGACCAGGAAGGTGATCGCCGGATTCACCGGCAGGGTCATCGCACCGAGTCCCGTGAGAATCAACCCCACGGCCACCCCCGCCACCTGCGGCAGGGTATAGGGCCCGAACGGCAGCTTCTGGCCGTTCTGGGCCTTGCCGATCATGGTGGGGACACGTTTTACCGGCGTGAAGACCTTGATCACCTGGGTCACCTATAACCACCCACGGGGTGGTCCGGCACGATCATGTTGGCGTCACCGCGCGCGTAGTTCACCAGGGTCGGCAACATCCAGAACAACACCGCGGCCAGAATCGCCGAACCGGCCACTCCGAGGATCTTCGCCGGGGACAATTTGGATTTCGCGGCCTCCGAGATCATCACGCCCATCGAAACGATGGTGATCAGGATCAGGCCCGCCCAGCGGACGAAGACGAGAATTCCGTACAGGATATTGGATATGTTGCCCATGTGTTCGTCGCCTCACGTCAGTTCTGGGTGGCCCGTGGAATCTCTACGGTCGTGGTGGGTGCCCCGGTGGTGGCACCCGGCGCCGGACCGGCCTTCTCCCCCTGGTTCACAACAGCGGTGAGCGGCTCTTTCAGGGCCGGCAATGTCTCGATGACCCGCACCTGCCACTGCCCGTCACCGCGCACCATCGTCAGCGGATAGGCCAGTGCCGGAGCGGCCCCGGACTGTCCTTCGGGAGTGACTGTCGCCAGCACTCGCGCGGTGTCACCGGCGGCTCCGCAGGTGGTGTCCTCGGCGGTGACGGCCACCGTGGACAGTTCCGTGAACGGGGCCGGCCGCAGTGCCGCGATCCCGGAGTCGACGCTCACGTACCGTGCGACATCTCCGGAGCCGGTGAGGTAGGCGGTGAGGAATCCGGTGACGACCTGTGTGAACGGAGTCTCCTCACCGCACGGTGCCGAATAGGCCTGGGCCAGATCGGCTCCGATGCCCGGCGGCTGCACCGCGGCGGGCAGGGTGAGCGCCCGTAGATTCCCCTCCGATATCGAGACCGGCACACGGTAGTACTGCCGAGCGCTGTCGGCTTGGTTACGCCCCACATGTACCGAAACAGTGACCGACCAGACCTCCACGGTCCCGGCGGACAGCGTCCGACTGGTGTAGACGATGATCGGGTCGCGCACCTGCTGACCGGTTTTGGGGAGCGAAAGCTGCTGGGAACCGCCGACGTACCGTGACAGCGCCTCCTGTTGCCCGGTCCCCGCGCTCAGGTAGGCGACCACGAAGTCCTCGGCGAAAGAGCCGGCGAGGCGGTCGTGACCGGCAACGACAACCATCTGGTCGTCGCCGGGGGGCTGCGGATCGGCGGCGAAGAAGTCGTAGACGGCGTGGCCACCACCCAGTACGGCCAGGACCGCGAGAACGATCACGACGATATTGTCGCGGCGCCTGCGCGCGGCCATCTGGCGAAGCAGCGCTTCGCCGGAATCGGCACGTCCGGCAACCCCAGTCCTCACTCTCGAAATGGTAAAGAGCAGCCGGGCCACCACCCGGAGACGCCTTCCCACATCTGGGGACTCCGCTGCTCGGTCGCGGGCCCCGCGCCACTCAGGACATCGCGTTGTGCCGCAGCCGGCCGGCCAGCCGGTATCTGAGTTGGTCGTCGTATCCGATCGGCGTTCCCGGCGCGGCCAGATCCGCCGGTTCCGGTTCCACCATGGGAATATCGTCGGCAACCCGGACGAGCTGCGCGATGGCCAGTTCGCGATTGGAGAATCCGGGGTAGGGATACAGCAGCAGTGAGGTCGGGGTGTAGCCGCCGGCGTAGTTGAGCGCCCGTAACGTCACCCCGGCGCTGTCGCCACCGTTCACCCGGGAGCCCAGATCCATCAACCGGACCCGATCCTCGGGATGGAACACATCGACCGGCCGGAACAGGTAATCCCAGCGGATCCAGGGCGCGGGGTCGGTGAGCCAGTGGGAAATGCTGGCATGCGCGAGCTGAACCACCGCCAGGTGATTCCCCGCCCGCCGATGCGCTTCCCGCAACCCGACACTCTCCAGCGTCGGCCAGATCGCCGGGTCGTGTTCGGAGGTGATGTCCTCTATGAGCCACCAGGCACCGCGCACGTACTCGTCGTTGCGCGCCCGCACCGTGATCCGCCACCGGGTGACACGGCCCGCGTTGCGCAGTACGGAGACCTCGAATTGCAGCTTGTCTCCGGGAACGGGCCGGTAGAGAAGATCGAGCACTTCGGCGTGCCGATCGAAGGCGGATATCCGGTGGAAGAATTCCGCGATGGACATCCGCGGTACGTACTCCTCGGGGGCGATCCCCGAGAGGGCGGTGATACCACTGGGTTGCGCGAGGGTCTGACTGTCCAGATCCCAGACCACTCCGACCGCGCCGGGTAAGGGCGGTACCGGCCCGTTTCGGGGTCCGGCCCACCAGCGAACAGCGTGGACGTCGCCCCCGGGCCCGAAGACCGGACGCACGATCAGCCGGTGCGGACCCGAGCGGGTGGACACGGACTTGTCCACATCGACCGAACCTTCGATGGAGGCACGGAGAGCTTCGGTGATATCACGGGTGCTCAGCCCGTCGTACAAGGCCGGCGTGCGTGCGAGCTGCCGCTGCAGTACTCGCCGCCAGTCGGCGAACTCCCGTGCGGTATCCCCGACCGACGCGACCGAGAATCCTTCCGGCGCCAAAGTTTCGACCGTCACCCAGGGGATCACTGCGCCCTCTCATCGCGTGCGTCCTACTGTTGCGCGGTGGGTGCCTCAAACGAGACAACGGCCGCAAGAGATAATGTACCGTTGCGCAGCGGCACGTTCAATAGTGGACCTTGGACTACCACGAAGTGCGCACCCCGCAACCGGGCCGCACGCAACCCCGGTTGACCGCTCCCCCGGCGTGCCGACTCGGGAATTCTACGGAAACCCTTGGCAACACGAGCCGTTCGGGTCCGGGAGCGGCTCCCACTCCGCCTATGACCCGCACCGGAGCCGGGAAGGGAACTTCATGGGAGACTTCGGCTAAACATCGGCAAACCGGCCGGTGCCGACCGACTGCCGACGCGGAGCCGCCGCGGCATGGCACTCTCGGCGGAGCGCCCCGAACGAGCCGACCCCTTCGAATCCGGTATTCGACAGGGAAATTCACTCACCCTGCGAGGTCAGGGCGATAACGCCCGCGCCGGCCAACAGGCCGAGATCCTCCAGCTCCGACGCAACCGCCCGCAGCCCGGTAAGGAATGGTAGCCGCGCGTGCATCGCGACGGCGTTGTGCAGTGACTTCCACAGTGCCGATCCCGGCGTGGCGATCGGCCCGCCGATCACCACCCGGTCGATGTCGAGCAGGGGTGCCACCGAGGCGATCGCCCGGCCCAGCGCCGTACCGGCCCGCTCCAGCGCCGCGACCGCCGTCCGGTCGGACGCCTGCGCGTCGGCCGCCAGGGCCTCGAGCGAGTCCCCCGCCCAGCCCTGCTCGCGCGCCCATTTCGTCAGCGCCGCACCACCGGCCACCGATTCCAGGCATCCGCGCCCTCCGCATGCGCATCGCCCGTCGTAGCCGGGCACCAGCACATGACCGATCTGGCCCGCGTTGCCGGTACGCCCGACCACCACGAACCCGCCGACCATCACACCGCCGACGATCGTGTCCGAGACATACATCGACAGCGAGTCCATTACGTCTTGGGTGGCGCCGAAATGCCGTTCGGCCAGCGCCAGGCACACACCGTCGAGGGCCAGCGCGACCGTCGCGGCGGGGAACAGCTTCTGCACAGCTTCCACCAGCGGGAAGCCGGATTGCCATTCCTTCACCTGATCCGGTGCCACGACTCCGGAGGCCATATCGATCGGTCCGTTCGAGGCGATGCCTACCGCGGTGACATCTCGCCCAGCGGCGATCCGGAGTAGCAGCTCCCGAACCCGATCCCACGCCCCGGCACGCGGGATCGCGATCCGCTGGACCCGGTCGGCCCCGACGTCGTCGGCGATCTCGATCGCCGCGAACCGGGTCGGACCGATCTCCAACGCCAGGATTGTCATCTACGCACCACCAGAGCTAGATCCGTGTTTGCCCCGGAGCATAGTTCAGACCGCCGCCGACTCCGTCGGCCGAAGTGGGCGGCCCAGCACGATATGCCGTTTCGGGGCACCGGCGACCGCCGTGCCGTGCGTGGGGCGTGGGCCGTTGCGGATGATGCGCATCGGGCGTTTGTGGTCGATGGGCACGGTCCGGTGCCGGTCGAGATTCTCGATGACGTTGCCCGAGTTGTCGTAGGCGACGCCCGCCCAGATCATGGCTCGCGGTGCATCGCCCCGCTCGATGAGTGTCTGCGCCAACCCGCTGCACTGCACGAACAGCGGGCACCCATAGCAGATGCGCACCGCTGAATGCCAGGCTTCCGGAGTCCCGGAGTCGAGGTCCCAGCTGTCGGGTACCTCCGCGCACGGCGGCCGCTGCGCCGATTTCGCAGGCGCCGGCAGCGGCGTCGCGGGAAGCCGGGAAGTAGTGGTGGCGCGGGGTGTAACCACGCTCAGGGAACGAACTCGCATTGTGCTCATAACCGTCTCCGGAACTGCCGAGGGCACGCCGGGGGAAACCGATACGTGTCCCGTTGGTCGGGCGGAACGTCAGGGCTGCTCAACAGTCCCCGGAAACCAGCTGATGTCAGCTGTATCACGCACGTTAGAGCACGGAAGGCCCTTCAGGCAAGGTCTCATGCCGTTAGGTAACGGGACGTTGACATGTTTTTCACATCTTTTAGCCGCTGCTCAGCGGTTCGTTTGGTTACGGACCGTTTATCTACGGGCCCGATTATGGTTTCCTATACGTATGGCTGGCGAATCCGAGTACACGATCGACGAGCTGGCGCGGGCTGCCGAAACCACCGTGCGCAGTGTCCGCGTGTACCACGAGCGTGGGCTGCTGCCCTCGCCCGACGTCCGGGGCCGGATCGGCTACTACGGCTCGGACCACCTCAACCGGTTGCAGACAATCAGCCGTCTGCTCGGCCGGGGTATGAAACTGAACGGTATCCGGGAACTCCTGGCCGCCTGGGACCGCGGTGACGGTCTCGGGGACGTGCTGGGTGTCACCGATCAGACCGTCAGCACACCCGGACGGCAGGCCCCGGCCCCGGCGAAGCCCGAGCCCGAAGAGCCGGTCCACGAACTTCCCGAATACGTCCAGCAGGCACTGGCCGCCAGTGACGACCCCTTCGACGTGTACCGGGTCACCAACCCGCGCTGCAGTGATCTGGCCACCCGGCTCACCGACGCCGGTCTGCCCGCCGCCGCCACCTTCCATCTGGTCGAACGTATGCGCTCGGACTGCGACCGCATCGCCGACCGCTACGCCGCCGAGATCTTCTACGTACTGGCGAGCCGCGCCTACGAGCTATCGGAACGAAACCCCAAGGACCGCACCAAACTGGAGACCGACCTGGCCATCGCGCGGCTGATCGTCACCCGGGCCGCGTCCGAATTGATCGACCAGGCCTTCGGGCGCCGCGCGGAACTCCCGGCGCCGGATGTGGAGATCGGGCTTCCCCGCGCCGGTCAGCAGAGCGCGGTGAACGACGGCAAACAGCCGTCACGGTCACGAATCTGAGGGACGGATCAGCGGCGCGCGGCGGCGCGAACGAACATTTGTCGGGGTGACAGGATTTGAACCTGCGACCACCCGCTCCCAAAGCGGGTGCGCTACCAAGCTGCGCCACACCCCGTACTCTCCCCGGAGGGAAACGAGCACCGGTCCGGAACGGGTGACGGAATCCAACCCGCACCATCAGCTCTCGGACGACGGCTCTTCAGTAGTACGGGACCTGCCCATATGCCAGAAAACCGCTGGTCGAACTGACTCTCGCTCCGCTCGATCGTACCCGATCGGGCCCGTGCGACCGAACCGATGTCCATACCGGCCGGATCTCACCGTGTTCTCCCGTCCCCGTCGCCCGGGGACGTTCGAACGAGAACAAGATGCCACGCATTCACGGCGAAGGCAAACCACGCAGCAGCGCTGCATCGACACGGTCGTCCTGGGGGGGAAGACCGTCTGCGCAAGGCCGGGCCGGCCCGTCCGGTGACACCGGCACCCGGTCCGGGCGCGCTCACCGCTCGGCGGTGACCACAACGTCAGGGGCACAGCAATTCCGGTCCGGCCGGCCGACGGCCGTCTTCCCGGCATCCGGTGGGTAGGAAATGCCCGATCCGCTCCGGCGGCCGATAAAAGAGGAACAACAGATAGGCAACGCGTACCGGCCTCCGACGCCCTCGCGGCCGCACCGGCGCTCGGTTCGGTTGTCGGCGCGGCCACCGTGGCGGTTCCCCCTCGAACCGGCGGCACCAGCCCTGACGGCAGGGCCTTCGTGTGAGCGGGTGACGGGAATCGAACCCGCACCATCAGCTTGGAAGGCTGAGGTTCTACCATTGAACTACACCCGCATGCATACGACATCCATGGGATCGCCACGATATCGTGTGCACAGCGACTCTACCCAATCGTGGTTTCATTTCGCCAATCAGCCCCTCACCGGCCCAGAAATCACCGGTGGCGCCGGGCCCGCGTGCGCTCCGCCGACTTACCAATAGCGGGAAAGACGCATTCCGGGGTCCCCCGGGGCCGCTCGCCGGACCGGGCGCGGCACGGATATTTCTGCAAAGGTGTGTAACGCAAGCGATTCCGCGACGATAGGGGCAGAGATCACTGTTGTACCGGGGCCCCGGAACTTGTTCTAGAACGCAGGTCGGCGGGTTCCACCATCTTGCTACGATCTTCTTGCCGGACGGGGTATCTGGAAAGGGGGCGGTAGCGTGCACCCGACAAGGTGGACCATCCGCATAGCAGTACGACAGAGCCGGCCCAGCCCGGTACCGACGCGGCGGACCCTGATCCGCGGCGTGAGCTCCGCCGCCGCCGGTGGTCGATATGACCACTGAGATCCGGCCACCCGTCCGTTCCACGGCACGTGAGTGGGCGCTGGCCGCCGGCGCCCAGCCCGACGCCGATATCACCGCCGCCGATATCGAACCCGTACTCGTCGAAATCCTCGAGCAACTCCTGGACCTCACCGTTTCCGATCCCTTCCCGATTCGCGCGGCCCGCCGGCTCGGCGCCCGGCTCTGCGCCGAACCGCTCCAGCAGGTCCGGATGCTCGCGCTGGTCACGCGCACCCTGCTCGGCTTTCCGGCCGGCCCGCGCGGCTCCCTGGTGGCGACCCGATGGCCGTTGGTGGCCAGCCAGGCCATCGACAGCTATGCCCAGGCGCTCCAAGAGCTGGCCCTGGCCCAGCAGAAGAAGAACCTCTCCGACGAGGCCACCCAGCGGGTCCGCGAGTTCGCCGCGCTGCAGCAGCGGCTCGAACACGAGGCCACCCATGACGCGCTGACCGGGCTGGCCAACCGCACCCTGCTGCGCAAGCGGGTACGCATGATGGCCGAACAGGCCGACCGCGGGGTGGGTTTGCTGGTGGTGGATCTGGACCGGTTCAAGCAGATCAACGACAGCTACGGTCACGCGGTGGGCGACGAGGTGCTGGTCGAACTGGCCAAGCGGCTGCGGGAGGTGGCGCCACCGGGGGCGGTGGTGTGCCGCTACGGCGGGGACGAATTCGTGCTGGCGGCCGGGATGGCCGACAACCGCGTCACCGAACTGGCGCACGCCATCGTGCACGCGCTGAACGATTCGGTGTGGTCGTCGGTGGGGCCGGTACCGGTCTCGGCCAGCGTCGGCACCACCTATGCCCCGCCACAGGACCGCAGCGAACTGGCCGAACTGCTGCGCCGGGCCGATCAGGCGATGTACTCGGCGAAAACCGCGGGCGGGCGCCGCTACGCCGGGGCCGAAACGCTCGACACCGGCACGGCCGTCGCGGGCTGAGCGGCGCGGTTCAGGCGGGTTGGCACTGCGCGCACCAGAACAGGTTCCGGCCCTCCAGCACCGTATGCCGCACCGGCCCGCTACAGCACCGGCAGGGTTCTCCTGCCCGGCGGTAGACATAGGTGCGCGGCCGGTCCGCGGCATAGGAGGGCGCCCCGTGATCGTGCTCCGGCCGCACCACATGCATCTTCCCGCGGCGCACGCCCACCCGCATCAGGTCGACCAGGTCGGCCCACAGCGCCGACCACTGCGCGGCGGTCAGTTCGGCGCCCGGGCGTTGCGGGGAGATACCGTGCCGGAAAAGTATTTCCGCGCGATACACATTGCCCACTCCGGCGATCACCCGCTGATCCATCAGCAAGGATCCGATACTGCGCCGTGAGCGGCGGATCCGCGCCCACGCCCGGTCCGGGTCGGCGTCCGGGCGCAGCGGGTCGGGTCCGAGGCGGGCGATGAGCGCCTCGGTCTCCGGCGGGGTGAGGATCTCGCAGGCGGTGGGCCCGCGCAGGTCGGTGCCGAACCCGCGGCCGTCGCGGCCCGGTCCGGTGAGCCGCATCCGGACCTGCCCCACCGGCTCGGGCATCGGCAGCTCCGATTCGCTGAAGGCGCCGTACAACCCCAGGTGGATGTGCACGTACAGCTCACCCTCGTATTCGTGGAGCAGATGTTTGCCCCACGCCTGGGAGCGGACGAGAATCCGGCCGTCGACCCGGGCGGCTCCCGTCGCGAACTTCCCCTGCGGGCTCGTCACCCGCACCACCGCGCCGGCCAGCCGCTGTTCGTGCCGGCGGGCGAGGCGGTGCAGAGTGTGACCTTCCGGCACCCGACTACTCGCCTGCCCGATGGATCAGTTGGCGGGCAGCGCCGGCGGTTCGCCGGACTTCTCGTAGTCGGCGAGGATATCGATCCGGCGCTGATGCCGCTCCTCGTCGGACCACGGGGTCTCGATGAAGGCGTCCACGATCGCGAGGGCTTCGTCGCGCGAGTGCATCCGGCCACCGATACCGATCAACTGCGCGTTGTTGTGTTCGCGGGCCAAGCGTGCGGTTTCGACGCTCCAGGCCAGGGCGCACCGCGCACCCGGCACCTTGTTCGCGGCGATCTGCTCGCCGTTACCGCTCCCCCCGAAGACCAGTCCCAGGCTGCCCGGGTCGGCGACGGTGCGGCGGGCCGCCTCGATGCAGAAGGCGGGATAGTCGTCGAGCGCGTCGTAGACGAGGGCGCCGCAGTCGACGACCTCGTGACCGGCCTTTTCCAGGTGGTCCTTGACGGCGTTCTTCAATTCGAAACCAGCGTGATCGGCACCCAGGTATACGCGCATGGCTGCGATTCTGTCAGGCCCGTAACCGGACGCCGACGGCGGGCGGTGTCACCGGCTCACTGCTTAGAGTCGTGGGTATGCAGCCGCACGACCCTCAGCAGCCGTCCGGATCCGGCCCCGGCGCCGCCTGGTCCGCGAGTACACCGGAGCCCGGGCCCTACCCGTGGCTCACCGACCGCCCCGCCTCCTCCGTCCCGCTCCCGGGCGGGTATCCCCCACCGCCGGTGCCGCGGCACGAGCCCCGCGGGCTGTCGCCGTTCGGGATGCCCGCCCGGCACAGCTGGGAGATCCCGCTGCTGGTCGTGGTGATACTGCTCACCGTCGGCTCGTATCTGCTGGCTTTCCTGCTGCTGTTCCTCGGGCTGGTCAACCAGTACATCCTGCTCCTGGTGGCGGCGCCGCTGCTGCTCTGGTTCGGTCGCGGCGTCAACCTGTCATCCCAGCGGGTCAACGGGGTGAAGATGTCCCCTTCCCAGTTCCCCGAGGGCTACCGGATGGTGCAGGAGGCCGCGGCCCGCTTCGGTATGGCCAATGCCCCGGATGCCTACGTCGTGCTGGGCAACGGCCGGATCAACGCCTTCGCCTCGGGACACGGTTTCCGCCGTTACGTGGTGGTCTACAGCGATCTGTTCGAGATCAGCGGCGCCGCCCGGGAACCGGACGCCCTGGCGTTCATCATCGGTCACGAAGTGGGCCATATCGCGGCCGGCCACGCCTCGTACTGGCGGCAGCTCGGCATGTTCCTGGTGCCGTTCCTGCCGGTGCTGGGCAACTCGCTGATCCGCGCCCAGGAGTACACCGCCGACAACCACGGTTACTGCCATCGGCCGCAAGGGGCACCCGCCGCGATGGGCACCCTGGCGGCCGGAAAGTACCTGAACTCGGTGGTGGGGTTCGACGAGATGGCCGACCGCGCGGCCCAGGAACGCGGGTTCTTCGTCTGGATGGTCAATGCGATGGCCTCGCATCCCGTGCTCACCTGGCGCATGTGGGCGCTGCGTGATCGCAGCCGGCACGGGAAGCTGTTCTGGCGGCCCGACCCGGCCCCGCCGCGGTTCGGCCCGCTGCCCGGGCAGCCACCGCCTCCCGGGTACGGCGGCGACGCGGTCGCGCTGTCGAAAGCGCCGCGCTGATCCGGGTGGGTTGCGGCTTCCGGTCGGAAACCGCAACCCCGCGGCTCAGTCGAATTCCGGGCTCTCGTCCCGGGTGCGCTTGAGTTCGAAGAAGTGCGGGTAGGCCGCCAGCGTCACCACGGCATCCCACAGTTTGCCCGCTTCCTCACCGCGCGGGATACGGGAGAGCACCGGGCCGAAGAACGCGACCCCGTTGACGTGGATGGTCGGCGTGCCGACATCCGGGCCGACCTTGTCCATCCCGGCGTGGTGGCTCTTGCGCAGCGCCTCGTCGTATTCACTGCTCTCGGCAGCGGCCGAGAGTTCGGCAGGCAGCCCGATCTCCGCGAGCGCGTCCGCCACGATCGCGGCGAAAGTGCCCAGGCGGTCGTCCTCGCGCTCGAACTCGGCGCGGCGATTGTGGAACCGGGTCCCCAGCGCGGTGTACAGGGGCGACAGGATCTCCTCGCCGTGCTGCTCGGCCGCGGCGACGGCCACCCGTACCGGCCCCCAGGCGTAGGTCATGAGCTCCTGGTACTCCGGGGGCAGATCGCGCCCCTCGTTGAGCACCGCCAGGCTCATCACATGGAACCGTGTCTCGATATCGCGGACCTTCGCGACCTCGAGGATCCATCGGGAGGTGATCCAGCACCACGGGCACAGCGGGTCGAACCAGAATTCGGCAAGGTCCTTCTTCACGGCCGAGTCGGGCACGTTTCGTTCCTCTCCACAGGTCGGCGGCGGATACCACCCACCGCCACGGTTACCGCCGCAGTGCCGGCCGGTCACCGGACACAGGCGCTGTAACGAGCAACCCCGCCCGGTGGATTTTCGTTCCCGAACCGGCCCGGAGACGAGTGCTGTCTTTTGTAGGCTGACGGGAGGATTCGGATCGTCGCTGGAACCGCCCACCACAAGGGAGTATCAGCCATGACCTCTGCGCAGCATTTCGTCATCGTCGGCGCCGGCCTGGCCGGGGCGAAAGTCGCCCGGGCGCTGCGAGACAACGATTTCGACGGGCACATCACTCTGATCGGCAGAGAGGATCGACTGCCGTACGAGCGGCCGCCGTTGTCCAAGGAGTACCTGGCCGGGACGAAACCGGTCGAGGAGTTCACCGTGGAGACCGCGGCCTGGTACCGGGACCACAATGTGGATCTGCGGCTGGGCACCGAGGTCACCGCGATCGACCGGGCCACCCGGACCGTGGCGCTGCCCGACGGCTCGACGCTGGAATACGACAGGCTCGCGCTGGCCACGGGCGCGGAGTCCCGTGTCCTGCCCATTCCCGGCGCCGATGCCGAGGGTGTGTACACCCTGCGCACCCTGGGCGAATCGGATGCGCTGATCGAGCTGTTCCGCACCGCCCGGCGCCTGGTGGTCATCGGGGCGGGCTGGATCGGGCTCGAGGTCACCGCGGCGGCACGCGCCGCGGATGTGGCGGTCACCATCCTCGAAACCGGCTCCGCGCCCCTGGTGGGCGCGCTCGGCCCGGAAATGGGCGAGGTCTTCGCGCAACTGCACCGCCGCCACGGGGTCGACCTGCGTTTCGGGGCGCGGGTCCAGCAGATCACGACCGCGGACGGCCGGGCGACCGGTGTCGCGCTCGCGGACGGTACCGAATTCGGCGCGGACGCGGTCCTGGTCGCGGTGGGGGCCCGGCCGAATATCGAACTCGCCGAAGCGTCCGGTCTGCTGACCGGGAGTGGTGTCCTGGTCGATGCGAGCCTGACCAGTAGCGATCCGAATATCGTCGCGGTGGGCGATATCGCCGAGCAGGACCACCCGGTACTGGGCCGCCGTATCCGGGTGGAGCACTGGGCGAACGCATTGAATCAGCCCGCGGTGGCGGCCGCGGCCATGCTCGGCCGCGCCGCGTCCTACGACCGGCTCCCCTACTTCTTCACCGACCAGTACGACCTCGGGATGGAGTACACCGGGTTCGCCGCACCGGGCGACTACGAGCAGGTGGTCGTCCGCGGTGACCGCGACGGCCTGGAATTCGTCGCGTTCTGGCTCGATCCCCAGCACCGGGTACTGGCGGGGATGAACGTGAACGTGTGGGATGTCGGTGACCGGATCAAGGAGCTGATCCTGTCCGGCGAACCGGTCGACCCGGCCCTGCTGGCGGACCGCTCGACGCCGTTGTGGTAGGTGACCCACGTCACTCGAAAACGGGTGAGGCGGAATCAGCGACCCGGCTCCGGCTTTGTCGTGAGCGCGCCGAGCCGAACACGACTACCGCACGCTACGAGCGGCCCGGCCCCGGCACCGCGCCTCACGCCCCCGGCGACCCCCAGCTGCGGCCGGTGATCAGCTCGTAGGCTTCGACGTACTTGCTGCGGGTCGCCGCGACGATATCGGCCGGGATCTCCGGGCCGGGCGGTTCCTTGTCCCAGCCGGTGGAGGTGGCCCAATCCCGGACGAACTGCTTGTCGAACGACCGCTGCGGCCGGCCGGGCTCCCACTCCGCGGCCGGCCAGAAGCGGGACGAATCGGAGGTCAGGAGTTCATCGCCGAGGGTGAGGACATCACCGTCCCAGCCGAATTCGACCTTCGTATCGGCGATGATCACACCGCGTTCGGCCGCGTAGGCCGCGCCCCGGGAGTACAGGTCGAGCGTGAGGTCGCGCAGTCGCCCGGCGACCTCGGCACCCTCCTGCGCGACCACCTCGTCGAAGGTCATGGGCTCGTCGTGGCCGGTATCGGACACTTTGGTGGTCGGGGTGAAGATCGGTTCGGGAAGTTTGTCGCCCTCGCGCAATCCCTCGGGCAGCCTGATCCCCGAGACCGAACCGGTGCGCTGGTAGTCCTTCCATCCCGAACCCACCAGGTAACCCCGGGCGACACACTCCACCAGCACCATCTTCAACGGCTTCACCCGCACGGCCCGGCCCGCGAACTCCGGCGGCACATCCGTAGCGGAGAGCACATGGTTGGGGATATCGGCGAAATACTCGAACCACCAGTTCGACAGCTGGGTCAGCAGGGCGCCCTTGTCCGGGATCGGGGTGGGCAGCGAGACGTCGTACACCGAGACCCGGTCCGAGGCGACCAGGAGCAGCGTGTCGCCGTCGGTGTACAGGTCGCGCACCTTTCCGGCGTGCACATGCTTCACGTTATCGCTCCGATCCTGGTCGTGTGGCCGGCGAGATCGACTCCCGCGCGGGCAACCTTACCGGCGTGGCATTGTGGACAACGCCCGTGCCCGTTGCACTCGTGTCCTCGAAGGAGCCCGATGTCCGCACCGAACCTCACCCGCGAACAGGCGATCGAACGCGCCGAGGTCGTCTCGGTCGAGAACTACCGCATCGACCTCGATCTGACCGACGGGGCGGGGAAACCGGGCGAGCAGACGTTCCTGTCCCGCAGTACGGTCACCTTCACCGCGAAACCCGGTGCGTCCACGTTCGTCGATATCGTCGCCCGGGGAGTGCGTTCGGCGGTGCTCAACGGCACCCCGCTCGATATCGACCGCTACGACGAGTCCACCGGCCTCACCCTCACCGACCTCGCCGAGCGCAACGAACTCGTGGTGGAAGCCGACTGCGAGTACTCCCACACCGGTGAGGGCCTGCACCGGTTCGTCGATCCGGCCGACGACACGGTCTATCTGTACTCGCAATTCGAGACGGCCGACGCCAAGCGGATGTTCGCCTGCTTCGACCAGCCCGACCTCAAGGCCACTTTCGATATCGAGGTCACCGCCCCGGCGGACTGGAAGGTCATCTCCAACGGCGCCGGCACTGTGGACGGCGGGAAGCACCGATTCGCCACCACTCCGCTCATGAGCACCTACCTCGTGGCGCTCATCGCCGGTCCCTACGCCGAATGGACCGATACCTACACCGACGAGCACGGTGATATCCCGCTGGGCATCTACTGCCGCGCCTCGCTGGCCGAACATATGGACGCCGACCGGCTGTTCACCGAGACCAAGCAGGGTTTCGGTTTCTACCACAAGAACTTCGGCGTCCCGTACGCGTTCGGGAAATACGATCAGCTGTTCGTCCCGGAGTTCAATGCCGGCGCCATGGAGAACGCGGGCGCGGTCACCTTCCTCGAGGACTATGTCTTCCGGTCGAAGGTCACCCGGGCCTCCTACGAGCGGCGCGCGGAGACCGTACTGCACGAGATGGCGCATATGTGGTTCGGCGACCTGGTCACCATGAAGTGGTGGGACGACCTGTGGCTCAACGAATCCTTCGCGACCTTCGCGTCGGTGCTGTGCCAGGCCGAGGCCACCGAGTACACCAGCGCCTGGACCACCTTCGCCAATGTCGAGAAATCGTGGGCGTACCGGCAGGATCAGCTGCCCTCCACCCACCCGATCGCCGCCGATATCCCCGACCTGGCGGCGGTGGAGGTGAACTTCGACGGCATCACCTACGCCAAGGGCGCGAGCGTGCTCAAACAGCTCGTGGCCTACGTCGGGCTGGAACCGTTCCTGGCCGGTCTGCGCGCCTACTTCGCCGACCACGCCTACGGCAACGCCACCTTCGACGACCTGCTGGCCGCGCTGGAGAAATCCTCGGGTCGCGATCTGTCCACCTGGGGCGCCCAGTGGTTGAAGACCACCGGCCTCAATATCCTGCGCCCCGACTTCGAGGTCGGCGCCGACGGCACGTTCACCTCCTTCGCGGTGGTCCAGGAGGGTGCGGCGCCCGGCGCCGGGGAACAGCGCGTGCATCGCCTGGCCATCGGCGTCTACGACGACCGCGACGGCAAACTGGTACGCACCCGGCGGGTGGAACTCGACCTGGACGCCGCCGAGCGCACCGAGGTCCCCGAGTTGGTCGGTACCGAACGCGGGAAGTTCGTGCTGGTCAACGATGACGATCTCACCTATTGCTCGGTGCGCCTCGATGCCGATTCGCTCGATGTGCTGGTGAACCGGATCGCCGATATCGCCGACCCCCTCCCCCGCACCCTCGCCTGGTCCGCGGCCTGGGAGATGACCCGGCAGGCCGAGTTCCGCGCCCGCGATTTCGTCGCGCTGGTCCAGCGGGGTATCGGCGCGGAAACCGAGATCGGCGTGGTGCAGCGGCTGCTCATGCAGGCCAACACCACCCTGCGCAGCTACGCCGATCCGGCCTGGGCCGAGACCACCGGCTGGCCGGAATACGCGAACCGGCTCCTGGAGCTGGCGCGTGAAGCGGCTCCCGGATCCGATCATCAGCTCGCGTTCGTCAACGCTCTCACCGGCGCCAAACTGTCCGCCTGGCACAGCGAGGTGCTGCGCGAACTGCTCGATGGCGATCCGGCGGCCGTCGGCCTGCCCGGCCTGACCGTCGACACCGACCTGCGCTGGCGGTTGCTCACCGCCCTCGCGGCGGCCGGCGAGATCGACGCCGACGGCCCGGACACCCCGACCATCGATGCCGAACTGCGCAACGACGAAACGGCGGCCGGCCGGCGGCAGGCGGCCACCGCGGCCACCGCGCGCCCGCTGCAGCAGGTGAAGGAATCGGCGTGGGAGAAGGTGATCGGCGACGATTCGGTCCCCAACATCACCGCCCGTTCCATCGTCGGCGGTTTCGCGCCGGCCGGCCAGGACAGCCTGCTGGCGCCGTTCGTGGCGCGGTATTTCGACGAGATCCCCGCGGTCTGGGAACGCCGGTCCAGTGAGGTCGCGCAAACCGTGGTGGTCGGGCTGTACCCGGCCTGGGATATCAGCGACGAAGCCGTCGCCCGCGCCGACGAATTCCTCGCCGCCGATCACCCGCCGGCCCTGCGACGCCTGGTGAGCGAGGGTAAAGCGGGGGTCGAGAGGTCACTGCGGGCCCGCGCCTTCGATATCTCCTGAGCTCCGAACAGCGAACGGCGCGTCCACCAGTGGTGGACGCGCCGTTGTCGTCTCTGCGAGTGCTCCCGGCCATCGGCCGGAAGGTGTCAGCGGCCGATGGCGGCGGCCATCACCCGCACCGCCGAGATCAGCCCGTCGATCAGCTCACCCTGTCGCAGCGAACTCAACGCGGCGGTGACCCCGAGCTGGCACACCCGGTCGTTCGCGCGCTCGGCCACATCCCTCCCGGAGCGGACCTCCACGGCGTGGTCGTTCGGGGAGACGGCGATGAGCACCGAACGTGCCGCCTCCGGGGTGGTGGGGAACAGCGCGTCGACCGTGGCCGCGGGATCCACACCGAGATCGCCGATGAACACGTTGAACCGGACCTTGGTCGCCCGAGTGGCCTCAGTGAGCACATTGTCCATGGCCAGCCGCTCGTTGTTGTCGAACGGCGCCTCTTTGAACACGTCACCGGCCTCGTGCACCCCGGAGACCCGGCCGCTGCTGGTGAGCGCGTATCCACGCGGCAGTTCGGACTCGACCACCGCCGGCCACTTAGTACTTGCCACTTGCCCGGCCTCCGATCAACGCTGCTTTGGGTGCCTCGAGGGCATCGAACGCCACATGCGAGCCGTGCGACGACTCACCGGCGTCATAGGAGTGACCGGGACCGGTCACCTCATCGGTGGCACTCCACAGCACCGGGGCGGCCGTCCACTTCTTGCTCATATCGAAGTGGACCGGCTTCTCACCGGGCAGCGGCTTACCGAGGTACGACAAACCAGCGATTATGAGGTAGATCCCCAATGGGATACCGGCGAAAATCGCCACCGTCTCGAGAATGCTCACGCCCTAAAGGTAGACGATCCTCTGTAGTAGTTCACCGAGGGATAGCCCGTGTCACCGGTAACACCCCCCATATCCCGAGGTCACGCACCCGACAGACGCCTCGCCTCCAACGCAACCACCTGCGTCGAGTCCTACGAGACACCTCGAAGGGTCGCCACAGGCGGCGCCAAAAAACACAGCACCTTCACGAGCGAGACCGCATCTTCGCTTCCACGAGCAAGCCGACATCCCGACCCCACGACCGAGCCGGCATCCCCACCGTCATGACCCCGTGCGCGACTCGCACCGACCGGGTGCACCACCGCCGCCGATCTCACCAAGCCGAGTTGACCAGCGAGTTCGCCGCCATCTCCAAATAGTCCAGCAGCCGGCGCCGATGCTCGTCGTCCAAGGCTTCCGGCTCGATCTCGGCAACCGCGATGCGCATACAGCGCAACCAGGCGTCCCGCTGTACCGGACCGATCTGGAACGGCATATGCCGCATGCGCAGGCGCGGATGGCCGCGTTCGTCGGAATAGGTGCGAGGGCCGCCCCAGTACTGCTCGAGGAACATGCGCAGCCGGCGCTCGGCCGGGCCCAGGTCTTCTTCCGGGTACATGGGGCGTAGTACTTCGTCGGCGGCGACCTCGCGATAGAAAACGGCCACCAGCCGGTGGAAGGTGTCCGCCCCGCCGACGGCCTCGTAGAAGGAGTGTGTGGCCTGTTCGCCCGCCGGAGTGCCCGAAGCCGTATTACCCGAAGTCATGAACCCTCTCGTTTCGCCGGATGCGCCGTCCATTGTGCCCGCGCCCGCACGGGTTCGCAGATTCGCCGGCTCCGCGGCCGGTGCGACCGCTCGCACCTGGTGTTTCGGGCTCTGTGGCCCGAGGGGGTCGCTTCAGCGACAGTTAACCGGCCATTGTGCAAAATAACCGTGCGCTGCGGGGCTTTCCATGGTCAACTGGGTTTTGTCTCGCCGAGATACCACATGATCTTGAAACGCAGAATTTGGGGTCGACATGAAGCAACGGACCGGCGCCCGATCACCGGAGGCGATACGCCACCGACAACTGAAGCCCGCCGACGTCCACGCTCGTGGGTCGGGGGCTCCTCCGCTGCAACTGCTGTCCGATCACACGGTCGACCGGCACACCGCCGCTCGTTCCGATTCCCTGGACGGGAGCGATTCCGCTCCACACCTCGCCGTGCCGCAGCCGATCAGCTGGCTGAAGCGCCGCGTCCTGCTTCTCAACGCCACCTACGAACCGCTCACCGCGCTCACCGCCCGCCGCGCGATCGTGCTGCTGGTCTGCGACAAGGCCGACGCCGTACACCACGACCCGACCGGTCCCGTCCTGCATTCGGCCGGCGCCGCAGTCGCTATTCCCTCGGTCATCCGGTTGCGCACCTATGTCCGGGTTCCCTACCGTGCCCGCGTCCCGATGACCCGGGCGGCACTCATGCAGCGGGACCGCTACCGCTGCGGCTACTGCGGGAGCAAGGCCGAAACCATCGATCACGTCGTCCCGCGCAGCCGCGGCGGCGAACACAGCTGGGAGAACTGTGTGGCCAGCTGCGCACCCTGTAACCATCGCAAGGCCGACAAACTGCTCAGCGAACTGGGCTGGACGCTGCGCGCACCCCTGATATCCCCGAAGGGGCCGCATTGGCGTCTGCTGTCCACGGTCAACGAACTGGACCCGGTCTGGCTGCAATACCTCGGCGAGGGTGCGGCCTGACGCCGCGACGGCACTGCGGCCGGGCGCAGCGGTCTCAGGCTCCCGCCGCCGGGGTCAGTGAGAGCCCCCCGGTTCGCCGGCGGGCGACCGAACCGTAGCGCGCGTCCAATCGCAGCCAGGTATTACTCGCGCGCACCCGGACCAGCTCACCGGGCGGAATCCGCTCGGAATCCGCTCGTTCTCCCGCGTGCGGGATGAAGTCCATGGCGGTGAGGGCGAAGACCACCCGCATCGGCACCTGTACCCGTACCTGCGCCGCGGAGACGGTCAGCACGGTCTGATCGAGCAGCGACGCGGGTGGCCCGTGCCCGGAGCCGTGTTCCTTCGCCAGGTCGGCTCCGCGTTCGGCGAGTTCGACCAGGGTGCGGGCGGGCAGATCGTCGATATGCCCGAAACCGCTGTCCGGCGGCAGCGCGCCCCGCCATGCCGAATCGAGCGAGTAACCGAGATCGATCGGGCCCGGCGTGGACAGTCCGGTCAGCACGGTGTCCACACCGACCGTCACATCGTCGGCGGCCAGCTCGGCGGCGATCGTGCGGGTCGCCAGCGCTTCGAAGCCGGTGGCGACCCAGGCGGCCACCAACCCGGTGCCGCGCCGCCGCATCCGCACCACCACCGCCGGATCGAGGCGCTGTGCGCGGGTGAGGAAGGTGGCCAGGTTCTCGCGTTCTGCCGGGTCCGGTACGGACAGGACCCGCTGGTCGGTCGTCACGATCGGACCGGTACCGCCGACCCGCTCATGCCGTGTCCATCGAGCATGAGCGAGCGCCGTCGACCGGTCGACACACTGACGCGGAGGACGAAGCGCAGGGAAGGTATCGCACTACCGCTCATGCGGCCAGCCACTGGGCGAGATAGTCGCGTTCGGGACCGGTGAGCCGGCGCAGCCGCTGGGTTCGGATATCGAACGCCGCCAGCTGCGTGGTCGCGGTGACCGCGGCGGGCGAGTCGGGCGGGGAACCCGCCGCCCGGACCTCGTAGGCGACGGTGAAATCGACCGCCCGCAACTGTTCGATCCACATGGCGATATCCAGCGGCGTGTCCTCGTGCCGCAACTGCCCCCGATATTTCACGTGCAGGTCCGCGAGCACGCAGCCGTCGCGCAATCCGACGGTCGGCCGATCGTCATCGAACAGCCAGGGGATACGCGCCTCCTCCAGCAGCGTCACCATCCGGGCGTGGTTGACGTGCTGGAAAACGTCCATATCGGACCAGCGCACGTGCACAGCGGTGTGGAACCGCCGCGGCGAAGCCGCAGCGGGTACCTCCACATCCGGACTCGCTCCGTTGCGGGGAACAGCGTTCGTCACCGTGGTACCTCCGATTGGGCGCCCACCCCACTCACCATGCTGCGCACCTGCCGCGCCGCAACCGACAGCGTGGCGAGATCGTGGGTTCCGGACTCGAACAGTTCCGCCAGCGCCGCGCGGGAACGGCCGAGCCGGGACTGATTCTTGGACTCCCAGTATGCAATCTTCTCGTCCGCGCTCTCCTCGGGGTCGCCACCGGAGAGGACATCGAGGGTGAGCGACCGCAGCGAGCTGTACATATCGTCGCGCAGGGCGAGCCGGGCCAGCGCGTGCCAGCGGTCGCCGCGTTCCAGATGGCTGACCGCCTCCAGCAGCCAGTCGATCTTCAGATGCTCGTTCAGCGCGTAGTACAGCGCGCCGACCTCCTCACCGGAGCGGTCGGTGATATCGGCGATATCGATGACGTCGAGCAGCGGGAACAGATGCAACAGGGCGAAGACCTCGGTCGCGAGATCCAGCGGCGCCCCGTGCGCGACGAGGTCGGCGGCCTGATCGGTGAGCGTGGTGACGTGGTGACCACGCAACCAGCCCGGCACCTTCGGCGCGAGTTCGCGCACACCCACCCGATACCGGTTGATCTCGGCGCCGACGGCGATGGGCTGGGGCCGGTTGGTCAGCAGCCAGCGGGACGCCCGGTCCAGGGTCCGTTTGGTCTCCAGTTCGAGCTGGTCGCGGACGCCCACTGTCGTATCGGCGGCCCGGATCCGGTCCCAGATATCGTGCAGGCCGAAGATATCGGTGACGGCGGCGAAGGCCCGGACGGTATCGGTCGCGGTGGCGCCGATCTCTTCGCCCAGCCGGAATGTGTAGGTGACGCCGCCGTAGTCCACCACCTCGTTGGCGATCATGGTGGTGACGATCTCCCGGCGCAGGCGATGTTTCTTGATCGCCACACCGAACCGTTCCCGCAGCGGGGTCGGGAAGTATTCCGGCAGCCGGGCGGCGAAGAACGCGCTGTCGGGCAGATCGCCGGCCAGCAGGTCCGCTTTCAGCGCCAATTTCACATGGGCCAGCAGATTCGCGAGTTCGGGCGAGGCGAGCCCGGTGCCCTCCTCGAGCCGGCGCTTGAGGACGGCGTCGGTGGGCAGCGCCTCCAGACCCCGATCGAGTCCGCGCTCGGTCTCGAGTTCTTCGATGAGACGCCGGTGCACATTGAGCATCCGCGCCGACTCCGCCCGGGATATGCCCATCACATAGTTCTGGGACACATTGTCCTGCAGCACCATCTGCGTATTCACCTCGTGATCGGAGCAATCCACCCCCGCGGAATTATCCAGCGCGTCGGTGTTCATCTTCCCGCCGTTACGGCAGAACTCGATACGCCCCAGCGCCGTCACACCGAGGTTTCCGCCCTCACCGACCACCTTCACCCGAAGCTGGTCGGCATTCACGCGAACCGCGTCGTTCGATTTATCACCGGCGTCGGCGTTCGTTTCCGAACTCGCCTTGATATAGGTACCGATACCGCCGTTCCAGAGCAATTGCACCGGGGCGAGCAGAATGGCGCGGATCAATTCGGGTGGGGAAAGTTTCACCACATCGTCGGGCAGCCCGAGCGCCGCCCGGGCCTGCGGACTGATGGGCACCGATTTCACGGTGCGGTCGTAGACGCCGCCACCCGCACTGATCAACGAACGATCATAATCCGCCCAACTCGACCGAGCCAACCCGAACAACCGCGACCGCTCACCGA
>NZ_JOAJ01000013.1 GCF_000720425.1 Nocardia rhamnosiphila NBRC 108938 | reverse complement strand
TGGAAATCGGTACGACCCAAATACTCCAGCACCGGTTCGATCCGGCCCTCGACCTCGGCCCGGCTCCACCGCACCAGGTCACCGGTCCGATACATCCGCCGACCGGCATCGAACGGACTCGCGACGAAACGGTCCGAACTCAGATCCGGACGGGTCACATAACCCCGCGCCAACTGATCACCCGCGAGATACAACTCACCCGTGACACCCTCGGGAACCGGCCGCAACCGCGAATCCAACACATACACACGGCTGTTCCACTCCGGCACACCGAGGTCGGACCATACAAGTTGTGCACAGCCGCACCCGAAATCGCATGCATCGCCGACACCGTCTCCGGCGGCAACGCCTCACCGATCACGAACACATGCTCCAGGCTGCGGATGGCTTCCGCCCGAGTATGCGCGGCGAACACACCCAGCATCGACGGCACGAAATCGGTGACCGTGACCTGCTGCTCAGCGATCGTGCGCGCCAAATATTCGGTATCCCGGTGACCATCCGGGGACGCCACGAACAGACGCGCACCCGCCGCCAACGGCAGGAAATACCCCCACAAAGACACGTCGAACGTCGTCGCGGTCTTCTGCAGATACACATCGTCTGCGCCCAGCGGGTACTGCGCCAGCATCCACGCGACCTGATTCACGATCGCCGAATGCGAGACGGCCACACCCTTGGGACGACCCGTCGAACCCGATGTGAAGATCACATACGCCAGGTTCGTTCCGCGCAGCGGCTCGCGCCGATCCGCGTCCGACAGCGCCGTATCCGCATAGCCGGCCAGATCGACCTCGTCGACCACCACCACCGGACGCTGCGTGTCGAACGGGTCCGCACTGCTGGTCAGTACACACAGCGGCGCGGCGGTATCGAGCACATAGTCGATGCGCTCGGCCGGATGGTCGAGATCCAGCGGTACATAGGCACCACCCGCGGCGACGACCGCATGGATGGCCACCACCAACTCTACCGACCGGCGCATCGCGATCGCCACCGGTATTTCCGGACCCACCCCGGCCTCGATCAGATGGCGCGCCAGCCGATTGACCCGGCCGGTGAACTCGGCATAGGTGAGCGCCCGGCCCTCGGCGGCAACGGCGATCGCGTCGGGCGTACGCGCAGCCTGCTCGGCGAGCAGGTCCGGCAAGGTGACGCTCGGTACCGCCCGCGCCGAATCGTTCCACTCCTCCAGCATTCGGGAGCGTTCGGCCGCGGTGGTGAGGTCCAGTTCCCACACCGGCGTATCGGTTCCGGCCGCGAGAAAGCGGTCGAAGAACTCCAGGAAACGCGTGTGGTGCCCGTCGGCCTCGGCGGTCGTGTACAGGTTGGGGTTGTACTCGAAGTCGAGATGCAACCGGGCGCCACGCATCGACTGATAGAGGTTGACGCTGAGGTCGCCGATGCTACCGGTGGTCAGCACCTGCAGGGTGCCGACCATGTCACCGAGGACGATCTCGTCGTCGAACAGCATGATGTTGACCAGCGGGCCGAAGGACGTGGTGATCGCGTCCGCGTCGCGGCGGATATCCTCGCTCCGGTAGCGCTGGTGCCGCAGGGCCCCGGCCACTTCCACCTGAACCTGCCGCAGCAGCTCCGCGACCGTGGTGTCGTATCCGACCCGCAACCGCAGTGGAACGATATTCGACAACACGCCGGCCGAGCGGCGCATGGCCGCCGTGACCCGCGCGGTGACGGGCAGGCTCAAGCTCACTTCCCGGGTGCCCGTGCACTGCGCGAGATAGGCGGCGAAGGCGGCGAGCAGTTCCTGGGCCGAGGTGGAATCGCGGCGGGACAGGGCCGCGTCGAGCACGGCCTGCCGGTCCTCGGTCAGCGCCGCGCGGCGCACTCCCTTGCGGGCGGCCGGCGCAGCGGTCCGGCCGGTGAGGCCGGTGCCCGCCTCGGGGTCCGGGACGCGTTCGGCCCAGTACTCTTTGTCCGATTCGAACCGAGTGCTGCCGCGATAGGTGATTTCCTGCTCGTACAGCGTGCCCAGCGACACCGCTTTGGACGCGGCCGGCTCGGTCCCGTTGCGGTAGGCCGTGTAGAGCTCGGCGATCCGGTTCACGGCGGTCATCGCGCCGAAACCGTCGATCGCGATGTGGTGGACGCGCGAATACCAGTACCAGTGCTCGTCGCCCAACTGCAGGGCGTAGGAGACCGACAGCCGGTCCTCGGTCAGCTTCAGGGGACGGCTGTACTCGCTGTGCATCCACTCCTGGGCGGCCGCGACCGGATCGTCGGCATCGCGCAGGTCGATATAGGTGACGCCCTCGTGATCGGCGATCGAGTAGTCCACCCACTGCAGCGGCTCGCCGTCCCGTTCGACGATGCGCAGGAAGGTGGACCCCATCTCGAGGAAGGCATCCAGGACCGCCCGGGTCAGGGTGTCGACATGGAGCTCACCGTGCAGCTCGACGTAATGCGCGATATTGATCGGAACCTGTGGGTCCAAGTGCTGCGCATACCAGATGCCCAGCTGTGCGGGCGACAGGGGGAACAGGCTCCCGTCCGTGGCTGCTGCGCCACTGTCCGTACCGTTCCCGCCGTTGTCCAGCCGGTCCAACCCTAACCTCGCTTCCGGAACGCACGCGTGCGCTTCCCGTCAACACCCGGATTGCGACACGCACCGCCGACAGCGCGGCAACCGCGGTTCCAGGCCCACTTCTCGTTTGCTCAGGCAAAAATGTCCATCGGAGTTATCCGTTTGTGAAGCCGGAGCCGTTACATCGGGCGCCCCGTACCACCCGGCACACCCGGTGCCCCATGCCACCGTGCCATCGCACCCGGGCGTCGACTCCTGATCACCGACCCAATCTACCGAAGCACAGCCGTGTCACCAACCGGGTTCGACGACGGTGCCACCGGTCAGCGGGCGGTTTCCGGGGTCCCCCGGGCGGTCGGGCCGCCCCTTCCTCATCCGCCCAGGTGACTGCGGTCACGCGCCGGGTCGTAGAGGTGCGATTGCGCACAGTCGATGCCGGTCGCCAGCGCCCGTCCGACCAGGATCACCGCCGCCCTGGACAGCCCCGCCGCCTCGGCCCGATCCGCGATATCGGCCAATGTGCCGCGTAACACGATCTGGTCCGGTTGACTCGCGCGATAGACCACCGCGGCCGGGCAGTCCGGGCCGTAGTCCGCGACGAGTTCCAGCGCGAGCTGCCGGATACGGGTGATCGCCAGGTGCAGCACCAGCGTGGCCCGGGTGCGCGCGAACCCCGCCAGCGCTTCGGTCTCCGGCATCGCCGTCGACCGTGCCCGCGTCCGGGTGAGCACCACCGACTGCGCGACCTCGGGAACGGTCAACTCCGTACCCAGCAGCGCCGCCGCGGCGGCGTAGGCGGGGACGCCGGGGGTGATATCCCACGGCACGCCGGCGGCATCGAGCCGGTGCGTCTGTTCGGTCAGGGCGGAGTAGAGAGACGGATCACCCGAACACAACCGGGCCACCTCGTGACCCGCCGCTGTGGCGCGCACCATATGCGCCGTGATCTCGTCCAGGTCGAGCCGCTGGGTATCGATGAGTTCGGTGGCCGGGGCGCAGTGAGCGAGCACCTCGGGATCCAGATATGTGCCCGGGTACAGGCAGACCGGACACCGCCGCAACAATTCCACCGCGCGCACCGTCAGCAGATCCGCGGCGCCGGGCCCGGCTCCGATGAAGTGCACAGTCATGCGTGGAGTGTAGGCACCGGCCGATGCCGGACCGGCCGCCCGTACCCGGCCCGGGCCCGCGCGGCAGCCGCCGGCCGGTGCCGGGCACCGCGTCCCCGGGTGCGGCGCCGACGGGACGCGGGCGAGCCACGGCCGGTCCGACCGCCGCGATCAGCTCCCCACGGCGTCGAAGAAAGCGATGATCTTGGTCGGCTGTACCCGGACCAGGAGTTCACCCGGCACACCGTTACGCCGGCCGAACTCGTCGGCGCGGGCCGTACCCATATAGCGCCCGCCGAGCGCGGTCGCCGACCGCAACAACTCGGCCGGATCCTCGGACAGGGTGACCGTGCCCTGGATCTGCACGGCCGCATAGGGCGGCTCCTCGAGGTCCACCACCATCGCGATCCGGGGGTCGCGCTGCAACGCTTTCCCCTTGGCGGTCTCCTTGCCGGTGTTGAAGACGATCTCGTCGCCGTCGAGCAGGAACCACACCGGCGTCACCAGCGGACGCCCGTCGCTCGCGGTGAACGCCACTTTGGCGGTTCGGGTTCCGTAACTGAGGAATTCACGCACCTTGGGGTCGGAAAGTGAGGCCATACGGATAAGCCTAGGGCGGACGGGTCCATTTCCATCGCCTACGGCCCCGCGGGTCGGGACCGTCGTGCGGCCGGATCGTCCCTGCTCCTCCGCTCCGCCCCTCCCGATGTCACACCCGGGCCGCCCGCGTCGTCGATGCAGTATTCGCCGGGATCGCACCGGCCGGAGAGAAAAGGTTCGTCATGAACGTCGCCTATTACATCGTCGCGGTACTGACTGCCCTGTGGGTCGGGTTCTCGGGTTACTCGCTGTTCGCGAAGAAGCAGTTCGTGGTCGAATCGCTCGAACAGTACGGTGTGCCGCGGTCGTGGTGGAACTGGCTGGCACTGGCCAAGAGCGCCGGGGCGCTGGGATTGCTCGCCGGTTTCGCCGTACCCGTGCTCGGTGTGGCCGCGGCCGTCGGCCTGATCGTCTACTTCCTCGGCGCGACCGCGACCGCACTGCGGGCACGCTCGTACAACACCGCAGTGTTCCCGCTGCTCTATCTCGCTCCGGTAGTCGCCACGCTCGTCCTGCAACTGGCCCGGTGAGACGGCCCACCGCGACCGCACCCGCCGCGTGACCGTGGCGGCGGGTGCGTGACCACGGGTCGGCCGCAGCCGGTCTCGGACGGCGCCACCGCCGGGTCGGGCGCCCCTCGATCAACCTCGCGAAACCGCCGATACCGTGACCGCAGCCGGGTAATACTCCGTGTGGCCCCGCCGCCGGGGCCGGAGCGTGTGAGGAGTCGGCGATGAGTGTGGTGGACAGGTCCGAGAAAGCCGACGGGGCCGCGCCACCGGATCGGTCCGGGTTGCGCCGGGTGGTCGCCGCCTCGATGGCGGGGACCGTGGTCGAGTGGTACGAATTCTTTCTCTACGGCACGGCCGCGACGCTGGTGTTCAGCAAGATCTTCTTCCCCGAGTCCGACAGCGAACTCGACGCGATCCTCAAAGCCTTCCTCACCTATGCCGTGGGTTTCGCGGCCCGCCCGCTCGGCGGGATCGTGTTCGGCCATTTCGGCGACCGCTACGGGCGCAAACGCCTCCTGCAGTTCAGCCTGATCCTGGTGGGTGCGGCGACCTTCCTGATGGGCTGTCTGCCGACCTACGGCCAGATCGGTTACGCGGCGCCGGCGCTGCTGGTGGCGCTGCGGTTCCTACAGGGTTTCGCGGTCGGCGGGGAATGGGGCGGCGCGGTGCTGCTGGTGGCCGAGCACAGCCCGAACCGGAGTCGCGGTTTCTGGGCGAGCTGGCCGCAGGCGGGCGTGCCGGGCGGGAACCTGCTGGCCACCCTGGTGCTGCTGGCCCTCACCGCGACCCTGTCCGACGACGCCTTCCTCTCGTGGGGCTGGCGGATCGCGTTCTGGTTGTCGGCGGTGGTCGTGCTGATCGGCTACTACGTGCGCACCAAGGTGAGCGACGCGCCGATCTTCACCGCCGCGCAACGCGAAGCCGAACAGGTGCGGTCCTCGTCGTTCAGCGCCGTAGAAGTATTGAAACGGTATCCGCGGGGCGTGTTCACCGCGATGGGCCTGCGCTTCGGCGAGAACATCATGTACTACCTGGTCGTCACCTTCACCATCACATATCTGAAGGTGCGCGAGGGTATGGCCACGGACGACATCCTGTGGTGGCTGCTCGCCGCGCACGCGGTGCACTTCGCGGCGATTCCGCTGGCCGGTACCCTGGCCGACCGGATCGGCCGCCGACCGGTCTACCTGGCCGGTACCGTCGCGGCCGGCGCCTGGGGTTTCTTCGCCTTCCCGATGATGGACACGGGCAACGGCTGGATCATCACGGCCGCGATCATGCTCGGCCTGATCGCGCACGCCGGGATGTACGCCCCGCAGCCCGCCGTCATGGCGGAGATGTTCCCGACCAGAATGCGGTACTCCGGGGTGTCGCTGGGCTACCAGGTGACCTCGATCGTCGCCGGTTCGCTGGCCCCGGTGATCGCCGTGAAACTGCTCGAGGTCTTCGATTCGGCGGTACCGATCGCGCTGTATCTCGCGGGCGCGGCCGCGGTGACCGCCGTCGCGGTGCTGGTCGCCCGGGAGACCAAGGGTTTCGATCTGGCCGATATCGATCGGGCCGATGCCGCCCGCGACGCAGCGGCGAGCGTCCGGCGCTGAAACACGGCCGCAAGCAGCCGCTATCGGTCTACCGGCGCGGATCAGGACCTTCCAACGTCCCGTGGCGGGTCCATCTGCCGGAGCTCGGTCCAGCCGCTCCAGCCTCGCTCGGCCAGTAGTTCGGCCAGGCGACGGGCCGGCGGCCAGGTCTCGAACGCCAGTGTGTCCAGGAGTTCGACCAGAGGTGGCTCGATATCGGAGGTGTTGAGATAGTGTTCGCCCCGCGTATCGACTATCTGCGTGATGTAGGCGACCATCTTGTCGGCCAATTCGGCAAGGCTTCGATCATCGGGCCGATCCAGCGCCTCGCCCAGCGTGAGATAGAAATCGATGAGCTGGGGGTCGACCAGCTGTTCCCACTTCCGGGTGATCCACTCCGAGGCCCGTTCCGGCGAGTGCGCGACCAGCGGGATCCAGCCGTCACGTTCGACCTGGACGATCCGCTCGTCGACTCCGAGCGCCCGCAGCCGGTCGAGAAACTCGACCAACTGCGCGGGCAGCACCAGATTGTCCCCGGCAGCGAGGCAGGCGATCCGGCCGCGCAGCCGCTGCCGCTGCCGGATCTCTGCCTGCAACCGCTCGTCGATATCTGCGACCGCCGCCGCGAACTCCGCCGCGCCGGCCTGTAAAAGCTCCCGCACGCGCGCCAGCGGAACCCCGGCCTCGGCGAGGGTACGGATCCGGATCAACTCGACCACAGCGGCGGCGTCGTATCTCCGATAACCGGAGTGGTCCCGCTGCGCCTCTGGCAGCAGTCCTTTCGCGTGGTAGTGCCGCACCGCCCGGACCGTCACCCCGGCGTACGAGGCCACCTCGCCGATGGTAAGCATCGAACCAGTCTGCTGGACCCCGGGCCGGTTACGCATCCGGCCGGCCGGTGATGCCCCGAACGAGCCGGGCGATCTCCTGGGCACGGCTGACGATCAGCCCATGACCTGCGTCGAGCCACGATACGGAAATGTGCGGCCGGTCCTCGACCAGCCGCTCGATACCGGCCCGCCAGTTCTGATTGCGCCACGGCGCGCGCCCTTCGCCGCTGTCGCCGGCCATCGAAGTCGACATGATCATGCTGATCGGAGCGTCGATCTTCCGATACCGGTCGAGGATCGCAGACCGGACGACATCCACCTCGAGATTCAGGTCGAGCGTCTCCTGGGCGGTGAGCACCACCTGACGCGGTGTGCCTTCCAGGCTCTGGGCCCAGGTCGCGAGACTGTCGAACATCGCACGGAATTCCGGCAGGTCGGCCTCGGTGACGAACGGTTCGGGCACCGGATTCGCGCCATCGACGAGAACCAGCTCGGCAGCGGCGCCGGGATGCTCACAGGCATAGTGCACGACCAGGTCCGCGCCCAGCGAGTGGCCCACGAGGACGGGCTGCGCGGGTAGTCCGAGGCGACTCGCCTCCGCCATGACGGCGCAGAAATCGCCCAGGAACGCCTCGAACGAGTACCGGTCGGCGGCCGAGGAGAGACCATGGCCCCGCAGATCGAAGGTCACCACGTCGTGCTCGCGCCGCAGCAGCTCGGTCAGCTCGTGCAGATCGGCCTGTGTCGTGAGGAGTCCGGGGCACAGGACCAGCGGTCGTCCTCGTCCGCCACGGGACATCGCAATCGTGACATCACCGCGGCGGACCGTGAAGTGATCGATTTTCGCAGTCATGCCGACCATGCTCAGAGGTTGACCCTGCGTCAAGGTCAACTGCCGACACCCCGATGCGGTGCGACGCTACCCGTATCCAGCGGGATCCGGCCGGATAGCATTTGCGGGCGACGCTCGGGGTCAGGCGAACAGTTCATCGAGGGTGGTGGCGGTCAGCACCCGAGCCGTCCAGAGACGGACCTGGGTCGGGTCGGCCGAGCGGATACGGTCGGCCACCGCATCGGGCAGTGGCCCGAACTTGGCAGTCAGCAGTTCGAGCAGCGCCTCCACGCGCCCCTCCATACGACCGCGTGCCTCACCGCGTGCCTCACCGCGTGCCTCGCCGCGCGCTTCGATGATTTCTGCTGTGGTCACGATCGCCTCCTTCGCTCGCGGACCGAGCTGTTCGAAGACCGCCGCAAGATCGGCCTCGCCGGTCTCCCCGACGGTCATGATGTAGGTCAGAACGGTCAGGTAATCGCCGAGTGGATCCGGGCCGGTGTCGAGGGCGCGGAGGTCTTCGAGCCAGTCCAGCATATCGTGTCCCAGCCGCCCGTTTCTCGGTGCGATCCGCTGCAGGATCAGGAGAACCCTGGCCTCGGGGGTGAGGTCACGTTCACGTAGGGCAGCGAGGTCCAGGACGGCGATATCGTCCAGCAGGAATTTCAGCCGTGGCAAGTGGGGACCGAGGGCCGCGCGGGCGGCGGAGTCGAGATCGAGCAGGTCGGCGAGTTCGGTGGGGTGCGCCGGCGACCATCGGGTGCCATCGGCGGTGTTGTGCACGACCAACGGAATGATCGCGGGCAGAGTCTTGGCTTTTTCGTTGTCGATCAGGTACTGGCGCCAGATGGCGACCATGTATTCGAGCATGCGGAAGGCCATGAACCGGTCACTGCTGGATTGGTGTTCCATCAGCAGGTACACGTAGGCGGGATGCCCGTCGAGGCGGGTGCGGAACAGCAGGTCGCTGAACCGGTTGCGGAGGTCGGAGTGCACGAAGCTGCCCGGCTGCAACTGTAGAGCGGCCCAGTCCAGGCGGGTGCTGATCGACTCCGGTAGCGCGGCGCGTAGTTCGGAAGCTGCGTTGGCGGGGCGGGACATCACTTTGCGGAAATACGCGTCGTGCGGGTTGGACCGCTGCTCGGTCATGCCGCGACTCTATGGCCAGCGGTCGGCAGGCAACCAATCGGACAAATGCTCGGCACACGAGCCCGTCCCGCAACGCAATTGCTCAGTCCGACAAGGGATCGGTGAGCGCGGCGAGGGCCATCGAGCGCAGCACAGCGCGACTGCGGTCCCGGGCCGGGCCGGCGCTGTGCGGGGTGGAGTTGAGCAGGCCGAACACCGCGTGGGCCTGTACCCGGGCGGTCTCCTCGGTGAGGCCGGGCGTCATCTCGCACAGCACCCCGACCCACACCTCCACATAGCGGCGCTGGGTGCGCCGGATCTCGCGGCGGGCGGGTAGCGGGACATTGTCGAGGTCGCGATCCTGGATGCTGATGAGTTCGGGTTCGCCGAGCGCGAAGTCGAGGTGGAATTCCACCAGCCCGGCCAGCGCCTGCCGGGGTCCGTCCGCGTCGGCGGCGACGGCGCTGCCGCCGTCCAGCAGCCGGCGGCTGATGCCCACCAGCAATTCGACCAGCAGCGCCTCCTTGTTGGGAAAGTGCCGGTACACCGCGGGTCCACTGATCCCGACCGCGGCGCCGAGGTCGTCCAGGCGCATACCGAGGTATCCGCGTTCGGCGATGAGCCGTGCCCCGGCCATGAGCAACTGGCCGCGCCGCTGCTGTTTCAGCAGTTCGCGCCGGGTCGGGGTGGCAGAATCGGCACTGGTCACCGGCACTCCTTTCAGCAGACCTGGACAACTCGGTTAGTCAAGATTAACCTCAATTCCAGTTATCAGAGATTAACTCAGACGTCAGGACGACGCGATGACCCGCACC
The DNA here is from genome assembly GCF_000720425.1 of Nocardia rhamnosiphila NBRC 108938. GTDB lineage: Bacteria > Actinomycetota > Actinomycetes > Mycobacteriales > Mycobacteriaceae > Nocardia > Nocardia rhamnosiphila. Next base: position 106,376 of record NZ_JOAJ01000013.1, on the reverse strand, counting down.
GCGAGCCCAGTGCCCGCCACCCGGTCCGACTCCGCCAACCGGACCGCGAACCTCGCCCTGGCCGACCAGTTGCGCCGACGTCTCGCCGAGACCGCCCTCGGCGGTCCGGAGAAGGCCCGGCAGCGCCATATCGCCCGCGGCAAACTCCTACCCCGCGACCGGGTGGACCAGCTACTGGACCCCGGTAGCCCGTTCCTGGAGCTGTCCCCGCTGGCCGCCGACGGTATGTACGGCGGCGCCTCCCCCGGTGCCGGCATCATCACCGGGATCGGGCGGGTCTCCGGCCGGGAATGCGTGATCGTGGCCAACGACGCCACGGTCAAGGGCGGCACCTACTACCCGGTCACCGTGAAGAAGCATCTACGCGCCCAGGAAGTGGCGCTGCACAACAACCTGCCGTGTGTGTACCTGGTGGACTCCGGAGGCGCCTACCTGCCCGAACAGGACGAGGTGTTCCCCGACCGCGAACATTTCGGCCGCATCTTCTACAACCAGGCCACCATGAGCGCCCGCGGTATCGCCCAGATCGCCGCGGTCCTGGGGTCGTGCACCGCGGGCGGAGCCTACGTCCCGGCCATGAGCGACGAAGCGGTGATCGTGCGCGATCAGGGCACGATCTTCCTGGGCGGCCCGCCGCTGGTGAAGGCGGCCACCGGTGAAGTGGTGACCGCGGAGGAGCTCGGTGGCGGCGCCCTGCATTCCCGGACTTCCGGGGTCACCGACCATCTGGCCGACGACGACCGCGACGCCCTGCGCACGGTCCGCCGGATCGTGGCGACCCTGGGCCCGCGCCCGGAATCGGTCTGGGAGGTGCGGCCCGCCCGCGAACCCGCCGCCCCCGCCGACGAGCTCTACGACATCGTGCCCGCGGATCTGCGCACTCCCTACGATGTGCGCGAGGTGATCGCCCGCATCGTCGACGCGGACGAGTCCGGCGCCGCCGGGTTCGGTGAGTTCAAGGCGGAGTACGGCACCACACTGGTCACCGGTTTCGCCCGTATCCACGGGCATCCGGTGGGCATCGTGGCCAACAACGGCGTGCTGTTCAGCGAATCCGCCATGAAGGGCGCGCATTTCATCGAACTATGCGACAAACGCGCGATCCCGCTGCTGTTCCTGCAGAACATCACCGGTTTCATGGTCGGCCGTGACTACGAGGCCGGCGGTATCGCCAAACACGGCGCGAAGATGGTGACCGCCGTGGCGTGCGCGCGGGTCCCCAAACTGACCGTCGTGATCGGCGGCTCGTACGGCGCCGGGAACTACTCGATGTGCGGGCGCGCCTATTCGCCGCGTTTCCTGTGGATGTGGCCGAACGCCCGGATCTCGGTGATGGGCGGCGAACAGGCGGCGTCGGTACTGGCCACGGTGCGCGGTGACCAGCTCGACGGGAACGGGCAGCCGTGGAGCGAAACCGACCAGGAGGCGTTCAAGGAACCGATCCGCCAACAGTACGAAGAGCAGGGCAATCCCTATTATTCGACGGCCCGGCTCTGGGACGACGGCGTCATCGACCCCGCCGACACGCGCACCGTGCTCGGGCTGGCGCTCTCGGTGTGCGCGCAGGCGCCGCTGGAACCGGTCTCCTACGGCGTCTTCCGGATGTGATCACCATGCTGAACTCCAATCACCCCCTGCCCTTCGACACGGTGCTGGTGGCCAACCGCGGTGAGATCGCGGTGCGGGTCATCCGGACGCTGCGGGCCATGGGCCTGCGCTCGGTCGCGGTGTACAGCGACGCCGACACCCGGGCCGCGCATGTCCGGGCCGCGGATATCGCGGTGCGGCTGGGTCCGGCCGCCGCCCGGGACAGCTATCTGAACATCGACCGCATTGTCGACGCCGCCCACCGCACCGGGGCAGGCGCGGTCCATCCCGGCTACGGATTCCTCTCCGAGAATGCCGCTTTCGCCGCCGCGCTGCACGCCGCCGGAATCGTCTTCCTGGGCCCGCCCGCCGCGGCGATCGAGATCATGGGTGACAAGATCACCGCGAAGACCACGGTCGCCGCGTCCGGTGTCCCGGTGGTGCCCGGGATCGCCGAACCCGGCCTGACCGACGAGCAGCTGGTCGCGGCGGCCGCCGATATCGGTTTCCCGGTGCTGGTCAAACCGTCCGCGGGGGGTGGCGGCAAAGGGATGCGCCGCGTCGACGAGCCCGCGGCGCTGCCCGCCGCGCTGGTCAGCGCCCGGCGTGAGGCGGCCGCGGCCTTCGGCGACGACACCCTGTTCCTGGAACGGTTCGTCACCCGGCCCCGTCATATCGAGGTGCAGATCCTGGCCGACACCCACGGCACCGTGCTGCATCTCGGCGAACGCGAATGCAGCCTGCAACGCCGGCACCAGAAGGTGATCGAGGAAGCGCCCTCACCCCTGCTCGACCCGGCCACCCGCGCCCGGATCGGGGCCGCCGCCTGCGCCACCGCGCGCAGCGTCGACTATGTGGGCGCGGGCACGGTGGAGTTCATCGTCTCCGCCGACCGGCCCGACGAATTCTTCTTCATGGAGATGAACACCCGCCTGCAGGTGGAGCATCCGGTCACCGAGATGATCACCGGTTTCGACCTGGTGGACTGCCAGGTCCGGATCGCGGCGGGGCAGCGGATCCGGCTGGAACAGGACGATATCCGGCTGCACGGCCATGCCGTCGAGGCCCGGGTGTACGCCGAGGATCCGGCCCGCGATTTCCTGCCCACCGGCGGTACCGTGCTGGATCTGGCGGAACCCGGCGGCCCGGGGGTCCGGGTGGATTCCGGGCTCGCGGTCGGCACGGTGGTGGGCAGCGATTACGACCCGATGCTAGCCAAGGTCGTCGCGCACGGTCCCGACCGGGACTCGGCGCTGGCCACTCTGGACCGGGCACTCGCCGAGACGGTGCTGCTCGGGGTCCGGTCGAATATCGACTTCCTGCGGTTCCTGCTGGCCGACCCGGATGTGGCGGCGGGCCGGCTGGACACCGCGCTGCTGGACCGGCGGGCCGGTGACTTCCGCGCGCCGCCGGTCACCGACGATATCTTCGCGGCCGCGGCCGTGTACCGGTGGCTACGCCGCTGGCCGACAGGTCCGGCGGACCCGTGGGACCGGCCGAACGGCTGGCGGCTCGGGGCGCAGGCACCGATCCGGATCCGGCTGGCGGGCGGGGAGCGGGTGGTGCACGTCGACCTCACCGGTACCCCGGAGGCCGCCGAGGTACGCATCGAAGACGGCGAGCCCGCGCGCGCCGCTGCCGCGCTCGGCCGAGACGAGGCCGCCGCCGGACTGCCCACCGGAACCGTGGTCCACACGGTGACCCTCACGCTCGACGGGATACGCCGCGACTATCGGGTGGCGGAATCCGCGGACGCGATCTGGGTCGCCGGCGCGGCCGGGCCGGCCCTGCTGCGGGAACTGGCGGAGGAGTCGGAGCGCGCGGGCGACGCCGCCGCGCACGACGCCGAGATCCGCAGTCCCATGCCGGGAACGGTGCTCACTGTCACGGCGGAAACCGGGAAACCGGTGGCGGCCGGTGACCCGATTCTGGTGGTCGAGGCCATGAAGATGGAGCATTCGCTGACCGCGCCGCTGGCCGGCACCGTCGAGATACTCGTCGCGGCGGGCGCGCCGGTGCGGTTGGACGAAGTGCTCGCGCGGGTGCATCCGGAACCCGCGCCCGAGGCCGGCGAATCGGCCGATACCGCAGCCGAACCCGCCGCGAGCTGATCCGGCCCGGGTCCCGGCGAATCCACACCGAGAACGAGAAGAGGCACAGGTGACCGATTTCCTGTCCACCGGCACGCTGCCCGAGCACTACCGCGACCTGGCACTGACCGTCCGGGATTTCGCGAACCAGGTGGTCGCTCCCGTGGCGGCGAAACACGATGCCGAGCACAGTTTCCCGTACGAAGTCGTCGCCGGGATGGCGAAGATGGGTCTGTTCGGCTTACCGTTCCCGGAAGAGTACGGCGGGATGGGCGGTGACTATTTCGCCCTCTGCCTGGCCCTCGAGGAACTCGGCAAGATCGACCAGAGCGTGGCCATCACCCTGGAGGCCGGGGTCTCGCTCGGCGCCATGCCGATCTACCGTTTCGGCGACGAGAAACAGAAGCAGGAGTGGCTGCCGCGGCTGGCGAGCGGGCAGAATCTCGGCGCGTTCGGGCTCACCGAGCCGGGCGCGGGCAGCGACGCCGGCGGCACCCGCACCACCGCGGTCGAAGACGGTGACAGCTGGGTGATCAACGGCAACAAACAGTTCATCACCAACTCGGGCACCGATATCACCGCCCTGGTCACGGTGACGGCGGTGACCGGGCAGACCGGAGGCAAGAAGGAGATCTCCACCATCCTGGTGCCCGCGGACACGCCCGGGTTCACCGCCGAACCCGCCTACAACAAAGTCGGCTGGAACGCCTCGGACACCCACCCACTCACCTTCGACGATGTCCGGGTCCCCACGGAGAACCTGCTCGGCGAACGCGGTCGCGGCTACGCCAACTTCCTGCGCATCCTCGACGAGGGCCGGATCGCCATCGCCGCGCTGTCGGTCGGGGCGGCCCAGGGCTGTGTGGACGAATGCGTGCGCTACGCCGGGGAGCGTGAGGCGTTCGGGAAGACGATCGGGAGCAACCAGGCGATCGCGTTCAAGATCGCCCGGATGGAAGCCCGCGCCCATACCGCCCGCACCGCCTACTACGATGCCGCAGCGCTCATGCTGGCCGGGAAACCGTTCAAGAAGCAGGCCTCCATCGCCAAACTGGTGGCCAGTGAAGCGGCCATGGACAACGCGCGCGACGCCACCCAGATCTTCGGCGGCTACGGGTTCATGAACGAATACCCGGTGGCCCGGCACTACCGGGACAGCAAAATCCTCGAAATCGGCGAGGGCACCACCGAAGTACAACTCATGCTGATCGGACGGGAGCTCGGCCTGTGAGCGGCGAAAAGATCACCAAAGACGTCGACCACGACATCTCCGGCCTGAAACGGGTGGTGCAGACCGGTCTGTGGTTCGAGGAGCTGGAGACCGGAGTGCTCTACGAGCACCGTCCCGGCCGCACCATGACCGAAACCGACAACGTCCTGTTCAGCACCCTCACGATGAACACCCAGGGCTTGCACATCGACAAAGCCTTCAGCGATGCCCAGGAGCCGTTCCACGAGCGGCTGGTGAACTCCCTGTTCACCTTGGGCACCATGATCGGGCAGGCGGTGGCGCATCTGACCCAGGGCACCACGGTAGCCAACCTCGGCTTCGAAGAGGTCAAGTTCCCGGCGCCGCTGTTCCACGGCGACACCGTGTACACCGAGACCGTCGTGCTCGACAAGAGGGAATCCAAGAGCCGGCCGGGTCAGGGCGTGGTCACCTTCCGCCACGTCGCCCGCAATCAGCACGGCACCGTGGTCGGGGTGGCCGTCCGCAACGCGCTGATCCGGTTGCGCCCGTCGGAAGAGCGCCCGTGAGCGCCGGCGGCGACAACACCTCGAGGGGGTACCGGCAGTGACCGATCAGTACAGCGCGGACGCCGCCTGGCAATCCGCGGGCCCCGCATGGCTGTTCTGCCCCGCGGATCGCCCCGAGCGCTACCGCAAGGCCGCCGACGCCGCCGATGTGGTGATCCTCGATCTGGAGGACGGTGTCGCCCCCGCCGACAAACCCGCCGCCCGCGTCGCGCTCGTGGAGACCCCGCTCGACCCCGCGACCACCGTGGTGCGGGTGAACCCGGCCGGCACCCCCGACCACGACCTCGACCTGGAAGCCCTGCGGCGCACCGGATACCGGCTGGTCATGCTGCCGAAAACCGAATCCGCCGACCAGGTCACCGGCCTCGGCGGATACCAGGTCTTCGCCCTGATCGAATCCCCTTCGGGCGCCCTGGCAATCCAGGAGATCGCTGCCGCGCCCAATACCCGCGGCGTGATGTGCGGCGTGGAGGACCTGGTCGCCGCCATGGGCGGCATCGGCACCCGCCGCCCCGACGGCAACTACCGCGATGTGGCACGGCACCTGCGCAGCACCGGCCTGCTGGCCGCCAAAGCACACCGGCGCCTCGCCCTGGACATGGTGTACCTGAACATCCGCGATCTCGACGGCCTGCGTGCCGAAGCGGAGGACGCGGTGGCAGTGGGCTTCGATATCAAGGTCGCCATCCATCCCGCCCAGCTCCCGGTCATCCGCGCCGCCTACGCCCCGTCGCCCGCGGAACTGGACTGGGCCCGTGGCGTATTGGCCGCGGCCCCGAACCACCGCGGAGTCTTCGCCTACGACGGCAGAATGGTGGACGCCCCCCTACTCCGTCACGCCGAACAACTCCTCCAGCGCAGCGTCGAATGAACCCCGGCCCTCTTCAGGAAGTCGGCATCCGCGGCCGGGCCGCCCCGGTTCTGGAGCGACAGAGCGAAGACGCGCAGCGACCGAGTGCGTGCAGTCCACAGTCCATGGATCGGTGACCATTGAGCACTTACAGTGATGTGAGCCTCCCCAGGCCGGTCGAGGCGCGCGACAGCATGCACCTTCTGCCTACTCCGGATGGTCTACCTCCATGGTCGGGGTCACAGGGCCCCGACCCGCGCGCCGGAGGCGCGCAAATAAACACAGAAGGGTCCTTTGCCGGTGGAACCTCAGTGGGTACCGACCGAACGGGATATCGCCGATGCCCGGGTCACCGATTTCGCCCGCTTCGTGGCCGCGCGTTCCGGTGCGGAACTGCCCGACTACCACACGCTCTGGCGCTGGTCGGTGGACAATCTGGCCGAGTTCTGGCTGGCGGTGTGGGAATACTTCGAGCTCGGGCCCGTCGCCGGTGAAGTACTGCCCTGTCCGGAGATGCCCGGGACGCGCTGGTTTCCCGGGACGACGCTGAACTATGTGGATCGGGTGGTCGCGCAGGCGCGGACCGACCGGCCGGCGATCCTGCAGGTCACCGAGGACAGCGCGGACGTGGTCGCGACGTCGTGGGCGGAGTTGCTGGCCGGAGTGGCCGCGTTCGCCCGGACCCTGCGCGGCCTCGGTGTCCGGCCCGGCGACCGGGTGGTCGGCTATCTGCCGAATATCGCCGAAACGGTGGTGGCGTTCCTGGGTACCGCGGCCGTGGGCGCGGTGTGGAGCGCCTGCGGGCAGGACTATTCGGCCAAAGCCGCGCTGGATCGGCTGGGCCAGCTGGAGCCCGTGGTCCTGGTGACCGCGGACGGGTACCGCTACGGCGGGAAGACCCATGACAAGAGCGCGGATATCGCCGCCTTGCGAGCCGGTCTGGGGACCGTGCGCGCCACCGTGGTGGTGTCGCGACTGGGTATCGAAATTCCCGACAGCACACCGTGGTCGGCCGCAGTCGATCCGTCCGGCGGCGAACCGCTCCCGGAAACCGAAACCGTCGATTTCGCGCATCCGCTGTGGATCGTGTTCTCCTCCGGTACCACCGGACTGCCCAAGGGCATCGTGCACGGTCACGGCGGGGTGGTGCTCGAACATCTCAAAGCCGTCGCGCTGCAATCGGATATCGGTCCGGAGGACACCTTCTTCTGGTACACCAGCCCGAGCTGGATGATGTGGAACTTCCAGGTCGCCGGGCTGCTCGCCGGGGCGACCATCGTCTGCTACGACGGCAGCCCGGCCCATCCCCGGCCGGACACGCTCTGGGAAATCACCGCCCGCACCCGCGCTACCGTGCTGGGTACCAGTCCCGGTTATGTGCTGGGCTGTATGAAGGCGGGTGCGGTACCACGGACCGATCACGATCTGTCCGCCCTGCGGCTGATCGGTATCACCGGTTCGTCCCTGCCGCCGGCGTCGGCGCTGTGGCTGCGCGACAACGCCGGGAGCATTCCGGTGGCCTCGATCAGCGGCGGCACCGATGTCGTCTCGGCGTTCGCCGGCGGGGCGCCCACTGTGCCGGTCTGGCCGGGGGAACTGTCGGCGCCCTATCTGGGGGTCGCTCTCGACGCCTACGACGAGGTCGGGCAGCCGGTTCGCGGCGAGGTGGGCGAGCTGGTGATCACCGCCCCCATGCCGTCCATGCCGATCCGTTTCTGGCGCGACCCCGACGGCGCCCGCTACCACGACGCCTATTTCGACGCCTACCCCGGCGTGTGGCGGCACGGCGACTGGATCACCCTCACCGGGCGCGGCAGCGTGGTCGTGCACGGCCGCTCCGATTCCACCCTCAACCGGCACGGTATCCGGATGGGCAGCGCCGATATCTATCAGGCGGTCGAGCGGCTTCCGGAGGTGGCCGAAGCGCTGGTCATCGGCGCCGAACAACCCGAGGGCGGGTACTGGATGCCGCTGTTCGTGGTCCTGGCTCCCGGCGCCGAACTCACCGACGAACTGCGCGGCCGCATCAACGAGGTGATCCGCACCGAGGTCTCGCCGCGACATGTTCCCGACGAGATCCTCCTCGCCCCGGCGGTCCCGCACACCCGGACCGGCAAGAAACTCGAGGTCCCGATCAAACGCCTGTTCCAGGGCGCCGACCCGGCCCGCGTGGTGGAGCGCAGCGCCGTCGACGATCCCGCCCTGCTCGACTGGTACTCCGGGATCCGCCCACCGGCCCAGCGCTGACCCGCCGGCGCGGGAGCGGTCCGGTACACCGAAGCACCGAACGGACGCGCTTCGTACCAGGCCCCGAGACCTACGGACAGGGCTCGGACACGGCCGCCACCGTGCCTGGTCCGCTGCGAACCCCCGGCCGTATCGGCCGACCGCAGATGATCGGTTACGGGCAGGGCGCGGGAACGACCGTTGGCCGGGGCCGAGTCCGGGGTCGGGTACCGGGATGGGAGATGGTCACGTGGTCGGCTGATCGGTGGATGCCAGGCCGAGGATGCCGGTGAGGTCGCGGAGGCATTCTTCGTAGACCGGTTCGAGGTCGGAGTAGGCGAAGTCGAGCTGGTGCAGCACCTCCATACACAGCAGGCCGTACAGCCGGATCCAGCAGGACAGGAAGACGTGCGCGGCCTCGGGCGGCAACTGGTCGCCGATTGTGGCCGAGTAGGCGATCAGCTGCTCGCGTAACGACTCGGGCAGCTCCGCCGGGTCGGGTACCGGGAACGGGCGCGTCTGCCAGAGTTCGATCGTCAGGTCCAGCAGCACTCGTTCGAACCGCTGCCCGGCCCTGTGGCGCTCGGAATCCGGTCGCCGGTTCAGCGGAGTGATCGGGGCCGCGAAGATCCAGCCGAACTCGGCCGGGTGGGTGATCGCCCAAGTACGCATGGCGCGGCAGACCGCCAGTATGCGGTCACCGACAGGCGCCTGGGCGCGAACGTCACGAACCTGTTCCATTGCGATGGCCAGCTCGTCGAAGAAGTCCGCGGTCACCGCGCCGACCAAGGCGTCGAGGCCGGCGTAGTAGTGATAGAGAGCCGGCCCGCTCATCCCGACCTCACGGGCTACCGCGTTGATGGACACCGCGGACGGCCCCCGCTCCACCAGCAGTGTGCGTACTGCCTCGTGGATTTCCTTCACAGTGGCTTTGCGTAGCCGCTCACGCCTGCCGCCCGTCTGCGTCGACATCGTCACCCTTCTGCTGGTTCGGCACACTCGTTGACATCCTAGAGCATCTATGTTTTCTTAATGTCTCTAAAATTACTTAGAGACTCTAGGAGATGGCATGAAACGTTGGTGGTGGGTGCTTCCGGCGGGTGCGCTGGTCACAACGGCGGTGTGGTGGCGACAGTCCAGATCCGCAAGGACGCGTGGCGGTATCGGGTCGGCCTGCGATCATGGGGGCCGGCGATGAAGGCGCTCGTGGTGGGCGGCGGTATCGGCGGGCTGGCGGTGGCGGTGGCATTCCACCAGCGTGGGTGGCAGGTCGAGGTGCTCGAGCGTGCGCCGGAGATCACCGAAATCGGTGCGGGACTGTCGATTCAACCGAACGGGCTGCGCGCGCTGGATACGCTCGGGCTCGGCGACCGCCTGCGCACCGGCGGGCCGGCCGGCCCGCCGCAGGGTATCCGACGTGTCGATGGCACCTGGTTGATCCGCAACGACATCGAAGAACTCCAACGGCGCTTCGGTCCATGGGCGATCGTGCATCGGGCCGCACTGGTAAACATCCTGCGCGGAGCCCTACCCGCGCAGGCCCTGAGACCGGGAACCACCGTGCGACAAGTACTGCCCGACGGCACAGTCCACCACGACGGCGGAACCGACACCGCGGATCTCGTGATCGGCGCCGACGGCGTGCACAGCGTGACCCGGGGCTCCATCCGGCCGCACGCCGCCGGGCCACGCTACGTGGGATACACCACCTGGCGCCTGCTCACCGCGCCTCAGCCTGTCGAGGGCAGCGTCGAGATCTGGGGTCGGGGCGAACGAGCCGGCTACGTTCCGATGCCCGACGGCCGTATCTACTGCTATCTGATGGCCAACGCCCCGGCCGGATCCCGCGCCGGGCTGGATCGACTCCGCGAGCGATTCGCGGGCTGGCACGATCCCGTCCCGGCGCTACTCGATGCCGCGCACCCGGATGCCGTCCTGCAGCACGACACCTACGAGCTACCGAATCTGCGTACGTACGTCCGCGGGAAGGTCGCGGTCCTCGGGGACGCGGCACATGCCATGGCACCCAACCTCGGACAGGGTGCCTGCCAGGCACTCGAGGATGCAGTCACGCTCGCCGCGGCCGTGGACACCCGCGGCATCGATGCGGGGTTGGCGGATTACGACCGCCTCCGCAGGCCACGTACCCAGATGATCGCCCGGCTCTCCCGCCGGGTCGGCGCCCCCGCGCATTGGGACTCACCACTGGCGACCCGGCTCCGCGACACCGCGCTTCCGCTCCTGCCCAGCACACTGCTCGGCCGTTCGATAACGCCCGCCTACTCCTGGGCACTCTGACCTGCCCGACGGACCCGGCCCGACCCGAGAGACGAGGGTCCGGATCGATGCCCTTCCCCGCGCGTGGTCGCCGCTGTAGCGGTGATCACGAGGGTGGGCGGCATAAATGCGCCCCGGCCCGGTAGGTCCCGGCTAGCCTGGTCGCAGTTGCTGTATCCGCACGTTCGCTGCCGTTCCACCAGTACGCACCCAGTCGCTCGGCCCGGAGAGGACAGGCGCATGAAGGCACTGCAATACGTGACCGTCGGGGCAGAACCGGAGGTCCGCGAGATCCCCACCCCCGAACCCGGCCCCGGCGAGGTACTGCTGCGGGTGACCGCGGCGGGGGTCTGCCATTCCGACGATTTCGTCATGAACAACCCGCCGGAACAGTTCGGTATCGAACTGCCCCTGACCCTGGGGCACGAGGGCGCCGGGCAGGTCACCGCCCTGGGCGAGGGGGTGCGCGGTATCGATATCGGCACGAATGTCGTGGTCTACGGCCCTTGGGGCTGCGGAAACTGCTGGTTCTGCGCCCAGGGCCAGGAGAACTACTGTTCCCGGGCCGCCGAACTGGGCATCATGCCGCCGGGACTCGGCTCACCGGGCGCCATCGCCGAATACCTGATTGTCGATTCACCCCGCCATCTGGTGCCGATCGGCGACCTCGACCCGGTGGCGACCGTACCGCTCACCGATGCCGGCCTGACCCCGTATCACGCGATCAAACGGTCGCTGGACAAGATCCGCCCCGGTTCGTGGACGGTGGTGATCGGCAGTGGCGGTCTCGGCCACGTGGCCATCCAGCTGCTGCGGTATCTGTCCTCCACACGCATCATCGCCCTCGACGTGAACGACGAGAAACTCGAATTCGCCAGGTCGGTGGGTGCGCACGAGGCGGTGCTCTCCGATGACCGGGCCGCCGGCAACGTCCGCAGGATCACCGGGCCGGCCGGGGCGAGCCTGGTCCTGGATTTCGTCGGCTTCCAGCCGACCATCGATACCGCCATGGCGGTGGCCGGGGTGGATTCCGATGTGACCATCGTCGGTATCGGCGACGGAAAGTCCGCCGCCCGGGTCGGATTCGGCATCAGCCCGTACGAAGCGACCGCGACCTCACCGTACTGGGGGGCCAGGGCCGAACTGATCGAACTGATCGATCTCGCGCACGCCGGAGTCCTGGATATCGCGACCGAACGGTTCAGCCTCGACGAGGCCCCCGAGGCGTATCGCCGGCTCGCCGCCGGAACGCTGCGCGGCCGGGCGGTCGTCGTTCCCTGACGTCCGCCCCGGGCCACAGGCCGGGAATTCCGGCCGGCGCCCGATACGGGACCGAGTGCGCACTGGTCGAAATCTCCCGGCCCGATCCGATGAGCGGCACACCGGCACACACCCGATAGTGGAGGGCGGAGATACCGGCGGACGCCCTTCCCGCCCAGCGGGAGCGGTCCCGGTCACGGCCCGGTGACCGGGAGAAACACCGGCGCGGGAGATTCGGCGCACCTAGCGTCACCCGCATGGATGCGGTATGTGCCGGAGGCGCCCGATGAAGCGCCTGCAGGACCGGGTAGCGGTGGTGACAGGGGCAGCGGGCGGGATGGGCCGCGCCCATTGCCGCCGGCTGGCCGAGGAGGGCGCCGATATCGTCGCGCTCGACCTCGCGGAGAGCGCGGCCGACCTGGTCGCGGTGGCCGGGGAGGTGGAGGATCTCGGCCGCCGGTGCGTCACCGGTTTCGCCGATGTCCGTGACCCGCTGGCGGTCGAGGAAGCCGTGAACACCGGAGTGACGCAGCTGGGCCGGCTGGATGTGGTCGTCGCCAATGCCGGCGTCTACGCGGATCTGGCGCCGACCTGGGAACTGTCCGACGACGCCTGGCAGCGCGCCCTCGATATCAATCTCACCGGAGTCTGGCACACCGTCCGGGCGGGGGCCGCCCACCTCGACACGGGCGCTTCGATCGTGATCGTCGGGTCGACGAACGGCCTCAAAGGCGGGGCTTCGGCCGCCCACTATTCGGCGAGTAAACACGCGGTGGTGGGACTGGCGCGGACACTGGCCAACGAGCTCGGCCCGCAGGGCATCCGGGTAAACACCGTGCATCCGGGATCGGTGGCGACGCCGATGATCCTGAACGACGACGTGTACGCGAAATTGCTGCCCGGGATGGCGGATCCGACCCGCGACGACGCGGCGCGCGTTCTCGCGGAACGGACGATCCTGCCGGTGCCCTGGGTAGAGCCGGTCGATATCAGCAATGCGGTGTTGTTCCTCGCGTCCGACGAGTCCCGGTACATCACCGGCACCCAGCTCGTCGTGGACGCCGGACTTACTCAGAAGGTGTGAGATGGGACGGGTTTCGGGCAAGGTAGCGCTGGTCACCGGCGCGGCACGGGGTATCGGGCGGGCCCAGGCGGTCCGGCTGGCCGAGGAGGGCGCCGATATCGTCGCGCTGGATCTCTGCGGCCCGGTGGAGACGGTGGTCATCCCACCGGCGACGCCGGAAGACCTCGAGCAGACCGTGCGGGCTGTCGAGAAGACCGGGGCGCGGGTCGTGGCCGCCACTGCCGATGTCCGCGACGGCGCGGCGCTGCGGGCGGCGGCCGACCGGGCCGTGGACGAACTCGGCGGTCTGGACGTGGTGTGCGCGACGGCCGGGATCACCTCCAGCGCGCCCGGGCTGCAGCTGACCGAGGAACAGTGGCGGACGATGCTGGACGTCAACCTGACCGGCGTATGGCAGACCTGCAAGGCGACCGCCCCGCATCTCATCGCCCGCGGCGGCGGGTCGATGATCCTCACCAGTTCGATCGCCGGACTGCGTGGACTGGTCGGGGTCGCGCACTACACGGCGGCCAAACACGGTGTGGTGGGGTTGATGCGGTCGCTGGCGCAGGAGCTGGCGCCGCACGGAATCCGGGTGAACTCGGTGCACCCGACCAATGTGGATACCCCGATGATCCAGAACGATATGGTCCGCCGGTCGTTCCGCCCCGACCGGGAGAACCCCACCCGCGAAGAATTCGCGGAGGCCGCGCGGACCATGAACATGCTGCCGATCCCATGGGTGGAGCCGGTCGATATCGCGAACGCATCCCTGTTCCTGGCCTCGGAGGAGGCCCGCTACATCACCGCGGTGACCCTGCCGGTCGACGCGGGCAGCACCCAGCGGTAGAGGTAGCCCGGCTCGGAACCCTGGGCCGACGTTCGTGCGCGCGGGTTCGAAAACCATTTTGCGCGTGGTTGCTCATTGCGTATACCAGTTCGATGCGCATCGGAATCGTGGGTTTGTCGCGGGGTCTGTACATGGCCGAGTGGGCACATCGGCTCGGGATCGAGGTGAGCGCGGTGTGTGATCGTGACTCCGAACGGCTGGCCGCCGCGCACGCGAGATTTCCGACGGCCCGCGCGACAGGGCACTGGGCGGATTTCTTCGACGCCGGTCTCGACGGGGTCGTGCTCGCCAATGATTTCGACGCACACGCGGCGTTGTCCATTGCCTTTCTGGATCGCGGGATCCATGTGCTGTCGGAGACGGCGGCCTGCGTATCGGAGGAGGAAGGGCGCCGGCTGATCGCTGCGGCCGAGCGGTCCACGGCCACCTATTCGTTCGCGGAGAACTACGTGTTCCATCCACACACTCGGTTGCTCCGGGAGTCGGTGGACTCCGGCGAACTGGGCGGCATCACACTGGTGGAAGCAGACTATCTGCACAGCTTGTCGCCCGCGGACACCGCCGCGCTCATCGGCGATCCGGCTCATTGGCGTGGTCGCATCCCGCCGACCGCCTACTGCACCCACACCGTATCGCCCCTGCTGGAGCTCACCGGAGCACGGCCGCTCGAGGTCAGCGCCTTCCCGGTTGGTCCGGGTGACGGTCGTCCCGCCGCCGTCGTACTGGCCATCCGATTCTCCGACGGCGTTCTGGCCCTTGCCCGCCACGGGTTCCTGGCCGGGGAGGCCGGCAGCCACTGGAGCTGGATCTCGGTGCGGGGCGGCCACGGCCTGGCCGAGTCCCTTCGCGCCCCTGGCGAAGACGCCTGGTCGGTGCGAGTGCGCGAGGAGGGCTGGGCTCGAGCCGACGGGCAGACACGTGAGGAGGTCCGCGTACCCGGTCCCTATCTTGTGAACGACGAACCGATCGACCGGATGGCCGAGGGCACCGTGGCGATACTGGAGGGATTCCGTGCCACGGTGGAACACGGCACGCCCCCGCTCATTCCGGTGCGTCACGCCGTCGCGGCATCACTGGTCGGCGTGGCCGGTGCGCAATCGCTGGCGAAGGGTTCCGGGCCCGTTCTCGTTGCCGATGTGTCCGGCTAGAGCCGCCGCGGACCCCTGGCAGCACGCCTGCGTGGATGCGCAGCTCCCACGTTTCCGGCGAGAGCCGGGGGTCCGGACACATCCCGAGAAAGGCCACACCGAGGAGTACCGGATACCGAGACGTGCTGCCTGCGGCCTCAGTCCTTGCGGGTCAGGAAGGCCATGACCGCGGATTCGAAGGCGGCCTTCTGCTCGATCATCGCCCAGTGGCCGCAATCCGGGAACACGTGCAGTTCGGCGCGCGGGATGGTGCGCATCGGCAGCAGGGCCATATCCAGCGGGCTCACCCGGTCGTCACGTCCCCAGGTCACCAGGGTCGGCGCCTTCACCTTGTGCAGCAGCGCCCACGGCGGCGGTGTGTCCGCGGCGTCCATGGCACGCACCATCGCGGTGAACGCGGCCCGGCTGTACATGCGGCGGGCGCTGTCGAGGGTGGCCGGATCGGTGGCCTGGGCCCAGCGCTCCTCGATCATCTCCTCCGTGACCAGGGCCGGGTCGTACACCATCGAGTGCAGCCAGGCGATCAACCGTTCCCGGGTGGGGTTCTCGGTGAAGTCCTGGAGCAGCCGGATGCCCTCCCCCGGACCCGGACTGAAGATGTTCTTGCCGATACCGCCGATGGTGACGATCTTGCCGACCCGGTCGGGGTGGGCGATCGCGTAGTTCAGCGCGACCCCGCCGCCCATCGAGTTGCCGACGATATCGACCCGGTCGAGGCCGAGCGCGTCGACGAAGCGGACCACCGCGTCCAGGGCGGTGATCATCGGATGCCCGCCGAAATCGTCGCTGACGCCGAAACCGGGGAACTCCAGGATCAGAGTGCGGAACCGTTCGGCGAAGAAATCGAGATTGCCGCGGAAGTTACGCCAGCCGGTGACCCCGGGCCCGGAACCGTGCAACAGCAGCAGCGGCGTACCGGAGCCTGCCTCGTAATACCGCAGCATTCCGGCGTCGGTACGTATCTCCCGCAGCTCGTGCTCGGTGCTGGGAACCGTCGTCATCGTCAACCCTCCATCTCCGCGTACTTCCTTCCGAACCACGCTGCCAGGTGCGCGGCGACCGCTCATCCGAAGTTCCCGGTGAGCGGTCGCCCCGTGCCGTCCGGGGAAGCGGCACCGGACCTTCGAGAGGGGGTTCGGTGCGCCGAGGTAAAGGCCGAGTTCTGCTGCACGGTCACCCTGCCTATAGAATGAACATTGGTTCATTCTATAGATGGGAGGGCGGCCCGTGGCGCGCACCACCGAACAGAGCGCGGCCCTGAGCGCGGCAACGCGCAGCGCGGTGCAGACCGCGGCGGTTCGCGTTTTCGCCCGGCACGGATACGCCGCATCGGCCATCCGTGACATCGCGACCGAGGCCGGCGTCGGCGTCGGCACGATCTACCGTCACTATCCGACCAAAGACGCGCTGTACGCCGACCTGCTCGACCAGGCACTGACCGGGCTCGACAGCCTGACCGGGGAACTCTCCGGACCAGGGCGCCCGGTCGAGATCATCCGGGAATTCACCACTCGATACCTGGCCGGTCTCACAGCCGACGACGGCGCCGCCGAGTTCATGATCGTCATCAACCAGGGCGTGACCGCTGATGCGCCGTCCGCGTCGATCACCCGAATCCGCGACGCGCACAGGTTGATGCGGCGCACCTTCGAGAACCTGATCCGCCGAGGACAGGCGGGCGGCGAACTCGGTCGAGGAGATCCGGCTCAACTCACGACCTGTTATTTCGCGATGCTCGGCGGTCTCACCTCGATCCGAGTAGGTCTCGGCGCCGAGTTCACCGCCCCGGACGTCGATGTCGTACTCAAACTGCTCACCCAGGGACCCATACAATGATCACGATCAGGCACGGCGACGAGCTCGGTGAGGACTACCGCAGATCGATCACCGCAGTGCTCGTCCATGGCTTCGCCGAGGACTTCGCCTTCTTCTCCTCCGACCCCGAGCAGCTGACCGCCGCGTTCGCGCACATGCTCATACTGGAGCGTTTCGTCGTGGCCCTGGTCGACGGCGAGCCCGCCGCCATCGCGTCGGTCACCTCCGGCGATCAGGAATGCTTCGCACCGCGACCACCCGAGTTCCGCCGCCATCTCGGACTCCTCCGCGGGACCATCGGCTATCCGGTGGTCCGCTCACAATTCCTCGGCGCCCCCGATGAAGCGCGGGACGGGCTGGCCGAGATCGCCTTCGTCGCCACCGCCCCCGCCCACCAGGGGCGCGGAGTGGGAACCGCGCTGATGCAGTACATCATCAGCCTTCCCGGCTACGACGAGTTCATCCTGCGCGAGATCAAGGACACCAACACACCCGCGCTGAGCCTCTACCGCAAGTTCGGCTTCACCGAGTACCAGCAACGCCCCGTCCGATTCGCGCGGCGTGCCGGCTTCGGTCAGTATCTATCGCTTCGCCTGAGTAGGGTGTAGCCCCACCGGCGGGCGAGCACCGGGGAAGCCGTGTCAGCCCAGGCGGCCCGGCACGGGTTCCCGGCGGCGTTCGTCGGTGGGCAGATCACCGTCGGCGACGGCCCGTTCGATGGAATCGCGCAGCGCCGGGCAGGTGGGGATCCATTTGCTGTGCTCGCCGAGGGCCGCCCGGCGGGCGAATTCGGGGCAGGCGGATTCGGCGTCGTCGAGCCATTGCACACTGGTGTGGCTGGGGCTGAACTTCTCCACCAGCACTCGGTTACCGCAGTTGGCGCACTGTACGGGCTGCACGATCACTCCTTCGTCGCGGCGTGGCGGGCGGCGATATAGCCGAACACCATGGCGGGTCCGATGGTGGCGCCGGCGCCCGCGTAATCGGTGCCCATCACCGCGGCGGAGGTGTTGCCCGTCGCGTACAGACCCGTGATCACGGAGCCGTCGGCGCGTAGAACCTGCGCATTCTGGTTGTACACCAGCCCACCCTTGGTACCGAGGTCGCCGATGCGGATTCGCAACGCGTAGAACGGCGCCCGGTCGAGTACGTCGAGGGTGGGCTGCGGGAGAGTCGGGTCGCCGTAGTAATTGTCGTAGGCGCTCTCGCCGCGCCCGTGATCGGTATCGCGGCCGGTGCGCGCGGCGTCGTTGTACCGGCGCACGGTCGCCTCCAGGGCCGCGGCGGGCACGCCGATCGCGTCCGCGAGTTCACCGACGGTGGCCGCGCTGCGCACCAGCCCCGAGGACAACCAGTCCGCCGGGAACTTCTGTCCCGGCATGATCCCGCCTATCGGGTAGCGGTTCTTGGCTCTGCCGTCGAACACCAGCCACGCCGGGTCGTGACCACCGGCCAGTTGCGCGTGCACGAAGGTGACGTAGGGGGCGGCCTCGTTGGTGAACCGGGCGCCGGAGCCGTTCACGATGATCGACCGGGGTATGGACCGTTCGGACACCAGAACCTGGTTGATCCCGTCGGGCCGCTGGAACGACGGCATCCACCAGGCGTCGTCCATGAGATCGACCGCGGCGCCGACCCGTTCCCCGGCCACGATCCCGTCACCGGTGTTGTCGGTGGAGGCGGCGCTGAAGTTGTCGCGGCCCCCGGCGGGCAGATGCCGTTTGCGCAGCGCCTGGTTGTATTCGAAACCGCCGGTCGCGAGCAGCACTCCGTCGCGGGCCCGGATCCGTATCTCCCGGCCGGACCGTTCGGCCACCACCCCCAGCACCGCACCGGTTTCGTCGGTGATCAGCGACCGCATCGCGGTATTCAGCCACAGCGGGACCCCGGCGTCGCGCAGGGCCAGGCGGAGCCGGGCGATCAGGGCGCGGCCGAGAGTGTCCATATGCCGGCGCAAAACCACGGCTTTCACTGCCCGCAGTCCGGTGAGCAGCGCGGTCCAGCGGGCCTTCCAGGTCCGGGTGACCATGTTCAGCTGGACGAAATCCTTGGAGGTGATGAACAGCCCGGGCGGGGTGGCGAGCGCGGCCGGACGCAGGTAGGGCTCGTCGACACCGAGTTCGCGCAGGTTCACCGGCAGCGGTTCGATCGACCGGCCGGCCGGACGTCCGCCGGGGGCTTCCGGGTGGTAGTCGGAATAGCCGGTGCACCACTGGAAACGCAGGTGCGGGCCGCTGCTCTCCAGGAAGTCCAGCATTGCCGGGCCCTCATCGATGAACGCGTCCAGATTGGCCGAGGGCACCCGGTCACCGACCACCGCGTCCAGGTAGGCCCGCACCTCGGCGCGGGAATCACGCAGGCCCTCGCGCAGCAGCACCGGGTTGTTCGGTACCCAGATCCCGCCGCCGGACAGCGCCGTACTGCCGCCGTAATAGCCGGCCTTCTCGATGACCAGGGTGTCCGCGCCCCGGTCCGCGGCGGCCAGTGCGCCGGTGAGGCCGCCGGCGCCGCTGCCCACGACCAGGAAACCCACCTCGTGATCCCAGGGCTGTTCGGTAGGGGACACGGATATCTCTTTTCTCGTAGAACTCGAACTCAGCCGAAGCTGATGTCCTCGGCCGACCAGAACGCGCGCATACTCGTGATCCGCGCGTTCTCGTCGAAGGTCATGACGTCGATGGGTTCGACGGTGATGGTCTGGTCACCGGTCTCGGTGACCACCCGGAAACCGAACGCGGCGCTGCCGCCGCTCACCCGCAAGGTCAGCAGTTCGGTACTGCGACCCGCGGATTCGAGGCTCCCGTAGAACTTCTCGATGGCCGCGCGGCCGGTGTGCGACGGACTGCCCACCGGGTCTTCCAGGGTGGCGTTCTCGTCGTAGAGGGCGGCGATATCGGCCGCGGTTCCGGTGGCCACGGCGTCGAGGTAGCGGTGTATGGCCGCGCGGATCTGTTCGGGTTCGGGCATGGGCGTTTCCTGTTCGGGTTCGGGGCGCCGTGATCCGGCCGGCCCGTGGGGTGAGCGGTCGCCGGTCGGCGCTAACGGCCGAGCATGTCGAGAACAGCGAGGTGGGCGAACAGCATCGATGCGCCGATCGGGTTGCCGCCGCCGGGGTAGACGGTGCCGCTGACCGCGGCCATGGTGTTGCCCGCGGCGTACAGGCCGGGGATCGGCGTCGCGTCGCGGTCCAGCACCCGGGCGGCACTGTCGGTGCGCAACCCGCCTTTGGTGCCCAGATCGGACAGGCCGAAGGCGGCGGCGTGGAAGGGCCCCCGCTCGATCGGCACCAACGGCAGCTCGCCCTGGGAGAAGGCCCGGTCGTAGGCCTCGTCGCCGCGGCCGAAATCGGTATCGGCCCCCGCGGCGACCATCGCGTTGTACCGCTCGACCGTCTCGACGAGGTGCGCGGCGGGGACACCGATGGCCGCGGCCAGTCCTTCGAGCGTCTCGGCGGTATGCCACAACCCGGCCGCCTGGTACTTCTCGGTCTCGACCATGGACACATTTGTGGCCTGTACCGGCGGCCTGACCCCGTCCCGATCGTCGTAGATCATCCAGAACGGCAGGGTCATACTGCCGGCGCGCAGCCGTTCGATGGCCGCCCGGCCGAGCCGGTCGTAGGGCGCGGATTCGTTGACGAACCGCTTACCGTCCTGGTCGACGAAGATGCCGCCGGTGAACCACAGCGCGAAGGCCGACCGCCCGTCCGGATGGGTGAGCCCGGGCGACCACCACGCCTGGTCCATGAGATCGGTATCGGCTCCGGCGGCGATACCGGCCCGATGCGCTTTTCCTTGATTACCGGGCGGGCCCATGGTGTCGCGGGCCGCACCGGGCACCCCGTAGTGGCGGCGCATCTCTTCGTTGCCCTCGAATCCGCCCGCCGCCAAGACCACACCGCGCCGGGCCCGGATCGCGATCGTGCCCTCGGGCCGTTCGATACGCGCGCCGATCACCGTGCCGTCCTCGACGATCAACTCCGCGAGGGCGGCGTTGCGGTACAGGCGGACGTCCGGATAGGCCGCCAGCGCACGCAGGAAACGGCCGATCAGCGCCTGCCCGCCGATCAGGAGCTCCGGCGGTTCGGCGCCCAGCCGGTCGGTGTCCAGCGGGCCGCGCAGATGTGCGCGCAGGTCGCCCAGTTCGGCGGCGGGCAGCGGTACCGGGACGATATGGCGTTGTCCGTCCGTTCGCGCTTTCGGCGCGGCGCCGAAATAGTCCGGCCACGGGTACATCTGGAATTCGAAACGCTCGTCGCCCTCCAGGTATTCGATGAGGTCGCGACCGCGGCGCACGAAGGTTTCCTGCAGTTCCCCCGGGGTGCGGTCACCCACAACCGCGCGGAAATAAGTGAGCGCGTCGTCGAGGGTGTCATCGGTACCGGCGCGCTCCAGTACGGGATTGCACGGGAACCAGACCCCGCCACCACCGGAATACGCCGTGGTGCCGCCGAATTTGTCGGTCGCCTCCACCACCGCGACCGACAATCCCTCCCGGGCCGCGGTGTAGGCGCCGGCGAGTCCACCGCCGGATCCCGCCACCAGCACATCCACTTCGTCGTCGAAGTCCACCACTGCTCCACCGCCTCCTCGCGCTGCCGGCTCGTGCCGAGGCCGACGGTAGGGCCGGTGCGCGGCGCGGGCGAACGGTTCTCCCGGTCACCGGGAGAACCGGCGTTATCCGGTGAATGTGCCGGTCAGCGGGAGAAGGGCGACCAGGAGGCCGCGGCTGTCCCTACCGTCGCCGAAGAGCACCGGACACCCGAGCAGTTGGAGGCACTGTGAACCCCGGAAACCCCTCGTCACCCGGCCGGACCCGAGTCGATGTGGCGGTCGTCGGCGCGGGTATCGCGGGACTGTACGCGCTGCACCGGTTCCGTAGCCGCGGCCTCACGGTACAAGTGTTCGAGGCCGCCGACGGGGTGGGCGGGGTCTGGTACTGGAATCGCTACCCCGGCGCCCGCTGCGATGTGGAGAGCGTGGACTACTCGTACTCCTTCGACGAAGACCTCCAGCAGGAATGGGATTGGAGCGAGAAGTACGCGGCGCAGCCGGAGATCCTCGCCTATCTCGAACACGTGGCCGACCGGTTCGATCTGCGCCGCGATATCGAATTCGGCACCCGGGTCACCGATATCCGCCTCGACGAGTCGGCACTGACCTGGGAGGTGGACACCGATACCGGTCGCCGCGTGACGGCCCGGTTCGTGGTGCTGGCCACGGGCCCGCTGTCGAATGCCAACACCCCGGCGATCGAGGGCCTCGACACCTTCGCCGGGCGGCTGCTGCACACCTCGGCCTGGCCGCAGGAGGGTGTCGACCTGACCGGCCGGCGGGTCGGTGTGATCGGCACCGGTTCCTCGGGAATCCAGGCGATCCCGGTGCTCGCCGAACAGGCCGCGCGGCTACACGTCTTCCAGCGCACCGCCAACTACAGCGTGCCCGCCGGCAACACCGCCCTCGACGACGACCTCCGGCGCGAGCAGAAGGCGAACTACGCGCAGCGTCGCAGGTTGTCGATGGCCAGCGGTGGTGGATCCCCGCACCAGGCGCATCCGAAATCGACCCTCGCGGTGAGCGAGGCGGAGCGGCGCGCCGCCTACGAACAGCGCTGGCAGCTGGGCGGTGTGCTGTTCAGTAAGACCTTCCCCGACCAGCTCACCGATCCCGCCGCCAACGAGACCGCCCGGCTGTTCTGGGAGGAGAAGATCCGCGCCGAGCTCGACGACCCCCGGGTCGCCGAGCTGCTGATCCCCCGCGACCATCCCATCGGCACCAAACGCATCTGCACCGATACGAACTACTACCGCACCTTCAACCGGGAGAACGTGCAGCTGGTGGACCTGCGCGCCACCCCGATCGAACGGATCGACGCGGGCGGTCTGCACACCACGGGTTCGTATTTCCCGCTGGACGCCTTGGTGCTGGCCACCGGATTCGACGCGATGACGGGTTCGGTCGCCAAGATCGCGATCACCGGCCGCGGCGGACGGACACTCAACGAGGCGTGGGCGGAGGGCCCGGTGAACTATCTCGGGCTCGGTGTCCCCGGTTTCCCCAATCTGTTCAACCTCACCGGCCCGGGCAGCCCATCGGTACTGGCCAATATGGTGCTGCACTCGGAATTACACGTGGACTGGGTGGCCGAGGCGATCGGGTTCGTCGACGGACGTGGAGCCACCGCGCTGGAGGCCCGTGCCGACGCGGCGGCGGCCTGGGTCGCCGAATGCGCCGAGCGAGCGTCCGGGACCTTGATGACCCGGGCGAACTCCTGGTACCTGGGGGCGAACATCCCGGGCAAACCGCGGGTCTTCATGCCGTTCGTCAGCGGTTTCGGGGTGTACGGCGAGATCATCGCCGAGGTCGCGGCCGCCGACTACAAGGGTTTCGACCTACTGGATCGGTGAGCGACACGATTGCGCCCGCCGCGGTGGTCATATGCCGGACCGGTATATGACCACTGATAGCATTCGGCGAATGACGACGAGCGAACCCGACCTGGCGCAGATCAACCTGCCGCCGACCAGCTGGGCGGTGCTCGCAATGCTCTCCTACGAGGAGGAGATCTCCGGGTACGACCTGAAGAAGTGGGCCGACTGGAGTATCCGCTACTTCTATTGGAGCCCCTCCTACAGTCAGATCTACTCGGAGCTGAAGAAGCTCGAACGGCACGGGTTCGCGCACTCGCGGGTCGACGCCGACAACGCCATGCGCGGCCGCCGCCTCTACCGGATCACCCCGGCCGGCCGGGCCGCCGTGACCGCCTGGACCAACAGCGCGCCGGTCGACCCGCCGATGCTGAAACATCATGTGATGTTGCGGATCATGTTCGGGCATCTGAGTTCGCCGGAGCGACTCAAGGAGATCCTGCGCGACCATATGGCCGATGCCGAACGGCTCGAACACAGTGCCGCCGTCGACGCGGCGGCCGCGAAATCCGAACCGGGCTGGGCCTACTCGCAGATCGTGCTGCAGTGGGCCGAACGCTACTACGCCTCCGAACGTGTCCTGACCCAGCAGCTGATCGACGATATCGACGCGGCCGAGACCGCGCTGGTGGCGGCCGAACGCGACGAACAGGCCGCCTATCCGCATCCCACCCCGGGCCGCTGGCGCGAGGTCGAGCAGCGGGTGAAGGACGAGGAACCCGGGCGGCGCTGATCGCGATCGCCCGGCGCCCGGTCCGCCGATGCGGGCCGGGCGCTCGGCAGCGCAGGCGCGCTCGACCGGGCCGGCACGGGGCGCCCGGTACGAGGGCACCGACACCGAACCCCGGCACCCGCACCGGGCCGGAGGCGTGACCCGTCGTAAACCGGTCAGGTCAGCACCGGTTCTGTACGGACGCAGTAGCTGTGGCAGACCCGGTCGCGGACGACGACCTCCGGGCATTCCGGGTCGAACCAGCGGTCCACCAAACCCCAGTGCACGGGATGCGCGAGGTAGGCGCCCACCAGGCCGTCGAGGTCGCTGAACTCCTGCTCCCAGATATGCGTCCACTGCGTGGTGCCCTCGGCCCGAAGGGCCCGGCTCAGCCGCCAGGCGCGGATGGTGGATATATGCCGGGGCATCCGCAGCAGGTCGGCCTCGAATTCGGCCAGCGCCCGCGGCGGCGTGGCCGGGTCCACGCGCAACAGCAGGGTGCGGTACACCGTGCCCGGGCTGCTCGGCCCGGCCACACCGTGCACGCCGGGACCGTGGTCGGCCCCGTCGACGCGCAGCACCTCCGCCCGGTCGCACAACTCTGCCAGCCGGGTCGCTGCCGCCCGCCCCACCGCGGGCTCCGCGAAGCTCAGGCGCAGCAGAATATCGCCACCGTTGCGCACCCCGGGCAGAGTCGGTTCGATCAACGCGCGCCGCGCCACACCGGCTGCGGCCCGCAGCTCGGCGAGCAGAGTATCGAGCGCGCCCGGGGCGACGTCCGGGATCAGATGGATCAGTCGGGTGATCTCATACATCGGCGAGCGCCTCGATATCGCCGGCCGCGGCGGCCGACTCACGGGTCCGCCGGGCTATCAGGTGCTCGACCCCGGCCCACCATCGGGCCGGCTCCGGGTCGGGCCGGCTTCGCCAGGTCGTCTCCCACCATCCGGCGGGACCATCGAGCTCCCAGGTCACGGTGACCGTATTGGGCCGGTCGTCGAGCCAGAGCGGCGGCGCCACCAGCACCCGGTCGAGGACCATCCCCCGCGCGGTCGCCCCGGGGACGTACTCGGCGAGATAGCGGTCCACGAATTCCCGTGCCCGGCCGGGCATCGTCTCGATCCGGTCGACGATATAGACCTTCGCTGCACCCATAGCGCCACGGTATGGCCGCACCCGGCGGTCCGGCCGGGACCGGCCCACTCTCCGGGAGACGCGGCTCCGTCCGCGCCGTCGCCGACCTACGGTGGCCCGATCAGCTGCAGAGCCGGGAGCTACCGGCCACGAGATCGAGGAGGCCGCAGTTGGAATCAGGAGCCGTACGCGACTCGGAGCCCGGACTGCTTCCCGAGGTGGCCTCGATGCTCGCCGCCCTGGACAGTGGCTTCCCGGACGTCACCACCCTGACTGCGCCGGAACTGCGGGCGATCATCCGGTCCCGCCGCGCGCCGCTGCAGTGGCTGCCCGCCATGCGCGATGTCTCGAACCTGACCGTCGACGGGCCGGGCGGCCCGCTGCCCCTCCGGGTCTACCGGCCCCGGCACGACGCCTCGGCGCTCCCGGTGGTCGTATTCGCGCACGGGGGCGGGTTCGTCTTCTGCGACCTGGACAGCCACGACGAGTTCTGCCGGGCGATGGCCGAGGGTGTCGGCGCGGTCGTGGTGTCGGTGGACTACCGGCTCGCCCCGGAGCATCCCGCACCCGCGGCGCACGAGGACATGTACGCCGCGCTCGGCTGGGCCGCCGAGCACGCCACCGAATACGGTGGCGATCCCGCCGCGCTCGTGGTCGCCGGGGACAGTGCCGGCGGAAATCTCGCCGCCACCGTGGCATTGGCGGCCCGCGATCGGGGCGGACCCCCGATCGCCGCGCAACTGCTCCTCTACCCGGTGATCGACGACGATTTCGACACCGAGTCCTACCGGCGCTACGGCAGCGGCTACTACAACACCGCCGCGGCGATGCGCTGGTACTGGCAGCAGTACGCACCGCACGGCACCGCGGACACCCGTCTGGTGCCGACCCGCGCGGATACTTTGGCCGGCCTCCCGCCCGCAGTGGTGATCACCGCCGAACTCGACCCACCCTGCTCGTCCGGTGACACCTACGCCCGGCTGCTCGCCGACTCCGGTGTCGCGGTGCGCCACCGGCGTTACGACGGGTTGTTCCACGGGTTCCTGACGATCCCGGCGCTCGCGGTCACTCGGACCGCGCGTGCGGAGATCTGGGAAATGGTGCGCGCCGCACTTCCGACCCGATAGCTGTAGTTCCTCGGGACGTTGTGGCCAGGTGACGTGAGCGCCGTCCGTGGCGTGCGGACGGGCGTAGACGCACGCGTATGGAGCCGGGACTCTGAACGATGGATGGTGGTCGCCGTCTCCGCTTGACTTCTGGTCATGAGTACAAGCCCGTTTGTGATCCTGACGTCCCTCGCGGCTCTCGCAAGTGCCGCGGTCGGCGGAATGAACTACGTGTTCTCCACATCTGTGATGCGCGGGCTGGACCGCACCGGCCCCATCGACGCCATCACCGCGATGCGCGGCATCAACGCCGACGCGAACACCAACCCGGCATTCCTGCTGGGGTACTTCAGTGCGACCATCCTGGCGCTGGTGGCCGGTGTGATCGCGCTGAAGCGGTTACCTCAGACCGGCAGCTGGTGGGTGCTGATCGGCGCGATCTTCGTAATCCTCGGTGCGATCATCACGATCGTCTTCAACGTTCCACTCAACAACCACCTGGACACCGTGAACCCCGAGGGACTGTCGGTGGCCGACGCCGCGCGCGAATGGCAGGCGTACTTCACGACCTGGACGGCATGGAACCACGCGCGCACGGTCACCAGCTTCGTCGGCGCCGTGCTGATACTGGCCGGCCTGCAGAACCGGTGACGCGCGCAGACCTGGGCCGGGCGATCACCGGCACGGCGCCGGTCGACAGCGACAGTCGTGCGGGCGGGCCGGTGGTGAAGCGCCCCGCGGCCGCGCTGCCACGAACGGGCACTGGCGGTCGACAGCGCATCCGGCCTAGCGTCCTGCCATGACCACCACAGCAGTTGTGACCGGCGCCGGCCGCGGTATCGGATTCGCCTTCGCCCGCCATCTCGCCGACGCGGGACACCTGGTCGTGCTCACCGATATCGACGGTGACGCCGCCCGGCGGGCCGCCGCGGAGATCGGCCGGGGCGCGGTCGGGCTCGCGCAGGATGTCCGCGATATCGCCGGCCACCGCGAGATCGCCGCGCGAGCCGCGACCCTGGGACAGCTCACGACGTGGGTGAACAATGCCGGGGTGCTCTTCGCGGGCGCCGCCTGGACCCATCCGGACGAGGAGATCACCACCATCCTGGATGTGAATATTCGCGGCGTCGTGGCGGGGACCGCGGCCGCGATCGCGCAGATGGGGCAGGCGGGCGGGGTCGTGCTGAATGTCGCGTCGCTGTCGGCGCTCACTCCGGTCCCGGGTCTCGCGCTGTACGCCGCGACCAAGGCGGCCGTCCTGTCCTACACGACCTCTGTGCAGGGCGACCTCCGGCATGCCGGGCTACCCGTCCGGGTGCGCGCGCTGTGTCCCGATGTGGTCGGCACCCGGATGGTGACCGCACGGGCGGCGGATCCCGGCGCGGCGCTGCTGTTCGCCGGGCCGAAGCCGATGGACGAGGACGCCGTCGCCCGCGCCGGTATGGCGCTGATGGACAGCCGGCAGATCTTCCGGGTGATGCCGCGATGGCGCGGTGCGCTGGTACGCGGCGTCGATCTGGCGCCCGCGTTCGGTCTGAGCCTGGTCGCGCTGATGCGCAAGCTGGGTGATCGCCGTCAGGCCGGTAGCTGAGCGAGCACGACACCGGTCAGACGTACTGCAGGGCCGGCGTCGGGTGGGGCCTCGGCACCGAGCCCAGCGGGCGGGACTGCTGCAGCGTGGGATGCACCCGGACCCGGCCGTCCTCGACATTGCGCCAGATCCCCAGCGCGGTCATCCGCACCGGTGCGGCCGTCCGGTGATCGAAGCTCATCCGGTCCACCGGCCCGCAGATCGATACCGCGGCCACCGCCTGACCGATCTCTCCGACCGGTGCCGCCACGCACCCGAATCCGGCCAGTGATTCCTCGCGCTCGAAGGCGATACCGTGCGCGCGGACCTTGGCCAGTTCGGCCCGCAGTTGCGCGGCCGTGGCGATGGAGTACCGCGTCTTCGGCCGGACGGGGCCGGCACCGAACACATTGCCGCGCTCGCCGTCGGCGTAGGCGAGGATCGCTTTGCCCACCGCCGTACAGTGCGCGGGCTGGCGGCCTCCGACGCGGGTCGGTACCGCGCCCGCCAGCCGTCCGCCGACCTTGTCCAGGTACACCACGTCCGTGCCGTCGAGCACGGCCAGATGCACCACGCATCCGGTGGTGCGGTGCAGTTCGTGCAGGAACGGCACGGCGGCGCGGTGCAGCCGGTCCTGGTGCACCGCCAGCGAGCCGAGTTCCATCAACCGCAGGCCCAGTTCGTAGTCCCGGCCGTCGCGCCGCAACCAGCGCAGTTGTACGAGCCGCTCCAGGATGCGGTGCGCCGAGGACCGGGGTAGCCCGGTCCGCCGCACTATCTGGGCGAGCGTGAGGCGTCCCGGGCCCTCGAACGCGTCGAGAACGAGCGAGACGCGGTCGAGCACAGCGCTCGGGGTGGCGGCGTCGGCCTGCATAGTCATGAGCCCTCCATTGGGTCTACGAGCTGATGCCCAATCGAATATGCCGAATAGGCATATTCCTATTAGTAGCATTCCTTTGTGGTAGCTGTCACACGAATCGCAAAGGTTGGCCGAAAATCACGAACGGCCCCCAGAACCGGGTGCTAAACCCGGCCCCAAGGGCCGTTCCAACCGTCTCGATACAGGCCCGCCCGGGACATCCCCGTCCGCCGATCTCATGAGACGCGTAAGGAGCCGAGGCCCCGTCCGAGGCCTCGGCTCCACATCGCCGCAGGCGGCGCGGTTACATCGCTGCCAGTGGTTCGCTACCGGACCAATCGTGGCCCCAGTAGCTGTCCGCGGTGATCTCCTCCGCGGTGTAGTACTTCTCGTCGACCTTCATCCCGTCGGTGCCGAATTCGATATCCCAGCCGCCGGGGGCGCGCACGTAGAACGACACCATCTTGTCGTTGGTGTGCCGGCCCAGCGTCGAGGACACCGAGAACCCGTCCTTCGCCACCCGGTCCAGCGCCTGGCCCACCGCGTCGAGCGAATCGACCTCCACCATGATGTGCACCAACCCGGGCGCGCCGCCGTGCGGCGCGGGGCACAGCGCCAGGCTGTGGTGGCGTTCGTTCACGCCCAGGAAACGGATCCGCACCGGCCCGAACTCGGGCGGCGCCGGCACCCGGAACGCGCCGCGCGGCAGGAAACCGAGGACCTCGGTATAGAACTCGAACGCACCGCCCAGGTCCATGGTGGGCAGCACCACGTGCCCCAGGCCCTGGGCGCCCGTGACGAACCGGGCGCCGAACGGGGTCACCACCGGGCTGTGGTCGAGTACGGGGCCGTGGAATACCTCCAGCGTGGCGCCGGCGGGGTCGGTGAAGGTGATCGCCTCCTCCACCCGGCGGGCGTCGGCATCGGCCTGGGACAGCGATTCCACCGTGATACCCGCCTCGGACACGGTCTCCCGCACCCGCCGCAGCGCGGCGTGGTCACGGACCTCCCAGCCGATCCGCACCACCTCGTCGGTCTCCCCGGCGACTACCACGATCCGCGCGGCCCGCTCGTCCATCCGCAGGTAGAGCGCGTTCTCGTCGGGTCCGGACCCCTCCGCGAAGCCGAGCACGTCCAAGGCGAACTGCCGCCAGCGCTCCATATTCGTGGTCTGTATCTGTACATAGCCGAGGCTCTTGATATCGGTCATTTCGTTCCTGTCGTTCTTCTCGTCCCCGGCCGGTCAGATCATCGAGCGAAGATGCTCGGCCGGGTCGAAACCCATCGAGCTCAGCGCCGAGGCGTGGTAGACGGTGCTCGGTACATGGATGGCGTGATTGAGGCCGGCGTGGGCGTCGCGCCAGTACCGCTGCAGCGGTTTGTCCATGCGCAGCGCGTTACCGCCCGACCGGGCGAAGATCTGGTCCACGGCCATCACCGCTCGCCAGGCCGCCCGCACCTGGGTGCGGCGTCCGGCCGCGCGGAGCGCGAAATCCACCTCGCCGCCGGATTCGACAATGCCCCAGATCCGGTCCACATTGGCCAGCAGTTCCTGGCGCGCGGCGTTGATATCGGCGGCGGCCTCGCTGATCGCGAACAGCACGTACGGATCGTCCTTGACCGCCGTCCCCTGCGCACCCACCCGGCCGCGCTGGTAGTCCAGATGCGCGGCCAGCGCGCCCTCCGCGATCCCGATGACCGCCGCGCTGATACCCAGCGGGAACATCGTCGACCACGGCATCTTGTACAGCGTCTCGGTGACGCCGTACTCGCGCTGCGCGGTGCCGTCGATGACGTGGTCCCCGTTCATCACCCGGTACGACGGCACGAACGCGTCTTTAACGACGATGTCCTTGGAGCCGGTGCCCTTGAGCCCCACCACGTTCCACGAGTCCTCGACGATCTCGTAGTCGGCCCGCGGCAGAATCATGTGCAGCATCGTCGGCGGACCGGCGATCCCACCCTGCTCGTCGCCGAGCATGGCACCGAGGAAGATCCAGTCACAGTGGTCGGTTCCGGAACTGAACTGCCAGCGGCCGTTGAAGATATAGCCGCCGTCCACCGGACGGGCGATACCGGTCGGCGCGTACGGCGACGCCATCCAGGTGTCGTTGTCGGCGCCCCACACTTCTTCCTGCACCCGCGGATCGGCGAAGGCCAGCTGCCAGGGATGTACCCCGACAATGCCGCAGATCCAGCCGGTGGCCGGATCCAGCGCCGCCGCGGACATCACCGATTCGGCGAACTCCCGCGGATGCGCCTCGAACCCGCCGTACTTCTTCGGCTGCAACAACCGGATCGGGCCGGCCGACTTCAGTAGTTTCGCGGTCGAATCCGGCAGCCGGCCGAGCCGTTCGGCCTCCGGGGCCTGGTCGCGCAGCTGGTCGGCGATCGCCGCGAGATTGTCGAGAACTCTGGTCATGATGGGTTCCTAGGTAACGCGCGCCGGGTGTTCACCCGGCGCGCAGGAGAAATGTTCGGGTCAGGTGGTGGTGTCGAGTACCGCGCCGCGGGCGATGTTGTCCGCGACCTCCGCCTCCCAGCTGGTGACGGCGCGTTCGGTATCGATCTCGAATTCGAAGCGTTTGGTCATGTCCTCGGTGATGTCCTCGACATCCACATAGAACTGCTGGTACCAGCGGCGCAGCTGGTAGACCGGCCCGTCCTCCTCGGAGAGCAGCGGGTTGTCGATGGGCGCCTTGTTCTTCCAGATCTCGACGTCCTGTTCGAAACCCACCTCGACACCGCGCGCGAACTGCGCCGCCATCGCCTCGGCGTCGGAGTCCGACATACCCTGGGGTTTCTTCACCATCGCGCCGTACTGCAGGACGAACGAATTCGACGTGACCGGGTAGTGGCAGTTGATCAGCACCGTCTCGATCGTCATGCCCTGCGCCTCGTTCCACAGCCAGTCGATCATGTAGGACGGGCCGAAATACGAGGCGTCCGAGCGCAGCGAGGAATTCGGGTCGTCGTAGTTGGTACCGACGTTGATATCCCCACGGGGGGTGGACCGCATGTACTGGGTCGCCACATGCCCTTCGAAAACGTTCTTGAAGTAGCGCGGGAAGGAGTAGTGGACGTAGAAGAAGTGGGCCATATCGACCACGTTGTCCACGATTTCCCGGCAGTTCGACCCCTCGACCAGCAGGGAGTTCCAGGTCCAGTCGGTCCACTCCGAGGTGCCGTAGCCCTCGATCTCCGGGACCGTCACCGCGTCGGTGGGTTTGCTGCCCTGCGGGTCGTGCCAGACGAACAGCTGACCGTTACGTTCCAGCGTCGGCCAGGCCCGGGTGCGGGCCAGCGGCGGTACCCGCCGGGCGTACGGGATCCCGGTGCACTTGCCGTTACCGCCCCAGCGCCAGTCGTGGAACGGGCAGGCGATGGAATCGCCTTTGACCGTCCCCTGGGCCAGGTTGCCGCCCATATGCCGGCAGTACGCGTCGAGCACGTGCAGCGTGTCGTCGGTCTCGGACCGGAACACCACCAGCGTGGTGCCGAATGCCTTGACCTCGTGCGGTTGCCCGTCCCGAAACGATTTCGCCAGGCCCAGGCAGTGCCAGCCGCGCGCGAACCGGGTCGGGGCCGCGGCCGCCTCGATCTGCCTGTATTCGTCTGTACCGTGCTGGGGTCGCCCGTTCGGTGCAAGATCCGGCATCGGAACCTCCATGTTCCAGCGGAGTTGTGTGACTGCGCCGATAGTGACCTGGGGCGCCGGGTCGACCCAGCCGCGTTCCCGGTCAGTGGACACGTTTCGGCGCCGCGATTGCGCCGGCGTGTCCCGCCCGGCCGGAATCCCCGGTCACTTCGACCGCCGCGGTACCCCGTATCCGGGACTCGGGGACCCCGGTTTGTGCCATGGTTGTGTTCTCCCCTCGGGGAGTCCTCGTGCCCCCGGCCCCCGCGGCCACCCGGCGACGAGCCGGAAACCCGGGCCGGGCCGGGCACCGGCCGCCCGGAAACGGGCCCTGAGCGGGGTGCGCGGCATTGTCGCTGGTTACCCGACGATAGGATTACGGAATGAGCGTCGACAATCGCCGGGTCCGGTCGTCCGCGCCGCCGGTGCGCGCGAACGGTCGCGACGATCCGGGCAGCGACGCAGCCACCGGGAAGAAGGAGAGTGCCGCGGCGGCTCGCCCCGTGCGGCGCCGGCCGAAGAACCGGCGGGCACAGATCGCGGCGGCCGCGGCCAACGCGTTCGGTTCGCTGGGATACCACGGCGTGAGCATGGAGGACATCGCCGGCGGGCTCGGTATCAGTTCCGCCGCCCTGTACCGCCACTACCCCAGTAAGTACGCGCTGTTCCAGGAGGAGTCGCTGCGGGTCGGCCAGGCCATGGCCGAATCGGTGCGGCTCGACACCGACGCCGCGGCGGCCCCGCCCGAGCAGCGGTTGCGTACGGTGCTGGAAGCACTCAGCGCGGTCACGGTCGCCAACCGGGCCAGTGTGGCGCTGGTGCGCTGGGAAGGCCGCTACCTGGAGCCGGCGGACCGCGAGATCCGGGAGGTCCAGCAGAACGCGGTGCTGGAGGCGCTGGGTACCCGGCTCGCCGCCTACCGTCCGCAGCTACGCGGTCAGGACCGCCAGGTGCTGGTGGTGGCCCTGCTGTCGGTGATCACCAGCATCGCCGATCACCATGCGGCGCTACCTACGAAGGCCCTTGCCGGACTGCTTGTTTCCACCGCCATGGATCTCGCGGCGGTAACGCTGCCGGAACCGGGGGAGGTCGAACCCGCCCGCCCGGTGGAGATCCCGGAATCGTTCAAACACGAACTACTGCTCCGCAAGGGTGTGGAACTCTTCCACGCCCGCGGATACCCGAATGTGAGCGTGGAGGACATCGCCACCGCGGCGGGCCTGTCCGCGGCGTCCGCGGTGTACCGCTTCTACCGCGGTAAGAGCGATCTGCTGGCCGCCGCCTTCCGGCGCGCCGCCGAACGGGTATCCAGCGCGATCGGGCCCGCGGTGGCCGGGGCGGCCGGACCGCGGGAGGCGCTGGATTCGCTGATCGACCAGTACGTCGAGGGTTCGTTCGCCGAACGGGAACTCACCTTCGTCTACTACACCGAATTCCAGCACGTCCCCGCCGAGGAACGCGCCGCCCTGCGCAATGTGCAGCGGCTGAGCGTGGAGGAATGGGCGCGGCTGGTCCGGCAGGTGCGTCCCGAACTCTCCGGTCCGCAGGCACGTTTCCTCGTCCACGCGGCCTTCGCCCTCGTGGTCGACCTGGGTCGCGCGTTCGGCACGGTCGCGACCGCCTCACAGGAACGGGTGGCCCTGCTCATGCGAGCCGTATTGTACGGCCGGCCCGCCCACTAGCCCCCGGCCGTTCGCCCACTAACTAGCCCCGGCCGTTCGCCCGCCTGCCCCGGTCGGGCGTCCCGTCACGAGCCGGCGACCCGTGCCCGGGCGCGTACCCGATCACGATGCCGGGCTCGGAGCGAGCGGAGTGATCATCTGGTCGACCAGCCAGTGTCCGTCGATCTTCTGCATCCGCATCACCATGCTCAACTGCCCCGGCGCGGGCTGCCCCCGGGTGCCCAGGCTGGTGATGGTCTGCCCGATCACCACCACGGTCTCGGCCGAATCCGCATCGGCCTGTTTCACCGCGCACTGGATATCACCGGCGGTGGAGACCACCTGACCCGCGACGAGCGCCTCCCGCAGTTCGGCGGTGGTCGTCTCGAATTCCTTCTTCCAGTCGCCGGTGGCGCCCGCCGCTACGGCCGAGAAGTACGGGTCCAGATTCTTCGCGTCGTAGTTGGCGAGCACCGGAGCGTAGCGGCAGGCCGCCTGCCGCGCTTCCTCGTACGCGGCCAGGGTTTCGGATTTGTCCTGTTCCTGCACATACAGGTAGCCGGCCACCCCGACCGCGCCCAGCAGCGCGACCACGGCCGCGACGAGAACAGCGATCACCGGACGGGTGATCCGGGCGGTGGAGCGCGGCTTCCCCGTGCCTGTATCGGTGCCCTCGTCGGCCGGCTCGGTGACCTTCCGCAACCGGTCCGCGCCGCCACCCGGCGCCGGATCCGGGGCGCTCGCGGCAGGTGCGGAATCCGCCGTGCCGGGCGACGGGGCTTCCGCGTTCGCTGCCGCGGAATCCGCCGCGTCCCCGCTTGTCACGGATGTGTCCTCACTCATGCTCGTCTACTCCTCAACGGCCCGGAATCGGGCGGGACAGTTCGTCACCGCTGACGCCGGGCGGTGGTCCGGCGGTGTTGTCGGGCACATTCGGCCGGGGCGCGTTGGCCGAACCACGTACCTGCAACGCCGGATCATCGGTCACACAGTAGTTGTACAAAGGCACCCGGGTATCGGCCATACGCTCGGTCGGGACCAGCGGAATCGTGTTGTATTCGCAGGTGGGACGCGGCCAGATATCCACCAGCGTATGGAAGATCCCGTCGTGCACCGGCACATTCAGCGCCGCGGTACCCGCCCGCAGCGCCGGGAACAGCGCCGCGATCGCCGGTTGCCGCAGTTTCGCGGCCCGGGTGATGGCCACGAAGTTGGTGACCAGGTTCGTGATCGGGTCCTGGGTCTCGGTGACGAAACCGCCCAGGGTGGCCAGCTGCCCGGGCGCGAGGTCCAGCAGTCGGCGCACTTCCTGGTCGGCCGCGGTGAGTTGCCGGAACAGCGCCCCGGCGGAACCGGTGAGGGTCCCGAGGTCGGGTTGGGCGTACTGCGTGGTGTCGGCGATCACGGTCAGGTTCTCGATGAGCTGCCGGGTCTGCGGCAGCAGACCCTCCAGACCCGCCATGGCGCGGCTGATGCCGGAGATCATATTGCGCAGCCGGTCCGGCCCGCCGGCCAGCGCCTTGTCCAGTTCGTCGACGATCACCGTGAGCCGCTCGGGATTGAGTCCGCTGATCATCGCGCTCATATTCGACAGCAGCGAATGCGTCGTCACCGGAATTCGCGTGCGCGCCACCTCGACCCGGTCACCGTCGCGTAGGTAGGGGCCGGTGTCGGCGTCGGGCCGGAAGTCCAGGTACTGCTCGCCCACCGCCGAGAGCCGCCCTACCACCACGGTGCCGCCCACCGGAATATCTATCGCGGAATCTATTTCGGCGACGGCCTCGATCCCGGTCTCCGAGACCCGGACATCGGCGACCCGCCCCACCCGGGAGCCACGGAAATTGACATCGTTGTCCGTGAGCAACCCGCCGGACCCGGTCAGTTCCACCGTCACCCGGTAGGTGCTGTTGGGCAGCAGATTGATCCGCAGCACCTCGGCGCCCAGATACCCGCACCCCACGACCAGCACCACCACCAGGCCGAGGTTCGCCACGCCGACCCGATGCCGGACCAGCCAGTTCCAGAGCGGAATGTTCATCGCGGACCCTCCTGCGGCGCCGGGCCGGGCTGCGGCGGACCGGTCAGCCGGCCCTGGATCTTCTGCAGCACCTGGGTGAGGCTGCCGATGAAGGCCGGCACATCCGATCCGTCCGGCAGCCGGCTGCCCGCCGGATCGGTCAGCGCGCCGACGCTCAGGTAGGAGACCCGCGCCGCGACGGCCAGGGTCGGGCCCTCGAAGGACTGTTCCAGGGACGGGTACAGCGTGTGCAGGCCGTCCAGGGTCTGCCGCAGGTTGTCGCCCATCGCCGTGAAACCACCCATGAGCCGCCGGATGCTGTCGAACAGGCTGATGAATTCCGGGCTGGTGGTATCGCTGAAATCACCCAGCGCCGACATGGTCACCGAGATCTTCTGGATCAGCGAGGTGATATCCCGGTTGTTCTCCGCCACCAGCCCCAGCAGATCGGGGAAGGTGTCCGCGGCCAGGCCCAGTTCCTGTTTGCGCGCGGCGAGTGCGCCGGTGAGCACAGTGACCCCGTGCAGCACACTGTCGATATCGGCGGTCCGGGTGTTCAGTGCGTTCAGCACCTGCGTCATCTCGGTGATCAGATGGCCCAGTTGCGGGGCGCGGCCGGCGAACATCGAATCCATTTCGGCGGTGATCCGCGCCGCCTGGTTCAACCCGCCACCGTTGAGCAGCAGCGATACCGACATCATGAGTTCTTCCACCGAGGCGCCGGCGCCGGTGTGATCGGTATCGATCACATCGCCTTCGCCCAGCAGGACCGCGCCGGGTTCCTCCCGGGGCAGGGTCATGGCGACGAAGATATCGCCGAGCGGAGTCCCCTGCCGCAATTCCGCGGTGGTCCCGCGCGGTAATCGGATGTCCTCGCGGATGAGCATGTCCACATCGGCGACGAAATCGGTGGTGGAGATATCGGTGACCACCCCGATATCGGTGCCGCCGATCTTCACATGGGCGCGGTCGGGCAGGTTGAGCGCGTCGGCGAACCGCACGCGCAGGGTGTATCCCGGCCCGCCGATACCCGGTTCCGGCATCGGCACGTTCTGCACCGTCAGCACACCACACCCCGGTACCGCCAGTACCGCCGCCGTCAGCAGAACCGCCAGCCTTGCGTGCATCCTCTTCATTGCGTCATCCCCAGCAGCGCGGCGGTGATTCCGAAATCCGGTCCGAAATCCTGGATCCGGCCGGTGCGGCAGCCGTCGGAACGCATCTGCACCCGTTCACAGAAGGTGGACAGCACCTCGTTGTCGAGCAGTGCCTTGTCCAGCAGCGCGTGCACCCGGAACGCCTGGTGTTCGTGACTCACGCCGTTGGCGAGGTTCTCGAAGAACAGCGGGCCCACGTCCACCAGTTCGGTCAGGCCACGGGCATTGGCCCGCATCTGCGCGGTGATGGTGACGAATCGTTGCAGCGCCCCGGCGAGCTGGTCGCGGTTCTCCCCGACCAGCGTCGAGGTGTTGTTCACGAAATCGTTCAACTGGACGAGAACCGCGTGCAGGCCCGGCGACTGCTCCCCCATCAGCTGTAGCAGTTCGGTGAGCCGGGCACTGAAATCGCGCACGGTCTGATCGTTCTGAGCGACGACCTGGGTGATCTCGTTCAGCTTGATGATGGTGTTGGCGATCTGGTCCTTGTTGGCGAAGGTCACCTCGAAGGCGGCCGACAGGTCGTCGAGGGTTTCGCGCAACCGGTCGCCGTTACCCTCGAGCAGCGGGAACAGCACCCGGCTGGCCAGCGGCCCGGCCTCGCTGTCACCTTTGAGCGCGGCGCCGAGCTGGTCGAAATTGTCCAGGATGCGGTCCAGTTCCACCGGGACCCGAGTGCGTTCCAGCGGAATATGTGCCCCGTCCACCAATTTCGGGCCGGTACCGCTGTAGGCGGGGGCGAGTTCGACATGCCGGTTGGTGATCAGCTGCGGCGAGATGAGCGCGGCCATGGCGTCGGCGGGTACGTCGACGTTCTTGTCCAGGGCCATGGTGACCTCGACGTAGCTGCCGCGCGGTGTCACGGTCTCGACCCGGCCCACCGGCACCCCGAGCACCGCCACCTCGTTCCCGGCGTACAGGCCGGCCACATTCTCGAAATCGGCGCTGATCCGGACGTGTTCGCCCAGGTACTGATCCGGCAGTCCCGCGATACTGTCGGGCAGGACCGAGCAGCCCGCCGCGCACAGTCCGGCGATACCGGCCGCGAGCACCCGCGCGAGTATGCGTAGGTTCACTTTCCACACCCCTGTACGACCTGTGCGAAGCACAGCCAGTTGTCCGGCAGGAACCAGGGCGCCCACACATCGGCGTAGGGCCCGTTGCCGATCACATTGTTGAACTGCCGCAGCGAGACCGGCAGGATCTCGTAGAGCCGGTCCAGGTTGTCCCGGTTCTTCTCCAGGCCCTGGGTCATCGTGTTCAGGTTCTGGATCAGCGGGCCGAGCTGCCCGTTGTTCTCCAGGCCCATATCGCGCAGCAGCCCCGACAGCGCGGCGACATTGTCCAGCAACCGGCGCAGCAGGTCCTGGCGCATGGCGACCGCGTTACCGATCGCCTCACCGCGAGTGAGCAGCATCAGCACGCTGTTCTGGTTGTCGGCGACCAGCTGCGAGACCTGGTCCATGCTCTGCAGCAGGGTGTCCACCTCGTCGCGCCGGGCATTGATCACCTTCGCCAGCGCGCCGATCGAATCCAGCGCAGTCACCGCGAGCTCCGGGGAATCACCCATCTGCTGGGAGAAGACGTCCAGCGCCTGCCGCAGTTTGTCCGGATCGATGCGCTCGATCCGCTCGAACGACGAGGTGTACTTCGGATCCTGGATGACCTTGGCCAGGTTGTACGGGACCGAGGTGTTGGCCAGCGGGATCCGGCCGTCCGCCGATTCCTCTGCCGAACCGGGCACCAGTTCGATGTGCATGCGGCCGAGAATGGTCGACATCTTGATCGCGGCACGCGCGTCGGTGGCCACCCGGATATCGCGGCCGATCTTCATCACGACCTCGACCTTGTCGCCGGCCAGGCGTACCGAACGCACCTCGCCGACCTCGATCCCGGAGACGTCCACCGTCGCGCCCGCGCGCATCCCGGCCGCCTGCGCGAATTCCGCGGTCACGGTCTTGTCGCCGAGCCGCAGCTGGGAGAGCACACTCGAACCGACGACCAGCGCGGCCACCGCGGCGGCGGCGAGCAGCCCCTGCCACAGGAACCGGTTCTTCGCGAAGGACGGACGACGCAACCGGGCCATCAGCGGCACACCTCCGTCTGCGAATCGCCACCGATCTGAGAGAACAGTCCCGGCGGCAGCAGCACACCCCACAGGGAGACGTCCAGATTGCAGATATAGGCGTTGCCGTAGGCGCCGTAGCCGGTGAATCGGGCCAGGCCGTTCAGTACGTTCGGCAGTTCGACCGCGGCCTGATCCAGGGCGGCGCCGTTGAACAGCAGCAGTTCCACCGCGGTGGTGGCCTGGTCCTGGGCGGAGGCGATATCGGGTTTGACCGAGCCGATCAGCGCCGTGAGCGAATCGGTGGAGTACGCCACCTGATCCACCGAACTCTTCAGCGTCTCGCCTTCGGCGTACAGCGCGTCCATCAGGCCTCTCGTCTGGGTGATCAGTGTCTCCAACTCCTGGCTACGATTGGCCAGCCCGGCGATCACACTGCTGAGGTTGGTGATCACCGCGCCGAGGATCTCGTCGCGCTGCCCGAAGGTTTCCGCCAGTTCCGCCGCCTGGGTGATCAGGGCGCTCAACGAGACGCCGTCACCCTGGAGAGCTTGGATCAGGGTGTCCGACAGCGAATTGACCTGGTCGGGCTGGAGCACGCTGAACAGCGGTTCGAACCCGGACAGCAGCGCCGACACATCGAAGGACGGTTCGGT
Source organism: Nocardia rhamnosiphila NBRC 108938 (assembly GCF_000720425.1). GTDB lineage: Bacteria > Actinomycetota > Actinomycetes > Mycobacteriales > Mycobacteriaceae > Nocardia > Nocardia rhamnosiphila. The sequence continues at coordinate 66,451 of NZ_JOAJ01000013.1, read as the reverse complement.
GCGCTCGACGGGGATATGTGAACCGGCCGGTACCTCGGTGCCCCGATCCTGGCCCGGCAGCAGCGCGATATAGCGCTGGCCGATCAGGTTCTGGTACCGCACCAGTGCTTTCGTGGTATCGGTGAGCCGCTGCCGGGCCTCGATACGCAGGACCAGGCGGGCCTTGTAGTCGTCCTCGAATTCGATCGAATCGACCCGGCCCACCCGCACCCCGGCCATGCGCACATCGTCGCCGACCCGCACTCCCATCACATCGGTGAAGGTGGCCGAATAGGTCTCGGTTTCGCCGGGCACCGACCGCTGCAATGTCGACCAGATGGTGAAGGTCAGCACGATCGCGACCACGGCGAAGATACTGAAACCGGCAATTGTCCGCGCCAGGCGCATCAGGCCTCCCCGTCGGAGTAGACATCGATCGTGCCGCCCGCGAGTATCGGCGTGAGCAACAGCAGTTCGGCCGCGGTGGGTTGTCTGCCGAGCAGCGCGGCGACGGCGGCGTGACCGCGCAACTGCGCGATCGGCGCTCCCGCCGGCACCGCGGGAGGAGCCGGTTGGCCGGGCACCGCCGGTTGATCGGGCACCGCCGGTTGACCGGGCACTGCCGGTGCCGCCTCGGGCGCCGGGGCGGTGGGAAACAGCGGCGTGGTGATCCCCGGGATGACGGGCAGACCGGGCAGCGCCGGAAGCCCGGGCAGCAGTGGCACGGCCGGAGTCTGCGCCGGTGCCGGTATCCCCGGGATCTGCGGCTGTGGTTTCGGTCCCGCCCCCTCGACCCAGCCGGGCAGCAGCGTCGGCGGATACTCCTGCGGCGGCGCGACCTGCGGCACCGAGGGACCGCCACAGCGCGGGCCGGCCATTTCGCCGTAGCGCGGGCAATCCTTCGCCGTGTACTGCTGGAACGGGGTGAACGATACGTCCAGGCTCCAGCGCATCTGCCGCTGCGCGCCCCAGCCGAAAGCACCCGAGAGCTTCCCCAGAGCCTCGTTGAGGTTGGCCACCGCGGTCGGGATCGCCTCCGGGTCCTGCGCCAGCGACCCGAAGAGTCCATCGAGGCCGGGTACCAGATCCTTGGCCGCGTCGGGATTGCGGGCGAACAGCTCGTTCACCGAATCCACCGCGCCACTGGCATTGGCGAGCATGGTGATCAGGTTTTCCCGGCGTTCGGTGAGGGTGCGAGCGGTGGTCACCGATTCCGAGAGCACACCGACGAGTTCGGGCGCCGACCGGCTCAGTGCGGTGGTGGCCCGGCCCAGGTCACCGAGCAGATCGCCGACCCCTTCGATATGCCGGACCTCGGTGACCCATTTGTCCAGCCGCTCGATCGTCGATCCGGGCGCCCGGGCGCCGGGGTCCAGCGCTTCGGAGAAGGTCGCCAGGACCCGGCCGAGCTTCTCCGGCTGGATATTGTCCAGCACGTTCCGCAGCACGGTGAGCGTCGTCTGCAACTGCACCGTTCCGTCGCTGGTGTCCTCGGGGATCTCCGCGCCCGCGGCCAGCCGGCCGGGCGCGGCGCCGTTGTCCACGAGTTCGATTCCGGTGACGCCGAACAGGTTGTTCGGGATCACCCGGGCGGTCACGGTATCGGGAATGGTCGGCGCGATCCGGGGGTCGAGATCGATCCGGACCTGCTGCCGCTGCCCGGCGGCCACCACGTCCACGTCGGTCACCGCACCCACCACCATGCCCCGGAACTTCACGTCCGCACGCTCGGGCAACCCGTCGCCGGTACTGGTGAGCACCGCGTCGACCGGCACCCGGTCCTCGAAGCGACCGGTGTAGCGCAGGCCGAGCAGGCCCAGCAGCACCGCCACCAGCGTGATCATCGCCAGACCGGCCACCGTCATATGCCACGGGCGCGGCCCGCGGCCGCTGTGATCGATGAACATCGCCGGCTACCCCGAAATCCGGAATCCGGGGTCGATACCCCAGATGGCCAAGGTCAGGAACAGATTCGCGAACACCATCACGACGATCACCATCTTGATCGCCTGCCCGGCCGCCACCCCCACACCTTCGGGGCCGCCGGTGGCGAAGAATCCGTAGTAACACTGGATATAGGTCGCCAGCAGCACGAACACCACGACCTTGAGCAGGGAGAAGAAAAGGTCCGGGCCCAGGAGGAACTGGAAGAAGTAGTGGTCGTAGGTACCCGCCGAGGTGCCGCCCAGCAGCAGCACCGACAGTTTCGTGGCCAGATACGCGACCGCCAGTCCCACGCTGTACAGCGGGATGATGGTGACGGTGGCCGCGATCATCCGGGTGCTCACCAGATACGGCAGCGGCCGGATGGCGATGGATTCCAGCGCGTCGATCTCCTCGGCGATCCGCATGGACCCCAGTTGCGCGGTGAATCGGCAGCCGGCCTGGATCGCGAACGCGAGAGTCGCAAGAATCGGCGCTAACTCCCGGGTGGTCGCGAAGCCGGAAATGGCCCCGGTGAGCGGGCCCATGGTCAGCAGGTTCAGCGCGCTGAAGGCCTCCATGCCCACGGTGATCCCGCCGAAACCGCACAGGATGATCACCACACCGACCGTCCCGCCACCCACGACGAGCGAACCGTTGCCCCATCCCACGTCGGCGGTCAGCCGCAGCACTTCCTTGCGATAGTGCTTCAGCACGAACGGGATCGCGACCAGCGCCTGGACGAAGGTGATGCCCTGGTGACCGAGACGGCGGTTGGCGGCGATGGGCACCGCCGCCGCGGAGGTCACCATCCGGACCGGTTTGAGCGCCGGTGGCGTGTACGGAGTGCCCACCTCAGATCACCTTCGTCGGGAAGACGGTGTTGTACACCTGCGTAATGATGATGTTGGTGGCGAACAGCATGAGCGCCGAGGAGACGACCGCCGAGTTCACCGCGTCGGCCACGCCCCCGGGCCCGCCCTTGGCGTGCAATCCGATATCGCAGGCGATGATCGCGGTCAGCACCCCGAAGATCGCCGATTTCACCAGCGCCACCGCCATATCGTTGGCGACGGCGAACGAGGCGAACGAGCCGATGAACGAGCCCGGTGTCCCGGATTGCGCGTAGACGTTGAACATATAGGCGGTCGCGAAACCGACGAACACGATGAACCCGCACAGCAGCATGCTCACCACCACGGCCGCCACCAGCCGTGGCGCCACGAGTCTGCGAACGGGGTTCACCCCCATCACCATCATGGCGTCGATCTCCTCCCGGATGGTCCGGGAGCCGAGATCGGCGCAGATGGCCGAACCCACCGCGCCGGCGATCATGAGCGAGGTGACCAGCGGCGCGCCCTGGCGGATGATGCCCAGGCCGGCCACGGCGCCGATGAAGGTGGTGGCGCCGACCTGGTTCACCAGCGCGCCGATCTGGATCGAGACCACCACCGCGATGGGCATGGCCACGAAGATGGTGGGCGCGGCGGACACATTGGCCATGAACGCGCACTGTTTGGCGAACTCCTCGAACGGGAAACGCCGCGCGAGGACCGCTTTCACGGTTTCCACCACGGCTTCCCGGCCCAGGGTCACCTGCCGACCCAGGGTTTCCAGGGAACGCTGCGGATGCCGCCGCCACAGCCCTTTGAGATCGTCGACCGCCTGCTCGAGGTCGGTACGGTGCGCCGGCTTCTCCGGTCCGGTCGTCACCATGGCAGACCGGCTGTCTCGAGGTCACCGGTCAGGTACTGCTGGAACAGCACGAAACCGGCGCCCACCGCCGCGATTCCGGCCGCGAGGACACACAGCAGAGCCAGCCAGAGGCCGAAACGCAGGATCGGGTTGACCTTCATCCGCCCACCGAGGATCTTGACGATGATCACCAGGATGTCGATGAGCCATACCAGCGCCATCATCAGGTCATCGTCACGTTCGCGAAGGTGAGCACAGGCCAGCACACGATGGAACCGAGGAACGAGATGATCACGTCCAGACCGTGCATCTCACGCAGATGCGATGTGTGCGTGAGCGTCCAGACGATCCCGATGAGCCCGTAGGGAATGCCGAGGATGATCAGGGTCCCGAGAAACTCGGACACCTTCATCTCGTAGCTGAACAGTCGATCCAGCCGCTTGAGCATAGTGCGTTCCTTCCTTGACCGGCCGTTGACGCACCCTCCCCGCGGGGGAACGTCTGAGACGGTCGGGTCGGAGCGGTATGTTACGCAGCATTCCTGTGTTGACGGAAGCTTTTGAAGAAGATTCCTGGTCCGGGAACACCGCTCGAGACCTGTTCTCGGTGCGTTTCACAATGCGCCCATTGAGACATAAGTTAGCGACTGTTCATTGATACCCACTGACTGTCGGTAGAATCTGGAGTAACTTAGACCACACCGGATCCCTGTGGAAGGACACGCATGACCGCCGCCGCACACTCCTGGCAAACCGACGCCGCGCCCGATTCGCGGCCCGCCGATCGGCCGCGGCCGACCACCGAGCAGACGCGCATCCGGATCGGCACCACCCATCGCCCGTTCACCAAACGCCCCCTGAAACTGACCGACGCTCTGGACTTCTGGCAGTTCGCGGGCGCCGCGGCGAACGTCATCATGCAGATGGCCCGGCCCGGGGTCGGCTACGGCGTCGCCGAGAGCAAGGTGGAATCGGGTTCACTCATGAAGCGGCCGTGGAAACGTGCCCGCACCACCACCCAGTACCTGGCCGTGGCCATCCTCGGTGACGAAGAGGAGAAGAAGGCCTTCCGGGAAGCGGTGAACGGCGCCCACCGCCAGGTGCGCTCCGAACCCGGTGCCCCGGTCAAGTACAACGCCTTCGATCGCGATCTCCAGCTGTGGGTGGCGGCCTGTCTCTACATCGGCTTCGAGGACACCTACCAGCTGCTCGCCGGCCGGATGAGCCCCGAACAGAACGAGGCGTTCTACCGGTCCTCGTCCTCCCTGGGCACAACGCTGCAGGTCACCGAGGATATGTGGCCGGCCACCCGGGCCGAGTTCGACGAATACTGGAACACCGCGTGCGAACAGGCGGTGCTCGACGATTTCGTCCGCTCCTACCTCGAGGACCTGCTGAACCTGCGGATGATCCACTGGTACCTGCGCATTCCGTTCCGCGGCCTGCTCAGGTTCCTCACCATCGGTTTCCTGAGCCCCTGGTTCCGTGGGCAGATGCGGGTCGAATGGTCCGATGCCGATCAGCGCCGGTTCGAAAATCTCTTCCTCTTCGTCGGTTTCGTGAACCGATTCATCCCCCGCTTCCTGCGGCACGGCGGCAGCCACGCCCTGATGGCCGATGTGCGGCGCCGCATCAAGGGGCAGAAGAACCTCATCTGACCCCGGAGAGTCGTACCGCGGGTGGCCGCGTAGCCACGGTCACCGTGCCCATGCCGCGCCTCCGCCGGCCTCGTTCAGGACGCGTGCTCGTCGACGCCGCCGGGCCCGGCGCGGTGTCCGGTGGCTCTCCGCCGCCACCCGCCCACGAGATGCAGGCGAGTCGCTCGGGTCGATTCGCACGGCGGCGTTGGACAATCGCAGGGGCCGGGCCGCGGCATCCGTCGGAGACGGAAGGGATGGCGCCCGGCGCTCGAGGCACGAATCGCGGTTCCGGACTCGGACGATTTCGCGCGAGCGCGCGGCGCGCAGGAGGTGATCGCGGCGTGGGTGAGCGAGGAACGCCGCTCGGGCGGCGCGAATTCCTCCGCGCCACCGGCGGGGTCGGCGCGACGCTGGCGGTTTCGGCGCTGGGTGGGTGCAGCGACGACGACGCACTGACGTTCTTCTTCCAGGCCAACCCCGCCGAAGCCGACGGACGGCAGCGGGTGATCGACGAGTTCACTCGCCGAAACCCGGATATTCGAGTGCGCACCCTGCTGTCCGGCCCCGACCCGATGCAGCAGATGTTGACCTTCTGTGCGGGCGGCAGATGTCCCGACGTGTTGATGGCGTGGGAACAAACCTATGCCGGTCTCGCCGACCGGGGCGTGCTGCTGGATCTGAATACCCTGCTCGACCGCGATCCGGCCTTCGCCGCCGACCTGTCGGCAGGCGGCACCTCGGCGCTGTACGACACCTTCACTTTCGAAGGCGGGCAGTACGCGCTCCCGGAACAGTGGTCGGGAAACTTCCTGTTCTGCAACAGGGCACTGTTCGACCAGGCCGGACTGCGGCCGCCCGGCCGGTGGGAAGGCGCGTGGAGCTTCGCCGAGTTCCTGGATATCGGCCGCGCGCTCACCGAGCGTGATCGGTCCGGCGAGGTCCGGCAGTGGGGGTTCGTCGATACCTGGGTGCCGTACTATTCGGCCGGTCTCTTCGCCGTCAACAACGGCGCCGAATGGGCGAGCCCGCGCACCGCACCCGACCGTTCGGACTTCTCCACGGCCGCTTTCATCGAAGGCGTCCAGTTCTATGCGGACCTGGCCAACAGGTATCGGGTGGCGCCGAGTCCGGCGGATCAGCAGTCGATCTCGGCTATGGACCTGTTCACGCAGGGCAGAGCCGCGCTGGCGATGGGCGGGCACTGGCGGTACCGCACCTTCGCCGAGGCCGGCGACCTGGATTTCGATATCACCGCCCTGCCGGCCGGCCCGGCGAGCCGCGGTGCGCGCTCGAATATCGGCACCACGGGTCTGGCCATAGCCGCCGACAGCCCGCGAAAAGAGCAGGCCTGGAAGTTCCTGAAATTCGCGGCCGGGCCGGTCGGCCAGGCGGTTGTCGCGGAGACCGGCCTTTTCGTGCCGGCCCTCGGCTCCGCCGTGCGATCCCCCGGGTTCGCCGCGGCGCACAGCGATATCCGCAACCTGGACATCCTCGTCGACGGACCGGCGCATTCCGCTCCCCTGCCGGTCACGGCGGAATGGCCGCGCATCGACGCGCTGATGGGCCGGTACATCGGCCCCGTGCTCCGCGGCGCCGCTCCGGCGACCTCGCTGGCGGACCATCTCGCTCCGGCAGCCGACGAGGTGCTGCGCAACCGATGACCACCACCGACGAGATCGCGACCGGGAAACCGGCGGCACCGGTTGCCGCCACCGGACGCCGCTCGGAGTCGGCGAAGCGGCAGGCACGGGCGGCACGACTGTTCATCGCCCCGAACCTCCTGGCGGTCGCGGTATTCCTGGTCTTCCCGCTGGGCTTCTCGCTCTATCTGAGCTTCCACGAGTGGGATATGTTCGGGCCGATCCAGTTCACCGGGCTGCGGAACTTCCGCGAGCTGCTCACCACGGATCCGCTGTTCGCCATCGCGTTGCGGAACACGCTCGTCTACACCCTCGGGACGCTGATTCCCACCGTGTCGATAAGCCTGGTCGTCGCCGCGACCCTGAACCGCGGAGTCAGGGGGACCGGCTTCTTCCGGACGGTCATGTTCCTGCCCCTGGCGATATCGAGCGTGGTGATGGCGGTGATCTGGCGTTTCGTCTTCGATACGAACAACGGGCTGCTCAATACGATGCTCGGCGGGGTCGGCCTCGGTCCCATTCCCTGGCTGGTCGAACCCCGGTGGGCGATGGTCTCGGTATGCCTGGTCAGCGTGTGGAAGAGCATCCCGTTCGCCACCGTGGTGCTGCTCGCCGCGATGCAGGGCGTCCCGCAGGACCTCTACGAAGCGGCGAAGATCGACGGAGCGGGCGCGGTCCGGCGATTCGTATCGATCACCGTGCCCCTGATCCGGGGGGCGCTGTCCTTCGTCCTCGTCGTCTCGGTCATCGGCTCGGTGCAGGCCTTCGACCAGATCTACGTGCTCACCGGCGGCAACGGCGGCCCGGAAACCGGCACCTACGTCTTCGGCATCATGATCTTCCAGAACGCCTTCGCGTTCGGTGACGCCGGTTACGCGTCGGCCATCGCCTGGTTGATCTTCCTGGCCCTGTTGGCACCGACCATCGCGCAATTGTGGTTCACCCGCAAGAATTCGACGGAGCGATGAAAGTGGTACCCGGCTGGAAGACCCGCGCCTTCGTCCGGGCCGCCGCGCTCTACCTCGCGCTCATCGCGATGGCGTGGTGCGCGCTGCTCCCCATCCTGTGGGCGTTGGCGGGCTCGGTGAAGAAACAGTCCGAAGTCACCACGCCGACCCTGCTCCCGCGTGAACCACAGTGGTCCAACTACCGCACCGTTTTCCAGGAGATGCCGTTCGGCCGGATGTTCCTCAACACCGTCCTCTACGCCGGATGCGTCACCGCCGGCCAGGTCTTCTTCTGCTCCTTGGCCGGATACGCGTTCGCCCGGCTGCGCTTCCCCGGCCGCGACGCCCTGTTCGTGGCCTATCTGGCCACGCTCATGGTCCCGCTCACCGTGACCGTGGTGCCCCAGTTCCTGCTCATGCGGGTGCTGGGTTTGACCGATACCCCCTGGGCGTTGATCCTGCCCGGACTGTTCGGCAGTGCGTTCGGCACCTATCTGATGCGGCAGTTCTTCCGTACCCTCCCCGTGGAACTCGAAGAGGCCGCAGTCCTCGACGGCTGCTCCCCGTGGCAGATCTACCGGCGGGTTCTGCTGCCCAATGCCAAACCGGCGGTGATGGTTCTCGCCGTACTCACCTGGGTCAACGTCTGGAACGATTTCCTGTGGCCGCTGGTGATGATCCAACGCCGGGAGATCTCCACCGTCACCCTCGGCCTGGTGTGGATGCAGGGGCAATACGTCTCGGACTGGCCGGTGCTGATGGCCGCGTCCATGCTGATCCTGCTACCGCTGGTCATCGTCTATGCCGTCGCGCAGAAGGCATTCCTCCGCGGTATCGGCATGTCGGGTTTCGGTGGACGGTGACGAACCGGGCCGCATCGTCACCGCGTTACCGGCCGATTCCGCCCGGTAGCCGGTGCCGTGATCACCACGGTCGTGTAGTTCATGACGAAGCTGCCACCGGCATCGTCGACCGCGGACCCGATACCGGCGAGCAGTCGCTCGAGCGTGTCCGGCGAGAACTGGCTGTGACCGCCGAAGGTCGGTACCTGCTCGAGCCATTCGTCCCTGGTGAAGCGGCGAGTCCAGGCGAACTCCCACTGTTCGGGCGTTTCGAATGCGCCTGCTCGACGCATCCCGTCGCCGACCTCGGTGAACTGGCCGGCGTACGTGGTGGGACCCCCGAACGGCCCGCGGGCGAACGGCGAGCCGGGCAGGAGTCGCTGGTAGACGGCGCCGAAGGCCTGCGCGAGATCGGCCGGGGGCGCGAACGCGTTCCAGAAGACGGCCAGCCGGCCGCCCGGCCGCAGGACCTGCGCCGCCTTGGTGGCTCCGCGGACAGGGTCCACCCAGTGCCAGGACTGCCCGGAGACCACCGCGTCGAAGTCCCGGCCCGCCGGATCCCAATCCTCGAACTTCGCCACCTCGACGTCGAATCCCTGCCGGGCCGCGAATTCGGCCATCCGCGGGTCGACCTCGACGCCGAGCACGCGACATCCGGCCGCGGCGAAGGGCTGCGCCGAAATCCCGGTGCCGATTCCGACATCGAGGACATCGCGACCAGGAGCCTCCGCGATGACCCGGGCCACCATCGCGGCGGGGTAGCGCGGCCGGGTCCGGTCATATCGTTCGGGGTCGTCGCCGAAGGACTGGGCCAGCCCACGTGCGTGGTGGGATTTGCCCAGCGGGGACGACGACGGCTCGGGCGGTAAAGTGACCATGCGCCCACTATGAGTGGGCGCATGCCCACTTGTCAATCGCGCAGCGCGAACGACGGAAAGACGGTGTCCCGATGCCGACCGGTGTGGCGTTGCGTGATGCGCGCGAACAACTCTTCGCCGCCGCCCGGCGTGTCCTGCTCGCCGGCGGCCCCCATGGATTGACCAGCCGGGCGGTGACCACCGAGGCCGGAGTCGCCAAAGGCGTGATCCACCGGCATTTCACCGACTTCGACGCCTTCCTGGCCGAGTTCGTCCTCGACCGGATCGCGGCGCTCGACCGGCAGGCCGCGACGCTACGCGACACCGCCGGGCGCGGCCCCGTCGCCGCGAATCTCACCACTGCCCTGACCGAGCTGTTCGACCCGGTCGCGGTAGCGATCGTCGCGCTCATCGTTTCCCGCGACGATTTACGAGTCCGCCTGCGCGCGGCCGGTGCCGCCCCCATACCCGTCCTGGGCGAAGGCACCGCGATGATCGCCGACTACCTCACCACCGAACGAGACCTGGGACGCATCTCCGCGGACGCCGATGTCACCACCCTCGCCCCCACGCTCACCGGCGCGGCACACCTGCTGTTCGCCGATCGCGAGCACGCACCCACCGCGGCCGCCGTCCACAGGTCGGTAGCGGCCGTACTCACCGGCGTCCTGCCACAACCCCACGCCTGAACACGCCCGCGAAGGCCACCACGCCCCCGAAACGGTCGACGGACCGCCGGCCTGCGGTGGCTATAATCTATGTAGAGACCATCTATGTAGATCTTCTCTACATAGATGGTCCCGGAGAGGTGGCGCGGGTGTCCGGATTCGTCGGTAGACAGAACGAGCTCGCGACGCTCGATATCCGGTTGCGCCGTGTCACCGAATCGGCTGCCGGTTCAGCGGTCGCCATCCGGGGCCGACGCCAGGTCGGCAAATCCCGGCTGGTCCAGGAATTCTGTGACCGCGCAGGGTTGCCGTACGTCTATTTCATGGCCACCAAGGGCGCCGCACCGACCGAATCCTTGGCTGCCTTCCTTCTCGAATTGCGAGAATCGTCGCTGGTCGCCGACCCCGCAGTCGTTCCCGAGCTGGCGGGCTCATGGGCCGATGCGTTCCGGATCCTGGCAGGGTTGCTGCCGTCGAGCCCGGCGGTGGTGGTGATCGACGAGTTGCCCTGGCTGGCCGAGCAGGACGCGAGCTTCGACGGCGTGCTCCAGACCGCCTGGGATCGACTATTGTCCCGCCGCCCGGTGCTCCTGCTGCTCCTGGGCAGCGATCTGCACATGATGGAACGCCTCACCGCCTATGACCGGCCGTTTTTCGGGCGCGCCGACAACCTCACCCTGGGGCCGCTCGATCCGGCCGAAATCGCCGCCGCCACCGGACTGGACGCGGCGGACGCTCTGGACGCCCACCTCATCACCGGGGGGCTGCCCGGAATTCTGCGCAGCTGGCCGCACGGTACCGCCCCCCTCGACTTCCTGGAACAAGAATCCGCGGACCCGGCAGCGCCACTGTTCAGCGTGCCCGAATCCGCGCTTCTGGCCGAATTCCCGTCCCCCGATCAAACACGTCGCGTACTCGAAGCGGTCGGCGGTGGCGACCGCACCCATGCGAATATCGCCGCCACCGCGGGTGGCCGCGCCGGAGCGATCGCATCCGGAAGTCTGTCACCGATTCTGCGGCGCCTCACCGATGACAAACGGGTCCTGGCCATCGACGAGCCACTGTCCACCCGCCCCGGCAAGCCGGCGCTGTACCGGGTCGCCGACAGCAACCTCCGGTTGTATCTGGCGATTCTGCGGTCCGCGCAGGAGCTTTCGCGCCGTGGGCGGTACCAGAGCGCGTTCCGGCTGATCCAACGACGCTGGTCGACCTGGCGCGGCCGGGCAGTCGAACCCTTGATCCGGGAATCGCTGGAACTCGCCGCACTCTCCGGTGCTCTTCCCTGGCCGGAGGTGGAAACCGTTGGTGGCTGGTGGAACCGGCGTTTCGATCCCGAAATCGATCTGGTCGGCGCGGACCGCGGGCCCATCGCCCGGAACGTGTACTTCGCGGGATCTGTCAAATGGCTGGACACCCCGTTCGACGACCACGATATGGCCGCCCTGCACAAATCGATGGCGCAGATGCCGGACTACGAGCCCGGAAAAACCGGCCTGGTCATCGCGACTCGGTCCGGAACGGCCCGGTGCAATGCCGACCTCGTCTGGGAACCGGACGACATATTGTCCGCTTGGAGCAGTTGACCGGTCCCGGGTTGATCGGAATCGACAATTGTGGGTCGCGGGGAGTTCGCTGAGTCTTCCGCACCGGCGCCGTACCTTCCCCGGTGTTCGGCGCCGGGTGCGGATTCTCGGGTGGCCGGATCACGTTGCCGCAGCGGGCCACCCGAGGGACCAGAGTACAAGCTCGCGGTCCGATTCCCGGGAGATCGGCCCGGGGTGTCGAAATTGGAGACGCAATATTGCACGGTGCCGCTTGATATTTCGACGGGCCGACCCCGGTGAGCTGTATCCCCGACCGATACAGCTCACCTACCACACCGGTTGGCCCGGCGCAGGCAGTTGGGGTACACCGATAGCGGTCGGCTATACCTCGGTGGCGGCGATTCGCTCCCGGGTGCCGGGCAGTGTCCGGATCTCCGCACAGGGGCCGATCCTGATCACCGACCGGCGAATCGCACCGGTGGAAAGTACCGCACCGGCCACGGCCGCGCCAGTGGGAGATTCGGGCCCTCGCGGGCCGCCGGGCAGCCCGGCCGAGCGAGTTCGCCACCGATTAGCGCACCATCGACTGCTCCATGGTCCGAAAGGCGCTGCGGGAGCGTATAGGCAGGTGGTCGATGGGCCGGGGGATTCAGCGCAGCTCGGCGGTGGCCCGTTCCGCCAGCAACACCACGGTCGCCTGCGGACCTCGGCTCAGCGGTACCGGCACCACAGAGAGATCCACCACCGACAGCCCGTCCACCCCGTGCACCCGGAATCGCTCGTCGACCACCGCCCGCGGATCGTCGGCGCGTCCCATCCGGCAGGTACCCGCGAGATGCTGTGAGGTACCGAGGCGGTCGTACAGCCACCGATCCGAAACCGGGCCGGCGGACCCCACCGGTTCGGCCGCCATGACCCCGAAGAGCTGCCCGGTGAGTTCCACCGCGTTGCGCAACCGGGTCCGGTCGATTCCGGTCCCGAGGTAGCCGTGCTCGATCCGCGGCGCGGCCAGCGGATCGGCCGCGCTCAGCGCGATGCTGCCCGAACTGGTGGGCCGCATCAGGGTCACACCCATCCGGTACACCCCCGGTGTGAACGCGACCGTGTAGGGACGGATCTCGATATCGTCGAACTCCAGGACATATTCCAGCGGGACGGACCGGCCCGCGGGCGCCGGATGCCGGTAATCGATCCCGATTTCGGGATGATCGGTGAGCCATCGCCCGACAGGTGCGTCGACGACCACCGGGATACCCAGCGCCGTCGACTCGGCGGCCGGCCCGATACCGGAACGCAGCAGCAGCGCCGCCGATTCGATCGCGCCCGCGCACAGCACCACCCGGTCGGCCGGGATCGTCTCCGGTTCACCGCTGTGGAGGCAGTCGGCGCCGACCACCCGGCCGGCGCGGAAACGCAGCCGCGTCACCAGGGTTTCCCCCTGCACCGTCAGATTGGGACGCGACAGCGCCGGCAGCAGATAGGAATGCGCGGGCCCTATCCGATGACGCCGCCCGGAGCCGTCGGGCGGCCCGACCGTGCACGGCACCGGGCCGACACCCGATTCGGGGCCGCCGGGCAGCGCGTTCCAGTCCGCCACCTCACCGAATCCGAGTTCCCGGCAGGCCGCGCCGAACTCCTCGACCAGCGGGGTGGGCGTGCGTGTCCGGCGTACCGGGACCGGCCCCGCCCGGCCGTGGCCGGGGTGATCCCCGTAGTCGTGATCGTTCTCCAGCGCACGGAAATAGGGCAGCACCGACTCGAAGTCCCACGAGCGGGTGCCCACCTCCCCGCTCCACGCCGCGAAATCCCGTGCCGCGGCCCGGATGAAATAGGACCCGTTCACCGACCCCGAACCGCCGATACCGCGGCCGCGCACGATGGTTCCCGGCCGGTCCGGCGTCAGGGCTACGGAATACCGCCACAGCCAGGCCGCCTGATCACCGAGCGGCAGATCGGCACTGTCGGCGAGCTCCGGGGGGAAGTCGTCGGCCGAAGCCCAGTGACTACCCGCCTCCACCACCCGCACGGTATGTCCCGGATCCTCGCTGAGCCGGGCGGCCAGTACACATCCGGCGGTCCCGGCGCCGATGATCAGCGTGTGCGCCATGCGGGGTGACCTGCTCGGACTACTGGGGCGGGGCGGTCGGTTTGAGGGCGGCGGGGCTGCCCGCCCGGAGCGCGCCCAGCCACAGGCCGGTGCCGTAACCGATATCGTCGACCCGCCGGAACGCGATATAGCGCAGCGGATCCAGTCCGCCCGGCTCGCGATGGGTGTACCAGTCGACGGCGCCCTCGGCCACCGCCAGCGACAATGCGATCTGTCTGATCCGGCGGGAGAACAGCATGGCGGCCAGGGTTATCGGCCAGTAGTGCCGGCACATGGCCGAGGCGATCCGCCACAGACCGGCGAAGAACCCGCGTGCCACGTAGATCGCCGCGACGCCGGTCGGGTTGTCTACGCCGGCGAACGCGCGCCGCAACCGGCGCAGCGGCAGCAGCAGCGTGAGTCCCGCGCCCAGCACACCCCAGCGAGTCCGGGTCGCCAGCAGCATAGCCGCCGCCGCGGTCCATTTCGGTACCTGTAGCGGCGACACCATTCCCGCGTGCCGGTCGCTGAGGGGGGCGGCGCCGGTGCCGTAGAACATCTTGCGGCGGAACCAGTCCCGGAACGACACCCGGTGGTCGTGGGCCACATGTGCGGCCGGTTCGTAGCGGGCCCGCCAGCCCGAGCGTTCGAGGCGCCAGCACAGGTCCACATCCTCGGCGACCTGCATGGTCTCGTCGAAACCGCCCTCGGCCTCCAGCACCGAGCGGCGCACCAGCAGCGCCGCGCTGGGCACATAGGACACCACTCCGCGCGATTGCACCGCCGATTCGCGGCGGCCCAGGTCCAGCGAGGAGCGGGCGTGCTCGTAGCGCGCCAGCGTATTGGTCTCCGGATCCAGCGCCACGATCCGCGGCGCGACCAGGGCGACCTGGGGGTCGCTGAAATGCCCGAGCATCACTTCGAGCCAGCCGCTGCGCGGTACCACGTCCGAGTCGAGGAAGGCCACGAACTGGGTCGTCGCCGCCCGCAGGCCGGTGTTACGGGCCGCGGCCGGACCGCGGCGCCGTTCGTGCCGCAGCACTTTCACCCGGCACCGGCCGGTGTGCTCATCGGCGATCCGTACCTCGTCGTCGGAACCGTCGTCGACCACGATCACCGTATGCCCGCGCAGCGCGGCCAGCAGCCGGTCCAGTCCGCCGGGATTGTTGTGCAGCGGGACGATGATCGTCACGTCCTCCGGCGACGGCAGCAGCCGCGGCCGGGGATTGGCCACCCCGGAATCCAGTAGCCGTCTGGCAACCACTGCCGATTGCGGACTGTTCACCTCGAGATAGCCGTCGCCGATCATTTCGGCGGCCTCGGGAGCCAGGCGCAGCAACCGGGCAGGTGAACCTCCGATAAGGATTCGACCCCCCGAGTATGCGCGTACCCGTGGGTCGATCCGCACCCCGAATCCGTCGGGCAGGCGATCATTGCGCATTCCACGGATGGTAACTGCCGATTCGATACAAGACATCAGCAGTCCGGGAAAAAGTGTTTCGAGCCGGAGAAATTCCCGGAATCACCGGGAGTTCGGGCATGAAATAGATCACCACCGTAGTAGCACGGGTATGAAAAGCCACCCGGAGCAACGGTCTGGCTATCGTCGCTCCGGGTGGCTCCCCGGAAGGTGCTCACACGAGCGGACTCTCATCGCACGCGCGTTCCGGACGCCGCGCCGGCGGCAACAGCGTCAGCGGAACCGGACCCCCGGAGCGCGAACGGCGCGGGGCACTCTTACGCGAATGGTCCACCGCCGGACGCGGGATCACCCGCCCGGTGGCGGCCAGTGCCGCTTCCCCGTAGCCCTGCACGCATTCCGGATCCGGGCCGTCGGCGGGCAGTCCGGTGAAGAACTTCGCCGCCATACACCCGCCACGGCAGGAGTCGTAGTGCGCGCAGGACGCGCAGGCTCCGCCGCCGCTGGGTTCCCGCAGTTCCTCGAACAGCGCCGATTCCCGCCACACCGTGGCGAAACCGCCGTCGGTGACCACGTTTCCGGCATGGAATTTCTCGTGGATGGCGAACGGGCAGGCGTAGACGTCACCCAGCGGATCGACCAGGCACACCACCCGGCCGGCCCCGCACAGGTTCAGTCCCGGCAGCGCCTGACCGTAGGCGGAGAGGTGGAAGAACGAATCTCCGGTGAGCACCCCGTCGCCGTTGCGGACCAGCCAGTCGTAGAGCGTGCGCTGCTGTTCGGGAAGCGGATGCAGTTCGTCCCAGACGTCCGCGCCGCGACCCGACGGCCGGAGCCGGGTGAGCCGCAGGGTGGCGCCGTAGCGGTCCGCGATCTCCTTGAACTGGTCGAGTTGGTCGATATTGTGCCGGGTCGCCACCACGGATAATTTCGCGTCCCGGAATCCGGCGTTCGCGAGATTCTCCAGCGCCCGGATCGCCGTGGCGTAGCTACCCGCCCCACGGACCGCGTCGTTCACCTCGGCATCGGCACCGTCCAGCGAGATCTGGACGTCGACATAATCGCTGGCGGCGAGCCGCTGTGCGACCTCCGGGGTAATCCGTACCCCGTTCGTGGAGAACTTCACCCCGACCTGATGCGAGGTCGCGTAATCGACCAGTTCCCAGAAATCCGGACGCACGGTGGGTTCACCCCCGCCGATGTTCACGTAGAACACCTGCATCCGCTGGAATTCGTCGATCAGCGCCTTGCACTGTTCGGTGCTGAGTTCACCGGGATCGCGTCTGCCCGACGAGGACAGACAGTGCACGCACGAGAGATTGCACGCGTAGGTGAGTTCCCAGGTGAGGCAAATCGGAGCCGCCAGGCCCGATTCGAAACGGTCGACCAGCCGAACCGCCGGATCGGCCGGTCCCACCCCGGTGAAGGGTGCGGGCTCGCTGAGCGCCGCCGTTTCCGGCGCGCGCTCGATCATCTGCGAATCGGCCAGCTCGGTCAGCGCCCGCAGGTAGGGGGCGGCGGCCGCGTCCTCGATCCCGGCGGCCCGGACGGCCGCCCGGGCCGAGGCGTGCCCGGGCAGGGAACGCACGATCTCGACGATCCGCGGATTCTTCAGGAACGACAGTTTGCGGGTCCCGAAGTGGTAGAGCAGCGCACCGAAGGGTTCCGGCCGCAGCGCCACCCGGGGATGCAACTGCCAGCGGTTTTCCAGATCGAGCATGGTTGGCTCCCGCCGATCAGTAGACGCCGCACATACCGTCGATGGACACCTCTTCGATCAGCGATTCCTCGATCACGGGCGCAGTGCCGGCCGCCTCGGTCTCGACGGTTGCGATCGGGCCGCGGTGATCGGTTTCGGCCGGTCCGAAGGAGCGGTTGTCCGCCATGGCTACCTCCACAGATTGGTGCCTGCGCCGGCTCGATGCCGTGGTGACCCGCCCGCCGCGGCGCCGCTGGGGTACCGCCGGTGGGCCCCGGCACAGTGCCGGCGCCGCGGTCGCCCGGTGCGACCACGGTCACACCATAACGTCATCCACTGACAAAATGGAACAGTTTTCGGGTAATGTCCACGCTCACGCCGAAACGCGACCTTTAGACTGCGGGGGCAGAGCAGCTGAACAGAACGTGACGAGCGGATGCCGCTCGACGTGTAGAGGTGGCAATGGGAGTCGTGCGAATGCAGACGAGCGGGGGTGGGGGCGGTAACGGCAGCACCCTCTCGGAGACCGAGATCGTCGAAGCGGCACTTCGGGTGGTACGCGCCGATGGGGTGGAGAAGTTGTCCATGCGGCGACTCTCCCGGGAGCTCGGCGTCTCCCCCATGGCGCCGTACTACTACGTCGCCGACAAGCGCGAGCTACTGGACCTGGTGGCCAGCGCGGCGCTCGCCGGGGTGCGCAAACCGCCGCCCGACTCGGGTCCCTGGCAGGACCGCCTGGTCGATCTGCTCGCCCAGATCGACGAACGGCTGCGCCGGCACCCCGGGCTGGGCGATGTCCTCATCGAGCAGATGCTCGGGAAACAGCTCGACCTGATCGCCGGGATCATGGAAATCCTCTACGAGGCCGGGTTCGACGACCGCAATGTCCTGGCCGGTTACGCCACCATCCACACCTACCTGTTCGGCCGCCGCCGGGTGAATCCGCGCAACCTCGACACCCCGCCCGATGTGGTGATGCCGGAACGAGTGGCCCGCGCAATGGAATATCTGCCCGATCTGCGCGGCAAGTATTCCTACGATTTCGGCGTGGGCGTCCTGGTCTCCGGCCTGGAGGGTCAGCTCGTCCGCCAACAATCCGCCGGCATAGGCTAAAATTGGAACACGTTCTAGTTTTGCCGTAGGCTCGGAGCCACCGGCAACCAGTGTTTCGAGAGGACGAGATGACCACCGTCGAAGTGCCCCATGGCTCGCGATCCGTCGTATTGCGGGTCGCTCAGGTCATCGCGGAAACCACCGACGCGAGCTCGCTGGTCTTCGAGGTCCCCGAGCAGGCGCGGGAGAAGTTCGCGTACCAGCCCGGCCAGTTCCTCACCCTGCGTATCCCCAGCGACCGCACCGGATCGGTGGCGCGCTGCTATTCGCTGGCGAGTTCGCCCTTCACCGACGACCTACCCAAGGTCACGGTGAAACGCACCAGCGACGGGTACGGCTCCAACTGGCTCTGCGACAACATCAAGCCGGGTGACCAACTCGAGGTGTTGCCGCCGTCCGGGGTGTTCACTCCGAAGGACCTCGACGAGGATCTGCTGCTGTGCGCGGCGGGCAGCGGTATCACCCCGGTGATGTCCATTCTCAAATCCGCGCTGGCGCGCGGCAGCGGCAAGATCGTGCTGTTCTACGCCAACCGCGACGCCGAATCGGTGATCTTCGCCTCCGAACTGCGCGAACTGGCCGAGAAGAACCCGCAGCGGCTGGTGGTGGTGCACTGGCTGGAGACCCTGCAGGGCCTGCCGACCGTGACCGCGCTGTCCGAACTGCTGCGGCCCTACACCGAGTACGCGGCCTTCATGTGCGGTCCGCGGCCCTTCATGGACGGGGTGCACGACGCTCTCACCCAGCTCGGGGTACCGCGCAACCGCACCCACGCCGAAATCTTCAACTCACTCGCCGGTGACCCGTTCGCCGAAACCGCCCCGGCCGAGATCTCCGAGGAGGAGGCCGCGGACGCGGCGACCGTGGAGGTCGAGCTCGACGGTGAGACGCACAACCTGAGCTGGCCGCGGAAACAGACCCTGGTCGACATCATGCTGGACAAGGGCCTCGATGTGCCCTACTCCTGCCAGGAGGGCGAGTGCGGGTCCTGCGCCTGCACGGTGCTCGAGGGCAAGGTCGAGATGGAGAACGCCGAGATACTGGATCCCGAGGACATCGAGAACGGGTACATCCTGGGCTGCCAGGCCCGCCCGGTCACCGACCACCTGCGTATCCAGTTCTGAGCGCCGCCCGCTCGAGCGGCCACCGGCGCGATCAGGGCGGCTCGACCAGCAGGATCCGGTCCCGCTCGTCGACGAACAGACCCCCGACCCCTCCGGTTCCGCGGCGACTCAGCGATGAGCGCATCCCGCTCGGATCCCACACCACCGAGACTGTCCGCAAAGCACCCTCGACTGCGGTGGCAACGAACACTGTCTCCGTTACCGACGACGGGACCTCAGAGTTCGCCGGGGGCTGTGCTGATCGCGTCCGTCAAATGCGGTGCAGAGAACTCGGAGGCCGGCCGAGCCTCGTCCGAGCTTCAGCCCGGGACCTGCCGCACACGGTGTGATCCGCACCGGCCGAGAGGGCTTCGCCGGCGGAGCTTCCGGACATGTCCGTCCCAGGTGAGCTGCGGCGATACCGAGTCCGACTCGTTCGCGGGGACGCTGAGTATTGGTCTCCTCCGCTGAAGTTGTGATGTGCTGTGGCAGTGCAGTTCCCGTCTCGACGGCGGAACTGTAGGCCTGGGGACCCGTGCCGCTCTCGGGACCGGCCCGGTCGGCTGACGCGGTCGCGGGGTCGGTGTTGTGGCGACTGTCTCGGTGCTGACCCTGTACCTCCGGCTGCCCTCCGGTGGGCAACGAAAACATTCCAACGGATCGAAGAGATGAGATTTCGCATGAGAAGGATGACAGTGGTCGCCGCGCAAGCCGTCGTTGCCGCAGCCGTGGTTCCGGGTTTCGCCACGGCCCTCGGTGCCGGGTCCGCCCACGCCGCGCCGCAGGATTGTGTGGTCACACGAGACCTGACCGGCGCGACGGCGACATGCCACGACGACGGCCCCGCTGGGCGGGAGTACACGCTGATCGTCGAGTGCTTCGGTCTGCACGGCGTGCCCAACGCCTTTCCACTCATGGCAATCGGCCCGTACCAGGGATCGTGGAGTGGTTCCTTCGGCCCATCCGGACATGGCGCGGCCTCATGCTTGGGGACGATGAGTATCGGGACCGCTACGAACGCCTACGTCACGGTCTACCGGGACTGAACCTCTGCCCCGCGGCGTCGAGCGCGACAGCACGAACTATCCGAAATTCTCGACTCGCACAGCCGCTGCACCAGCAGCCGGCCTGAGGTGGAACCCCGAACAAGGAGGCACTGTGCCCCGAACCGAACTACTCGCCGCCATCACGGCCACCATCGCGATATCTGTCTCAGCGTGTGGCGGTGAAGGCGAAGCCGAACCCGAGACAGCAGCGCCGGGCACCGTTGCGGCCACCGCATCCGCCACGGAGCCCATCGATGGGGGAACCGAGCCCGTTGCCTCACCGGCGCCCGACCCCTCGGCTGCACCCGCACCGCCGGCCGCATCTGCGGCGCCCGACCCCTCGGCTGCACCCGCACCGCCGGCCGCGCCTCCGGCGCCCGACCCCTCCGCTGCACCCGCACCGCCGATGGCTGATCCCTGCGCCGAGGTGACCGACGCGTACCTGATCACCACGTTGAGAATGACGGGGTTGCCTCGGTATCCCCTGGCCGATCTCCAGCAGGCACGGTGCAGTGGCTCCTTCGCCTCGGCGATGTCTTATCCGGAGGGCACTCTCCACCCGGTCATGTACCTGTTCGAGTACTCCGAACAGAACGGGCACACGCACTGGCGTGTGATCGATGTGGGCGAGGGCCTCGACTGCGTGAACAGGCATGGCGTTCCGGCCGACGTCGGCAACGAAATCGGCTGTGCCTCCTAGATCGACCGGCGCACCGATCATGGTCGTCGCTGTGTCGATGGGCTGGTCGGATACTGCCGCCCGGCATCTCACATCCGTTGCTTCGGCGGCGACCTCCGGTACATACGCCGGTCGCCACATGATCCGGACTCACTGCCGCCACGTCCGGAGTGTTCACAATCGATCATTCGTCGAACAACACCGAGGTTCCGTCCGGTCGCTCCACCGGAACCGCCCGCTCTCCCCGGCCGGTCAGACCGGCACGGGCTCGGGTAGCCGGGCCCCTTGACGCTGGAGCTCCTCACGGACGCTCGCGGTGGTGACCTCGCCGTTTCGGGCCTGCTGCGCCGCCGCGACCCCCGCCGCGTGCCCGGTGGCGAAGGCGGTGCCCATAACGCGCAGCGACGCGCCCGCCTGCCGGTCGCCGTCGAGGGTTCGCCCGGCGGCGTAGAGATTGTCCGTGCCGACACTGCGCAGGCAACCGAGCGGAATCGGATAGAAGCCGGGATCGCCGATGAACTTCCAGGTGGACGGGATACCCGGGCCCGGGTGGTATTCCATCGGCCAGGCCCCGATCGCGACCGCGCTCTCGGTGGTGTCCGGGTGGAGGATCTCCGCTTCACGCAGCCGATACCGGGTGACGATATGGCGGGATTCCCGGGTACCGAGTTCCGGGCCGGTGGTGACGATATAGGCGTGTTCGGCGCCGGGGATCATCCGCACCACCGGCAGATACGCCTGGGCCTGGCGGCGGGCACTGATCTCGGCGCGGGTGGTGTCGGCGGCGGACCGGGCGTCGTAGCCCTCGTCCACCAGGTACATGATGACGTCGCCGGAGACCGGCATCCGGGCGACCAACCCGGATTCGGCCAGCAGACCGTCCACACCGGCGGCCTTGGCACTGCGGACGGCCGCTCCGACGGTATCCACCGTGACCTCGGCATCGGGGGCGATACCGCCGAACCGGACCCCGAGGCTGCCGTTCTGAACCCAGCCGTCGGTGCCGTAACGGACCTCGGCCCCCGCATGGTGCGCGAGATCGGCGTCCCCGGTGGCGTCGACGAACGCGTCGGCGGTGAACCGGTGTACGCCCTCGTGATCGGCGACCTCGACGGCGGTGATGCTGTCGCCCTCGGTATGCGCGCCGATCAGCAGGCTGTGCAGGCGGATATCGACGTCGGCCTCCCGGCACAGCTCGTCCAGCACGACCTTCACGTTCTCCGGGTCGAAGACCACGGTGACCGCGTTGAACCGGCGCGGCTCGCCGACCGCGCCGCGCGCCTTCAGCCGCGCGATCACCTCGTCGGCGATACCGAAGACGACCTGTCGCAGGTCGTCGCGGGTGTAGAGGCCGCAGTAGGTGACGACATTGCGCAGGGTCGCGGCGCCGCCCAGGCATGGACCGCGTTCGATCAACAGGGTGCGGGCACCGGTCCGGGCGGCGCCCACCGCCGCGGCGATACCGGCCGATCCACCGCCCGCGACGATGACGTCGTAATGGGTACTGCTCGGGGTCATACGGGGATCAGACCTTTCCATTGGTGGCGAGGATCAGCGCATTGCCGTCGCCGGAGGCGGCGGTACCGGACGCGGATTCGCGGTTGTCGGCGTCTCGGATGAAGTACATGGGGAGGATCGCCAGGCAGGGCCCCGCGGCGAGAACCAGGAAGACCAGCTGGAACGAGCCGCTCGCGGCGAAGACCAGGCCGACCACGGCGGGCACGATGGTGCTGCCGAGTTGCCAGAAGGCGTTCACCCCGCCGGTGGCCGTCCCGGCGAGTTCCGCCCCGGACAGGGTCGGGATCATCGCCATCATGACCGGGCTGTAGATGTAGGCGGTGATGCCGAGGAACGGCGCGATCCAGAGGAACTGGGTGGCGGTGGTGGCGAAACTGAAAACGATCAGGCAGGTGACGAATGCCGCCAGGATCGCGATCGTGAGCCGTCGGCGACTCAGCCCGAGCGCATCACCGACCAGGCCGACCAGCGGTTTGGAGAAGACCGCCACCGCGCCGAAGATCACCACCACGGTGCCGGCGCGCACCGGATCGATACCGACGCCCTTGACCATCAGCAGATTCGACCAGGTGATGAATCCGTAGGTGCCCCACAGCGCGCCGAACCCGGCGAGCGCGATCAACAACAGGCCGCGATTACGCAGCAGCGGGCGCAGGTTCGGGCGGCCACCGGTTTCGGCCCGCGCCTCCACCAGCGGGCCGGGACGCAGCAGGATCAGGCACAGGACGCCGACGACGATCGATGTGATCCCGAACAGGTGATAGGAGGTGCGCCAGCTGTGCGATTCGATCAATCGGGGCACGACCGCGTTCGCGATCACCAGCCCGAGCGAGGTCGCGGTCATGAAGATGCCCATCGCGAAGCCGCGCCGCTGCGGGGTGAACCAGCTGGTGAGAAGCTTGACGCCGCCACCCACTTCGGCACCCGCGCACAATCCGATACACGCCTGGAAGAGCAGACCCATCGCATGGCTGTCGGCCTCGCCGAAGGCGAGCATGAACCCGCCGGAGAGCAGGATGCTCACCCCGACGGTCATCCGCGCGCCGAGCCAATCGGCGACGAAACCGCCGATGGCATTGGAGATCACGTAGCCGATGTAGTAGGTGGTGGCGAAGACGCCGAGGCCGGCGACCGCCACCCCGAGGTCTTCGCCCACCGAGCCTGCCGCCGGGCCCCAGGTGGCCCGGTCGACCGAGGTCATCGTGAAGGCGGCCCAGCAGAGGGTCAACACCACCCAGCGATATCGGGTGTCGGGTGTTGCGGGGGATATCGCGGTCACCGGAGGTCCTTTCGAGTGAAGCTGGGGCACCGGCGCCCGCGATGCGTGACGGCTGTGGTGCCCACCACAATGCAACCGCGTGGACGGCTCGTGATCCAATGCCACTTGGATGGCCCGGGTATGTCCTGAAGTTATGGCATACCGCTCGGTATGCGAAATGGGGAGCAACGATGGAGCTACGACAGCTACGGTATTTCGTCGAAGTCTTCGATCGCGGCTCGCTGTCCGCGGCCGCGAAGGCACTGCTGATCTCCCAACCGGCCCTCACCCGTCAGGTCCAGCAGCTCGAACGCGAATGCGGCGTGACGCTCTTCGACCGGGTACCTGCCGGTATCGTGCCGACCCCCGCCGGAACCGCCCTCTATCAGCATGTCCTCACCCTGCTCCGCTACGCCGACACCGCAAAGGACGCCGCCCGGGAGGCCGGCCCGGTACGCGAGATCGTGCAGATCGGCCTGGCCCCCGGCCTACCGCCCACCTGGCTCGGGCAAATCATCGACACCGTACGGGTGGCCGTACCCCAGGCATACCTTTCGCTCACCGACGCGACCAGCACCGTCCAACTCCAGCAGCTGCGCGCCGGACGGCTCGATATAGCATTTGTGCATGAGCCGCCCTCGGGAGATCTGGTCCGGCACCGGGTTCTCGAGGAACCGTTCGGGTTCGTCGTCGATCCGCGAATCGAGGGCGAGTTCACCGGCGATATCTGCCCGCTGAGTGCCCTCGACGGTATGGACGTTCTCGCGCACGCTCGTGACCAGGTCCCCATCGGCCACGATCGGCTCGTATCGGCGGCCCACGAGGCCGGGATCAGACCGCGATGGCATTTCGCCAACTACACCGAGAACGCGCGGGCCTGCCTGCATGCCACGGGAGCGAGCGGGGCGATCCTGAGCCGCACCACCGCGGGCCGCTTGCTGCCCGGATGGGTGTGGCGGCGGCTGGTCGACCCGCCGATCACCATGCAGACCTGGATCGTGCGCCAGCCGGTGGCCCGCGGCACCGTCACCGCGGTCGCCGACACCATCGCGGGCTCCTTCGGCATCGACTGAAACGGCACGGCACGGAGCGGCTCCGTGCTCGTCCACAGCGAGGCCGCTCGGAGGGCTGTGTGCCGGGCCCGGACCGCTCGCACCGCGGCGCGGAGGCCGGCCCTTTACTTCCCCGGCCGAAGAACCACCTGTACGCCCGTGAGGGCGGCCTACCTGGCCCCCAGGATGCGACCGGACTCGTACGCGGCCGCACCGGGCGGCAGCACTCCGGGCCGGCCGCTCAAATACACCCGTACGGTCCCGTCGCCGGTCGTCGCGCCCCCCAGTGCCTCCATCCGCCGCACCGTCTGCGCGGCGACGGCCTGCGCGCTGTCGAACAGCCGGACGCCGTCGGGCAGCGCGGCGAGGATGCTGTCCACGATCAGCGGGTAGTGGGTACAGCCCAGCACCACACCCTCGATATCGGCGGGCGTCCGGGCCACCGCGTCCGCCACCGCCGCGCGCACCCCGGCCATATCACCGCGGTCCACCGCTTCGGCGAGTCCGTGGCAGGCCACCCCGGTCACCTTCGCCTCGCCACCGAACCGCGCGATCAGATCCGCCTGGTAGGGGCTGGCAGTAGTGGCCGCGGTCGCCCATACGGCTACCGACCGGCAGGCCGCCGCGGCCGGTTTGATCGCCGGGACCGTGCCCACCACCGGAATCGCGGCGCCCAGATCGGCCCGGACGTGTTCGAGCGCGGTCACGCTGGCGGTGTTACACGGCAGCACGACCACCTCGGCGCCCAGGTCACGCGCGGTGCGTCCGGCCGCGACCACCCGGTCGATCATCCAGTCCTGTGGTTTGGGGCCCCAGGGCGCCCCTTCGGGGTCCAGTTGTAGCAGCAGGTCCACATCGGGACGCAGCTTGCGCAGCCACGCCGCGGTGGGCAGCAACCCGAAACCCGAATCGATGAGCGCGACGATCACCCCCACAGGTTATTGAGTCGCGCCGAGCAATTCCTCCACCGGGGCAGCCGCGGCGATCTTGGCGCGCATCTTCATCACCTGACCGGTCATCCCGGCGCCCACCACTCCGGACAGCCGGCCCTCGCGGAAGTAGTAGGCGAGGAACTTGCGGCCGTCGTCGGCGAGGATGCGGATATCGTCGGTCGCGCGCGGCGTACCGAGCGCCTGCAACTTCAGGTCGTACTGATCGCTCCAGAAGTACGGGACCTGCGCGATACCCGGCGCCGCCACTCCCAGCAGAGCGCACGTCAGCAGCTTGGCCTGTTCCCCGGCATTGGTCCAGTGCTCGATCCGGCGATGTTCACCCGTAGGGGTCCGCCACGCCGCCACATCGCCCACTGCCCAGACACCGGGCACACTGGTCCGCCCGGCCTCGTCGGCGAACACTCCGCCACCGGCAGTCGGTTCGGCCAGCTCGATCCCGGATCCGGCCAGCCAGTCGGTCACCGGACGCGAGCCGATACCCGACACCACCAGATCCGCGGTCACCTCGGACCCGTCGGCCAGCCGCGCGCCGCGTACCCGGCCCGCCGGATCGGCCAGCAGTCCGGCCACCCCGACCCCACAGCGCAGATCCACACCTTCGGCCCGATGCCACCGGGCCACCAGTTCGCCGAGCTCCGCGCCCAGCACCCCGGCCAGCGGGGCCGGCTGCGGTTCCACCAGCACCACGGGCACGTTCTGCGCGCGCAGGCTCGCGGCCAGTTCACAGCCGATGAAGCCGGCGCCGATCACCAGGGCCGCGGTGGTGTCGCGCAACCCCTCCCGGATCGCGACCGCGTCGTCATGGCTGCGCAGTACGTGGACGCCGGTCACCTCGTCGGCGCCGGGCAGCAGCCGGGGCCGCAGCCCGGTGGCGACGACCAGGTGCTCGTAGGCGATCGTGGAGCCGTCGGCCAGCCGCACCTGTTTGGCGTCGGTGTCCACGCCGGTCGCGGTCGTACCCAGGCGCAGGTCGATCTGCTTCTCGTCGTAGAACTCGTCCGGACGCAATGGCGTCGCGGTGGTTTCACCGCGGACGAACTGCTTGGACAGCGGCGGACGATCGTAGGGCGCGCGCGGCTCGTCGCCCAGCAGTACCAGCTCGCCCTCGTACCCCGCGCGGCGCAACTCCTCGGCGGTGCGCAATCCGGCCAGGCCGGCACCGGCGATCACGATCGGTGCGGACATACCGAACTCCCTCCCCGCGGCACCCGGGCGCCGCGCCTGGAACAGGTTACAGAAAATTGTGTAGCCCACCCTAACAAGCACAGCTCGGCGAAGCCCATCCCCGATCCGTACGACCGCGGCGATGAGGGAGGCCTCCGAGGAGCGCACGCGGAGATGTACCCCGCCGGCCGGGCCCTGCGCCGGAAGCGCGTCCGCTGCGCATCGTTTCGCCGCGCAATCGTGTCCGTTGCGATATCGACCGGTCGCGGCCGGACACGCTATACCGAGGTCAGGCCCTTTCTACGGACCTGTTTCCAGTCTCAGGAGGCCATTATGTTCACAGAAAGCCGGACTCAGGATTTCCTGGCCGTGGTGCTCGGTGTCTTCACCGCCCTCTCCCCGATCTGGGTGGCGACCAACAACCGGGCAGTGTGGACGATGATCGTGCTCGGAGCGCTCATCGCACTCACCGGACTCGCCCAGATGTACCGGCCCGCGATGGCAGCGGCCGACTACGGAATGGCACTGTTCGGCGCACTGCTGTTCATCGCACCGTGGGCTATGAACTACACCGGGTACAACGGGGCGTCGTGGACGTCGTGGGTCGTCGGAATCGTCACCGTCGTAGTCGCCGTGGCAGCGCTGCCGACGGTGGCCGGCCGGATGCACGGGGCCGCGACACACCACTGAACCGCACCCACCTCGACGAGCTACCCGCCGGCCGAGCCCGGCGGGCAGACTCATTTGCGCCATCGACACCACCGGGAAAATTTCGAGGGGACCCGACAGACCCGGCGCGCAGCGGGCCTTCGAGGCACCGTTACGCGCCGGTTTCCGCACATCCCGCCGTCCGGGCACGTCAGAGCCGCGTATCCGGATGTCCCGGACGCGGATCCGCGCGCCGGCCGCTCGCCACCGGGATGTAATACTGATCACCGCGGACGGCTCACGCACCATTCATGGGCTTCGCACACTAGAACGAAATCCACCCCGGCGGGTAAGAATGGGCCCATGGATGCCGAAAATGCCAGCCTCGGAGACGAACGTCGCGGCCGCCAGGAGGAGTACGGCCGCGCGCAAGAGAACTCCGAGTCGAGGGGCTTCGCCGGCTTCGGATCGAACCAATTCGATTCGGCGAATGGAACGAACGGCGCCACGAACCGATCCGATTCCGTACCGGATCACGGTTATACGTGGACCCCCGCACCACCGTCCACTCCCGCGCAGAACCAGCACAGCACCGGCGGATCGGCGGCATTGGACCCGTTCGCCGCCTGGAACACCCCCGGAGTCATCGGTGACACCGCCGCTGTCGGCGTCATGACATCCGGTAATCAGGAACCGGATTCCCGCTTCAGTACCTCACCCACGGACCCGTCCCAGTTCCCCGCACCTCCCGACGATCCCAACGGACCGGATACCGCCGCGCTGTCCACCCGGCACAGCGCCGGACCCGTGAGCGATCCCGGACGAACCGATCCCGGGGCGCTGCCGCGCATCTCGCCGCCGGGCCCCGGCCAGGCCGGCGACCACTCGGCCGCACTCGCCTCCTCGGCACGTATCCCCGCGCCCGGATCGCCGTACGCGACCGAGTTGCCGCCGTCCGCCGATCCCGCGGCCGGCCGGCCCGATTCGTTCTCCGTCCCGACCACTCAATTGCCCACGTCGGGCTCGTTGGAGTCCGCCTATCCGCTGCCGCCCGAGACACCGCAGCGACCCGACAACTACGGCGATCCAACCGCGGACACCGGGTCGCTGCCGAGCTGGCTCAGCTCGATCGGAGACGAACCGGTACCGCACCCGCTGGAAACCGGGGGCCGGCGCCGCAAACTCGATCTCACCGAATCCGGCGCACCGGCCGACGCGTTCAACCCGTTCGAGGACCAGTATGCGCCCGGGCAGGAAGAGAACCCCGCGGTCGCGGTCACCGATCCGCACCCGCTGTCCGGGGCTCCGGGCGAGGAGCGCGAGACCGCACTCGACGGCGATCCCGGCACCCGGCCGGAGCTGCCGTCGCGCGGACTGCCCACCCGTAGCTCCCACGGCCGCACCGCCCCCGGTCCGGGCGCCGAGGAGGAATCCGCCGCCCCGCCGCTGCCGGCCCGGCGCCTGCCGCGGTCGGCGGCCCGGCACGCCCCCGCCCCGGCCGACGGGACGAACACGGTGGCGCCCAACGCCCACGAGGCGCTTTCGACGAACGCCGTGAGTCCGCCGGAACCGGCGCAGACCGGCGACCCGTCCGAGGCCGCGGACAGCGAACGCGAACTGCCGGCGCCGCGTCGGTTGCCGCGGTCCGCCGCCCGGTACAACACCGACGACGAACAACCGGGCGCCCATGGCGATCAGCAACCCGCGCTGCGGATCGCGGTACAGCCCGAAGAAGCGGATCCGGCCGACGAGACCGGTGCGCATACCGCTCCGCCGCGGCTGGCCCCACCGGACGGCACCCCGATCCTCGACCGGCTGCTGGAGCCCGAACCCGCGCACGGTACCGACCCCGGCGACGAATCCGGCGCGCCGGTGGCCGAATTGCTCACCCGAATCCTGGAGTCCGAGGATCCCCGGCACTCCGGATCCGACGAACCGGCCGAGGAGGCACCGGAAACCACCGCCGCTGCGTTGTCGCCGCTGACCCTCGTACCCGACACCGCGGGCGAGCCGGCCCCGGAATCGGGTGAGGAAGCCGATTCGCGGCCGCCGCTGGAAACACGCCGCTCCCGGCGGGCGCGTGAGGCGGCCGAGGCCGAGGCCGCCAAGTCCGCGGCGCCGGACCGTCCGGAGGCGGCGCTGTCGGGCCCCGCACCGGAACCGGTACCGGCGCTGCCGGCGGCCCGGCACCCGGCACCGGTGGAGGACACCGCATCCCGGCACAGCCGCAGCGAGGAAGGCGCCGATATAGATATCCACCTCATCATGCGTTTGCTGACCGCGAGCGATGATCTCGAAGTCCTGGCCGGACAGGCGGAGACGGGCGAGGTGTCGGCCGCGGAGGTGGCCCGCGCCGCACGCGAGGCCCGAGCCGCGGTCCTCTCCGCGGTCACCGCCTGGTACGGCGGCCCGGCTCAGATGGTGAAGTTCGCCAACGCCCTGCTCCAGGCCGCCCGCGAAACCTGAAATCACTTTCTCGACGATGCCGCTGTCTGTTTCCGCAGCGGCATCGTCCGCATGTGCGTGGCACGGCCATTACGACATGCCGAGTGCGAGCCGGGCGGGCGGTGATCCTCGCGGTCGATCAATCGGCCACCTCGTCGCCACTTCACTCGACGGCCAACGCCCCCCAATTCCCGTGGCGGGCCTGGTAACGCATGCCGAGATGCATGAGCCGTTCCGCTTCCGGAGCGGTGGTGAATTCGATACTCACCCGATAACCGTTGTCATGGAACATTTTCGCAAATCCGGCTGCGGGGTCGGTCGATTCGGCACCGACCTCCAGCAGCACGTTGCGACGGCCGGTGACGGCCACATCGAGTGCCATCGCTACCCATCCCAGAGCATCGGCCATCAGGACCTCACGGGCCGCATCGTCGTCGGCGAGTACAAGGTCCCAGCTGTTCGGATGATAGGCCAGATAGAGCTCCGGATCGATCACGATCGGGAGTTCCCGGCTCCATTCGGCCAAGAGGTGCTGCCGAACAGTGGTTTTGCCGGCGCCCGGTGCACCCATAACTATCACGGCCGCCGGCGCCGCGCTCTCCGAACTGTTTCCACAGATCTCCACCGCTATCGAATCCCGGAAGATTCTCGCGTGCTCGTCGCGCTCCAGGCGGTAGTCCACCGCAGGGCGGCGCTCCGCGCCATAAGGGCGAGGCGCTTCCACCTTGCCGGTGAGGACGGACCCCCAGCTGCGAATCTGCTGTCGCACACAGGCGGCGTCTCCCGGATCCAACCGCGATAATTCGGCAAGATAAGCACGGCGAAGATACTTCATCTGTCCCTGGACGGCACTGTCTCCGACATATTCGGCAATAGACTGTACGGCACTGCACTGCGCCATCAGGCTGATGGCGATCTCCGCAGCGCATTCGTAGTACAGACTTTCGTCGTGTTCGGGAATCATGTTTCCTTCGCTTCTCCGTACCCCGGCGGTCCACGCGGTTCTGTCGAGATCCGATCATTCGGTCCGTGCCAGCCACGGCCGGGATTGCTCGGCGAGCCGGTCGAGATCATCCAGCAGCGACTGCAATTGGGTCGACTTGGCCGGGTCCGCACGAGTCGAGTCGATCGCGGATTCGAGCTTGTGGCGCGTCTCGGCCACCCGTTCGGTAAAGGCCATCTTCTCCTCGGTCGACGGGGGACGGTTACGTTCGGCCTCGAAGGCACTCCATGCACCCTCCGGGTCGTCCTTGACCCATTGCCCCGTGTCCAGACGCTCATTGGTGTACAGCACATCGCTTCGCGAGCGGATCGTGATCTGGTCCACCGGAACGGTCGGGTTGTCCGACTCCAGGCTTCGGATAAAATCCGATACGCTTGCGGAAGCTTTTTTCTGCGCGACAGGGTCCACGTATCGACCCGAACCGGTCTCGAACCATTGATCGACGCAGCGAATAATACTGGACAGGCTACTCTCTTCGTCGGGCACGGCGATACCGATGAATTCACCCCGGTAACCGTCCTCCATAGCCTTTCTTGCCGTGTCCAACTCACCACGCGCACTCATACCGCCGGCGCTTTCGTAGGCGATATTGAAACGCTTCTTCATTGCATAATCCAATGCCATGGAGCGGAGCACGAAGGTGTCCGGAAGAAATGGACGCCCGGTGGTGACGGCGTTGTCCGCCACTATTTGTTCGTATCTGGGGTGATACTTCCGATAGGAATCCCCGGCTATCCGCGCCGCCCCGCCCTGATCGGCGAACGAGGACAGCATGCCGTGTACCGCCGTGGTCTTGCCCGCCCCCGGCTGAGCCGAAACCATCACGAAGGTCGGATGTTCCACCGATTGCAGGGGTTTTCCGTCCGGGGCGTTCCGTAGTGTTTCCGGAACTACTTTTCCGTTGAAGGTATCGGCGTGTTTGATCCGTTGTACCTGCATCACCGCGCCCGCGATTACTTTGTTGTTGCGCATTATCCGAGCACCAGCGGTCAGTATCGCATCCTGAAGTCGAGTCCGGGCCTCCGGGAGCAGACTCACGAGCTTGCTCATCTGCGCCGCCGCGTCGCATCACCCGTCGACACCGCCGGTGTCGCGCCTGGTGGCGTCACGTGATACATGGATCAATCCTATCGGCAGGTCGAGAGATCAAACGTGCTTTGCGGCGCGCACCGGTGCCGGAACAGCAGCTGGAGCCCCCGGAAGAATCAGCGCCATCGCCGACGATCCAGGGATCGATGCCGACCCCGGCAAGTTCTGGGTACGAACACGATTCCGTCGCCGAATAGAGAGACAGATGGTCGAGTCCGTGTGCCTACGGTCGACGCCCCGCGTTCACGAGTGGGCCGGTTCGGCGTCACCGGCGATGGTCCGCCACCGTCGCCCCAGCCGACGGCAGGCATCCACCAGTTCCGGAGGCTCGATGTCGGTGAGGTCGGTATCGAATGTGGCGAGCAGTCCCGCGACACCGGCCCAGGACCAGGCACCGACCGTGAGCCGGCAGTGAGCGGCATCGAGGTGCTCGACCACCGATCCGCCGGGCGCCCAGCGCGCGACCGTCTCCGCCGGCAGATTCAACCGCGCGCTTCCGGTGCACTCCCACGCGGCCGGAGTGTCCCCGCGGTCGTGGGTACTCATGACCAGGTCGGCGAGATCGCCGCCGGGCAGCTCGCGGGGTGTGAACCGAATACCCGTGGGCGGGTGCAGGTGGAGGCGGTCGAGTCGGTGCACCCGCCAGCCGACGTCGGCGTGGTCGTATCCGACCAGGTACCACCGGCCTGCCCAGACCACCAGGTGGTGGGGTTCGATGCGCCGGGCCGGCGCGAACTCGGCGGTACCGGGGTCGGGGCGGGTGCCGTCGGGCCCGAGGGTTTCGACGATGAGCATCTCGTGACGGCGTACGGCACTGCCCGCGGCCTGCAACACCGATGCCTCGATGGGTGGCGCCGGAAACTCCCAGTAGTTCTGCAAACTCGTCAGCCGCAATGCTTCCACGGCCGCGCGCAGCCTGACGGGCATGACCTGTTCGAGTGCCTCCAAGGCCCGTTCGGTGTCGGCGGCGAGGCCGGACACCGTGGTCGGGGCGGTCTGTAGCGCTACCGCGACCGCGAGCGCTTGGTCCTCGTCGAATTGCAGCGGGGGCAGTGTGTGGCCCGCCCCGAGCCGATAACCGCCGGCCGGCCCGCGGAGCGTGACGACCGGATAGTCGAGCGAGCGCAATGTTTCGATATCCCGCCGCACGGTTCGCTCGCTGACCTCCAGCCGGGCGGCGAGGGCACCGAGCGACCAGCTCCGTCGAGTGGCGAGCAGCGACAGCAGGCGCAGTGCGCGCCGGGAGGTATCGGCCACCGCTTCAAAGTAGTGGACATTCGACGGCCACTACCGATGGCAGTGTCGGGCCGGAAATCGTCCGACATCAGCTCGAGGAGCCGGAACACAATGCGCATCATCATCGTCGGAGGCGGAATCGGCGGCCTGGCGCTGGCCGCCGGACTACGCCGGCACAACTTCGAGGTATCGGTCTTCGATCGCGATCACGACGTCGCGGAGACCGGGGGCTACCACATCACACTCGACGGCCGCGCGCAGGCGGCGCTCCGGGAACTCGTCGCACCGGAGATCTTCGAGCGGCTCTTGCGATCGGCGTCGGCGTTGCGGCTGCGCGACCGGGACGCGCTCTGGGACCGGCGCGGGCGCCTCCTGACGTACGGGCCGCTGCTCGGTGACAGCCCGAGCGTCGATATCGACCGCATCACCCTGCGGACCGTGCTGGCCGACGCGGTCGGACCCGACCTGCGGCTGGGCCGGACGGTCACCGCGATCGCCCGCGCCGCGGACGGCGAACCCGCGGCTGTATTCGCCGACGGACCCGCGTGCCGGGGTGATCTGCTGGTAGGCGCGGACGGCGCCCACTCAACGGTCGCCCGATATCTGGCGGGCGGGCCCACCAGCGAACCCACCGGGATAATCGGTTTCTCCGGCCGGACCGGCGCAGAACACCTCGGCATATCCGAGCGGCAGCGGCTCGGATCGCGCTCGGGTATGGCGATCGGCCCGCACGCCACGGCGCTGTATATCGGTTTCCTCGACCCGGTGGGCAACGCCGTGCTCGACGCGCCCGAGGGCCGGGAAGCGGTCACCACCGGACCGACCTATATCTGGGGCGCGATGTTTCCCGAGTCCACCGCGACCGAGGCGATGCGCACGCTCCGCGGCACCGCGCTCCGGTCCGCGCTGCTCGCCGCTTTCGGTCGCGGCGGCTGGAGCCGGCGCGCGCTCGAGGTCGTCGAACGAGCCGAGCCCGGCAGTATCGCCGCCTTCCGCTTCAACGCGGCATCGACCCGGGCCCAGGATCTGGCGCCGTGGGCCGCCGGCCCTGTCACGGCTCTCGGCGACGCCGTCCACGCCACCCCGCCCACCGCCGGTATGGGCGCCGGGGCCGCCATCCGCGACGCCGCGAGTCTGCTCGCGAACCTGCGCGCGGTCGCTTCCGGTACGACCACGCTGCCCGTCGCCGTGAGCCGGTTCGAGGGGGAGATGCGGATACGGGGAAGTGAAACCCTCACCGCGGCCATGCGGACCGTCCGCTGGATTCGAGCCACCGATACCCCGCTCGGGGCCACGGTCACCGCGACGGCGACCCCGATACTGGCCGCCGCCACCATGCTCGCGCGCAGACACTGAACCGACCGTCCGGCGGCGCGAGCCGGGCTCGCTGTGGTCCGGTCACGGTTCGGCCGGGATCGGGCTACTGTTCGGCTCCGCCTCCGGAGCGAAGGTCTGGAGACCGATAGGCTTACGCAGGCCCACCCGCAGTCGACGACAGCGCCGCAGTTCCTGCTTTCGATGCAATCACCCGTCCGCTCCCGGCCATGGGACCTCGGTGATATGCCCTGTTGACCCATCACCGTCTTGGAGGTGGTCGTGTCCGAGCAGTTCCGAGGACGTATCGCACTCGATATCCGTGATTCGGTCGCGGACTGGGCGCCGTATGTCGAGCCCACCGCGCCGCCGAACGCACCCAATGTGCTCTACCTGGTGTGGGACGATATCGGCATCGGGACCTGGGACTGCTACGGCGGTCTGGTCGAGATGCCGAATATGCGCCGTATCGCCGACCGCGGAATCCAGTTCACGCAATTCCACACGACCGCGTTGTGCTCGCCGAGCCGTGCCTCGCTGCTCACCGGGCGGAACGCCACCTCGGTGGGTATGGCGACCATCGAGGAATTCACCGACGGATTTCCCAGTATGTCCGGCCGGATTCCGGCGGAGACCGCGCTGTGCTCGGAAGTCCTGTCCGAACAGGGCTGGAACACCTATGCGGTCGGCAAATGGCATATGACTCCGCTGGAGGAAGAAAATCTCGCCGCCTCGAAACGGAATTGGCCGCTGGGGCGCGGGTTCGAGAGGTTCTACGGCTTCCTCGGCGGCGAAGCCGACCAGTGGTATCCGAACCTGGTCTACGACAACCACCCGGTCTCTCCGCCCTACGCCCCGGAGGACGGTTATCACCTCTCCAGGGACCTTGCGGACAGATCCATCGAGTTCATCCGCGATTCGAAGGTGATCGCCCCCGCCAAGCCGTGGTTCCTCTATCTGAGCCCCGGCTGCGGACATGCCCCACACCATGTGTCTCCGGAATGGGCCGACCGATACCGCGGACGCTTCGATATGGGTTACGAGAAATACCGCGAATCGGTCCTGGACAACCAGAAGCGTATGGGGCTGGTACCGGAGGACACCGAGCTGTCGCCCATGAATCCGTACTCGACCGCGACGAGCGCGGACGGCCTGCCGTGGCCGGCGTTGGACACGGTGCGACCGTGGGATTCGCTGTCGGAGGACGAGAAGCGGTTGTTCCGGAGGCAGGCCGAGGTGTTCGCCGGCTATCTCTCCTACACCGATGATCAGATCGGCCGGTTGCTGGACTATCTCGACGAAAGCGGCCAGCTGGACAACACGATCATCGTCGTCCTGTCGGACAACGGGGCCAGCGGCGAGGGCGGTCCGAACGGTTCGGCCAACGAGATGAAGTTCTTCAACGGCTATATCGACACCACCGACGACAGCCTGTCCCGCCTCGACGAACTCGGCTCGCCGACGACCTACAACCACTACAGCATCGGCTGGGCGATGGCGTTCAACACCCCGTACAAGCTGTACAAGCGCTACGCCTCACACGAGGGCGGTATCGCCGACCCGTGCCTGGTGTCGTGGCCGGCCGGAATATCGGCCCGGGGCGAACTACGTCACCAGTACCTCAACGTCTGCGACATCACGCCGACGGTGTTCGAGCTACTCGGCATCACCCCGCCGGAAACGGTCCGCAACGTGCCGCAGCGCCCCCTCGAAGGCGTGAGCTTCCGGGCTCTGCTCGACGACCCGGACGCCGACACCGGCAAGCACACGCAGTTCTATTCGATGCTGGGCACGCGTGGAATCTGGCATCGTGGCTGGTTCGCCGATACCGTGCACGCCGCGTGCCCGTCCGGCTGGGGGAAATTCGATACCGACCGCTGGGAGCTGTTCCATCTCGAAAACGATCGCGGCCAGCTGCACGATCTCGCCGACGAGCATCCCGAGAAGCTCGCGGAGCTGAAAGCGCTGTGGTT
The DNA here is from genome assembly GCF_000720425.1 of Nocardia rhamnosiphila NBRC 108938. Classification (GTDB taxonomy): domain Bacteria; phylum Actinomycetota; class Actinomycetes; order Mycobacteriales; family Mycobacteriaceae; genus Nocardia; species Nocardia rhamnosiphila. The sequence goes on along the minus strand of NZ_JOAJ01000013.1, from coordinate 29,918 downwards.
CGCCGAAGCGGAGAAATACAACGGTATGCCGCTCAACGACCTCGACGTCGTATCCATGATGACGCGTGACCGGCCCACCTACGGCAAGGCACGGGATCAGGCGGTCTACTACCCCGGCACGGCAGAGGTGGGGCCCGGGGCGGCCCTGGAGATCAGTGGCCGGTCGTTCGCGTTGCTCGCGGAGACCACGATCACCAGCACGGCAGCCGAGGGTGTGCTGTTCGCCCACGGCGGCCGGCTCGGCGGACACACTTTGTACCTGGAGAACGGAACCCTTCACTATCTCTACAACTTTCTCGGCGAAGAAGATCAGGTCATGGTCTCCGATCGTCCGGTACCGACCGGTGAGCACATTCTCGGAGTTCGCTACGAACGGCGCGGAACGCGCTCGGACAATTTCACCCCCACCGGCGAGGCCGTTCTCTATATCGATGAGGAGCCGGTGGGCTCGTTCGCCGATATGCGCATTCAGCCCACCGTATTCTCCGGTGTCGGGGAGGGGGTCCGCGTCGGGCGGGACGGCGGCCGGTCGGTGACCACGCGTTATCGGGCTCCGTTCCCGTTCACCGGGGGCATCGTGCACAAGGTTCTCGAGGATGTGAGCGGAAAGCCGTACCAGGACCTGGAAATGGCGGCGGCGTCGGCGTTCTCACGCGATTGAGGATCAACGATCCGGCCATTGTGCCCGGCGCCGGGATCCGCCACGGGATGCTCCGTATTCCCGGCGGTGAATTCACAATGGGGTCCGCGGATTTCTTCCCGGAGGAGCGGCCCGTGCATCGGGTGCGGGTGGACCCCTTCTGGATCGACGCGCACCCGGTGACCAACGCCGCATTCCGGCGTTTCGTCAAGCAGACCGGGTACGTGACCGTCGCGGAAACCGACCCGGCGGCCGAGGACTATCCGGAGGCGGACCCCGGAAGCCTGGTCGCCGGGGCACTGGTCTTCCGGTCCACCTCGCGACCGGTGCCGCTGGACGACTGGCAGCGCTGGTGGCGCTATGTTCCCGGCGCGAGTTGGCGCCATCCGCGGGGATCCGGGAGCACGCTGGAAGGTCTCGACCGGCACCCCGTGACCCAGGTCGCGTACACCGATGCCGCGGCATACGCGGCCTGGGCGGGTAAACAGTTGCCGACGGAAGCCGAATGGGAGTACGCGGCCCGCGGCGGCCTGGAGTCGGCCGCCTATGTCTGGGGTGACGAACCGGAACCCACCGGCCGGCGCATGGCCAATATCTGGGCCGGCGAATTCCCGTGGCAGTTCCATCCCGGCCGCGGGCAGAAACCTGTTCCCGCCACCACCCCGGTCGGCACCTACGCTCCCAACGGATACGGCCTGTCCGATATGGCCGGCAATGTCTGGGAGTGGACCAGCGACCGCTACCGGGACGCCCACCCCCGGCCGTCCTGCTGCGCGCCGCGCAATCCCTCCGTCGACCACCCCGATCCAGCGGCCGCGCAGCGGTTTCCCCGGTACGTCGTAAAGGGCGGCTCCTACCTGTGCTCCGCGAACTACTGTCTGCGCTACCGGCCCGCCGCCCGGCAGGGACAAACCGAGGACACCGCTACCTGCCATCTCGGTTTCCGGTGCGTGGTACGGGAACTGTGACCGGCGTTCGAACGAGAAACGGCGCCGCTCCTTTCGGAGCGACGCCGTTCGCAGCGATTCAGTGAATCACTCGAGATCTTCGTGACGCGACCGGCGCCGACGGTGCGGCCACCCTCGCGGATCGCGAAGCGCAGACCGTCGTCCATGGCGACCGGATCGTCGAACTCGACTCACGCCAGCGCCGGCATCACGGCGTTATCGCTGTGACGCCGTCGAGATCACCGAACTTCGCCTTCGTATCGAGGGAAACGACGGCACGACCGGTTTCCGCAGCATGCGCGGCGATGATCAGATCGTGTGCGCCGCGGGGTCTACCCGATCGGCGCACCTGTGCCAGGAGCTGGGCGTGGCGTGTGGCTGTGGCGTCGCTGTACTCGAGGATATCGAGGTCGGCCAGCAGCAAGGCGAGTCGACGGGAACGTCGCGCCGCTCGCTCGGCGGTGTCGGCCAGTTCGATCCCGACCCGGAACTCCGCGACGGTCACTGCGGCTATCGCGAGATCGTCGTCGTCGTAGGCCGTACGGTCGATCGTTCCGCGCTCGTAGGCGATCAGAACACCCGTGTCGAGAATCAAGCGCCTGCCCACGGGTCCTCCATATCGTCGGACACCATGGCAAGCCCCGCCGCGATATCGGAGGCGTAGTCGTCGTCGAACGGTGGTACGTCGGATTCCTCCAACGCGAGCCGCAACGAACGGCCCGTACTCGTCGCGGGCGGCGTCACGGTCGCCACGACTCGCCCGTGCCGGACGATACGAATCGTCTCACCGTGCTCGGCACGGCTGAGCACGGCGGAGAAGTTGCGTGACGCCTCGGCTGCGGACATTGTCACCATGAATTCAGATTATCTGAATTGCACGAGTCGGGCTACTTCCGAGCCTGGTCCGTATCGTGCATCCGGCCGTGCCGAAACGAGAACGGCGCCGCTCCTTTCGGAGCGACGCCGTTCGCAGCGATTCAGTGAATCACTTGATGATCTTCGTGACGCGACCGGCGCCGACGGTGCGGCCACCCTCGCGGATCGCGAAGCGCAGACCCTCGTCCATGGCGACCGGCTGGATCAGCTTCACCAGCATCTCGGTGTTGTCGCCGGGCATAACCATTTCGGTGCCCTCGGGCAGGGTCACAACGCCCGTCACGTCAGTCGTACGGAAGTAGAACTGCGGACGGTAGTTGTTGAAGAACGGGGTGTGGCGGCCACCCTCGTCCTTCGACAGGATGTAGGCCTGACCCTCGAACTCGGTGTGCGGGGTGGTGGTGCCCGGCTTGATGACGACCTGGCCGCGCTCCACGTCCTCGCGCTTGATGCCACGGATCAGCAGACCCGCGTTGTCACCGGCCTGCGCGGTGTCCAGCATCTTGCGGAACATTTCGATACCGGTGATGGTGGTCTTGGTCTTCTCCGGGCGGATGCCGACGATCTCGACTTCCTCGTTGAGGTTGACCACACCGCGCTCCACACGACCGGTGACGACGGTGCCACGACCGGTGATGGTGAAGACGTCCTCGATCGGCATCAGGAACGGCTTGTCGGTCTCACGCACCGGGTCCGGGATGGACTCGTCGACCGCGTTCATCAGCTCGATGATGGATTCGCTCCACTTCTCGTCGCCTTCCAGCGCCTTCAGGCCGGAAACGCGCACGACGGGGGCGTCCTCGTCGAACTCCTGCGAAGCCAGCAGCTCGCGGACCTCCATCTCGACGAGCTCGAGGATTTCTTCGTCGTCGACCATGTCCGACTTGTTCAGCGCGACCAGGATGTAGGGCACGCCGACCTGACGGGCGAGCAGCACGTGCTCACGGGTCTGCGGCATCGGGCCGTCGGTGGCCGCGACCACCAGGATGGCGCCGTCCATCTGCGCCGCACCGGTGATCATGTTCTTGATGTAGTCGGCGTGACCCGGGGCGTCGACGTGGGCGTAGTGGCGCTTCTCGGTCTGGTACTCGACGTGGGAGATATTGATCGTGATACCACGAGCCTTCTCCTCCGGCGCCTTGTCGATCTGATCGAAGGCAAAGCTCTCGTTCAGATCCGGGTACTTCTCCGCCAGCACCTTGGTGATCGCTGCGGTCAGCGTGGTCTTGCCGTGGTCGACGTGACCGATGGTGCCGATGTTGACGTGCGGCTTTGTCCGCTCGAACTTCGCCTTCGCCACTGTGTGGTCCTCCTGGACTTGTTGGTGCTTGCAGTTGCAGCAGTGCGGGGGTCATCCCCACGTGCGTGGGGAACTAACGGGTGTACTAACTCCCGGGAGATCCGGAGCAGGTGGGCTACCTGCTCCGGAGGGGTACTTACTCGCCGGTCGCCTTGGCGATGATCTCCTTCGACACGTTGGCCGGGACCTCCGCGTACGAATCGAACACCATGGAGTAGTTCGCCCGGCCCTGGGTCTTCGACCGCAGGTCACCGATGTAACCGAACATCTCCGAGAGCGGAACCAGCGCCTTGACGACACGGGCACCACTGCGTTCCTCCATGGCCTGGATCTGGCCACGGCGGGAGTTCAGGTCGCCGATCACATCGCCCATGTACTCCTCGGGCGTGGTGACCTCGACCGCCATCAGCGGTTCGAGGATCACCGGACCGGCCTTACGGGCCGCTTCCTTCATGGCCTGCGCGCCGGCGATCTTGAACGCCATCTCCGAGGAGTCGACGTCGTGGTACGCACCGTCGAGCAGGCTCACCTTCAGGTTGACCAGCGGGTAACCGGCGAGCACACCGTACTGCATGGCGTCCTGTGCGCCCGCGTCCACCGAGGGAATGTATTCCTTCGGCACGCGGCCACCGGTGACCTTGTTCTCGAACTCGTAGGTGGCGCCGTCTTCACCGACGAACGGCTCCAGCGCGATGATGACCTTCGCGAACTGACCCGAACCACCCGTCTGCTTCTTGTGGGTGAATTCGAGCTTCTCGACCTTCTTGGTGATGGTCTCGCGGTAGGCCACCTGCGGCTTGCCGACGTTCGCCTCGACCTTGAATTCGCGCCTCATCCGGTCGACCAGGATATCCAGGTGCAGCTCGCCCATACCGCCGATGACGGTCTGGCCGGTCTCCTGGTCCAGCTTCACCGTGAAGGTCGGGTCCTCTTCGGCGAGCTTCTGGATCGCGGTGCCCAGCTTCTCCTGGTCGGACTTGGTCTTGGGCTCGATGGAGACCTCGATGACCGGGTCCGGGAAGGTCATGGACTCCAGCACGATCTGGTTGTTCGGATCGCACAGGGTGTCCCCGGTGGTGGTGTCCTTCAGGCCGATGACCGCGTAGATATGGCCGGCGCTGACCTGGGGTACCGGGTTCTCCTTGTTGGAGTGCATCTGGAACAGCTTGCCCAGCCGCTCCTTCTTGCCCTTGGTCGCGTTGATGACCTGGGCACCGGAGTCGACCTTGCCCGAGTAGACGCGGACGTAGGTCAGCTTGCCGAAGAACGGGTGCACCGCGATCTTGAACGCCAGGGCCGCGAACGGCTCGTCGGCGCTCGGCTTACGGGTGATGATCTCGTCTTCCTTGCCGGGCACATGACCCTGCACGGATTCGACATCCAGCGGCGAGGGCAGGTAGTCCACCACGGCGTCGAGCATGGGCTGCACGCCCTTGTTCTTGAACGCCGAACCACACAGCACCGGGTACAGCTCGGAGTTGACCGTCAGCTTGCGAATGGCGCCCTTGATCTCGTCGATCGAGAGCTCTTCGCCACCGAAGAACTTCTCCAGCAGGGCCTCGTCCGATTCGGCGACGGTCTCGAGCAGTTCCTGACGGTACTGCTCGGCCTTCTCCAACAGATCGGCCGGGATTTCCTGGACCTCGTACTTCTCACCGAGCTTGGTCTCGCCGGTCCAGACCTTCGCGTTCATCTCGACCAGGTCGACGATGCCCTCGAAGGTGTCCTCCGCGCCGATCGGCAGCTGGATGACCAACGGCTTGGCGCCGAGGCGGTCCTTGATGGTCTGCACGGTGAAATAGAAGTCCGCGCCGAGCTTGTCCATCTTGTTGACGAAGCAGATCCGCGGCACGTCGTACTTGTCCGCCTGCCGCCACACCTGCTCGGACTGCGGCTCCACGCCCTCTTTGCCGTCGAAGACGGCGACAGCGCCATCGAGCACACGCAGGCTGCGCTCCACCTCGACGGTGAAGTCGACGTGGCCGGGGGTGTCGATGATGTTGATCTGGTTCTGGTTCCAGAAGCAGGTCACCGCCGCGGAGGTGATGGTGATGCCGCGCTCCTGCTCCTGCTCCATCCAGTCGGTGGTCGACGCCCCGTCATGGGTTTCGCCGATCTTGTAGTTCACACCGGTGTAGAAGAGGATGCGTTCGGTCGTAGTGGTCTTGCCCGCATCGATGTGGGCCATGATGCCGATGTTGCGGACCTTGTTCAGGTCGGTGAGCACGTCCTGTGCCACGGAAATCTTCCCCGCTCGTAGCTAGTTGGGATTTTCGCCGACGACCGTACGGCCGTCATATCTGTCAAAGCGGAAGCGGAAGCTTCCGTAAGCCTCCCGGCCCAGGAGCGATGGGCCGGGCAGACATCACCAGCGGTAGTGCGCGAAGGCCCGGTTCGACTCGGCCATCTTGTGGGTGTCCTCACGACGCTTGACCGAAGCACCGAGGCCGTTGCTGGCATCCAGCAGTTCGTTGGCCAGGCGCTCGATCATGGTCTTCTCGCGGCGCGCCCGCGAGTAGTTGACCAGCCAGCGCAGCGCGAGAGTATTGGACCGGCCGGGACGAACCTCGACCGGAACCTGGTAGGTGGCGCCACCCACGCGGCGCGGCTTGACCTCGAGCGCCGGCTTGACGTTGTCCAGCGCGCGCTTGAGGGTGACGACCGGATCGGTGCCGGTCTTCTCGCGCGCCTGCTCCAGCGCGCCGTACACGATGCGCTCGGCAGTGGACTTCTTGCCGTCGAGGAGAATCTTGTTGACCAGCTGGGTCACCAGCGGCGACCCGTAGACCGGGTCGTTGATCAGCGGACGCTTGGGAGCGGGGCCCTTGCGAGGCATATCAGCTCTTCTCCTTCTTGGCGCCGTAACGGCTGCGGGCCTGCTTGCGGTTCTTCACACCCTGGGTGTCGAGCGAGCCCCGGATGATCTTGTAACGCACACCGGGGAGGTCCTTCACACGACCGCCGCGCACGAGCACCATCGAGTGCTCCTGCAGGTTGTGGCCTTCACCGGGGATGTAAGCCGTGACCTCGACCGCGCTGGTCAGCTTCACACGCGCGACCTTCCGCAGCGCGGAGTTCGGCTTCTTCGGGGTGGTGGTGTACACGCGGGTGCACACGCCACGACGCTGCGGGCTCCCCTTGAGGGCCGCGGTCTTGGTCTTGGCGACCTTGTCGCGGCGACCCTTGCGGACCAGCTGGTTGATGGTTGGCATATACCGGCTTTCCTTTTATCGGTTATGGCGGTGTCAGGGCTGTTCATCGAGCTTTCACCCGCACGTCCAACCACGTTTCTCGCGTCCCGAGGTCGGGCGTGTCGCGCGCAGTTCAGGGCCCGATTTACAGGCACGCTGGAATCGTCAGCCGCTCTCGCTGGCCTACGTCTACGCTCGAACTTGCCCGTATCCTTCCGGGCACAGCGGTCCACTGTACTCGGGCGTAGTGAATAGGGTCAAAACCGGGGTGATGTTGTGATATGGCGGGCCGGACACGGCCCCTCGGATTCCGGCTCTCGACCCCTCCCGGGCATTCTCGCGTTCCCTACTCAACCGCCGGATACCGCCGCTTGTTCCCCGGTCCACCCGGGTCTCCCGCGGCAGCACGGCGCGACGCATCGATGCGGCGCTACCGGGCGATATTGAGCGTGAGCTCGAGCAGTTTCTTGGCGGCCGCGCACGGGTCGGCCGTGCCGCCCGAGGCGTTCACCCACCAGCCGATCACCCCGGAGTCGGCGGCGCTCGCGGTCATCCCGCACGAATTCGGGTCGTTCGGCCGCCGGACCTCCAGCGCGATCGTCCCCTGCACGGTCGTTTTCGTGCTGGTGTAACCGAGTTTGTCGTTGGTCGCCTGTTCGGTGCGCAACGACCCGTTCTCGTACCAGTTCAGCGTGAGCATTCCGGAGCCGCCGCCGATATCCCACATGCAGACCGCACCGAAGAACGAATCGCTGATATAGGTGTTGCCGCCGAGTGCGTCGATGATCTGCTGTTCGGTCACCACATCACATTCACGGAGCAGCTTGTCGATGTGGTCGGTATCCACCGATTCGCCGCCGCCGACCGGTAGCGCGGTCCCTTGGACGGTACTGCCGCAGCCGGCGCCGAGGACCGCGACAACCAGCAGGGCCAGTGTGGCGGCGGCGGTACGCAGTCGCCGGTGACGGCTTCGCAGACGTTGCATCTCTTCACTCCAGCCGCTCGATGGTCAGTTCGGCCAGCGCCCGGCTGCGATCGCATGGATTACCGCGGTCGGTACTGAACGAACCCAGCGAGGTCGACCATTCGAAGAAGTCGTCGTCGAGCTGGACAGCGAGATCGCAGATGGTGCCGGTGGGATCGAGTGCCGCGAAGCCGTTGCGGCCGCCGACGGTGATCGGCTCCGGCGGACGGCCGTGCGTGGTGACCCAGGCCTTCTCTCTTTCCAGTGGGCTACCCCGATAAGAGGCGAAGGTGATCGAGGCGCCGCCCAGTCCACCCGACTGCCAGTTGCAACCGACCGCGTTCTTGTACGACTGGACGATCTGCCGCAGACCCCCTACGTCGCGTACCTCGTTATCGGTGACATGTCCGCATTCCCCCACGAACGGACCGAGCGCGGCCACCTTCGGCGCCGGCCCCCGCGGCCCGTCGGCTTCCTCGGAACTCTGGCCGGATCCGCAGCCCGTCAGAGCAAACGCCGCGGTTAACCCGAGGACTATCGCCGACCTGATCCGCATGCCGTGCACAATACCGACGAAAGATCGCTCCCGGCGGCGGTGCAGGTCGCCGGTGGTTTCCGGAGTCCGGGCGGTCCGGCCCGCAGCTCGCGCACCGCGGGCCGGACGCATTCAGCGAACCGTGACCACGACTTTCCCGGTGGCGGCGCGCTTTTCCAGCGAGGCCACCGCCTGCGCGGCCTGTTCCAGCGGGAACAGCACCGCCTGCGGCGCGGCGATCTTGCCGGCCGCGAACAGCGGCTCGACCTCGGCCCACTGCTCGGCCAGGTACCCCGGGTGCGAGAGCATCCATTCACCCCAGCCCGCGCCGACGACCTCGACATTCTTCAGCAGCAGCCGGTTGACCTTCACCGTCGGGATATCGCCGCCGGTGAAGCCGACCACCAGCAGCCGGCCGCCGCGGGCCAGCGAGCGGATGCTGTCGGTGAAGCGGTCCCCGCCGACCGGGTCGAGCACGATGTCGACACCGCGGTTGTCGGTGAGCTCTCGGACCCGGTCCAGCCAGCCGTCGGTGAGCACGACATCGGTGGCGCCGTGCGCACGGGCGATCTCGGCCTTCTCCTCGGTGCTCACCACCGCGATCACCCGGCCGGCGCCCAGTGCGCCCGCCAGTCGCAGGGTGGAGGTGCCGATCCCGCCGGCGGCGCCGTGGACCAGCACGGATTCACCTGCGGCGAGGCGGCCGCGGTTGCGCAGGCAGAAGTGCACGGTGAGATCGTTGAACAGGATTCCGGCGCCCGCCTCGAAGGAGATGTTGTCCGGAAGTTTGAAGACCATCTCGGCGGCGGTGCGGGTCACTTCGGCCATGGCGCCGCCGAGCATGGTCAGGGCACAGACACGGTCGCCGGGCTGCACATGCGCCCCCTCGGGGGCTTCGCGCACCACACCGGCGACCTCGCCACCGACCACGAACGGCAGCTGGGGTTTCATCTGATAGAGCCCGCGGGTCATCAGCACGTCGGGGAAGGCCACCCCGGCGGCGTGCACATCGATCACCACGCCGCCGGGCAGCGGCTGCGGTTCCGGGATGTCGACGATCTCGATCGCTTCCGGCCCCTCGAGTTTGCTGACCTGAGCTGCGCGCATATGCCGACCTCTCTGTTCGCCGACCGGCGGTTATAGATACGCGCCAGTCGATATGTACCAATCCACCCGTCCTCATCAACTTAATCGGCGCCACCGGCACGAGTCCATCCCCCGCCCGGACCGGGCCGGCCCGCACCGGCGCAGACGAGCGCCGCCACCGATCGAATCACCGCTGGTCGGGCACGCCTCGGGGAGAGCGTCGTTTTGTTAGGCTCGGCCGCGAGAGCAACGGGTGGGAATCCTTGGGGGACAGATGAACGAAGAAGATACGAGCGCGCCCGGCACGACGGTCCGGGTCGATCCCGGCCTGCTGCGCGGTTTCGCCGGACGGCTCGACACCGAGGCGGACGCCGTCACCGCACTCGACACCGCCGAGGTGTTCACCGCGGCCGCCACCGCACTACCCGGCACCGGCTTCGGCCCGCCCGCGCAACGCGCCGCCGATCTCACCGCCGCCTGCCTGCGCCGGGTGAGCGACCGGCTCACCACGATCGCCGGCACCCTGCGTACCAGCGCGGGCGACTACGAGATGACCGAAGCGGAGGTCACCGAGGCGCTCACCACCGTCGGGCCGGAGACCGCGGTATGACCCTCACCCTCGGCAACGTCGAACAATGGCAGGCCGATCACCTCACCGCGGCCGCCACCCACGCGACCACGCTGGCCGGCCGCCTCGACCGGCTCACCGGCGCGGCGGTCACCGATACCCGGGCGATGAACTGGACCGGTCCCGCCGGAGCCGCCGCGAATACCCGGATGGACACCGAACGGACCCGCACCGGCGCGGTGAGCGCGGCATTGCTGAAACTCGATACCGCGTTACGCGCCGAAGTGGCCAATCTGATCGAGGCCAGGAACAAGGTCCTGCTGATGCGCGACACCGCCCGCAATACCGCGCAACCGCCGCTACCCGCGTTCGAGGTCGCCGACGACGGCACCGTCAGCGCCCAGGCGCGGATCGACTATCTGCGCCGGGCCGCCGGGGAGACCGCCGAGTCGCCCGACATGCAGCGCACCGAACTGGGCCAGCGACTCGTGGCGGCCTCGCATCAGTGGCATATCGTGAACGCCCTGAAAACCGCCGCGGACACCGCGGACCGGGCCGCCACCCAGGTGCAGCAGGCCGTCACCGAACTCGAGAACGCCTACAGCACATTGGGCGAACCGGGCCGCCCGCCCGCCGCCGCGCCCACGGTCCCGGCCGCCACCGCGCCGCCGTCTACCGGCGACAGCCCGCAACCCGCTTCCGGATACCCCACAACCAGCGGCTCGCCGACGAGTTCGCTGATGGGCGGCACCGACAGCGGCGCGGGCGGCCCCGCGCTCTCCGCCGGAAGCGTCCCCACCGCCATGCCCACCGGGGACCAGGCCGAATGGATCGAGGAAGCCATCCGCGTACTGCGCGAGAACGGCTACGACATCGACGATTCCGAGGCCGCCACCATCGCGCTGATCATCGAACGCGAATCCGGCGGCAATCCGAACGCCATCAATCTGTGGGACAGCAATGCCGCGGCCGGTATCCCGTCGAAGGGTCTCATGCAGACCATCGACCCGACCTTCAACTCCTATTCACTGCCCGGTCACGGCGATATCTGGAATCCGGTGGACAACATCATCGCCGGCACCAGGTACGCCATCGAACGGTACGGTTCGCTCGGCAATGTGCCCGGGGTCGTCGGGGTCTCCGACGGCACCGGCTACGTCGGATATTGACCGCCGCCACACGCCGAGCACAGCGAACCGACGGCTCGGCGTGGCGCGGTGACACACGCCCCGTAAAGTCGTCTCACAGGAAACACGCAGAAGTACCGCGGCCCGACCGGCCGCGCGAGGAGCACAAGTGTCACTCGATCAGCCACTCGCCCCGCTTCCCAGGGAGGGCATGGGGTTCGTTACGGCGTGGCCGGTGCGAGCCGGCGACGTGGACCCGTACAACCGTGTACGCCTCGACGGTGTCGCCCGCTACCTCCAGGACATCGCCTGGGAACACCTCCAGCAATCGGTCCTGGAACAGAGCGACCCGAGCTGGATCATCCGGCGCACGGTCATCGACGTGGTCCGCCCGGTACTGTGGCCCGACCACGTCCACCTGCGACGCTGGTGTTCGAGTATGTCCACCCGCTGGGCGAATATGCGGGTGCGCATCACCAGCGACCGGGGCGGCCTGATCGAAACCGAAGGTTTCTGGATCAATATCAACGAGTCGAACAATATGCCCGCCCGGATCAGTGACGCGGGCTTGGCCTACCTCGCCCAGACCACCGCCGAGCAGCGACTCCGCTGGCGTCCCTGGCTCACCGACCCCGCGCCACCCGAATCCGACACCGACCTGCCGTTCCCGCTGCGGGCCACCGATATCGACCAGTACAACCATGTGAACAACACCTGCTACTGGCAGGCCGTGGAGCAGTATCTCGTCGACTACCCCAAACTGGTCAGCGGCCCGCACCGCGCGGTTATCGAATACGTCGCGCCGGTCCTGGCCCGGCAGCACATCAGCGTCCGCAGCCGGTACGAACCGGGCGACCGGACCACCGGCCGTCCCACCCTGCGCCTGTGGTTCGTCGTGGACGGGATCACCACCACGATCGTCCGTATAGCGCCGCTGTAGACCGCGAGTACCGGGCCCGGAGTCGGCGGTGGCGAGACCGGGAAGCCCGGGGGTCAAGGCGTGCAACCGCCAAGCGCCGGCGGCAGAGCGTGCGCCAAGCGCCGGCGGCAGAGCGTGCTTATCGGCGAAGGCGGGCGTATGTGACCTGCTCGTAAAGGTGCTGTGTTTTTGGCGCGCTGGCGCGCGCGGGGTTGAGGCCCCCTTGGTCTCGCCGTTTCGGCCTCGGGACTCGAGCTTCGCTCATGCGCTTTCGAGGCCGAAACGGCGAGACGGGCCTCAACCCTTCGAGGTGTCTCGTAAAACTCGACGCACGGGGGGTGCGTCGGCATTCCATGCTCGGGTCGGGTGTGGACCGGTACGAGAATGTGACCCGGCCGCATCAGGACGAGCGGGTCCCTGTTGACGACCATGGGCCCGTGCCCCGGATCGCTCCGGGCACGGGCCCACTGTGCCGCACGACCGGCCGGCACCGGCCGTCGACAGTCGCTCTCAGTTACCGCCCTTGGCCGCCTGGAGCAGGTCGGCGAGGGTGGTGAACTTGACCCGGGGCCGGCCCGACTCCTTGCCGGCGCCGCGTTCGGCCTGGTCGATGGCTTTCCAGCCGACCCGATCGACCAGGTCCGGCTGGCGTTCCCGGACCAGGGCGCGCAGTGCGTCCCGGTCGGCGGTCGGAGCGGCCAGCTTGCCCGCGATGAAGTCGGCGATCAGTCCTTCCACCGTTTCCTCGGAGTCGACCCGGTTGGAACCGATGACCCCGCGCGGGCCACGTTTGATCCAGCCGCTGACGTACACCCCCGTGAGAGGCCGACCGTCGGCGCCGATCACGCGACCGTGTTCGTTGGGGACCACCGCGCGTCTGTCGTCGAAGGGCAGGTCCGGCACGGGCTGTCCGCGGTAGCCGATCGACCGGAGCACCAGCGAGGCCGGGAGGCTGCCGATCTCGCTGGTGGGGCGGGCATTGAGAATTCCGTCCTCTTCCACCAGTTCGTTGCGGGCGTACTCCAGCGCGTCGACCTTGTCGGTGCCGGTGAGTGCGGTCGGGGCGGCCAGATACTTGAACACGATCCGTTTATTGCCCTCGGTCGGCGGTTTCGCCGCGAACTCCTCGGCGAGCGCGTACTTCAGTTTCAGCGAGGGTTCGACGTCCGGGTGGTCGAGCAGCGCCTGCGAGGCCGGGTCGAGTTCGAGTTCGGCCGGGTCGATGACGATATCGACCCCGGACAGGTGCGCCAGCGCCAGGAACTCCGGTGAGGTGTAGGCCGCCTGCAGCGGGCCGCGCCGGCCCAGCACCACGACCTCGCGGATATTGCTGCCGCGCAGGGCCGCCAGGGCGTGGTCGGCGATATCGGTTTTCGCCAGCTCGTCGGGGTGCACGGTCAGCACGCGGGCGACGTCGAGCGCGACATTGCCGTTGCCGACGATGACCGCCCGCTCGCCGGAGAGGTCGAAGACCCGGTCGGCGTAGTCGGGGTGCCCGTTGTACCAGGCCACGAACTCGGTCGCGGAATGGCTGCCGGGCAGGTCCTCACCGGGAATGCCCATCCGCCGGTCCGAGGAGGCGCCCACCGCATAGAGGACCGCGTGGTGATGGGCCAGCAGTTCCTCGTGGGTGATGTGCTTACCGACTTCGACGTTCAGGTAGTACTGCAGGGTGTCGCGGCGGAACGCCGATTCGAACATGCCCGCGACCGTTTTGGTGCCGGGGTGGTCGGGTGCCACCCCTGCGCGGACCAGACCCCACGGGGTGGGCAGCCGGTCGAACATCTCCACCTGGACATCGCAGCGCCGCAACAGTTCGTCGGCCGCGTAGGCGGCCGCCGGGCCGGCGCCGACGATGGCGACCCGCAACGTACCCAGATCCTTGGGCGGCCGCACCGGGGTCGCGATCGGATCCAGGTTCGACTCCAGCGGATGCCGCTCGAACCAGGCCGCGTTGATCTCCCGGAAGCGGGCCAGCGACGCGGACAGATCGTCCTCGGAGAAGATGGCCTCCACCGGGCACGCGTCGACACAGGCGCCGCAATCGATGCAGGTGTCGGGGTCGATGTAGAGCATTTCGGTCGTGGCGAATTCCGGCTGGTCCGGAGTCGGGCGGATGCAGTCGACCGGGCACTCGGAAACGCAGCTCGCGTCGTTACAGCAACGCTGCGTGATTACGTAGGCCATATTTGTGCAGATCCTCGAGACTTATATGCGGGCTGGTGCCGTCCGGGTCGCGGGTGGCAGGGCGTGACGACTGAGCGTGGACCGGGATCACCGGGCCTATCTCTATTGTGACGCCGCTTTCAGTTTGCCTCGAGTGTGTGGTGGATCTCTGCACCGAGGGTGCCTACGGTGGACCCATGGTTCGGACTCTGATCTTGATGCGGCACGGGAAATCGGCGTACCCGGCCGGAATCGAGGACCATGAGCGCCCGCTGGCGCCGCGCGGGCAGCGGGAGGCGGCCTTGGCCGGCACCTGGCTGCGCTCGAACCAACCGCCGATCGACGCGGTACGGTGCTCCACGGCGACCCGTACCCGGGAAACACTCACCGCCACCGGTATCACCGCGCCGGTCGAGTTCGAGTCGGGGATCTACGAGGCAACGTCCGGTTATCTGGTCGAACTGGTCGGGCTCACCGACCCCGCCGTCTCGACCCTGCTGGTGATCGGGCATGCGCCGGGCATGCCGTGGGCGGCCTGGGACCTCGCGGCCGCGCACGATACCGAGGATGCCCTGCGGCTGAGCCGCAAGTTCCCCACGTCCGCACTGGCGGTGCTGCGCCTACCCGGCGAATGGGACCGAGTGGCCCCGGGGGCGGGCGACCTGGTGGCCTTCCACGTACCGCGCTGACACTCAGCGCAGCAGTTTGCCGCCGAACACCGCGCCGGCGCCGAGCACGACGAGCAGCAGGAACGCCGCCCAGCCGCCGATCAGCCACCACACCAGACCGAACACCACAACGATCGGCGCCACCGCGATCGCGGTGATCACCGGGCTCTCCCTGACCGTGGCCCACGCCGAACGCGCCCGGACCCGGTCGATTTCCTTGGCCATCCTCCCAGGTTACGTGGCGGACCCCGGATGCGCTGGTGCGCGCGTGTTCCGGGCGGTGCCCCCCCCTGGACAGGCAGGGGCCACATCGCCCGTCCGAGCGCGGCGCCCGGGTCGCGTGCGGCTGAGTACGCTGGCGCTCGGCGGTACGGCCCCGGGTCGTGGCGTCGTGCGCAAATGGCCGGACACGGAAAGGAGCCGCGGAGATGACCGAAGCGACCGAGCAGAGCAAGGTGGTGCACAACCCCGGCGAGAACCGTTACGAGGTGTGGTACGGCGCCGAACTGGCCGGGTTCGCCGAGTACACCGAGCGCGGCGGGGAAACCGTCTTCACCCATACCGAGATCGGATCGGAGTTCGGCGGTAAAGGGCTGGGCAGCCGGCTGGCCGAGTTCGCGATCTCCGACACCGTGGACCGCGGGCGCAGGATCCGGCCCGAGTGCCCGTTCATCCGGAGCTATCTGGAGAAGCATCCGCAGTACAACGAGCACGTGGTCGGCGGCGGTGAGTGACCTCGATCCACACCCCACCGAGACCCTGTGCGAGCCGGGAGTCGGGCCGGGTCCGATAACGCGGCTGTATCCGGCCCGGGAGGTGCCGCTGGGCGGTGTGCGCGGCACCTATGTGGAACGGACCCTGCCGCAGCGGGAGCTGCCGACCGTCGGCGCCTGGTGTTTCCTGGACTATTTCGGCGCTCCGACGGTGACCGTCACCGACGCGCCGCCGGATATCGATCCGCATCCGCATATCGGTCTGCAGACCGTCACCTGGCCGTTCGAGGGAATGATCCGGCATCGGGATTCGGTGCGCTCGGATGTGCGCATCGAACCCGGCCAGCTCAATCTGATGACCTCCGGGCGCGGGATCGCCCACTCGGAGTACACGGTGCCCGAGGCGCCCGCCGGGCGCGGGCTGCAATTGTGGGTCGCGCTGCCGGAGGGGCACCGCGATATCGCTCCCCATTTCGAACAGCACCGGGATCTGCCCGTCCACACCGCCCCGGGCCTGCGGGCGACCGTGCTGCTGGGTTCGCTGGCCGGGGTGGCCTCGCCGGCGACGATCTACACCCCCTTGGTGGGGGCCGATATCGAGATCGATCCCGCGACCGCGTCCACGTTGCCGTTGGAGCCGGAGTACGAGTACGCGCTGCTGGCGATCGAGGGCACGGTCACGGCCGCCGGCTGCGAGCTCACGCCGGGCCCGCTGCTGTATCTGGGCACCGGCCGCGACAGCCTCGACCTGTCCAGCGATTCCGGCGGCCGGTTCGCCCTGATCGGCGGGGAGCCGTTCGCGGAGGAATTGGTGATGTGGTGGAACTTCGTCGCGCGCGAGCACGCGGAGATCGTGGCGGCCCGCACCGATTGGGAGTCGCACAACACCGAGCGTTTCGGTGATATCGCCGGCCATACTCCGGACCAGCGGATTCCGGCGCCGCCGATGCCCGGTGGGCAGCTGCGGCCCCGCGCCCGGCGACCACACGGCAACTGATCCGCCGATCAGCGCTTGCCTGGAGTCCACTCCAGGTGGATAACGTTGTCCTCGTTCGACGAGAGGATATCGAGCGCCACACAGAAAATCTTGTGGCGCAATGGATTTCGGCAAGGAGAGTAGTCGGCGTGAGTATCACCGAACCCGGCCCGGACGTCACCGACCCGGCTCGGGAACTCCCCCGGCATTCGATCGGGGCGGCCGCCCGGCACTGCGGTCTGAGCCAGGACACGCTGCGCTGGTACGAGCGCATCGGCCTGCTCGCCCATATCGGCCGCGACCACACCGGCAAACGCCGGTTCAGTGACCGCGACCTGGACTGGCTGACGCTGATCACCCGGTTGCGCACCACCGGTATGACGGTGGCGGACATGATCAGGTACGCCGAACTCGTCCGCGCCGGCGCGAGCACGATTCCCGAACGGCTCGCGATGTTCCGCAAGACCCGCGCCGATGTCCTCGAACGTATCGCCGAACTCGAACAGACCGTGGCGGTGCTGGATCACAAGATCTCGCTCTACGAGCAGCACGTCCCCGCCGGCGCCACCCGGTCACCCGACAACGCAGCATCGTGAAGGGATACCCGAGACCATGACCGAAGTACTGCCGACCGCTCCGCTGGGCACCACCGGGATCCGGGTGGGTGTCCAGGGGCTGGGCTGCATGGGAATGAGCGAGTTCTACGGCCCCACCGACCAGGCGGAATCCCGCGCGACCCTGGATCGCGCCCTCGAACTCGGCATCACCCTGTTCGACACCGCCGATATCTACGGCTCCGGTGACAACGAGGAATTCCTGAGCGATTTCGTCCGCGCCAACCGGGACCGGATCGTGCTGGCCACCAAATTCGCGATCGTCCGCAAGGCCGACGACCCGCACTACCGCGGTATCGACAACTCACCCGACTACATCCGCCGGGCCGTCGACGCCAGCCTGCGCCGCCTCGGTACCGACACCATCGACCTGTACTACATGCACCGACGCGATCCCGAGGTACCGATCGAGGACAGTGTGGGTGTCATGGCGGAGCTGGTGCGCGCGGGCAAGGTGCGCGCGCTCGGCCTGTCCGAGGTCACCGGGGCGGAACTGCGCGCCGCGCACGCGGTCCATCCGATCGCGGCGGTGCAGTCGGAGTGGTCGCTGTTCTCCCGCGATGTCGAGCGCACGGCGGTACCCGCCGCCGCCGAACTGGGCGTCACATTCGTGCCCTATTCACCGCTGGGCCGCGGTTTCCTCACCGGAGCCCTACCCGGCACCGACGAGCTGAGCGAGAGCGATTTCCGGCGCCATATGCCGCGTTTCACGGGCGACAACGCGGCACACAACGCCGCCCTCCTCGCCCCACTGCACGCGATCGCCGAAGCGCGCGAACTCACGCCCGCCCAGATCGCGCTGGCCTGGGTGCAGTCGCGGGGACAGGTCCACGGGCTGCCGGTGGTGCCCATTCCCGGCACCCGCCGCCGGACCCGGCTCGCGGAGAACGCCGCCGCGGCCGCGGTCACCCTGACCGCGGCGGAACTGGACCGGCTGGAACCGATCGCCGGCCGGGTGGCCGGACCGCGCTACGCGGATATGTCGTTCACCTCGGCGGGCCGCGAGTAGGGCGGCCGCTCCGGCGCATTCAGCCGCTGGGTGCCGATGACGCGCAGCAGTTCCATCTTCTCCGCGGCATCGGTACCCGGCAGCGGCCAATAGATGAGCAACCGCTGGGTGGCGTTCGGTGTCAGCATGGTCTCGCAGAACATATCGATCACCCCGAGCTCGGGGTGCACCGCGCTCTTGGTGTCGGAGTGCCGGACCGCCACCTCGTGCTCGTTCCAGAGCCGCTCGAACTCCGGACTGTTCGCTCGCAGCGCGCCGATGAACTCGATGACGTCCGGGTCCTTCGGCCGACGTGCGGCGGTGGCCCGCAGGTCGGCCACCTGCCGGCGGGCGAGCCCCTCGGTATCGCGCAGCGGAGCGATCGCCCGGGCCTCCGGTTCGGTGAACCACCGCCAGGCATAGAACCGGTTCCAGCCCCGCTGTTCGGCCTGGTCACCGAAGAGCAGGGTGTGCATCCGGTTCTGCACCAGGCATTCGCCGAGGTCGGTGATGACCGCTGCCGGGATATCGTCCAGTTTCGCGAGCACATGCATCAGCCCGGGGCCGACATGTTTGTCCGTCCGGCTGCCGCCGGGCGGCGCGTGTTCGCACAGGAGATAGATGTGATCGCGTTCGTCGGCGGTACAGCGCAGCGCACGGGTCAGGGCGGCGAGCACCTGGGTCGACGGCCGGGGCCCGCGCGCCTGTTCCAGGCGCGTGTAGTAGTCGGTGGAGATGCCGGCCAGCTGCGCCACTTCGTCGCGGCGCAGGCCCGGGGTACGGCGGCGGGTACCCGGGGGCAGCCCCACCGCCTCGGTGGTGAGCTGTTCCCGGCGGCGACGGAGGAAATCGGCGAGTTCGCGGCGATCCATACCTCCACTGTCGCGTACCGCGGGGCGGTGAGCCAGGGATCGCCGCTCCCCCGATAAAGCGTCTCTGCCGCGAGCGGGACGGGTCCACCACAGTGGTCTGTATGACGAATACACAGATCGCAGTGACGCAACTGGGCAACACCGGGCCGGCGGTCGGGCGGATCGTGCTGGGCGCGATGGGCATGTCGGGTTCCTACGGCCCCGCCGACGAGACCGAATCGACGGCCACCGTGCACGCCGCACTCGATTCCGGCGCCCGGCTCGTCGATACCGGCGATTTCTACGGTATGGGCCACAACGAATTGCTGGTGGGCCGGGCGGTCGCCGACCGTCCGCGGGACGAAACGGTCCTCAGCGTGAAGTTCGGCGGCATGATCGGACCGGACGGCACCTGGCAGGGGTTCGACAGCCGTCCGGCCGCGCTGCGCAACTTCCTGAGCTACAGCCTGCGCCGGCTCGGTGTCGACCATGTCGACATCTACCGTCCGGCGCGGCTGGACCCGGCGGTGCCGATCGAGGACACCGTCGGCGCCATCGCCGAACTCGTCGAGGCGGGATATGTGCGGCATATCGGCCTGTCCGAAGTCGGCGCCGAAACATTGCGCCGCGCGGCCGCGGTACACCCGATCGCCGATCTGCAGATCGAGTACTCGCTGTTCTCGCGCGGGATCGAGGCCGAGATCCTGCCCGTGTGCCGCGAACTCGGTATCGGGATCACCGCCTACGGGGTGCTCTCCCGTGGGCTGCTCAGTGATACGGCTCCCGGTCGCGACACCGGGTTCGGACAGTCGGACTACCGCGCCCACACCCCCCGCTTCCAGGGCGGCAACCTCGCCGCCAACCTGAACCTGGTCGACGCGCTCGCCGCCCTCGCGCGGCGTCACGGCGTCTCCACCGCCCAGTTGGCCATCGCCTGGGTACTGAGCCGCGGCGACGATATCGTTCCGGTGATCGGGGCGCGCACCCGTACCCGGTGGTCGGAGGCGCTCGGCGCGCTGGATATCGCGCTCACCGAGGCCGATATCGCCGCGATCGAGGCCGCGGTACCGGCCGGGTCGGTGGCCGGTAGCCGGTACGCGGAGGCGCAGATGAGCGCACTCGACAGCGAGCGCTGAACCGGGCCTCCGCGAGCTGTCAACAGGCCACAGTGAACATTTCGTAGCTGTGTCCTTCCGGCGAGCGGACGTACACGCCGCGACCGCCGCCCAGGTGGTTGATATCCCGGTCCCAGCCGCTCCCGGGCCCCGACCCGTACTCGACGGCGGGCCATTGCGCCAGCCGTCGCAGGACGGCGTCGAAGGTGGCCTCGTCGACCAGGAAGCCGTAGTGGCCCGGCTCGACGCGGCCGCGGTCGTCGAACTCGAACGTCAGATGCTCGTTCACCCGCACCGGCACGAACGGGCCGGCCGGGTCGCCCACCGCCAACCCCATGAGCTCGGCGAAGAACGTCGCCCCCGCCACGCGATCCGGCACGGGCACGATGGTGTGGTCGAGCACGATGCGCGGGGTGTTACTCGGGTCGGACATGGACCCCTCCTCTCGATTACATGCGGTACACATATAAAATACATGCGCATCGCATAGAAATTTTCGAAGAGGATAGATTGGTCCATATGAGCGGCAGCTCCTCCCCCGCGGACGGCGGGCCCGCCCTGTTCCGCCTGGTTCGGTTCTGGTCCCGGCGCTGGATACAGCGCGGCGCCGGGGGGCAGAGCGCGGAGCTGGGCAACGCTCAGCACGTCCAGGTCGTGGAGGCGGTGGCCGGTGCCGCCGACGCCCCCGACGAGGCGACCATCACCGCGGTCGCCCACCAGCTCGGTCTCGATCATTCCGGAGCCAGCCGGATGGTCCGCGACGCCACCACCGCCGGTTACCTCTCACGCCGCGAATCCGACCTGGACCGGCGCCGCACCGCCCTGCACCTCACCCCCGCAGGTACCCGCCTGCTCGCCGACGCGCACGATTGGCAACGGCAGGTATTCGACCGGCTCACCGACGACTGGTCCCCCGCCGACCGCCGCCGGTTCGCCGGCTACCTCCAGCGGCTGGCCGACGAACTACCGCACAACCAATGAGAACCGCTCGGACGGCGGTCCCGGATCACCACCGATAGTCGAGGAACTTCCCGTCGAAGGTGATGACCACGCGATCGCCGTCGGGGTCGGGACGGCGGGCGAAGTCGACCTTGAAGTTGATGGCGCTCATGATCCCGTCGCCGAACTCCTCGTGGATGAGTTCCTTCAACGCGGGCCCGTACACCGAGAGCGCCTCCACGAAGCGATAGATCGTGGGATCGCTCATCAGCGCCGGATCGGCGCCGCGGGCCGGCTGCAACGCGAGGCTTTCGGCCACCGAATCGTCCAACCCGAGCAAGTCGCAGACCTTGCCCGCCTGCTCCGCCGTCATCGGATGCTGCCCGAGCAACGCCGCGGTCGTCCAAACCAGCGGAGCACCGAGAGCGTCGGCGATATCGGCCCAGGACAACCCCTGGCGGATACGGGCGGCGACAACGAGGTCGGCGGCCGCGCGCTTGCTCATGATCGGTTCCATACGAGACTCCTAGCATCGGGAAACATCGAAAGCCTCCCACCGCCGAACGCGCCGAACCGAATCGGTATCACAATGTTTACTTCCGAGACATCATGATCGGCGTGGCCGTCCCACAAGGTCACACGCGGGGCACAAACCGCCGCACAGATCCGGTGAGGGCCCGGTAACACGGGTGCGCTCGGCACGATACGGGCGGGAAATCTCGGCATCGCACACTTCGGCACGAAAGACCACAACCGAAGGGCGTGCCATGTCTTATCTCAAACCAGCGGATTTCGTGAAAGAAATGATCGACGCCGGCGAAGCGAAGGCATTCATGTCCACGCGCGATACCGTGATCCGCGCCTATATGGCCGGGGCGATCCTGGCGCTCGCCGCGGCCTTCGCGGTCACCATCACGGTGCAGACCGGCCAGGCGCTACTCGGGGCAGTCCTGTTCCCGGTGGGTTTCTGCATGCTCTACCTACTCGGGTTCGACCTGCTCACCGGCGTGTTCACCCTCGTACCGCTGGCCTGGCTGGACCGGCGCCCCGGGGTGACCTGGCGAGCCCTGCTGCGCAACTGGGGACTGGTGTTCACCGGCAACTTCCTCGGTGCGTTCACCGTCGCGGTCATGATGGCGGTCATCGTGACCATGGGTTTCTCGATGGACCCCAACGAAGTCGGGCAGAAACTCGGTGAAATCGGCGTCTCGCGTACGGTCGGTTACGCCGATCACGGTGCGGCGGGAATGCTCACCCTCTTCATTCGCGGTGTGCTCTGCAATTGGATGGTCTCCACCGGTGTGGTCGCGGCGATGATGTCGACTTCGGTGTCCGGGAAGGTCATCGCCATGTGGATGCCCATCATGTTGTTCTTCTACATGGGATTCGAACATTCGATCGTCAATATGTTCCTCTTCCCGTCCGGCCTGCTACTCGGTGGCGATTTCTCGATCGGCGACTATCTGATCTGGAACGAGATCCCCACGGTGATCGGCAATCTGGTGGGCGGCCTGGCCTTCGTCGGCCTGACGCTCTATGCGACCCACGCGCGCACCGCCACGCCGCGGCCCCGCCCGGCCGCGCCGGCCGGGCCGGGCATCGGGACCGAATCGAGCGATGCGGATACTCAGACGCCGACGGCGAAGGCGGAGGCGGGCGATCGGGTCGCTTCGGCAGCCCAGTAATCGGTGTCGACGGCCGCGTTCTGCGCGGCGAAGAAGCGGCGGCGACTCTCGTCGTCGGCCGGGTTGACCACAAAAGAGGTCATCGCGGTGGAGACCTGTTGCGCGTGTTCGTCACCGATCCAGCGCAGGATCCGGGCCGCGTCCTCCTCGGAGTACTCGGCCGTCTCCTCGCCGGTCGCGACCTTCTGGATCCGGTTGAGCTTCGCCCGGGTCGGCGCGGACAGATACTCTTCGCCGGCCCGGCGCGCCATGCCCCGCAATTCGACGCCCTCCCGTCCGAGAGAGTAGGCGAGGACAGCCCGCTCCAGCTCCGCATGGGCCGCCGGGGTGCTCATCGCCGCGGCGTAATTCGAGGCCGCGACGACTTCGGCCAGATTCTTGTCGGCCAGCGACACATCGCCACCGTGTTTCACCACATAGCCCCGCGCTTCCACCGCGCGCTGGATCATCTCCTCGTCGGTGAATCCGGCACCGCGCAGCGAAGCGGCGACCTGCCCGAGGAATCCGCCACCGCCGACGAGTACACCGTCGACCGCGGCGGCCGCACCCCGCGCCGTGTTCACCCCACCCCGGCCGGCCGTGCTGGCGACAGCCGTCGCGTCCCGGGCGGCGTGTGAGAGGTGCAGTCGATCGAGGAAGGCGTGCGTGAACAGACCGTCCGGGCCACCGATCTTCTCCCCGTTCCATCGCATGTTCCACGCACCCCACTGGTCGAGCATGGCGCTCTGTCGTTTCCGCGAGTGCGGTTCCAGCGGCGCGACCCGGTCGAACAGCCACGCCGCTGCCGGAGTGCTGTTCAACGTGCCGAGTGCGGCGGCCCCGGCGATCAGCCCGAGTCCTGGAACGCCGGAGTTCGCGACTCCGCTGGAACCCATACCGAGTGCCGAACCGCCGCCGGCACCGCCCGCACCACCGCCCGGCGCCTGCTGCAGAGCAAGAGAGAATCGGTTCACGATCCACTCGTTGCCCTGGCGCAGGGCGGCGGAGAACCGCCGGAACTGCAGCAGACCGACGATTTCCACCACCGCGCCGAGGATCAGGACCAAGGTCGCCTGACCACGCGCCTGGTCGAACAGGTTGCCGAGGAACAGGATGTACAAACCCAGATAGATGACGTACGCCGCCATCACCACGGCGCCGTAGAAGCTGTCCACGAGATTGCGGACCAGAAACGTCTGCGTGGGGCCGTAGACGAAACCGCCCGCCGCGAAACCGAATATCGCCGCGAAACCATGGAAGATCGAATCGAGAGCGGACCAGATGATCTTGACCGAAAGGTAGGTCCCGAACGCGAGCAGGATACCGGCGCAGATCAGCACGACCAGCCCCGAACCGGCCTGTCCCATGGTCGGATTCAGCGCCGCCTGCTGCGCCGCCACGTCACCGCAGGCACGCAGCCCGGACACCAGGGCCGAATCCGAACCCGACTGCATTCCGGCCGACCAGACGGCCGCGCATCCCGGCCGGTCGTCGATCACATGCCCGAAGTTCCACACCTGGACCTGGCGCCGGGCGAAATTATCGGCCAGATTCGCCTGCATTGTCGCGACCAGTCCGGCGGGGTCGCTGTGCATATGCCCGGTGAGCCCGGCGGCGACCGCGATACCGAGATCACGCCCCTGCGACATCAGCCCGTGCGAAGAGAGGACGTCCTCGAGCGGTTGGGCCATGAAGACCGGCCCGATCACGGCGACCCCGACCATGGTCACCGCCTGGGTGGCGGCCCGCGCGTGGTGGCCGCGCAATACGAACCACGCCACGATGAACGCGCCGAGAGACGCCGCGACGAGGAGCATCATCGGGATACCGAGCTGCGCGTGCAGGCTGCGGGCGACTCCGGACAGCGCGTCCCCGAACGGATCGAGCCAGTGGAAACTCATTGTGTAACCGATCACCCAGATCGCACCCGTCACGATGACGATATAGCCGGCGAATTCGAGCCCGAGCACTATCGAAATGGCCGTCTCCAGCGGCTCGAACAGACTCCCGTGTGTGGTGACGAACCGATAGTGGGTCAATTCGATGCCGCTGGAGTCACGGATGTTCATCCAGTTCAGTGCCGGAAAACCGGCAGTCGCCACCGAATCGGAATCCCCGGTCGCGGCCAGCGCGGCCGCCCCGAGCATTGCGGGGAGCACGAACAGGACCGCGCCGATCACCGCGAGCCGCCGGAACCATCGGCGGCGACGCGCCGGCTTCGTGACCTCCGCGCTGCCGCCCTCCTGACGCGCGACACGTGCCCGAATACCGCGCGTGAGCCGGTTGATTCGCATTGTCATGAGCCCTCCGGCGGTCGTCGGTTCGGCAACTGTTCGACGACTCCGGCAGACAGTGCGCTGCAACGCTATTCATCACTGTTCGGACGAACGACGTTTGTACGCAATGTGATCGAAATGCCCAATTCATATTCCCACTGCTGAACCGAACCGGCTCAGCGACTCAGCGGCTCAGGCGGCCGCCAATGTCTCTATCGGCCGGCGTCTCGCCCACGGCGGCGGCGACCCCGAGGCGCGGCTGCGCGAAACCACGACCGCCGCCACCGAGATCGCGCGGAAGTTTCCCCGCCTGCGCGACCTGATCGAGGCGGCGGCCGGCACCGGATACACCGCCGCACCCGACAGAAGTTTCGAATTCGGCTTGGCCGCGCTGCTGGAAGGACTGCAGAAAAGCCTTCCGGACCGAGCCGGCGGATAGCCCGGCCCGGAACGCATTTCGACCCCGCACCGAAACGGTGCGGGGCCGAACGCTGTTGCTACCTACCGATTACCGGTAGTCACTGAAACCGTAATCGTCCAGCGGGACCGCGGCACCGGTGGTGGCACCGAAGCCCTCCGGGCTGTAGTAGGTGTCGTCGTAGGACGGCACCGCGTACGCCGCGGCACGCGCTTCCTCGGTCGGCTGAACCTGGATATTGCGGTACCGGTTGATACCGGTACCGGCCGGGATCAGCTTACCGATGATCACGTTCTCCTTGAGGCCGATGAGCCGGTCGGAGCGGCAGTTGATCGCCGCGTCCGTCAGGACTCGGGTGGTCTCCTGGAAGGACGCCGCCGACAGCCACGAATCGGTGGCCAGCGACGCCTTGGTGATACCCATCAGCACCGGACGTCCCGCCGCGGGCTCGTTGCCTTCGGCAACCACGCGACGGTTGGACGCCTCGAACTCCGAACGCTCGGTCAGCGAACCGGGGAGGAACTCGGTGGCACCCGAATCGATGATCGTCACCCGGCGCAGCATCTGGCGGACGATGACCTCGATGTGCTTGTCGTGGATGGACACACCCTGGCTCCGGTAGACCTCCTGGACCTCGTGGACCAGGTGGATCTGGACCTGCCGGGGGCCCATCACGCGCAGCACCTCGTGCGGATCCGCCGCGCCCTCCAGCAACTGCTGGCCGACCTCGACGTGATCGCCGTCGGAGAGCAGCCGCTCGGTGCCGTCGTCGTGCTTGAACACACGCAGCCGCTGACGCTTGGACAGCTTGTCGTAGACCACATCGTCCCCGCCGTCGTCGGGAATGATGGTGATCTTGTAGAAGCGGTCGTCGTCCTCCAGCCGCACCCGGCCAGAGACCTCCGCGATCGGCGCCTTGCCCTTGGGCACCCGAGCCTCGAAGAGCTCCTGCACACGGGGCAGACCGCCGGTGATGTCGTCACCCGCGACACCACCCTGGTGGAAGGTACGCATGGTCAGCTGGGTACCGGGCTCACCGATGGACTGCGCGGCGACGATACCGACGGCCTCGCCGATATCGACGAGCTTGCCGGTGGCCATCGAGCGGCCGTAGCAGGTCGCGCAGACCCCGGTGCCGGTGGTGCAGGTCAGCACGGAGCGGACCTTCACCTCGGTGATACCGGCGTCCAGCAGCGCCTCGATCGCAGGATCGCCCAGGTCCGCGCCCTTGGTGACCACGACATTGCCGCTCTGGTCGAGCGCGTCGGCGGCCAGGGTCCGGGCGTAGGCCGAGGTCTCCACGTGCGGGTCACGGATGAGCAGGCCGTCGGGCTGCTTCTCCGCGATGTGCACGATGATCCCGCGTTCGGTGCCGCAGTCGTGCTCGCGCACGATCACGTCCTGCGAGACGTCGACCAGACGACGGGTCAGGTAGCCCGAGTCGGCGGTACGCAGCGCGGTGTCGGCCAGACCCTTACGAGCACCGTGGGTGTTGATGAAGTACTCCAGCACCGTCAGGCCCTCACGGAAGGAGGACTTGATCGGCCGCGGGATGAACTCACCCTTCGGGTTCGTCACCAGGCCCTTCATACCGGCGAGGGTACGGGTCTGGGTGAAGTTACCCGTGGCGCCCGAATCGACGATCGTGATGATCGGGTTGTCGGCCGGGTAGTGCGCGCGCAGCGCCCTACCGACCTCTTCGGTCGCTTCCTGCCAGATCTTGACCAGGGCGTTGTTGCGCTCCTGGTGATCGAGCGCACCACGCTGGTACTTCTTCTCGATCTGATCCGACTGCGCCTCGTAGCGCTCCATGATCTCGGCCTTCTCCGGCGGAACGAGCACGTCCGACATGGAGACGGTGACACCCGAACGCGTAGCCCAGTAGAAGCCGGCGTCCTTGAGCTTGTCGACGGTCTGCGCGACCACGATCATCGGGTAGCGCTCGGCGAGATCGTTGATGATCGTCGCCTGCCGCTTCTTCGGCATCGGCTCGTTGATGAACGCGTAGTCACCGGGGAGCAGTTCGTTGAACAGCACCCGGCCCAGGGTGGTCTGGGTGGTCCACGCGTCACCGCGCCGCCAGCCCTCCGGGAACAGTTCCGCCTCGACATCGCGCGGCGGACGCTGATCGGTCAGCCGCACCTTGATGGTCGACCGCACGGTGAGCTCACCGCGGTCCACCGCCATCTGTGCTTCGGCCGGCGAGGAGTACACGCCCTGCTCCGGACCGTCACCGTTGGCGGGCCGGTACTCGCCCTTGGCGCCTTCGTCGAGCCGGGTCAGGTAGTACAGACCCGTCACCATGTCCAGACGCGGCATGGCCAGCGGGCGACCCGACGCCGGGGACAGGATGTTGTTCGAGGACAGCATCAGGATGCGGGCCTCGGCCTGCGCCTCCGCCGACAGCGGCAGGTGCACGGCCATCTGGTCACCGTCGAAGTCGGCGTTGAACGCCTCACAGACCAGCGGGTGCAGCTGGATGGCCTTACCCTCGACCAGCTGCGGCTCGAAGGCCTGGATACCCAGGCGGTGCAGGGTGGGCGCACGGTTCAGCAGTACCGGGTGCTCGGCGATGACCTCTTCGAGGACATCCCACACCTGCGGCCGCTGCCGCTCGACCATCCGCTTGGCGGATTTGATGTTCTGCGCGTGGTTCAGGTCGACCAGCCGCTTCATCACGAACGGCTTGAACAGCTCCAGCGCCATCAGCTTGGGCAGACCGCACTGGTGCAGTTTCAGCTGCGGACCGACGACGATGACCGAACGGCCGGAGTAGTCGACACGCTTACCGAGCAGGTTCTGCCGGAAACGACCCTGCTTACCCTTGAGCAGATCGCTCAGGGACTTCAGCGGGCGGTTACCCGGGCCGGTGACCGGCCGGCCGCGACGGCCGTTGTCGAACAGCGCGTCGACGGACTCCTGCAGCATCCGCTTCTCGTTGTTGACGATGATCTCGGGGGCACCGAGGTCGATCAGTCGCTTGAGGCGGTTGTTGCGGTTGATGACGCGACGGTAGAGGTCGTTCAGGTCGGAGGTGGCGAAGCGGCCACCGTCGAGCTGGACCATCGGCCGCAGCTCCGGCGGGATCACCGGAACGGCGTCGAGCACCATACCCATCGGCGAGTTGCCGTTGGTCTGGAACGCCGCGACGACCTTGAGCCGCTTGAGCGCGCGCAGCTTCTTCTGGCCCTTACCGCTGCGGATGGTTTCGCGCAGGTTCTCGGCCTCGGCCTCGATATCGAAGTTCTCCATCAGCTTCTGGATGGACTCCGCGCCCATCGCGCCGGTGAAGTACTCGCCGTAGCGGTCGGTGATCTCGCGGTAGAGCACCTCGTCCACGATCAGCTGCTTGGGGGCCAGCTTGGTGAAGGTGGTCCAGATCTCCTCGAGCCGGTCCAGCTCACGCTGGGCGCGGTCGCGGAGCTGCTTCATCTCGCGCTCGCCGCCGTCCTTGACCTTACGGCGGACGTCGGACTTGGCACCCTCGGCCTCGAGCTCGGCCAAGTCGGCCTCGAGCTTCTGGGCCCGGGCCTCGAGGTCGGCGTCACGCTGATCGGCGACGGTCTTCTTC
The DNA here is from genome assembly GCF_000720425.1 of Nocardia rhamnosiphila NBRC 108938. Classification (GTDB taxonomy): domain Bacteria; phylum Actinomycetota; class Actinomycetes; order Mycobacteriales; family Mycobacteriaceae; genus Nocardia; species Nocardia rhamnosiphila. Next base: position 806 of record NZ_JOAJ01000013.1, on the reverse strand, counting down.
TCGACCTCCATCTCGGCCTCGAGAGTCGACAGCTCGTTGTGCCGCATCTCGTCGTCGACGGCGGTGATGACGTAGGCGGCGAAGTAGATGATCTTTTCCAGATCCTTCGGCGCCAGGTCGAGCAGGTAGCCGAGGCGGCTCGGCACACCCTTGAAGTACCAGATGTGGGTGACCGGGGCGGCCAGCTCGATATGGCCCATCCGCTCACGACGCACCTTCGCGCGGGTCACCTCGACGCCACAGCGTTCACAGATGATGCCCTTGAAGCGGACGCGCTTGTACTTACCGCAGTAGCACTCCCAGTCCCGGGTGGGACCGAAGATCTTCTCGCAGAACAAGCCGTCCTTCTCCGGCTTGAGCGTGCGGTAGTTGATGGTCTCCGGTTTCTTCACCTCGCCGTAGGACCACTGGCGGATGTCGTCGGCGGTGGCCAGGCCGATCCGGAGTTCATCGAAGAAGTTGACGTCTAGCACGTAACTTCCTTTCCCCTGTGCGGGTCGAATACGAGCAAAAGTTCTCTATTGGATTCGAACGCGGTGGCCGGATGCCGTGCCGTAATTCGTCACGGCACCCGGCCAACGCCCTAGTTCGCCAGATCGTCGACGGTGGCCGCTTCGTTCCTGGACAGGTTGATGCCCAGGTTGGCCGCCGCCCGCTCGAGATCCTCGTCGTCGCCGTCGCGCATCTCGATCGCGGCGCCGTCCGAGGACAGCACCTCGACATTGAGGCACAGGGACTGGAGTTCCTTGAGCAGAACCTTGAACGATTCCGGGATGCCCGGCTCCGGAATGTTCTCGCCCTTGACG
>NZ_JOAJ01000012.1 GCF_000720425.1 Nocardia rhamnosiphila NBRC 108938 | reverse complement strand
TCGCGGCCACACCGGTGAGCAGGTACTTGACGGTCGATTTCACGCAGTCTCCTCGAGATTGGATCCGGAACCCTTTGACTCCGTATCGCTTACACCACGATCTTGTTACTTTCAGACCCTTGATTTCGAAGGAAACCGCCAGCTCATGGCCTCTCCGAGCGCACTGTACCGTCCGAGCCTGCCGCGCGCGGCAGTTCACGGTGCCGGACACAGCCTCCTGGCCGATATCGAACCCGTCCGCAGCCTCGTCCTAGAACACCTCCGGCGAACGGACTCGCCGGCCCGACGCCGCATCAGCCAATTCCGAGAAGACCCCTTGCCGTGGACGTACTCTCGCGCTCATTCCGACCGGGTCGCCACGGCCGATGTTGTTTGAGCTGGTTGATACAGCGTTCGGCAGTGTTGCGATCCCGGTAAATCACTGTGCCGAACGCCGGAGGCCAGTCGCCTTGCGAGCCGCGCCGGCGGCGGTGCCCGGCTTGATCGGCCGGGCTCTCGATGGTCGCCGGGAAGCGACGTCGGCGCAGATACTCACGGTTGGCCCGTACGCAGCCCGATAAAGTGGATCGGCCAGGTACGAACCTGGCACCGCGCGCTGCCCCCGACGCTCGGTGCACTTCGAATTCCTTGTTCGAAACCGATGTATTCTTGAACGCTCGTGCCGACGTTGATCGCTGGTCGGCGATGACTTGGGGCGGTAGTTCGTTCAATGATCCCCCTTTATGGACGCCCTCGCTACTGGCCGTCGGAGGAGTCGATGAGAGTTTGGACTCCGTCGAAGATGCGGTCGAGACCGAAGGTGAGTGAGTCGATCTGGCGGTTGGTGCCGGTGAGCGTTCGCGCCAGTGCGGGGAAGCGTTCTGCGTGGCGGTCGACGAGTTCGCTGGTGAGCTGCTGCCATTCGCGGGCGTGGTCGGCGTCGAAATCGGCGTGCTGCTGAGCGAGGTTGCGGACGTGTCCGGCGATGAGCAGGAATACCTGATGGCGTTCGGTGGCCTGCAGACCCGCCGATTCCAGCGCCTCCAGAGCTGCGTCCATCCATCGGAGTTGGTTCGGGCCCAGGAGCTGGCGGCGCATGGTGGTTGCGGTGAGCAGCCACGGATGCGTGGAGTAGATGGTCAACAGCTGACGTGACCAGTCCACTAGCCGCGTACGCCAATCCGTCTCAGGGTCGGGTAGCGCGGGTCCGGGGGTGAGGACGGCTTCGACCATCAATTCGACGAGTTCTGTCTTGCCGGGGATGTGGCGGTAGAGGGCCATACCGGAAACGCCGAACGCGGCACCCACCTTGTTCATCGACACCGCATCCAGCCCATCGGCATCAGCGCAGGCGACTGCGGCAGTGGTGATGCCTGCGATGGTGAGACCGGGCTTGGGTCCGCGCACGGGCCCGTCGGGCTTGCCCCACAGTAGTGCGGCAGCAGTGCGCAGGTCACGGGGCTTGTTCTCGGCACGGCGGGGCATGGCCGGAAGTCCTCTTTCCTGGGATCGAGTTGACAGAAGACCCGTCCGTTTATACCTTGAACAGTCTTGTTTGCAGCATAAACAGTTTAAGGGTTAATCATGCGGATTCCTGCCACGAAGCACTCCCAGCGCCTGCGCATCACCGCGGCGGAAGGCATCGACGAAGCCGGATTCGTGCAGATCGGCGGAATCGGCCAGTGGATTTCGATTCGCGGGGAGCACCGCGGTAATCCGGTCCTACTCGAACTCCACGGCGGGCCCGGCGCTTCCAACCTCATCTACGCCACGCGCACCCGGGGCTGGGAACATCACTTCACCGTGGTGCGCTGGGATATGCGAGGCGCCGGAAAAACCTTCGGCCATACCGGCCCGGACGGTCAGGGTGAGATGAGTCTGCGGCAGCTCGAACATGATGCCCTGGAGGTCGCGGTTTATGTGCAGGACCGGCTCGGCGTCGACAAGGTCGTGCTGGTCGGGTGTTCTTTCGGCTCGTTCGTCGCGCTGCGCCTCGCCCGCCGTCACCCGCAGCTGTTCTCCGCCTATGTCGGCACCGACCAGAACATCAACGCCGGCGGCCGCGACCACACCGCCTACCTGGGCTTGCTCGAACGCCTCGAAAAGTCCGGCAAGCACAAGGACCTCGCCGCTGTCACCGCCATGGGAGCGGACCGATCGACATGGACCACCAAGGACTGGTCGCAGTACAACAAGTACACGGTCAGCTCCGACCCAGTCACCTTCGATACCGTCAAGAAAGTCGTGATGGGCTCGCTGTTGACCTCTCCGCTGCACTCGCTCGGTGAGGTCGGCACCTACCTGAAGGCGATGAGTTTCTCCGAATGCCTCGCACCCCAATCGGTCGCGATCGACGAATGGGCCGAGGGCACCACCCTCGCGATCCCGTTGTTCCTCTTCCAGGGCGAGCACGACGTCATCACCCCTCCGGAATCGGCCAAGTCGTTCTTCGACGACGTCACTGCCCCGGTCAAGAAGTTCGCACTCATCGAGAGTGCAAGCCATTTCGCCGCCTTCCGCCGACCCGACCGCTTCCTCGACCTGCTACTCGCTCACGTCCGCCCGACCCTCACCCCCGACCCGAACGACCCCCAACACTCATAGGCCGGCCAACATCTCACGATCGCGTCTCGCACAGTGTGATGGGACGAAAACAACCACTCCGGTGGCGGCGGCCGGCTTCGTATGGCAGGCCCAGATGCAACCCAGCAGCAGTTATGTGGCCGGGATCCTCGGCCCGGCGCTGGGACGGCTACAACCCGGTCATTCACCGCGATCGCGGTGGCCACAGTGGCAGGGGCGTGGTCGCGAATTTTGAAACCGCTTTGGAGGTTGCGGTGAGAGGACAAGCGTGCTTCACCACTTCGGCTGTTGGGTCCGGGCGGAGGAACCTCCAGATGAGGAAGCCCGGATAGTGGTGTCGCGCGCCCTCACCGGGAAATCTGCTCGCGGCTTACGCGACTTTCGAGTTCGGTTAGGGTGGGGAATGCGTTGACTCGCGCCCTGTAACCGGGAACCCCCGTGACCTCCTTCGTTCGTCGCGTCCCGACTCTGGATCCCACGAAGGAGACCCTTCCATGAGCATGTGGGCCTACATCGACGTCCCGGACGCGTTCGCCGCGTCCTATGGTGCGAGCAGGGGTTCGGCGCGTGCCTGGATCGCCGAACTGCCTCGCCTCGGCGGCAACTTGCTGCGCAGCTGGCGGCTACGGCTCGACGGTCCTGCTGCGTACGGCATGGCCTCGCTGGTCCTGCCCGTCCTCCGGGCCGACGGAACACCCGCCGTCCTCAAATTTCAGCAACTACGGGAGGAAACCGCCGGGGCCGTGACCGGTCTGCGGGCGTGGAAAGGCAACGGCGCGGTGCGCCTACTCGACTATGACGAGGAGAGTGGCACCCAGTTGCTGGAACGGCTGGACGCGACCCGAACCCTGTCATCGGTGGCCGACGATCACCTGGCCATGCAGATACTGGCCGAGCTGATGGCCCGCCTGAGCTCGGTACCCGCCCCGAAGGACCTGCGACAGCTGGCCGACGTCGCCGCCGCCATGCTCGACCAGCTCCCACAGGCCCTGCCGGCGCTGCGTGATCCCGCTGAACGGCGCCTGGTGCGCACGTGCGCGTCCGCCGTGGCCGAACTGATCGGCGAATCCGGCGACCGCCTGCTGCACTGGGACCTGCATTATGACAATGTCCTCGCAGGGGAGCGTGAACCGTGGCTTGCCATCGACCCCGAACCGCTTGCCGGCGACCCCGGCTTCGATCTGTGGCCGGCCCTCGACAGCCGCTGGGATGCGGTAGTGGCGACTGGTGACGTGACACGCACCGTGCTCCGCCGCTTCGACCAGTTGACCGAGGTCCTCGGCTTGGACCGTCAGCGCGCGGCCGGCTGGACACTCGGCCGCGTTTTGCAGAACGCACTATGGGACATTGAAGATGGCAAGTCGACACTCGAGTCGGCGCAGGTCGCCCTCGCGACGGCGTTGCTAGGACGTTCGAGGTAAGAGGCAAGGGGACGCCCCGGGCGGTTTCGTCCATGGCTGCACGATGCCGCGCACTGTCGTGCGGACAACATGGTGGCGCCGGTCGGGCGCCGCCCTCGACGCTGCGATGGCATGCCATGGCCGGGACACCGTCCGCCGGCCGTGCCCGCCGAGATGTTCCACCGGGCCTGCGTCTGGGATGCCCCTCCTCGGTGCCGGCCATCTCGTCCTCGGCGCGTGATGAATGACCACCCCATGACCAACCCGGACAGCTTCGTCCGCGCCGTCGTGCCGTAGCTGGAATCGGAAACGAACCCAACCCTCGAACACTCCGTGTAGCCGCACGGCCCGTACAGCGACCAACCCACCTGCCCGCTCAGCGTGACTTTCCTCGCCGATAAGTCTCAACCCCCTGAACCCACACCGGCGCCACCCGACCGACACACCGGACGGGTGGTGAACACCTACCCGTGTCACGATGGCTGCCCGTCCTGGGCTCACGACTGTCCGAGATCGTCCCCGCCGGCACCGACGTGTGGTTCAATCCCAGCAGTGACCATCGATTTCGCCTGGACACCGACGTAATCCGTGCAGCCGACCAGGCATGACACCCCTGGTTCAGCCTATTTCGTAACGCACTGTGCGGGGCCTGAATCAATGCAGCAATGGGGCATCGACGAACACTCCGGTACCCGCGCCGCTGCCGACGGCATCATCGCCGACCTCGCCACCGACGAACTGGTTCGACCCCGGACACGCATGGATTCGGAGCAGCGGTCTTCCGGGGTTCGTGGTGTATCCGGATCCCCGACAAACAACGCTCCAGTCCGGTGACCGTGTTGGTTACTTCGGATGGTGCAACAGTACGCGCGGCGGCGAGTGCGCAGTCAGTGGCCCTCTCATCAACTGTGCACGCTCTCTGTCGCGACGACTCGGCCGAAACGCCGGGTCACTCGGCCGTGCGGATCGCCGCCACGATGCGGTCCACATCGGCGCGTTCTCCTTCCGGCAGTGGCGCTCCCGCGGCGTCGCGTGCCGCAGTGGCGTCCGCGAGCAGAGACTTCGCCTGGTCGAAATCCCCCACGAGGGCAGCGGCTCCCGCAAGTCCTTCCAGCGCAAGGGCGATCGCACGGGGGTCGCCGGTGCGCCGGGCCACCGCGATCCCCTCTTCGTGTAGCGCGCGTGCTCGTTCGGGATCGCCGCGCAGTTCGGCGATGAAGCCGAGTTCGGCGAGGCTGTGCGCGAGGCCCGGCGCGTAGCCCACTTCGCGATTCCAGTCCAGGGACGCGCGGGTGTGGCGTTCGGCGTCGTCGAGGCGGCCCGCGCGCCGGGCACCGATGCCGAGACCCACCTCGGCGAAGACCCTGCCCAGCTCGTGGCCCTGGCTCACCGACAGCTCGAGCGCGCGCTCGTGGAGGCGGCGCGCCTGGTCCAGATCGCCCGCCAGCAGAGCGAGTCGGCCCAGTCCGGACAGCATGTCGGCGACCTGCGGCCAGAGCCCGAGCTCCTCGGCCCGGCACAGACCGTCGCGGCACAGGCGAGCGGCTTCGGGGTAGTCACCGATGATCTCGGCGCGGCGGGCGAGTAACTCGGTGGCGCGCAGCTGTCCCCATCGATCGCCGAGATCGGTGAACAGCCGGGCGCTCTCGGAGGCATCGCGGGCCATGGCGGGGAGATCTCCGCGCAGCATGGCATGGTGCGCGGCGCTGCTCAGGGCCGCAGCGATGCCCCAGTGATCCTCGGCCGCCCGGAATCCGGCGAGCGCGCGCTGTGCCAGCGTATCGCTGACCGCCTGGTCGCCGCCGCCGAGGAGCACCTCGGCGAGCAGCCATTCGGCGAACGCGCGACCCGCCGGATCGTCCACCTCGTCGAACCCGGCCAGCCCGGTAGGCACCAGTCCCGAACGGTCCGCGTCGCCGCCGCCGAGCAGCATAAGCGCCGACCGCCAGCCGTTCGCCCTGGCCCCCAGCACGGTCGTGGCCTCGCGGGTGGTGGCCAGCGCCGTATCGAGCAGCCGGACACCTTCTCCGATGCGCCCGCGCAGGAACCAGTACCAGGCCGTCGCGTTTACCAGCCGAAGCGCGACGACACGATCCCCGCGACGCGATGAATCCTCGATGGAAGCACGCAGATTTGCGTACTCGATATCCATTACCGTGAGCCATTGCCGCTGCTCGACGCCGCGTAGCCGGTCGCGTGCCTGCTCGGCCAGCGCTGCGTAATACGCGTTGCGCAGCTCGTGCACCGGGTCGGCCTCACCGGCTTCGCTCAGCCGCTCCGAGCAGTACAGCGCGACCGATTCCAGCAGCCGGTAACGCGGTCCGTCCTCGGTGTCGATCGCCGTGACGAGCGACCGGTCCACCAGCCGGGCGAGCAGATCGAGGACCCGCCCGCGCGGGAGTTCCCCGATCGTGCTGATGTACTCCGCCGCCGCCAGCCCGAAACCGTCGGCGTGCACCGAAAGACGGCGCAGTACAGCTTGTTCGGCCTCGGACAGCTGTTCCCAGCTCCAGTCGATCATCGCGCGCAGAGTTTGCTGGCGACTCGGCCCGCCGCGGTGTCCGGCGACCAGCAGGTCGAAGCGATCGTCCATCCGGTCGGCCAGTTCTCGTACGCCGAGCGCACGCACCCGCGCGGCGGCCAGCTCGAGCGCCAGCGGAATTCCGTCGAGTCGGCGACAGATGGTGGCGACTGCGGCGACGTTTCCGGCATCGAGGGTGAAACCGGGCGCCGCGGCTGTCGCGCGTGCGGTGAACAGGCGGATCGCGCTGAATCTCGGTAGCGAGTCGGGGCCGATATCCGCAGGAGAGTGCGGCACTTCGAGTGGGGCGACCGGATATACGGCCTCGCCGGCGACGCCGAGTGGCTCGCGGCTCGTGGCCAGCACGCGCAGTTCGGCGACCGAGCGCAACAGCCGCTCGGTGAGTTCGGCGACCATGGCCACCAGGTGCTCGCAGTTGTCGAGGACCAGCAGCACCCGCTTGCCGCGCAATGCGCTGATCAGCTGGTCGATCGGGCCGGCGGGGGAGCGGACGTCATCGCGGATGCCCAGCACCGCGTGCATGGTGTCCACGATGGTCGGGCGCGCGGCGGAGGTCGCCTCGATCCCGGCCAGCTCGACGAACCACGCGCCGTCGGGGTGGTCGGTGAGCAGCGTGCGCGCCGCCTCGATCGCCAGCCGCGTCTTGCCGACACCGCCGGGCCCGACGAGGGTCACCAAGCGATGCGCGCCGACCAGCATCCGCACGTCGCGCGCTGCCTCGGCCCGGCCGATGAGGTCGGTGAGCTGGCCGGGCAAGTTCGTCGCGGTGGCCGACCGGGGTGTGAGCAGCGGGTCCTGGGCGAGGATCGCCCGGTGCACGGCTGCGATCTCAGGACTGGGATCCACACCGAGCTCGGTGCGCAATCGAGTGCGCAGATCGGTGAAACCGGCAAGCGCATCACTCTGCCGTCCGGCTCGGTACAGCGCCCACAAGTGTGCCGCGCGCAAGCGTTCGCGTAGTGGGTTTTCGGCTACCACCGGCGCCAGCTCGCCGACCAGTCCGGCATATTCGCCGAGTTCGAGCAGCACCTCGGCCCGGGATTCCACCGCGGACAGTCGCAATTCGTCCAGCCGGGCGATCTCGGCTTCCGCGAACTCCGCATCGGCCACCTCCGTGAACGCGGGGCCACGCCACAGCGCGAGCGCGGTGGTGATGGTATCGGCGCGCTGCCGGAGGTCCGGGTCGAGGTGGGCTAGCAAGTCCTCGAAGCGGCCTGCGTCCACCGCATCGGCTGTCACGTCCAGGCTGTATCCCGCGGGCCCGGACACCACGAGGGCTCGCGCACGCGGTTCGGCGGCGGCCAGCGCGCTGCGCAGTTGCGAGATCTTGACCTGCAGCGCCGCCGCCGCATCCCGCGGAACCCGCCGCGGCCACAGCGCCTCGACGAGCCGATCGGTCGATACCGAACGCCCACGATTTATCAGCAGCACGGCCAGCACCGTGCGCACCTGTCCGGCCGGGATCGTGACTGGCTCGTCCTGGTCCGTCCACACCGTCAAGGGACCGAGCACACCGAACCGCATGATCGTGACGATACGGACCCGCTTTCCGCACCGTGTAGGGCGACTGTAGGCACGGCGTAGGCCACCGGGGCGAAGGTCGTGACGACAACGACCCGACTGGAAGGCAGACTCGATGCCCGCATCCGATCTCATGCGTGTGGCGATCATCATCGGCAGCACCCGTACCGAGCGATTCGGACCGACGGTCGCCCGCTGGTTCCACGGTCACGCCGTCGAGCACGGCGGGCTCGACCTCGACCTGATCGATCTCGCCGAGACCCCGCTGCCCGCCGACCTCGACCGGCCCGACGAGACGGTCGCGGCCCTGTCGAAACGTCTGGCCAGGGCCGACGCCTTCGTCATCGTCTCGCCCGAATACAACCGCGGCTATCCCGCCGCGCTCAAGACCGCCATCGATTCCTACGTCGACGAGTGGAAGGCCAAGCCGGTCGCGTTCGTCTGCTACGGCGGGGTCTCCGGCGGTCTGCGGGCCGCCGAACAGTTGCGCCAGGTGTTCGGTGAACTGCACGCCATCGCGATCCGCGACACCGTCAGCTTCCACTCGTGCTGGAACAAGTTCGACGACGCGGGGCAGCCGCTCGACCGCGCGGGTGCGGGTGCGGCCGCCACCGCGCTGCTCAACCAGCTCACCTGGTGGGGTCGCGCGCTGCACGATGCCCGCCAAGCCCGCCCCTACCCGCTGTAGAGAAGGACACCGTCATGAGACGTCCCGCCACCACACTCGCCCTACTCGCTTTCTCCAGCCTGATCACCTCGCTGGACTTCACGATCATCTACGTCGCCCTGCCGGATATCGCCCGTGACGTCGGGTTCTCCGAGCATTCCATGCAGTGGGTGGTCAGCGCCTACGCTATTTTCTTCGGCGGTCTGCTGCTGCTGGGCGGACGCGCCGCGGATCTGCTCGGCCGGCGGCGGATGTTCGTGCTCGGCATGGTGGTGTTCGGTGTCGCGTCGCTGTTGGGGGGCCTGGCGACCACGACGATCGCGCTGATCGCCGCCCGCGCGATCCAGGGCATCGGCGCGGCCCTGCTGTTTCCCGCGACGCTCTCGCTGGTCAACATCATGTTCGAGGAGGGCAGGCAGCGGATCCGCGCACTCGCGGTGTGGGCGATGGCCGGTGCGGGCGGACTCAGCCTCGGTGCGCTGCTCGGCGGCGTTCTGACCAGTGCGTTCGGCTGGCAGGCAGTGTTCTTGATCAACGTGCCGCTGGTCGTGGTCGGCGTAGTGGCGGCGTTTCCGCTGCTGCGCGCGGACGGTCCGCGCGATCGGGGTCGGTTCGACGTGCCCGGCGCGCTCACGGGGACCGTCGGTGTGACGCTGCTGGTGTTCACCGTGGCGCAGGGACCGGAATCCGGTTGGACCTCGGTGCCTGTCCTGGGCGGCGGCGCGCTCGCGGTGACGCTGCTGGCCGCGTTCCTGGTCATCGAGTCGCGCAGTGACAGCCCGCTCATGCCGTTGCGTCTGGCCCGCGCACTGGGGCCGGTGCTGGCCGTTATCTTCGTTTTCGGCGCGACCATGCAGAACATCGTCTACTTCCTCACGCTGTTCCTGCAGAACGTGTGGAGCTACAGCGCGCTGGTCACCGGGCTGGTGTTCCTGAGCCTGTCGCTGGTCATCGCGGTCGCGAATTTCGTCGCCGAGCGGCTGATCGTGCGGATCGGCATCCGCGCCACGCTGATCGCCGGGCTGCTGCTCGGCGCGGTGGGCGGCGCCCTGCTCGCCGTGGGGATGGTCGCCGACGGCTCCTACCGAACGATCGTGGTCGGAATCCTGGTCTACGGCGCCGGGATGGGCACCGTCTACCCGACCATGTACGCAGCGGCGGGCACGGGCGTCGCCGAACAGGAGCAGGGCACCGCGGGCGGGATGGCCAACACCGCGATGCAGGTCGGCATCGGTGCCGGACTCGCGGTCCTCGTCGGTATCGCGAATGCGGGCACGACAGGGCTCGAGGGGGACGCGCTGCGGATGGCCGGCGCCGAAGGCTTGCGCAGCACAGTTGTCGTCGCCGCCGCTCTCATCCTGCTCGGCCTCCTCGCGGCCTGGGCGCTGCCCAATCGGCGCGCGCTGCCGGCCGAGGTCGCCTACGTCTCGCCCTCTTGATCTCGGCAATGGTCGAGATTCGACCGTTTGTTGTAAGCAACGAGATCGCAGAATCACGACCATCGCACTATTCGGTTCGGGAGAAATGGAGTGTCCGGCCCTCGTCCTGCTGGGGGCCGGACACCCGCTCACTGTCTGGAACCGGTCGCCCGAAAAGGCCGAGCGGCTGATGGCCGCAGGCGCCGCCTCGCCGGGCGCACCGTGGTCAACCTGCCGACGGCCCGTCAGAACAGGACGGCGCCGCAGCAGATCTGGTGACCGGCCTGGGCGCGGACCAGCTGCACGGCCAGATCATGACCATCGCTCCCGCGATCGGCTCACCGGACGCGGTGATCTACTTCGGCGGCCCCCGACCGGTCTTCGACCGGCACGAACCGGTCCCGCGGGCACTCGGTGGATGCGTGCCCCGGTTGTCCACCGACTCGCTTCATTCTCGTTATCGATAATGATAATGTTGGGTCATGGGCGCATCATCGGAACGTTGGGCGGACCTTGCACTGCATCCGGTGCGGATCCGAATCCTTACTTCGGTGTCCGGGACCCGCCGAACTGCATCCGATCTGGCCGGTCTATTGCCGGATGTGCCGCAGGCCACGCTCTACCGGCACATCTCAACGCTCGCCGAAGCAGGAATGCTGGAGGTGGTTGCCGAGCGTAAGGTCGGCGGCGCGACCGAGCGGGTGTATTCGGTGCCCGAAGGCGGCGTGACACCGACGGCGGAGAGTTTGGCCTCGGCTACTCCGCAGGAGCACGCACGATACTTCACGGCATTCGTCAGCAGCCTGCTATCGGAGTTCACCCGCTATCTCGCCAGGGAGTCCATCGATCTGGTGGCGGACGGCGCCGGGTACCAGCAGGTGGCGCTACACCTGGACGACGCGGAGTTCGCGCGCTTCGCCCAAAACTTCGCCGAGCTGGTGCAACCGTTGCTCGCGAATGAACCAGGAGGGGGACGAACGCCGCGCTTGCTGGCGACCATCCTGCTCCCACTGACGGAAGGATGACCATGGCAAAAGTAGATTCCGCCGGTTGCGTGGTGGCCGTCCTGCCCGGATCGCACCTGCTCCTGAATCGCTCCGGTTCCGATGGCGCCGTCGATGAAGTCATCGTCTCGATATCCGACGCCGACCACTCGGTCCGGGGCATCACAGTGGTGGGCGCATGAAAAACATCGACCGGACCGTTCCGATCTCGGTGCAACCCCGGACACCCTCCACCACGGCGACCCGACCGGCGCCGCGGGAATCGTCGGCTCCTGCACCGCGCCCCTGGAACCCGTTCACCCGTATCCTGTTCCGATTCTGCATTCTGTACTTCGGCCTGTTCTGCCTGGTCTCCCCGGTCATGCTGTTCGAATTCACCGGATTGTTCGGCGCCCGGTTACCCGACGACGCGGTGTTCTGGCAGGTCCGGTTGATGGAACCGGCGTTGTCGTGGGTGGGACACACCGTCTTCGACGTCGATGTGGCCCTGTACATGAACGGCAGTGGCGATCAAGGTATCTACTGGGTTCAGCTGTTCTGCGTGCTGGTGATCGCGCTGGTCGGCACTCTGGTATGGACGTTGCTCGACCGGCGCGTGGAGTATCGGCGGCCGGCCGGATGGTTGCTGTTGGTGCTGCGTCTGTGTGTTGCCGCGCAGTTGGTGCATTACGGTCTGGCCAAGGTCATTCCGGCGCAGATGCCCGAACCTGCTCTCACGACATTGCTGACGCCGGTCGGCGACCTCACACCGTTTACGCTGCTGTGGAATCAGGTCGGTGCGTCACCGGCATACGAGATCCTGCTCGGCGCAGCAGAATTGACAGCCGGCCTCCTGCTGTTCATCCCGCGAACCGCGCTGGTGGGGACGATTCTGGCCGTGGTCAGCATGGCGCAGGTGTTCATCCTGAACATGACCTTCGGCGTACCGGTGAAGATCCTGTCCGGCCACCTGCTGCTCATGGGTATGCTGCTGCTTGCCCCGGAGGCACGCAGGCTCACCGAGGTGCTCGTACTGAACCACACGGCAGGGCCGTCCACCGCGCCCTACCCTTTCCGGACCACCCGCGCACAACGAATCGCTACCTGGTGCCAGGTCGCGCTCGCTGTCTGGGTGACAGTATCGATCACGTACTTCACCTGGGATATCTGGAAGGCGGTCGGACCCGACCGTCCGAAGCCACCCCTGTACGGCATGTGGTCGGTATCGGAGTTCACCCGTGACGGACAGCTGGCACCGCCTATGCTGACCGACGCCACCCAGTGGCGCACTGTCATATTCGAACACATCGGCGAAATCTCGTATCGACTGATGGACGGCACACTCGTGACGGCACCGGGCACCGTCGACCCTGACACCCACCGCATCGAAGTCCTTGCGGAAGACGTCGGCGGTACATCTCCGGCCGCGCTGACCTTCGACCAGACCACCCCGGACCGGGCCACGCTGACCGGCGAACTCGGCGGACACTCGGTGACCATGGTTCTGCACCGCGTTGACCCGGATTCGTTCACCCTGCGTAGCACCGGCTTCCGCTGGGTCCAGGACCAACCGGCGCAATGACCCCCGAACACTCCGCCCTGCCCGGCTCTCCGGCCCGGGCCGCGCAACTGCACCGGGACTGTGGGTTTAAGGGTGTTTCCGGTCTGATTCGCTGACCGATGGTCAGCGGGAAGGTGCCGTGATGACGACACTTGATGCTGTGGCGAAGAAGAAGGCCGAGCCCTCGGCCGAGCAACTGGCAGCGGTGGAGCTGGTCCGGATGGCCAAGGAGCAGGGCTTGTCCCTGACCGGGCACGAGGGGCTGCTCCAGCAGTTCACCAAAACAGTCCTCGAAACCGCGTTGAACGAGGAGATGACCGAGCACCCGGGCTTCGAGCCGAACCAGGCACCCGGGTCGCCACTGCTGTAGCCGCGCCGGCGACGGCAAACGCGGTTTCACCGAGCATGGGCACATCTCGATTCGTCATTGCGCCGGCATTCGAATTCGCGAGCGCGGCCTGCTCCCCGCCGACCCGACCACTCCCCGCCGGCCCGGGTTCGGTGTCCAGGTCGATTCCGAGACCCCTACGCCCAGGGGTGCCACCATGGGGAGAACACACCCGGTTCGGAGGCGGTCATGACGCAGACAGGCAGCGCGGCGTCCATTCGGTCCCATCACGAGGTCGATATCTCCAGTTACGAGTTCTGGGAGAGAGACTTCGACGGCCGGGAGGCGGCGTTCGCCCGGTTACGCGCGGCCGAGGGCCTCACCTGGCATGCCCCGCCGGATTCGCTGATCTTCGCCGATCCCGATCCGGGTTTCTGGGCTGTTACACGGTACCGGGATGTCGTGCAGGTCAGCCGGAACCCGGAGATCTTCTCCTCGGAAGACGGCACGACCCTGGGGTATATGCCGCCCGATGTCGAATACCGCACCAAATTCTTCATCGCCCTGGACGCGCCCCGGCACACCCGCTACCGGAAATTGATCAGCTCGGCGTTCACTCCGCGCCAGATCCAGCGGGTGGAAGAGCAGGTCCGCGCCAATGCTACGCGGATCGTCGACGATTTCGTCGCCGATCTGCAGACAGGCGGGACCCTCGATTTCGTCGATGCGGTGTCCCGGAAACTGCCCATGCAGACCATTTCGGAGATGATCGGCATCCCCGAGGCCGACCGCGAGGCGGTCGCGTTCGCGACCGAAGCTCTGTTCGGTACCACCGATCTCGAGTACACGAGTCTCGAGGAGCGCGCCGAGTTCTTCTACCGGCAGATCGGCATCCTCCATTCCGCCGGCACCGGCCTGGCCCGGCGGCGCCGCGCGGAACCGCGCAATGACCTCATGACCGCGATGATCGACGCCGAATTCGACGGGCACCGCCTCAGCGATGAGGACATCGGCGCGTTCATGGTGCTGATCTCCGCCGCCGGCAATGACACCACCAAACAGACCACCTCCCATGCGTTCAAAGCGTTGGTGGAGAATCCGGATCAAATCGATTGGCTGCGTGCGGATCTCGACGGGCGGATGAACACTGCGATCGAGGAATTCATCCGCTGGGGCAGCGTCGTGGTGCACTTCGCCCGCCGAGCGACCCGCGACACCGAGATCGCCGGAACTCCGATCGCGGCAGGTGAGAAGGTCGTGATGTTCTACAGCTCCGCCAACCGCGACGAGTCGGCGTTCGACGATCCGCACGCTTTCGATGTCACCCGCGAACCCAACCACCATGCCGGGTTCGGTGGCGGCGGCCCCCACCACTGCCTCGGCGCCTGGCTGGCCCGCATGGAATTGAAGCATCTGTTCCGGGAGCTGATCACCAAGGTTCCGCCGGTCGAACTCGGCAAACCCGAGTACGGGCACAGCGCGCTCATCCACGGCATCAAACGTATGACGGTCCGGCAGGCCACCCCCTGACCCCGGCCGGTTACCGGAGGCCTTCGGTGCAGCGGCTCGCCCGGTGAGTTGAAGTGTTCCATATCGCAGGGAGCGCACCCGCCGCCACAATGCCCACACCCCAGTACTCCATCCGTAGATCGTAACCTTGCTGGTGAGGGGCGCGGCGGAGACAGTTGGCCAGCGTTGATCGTCCGGACTAGATCGACCACACCATCGAGGGCGTCCGTATCTTCTTGCCGCCTTCGAGTCCACCAAGACGGAGGGCATTCCTCATCTCGCTGAACGTCGCGGGGGGTCCATTCCCTCGCCTGTCCGGTGAGACGGAAGGCATCTTCGATCTCGCTGATCTTCGCAGCGGGCAGAACGCCCGCCCGTTCGATCGGGTCATCCCTGGACATGCTCGTTTGTCCAGACGCTGATCCGGCCACCCACGCCTGGGCGTCTCTATCGGATGCAGCCCCGGCGGGGAGCCGTTTTCGTCGGTGTTCTGCGCGGGGGCCTGTCAGGCGCTGTTACGGTGCCGGAGGATGTAGGGTCCGGCGGGGTCGGTTGGTGGAGGTGTGTGGAGAGTGGCGCGCAAGGGAGTCCGCATCCACCGCCGGCACCGACGAGACGCCGGCGCGTTTACGTGGGTGATGGGGCCCGCACCAGGCCGAATCCGCCGGCACCGCCGACACGATTCGGTTGGCGCGGGAGGCCGGGATCCAGGTGTGCGAATACACCGCTCCCGGGATGACCGGCTGTCACGCTTCCTGGCTGCCCCTGGTCAAGGCCCTGCGACAGCCCGGCGGGGCCGAGATGGTCCCAAATTGGTCCCAAAACTCCGATTGGTGGAATAAGGAAAAACCCCTTCCCATGCAGGTGGGAAGGGGTTTTTCTATGGTCGGGCTGACAGGATTTGAACCTGCGACCACTTGACCCCCAGTCAAGTGCGCTACCAAACTGCGCCACAGCCCGTCGCGCCGTGCGTTCCGGCGCTCGATGAGATTACCTCAGAGGTGTTCGAGACCGGAAATCGGCAGGTTGAGCGGGGTGTTGTCGGATTACCGCCCGCTCTACGCTCGCCCTCCGAGCGCGTGAGGCGCGTGGGCTGCGCTCGCTGTGGTCGTGGCAGGGGTCACGTGCCCTGTGGAATAGCGTCCAGGTGTCTCTGTCGAATCCCCTGCCGGCGTCCGGACAGCCCTGGGCCGCACCCTTTGTCGCTACGAGCGACCACTCGCCGAGAGGCGCTTGTTGGACGTCGGCTTCCCGACCGGACGCCGCTGGGCTCATCGCCCGGCGGCGTTTCGCTGTCATTTCCCGCGGCCTATCTCATCCGATCGCTGGATCAGTGCGTGTCGTGGCCGGTTGTGCCCACCGCCCGACTGGAGTGCGCGCTCGAGCTGGGCATATTCTGGCGGGCGCAGCTGGTTCATCCCGCGCTGCTTTGCTGGGCGTGGGGTGTCGAAGCCTGTCGTCCGGTGTCGGTGACACCGTGGGGCGGGTGAGAGGGAACCCGGTGGGAATCCGGGACTGTCCCGCAGCGGTGAGCGGGAGCGACCGCTGTCACACGCACTGGGCCGGGGGTCCGGGAAGCGACGGCGTGGTAGTAGTAGCCCGGGTGCGGACCCGGGTCGGCCTAGTGAGGTCGGTGCCCGCGAGTCCGAAGACCTGCCGGTTGCGCCGGGCACGCCGTGTCCGGTGGCTGTCGCCTCGCGGATCGGGCGTAACGCCGGCGTTCTATGCATCCGGGCCGGACCCGGATGTGCCGGTCGTGCGCGGGCGCGGGTGGTGGTTGTTGGTGCTATCGATGGAGCGTGCGCCGTGCCGGCCTCTTCGAAGCTGCTCAGCGCGAACAGGAAGGCGCCGCCGGGGTTTCCGCGCGGGCCGGTGCCGGTGGCCCGGTTCGCTGTCGTTGTCGTGCGGACCGCTGTATCGGGCGGTTCGATATCTGTCAGTCGTCTTGCGAGGAAAGGTGCCGTCGGTGGAGAAGATGTACGGCGGGGGCCGGTTGCGTGCGTTGCGGGAGCAGCGGGGGCTGTCCCAGTCGGGGCTGGCCAAGGCGCTCGGGTTGTCGGTGAGCTATGTGAACCAGCTGGAAAACGATCAGCGGCCGCTGACGGTGCCGGTCCTGATGCGGCTGACCTCCACCTTCGATCTGGAGGTGGGGTTCTTCGCGCCGGAGACCGATGCCCGGCTGCTGGCGGACCTGCAGGAGGTGTTCGCCGAGGATCCGGAGACGGCGGCGGTGACCGGTAGCGAACTCGACGATCTGCTGTCCCGGGCGCCGACGGCGGCGCGGCTGCTGATCAGCCAGCATCGGCGGCTGCGTACCGCCGAGGGGCAGCTGGAACAACTCACCGCCGGAAACGACGGTCCGGCGGCGGCCCCGCGCGCCGCGATGCCCTACGAGGACGTGCGCGATTACTTCTACGATCGGCGCAATCACATCCCGGCCCTGGACACCGCCGCGGAGGAACTGTTCACCCGGAGCGGGTTCACGCTGGGCGGGTTGGATCTGCAGCTGGCGCGGCTGCTGCGCGACGAGTTCGGTGTGGCGGTGCGGATCCGTTCGGAGGATCCCGGCAGGCCGGGGCCCAAGCGGGTGTTCGATCCGCAGGCCCGCGTGCTCACCCTCGCGCGGCGTCTGACCGCGGGTCAACGGGCGTTCCAGCTGGCCACGCAGCTGGCGTTCCTCACACAGTCCGGGGTGCTCGACGAACTGCTCGAGGAGACCGGGGTGCTACCGGCGGAGTCGCTGCGGCTGCTGCGGATCGGGCTGGCGAACTACTTCGCCGGCGCGCTGATCCTGCCCTACGGGCGGTTTCTGGACGCGGCCGAGCGGTTGCGCTACGACATCGACCTGCTCTCCGCGCAATTCGAGGTCGGGTTCGAGACGGTCTGTCATCGCCTGTCGACCTTGCAACGGCGGGGGCAACGCGGTGTGCCGTTCTTCTTCGTCCGCACCGACCGGGCGGGAAATATCTCGAAACGGCAGTCCGCTACCGCTTTCCACTTTTCCCGGGTCGGGGGGAGTTGTCCACTGTGGGTGGTGCACGACGCTTTCGCGACCCCGGGGCGGATCCGCACGCAGATCGCCGAGATGCCCGACGGGCGCACTTATCTCTGGCTGGCCCGCACCACCGGGGAGAGCAACCCCGGATACCTCGCACCCGCACGTCATTTCGCCGTCGGTCTCGGATGCGACCTGGCCTTCGCGGAAAAGCTCGTCTACTCGCATGGGCTCCCGGTGCGCGATTCGGCGGTCGCTGTCCCGATCGGCGCCGGCTGCCGGGTCTGTGAACGCACCGTGTGCGCGCAACGGGCGTTCCCGCAGATCGGTCGTCCGCTCGCGGCCGACGAGAACCGTCCGGCGAACACTCCCTATGCACCGGCGAGCAGCACTCGCTGACGTCGCCCGAGCGCCGCGGGCCCATGCCGCCTTCGGTCGAGAGTCGATAGGGAGTGCCGACTGTGCGGCGGGGGCCGGCGATTCCGGGCGCTGGGAGATAGAGCTTGCCGCTCCCGCCGCCGACCCCACGGTGCCGGCGCTGTGGCCGCGTGGCATTGTCGAGGATTCGCCGTAGCGCAGCCATCGGCCGGTGCCTCCGGCGGTGCGTTGCATTCGGTTCGTGCTGAATCCGGCACTGCTCACGCCGATTGACGGCCGGCGCCTCCTGTTCGGCACGGGCATGTTCTCGGACTGCTGGTGCTCGCGGAGCGTCGGCAGGTACGGGTTACCGGTATCCCCGGTGAATTGCGGTCGGCGGGGGCGAGCTCTGTAGGCGGGATGCTGTGACCTCCAGTGGCAATTGGTGGTGCGTGACAGACATCGGGTCGTTGTCCAGGACAAGACCCGGAGGCGTTCGGGATGCGTCGGCAGGTGCGGGAGGACCCTGGCGGTGCATGACTCCGGGTGGCGTGCCGTAGCCGCGCGGATCGCCGCCGTGTCCGGCCCGGCGACGTGCGCCTTGCGAGCGCACAACGACTTCGTCGCCGAATTGTCGGTGGGAAATTCGAGGATTATTCGTGTGCATTTTCGGATCGATACCGCAAAGATTCCGATGCGTGCCGGAATCGGACGCGTGGATTTCCGTGAACTGGTATTTCCCCCTATCTACGGTTTGCCACCGTGTACGCACCGTTCATCTCGATGTGCGCGCGGGCGGCCCTGCTGCGTCACCGGATCGTGCACTCGGCCCGCCGCCGGTGGTGTCAGCGCAGGTCCGGTCGTATGCCGACCTTCCGCAACTTCCGCAAATTCGCAGAATTGATTCTGCAGAATTCCCCTTCTGCAACCCGTTTCCGCCGACCCGGACTCTCGGTAGCGTGCGAATCGAGTGAATTCCACCGATCGCCTGGAGGCCCTGGACCGTGAAGAATCATCTCGTCCGCACCCACCGTTCCGCGGAACATTTCCCTCGCGAAGAGCATCTGGCGTGGCAGATCGCCGAGGTGGCGACCGATCCGGTGGAAGTCGCCCCGGAGACCGCGGAAATGATCGTCAACCGGATCATCGACAATGCCGCCGTCGCCGCGGCCGCGCTGACCCGGCGCCCGGTCGCCAATGCCCGGGCCCAGGCGCTGGCGCATCCCTACCTGCCGGGGGCGACCGTGTTCGGTGCCGCGGGCCGGTTCTCGCCGGAATGGGCGGCCTGGGCCAACGGTGTGGCGGTCCGCGAACTCGACTTCCACGACACCTTCCTGGCCGCGGAATACTCCCACCCCGGCGACAATATTCCGGCGATCCTGGCGGTCGCCCAGCACGCCGGCCGCACCGGTCGTGACCTGCTCCGTGGTCTGGCGACCGGCTACGAGATCCAGATCGACCTGGTGCGGTCGATCTGCCTGCACGAGCACAAGATCGATCACGTGGCCCATCTCGGCCCCTCGGCCGCGGCCGGTATCGGCACGCTGCTCGGCCTCGACACCGAGACCGTCTATCAGGCCATCGGCCAGGCCCTGCACACCACCACCGCGACCCGCCAGTCGCGGAAGGGCGACATCTCGAGCTGGAAGGCCTACGCCCCGGCGTTCGCCGGGAAGATGGCGGTGGAGTCCGTCGATCGCGCGCTGCGCGGGGAGGGGGCGCCCGCGCCGATCTGGGAGGGCGAGGACGGGGTGATCGCCTGGTTGCTCGGGGGCCCGGAGGCGGAGTACACGGTGCCGCTGCCGGGTCCGGGGGAGCCCAAGCGGGCGATCCTCGAGTCCTACACCAAGGAGCATTCCGCGGAGTATCAGAGTCAGGCACCGATCGACCTCGCCCGCCGGCTGCGTGCGCGGATCGGGGACCTGGACCGGATCGCCTCCATCGTCCTGCACACCAGCCACCACACCCATGTGGTGATCGGCACCGGATCGAACGATCCGCAGAAGTTCGATCCGCGGGCCTCGCGGGAAACGCTCGACCATTCGGTGCCCTACATCTTCGCTGTCGCCCTGCAGGACGGCACCTGGCACCATGAGCGGTCCTATGCGCCCGAGCGCGCGCAGCGCCCCGACACCGTGGAACTGTGGCGCAAGATCTCCACCGCGGAGGATCCGGAGTGGACCCGTCGCTACCACTCCACCGATCCGCGCGAGAAAGCGTTCGGCGCCCGTGCCGAGGTCACCCTGAACAGCGGTGAGGTGATCGTCGACGAACTCGCGGTCGCCGACGCCCACCCACTCGGCGCGCGGCCCTTCGCCCGCGACGAGTACATCGCCAAATTCCGCACCCTCGCCGAGGGCGTGGTCGAACCGGCCGAGCAGGACCGCTTCCTCGAGGTGGCCCAGCGTACGGGGGAGCTGTCCGCGGACGAACTGTCCCGGCTGACTTTCACCGTCTCGCCGGATGTGCTCGACCGCGCACCGCGTTCCCCGAAGGGACTGTTCCGATGACCGGGCCGCTCGCGGCGCCGACGCCCGCGGCGGACAAGCGTGCCGCGTTCCGTGCCGGCCTGGCCTCCGGGCGCATCCACCGCTTCCCCGGCGCCTTCAACCCCCTGGTGGCGACCCTGATCCAGGAGATCGGCTTCGACGGTGTGTACGTCTCGGGCGCCGTGTTGTCGGCCGAACTGGGTCTGCCGGATATCGGCCTGACCACGCTCACCGAGGTGTCGGGACGCGGGCAGCAGATCGCCCGGGTCACCGATCTGCCGGTGCTCATCGATGCCGATACCGGTTTCGGCGAGCCGATGAACGCCGCCCGGACGGTCACCGTCCTCGAAGACGCCGGGATCGCCGGCTGCCATTTCGAGGATCAGGTCAACCCGAAACGCTGCGGACATCTCGACGGCAAGGCGGTCGTCTCCACCGCGGAGATGGTCCGTCGGCTGCGGGCCGCCGTCTCCGCCCGCCGCGATCCGGACTTCGTGATCTGCGCGCGTACCGATGCCGCGGGAATCGAGGGAATCGACGCGGCGATCGAGCGGGCGCAGGCCTATGCCGAGGCCGGTGCGGACCTGATCTTCACCGAGGCACTGCGCACGCCCACGGAATTCGAGAAGTTCCGCGATGCGGTGGATACTCCGCTGCTGGCGAATATGACCGAATTCGGTAAATCGGAGCTGTTCCCGGCCGCGACCCTCGAATCCATCGGATACAACGTGGTGATCTATCCGGTCTCCACGCTGCGGCTGGCGATGTATGCCGCGGAGGCGGGCCTGCGCGAAATCTACGCCGCGGGTACGCAATCCGGACTGCTGGACCGTATGCAGCCCCGCAGCCGCCTGTACGAACTGCTCCGGTACGAGCGCTACAGCGAATTCGATACGGACATATTCGATTTCACTCTGGGAAGGGACCAGTGATGAGCACAGCGTCGCTCGGCGAGCCGGTGCGGGGTGGGGCCGATGCCGTGATATCGACCATCTACAAAGGTCTGGCGGGCGTGGTCGTCGATACCACCGCGATCTCGAAGGTCGTGCCGGAAACCAATTCGCTCACCTACCGCGGGTACGCGGTGCAGGATCTGGCCGCCCACTGCTCCTTCGACCAGGTGGCATATCTGCTCTGGTACGGCGAACTTCCCGGCCACGCCGAGCTGGAGCGGTTCCGGCAGCGGGAACGGGCCTCGCGCCGCGCCGACCGGTCGCTGCTGTCGCTGGTGGCGAAATTGCCGGAGACCTGCCACCCCATGGACGTCGTCCGGACCGCCATCAGTTACCTCGGTGCCGAGGACCCCGCCGAGGAGGACAATTCGGCGCAGGCCAATCGCGCCAAGGCGCTGCGGATGTTCGCGGTGCTGCCGACGATCGTCGCGGCCGATCACCGCCGTCGCCACGGTCTCGATCCGATCGCACCGCATTCCCACCTCGGTTACGCCGAGAACTTCCTGCACATGTGTTTCGGGACCGTCCCTGCGCCGGAGCTGGTGCAGGCCTTCGAGGTCTCGCTGATCCTCTACGCCGAGCACAGCTTCAATGCCTCCACGTTCGCCGCCCGCGTGGTCACCTCGACGCTGTCGGATATCTACAGCGCCGTCACCGCCGCCATCGGCGCGCTCAAGGGCCCGTTGCACGGCGGCGCCAATGAGGCCGTCATGCAGCACATGATCGAGATCGGTGACCCGGCGCTGGCCGGGCAGTGGCTGCGCGACAGGCTGGCCAGGAAGGAGAAGGTGATGGGTTTCGGCCATCGGGTCTACAAGAACGGTGACTCCCGGGTGCCCACCATGAAACAGGCCTTCCTGGATATCGCCGCGGCCACCGACGGACAGCGGTGGGTGCGGATGTACGAGGCCCTCGAGCGCGCCATGGACGAGGCCACCGGGATCGAGCCGAATCTCGATTTCCCGACCGGCCCCGCCTACCACCTGCTCGGCTTCGATATCGAGGTCTTCACGCCGATATTCGTCATGAGCCGGATCACCGGATGGACCGCCCACATCATCGAACAGGGTGAATCCAATGCGTTGATCCGGCCGCTGAGCGAATACGTGGGCGTCGCGCAACGCCCGGTCGTGGCCTGAGGCCGAAACCGGGACGGACCGGTTACCGGATCCCGGACCGCCGTTGGGTACGTACCCGGGCCCGGTCGTGGGCGACCGCCAGAAGTTCCCGCACGGTGTCGGCGGTGTTCGGACCCGGCGCCACCACGGCCAGCCAGCCGAGCTCGCCGTACACCGGATGGGCGATCACGGTATCGGTCACGGCGGGGTCCGTGCCCGCGGGTTCCGGGTCGCGGGGAGCGCGGCCGGTCCAGGTGGTGAACAGCTCTCTACCGACGTGGATGTTCACCCGGAAGACGCCGGGCCGGTCGAGCCGGGACCGCTCGTCGCCGGGATAGTCCTTGGTGACGAGGGTCGCGAAGGGCTGGGTATTGGCCGGGACCGCGCCGTCGGGCGCGTAGAAGAAGAACGCGTCACCCCACGCGATCTCGGGGGTGCCGTCGCCGGGGCGGGGTTGCTGGGTCAGTACGCCGTCGCGGGCGCCGAGGTATTCGATGATCTCGTCGAAAGTCATGCCTTCGAGCGTTACATTGAAGTGCTTATGGAGAGTTGTGACAAGAAACAGCTGGAAAGCGCGACCCGAAGTCGCAACTCCGCAGGTCTGCGGACCGCCGATATCGCCCGCGCTACCGGGTACTCGGTTCAGCAGATCCGCAACCTCGAACATGACGGTGTGCTCCCGCCCGTGCCGCGTACATCCAGCGGGTACCGGGTGTACGGGGAAGCCCATCTGTGGTCGGTCCGGGCCTATCGCGCGCTGGCGGCCGGCGTCGGCCCGGTCGAAGCGAAACGGATTCTGCGCGCGGCGCGGGAGCGGGGCCCGTCCCGGCTGTTCGCGCTGCTGGATCGCGCACACGCCGAACTGGACCGGGAACGCCGGGACCTCGCGTTCGCGCGGGAGGCGGCCCGGTCCATCGCCGGCGAGCCACTCGGCGATATCCGGCCGGCCGACGATATGAGCATCTCCGAACTGTCCCGCGCGCTCGGGATCCGGCCCTCGACCCTGCGGCACTGGGACGCCGAGGGGCTGGTCGTTCCGCAGCGCGCCGAGGGCGCGACCCGCCGGTACCTGCCCGGTGATGTCCGGATCGCGCGGCTGGTCCACCAGTTCCGCCTCGCCGGGTACGGCATCTCCGCGCTGCGGGAACTGATTCCCTCGTTGCGGGGCGCCCACGGCTGGGACGAGATCGGCCGGGCCCTGGCGGCACGGGACTCCGGGCTCGACGCCCGGTCCGCGGCCCTGTTCGAGGCCGGTGCCGCGTTGCACATACTGCTGCGTACGGAGCGCGGCTGACGTCTCCGGGTCAGGCGGTGTTGTCCCGCCAGTCGGTCGGGCCGAACTGCTCGGTGCGGATCCGTTCGGACGGGATACCGTGCTCCAGCAGTGTGCCGCGGACGGTGTGCAGGAAGGTGGTGGGGCCGCAGAGGAGGAACTCGGCGTCGCCGGGGAAAGCGGAGGCATCGAGGTCGAACTTGCCGGGCGCGAGATCATCGATGTGGTCGCGATAGCGCCACCGCAGGCCCAGTGCGGGGAGCCGGGTGGCCAGGGCGGCCAGCCGGTTGGCCAGCGGCCGGGTGCCGGGGGAGCGGTCGGTGTGATCCAGATGCACCTGCCGGCCCGGGGCATGGGTGGCCAGGTATTCGAGAATGCCGATCATCGGCGTGATTCGATACCGGCCGAGATCAGGATGAGCGGTGTCGTGGCGCCGGGGTCCACGGTGACATCACCGAACGGCAGCGTGATCGTCAGGGTGTCACCGAGCCCGATCCGGTTGTACAACCAGGTCGAGACCTCGCCGGCGGGCCGCCCGGCCGCGGGATCGACGCGTTTCACCGCGAATACGAGACGTCCGTCCCCGGGCAGGCCGAGCAGGCTGTACTGCCGCAGCTGGCGGGCGCCGTCGGCCAGCGGGATGCCCACCGAGATGTACTGGCCCGGAGCGTATCCGGGGAACGGCCGGACCGGATCGGCGGATTCGACGGTGAACACCGCGACGCCGGCGGGATCGTCTTCCCGGGCGGTCACCAGCGCCTCCCGGAAGACCGCGCCCGGCGCGACCCCGGACTCCGCGTAGAGCCGGTTCTCCAGGGCGATGAGCGCGTCGGCCATCAGCCAGTACACGCGGTCCCAGGCGGCGGCGATCGGTTCGGTGACCACCTCGGCACCGAGAACCGCGACGATGGCCGCAAAGAGGTGTTCGTGGACCACGTCGTACTGCTCGGCGGTGATCCCGAGGGACGCGTGTTTGTGGCCGATCCGGGAGAGCATCGAGTCCGGCTGCGGGGCAGTGGGATCGATCAGCCGGGCGGCGAAGCGGGCGATGGACGCCGCCAGCGCGCGCGGCTGGCTGCCCTGGGCCTGGTCGCCACGGTTGAACAGGTCACGGCCGAGCTGCGGATGCCGGTCGAACAGGTCGCGGTAGAAGGTGGCGGTGATCGCGTCGAGATTCGCCTCGACCAGTGGCAGCGTGGCACGGACGATATCGGCGTGCCGGTCATCGAGACCGGGCGGCGTGGTGGTCATATCGGTGTCCTTCACTCCACCGCAGCGCTTGCCTGCGGCTTGCGCCCACGGCGGTTGTACTCAACGGATCAAGCATTTACATAGTGACCTATATGCCCAGCTAACCAGAGTTGATTGGCGAGAATTATCAGTCACTTCTTCGGTCTGTTCGCGATCGAGGGCGCCCTGACGCGCCGATTCGGCGTCCGCCTGCGGGGTAGTCCGGCGAGGTGACAGTGCACGAATATGTCGGCTACCTCGCGGTCGTGGTCCTCGTCGTGCTGGCGCCCGGGCCGGATACGGTGATCACCCTTCAGCACTCGGTGCTGGGTGGGCTCCGCGGCGGCGCCCGGGCGGTGGCGGGTATCTGCGCCGCCAGTCTCGTACAGGGCAGTGCGGCGGCACTGGGTGTGGGAGCGCTGATCACCGGATCGCAACCGGTGTTCACGGCATTGCGGTGGCTCGGCGCGGCCTATCTGTGCTTCCTCGGGGTGCGGGCGCTGTGGTCCGCCTGCCGCGGTGACGGTCCCGGATGGGCGGTCGACGCCGGCGGTGACCGCGCGTTACGCGCCGGATTCCTCAGCAATATCACCAATCCGAAGATCCTTGCCCTGTATCTATCCGTCCTCCCGCAGTTTCTGCACGCGGATTCCGGTATCACCCACGCCTTGCTGCTGGCCTATACCGTGGCCGTGCTCGGGTCGCTGTGGTTGCTGTGCCTCGCGGCATTCGTCCACCGGGTCCGGCCCTGGTTGGCCCGCCGGGTGGTGCGACGGCTGCTGGACGCCGTGGCGGGGGCGGCGCTGGTGACCTTCGGGGCGCGCCTGGCGAGCGACTGAGCCCGGTTCCCGGCCGGGCGCCGGGGCCATACCCGACCGGTACGAGAGCGCCGGCCCCGGACCGGAGAACCGCGGGATTCGGGCGCTCACCGGGCACTGTTTAGCACCGCCCCTGCGGGGAAGCCGCCCGACCAGGGCGAGTTGCGCCCGGATCGGGGACACCAGGTCATCCCGCCAGCGAGGAGGACACTTATGGACCGAACATCACAGCCGTCCGCCGACCCTGCCGCGTCCGATGCGCAGCAGCAGGCGCTCGGTGAAGGGCGTGGGGGCGACGACCCGAAACAGCGGCAGCTCGATCCGCTGCGGCAGGATCGCGAGAGCGGGTACCTCACCACCCAGCAGGGGGTGCGCGTCGACCACACCGACGACGCGCTGACCGTCGGCGAGCGCGGCCCCACCCTCGTCGACGATTTCCACGCCCGGGAGAAGATCACCCATTTCGATCACGAGCGAATTCCGGAGCGGGTGGTCCATGCCCGCGGCGCGGGCGCGTACGGATACTTCCGCCCATACGACGATTCGCTGGCCGACTACACGGTCGCGAAATTCCTGACCGATCCGCAGCTGCGCACGCCGGTCTTCGTCCGGTTCTCCACGGTCGCCGGGTCCCGGGGTTCCTCCGACACGGTCCGTGACGTGCGCGGATTCGCCACCAAGTTCTATACTCCGCAAGGGAATTACGATCTGGTGGGCAACAACTTCCCGGTGTTCTTCATCCAGGACGGCATCAAATTCCCCGATTTCGTGCACGCGGTGAAGCCCGAACCGCACAACGAGATCCCCCAGGCCCAGTCGGCCCACGACACGCTCTGGGATTTCGTGGCCGCCCAGCCGGAAACCCTGCACGCCATCATGTGGCTCATGTCCGATCGTGCGCTGCCGCGGAGCTACCGGATGATGCAGGGTTTCGGTGTGCACACCTTCCGGCTGGTGAACGCGGAGGGGCGGGGAACTTTCGTGAAGTTCCACTGGAAGCCGAGTCTGGGTGTGCACTCACTGCTGTGGGATGAATGCCAGCAGGTGGCGGGCCGCGACCCCGACTACAACCGGCGCGATCTCTGGGACAATATCGAGGCCGGAAACTTCCCGCGCTGGGAGCTGGGCGTGCAGCTCGTTCCCGAGGAGCAGGAATTCGACTTCGATTTCGACCTGCTCGATGCCACCAAGATCATCCCGGAGGAGCAGGTGCCGGTGCGCCCGGTCGGCGAGCTGGTGCTGGACCGCAACCCGGACAATTTCTTCGCCGAAACCGAGCAGATCGCCTTCCATACGGCCAATATCGTGCCCGGTATCGATTTCACCAACGACCCGCTGCTGCAGCTGCGCAACTTCTCCTACCTGGACACCCAGCTGATCCGGTTGGGCGGCCCGAATTTCGCGCATCTGCCGGTGAACCGCCCGCTGGCCGACGTCCGTACCCATCAGCAGGACGGATACAGCCGCCACGATATTCCGCACGGCCGGGCGTTCTACACCAAGAACACGCTCGGCGGCGGCTGTCCCGCGCTGGCCGACGAGGACGTCTATCGCCACTACACGCGCCGGGTGGAGGGCGAGACGATCCGGGCCCGCAGCGAGAGCTTCAAGGAGTACTACCGGCAGCCGCGCATGTTCTGGCGCAGTATGACCGAGCCGGAGGCCACCCATATCGTCGAAGCGTTCGCGTTCGAACTCGGTAAATGCCGGGAGGTCGAGATCAGGACCCGGGTGCTGGACGAGCTGGTACGCGTCGACCCCGACCTGGCCGGCCGGGTGGCGAGCGAACTGGGCCTGCCGGCTCCGGCCGCGCAGGAGGTGTCCGAGGTCGCGCTGTCACCCGCACTGTCCCAGCTGAAGGATCCCCCGCAGACCATCGCCACCCGTCAGATCGCGATCCTGGCCACCGACGGGGTGGATACCGCGAGTGTGGAACAGTTGCGCAGCGCCCTCGCCGATCGCGGTGCCGTCACCGAGGTCCTCGCACCGCACGGCGGTGAACTGCGCGGAACCGGCGGGAATGCCCTGGCCGTGGACCGAGCCCTGGCGACCATGGCCTCGGTCCTCTACGACGCCGTCGTGGTCGCCGGGGGCGACGAATGCGCGCGCGCCCTCGCCGCGGCGGGTCCGGCCGTGCACTTCGTCACCGAGGCGTACAAGCACGCGAAGCCGGTCGCCGCGCTGGGCGCGGGCATCGAGGTGCTGCGGGCAGGCGGTATCGCGGAGCCCCCGCAGCCGGACACCCCCGCCGACGGGGTACTGCGCAGCGGTGACACGGTGTCCGACGGTTTCACCGAAGCGTTCGCCACGCTGCTCGCGGGGCACCGGATCTGGGAACGGGACACCAACAGCATTCCGGCCTGAGGCCGTCGTACCGGTGCCGTCTCGTCCGGGGCGGCACCGGTACAGCGCACACCGCGCCGGCGCTCCCGGTGTAGCCGGGGCGCGAGCGGGTAGGCGGTGTGCGGGTTCGACGAGAAGTGAAGATCCGCGCCGGCCACCGCACGGGACGCTGTCCGCGTGTGGTGGGCCGCCGTGCCCGCGGCGCGGCCGGACGGATCGTGAGCACGACGAGGAGGATCGATGCGGACAGTGACATCGCTGCCCCAGCAGATCACCGTGGACGAACACCTGTGGATCCCGATGTCGGACGGAACCAGACTGGCGGCCAAGGTGTGGCGGCCGGTCGCCGCCGACGACCGGCCGGTCCCCGGCATCCTGGAATACATCCCCTACCGGAAACGGGATCTGTCCGCGGTCCGGGATTCCATTCACCACCCCTACATGGCGGGCCACGGATACGCCTGCGTCCGAGTCGATCTGCGCGGCACCGGGGAGTCCGAGGGCGTACTCGTGGACGAATACCTCGACCGAGAGCATCGCGATGCCGAGGATGTCATGGAGTGGATGGCCGCGCAGCCCTGGTGCGACGGCCGGATCGGGATGATGGGTATCTCCTGGGGCGGGTTCAACTCGCTGCAGATCGCGGCCCGCAAACCACCGCACCTGCAGGCCATCGTCATCTCCTCGTTCACCGACGATCGCTATTCCGACGATATGCACTACATGGGCGGCGCACTGCTGTCGGACAATATCGCCGAATCCGCCACCATGTTCGCCTACAGCACCCTGCCGCCCGATCCGGCGCTGGTCGGCGACCGCTGGCGCGATATGTGGTTCGAGCGGCTGGAGAACTGCAGTCTGTGGGCGGCCAACTGGCTCGAACACCAGCGGCGCGACGACTATTGGCGCCGGGCCTCGGTGTGTGAGGACTATGCCGCCGTCCAGGTGCCGGTTCTGGCCTCGAGCGGGTGGGCCGACGGCTATTCGAACGCGGTCGGCCGGCTGCTCGCCAACCTGGACGTCCCGCGCAAGGGACTGATCGGTCCCTGGTCGCACAAGTATCCGCATCTGGGCGAGCCCGGACCCGCCATCGGGTATCTCCAGGAAGTCGTGCGCTGGTGGGATCACTGGCTCAAGGATGTCGACAACGGTGTGCTCGACGGACCGGTGTTGCAGACCTGGATGCAGGAGAGCGTGCCGCCGTCGACCGCCTACGAGGACCGGCCCGGCCGGTGGGTGGGGGAGCCGGAATGGCCCTCGCCGAATATCGAGTTCACCGAATACCCGCTGGGGCGGTACCGGATCGCCGAGCCCGGCGAGGAGGTGGCGCAGGTGGCGCTGCCGGTCGAATCGCCGCTGTCGGTCGGGCAGTTCGCCGGAAAGTGGGCGTCCTACAACGCCCCGCCCGACCTGCCCTACGACCAGCGCGAGGAGGACGGCGGCTCACTGGTGTTCGAGACCGACGCCCTCGCACAACGATGCGAGATCCTGGGCGCGCCGA
The DNA here is from genome assembly GCF_000720425.1 of Nocardia rhamnosiphila NBRC 108938. Lineage (GTDB taxonomy): Bacteria > Actinomycetota > Actinomycetes > Mycobacteriales > Mycobacteriaceae > Nocardia > Nocardia rhamnosiphila. The sequence continues at coordinate 144,146 of NZ_JOAJ01000012.1, read as the reverse complement.
CGGTGACTCTCGAGGTGTCGGCGGACAAACCGGTCGCCATGGTCGCGGCCAGGTTGTCCGATGTGGCGCCGGACGGCCGAGCGACCCGGGTGACCTACGGCCTGCTCAATCTGACCCACCGGGACGGTCACGACGATCCCCGGCCGCTGGAGCCCGGCGAGCGCTACCACGTCACTGTGCAGCTCAATGCCGTGGCCCAGGCATTTCCGGCGGGCCACCGGATCCGGCTGTCGCTGTCGACGTCGTACTGGCCGCTGGCCTGGCCGCCGCCGGAGCCCGCGCAGGTCACCGTGCACACGGCGGGGAGCAGTCTGCGACTGCCGATCCGGCCGATGGCCGGTGCCGAGGAAGGATCGGTGCAGCCGTTCGGTGAGCCCGAGGGCGCGCAACCGATGGCGGTGACACATATCAGTCCCGGTGAGCAGAAATGGACGGTGTCCCGCGACCTGGTCGACTATCGGTCCGCCCTGGAGATCGTCAAGGACGCCGGCCTGGTCCGCTATGACGAACACGAGCTGGAAGTGGACCGGAAGGTCCGGGAACGCTACGGCTGGCAGGCCGACGACTTCTGCTCGGCCACCGCGGAGACCGCGTGGTCGATGAGTTTCGGCCGCGGGGAGTGGCGCACCAGGACCGAGACCCGTACCCGGGTCACCTGCACGCCCACCCATTTCCTGGTGCACGCCGAACTCGACGGTTTCGAGGGGGAGCAACGCACTTTCTCGCGGAACTGGGACAGGAGGATCCCGCGTGACCACGTCTGAGGTGCGGTCGGCGGTGCCCGAGGAGTCCGCTGCGACCAGTCTGCGCGGCCGGATGCTGATCGCCGCCCTGCGGCTGACCCGGGCCGGTAAACCCTTCTCCAGTGCCGAGGCCCTGCGCGAGAGCATCCGCGAGAGCCAGCAGCCCGCGCGGGACCGGCCGCCGGCCGCGCTGGGGCGGCGGCACCGGGTCGGCTGCCGGGAGATACACGGGCGGCCGGTCTACACGATCCGGCCACGAGCCGCGGGTACCTCCCGGCACGTGATGTACCTGCATGGAGGCGCCTACGTCCACCAGATCCAGCGCGACCACTGGAAATTCCTGTCGCGATTGATCGACGAGACCGGATGCACGGTGACGGTTCCGCTCTACCCGCTCGCCCCGGAGAACCACCCCCGCGACACCTTCTCCATGGTGCTCGCCGCGCACGACGCGGCCTTCGCCGGCGCCGCGTCGCACGACAAGGTGCTGATGGGGGATTCGGCCGGGGGAGCGCTGGCGCTGGTGCTGGCCCGCGCGCTCGGTGCGGCCGGTGGGGTGGAACCGAAGGAGGTGGTGCTGATCTCCCCGTGGCTCGATGTGACCATGACCGACCCGTGGGCCCGGGAGCTCGATCCCAGTGACCCCTACCTCGGTGTCGCGGGCCTGACCGAGGCCGGCCGGCTGTACGCGGGTGACCTCGACAGAACCGATCCGTTGATCAGCCCGCTGTACGCCCCGGCCGCGACGCCCGGAGAGCTGAGCCTGTTCATCGGCACCAGGGATGTCCTGCTCGCGGATGCGCGCCGGTTCCGTACGCGGTGTGCCGCCGAGGGCGTCGCACTCGAATACCACGAATTCGCCGGAATGTTCCATGCCTGGCCGCTGGCCGATATCCCGGAGGCCCGGCGGGCACGGGGCGACCTGGTACGAATCGTGAATCGTCCGCCGTCGTGACAATCTCTTCGTGCCCCCGGCCGCTTCGTTTTCCGGACGGTTCCGGGGGCGCGATTTCGTTCACCGGCCGAAGTGTTTGAGCTCGGGACATATGGTTAGCCGGTCTGCGTGAGGAAAAATATTTTCGTACCTGCTCTGACCGATTCCCAGCGCGATGAAATCTCGACCGTGGATGTTCCGGGCGGATTTTCTCTCCACGGCTTGCTCGATTACGACACCTTGATCACGGCCGACGAGTTCGACTTCGACGAGCTGCTCGACCGGGCTCGGACGGAGCTGCGTGCCTTCGACGGCCGGGTGGATGCGATCATCGCGCACTGGGATTTCCCGACCAGCGTGCTCGTGCCGATTCTGGCGGATGAATTCGGATTGCCTTCGCCCAGTTTGGAAAGCGTGCTGAAGAACGAGCACAAATACTGGAGCCGGGTATTGCAGCGGGAATCGGTGCCGGAATGTGTACCGGATTTCTGTGCTTTCGATCCGTTCGACCCCGATGCGCTGAACAAGATCGACATTCCGTTCCCCTTCTGGGTGAAGCCGATAAAATCCCATTCCTCGCAATTGGGATTCGAAGTGACCGACGCCGAGGTGTTCGCCACCGCCATCGCGCAGATCCGCGCCGAGATCGGCCGGATCGCCGACCCCTTCGACCGCGCGCTCGAGCGGGTGGACCTGCCGGAGGAGATCCGTGTGGCGGGGGGACGCACCTGCCTCGCCGAGCAGGTGGTCACCGGCACCCAGGCCGCGCCGGAGGGCACGATGTTCCGCGGTGAATACCATGTGCACGGCCTGTTCGATATGCGCAAGGACGCGGCCGGGCACAGCTTCGACCACCTGGACTATCCGGCGCGCACCGTCCCCGAGGACGTCCAGCAGCGGATGATCGACGTCACCGAGCGCTATCTGCGGCATACCGGATACGACAACGGTTGCTTCAACTCGGAGTTCATGTGGGATTCCGAGACAGGGAAACTGTGGTTGATCGAGGTCAATACGCGTATCTCGCAGTCGCACAGCGATCTGTTCGCAAAAGTCGACGGTAGCTCCAACCACGGTGTCGCCATCGATATCGCCTTGGGCGACCGGCCCCGCATGCCACATCGCAAGGGCGAATTCGCGGTCGCCGCGCAGTGCATGGTGCCCCGGTACGAGGACGGGATCGTGCGCGCAGTGCCCGGCGAAGCCGATATCGCCGCATTGCAGCGCCGTTTCCCGGGCACACTGGTGCACATCGAGGTTCGGCCCGGAGACCGTCTCTCCGACCTGCCCAACCAGGACGCCTACCGGTACAAACTCGCAACCCTCTATATCGGGGCACCCGACGCGGACGAGCTGGAGCGGCGGTACCGCGAAGCGATCGACGCCCTGCCGTTCGAATTCGCCGAGACCGACTGAGGGGCGCCGCCGCCCGGATCGCCGCCGCATGTTTCGGCGGCGATCTCGCGGGAACCGCCGAGGGAACCGAGACGAAGGAGGAGGTGGCCGTGTCGGACGTCGAGAGTTCTGTCGACCGCAGTGCCGGACCGCAGCGGGTGGTGATCGTGGGCAGCGGTTTCGCCGGGTTCACCTGTGCCCGTCACCTGTGCCGGCTGCTGGCGAAGCAGGAACGCGATACCGAGGTCGTGCTGGTCACGCCCAACGACTACATGCTGTATACACCGCTGCTGCCGGATGTGGCCGGCGGGCTCATCGACCCGCGGTTCGTGGCGGTGTCGCTGGCCGACGCCCTGCCCCGGGTCCGGTTGGTCGTCGCCACGGCCGAATCGATCGATCTCGACACCAAGACGGTCACGGTGACCAGCGAATACCACACTCCGCGGGAGTTGTCCTGGGATCGGCTCGTGCTGACCCCGGGGTCGGTGACCCGGCTGTTCGATATTCCCGGCCTCCCCGAGCACGGTCGCGGCCTCAAAACGGTCGCCGAGGCGTTGTACCTGCGGGAACAGTTGCTGCGGCAACTGGAGTTGGCCGACCACGAGGAAGACCCGGAGCTGTGCCGGGCACGCCGTACCGTGGTCGTGGTCGGTGCCTCCTATGCCGGTACCGAGCTCGTCGCGCAGTTGCGGGCTCTCGCCGACACCTATGCGAAGCGCCGCGGATTCGACCCGGCCGAGGTCCGTTTCGTGCTGCTCGACATGGCGGACCGGGTGATGCCGGAGGTCGGCGAGAAGCTCAGCGACAAGGTACTGACCGTGCTGCGCAACCGCGGTATCGATATCCGGCTGGGAATGTCGCTGAAGGAGCTCGCCGAGGACCATGTCGTGCTCACCGACGGCACCCGGATCGCGACCCACACCGTTGCCTGGGTGACGGGCGTGACCGGCGCGCCCGTGCTGGGCACCCTGGGACTGCCGATGGAACGTGGGCGGCTGAGCGTCGACGCCGATCTGCGAGTGCCCGGCCACCCGGACGTTTTCGCCGGCGGGGACGCGGCCGCCGTTCCGGATCTGACGAAGCCGGGCAAGATCACCCCGCCGACCGCGCAGCACGCCACCCGGCAGGGCAAGGTCCTCGCCCGCAATGTGGCCGCCAGTATGGGAATCGGCACGCAGACGGTGTACAAACACCGCGATATGGGGCTGGTGGTGGACTTGGGGCCCGGCTTCGCCGTCGCGAACCCGGTGGGTATCCGGCTCTCCGGCCTGCCCGCCAAGGCGGTGACTCGTGCGTATCACACCTATGCCCTCCCCCGCGGAATCAACCGCTGGGCGATCACGCTGACCTATCTGACCAACGCGTTCGCCTCCCGCCCTCTCACACTGCTCGGCCTGGTCGGCCCGGAGGAGGCGAGCTTCGTCAGCAGCGAGGGGATCCGCCACTGAACACACACCGCATTACCGAACGGCGCACAGGTTGTTGCCAGGTTCGGCGGGAAAGGTGGACCGGGAAACCGTACGAGGAGGTTCCCCATGATGGTCTACGCGACGGCTGCCGCCGGGTTCGCAGTGCTCACGCTGATGGTGTTGTCCAGCCATATGGCTGCCGTGGCGCCGCGCACACTGGTTCGGGTGCGCAGCCGCTGACCTGCGGTTCAGCGATGGATCGATCCGGTATTCGCGTACAGCGTCACCACCGTCGCGCCGCCGAGCCCGACATTGTGCTGTAGGGCCAGGTTCGCGTAGTCGACCTGGCGGGCACCGGCCTGCCCGCGCAGCTGCCACACCAGTTCCGCGCACTGCGCCACCCCCGTCGCACCCAGCGGATGGCCTTTGGCCAGCATCCCGCCGGAGGGATTGGTCACAACCTGCCCGCCATAGGTGTTGGCCGCGTCGGCGACAAATCTTTCCGCAGTCCCCTCCGGAGTGAGGCCGAGCGCTTCGTAGGCCAGGATCTCGCCGGTGGTGAAACTGTCGTGCAGCTCCACCACCGGTAGTTCGGCCGGGCCGATACCGGCCTGCTCGTAGACCTGGTGCGCGGTGACCTTCGACGAGTCGTAACCGACGATCTTCGTCGGATCCGCGCCGAGGAAGGTGGCGGCGGAATCGCTGCCCATCGCCTGCGCGGTGATCGCCGGTCCGGCGCAGCCGTACCGGCGGGCGAACCGCTCACTGACCAGTACCGCCGCGGCCGCCCCGCAGGTGGGTGGGCTGCACTGCAACCGGGTCAGCGGTCCGTGCACGGGTCCGGAGGCCAGTACCTGCTGCACGGTGACCGGCTCGGTGGACAAGGCGTTCGGATTCCCCGCGGCGTGCGCCCGCGCTTTGACCGCGATCCGGGCGAAGGTCTGCGGGTCGGCGCCGTAGCGGCGGATGTACTCCTCTCCCGCCTCGCCGTACAGCTGTGCGGCGATAGGCGCCTCGTCGAGTGCCGGCACCCGCTGCATGACCTGGAAGTAGCGGTCGTACGTCGTCGGGCGGTCGGTGTAGAGCGTCTCCGGCGCGCCGGGCCGCATCTGTTCCACTCCCAGCACCAGCACCACATCGGCGGCACCGAACTCCACCGCCTGCCGCCCCAGGAACAGGGCCGTGGAACCCGACGCGCAATGATTGTTCACGTTGAAAACCGGAAGCCCTGTCGGTCCCAGGTCGTGCAGAACCGCCTGCCCCACAGCCGAATCACCGTAGACGTAACCGACGTAGGCCTGCTGCACGGCGGGATAGTCGATCCCGGCGTCCGCGAGCGCCGCCCGCGCCGCGGTGGCGCCCATGACCGTATAGGGCCGGGAGCGGCCCGGTGCCGTGAACGGCACGATACCGACACCCGCGACCACGGCACGCACACGCATTTCCGGCCTCCCTGCCGCGGCGAACCCCGGTATCAACGATAAAGCGCGTTCGGGGTGCGTATCGGCTCTTCGGCCGAACCTGCTCGGGGTAGCCGCCCCGCTCGCCGCTGCCGCCCGAGATTTCGGTGGAGGCCTTATCGGCGATGACCGGGGGCCGGCGGCCGCTGCGGTGCGTTCGGGCAGTCAGGCCCGGGCGAGCTCGTCGCGCCAGACCGGGCTCTCGACGTAGTGGTTGTCGTAGCGCTGCGAGCTCGCGCGGATCTCCTCGACGCTCGCCTCTCCGCGATGAACCCGCTCGAGCAGCCGGTAGTAGTCGAACCGGTGCAGCCCGGGGGTGAAGACCACGAGCAGTTCCGCCTCGGCCCCGGCGGCCGGGGCGAAGGCATGGGGGACCGTGGGCGGCACGGTCAGGAAATCACCCCGCTCGAGGTGCACGATCTCCTCGCCGAGCAGGATCCGCACCGAACCGTCCAGCACCAGGAACATCTCGGTCGCGGCGGTGTGGAAATGCGCAGGCGCACCGGGCGAACCCTTGTGCAGGGTCGCCTTGTTCGCGGTGAGCGCACCTCCGGTGGCGCCGGCGTCGGCGAGGAGGGTGATCAGGCTCAGCGCACCGTCCTGGAGGGTCTCGGCTTCGGCGGATCGAACGAGGACGGGAGCGGTCTGGGCGGAAGCGGTCATCGGAACTCCGTAGGTCTCGGCGGGTGCGGTACCCGTTTCTCGTCTGCTGCAGAGTCGACGGAGCAGCCGCACCGACTGTGACATCCCCGCGGCCGGGGTATCGCCGCCGCGGAAAGTGGTTCGGGCGCGGCGGGGTCCGCCACCGCGTGGTGGAGCTCCACCGGCCACTCGCCCACGGCCGCCACCATCGTGGACAGCGTTGCGGACCACCGCCCCGGCCGCTGTCCGGGCGGGAAATCCTCGTCTGCGCCGACCGGCTGCCCCGGGGCCGATGTCCACGCCGCGGGACCGGTCGACAGTGGCCACCCCGTGGTCTCGGGCGATCACAAGATTTGTTCGAGGATCTCGTAGCCGTGTGTCCACAGCAGCGCGGCGCCGCTGTCGGGCAGGTAGTGCCGGGTTGCGTTCGGGATCCGGCCGGCGAGAGTGGCGCCGTGATCGGGGGAGTGGGTGGGGTTGCCGTCTTGCCCGCCGTACCAGAGGTGAACGCGGGCAGTGAGCTCCTCGACTCGGAACGGCCAGCGCGCGAAGTGCAGGACCGTATCGCGGGCATAGCCGGCCGAGCCGTGCGCGAAGCCGGCATCCAGCGCGCGACGGAAGGTTCGGGCGAACTCCGGTCGCAGGTAGATCTCACGGTCGGCTCGGGAGCTGCCCTCGATGCTCAGCTGCCACAGGGTCTCGGCGCTCCCGAAGCGCGCGAATTCGCGCTCGGCGCCGGCCGGGTCGGCGGCCACCAGCTCGACCAGCCGCCGGACCTCCGCCGGCAGAGTTGTTCCCGGATAGGCGAGCTCGTCACCGCCGGACACGATCGCCACCGAGGAGGTGACCCCTCGCGCAGCCAGGGCGAGGGCGAACGGGGCGCCCTGTGAGAAACCCACGACCGCGGGGTCGGCGAAATCCAACTGCCCGATATCGTCGGCCCAATCCAGCAGTGTGCGCCCCGGCATCCCGGTCGATTCCCCCGAACCGGGCCGCTCCACCGAGACCAGCCGGACCCCCGACCGGGCCGGCACTCCGGAGCCGAACCCGAGCCGGCGCCCCCACCCTGCCCCGGGACAGAACACCACCGGGCGGCCGTCGACCGGGCCCCACTCGGCCCACGCCAACCGGCGGCCGTCTCGCAACTTCGCTTCCCCGATCCGGTCAGGGTCTTCCACATTCGGCACGTCCATACCGGCCATGATCGCCCGTACTCCAGCGGTCGGCGCCAACGGTTTTCTCGAAGCCGCGAACCGGACCGGGGCCGGAGTGGGTGTTCAGTGGCTGCCGAGCTCGCCGAGTAACGCCCAGGTTCGCTCCTCGTCACGGTCCGAACCCAGAGCGGTGAGTGCGAAGATCAGTTCGTCGGCGCCGGCTTCGGCGTAGCGGGACACCGCGTCCGCCATGGTCTGCTCGTCGCCGATCACGGCCAGTTCGGCCGGGTCGGTGATGTTCTCGCGGTCCAGTAGCGCCCGATACGCAGGCATCTCGCCATATCTGTGCATCTGCTGTGCCGCTCGCTCGCGTGCGCCTGCCACGTCGGCTGTCACCACGCCACCCACCATGCCGATCACCCGGGGCATTGTCCGGCCGGCTGCCGCGGCTCGTCGGGCGAGTGTGGGAATGGTGAAGTCCGCCAGTGTCTTCGGCCCGGTGAGCAGCGGGAGGGCTCCGTCGGCGAGTTCCGCCGCGACCCGCAGCGTCAGCGGGCCGGAGGCGGCCAGCAGTATGGGCACCGGTGAGTGGAGGGCCGGCATGGTGCTGCGGGTCGGAGACCTGGCCACCAGCGTCTCGCCGGTGTGGTCGACTGTGCCGGTGTGCAGCAGTTCGCGCAGGGCGGAGAGGTATTCGCGCAGGTATCGGATGCGCGGGTGGGTATTGCCGTAGCCGGCGGCGATCTCCGGCAGGGACAGGCCCAGGCCGAGTTCGAATCGTCCGCCACCGGCCGCCTGCGCTGTGTGCGCCTGCATGGCCAGCGCGCTGGGGTGGCGCGGGTGGATGGGCACGATCGCGGTACCGACCGTGGTACCGGGAAGTTCCCGGCCGATCAGCGTGGCGACCGCCAATGCGTCGTAGTCGAAACGCTGGGTCAGCCACACCGCGGAGACGCCGAGTTCGACGAGCTTGCGGGCCTGATCGAGTAGGTATTCGACGGGATTCACGCCGGGAGTGAGTTGTTCGTAGTAGTCGGTGGGCAGGGCAACGCCGATTCGCATATCGCAAATGTATACCAAGTTTACTTATTAACCAGGTCTACCTTTCGGCTAGGCTGTCCGGTATGAATCCCGAGCCGGGCCTCCGTGAGCGCAAGAAGCGTCGAACGCGCGCGGCCATCTCCGATGCCGCCCTCCAATTGTTCCTGGCCGACGGGTTCGATGCGGTATCGGTGGTGGACATCGCGACGGCGGCAGAGGTGTCCAAGCGCACCCTTTTCCAGTACTTCCCCTCCAAAGAGGACCTCGTCGTACAGCGATTCGCCGACCACGTCGACGACGCGGCCCGGGTGGTACGGGATCGGGGACGAGGGCAGACACCACTGGACGCGCTGCACGCGGCGTTCCGCACCGGCCTGGACAACCACGAACCCGCCACCGGCCTGTGTGACACACCCGCAGTGGTGGCCTGCTACCGGTTGGTACTGGATACTCCGGCGCTCACCGCGCGACTCGCGCGGTTCCTCGGCAGCGGCGAGATCGCCCTCGCCGGAACCCTCGGCCCGCCCGATGATCTCGACGCGCGACTGGCCGCGAGCGCGATCACCGCGGTGCGCCGCAACCTGTGCGAGGCCAACTGGCGCGAGATGGCTGCCGGGCGCAGCGCGGCACAGCGGCACCCGGTCGCGATCGCCGAGGCCGACCGCGCCTTCGAACTGCTCGCCGAGGGATTCGCGCCGAGGGTACCGACCGCGGATTGAGACGCGGACCTCGCCTTTCCGCCCGTGCCCCGGCCCCGGACCGATGAACAGCATCCGAGCGAACATGGTCCCGAGCGGCCTCGGCGGTCCGCGCATCCACCGCAGTGTTGCCGACGGCCCGGTTCGGGCGTGAGCCGGTCCGGGCGCGCCTACCGCCGGGACCCTGTCGCGCCGGCCCGCTGGTCTGCACACGGCCACGGCCCAAGGGAACCAACCGTTAACGGTGGGTCCTCCGGGGTGCGATGATTCCGGGCGGGAGGAGGATTCGATGTCTTCGACAGATCCACGGGAACCCCGGCCACGGGTGTCGATCGGCGAATGGGTCGCGCGGGCCTTGGCGGTGGTGTTGCTGGTGCCGGTGCGGTTGCTCTGGGAGGGAGTGAAGTTGTGCGGGCGGGCGGTCGTCGCGGCGGGCGTCTACGTACTGGAACGGCTGCTGGTGCCGGTGGGCCGGTTCCTCTGGTACTGGGTGGTGCGGCCGCTGTGGCTGTTCGTCAAGGATGTGGTGTGGGGGTGGGCGCTCCAGCATGTGCTGTGGGGCATGGTGCTCACGCCGTTGGGGGCGCTGCTGATGGACTGGCTGCTGCGGCCGCTGCGGCACGCGATCGAACGGTGGCTCTGGCGACGGCTGCTGCTGCCCGGACTCGAACTGCTGTGGCGCTGGGTCCTGCGACCGGTGCTGGGTGCGATCGCGTCGACCGCGGAGTGGCTGTGGCGGTGGTGTGTGGTGTGGCCGCTGCGGCAGCTGTGGCGCTGGGTGTTACGGCCGTGCGGGCTGCTCCTCGCGACGATCGTGTCCTACGGTTGGCGCGGGGCGACCGCTGTGGTGCGGGTGCTGGTCGTGGTGCCGTGTGTTTTTGTCTATCGGACCGTGTTGCGGCCGGTGCTGCGTGCGCTCGCGGCAGTATGGGATTTCGTCGTCGTGCGCCCGCTCGGTTTCTTGAACCGGCGGGTATTGGTGCCGCTGAACCAGGCCGCGGCGGAGGTGCTGAACACGGTGTTCGGCCGCTGAATCCACAGACCGGCGGCGGCCCGGCCCGCTTCCGGTGGTGATGTCCCGCGGCGCGCTCGGCGTGAACGGGCCGGGCCGGTTCAGGTTTCGCGGGTGGCGACCGAGCGGATCGCGTCGACGACGGCGGCCAGCGCCATCAGCCGCACCGTATCGACGTGTGCGTCGACGGTGCCGGTGGCGGCGGCGATGAAACCGTCCCCGTCGAAGCGGGTGTGCGGCGGTGTCAGGGCCCGCGAGAGACCGTCGTGGGCGCCCTGGGCGACGATACGGCAGCCCGGTTTGTCCAGCCGGGCATTGGTGATGACAGCGCCGATGGTGGTGTGGTCGCGGGTGCGCGCGAAATCGAACCCGCCCTCGAGCCGCAGCACCGCGTCCAGCGAGATATCCGCCGCACCGAGGTCGATATCGCCGAAGGCGTTGACCGCGCACAACGCACCGACCACCAGATCACCCAGCCGGCGCTCGGCGTAGCCCAGGCCGCCCGGCCGGCGCAGCTCCGGCCCGCGCCACTGGGAGGTATGGGCGCCGGTGCCGGCGCCGACGCGGCCCATGAGGATCTGCTCCCCGGCGGCCGCCCGGGCCGCGAGGTAACCGGACTCGGCGGTGGGCCTGGCCGCGGGATCGCCCGCGCCCAGGTCGAACAGTGCCAGCGTGGGGACGATCGGGACGCGCCCGGCGGGAGTGGGGACGCCGCGATCCTGTTCTTCGAGGTGGCGCAGGACACCGTCGGCCGCGGCGAGACCGAAGGCCGACCCACCGGTCAGGACGACGGCATCGATGGATACCACGGCTTTGTCCGGGGACAGGGCATCGAGTTCACGACTGGCCGGGGCGCCGCCGCGTACCTCGCACGAGGCGACGGTGCCCGCCGGTAGCAGGAGCACCGTACAGCCGGTCCGGCCCACCTCATCGGTCCAGTGGCCGACACTCACCCCGGAAATTCCGATACCCACCCGGTGGCCTCCGTTCTCCCGACGGCGCCCGCGGAAACCGGGCGCGGCACAGCGATCATCGCACCGTTGGCGCGCGGCCGTGTGGAAGGTGCTGTCGCGGACCGGACCGCGAAGTGACACACCCCGGAAATCAGTTGCGTCGACGGCCGGTGGGCAGTGCAATGTCCGGTGATGCACGCCGAACGAGACCTCACCGGACGAGTGGCCGTGGTGACCGGCGTGGGACGCCGGGCCGGGATCGGCTACGCGATCGCCCGGCGGCTGGCCGACCGGGGCGCAGCGCTCTACCTGACCCATTGGCGGCCCCACGACGAGGAACAACCCTGGGGCGCCGACGATATCGACGCGATCCGCCGCGGATTGTCCGCCGCGCCACGGGTGGTGGACCACAGTGTCGATTTCGCCGACCCCGCCGCCCCGGCGGAGGTCGTGGACGCCGCGGTCGCCGAGTTCGGGCACGTGGACATCCTGATCGCCAATCATGCCCGCAGCGGTGGAGACGGGACCCTGCTCGATATCGACGCCGCGATGCTGGACGCGCACTGGGCCGTGGACGCCCGCTCGGTGCTGCTGCTCACCCGGGCGTTCACCCGGCAGTTCCGGCCCGATCGTGGCGAGGTCGCCGATCGCGGCCGGGTGATCTGGATGACCTCCGGCCAGCACTTGGCGCCGATGCGCGCGGAAATCGCCTACGGCTCGGCGAAATCGGTGCTGGCGGGCATGACGGCGACGGTCGCCGACGAACTGATCGACCGCGGCATCGTGCTCAACACCGTCAATCCCGGCCCGGTCGATACGGGCTTCCTCGCCCCGGATACCACGGGCCTGCCCGCGGAGTTCGTCGAACAGGTGCACTCCGCGTTCCCGCGCGGCCGGGCCGGCCGGCCCGAAGATCCGGCCCGGCTGATCGAATGGCTGGTCTCCGACGCGGGCCGCTGGGTGGTCGGGCAGGTGCTCGACTCCGAGGGCGGTTTCCGGCGGTCCCGCTTCTGACCGTGCCTCCGGGTGGCCGGTCCGGTCGGGGCGCGCCTGGGCGGAGAGTCGGTCGCGGATACGTGGCGGCTGTGCGGCTCAGGCGTTGCCCTTGGCGCCGGCTCCGGCATCCACCGGGAAGACCATGCCGGTGAGGTGGGCGCTCGCCTCGGCGGCGAGGAAGAGCACGACCCGGGAGACCTCCTCCGGTTCCAGGGCGGCGACGGGCAGCAGATGGGTCAGCCCGGCGAGGACCGGCGCCACGTCCTCCCAGGCTGGATCGGCGAGATCGGGCCGGAAGCGGCGGTACATGGCGTCGTTCTGCACCATGGGGGTGGCGATATTGCCCGGGGCCACGGAGTTCACCGTGATGCCGTGCGGGGCGAGTTCCATCGCCAGCGATTTGGTCAGGCCGATCACACCCCATTTGGAGGCCACATAGGAGGCCATGGCCGGGCTCGCGCCGCGTCCCATCATCGATGAGGTGGTGATGATGCGGCCGTACTTGCGGGCGATCATGCCCGGGGTGACCGCGGCCAGCGTGTTGAACACCCCGGTGAGGTTGCTGCCGATCACTTCGTGCCAGAGCTCGGTGGTGTGTTCACCGATCGGCGCGACCCCGGTGACCCCCGCGTTGGCGACCGCGATATCCACCGATCCGAGTTCGTCTTCGGCCCGCCGCACCAGCGCGTCCATCGCGGCCCGGTCGGCGGTATCGGCCCGCACGCTCACACACCGGCGGCCGAGGGCGGTGACCAGTTCCGCGGTATGCGCGAGGTCGGCGCGGGTGCCGAGTGGATAGTCCAGGGCGGCACTGTCCTCGCACCGATCACACAGGACGATATCGGCGCCCCGCTCGGCGAACGCGAGTGCGTGCGCGCGACCCTGACCGCGTGCGGCGCCGGTGACCAGCGCGACCCGGCCTTGGAATTCCTGTGACATCGGTATCCTCCTCGGGTGCGCGACTCGCGCACAGCAGTGGGTTCGGTCACGACCTGCGCGTGGCCCGCGGCGCTCACGGTAGGGGTGCGCGGCCGGCGCCGCGGCCGGCGCTCTCACTGGCCGGGACCGCGACCACCGGGCGGCGATGCGGGGTCGGTAGCGTCGACTCCGCGGCGGGCGGTCCCACCCGAGGAAGAAGTCCGCCGCCGGTCTCGGGCGGCCGGTGCCGACGCGACGGATACCGGGCGGTGGGACGAGGAAGGGGAGTTATGCCGAGGATCGCCGAAACGCGCGATGCCGCGGCACCGAGTTCCACCGAGCAGCATGCCCGGGTGGTCCGCATCCTCGACGCCGCCGCGACGCTGGCCACCGACAAGGAACTCGAACGGGTCCAGATGCATGAGGTGGCGAAACTCGCGGGTGTCGCGGTCGCCACCCTGTACCGGTATTTCCCGTCCAAAACCCATTTGTTCGTGGCGGTCATGCTCGATCAGATCGACCGGATGCGCGCGAAATACGCCCGGCGGCCCGACCCGGAACAGAGCGCCCGGGACGCGGTCCACGACCGGTTGCTCCAGGTGGTTCGCGTACTGCTGGGCCGGCCGCTGCTGGCCACCGCGATGATCCAGTCCAACAGCGCGGCGCGGGCGTCCGCGGTGCCGGACACCGCCGGGGTGGACCGCAATTTCCGGCACCTGCTGTACGACGCCGCCGGGATCGAGCAGGTGACCGAACGGGATGCCCGGCTGCTGCGGGTACTGATCCATTCGGTCTTCGGCATCATCCAGTCGTGCCTCAACGGCCGGATCACCATCGCCGACGCCGAAGCGGACCTGCGCATGGCGTGCGATCTGCTGCTCGCGGAGTGGCCGGAGTCATTCAGGCCGTGAGACCGCGCCGGATGACCTTCCCGGTCGCGTTGCGCGGCAGCGGCTCGGTGGTGATCCGCCAGCGGCTGGGCACTTTGTAGTACGACAGCCGTGCGGCGGCGTACTCGTGCAGTCGCGCCTCGTCGACGGTCGCACCCGGGCGTACCACGACGATCGCCGCCACCTCCTGCCCCAGATCCTCGTGCGGAACACCCACGACAGCGCACTCCGCGACCGCCGGATGTTCGTCCAGGCACTGCTCGATCTCGGTGGGGTAGACGTTCTCGCCGCCGCGCAGGATCAGATCCGAGCGGCGGCCGGTCAACCGCAGCCGGCCGTCCTCGAGGATGCCGAAATCACCGGTGCGCAACCAGCGGTCCGGGGTGATCGCGGCGGCGGTGGCCGCCTCGTCCGCCCAGTAGCCGAGCATGACGAAGGGGCTGCGCACGCACACCTCGCCCTCGGTGCCGTCGGGGACACGCTCGCCGAACGGGTCGCGGATCTCCACCGATACCGTGAGAATCGGCCGGCCGAGCGTGCCGGGGTACTGCTCGAGCTCGGCGGTCGTGGCGACCGCTACGGCGGTACTGCATTCGGTGAGCCCGTAGCTGTCGACCAGGGCGTCGCGGGCGAACGGGAACCGCTGCCGCAGCCGGTCCTTGAGCGCGATCGACGACGGGGCCGAGGCGAGTGCGAACGCCGTCAACGACGAGAGATCGTAGTTGTCGATATCGCCGTGTTCGAGCAGTCGTGCGGCCATGGTCGGCACCGCGCCCCAGTTCGTGACCCGTTCCCGTTCGATCAGTCCCAGCACCGGATCCGCGGCGAAAGCGCCCTGGTACATCACCACGGTGCCCCCGGTCGCCAGGCGTGGCACCACCAGGTTGTGCAGGCTGGCGATATGGAACAGCGGTGAGGTCAGCAGATAGCGCAGGGGACTCGGCTCGGTGTCGGAATAGGCGCGCCCGGTGAACGCCGCCGCCATGGCGTCGGAGAAACGGTGGTAGTCGACGACCGCGAGCAGGTTGCGCTGGGAATGCAACGCGCCTTTGGGCCGGCCGCTGGTGCCGCTGGTGTAGAGGATGACCGCCGGATCGTCCTCGTCGACCTCGGGCCGGGGCAGCTCGGCGCCGGAGTGGGCCGCGACGAGCCGTGGAACGTCTTCCTCGACGGTGAGCACGGCGATCTCCGCGGTATCGATATCGGCCAGGAGCGCGGCGCGTTTGGCATCGACGATCAGCACCCGCGGCCGGCTGTGTTCGAGTCCGTACTCGATCTCCCGGGGCATCCACCAGCTGTTCAGCCCGACGGCGACGGCGCCCAGGCACTGGGCGGCCCAGAACGCCGTCACCCATTCGGGACAGTTGGCGGCCAGCAGCGCGACCCGGTCGCCCCGGCGTACGCCGTACTCGTCGCGCAACGCGGTGGCCAGCGCGGCGACGGCATCCGCGTGCTGCGCATAGGAGATACGGCGGTCGGCGGTCACCAGGTAGTCGCGGTCCTGCCAGGCCCGGGACGCGGCCACCAGGTCGCCGACCGCGCGCCCGCGATGCCGCATCACGGGCATGGTGGCGCCGAGCACCTCTTCCACGGTGATCTCGAACCGGCCACCCGGCCCGGTCAGCCGCGTGATGACTTCGTTGAGGCGCTGCTGTGCGTCTGCCGGTGTCGTCATGGTGGCGACCCTCTCGTTCACGGTGCGTAGCGGCTGACAACCTCTCACGGCGCGCCGGAAAGTCAGGCGGTCGTTGCCACTGAGCGAGACCACCGTCCGCGGTCGAAACCGCGGCGCGGCTAGCGTCCGCGGCACCGTGCGCCGCACGGTGCCGCACACGACGAACAGTGGGAGACGATCGACAATGGGTTCATCCGAGGGCAAGGTGGCCATCGTGACCGGCGGTGGTCAGGGTGTGGGGCAGGGTATCGCCTACGCGCTCGCGGCGGAAGGTGCGGCGATCGCGGTGGTGGGGCGAACCGAGGACACCCTCCGCGCCACCACCGAGCACATCCGCGCGGCCGGGGGCCGGGCCGCACCCGTGGTGTGCGATATCGGCGAGACCGATCGGCTGGAGCCCTTGGTCGAGCAGGTGGCGGAGCTCTTCGGCGGGGTGGACATCCTGATCAACAACGCCAACCAGACCGCGCTCGGGCCACTGCTCGACATCACGCCGAAACGCATGAACGAGGCGCTGACCACCGGCCCGGTCGCCACCTTGCGGCTGATGCAGGCCTGCCATCCGTATATGAAGGCCCGGGGCGGTGGGGCGATCGTCAATATGGTCACCTCGGCGGCGGTGCGCTGGGATGCCAGCGGATACGGTCTGTACGCGGCCACCAAGGAGGCGATGCGTTCGCTGACCCGGACCGCCGCCAGCGAATGGGGGCGGGACGGCATCCGGGTGAACGCGGTCGCCCCGCACGCCCTGTCACCGGGTTTGAAATGGTGGACCGAACACAATCCCGAGGAGGCGGCCGAATTCGTCGCCACCATCCCGCTGGGCCGGATCGGTGACTGTGAGAACGATATCGGCCGCGCGGTCGCGTTCCTGGTGGGACCGGACGCGGGCTACCTGACCGGGGCGACGATTCCGCTGGACGGGGGGCAGGCGCGCTGGTCCTGAGGACGCGGGCAGGTTCACGGGGGAGTGGTACGCGCGGCGGCCGCCGGACTCGTCCGGGCCGGGTCATGAGCTGTGCTCGCGGGTAACTCGTCGTTTCCGCTCCGCGGGAGCCGGCGAGTGTTACTGTGGTGCGAGAATCAATTTCAGTTTTTGCCTATGAAAGGCTTCTGAACAGCTCTTTTGGAGAAGTCGATGACCATCATTGATTCGGGGAACGGCACTGCCGAGCAGACCGGCGAACCGGACCTGCCGCTGTCCATGGTCGAGCGGATGACCCGGATCCTGGATGCGTTCGACAACCGGAGCTCGCGGCTGTCCCTCGAGGAGGTCGCGCGGCGCGCGCGGCTGCCGCGCTCCACCGTCTACCGCATCCTGCACCAGCTCACCGAGTCCGCTTGGGTCGAGCACACCTCCCTCGGCTACGCGCTCGGCCGCCGCGCACGCGGTCTCGGCGGGGACGGGCACGACCGGATCCGGGCGGCGGCGGCCCCGTTGCTGCATGAACTACACCTGCGGACCGGCCTGGTGGTGCACCTGACGGTGCTCGACGGCGGCGACACCGTCTACCTCGACAAGGTCGGTGGGCGGTTCGCCACCCGGCTGCCCTCCCGGGTGGGCGGGTCCGCCCCGGCCTATGCCACGGCCGGTGGAAAAGCGATCCTGGCGGCCCTGGAACCGGAGTCGATCGACCGCCTCTACCGCCCGTCCCTGCCCCGCCGCACCGGCCGGACGATCGCCGAGCGCGCGAGCCTGCACCACGAACTCAGCCGCATCCGGCTGCGCGGCGGACTCGCCTTCGACGACAGCGAATCGGCGTCCGGGGTGGCCTGTGTCGGCGCCGCGGTGCGCGGTGACGCCGGTCCGGTCGCCGCGGTCTCATTGTGCGGCGACGCGAGCACCGCGCGGCTCGACCGGGTCGCGCCACTGGTGATGAACCTGTCCCGCGAGATCTCGCGCACCCTGTTCCCCGGCCCTCGCGACCGGACGGAGCCGACCGCAGGCGTTCGACCGCTGGAAGCGCTGGGCTCGCACTGAGCCACCGGCCCGGTGATCGTCTCGCTCACCGGAAGGTCCTCGGACAGAACAGCGAAACGGCTGGCAGCCTCGGCGACGGGAAGGCGTGGGTCTACGGCGTCTCCGCGGCGCCGCGGCCGCGCGCACCGCGCGGCGGCGGGATATCGAACAGGAAGTGGGAGCCATGGGTCGGGTAACGGACCGGATCGAGCAGTACGCGGAAGAAATCCGCGCCGCGGGAACCGAAGGCGACAGGCTCATGCGCCTCGCCGACACCTCGGCGCGCCGACTCCGCGAATCCGGTGCGATACGGATGCTGCAACCGAAAACGTACGGCGGACTCGAATGCCATCCCCGTGAATTCGCGGAGACCACCATGGCCATCGCCGCCATGGACGGTGCGGCGGGCTGGGTCACCGGGATCGTCGGCGTGCACCCGTGGGAGCTCGCCTTCGCCGATCCCCGGGTACAGGAGGAGATCTGGGGCACCGATCCGGACACCTGGGTCGCGTCACCGTACGCGCCGATGGGCGTGGCCACCCCTGTCGACGGCGGCTACCTGCTCAACGGACGCTGGTCGTTCTCCTCCGGCACCGACCACTGCCAGTGGGCGTTCCTGGGCGCGCTGGTCGGCGATGCCGCCGGCAAACCGGTGCTGCCGCCGGATTCGCTGCACGTGATCCTGCCCCGGTCCGACTACGAGATCGTCGCGGACTCCTGGGATGTGATCGGATTGCGCGGTACGGGATCCAAGGACCTGATCGTGCGGAACGCGTTCGTCCCCGCCTACCGCACACTGTCGGCCGCGAAAGTCATGGACGGTACCGCCGTGCGCCGGGCGGGCCGTACCGAGACCCTGTACCGGATGCCCTTCTCCTGCATGTTCCCGCTGGGTATCACCTCCGCGGTGATCGGTATCGCCGAGGGAGCGCTGGCCTGCCATATCGCCGCCCAGCGGGAGCGGGTCGCGGTGACCGGTATCCCGATCAAGGAGGATCCGTACATCCTGTTCGCGATCGGAGAGGCGGCCGCCGAAATCGCCGCCTCCCGGGCGGCGCTGCTCGAGAACGTCGACCGGTTCTGGGACAGTACGGAAAAGGGCCGGGAAGTCGGCTTCGAGGAACGCGCGATCGGCCGGCGCACCCAGACCGCGGCGGCATGGCGCGCGGTCCGCGCGGTGGACGAAATCTTCGCCAGGTCCGGTGGCGGAGCGCTGCACTACCGGTTCCCCATGCAGCGGTTCTTCCGCGACGCGCACGCCGGGCTGGCGCACGCGATCCATGTGCCCGGCTACATCTTCCACGCCTCGGCGTTGACGCAGCTGGGTGGGGAACCGCAGGGCATGCACCGCTCGATGATCTGAACCGGGAACGGGGCACTTGCCGGACGGTGCCGACCGATGGGCCTGATTATCGGTGCGGGGTCGGCGAGCCGAAGCGGCCGAATTTGATCGATCGATCAAATGTTAAGGTGCGGCATGACTACCATGTGCCGCTTCGGCCGGCCGAGGAGTGTGGCGGCGCGCGCGAACACGCTTGCCGGGAACGCGTCCGGGTGGTGTCGCTGAATGGCCACGAAGCGTGCGACCAGGACCGACGAGGCCGGAACGCGGCTCCGGCTCATGGAGGCGACCGCTCAGATCATCCGTGAAGAGGGGTACGCCGCGGCCACATCGCGCCGGGTCGCGGCACAGGCCGGAGTGAGATCCGCGCTGGTCTACTACTACTTTCCCACGATGGACGAGCTGTTCGTCGCCGTCATGCGGGCGGGCGCCGAGCGCGCGCTGGAGCGAATGCGGCAGGCGCTCACCGCCGCCGACCCGCTCCAGGCGCTGTGGGAGATCAATACCGACGACCGGTTCACCCAGTTGAACACCGAGTTCATGGCGCTGGCCAACCATCGCAAAGCGGTCGGCGTCGAACTCAAGGCGTACGCCGAGCGGGTCCGGGATATCGAGACCGCGGCCGTAACCCTCGTACTGCGTGCGCACGGTGTCGATCTGGAGCGATTCCCGCCCGTCGTGGTCTCGATGCTGCTCACCGGCGCGGCGCGCATCCTCGGCAACGAAGGGGCGGTGGGGATGCGGCAGGGGCATGCCGAGCTGCGGGCGTTCGTCGAGGAGCTCATGGGCCGGTACGCGATGCCCGCGAAGTGAGAACCGTTCGTCGTCACCGGTGACCGATGCTCCGGCCGAGCGTCCGCGAGGCGATTCGCCCCCGCGACGCTCGGCCGGAGCAGTGCCGTCCGCGGTCGCCGGGCGGTCAGTCACGCAGGGCGCGGTCGCGCAGGAGTGCCAGTGTCCGCGACAGAATGCGCGAGATCTGCATCTGGGAGACATTCAGTTCGGCCGCGATCTGCGCCTGGGTGCGGTTCTCGAAGAATCGCATATGCAGCACCCGCTGGTCGCGGGCCGGTAGGTCCCGCAGCAGGGGTGCGATGGTCAGGGCGTTCTCGGTGAGCTCGTAGGACGGATCCTCGTCGCCGAGGGTGTCGGCGCTCTTCGCCGCCGTCCCGCTGTTGTCGTTCTGCTCCACCGAGGCGTCGAGCGAATCGGTGCGGTAGGCATTCCCGGCCAGCAGTGCCTGGGTGACCTCGTTGAGGTCGAGATTCATGGCCACGGCGATATCGAGCGCGGTCGGGGTGCGGCCGAGCTCCTGGCTGAGGCGTTCGATGGTGGGGCCGAGGGCGAGCTGGGTTTCCTTCAACCGCCGCGGGACGCGGACCGCCCAGGTGTGGTCGCGGAAATGGCGGCGAACCTCGCCCATGATGGTGGGCACCGCGAAGGCCAGGAAGTTGGCGCCCCGGGTCGCGTCGTAACGGTCCACGGCCAGCACCAGGCCCAGGGAGGCGATCTGGTGCAGATCGTCGTAGGTTTCCCCGCGGCCGGTGAACCGGCGCGCGATGTGATCGGCGAGCGGCAGGCAACGCCGCATGATCTCCTCGCGCAACTCCGGTCGCCCGGGGTCGTCGCTGTCCATCTCCGCGAGCTGCTCCAAGAGCGGCTCGATCCCGTCGTAGCTGTCGGTACCGCGGCTGGCCCGCCGCGCGGTGGTGGGGGAGTCGTATGCGGCCACAGTCGTCATCGAGAACCTCGCTTTCCGTTGCCTCCGCCTCGATCGGCGCCGTCGGAGGGCGACACGATCCCCGGCTACCGCCTCGCGGCGTCAGCAATCAAGATCGACCCGCTTCTTTCGTTTTGTGAATCGCCGAGGTCGGTGGGCTGCGTTTTCCGGATAGCCGAGGCGGCCGGCAGGTCGCTCCGCGCATGCGGGCGCCTCCGGTCGCGGATACTGGACGCCTCCGGGCGTCCCGTCCGGGGGCGACAGCACGACCGGCAATGCGTCGGCCTTTCGGCTCGGTGCGTGGCGGTCATGAGCGTGGTGCGGGCTTCTCCCAGGAGCCGCCTGCCGGGAATCGGCGGGTCGTCGGGGTCACAGCGTTCGTCGACCGGTTTGATCCGGGCGAGTACACATGGTGTCGTAGAAGAGAACGACCATCGTTCCACTTGTACGACCGCCGATGGTGCGTTCGACCCGACGAGAGGCTGTTCATGCAGAGTCTGGCGTTCGACAGCGAGGACCTCGGTGCGACCGAGGCATTCCTCAACGACGCCTACACCCAGATGCAGATCGGCAACGACAGCCCACGCGGGGTGCGCACCCGCATCCGCCGCGACATGCTCGGCCCGGTCAGTCTCGACCGGCTGGACCTGGGTTTCGATATGGCCTACGACGCCGACCCGCTGAACAAGGTCTGCCTGGTGACGGTGCACTCCGGGACGGTCGAGGAGGATTACCACGGTGAGGGTCGCGACACCTTCACCCCCGGCGACTCCGGCCTGCTCACCCCGCACGATCTGCCGTATTCCGGGGTGATCCGCTCCGCGCGCTACGACATCACCATGTTCGGCCCGGAGCTGCTGGACCGTCTCGCGACCACCGCCGATCCGGCGGACCCCGTCCGGATCAGTGGCCACCGGGCCATGAGCCAGGCGGCGAACCGGCAGCTGACGGCGGTGATCATCCACCTGCAACGGGTCGCCACCGACCCCGCCACCGCGGACAGTCCACTGCTCGCCGCGACCGGGGCCGACTATCTCGCCGCGACCGTGCTCGCCACCATGCCGACCACGGCGGTGACCGAGGCCGCGGCCGCCGACCGCCGCGACGCCCACCCGGAGACGGTCCGCCGCGCGGTGGCCTATCTCGAATCGCATCTGCACGAGGATGTGACCATCACGGAGGTAGCGGCCGCGGCGTTCGTGACGCCGCGCGCCCTGCAGCTGGCGTTCCGGCGTCACCTCGGCACGACACCGCTGCGGTACCTGCGCAGGCTGCGGCTGGCCGGCGCGCACGATGACCTGCGCGCCGCCGCGGCCGGGGACGGGCGGACCGTCGCGACCATCGCCCACCGGTGGGGTTTCGCCCATCCGGGCCGCTTCGCGATCGCCTACCGCCATCACTACGGACGCCCCCCGTCTGAGGTTCTGCACACCTGAGTCCGGCGCCGCGGTATGCGGTACCCCGCTGAGGGCCGCCTCCCCGGCGGAGGTGTGCGGGCCCGGTCGCTGGGTAGCACGCCGGGGAAATCCGACCACCGGAGCGAGGAGCGCACCATGACGCATGCGGCCGAAATGCTGGACCTGTACCCGCACGACCTGGACGGAATCGACCGCACCGCACTGGCCCGGTGCATCGAGGAATGTTTCTCCTGCGCGCAGGTGTGCACCGCGTGCGCGGACTCCTGCCTGAGCGAAGCCACGGTCGCCGACCTGGTCACCTGTGTCCGCACCGACCTGGACTGTGCCGAGATCTGTGACACCACCGGTCGCGTGCTCACCCGGCACACCGGCGGTCGCACCGCGCCGACTCGGCCATTGCTCGAGGCCTGCGCCGCCGCATGTGCGGCGTGCCGGGAGGAATGCCTGCGGCATGCCGGTATGCACGAGCACTGCGAGGTGTGCGCCGAGGCATGCCGCCGCTGCGAGCAGGCCTGCCGGAACCTGCTCGCGACGCTCGGCTGACCGGGCGTGGCGACCACCCGGGACGAGCCGGTGGGCCGCTGTGGCCGTGCTCATCGCGGCGTGGCGTCCGCGATTCTCGGGGCTTCGGCGCCGGGCACGACCGAGAACTCGAGCCCATAATTGTTCAAGGTGGCGGGCAGCGGTGCGGCGGGGCCGAGCGGCGGATGCGAGCGCAGGCGTAGTTCGGGCCCGGACACCAGATGCGCGAGCAGTGCGCTGGTGACGAACAAGACCAGATTCCGTCCCGGGCATTCGGCGGGGCCGGCGCTGAACGGCACCAACTGCGGATACTCCTGTGCGCGCCCGTCCAGCCAGATCTCGGGCACGAACCGGTCGGCGAACGGTAGCGTGTCGCGATCGCGATGGAAGGCCGGAGCCACGATCACCAGTGCCGCCCCGGGCTCCAGCGCGAACTCCGCCGAGCCGGACCGCCACCGGGTCCACTCGGTGGTGTCGCGCAGGATGACCGGAGTGGTGGGCCACAACCGGATCGATTCGAGCACGCAGGCCCGGAGGTAGGGCCGCAGTCCGGCGGTGCCGGGGTCCTCGGCTTCGGCGCGGGCCCGCGCCCGCTGGTCCGGATGGTCGGCCAGTAGGGCCAGGGTCCGCGAGAGCGCTGTTCCGGCGGCGTCGAAGGCGAACAACCACTGCGGCATCTGACCCACCGGGTCGATCGCTCCGGCGGCGGGTACCGCGGCCAGCGCGCCCGCCAGGCTCTCCGGTTCCGCCGACTCCACGTAGTCGTACAACCGGGCGAGGAACCGGTCGCGGCGTCTGCGGTGCGGAGGTGCCAGGAACGACCAGTTCGCGGCCGACCGCAGCCGCCACAACTCGTCGGTGATCGCCTCGTCGTGCCGCGCCCGCTCACCGAGCGCGATCCGCCGCACCAGCCGCCACCACGCGGCCGTGAACGTACCGGCGTCCAGCACCCCGCGCCCCCGGGCGCGGGTGAGCAGATCCTGTGCCTCGTCGGCCACCTTCGCCGCGAACGGCGTCGCGAGCCGGTGCAGCGGTGCGCCGGTGTCGAGTGCCGCCTCGTTCACCGCGCGCCGCCGTTCGCGGACCGGTCCTTGCGACACCAGCACGCCGTGCGGCTGGAACTGCCCCAGCGCGGCCCGTTTCTCCCGATTCGCCGGGTCGAACGGGGCGGGTGCTTCATCGAGTACGCGGCCGACATCCTCGGGGTCGAGGACCACGACGATCCGGCGGCCGGGCACCACCAGTTCGACCGGTCCGCGGCCGAACTCCGCGCGCAGGGCGCGGATCCGCTGGATCGCGCGTTCGTCGGCACGGAGACGTTCCAGCAGTCCGAGCATCGGCCGGCGGCGCGCGATCACCCCCGCGGCGATTGCCGGGAAACCCAGATCCACCAGGGTGGTGGCCGCCCGGATTCCGGTGAGCCGGTGCGCGTGCACATCCGCCATGCCGTTCTCCTCCCGTTGCCCTGGCCGGCGACTGCCGGCGTCGGGCGCGTACCCGGGTGCGGGCCGGTGAAACGGAACACGGCCGCGCCGGTGGCCGGCGAACCCGGCGGACCGTTTCGTCAACTGCGATGAGCGCTCTGCTCCGCCTACACCGGCGACGTCGATACGGTCGCTACGGCCGTGACCATCTCGCCGGACTCGACGTCCGGCTGCTCGGCCGAGGACGGGATGGGCAGGCCCATCGACCTCGGACGATCTGTCCGCGTGTACGGCGATCGGCCTCGCGGACGCGGTAGGGTTCCGGTCGTGGCCGGGCGGCGTCCGCGTTCTCGCTACCGGCCCCGCGCTGCTCCCGGGCGGCGTGCGGCGCGATAATCGTCCCCATCGGCATTTGCGGAGGTACATGATGTCTCAGGCCATCGAGGGTATCGACCCGGCCGTGCCGCCCAGCGGCCCGGGGTGTGTCGAATGCGAACAGGCGCGGGGCTGGTGGGTGCATCTGCGGCGGTGTGCCCAGTGCGGTCATATCGGCTGCTGTGATTCGTCTCCCGCCCGGCATGCCACCGCGCATTTCACCGCGACCGGGCACCCGTTCGTGCAGAGTTACGAACCGGGCGAGGACTGGTTCTGGGACTACCGGTCCGGTGAGATGTACGGGGCCGGCCCGGAACTCGCGCCGCCGCGGGATCATCCGAGCTCGCAGACCGTGCCCGGGCCGCGGGATCGGGTACCGGCGGACTGGCAGGACCATATTCACTGAGATCGCCGGCCGGCCCCGCCTGTGTCTGCGAGCCGTGGAATTCGATCGGCGACAGTCGATGAACAGGTGCGCTCGCCGGACCGTCACGAGCCGCCGGGCAACCAACGGCGCACGCGGGCGAGCCCCGTCGGCCGGGGCGGCCGGCGTTCCGGGTCGAACCAGCGGGGCAGCGGTTCCCGTGCGGTGAGCCACTGCCGCGGCACCGCACCGGCCCGGCCGGTGCCGGTGCCGGTGTGGGCGGCGACGATACCGCCGGTGATGGCGCTGGTGGTGTCGATATCGCCGTCCGCCGCGATACAGGTGGTGATCGCGGCCGGATAGTCCTCGAGGGTGGCCGCCGCCACCCATATCGTGAACGGCACCGTGTTCTGCGCGGTGACCAGCGAACCGTTGCCGAGTTCGTGCGCGGCCTCCGCCGCGGAGACGCCCAGCATCGACCGGGCCCGGTGGATCAGCCGGGTCGTCTCACTGTCGGCCAGCCGGTCGAGAACGGCGGTGACGAACTCCGCCGGGGTGGGCCGGACACCGGCCCGCCGCGTGTGGGCGGCCAGGCCGGCGGCCAGCGCCACCGCGACCGCGCCGGCGATACCCTCCGGGTGGGTATGTGTGACCTCGGCCGATCGGGCGGCCTCGGTGACGATCCGTTGCGGATCGCCCGCGAAGCAGGCGCCCAGCGGGGCGACCCGCATGGCCGCCCCGTTACCGCGGGACCCCTGGTGCTCGAACAACTCTCCGGCCGCGTCCCGCCAGGGTGTGCCGGCGCCGATCCGGCGCAGTACCCCGACCGTGTTGAACCCGTAGTCACGGTGCGGCTGGAACCGGCGCGCGAAAGCGGTGGCGAGCCGATCCTGGTCGATCGCACCGTTGCGCAGGAGTTCGGCGACCACGCTGCAGGCCATTTCGGTGTCGTCGGTCCACGCCCAAGACCGCTCGGTGGGCAGCTCACCTGCCCGGAGGTCGTCGATGGACCGGCGCATGACCGGGAACTGCTGGCCCAGCGCATCCCCCACGGACAAGCCGTCCAGCGAATCGAGCATCGAGTCGATGTGCATCGCGTCGAATGGTAGCCGGATCGGGTACTCGTCCGATCACCACCACAGTGAGCGACCTGGAGGCGGCGTGCACGGCAAGGCGGACGAGAACACCAGTGACGGCGTCCATACGTTCGCCGAGCTGTATCACTATCGGATGTTGTACAACGCGCTCGTATTCAACGAGTGGGCGCGCGGCGACCGATACGACGTGCACAAGAGCATCCGGCACAGCGACGGTGAACTCTGTTTCGGCGGTGGCTGGTTCGTCGTGTACGCGACCTTGCCGACCGGGCAGATCGCCAACCACTACCGGATGCGGCACTGGGGACTGTTCCGGATCCCGGAACGGCAGGTGCCCGCCGTATGGGATGGGCACAGCGCGCGCGAGGCCGCCGAGCGGATGCTCCGCTTCCTGCGGGAACCACCGCCGCCGGGATGCGGCCGGGCGCAGGTGTCCTGATCGGTGCCGCGCGCAGCGCCGTCGGCACACGCCTGACAGCGCTGTATGCCGAGGTGAGGGCCTCGCCGAGGGAGTCGGGGCACTCCCGGACACGGCAGCGCCGGAGTCTTTCCGGGGCGGCAGGACCACCCTTCCGAAGTCGCCGCGGCGCCTCGGCGCTGTCGGACGAGAGTCCAAGTGCCTCTTTCTCATTGGTTTCTCAGCGTTTCTGAGGCGGTATCCGAGGGTGGGACCAGTACGGTGTCGCGTGCCGGGTCGGCCGGTGGTGTAGTGAGTGAAGGGATGTGGGTGTGGCGCGCAGGGTAATTGTCACAATGGTCGATGATCTGGACGGCGAATCCGTCGCGGCGGAGACGGTGTCGTTCGGAGTCGACGGACTGCTGTACGAAATCGACCTCTCCGAGGAGAATGCGCGGGAATTCCGCGCGGCACTGGACAAATGGGTGCCGTTCGCCCGCAGGGTCGGCAAACAGCGCCGGGCGAAGGGACAGACACCGGACCGTCCGCAATCGGCGAAGGCGGTGCGGGAGTGGGCTCGGCGCAACGGGCACGAGGTGCCCGATCGCGGCCGCATCCCCGGTGTTGTGCTGGAGGCGTATCAGCGCGCCGCCGGCTGACGCCCGGGCACCACGGTAGGCCGTGGCAGTCCCCGGCCGGCGATTTCAGTTCGCCGGCTCGGGCGGGGCATGGACGGCGATCTCGCCGCTGAGCGTACGGCCGCCGCTGAGCCGCAGGCGGTCCCCGCTCCAGAAGCGGCCGGGGTCGTACCAGTCGGGGCTGCGGGTATCCGGGAGCAGCCCCATCGCCTGGTAGGTGGCCGCCACGATCTCCGCGCAGTACGCGTTCTCCACCTCACGGGCGGCGGGCGGGCGGGAACGGCGGCGCGGCAGCCGGACCCGGCCGCGGAACCAGCGCCCGGCCAGGGCGGCGGTGGACGGGAACGGGGTGCCGTCGAGTCGCGCCACCGTGCGCAGCACGCCGTCCTCCATCTCCCGGGTCGCGGGCGGTTCGAGCTGGCGCAGCCATGCCTGCTGGCCGTAGCGGTTCGCCCAGGTCAGTACCGCGTCGCGCAGATTGTGCAATTGAGCGCCGCGGTGCGCGGTGCCCGACCACATATCGGGTAGCGACCGGCCGAGTTCGGCGTGCCAGATCAGCGCGGGAAGATCGTCGATCACCACCGACATACCCACGTGGTTGACCGGACTGTTCGTCGTCATCCGGATCATCCGATCGGCCGTGGAATGTCCACGGAACAACCAGATATCGCCTGTCCTGGTGATCTCGACAGCCCGGTCGAGATCGAGATCCACACCCGCCATGGACGTAGCCTATGCGTTATGAGGTGGTGGAAGGTATTGGGTTTGGCGGGGGCGGCCGGTGTGGTGGCCACCGGTGTGGTGGTGGTGCGCGCCGAACGCCGCCGGCGCGCCTACACGCCGGACGAGGTCCGCGAGCAGTTACATGCCCGGTTCGCGCAGGCGGTGGCCGCCGAGCAGGCGGTCGAGGTCCCGGCACCGGAATCACGCGCCGCCCGGGCCCGCGCCCGGGTGCGCCGGCTCCTCCGCCGCTGACGTCCGGGCGCGGCCACCGTTCAGACGACGGTGGCGGCCCGGGTCTGCGCGTAGGCGATGACCTCCTCCGCGAACTCCGACGCCGTGCGGTCGGCGAAGCAGGTCCGCAGCCGGTGGATTGCCAGGTCGAGGTCCGCCCCGCGGCCGCGGTCGGCGAGCAGGACGACGATCGCCTCCCGGGTGCCGATCCGGTCACCGGGTTGCGCCAGGAGTTCGGTCAGGTAGCGGTCGGGGTCGGCGAGCTGAATCGCCCGGCGCGCGTACGCGTGGACCCGGCGGGGGAGTTCGGCGCGGATGGTGTCGAGATCGGTCTGTAGCGCGTGCCCGCCCGGTTGCTCCGGATCGACCCGCAGCGACCAGGGCCGGGTGAGTTCCTCGGGCAGGCCGTGGTCGTCGATCAAATCGGGGCCGGTGGCCTCCTCCAGCGGGATCGGGTCCAGGCCCAGCCGTTCGTTGCGCCAGTTGCCGAATTCCCACCATGCCCGCGGCGTGGCGTCGAGATGCAGCCCGAATCGCAGGACCTGCTGACCGTCGGCCCAGGTCCGCGACACCCGGGTGCGGCCGACGGACGCGACGCCCGCCGGCTCGACCCGCACCCAGGGGGCATCGGTGCCGTGAAAACCATACGGCTGTAGCAACTTTCCTGTTTCGCGCAGCAGGCGCCGCAGTGCCGGATCCGGTCTGACCATTCCGGCAGACTATCGATTCGCCCCGACACCTCGTCGCACCCGGCTCGCCCGGCGGGTGCAGCCGGTTCGGCCGGACGGTGCTCGGGATGCCGAGGCGGCCGGGGTGCCGGTGTCAGTCGTAGACGTACTGGCCCAGGCCGAGCAGGTTCCCCTCGCTGTCGCGGAACCAGGTGGCGCGTTCCCCGGACGCGCCGGTCGACGGGTAGTGCCCCCGCACCTCGACGATCTCGCTCTCGAATTCCACTCCGCGTTCCCGCAACTGGGCGACGGCCGAATCGAGATCGGGCACCGTGAACCCCATCTGCGTGTGGTCGCCCGAGGCCCGGCCGGCCGACGCGAAGACCACGAATTCGGTACCGCCGCATCGGTAGCGCAACCCGCCCTCACGTTCTTCGACGGGCTCGAGTCCGAGCCGTCGCGCGTACCAGCTCCGCGCGCGTCCGAGATCCCGCGCCGGCAACCGGACCGCCGCCCGGGCGTGGTCCAGCGGCCCGGCGGTCGCTCCCGCGCGGCGCTTCTTCTCGGCCCAATAGGTGGGCGTGGTCTGGATCAGCTGCACATAGTTGCCGTCGGGGTCCTCGACCGTGGCGAACCACAGTCCCGCCTCGCGGTACTGCACGCCGGATACCCAGGGGACTTCGAAAGCCTCCAATCGTCGCGCGGCGGCGTGGATATCGGGCACGTGATAGTTGATGATCACCCGTCCCGGTTCGGCGGTGCGCGGGGCGAGATCGTCACGGGTGTCGGTGAGCACGCCGACACCACCGAATTCGAGGAAGCCGTCGATATCGGGTGTGACACCCAGCACCTGGGCATACCACGCGCGGAGACTGTCCGGGTCGGTGCTGCCGAGGAGAATGCTCTCGATCGAGGTCGCGCTCATACTGCCCTCCGGGTCACGGGTCACGGGTCACGGGTCACGGGTCACGGGTCACGGGTCACGGGTCACGGGTCACGGGTCACGGGTCACGGGTCACGCGTCGACCCGTGACCGAGTGGTGCCGCCGCGTACGCGCTCGACGGACGACTCGCCGGCGCGCCCGGCGCGGTGCCGGTCCGTAGGTGGAGACCGTCCCGGCGCTGCCGGCGGGCCGGCGGGCCGGAATCGCGCATTCGAATGATAGGCGTGCGAAACCGGGTACCGCCGTACGGACGCTCAGGTGGTGGTAGCTCGTTCGAGGTTGCCGATGATACGTGCCATGACGTCCATCATCTGTGTGAACTCCTGCTCGCTCACGCCATCCGCCGAGAGGTCGCGGATGCGGCCGACCGAGTCGGCGGCTGTGGCCCGGGCGGTGCGTCCGGCTTCGGTGAGGGTGTACCGTCCGTCGCCGTCCCGGCCGACCCATCCGCGCTCGGTCAGCGTGGCGACCACGTCGCGTGGGTCTTCCTTCTCGACCTCCCAGAACGGGCGGAGCGCGTCGGTCAGTTCCGCGTCGCCGGCCGGGCCGCCGGCCAGGGCGTTGAGGGTCTGCCATTCGCGCCGGGAGAGCCCGGCTTCGGCGACCAGCCGGTCGAAGGTCAGGTCGATCAACTGGTCGAGGCGTTTGACCTGGTAGCCGATGAGCCGGTGCTCGCCGGCGGGTGCCGGTTCCACCGGCGTGGGGTCGGCGGAGGGATCGCCGCAGGCGGCGGCCAGCGGGATGAGTAGCGCGGTGGCGGCGCCGAGTAGCAGGGTGCGGACGTTCATTGGGCTCCCGTCGGATACATGACCAACTGTAAGTAGTTGTCATTTGACATGTGCATGTCTGTAATAACATGTCCGGGTGGACGATGTCGAGCGCGTAGAACGAGCGATGGTCGCGATCCGCCGTCGGCAGACCCGGCGAGCGCTCGCGAAAGAGGGAGAACCGGCCGGGCAGTCCTTCGAAGTGCTGGACGTGATCGAAGCGACGCCGGATCCCACGGTGTCGGTGGTGGCGTCCGCGCTGGCCGTGGACCAGCCGCGGGCCAGCAAGCTGGTGGCTGCCGCGGTGGCCGAAGACCTGGTCCGCCGGGTCGCCGATCAGGCCGACGGCAGACGTTCGGTACTGGTCCTCACCGAGCGCGGCCGGGAGATCCTCGAGCGGTCCCACGCGCGGCGCCGGGCGGCCTTCGATACCGCCATGGCCGGGTGGACAGCGCGCGAGCGCGGCGAATTCGCGCGGTTGCTCGATCGTTTCGTGCGGGCGATGCCCTGACACCCCGGCGCGTGGAAACGCCGGGGTGTCAGTGGCATCCGGGACCCGGTTTCGCCCGGCCGCGGTGAGCCGGGACGGCGCCGCTTCGGAGTCCGCGGGGCCGGGTCAGTTCCGGGCGGCCAGGTGTCCGCCCTGCACACTGTCCCGGAGCCCGCGCCGGAACTTCCGCTGGACCAGGACGGCCGTCGCCCCGAAACCCAGGCACAGGCCGAGCCAGATACCAGGACCGTGCCAGCCGAGCGCGATACCGAACACCGCCATCGCGGGTACGCCGAGGGCGAAGTATCCGATGAGGGTGCTCTGCATACCGGCCTTCGTGTTCCCGATACCGCGCAGCAGGCCGATGCACAGATTCTGCGAACCCTTGCAGTACTGCTGGACGATGGCGAACCACAGCAGGGTGGAGGCGGCCGCGATCACCGCGGTGTCGTCGCGGTGCGAGCCGAGGAACGGCGCGAGCACGAGATGCGGCGCCAGCACGTAGAACAGGCCGATCGCCGTCATGAAGGTGAAACCGATGGTGAACGTGCGGCGCGCGATGACGGCCACCGCGTCCCGGTCACCCTGGCCCACGGTGCGGCTCACCAGGATCGACGAGCCCTGCGACAGACCGATATTGACCTGGTAGACGATATAGGCGAGCTGGTTCACGATATTGCTCGCGGCCAGCGCGACCGCGCCGAATCCACCCATCAGGACGGTGGCGATCGAGGTGATCGCCGCTTCTGCGCCGTAGGTCAGCGCGATCGGCGTCCCCATGCGCACGATACGCACCACCGTGGCCCGGTCGGCCTGCCACGCGCGCAGCGACAGCAGAGCGCCGAGCACCGGATCACGCCGGACACTGCGCAGATAGACGGCGAAGGTCCAGCACTGGACCAGGGTGGTGGCCAGCCCGATCCCCGCGAGTCCCAGTGTCGGCACGCCGAACCAGCCGAAGACGAACAGCGCGTCCAGCACGGCGTTCACCCCGACCGACCACAGCGTGACCCGCAGCAGCGACCCCGCCCGGCGCATTCCCACCGCGAACTGCCGCAGGACGTTCAACCACAGCATCGGCACCAGACCGGGCGCCAGCGTCCAGATGATCGGGCGGGCCAGCTCGAGCACCGCGGCGTCCTGCCCCATCCATCGCAGGGCGTAACCGAGGGCGACCAGCGCGAGCGCGCCGGACGCGGCGGTCACGGTGGCGACGAACAGCGCGGCGCGCAGATATCCGTGGATCTCGGCCCGCGCCGCGTCGTCGAGTTCCGTGCTGCCGGTGCGCTTCTCACCTCGTCCGGCCGCTGCCGCGATGAGGTTCCCGACGCCGGTGACCATACCCACGCACATGGTGCGCAACTGGTTGTACAGCAGCAGCGCGAGCCCGCCCGCCGCGACGGCCGCGACGCCGAGAAAACCCATCATGGCCAGATCGACCGTGGTGAGCGCTACCTGGGCGAGCTGGATTCCGGCGATCGGGGCGGCGAGGGCCAGGATCGCCCGATAGGGCTGCCATCGAAACGTCATCGGTTCCTCACGCTCCCCGTCGCCGGAGATCGAGGGCCGCCAGCCGCACCGATTCGTCATAGGCGCGGCAGAGCCGCACGATGCGCTGCTGAGCGGCCCGGTCGTAGAGGCCGCGCGCGGTGAGCCAGTCCTCGTCGTACACGGTGTCGAGATACTTCTCGCCCGCATCGCACACCAGCACCACCACGGTGCTGCCCGGTGGCAGCCGGACCAGCCGGCGCAGTGCCACGTGGACGGCCGCGCCCGCGGTGCCGCCGATCAGGACGCCCGTGCGCCGTGCGACCACCCGGGCCGTGGCGAAGGCGTCGATATCGCTGACGCGGCAGTCCTCGTCGATCAGGTCGTAGCGCACATTGCCGCCCACCGGGAAGTCGGCCGGGCTGCCCGCACCGGTCTGCCAGTAGGCGCCCGGTTCGCCGCCGAAGATGATGGAGCCCACCGGCTCCACACCGATGGCGTACACCCGCGAACCCAGCCGGCGCAGCTCCTCCACCGTGCCGCACAGCGATCCGCCGGTGCCCACCGCGCCGACCAGATAGTCGATATCGGTCGCCAGATCCTTGTGCAGTTCGCCGGCGAGCTCCCGATAGCCGGCGTTGTTGTACGGGTTGTTGTGCTGGTCGGGCCGGTAGGCCCCGGTGGCGGCGGCGATCTCGGCGGCGATCTGCCTCCGCCGCACGCTGCTGGGCCCGTCGCTGCCGTCGCCGTCGACGGTGACCAGCTGCGCTCCCAGGGCGCGCATGGCACGGAGTTTGTCCGTCGCGGCGTGGCCGTCGACCACCGCGGTGAAGGCGTATCCGCGTTCCAGGGCGATGAGTGCCAGGCCGGTGCCGGTGTTACCGGATGTGGGTTCCACGATATGGCCGCCGGGGGCGAGATCGCCGTTGCGTTCGGCCGCCAGCACCATCTCCCGGGCCATCCGCACCTTCGCCGAACCGGTCGGGTTGAACTGTTCGAGTTTGAGCAGCAGCCTGCTGCCGGACCCGGTACGCACCAGTTCGAGCAGGGGAGTGGCACCGATCAGGTCGGAGGCGCGGCGTACGACGTTCTCGCCCCCGACCGGCAGGGTGGCGGTCACCGGTCGAGTCTCCACTGCCATCGCGCCTCCGCGCCGGTCACCACGATCTTCGGCGGAAGCGGAAGCTGGTGGAATTCGCTTTCGTTCTTGTCCATCTGATAGCCGGCGGTGTTCGGGTACAGCAGCAGATCACCGGGTCGCGGTCGTTGGGAGAGGACCACCTTGCGCCAGGTGAGCACGTCGTATTCCATACAGCTGGCCCCGCCCACGCAGGAGGCCACCGGCCGGGCTTCCGGGTCGGCGATACGCGGGATCAGAACCGGATCGGGCAGGAACTCACTACCCTTCCACTGCTCCGAAACGCTCATGCTCAGCCCGTGCGCGGTCGTGATGCCGTAATCGGCGTTCTGTTTGAAACCGAGGACCGGAAACACTGTGAAGCCCGCGTCGATGAGCAGCGCGCGCCCGGGTTCCAGCAGCAGCGCGATATCGGCGGTACGCAACCGTTCGGCCAGGGTCCGGCCCCGGAACTGCTCGGTCAGTACGGCGTCGAGCATGGCCGCACCGGTCGGGTCCTGCGCGTAGGGATAGAACTTCTCGAACTGTCGTCCCGCATGGAACCAGTCGTCGCGCCGGTCGCGGGTGAAGGCGGCCCAATCCTCGTCCCGCAGGTAGCGGCAGGCGAAACCACCACCGATCGAGATCGCGGTGGCCGGAAGCCCCCGCACTCGCGCCCGGGTGCACCACTCGATCGTGTCGTGGGCCAGCGCGGCGCGCGGCGCGACCGCGTAACCGTCGAGGTGGAACGAGAACCCGGTGAGTTCGAGGTGCTCACGCAGTTCCACGCACCGGTCCAGGGCGCGCTCGAGGTCGGCATCCGAGGAACCGAAGCGGCTGTGTGGCGCGCCCGGCGGCAACCGGCGCAACAGGATCCGCAACCGGCCCGCCGTGCGGGCGATCTCCGCGGCGCGTTCGAATTCGTCCAGGGCGTCGATGGCGACCAGACAGCCGTGACGCGCCGCCAGCCGCAGCAGCGCATCGGTTTTCGCCGCGCCCGTCACGCCGATATCGCGCCCGCGCACACCGTGGGCCAACGCGTGGACGAGTTCCGGTTCGGAAGCGACATCGACCCCGGCGTCGAGGTCGGCCGCGACCGCGAGCCAGCATCCGGCCTTGTTGGCCTTCTTGCCGTAGTACACCTGACCGCGCACCTCGTGCCGGGTCAGCACGTCCTGGAAAGCGCGCAAATTGGCCGCGAATCGCGGGGGATGGACCATATGGAACGGTCCATCGATCGCATGGTGGATATCGAAGAGCAGACCCCGGTCGGCCCGCAGCGCGCGCTGCCAGCCGGGTTCGATCGCGGGCAGGGCCGGGAGCGCGGCCGTCACGGTCAGGTCCACAATCGCACCTGCTGCCCGCGACCGGCCGCCACGGCCCGGGTCGCCAGAGCGTGCGCCACCGGGATATCGGTGATGACCATTCCGCTGGAAAAGGCGAACACCCGGTCGTCCGCGCCCCGTCGGCCCGGGGCCCGGCCCGCCACGATCTCGGGGAGTTCGGCGTCGATGACCAGTTCGCCGTCTGCGCCCGCCAGCCGGGTTCCGGTGACGCCCAGCTGGCCGGCGCTGGTCGCGATCGTGTAGTCCGCGCCGCGCAGGGCGCCGCTCTCGACTCCCTTGCTGGCCACCGAGATCAGCAGGCCACCCGGCCGCAGCCATTCGGTGCGTACCTTCGGGTGTGCGGCGCGCCCGGAGGCCACCACGATGATGTCGGATTCGGCGACCGCCGCGGGCACATCGTCGACGAGTTCGAGTTCCCGGTCCGGGAACCAGCGCCGCAGCGCCGCGCGGCTCTCGGCGATGCCGTCGGGATGGGTGCCGAACAGGCGTAGTCGTTCCAGCCCTGGTAAGGCGGTGAGCAGGTACGGGAGTGTGTTGCGGCCCTGGATCCCGGTGCCGATCATGAGAGCGCTCGTCGCGCCCTCGCGTGCGGCGTGTTTCGCGGTGATCGCAGTGGTGGCCGGTGTGCGCGCGGCACCGACCCGCTGGCAGTCCATCAGCGCGAACGGCAGGCCGGTGGCGTCGTCGTAGAGGCTGATGGTCGTGTAGTACTTCTCCGCGCTGGTACTGCCCTGGCGGTAGGAGGTCTTGAAGCCGAGATGCTCGAGTGAACCGTCGTAGCCGAGCATGGAATAGGAGACCGCGTCGCGTCCGGTATCCGGTAGCGACATCATGAGTTTGACCGGACAGCGTGATTCACCGCGGGCGAAGGCCGAATATCCCTCCTCGACGAGTTCGATCACCTCGTCCGGGGTGATATCGATATCGGCGAGATCGGTACGGGTCAGAATATGCAGGGCGTTGCTCATGAAACTCCGATGTCGTGTGGTTCGACGAGACAGGGACCGGCGCGCGGGGGCGGGTCGTCCGAACGCGGTACAGCGCAGGCTTGCCCGACTCGGGAGCCGGGCCGGTACGACGGAGACGCGCTCGCAGCGGTGACGCCGGGCGGGGCACCCGGCGGCGCGCGCCCGACGGCGCGGGCGGTGCCCGGAACCGCTGAATTCGTCCTGGCCGAGCCTCCGGTAGCGGCCCGAGCGGGCCACGGAGGCAGGTAGAAGCTCCCCGGAGGATTGAGAAGCGTTGCGATCCAATGTATTCGGCGCTTCGAGATCGTCATGTCCAGCATCGTACGTTAACGATAATGGTTTTCGTTAGCGTTTGGAAGCGGTGATGTGGAACACGTATGGCGGGGTGGGGTCCGGTGTTCGGCCGCCGCCCTCGCGGCTGCCGGTGGATGCGGCGGACTCGGCTCACCCGGCGGTCATTCGTAGGACAGATCTGCTCGTATTCTGCCGCAACGGGTTTCGCAGATTACGCAGGTGAAGTGCCGCCGCTACACAAACTTCCGCAAGGGTCGAGCGGGTTGGGAGAACGTCGTCGCCGGCCCGCGCTCCGGTGGTGTAGAGACCGATTCTGAGACGTCGCGCGGTCCACCGGAAATGGATAGGCGAATTCGTCGAGCGACAGGCCAGGACGGGGGTGGGGTTGGGTCCGGTGCGGGACCGTGTCGAGCAAATGGCATTCCGTTACGTAGATATGCGCATTGAAACACTTCTACGCCGGGTGGGTCGGCATGGAGAAACAGTAGGCGAGCGGGCCGGAGGGCACGTGAATGCCGAGGCGGACGGCCGGAGGTTCCCCAGGGCCCGTGCGATGATGCACAAGGGTCGGAGGAGCGGGAGGGCGTTTCGTGTTCGCGTCGAAAATCCTGGTGTCGGCTGGTGAGCGGCTGAGCAAGGTAGGGCGCACCGTCGCCTTCGGCTGGAACAGGGCTTCACCCAACCACGACGACGCGCTGAGCACGGTGGCGAAGATACATTCCGACAACGACTCCCGCGCGGCAGCCGTCGTGCCCAGCGGGGCATCTGCCACGCCGGCCGATACGCCGCGGATATTCAACCCGGAGCCCCGCTCCGATCACCGGTTCCCGAGCGATCGTGCCGAGGCCGACCGCGGAGTTGCCCACGCGGCCCTGACCGATCGTTCCGAAATGAATCGGACCGCCGACCAGGTGACCGTATGTAATGATCCGGTCGATATCGCCACCGGCGAATTCGTACTCCCGGCGACCGATCTACGGCTACCCGGAGTACTGACTCTGATGCTGCGACGCCGGCATCGATCGGGCTATCGCTTCGGGCGCTGGTTCGGCCCGTCCTGGTCGGCGACCATCGATATGCGCGTCGTCGTCGACACCGGCACGGTGACCTTCGTCGGGGAGGACGGACTGCTGCTGGTCTACGCGCATCCGGCACCGGGCCGGTCGGTCCTGCCGATCAACGGCGGACCGCAGTGGCCGCTGAGTGCGGCGCCCGGCGGCGGCTATGTCGTGACCGAGCCAGACCGGGAGTTGACCTGGTATTTCGCTGTGCCGGAGCCGGGTACGCCCGACCGGCAACGCAGCGGTTACGTTCTTTCCGCCATTACCGACCGGTACGAGAACCACATCCGTTTCCGGTACGACGAAGACGGCGCCCCGACGGAGATCGAACATTCCGGTGGCTACCGGGTGCGCATCGACAGCGCACACGGCCGGGTGGTCGCGCTCCAGGTGCTGGGGAAGGCCGCCGGAGACGACCGAACCGTCGATACCGTCCGTGAATTCGGTTATCGCGAGGGGAGACTGGAGACGGTCCGCAACGGGGTGGGCGCGGAAACGCGCTACACCTATGACGCCGCGGAACGGATGACCTCGTGGACCGATTCCAACGGTAATCGGATGAGCAATACCTACGACGACGTCGGTCGGGTCGTCGCCCAGCACGGCAGCGCGGGAATTCTCGACGCATATTTCGAGTACTCCGTCGACGAGGAGAGCGGAGTCCGCCGTACGGTCCACATCGACTCCGCCGGAGCGGCGACGCACTACGTCCTCGACCGCGAGTTCCGAGTGTGCGAGCGCATCGATCCGCTCGGCGGACGGACCCACATCGAATACGCCGAGGGCGAGAA
Organism: Nocardia rhamnosiphila NBRC 108938; assembly: GCF_000720425.1. Taxonomy (GTDB): domain Bacteria; phylum Actinomycetota; class Actinomycetes; order Mycobacteriales; family Mycobacteriaceae; genus Nocardia; species Nocardia rhamnosiphila. The sequence continues at coordinate 106,081 of NZ_JOAJ01000012.1, read as the reverse complement.
CCCGATTCGAGTTCTCGCCGCGGACGGTACCACGACAGCGTACCGATACGACACCGACGGAAATCCGGTGGAGATCATCCGGCCCGACGGGCTACCGATCCGTATCTTCTACGCCGGCCGCCGACGGGCCGCCACGATCATCGAGGCCGACGGTGCGTCGCACACCCGCGAGTGGAGCGAAGCGGGTGAACTCTCGGCGATGACCACGCCGGACGGAGTCCGGACCGAGTACAGCCGCCACCGCTCGGGCGCGGTCGCCACCATCACCGGATCCGCCGGTGCCCGTACCCGGATCGAAGTCGACGCGGCGGGACTACCCGTGCAGGTGACCGAACCCGACGGCGCGGTCACGACCGTTGTCCGTGATCATTTCGGTCGCCCGGTCACCGTCACCGACGCGATCGGCGGAGTCACGTCCTACACCTGGTCGGGCGACGACCGGCTCGTGGCGCGCACCGATCCCGACGGTCACGGTGAGGCCTGGGTCTTCGACGGGGAAGGCAACCTCACCGAGCACATGGACCGCGGGGGCGGCCGGACCCGTTTCGACTACGGCGCATTCGATCTGCTGCACAGCCGGACCGGTCCGGACGGCGCCACAACCCGGTACACCTGGGACACGCAGCGCCGCCTCGTCGGCATCAGCGGTCCGCTGGGGGACATCTGGCGCTACACCTACGACGCCGTGGGCCGGTGCACCGGCGAAACCGACGACACGGGCGCACTCACCCGATATACCCACGACCCGTGCGGCCGGGTCGTCACCGTGACCCCGGCCACCGGAGTCACCCGCACCCATACTTACGACTCGCTCGGGCGGGTGACGGCGATAGTGGCCGAGAGCGGGGACTGGCTGCGCTACACCTACGATGCGGCCGGGCGCATGACGAGCGCGGTGTCCGGCCTTCGCGATTCCGCCGTCCATACCGTCCGGTTCACCCACACCGGGGACGGGCGGCTGAAAACCGAGCAGCTGGACGACCGGGCGCCGAGCACCGTCGAATACGACCGCCACGGGCGGCGCCGCGCTCACACTGCACCGAGTGGCGTGGTCACCGCCTGGCAGTACGATCCGGCAGGCCGGGTCACGGCGATGCGCAGCGGCGGAAGGCGGCTGCGCTTCGTGCACGACCGGCTCGGCCGCCTCACCGGCTGGCGAACGGGTGATCTCACAGTGGACCGCGTCCTTTCCGGCGTGGGCCACACCACGGCGCAGATCGTCGGCACCGTGGCCACCGGAGCGAATGCCGGAGGACTCGTTCGTCGCGACGACTATTCGTGGCGTCCCGACGGATATCCGATCGAGCAGACGACAGTGGAAGGTCACGGGGCAGCGGTTCGCCGCCGGTACACCCTCGACGAGATCGGGCGCGTCACCGGCATGGTCAGTGGAGACCGGGTCGTCGAACAGTACGGCTACGACCTGCTCGGCAATATCTTGTCCGCCGCGGCGGACGGGGCGACTTCCGCACCGGTCTCCTCCCGCGTCGACGTCGCGCCGGACCCGGCCGACGGCCGTGCGCGGCGCGAGTACCGGAAGAACCGGCTGGTTCGTCGCGGCCGTACCCGGTTCCACTACGACGCCGCCGGCCGCCTGGTTCGCACCGCCACCGCCCGGCCCTCTCGCCCGCCGGCGATCCGGCACTACCGGTACGACGCATTCGACCAGCTGACCGAGTTGCGCACCGAGGCCGGTGAGCGCTGGCGCTACGGCTATGACGCGCTGGGGCGGCGGGTGGCGAAGCTACGACTCGCCGACGACGGAACCGTGCTCGGACGGACCCACTACGCCTGGGACGGGAACCGGGTGACCGAGCAGACGACCGAGGACACCACCACGCACTGGTCCTACCGGCCCGGCACCCATATCCCGCTCACCCAGATCGTCGACCGGGCGGCGGCCGACCGCGAGTTCGTGGCCGTGGTGACCGACCTCGTCGGCGCGCCGATCCGGTTGGTGGCTGCGTCCGGGCAGGTCGCCGCCGCCGCGACGGGCACCCTGTGGGGTGAGACGACCTGGTCGGGGAGCACGGATACGCCGCTGCGATTTCCCGGACAGCAGTACGATCCCGAGAGCGGTCTGCACTACAACCTGCACCGCACCTACGATCCCGCGACCGGACGGTATCTCACACGGGATCCGCTGGGTCCGGTGCCGGCGCCCAATCCGGTCACCTATCCGCACAATCCCGTCGTGTGGTGCGACCCCACGGGACTGGTGCCGGACGAATGCGCACCGGTGCGGACGCACCGGGATTTCGCACACGGCACCTCTGCCGCCCACGCGGATTACATCTCGGTATACGGGCTCAAATCGGAGGTGGCCCGCACGGCCTCGGCGGGTGGCGCGATGGGCCGGCCCGGCGCGTTCTTCACGCACGAGGTGGAGAACGGGCAGTCGCCGGGCTTCCAGGCCGCCTACGAATGGGGTCTGCGGCACAGCACCGGAGATTCTCCGTCTACTGTATTGGTCGGCCGACTGCCGGAATCCGCCTATCAGGAGTTGGTCGAGCAGGGATTGATCACGGTCCGGCCGGTCGGACACGGTGTACCGGACGAAACCATTTTCCATCCGTGGTCGTTCCACCTGCTGAACGACCAGATGGAATGGATCACGAAAGTGACTCCCGAAATATGACAGAAGAACCGCCCGCGTATTCCGCCGCCGACCTGCGCCCCACGGTGTGGGGCAGCCGCGCGCGATACGACGACGGCCGGTGGGAGACGGTGTGGCGTCTCACCTTCGCGGCACCCCGCGCACGGCAGACCCTGGCGGTGCATCAGGACGAGAAGGCCGGTTTCCGGGCGGTTCTGGAAACGTACGGAGGAACCGGGGGTGAGCTGCGCGTGCTGACCCGCCGGGACGCCATGGCGCCGGAATACTATCCACTCACCTTCACCAGTTTCGCGATCGTCAACGATACGGTCGGGGAGTTACGGGAGATCCAGGGGCGTCCCCGGGATTGGTACGCGCCTTTTCGTGATCGGGTCGACGAATAGTATCGGAAGGCAGATCGGAGCCGGAGCGGTCCGGCAGCACAGGCGTCAGGGCCGGGGTTTCGAGTACTCGGTGGACGGAATCCGCCATGCGGGCCCGGAACACCGGGGGAGCGAATGTTTCCGCGTGAGCACGGATCCGGGCCGGGTTCAGATCGGTGGTGGACGGGTCGCGCAGGGCGGCCGCGAAACCGTCGATCACCTCCTCGTCGGTTCCGCCCGCGATATGTCCGCCGGTGTGCCCGGGGAGCACGGTGTCCAGGGCGCCACCTGCCCCGACCGCCAGGACGGGCGCCCCGCAGGCCATCGCTTCCACCGGCACGATTCCGAAATCCTCCACCCCGGGCATGAGCAGGGCGCGGCAGCGGCGGTACATATCGGCCAGGACAGCGTCCGGGGCGGCGCCCAGGAAGGTGGTCTCCGGACCGGCGAGCGCCTCGAGCCGGCGGCGGTACCGGCCGTCGCCGACCACCACCAGGCGCAGGCCGGCCCGCTGGGCGGCACGGATGGCCAGGTCGGGACGTTTGTAGGGGACCAGCCGGCCGGCGAACAGCAGGAAATCCTCACGCGGTACCGCCGGGTCCGCGGCGAAGCGGTCCAGGTGCACCGGGGGATACACGACCGAGGCGGGCAGCCCCCACCAGTCCCGGACCCGGTCGGCCACCGCGCGGGAATTGGCTATCACGGCCGCCAGCCGGGGCGCCGCGGCGGTTTCGGTGCGCCGGGCCAGCACGCCGAGCGCGGCGAGCGCGGCGCGCCCCGCGGGGCCGTCGGCTTCCCGGGCCCGGAACGCGGGATCCCATGCCCAGCGCGCGGGGCTGTGTACGTAGGCGATGACGGGCGCGTCGGTGGCGAAGACCGCCTGGGTCGCGAAGGCATGATGGCTGACCACCACCGCGTCGTACTCCGCGCGCAGAGGGAGCCGGCGCAGCGCGCGCGGTACCAGCGGCAGCAGTGGTGCGTGGGAACGTTTTCCGGTGAGCGCGTAGAGGCGGGACAACCGGGTTCCGGAGACGGTGTCCCACGGTGGATGCGCGATCGCCGGGGCGGCGGCGGGATCGACGATCGGCGCGAACACTCGGGCGTCGGGCCAGGTCCGGCACAGTTCACCGACGACCGCTTCCGAACCGCCGTATTCGGTGAACCGTTCGTGCACGATCGCCAGCCGGGGGCCGCCCGGCCGATCGGTCGCCATTGGCCGTTCGCTGGAGTCGGGGTGGGTGGCCGGGCCGGGGGTGGCAGCGTTCGCGGTCACCGGGCGGCCTCGGTGAGCAGCCGGCGGGGTGCCGCGTGGGCGCGCAGCGCGGGGGCCACCGGGCGGCCTTCGAGCAGGCCGGTGACCGTGCCCTGGTCGAGGGCCCGTCGGTAGACCGCGGCGGCGTGGCGGCACGACTCGATCGTGTGGTCGATATCGCGGTCGGTATGCGCGGCGGAGGTGACGAACGATTGCCCGAGTACGCCGTGTCGCAGCAACTCCTGCAGGAAGAGCGTGCGGAACTCCTGGGACGGGTTGCCGTCCGGATCGAGTGTCCGGAACAGCAGGCACGACGGGCGTCCGGCGAGACACAACCGGTCGCCGATACCCAGTCCGGCGGTGATCTCCTCGATCCCCGTCCGCAGCCGCCGGCCGGCGGCCTCCATCCGGCCCACCGGGTCGGTGGTGGCGTAGGCGTGGACGACGGCCCGGAAGGCGGCCAGCCCACCGGTTTCCGGGCCGTGGGTGGTCGAGAGCAGGAACACCCGGTCCGCGTCGGTCCGCAAACCGCCCAGTTCGAGGTATTCCCGGCGCCCGGCGAGGGCGGCGATCGGGAAACCGTTACCCATCGCCTTGCCCCAGCATGACAGATCCGGCACCACGCCGTACACCTGCTGCGCCCCGCCGGCCGCCCACCGGAACCCGGTGATCATCTCGTCGAACACCAGCAGCGTTCCGTAACGGTCGCACAGCTCTCGCACGCCGAGCAGATAGCCGGGCGGCGGTTCCTGCAGTGCGGTCGCGGCTTCCATGACCACGCAGGCGATCTCGCGCCCGGCCAGCACCTGTTCCAGGGCGGGCAGGTCGGCGTAGGGGAAGGAGACGGTCGGCTGGGGTGGGATTCCGGCCGACATGGCGGTGGTCCCGATGAACCAGTCGTCGACGGAGAAGAAGGGCTGGGCGCAGACGGCGACGGTGATCCGGTCGGTCACCGCGCGTGCCAGCCGCACCGCTGCGGTGGTGGCATCGGAGCCGTTCTTGGCGAATTTCACCATATCCGCGCCGGGGACCAGTGCCAGGAAATCCTCGGCGGCGGCCAGTTCGGTGACCGTGGGCCGGGAGAAGCTGACGCCGTCGGCGACGGCGGCGGTCACCGCGTCGACGACCGGGCGGTAGCCGTGCCCGAGCGTCACCGATCGCAGCCCCATCCCGTACTCCACGAATTCGTTACCGTCGCAATCGGTGACCCGGCAGCCCTGTCCGCGCACCAGTACCGGTGCCATATGCTCGGGGTACTGGTCGGCGCCGCGGGCATAGGTGTGCGCGCCGCCGGGCACCAGGTCGTGCAGCCGCGCCTGGACGCCGGCGCTGCGGCCGAAATCGGTGATCACACTCGCTCCTTCGCGGCTCAGCAGCCGGATTCGGTGAAGGCCTTGAGGTATCCGGCGGTCTGCCGCACATACATCCAGGCCTGGAACACGGGGTCGGTACGGCTCGGGCTGGCGATCATGGTGAGTTCACCGTCGAAGCAGCGGCCGACGATATAGCGGGCCCGGGAGACATGCGGGGTGAAGGTGACGACGATGATGTGCCGCCAGCCGCCCGCCTCCGCCCGGCGGCGGATCTCCTGGGCTTCCCCGCGGGTGGTCCACGGGTGGGGTTCGAAACAGGTGACCCGGAACGGATATCCGGTACGGCAGTATCGGTCCATCCGGGGATCGTCGAGTCCGGTCGACGCGGCGATCAGCAACTCCGGCGCCCACTGTTGCCGGGCCAGTTCGAGGCCGACATCGAATCGTTCGTACGGGGTCCCGCCGAGCACCACGATGGCGTCGGCGCGGCGGAGCGGATCCACCTGTGGCCGGACGAACACCGGCCATCCGGCGACCGCCGCCAGGGTCGCCAGGACGAGGAGGGCGACCGGCACCCGCCACCGCCGGCGGCGGGTGCCCGGGATAGGTGCGGTCATCTCAGCGCACCGGGCGGTCGCGGCCCAGCGGCGCGGTGCGCAGGGCGCCGTCGGGGGCGACCACGAGGCGCCAGTACCCGCCTTCTGGATCCCGTAGGACGACACCGGCGTCGGCGTGGTCGGACAACCACGCCCCACTGGCCAGTACCGAGGCCAGGCCCGCACCGTCGGGGGCGACGGCACGCAGGATCTCCTCCGCGCCCTCGGCGCGGGCGGTGACCGGGCCGGTGAATGTCGGCCGGTGGGTCTGACCGCGGCCCAGGACCTGCCAGTTGCTGGGGAACACCCGCGGGCCGATCTCGGTGCCCGCGCCGGAGATCAGATTCACCGCGATACCCTCCGGGCACCCGGCCTCGGCGATCCGCAGTTCGGCCGGGCTGCCGCCGGGGTCGGCGTCGAAGGCGATATTCGCCAGATACGGCTGCCGGCAATAGATCAGGTCGATATCGCACGAGCGCGCCGCGACCTTGCAGTTGACCATGCCGAACTGGGACGGGCCGCCCTTGCCCGCGGCGCCGACCTGCACCGCGATATCGGCGCCCTCGAACCACACATTGGTGAGCCACCAGTTGTTGGCCGCGCCGTCGACGAACAGGTGACGGTCGGTGGTCGCCGGGTCGTTGTCGGAGACGAATTCGACATTGGCGAGCGACAATCCGGCGTTGTGGTCGTTGCCGGTGCCGAGCACCCCGATGCGATTACCGGAGAACTTCGAGGAGGTGACGTAATTCTGGATACAGGAGGTGGCCAGCCCGACACCGAAATTGTTGATATCGCAGTCGATGAACGAGGTGCCGCCGGTGTTCGCCTCCAGCACCACACCTGTCTGCGCGGCGTAGCGGGGATAGTTGTCGGCGAGATGGTTGCCGCGGATGAGGACGGTATCGAAACTGCAGCGGAAGCATTCGGTGAGCCGGACCGCGGTGGCCTGCGGCCCGGACAGATAGAACCCCATGCGCGCGAAACGGACCCGCTGTTTGCCCTCCAGATCGACCAGAGTGGTGTCCTGGTCGCAGAACACCGTGGTCACATCGGCGCCGTCGCCGTAGACGACGGAATGGTCGGGCAGATCGGGCCAGGCGGTGACCCGGTACTCGCCGGCGGGTAGATACACCACCGGTGGGGCGCCGTCGGTGCGGCACGCGGCGGCCAGCGCCTCGGTATCGTCGGCTTGCCCGTCGCCGACCGCCCCGAACGCGCGGATATCGCGCACGGTCGGCGAGGCGGTGCCGGTCGCCAGCACGATGGGCGCGGGCGGGCCCGACGCGACCAACGGGACCGTGACGGCGCCGATTCCGGCGGCGCCCAGGCTCGCCGCGAGCAGATCGCGCCGCTGGATCCGCCGCTTTCCGTCGTCACGGTGCGCTCGATGTTCGCTCACGAGCGCCGCCACCAGGTCCGGCGGGGCGCCACCGCGACCACCCCGGAGACGGTGGCACCGGCCGCGGTCAGCGCGGTGAGCGCCGACTCGATCCGGTCGCGCCGGCCGCTGCCGAGCCGCACCACCGCGACGGTGCCCGCCGCCTTGGCCGCCACGGCCGGGGCGTCGGCAGCGGCGACATCGACGATCACGCGGTCGAAGCGTTTCGCGACCTCGCCGAGAATCGCCTCGAAGCGCGCGGAGGCCAGCAGATCCGGTGTCCGTTCGTCGGGGCTGCCCAGGGCCAGCACGACCACCGATCGCTGCGGCCAGGCCACGAAGGCCTCGTCGAGATGGACGTCCTCACGCAGGACGGCGGCCAGCCCGTCCGCCGCCCGGGCGCCCGTCTCGGTGGGGACCGCCGGCGCGGGCGCCGGCAGCTCGTCGAGCGCCGCGGCCGGCTTGCCCCGCAGATCGAGTTTCACCGTCGGCGGGTCGAAGATCTCCCCGCGGATCGCCGCGGAGGTGCGGCCGGACGCGGCGGTCACCAGCTCGCGGGCCTGCTTTCCGTCCCGGACCGGCCAGTCACCGGTCGGCGCGGGCGACTGGAGTGCGGATTCGGGCAGCAGCGCCGAGACACCGTGACCGGTCGTGTTCGCATCGATCACCAGGACCTGTGCGCCGGTGGCGCCGAGTACCGAGGCCGCGCCGAGGACAAGGGCGGGTTCGGGATTCGCGTCCAGTGCCGTGAAGATCAGCGGTTTCGCCTCGGGCAGGCGGGCCCGCAGCGCCCGCAGCTCGGCCGGCTCCCGGTCGGTGCCCGGCGCGACCGTGCCCAGCACCGGCTGTCCCAGCGCCGCGAGTTCCGCGCTGTCGCGGACCCGGGTGTTCAGCCGATCCAGCAGGTAGGCGAGGCCCGCACCGAGCAGCAGGCCGGCGAGTGCGCCGACCGCGTACAACCGGGACCCGCCCGGGCCACTCGCCTCGACGGGCGCCTGCGCCGCGTCGACGACCGCGACGCGTGCGGCGGGGGCGGCCGTGACCTCGATGGTCTCCAGTTCGTCGACCAGCGCGCGGAACTGGGCGACCACCTGGTCGGTGAGCACCCGGCTGGTCTCGGGATCCTCGTCGGTCACCGAGACCCGCAGCAGTGAGGTGGCCGGCGGGGTGTCGGCGGCGATCGCGGCGCGTAGTTCGTCGCGGTCCAGGTTCAGTCCGAGCTGGCCGATGACCCGGTCCACCACATGGTCGCTGGTGACGAGCTCGAGATAGGACCGCACTCGCTGCTGAGCGGCCAGCCCGCCCTGGTAGGAATCGGCCACCGAGGTACCGGTGGCCATCGATACGTACAGGGTACTGGTGGCCGTATAGGTGGTCGGCGTCGATTCGACCTGATACGCCGCCAGTCCCACGCCCAGCGCCACACCCGCCAGCAGCACCGCCCAGTAGCGGCGCAGCAGGCGCAAGTAGTCGGGCAGTTCCATCATTGTTTTCCTTCACTTCCCACGCTTGCGCCGACCGGTACCGCGACGGGTCCGGCCGGTGGTTGTCCATCGGGTTCACCGGGCGGCCCGGGCGGTCCGTGTATGCGCCGCCACTGGCCCACGGCCAGCCGGACCAGCCAGGCCAGCACCACGACCTGGAGATATTTTCCGAGAGTTTCGGCGCTGCCGAGCATGCCGCGTTCGAAGACGACCGGCACCTCGATCAGCGCGACACCGAACAGCACCGGCACCAGATGCCGCGCATACAGCGACCGCGCCCAGCCCACCAGGACCACCGCGGTGAACGCGACTCCGACGACGACCCCCGGCAGGCCGCCGATCACGTAGCCCTCGCTGATATTGCCCTCGGCCAGCGATACCGATACCTGGCTCATATCCACCGAGGCGCCACGTACCTCGCTCGCCCAGGCGGTTCCGGCGTGCAGCTTCTCCTCGGCCAGCAGTTGCGCCGGCACCATGCTGCGCGCCAGGTGTCCGACCACCTCGCCGGGGCTCAACCACGTGTTCGGCCCCACGTAGTAGGCGTCGGTGGCGGCTTCGAGCAGGTCGAATCGGCGCAGCAGACTCAGGAACGGGCGCACGCTCTCGGGGTAGGCCCCGTCCACGGCGGCCGCTTCGGCGCGCAGATACGGTGAGGTCTTCAGTGACTGCAGCCAGTCGAAGCCGGCGATACCGGTCACCGAGACCGCCCCGATACCGAGCACTTTGCCCCGGGTCCAGCCGGTGAGCGCGAAACGCACCGCGACTGCCAGCGCGGCCCCCAGGATCGGCGTTTTCGATTCCGTGGCCATGGTCCACCACAGTTCGCCGGCCATCAGCACGCCCAGCACCGCGATGGTGCCGGACTGCCGAGGCGGCCGGGCGAAGACGATCAGTCCGATCGCGCCCAGGATGGCGGGCATGGTGAGCAGGCTCAGCACCGGTGAGGCGCTCTGCACATCGCCGGCCTGGCCGGCGGCGCCGGTGGCCACACTGAGCAGCCGGGCGAAGGTGCCCAGGACGTAGAGGACCCACAGGGTCGCGATCAGATCCGGATCGCCGGCCAGCGGCGCCCGCCCCGGCCGGGGCCGGCTCCGGGTCCACAGCGCGAAAACCAGCACGATCAGCGCGTAGACGGTGAGACCGAACGCCACCGGACGCAACGCGGCCTCGATCCCCACGTCGTATCCGATTTCGGCCAGCCGCGGGTCGGCGACATTGTCACCGAAATGCGGGTCGGGTCGTACGGTCAGCAGCACCACCGGGCGCGCGACGTAGGACATCGCCCAGTACACCGCCTGGGCGATCAGCAGCACCCGTAGGACGCCGTGGGTGAGCAGGGCGGCGCACACCATGGTCGCCAGCGCCGCGACGACGACCAGCAGCGGCCCGTTCGAGGTGATGAGGTCCGGGATCACCATCGGCACCGTCGCGCGGTCGGCGGTTCAGTCCAGCGCACGCAGGATCTCCTTCGCCCGGTCGGTATAGGTGTGACCGCCCTCGACGATCCGGCGGTACCCGGCCTCGGCGGTCTTGGCCGCCTGATCCGGATACAGCGCGCAGCGTTCCAGGATCTCGTCGAGCTCGTCGCGGCTGGAGAACAGGAAGGCCTCGGTGCCGTCGTCGAGCAGTTCGGCGTGTTCGTCGGTGCGTTCACCGACGAACAACCCGCCCGACGCCGGCACCTCGAAGGTGCGGCAGGTGTGGGTATCGCGGTTGGCGGAGTTGAGCAGCACCAGGTTCGCCGTCACCGACGCCACCGCGATCGCGAAATCCTCGCCGTACACCGGTCCCGCGACCGCGGCGCGGGTGGTCTGCAACTGGCGTACCCGACGCCAGCCCGGCCCGCGCACCAGCAGCTGGGACCCGTAGGTGCGGGCCAGGGAGACCATGCCGGGCCGCCGGTCCGGGCGGCAGGCGCCGATGAAACCGACCAGGAACTGCCGGGTTCCACGCCGGGCCGCGGGATGATGCCAGGCCGGATCGTAGGCGCTGCGCACGAACAGGGTCCGGGAGACGCCGCGGCCGGTGAGTTCGGGCAGGTTGTGGCGTTTGGTGGTGACCACCATGTCCCATTCGGACTCGTGCGCGAGATAATCCGCGGTGGTGTTGGCCGGATTCGAGACATCGTCGGGGCTGTAGTGCACATGGTGCGCCGCCGGGATCTCCAGCAGCCGGGACTGGTCGAGATACACCGATTTGAAACCGAACACCAGGTCCGGATGCAGTTCGGCGGCGGCTCGCTCCAGCCGGGTGTGCACCCGGTCCACCGTCCACGGCGCCCGGCGCTCACCGGTTTTCGCGTACAGCCACGACGGCGCCAGCCGCGGCGGCAGGGTCACCGGGGTGGAGTCGACCACGATCACCTCGTGGCCGAGTCGGCGGAACCCCTCGGCGAGCGAGCGGGCGTTGCTGCCCAGCCAGTCGTCGCCGACGAACAGAATCCTCATCGCGTCCCTCTCCTCTGCGCACCGGCGGGCTGCGCAGCGCCCGCGGTGCGTTCCCGCACGATCAGTGCGCGCATCCGCGCGAGATACCAGATCGCCACCGCGAATTCCGCGGCCACGATCCCGGCCGCCAGCGTCCACACCGAATGGGTGCGCAGGGTGAGCAGCAGCGCGCAACCCGCCACGACGGTGCCGGTGGCCGAACCGATCAGCACTCCGACGGTGTCCTGCCGGACCGGCAGGATCGCGGTGGTGACGAACGAGGTGACGGTGGTGGCCGGCAGGATCAGCGCCTCGAGCCGCAGTACACCGGCCGCGCCGCCGAACTCGTCACCGAACACCAGCCCGATGACCAGCGGCGCCGCCACCCACAGCGCCGCGGTCGCGACGCACGCCGCCGCCACACAGAGCCCGAGCGCGCGGAGCGCGTCCGGCCAGAACCGTTCCTCGCCACTCCGTTTGGCCATCCGCGGCAGCAGCGCGAAACCGATCGGGTCCAGCAGCGACTGCACCGCCCGCACCAACCGGTCCGCGGCGGAGTACAGCCCGAGCGACGCCGCGTTCAGCACCGCGCCGTAGACGGCGGCCGCGCCCTGCCCGTAACTGGTGGTCAGCAGCCTTCCCGTCACGACGGGCAGTGCCGCGCGGATCAGTTTCCACGCCCCGCGCGGACGGCTGGGCGGACCGAACGCACGCCAGGTGTCCCACCAGGTCAGCGCCAGGCTGATCACCGAGGAGGCGAGCAGGCACAGCATGGCCATGGCGGCGGTCGGAAACCGGGGCAGCAGGGTCAGCAGCGCGATGAGATAACCCACGCGGGCGATCGATTGGTACAGCGTGGACGCACCGAAGCGGCCCTGGCCGATCAGCACCCAGTCCTCCGACATCGACCAGAAGCCGCCGACGAACAACCCCAGCAGCACCATGCCCAGATAGTCCGGTGCGCCCGCGGGCACCGCCGTCACCAGCGCCACCGCGAGCACGCCGAGGATGCCGCCGCGGATCGCCAGGTAGGTGCCGCGGGTGTGGTTCACGACCTCCCGGTCGGTACCCGACTCCTGGATGCGGGCGGCCAGATAGGAGGTGATACCCAGGTCGACGATCAGCGAGCCGAGGAAGTACGCCGACATCCCGATGGCCAGCAGTCCCATCCCGGAGGCGCCGAGCAACCGCGCGATCAGCGGCAGGGTCGCCACCGTGACCAGGTACTGGCCGTACTTGCCGAAGCTGACGTAGGCGATATCGCGCAGGACCGTCGCCAGTTCCCGCAGTCGGGCCGCCTTGGTCCGCGGCGCCGTCTCCGCCGGCGGGATCGTCGTGATCAGCGGGAGTTTCTCGGTCGGCCAGTCGGCGAAGGCCGGAATGATCTCGGTCGGCAGGTCGTAGTCGGGAACGCGCAGACCGTCCATCGACACCGGATAGTGGCGGTGGACGATACGGATCGGAATGGTGTGCGGATCGGCGGGATTCATCGTGCGCGCACCGCCCGCCGGCCGGTGACCTGTTCCAGTACCCCGGTGACCGCCCGGGCGGTGGCCGCGATCCCGAACTCGGCGCTGCGTTCCCGTGCTGCCGCACCCAGCCGGGTGCGCAGGGCCGGGTCGGCGATGAGCCGATCCAGTGCGGCCGCGAGCGCGGCGGGGTCGCCGGGTGGGGTCAGCAGACCGTCGACCTCGGACCGCAGGATCTCGGCCGGGCCGCCCGCGTCCGCCGCCACGACCGCACACCCGGCGGCCATGGCTTCCACCACCACCTGTCCGAAGGGTTCGGCGAGCACCGAACAGTGCACCGCGATATCGGCGCGAGCGAAGTAGGCGCCCGGATCGTCGACGTGACCGGTGAATTCGACCGGCAGTCCGAGCGCGGCGGCCGTCCGCTCCAGGTGCGCGCGGTAGTCCTGCTCGCCGAAGAATGTGCCACCTACCAACTGGACGGTGGCCGGCCGGTGGCGCAGCAGGGGAAGTGCGCGCAGCAGGATCTCCTGCCCCTTCCACGGAGTGAGGCGTCCGACCATGGTGATCCGCACCGCGTCCGGATCACGCTGGGCCGCCCGGTGCGGGGCCGCGAGGGGCTCGACGCCTGGATGGGCGATCACCGCGACCCGGCCCCCGGTGTAGAGGGTGCGCAGGGTGGACCGGCTGTTGGCGACGAGGCCGCGCGCGACCGTCCAGCCCAGCATCCGCAGCACGAACGCCAGGACACGGCCGAAATATTCGCCGCTGACCCGGTCGTGGACCTGCCAGACCAGAGGCACTCCGGCGCGCCGGGCGGCCACGGCGCCCATCAGCAGCGCCTTCGTGCTCTGGGCGACCACCACATCGGCGCCTTCGGTCCGGACGATCGTCCCGAGGCGGGCGCCGAGCCGTATCAGGCCGGCCGCCCCGCTGAGCAACCGCAGCGGTCCGGAACCGTCGACGGTGAGCGAGCGGCTGTCGAATGCGTTGCCGCATACGGTGACCGGTATCCGGTGGGCGCGAAACCGGTCGACCAGCGGCCCGGGGGCGGTGAGCAGCATCGACGCGTCCACCGTGCCGCCCGCGCGCAAGGCGGTCAGCAGCCGCAGTGTCGCGAGTTCGGCGCCGGAGGGCTCAGCGGTATGGGAGAGGAACACGGCGCGGATCATCCGGTCAGCTCCCGGTAGAGGGCGATATGCCGGTCGGCGGCCGCCGACCACGAGAAGGTTTCGGCATGCGCCCGGCAGCGGCCGGGGTCGGGGACCGTGCCGTCGAGCGCGGCGGCCAGCCGGGCGGCCAGCGCGCCGGCCTCGCCCGGGGCGACGATCAGCGACGGGTCCAGGCCGCGGACCGAATCCGGCAGGCCGCCGCACGCGGTGACGACCGGCGCGCGGCCTGCCGCCAGCGATTCCAGCGCGATGAGCCCGAAACCCTCCAGCGCCACCGACGGCACCACGGTGACCGTGGCCCGCCGGTACCAGCCGGTGAGTTCGGCGTCGGTGACCCGGCCGGTGAAGGTGACACTCGACCCCAGATCGCGCGCCTGTTCCCGCAGAGACGCCTCGGCCGTACCGGTGCCGACCAGTACCAACCGGGCCTCCGGGTGGGCGGCCCGCACCGCGGGCCAGGCCCGCAGCAGGACATCGATACCCATCCGGTGTTCCAGCCGGCGGACGCAGAGCACCAGCGGCGCGGCGTCGCCGGGCAGCGGAGCGGGGCGGAACCGGTCCAGGTCGACACCCGGCGCGATCACCGCCACTCGCTCCGGTCGCACCCGGTAGTCGTGCACCAGCAGGTCCCGGAAGTGCTCGGACAGGACGACGAACCGGTCGGCCGGCCGGGCGCGCAACCGTTCCAGGGCGTATTTCGCGCCGGCGGCCAGCGCACTGCCGCCGGCCGCCCGGCTCTCCGCCGCCCACGGCCCGTGGAAATGCACCACCAGGTGCCGTGTGCGGGCATCGGGCGGTCCGTACAGCGCGAAATGCCGGTCCAGTACGGTCGCCCGGCCGGACGCGGCGGGCCGGTCGTCCCGGAACGCGGTGCGCGCGCGATGCCATGTGGAGCCCCCGACCGGTCCCCACGACCGCCCGCCCGCCGGTGCGTCACCGAACGCGGCGGCCGAGACCTCGACGTCGGGCCGGTCGGCCAGCGCCGCGAAGAGATCGGTGAAGTAGCGGTTCAGCCCGCCCGCCGCGGCCCCGAACCACTCCGATCCGGTCATATGGACCCGCGGCACCGCGGCCGGCGCGCTCATCGGCGCGACCCGATCCGGGCCCGGGCGAACTGCCCCGCCCGCACCCGCAACCGTTCCAGTGCCGTCCGCGCCAGCCGCAGATCGCCGATGGTCACATCCAGCGGCGAGACCAGCGGCGGGCAGTCCCGGGCCAGACGGTGGTGGAACCGCAGGGTTTCGCTGAGTTTGCTCACCGTCGAGGTGCGCGCGCAGAGATTGAACGACGACGCCCGCCAGGCCGCCGCCACCTCGGTCAGGCCGAAGAACAATCCGAACTGCCCGACCCGCGCGAAAAGGTCGACATCCATCGGGAACACCAGGTCCCCGCGCAGTCCGCCGACCCGGTCGAAGTGTGCGCGCCGGAACATCGCCGCGGCGGTGGGACCGAATTCGGCGGGTCCGCGGCGCACAATGGTGCGGGCCAGTGCCCGGGAGGTGCGGACCCCGTCCAGACCCGGCAGGCCCAGACCGGTCTCCACCAGCTCGCCCTGTTCGTCGATCACCTGGAATCGGCTCGAGCTGATGGCGAATGCCGGATCGGCCATCACCTCGAGCTGCGCCGCGAGCGAACCGGGCAACAGGATATCGTCGGCGCACACCACTTTCACCAGCTCTCCGGTGGACAGCGCGATGGCGCGATTCCAGTTGTCGCCGATGGCCAGCGTGGTGGCGTTGCGTTCCACCCGGATCCGCGGATCGTGGAAGGACGCGGCGATCTCGCCGGTGGCGTCGGTGCTCGCGTTGTCGAGCACCACCAGTTCGAAGTCGACGTCCTGACTCAGAATCGAACGCAGCGTCTGTTCGAGTGTCCGCGCGGCCTCGTAGGCCGGGACACAGATCGACACGCTGACCACTGGTGATCCTTTCGATGGAATGGAAGGGGATACGCCGGGGGATGACGGCGTATCCGAGGCAACGGTTTTCTGCCCGTGGATCGGTTGGTCCGATCGCCGGAACGTGTGGTTTCGCGGAACCGTCCGGGGTGCGAAGGAGCAGTGGTCCGCACGCCCGCGGGCTGGGGGTACTACCGGATGGGCCGCTCCCGCGCCGGTTCGGCCGGATCGTCGGTGAACCAGCGTCCGGCCAATTCGGGGAACCGCTCGGATACCTCGGGGAGCAGGTCGGGCACCGTCAGCAGCACTCGATCCGGCCGGGCGGTGACGAGGTCGGCGGGGGCGATGATCGGCACATCCGTCCCCGGCATCCGCCGGCCCTGTTTGGCCGGTGCCGCATCGGCAACCCCCGCCAGCAGTTCCCGCCGCACCCCCGCACGGCAGAACAACGCCACCGCGCGCGAGGCCGCTCCGTAGGCGTACACGCGCTCGCCGCGTGCCGCCGCGGATTCCAGGGTGGCGCGCAGGCTCTCGGTGTGCCGGTCGGCCGCTCGTTGCAGACCGCGCAGCACATCCGGGTCGGCCGTGCCGGCCTCTCTGTCCAGGATCCGCCATACCGCCGCACCGGGTTCGGCGGTGCCGTGCACCGCCGCCAGCAGCACCGTGCCCCCGTACAGGTCGAAATCCCACGCGTCCACCACCGACATCCCGGCGCCGCGCAGCAGCGCACGCAGTGCGGGCAGGGAGTAGTACGCGAAATGGCCGTGCCGCAGCGCGTTCCACTGGCCCTGCGTCACGATCGTGTGCAGCGGGTGGTACTGCAGCAGCAGCACCCCGGCGGGCGCGGTGGCCGCCGCCCGGCCGGCCACGGCCGCCGCCTGATCGCGCTCGTGCATGAGACCGAACGAATCCAGCACCACATCGGCGGGCCCGGCGGAGACGGCGAACCCGCGCTCGGCCAGCAACTCCAGCCAGCTGCCCCCGTGCGGGCTGGCGAACTCGCGCACGGTCCGGCCCCGCAGCAGACCGGCGCCGGCGACCCGCCGCACCGCGGCGGCGGCCTGTTCGCGCAGTGCGCGCGGCTCCACGCCGCGCGGTTCGGCGGTGACCGTGTCGTCGTGTGCCAGTTGCGCCAGCCCGCAGCCGCGGCAGACCACCATCGCCAGCGGGTGGGCGGCCTCGTCCGGCCGCGGGGTGGTGTCGGCCGGCGGAAAGTGATCCGCCGCCGGCATCGCCCCGAGATCCAGTACCGTCACCAGCTCCGTGCCGCGGCAGGCCCGGCAGCCCGGTGGGTCGGCCGGGGGCGGTTCGAGCAGGGCCGCGCGGCCGCCGCGCGCCGTATCGGATCCGCTCATGGCACCATCACCCGGTGCGAATCGAACAGGCGGACCTCGCCGATGTGCTGATCCTGGTGCCCGAACCCTTCCGCGACGCCCGCGGCCTGTTCACCCGTACCTTCGACACCGAGATCTTCGACGCCCATCTCGGTCCCGGCGCGTCCGCCGCGTTCGTGCAGGATTCGCAGTCGCGGTCGGCGCGCGGGGTGGTGCGTGGTATGCACGGCCGCGGCGGGCGCGGTGAGGCCAAACTGGTGCGCTGCGCGCATGGCGCGGTGCACGACATTCTCGTCGATATCCGGCCCGATTCGCCCACCTTCGGTCGCAGCCAGGCGTTCCTGCTCGACGACGCGGAGTTCCGGCATCTCTACGTGCCGGCGGGGTTCCTGCACGGTTTCCAGGCGCTCACCGACACCGCGGACGTGTGCTACCGCATCGACCGACCGCACGATCCGGCCGAGGACCTCGCCGTCGCCTACGACGATCCCGATCTCGCACTGACCTGGCCGCAGGAGGTCACGCTGGTCTCCGCCCGCGACCGGGCCGCGGGCAGCTGGCGGGAACTGCTCACCACACACCTCACACACCGGTCCTGACCCGCCGCAGCGTCTCGTCCACCGCGCCCGACTCACCCAGTTGCCGCAACCGCGCCAGACGTACGAACCGGCCCGAGAAATCGGCCGCGGTCAGTCCGCCGGCGGTGTACTCGGTGTACAGCTGCGCGGCCCCCTCGGGGATGGTCCAGCGCGCCTCGAACCCCAGGTCCCGGCGCGCGGCGCCGAAGTCGACCCGGTAGGACCGCGGATCGGCCCCCGATTCCCCGGTGATCAGTACCTCGGAGCCGGGCACCACCTCCGCGACCGCCTGCGCGATCTCGGCGACCGTGCGGTTGTTGGACTCGGTGCCGATGTTGTAGGCCCGGGCGTGAATCGCCGCGACCGGCGCCTCCAGGCAGACCGCGAACGCTTCGGCGATATCCGCGGCGTGCACCAGCGGCCGCCACGGCGTGCCGTCGGAGAGCACTTTCACCACGCCGTCGAGTACGGCGTGGCCGACCAGATTGTTGAGCACGATATCGGCGCGCAGCCGCGGCGAGAAGCCGAACGCCGTCGCATTGCGCAGGAACACCGGTGCGAAACGGTCGTCCGCCATTGCCACCAGGTCGTCTTCCACCCGCACCTTGCTCTCCGCGTAGGGGGTGAGCGGGCGCAGCGGTGCGCTCTCGTCGACCAGTCCGTCGCCGGCCGCGCCGTAGACCGAGCAGGTGGAGGCGTACAGGAAGCGGCGCACCCCGGCCTCTTTGGCCAGTCGGGCCAGCCGCACCGACGCGTGATGGTTGATGTCGTGGGTGATCTCGGGGACCAACGAGCCCAGCGGATCGTTGGACAGCGCCGCGAGATGCACGACGGCGTCGAAGCCCTCGAGCTGCTCGATCGTCACATCCCGCAGGTCCACGGCCAGCTGCGGCGGGTCCTGCGGGGCGGGGCCCAGGACACAGTCGGCGAACCAGCCGGCGTCCAGTCCGATCACCTCGTGCCCCCGGGCGCGCAGCACCGGAACCATGACGGTGCCGAGATAACCCTGATGACCGGTGACGAGAACGCGCACTCCTACACACCTCCCAGATCGAGGACGGCTTTGATCAGTTCGAACCCCTCCGCGTACTCGCTGTGGCACTGCACGCCACGGATCCGCGCCAGACCGAGAAACGCGGCCTCGTCGAACCAGTCGCGGTGCGCTTGCGAGGGATAGCATTCGGCCAGCAGCCGGGCCTTCTCCGCGGCGATCTCCGGTGCCACCGGATGCAGGACGACCGGCCGGGGCGTATCGGTCTCCCATTTGAGGATTTCGTAGCCGAGTACCAGATGATCGCGGAACTCCGTGGTCACCAGTTCGGCCAGCAGCCGGTGGTCTTGATGGGCGTCGCCGCGCTGCGGGGCGAAGACGAGCTCCGGGTCGGTATCGCGCCGGAACTCGGCGAGCGCGCTCTTGACCCGGTCCCAGTGCGCCGGAGCCCGCCCGTCCGGCACGTCGAGCACCGTCAGGTCCAGCTCGGCGTCCGCGCAGAAACGTTCGAGGGCGGCGTTCTCTTCCGACGCGCGGGCGGTGCCGCCGCCGGACAGGACGAGCGCCCGCACGCGTAGTCCCGGATTTCCGCGGGTCAGGGTCAGCAGGGTGGCGCCCATTCCGATGGCGATATCGTCGCAGTGCGCGCCGAGCAGCGCGACCTCGCCGAGTCGCGCGGGAGCGAGAGTGATCACGAAGCGGCCCGCTCCCAGACCATCCACGGGCGGTCGCCCCGGTGATATCCGGCGTCGAGTTCGGCGCGTTCCTTGAACGTATCGGCCGGTTTCCAGAAGCCGTCGTGCCGGTAACCGTAGAGCCGGCCGAGCGCGGCCAGCGCCCCGCAGCTGTCCTCCACCAGGTCGCCGCCTTCCGGCAGATGATCGAAGATCTCCTGGGTGAGTACGAAATAGCCGCCGTTCTCCCAGATCGGGAGTTTGCCGACCGCGGTGATCTGCTTGACCTCGCCACTGGGCAGCACATCCACGCAGTGGAACGACGACTGCGGCGGCACGATCATCATCGATGCGGCGGCGCCGGACGCGGTGAACCGGTCGATCATCAGATCCAGCGGGGCGTCGGTGAGCACATCGGAGTAGTTGGCCAGGAACATATCGTCGCCCTCGAGGTAGGGGCGCACCCGGCGCAATCTTTCCCCGATGGCCGATTCCAGGCCGGTATCGACGAAGGTGATGGTCCAGTCGGCGATATCGGAGTGCAGTAATTCGACCCGGCCGTCGCGGATGACGAAATCGTTGGACATCGTCTCCTGATAGGTCAGGAAGAAATTCTTGATGTGGTGGGCGCCGTAGCCCAGGCAGAGAATGAATTCGGTATGCCCGAAATGCGCGTAATAGCGCATGACATGCCAGATCAGCGGCCGCGGGCCCACCATCTGCATCGGTTTGGGCGGGCTGTCGTTCTCCCCGCTGCGCATCCGCATTCCGTACCCACCGCAGAACAACACGACCTTCATCGCGCGGCGACCTCCGCCGGGCTCGGGGCGACCACCCGGACGGTGGGCAGCGGGAACACCAGCTGTCCACCCCATTCCCCGATATGGCGCAGCTGCGCGGTGAGTTCAGTTTCCAGATTCCACGGCAGCACCAGCACGAAATCGGGGCGGTCGGTGTCGATCCGCTCCGGGGGATGGATCGGTATGCGGGTGCCCGGGGTGTATCGGCCGTGCTTGTACGGATTGCGGTCCACCGTGTACTCGAGCAGGTCGGGGCGGATACCGCAGTAGTTGAGCAGGGTGTTGCCCTTACCGGGCGCGCCGTAGCCGACCACCCGCCGTCCGGCCGCCTTCTGGTCGAGCAGGAAGCGCAGCAGATCCTGGCGTACCCGTTCGGCCTGTTCGCGCAGGGACCGGTAGCCCTCGATCGCGTGCAGGCCGGTATCCGCTTCGATCGCCAGCAGTTCGGCGACCCGCGGCGATGGTTCGGCCACCGCCTCGGGACGCGCCCAGATGCGCAGCGATCCGCCGTGGGTCGGCAGTGTTTCCACATCCGCGACCGCCAGCCCGGCCGTGGCCAGCGCCCGCTGCGCCGAGGCGAGGGTGTAGTACTGGAAGTGCTCGTGGTAGATCGTGTCGAACTGGCCGTGCCGCACGAGGTTCAGCGCATGGTGGACCTCGATCGAGATCCAGCCGTCCTCGGCGACCAGCGTGCGTAGCGCGCGGGTGAAACCGCGCAGGTCGGGGATGTGGGCGTACACATTGTTCGCGACCACCAGGTTCGCGGCACCGTATTCGGCGCGCACCCGGCGGGCCGAGTCCTCGGTCAGGAACTCGGTCAGCGTCGGCACGCCGGCCGTCCGCGCGGCCGCGCCGACGTTCGCCGAGGGCTCGATGCCAAGGCAGGGGATACCGGCCGCCACCACATTGCGCAGCAGATAGCCGTCGTTGCTCGCGACCTCCACCATGAACGAATCCGGGCCGAGACCCACCCGGGCGACCGCCGCGCCGGTGAACTCGCGCGCGTGCCGCATCCAGGACTCGGAATACGACGAGAAGTAGGCGTATTCGGTGAATGTCTCCTCGGGCGTGATGAGCGCCGGTATCTGCAGCAGCAGACAGTCCGCGCACACCCGGAGATGTAGCGGATAGGTGGATTCCGGCAGGTTTAGCTGTTCCTCGGAGAGGAAACTCTCGCAAGGAGGTGTCGCCCCCAGGTCGACGACACTGGCCAGCCGGGACGACTCACACAAACGACAATGCACTCGGGCTCCACTCGAACGGTCACGTACATCGGCGGCGCCCCGCAGCCCCGAGAAGCATCTTCTCTCTGCCGATCGACGGAAAAAATAGCACCAATCCGGCGCATCTGCGACACGGTCCGCGCGGACTTTTGCGCAGAAGTGACCTACGGCATATGTTCAGCAAACCCTGTAACGATCGGTGCCCGGATAACGATGGTGGACAACCGAAATGGGTCCTTTCCCGGTATTCGGCGCCGGTACGGAACCGTCTCTGGTGGGAATTCCGATTCCAGCACTTGTGCCCGGCGTCGATGGGGGCAATACTTCTGCAACAAGATCGGCCCGGCCTTCCTGTCATGAAGGCCGGGCTTCCTGGAAAAAGCGTGTGATCTGCTGTCGCGCACGACAGCCGGGGCACGGTCGTTCGAAGTTCAAGCGGGTACGTTTCATGGTTCTGGATCTCCGTGTGGTCGGTGGCGCGGTCGATTTGCACCTGCCGAATCCCGGTGACCGGGACTCCTGGCGGGCCGGATATGTCCGCCGGCTCGCCCGGACCGATATCGCGGTGGTCACCGCGGCGGCTCTGTGCGCGCAACTGTTCAGCATCGCGCCCGGGCGCTCCCTGGGCTGGGAATTCGAGCCGCGTACCACCGCGCTCACGCTCGGCATTGCGGCCGGATGGTCGATTCTGCTGGGCTGGAACGGCTCCCGGTCCCCCCATACCGTGGGTGCCGGCGCCGACGAATACCGCCGCCTGCTCTCGGCGACTCTCCAGCTGTTCGGCACGATCGCGATCGTCTCGCTGATCCTGCGCGTCGATATCGCGCACGCCCACCTGGTGATCGCGCTCCCGCTCGGTCTGCTCGGCCTGATGTCGACCCGGGCGCTGTGGCGCGCGCACGCGGTGCGGCGCCGGGCGCTGGGCCGCTATCGCCGCTCGGTCCTGGTCGTCGGCAGTCCGGACGCCGCCCGTGCCGTCGCGACCGCGCTGTCCGCGCAGGAGATGCACGGCTATCACGTGGTCGGGGTCTGCACCCCCACCGGGGACGCCCTCGACGAACCCGCCGCACTGCGCGTCGGGCAGCGGGAAATCCCGATCGTCGGCAACGACCGGTCGGTGCGCAGCGCGGTCCGCCGCAGCGGCGCCGATACCGTGGTCGTCATGGCCACCGACCGGCTGGGCCCGCGCGATATCCGCCGGCTGGCCTGGGATCTCGACGCGTTCGGCACCGAACTCATCGTCGCGCCCGGCATCATGGACATCTCCGGTACCCGGATGTCGAGCCAGGTGCTGGCCGGTATTCCGATGCTGCACATCGAACGGCCCCAGTACGATCGGGCGCTCTCGTTCGGCAAGGCGGTGTTCGATCTGTGTTTCTCCGCCCTGGTCCTCACCGCGATCGCGCCGGTACTGCTGGTGCTGGCCGCCGCCGTCAAGTTCACCAGCGCCGGGCCGGTCTTCTATCTGTCGGAGCGGATCGGGATGGACGGTAAACCGTTCCGGATGATCAAGTTCCGCAGTATGTATGTGCGGGCCGACCGGGAAGCCGCCGCACTGATCAGCGCCCACGGCGGCAACCCGCTGTTCTTCAAACTCAAGGACGATCCACGGGTGACCCCGGTGGGCAGGTTCCTGCGCCGGTACAGCCTCGACGAGCTGCCGCAGTTCTTCAATGTGCTGTTCCGCGATATGAGCGTCGTCGGACCGCGGCCGCAGGTCCGCCGCGAGGTCCATTCCTACGACGGTGTGATGCGCCGGCGACTGCTGGTACGGCCTGGGATCACCGGACTGTGGCAGGTCAGCGGCCGCTCGGACCTGTCTCCCGAGGAATCGGTGGAACTGGACATCTCCTATGTGGAGAACTGGTCCATGCTGCTGGACCTGCGGATCATTGCCCGCACCCTGCGGGCGGTCGCCCGGGGCGACGGGGCCTACTGACCCCGCCGCGGGTGCCGGCGGCCGGTCAGAGCAGGGCCAGTGCCAGGCTGACGAAGGCCATGAGGGCCATCCAGGCGATCAGCAGTGAGCGCGCGGACCCCGGACGTCCGAACCGGGTCGTCATCATGGCGGCTGTTCGGCGGTTCCTGTGTGTCGTGGCGACGGTGCTCACGGTCCACCTCCTCGAAAGAGTTTGTGTACCTGTCGAACCCGGGTTTCCCCGAATCCGTCCGGTCAATCCGCCGAGTCGATCTTCGGTAGCGGGGTTTGTGCCTCCGGGGCGGGGGTAGCCGCTCGACGTACCGAAGCCGACTGTCCGGCCGGCCGGTGCCGCAGAACTACGGGCGGCAGCGGTCGTACCGGACCCGAGGGAGGTTGTTGTCCCATGAGCACTGTCACCGCGTCCACCGAGGTCAAGGTACCGATCCGCACCGCGTACAACCAGTGGACGCAGTTCGAGTCGTTCCCGAAGTTCATGGAAGGCGTCGAACGAGTCGACCAGATCGACGACACACATACGCATTGGAAGATCAAGATCGGCCCCGCCGATCGGGAATTCGACGCCACCATCACCGAGCAGCATCCGGAGGAACGGGTCGCTTGGCGCTCGAACAGCGGTCCGGAACACGCCGGTGTCGTGACCTTCCACCGTATCGATGATTCGACCACCCGGGTGATCACCCAGATGGATATCGATCCGGAGGGATTCGCCGAGAACGTCGCCGACAAGGCGGGCCTGCTGGATCGCCGGATCAAGGGCGATCTGGAGCGGTTCAAGAACTTCATCGAGTCCAGGCCCCAGGAGAGCGGGGGCTGGCGCGGCGACGTCCCGCGCCCGGGTAACTGACGCCCGTCCGCTCCGCATATCCTGCGCCGCACGAACCACCGGGTTCGTGCGGCGCAGTGCTGTCGGCGTCGCGCCCGTAGCGGAACCACCGCACCCTACGGTGCCGGCGCGTCGGCTTGGGTCACCCGCCGCGCGGCTCCAGTGACCGGGCGAGAGCGGTGTGCAGCCATTCCTGAGTGGTGCCGGTGGTATACGGGGTGCCGAGCGCCCGGGCGGTCAGCGCCCAGTACCGAGTAACCGCGGGATGACCGGTCGCACCGTCCGCCAGCCTGCGACGGAAGGCCGAAGTGTCCCGGCTGCCCCGGGCCGCGGCGTGCGCGGCGACGAACAGGTCCAATTCCGGGCCGGGCCCCGGGTCGGCACCGGCGAGTACGCGCTGCGCGGCGCCGGTGTGCGCGGGCGCCAGTTCGGCGATCAGGGCCCGCTCGTCGCGGATCGACACACGATCGGACAGCCACAGCTGACGGGATATCTCCCGCCCGAGTTCCGGACTCCGCGCCAATTCCGCCAGCTCGGCGACCGCGAGAACATGTCCGGGGGTAGGCGTCGCCGGTACCGCCGGAATATCCATCGCCACGAACTCGTCGAAGAGCCCCGGTGGCATCGCGGCCAGGACGCGACGCCAGAATCCGACGAGTACATCGCGGGCCGCCCCGCGTTCGGCCACCCCGGCGAGCCGCGCGAGCGTCACCGTACGATCCTCGTCGCGGGTCCCCTCGAGCGCGAGCAACACCGCGTGCCGCCACGACAGCGCGTCGAGTTCGGCTTCCACCGCCACCCGCTCGCCGGCCACGGCATCGCGGGTGGCGTCCTCGTCGGCGAGTATCGCGGCGATCACGGACAGGCCGAGGCCGAGGGCGCGCAACCGCCGGATCGACGTCAATCGGGTGAGGGATTCCGCGGTGAACACCCGATGGCCGCCGCTGGTGCGGTGGGTCGGCAGGAGCTCCTCGTCGCAGTAGAACCGGATGGTCCGGACGGGGAGACCGGTGCGCCGCGACGCTTCTCCGATGCCCACCGCACCGCGCAAGTCTGTGATGTGAGTCACTTCTACTGGAACCTCCACCCGGGTGGAGTTCCTACCGTAGCGGAGGCCATCGAGCACAGGAGGTAGTAGGACAGTGAGCACCGAGATCGCTTCCGGCGAACAAGTCTGGGCGGCCGTCGCTGCCGAACGCAGAAGTCTGGCGGAGCTGCTGGACGGGTTGACCGAACAGCAGTGGGATCGGCAATCATGGTGTGCCGGGTGGCGGATCCGCGACGTCGTCGCCCATATCCTGCTCACCTCACGCGCCGGAGCCGGCGAAATCCTGTGGGAACTGCTTCGCGCTCGCGGCGATCTCGACCGGATGAGCTTCGCGACCGCTGTCCGCTACGCGAACCGCCGCTCGTCCGAGGCTCTTCTCGCCGAACTGCGCGCCGTGATCGAACTGCGCCACACCCCAGTGGGTACGACAGCCCTCGATCGGCTGATGGATCTGCTGGTACACGGACAGGACATCGCGGTACCGCTCGGTATGCGGCGCGAGATGCCGGTGGACGCGGCGCGGTGGTCGGTCGAGCGGGTGTGGCGGATGGGACGGCCTTTCCGTGCGCAGCGCGTACTGGCCGGTCACCGCCTGATCGCGACGGATACGGAGTGGTCGGCCGGAGTAGGCGCTCCGCTGGCCGCGCCGATCGCCGACATACTGCTACTGGTCACCGGCCGGATATCGGTCGGGGATCGGGCAGGGTCGGCCTGATCGAGGGGCTCGGTGGGTCCGGACGGGTATGGCGAATGCGGTCCGGGTGCGCGGTGACCGGCGTACGCTTCGCATCGATCGACCCGAGATGTGGAGCCCGCCATGGCCAGTAGTTCACACCCGATATCTCGAGGAATGACCGCCGGCGAACAGCTGGCGCGGCATGCCCGCAAGATCCCGGACATCCCGGCGCTGCGGTTCGCCGGAGTCTCCCGAAGCTACCGAAAACTGGACGAGCGCGTCTCCCGGCTGGCCGACGCCTTGCGGGCCCGCGGTATCGGCCCGGGGGACCGGATCGCCGTTCTCGGCCTCAACTCGATGGAGATCGTGGAAACGTTTCTGGCCACAAACCGGCTCGGCGCGATCGGCGTGCCCATCAATTTCCGGCTGGTGGCCGGGGAAATCGCTTATCTGCTGGCGGATTCCGGCGCGACAGCGGCCGTGGTCGACGCGCGGTTCGCCACCGGACTCGCCGAAGCCCGGCGGGAGGCGCCGCAATTGCGGTCCTGCCTGGTGATCGGGGGCACCGGCGGCGAGGACGGTGAGGACTACGAGGCGGCGCTGCGCGATGCGGACCTCACGTTCGCCGCACCGGCCGTCGACGAGCGCGACCCGGCGTACATCATGTACACCTCGGGGACCACCGGACGCCCCAAGGGTGCGGTGCTGACCCACGACAACCTGCTGCTGCACGCCTTCAGTGTCGCCCTGCACCAGGGTGTATCCGGTGACGACCGGGTCGCGTTGAACGGTGCGCCGCTGTTCCATATCGCGGGTCTGTCGAGTTATCTGATGTGTCTGCTGCCCGGGGGGACATTCGTGATCACGCCCTCGGGTGGTTTCGACCCGGCCGCGTCGGTCGAGCTGCTCGCGCGTGAACGGGTCTCGAGCTGCTTCTTCGTCCCCGCGCAATGGCAGGCGATCTGTGCGCTCCCGGGGATCGCCGAGTACGATCTGTCCGCGCTGCGGCACATCTCCTGGGGCGCGGCCCCGGCCTCGACGACCCTGCTGCGCACCATGATCGAAACCTTCCCGCAGGCCTCGGTGTCGACCGCGTTCGGGCAGACCGAATGCAGTCCGGTCACCTGCACACTGCGTGGAGAGGACGCCATCCGCAAGATCGGTTCGGTCGGCACCCCCATCCTGAACGTCGAGGTCCGGATCGTCGACGACGAGATGAACGACGTCGCGCCCGGCGAGGTCGGCGAGATCGTCTACCGCGGCCCGACGGTGATGCGGGAGTACTGGAACAAACCGGAGGCTACGGCGGAGGCCTTCGCGGGCGGCTGGTTCCACTCCGGTGATCTGGTGCGCCAGGACGGGGACGGCTACCTGTACGTCGTCGACCGGAAGAAGGACATGATCATCTCCGGTGGCGAGAACATCTACTGCGCCGAGGTGGAGAACGTGCTGGCCGGGCATCCCGGGGTCGCCGATATCGCGTTGATCGGCGTCCCGGATCCCACCTGGGGCGAGACACCGCTGGCGGTCGTCGTGCCGGTCGATCCCGCCGCCCCGCCCACCGCCGCGGATATCGAGGCCTTCGCCCGGACGCAACTGGCCGGCTACAAATGTCCCCGGGAGGTCGCGATGGTCGCCGAACTGCCGCGCAACGCCAGCGGGAAGGTACTCAAAACCGAACTCCGCGCGAAGTATTCGGCACCCACCACGCCGATCTGACAGGTCGCGGCGACCGTCACCGGGTGGCCTCGGCGCGACGCGCGGCCGTCGGGCTGCCTCGTGCCCGGGTTTGCCGTCACACGGAATCAAGGCTAGTGTCGGCAACCGATTCGTGCTCGGCGGATGAGGAGGTTGATGAATATGGCCCGCCCAGGCCTGTTTCGACCTGTCCTCATCCGGTTCGCGCACCACTGACTCGCGCGACCGGATCGTCACCACGATCTGGAGTTGTCGTGTCCATTTCTTTTCACACCGACCCCACCGATATCGGTACCACGCGCCTGGTTCTCCGGCTCTGGACGCCGGACGACCTCGCCGCCGTACGAACCGGCGTCCGGCAGCGGTCCTGGGCCGCGGATTTCCCGTCCGACGGTGACCGGGAAATAGTGGAGGCCCTCGCCGTCCGGCCGGAATGGCTGGATCGCTTCGGTCACCGGGTGGTGTCCGAACGCGATAGTGGCCTGGTGGTCGGGTCCATCGGATTGTTCTGGCCCCCGGCCGACGGCGTGCTCGAACTCGGCTACGGCATCGTGCCGTCGCGCCGGGGACGCGGGTATGCGACCGAGGCCACCCGGGCGCTGGCCGAGTACGCCTTCACCGCACCGAATGTGCACACCGTATCGGCATCGGTGGAACTCGCCAATCCCGCCTCGGTGCGGGTGCTGGAGAAAGCGGGCTTCGCTCGTGTCCACACCGACGGGGAGCGTGCGGAGTTCCGGATGGCCCGTTCCGGCCGCTGACGGTCGCCGCGGCGGGATCTCACGGATCCCGCCGCGGCGGTGGGTCAGCCGAGCGCGTCCCGCACCACCCGCTGGATCAGTGCGTCGATATCCACGCCGGGAGCGGCCAGGGTGAGCGCGCCGGTGGTGGAGAGGACGGCGATACCGTGGACGCCCACCCACAGCGCGGTGGCGGTGGTGAGCGGGTCGGGGACCGGGTGGGCGGTACGCACCTGATTCACCAATCGGTCGAACAGGGGTGTGGACACCGAGCGCAGACCGGCGCCGGAGCCCTCGAGTAGATCGTGCCGGAAGATCAGGGTGAACATCGCCGGCCGGGTCCCGGCGAATTCGATATAGGCCCGCGCCCAGCCGGCGATATCGGCGGTGGCGTCGGTATCGCCGGCCGCGGTGAGGGCGCGCGCCAGATCATGCAATCCGACCTCGGCGATGGCCCCGAGCAGCGCCTTGTGGGTCGGGAACCAGCGCCGGGGCGCACCGTGCGACACGCCGGCCCGGCGCGCGATCTCCCGGAGGCCGATCTCGGTCGAACCGGTTTCCTCCAGCAGGTCGACACCGGCCTGGACCAGTGCGTCCCGGGTTCCGCTCGCAGTCATGTAGACATTGTCTACCAACTCGGGTAGACAATGTCTATGTCTCCGTGGAGCGCGTTCTGTTATCGCCTGTGCCGGTATGTCCTCATCGGTCCCGCGCTCTGGTTGCTCGGCCGGCCGGAAGTCAAAGGCCGCGAGCACCTTCCGCGTCGCGGACCCTATATCGTCGCCGCCAACCACTTGGCGGTGCTGGACTCCTTCTACCTCACCCGGGCGCTGCGCCGGCAGGTGTTCTTCCTGGCGAAATCCGATTACTTCGACCGCCCCGGACCCCTGGGCGTGGCCCAGCGCTGGTTCTTCCGCGGTGTCGGCCAGATCCGCGTGGATCGCCGGGGCGGGAGCGGCGCCGCACCCGCGCTCACCGCCGCGATCGGCATCATCGAACGCGGCGGTGTCTGGGGTATCCATCCCGAAGGGACCCGATCGCCGGACGGCCGGCTCTACCGCGGGCACACCGGCGCGGTCCGGGTCGCCATGACCACCGGTGTGCCGCTGCTCCCGGTGGCGATCACCGGCACCGGCCCCGAACCGGGGCGTCCGTGGTGGCGGCGCCGGGTGACGCTGGAAATTCTGCCCCCGATCGATCTGACCGGGTACCGGGCCGCCGGTGCGCACGGGACCCGGCGGGCGACCGACGCGCTGATGCGGACCCTCGCCGCCCGGACCGGCCAGCAGTACGTCGACGAGTACGCCCGCCGCCGGCCGGACCACGAACTGGCGGCCTGAGCCCGGCCCGCCGGCAACGCTCTTCGCGGTGCGGATTTCAGTCCGGTGTGCCCGCGGTGGGCTGTGCCGTCCCGGATTCGCCGGCCGGCACCAGCCGGCGCCGCATCAGCTTGCCCGTCGCATTGCGGGGGAGTTCGTCGAGGAAGATCACATCGCGCGGTACTTTGTGGCGCGCCAGATTCGCCTTGACGTACTCCCGGATATCCGCCTCGCTCACCGTCACGCCCGCGGCGGGAACCACGAAAGCCCGCAGCCGGGTGCCGAAATCGCGGTCGGGTACCCCCACCACCGCCGCTTCCAGGATGTCGGGTCGCTCGACGAGCAGATTCTCCACCTCGAGCGGGAAGACGTTCTCCCCGCCGGAAACGATCATGTCGTCGTCGCGGCCATCGATGAACAGCCGGCCCTCGGCGTCGAAATGCCCGACATCGCCGCTGGACAGCAGGCCGTCGACGATCTCCTTGTGCCGTCCGTCGGTATATCCGCCGAAGCTCAGCCCGCTGGACACGAAAATGGTGCCCACGGCCCCGGGCGCGGTGATCCGGTGGCGCTGTTCGTCGTAGAGGGCGACGCGGCAGCCGACGGGCGGCTTGCCGACCGTGCCGGGCGCGTCCCGCATATCCTGTGGCGTCGCCACCGCCGCCACAGCGACCTCGGTGGACGCGTACAGGTTGTAGAGCACATCGCCGAACGCTTCCGCCGTGCGGCGGCTCAGATCCGGGGAGACCGGGGAGCCGGCGGAGAAGACGACCCGCAGCGAGGAGGTGTCGTATTCGGCGAGCACCTCGGGCCCGAGGTCGATGATGCGCTGCAGCATCGTCGGCACCACGACCAGGCTCGCGGCGCGATGCGCGGCGACGGCGGCGAGTGTCGCGCGCGGGTCGAATCGGCCCTGCCGGAACACGATCCTGTTGCCGAGGGCCCAGCCGAGGGCGAACTGGGAAAGTCCGGTGCCGTGGAAGATCGGCGCCGCCATCACCATCGTATCGTCGCGGGGGATCGGGATCCGATCGAGGAACTGGGCCGACTGCAGGGGCGAAACCTTGTCCCGGGGAGCGCCTTTGGGTGTCCCGGTGGTGCCGCTGGTCAGGATCACGGTGCTGCCCGGATGCGGCGGCGGCGTCGTTGCCGCACCGGAATGCGCCGCGATCAACTCATCGATCGTGGGGGTGTCACCGGATTCGCCCCAGGTGAGGAAGCGTGGGGTGGCCGCCGGGATCGCGTCGAGCAGACCGATGAACTCGGCGTCGAGCAGTAGGGCGCCGACCTTTTCGCGCTCGGCGACATCCGCGAGCTGCGGTCCGGCGAAACCGGTGTTCATCAGGACGACGCGGGCGCCCAGTTTGCCCGCACCCAGCAGGGCCAGCACCATGCCGCGGTGGTCCCGGCACAGGGCCGCCACCACGGATTCGGCGCCGATGCCGTGCGCGGCGAGACCGCGGGCGAGGGCATTGGACTGTGCGTCGAGCTGGTCGAAGGTGAGTGTGCCGCGGTCGTCGACGATGGCCTCGGCCGCGCCGTCGCGCCGGGCGGCGGCCCGCAGCACCGTGACGAACGGTCCGTGGATCCGCGCGTCGCGGACGGTGCGGAGCAGTTCGCCGGGGCGCTTCGGGTCGAGCATTCCGCGCCGCCGCAGCACACTCACCGCGGCCAGCGATTCGGTCACCGAACGGAGCGGCGCGCGGGGTGCGGGCAGGTTCGTCGGCATGGGTCACCTCCAGGGAATGGAACAGTCCGACCGGGGCGCGGGACTACGCGGCGCCGGGCGGCCGATTGGTTCGGCCAGGGTAGCTCAGAGGCAGAATGCGCGTTCACTTATTGCGCAATGTCCGTGCGTATGCGTTATGGCGATCTCGTACCGCTGATTCACATCGGCGCCTCTCGAGTGTGAGAGAATGGAGCAGAATATCTATCAGTCTTGCATGGAGGTCCTATGTCGCGCCCAGCGTCACCGGCAGCGAGCGCCGATCTGCCCGACGAGATCGCCCGCCGCAAATACCTGGCCGGCCCCGCCGCGCTGCTCGGCGGCCCGGCCAACGTCGTGATGCAGCTGAGCCAGGCGCCGGTCGGCCGCGGTGTCGTCGAGAGCACCGTGGACAGCGGCCGGTTCGATCTGCATCCGCGCAAACGCGGCCGCACGACGCTGACCTATCTCGCGGTGGCCATGCTCGGTACCGACGAGGAACGTGCCGCCTACCGCGAGGCGACCAACACCTCACACCGGCAGGTCCGGTCCCGGCCGGGCAGCGCGGTGAAATACAACGCCTTCGACCCGGAACTGCAGTTGTGGGTCGCCGCGTGCATCTATCGTGGCGTCGTCGATTCACTGGAATACCTGTACGGTCCGCTCGACGCCGACTACGCCGACGAGCTGTACCGGGAGTCGAGCAGATTCGGGACCACGCTGCAGATGCGCCCGGAGATGTGGCCGGCCGATCGGGCCGCGTTCGCCGAGTACTGGGAGCGCAAGTCCGCGCAGCTCTCGATCGACGACGAGGTGAAACGGTATCTGCGGGAACAGGTCGTGGAGCTCGGACCGTACGGGCGCGTCGAACGGGTACTGTTCCGGCCCGCCAACCGGTTCTTCACCACCGGCTTCCTGCCCCAGCCGTACCGGGACGAACTGGGACTGACCTGGAGCCCGCGGCGGCAACGCGCCTTCGAGCTGATCATGCGCGCCATCGGTACCGTGATGCGGCTCGGGCCCGAACGCTGGCGGATGTACCCGCTGGACAAGCATCTGGCCGATATGCGGCGCCGCCGGGCGCTGGGCAAACCGCTGGTCTGAGTGCCGCGCACCGGAGTGGGTCGAGAACCCGAAATCTGTGGCGGTTGCGGTAGTGGGTCAGAACCAGAAGGGGTCGCCGTATCCGGTGGTCTGCACTGTGGTGTCGACACCGTCGACGCGGGCGGTGACGAAGGGCATGGCCGAGGCCGGTGACAAGCATCCGCTGACATGCAACGGCGTATCGGTGTGGCCGAACGTGTACGGAAAGACCGCCTTGCTGTCGAGTTCCGTGGCGCCGATCACCGCCGCGGTGACAGTGCCGGGAGCCAGATTCACCCCGAGCGCTCCGGCCAGGCCCGCGCCGATGCCGATGCCGGGTGCGATGGATGCTGCGGTGGTGAGGGTGATGCCGGGCGGAGCGTCCATGGCCAGGGTCACGCCGGCACCGACGCCGACACCCTGTGCGATCCCTGCGCCGATACTGACGCCGGGGGCGATCCCGATCGAGATGCCGTTGGAGACGTCGACCGCGCACCCGACCAGATACCCCACGACGATCTCTCCCGCACGCACCGCGACCGAGTCCAGGCCGACCGAATAGCTGCCGGATACCTCGACCGCGTGCGCAAAGGGAACACCAGGCGCGGTATCGGCACCGACCGGCACGACAGCGCCGGAATCGACCACCGCGACCACCCGCAACCCATCGGCCACGACTTCCCCTGGTGCGGCATCCGTGGCAGGAGGGACAGCAACACCACCGCCGATCGCGGTCACTGTCATCGCCGCGACCATCGCCCACGACCGCCGGCATCGGCACTTCATCGCACTCCCGTCTCGTAGCCATCCGAAACAGAACCTCGTCATACGACTCGCCCACCAGCGACCGCAGGCCGATCCGCCCCGGCCGATCATCCCGTGCCGGCCCCGGGTGGACCGTCAGCGCCGCCGGGCGGTGACCAGGCCGTGGCGGGACGCCTCAGCGAAGCGTTCCATGATGGTGTCGCCGAGCGTGGGTAGGTCCCGCTGGTAGGCGGCGGCGCGTTCGTAGGTGTCGGAGGCCTCGGCGTCCCAGCCGTGCCGGGCCAGCCAGGGCTGTGCGGGCTCGCCTACGCCGCCGCCCTGCCACATCGCCGTGATCTCCGAGCCGCCTCCGCCGGCCGCCGCGGCGGCCATCAGCGCGACCGAGTCCACATGCAGATACTCGATCGACAACCGGCTCCCGGCGGCGGACAGGCCACTGATCTCGGCCAGCAACCGATCGTTGTGCTCAGGGCTCAGATAGGGGAGCAGCCCCTCGACGAGCCAGGCCGCCGGAGCGGACGGGTCGAACCCGGCCGCCACCAGCCGGGCACCCCAGTCCTCGCGGAGGTCGGCCGGCACCGTCACCCGGCGGCCGGCCGGTTGTGCGCCCTGCGTGTCGAGAACCCGCTGTTTGAAGGTGAGCATCTCCGGGGTGTCCAGTTCGTACACCACGACCTCCGGCGGCAGCGGAAGCCGGAAGGCCCGGGTGTCCAGTCCGGCCGCGACGAGCACGACCTGCTCGACGGTACGGGCGGCGTCGAGGATGTAGTCGTCGAAGTAGCGGGTTCGGATGGGCAGGTAGCTGCTGAAGGAGTCCCACATGCGTGCCGCGTCGGCGCCGCCGGCGAACTCCTCGCCGCCGGCGGCCGCCAGGAAATCGGCGGCGTAGGGGTCGACGAACAGGGCGTCCGGTCGTGCCGACTCGGCGGCCCGGGCGGCGGCGACCATCAGTGCGGTGCGGCCCACACCGGTGGGGGCCACCGGTCCGGATTCGCCGGGCCTGCTGGAGGAGGAACCGGAAGTGGTCACGGCTTCAGCTTAGGGCGCTCCCATAGGCTGTCACGGGACCGACGCGAGTGTCGCGGCGCCGGGCGCGACCTGGGGCGATCCGCCTGGCGCCGGAGCCGTTGCCTATCTGTACACCGGCCCGGATTCAGGTGAACCAGCCGCCCACCGCCGGCGCGGTGTTGTGCCAGATGTGCTTGATCTCCTGGTACTCGGCCAGTCCGCTCGGCCCGAGTTCGCGGCCGATACCCGAACGCCCGAACCCACCCCATTCGGCGGCGGGGGTGTAGGGGCCGAAATCGTTGAGCCACACCGTGCCGTGCCGGAGGGCGCGGACCACCCGTTCGCCGCGGGCCGCGTCGCCGGTGCGCACGCCGGCCGCGAGTCCATAGGACGTGTCGTTACCCAGTTCGACGGCTTCGGCCTCGGTAGCGAACCGCTCCACGGTGAGTACGGGGCCGAAGGTCTCCTCCTGGACGATCCGCATATCGCGGCGGCAGCGGTCCAGCACGGTCGGCAGGTAGTAGCTGCCGGCGGCCAACCGGGGGTCCTCCGGCCGCTTCCCCCCGGCGACCAGAACCGCCCCTTCGGCGAGACCGCGGGCCACGTGGGTCTCCACCGCGGCGCGATGCTCCGGGGAGACCAGCGGTCCGGTCTGTGACGCGGGCTCCGTCCCGGGGCCGACCCGGATCCCGCCGGCACGCCGTGCGAGTTCCGCGACGAACCCGTCGGCGATCGACTCCTCCACGATGAGCCGGGTACCGGCCGAACACACCTGGCCCGAATGCAGGAAGGCGCCGGTCAGCACCGCGTCGACCGCGCTCGCACGGTTCGCGTCGGCGAACACGATATGCGGATTCTTACCGCCCAGTTCGAGGGCCACCCGGGTGATGTGCGGGGCGGCCCGCGCGGCGATGGCCGCCCCGGTGGCGGCGCCACCGGTGAAGGAGATCAGATCGACCTCGGGCGTACCGGTGAGCGCGGACCCCACCACCGGTCCCTCGCCCGGTACGAGGTTCACCACGCCCGGCGGCAGCCCCGCCTGTTCCAGCACCCGGATAAGGGTGATCGTGCTCAGCGGAGTGACCTCGCTCGGTTTGGCGACCACCGTGCAGCCGGCCGCCAGTGCGGGGGCGAGCTTCCACGACATCTGCAACAGCGGGTAGTTCCACGGCGCGATCAGCGCGCACACGCCCACCGGTTCGCGGACGACACGGCTGATCACCGACGGATCGCCGGTATCGACGACCCGGTCGCCGGTGGTGCCGACGAGCTGCGCCTAGTACCGGAACACCGCGATGACGTCGTCGATATCGATATGGCTCTCGCGCAGGGTCTTGCCGGTGTCCAGGGTCTCGATCCGGGCGATCGGGTCGCGATATCCGGCGAGGAGTTCGGCGGTGCGCAGCAGGAGCGCGGCCCGCTCCGCGACCGGAGTGCCCGGCCACTCGCCGGTGGCGAACGCGGTACGGGCCGCGCCGACCGCACGCCGCGCGTCCACCGCACCGGCCTCGCCGACAGCGGCGATCACCGCGCCGTCCGCCGGATTGCGGATCTCCCGGATCCCGCCGGCGGCCGGTTCGACCCATGCGCCGTCGATATAGAGGTGGGGCGCGCGTAACAGCGGTTCCTCGGCGAGGATCATCTCGTTATCTCCCTCTCGTTCCGGTTCGCCGGTGGCGTGCTCAACGGCGACGGCTGCCTCGGCCCGCGGCCCGCATTCTATGGGTCCCCGGCCTGTCTCCGGCGGTGCGGCCGATGTGGCACGAGGCGCTCCGGCCGGGTGCCGGGGTCGCCGAGCAGGGCCGGTGACCGGTTCGCCGAGTGGTTGCCCATTACGATCCCGGTGACCGAAACCCTGGTCGCGGCGGTCCCGCGCTGGTTTCATCCGAGTCGATCGTCGGATACGAGCGAAAGGCCCCGGATATGCCCGTCGACATTGTTGACACCGCGACCACCGTGCAGGTGACCAAGCTCGGTACCCATATCGGCGCGCGGATCGACGGGGTCCGGCTCGGTGGCGATCTGCCCCCGGAGACCGTCACCCGGATCCGCGCTGCGCTCGCCGAACACAAGGTGATCTTCTTCCGCGGCCAGGACCACCTCACCGAGGACGGACAGTACGAGTTCGCGGAACTGCTCGGTACCCCGACGACGCCGCATCCGACCGTCCGATCGGCCGGGGTGAAGAGCCTGGCCATCGATTCGCGGCACGGCCGTTCGAACAGCTGGCACACCGATGTCACCTTCGTCGACCGGGTACCGAAGGCATCCATTCTGCGCGCGGTCGTCCTGCCGATCTACGGCGGCTCCACCACCTGGGCCTCCACCGTCGCCGCGTACAACTCGCTGCCCGAACCGCTGCGACTGCTGGCCGAGAACCTCCGCGCGCGGCATACGAACCTGTACGACTACGCCGCCACCGCCGAGGACAACCCCGACGAGGGCGCCACCGCCTACCGGCGCGAATTCGAGTCGAGCTATTTCGAGACCGAGCATCCGGTGGTGGAGGTGCATCCGGAGACCGGCGAACGGGCCCTGTTGCTCGGCGGATTCGTGAAGCAGTTCGTGGGTCTGTCCGGTACCGAATCGCAGGCGCTGTTCCGGCTGTTCCAGGACCGGATCACGCGGCTGGAGAACACCACTCGCTGGAACTGGTCGCTGGGCGATGTCGCCATCTGGGACAACCGCGCCACCCAGCACTACGCGATCGACGACTACGACGGCACCGAGCACCGCCGGCTGACCCGGATCACGCTGGCCGGGGGGATCCCGGTCGGGGTCGACGGTAGGCGGAGCGCCGTGATCTCCGGCGATGCCGAATACTATTCGGCGGTCGACTCGCCGGCCCGCGCCGCGTAACCGCGCTCACCCGCCGGAACGGTCACCGGATGACCCTGCCGCACAACGCACCGGGTATCGACCGCGGATCCCGCGCGATACCCGGCCTCTGTCCGCCGGTCGTCCCGGATGACGTCCACGGACCCCACGTACGCCGAAAGTCTGCACGCTCGGCCGCGCACCGCCGCAATTGTTATGGATTCCCCGTGAGCGAAATCCTGGACAGTAATGCGCCGTGTCGTATTACCGCCGGTACCGGGTGCGGAGACGCACGAATGTGGCGGCGGAGTACCGCATCCGCCGCGCGCCTTCCCTATCCGGCCGGGAGCTATCGATTAACCTTTTACAGCTTGCGCGTCCGATGACTCCGCACGGACGGGCGCCGAACGATTTCCGGCCGACGATGGGAATCCCGTGAATCTGTGGAGCTATATCCGAGGTCGGGGGGAGCTGCTGACATTTCTGACGTATCAGCATGCCTCCCTGGCATTCCAGACGGTACTGGTCGGGACCGTCGTCGCCGTCCTCATCGCCGTCGCGGTCTACCGGTTGCCGCTGCTGTCGGCCCTCTCACTGACCTCCAGCCGGGTCGCGCTGACGATCCCCTCGCTGGCACTGCTGGCGTTGCTGCTGGTGCCCTTCGGACTCGGCGTCGTCCCGTCGTTCATCATGCTGGCGTTCTTCGCGGCCCTGCCGGTGATCGGCAACGCCATCGTCGGTTTGCGGTCGGTACCGGCCTCGGTCGTCGAATCCGCGCGAGGCATCGGCTTTTCGCGGTGGCGCATTCTGCTCACCGTGGAACTGCCCATCGCCTGGCCGGTGATCCTCACGGGGATCAGAGTGTCCACCCAGATGATCGTCGGTGTCGCGGCCATCGTCGCCTACGTGCTCGGCCCGGGGCTCGGCTCGCTGATCTTCAACGGGTTGTCCCGGCTCGGCGGCGCCAACGCCCTCGAAATGGCGCTCACCGGAACGATTCTCATCGTCATCATCGCGTTGGTCTTCGACGCGCTCCTCGTCCTGCTCGGACGCCTCACGATCGCGAAGGGGCTCTCATGAGGCGATACCTCCGCCTTCGCTACGGCCTCCGCCGTCGGTGTGGAGCTGTTTCGGGGGAGGTTTCATGAGGGGATACCTTCGGCTTCGCTTCGGCTTCCGCCGTCGGTGTGGAGCTGTTTCGGGGGAGGTTTCATGAGGGGATACCTTCGGCTTCCGCCGACCAAGGGGACCGCTTCGAACGAGGTGGGGTATCTGCAGCCTTCGCTGCAGTCGCCGTGGATCGCACGAACGCGCTTCGGAGGAGGCCTCATGATGCGGCCCCTCCCGCTTGGCTCCGGTCTCCGTGGACCGTATGAACTCGCTTCGAAGGAGGCCTTATGACCGGCGATGTGACCAGTGGCGCCACGGCCACGGCGACGACCGAGCGTACGGTTACCGGCGCTTCCATCACCCTGGATTCGGTCGTCAAACGGTTCAAGGGTCAGCGCAGGCCCGCGGTCGAACGCCTGGACCTCGAGATTCCCGCTGGCGAGATCGTCGCCTTCGTGGGCCCTTCGGGCTGCGGGAAGACGACCACTCTCAAGATGATCAACCGGTTGATCGAACCCACCGAGGGCCGGATCTTCATCGACGGTCGCGATGTCACCCGCGAGGACCCGGACAGACTGCGGCAGTCGATCGGCTACGTCATCCAGTCCGGCGGGTTGTTCCCGCACTGGTCGGTCGCCAAGAACGTGGGCGCTATCCCGCGTGTGCTCGGCTGGGACAAGAAGCGGATCGCCGAACGCACCGAATACCTGCTCGATCTGGTCGGCCTCGACCCCGCCACCTTCGCCGACCGGCTCCCCAAGGATATGTCGGGCGGACAGCAGCAGCGCGTCGGTGTGGCCCGCGCCCTGGCGGCCGATCCACCGGTGCTGTTGATGGACGAGCCGTTCGGCGCGGTCGACCCGATCACCCGGGCCCGCCTGCAGGACAGTCTCATCGCTATCCAGCACGAACTCGGCAAGACCATCGTGATCGTCACCCACGATTTCGAAGAGGCCACCAAACTCGGTGACAAGGTGCTCATCCTCTCCGAGGGCGGGCATGTCGAGCAGTACGCGAGCCCGGAGGACATCCTCACCGATCCGGCCACCCCCTTCGTCGAGGAGTTCGTCGGATCCGGTGCGAAATTGGCGTACCTGACCGTCTCCCGCGTTCGTGATGTCCCGTCCGACAAGGTGGTCATCGCCCGGATCGGCGAATCCGCCCCGGCGGTGATCGAACGCGCGAAAGCCGCCGGGCACAGCTGGGTGGTCGTGGTGGACGGCGCCGGGCGGCCGCGGTCCTGGCCGACTCTCACCGAACTGGCCACCAAACCCGAGGTTTCCGATTTCCTCGACCGGCGGCTGCCGGTGGTCGCGCGGTCCTCGACGCTCAACGACGCACTGGACGCGATGCTCGCGACCAGTCAGGGCGCCGCGCTGGTCACCGACGGCCGCGGCGCGGTGGTCGGCTCGCTGAGCATCGACTCGGTGACCGAGCTGATCAGGGACAAACTGGCCGAGGCACGCGCCGACGAGCCGGACGCGTCCTATGTGACCTACGTCGACGGTACCGATCCGGCGCCGACCCCGGTGGTCGCCGCCGACGACGAACCCGGATCGGTCGAGCAGTCATGAGCCGGCTACGCCGTCTCCCGCTCGATGTGTGGTTCGAACCGCTCATCATCGCGGTGATCGGTATCGGCTACCTGCTGTGGTACCGCTCGACGACGTTCACCACGACCGAGCAGGCCGCGCTGGGCTGGGGGAACCTGCGCAACACCCTCGTCGCGCATATCGAACTCACCGTGGTGGCCACGGTGATCGTGGTGGTGATCGCCATTCCACTGGGTATCGCGTTGACCCGGCCCGCGCTGAAGCGGTTCGAGCCGATCGCGGTCAATATCGCCAATATCGGTCAGGCCGCGCCCGCCGTCGGCCTGCTCGTGCTGTTCACGTTCTGGCTGGGCACCGGGTTCCGTACGGCGATAGTCGGTCTCGTCGTCTACGCCGTCCTGCCGATTCTGCAGAACACCATCGTCGGGCTACGGCAGGTGGATCAGCGCACCATCGAGGCCTCGCGGGGGATCGGCTATTCGGGCACCCGGACGCTGCTGCAGGTGGAGCTGCCGCTGGCGGTTCCGGTAATCCTCAACGGAGTCCGCACCGCACTGGTCATCCTGGTCGGCACCGCCACACTGAGCACGTTCATCGGCGCCACCAGCCTCGGCACGCTGATCACCACCGGCGTCACGTTGTTCCTGCCCAAGCTGCTCATCTCCGGCGCGATCCTGGTCGGGCTCCTGGCATTGACCATCGATTGGCTGGGCCGACTCGTCGAACTGGCCGCGACCCCGCGAGGTGTGTCATGAGTTCGGCACCGGCACGACTTGTCACCACGGTTTCCATTCTCCTCGCGGCGATCTCGCTGCTCGTGGGATGTGGCCTGGTGAGTTCGTCGGGCACCTTCCACGACGCGCGCCTGCCGGACGGTCAGCTCCCACTCGACGGCGCGAAACTGGTGGTGACCTCGAAGAGCTTCACCGAGGGTGTGCTGCTCGGCAAGATCACCGCGACCTATCTCGCGGCCGCCGGCGCGCAGGTCACCGATCTCACCGGGGCGCCGGGTTCGGCCTCCTCCCGCCAGGCCCAGCTCAACGGCGACGCGGATATCCTCTGGGAGTACACCGGCACCGGATGGGTCAACTACCACAACCAGACCGAGACCATCGCCGATCCCCAGGAACTGTGGCAGCGCGTCCACGACATCGAGAAACGCGACTACGACCTGGAATGGATGCCGCCGGCCAATTTCAACGACACCTACGCGTTCGGCGCGGCGACTCCCACCGCCGAACGACTGGGCGTGA
Organism: Nocardia rhamnosiphila NBRC 108938; assembly: GCF_000720425.1. Taxonomy (GTDB): domain Bacteria; phylum Actinomycetota; class Actinomycetes; order Mycobacteriales; family Mycobacteriaceae; genus Nocardia; species Nocardia rhamnosiphila. Next base: position 64,969 of record NZ_JOAJ01000012.1, on the reverse strand, counting down.
CATCGCTGTCCGAGGTCGCGGCGCTTCCCGTCGGCGATCGCACCTTCTGCGTCGACGACGAATTCTTCAGTCGCTCCGACGGTTTCATTCCGATGCTGCAGAAGTACGGGATTCCCTACAACGACCCCAACGGCGTTCCCGCGGGCAATGTCACGCGGATGGACGCCGGGGTCGTCTATACGGCGACAGCCAAGAGCGCACCCTGTAATTTCGGCATGATCTACACCACCGACGGCCGGGTGAAGAACCTGAACCTGGTCGTGCTCGACGACGACCGGAAATTCTTCCTGCCCTACAGCGGCACAGCGGTGGTGCGTGGCGAGATCATCGACCGCTACCCGCAACTGGCACCGTTGCTCGCTACGATCTCCGAGCGCCTCACCGATGATCTGATGCAGGACCTCAACGGCCGGGTCGATATCGACGGCGAGGATCCCGCCGATGTGGCCTACGACTGGTTGAAGAGCGAGAACCTCGTCGAGTAGACCGGATGCGTTGCCGGTCTTGTATGTTGGGCACCGGGGACCGCGGTGCCCGCCCGGCCGGATGCGAGCGGGTGCGGCACCGGACCCGGAGCACCGCCCCGGGCGGAGCGGCTGTGGTCGCTTGTCGCCCACCGATCGGTTACGTGCGCGCCCACTCGCCGAAGGAGATCCGATGATCACCATCCTGGGAAGCGGTATCGCCGGAACCGCGCTGGCCGGCGCGCTGTCGCGGGCCGGGCGGCCGGTGACGGTCTACGAGCAGCGCAACGGTGGGGGCGGGGGAGCGTTCCTGATCCTCGACGGCCGGGGCCATCGCAGTCTCATCTCGCTGGGTGTGCCGGAGGAAGAACTGCACGCGGCTTCGTACCCGCTGAGCGAACTGCGGTACACCCCCGGTGACGGTGTGACCCGGCGACGGCCCAGTGAGGGGCACCGGTTCTGGTTGCGCAGCGATCTGATCGCCGTGCTGAAACGGTTCGCGGTACACGCGGGCGCCGAGATCAGTTACGGCAGCCCGGTCGCCGAGGTCGTGGTCGACGCCACCACCGGGCACACCACCCTGCGTATCGGCGACCGCACCGTGACCGCGCGAGATCTGGTGATCGGTGCCGACGGTATCGATTCGGTGGCGCGCGCGGGCACCGAACCCGGCCGGACCCCGGAGTACGCGGGAGATGTGGTGGTCTACGGAATGACCGCGACCCCTGTCGAATGCCCCACCGACCCGTTCGTCCTGCACTTCGATGCCGAGTCGGCCTCCGGCACCCGCGCGGCGGCCACCTTCGGCCATATCTGGCGGCCGGGCGCCGATGCGGCGCTGTGGTTCCTGCGCATCGAACGGGAACCGCTGCCGGTCGGCGATACCGGGATCGTGCCGGTGCGGAACTGGGCCGCCGCGGTGGTGGAGGCGGCGCCCCGCTCCGTGCGGGAACTGGCCGCGACGCTGGTCGCGGCCACCGAACAGGTCCATGTATCCAACGCGCGCAATGTGGCATTCGCGACCGCGGCGGCACCGGTGGCCCCGGTGATCCTGGTCGGCGACGCGGACCACGCCATCACGCCTGCGGCGGGGGTGGGCGCGCGAGAAGGTATCGAGGACATCGAAGCGGTGCACCACGCGATCGTCGGCGGTGGCTCGCCGGCCGAGGCCATGATCGCCCGCCGCCGCGCGATAGCCGAGGAGCGTGACCGGGTGGCCCGCAGAATGCGCGGGTGATCGAAGCCGATCCGATCGGGTGCCGCGCCGCCGGCCGCTACGGCACCGTGGACCATCCGCTCGGCGCCCGCTGCCCGGGGCGTGGTCGTGACCGAGAGGTTTCTCACCTCGTGGCCGCCGGTGTCATCGATACGCTGAGAGCACGGCCCATCGACGGTGAGGAAGTCATGGCCAAGGAGTTTTCGCATCTGGACGGGCCGCTGCGGCAGTTCATCGAAGCGCAGGCGGCGATCGTGGTCGCCGTCGACCGTATCGCCGATTCGTGCGGGTACTCCGTCCCGTATTACGAATTCGTCGACGAACGGCCGGTACTGGACGCACACCACGCCCGGCAACCCGACGAGAAGTACGCGCGCCGGATCACCGGGGACAAGGGGCCAGCATCGACGGACTACCGGCGCTGGACCTCGACCACCCGCTGCCCTCCGAGGTGCGGCGCTGACCCCGGGGGCGCGTTTCCGGCGGTGACGCGCTCGTCGGAACCCCGCGGGCCCGCTCCGTCGCGTAGCGCGCCGTCCGCCGAAACCACCTCCGGTGTCCGGTCCCGGAGATGAACGGCGGTCAGCGCGCTCACCACGGTCGAACGCACCGGTAGCAACGCGGTGCGGGTATCGGCGCGGGCTATCCGGGCGATGGCCGGCTCGGCGGTGACCAGGAAGATCTCGATCCCGTCGCGCCGGTACTCGTGCGCCTCGTCGGACAGCGCGGCGAGGCTGCGCACCGACAGGAAATCGAGCCGGGTGGCATCGACGACGAGCGCGCCCTTGGACGCGGTCACCGTATCCGCGGCGGCACGCACCTGCTGCCGCCACAGCGCCAGCGTGAAGGCATCCGCCTGCCCACGTACGGCCAGCAGGACGATATCCCCGCGGCGGCGGATCCGGAAACTCAATTGATCACGAGGCGACCGCCAGGGTGCGGAGGAGAAAGGCGGCGGGCGGCGGGTATAGGAACGGTTCATAGTGCACTCGAATCGGCTCGAGACGCGTTGCGCATCCTGGTGGGAGCGGCCCTGGGCTCTCAACGCCGACTCATGAACCCCCGTCCGAAGCCTAAACGTTCCGGCCGGTAGCGACCGGGTCCGCGCCGGATCCTTCGTTTCGTGACCTACCCGCTGTGCGATACCGGCCGTGCCGTCGACGGCGAGGCCCGCACACCGGTCCGGAGTTCGCCACGACGGGTCCGTTCCGGAAGCGAAGCCGTTGCCTTCGTTTTCCGGCTATGCCGCCGAACCGCTGGTGGAGGTCGTCACAGGTATCGGCGGATCGGCCACATCGCGGCCTCCCGGACGCGCTGCGCGAGTGACCGGCGCTGCCAGCGTGTCTCTTCGATCAGTTCGCTGACCTTCGCGTCGGCGTCGAAATGCTCGTCGAGGGTCGCGGTGAACTGTTCGTCCAGGACCACGAGCATGATCTCCTCGTCGTGGTCCAGGGAGCGCCGGTTGAAGTTCGTCGAACCCACCAGGGCCGCGATCCTGTCGACCGTGATGACTTTGGCGTGCATCATCGTCGGCTGGTACTGCAGGATTTTCACCCCGCAGGCGAGCAGGTCGCCGTAGAAATTCTGACCGGCCAGCTGGCATACGCGTTTGTCGGTGTGCGGGCCGGGCAGCAGGATCTCGACTTCCACCCCGCGTCGCGCGGCGGCGCAGAGCAGTTCGATGAAGTAGGCGTCCGGCGCGAAGTAGGCCGTGGCCAGTCGCAGCCGCTGCTCGGCCGATTCGATGACCACCCGTAGCAGGGTCTGCATATCCTGCCAGCCGAGACTCGCCGACCCGCGAACCACCTGGACGATCGCCGAACCGTGATGCTGCTGCGGTGCGAAGCGGTCCCGCTCGTCGAAGAGCGCGTCGTGGCATTCCGCCCAGTTCTGCGCGAAGGCGGCCGCGACGCCGTCCACCGCCGGACCCTCGATCCGCACATGGGTATCGCGCCATTCGTGCTCGTTGCGCGCGTCGCCGCACCACTCCTCGGCGATACCGACCCCACCGGTGAACGCGGTCCGCTCGTCGACGACCAGCACTTTGCGGTGACACCGGTGGTTCTGCTTGAGCGGAGACAGCGACGCCGGCCTGCGGAACCAGGCGACCTGGACTCCCGCGCGTTCCATGAGCGTCAGCAGGTCTTTCTCGATCGACCGGCTGCCGAAACCGTCCAGCAGCAGCCGTACCCGGAGGCCGGCCTCGGCGCGTTCGGCGAGCGCGTACGCGAACTGTCGAGCGATATCGCCCTGCCAGTACACGAAGGTCATCATGTCGACGGTGTGCTCGGCGTCACGGATGGCATCCAGCATCGCCGGGAAGATCTCGTCACCGTTGCGGAGCGCGACCAGCGCGTTCCCCTCGGTGGCGGCGACCCCGAGGAGCCGTTCCAGTCGCCTGCGCATCCGGACCGCCGCGGTGGGGGGCTCCGCGAATCGAGGCGCCGATTCGGCGGGCTCGCGTAGGTCTCGGGTACTGGTCACGATTACTCCTCTGCCTGCGCACCGAGCGCCACGCCGGCACGGGCGCTTTCTCGGTGTGCTCCGACCTTAACCGGCGGTACCGCCTCCGCTACGCGGTGCCCTGGGCTGATCACAGGTGCGCGGATCCACCTACGCGGGCGATACCCGATCACCTCGGCAACGTATCGCCGCCGACGGGGATCACACCGGGGCGAGCCGAGTGGCTGCCCGGTCGTGGGTGCTCTCGGACCGGTACGGCCCGGGGCCGAGCCGAGAGCCGGACCGCCCACCCGGTAGTAGTGGACCGTGATCTATATCGATCTGCCCCTTACCGAGGACATCCGGGCCGCGGTCGCCGCGTCCTGGGGATACGAAGGTGACAGCGAACGACTCCACGGCGGTGAGGAATCGGCCGCATACCGGGTGGGTGAGGTGGTCGTGCGGATCGGATCGCCGCGACGCGACCCGCAGGAGATGGAGTGGTGCCACGGGATCGCCGCCGCCGCGCGCGCCGTACCGGAGGTCGTGGCGCCGCTGCCCCGCGCGGACGGATCGACGGTGGAGGTGGTGGCCGGGCACCCGGTCACCGTGTGGCCGCTGGTCGACGGCCGCTGGACCGATAGCACGGACCGGGTCCAGTTCACCGAGGCGGCCGGTCTGCTGGCCCGGGTCCATCGGGCCCTCGCCGAGCACCGGCCACCGCCGCGGCCCCGGCCCTCGTTTCTCGAGATCGGCCTGGACGGCGCACCCTCGGCCGAGCTACCGGACCCGGACCTGGACCGCTGGCTTGCCGCCTTCACCGCGACGGCGCGTGCGCAGCCACTGCACGGCGACTACTACGAAGGCAATCTGCTGTCGCGCGACGGCCATGTGGTGGCCCTGATCGATTGGGACGAGGCCGCGATCGGCCCGCCGGAACTCGAACTGGCCTCGGCCGCGCTCGAGTTCGCCGACGAGTTCGGCCCTGACCTGTCCGGTGCCCGGGCGTTCGTCGATGCCTATGTCGCCGCGGGTGGTACCGCGAGAGATCTCGACGACATCGCGCTCGCCCAGCTCATGCGCCACCGGTTGCGCCGGGAAGCGGTCTACTTCGGCCTCGCCGTCGCCCGCGGGGTGCGACACGACGAGGACGATCTCGAATACCACCGGCAGCGGCTGGCGGCCTTCCATCGGCTCCGGCCGGCTCCGGGACGCCGGTCGCCCGGCCGGTAGGACTCGCAGGTGAGTGGACTGCCGGTGGCGGTTAGGTCGTCACCGTAGCGTTTCGATCCCGGCGAATCATCAGCAATCGTCGGATGGCGTCATATCATGCCTGCATGACATCCAGCGATACGCAGTACGAGGGGCCGTTGCATCGACTGGCCCGCAGCGCGTGGCAGGCGATGTTGGTCATCGGCGTGGTGTCGGTGGTCGTCGGTGTGATCGTGCTGGTCTGGCCCGGTCCGACGATCGTGGTCCTGGCCGTTCTGTTCGGTATCTACCTGCTGGTATCGGGCGTCTTCCAATTGGTCGCCGCGTTCGGCGGTCATGTGTCCGGCGGCTGGCGGGCCATGTTGATCGTCAGCGCGGTGCTGTCGTTCATCCTGGGTTTCTTCGCGCTACGCCATCTCGGTGATGCAATTCTGCTGATGGCCCTGTGGATCGGCATCGGCTGGATGTTCCGCGGCGTCGCGGTGCTGGTCGCCGCCGCCGACGCGCCCTCGGGCACCTCCGGGCGCGGTTGGAACGTCTTCTTCGGCATCGTGCTGCTGATCGGTGGCGGGATGTTGATCGTCTGGCCGTTCAACTCCGTCGCGGTCCTGACCTTGGTGGCCGGTTGGTGGTTGATCTTCACGGGCGTCGTGGAGGTCATCGGGGCGTTCCAGGTGCGTGGCCGCGCGAAGACCACGCCGAATGCCCTCTGATCCACGCCACGGCAATCAGCCGGCAATCGACAGCTGCCGCTGCGTACCGGTCGGGCCGGTGCTCACCGGCCGAGTGCTCGGCGCCCGGGCAGCAGTAGCGCGGGGATCAAGGCCAGCGCGATCATGACCGGGGCGATCAGGTAGGTGTGCTGGAAGGCTTCCGCCAAGGCGGGAGTGAGCGCGGCCCGCTGCGCCGGGTCCATACCGTGCACGGCCTGCAGCCCACCGTCCGCCGGCAGTAACGCGGCCAGGGTCACCGAGGTCGCCGCGGTGCCGAGGGCGAGCGCGGTGGTGCTGATCATGTTCAGCACCGTCGATCCCGCGGGCTGCTGGTCCCGGTGTAACGGCCGGGTCGCTGTCGTCAGCACCGGCATCATGGTGCCGCCGCCGCCCGCGCCCATCAGCAGCATGGTGGCAGCGAGAGCCCAGTACGGCGCGTCCGCGTCGAGCTGGATCACGAACAGCACGAAACCGGCGAGCGCCACGGCGATCGAGCCCGGCAGATAGCGACCGGGTGGAATCCGGTCGATCAGCCTGCCCGCCACCTGCATGGTCGCGCCCGAGGCCAGCGCGAACGGAATGCCCAGCGCACCGGCCACCAGGGCCGATTCGCCGCGTACCACCTGGAAGTACAGGGGCAGCAGCAACATCGATCCGAAGTAGCCACTCGCGAACAGTGCCAGCAGCGCGGCCGATGTGCCGGTGGTCCGATTGCCGAGCACCCGCAGATCCAGCAGCGGCACCGGAGTGGTCAGCGAGCGGCGCACGAACGCGGCCACGAGCCCGCCACCCACGAGAATGGGCACCCACACGGCCGGTGTGGCGAAACCGGCGTGTTCACCCGCGGCGGTCACTCCGTAGATCAGCAGTGCCAGCCCCGGCGACATCAGCAGCAGGCCGACGACATCCAGAACGCGCGGCGGCTCCGGCGCATCGCCGGGCAGCACCTTCGCCGCCAGGAGCAGAACCAGTGCGCCCAGTGGCAGATTGATGAAGAACATCCACCGCCACGACACCTCGTCGATGAGGTAACCGCCGATCACCGGACCCAGCAGCGGCCCGACCAGCACGGCCAATCCCAGCGTGCTCATCGCCCGGCCCAGCCGCTCCGGCCCGGCGGCGCGCAACAGGATCGTCATCGCCACCGGCATCAGCAACCCGCCGCTCGCGCCCTGCACGACCCGGAACGCGATCAGTGACTCGATGTTCCAGGCCAGCCCCGCCAGCACCGAGCCGGCCGCGAATACGGCGACCGCGGCCAGATACAGCCGCTTCGCCCCGAACCGCCCGACCAGCCAGGCCGAGGCCGGCACCACCGCGCCGAGCGCGAGTGAATACCCGGTGGCCACCCACTGGATCGTGCTCAAATCCGCTTGGAATTGCAGGGACAGTTTGTTGATGGCGACGTTCACGATGGTCTGATCGAGCGTCGCCATGATCGCTCCGACCACGAGGACGAGCGCGATGGTCAGTGGATTACGGGCGTCGGCCGGTGGGGCCGGCGTCGTCTCGGTGGTGATCATGGCCCTGGCTTTCGGTGCGGGTGGGGTGGCGAATCGGTATCGCCGGGTCGGGAGACCCTGCGGAAAGCCTGTAACCTCGACCAATATTGAGGTCAATGGGTTGTGAGAATGGCGACAGCCGGCCGAAGCTGATGCCGGTGACGGAGTTCGTGCCAGGATGTTCGGTATGTCGGACCGCGCAGTGGGGTCCGGGTCGGTGGCGAAGGCCGACGAGCGATTCCGGCCGGGTCATCCATTGCGTTGGAAACCTTCGCGCGAAAAATCCGGCCGGACTTCCGGATACCGAAACGGTAGGTGAGTTCTCGGTATCGACCCCCGCGGTTTCCCGAGCTCCGGCGGCTCGGGACCGCGTCCGGGAGGACGATTATCGGGCGGAAGCCGACCAACCGAAGTGGGTCGCGGTATGCCCCGCCGGGACCGTGGCCACGGGTGCGCCGCTGCAGTCTGGGGAGTTGTACACGCGGAAATCGCGAGTGCTGCGGTTGTCGAACCGGATATCACGCGCGAAACCGCTCGCCCAGCACGCATCGAGATCGGACAATTCCAGGGTGTTGTCGACGATCACCACTTCCCGGCCGTCACCGAAACCGGCTGATCCGGTGGGAAACGCGGCCGCGGCGGGAGCCGTCGCGGTGACTGCGGCGACTGCGAGAATGGCTGCGAAAGAGTACTTTTCGTGTTTCATGTGCTGAATCGTAGCCGGGCTCCGGTGCCGGTCCGGAATCGCCACCGGGGGTCGTTTCAACGGTGCTCGATTCGACCGAGGAATTCTTCGGCCACACGGACGAATTCCGCCGGCCGGTCATGGGTGACGATATGACCGGCTCCGGGTATCGTGATCAGCTCTCCGCCGGGTGCCGCCGTTGCGGCGGCGGCGAGTTCGGTATGGCCGACCAGCGTGTCGTGTTCGCCGCGGATCCAGAGGCTGGGCACCGCGAGCCCGGGCAGTTCGGTGAGGTAGTTCAGCCGCATGCTCCAGGGGCCGTACGCGTCGACCATCCAGTCGTCGAGCGCCGGTTCGCCGTGCTCGGCCTTGGCGTGCGCTTCGGCACGAACCAGTTCGAGGATGGTGTCGAAGCCGGGGGTATCGACTCCGGCGGTGAGGCTGCCGACCATGGACTTCCGGAGTGTTTTCGGGCTGCGGGCGAGGTATTTGCTCGTGAGTTTCAGGAGTCCCGGTGTATTGATCATCGCCCAGGTGGTGAACTGGGCGCGCCGCTTCGCGCCGATACCGCCCGGTCCGATCGCGAGCAGAGCCGAGACCCGCTCGGGGTGGCGCAGGGCGTATCCGATACCGAGTCCGCCGCCGAGTGACAACCCGATGAGCGCTGTTCGGGGGAGCGCCAGCCGCTCGAGCAGGTCGTCGAGGAAGTCGTCGAAGAACCTGCGGTCCAGGCGGCCGTGCCATGGTCTGCTGGCGCCGTGCCGGGGCAGGTCGATCGCATGGACCTGGTATTTCGTCGCCAAGCGGTGCGCGACATCGCGCCAGACGCCTTCGGCGGTGTCGAGCATGCCGCCGTGCAGGAGCAGCACCGGAGCTCCGTGGTCGCCGGATCGGTAGTGGCGGACCGGGCCGCCGCGAACGACGAGGTCGGTATGAGAGGCGAAAGCGGTGATGGTCATAGGGGGTCCCCCGGCCGAGTGAGTTGATCCGACAGTTGATCGAGCAAGGTGAGCTGGGCGCGGCGGGCCGCCGCGGCGTCGACCGGCCCGTGGCCGGCCAGTCCGCGACCCGTCAGATCCGCGAACAGTGTGACGACATCGCCGAACTCCGCCGGGCTTCCCGCGCCGAGGACGCCCGGGGCGTTGATCAGACCGACGGTGAAGAAGCCGAGCATCCGGGTGATGGTCTCGCTCGGCACGGTGTCCACGACCACTCCGGCACGTTGCAGTCGTTCGATGTACTCGGCGAGCCAGCCGAAACGCATCGCGTAACGCTGGTCGGTCACCCCGCGTACGTGTTCGCCCAGGACCGCGTCATCGCCCAGATACAGGGCGCGCATGAGCGGTTCGGACAGCAGTGCCTCCACGCTGAACCGGTACACGGCGGGTAGATCGACCACGCCCTCGGCGTCGAGCACCTGTTGGTGAACTCGCGCGGTCATCCGGCGCATACTGCGGCCGAGGGCGGCGTCCAGGATTGCCGCTTTGTCGGCGAACTCGCGGTATACGGCGCCTTTGCCGATACCGGCGCGTTCGGCGATCTCCGCGACCGTGGTGTGCGGCCAGCCGGTTTCGAGGATCAGATCGGCGGCCGCGGTCAAGATCTTTCCGCGCCGGTCGGGGACGAGAGGGCGGGGCATACGGCTCCTGCCGTTGTAGTGACCATACTTCGGATATCGGTCACTACGATAGCAGGCATGTCGCGCATCGAGGTGCGGACTGCGCGGGGCCGGGATAGCCGACTGGGTGCTGATCGATCCCGAATCGGGCGGTGGGGGATGGTCGTCCGACGCGGTGGCGAGTATGGGCTGGGTTGGTACGGGTCGACCTTGTTGCCGAGATCGTCGGCCGTGGCAGCTTGACCAATGCGCGTGCCGGACCCGGATCACCCGTATATCGGCTGTCCGCGACCTCGACAAACTCCGCCGATGGGTCCCTGATTACGTAATTGTCTGAGGTGTTCTCCTGGTGAACTCCCGCCGAGACGATTGGACATGTACCATTTGGTACATGTCGACGTTGCGTAGTGCCTCCAGGGGCGATGTCCGGGGAAGTGTGTGATGAGCGTTCTCGTTGTGGGTGCCGGTCCAACAGGTATGGTGACGGCGCTGACCCTGGCCGCCAACGGTGTGCCGTGCCGCGTGCTGGAACGGCACACCCACCCGAGCGGCGGCTCCAGAGCTCTCGGACTGCAGGCCCGGTCGATGGAGCTGCTTGCCGGACTCGGTCTTGCCGAGGAGGTGGAGCGCGTGGCCTACCCCCTCAGTGGGGCCTCCATCATGCGTGGTGACGCCGAGCTGTCTCGTTTGACGTGGGTTCCCCCGCGGAGTCGGTATCCCTATACGTATGTTCTTCCGCAACCTGGGCTCGAGGACATATTGCGTACGCGGTTGCGCGCAGTCGGGGTGGACATCGAGTACGGTGCGGAAGTGCGGACGGTTGTCCGAAATGACGAGCATGTCGGCGTCCGGCTCGCCGATGGGCGCGGTCTCGATGCCCGGTGGCTGGTAGGTGCCGACGGAGCTCGCAGCAATATCCGCAAGTCTCTCGATATCTCGTTCGCTGGTGGCACGACCGGTGAAACCTACTATCTCGCCGATATCGTTCTGGAGTCGGCGACATCATTCCAGGACAGCGCCATGTGGCTCGGTCCGGCCGGCCCGCTCATGCTGATGCGTCTGCCCGGCGAAGGTCGACTGTGGCGGGTGTTCGTGGATATGAGCGATCCAGCGCGGCGCGAAGAGCTGGGCGAGCCGAGCCTCGTGGAGTTACAGCGTCTCCTCGACGAACGCGGCGCGAGCGGTATGCGGATCACGCAGGTCCAGTGGACGTCGATATTCCGTACCCGCGTGTGCCTGGCCGATGAATATCGGCGAGGTCGAGCGTTCCTGGCGGGCGACGCTGCCCATATCTTCCCTCCGTTCGGAGGGCAGGGAATGAATCTCGGAATTCAGGACGCGGTCAATCTGGCGTGGCGGCTGGCGTGGGTGGAATCGGGCGCGCCGGCCGATCTGCTCGACGACTACGAAGCCGAGCGTCGGCCGGTTGCCGCGTCGACCATCCGCGACGTCGAGTACCGCCGGCGAATGTATGCGCTCCGTAACCCGCTCGCTCGATCGATACGGGACGGCATGCTCCGGCTCGGGGTCCGTGTCCCCGGGGCTGCCCGTCAAGCGAGTCTGCAGAACTCTCAACTCGCGATCGGATACCGCAGCGGGCCACGGTGGCCGCTGTCGCACCGCCCGGAAGCCGGTGACCGCGCACCCGGCGCGATCCTCGCCGAGGGAACTGTGCACGACCGCCTGGGCGTCGATCACTTCACGCTGTTGCACTTCCGCCTCGGCCGCCGGGTCGACGGACCGGACAGATTCATTGTCGGGATGGTCTCGACCGAGCAGCTGGTCGTGGTGGCGATCGATGAGGAATCCGACCCGGCAGGTGAGGCCCGCGACCGGTACGCAATGCGCGGAGAAGGGTTCGTACTGATCCGTCCCGACGGGCACGTGGCCTATCGTGGTCGAGAAGCCGCTGAAGTCCGCCGCGCCCTCGCGTTGCCCGGGGGAGAGGACCGAGCCGCATGAGTAACGCGCGCGAAGCCCTCCTCGAACGCGCGGCCGACTGGTTCACCGAGCAGGGCGTGGGTGATACAAGTTTGCGCACCATCGCCGAGGGCCTCGGCACCAGCCATCGAATGTTGCACTATCATTTCGGTTCTCGCGAGGGGCTTCTCACGGCTGTCGTCACAGCGACGTGGGGCCGGCAACACCGGGCTCTGGCGGAATTACTCGAGTCACCCATAGACCCCTACATTGCGGCCTATGCTCTCTGGGATCGAATGGCCGATCAGGCGGCGCGGTTGGGTCCGCTGTTCTTCGAGGTAGCGGCCGCCGCGATGCAAGGCAAGCCATGGGCTGCGCCCCTGGGGCAATGGATCACGGAATGGACCACCGTTCTGGAAGCCCTTTTTGCCCGGGCAGGCCACAGCCCGGACCAAGCGATGTTGTCGGCCAGGATGACACTCGCGATGGCACGGGGGCTGCTCTTCGAGCTCGCGCTGGCCAAGGGAGAGGGCCGTGCCGCGGCGGATACGGCCATCCATACTTTCCTCGAGTCGACCCGCGCACCCGGTCACTGAGGTCGCCGGCAGCTCTCCGTGTGGTCGGGCATTTCAACTGATTGCTGAGCGATTCGATGTCCAAGGCCCGGCTGCGCGAAGTAGTGACCTGAGCGCAGCGGACGCTCCGATGTCACGGTCGACGAGATCACCGGTCCGATATGCCGCGCGAGCCGCCGAGAGAGTTCGATGTGACCGCACCGTCCAGTGGCCTGGAAGTGGCCGGGAACGGTGACTCCCGCAGGTAACCGGATATCGGTAGCCTTCTGTGTGCCGGTGGCGGTATTCGAGATCGGGACCGCACTGTGCTGACCCTTGGGATGTGTACTGGGCCGAGCCGATGTCGGCGCGGTGTTCCTCGCCCCGGCGGATCTCCGCACTGTTGTTGCTCGCGGCGCATCCGATCGGGCGGCGGGGGATTTCGATGAATACAGCGACGAGAGCGATATCCGAGGTCGATCGCGAGAGGGGTCGCCGATGGCTACGAAAGCGGAACCGGCGCCTTCGCGTATCGGGCGACGGTGGGCGGACCGCCGTGCCCGGGTCCCGCACTTCGCCGCGCTCACGGTCGGGGTGTTCGCCACCACCGTTGCCCTGTGGAGCGTATCCCCGACGTTGCGCAAGGTGGTGCACGTGCCCCGCGCGTACCTCGACCACTACTACTTCGGCGCACCGGATACGAGCGTCACCTGGGCGCTGGTACTCGGCCTGCTGGCCGGCGCGCTGGCACGCCGCAAACGAGTCGCCTGGTGGCTGCTGACGGTCTATCTGTCCGCGTTCACCCTGCTCAACCTATTCGAGGTGATCACCGACCACAGCGTGCACGCCGGGGTGGCTCTCGGTGTGCACCTCGTGACACTCGCGATACTGATCGCCGCGCACCGGGAATTCGGCACCCGGGTCCGGCGCGGCGCGGGCCGGCGCGCACTGCTGGTGCTCGTCGGCTTGCTGTCGGTCGGGACGATGCTCGGCTGGGGACTGGTCGAACTCTTTCCCGGGACATTGGCTCCCGGGCAACGGCTCCTCTGGTCCTTCGCCCGGGTGACCGCGCTCGCCGCGGCGATCAGCCGTGAATCCGAAGTGTTCGACGGCCGTCCCGGAGCGGGACTCAACACACTGCTCGGGCTCTTCGGTGTGGTCGCCGTGCTGGCCGCGGTCTTCGTGCTGTTCCGGTCCCAGCGTGCCGACAACGCGATGGCCGGTACCGATGAATCCGCCCTCCGCGGTCTGCTCGCCACCTCCGCCGATCCCGACTCGCTGGACTATTTCGCCACCCGCCGCGACAAGTCGGTGGTTTTCGCGCCGGACGCGACCGCGGCGATCACCTACCGGGTCGAGGCCGGGGTATGCCTGGCGGGGGGCGACCCGCTCGGCTCCGCCGCGCACTGGCCACAGGCGATCGCCGAATGGCGCGGCTTGTGCGCGCGATACGGCTGGGAACCCGCGGTGATGGGAGCGAGCGAGGCGGGCGCCCGCGCGCACGCGGCGGCCGGGGCGGCGGTACTACATCTGGGAGACGAGGCCGTCGTCTCGACCCGTGCGTTGCGCGCACTCGGCGGCCAGCAGATGCGTGCCGTACGCCAGGCCGCCAACCGGGCCCGCGGCCACGGCCTCCGGGTCCGGGTGCGCCGGCATCGCGATATCCCACCCGACGAGATGCGCGAGATCATTCGACTGGCGGACCTGTGGCGGGATACCGGGACCGAGCGTGGTTTCTCGATGGCGCTGGGCCGGCTCGGTGACCGCCTCGACGGCGATTGCCTGCTCGTCGAGGCGCTGACCGCGGAGGGTGAGTGCGTCGGGTTGCTGTCACTGGTGCCGTGGGGTTCTTCCGGCGCGTCACTGGATTTGATGCGGCGCGGCCCGCACGCACCGAACGGTTGCGTGGAACTGATGGTGACCGAACTCGCGGCCGCCGCCGATGGGTTCGGCCTGCGGCGGCTGTCGTTGAATTTCGCGGTGATGCGCTCGGTCTTCGAGGAAGGCGCGCGCATCGGTGCCGGGCCGGTCCTGCGGCTGTGGCGATCGCTGTTGGTGTTCTCGTCCCGGTGGTGGCAACTGGAGTCCCTGTATCGGTCCAATGCGAAATATCAGCCGCAGTGGGTACCCCGGTTCGTCTGCTACCAGGACAAGCGCGCTCTGCCGCGGGTCGGTTGGGCCGCCGCGCTGGCCGAGGGTTTCGTCACGATGCCGTGGCGCGACGATCGCGGTGAGGCCGCGCGCGAGTACACCGGCACGCGGATCGCGGTACCCGCCGCGGTGCTGGATTCCGGTGTACTGCACGCCGACGGCAGCCCGCCTCGCGTCGCCGCACCTGCCCCGCTGTCGCGCCCACGCCGCAGGCCCGAACAGGTCCGGGTCCGGATGGACGAACTCGCCGCGCTCGGCTCGGCCGGTATCGACCCTTATCCGGTCGCTGTGGCGCCGACCCATACGATCGGTGACGCCGCAGCAGCGGCGCGGGGCACCACGGTGGACATCGCGGGCCGGATTCTGCGGCTGCGCGATTTCGGCGGCGTGGTGTTCGCGGTGCTGCGGGACTGGTCCGGCGATATCCAGGTGCTGGTCGACGCTGCTCGGGTGGGTCGTTGCCGGGTGCGCGAGTTCGCCGAATTCGATCTCGGCGATCTGGTCGGTGTCCGCGGTACGGTCGGGACCAGCCGGAACGGAACAGGCTCCGTCCTCGCCACCGAGTGGCGACTGGACGGGAAATGCCTGCATCCGCTACCCGACAAATGGCGCGGACTGGTAGATCCCGAAGCCCGGGTACGACAGCGCTATGTCGACCTGGCGGTCAACGCGAGCGCCCGCGGCTTGTTGCGGCGGCGCAGCGCCATCGTCCGGTCGATGCGCGATACGCTCGGCGCCCGCAAATATCTCGAGGTGGAGACCCCGATCCTCCAGCAGGTGCACGGGGGTGCGAACGCGGCACCGTTCCGCACCCATATCAACGCCTACGACCTCGATCTGTATCTGCGGATCGCCCCGGAGCTGTATCTCAAGCGCCTGTGCGTCGCCGGTATACCCCGGGTTTTCGAACTCGGCCGGGCGTTCCGCAACGAAGGCGCCGACTTCGCGCACAACCCCGAGTTCACGATCCTGGAGGCCTACGAGGCCTACAGCGACTACGAGAAGATGATGGAGTTGTGCCGCAGTCTCATCCAGGCGGCCGCGCTCGCCGCGCACGGCAGGCCGATCGTGCAACGCCCCGGCCCGGACGGCACGCTGGTCGACGTCGACATCTCCGGGCCGTGGCCGGTGAAGACGATTCACGACGCGGTCGGTGAGGCGATCGGTTACCACCTCACTCCGCAGACTCCGGTGTCGGTGCTGCGGCAGTTGTGTGATGAGCGGGGGATCCCGCACCAGCCGGATCGGGACGCCGGCGCCCTGGCGCAGAAGATGTACGAACACCTGGTCGAGGGCCACACCGGGTTCCCTACGTTCTATACGAATTTTCCGACCTCGATGTCACCGCTGACCCGGCCGCATCCGACCATCGCCGGCGTCGCGGCGAAATGGGACCTGGTGGCGTGGGGCGTCGAACTCGGCACGGCCTACAGCGAGTTGACCGATCCGATCGACCAGCGTCGCCGGCTCACCGCACAGTCCTTGCTGGCCGCTGCCGGTGATGAGGAGGCGATGGAGGTGGACGAGGACTTTCTCCAGGCGCTCGAGCATGCCATGCCACCGACGGGCGGTCTCGGTCTCGGCGTCGACCGCGTCGTCATGCTCATCACCGGCGGCAGCATCCGGGAATCGCTGGCGTTCCCGCTGGCGAAACCGCACGGATAGCCGAGTCCACCCGGCCCGCGGCTCGGGCCCGGTCACTGAGCACGGACCCGGTGCCGTTGCCGCTCGGTGGCCGGGTTCCACTGCGGCGCTGTTCGCCCACGGGTCAGCGGGTAGGCAGCCAGTCCGATCAACAGCGCAGAGAAATGCCCGATCGCCGTGAAGTTGGGGTCGGTCACCAGTGGAACGGCGAACCACAGGAGGCTCGCGCCGAGGTACGGCCACCGCCACGGGCGTGCCACGTGATAGGTGAGAACCCCGACGATACCGGCGAGGAAGTAGCTGACGCCGATATCGCGGACGTCGATCATGCCGGGATCGGCGTAACCGCGGTGAATGGCCAGGGCGAGTATGCCCTGGCTGATATAGGTGGCCCCGACGTGCGCGGTGAGACCGACGATTGCCCAGCGTAACGAGCCGAGCCATCGTTCGGCCGGGGCATGGAAGATACAGAACAGCAGCAGGTACGGAAACCAGAAGTAGCCCGCAACCCACAGCAGACTGGCCACGAGGACGTGCACGGGGTCGGACTCGAGATGACGGAGGTTCGTCGACCGTTCACCCAGGACGCGCTGTAGATCGTCGAGCGGCAGCAGATGCTGGACGATCGTGGTGATCAACAGCAGCGTCAGCCAGGTGAATGTCCACGGAGCGCTGCGCACGTAGTGCCACAGGAAGGCTGTGCCACGGTGCACGGCGTGGCCGGTATCAGCGGTGTCACCCATCGGCGGCCCTTCCGGTGGAGTCCTTCGCCACGAGGGCTGTGACAGCCCATCCGAGCGCTACCGACGCCGAGAAATCCGCGTTTCCCACCTCGGCCGGGTGGCAGTACGAGCCATCGGTCCTACAGCCTTCGGATACGACATTACCCGCGGCTCAGGCCCTTCTCGTGGACAACCGCGAAGGTGGCCGGCAGGCATGCGGCCGGGCGGGGCGGCGGCGCGTCGCATACTGGACGTTATGTCGTGGACCGGGCTCGGCGAAGGGGTGCTCGATCTCCCGGTGACGACGACGGGAGCGGTCTTCGTGTTCGTCGTCGTCACGGCGGTGGGCCTGGCGACGCTGGTCACCCGGGTGCAGCGCCGCTGGCTGCTCGCCGGGCTCACCACGGTGGCGGCCGCGAGCGCGGTGGTGGTGGCGCTCGCCGCGGTGTTCGTCGAGAAGGTGTGGCGGCCTTTTCCCGACCGCCTGCCCGCGGTCGTCTATGTGTGGTCGGTGGTGGCGGTTCTCGCTGTCGCGCTGCTCGCCGGCCGCTGTGTCGTCCGGCGACGGGACCGGTCGCGGCCGCTCGCCGCCGCCGGGCTCTTCGGTGTCACGGTGGCGGTGGTGCTCTGTGCCGTCGGCGGGATCAACGCGGTCTACGTCGCGTATCCGACGGTGCGTACCGTCCTCGGTATCAGCGACTTCCGCACCGTTCCGTTCGATGCCGCCCTGGCACCCGGACCGGGATCGGCAGCGGGTCCGCCGCTCGCGAGTTGGACGCCTCCCGCCGATCTGCCGAAATCCGGTGCGGTGACCAAGACCGCCATTCCCGGGGACGTCTCCCGGTTCTCCGCCCGTGAGGCGCGGATCTATCTCCCGCCCGCCTACTTCGCCACACCACGACCCGGCCTGCCGGTGCTTGTGCTCCTGGCGGGCCAGCCCGGCGGTACGGACGACTGGCTCGTCGGAGGCAGGCTGACCGCGACCATGGACGCCTACGCGGCCGGGCACCGGGGACTCGCGCCGATCGTCGTCCTCGCCGACGGCACCGGTGGCCGGTTGCGCAACCCGCTCTGCGTCGATTCGCACCTCGGAAATGCGGCGACGTACCTGAGCGTCGACGTGCCGGCGTGGGTGCGCACCCACCTGCAGGTCGACCCGGATCCGCGGGCGTGGGCCGTCGGTGGTCTGTCCTCCGGTGGTACGTGTGCCATGCAGCTGGCGACCACCCGACCCGACGTCTATCCCACATTCCTGGACATGTCCGGGCAGGCCGAACCGGCCCTCGGCGACCGGGACACCACGATCCGGGAGGTCTTCGGCGGCGACGCGGCGGCATTCGCCCGTAACGATCCCGCCGAGCTGCTGGCACACAACAGCTATCCCGGCTCGGCCGGTGGGTTCGTGGTGGGTCTGGAGGACACCGAATATCGCGCTGCGGTGGAGCGGCTCGCGGCCGCGGCGCGGGCCGCGGGTATGGACGTTCACCTCACCGAAGTGCCGGGTAGGCACAGCTTCACCGTATGGTCCACGGGCCTCGAGAAGGAGATGCCGTGGCTCGGCCACCGGCTCGGCCTGGACGAGTCGTGACGGCCGGTACGGCCGCGGGCGACGCTTGCCGGCGGACATGGCGACGGGGAGTGTCAGGCGGCCAACCCGCGCAACGCGAGTTCGACCTGGTGCTCGATCGTGCCCGGCTCGGGGACGAGCTGCGCGATACGGATGAGGCCGAGTAACTGGTAGGCGATATCGTCGGCCGTCACATCGGTGGCCAGTGTCCGGTCGATGGCGGATCGCTCCACGGCTTCACGGCCGACGGATCTCAGATGGTCGAGGCAGCGTTCGAGATCGGTGTCGGACGGGGACCCGCCGGCCAATAGGTCGATCATGGCTTTGTTGGCGCAGAGCCGAGTCAGTGCGCCGGTGAAGAACTCGCGTAATCCGTCGATCGCCGTGGCCCCGTCGCGGAGGTGGGCTACGGCGAGGTCGGCCAGATCGGTTCCGGTGATGGCCCGCACGAGATCTTCCCTGGTGGGGAAATGCCGGTACAGCGTGCCGATGCCGACTCCCGCCGCGGCCGCGACGGCACGCATATCGACGGACAGGCCGTGCCGGCGGAATGCGTCCTCGGCCGCGGTCAGGATCCTGTCCCGGTTCGCCGCAGCGTCACGCCGCTGTTTCCGGCCTTCTGTCATAGCCCCATCCTAACAATGCGGAACACATGTTCCGATGGATGTAGCCTGTTCCGGAACACATGTTCCGGAAAGAGTGGGAGTGGCATGCGGACGATCGTGATCACGGGTGGTACCGACGGGATGGGCGCGGCACTGGCCCGCCACTATCTCGCCGCAGGAGATCGAGTAGTGGTTATCGGGCGCAGCAGCACCAAGTTCGACGCGCTGGTGGAGAGGACGGCGCACCGGCACCCGTCGGCAGCGGACAGGGCCGAGTTCATCGCGGCCGATCTATCCCTCGTCGCGGACAGCCGCCGCGTGGTCGAGTATCTGCACGAGCACCATGAACGGATCGACGCCCTGGTGCTCGCCGCGTCTTTCATTCGGCAGCGCCGGCACGTGACACCCGAAGGGTACGAGGCGTCCTGGTCGCTGTTCTTTCTCACCAAGTACCTGTTCGTGACGCGACTCGCGGACCTGCTGCGCGCGAGCGACAGCTCGGTCATCGTGAACTTCGCCGTCCCCGGCGCCCGCCCGGACGCCATCGGTTTCGACGACCTGGAAATGGTCGACGGTTTCACCTTCAAACGATCGAACGCCCAGCAGCGCCGAGCCAACGAACTGCTGGGAATCCTTGCCGTCGAGCAGAACCCCTATCTCGGCTACGTCACCTGGGGGCCGGACCGGCTGGTCCGCACCAGCTTCGCCGGCGAGGTGGGGATGGGTATGAAGGTCGCCGTCGCCGTCCTGGCACCCCTGCTGGGTCGAAGCCCGGAAGACGCGATCCGGCCGATCGCCGACATCATCGATACTCCGAGCCCGGGCCGCGCCGCCTACCGCGGCGCCAAGGCGCGCCCGCTCACCGTCGGCGCCCACGACGAGAAGGACGCGGCCCGCCTCGCATCGGCCGTCGAAAAGACCCTTTGACCCGCATCATTGCGGCCGGGCGGCCCGCGCCCCAGGTACGTCTTCGGGCTCCGCTGGTCGGCCTGCCCGATGCGGCTACCGACTGTCTCGGATAAGTGCCTTGCGGAGGACCGCCCGGATGTGATGCGAGTCGGCTTCGCGGTCGTCGAGCAGGATTGCGGTGCACAGGCCGTCGGACAAGGCCACGAAGGCTTCGATCGTCTCGGTGTCGTCGGTTTGTGTTCGGGCGAGTTCGGCGACATTGTCGCGCCAGCGTCGCGCGATCGGCCGTAGGGCGGGCCGGCGGGCGGCGAGGGTCGACAGTTCGCGTTCGGCGAGTGCTCGCTCGCGTCCGGGTCCGCCGGATTCGGCGATGAGCTCCGCCAGCCCGGTGAGTGGGTCGTCGGCGGTGTCGATGAGGTGACGGATGCGGCGGGTGTATTCGTCCGTGACGCTGGTCAGGGCGGCTATCAGCAGATCGTCCAGGGTGGCGAAGTAGTAGAGCGTGAGGCTGGTGGTGATACCGGCTTCCTTGGCGACGGTGCGGTGGGTGACGCCGGTGGCGCCGTCGCGGCGGACGATCTCGAGCGTTGCCTCGATGATCTGGGCGCGCCGAAGCCGGCCCCGCAGTTTGCGTCCGTCGACCGTCTCGTGCCCACCGTCGTGTGCGGCCGTCATCGCTTCATCTGTCATCGATTGCTCCCGGGTGTCGAGGCTATCGGCTCTGCTGCACGGTCGGGCTCGTCGGGGGTCCGGATGTGCCGGAGCATCACGAAGCAGGCCGAGGAAGCGGCGGCGATGGCGACGCCCGCGGCAAGGGCGGCTGTGTTGAGGCCGCCGGTGAATACGTTGCGCGCATGGTCGACAGCGTCGGCCGGGATCCGGTCCGCGACCGACGAGGCGCCGGCGAGGCTGTCGCCGTAGGTCTCGGCCACGGAGGCCGACAGTCCGGCGGGTGTTTCGATATCGCGGCGGTAGAGGGCGGTGGTGAGGCTGCCCAGGAGCGCGACGCCTGCGGCGATCCCGAACTCTTGAACGGTTTCGGACAGTGCCGCCGCCGAACCGGACCTATCCGGTGGCGCAGCACCCATGACGATGTCGGTACCCAGTGCGGCGATGACACCGAGACCCAGGTAGACGAGGGCGAATCCGGCGACGACGGCCGGCCTGCTGTCCGTCCCGGCCGAGGCCAGCAGCCCGTATCCGGCCAGTGACAGCGCCAGGGTGCCCGCCATGATGACGCCGGGCGGGATGCGGCCGGCCAACAGCGGGGCGCCGATCGCGCCGATGAGCATGGCCAGTGCGGGCGGGCCCATCCACAACCCGGTGGCGGTCGGTGAAAGGCCGGTGACGAGCTGCAGGTATTGGGTCACCAGGTACATCACGCCACCGAACCCGGCCAAGCCGATCAGCAACACCGAGAGCGCCGCGGAGAAGGCCGGATTCGCGAATAGCTTCATATCGAGCAGCGGCTCCACGAGACGCAGCTGACGACGGACGAACGCGACTGTAGCGCCACCACCGAGCACGACGGCGGCCACGGCCTGGAAATCGAGGCCGTGGGCGGCAGCATGTTTGATCGCATAGATGATCGGCAGCATCGCCGCCAAGGACAAACCGACGCTGAGCGCGTCCAGCCCGCCGGTGCGTGTCCGGTACTCCGGCAGCAGTAACGGTGCGCCGGCCAGAACCAGCAATGCGACCGGTACCGCGATGAGGAAGACCGCGCCCCACCAGAAGGTGGTGACCAAGACCCCGCCGACGACCGGTCCTGCGGCCATCCCCGCAGCGAACATTGTGGCCCACACCCCGATGGCCAGCGCTCGTTGCCGGGCGTCGGTGAACATGGTGCTGATCAGGGACAGGGTCGAGGGCATCAGCGTGGCTCCGGCCACGCCCAGAAGAGCGCGTGCCACGATCAGCCACAGGGTGCCGGGAGCGAACGCCGCAAAGGCGGAGGCCGCGGCGAACGCCGCCGCCCCGATCATCAGCAACCGGCGCCGCCCGATTCGATCGCCCAAAGTCCCCATCGTGACGAGGAAGCCGGCGATGAAGAAACCGTAGGCGTCCATGATCCAGAGCAATTCGGTCGCGCTCGGGTCCAGGTCCACGGCCAGACTCGGCACGACCAGGTAGAGCGCGGTCACATCCAGCCCCAACAGCATGGTCGGCAAGGCCAGCAATGCAAGGCCACTCCATTCGCGCCATCCGGCCGGTTGTCCCGCGCGCATCTCGTCTCCTCAAGATAGTTGAACTCTCGTACTACTTGTACCATCGTTCAATTATTGAGGGAAGGGCGTGTGGAGTTGTCACCCGAGAAGGCTCACTCCGACGCGGCGTGGCTGCCGGATCCGGTGCGGGTGATTCGGCTTGAACCTGACGTAAGGTCAGGTCCTACCGTCGGCGACACCGGCGCACGGTGCGCCGGTGGAAGTGGGATGAAACGGATGGACCGGCACGGAACCGAGCGCGTATGGAAGGTCGGTGAACTCGCGGCCGAGGCCGGACTGACGGTGCGGACGCTGCATCACTACGACCGCATCGGGTTGGTGCGGCCTGCGGGGCGGACCGGCACCGGCCACCGGCTCTACACCGCCGGCGACGTCGAGCGTCTCTACCAGGTGCTGGCCTTGCGTCAACTGGGCTTGGGGTTGGATCGGATCATGGACCTGCTCGCGGGCACTGTGGCGATGACGCAGGTGCTGTCTGCTCATCGCGACTTCCTGGCCGCGCAACTGGCCGCGACCCAGGAACTCCACGCCTTGGTCGCGGCACTGGCCGCCACGGCGGAGAACAGGCCGGACGCATCCGCCGATCGCTTCCTGGAATTGATCAGGAGGACCGTCATGGTCGACGACACCTTCAAGGAATATTTCACCGAGGGACAGTTGACGCAGCTCGCGCAGCGTCGGGAGGATCTCGGTGAAGAGCACATCCGGCAAGCCGAAGCGGGATGGGCCGAGCTCATTCCGCAGGTCGACGCGGCAATCGCCGCCGGTATGGACCCGGCTTCACCCGAGGCGCAGCAGATGGCGGCGCAGTGGATGGAGCTCTTGGAAGGGTTCCACGGGGGTGACCCGGGCCTGCGCGACAGCCTGTACCGGATGCAGGCCGGGGAGGCCGACCGCATCGAGAGCGAGTTCTGCGGACCGTCACCGGCTCAGATCGAATTCATCACCGCCGCGAACACCGCACGCGGATAACGGGTTCGGGAAGGGCCGGCGTGGTCGAGTCGAGGGATGGTACCGCATCCGGTGCCGCCCTCGACTCATCTCGACGCAGAATCTAGCTCATGGTGGCGGCACAATAGGCTGTTCCGACGGGCTCCCAGTTCCATTGCCTTTCCGGACCCCATTGAACGACCAGCGTGACAGCATCGATCATCGCCTCACGCCTCGGTGCATCCATCCCCAGAGCCGAAATCAACGGGCCCGCCGGTTGCTCGTCGGTACTGTACGCAACGGTGACGTGAGGAATCCACGACGAAGGGTGGCGATCAGTCGCTACTGCGGGTCCGATTACCGTCCGGGTGGCGGATCGTACTGCCTCGCGGATGGGAACCAGTGCTTTCGCGGGTTGTACGCCGAGCGAAATCGCTTCGGCATGGTAGCGCACTTTCTCGATGAATACCGGAATGGGCGGGATCTCCCGCAGCCGGGCTCGTGCGGCCGAGACCATCGCGGACATCTGTTCGCGAGTGATGGCCTCGGTCGGACCGGCCATGAGCGCAGTGATATGAAGCCACTCTGTCGGCGTCATATGCAGTCCGGGAAAAGAACTCAAAGCTCTTTGCGCCTCGGTGGCGGCGTCGCGCACCTGCGGGTATCGACTCGTCAGCAGATGCCAGGAGACGACCCCGTGGCCCGGCAGGGGTTCGGCGCGATTCGCCCATCGGTTTTCCATTTTCTGGGGAAGTGGGCTCATTCATTCCTCCGAGGGTCCGCGCGGAGCAATCGCGATAAGACCTCGTGGCCAGCGTAGCCGCAGCGTTACCGCGGGCGGGACAATTCTTCGGCCAGTTCCAGTGTTCTCGCTTTTTCGG
Organism: Nocardia rhamnosiphila NBRC 108938; assembly: GCF_000720425.1. Classification (GTDB taxonomy): domain Bacteria; phylum Actinomycetota; class Actinomycetes; order Mycobacteriales; family Mycobacteriaceae; genus Nocardia; species Nocardia rhamnosiphila. The sequence continues at coordinate 41,006 of NZ_JOAJ01000012.1, read as the reverse complement.
CGTTGTCGCCGACCGGGCTGACCAGCAGGTCGGTCGCACCGGCGGCGGAGTATGCGCGGACGGCGGCGGCGACGGTTTCCTCGTCCCCGGCGACCACGGTTTCCGCGACATTGCGCTGTCCCTGGCGGTCGAGAAGCGTTCGGTAACTGGCGAAATCGGAAGCGAAGCCGAGCATTCCGGCGATCTCCTCGCGGACGGCGCCCGGTCTGTTCGTCACGCTCAGCATCACCGACGCCACGATGCGCGGGGCCTTCGCCACGGCGTCGATCCGCGGGCGGATGTGGTCGGCGATCGTCGCCGGTGTCGCATTGCCCCTCCACGGTGAATTCTGGATTCCGCTTATCGACGGTCTGCCGCTGCGGCGCCCGGGTCGACGATCATCTGACCCGCGTCCTGCTGGACGGCCTGCGCGCACCGAAGAGCTAGAAGCGCCTGCTCTGCGCCAGAGCTGTCCGCACGGCGACCTGCGGGCTGGTCGCCGTGATGGCGGCGTGGATGGGGTTGTCGTCGGCGTCGAGGATCTTCCAGCCGCCGAGCGTGATCACCGGGGTGTTTCCCCGGTGGTTGGCAAGCGCGAGTTCGGACAGTGTTCCCCAGGAACCGCCTACGACGATGACCGCGTCGGCGGATCGGACCAGGATGGCGTTACGCGCCTCTCCCATGTTCGTGTACAGGACAGCCGAAAGACCCTCGCAGATCCCGGCCGGCTCGGCATCGGGCCGGATGCCGATGACCAAACCGTTCTCGGCGGAGGCCCCTTCCGCCACCGCGGCCATGACCCCGCTTCCGCCACCGCACAGCACGGTGGCCCCGGCTCGGGCCAGCAGTCTGCCGACTTCGCGAGCGTTGGCGGCGTCGGTGCCGGTGCAATTGCTGGGCCCGCAGACGGCGACCTGGATCGGTGGCAACCTCGACTCCTGGGTAGTAGCGGTGGCCGAATGACTCGACCTTCGCAGTTTCGGTACTGCCGGGCTGATCGGTTCAGGCGCGCTGACGATCGGCCCGCTGCCGGATCAGCTCCTCGACAGCGCTGGGCAGGGTGGTCTCGAAGTCGATGAGTTTCGCCCAGGTCGGGGTGATGACGATCCGGACCATACCGTCGTAGAGCGAGCGGACCTCGGCCTCCCACTCGACGCGCTGTTCGGGGGTCATCTCGTAGCTGCCGTTCATCTGGAGGTACTCCTCCGGGATGCCGTCGACCACGTCCAGCTCCGCTCGGCCGCGGATGAGCAGGATCTTCGGCGGATGCACCTCGGTATCGATCGTCAGCGCGACCTCGGGGTTACGGCGCAGGGAAGGCAGCTTCGGGGCGTTCTTCGAGGTGCAGACGACGATCTGCGAGCCGTTCCAGGTGAATCCGATGGGGATGTTGCGGGGCGTACCGTCCTTGGCGACGTAGGCCATGCGGAGCAGGTCACGGGCCAGGAGCTCTTGGCCGACAGGGCGGTTCAGGATCGCGGTGATCTCGTTCGGTTGCATGCTGGTCGCTCCTTCGTCGGTATCGCCGATCGTGTGGCTGCTCGTCGCGCCGGGACGGAGCCGCCCGAGCATTCTCGACATCCACGGCACATGGACTTCCGGATCCGGACGGTCCACCGGCGATCGGTCCACCGGCAGAGTTATCCTGCCCCATCGCCGGCACTCGTGAACAGCTCTCCCGTCCGATGTGCGGTGGGCCGGCGAATTACGGAATCTGTGGCGGCGGCGGTGCCGATCGCGCCGTCGTACCCGAGGTCGTCATGCCGGCACCGGTCGTCCATGATCACGGCCCCCCTCTCGACCGTAACGCGATCGAGCCGTCGGCAGGCAATCGCCCGCCGACGGCCCGGCCGCACCCGCCGTCAGAGGTAGGTGTAGGAGACCCCGTTGCTGGTACCGCCCGGGGTGGTGACGGTGACCGGTATCGTTCCGACCGCGCCGGAGGGGGCGATGGCGGTGATCTGGGTGTCGGAGTCCACGACGAACGAAGTCGCCGGGGAAGCACCGAAACTCACCGCGGTCGCACCTGTCAACGCCGTCCCGGCGATGGTGACCGTGGTCCCGCCGGCCGCCGTACCCGAAGCCGGACCGACCGCGCTCAGCGTGGGCACCGCCGCGTAGGTGAAGGAGACGCCGTCGACGGTTCCTCCCGCAGTGGTGACGGTGACCAGTACCGCCCCAGCCGTCCCGGCAGGAGTGACCGCCGTGATCTGGGTGTCGGAGTCCACGACGAACGAGGCCGCCGGGGTAGCCCCGAAATTCACCGCGGTGGCTCCGGTCAGTCCCGTTCCGGTGAGCACGACCGTGGTCCCGCCGGCCACCGGACCGGCGTCCGGGGCGATGGTGGTCAGTGTCGGCACCGCGACGTAGGTGTAGGCGACCCCATTGCTGGTGCCGCCCGGAGTGGTGACGGTGACCAGTATCGTCCCGGCCGACCCGGCCGGGGCGATGGCCGTGATCTGAGTGCTGGAGTCGACACTGAACGAAGCCGCCGGGTTGCCACCGAAACTCACCGCGGTCGCACCCGTCAGATTCGTCCCGGTGAGCACGACCGTGGTGCCGCCGGTCACCGGAGCGGCGTTGGGCACCACCGTGGTCAGTGTCGGCACCGCCGCGTAGGTGTAGGCGACCCCGTTGCTGGTGCCGCCCGGAGTGGTGACGGTGACCAGTATCGTTCCGGCCGCTCCTGCGGGGGCGACGGCGGTGATCTGCGACGCCGAGTCGACCGTGAACGAGGTTGCCGGGGTGGCACCGAAATTCACCGCGGTGGCTCCGGTCAGTCCTGTTCCGGTGAGGACAACCGTGGTCCCGCCGGCCACCGGACCGGCGTTCGGGGCGATGGTGGTCAGTGTCGGCACCGCGACGTAGGTGTAGGAGACGCCGTTACTTGTTCCACCCACGGTGGTGACCGTGACCGGTACCGTCCCGGCCGTGCCTGCGGGGGCAATAGCCGTGATCTGGGTGACGGAGTCGATGGTGAACGACGTCGCCGGGGTGGCACCGAAGCTCACCGCGGTCGCACCCGTCAGATTCGTCCCGGTGAGGGTGACCGTGGTCCCGCCTGCTACCGGACCGGTGTTGGGTACCACTGTGGTCAGCGTGGGCACCGCGACGTAGGTGTAGGAGACCCCGTTGGTGGTTCCGCCTGCGGTGGTGACGGTGACCGATACTGTGCCGGCCGCTCCCGCGGGTGCGGTGGCGGTGATCTGGGTATCGGAGTCCACGACGAACGAGGTCGCCGGCGTGGCACCGAAGTCCACCGCGGTGGCACCGGTCAAGTTCGTGCCGGTGAGCACAACCGTCGTCCCGCCGGTCACCGAACCCACATTGGGCACCGCCGTGGTCAGCGTCGGCACCGCCGCATAGGTGTAGGAGACGCCGTTGCTGGTGCCACCCACGGTGGTGACCGTGACCGGTATCGTTCCGGCCGCTCCTGCGGGTGCGACGGCGGTGATCTGGGTGTCGGAGTCCACGACGAACGAGGTTGCCGGGGTAGCCCCGAAATTCACCGCGGTGGCACCGGTCAAGGCTGTTCCGGTGAGTACGACCGTGGTGCCGCCGGCCACCGGACCGGCGTTCGGGGCGACGGTGGTGAGGGTGGGTACCGCGACGTAGGTGTAGGAGACGCCGTTGCTGGTACCGCCCACGGTGGTGACGGTGACCGACACTGTGCCGGCCGCTCCTGCGGGTGCGACGGCGGTGATCTGGGTGTCGGAGTCCACGACGAACGAGGTCGCCGGGGTAGCACCGAAGTTCACCGCGGTGGCTCCGGTCAGTCCCGTTCCGGTGAGGACAACCGTGGTGCCGCCGGCCACCGGACCGGCGTTCGGGGCGACGGTGGTGAGGGTGGGTACCGCGACGTAGGTGTAGGAGACCCCGTTACTCGTTCCACCCACAGTGGTGACCGTGACCAGTATCGTTCCGGCCGCACCCGAGGGGGCGACCGCCGTGATCTGGGTGTCGGAATCCACGACGAACGAGGTCGCCGGGGTAGCACCGAAGTTCACCGCGGTGGCTCCGGTCAGCCCTGTTCCGGTGAGGACAACCGTGGTGCCGCCGGCCACCGAACCCACGTTGGGCACCGCCGTGGTGAGGGTGGGCACCGGGATGTAGGTGTACGCGACACCGTTACTTGTTCCACCGGTTGTAGTGACGGTGACCGACACTGTTCCGGCCGCTCCCGCGGGTGCGACGGCGGTGATCTGGGTGTCGGAGTCCACGACGAACGAGGTCGCCGGGGTAGCACCGAAGTTCACCGCGGTGGCTCCGGTCAGCCCTGTTCCGGTGAGCACGACCGTGGTGCCGCCGGCCACCGAACCCACGTTGGGCACCGCCGTGGTGAGGGTGGGTACCGCGACGTAGGTGTAGGAGACGCCGTTGCTGGTGCCGCCCACGGTGGTGGCGGTGACCGACACTGTTCCGGCTGCTCCTGCGGGTGCGACGGCGGTGATCTGCGTCGCCGAGTCGACCGTGAACGAGGTTGCCGGGGTAGCCCCGAAGTTCACCGCGGTGGCTCCCGTCAATCCCGTGCCGGTGAGCACGACCGTGGTGCCGCCGGTCACCGGACCGGCGTTCGGTGTGATGGTGGTCAGGGTCGGCACTACGACGTAGGTGTACGCGACGCCGTTACTTGTTCCACCCACGGTAGTGGCGGTGACCGACACTGTTCCGGCCGCTCCTGCGGGTGCGACGGCGGTGATCTGCGTCGCCGAGTCGACCGTGAACGAGGTTGCCGGGGTAGCCCCGAAATTCACCGCGGTGGCTCCGGTCAAACCTGTTCCGGTGAGCACAACGGTGGTCCCGCCGGTCACGGGGCCGGCGTTCGGTGTGATGGTGGTGCACTGTTCCGGCCGCACCTGCGGGAGCGACGGCGGTGATCTGGGTGGCGGAGTTGACGACGAACGAGGTCGCCGGTGTGCCACCGAAATTCACCGCGGTCGCGCCGGTCAGTGCTGTTCCGGTGAGTACGACCGTGGTGCCGCCGGTCACGGGACCCGCGTTCGGTGCGATGGTGGTGAGGGTGGGTACCGCGCACTGTTCCGGCCGCACCTGCGGGAGCGACGGCGGTGATCTGGGTGGCGGAGTTGACGACGAACGAGGTCGCCGGTGTGCCACCGAAATTCACCGCGGTGGCACCCGTCAGGTTCGTGCCGGTGAGCACGACCGTCGTCCCGCCGGTCACGGGACCCGCGTTCGGTGCAATGGTGGTCAGCGTGGGTACCGCGACGTAGGTGTAGGAGACCCCGTTGCTGGTTCCGCCGACTGTGGTGGCGGTGACCAGTATCGACCCGGCTGAATGGGCGGGCGTCACCGCAGTGATCTGCGTCGAGGAGTTGACCGTGAACGAAGTCGCGGGGGTACCGCCGAAACTTACCGCCGTCGTGCCCGTCAGATTCGTACCCGTCAGCACGACCGTGGTCCCGCCGGTCACCGGACCGGCATTCGGGGCGACGGTGGTGAGGGTGGGTACCGCGACGTAGGTGTAGGAGACCCCGTTGCTCGTTCCACCGGCTGTGGTGACGGTGACCGACACCGTTCCGGCCGCTCCTGCGGGGGCGACGGCGGTGATCTGTGTCGACGAGTTCACGGTGAACGACGTGGCCGGGGTACCGCCGAAACTCACCGCGGTCGCTCCCGTCAGGTTCGTGCCGGTGAGCACGACCGTCGTCCCGCCGGTCACCGGACCGGTGTTCGGGGCGATGGCGGTCAGTGTCGGTACCGCGACGTAGGTGTAGGAGACCCCGTTGCTGGTTCCGCCGGCTGTGGTGACCCTGACCAACACCGTCCCGACCGAATGGGCAGGCGCCACCGCCGTGATCTGTGTCGACGAGTTCACGGTGAACGAAGTCGCCGGGGTACCGCCGAAACTCACCGCGGTCGCTCCCGTCAGATTCGTACCCGTCAGCACGACCGTTGTCCCACCGGCCGCCGACCCCGAAGCCGGACTGATGCTGGTCAAGGCAGGAACCCCGACATAGGTGTAGGGCAGCGGATTGCTCGTGCCGTCCAGCAGTGCCTGTACGGTGACGTTCACCGTGCCGGTTCCCGGCGGGGCGATGGCCGTGATCCGGGTATTGGAGTCGATGGTGAATGTGGTTGCCGTCGTGCCGAACCGGACAGTCAACGGGCCGACACCACTGAATCCGGAGCCGGTGATGATGACAGTGTTGAAACTCGCTGCAGGGCCGGAAGACGGTGTCAGCGAGGTGATAACAGGCGCCATTTGCTTACCTTCGATTGGTGATCAATGAAACGAGCTCACCCGCAGCAGCACAGATCCAGCTGTTACTGGGGCATATATCCAGTAATCCTCCGGTACAGGCACTTCGGCAATGCATCTCCGGTCCGATTTGGTCCGGTTTGTATCCGTTTTCGGTCTGCTCGGCCCGTTGACAATCGCCGCCATCACCGGATACACGGCGGTGGCCGACAGCGCCGATACCGCGATGCGGCACTTGCCGGATCGGGCCGGTGACCACGAAGTACAGTTCTGGATGCCGAATCGAAGATCGTCGAGTTCAGCCTGACGGCCCCACCCAAGCCACATATCACGGAAAGTGGAACTGATCCGAATTACGACGTCGTTTATCGAGGAACTAATTCATCGCGTAGGGTCTATGCGTTGTGATCAAATCGGCGAAAAATGAGGTCACGCGCTTCGGCTATCGGTATGGCTTGGGGCTTGGGGGAGCGGTCGTCAGGATTCAAGAATGAAACTGGACCACACTGCCGTTTCGGCAGCGGCAGGTGAGTGGGGAGACGCCGGACGGTTTTGATCCGAAAGCCTGTAATCCATACCAGGATCGCCCCAGATAAGGCCGGTCGCGTTGCTCGGCGTGATGACGCAACCTGAGTCGCACCGTGTCGTGAACCGCGACCCCGGCAAGCTCTTCGAGGCTCATGACCGGACCTCGGTGGACTCCGAACTGACCGTGATCTGGCTGCCGCTCACCCGGCCGTAGTGCCAGAATCCTCACGCCGTTGCCGCGCCGGAGTCGTCGACCACCAGGTCAAGACCACCCGGGACCCTCCGAGGGCACCGCTCGTTGCCCCGTCCGGTGGACGATGCGCGGGCGTCCTCACCGTATGGTTGAGACCGGTTGATGTACGGGCCGCAACCGGGTCGTTGCCGCTCAGATACCCCTACGGCGTTCGAGCGCTGTCCAGATCACACCCCGGGCAGCGTCCTCGGTGACTGCTTTCCCCGCCAGCGTATTAAACGCTCTGTGGTATTGCGCAATCTCTCGCGGTTGGGAAATCGTGAGTTCTGCTGTCATCGTCTCAACCATCACCATCCGATCATCGAACATAACGAAATTCGTCGTCTGCATAGGTAGTTCTGCCGTTGCAGGGACGATGCCGAACGTGACCCGGGAGAGGCCGATGACCGCTAGAAGCCGGTCTAGTTGGCCGGCCATGACCAAGCCGTTTCCAACTGTGGTATACAGCGCTTGTTCTCCGATGAGAATCCAGAACCTACGTTCGCCCTTGTATAGAAGCTGTTGCCGTTCTAATCGTTTTGCTACACCTTTGTCCAGGTCATCTGATATCCGGTGGAAGTCGATAGACCGACGCAGCATCGCCTGTGCATATTCGGCCGTCTGGAGGATGCCGGGGATGAGCGACGGTTGAAAGATCCGCAAGCGCTTGGATTGCTCGGTGAGTTTGACCGAGACGTGTTGCCGCCGCCTTGTACCCGCCTGCAAGACTCTCCGCCACTCGACATACGCGGCTTCGATGTTCCGGGCCGTAGCGATCAGGTCGGCCGCTTGGTCCCTGGAGTCGGTCAGCGTGCACCAGAGTCGTATGTCGGCTTCCGTGGGTTTGGTTTTGCCGTATTCGATCTTCGGCACCCGTGTTTGATGCCAGCCTGCCTGGCGGGCAAGCTCGCTACCGCTCAATCCCGCTTGTAGGCGAAGCTCTCGAAGTCGCCCCCCGAGAGCTTCGCGTTGCTGTTGAACCGAACTGGTCACCGACTGACATACTCGGTGTAAGGCGTAGCCATTTCCCACAGCCGATCACGGATGCTGCGGCAGTGAGCCGCGATATCGGGGTCGTGGGTGACTGCGGCACCGGCCGGTTTGCCATCATGATCCACCAAGTTGAAACCGACCGTGTGACTGTCGAACAACCAGAAGTCATCCGGCGTAACTGTACCGGCCAAATGTCGGGGCAAGTACCGGATGTCTTCGCCGGCGTCGATATTGCTGCCGGTCACGGACAGCAACCAGCGCTGATAATCACTGTGTGGAACAGTGACCACCCGTACCCGGCCAACGGTCACACCCCGACCTGTCGTCTCCCGTACGAGGTCGGTCCACGGCCGGGATAGGAACTCGTCATCTGTGGGCGGCTCACCAGCGAGGAACCGTCGAAGCGGTTCGGATTCGCTGGGCACCGCGTACGTATCTCGGACCTCCAGGTGAAACGCCGACCGTTCGGCTTGCCGAAACAGGCTGAACCAAGGGCTATTTTGTATCAGCTCCACCGTAGTAAGCCCTCCGCTTCTTCGGTACCTCGATAGCCGTCTCGTGGTCGGCGATGGACATCTGAGCCAGTGTGCCCGGGTCGGTAACCGGGACCCCGTTGAGCCGGAAAGTGCCCCGCCCTGTATCGATCATGGTCGCTCCGATATAGGTATCCGGCTCAGCGAAACCGGGAAGCAGATGGGGTATCTCCACCACCTCCCGCTGGCCGGTTTTCCACCCCTGGACCAGGTAACTGCCCTGGTCGGTTGCGTACAACGTGGGGCAGTCTCCGTCTGCCGACCCGCCGCGACCCAAGAACCGTATCCCCATGATGTCCCCTCTCCTCCCGGTCATGCGGAACTATGCCGAACCGCACCTCGATAGTTACAGAGATTAAAGGTCTGTGCCAGTGAGTATTCGAGTCTCGGCATAATTCAGCATAGTCGTAGACGGGGGTGTTCGCTGACCCATACGGTCAGCTCCAGCCGCTGCGCAAGCGTTGAGTTCCTGGCGTCGGCGAGCAAGCCAACGACACATAAGGGGCGGTCATGGTGTTCTCGGTGAAGGTAAGTTGCTGCGAATCGCGGTGGTACTTACGCGCACAAGCGTTCGGTGGGTCCCGGTTCGTCTCGGATAAGGAGCGCATCCGAGATCTGCTCCAGCTGCGTCCATGGTCGTTGTTCCATCACTTCAGCGCCCCTGCACTTCCGACTTGTGGCCAGAGACAGCCCACATCTGAACTCGCGTGGAGACGTCACTACGAATCCAGTTCAACGCCGGATGCTCGCGATGAACTTCTGCATAGGAAAGGTTCGATGCCGACGCAATCGCTCCCCACCTCACTTGCGACTGGTGTTGGTGCCCCGGTCGGTGTCGACCCCACCCGGCCCAGCATCGCCCGCGTGTACGACTACAGCCTCGGCGGTAAGGACAACTACGCGGTCGACCGGGCGGCGTTCGATCTGGTCCTTGCGGTCGCGCCCCGCCAGCGTGAGGTGTCGCGGATGAATCGGCATTGGCTGCGTCGGGCGGTGCGGTATCTGGCCGGCTCGGCCGAGATCGATCAGTTTCTGGATATCGGTGCGGGGCTGCCCACGGTGATCAACACCCATCAGGTTGCGCAGCAGGAGAACCGGAACGCGCGGGTTGTGTACGTCGACAACGACCCCCTGTGTGTCGCGCATGGGCGGGCGCTGCTCGAGCAGAACGAGAACACCCACTATGCCTGCGGTGACCTTCTCGAGCACGGGACCTTGCTGGAGAACTCGGATGTCGCCGACTATCTGGAGCCGGACCGGCCGATCGGCCTGATCGTGTGTGGGCTGCTGCACCATATCGCCGACGGTCTCGATCCGGCAGGAGTCATGCGCGAGTACATCCAGCGGCTTCCCGCCGGCTCGTATGTGGCGGCCACCAATTTCTGGGACCCGGCCGACGAGAATCCCGAATTGCACGTACTCGCCCGGCGACTGGAGCATGCCTTCACCGGGCTGGGTCTGGGCTCGGGCTGGTACCGGACCCGGGAACAGCAGCTCGAATACTTCGGCGGGCTGGAACTCCTCACACCCGGTCTGGCCGAGCTCGAGGGCTGGTGGCCGCCGGGACCGCCGACTCGCCGGCAGTTACCCGAGGAACGATTGATCCTCGGCGGACTCGGCTACAAGCCGCTCCCGAATCCGCCTCGAATACTTCCTCGCTGAATTGATTCGCCGCACTGCGGTGATTCTCGACCCTGTTCTGCGCGTGTGCTTTTCGCGTTACGCGTGTGCTCTGTGTAGTCGTCTTCCCTGAATCACGCGTGTGTCGCTGGGGGACACACGCGATACCCGTCTTCGTCTCGATCTGTTCGGAGTGTGATCAGCCATGTCCTTTTCGCGTTCTGCGCGGGATTCCATCCTCATCGTCGGTGCCGGTCCGACCGGGCTCACGCTCGGGATCGAGCTGTTGCGCCGGGGTGTGGAGTGCCGCGTGATCGACAGACTCACCGGCCCCGTACTGACCTCGCGGTCGTTCACGGTGCACACCCGCACCCTCGAGCTGCTGGAGCTGGCCGGGGTGGTCGACGAATTCCAGAACAGGGGGCTGCGGGGTGAGTGGATGGACTACAGGTTCCAGGGGTTCGACGAGAAGGTGCGGCTGGACTTCACCGCGCTCGACAGCCGATACCCGTACTTCCGGACGATCAGCCAGCGGGATACCGAGGAGATTCTGCGCCGGCACTTCACCGCGCTCGGCGGGACCGTCGACTGGCATACCGAGCTGGTTGCGGTGACCGCCGACCCGGGTGGTGCGGTCACCGCCACCCTGCGGGACACGAACAGTGGGGACACCGAAACCGTCCGCCCCGGGTGGCTGATCGGGTGCGACGGCGTGCACAGCACCGTGGCCAAGTCTCTGGGGGCGGAAGTGAGCCGATCGGAGTACGCGGCTACGGCGATGCGGATGATGGACGTGGGTTTGCGGTTGCGCGGTCGCCCGATCGAGGTCGGTGGTATCGAGTACCGCATCACGCGGGATCACATGTTGTTGACGACCGCGCTGCCCGGGGGTGTGTGGCGCGTGTTGATCAGCGAGCCCGGCGATGCCCGTACTGTCGATGCCTCCGCCGAAGCGTTCCAGCAAGTGCTCGACGAGCATTTCCACGGCACGGTCGGGATGCAGACTCCGCAGTGGACGACGGTGTTCCGGACGCGGCGGCGCCTCACCTCGCGGTATCGCAACGGCCGGATTTTCGTGTGTGGCGATGCCGGGCACGAACGGTCCCCGGCGGGCGGGCAGGGCAAGAACACCTCGATGCAGGACGCGTTCAACCTCGGGTGGAAGCTGGCCGCGGTGGCCACCGGCCACGCCCCGGAAGCACTGTTGGACAGCTACGAGGCGGAGCGGCGCCCGATCGCCGAACAGGTGATCGAGGGCACCCATGAGCTGCATTCGGTACTGATGAATCACGGTATCCCGGTCGCCGAGCGGCTGGCGATCGCCCGTGCGCCCGGGTTCACCGAACGGGCGGTGGGCCGGATCTCCGGCATGGCGTTCGGATACCGGCACGCCGTGGAAGTGGGCTCGCCGGCGCAGGGGGTGCTGGACGGGCCGGCGGCCGGTGATCGCGCGCCCGACACCGAGATCACCCCGCGGCTGCGACTGTACGAACGACTGCGCCACGGCGGGCACACCCTGCTGGTGACCCACCGCGCCCCATGCCGCGTCGCGCACACCTCGGCACTGCTCGCCCGGGTTCACCAGCAGTTCGGCGACCGGGTCGAACCGCTTGTCGTCACCCCGCCCGGACACCACGGGACCGCTCCGGTCGGTGCCGTCACGGCGGACAGTCGTCGCATCCACGACCTCTACGGGGTGACCGAAGGCGACGCGGTGTGCGTGATCCGGCCCGACGGCTACCTCGGCGGCCGCTACCACCTCACCGGACAGCACGCGCTGTTCGCGACACTGCGTGAAGCACTGACCTGACCGGCGGGCTCGCCGGCTCCCTCATCGCCTGTGGGCGGAATTCTCCGCTTTTCTCCTTCTTCTGCACGGAAATGGACCATGTCTACGCCACCATCCATCTCTTATCCCGGTGCCGGGCCCCGTGGCCGCGGCCGGTGCCCGGTCGCGCACACCGAACCGGAGGCCGCCGGCGGGCCGCGGGTGCCCCTGTACACCCCGGAGTTCGCTGCCGACCCGCACCGTGCCTATCGCGAGATGCGCGCCGCATACGGTGATCTGGCGCCGATCGAACTCGCGCCCGGAGTACCGGCCACGCTGGTGCTCGGCTACGAGACCGCGGTACGAATCCTGCACGATATCGAGCATTTCCCGACCGACCCGCGGCTCTGGCAGCAGACGGTACCCGCGGACTCGCCGGTATTGCCGATGATGCGCTGGTATCCGGCGGCCCGCTACAGCAGCGGGGCCGAGCATCAGCGTTATCGGCAGGCGTCGAAGGCCGCTATCGACGCCGTCGACGGCCACGCCATGCACTCGATCGTCGAACAACTCGCGGTCCCACTGATCAACGGCTTCTGCGGCACCGGGTCGGCCGATCTGGTCGCCGACTACGCCCGCCCGCTGGTGGTCGCCGTCCTCAACCGGATCATGGGTTGCCCGGCCGATATCGGGGCGCGGGTAACCGTGGGGATGGCGGCGCGTTTCGACACCGTCGGCGCCGCCGACGGGACCGTGCGGTTGCGGAGGGCGCTGGCGGAACTGACCGAACTGAAACATGATCGTCTGGGCGACGACGCCACCTCCCGCCTGCTGGCCCACCCGCATGCGCTCGACGACGTCGAAGTCCTCGCTCAGCTCATGAGCTTCTACGGTGCCGGCGGCGAAGCGCAACCCAATCTGATCACCAACGCGTTGCTGCTGATGATGACCGACGAGCGCTTCGGCGGGGGACTGATCGGTGGGAGCCTGGCGACGCGGGACGCGCTGGACGAGGTGTTGTTCCACGACCCGCCGATGGCGAACTTCTGCACCACCTACCCCCGCACCCCCGTCCTCATCGGCGACACCTGGTTGCCCGCCCACCAACCCGTGCTGATCAGCCTCGCCGCCGCCAACACCGGCCCGGCGATCGCCGACCGTGACCACACCGGCAATCGTTCCCACCTGGCCTGGAGCACGGGCCCGCACGCGTGCCCGGCCCGCACCATCGCCTACCTGATCGTGCAGGACGCGATCGATCAGCTGCTGGACGCGATCCCGGATATGACCCTGGCCGTCCCGGCCGGGGAGCTGGTGTGGCGGCCGGGACCGTTCCACCGGGCCCTGGCCGCGCTACCGGTCACCTTCCGTCCCGGCCCTCCGATCAACCTGCCGTCGTGCGACGCCACCGCGGGATGATCGTGAGTTCGCTTGCCGTGCACCGGCTCATCGCCCTCTACGAGACGCGCCCGCCCCGCGGCGAGCGGCCGGCCGAGGTGGCCGGGCGCCTCTCGGCGACCGAGCCGACACCCATCTCGGCACCCGGCGGCGACTGCGCCCGCGATGCGGGGTTCGATTCCCTGGACGAGGCATTACGGGAACGCGCGGCACACCGCGACCACGCACCGCTCTGCCACCGGTATCTGGGGGCGATCGCCTATCTCGGCGGTCTGCACGATGACAGCTACGAATAGCCCGCATGCTCATCGTCGAGCAAGGAGCCGGGGCGGCGACTCGAGCGATCTCCGTGCGGGCCTGACCTGCTGCGGCGCCCGGGTCACCGGCCGGTCAGGAGAAGTCCAGGACCACCCGGCCGCGGAGTCCGCCGCGTTCGAGCATGCGGTGGGCTTCGGCCGCTTCGGCGGCGGGGAGCACGTCGGCGACGTGCAGGGTGAGCGTGCCGTCTTCGGCGTAGCGGCGCAGGGTGTCCAGGCGTCCGGTGTCGGTGATGCCGTCGGTGACCATGACCGGGCATACCCGGATTCCGCGTTCGGCCGGCCCGGACCAGCCCCGCAACTCGGCCAGTGTGCCGCCGTCGGCGAGGGCGGGCAGGGTTTGGGTGGTCTGCATCGAACCGTCCACGAGGCCGGGAACGCCCTGCGGCGCCAGCACGCGTATCCGGTCGGCGATATCGGCGCCGCGCGCGACGACATGGTCGGCGCCGAAGCCGCGGACCCGGTCGATGTCGTGTGGGGCGGCATCCGCGATGACGGTCAGCCCATCGGCCTTCGCGAGCTGCACCGCGTATCCGCCGACAGCGCCGGCCGGCCCGGTCACGGCGATGGTGGCGCCGGCGGGTACGGCCAGCGCGTCCAATGCGAGGCGGGCGGTCATGGCGTTCATCAGCAGGGTGGAGGCGGCGGGGAAGTCGGCGCCCTCGGGAGCGGGCACCACCGAGGCGGCCGGCACCACGACATGTTCGGCATAGGCTCCGCCATGCGGACCGGTGAACAGCACTATGGCGATCACCCGCCGGCCCACGCGGAGCCGGTCGCCGGTCCCCGGGCCGAGTTGATCGATCACGCCGGCGGCGTCCATACCGGGCACGAAGGGCGGCCGCCGATCCGGCATCCGGACGGCGTGGCCGCCCGTGCGCAACAGGACATCGGTCGGATTCACCGCGGCGGCGTGCACACGGATGCGGACCTCGCCCGGGCCGGCCTGGGGGGCGGGTAATTCCAGCACCCGCAGGACGTCGGGACCGCCGAATTCGTGGAAACCGATAGCCTTCATACCCCGGCGCAACCCGTTGCGGCGCTGCGACATTCCCCCGCCGGGGAGGGGTCGAGGCCCGGTGCCGGTACCGACCTCCGGTCCGACGGCACCGGCGGTCGGCGACCCGGCGGCCGCATATGGCGCGTTACGGACCGATTCCGGTGAGGGAGAAGAACTCCTGACGGGATCGGGCGTCTTCGCGCAGGGTGCCGAGCAACGTGGAGGTGACGGTGGTGGTGCCGACGGCTTGCACGCCGCGCAGGGTCATGCAGGTGTGTTCGGCCTCGATGACCACGCCGACGCCCTTGGGCTGCAGCTGCCGGTCGAGCCAGTCGGCGACCTGTTTGGTCAGCCGTTCCTGAACCTGCGGCCGGCGGGAGAAGTGTTCGACGATCCGCGCCAGCTTCGACAGTCCGAGAATGCGGTCGCCGGGCAGGTAGCCGACGTGTGCGACGCCCACGAACGGCAGCAGGTGATGTTCACATACCGACCGCAGCGGGATCCGGCGGGCCAGCACCAGTTCGTCGTAGCCCTCCTCGTTCGGGAAGGTGGTCAGATCGAATGCGCGCGGGGTGAACAACTCGGCATAGGCCCGGGCCATCCGCCCCGGCGTGGCCTGGAGGTGTTCGCTGTCCAGGCGCACGCCGAGGGCGGTGAGAAAAGTGCGGGCGGCGTCCTCGGCGGCGGTCAGATCGACCGCGCCGGTGTCGTGGACGACGCGTAGGGCGGGCTGGGACATGATCAGCTTCCTCCGACACCGAGCGCGGTGAGCAGCACCAGGACGAGGGTGGCGACCGCGAACACACCGTGACCGCCGACGATCGCCACGGGGAAGTGCCGTTCGGGCGGTGTCTTGCCCACCAGTCCGGTGGTACGCGCGCGGTAGACGGGCAGCCAGCGTGCCAGCATCACGAATCCGAGTAGCGCGACGGGAACCAGCAGCCCGAAGGCGACCCAGGCCAGCGCGTCGTTGTCGACGGCGAGATAGACGATCCACACCACCAGCCCGGCCACGGCGAGCAGGAAGTGCCCGAACACCACCGGAACGGGAAGATGGCTGGAATTCGAATCACGTACACCGCCTTTGGCGATCCACGTGCCCAACAGGACGAAGCCGCCGACTGCGGTCAGCAGCCAGAGGATCAGAGCTGCGATGCCCATGATGACTCCTGAGGACGAGAAGGGACAGGGGAGAGGTCAGCGCCGGAAACCGGTGGCCTGGGTGTGCTCGTCGGCGACTCGCACGCCGTAGTGGTAGGCGAGTTTGCCGCCCAGATATCCCGACACCGCCAGCACCGCGACGGCGGCGATCGACAGGGCCATCGGGCCACCCGGGACGGCGACGTCGGTATCGGTGCCGGCGGCGCGCCACCAGAAATCGAGTGCGAACGCCACGGTGACCGCCAGATTCAGGCTCATATGCACCAGCCCGGTCCGGAAGGCGGGGGTGCCGGTGGGGATGGCGAACAGGTCCAGGAACCCGACCGTCGCCGCGGCGAGCGCGCCCAGCACCCCGATCGCGATCAGCCATTGGGCGCCCCGCGCCAGGAATCCGGGGTCGTCGACCAGGTGCGAGCCGATATCGAACACGACGCTGGCCAGCCATGACCCGATCGGCACGGTGACCAGGATCGGATGGAACGGGTGTCCGTACGGCCCGGCCAGCACGGCGCTGACCGGGCGTTTGGCCTGCTGCCAGTCATCGATCATGACAACCTCCGCGCCATCCGGGAAGTAATTACACCAATAGATTTTGGTTCAATTGGGGAGAGGGGTCAAGTCCCACCTCTCCGCTCGCCGTCCGGCAGGTTCCGCACAATCCGATCGGCGTTATTGTGGACCTGTGACCAGTGAAGCCGATATCGGCGCCGTTGCCGCACTGGACGACGATCTACGCCGGAACATGTACTGGTTCATCCGGCGCGCCGGACGTCCCGTGACCCGTGACGAAGCCGCCGAACATGTCGGGATATCCCGCAAACTCGCCGCGTTCCACCTCGACAAACTCGTCGACACCGGGCTACTACGAGCCCACTACGAACACGTCGGCGGGATCCGGCGCGTCGGACGGGCGCCGAAGGTGTACGAACCCGCCGATATCGAGGTACGTGTCAGCATTCCCGAACGCCGCCACGAGATCCTCGCCGAAATTTTGATGCAGGCCGTCCTCACCGAGGCTACCGGGGAGTCCGCGCGCGATGCCACCCTGCGCGTCGCCGGAGACCGGGGCACCGCCACCGGCCGCGAAATCCGGGAACGGTTACGGCCGGGCCGGCTCGGCGCCGAACGCGCCATCACCCTCGTGGCCGCCACGCTCGGCGAACAGGGTTTCGAACCTGCCCGAACCGCCCCGGCCTGCCTCCGGCTGCGCAATTGTCCCTTCCACCCGCTGGCGGCTCGAGCGCCGGACCTGGTGTGCTCGCTCAACCACGCCTACCTCACCGGGCTGCTTCACGGTCTGGAAGCGGACGCCGTCCACGCCGACCTCGCCCCCGCCGCCGGTGAATGCTGCGTCGAAATCCACGCCGACCCCTACTCCTGATCGGCCGCGGTTACTTCCTGCGCGAATATTCCGCACGGTGGTGCCGGTTGGTCCGGCCATCGCTGGTCGGACGCGAATCGAGGCCCGGATCCGCAACCACCGGACCGGTCGCGCGGGCCGGTGACATGCCGGGTAGCCCGCATCACATCCTCGGCGGAATAGAACCGGCACCGGTCCCGTTGGAACACCTGTCGGCGTCCGGACAGCCCCGGGCCTCACCCCTTTTGTCGCTACGAGCGACCACTCGCCGAGAGGCGCTTGTGGGACGTCGACACCCCCGACCGAACGCCGCCGGACTTCGTGCCCGGCGGCGTTTCGTGTGTTACCGGCCCGGCCCGATCCCGGCGTCGGGGGAGTGCTGCTGCCGCATCCGGCCGAGTCGGTGCCGTGCAGTCGGCCGCGTCTGTATCAGTAGGCGCTCGGTGCGCAGGGGTTCGGCAGCGCCGACAAGGTGGCGAGGTCGCAGACGCCGCCGGTCAGCATCTGGAAAGGCGTGAGGGCCAGGAGCGCGATGATCCCGATGATGTCGCCGCGCTGGACGGTTTCGACCGCCGACTGCGCGGCCGCCGACCCCGAATCCAGCATCGCCGAGCCGGTCCCGGCTTCGGCGGCGGCCACCGGTGCGGGGATCGGGGCAACCGGGGGAGCGGCCGTCGCGCCGGCCGCGGTGCCGATCAGGCCGGCCGCCGCAATCGAGGTGGCGGTCAGGCGGAGGGACGTGCGCATCATCGGATTTCCTTCTGGGGTCGGCGAACGGGTGTGGGGCGGGTCCGGGTCACGGGTACGGAACAAGGTCGTCGTCCGGTGGTTTCGACGTCTCGCGCCTGTCGAGTCGGTCCATCGTCCCCAGCTCCTCATCGAGTCGAAACGGCTCCGCCTGGTATCCGCCGACCAGGCGAGAATGCTCAATAACTTATCAGGCTATGCGGTGCGGGTCGCAAGAATTTACTGTTACGCAGCAATCCATCGATCGGTAGCGTATTGAGTGGAAATTGTTTGGCGGAGAGCGAAATCGTCCGGAAAGTATGTGTGTTGTGCAAGCGTGGAACGGGTGCCCCAGAACTTGCATGTGAGAGAACTGTCATGAACATTGAGGGGGACGCGTGCCGCCGAACCTCGCCCGGGTGCGAATGTCCGTGATGCGGCGGGACCCGGCCTCGACCGGACCCGACTCGCCCGCGCGGGGCGGGACGGGATTCCGTCGGTATGTCGATAGCCTGTCGGCATGGCAGTGACCGAGACCGGTGACGAGGACGTTCCCGCGCAACGCCATCGCCGACCGGCGGGTGTCGGCGACACGACGGTCGAGGCGGTGGGGAAGTTGTCCGAAGCCTTCGAGATCGCCGAGCGCGCCCGGGGGCATCTGTACGCGTTCCACCAACTGACCGGCCGCGCCGACTTCGCCGTGGGCTGGGCGGTGACATTGTTGCGGGAGGCGGGTCACGACCATCTCGCCGATCGCATCACGGCCGACCTGATCGGCCGCAATGTCTTGGAGGGCAGGTGGACCTTCCAGGTCGTCGAGGAGTACGACGACGGGTACTACAGCGTGTTCCGCGACATCGAACGCGAAGTCCGGGACGAATTGCTCCAGGGCAGGCGTCACGTCTACGAAGCGGAGATGAAGGAAGCACGTCGTACCCACGGCCGACCCGGCCACGCGGCGCGGCCGCAGGCGAATTCCTGAACCGGCTCCGGCTGCGGCTGCGGTATTCGGTGCGAGCGCAGGCGATCCTCGGTGCCGGCGACCGAGGGAGTCCGGCGGCCGGTCGGTGAAGTCCGTAGCCAACCACCGCGGCCGGTGGTAGATTCGGCACCGGCTCGTTGCGCCCCTTCTGATGTGGGCCGAATATTTCTACGGCCGAATCCAGGATTCACGATCGCGAGATTCGCGGTCACCCGGCGCCCGTTTCTTCCGGCGAGCCGATTCCGAACCACCACAAGCACTTCGGTCTGTTCGGCGCGCGCCGGACCGGCCGTGGAAGGATCCCCGATGACTGCTCCGACCCGCACCACCGGCACCGAACGCGAACTGCTCGAGACCATGCTCGACCAGGCGCGCGCCGATCTCGTCGACACGGTGCGCGGACTGTCCGAAACCGATGCCAGATGCCGGCTCGTACCGTCGCTGACCACCCCGATCACCCTGATCAAACACGCCGCGTACGCCGAACGAATGTGGTTCCAGCGCACGCTCGGACGGCTCGCCGACGCCGACTGCGATGGTCCGCTGTGGGCACACGGCGGGTTCCACGTGGGCGATGCGGAGACCGTGGCCGAGGTGATCGCGGAATTCGAACGCGCGAGTGCTCGGGCCAGGTCCGTCGCGGCGGATATTCCTCTGGACGAGACCCGCGAGCACCCGCGCGTGGGAGTTGTCAGCCTTCGCTGGATCTACCTGGCCATGACCGCCGAGTTCGCCCGGCATGCCGGCCACGGTGACATCCTGCGCGAGCAGATCCGGGCCGGGGCCGGTATTTCCGCGGATTCACCGGCACAGTTCAGCTGACGGTGACGTCGACGGTGACCGGGATGTTGCCCCGGGTGGCGTTGGAGTAGGGGCACACCGCGTGCGCGGCCGCGACCAGCGTGTCGGCGCCAGCCTGTTCGATGCCGCCCAATTCCACGTGGAGTGCGGCGGAGAGGCTGAAACCGCCCTGCTCGGTGCGGTGCACGCCGATCTCGGCGACGACCGCCGAATCGGTGAAACCGATCTTCTGTCCGGCGGCGACGGCCTTCAATGCGGAGTGGAAGCAGGAGGCCCAGCCGGCGGCGAAGAGCTGCTCGGGGTTCGTCGCGCCACCCGGCCCGCCCATTTCCCGCGGGATGGCGAGGGTGATGTCGATCAGCCCGTCGTTGCTGGCGGCGCGTCCTCCGGCGCGGCCGTCTCCGGTCGAGGTGGCGATGGCGGTGTAGACGGATTCGGACATGATGTTCTCCTTCTGTGGTGAGGGTGCTACTGCGTGTGGGCAGGCGGTGATTCAGCGGTCACGGCCGGATCCGGCCGGTGGTCGGACGGTGGGGCCGTGTGCGGGGAGCAGCCCGGCGGGGCCTCGGGGAGGGGGTGCCGGCGGCCGGCTCATCGCGCCGGTGCGCCGCGGCGGTGCAGACGGACCGCCGAGATCAGGAAGAAGATGCCGCCCAGCGTGGCGTATCCGGCGAGGGGGGTGAGGGACGCATTCGGTGCGCCGGCGCCCGCGACGAAGCTCGCGCCGGCGAGGGTGGAGATTCCGCCGCTCAGGATCATCGCCCACTGGCCGCCGAGCCGGTACCGCAAGATCGCGACGATCAACTGCACGATGCCCGCGGTGATCGCCCAGACACCCCACACCCGCAGGACATCGGGAATGCCCGAGGTGACGGCCGCGGCCAGTGCGACGGCGGTGAGCAGGCTCAGGGCCATGTTGAGGTACAGCGGTGCCTTCGGGCGTGCGGCGCCCGAGGTGCGGAAGTCGATCACGGCCGCGGCCACGTCGAACAGTGGGTAGAGCACCAGCAGGGCGATGCCGACCGGGGTGAGCGTCGCGGCGGCCCCCAGCATCAGGACTGCCCAGACGACGGCGAATCCGAAGCGGGCGTAGTACAGGTTCCGCAGGCCCTCGGTGCTGCCGGCGGTCTCGGCGAGAGTGCCGGGCGCGCCGGTCTCGATTGAACTGGACATCAGATTCTCTTTCGATGGTCGAGGCGGTCGAGGTGCGACTGCGTCAGGAAGAAAGAACGATCGGTATACCTGGAGTCTGACGGGCGCCGGTCCGTCTTGTCAATACCGATCGTTCTTTCTGCTAGCCTCGGGTGAAAGTGCGAGAGAGGGGAAGAAGTCTGATGTCGGAAGCGCGCGCGCGACTGCTCGATACGGCGAGCGGACTGTTCTACTCCGAAGGGCTTCATTCGGTCGGCGTCGAACGCATCATTGCCGCCGCCCAGGTGACGCGGGCGACCATGTATCGGCATTTTCCCGGCAAGGACGACCTCGTCGTCGCCTACCTGAGGCAGGCCGACGAAGCGATCCGCGCGCGGGTCGACGCCGCACGCCGCGAGAGCCCGTCACCCGTCGACGTCGTCCGAGCCGTCGGGCGGGCCATCGCCGACAGTATCCGAGGGCCCGGGTTCCGCGGATGTGCGTTTCTCAATGCGGCGGCCGAATACCCCGACCCCGGCCATCCGGTCCACAAAACCGTTCTCGCGCACCGGCAATGGTTCCTGGACACCGTCACCGAGATCCTCGCCGAGGTCGGCGATATCGATCCGGCACCGGCAGCCCGGCACTTCGTGATGCTGCGCGACGGCGCGATGGCCGCCGGATGCCTGACCGACCCGGACCCGATCTGCGAGACGTTCCTGCTCGGCATCGAAGGACTTCTGGATTCCCGCGCACGCGCTCGCCGGGAACCGGTGACATAGTTCTCGCCATGCATATCCGGTCAGCGCGGCCCTCGACGTAGGGTTGCTTCAGGCGACCGGCAGGAGCTCGAGGTGAGCGACGAACGCCTGCCGGTGCCCGGGCCTGTCGGCGGCCCACTGCGGTCGGCCGGCCTACAGCTCGGGTGAGCGGAGGGTCGGTGCGGGCCGGACGCCGGACGAGGAGTCCGTCACGAGGCTGTTGTACAGGTGCCGGAGGTCCAGGGTGTCGGCCGGGCCGGTCCGGGTGGGTTCGGTGCGGTCGATCTGGCGGTGCAGGGCTTCCATCTTCTCGTCCAGCTGGGTGGCGACTTCGGCGGCCTGGGCGAGGTCGCTGCGGAGGTTCGGCGGGACCTCGCCGCGGTACTTGTAGTAGATCTTGTGTTCGAGGCTGGCCCAGAAATCCATCGCGATCGTGCGGATCTGGATTTCGACCGGGATGTGTTCGGTGCCGTGGGAGCGGAAGACCGGGATCGAAACGATCAGGTGCAGGCTCTGATAGCCGTTCGGTTTGCGGTGGGTGATGTAGTCGCGTTCCTCCAGGACCGTGATGTCCTCCTGGCCGGCGAGCATATCTCTGATCACGGTGATATCGGAGATGAAGCTGCACACGACGCGGACTCCGGCGATATCGAGGATGTTGTCGCGGATGGCGGCCAGGGTCATCGGGTATTTCTTGCGCTGGACCTTTTCCATGACGCTTTCGGGGGATTTGAGTCGCGATCCCACGTGTTCGATGGGGTTGTACTCGTGGGTGCTGTTGAAATCCTCGCGCAGAATATTGATCTTGGTGGTGATCTCGTCGATCGCGAATTTGTAGCCGAGCATGAAGTCGAGGAACTGTTCGCGGAGCGCGCGCACGTCGTCGACGGTGATCGAGCTCGCACCGGGGGAGTCGGTGTCGGCGGACGGGCTCGGCTGCCAAGGTCTCATTGGCTCCATTGTGCCGTTGCCTGCGATTTTGCCGCCACGCCGGGTGAGGCACACCACGATCGTCCGGGCATTCGATCGGTGCGGCCGATACTGCGGCGGCGGGGTCCATGGGAGCGCTCGCCGGTGATCGTGGTGGCCACGTGGTCGCGCGTGGGACGTATCCCGAGGATATTTCGAGCCGATCTCGGCGGGGCGGTCGAAAAACGAAGTGTTTTCACGGGACCGCCGGTAACGGTTTCATAAATCGGACGGTGGGGAAGCCTGTAGATATGACTGCGATTCGGAACCAGCCTGCCCGGGTCGTCGGTGTCGAACGGGGAACGGCGGTCCTGGCCGCGTTCACATGCCTGGTGTTCTCCATCGGAATCACCGTCCTCGCCGGCTCGGCGCTGATCGGTGTCGCCGTGACCGCGGCACTGGCCGCGGGAATCTGGCTGACCTCGAAAATCCTTCCCACCAACTGATGTCCCGCGGCCGGCCCAGCCGGGAGCCGGCACCGGAGCGCGTCGTGCACGTTCGGCTCCCGCGGCGGTCACACCGGCGTCGTGGCCGGAGTGAGAGTGCCGGATCGGCCGTTGCGGCGGGCCCACAGCGCTCGGGCGAGCGCCGAACCGGCGACGTGCGCGCGGCGGGCGCGCCCGACCGTGGCCCGCTCGCTGAATACCGCGAAGTCGTGCTTCTCTATCCGGTCGAGGATCTCGCCGTAGAGGACGGCGGCGGTTGCCACGCAGGGTCGTGAAATCGGGTGCAGCAGGTCGATGCCCGGCATGGCACGGGCATACCACCGGCGGGCGACGGCGTGCTGGGCGGCCAGGGCAGCCCGGACGCGGGTATCGGTGCGCCGGTGATCGCGGCACCATTGCAGCCGGTCGCGGTCGACGCGGAAGGCGGCCAGTTCATCGGCCGGTAGGTACACCCGCCCGCGATCGAGGTCTTCGGCGATATCGCGCAGAAAGTTGGTGAGCTGGAACGCTTTACCGAGCGCGGCGGCATGTGGGGCCGCCTCGGACTGTGGGCAGACGGCGCCCAGGACGGGCAGCACCTGCAACCCGATCACTTCGGCCGATCCGTACACATAGCGGTCCAGGGCCGGACGATCGGGATAGTCGGTGACGGTCAGATCCATCCGCATGGAGTCCAGAAAAGCCTGGAAGAGATTGCTGTCGAGGTTGTATCGCGCCGCGGTGTGACCCACCGCGGCGACCACCGGCTCGCCCCACCCGGGGGTATCGAGACCGCTCGACAGTTGCCGGGTCAGATCGTCCAGGCGTGCCCCGGGCGTTCCGGCGCCGGGATCCGGTAGGTCGACGATATCGTCTGCCCAGCGGGCGAATCCGTAAAGGGCGTGGATCGCGGGGCGTTGCGCGGGGGCGAGCAGGCGGGTGGCGAGGAAGAAGGTGCGGCCGTGCCGGGCATTGAGGTCGCGGCAGTGCCGGTAGGCCCGGCGCAGGCGCGGGTCGGTGATCGCGGCGGCGTCGAGTTCTGCGCTGATCATGAACGGAGACCCCCTGTGTTCATGGGTGCGGCAGTGCGGTCGGTGGCCGGCGCGCCGGTGATGCGGTCGGCGGCCAACCGCCCCGAGATCAGTACCGGTGGTACGCCGACCCCGGGGACGGTCGAACTGCCCGCGAGGACGACGTTGTCCAGGCCGCGGATCATATTGGCCGGCCGCAGGGGGCCGGTCTGGGACAGGGTGTGCGCCAGTGCGAAGGGGCTGCCCGCGAGCATGCCCTGCCGCGCCCAGTCCGCCGGTGTGATCACCTGCAGGATGTCCACGCCGGTCAAGGGAATGGGCAGGCGCTGGTTCACCGTGGCGACGAGTTCGTCCGCGTAGGCGGGTCCGAGCCGATCCCAGTCGATCGGCGCCCGTGCCAGGTTGGGCGCGGGCGCGAGGATCGACAGCAGCTCGCGCCCGGGCGGGGCCAGCAGAGTATCGGTGGCGGTGGGGCGCGTGACGAGCAGTGACGGGTCCCGCATGGGCTGCCCACGGCGGAGGATGTCGTCGAAGGTCTGCCGCCATGCGCGCCCGAACAGCAGCGAATGATGTGCGAGATGTGGGGCGGGATCGCTGCCGAGGTGCACCACTACGGCCGAAGGTGACGCGGTGGGCCGTTGCGGGCGTCGTGAGCGGTGACCGATCAGCCGGTAGGCGTGGTGCAACTCGGTGGTGACGACGACCGCGTCGCAATCGATATCTCGTCCGTCGGCAGTGGTGACGGCCTGGATCCGGGATCCCGAACGCCGGGTTGATTCCGCGGTGATCCCGAAGTGGAAGCGCACCCCGGCCGCGGTCGCGGCGGCGGCCAGGGCGTCGGGTAGCGCGCGCATTCCGCCCAGCGGGAAGAAGACTCCGCCGATGGTGTCCATATAAGCGATCACGGCGTAGGCGGCCAGCGCGCGCTGCGGCGGGACTCCGGCGTAGAGGGACTGGAAGGTGAAGAGTCTGCGCACGTCCGGGTCGCGCAGATGGTCGGCGACCGCCCGGTCCCAGCGGCGCAGCCCGCCGGCCAGGACCAGCCGCCTCGCTGCCGGGGTCACCAGCGATAGCGGTGAATCGACATTGGTGGCGATGAAATGATCGAATTCGGTGCGGTAGAGGTGGGTCAGCCAATCCCGCAATTTCAGGTAGCCGTCCGCCTCACGGACGCCGGCGAATTCGGCGATTGCCCGGGCCATCGGTCCGGGACCGGTGTGCAGGTCGAGGGAGCGGCCATCGGCGAAATGGGCCCGGTAGGCCGGGTCGATGGGCACGAGGCGCAGATGATCGTCGGTGTGCGCGCCGACGGCGGCGAACACCTCGTCGATCAGCTCGGGCATGGTGAGCACGGTCGGCCCCAGATCGAGGCGGTAGTCACCGATATCGGCGCGGGCGGCGCGCCCCCCGGGTACCGGTTCACGCTCGAGGACGGTGACCGCGACCCCGCGACCGGCCAGGTGGATCGCGGCCGATAGTCCGGCCAGCCCCGCGCCGATCACCACGACGTGATCACAGCGGCCTGCGACGCTGCGCATCGTCTCTCCTCTCAGAATTCGCGGACGGTACACCGGGCGGCCATGCCGTCCAGTAGTTGGCGCCGGTCGTCGGCCAGCGGCGCGGCGGCCAGCGCGTGGCGGGCCTCGGTGACCCGGTTGTCGATCATCGCCTCGATGCGCGCCGGAGCGCCGGTGGCCGTGATCAGGGCGCGGACCCGGGCAACCTCGGATATGCCGAGCGTCGGCGCCTGCAGCAGGCTGTACAGTTCGCGATGCAGGCGCGAGCCGGCCATTTCCATTGCCGCCACGATCAGGGTGGACGCCTTGTGCTGGGCGATGTCGTTATCGGGTTTTCCGGTGACTTCCGGAAGGCCGTAGACGCCGAGGATGTCATCGCGTAGCTGGAAGGCTTCGCCGATCGACCGTCCATAGTCGGACAGCGCGACCGTCACGTGCCGGTCGCAGTCCGCCATCGCCGCCCCCAGGACGAGGGGCCATTTCACGGTGTAGTCGCCGGATTTGGCGCGTGCGATCGCCAGCACGCCGTCCAGGGTGGGTGTGCTGCGGATATCGTTGCTCAGATCGGCGAACTGACCCATGGCCAGCTCGATTCGCATGCGGTCGTAATGGGGCCGGACCCGCGCCAACGCGGACTCGTCCATTCCGCTCTCGCGCAGCATCTGCTCGGCCCAGATCAGACATATGTCACCGAGCAGCGTGGCCGCGGATTCGCCGAAGCGGCGCGGGCAACCGGGCAGTCCGTTCCGCTGGTGCCGGTCGGCGAGCCGCCGGTGCGCGGTCGGTTCACCCCGGCGCCGGGCGGACTCGTCCATTACGTCGTCCTGGAGCAGCGCGAACGCGTGCAACAGTTCCAGTGCCGCGCTGGCCCGCAATGCTGTGTCGGCTTCGGTGGCGCCGCACAACCATCCCGCGTACATGAAGGCCGACCGCACGCACTTGCCGCCGCCGACGTATTGCCACAACACATGCTGCACCGCCGGCCGTACGGCCGACTCGACGGATCTCTGCTGCACGAACTCGGCCAGCTCGGCCAGCACCCGAGCGCGGACCGTCTGCTGCCACTCGGCAGTCGTCTGCTGGGGTAGCCCGGCCGTACCGTGGGTCCTGGTGGGCTCTGTGCGCCGGGATCCCACGATCTGTGTGTCCATCACAGCTCCTCGACTCCATTGCATGGTGCGGGTCACATCCCATCGTAGACCCTTTTCGATGCGTAAACGATGCGTGTTCAAATAATGTGCACCGACCGGACGATGTCGCCGAGCGCGTCCTCGAGCGAGTCGACCCGGCGGGCACCGGGGAATGCGGCGGTCCCCGGCCATCCGGGCCCGGCCAAGAGCAGGCGGGCAGGTGTCCGGCACCCCGGCGGGATCGGGGCCGGTGCCGCCGTCCGCTCCGTCTGCGACCACAGCGCCACCACCGGCTCGCGCGGCTGCCGGGCGATCGCTGCGGCCAGTGCCTCGGCGGGGAGCGCGGCGCCGAGCAGCAGGGCCGGTATGCCGGCTTCGGTCAGGGCGGCCCGTAGTACTTCCAGCGGGAGGACATGGTTCTCGCCGGCGGTGCAGGCCAGCAGTACCGGGGCACGCCCGGCCGTGTACCGGATGGGCGGCACCGCCCGATGCAGTGCGGTGGTGACGGCCCAGGACAGGACATGTTCCACCTCGACCAACCCCGATTCGCCGGTCTGCCGGTCGACGATGTCGGCGAATACCGGGCGGCACAACCGGTTCCAGGTGCTCACCACGCCGAAATGCGCGAGATGGGCGGTGCAGATCGCCAGGAGTTCCGCGGCGTCGAGCCGGTCGGCGGCCGCCAGGGCGGGTCCCATATCGCCGAACGTGGGCGCCGGCTCGGCCGCTGAGCGCGCGGCCTTCGCGGCGGCGACGGGGGCGACGCCGGCGCGGACGAGATCGACCATGCGGCCCAGCACCGCCACGTCGCTCGGCGTGTAGTACCGGTGCTCACCCGGGTTGCGGCGGGGAGGTCCCAGACCGTAGCGCTGGTTCCAGCTGCGCAGGGTCGCCACCGGAATGTCCAGGGCCTGGGCCACCGTACCGACGGTGAACCCGATCGCCGAATCATCTGTCGGGTCGGTCTCGCGCACGGCCGCATACACCTTTCCCGCGCCGGACAGCTGGCTGTGCCTCCTCTCGGGTGCCTGTGAGTCTTCACGCTACTCGTCTAATGATGCGAAATCGATTCACCTGGCAATGGCAGGCCGCCGCACGATCCGATCGTCGGCAACCGAGCCGGGCCCGCCCGCGAATCGCCTGTCGTGAGCCCGCCGATTTTCACTCGGTGGGGGCAGCGGAGGTGCGATGATCTCGGTCGTCGGCCGGTTCGTCACGAGGGTGACTCCCGTCCGTCACGGCGTCCGGGGACGGTGGTCTCCGCGCGACGAGAGAGCATCCGAGGAAACGCGCATCCGCTACCGGAGGTGTTCTCTGCACTGATCGAACGGCGTAGGAACGAGAGCGTAGTGGGCGGAACAGATCGGTTGTTCGGCATCCTCCGGCCGAGCCTGCCGGTGGTCGATTTCGACGAATGGAGCAGGGGTACCCGGGCGGAGAAACTCCGGCCGATGGCGCGGCACTGGGCCGAGGTCGGTTTCGGTACACCGGTGCCGCTGCACCTGCTCTACGTCGTCAAAATCGGCCTCTACCTGCTCGGCGGGTGGTTGTTCGCCCTGACGACCGAAGGTATCGACGGGTTCACCGCGGTCGG
Organism: Nocardia rhamnosiphila NBRC 108938; assembly: GCF_000720425.1. GTDB lineage: Bacteria > Actinomycetota > Actinomycetes > Mycobacteriales > Mycobacteriaceae > Nocardia > Nocardia rhamnosiphila. The sequence goes on along the minus strand of NZ_JOAJ01000012.1, from coordinate 12,830 downwards.
TACCTGGTGGTCGGAGCCGATCGTCTTCCAGAAGGTCGTGCTGTTCACCATGTTGTTCGAGGTGGTCGGGCTGGGTTGCGGGTTCGGTCCGCTGAACAACCGGTTCTTCCCGCCCATGGGATCGATCCTGTATTGGTTGCGTCCGGGGACCATCCGGCTGCCACCCTGGCCGGATCGGGTGCCGGGTACCCGGGGCACCCGCCGCACGCTGTTCGAAGTGGTGTTGTACGCGGCGCTGTTGATCATGCTGCTGGTGGCGCTGGTGTCGAACGGGACCGGACCCGACGCGGCGCTCGGGACGAGCGTGGGTGTCCTGCCGGTCTGGCAGATCGCGGCGATACTCGGTGTGCTCGCCGTGCTGGGACTACGCGACAAGACCATCTTCCTGGCGGCGCGGGGTGAGGTGTACGCGGCGCTTGCGGTCACGTTCCTCTTCGGCGGCGCGGACCTGATCGTCGGCGCCAAGATCGTTTTCGTCGTCATCTGGATCGGCGCGGCGGTCTCGAAGCTGAACAAGCATTTCCCGTTCGTGGTGTCGACCATGATGTCGAACAGTCCGGTGGTGCGGCCCCGGGCCCTCAAACGGCTGTTCTTCGAACGTTTTCCCGACGATCTGCGGCCGGGACGGTTGTCGCGGTGGTTCGCCCACGGCGGTACCGCGGTCGAAATGGGTGCGCCGCTGGTGCTTTTCTTCGCGCACGGCGGCTGGCCCACGGCCGTCGCCGCCACTGCGCTGATCGGCTTCCACCTGGTGATCCTCACCGCGATACCGATGGGCGTCCCCTTGGAGTGGAACGTCTTCATGATATTCGGTGTGCTGACCCTGTTCGTCGCACACGCCGAGGTGGGCCTCTCCGCGGTCGGCAACCCGGTGCCGTTGGTGCTGCTGCTGATCGTTCTCGCCGGAGTGGTCACCCTGGGGAACCTGTTCCCGCGCAAGGTGTCGTTCCTGCCCGGGATGCGCTATTACGCGGGCAACTGGGATACCACGCTCTGGTGTATCCGGCCCTCGGCCGACGCGAAGATCCGGGCGGGCATCGTCGCCGTCGCGACCATGCCCGCCGCGCAGTTGCAACGGTTCTACGGCAGCCCGGAGGCCGCGCAGATCCCGCTGTATCTCGGCTACGCCTTCCGGGCCTTCAACACCCACGGCAAGGCGCTGTTCACGCTCGCCCATCGCGCGATGGCCGGTCACGACGAGGCCGACTACGTCCTGACCGACGGGGAGCGCATCTGCTCCACCGCGCTCGGCTGGAACTTCGGCGACGGTCATCTGCACAGCGAGCAACTGATCGCCGCCCTGCAGCAGCGCTGCGGGTTCGAGCCGGGGGAAGTCCGGGTGGTGCTGCTGGACGCGCAGCCGATCCATCGGCAGACCCAGCGTTACCGGCTCGTGGACGCCGCGACCGGAGAATTCGAGAGCGGTTCGGTGCGGGTCGCCGATATGGTCGTGCGCCAGCCGTGGGACGACGATGTCCCGGTGTACCCGGATCGCCGGCCCTGACGGGGGTTGTGTTGCCTCGGGGCGGGTCGGCGAAGTCGCGCGCGGTGGTGGTGGTGGCCCGCCCGGCGGATTCGCCGTCGGCTGCCCGCGTACCCGCGTGTCTAAACTGTCCTGCGTATTGCAGCACGGAATGGTCGGTTCCCGGACCTGGGCCGCACGGCAGCGCATCGCGGTGGGCGGCGCGTGGACTGTTCGCGGTGTCACCGGCGGGGTACGGCATGCGGAAGTGGGGTACTGATGTCGACGGAATCCGAATCCGAAGGAGTACTTGTGCCGGCTGTACTGGGGCGAGCCCATGACCGCGCCGAGGAGTTGGCTGCCATCGCCGAGCGTACGGGTCTCCAGGTGGCGGTGGCGGAATCGCTGACCTCCGGCCAGCTCGCGGCGGCGCTGGGCGCGGCGAGCAATTCGGGGGAGTGGTTCCGCGGCGCGGTGGTGGCCTACAGCCGGGAGGTGAAGCACCGGGTGCTCGGCGTACCGGAGGGGCCGGTGGTCTCCGAGCCGTCGGCCCGGGCGATGGCCGAAGGGGTGCGAACGCTGTTCGACGCGACACTGTCCGTCGGAGTGACCGGTGCCGGTGGCCCCGACCCGCAGGACGGGCAGGAGCCGGGGTCGGTGTGGTTCGCTGTCGCGGTCGAGGGTCGGGTCACCGCCTCGTTCCGGCTGTTCGAGGGCGAACCCGCCGAAATCCTGGACCAGGTGGTCGATCACGCGGTCGAGCTGCTGCTCGGCACGGCGAAGGAACTGCGGGCCTGATTCGTTGCCGCGCGAGGGCGCCGCGCTGCTCGCCGGAAAATGTTGGGTAGGGTCACGATCGTGCCGACAGTCGAGATCGAAATGCCCGGTGGATCCGCCGAAGCCGGCGGAATAGTCATCGACGAACCGGACAGCCCGCATCTCGAGGTCGCCGGCATCCGGGCGGCGGTACTGGCCGGACACGCCGACAACGACGGCTCGAACACTCCCGAACAGATCGCCGTGTTCGACACGGCGCTGCGAGACGCCGGCCTCGACCACCGCACTGCCGTATACCCGGACGCGGTACACGGCTACACCATGGCCGATACCGCGGCCTACCAGGAGGCGGGCGCGGAACGGCACTTTCGCGAACTGCGCGAACTGTTCGCCCGCACGCTGACGCGGTAACCGGGCCGGTCGCGGATCAACCGCCCGTAACGAACACCAGCCCGTGCCCGGTTTCGGCCGGTGCGCTCACTTCGCGCACCTCGGTCCGGTCCAGCCGGTAGCCCAGGCGGCGGGGTACGGCGGCGCTGCGCTCGTTGGCGGCGTCGCAGCGGATCTGTACCTGCTCGATACCGGGCAGCCGCAGTGCGGCATCGGTGAGCGCGGCGACCGCGCGGGTGATGATCCCCCGGCCGGTATACGCGATATGGCACCAGTAGCCGATCTCCAGGGCCGCGGGTCCCACTCGATCGTGCAGTCCTACCGCGCCGAGCAGAGTGCCTTCGGTATCGAAGATGCCGTAGCCGAAATCGCCGTCGGCCGACGGCCATCCGGTGGCGGCGATATCGTTGAAGACTCGCTGTTCCTCCAGGGTGCGCGGCGTGGGCAGCCACGGCATCCAGGGATGGAGATGGTCGAACGAGGCGTTGATCGCCTCGCACTGGGCTGTCAGATCTCCGGTTTCCCAGCGCCGTACCACGAGGTCACCGAGGTCGATCCGCTGCGGTGGAACGATTCCGGGGGCCAGTGCGGGCGGGTCGGCGGTACTCACCTCGCCATCATCTCGGCACCGGTGCGTAGCGGGCAACCGGTTTGCCCGGGCACGGTCGTGGTCGGGTCCGGCGATGCGATCCGCAACACCGGAAGGTGGACCATCCGCGTCCGCCGCGCGTCCGGTCGATACAGTCGAAACGGTGCGCATCGATCGGAAACTCGTCGTCCTCATGGCCGCCCTGGGTCTGGCGCTGGCCGGTTGCTCCTCCGCGCCGCCCGAGCCGGACACCGTCGCCGAACGTTTCACCGAGGCGCTGAACAGCGACGATCTCGCTGTGGCCGCGGCGCTCACCGATGATCCGGCGCAGGCCGGTGAAACGCTCGGCTCCCTCTACGACGGATTGGGCAAGGAGGCGACCTTCGCGGTCGCCGGGGTGCACGAGGACACCTTCACCCTCGAAGCGACCTGGAAACTCGGGGCCGACGGCGGCAAAGAATGGAAGTACACGACCACCGGGACCGCCGGCGAGACCGACGACGGCTGGAAGGTGCACTGGAACCCGGCCACCGTCGCGCCGGGGCTCGATACCGGGCCGCTGAGCTACGCACCGGTGTACCCGCAGCCCGCCCGGGTCCTGGACGCCGGGGGCGGTGAGCTCATGACCGAGCAGGTGGTGACGCTCGTCCAGTTGTCGCCGGGCGCCGATACCGCCGCCGCGGCGGCCCTGCTCGCTCCGCTCGCCCCTGGGATCACGCCGGCCTCCCTGGATGCCGAACTGGCTGCCGCGCAGGGCAAACCGGTGACGGCGATAAGCCTCCGCGAAGCCGATATCGCACCGGTGCGGGACGCGTTGACCGCTGTCCGCGGGGTGACTCTCGCCCCGCAGACGCGGCTGCTGACCACCGACAAGGCGATATCGGCCCCGACCTTGTCGGGGCTGAGCGAACTCTGGCAGCAGCAGGCCGACGACGCCGCCGGCTGGGCGGTGCGCGCGCAGACCGCGGACGGCACGGTGCGTATCGCCGGCGCGGATCCGCGACCCACCGCCGATATCCGGTCCACTATCGATATCGGGCTGCAACGGGCGGCGGAAACCGCGCTGGACCCGATCGGCACCCCCGCGGCGATCGTCGCGGTACGACCCTCGACCGGCGAGATCCTGGCGGTCGGGCAGAATGCCGCCGCCGACGGCGCGGGGGCGATAGCGCTCACCGGTCTGTATCCGCCGGGCTCGACCTTCAAGACGGTCACCGCCGCCGCGGTGCTGGACGCGGGACGCGCCACCCCCGACACCGTGCTGCCCTGTCCCGGCGTCGCCGATATCGAGGGTCGCCGCATACCCAACGACGACAGTTTCGACCTGGGACAGGTCCCGCTGCATACCGCGTTCGCGCACTCCTGCAACACCACCATGGCCGGGCTCGCCGTCACGCTGCCTCCGGACGCGCTGCGGACCGCCGCCGAGCGGCTCGGTCTCGGGGTGGACTACGTGACGCCCGGGCTGACCACGGTGACCGGCAGCGTTCCGGTCGCGCAGAGTCCGGCGGAGCGGGTGGAGGCCAGTATCGGCCAGGGCCAGGTGACGGCCTCACCGTTCGGTATGGCGCTGGTCGCCGCGTCCGTCGCACACGGGAGCGCGCCCGCTCCGGTACTGGTGACCGGTTCGCCGGGCGTACCGGACCGGACCCCGCAGCCGCTGCCCGCCGCGGTGACCGGCGATCTGAAAACCATGATGCGGGAAACCGTCACCGCGGGCACCGCCACCCGGCTGACCGATATACCGAATCTGCTGGGGAAGACCGGCACCGCGGAATACGGTGACAACAGCAGCGCGCACGGCTGGTTCATCGGAATCCAGGACGATCTGGCCTTCGCGGTGTTCGTCGCCGATGCGGGTAGTTCCGGTCCTGCTGTCGACGCGGCGGGCCGGATGCTGCGGGCGCCGCGCTGATCACGGGGGTGCGCCGGCTATCCGGGGGGCCGGCGGGCACTCGCCTTTCGTAGCCGCCGGACGCCCTCGTCCAAGGTCTCGGGACGCTTACAGAAGGTGAAGCGGACGAGATGCCGCCAGGCGGCCGGATCGTCGGTGAAAACACTGACCGGCACCGCGGCGACCCCGAGTCGTGCGGGCAGGTCCCGGCAGAACCGGATTCCGTCGTCCTCGCCCGTGGGGCGGATATCGGCGCAGACGAAGTAGCTTCCCGCGCTCGGATGTACCCGGAAACCCGTCTCGGTCAGCGCCGCGGACAGGCGCAGCCGCTGCTCCGAGAGTCTGGTGCGCAACCGGGCCACCCACTCGAGTTCATGGGTGAGCGCGTGCGCGACGGCGGGCTGGAACGGTCCGCCGCCCACGAAGGTGAGGAATTGTTTGGCGGCGAGCACCGCGTCGATCAGCGGAGCCGCCCCGCAGATCCAGCCGATCTTCCAGCCGGTGACGCTGAACGTTTTCGCCGCGCTCGACACCACCAGTGTCCGTTCGGCCATCCCGGGGAAGGCGGCGATGCTCAAATGTTCGGCGTCGCCGTACACCAGGTGCTCGTACACCTCGTCGGTCAGCACCAGCAGATCGTGTGCGCAGGCGAGCTCGGCGAGGGCGGCCAGATCGGCGCGGTCGAGAACCGTGCCGGTGGGATTGTGCGGTGAGTTCAGGATCAGCATGCGCGTGGCCGGGGTGATCGCGGCGCGCAGACTGTCGTGGTCCAGGACGAAACGGTCTCCGTCGGGGACCAGCCGGGCGGTGCGCCGGTGCGCGCCGGCCAGGGCCACCGCCGCGGGATAGGAGTCGTAGTAGGGCTCGATCAAAACCACTTCGGCGCCGGGCTCGACCAGGCCGAGGACCGCTGCGCTGATCGCCTCGGTGGCGCCGACCGTCACCAGCACCTCGGTGTCCGGGTCGTAGTGCGTCCCGTAGCGGCGGGCACGGTCCGCGGCGATCGCGCGGCGCAGCACCGGCATACCGCGGCCGGGCGGATACTGGTTGAGTCCGGCGGCGATCGCGTCGCGGGCGGCCTCGAGCATGCCCGCGGGCCCGTCGCTGTCCGGGAAGCCCTGCCCCAGGTTGATCGCCTCGTGCCGGACCGCGAGTTCGGTCATCTCGGCGAAGATGGTGGCGGCGAAGGGCCGCAGCCGGTCGACGGTGGGAACTCGGTCACGCATGGCACGAGCCTAGACGGCCCGCCCTGCCGGGACGGGCCCGCTCACATCCCGCCGCGGGGCCGGTCGCCCACCGATCCGCCCAGTTCGGCGAGCGGGCTGCGATCGAACTCGGCCAGCAGTTCGGCGGGATCGTCGTAGACCGCGACCGCGCCCGCCTCGTGCAGTTCCGCGGCGCTGATCCCGCCGGATCGGAATCCGATGAAGTCTACTCCCGCCCGCCGGGCCGCTTCGGCGTCCCATACCGTGTCACCGACGAAGAGCGCCGACCCGGCCCCGGTACCGGCCCGGTCGAGCGCGGTGCGCACGATATCGGGGCGCGGTTTCGCGGTATCGACGTCCTCGCTGGAGGTCTGTGCCGATACCACCTCCGCCGCGCCGAGGACCTCGCGCAGTAGCGAGAGTTCGTCCTCCGGCGCGGAGGTCGCCAGCACCACGGTGAGCCCGGCCGCCGCGACCCGCTCGAGGAGCTCGCGTGCCCCGCCGACCGGGCGCATCAGCGCACCGGAATCCAGGTAGTAGCGCAGATGCAGGTCCTTCGCCCGGTCGCGGGTGTCGTCGTCGGCGTCGGGCAGCAGGGTGCTCACCAGCAGTGAGCCGTCCATTCCGATACTCCGGTGCACCCGCCAGGCATCCACCTCGGCGCCGACTTCCCGGAACGCCCGGGTCCAGGCGTAGACGTGCAGATAGTTCGAATCGACCAGGGTTCCGTCGATGTCGAACAGCACCGCGCCCGCGGAATCTGTTTCGGGCACGGGCGCTCAGCTCCCGGCGTCGCGGGGAACACCGGTGGACCACAGCGCCCACAGGACCAGGACCGGCTGGAACAGCAGGCGTACGAAGCGTTTTACGTCGGTGTCCAGCCGGAAGGCCGATCGGTGGTCCCGCCACTGGGCGATATTGCCGGGGAACACCGCGACGAAGAACAGCGCGGCGATCCGCCCCATCCGGACCCGATCCCGGGTCATCACCGCCAATCCCGCGCCGAGCATGATCTCCACACCGCCGGAGGCCATCACGACACCGTCCTTGTCCAGCGGGACCCAATCGGGCACCTGGGCCTGGAACTCCTTCCGGGCCCAGAACAGATGACTCAGACCCGCGAACACCAGCGCCGCCGACAAGAGATAGCGGGCGGTCGTACGAGCCGGTGTGGTGGGCGCACTCTCCGATTCGTGACTGGCCATGCACCGCAGCCTACCCGCGGCAGCGGTGGCGGTGGCGCTGTGAACGACCGTGTCCCGGCGCCCGCCGGCTCCCCCCGCTACGCCTCGGGCCATCGGTCGCCGGGCGCGAAACGTGTTGCGAAAGTGCGATTCCGGACGTTTCGGTCGCCCGCGAGACCCGGTCGGGACCGTGTAAGAATCGTCGCGATGCTCACCTACGTTCAAGCCACGGTCATCGGTGTGGTGCAGGGTGTCACCGAACTGTTCCCGGTGTCGAGCCTGGGCCACTCGGTGCTGTTCGCCGCCTGGCTCGGGGGCGATTGGCGGACCCTGATCGGCGCGGACGAGTCCGAAGCGGAAACGCCGTACCTGGCCTTCGTGGTCGCATTGCATGTGGCGACCGCGGTCGCGTTGCTCTGCCACTACCGGCGGGACTGGTACGCCATCGTCGCCGGTTTCCTCACCACGCTGCGGACGCGGCGAGCCGCCACGGTGGCGCAACGGCTGGCGTGGCTGATCGTGATCGCTTCTGTTCCGGTGGCGGTCCTGGGCCCGCTGCTGGTGCACCCGTTGCACGCCTTGTTCGCCGCGCCGGTCTGCGCCGGTTTCTTCCTGACCCTCAACGGCATCGTGTTGCTGCTCGGCGAGGGGCTGCGGCGGCGTAACGAGCCCACGCTGGCGGAGTACGGCCGGCGTTTCGCGCTCCAGGGGTCGGGACGGCGGCGATCGGCCGGTAAGGAGAACGCGCGCCGTCATGCCGACCGGCGGCTCGCCGCCCTCGATATGCGTGACGCCCTCGGTATCGGTGTCGCGCAGCTCGGTGCCCTGCTGACCGGTTTCAGCCGGGCGGGCCTGACCATGGTGGGCGGGCTGTGGCGCGGCCTGGAACACGCGCACGCCGCCAAATTCGCATTCCTGCTCGCCACCCCGGCGATCCTGGGCGCGGGCCTGGTGGAGCTTCCCGAACTTCTGGGACCGGAAGCCGAGGGTATCCATGGGCCGATACTGGTGGGTGCGCTGGTCTCGGGCGGTTCGTCCTGGTTCGCCGTCCGGTTCCTGGAGCGATACTTCCAGACCCGCACCCTGCTGCCCTTCGCGGTGTACTCGCTGATCGCCGGTCTCGCTTCGGTCATCAGGTTCTGCTGACCGCGCGCCCATCGCGATCCGATCGGTACTTCCGGACACGGTTTTCACCGGCACTCCCGGCGTACGCTCGCAGCAGCCGGGGCGGCTCTCGACCATCGGGTTTCCGTCGGCCGCCGTCCGGGCCCGCGGCCCGGTGGGGTGTGGGCCCGCTGTGGTCGGTCACGGACGGAATCGGCGTGTCGCAGTGACATCGTGACACGTCCGGTAACCCTCCCTCTCCGGTAAAAATTCATGCTACTTTTCGTCACACATATTCCAGTCAGGGTGTGGAGGTTCGGTGCCGGACGGTACGTACGAGTTGTTCGGGTGGTCGGCGGCGCCCGCCGGCGAAGGTGGTGGCGCGGCGCTGGACCAGGTCGCGATCATGACCGGGGCGGCCGGGGTGATCGCACTGGCGCTGCTGTGGGTCGGATACCTCCACCGGAACCGCCGCATCACCTGGCTACAACGGCTCGCCGATCGCCTGGGCCGGGCATTCAACCGGCCCGGCTGGGTGGCGCTGCCGCTGGCGATGTTCCTCGCGACCATCCTGACCGCGCTGCTGGGTTTCATCTGGGATGTGAGCCTGCACATCGGTAACGGCCGCGACGAGGGACCGCTGGCCAATCCGGCGCACTATTTCATCCTCGCCGGACTGTTCTTCCTCTTCACGGCCGGGATGGCGGCCATTGTGCTGCCCCTGGACCAGAAACCCGGTCCGGCGGCGGTGCGGATCACCCGGACGTGGTACGCGCCCGTCGGAGGAATCCTGCTGGCCGGGGCCGGCCTCTACGCCCTGATCGGCTTCCCGCTCGACGATGTGTGGCACCGCATCTTCGGCCAGGACGTCACCCTGTGGGGTCCGACGCATCTGATGCTCATCGGTGGCGCCGGGTTCTCGCTGATCGGGGTACTGCTGCTCGAGTACGAGGGCAGGCACAACCGGCCGGAACCGGGCGAGCGGGAGACACGCCGGATGTGGCTGCTGCGTGCCTTCGCGTTCGGGGGCCTGCTCATCGGGCTGTCGGTGTTCCAGGTCGAATACGACTTCGGCGTGGAACAGTTCCGGCTGGTGCTACAGCCGATGCTGATCGTCGCGGCAGCGACGATCGCCCTGGTCGCCGCGCGGCCGGTCCTCGGTCCGGGCGGCACGCTGGTCGTGGTCGGTTTCGCCGCGGCGGTGCGGGCCGTTGTCGCCGTACTGGTGGGCGGTCCGATCATCGATGCGCCGCGTAACGTGTTCCCGCTGTATCTCGGCGTGGCGGTGGTGGTGGAACTGCTGGCCCTGCTGCCGTTGGTCCGGCGCCGGATCGTCTGGGGCGCGGTCTGCGGTCTGGTGGCGGCCACCCTCGGACTCTGGCTCGAATCCCTGTGGGTCGGTGCCATGTTCGTGAATCCGTGGCCGGCGGCGATGTGGCCCGAACTGCTGGCCATGGCGGTGCCCACCGGGATCGCGGGCGGTGTCGTCGGGGCCATGCTGGCCATCGTGCTGCTGGGGGAGCCGCTGCCGCGGCCCGCGGTCCGCCGGACACTCGTGGTGGCGGCGGTGGCGGTGGTGGCCGCGGCCACCACCAACGGCCTGATGATCGAGGTGCCGGAGAGGGCCCGGGCGGCGGTGGAACTGCGGGACGCCCCTGAACAGGGCGGACGGATGGTGTACGCCGATATCCGGATCACGCCGGCGGATCTGGTCGGCACCGACCCCGAATGGGTCGAGATCCTGTCCTGGCAGGGCGGTGTGGGCAGCGACAGCCCCGGCCGGGGGCTGGTGGTCGACCAGCTCCGGCGCGCGGGCGCGGGACACTACGTCTCGACGAAACCCGTACCGGTACACGGCTCGTGGAAAACGCTGCTGCGGGTCCAGGACGGCCGGACGCTGACCGCGCTACCGATCTTCATGGCCGCCGACCCCGGTATCGGCGCCGCGGAGATCCCGGCGCTCGACTCGTTCACCCGGCCTTTCGTCTCCGAGATCACGGTGCTGCAGCGGGAGCGTTCGTTCGACCATCCGGCGTGGTTGTTCGCGGTGGCCTCGCTGGTCGTGCTGGGGTGCAGCCTGGCGCTGGTCGCCGCACTGTCCTGGGGCGCGGCCCGGATCAACGATCGGTACCTGCGCGAGTCACCCACCGGGCAGAAGGAACGGGCGCCCGCGCGATGACCGATCGATACGACGGCGTGGATCTGCTCGCCGACCATTCGATCCTGCTCGCGGTTCCCGCCTTTCTCCCCGCGTTCCTCATCGCCGCGGTCGTCATCGTCGTCGCTGTGCGCGACCGCAGGCGCGGGGACGACGACGAAGACCCGCCCGCCGACCCCGATCTCGACAAGGAGGACTGATGCCGTCCGTCTCCCGCCGGTGCGTTGCGGTGCTGGCCGCCGGGCTGCTCGCCGCCGGCTGCGCGCGCAGCGAACCGCAACAACCCACCGCGAGCAGTGCGAGTGCGGCACCGAGCGCCGCGGCCGTGGTCGTCCCGGTGCGTATCGCCGACGGCACGGTGACCCCGGCCGACGCCAGGCTCGAGGCCCGGGTGGGCCAGCCGATCGAGATCGTCGTCGACAGTGACGCCGCCGACGAACTGCATGTGCACGCCGAGCCCGATCACACCTTCGCCATCACACCCGGAACGGGCGAGCGTTTCCGGTTCACCGTCGAGATCCCGGGGCGGGTGGAGATCGAACTGCATCACGCCGGTCGTACGGTGGCCACCCTGCTCGTTCGCGAATGACCCTGTTCGCCCACGGCCTGGGCGGCGCCGCGGATCTGCCGATTCCGCTGACCTACGCGCTGATCGGCGCGGCCTGGGCACTCACTTTCTCGTTCGCGGTAATCGCCTTCGCCTGGCGGGAACCGCGGCTGGACCCGGATTCGCCCGGTATCGGTGTGCCGGCGGTCGTGCGGTCGGTCGTGGACGCGCCGGTGGTGCGCGCGGGGATCGCGGCGATGAGCGTGGTGGCCTTCGGCACGGTACTGGCGATCGGCGTGTTCGGCCCGGCCGATACGGCCCGTAACCCGGTCCCGGGTGTCCTCTACATCTTCCTGTGGGTCGGGGTGGCCGTCGCCTCGCTCCTGGCCGGGCCGGTGTGGAAGGTGCTGTCCCCGGCGCGGGCGGTGTATCGCGGGTACTGCGCGCTCACACGCCGCCCACCCGAGACCGGCCTGCTGCGGTACCCCGAGGCGTGGGGGAGGTGGCCGGCGGCGCTGGGGTTGTTCACCTTCGTCTGGCTGGAACTCGCCGCGCCGAATCCGGGCTCGGTCACCGGGGTGACCCTGTGGCTCACCGGGTACCTGGTTGTCACCGTGGCCGGGCTGGTCGTGTTCGGTACCGCATGGGCCGAACGGGCGGACCCGCTCGAGGTGTACAGCAGTCTGCTCGGGCGGTTGAGCCCGCTCGGCCGGGGCGAGGCGGGCGCCCTCGTCCTGCGTACGCCGTCGGCGAATCTCGCGGGGACACCGGTGGGGGCGGGATCGGTGGCGGTGGCGGCGACCCTGCTGGGTTCCACGGCATTCGACAGTTTTTCGTTGTTCCCGTGGTGGCGAGCACTGGTATCCGACGCGGGGCTCGCGCCCACGCTGGTGTCCACTCTGGGGTTGCTGGTGTTCATCGGCGTGGTCGGGGTGAGTTTCCGGTTCGCCGCGGCGGCCACCGGCGGTCTCTCCCGTGCCGACCGCCGGATGTTGCCACGAAAACTCGCCTATACGCTGACACCGATCATCGCCGGGTACGTGATCGCCCACTACCTGAGCTTCCTGGTCGAGAAGGGCCAGGCGACGGTGATTTTGTTCGCGGACCCTTTCGGGGCCGGCTGGAACCTGTTCGGATTGGCCGATCGCGAGGTCGCGTATGTGCTGTCCGCGCAACCGGCGGTGCTGGGCACACTCAAGGTGCTCGCGGTGGTGACGGGGCATATTGTCGGTGTCGCCGCCGCACACGATCGCTGCCTGCAGCTGCTGCCGCGGGCGCATCGCCTCACCGGGCAGCTCGCGCTCATGCTGCTCATGGTCGGGTTCACCTTCACCGGGCTCTACCTTCTCTTCGATGCCTAGATGTCCCGCGGCGGTTCCGAGAAATCCTCGCGCACAGCGATGACTTCCGGGGCGGTGCGTCGTCGTATCGGTTGAACGCGCCACCGACCCGGCGCGACCGACCCGAAGGACCGGAAATGACCACCACCAGCCCCACCGCCCACCTTTCCGCCGACGTCG
>NZ_JOAJ01000011.1 GCF_000720425.1 Nocardia rhamnosiphila NBRC 108938 | reverse complement strand
CAACTCCCACTCCACGACGGAGACCTTCACCATTTCAACGATCACCTACAGCGTGTCGCCACAAACCCTCGACCAACCTGCCTGGGCAGTACACCTAGGCCAGCGCCTACCCCGGCTGTGGACGGGCAAACACCGGCCAACCGATCGCCGGGAGGTGTTTGCTTCGTGCCCGCGGCCCCGGAAGCCGCCGCCGACCCCGTGACCGGCCCGGTCTCGGACGGGACGGCCCCGCAGCGGGCGATCATCTCCGGCGGCGGGCCCAAGCTGTCCGACAGCAACGGTGTGCCCTGCAACGGCCGCTGACCGCGACGCCGCGAGTTCGTGAACGAGGCCCGCATCGGCGGCCGGGTGCCGGGGCCACGGCCGGGGAGGGCGATCGCGTCTGAATGGTGGGATACACAGTGGGACCGGCGATCCGCTGTGAGTGTCCCTCAATCCCTTCTATCTTTGGCAAATTCGGCAGCGACTGTCGATACTGAGGGAAATTTGTTTATTCGAGGGTGAGGGTCGTGAAGCCGCTTCTGGCAATCCTGGGGACTGTGCTCGTCGGTTGTGCGTGGTTGGGTGTGCCCCCGACTCGTGCGTACGCGGATCCACCGGCCGGTCCGGCCGAGCCGGAGGTCAACGCTCCGTCACCGCTGCAGCAGTGGATCGACGGCACGATCCCGGCGCCGGCGCAGTTCGCGGGTGACGAGCCCGGATTGTCGTTGTGGCGCGGGGTGCTGCCGTCGGCGACCGGCGATCCGATCTTCGATGCCTGGCCCGCCGACCTCACGAACTTCTCGCCCGGTCAGATCATCGAACGGCGGGATGTCACCGCCACGACCGCCGCGCGTATGGCGACGCCCATTTCGCGGGCGACACTGCTGAAGTTCCGGTCCACCTCCGCCTCGGGCGGTCCCTCCTTCGGCACCGCGACCTTGATCGTCCCGGCGGCCGCGTGGACCGGACCCGGACCCCGGCCGGTGGAGGTGAACGCGATGCCGATCAATTCCCTCGGATCGCACTGCACCCCCGGATTCCAGCTCTCGCACGATCTGCTGGATCGCCCGAACACCGATCTTCCGGTGTTCCTGCCGTCGGTCTGGCTGGCGCTGAGCAAGGGTCACGCGGTCCTCATGCCGGACCACGAGGGTCCGCTGATGGCGTACGCCGAACCCAATACCGCCGGACACGTGATGCTCGACGCCATCCGCGCGGTCCGTACCTATGCGCCGGAGGAATTCGCCGACAGCCGATATGTGGCCATCGGCTATTCCGGTGGCGCGATCGCCTCCTACGCCGCGGCCATGCTGCTCGACGAGTACGCGCCGGAGTTGCGTGATGTGCTGATCGGGGCGGCGGCGGGTGGCCTGGTCACCGACAATTCGAGCGTGGCCCACCAGTTCAACGGCAATATCTCCTCCGGGATCCTGTTGACGGTCGCACTGGCCGTCGCGCGCGAACATCCGGAAATCCTGCAGTACATGAACAATCTCGGACAGTGGGTGGCGACCTCGCCACTGCGTGATATCTGCGGCGACGCCTCCGGTCCCCTCGGTGTGGTCGGCATTCCGATCGACGTGGCGGCGACTACCGCGAACGCGCTCGACAGTCCGTTCGCGGCGAAGATGTTCGAGCGGTTGGACCTGACCGGGCGAACCTCCGCCGTGCCGCTGTTCATCTATCACGGCCTGCACGACCCGTGGATTCCGCTCGACGACGCCGAGAACATGTATCGGCAACAGTGCGGCCGCGGTGTCTCCGCCGTCTTCCGCGTCGTGGGCGGCGAACATCTGCTCGGCTATGTCAGCGGCTATCCCGAACTCAGCGGCTGGATCGACGCGCGCTTGCGCGGCGAACCCGCAGCGAGTGAATGCTGAGGTTCACCGGGTTCCGAGCGGAGTGTCCGCGATATTCCGGTGCGCGCCTTCAGCATTCACTGTGCGCCGGGATACCGCGGAGCCGCTCGTCCAGCCAGCTCATGGCGTCGGGATAGCCGAGGCCCGCCGCGATGATGTGTTCGCCGAGCACACTGCGGTAGACCGCGGTGACACCTAGTGAGCACTGCTCCTGATAGAGGTTGCGTGCGCCCTCGGCCGGGATCCAGAACTCCTGCTCGCCGTTGTAGATGTAGAGCGGCGTCGCCGAGGCGCGCCCGGCCATCCGGGTCACCTCGTAGATGTCGCGGGCCAGCGTCGACCGCAGTGGGTCGGCGATATTCGCGGCGATATCGATCGGCAGCAGCAGCGCACCCGGCAGCGCGAACACGCTTATGCACTGGTCTTTCATCGGCGAGGTCGTCACCCACTGGGCGAGGTGGTTCATCCGGGCCAGGATTTCGGGCCGCTCGCGGGCGATACCGAAGACGGCCGCCATGAACACGCCCGAGGCCAGATTGCCGTTCATACTGCCGGCCAGGATCTCGAAGTCGGCGGGCACCCCGCCGAGCGCCGCACCGACCAGTGCCGGTGCGAGATCGGGCGCGTAACTCTCGATCAGTTTCGCCGCGCCGTGCGTGGCGATCGCGCCGCCGGAGTAACCGGTCATCGCGAACCTGCTCGCGCCGAACTCCTCCGCCCGCCAGCCGCGCACCGCGCGCACCGCGTCCAGTACCGCGTGTCCCGCGACGTAGGGCTCGGCGTAGGCCATCAGCGGACCCTCGTGATCCGGAATGAGTACGGCATAACCACGTAGCGCGGCCAGCTGGGTGGTGGGCGGCACGAAGTCGGTGAGCGCGCTCTCGAAGGAGAGACCATGCGCCAGCGTGTAACTCGGCGTGCACCGGCGGCCGAGAGCGTCGATCGGAAGGTTGTTGACCAGTACCGGCCGCGCCCCGGCCACCGGTGAACCGGTCGCCGGAATCACCAGTGTGGCCGTGGCGAAGGAGGGACGGTCGTGCGCGTCGGTGGTCCGGTATTTGAACAGCACCGCCTGCCGGATCGGCACCAGGACCAGTGGCGCGGCCGAGGCGGTGATATCGCGGACCTCGAGCACCGCGCCCGGGGCGAAGTCGGCGAGGTTCGGCGGCCACAGATCGAATATCGGGTCGCCGACCGGCGCGGGCAGCACCGCCTGACGCAGTGCCGCGAGTGCCGGTGCCAGGTCGTTCGTCTCCGCCGGTGGCGGTGCCGGCCGGGGTGCCGGCGCGATGGGCGGCGGCGGGATCACCTGGTCGATCCACTGCTGGATACCGGGCAGGATCGCGCCGTTCGCCTCCGCGGGCGATGGCGGGACCGGGAGTCCGGCGAAGGGGAGAGCGGGCAGTGCGGGCGGCTGGGCGGTGGCCTGTCCGGTGAGCAACGGCACGATGACGAGCAACGTGAGAGTGACGGTACGTAGACGTCTCATGGCACACGCCCCTGGGTGCTGTGTCGATACATCTGGCACCCGGGGAGAGGCGGGTTTGCGTGCTCCGAACGCCCCCTGTGCTACCGGGGCCAGGGGCTCAGATTACGTGACCGGAGGGCAATTATTGTGATACGTCACAATATTGAGACGACCTGCTGCTGATTCGAAACAAAGGCGCCCGCGCCCATCGCGGGGCTCAGGAGGCCAGGATTTGGGGAGCGAGGATCTTCAGCATGGAATTGGCCCAGCGCATCTGGCGCAGGGTCTCCGGGTGGCAGCGTTCGGCCAGTTCGAGAAGGTCTGTGTCTCTGGTGGTTTGTGCTCCTTGGGCGAGCAGTTCCCAGTCGAGTGAGACACCGGCGGCGACCCGGTGCAGGTGACGTAGATCGATGAGCAGGAGCAGCGCCGGTTCGCTCCGGCGACCCAGCAGAGTGCTGAGGCGCTCTTGGACGGGTCCCGTGCGCGGTTCGGTGCGGGGGTCGCTGTCGAGGTCGAGTCCGTAGCGGTGGCCGGCCCGGGCGAGTCGATGGACGTGCTCGGTGGACCACCCGGCGATATCCCGCGCGACGAAGTGCACCTCGTGGTCGGCTTTGTGGCGGGCGGCCAGAGTGGTGAGGTCGAGGGCGAGTTTGCGTTCGGAGCGGTGCAGTTCCCGGATCGCGAGGTCGAGTTTCACGGCTGTTCTCCCACGGGTTCGAGGGTTTCGGTGGCGAAAGCCGTCCGGCCGCCGACGGTTTCCGGCAGGGAAGTGCCGAGGGGACGCGACGCCGTGGTGGTGGGGGCCGGGGCCGGGCCGTGGGTATCGGTGGCGAGCACGGTGATCCGGGCGGCCGCGGTTTTGAAGATCGGTTGTTTGGAGGCCGGGTCCCAGTCGGTGACGGTGAGTTCGTTGGCGGCGCGGTCGTGCTCGGTACTCGCTCCGGTGGTGGCGTCCCAGTAGCCGTAGTGGAAAGGTACGAACAGGACCCCGGACCGGATTCCGCAGATGCGGGCCTTGGCGCGCAGGGCGCCCCGCGCGGTGCCGATCTCGAGCAGGGCTCCTTCGGTGACACCGGCGGCGCGTGCGTCCTCGGGTGAGATCTCCACCCAGACCTGCGGTGCGGCCGTCTGGAGCTGGGGGGCTCGGGCGGTTTTGGTGCGGGTGTGGAAGTGGTAGAGGGTGCGGCCGGTGGTGAGGACGAACGGATAGTCGGGGCTCGGGGCCTCATGCGGGGTGAGATACCCGGCCGCCTTGATGATCGCTTTGCCGGAAGGGTTCATCGCCCGGTATTCGGTGGGTTCGACAGGAGCCCCGGTGACGAGGTCTTTTCCGTAGGCTTCGCAGTAGTCCGGTGTGGCGGAGAATTCGCCGCCGGTGTAAAGGCGTTCGGTCCCGTCGGGGTGTTCGGCATTGCAGGGCCACTGGATTCCGCTCCCGCCGCGGAGCTTGTCGTAGCTGATGCCGGTGTAGTCGCAGGGGCGTCCGGCGCTGCACTTCTTCCATGCCTCGAACGCGGACTCCGGATCGTGCCATGGGGGCAGGGGTTCGCCGTCGCGGTCGCGGAAGTCCATACGGCGCGCGTAGTCGAGGAAGATGTCGAGATCGGCTCGCGCCTCGCCCGGGGGTTCGATCGCCTTGTCGGACAGGTGCACGGTGCGGTCGGCGTTGGTGAAGGTTCCGGTCTTCTCACCCCAGGTCGCCGCCGGTAATACGACGTCGGCGAGCGCGGTGGTCTCGGTGTGGAAGATGTCCTGGACGACGACGAACAGGCGTTGCCGGCCCAGGATCGCGCGGATCCGGCCGAGTTCGGGCATGGATACCGCCGGGTTGGTGGCGCTGATCCACAGCATGCGCACCGATCCCTGTTCGGCATACCTCAGCATCTGCATGGCGTGGGTGGGTGGCGCATAGTGCGGGATCCGGTCGATATCGATATTCCACAGCTGTGCCAGCTCGGCGATATGGGCGTCGTTGTTCCAGTTCCGGAACCCGGCGAGATCGCCGTCGGCACCGCATTCGCGGGTGTTCTGTGCGGTGGGCTGGCCGTTCATCTGCAGCACTCCCCGCCCGGGTTCGCCCAGCATTCCGCGGATCAGGTGCAGGTTGTTGACCTGTACGGCCGCCGCGGTCGCCTGATGTGATTGGTAGAAGCCCTGCAGCACCGTAGACAGCAATGCGTCGGCAGAGCCCAGTATCCGGGCGGCGCGCCGGATATCGTCGGCGGGTACACCGCAGATGTCGGCGGCTTTCTCGGGTGGGTATTCGCCGACACGCGCCCGTAATTCGTCGAAGCCCACGGTGTTCTGCTCGATGTAATCGTGGTCGATCCAGTCGTTGCCGATGATCTCGTGCAGGAGCCCGTTCATCAACGCGACGTTGGTGCCCGGCAGCGGTGCGAGCCGTACGGTGGCGTACTCGGCGACCTTGGTCGCGCGGGGATCGACGCAGACGATCGCCGGCGGATCGTCGCCGGCGAGGCGATCCAGTATCCGGGCCCACAGCATGGGTTGGGTTTCCGCCATGTTGTGGCCGAACAGCGCGATCACATCGGCGTGGTCGATATCGGCGTACGAGCCCGGCTGTCCGTCGCAGGCGAACGATTCCTTCAATGCTTCGGCCGCGGTGGCCGTGCACAGGCGGGTGTTGCCGTCGACGTGGTTGGTGCCGATGGCGCCGTGCGCGATAACCCCCAGGGTGTAGTACTCCTCGAGGAACAACTGACCGCTCGTGTAGAAACCGATGGCGCTCGGCCCCTGCTCGGCCAGCAGCTGTTTGCTGTGCTCGACGATGCGGTTCATCGCGGTATCCCAGTCGGTGGCGACCAGTTCGCCGTTCTCCCGGATCAGCGGCCGGGTGAGCCGTTCCGGGGAGGAGTTGGCCTGCCAGCCGAACAGGTCCTTGGGTCCCAGCCGTCCACGGTTGACCCGGTCCACGGCCCGGCCCCGCACCCCGACCATGCGGCCGTTCTTGACCGCGATATCGAAGGCGTCGCCGTTGGAGTGCAGGATCGAGGCCGACTGCACCCATTTTTCGACGTCCTCGGCGGCGAGACCCTCACCCAAGTGCATATCCACCCGCGCCGGCCACGGTCGGCCCGCACCGTAAGGGGTGCGGGTTCCCCAGGGGTCGGCAATTCGATCCTTGGCCACCATGCCCGCCGCGTACCCGCCGTCTCCGTGGGACAAACCGGCCGGTACCGGGAGCGCGCCACCGCGGCCGTCTGCCCCCGACGGCTCGTCGGGGGCAGACGGGGGGCTTCCTGAACCCCTCATGGTGTGAGAAGCACCGGCTCAGTGGTGCGTCTCCTTCAGGTCGCCCGGTTTCACCCCCGCCAGCAGGACGGCTACCGCGAGCAGCACGATTCCCGCGCTGATGATCAGCCCCAGCGACAGGCTGCCGGTCGCCGATTTGATGAAGCCGAGCAGGGACGGCGACGCCGCGGCCGCGAACGAACCCATCGAGGTGACCATCGCGATGCCCGTGGCCGCCGCGCGGTCGCTCAAATAGATCGACGGGATCGAGTAGAACACCGTCAGGCCGGAGTAGTGCGCGGCCGCCATCACCGCGAGCAGGATGATCACCAGCACGACGTTGCCGCTGGAGAACGCCAGCGCCAGCATGGCCAGTGCGGCGACGACCCAGCTCGTCGCCGCGTGCCGGCGCCGCTCCAGCGTCCGATCGGAGTGGCGGCCGACGATCTGCATCACGACGATCCCGAGCAGCGGCGGGATGGCCGAGAACAGTCCCAGGTTCATCACATCGCCGACACCGGCCTCGGCGATGATCCGCGGCGTCCAGAACGACACCGCGTTGGCCAGTGTGTAGGCGCCGCAGGCGCACAGGCCGAGGATCCAGACCTTCGGGTCACGCAGCGCCAGGAGCAGGCCGCCTTCGTGAGCCGGTGCCGCGGCCTTGCCGAGCCGGTCCGCTTCGAGGTCCGCGCGGACGGCCGCCTTCTGTGCCGGGGTGAGCCACTTCGCCTGCTCGGGCTCGTCGACCAGCACGAACACCGCCAGCAGTGCGAGCAGGATCGGCGGGATGCCTTCGATCAGGAACAGCCACTGCCAGTCCGCCAGGCCCGCGGTTCCGCCGAGGGTATGCATGATCCAGCCGGAGATGATCGACCCGAGCACCCCGGAAACCGGGACGCCGATGAAGAACACGGCGGTCATCCGGGTCCGGCGTCCGGACGGGAACCAGCGTGACAGCAGGTAGAGCGCTCCGGGGAAGAACCCGGCCTCCGCCACGCCGAGCAGGAAGCGCGCGATGTAGAACGTGGTCTCGTCCCGGATGAACATGGTCGCGATCGTCACCACACCCCAGGTGGCCATGATCCGGACAAGGGTTTTGCGGGCGCCGATACGCGCCAGCAAGGCGTTGCTGGGGACTTCGAAGAGGATGAACCCGACGAAGAACACGGTGATGCCGAGCCCGTAGACGGCCGAGCCGAACCCCAGATCGCGATGCAGGCCCTGCTGCGCGATACCGATATTGGTGCGGTCGATGTAGCTGACGACGTAACAGATCACGAGCAGCGGCATGACTCGCAGAGCGATGGTCCGGTACGTCGAGGCGCGGTCGACGCCTTCCACCGGTATTTCGGGCCGTCCAGTGACGGCGGATGATTCGGCCACGGCTACTCGACTCCTTTGTCATGCGGGGCTGTGGTGCGTGCCCCGTCGGCAGGGCAAAGTGTCTACGTGGGTGTTGTGTTTGTCAACAGTTGATCGGCGACGACTACGATGACCGGCTATGGCGGAACGCGCGGACGGCCGGGAAATCGTGCCTATCTCTGAACTGCTCTCCTATCGACTCGCTCGCACCTCGTCGGCGATGTCGCGTAGCGCCGCGCTGCGCTACCGGCGGGATTTCGATGTCAGTCTGGGGGAATGGCGGGCACTCGCGCTGATCGCCGCCGATCCGACCCTGACCCTCAATCGGCTCGCGCGCCGCGCGGGACTGGATAAAGCCCAGATGAGTCGCTCGGTTACCCGGCTGGCCGAACGTGGGCTCGTGGATCGGACGGCCGGTTCGGGCCGCACCTCGCAGCTCGCTCTGACCAGCGAGGGTACTCGCGTCTATCGCGGCCTGATCGCCGCGGCGAACGAGCGGGACGCGGAGTTCCTCGCGGTGCTGTCGGCCGCGGAGGCCGCGGCTCTGACCACCGCGCTGGACAAGCTGGCCGACCTCGCGCTGGCCGTCGAGGAGCGTGAGCGCGACCACGCCGCCGCCCCTTAGTGTTGACTTTATCAACACAACCGCGTAATCCTGGAGCCACCAACGAGGAGGTGGCCGATGCCGGACGCGGTAACGATCTGCGAGTGCTTCGCTCGCGACGGGCTGCAGCACGAACCGGAGTTCCTGCCGACCGCGACGAAGGTCGCTCTGCTGGACTCCTTCACAGCCACCGGGTTCCGGCGGATCGAGGCGACCAGCTACAGCCACCCCGACCGGGTGCCGGGCTTCGCGGACGCCTCGCGAGTTCTCGCCGGGATCACCCGTCGGCCGGGCGTCGCGTACAAGGCGACCTGCCCGAATCCCCGCGCTGTGCGGCGCGCTCTGGACGACCTCGACGCCGGGCACGGTGCCGAGGAGCTCAGCCTGCTGGTTTCGGCCAGTGAGAGCCACACCGAGCGCAACCTCCGGACCACTCGTGCCGGGCAGTGGGAGCGCGTCGCCGAGATGACGCGGCTCGCCCGCGGCCGGTTCCGGCTGGTGGGGGTGGTATCGGTCGCGTTCGGCTGCCCGTTCGAGGGCGCGATCGATCCGGGCCGGGTCGCCGAGGACGTGGCCCGGTTCATCGATCTCGGTGCGGGCCTGGTGACCCTGGGCGACACCACCGGCGTCGCGACCCCCCGATCCGTCCGTGAGTTGTTCACCCGGCTCGAACGCGCCCATCCCGGATTTCCGGTGGTCGCCCACTTCCACAACACGCGCGGCACCGGCATCGCCAACGCCGTCGCGGCGCTGGACGCCGGGTGCCGCAACTTCGACACCGCGCTCGGCGGCGTCGGCGGTCACCCGGCCGGGGTTCGCTACGGCACCGGTCTCACCGGCAATGTCTGCACCGAGGATCTGGCCTGCCTGTTCGACGCGATGGGCGTCGACACCGGTCTCGATCTCGCTCGGCTGGCCACCACGTCGGCCGCGTGCGAGGCGGCGCTCGGCCGGACCCTGCACAGCATGGTCGCCCGCGCCGGGTTCGCCCGCTCCGCCGCCCTCGTCTGATACCGGCCCCGATCCAGGAGATACCGTGACCGTCATCCCCGATACCGACCGCACCACGGCGGTACTGCTCACCGCGGACCACGGCCCCGTCCGCGTGCTCACGCTGAACCGGCCCGACAAACTCAACGCGCTGAATACGGCGCTGACCCGCGCACTGAGCGACGCCCTCACGGCCGCCGACGCCGACCACGACATCCGGGCGGTGGTGCTCACCGGCGCCGGCCGCGGCTTCTGCGCGGGCGCCGACCTCGACGAATTCCCCGGCCTGACGCCGGACCGGCCCGACGCCGTCCTGGAGCGCGCGGCGCTGACCGCCCGGCTGCAGGTTCAGGCGCGACAGCTCGGCGTGCCGGTGATCTCCGCCGTACGCGGCGCCGCGGTCGGCGGCGGCGCCGGCCTGGCGATCGGCGCGGATATGGTCGTCGCCGGGACGGACCTGCGGTTCGGCTACCCGGAGCTCAAGCATTCGATCGTCCCCGCATTGGTGATGACCGGGCTCGTACAGCACCTCGGGCGCAAGCTCGCGTTCGAGCTGGTGAGCACGGGCCGACTGCTCTCCGCCGCGGAAGCGGCCGAATACGGGCTGGTGAACCATGTCGTCGAGCCCGGCGAGGTAGCGGCCACCGCGCTGGGGATCGCCGAACGCTGGGCCGCGCTCGAACCGCGAGCGATCGCCGCGGCGAAGGACCTGCTCTACCGGGTGGCCGATCTGCCGACGGACGCCGCGATGCGCGCCGGCCGGGACGTCAATGCGCTGATGCGGGGGTTCCGCGGATGACCGGCCCGCTCGCCGGAACCACGGTGCTGGACTTCTCCCGGGTCCTGGCCGGTCCGCTGGCGACCCAGATTCTCGCCGAACTCGGCGCCGCCGTGATCAAGGTGGAACGGCCCCGGGCCGGCGACGAGACCCGCGCTTTCGAACCTCGCCTGCCGCAGGGGGAGAGCGCTTACTTCTTCGCGTTCAACCGGGGCAAACGGTCGGTGACACTCGATCTCAAAGACCCGCGCGGCCGAGATGTCGCGCGCCGGTTGGCCGCGGGTGCCGATATCGTCGTCGAGAACTTCCTGCCCGGCGCGATGGACCGGCTCGGCCTGGGTTACGCCGATCTGTCGGCCGGCAACCCCGGTCTGGTCTACGTCTCCGCGACCGGCTTCGGCCAATCCGGGCCGGACCGCACCCGCAAGGGATACGACACCGTCTTCCAGGCGCTGTCGGGGGTGATGGCGATGACCGGGGAGCCGGCCGGACCGCCGTCGAAGACCGGGATTCCGGTGGCGGATATGACGTCCGGGTTGTGGGTGGTGATCGCGGCGCTCAGTGGACTGGCCGGACGCGCGGCAACGGGCCGGGGCCGTCACTTCGACGTATCCATGATGGATGTCCAGCTCAGCCTGCACGCGCTGAACGCGGCCCGGCTCTTCGCGCTCGACGAGGACCCCGTACGAACCGGGACCCAGCATCCCGGCCGGGTGCCGTCGGCGGCGTTCCAGGCGGGCGACGGTGAATGGCTGCACATCAGCGGGAGCGACCAGCACTGGGCGTCGCTGTGCGAGGTCCTGGGACTCGACGATCTGGCCGCGGATTCGTCGTTGCGCGACAACTCCGGCCGCGTCGAGCAGCGCGCGCGGGTGATGAAGGCGATGCGCGGCGCCATCGCCCGATACGACCGTGACGTGCTGGTGAAAGAGCTGCGCGCGGCCGACGTACCGGTCGGCGCGGTCCGGTCGGTACGGGAGGCGCTGGCCGACCCGCACGCCGTGGCGCGCGGTGTCGTCGGCGAGTTCACGCACCCGGCCGAGGGCCCGTTCCCGGCGCTGCGGACGCCCTTGCGGGAGACCACGGGGGAGCCGCTCGACCTGGGCGTGCCGCCGGTGCTCGGCGCCGATACCGAAGACGTACTGGCGGGCCGGGCCGGGCTCACCGCCGCCGAGATCGAGGCCCTGCGGGCCGCGGGGGTGATCTGACCGTGGATGTGTCACAGCGTGTGCGGCTCGCGGTGGCCGACGGGATCGCGCGGGTCGAGCTCGTGCGGCCCGAAGCCCGTAATGCCCTCGACCTGCCGATGTGCCGTCAGCTGCGTGAGGCGTTCGAGGAGATCGACGCCGACGAGGATGTCCGGGTCGTGCTGGTGAGCGCGCGGGGGCCGGTGTTCTGCGCGGGCGCCGACCTCAGGGAACGCACCGGGAAGGACGCCGGGTGGGTGCGGCGGCGCCGGGTCGCCTCCTTCGCCGCCTACGCCGCAATCGAGCAGTGCCGAGTGCCGGTGGTCGCCCTGGTCCAGGGCGCGGTCGTCGGCTCGGGTGGCGAGATCACCCTGGCCGCGGATTTCGCCATCGCCGCCGAGGGCACCGTTTTCCGCTTCCCCGAACCACAGTGGGGCACGGTCGGCGCGACCCAGCGCCTGCAGCGGGCGATCGGCAAGCGCCGGGCGAAGGAGCTGCTGTTCACCAACCGGGCGCTCGACGCCGCCGCGGCCGCCGACCTCGGCCTCGTCACCCGTGTGGTCCCGCCCGGCCGGCTCGCCGGCACCGGCGAGGAAACGGCCCGTACCATCGCGAAAGCCCCGCCACTGGCCATCGCGCTGACCAAACGCGCGGTCGACCTGGGGGCGGAGACCGACCTCGACCGCGGTATCCGCATCGAGCTGGCCGCCATCGAACAGTGTCTCGCCGACGGCGGCTGGCGCGACGGCGTCGCCCGCTTCGCCGCCGGGAACGGAGAAGAGAAGTGACCCCGCTGCGTACCGCCTGTCCGCTCACTACACACGAAGCCCTGGCCCGTGCGGCGCTGCTGGCTCCCGATGTCGAGGCCGTGGTCACAGCGAACGACCGGATCACCTACGGCGACCTCGCGGCGCGGGTCGAACGCGTCCGGGGCGGGCTGGCGGCCGTCGGGATCGGCCACGGCGACCGTGTCGGGATCTGCGTCGGCAACGGTCCGGACTGGGTGGCGCTGTTCTTGGCCGTCGGCTCGGCCGGTGCGATCGCGGTGCCGGTCAACACCCGGCTCACCGCCGGCGAAGTGCACTACACGCTGGCCCACGCCCGGGTCACCACACTGTTCGTCGCCGACCGCGTACTGAATGTCGATTTCGTCGCCCTGCTCGCCGAACTCGGCATCGGCGCGGACGGTACCGAGACCCTGCCCGACCTGGCACACGTCATCGTTCTCGGCGACGATGTGCCCGCCTACGCCACGGCCTGGGCGGACTTCCTCGCCGCGGGCGATGGCCGCACTCCGGCGCCCGCCGCCGTTCCCGACGATGTCCTGCTGGTCCAGTACACCTCCGGCACCACCGCACGGCCGAAGGGCGTCCTGCTCACCCATCGCAGTATGTGCGCCGACGCGTTCTTCTCCGGCCTGCGCATGGGGCTGCGCGCGGGCGACCGGTTCCACTCGGCCCGACCGTTCTTCCATGTCGCCGGCAGCACATTGTCCGTGCTGGCGTCGCTCCAGCACGCCACCACCCTGGTGACGATGCCCAGATTCGAGCCCGGCGAGGCACTGCGGCTGCTGGAAACCGAACGCTGCACGCACTTCTCCGGCAACGACACCATCGCGCTGCTGCTGCTCAACCACCCCGACCGTGTCCGCCGCCGGCTGCACCTGCGCGGCGCCTGGGTGGCCGCCTCGCCCACCGTGGTCCGCCGGGTCATCGACGAGCTCGGCGCCCGTGAGTGCGTCGCGGGCTATGGGCTCTCCGAAGCCTCCCCGAATGTCGCCCAGTCGGCCTGGTGGGAGCCCGAGGAGATCCGCGTCTCCGGCGCGATGGCCGTCGAACCCGGGGTCGAGGTCCGGATCCGCGCGTTCGACGACACCCGCGACTGCGGTCCCGGTGAGCAGGGCTCGGTCCTGGTCCGCGGCTGGAACGTGATGGTGGGCTATCTGGACGACCCGGTGAGAACCGCCGAGACGATCGACGCCGATGGCTGGCTGGCCACCGGCGATATCGGCGCGCTCGACGCGACCGGGCGGTTCCACTTCGTCGGCCGGACCAAGGACATCATCCGCGTCGGTGGTGAGAACGTCGCGCCTGCCGATATCGAGGACACCCTGCACCGGCACCCGCTGGTCCGGCAGGCGGCAGTCGTCGGGGTTCCGGACGGGCGGCTGGTCGAGGTGCCTTTCGCCTTCGTCGTCCTCGCCGGGCACGGCGTCACCGAGGCCGACCTGCTCGCCTGGGCGCGCGAACGAATGGCCGGCTTCAAGGTGCCGCGGCACCTGCGCATCGTCGACGGCTTCGAGGACATCGGGATGACCGCGAGCTCCAAGATTCAGAAGCACCGGCTCGCCGCCCATGCCCGCGCGCTGCTGGAGCAGAGCGGAGCGGACACGTGACCCGCATCGTGACTCCGGTGACCGAACTGCTCGGGATCGACCTGCCCGTGGTGCAGGCCGGCATGTCCTGGGCCTCGTCCTGCTCGGCACTGCCGCTCGCGGTCAGCCGGGCCGGCGGTCTCGGCGTCGTGGCGGCGGGCCCGATGCGGCTGCCCGACCTCGCACGAACCCTGGACGAGATGGCCGCGGGGACCGACCGGCCGTGGGCGGTGAACCTTCCCCTGTATCGCGCCCACGCGGACGAGGTGATCGACCTGCTGCTCGACCGCCGCCCTCCGGTGCTCATCGCGTCGCAGGGCGGGCCGCGGCGGTACCTCGAGCGTTTCCACCGGGTCGGCACTCGCTGCCTGCATGTCGTCGCCGGGGTCGAACACGCCCGGAAGGCCGCTGATGCGGGTGTCGACGCACTGGTGGTCGTCGGCGCGGAGGCCGGTGGGCACCCGCCGCCCGCGATGGTCACCACGCAGGTTCTGGTGCGCGCGGTGGCTCGCGCGGTCCCGGACGTTGCGCTGATCGCCTCCGGCGGGGTCGCCGACGGCGCCGGACTCGCCGCGATGCTCGCTCTCGGCGCCGGAGCGGCCCAGTTCGGCACGCGGTTCCTCGCCAGCGCGGAGGCGACCGTGCACGACGCGTACAAACGCGCGGTGCTCGCCGCGGGGGTGGACGCCACCCGCACGGTCGGGCACGGCCTCGGCGTCATTCGCGCCCTCGGTAACGACTTCACCGCGCGCATGCTCGAACTCGAAGCCGCTGGCGCCGAAGAATCGTTGCGCCGCAAGCACTTCCAGAAGTCGACGCTCAAGGACGCCGCGCTGTACGGCGATATCGCCGAGGGCAAGGTCGAGGCGGGCCAGTCGGCCGGGCTCGTCGACGAGGTCCGGCCCGCGGCCGATATCGTGGCCCGGATCATCGACGAATACCGGGCGGTGCGGGCGGGCCTACCGCCGATACTCGACGCCTGAGCCATATCGCTCGCGTCGGCTACCGCTGGGCTTTCCGAGAGGTCGCGGTTACCCTGAAAGGACCGTCACCTGTACCGATGCGTACTCGCCCGAATTCGGCGATTACGCGAATCGAATCTGCCGGCAGGACCCGCGTATGGACGAAATAGACTCGTTCGGAACTCGGGGTCGGCCGGTGATGTTCAGATGCTCGATCGGCGGAAAGAAAGCGCTCCCGTTCGAGACGACGAGTTTCGTCGGTCGTCGAACGGAATCGACCGAGGTAAGAAATCTGCTGCGGAATTCCCGGCTGGTGACCATCACCGGAACCGGCGGAGTCGGGAAGACCCGTCTGGCATTACGAGTGGCGACCGCCGTACAGCGAGATTTCGCCGACGGGGCGTGCCTGGTCGAACTCGGTGAATTATGCGACGGTGAGCTGCTGCCGGTGCTGATCGCCGGAGCGGAGGGGCTACAGTCCGGTGAGCGCCCGGTGCTGGAAGCACTGGCCGATCACCTCGCGTCGCGACAGCTACTGCTGGTGCTCGACAATTGCGAACAGATCGTGGACGACGCGGCGCGAGTCGCCGAGCATCTCATTCGATCCTGCCCGGATCTGCGAATTCTCGCCACCAGTCGGGAAGCGCTCAATATCGCTGGAGAAGCGGTGCTCCGGGTGTCGTCACTGTCCGTTCCCGATGCGGCCCGGCCGCTTTCCTTGCGGTCGGCTCCTCGCTACGACGCCATAAGCCTATTCGTCGAAAGAGCAACGGCCGCGGTGCCCGAATTCTTACTCACCGAGGACAATATCGCCACCATCGCCGAGATCTGTCGCCGCCTCGACGGGTTACCGCTGCTGATCGAGTTGGCGGCCGCCCGGCTGAAAGTGCTTTCGCCGGGGGAGCTCTCGCACCGTCTGGCGGATCGCTTCGCGCTGCTGACCGG
Organism: Nocardia rhamnosiphila NBRC 108938; assembly: GCF_000720425.1. Taxonomy (GTDB): domain Bacteria; phylum Actinomycetota; class Actinomycetes; order Mycobacteriales; family Mycobacteriaceae; genus Nocardia; species Nocardia rhamnosiphila. Next base: position 174,641 of record NZ_JOAJ01000011.1, on the reverse strand, counting down.
CCGCAGTCGTAGCGCGCCGAGCCGCCATCGAACGGTGCGGTGGTGTATCGACTGGAGTTACTCCTTGTGCAGCCCGGCCGAACAGGCGGTCTGGGCCTGCTCCTCCGTGTTCGCGGGGAGCTTCGAGCTGGACGCCGCCGAAACGGTGTGCCGGTGTGAGCTCGCGGGAGAGAGCCCGCTCGACGTGCTCACGGGACTGGTCGACAAATCCGTTCTGCTGCGCGAGGAAACGCAATCCGTAGTGCGCTTCCGGCTGCTCGAGACACTCCGGGACTACGGTCGCGAGAAGCTCGAGGAAAGCGGCGAGCACAACGATATCCGGCGTCGGCACCGGGACTGGTATCGGCAGCTCGCCGAGGACGCCGAAACCAACTGGACAGGCCCTACCCAGCTCGACCGTATCGCCCGCCTGGACCGTGAACAACCCAACCTGCGCGAGGCATTGGACTTCTGCTTCGGCGCGGGCGAGCCCGCTGTCGCGTTATCGGTCGCGGCGGCGCTGCGTATGTTCTGGGTCGCGCGCGGTCAGGTGGACGAGGCTCGATACTGGCTGGAACGCGCGCTCGGCACCGGCACCGGCGGGGTGACGGTCGCCCGCGCGAAGGCATTGCAGATCGCAAGCGCGGCGGCCGAACTCCAAGGGGATACCGGTGCGGCAGCCGCGCTGGCCGGCGAAGCGGACACCCTCGCCGAGCGGACCGACGATCCGCTGGTGCACGCGTACACGTACCTCACCCGAGGTACCCACGCATGTTTCAGCGGCGAGCCGCGGCGCGCGCACACCGCGCTGGCGGCCGCCCTCGAGCGGTTCGGCGCGCAGCGCGACGTCCTCGGCCGGATACTCGCTCTTCTCTCACTGGGACTGGCACACGAATTGGCGGGTGACAGCGCGGCGGCCCTCCACTGTCACGAGCGAGCCCTCGAACTGATCGAGTTCCATCACGACGACGTATACCGGGCCGCGGCCCTGTGGGCTACGGCGGTTTCCGCATGGCACCAGGGCGACGTCGAGCGTCCGATGCGGCTGCTGCGGCAGGCCCTGCGGTCGGCGAGCCGCCTCCAGGACCCGCTCATGGCCGCGACGGTGCTGGAGACACTGGCGTGGATCGTCCGCGCGGAGGGCGACGCCCGGAGAGCTTCGGTATTCATGGGTGCGGCGCAGGCGCTCGCCCGGGCGTTGGGCAGTAGCTCGACGGCGTTGCTACCGAAGTTGATCGCCGATCACGCGGACTGCGAGGCGGCGGCTCGGCGCGCACTGGGGAGCCGGGCCTTCGAGGCCGCCTTCCGGGAAGGAGGTCTCATGGATCTGGACGCCGCGGCCGCCTATGCGCTCGACGAACAACCGGAGGCTTCCGGACCCGGACCTCCGTCGGGATTGACCGGACGCGAGCGCGAAGTAGCGCACCTCGTCGCCGAGGGACTGACCAACAAAGCGATTGCCACCCGGCTGGTCATCTCACAGCGCACCGCCCAAGGGCACGTCGAACACATTCTGACGAAACTCGGATTCACTTCGCGCGCCCAGATCGCCGCCTGGGTCGCCGAGCAATCCGGGCGGCCGGGGACCGGTCGTTGACGGCGCCGGAGAACTAGGTGGTTCCGCGCTTCTTCTGGTCGGGATCGATTTCGTCGGCACGCTCGAACTGCTGATCCAACTCCTCGCGTGAGGCGGCCGCCTCACCTCGATGCGCGGCTGCCTGCTGCTGGAGGCCGGTCGCCCGCGCCTTCTGGGCTTCGGCTTCGGCCGCGGCCGCGCGAGCTTTGGCGGCCGTCTCGTCGGCGAGTGCTTCGCGTTGTCCGACCCGGTGTGCGTGCCCGGCCGCCTCGCCGCGAATATTCTCCGCCTCGATCCGGCGGTGCTCTCTGCGCTTGTTCGCGGCCGCCCAGATCAGTGCGGCAACGATCAGGACTACGACAACCGCGATGACAACGATCGCGACAATTGTGCTGGTTGCCATTTCTGTTCCTCACCTCGCGTGTGATTCGTCCATGGCATCGATCGACAGTGTTCATCGGCCGACGACGGGCGCGGTCGCGCGACACCGTTTCCGACGGCGTCAGTAATAGTGGCGTCGCCCGCCGACCGCGCGGCCCATCGACCCCAGTGCCAGGAGCACCAGCCCGATGATGAGAAGGATGATTCCGATGATCCACAGAATCTGGATATTGAACAGGAATCCGATGACCAGCAGAATGATTCCGAGAATGATCACGACGGGACCTGGATTCGGTATGGGGAGTTACGGGACCGGAGGCCACTGTGTACCCCGGTGGTCCCTATCGAGTGCGCCGACGTGCGCACGTCCGCCCGGCGACGCGGCCGCGAGGGGCCGGAAGCCGCGGCGAGTGTCCGCCGGAGGGGCGCGCGGGCCGGGGAAACGGCCATCCTGGAGCGTGATGCCGAGGGCCGGAGCCGACGGGCTGTGGGCCGGCCCGCGAACAGATGGAAGCGGTCGGGTTCGCGACCTGTGCGTGCGGCGGTGACACGCGCGAACGCTATGGCTTCGCCGGTTACGGCATCCGCGCTGTTCATATCGCTCACCACACCCACCACCAGCTGCAACGAGCTCGACGTTTCAGATCTTCAGTACACGCCTGGCCCTGGGCAAAGTCAACGTCGCCGCCCGCCGCCACCGCCGGTCCCGACCGAGACGCCGCGTCGAGATAACGGCGGCGAATCGCCCGGGTGTGCGTGGGCCGGCGTCCGGTGCGGGCCGGCAGTCCGCCGAGGGCGCATGATCGATAGGGGACCATCGGCGCTCGAGGAGGATCTATGCGCAGTCCATCGATCCACGTCGCCTCGCTGTGGCAGGGCGAGGAGATCTACCGCAGCGAACTCGGCACGCTGACCAGACTCACCGCCGACAATTTCCCGATCCTCTCGGGGCTCTCCATCAAACGCCTCACGCTCGCCCCCGGAGCCTTCCGGGAGCCGCACTGGCATGCCAATGCCACCGAGCTCACCTACTGCACCGCCGGCCGGGCGCTGGTCTCGGTGCTGGACGACGGCAGCCGCTTCTCCTCGTTCCTGGTCACGGCGGGGGAGATGTTCCATATCGACTCCGGCGCCCTGCATCACGTCGAGAACGTCGGCGACACCGACGCCGAGTTCGTCCTGGCCTTCCGGCACGAACGCCCGGAGGACTTCGGTCTCAGCGCCGCCGTGGGCGCGATGACCGATGCCGTGCTCGGCAACACCTACGATCTGCCCGCGGCGGCCTTCGCCGATATCCGCCGCGGTACGACCGCACGCCTGGTGGCGCGCCGCGACGGCGAGCCGGAAATTCCCCCCGGCGCCCACTTCGGCGACCCGCACCACTTCGCCGTCGAGGCGATGCCGGCTCCGGTCGATTCCCCGGTCGGGTCCGCGCGCACCGCCCGCCGGCAGTTCTGGCCCGCGCTGCACGATATCTCGATGTACTCGCTGCGGGTGCGGGAGGACGGTATGCGGGAACCGCACTGGCATCCGGTGACCGCCGAAATGGGGTACGTCCACCGGGGTTCGGCGCGGATGACCATCATGGACCCCGACGGGACCCTCGACACCTACACGGTGAACGAGGGTGAGGTGTACTTCGTCCCGCGCGCCTACCCGCACCATATCGAGGTGGTCGACGCGCCCCGGGTGCACCTGCTGATCTTCTTCGATCAGCCGACGCCGGCCGATATCGGCTACCGCGCGTCCATGAGCGCCTATTCGCGCAAGGTCTTGGCGGCCACCTTCGGCAAGGCTCTGGACGAACTTCCGGAGCTGCCGTTCACCCCGGCCGACCCCCTGATCGTGACGCGAAACAATCCGCTCGACCCATAGCCGGGTGACCGGGGATGAGTTCCGCCGGGGACCGGGCACGCGACCCGCCGGAGGTGCACGTCGCCCGGCGGCCGATTGTCCGCCGGGTCACATCCGTCGGCCGGAATAGCCCGAGCGACCCACCGGTTGGAACAGCTGTCGGCGTCCGGACAGCCCCGGGCCTCACCCCTTTTGTCGCTACGAGCGACCACTCGCCGAGAGGCGCTTGTGGGACGTCGGCATCCGAGTCGCGGCGCCCGACAGTGTCCGGCTCGACGCCGCCAGGTGGTTCACCTGGCGGCGTTTTCCATCGATGGCCGAGCCGGGCGCCGGCGCTCCCGGGTCAGCGCGCGGCGGCGCGGCGGGCGGCGCCGACCGCGCGTTTCGCGATGGCCCAGCGGTGAACCTCGGAAGGCCCGTCGTAGATCCGGAACGGCCGGACCTCGCGCGAGAGCCGGGCCAGGGGCAGATCCTCGGAGACACCCAGCCCGCCGCAGAGTTGGATGCTGCGGTCCACGACCCGGAAGATGGCCTCGGCGGCGAATGTTTTGGCGATCGAGGTGGCGTTACCGGCCTGCTGACCGTTGTCCAGTTCCCAGCAGGCCCGGACCAGCAGTGCCCGGGTGGCCGCGATATCGATCTCGTTGTCGGCCACCATCTTCTGGGCGAGACCGAGATTGCCGATGACCGAGCCGAAACCCTCGCGTTCGGCGATGTGGGCGACGGCGACATCGTGGGCCCGGCGGCAGGCGCCGAGCCAGCGCATCACATGGGTCATCCGGGCCGGACCCAGCCGGACCTGCGCGTACTCGAAACCGCGGTCTACTGCACCGAGGACCGCGTCGTCGGGTACGAACAGGTCTTCGAAGAAGACCTCGCAGTGCCCACCGATCATGGCCCGGTCCAGGGTGTCGATATGCCGGCCGACACGCAGACCGGGTGTGTCGGCGGGCGCGAGGAACATGGTGGCGCCGCCGCGCTGACCCGGTTCCCCGGAGGTACGGGCCATGATGATGAAGAAACCGGCACCGTCGGCGCCGGTGATGAAGTGTTTGTGGCCGTTGATCCGCCAGCCGCCGTCCACTTTGGCCGCCCGGGTGGCCAGCGCCGAGGGATCCGAGCCGGCGCCGGGCGCGGGTTCGGTCATCGCGAAGGCGGAACGCAGGTCACCGCGGGCCAGCGGTTCCAGGTAGCGGGCCTTCTGCTCGGGGTCGGCGATATGCGCGAGCATGTGCACATTGCCCTCGTCGGGGGCGGCGATATTCAGCGCGGTCGGGCCGAACAGCGAATACCCGGCCTCCTCGAAAACCGGCGCGCGATCGGACATGGACAGCCCGTGCCCGCCGTACTCCACCGGGGCGTGCGGGGCGAATACACCGGCCGCCCGCGCCTGCTCCTGCAGGGTCACCCGGATCTCGTCGCCGCCGGCCGCGGTGATGTCGCCACCGTGGGCGTCCTCGACCGGCAGGACCGACTCGCGGACGAAGACGCGGGTGCGTTCCACCAAGGCTTCTACGTCGGCGGAATAGGTGAGATCGATCGGCATCGCAGTCCTCCTGGCGTTCCGGCGGATCGCTGAGACAACCGAGCGATCGCTCCGAATGAACACTCTCATCGGTACGGTCGGATGTCAAAAAAGTGCGTTGATATGCATATATAAGCGGTCCGCACCAAAGTGGAAGTGTTCGGTTATCCTGAACATCATGCCGGAACCGATCGTCGACGCCCCGCTACCGCCGCACGAGGCGATCCGGGCGGCGCGTCGCGGGGGCGGGTTGTCGCTGCGCGAGGTCGCGCGGCGGATCGGCGTGAGCCCGGCGACATTGAGCGCGCTGGAGAACGGACGCACCGGTCTCTCGGTGGATCGCCTCACCGAACTGGCCGCCGCCCTCGGCGTCCCCGCGCGGGATCTGCTCGGCGGGTCCGGTGCGGCGCGCCCGGCGGTGCCGGTTTCGCGCGACACGGCCGCGCCGGGGGAGTGGCGGGAGTTCGGTCCGCCCGGATTCGATCCGGTACTCACCGCCGCGATCGCCCTGTTCGTGGAGATCGGTTATCACGGCACCACGGTGCGGGCGCTGGCGCGGCGCGCGGGGACCAGCGTGCCCGGCCTCTATCACCACTACCGCGACAAACAGGAAGTGCTGGTGCGCATCCTCGACCTCACCATGGACGATCTGCACCGGCGGGTCCGCGGCGCGCGGGCCGAGGGCCGCGACGGCGTCGAGCGGGTGCGGCTGATCGTGGAGGCGCTCGCGCTGTTCCACACCCATCGCCGGGATCTGGGTTTCATCGGCGCCAGTGAGATGCGCAGTCTGCTGCCCGCCGATCGTGCCCGGATCGCCCGCTCGCGTCGCGAACTCCAGCAAATCCTCGACGACGAAATCGCCGCGGCCGCGGACGCGGGCGGCCTCACCACCCCGCATCCCCGGGCGGCGGGGCGGGCCATCGCCACCATGTGCACGGGAATCGCCCAGTGGTATCGGGAGGGCGGCGGTGCCACCGCGGAGGAGATCGCCGCCGAGTACGGGGAATTGGTCCTCTATATGCTCGGCGCCGCGCCGCGGTCATCGATATCATGACCGCACTGTTTTTCCAGTTCCGGCCAGGTGGTACGCCACCGGAGTGAACGCCGGATTCGGGGCAGGGCGACCGACCGGCTCGCCTCACGTCCGGCCGAAGCGTTTCCGCGAGGCTTCCGCGTGTGCCACCCGTCGCAACGCGGCGAGCAGGCTGTCGCCGAGTACCGTGCCGACCACCGCGCCCTCCACCATGTTCTCGGCCGAGCCCAGCCCGGCGAGGGCCTCGATATCGACGGTGGCCACCCGATCGGCGTGTTCGGCGTAGGCGGAGAGGTTGTCGAGCGGCCATTCGTGGCCGACCGCCCGATAGGTGCACAGCACCCCGGTCAGCGTTTCGATCAGCGGTGACCCCGGTGGCGGTTGCCAGCCGCGTTCCGCGACCACCTCGTCGATCCGGCGCGCGGCCCATTCGCGGTCGGCCGCGGAGACGGTTTCGGGGGGCACGGCCGGTAGGCCCGGCTGGGCGGTGCCGAGTACGTCGTGCAGTGAGCTGCCCGGTTCGTCGATCGCGGTGAGGACGTCGCGTACGGCGGCCACCGAGAGTCCGGCCACTTCGGTGAGCGCCCGGACGAGCGCGAGCCGCCGCACATGCGCCGGACCGTAGCGGGCCTGGTTGGGGCTGGTCAGTTCGCCGGGTGGCAGCAGTCCTTCGCGCTGGTAGTACTTGATGGTCGCGATCGCGACGCCCGACTCCCGGCTCAGTTCCGCCATCCGCATCCGCTGCCGCCTCATTTCTCACGTCGCCCCGGGGGTCGATCATGTCAGCCGTCGTCCCGGCCCGGTGGTCCGGTCGAGGCTCAGGCGGCGGCCGGCCGGGCGCGCCACCAGGCGAGCAGGAAGGCCGCGGCGAAAGCCAGATGGACGACCCCGAATACGGCGGCCACGTCCCGTGCTTCGCCGCTGAGTACACCCCAGACGTCATTGAGGGCGACCACCCCGAATCCGGTCAGATCGGCCAGGAGCACGGTATTGCGGATCGTGGCGGGGGCGAGCGTCCGCGACATCCAGTTCAGCAGCGCGATGCCGAGGAAGGGTCCACCCAGGAGCCGCAGCAGCGCGATCAGTTCGGGGGAGGCGTCTTCGGGTACCGCGCCGACGCCGAACTGCGCGGGGACGAGCAGGAGCGCGAGCCCGATGACCGCGAGGTAGAGCGCGGCGACGGTGAGGAGTGCCTTGTGCATTCGGGGACTTCCTGTCCACGTGTCGATCCCGTCGGGGATCGGCGGATCCGGCGGGCCGGGCCGGGTCCGCCATTATGGATAGGAAAACTATCCATAATGGAAAGCTACGCTATCCATTCAGGTCGTGTCCAGACCCGCGCGCCTGCTTCGGCGCAGTCGGAACGTAAGGATTTCCCGTGGAACAACCCCTGCGGACAATGGCTTTCGTCGTCTGCGAAACGAGGATTCCACGTACGATATCCGCCACCTGATCCTGCTGCGTGACCTCTCCGAACGGGCCACCATGACGGCTGTCTCTGAGCTGCACGGCATCACCACCTCGGCGATGATCCGCTGGTGCTCATCGCGCCCGCCGGACTGCGGGACGAGGTCCGGCGGCGTGGTCTGGCCGCCGTGCGCGACGCCGACTGGATCGCCGCGCGCGACGGCGCGCCCTCCATCGCCTCGGTCATGTTCGCCTGCCGCGAGGCGGGTTTCGCCCCGCGGATCCAGCACCGCAGCGGAAGTTTCGACGCGATGGCCGAAATGGTGGCGCACGGTCTCGGCGTGGCCATCGTGCCGGAGATGTCGCTGTCCGGCGACCATCGGGCACTGGTGGCCTGCCGGGTGGCCGACAGTGTCCGGCGCGTCGGCGTCACCTATCGGCAGGCCTCGGCCGCCCGGCCCGCGGTGGCCGCCGCCATCCGGATCCTGCGCAGCGTCGATACGCCCGCGGGAGCTGGCGTCCTGACACCCGCGGATGTCAGGCGGCGGCGTGCGTGGCCACCGGGCCGATCCCGAACCGCTCCCGCAGGGTCCGCTCGGTGTACTCGTAGCGGAACAACCCGCGGCGGCGCAGGATCGGCACCACCTCGTCCACGAATATCTCCAGGCCCTGCGGGAAGGCGTCGGGCATGAGGTTGAACCCGAGCGTCATCTCCGCGGTGAACACCGCGTTGGCCGTGCGGCCGGCGAGCTCCCGGCCCTGCGGTGAACCCCCGGCCTGCACGATCAGCGGATGGCCCTGGGGCGAGGCGGCCAGCGGCAGCCGTCCGGCGATATCGAAGAATTCGCCCCGGTGGGTGAAGTCGCGGCCCGCGACCGCCGCGCGCCACAGGCCGAGCACGGCGTCGACGAATTCCCCGGCCCGCCGGTAGCGGGTCGCCCGGTCGGGCGTCGTGGTGAGCCCGAAATTTCCCGCCGCCGCGGGGTTGTAGGTGGTGACCGCGTTCCAGGAGGCCCGCCCGTCGCTGAGATGGTCGAGGGTCAACAGTCGTTCGGCCAGTTCGACCGGATCGTTGAAGGTGGTGGACAGGGTCCCGATGAGGCCGAGGTGGCGGGTGGCGGCGGCGACGGTGGCCAGGATGGTGGTCGGCTCCAGGGCGCCATCTCACAGAACTACGACAACGGCGGATCGTGTCGCGCGGCAGCCCGGAGAGCTGCCAGGCCGCCGGGCTGATCCCGAGGCCCAGCACATGCCATCGCGGCCGGCTTTCTGCGTTCGGTGGCCGCCGACGCCGCCGAACTGGTGTGTTCGCGGGTGCGGAATTTCGTCTTCGCCAATACCGAGGAACCGCGCCACGATCCGCAGTTGCTCGCGGTGATCGGTGAACTGGACGCCGCCGCCTTCGCGGCGCAATCCCTCGTCCTCGCCGCCGCGGCCGCACAGGATCTCTCCTTCGCCGCGGCCCGGTCCACCGGGATCGATCCGGTCCTGGAGAGCGACTCCTCGCTGCGGGCCGCCCAGGCCAAGATCGTCATCGAGGACTTCGCGCTGCGCGCGGCCGGCCGGATCTTCGATGTCGGCGGCGCCTCCGCCACCCGCGGGTCGGCCGCGCTCGACCGGCACTGGCGCAACCTGCGCACCTTGTTCTCACACAACCCTGCGGCCTACAAGGCGCGAGCGCTGGGGAACCTACGGGTCAACGGCGAACCACTGCCCCCTGGCCGGCCATTTCTGACAGCGTGTCTGATAACTCGATGGTTATCGGACACCGCCCTTCTCGGGCGTCCAAGGCTCATACCCCGGCCGGGATAGGAGCCTTGGTTCCCGCGTCGTCCGGGCCGGTTGCACCGGCACTCCATCGGGTGCCGGTCAGCGCCTTCCCGTCGGCGGGCATTGGTAACCCGGCCCCCTGCTCGGAGGTCCCGGCGATTACGCAGCATCCCCGCCACATGCAGGTCCTCGACAACGAGCCGGTCGTGGGTTTTGACCAGCTCGTTGGTGACCTGATGCAGGAAATGACGGCGCACATTCGCGACGCGATGATGATGGCGGGCCAGCCGGGCGGCTGCCTCTCGCCGGTTGCGGGAGCCTTTCTCCTTCCTCGACAGGACTTTCGTCAGCCGCCGCTGCCGCGCCAACCCGCGAGCCAGGGGTTTCGGCGGATCATCGACCCGCGCCACTTCACGACCGTCGCTGGTGGCGGCGACCAGGAACGCCGACAACCCACGGTCGATACCGACGCACCCACCACCGTCGTCGGGGACCCGAGCCGGATGGTGGTGGCCCGGGTGCAGATCTGCGGCCTCGATACTCACGCTGATCCACCAGCGGCCTGCCCGCTGGGACACGGTGGCGGACAGGATCTTCGCCCGCCCGGTGGTGAGCATCCGGCGCAGACGGCGGGTGTCTTCTCGGACCCGGAGCTGTCCGAGGCCGGGCAGGGTCACCGACCGTGGGATATCGCCCTCTCCGATGCGGATCGTTGGACGCCCGGTTTTGGCGTGTTTGTTGCGGAGCCGGAACGATACGGTGCTGCTGGTTTTCTTCTTGAACCGGGGAAACCCGACCCTGCGGCCGCGGCGTTTCCCGCTGCGGGAGTCCGACCAGCCGGTCAGTCCGCGGCCGCAGTCGGTGGCGGCTTCCTCGAACACCTGCTGACACACCTCGTTGCGCCATGCCAGCCCGGTCACCTCGACCGTGGTGACCCCGCTGGGGTCGACGGTGAATATCCGGCCCGCGGCCGCGGATTTCTTCCAGGTGTTGAAGGCGTTGATCAGGTCGAACCGGGTCCACGGGACAGGGTGGTCGGGGTCGGTGCGCCGCTGGGTGAGCGCGGTTTTCACCAATGCCAGGCACTGGTTGTAGGCGAAGCGTGCCGCGCCCGCGTGCCGGGCCAGCACGGTCTGCTGCTCGACGGTGGGGTCGAGACAGTACCGGAACGCGGTGTGCCTACTCATCGCCGGCGACTATCACACAGGCCACCGACAACATCGCGAGATACGCGGCAACGACTCCTGCAAGCCGGTCCGAACCCCGAGCAGAACCGCAGGACAACACGGGTTTCCGCGCCCCTCCGGCAGCGCACACGGACCCTACGCCCCGGCCCACCGATCCGGACCCGGCAATCCGAAATCTCAGACACCCTCTGAGACGGCCGGTAGGAAGGTTTGGATTCAGAGTGATCGAGACCGGCGACGCCATGCCGGTCGCTCCTTAACGTCTTTTTCAGCATCCGGGAGACCGCCGTTGGGGCGGCACCGGCCCGACGATGCCGCGGCCGGTCTCCCGGCGCGGTGCGATCCGGAGAACTCGATGAAACGACCCGTTGCCCTGTTCGGGGTATTCGCCGCAACGTTCGCCCTTGCGGCGTGCGGAGGCGGGGTGACCCAGACCGGTGTCAGCGGTCCGCCGCAGCCCGGCGGAACCCTGCGGTACGGTCTCTCCCAGGCGCCGACCTGCTCCGATCCGGCGCAGGGCGGCACCAATCAGACGATCTACGTCAGCCGTCAGATCGCCGACTCGCTGACCGATCAGGACCCGAGGAGCGGCGAGCTCCGGCCGTGGCTGGCCGAGCGCTGGGAGGTGAGCCCGGACGCGCGCACCTTCACCTTCCATCTGCGCGACGGCGTGACCTTCAGCGACGGCACCCCGCTGACCGCGGAATCCGTCCGTGGCACGCTCGATTCCATCGTGCACGTCCTGGGCGGCGCCAAAGCGCCACTGGCAGCCACTTACCTCTCCGGCTACACCGGCACCGACGTGGTGGACCCGCGGACCGCGCGGGTGCGCTTCAGTACCCCGAATGTGCAGTTCCTGCAGGCGACGTCCACCCCGCAGCTGGGCATCCTCGCCGCCGCCACCACCGCGACAGAGGCCGAACAGCGCTGCCTCGGCGATACGATCGGCAGCGGTCCGTTCACCTACGCCGAGTACCGCCAGGGTGATTCGGTGACGCTCGCCAAACGCGCCGGCTACCACTGGGGCTCGGCGGTGTTCGCGCATCAGGGCGAGGCGTATCTGGACCGGATCGAATTCACGGTGGTCCCGGAATCCGGGGTACGCACCGGCAGCCTGGTATCCGGCCAGCTGGACGCGACCAGCGATGCCCTACCGCAGGACGCCCCGCAGATCGAAGCCGCGGGCGGACAGGTGGCCACCGCCTCCAACCCCGGAATCACCTTCGGTCTGCAGCCGAATGTGACGCGGGGCCCGCTCCGTGACCGCGCGGTGCGCACCGCGCTGCTGGCCGCGGTCGACCGTCAGGAACTCGTCGATACGGTGCTGGGCCCGCAGTTCCGGCCCGCGACCAGCCCACTGGCCCATACGACGCCCGGCTATATCGATCTGAGCGGGGAGCTCGGCTTCGATGTCGAGGCGGCGAAGCGGGCGCTGGACGCCGCGGGCTGGGTCCCGGGCGGTGACGGAATCCGTGCCAAGAACGGTGAGCGGCTGTCCTTCGGGGTGCTGTTCAGCGCGGCATTCGCCGGTAACCAGGCCATTCTGGAGCTCCTGCAGCAGCAACTGCGGGTGGCGGGTGTGGAGTTGCGGCTGGAGCCGGCCGCCAACGCCGACTACACCGTGCGGCAGAACACCAAGGATTTCGACACCATCTACTACAACGTGACCCGCGCCGACGGCGATATCCTGCGCACCAACTTCGGCCTGGATGCCCGGAACCTGAACGATCGCGGCCCGATCCCGCCGCTCGACGCCGCGCTGTCCGGCCAGCTGGCCACCGTCGACAACGCGCAGCGTGTCGAGCTGATCGGACAGGCGCAGCGGCTGCTGCTCGACGAGGGATTGTGGATCCCGACCATCGAGCTCTCCCAGGCCATCGGGGTCGCGAACACGGTGCAGGGCCTGACCTTCGAGGCCTCGGCGCGACTGCAGTTCTACGACACCTGGCTGAGCGGCCGATGACCACGCTGACCCGGTATGTGCTGCTGCGTGTGCTCCAGGCGGCCGGCGTGCTGTGGGCGGCGTTCACCGTTTCGTTCGCGGTGCTGTACCTGCTCCCCGCCGATCCGGTGCAGCTCGCCGTGGACGCCAGTCCCGGGACCCCGATCGATGCCGCCGCGGTCGCCGAACTGCAGGCCCGGTACGGGCTGGACAAACCGGTGTGGGAGCAGTACGCCACCGCGGTGGTGCACGCGGTGCGCGGTGACCTGGGGCATTCGCTGAGTACCGGGCAGACCGTCGTCGAGGCCATCGGGGAGGCGCTGCCCTCCACGTTGGCGCTGGCCGGTACGACGCTGGTGCTCGCCGTGGTGTTCGGCGCCGCTCTCGCGCTGGCCGCGGCCTATACCGAACGCACGTGGTTGCGCGACCTGCTGACCGCCCTGCCGCCGGTCGGGGCGGCCATGCCCACCTTCTGGGTCGGATTGATCCTGCTGCATCTGTTTTCGTTCCAGTTGCGCCTGGTGCCCGCGTTCGGCGGTACCGGGTTCAGCGGGACGATCCTGCCGGCGATCACCCTGGCCGTGCCGGTGGGCGCGGTGATCGCGCAGGTGCTCTACAGCAATCTGATCGCCACCTGGAACCAGCCGTTCGTGGCGGTCGCCTTCGCGAAGGGCGCGTCCCGCGCCTGGGTGCAGCGGCGGCATGTGCTGCGCGCGGCGGTCGGCCCGGCGCTCACCATCGCGGGAGTCTGGGTGGGCACGGTGCTCGCCGGGTCGGTGATCGTGGAGACGGTGTTCGCGCGCGCCGGTGTCGGCCGCCTGACCCAGACCGCGGTGCTGAACCAGGACATTCCGGTGGTGCAGGGCATCGTGGTGTTCAGCGCGGCGGTGTACGTACTGGTGAACCTGCTGGTGGATCTGGTGTATCCGCTGGTGGACGCGCGGGTGGTGGACGGGTTCCGCGGGAAGGAGACGGTCCGTGCCTGAGGTTCGCGAACTCGTGACACCGCCGCGCGAGAAGGTCCGGACACCGCGCGGCGGGCGGACCGCAGCCGGTGTGGTGTTCTCCGGGGCGGCGCTGATCCTGGTGCTGGGCTGGGCGACCGTGCCCGCCCTGTTCACCCGGGGCGACCCGCTGACCGGTGTACCGAGCGAGAAGTTCCGGGGCCCGAGCCCGCAGCATTGGTTCGGTACCGACAATCTGGGTCGTGACCTCTATACCCGGGTCGTGCACGCGGCCGCGCTGTCGCTGACGGCGACCGTGCTCGCCGTGGCGATCGGGCTGGTGGCCGGGTCGCTGCTCGGGGTGGTGTCGGGCGTGGTGGGCGGAACCCTGGACAGCATCGTCATGCGCTGTGTGGATGTGCTGCTGTCGATTCCGGAACTACTGGTTTCGCTGGCCCTGGTGACGGTGCTCGGTTTCGGCACCGGCAATGTCGCGCTCGCCGTCGGTGTCGCGCTCATCGCGCGGTTCGCCCGAGTGATGCGCGCCGAGGTGCTGCGGGTGCGGCAGGCGCCGTACGTGGAGGCCGCCCGCGCCTGCGGGGTGCGCTGGTACGGGGTGCTGTTCCGGCATGTCCTGCGCAATTCCTACGCGCCGGTGGCCGCGCTGGCCGCCGTCGAGTTCGGCCTCGCGGTGCTGGCGGTGTCGTCGCTGAGTTTTCTCGGCTACGGTGCCGCGCCACCGACTCCGGAATGGGGATCGCTGATCTCGGAGGGCCGCAACTATCTCGCCACCGCCTGGTGGCTGACCACGTTACCCGGTCTGGTCATCGTCGCGGTGGTGCTCGCCACCCAGCGTCTGGGCCGGGCCTTCGCCCAGGAGGGACTGCGGTGACACGTCAAGAAGTCGCCCGTGCACGGACCGGTCACCACACCGCCCGTACGTGGGCCGGCCGCGAAGCGGCACCCGTCGGATCGGAAGCCGGCGACCCGCTGGTGGCCACGGCGCGCCGGGCCCGCGGATTTCTGCGCGCCGGCTGGCGCTTCCAGTCCGGGCTGGCCGGACAACTGCCGCGACTCTTTTTGACCGGGTGGTCGTTGTGAGCGCGACGGGGGGCCCGCTGCTGCAGGTCGAGGATCTGGTGGTCGAGTACCGCACCGACGCGGCATCGACGACCGCGGTCGACGGGATATCCCTCACGATCGGCACCGGGGAGACGGTCGCCGTGGTCGGGGAGTCCGGTTCGGGCAAATCCAGTCTGGCCCACGCGGTGATCGGGTTGTTGAGCGGTGGCGGAGCGATCACCGCGGGCAGTGTGACCTTCGCCGGAGAGCGGCTCGACCGGCTACCGGCCCGCGGCTGGCGGCGGATCCGCGGCGCCCGGATCGGTTTGGTACCGCAGGACCCCGCGGTTTCGCTGAACCCGGTGCTGCGTATCGGTGACCAGGTTGCCGAAACACTGCGGATCCACGGCCGCGCCGACCGGCGTACCGCCGCTGCCGAGGCGATCCGGATCCTGACCGAGGCCGGAATCGATCGCCCGGCCCTGCGGGCCCGGCAGTTTCCGCAGGATCTGTCGGGCGGCCAGCGTCAGCGAGTACTGATCGGAATCGCCCTGGCGTGCGGTCCGCGCCTGGTCATCGCCGACGAACCGACCAGCGCGCTCGACGTCACCGTCCAGCGGCGCATCCTCGACCATCTGGCCGGTCGCACCGCCGAATCGGGTACCGCGGTCCTTCTGATCACCCACGACCTCGGCGTCGCCGCCGACCGCGCCGACCGTATCGTGGTGATGCGGCACGGCCGGATCGTGGAAACCGGTACCGCCGCCGCCGTGTTCACCGAGCCACGACACGAGTACACCCGCCGCCTGCTGGCCGCCGCCTCGGGAACGGGCCGGTCGCGCCGATCCGCACGTGCCCCCGCCGCCACACCGCTTTTGTCGGCCCACGGTCTGCACAAATCCTTCCGGGTGGCGCGCGGCACCACGCTCGCGGCCGTCACCGATGTCTCGCTGACCGTCGATCGCGGCGAAACCCTCGCGATCGTCGGCGAATCCGGCTCCGGTAAGTCCACGACCGCGCGGATCATCGCGCGGCTGGAGCGGCCCGACCGCGGCACCGTGGAATTCGACGGCACCGATATCGGCGCGCTGCGCGGGGCCCGGCTGCGGGAGTGGCGGCGACGCGTCCAGATCGTGTACCAGAACCCGTACGCCTCGCTGAACCCGAAACTGACCGTCGGCGCCATTATCGCCGAACCATTGCGGGCCTTCGAAGTCGGCGACCGGCCGGCCCGCGGTGACCGGGTCGCCGAACTGCTCGACCAGGTCGCGCTCCCGGTCACCGCCGCGCACCGCCGCCCGGCCGAACTGTCGGGCGGGCAGCGTCAGCGGGTGGCCATTGCCCGCGCCCTGGCCCTGCGCCCGGATCTGGTGATCCTCGACGAACCGGTGTCCGCGCTGGATGTCTCGGTGCAGGAACAGATCCTGGGCCTGCTCGACGCGCTGCAGACGGAACTGTCACTGAGCTATCTCTTCGTCTCCCACGATCTCGCGGTGGTCCGCGGGATGAGCGATCGGGTGGCGGTCATGCGGGAGGGCCGCATCGTGGAGACGGGCCGGACCGCGGAGATCTTCGAGGCGCCGCGGCACGAGTTCACCCGGGAACTGTTGCTGGCGGTGCCGGGGGCCGCGCGCCGGCACCGGCCGAGAGAAAGGACCGCCTGATGACGCAGGTGTCGCCCCTGCTGTTCGCTGTCGAATTGGCCGGTACCGGAGCACATCCCGCGTCCTGGCGGCGCGCGGATTCGCGGGCCGAGGACCTCTTCACCGGCAGGTACTGGGTCGACGCGGCGGCCGCCGTGGACCGGGCCGGCCTGGACCTGGTCTTCCTGCCGGATTCGTTCGCCCTGCAATCCGGCGGCGCGCGCGGGCGACTCGAAGCGGTCGGTATCGCCGCCCGGGTCGCGACGGCCACCACCCGGCTCGGCGTGATCCCGCAGGCCCCGGTCACCCATACCGAACCGTTCCATCTGTCGAAGGCGATCGCGAGTCTCGACTACGCGACCTCCGGCCGGGCGGGCTGGGAGGTGACGGTTTCGCCGGGTGCCGAACAGGCCCGCTTGTTCGGCCGCAAGGCCGAGCAGACCGCGGATTCGCTGTGGCGGGAAGCCGGCGAGGCGATCGAGGTGGTCACCCGGTTGTGGGACAGCTGGGAGGACGACGCCGAGATCCGCGACAGCGGCACCGGCCGGTTCATCGATCGCGACAAACTGCACTACATCGATTTCGCCGGGGACAACTTCTCGGTGAAGGGCCCGTCGATCACGCCGCGCCCGCCGCAGGGGCAGCCGCTGATCGCGGTGCGCGCCGCCGATCCGCACGCGACCAGGACGGCGGTGCGGTACGCCGATCTCATCCGGATCACCGCCCCGGACCCGGCCACCGCCGCGGAGACCCGGTCGGTCCTGCGTTCCGCGGTGGCGGCGGCGGGCCGCGATCCCCGGCAGGTGCGGGTGCTGCTCGATCTCGAGGTCCATCTCGCGCCGACGGCGGCGCGGGCCGCCCAAGAGGTGGCCGAACTGGAGGAGTGGAACGCCACCGCCGGCCCGGCCGGCCTTCGCCATGTGGGAACCACGGACACCCTGCGGGAGCTGGCCGAGCAGGTGCAGCGGGAATGCGCCGCGGACGGGATCGTGCTGCGGCCGCTGGCCCTCGCCTCGTTCCTGGACCGGCTCCCGGCGCCGCTCACCACCTTGCGCGGCAGGCTGGGCCTGCCGCGTCCCCACAACCGCTACGCGACCGAACGGGGCTGATATGCCGAAAGCACAGTCGGGTAGGCAGATCCATCTCGCCGCCCACTTCCCGGGGGTCAACAACACCACCGTCTGGACCGATCCGGAATCCGGTAGCCAGATCGACTTCGCATCCTTCGTCCACCTGGCCCGGACGGCCGAACGCGGACTGTTCGATTTCTTCTTTCTCGCCGAAGGTCTGCGGCTGCGCGAGCACCGCGGCCGGATCCACGATCTGGACGTCGTCGGCCGCCCCGACACCTTCACGGTGCTCAATGCCCTCGCCGGGGTCACGGACCGGCTGGGCCTGGCGGGCACCATCAACACGACCTTCAACGAACCGTTCGAACTGGCGAAACAATTCGCGACCCTCGATCACCTGTCCGGTGGGCGGGCCGCCTGGAACGCGGTCACCTCCTCTGACGCGTTCACCGGCGAGAATTTCCGCCGCGGCGGGTACCTCGAGCATGCCCAGCGATATACGCGGGCCGCGGAGGTGGTCGCGGCGAGCCGCACGCTGTGGGACAGCTGGCCCGCCGACGCGCTCGTCGTCGACCGGGAACAGGGCGTGTTCACGACGGCGCTCCCCGAGTTCCGCTACCGCAGTGATCAGTTCGATATCGAGGGCACGTTCGTCCTGCCGCGCAGCCCGCAGGGATATCCGGTGCAGTTGCAGGCCGGGGATTCCGAGGAGGGCCGGGAATTCGGTGCCGCCACCGCGGACGCGATCTTCAGCCGGCACGGTGAACTCGAAGCGGGACAGCAGTTCTACACCGATATGAAAGGCCGGCTGGCCAAGTACGGCCGCCACCGCGACGACCTGCTGATCCTGCCCGCGGCCACCTTCGTCCTCGGCGACAACCGGGCCGACGCCGAGGAACGCGCGCGGCACATCCGGCGCCGGCAGGTGGGCCCGCAGACCGCCATCGCCTTCCTCGAACAGGTCTGGGGCCGCGACCTGTCCGCCTACGACCCCGACGGCCCACTACCCGATATCGAACCGCTCGACGATGTGACCATCACCCGGGGCCGGGTGCGCCACGCCCGGGATCCGCGGGCCGTGGCCGAACAGTGGCGGGCCCGGGCCGAGGCGGAGAAACTCACGATCCGCGAACTGATCATCGAGGTCACCGCACGGCAGCAGTTCGTCGGGTCGCCGGCGGAGGTCGCCGCCGAAATCGACCGCTACGTCCAGGAGGACGTCGCCGACGGATTCATCCTGGTGCCCCACCTCACCCCGGCCGGGCTGGACGAATTCGTCGACACGGTGATCCCGGAACTACAGGACCGCGGCACCTACCGCACCGAGTACACCGGCACGACCCTGCGCGAGCATCTGGGTCTGCGCCATCCCCATCGAGCCGACGAGAAAGTGCGCGCCTCATGACGGTACCCCTGTCCGTTCTGGACCTGTCGCCGATCAGCACCGGATCCACCGCCCGGCAGGCGATCCGGAACACCATCGACCTCGCCCGGCAGGCCGAGGCGTGGGGTTACCGGCGGTTCTGGGTGGCCGAACACCATTTCGTCGCGGTCGCCTCCTCGGCACCGACCGAACTGATCGCCCTCATCGCCGGTGCCACCGAGACCATCCGCGTCGGTTCGGCTGCGGTCCAGGCCGGCTACCGTACCTCGGCCTCGGTCGTCGAATCGTTCGGCACCATCGACGCCCTGTACCCCGGCCGGCTCGATCTGGGACTGGGCCGTTCGGCACATCGGATCGGACAACTTCGGTCCGCGACCACCCCGGCCGCGCCCGCCCCGCAACGTCCGACCGAGGTCCGCGACGGTGTGGTGATCCCGCCCCCGTTCGCGCCCGACCGGATCCGCGATACCACCAGGCTGGTGGCCTCGCTGGAAGCGCTGCGGCTACCGGGCGCCGAACCCCTCGACTACACCCGGCAGGTCGAGGAGATCCGCGCGCTGCTCGCGGGTACCTATTCGACCGCCGACGGCGTCGACCTGCACGCCGTGCCCGGGGAGGGCGCCGGGGTCGAACTCTGGTTGTTCGGCAGCAGCGGCGGCGAGAGCGCCCGGCTGGCCGGTGCGCTCGGCCTGCCGTTCGTGGCGAACTACCACGTCTCCCCGGGGACCGTCCTGGAAACCGTCGAGGCCTACCGGACGGCATTCCGTCCCTCGCCGCGCTATCCGCGACCGTACCTGGTGGTTTCGGCCGATGTCGTGGTCGCCCCGCAGGAGTCGACCGCCCGCCATCTGGCCTCCACCTACGGCCACTGGGTGGCGGGTATCCGCAGTGGCGCGGGCGCCGCGGAATACCTCGACCCCGACACCGCGCCGCCGCTGACCGTCGACCAGCGGCGGCTGGTCGACGACCGGGTGAACACCCAATTCGTCGGAACCCCCGCCTCGGTCGCCGCCCGGCTGACCGCGCTGCGCGATCTCACCGGCGCCGACGAACTCGTCGTCACCAGCGTCACCCACCGGCACGAGGACCGCCTCACCTCGCACCGCCTGCTGGCCGAGGAGTGGGGCCTCAGCCGCGTCCGCGCCGCATAGCTGCGGCGGCTCGCTGCCCGGTCGATCCGGCCGATGGGGAGATCGACCAGGTCACTGCGGGGCATCGGTGAGCCGGCGCAGGCCTTCGGCGAGTTCGCTGCCGGTGGGGGCGCAGTGGGGGTCGATGAGGTACTGGGCCGCGATTCCGGTGAGTAGGGCTTGATAGAGGGCGCCGCGGCTGCGTGCGGCGGCGGTGTCGTTGTCGTCGGTGCCGTCGAAGAGCCGGGCCAGCCCGGCGCGGGCCTCGCCGAGATTGCCCGCGAGTTGCGCGCGTGCTTCGGGGTGGGCGAGGGCGTCGAAGGTGGCCGACCACACACCGCGATGAGCGGCGATCGTGGATGCCGCCGCGTCCCAGCGGTCGGCGAACCGCTGCCACGGATCACTGCCGGGGTCGGAATCTCCGGCCAACGCCCGCTCCAGATCGGCGCCCCATTCGCGGGTGGCTTCGGCCAGCGCCTCGGTGAGCAGGGCTTCCTTGGAGCCGAAGTGGTAGCCGATGGCCGCCATGCTCACCCCAGCGGCGGTCGCGATATCGCGCACCGTGGTGCGTGCGTAGCCCTTGTCGAACAGACACCGTCGGGCACCGGCCAACAGATCCTCACGATTTCCCATGGCCACCAGGGTAGCGCAATCGATTAATACGATCGTCTTGCGCATCTGCGCAATTTTTCTTAGTGTCTCTGGCATGCAGCAGATGAGCAACCGCAATGTCTTGATCTCCGGCGCCGGCATCGCCGGCCCCGCGCTGGCGTTCTGGCTGAAGCGATATGGGTTCACCCCGACGGTCGTGGAGAAGGCGCCGACCCTGCGTGAGGGCGGGCAGGCCATCGATGTGCTCGGCACCGCCACCGAGGTCGTGCGCCGCATGGGCTTGCTCGAGCGAGTGCAGGAACTCGGCACTGGTAAGCGCGGCACGTCCTACGTCGATGCGCGCGGAAGGGTACGCGCCAGCATCTCCAGCGAGACATTCAACGGTGTGGGCGCCAACGGTGACACCGAGATTCAGCGCGGTGACCTCGCCCGGGTGCTCTATGAGGCCACCCGCGACGTGGAGTACATGTTCGGCGACTCCATCACCGCTCTGACACAAGACCAGGACGGTGCGCGAGTGAGTTTCGAACACGCGTCGCCGCGTACTTTCGATTTGGTCATCGGCGCCGACGGTGCCCATTCGCACACGTGTGCACTGGCTTTCGGCCCCGAAGCGCAGTTCGCACGGCATATGGGCTACTACATCGGCATCTACACAGTTCCGAACTTCCTCGGACTCGATCACTGGGAGCTGGACTACAACACTCCCGGCATGATCGCGGGCGCCTACAGCGCCCGCGAGAACACCGAAGCCAAAGCGATTTTCGCGTGGGCATCGGATCCGATCGACTACGACCACCGCGACGCCGGGCAACAGAAGAAGATTGTCGCGGACGCTTTCGCGGGACAGGGCTGGCAAGTGCCGCAGCTGCTCGCCCACCTCGACGACGCACCGGACTTCTACTTCGACGCGATGACCCAGATCCACATGGACACCTGGCACAACGGCCGCGTCGCCCTCGTCGGCGACGCCGGATACTGCGCCTCCCCACTATCAGGCCAGGGCGCGGATCTCTCATTGGTCGGCGCATACAGCCTCGCCGGTGAATTGGCGACCGCCGCAGGCGATCACACCATCGCGTTTCCTGCCTACGAACAGCAGCTGCGCCCCATGGTCGACGCCTGCCAGAAGTTCGCCGAGGGTACCGGCGCCTGGTACGCCCCGGCCGGCAAAGTGATGATCGGCTTCCGCAATCTCAACGTGCGTCTGCTGCCCTACCTGCCGTGGCGTGGCCTCATCGGCGGTGCTCCGCAGAAGGTCGCGCGCACCATCGCAGCCAAGGACTACGCCGCCTGACCACCCGGTGCCCGACCACCTACTCCCTCCGCCACGATTGATTCAGGAGTACAGATGCGCGTCTTCGGCATCGAACTGTTGGCTCGTGCGTCGCGCCGGATCGCGGCGTAGAGCTCGGCCTTCGTCCGATTCGGCGCATCGACCCCCGATGCCGGCCACGGTTCAGAAGGCCCCGCCCGAGGCGGGTAGGGACGCCCCGGTGATCCACCGGGCCTCCTCGGAAACGAGAAAGCCCACGATATCGGCGATATCGGCGGGTTCGCCGATTCGGCGCATCGGGATGGTCGCGGCGATCCGGTCGACCTGCCCGACCCCCGCGGCGGCCAGCGCGTCGGTGCGTACGGCGCCGGGCCGCACACTGTTGACCGTGATCGCGCGTGGGGCGAGTTCCCGGGCGAGTACCCGCACCAGCTGTTCGGACGCGGCCTTTCCGGCCGCGTAGAGCCCGGAGCCCGGCCGGTGGGTGACGGTCGCGCCGGAGGACACCAGCACGATCCGCCCACTGTCGCGCAACCGGTTCGCGGCCTCGCGCAGGACGTAGAAGGTGGCTTTCGTATTGATCGCGAACTGTTGATCGAAATCGTCGTCGGTGGCCTCGGCGAGGGGAGAGAAGCGGGCGATTCCGGCGTTGCTCACCACGATATCGATACCGCCGAATGTCTGCTCGGCGGTATCGAACAGGGCGCGGACCTGGTCGGAATCGGCGACATCCGATCGCACGGATAGTGCACGGCCGCCTCCGGTTTCGATGGCGTCGACGACCTCCGCGGCGGCCGCGCGGTCGGTTCGGTAATTGACGACGACCGAGGCGCCGGTGCCGCCGAGTCGCTGGGCTATCGCCCGGCCGATGCCGCGGGAACCTCCGGTGACCACTGCGACGGGCACGACTGCCTCCAAAGGTATGGTGTATGGATAGTCGCTATACTCGACTAACTATCCTGCCTCGTCAACCGTCGATCATCTAAACTGCTCGTCGTGGCAGTGAACGATCACGACCTGGTTGCCGCCCTCGGCGGGCTCTACCGTGAGGTGAACGCGTTCTATGGGGCGGTAGCCCGCGAATTCGGCCTCACCGCCCAGCAGATCGCGCTGCTCTGCCTGGTCCAGGCCCGGCATCCGACATTCGGCGAACTCGCCGCCGCGCTCGGCTGCGACAAGACCAATATCACCGGCATGGTGGACCGGCTGGAACGCCGCGGTTACGTAGCGCGGCAACCTGATCCGGCCGACCGCCGGATCAGCCGGGTGGCGCCGACCGCCGCGGGCGTGGCGATCGGCGCGGATATCCAGGCGGCCATCGCCGGAAAGCTCGCCGCCACCCTGCCACATGTCGCGCGGATCGAACTCGCCACCGCCGCGGCCGATCTGGTCACCGCCCTGTCCGACCGCGGCGGAGCGCGTTAGCCGTCGCTATCCGGCCACCGGCTGCGGCGCGTAACGACTCGCCGGTTTGGGCAGCCCGAAGTGGTCGCGCAGGGTGGTGCCGGTGTACTCGGTCCGGAACAGCCCGCGCTGCCGCAGGATCGGAACCACGGTTTCGGTGAAGACCTCGAGGCCGCCGGGATAGTAGGGCGGCATCACGTTGAAACCGTCCGCGGCACCGGAGCGGAACCACTCCTCGATGGTGCCGGCCACCTGCTCCGGGGTGCCCGCGAAGACCCGGTGCCCGCGCGCGCCCGCCAGCCGGTGCAGCAGACCGCGCAGGGTCGGCCGCTCCCGCTCGACGATCCCGGCCACCACCTGACGCCGGCTCGCCGAATTGTCGGTGACATCGCCGGCATCGGCGAACAATTCGACCGGTACCGGTTCGTCGAGTTCGAGATGCCGCAGTGATTCGTTGGCCAGCGATTCCAGCTGCGTGATGCCGTACTCGGGCACGGTGAGCTCGTTGAACTCCCGCTCCAGCTGTTTCGCCGCCGACTCGGTGCCCGCGATGAACGGACTGATGCCGGGCAGGATTTTCACCTGGTCGGGTGCGCGGCCGAAATCCGCCGCCCGCTTCCTGATATCGCGGTAGAACGCCTGGGCGTCGCTCAGCCGCTGATGCGCGGTGAAGATCGCCTCGGCGTACCGCCCGGCGAAGGCGCGGCCGTCGTTGGACGCTCCCGCCTGCACCAGCACCGGATATCCCTGCGGCGTGCGGGCCGAATTGAACGGCCCGCGTACCCGCAGGTGTTCGCCCGCGAAATCGATGGGATGGATCTTGTCCGGGTCCGCGTACCGGCCGCCGGCGCGGTCCAGCAGGATGGCGTCGTCCTCCCAGCTGTCCCACAGCGCGGTGACGGCGTCCACGAATTCGCGGGCCCGCGCGTAGCGCTCGGTGTGATCGGGATGGCGATCCAGCCCGAAATTGGCGGCGGCCAGATCGGTGCCGGTGGTGACGATGTTCCAGCCCGCCCGGCCGCCGGAGATATGGTCCAGCGAGGAGAACAGCCGGGCCAGATTGTAGGGCTCGTAGTAGGTGGTGGACGCCGTGGCGATCAGGCCCAGATGCGTGGTCGCCGCGGCGATCGCGGTCAGCAGCGTGATGGGCTCGAGGCCGGGCGCGGCGTTGTAGGCGACATTGGTTCGCAGTGCCGGTCCGTCGGCGAAGAACACCGCGTCGAAGGTCGCGGCCTCGGCGGTTCGGGCGATCTCCTGGTAGTAGCGGACATCGTAGATCCGGTCGGGGCGGCTGGCCGGATGGCGCCAGGCCGCCTCGTGGTGCCCGGCGGGGTAGATGAACGCGTTGAGACTCAGCCGGCGTGGTTCGGTCATCGGGCATCGTCCTCGTACTGAGTGGGTTCGGTGGAGACACCGAGCGCGGCCAGGAGTTGTTCGCGGTAGTGGGCGACGGCGGGATCACCGTGCCGGCGCGGGCGGGCCTGCTCGATGGACAGGTCGACGGCGATGCGGCCCTCGTCGAGGACGAGCACCCGGTCGGCGAGTAGCACCGCCTCGTCCACATCGTGCGTGACCAGTAGTACCGCGGGGCGGTGCCGGGCGCAGAGATCCTGTAGCAGTCCGTGCATCCGGATCCGGGTGAGCGCGTCCAGCGCGCCGAACGGTTCGTCGGCGAGCAGCAGTGCCGGTTCGCGGACCAGGGAGCGGGCCAGCGCCACCCGCTGCTGTTCGCCGCCGGACAGTTCTCGGGGCCAGGCCTTCTCCCGGCCGGCCAGGCCGACCTCGGCCAGCGCGTCACGGCCACGCTGCGCGGTGCCCGGACCGCTCACACCGAGCGTGACATTGTCGAGCACCTCGAGCCACGGCAGCAGCCGGGAATCCTGGAACACCACCGACCGCTCCCGAGGAACCGTCAGCTCACCGTCGCCGGCGACATCGTGGTCCAGTTCACCGAGTGCCCGCAGCAGGGTGCTCTTACCGGAACCGCTACGGCCCAGCAGCGCCACGAACTCGCCCCGCGCGATATCGAGATCCACCCCGCGCAATACGATCCGGTCACCGAACCCGCGCCGCAGCGCACGGACCCGGACGGTCAGTCCGACAGTGTCTGTCGCCATGCCAGCGCCCTCCGCTCCAGCACGCGGACGGCCAGGTCACCGAAAAGACCCAGCAGCCCGTAGATCACCAGTCCCACCACGATCACGTCGATCTGCCCGTAGGTGCGTGCCTGGGTCATCAGATAGCCGATACCGCTGGTGGCGTTCACCTGCTCGACCACCACCAGGGCCAGCCAGGAGATGGTGACCGCCAGCCGCAATCCGGTGAAGAAGCCCGGCAGAGAACCGGGAAGCGCGACCCGGCGGATGAAACCCCACCGGGACAGGCCGACCGTCTGCGCCAGCTCCACATACCGCGCGTCGACTCCGCGCAGCGAGGCGTGCGTGTTGATGTACACCGGTACCAGCACACTGGCGGTGATGACGATGAGCTTCATCTCTTCGCCGATCCCGAACCACACGATGAACAGCGGGATCAGCGCGAGGGTCGGAATGGAGCGCTTGATCTGCACCGGGCCGTCCACGAGCGCCTCACCGATCCGGCTCAGGCCGGAGACCAGTGCGAGAACCACGCCGATCGACACCCCGAGCACGAGAGCGATCGCGGCCCGCTGCAACGAGGTGAGCAGATTGGACTGCAGGGTGCCCGCGGCGATCAGATCACCCGCGGTCCGGGCCACATCCCACGGCGCGGGTAGCGTCTCGGCATCGAGAGCGCCGGACAGCGAACCGATCACCCAGGCGGCCAGCAGTAGCACGGGACCCAGCGCGAAACCGAACGGGATCGGCCGGCCGGGCCCGAGGCGGACCCGGCGCCCGGACCGGGCGGACCGGGCCGATGGTGCGAGCGGCGCGGAATCCGCCCGTGCGCCCGCGGAGATATCCAAGGTGGCCACTACTGTGCCTCCCGTTCGAATCGTGCGCCCACGGCGGGCACGGTCTCGCTGATCACCTGGTCGAACCGGGTATCGAAACCGTCCGCGGCCTCGACCTTGCGCGGCAGCTGACCGGCTGCGCCGATGACATTTATGGTCGCCTGCTGCGCGTCGATCAGCTTCTGATCCAGATGGGGGAAGGTGAATTCCCCGAGCGAATCGACGATCCGGCCGGCATCGTCGGCGCTGAGCTTCTGATTCTCGATGTAGTAGATCCGGGCCCACTCGTCCCGGTGCGTATTGGTCCAGTGGAACGACCGCACGAAGGCCCCGACGAGGGCGCGCAGCGCGGCGGACTTCGCCGGATCCTGGGTGGCTTCCCGCCGGGAGTACAGATAGCCCAGGCCGTAATAGATACCGGTGGTTTCCGAATCGGCGATCACGGTCGCGCCCGGAGTACGCAGGAACCGGGTGAGCCGCGGCTCGTTCAGCGGGGCGATATCGACCTGCCCGGTGCGGACCGCATCGTTGAAATCGGCCAGCTGTAGCCGCACCAGCTCGACATCGGACGTGGTCAGACCGGCCTTGTCCAGTGCGCGCAATACCGCCGCCTGCTGAGCCGTCCCTTCGGCGTAGGCGATCTTCTTACCTGTCAGATCGGTCAGCCGGGTCGCCGTGACACCCGGCGCGACAGCGAGTTTGATCCCCGCCGGATCGCTCTGATAGGCCGCGATGATCGGCACGTCCTGACCGGCGGCGAGGGCATGGATCGGCGGCACATCACCCACCGGCGCCACATCGGCCGCCCCTGCCCGGAATGCCTCCAGGATCTCCGGGCCGCCGATGAAATTCGCGAACTCCACCTTGAACGGCAATTTCTCCAGTTCGCCGGAGGCGCGCAGCGCGGTCTGGAAACGTTCCTGCTGGTCGGCGACCACCAGGGTGGTGCCCGGCGGAACCTCGGTGGGTAGCGGCGTATCGAGTGCGGCGCCACCGGGGCCGTCACTACTGTTGCACCCGGTCAGCGCCATTCCGGCAGCGGCGACGGCGAGGAGCATCGCGACCGACCGGAGTCGGAAACGCGCGGCAAGAGAACGAGACTGGTGCATAGCGGCATTGAAACAATGTCGCGGTCACGGGGGAATGATTAATAAGACGGTGATCCGAACTGTATCCATCTGTCCTGCCTCCGCAGCAGCAGAACCGGAGGCCGGCCGTCCGAGTGGACGGCCGAAGTGACCCTCGGTTCTGCCGACGGATCACCCGCCCGGCCGGAGGCGGCCGCCGTGGGGCAGTTCCCAGGCGGCCGCCATTCGGACGCCGGTGCCTGCGTCGGTGACATCTCCGACGTAGTACCACTCCATCCGCACTCGATCGGGTACGAGTTCCACCACGCCGTAGCCGTGGGAATCGAGTTCGGTGTAGTGGATGTGCTTGTTGAGCGCCCGCACCGACTCCGCGAGCGCGACCGAAGCCGTGCGCCGCGGGGGCGGCAGCATATCCCCGATCCCGGTGGAGGTCACCGACGGCACCACGAATTCGGCTCCCGCGGTAGGGCCGCCCGGGTAGCGCGCGGCGTCGAGCGGGACGTCGGAGGCCCAGGAGCTGTGGATATCGCCGGTGAGGAAGACGACGTCGCCGACGCCGCGGTCGGTCAGGGCTTGAAGGAGGCGGCGGCGGTCGGCGGGATAGCCGTCCCACTGGTCGGTGTTGAGGGCCAGACCCTCGCGGGGGATACCGAACACCTCGGTGACGGCCGCGGTGGTCCGGGGGTCCAGTGGTGGGAACGCCAGCGGCGCGATCATGACCGAATTACCGACCACCTGCCAGCGCGCGGAGCCGGAAACCAATCCGGCGGTGAGCCATTCCATCTGACGCGAACCGGTGATCGTACGGGCCGGGTCGTCACCTTCCCGGGTACCGAGCTCGGGTTGGCGGTCCCGATAGCTGCGCAGATCCAGCATCGACAGCTCGGCCAGAGTGCCGAACCGCAGCCGGCGGTAGATCCGGGTCTCCCCGGCCGTGGTCTGCAGCCGGACCGGCATCCATTCCGCGTACGCGCGGATCGAGGCGGCGCGCCGATCCGCCCAGCTGCCCTCGGACGCGGGGTCGTGGTTCTCCGCGCCGCCGGACCATGCGTTGTTCGCGGATTCGTGGTCGTCCCAGGTGCAGATGAACGGCACCCGCGCGTGCAGGGCCGTGAGGTCGGGGTCGGTTTTGTATTGTCCGTGCCGGATCCGGTAATCGGCGAGCGAGACGATCTCGTGCACCGGCTCGTGCCGCCGGACCGTCCCGGCGCGGCCGTCGAAGGATCCGGAGCGGTATTCGTAGAGGTAGTCGCCCAGGTGGACGACGGCGTCGAGATCGTCGCGGGCGGCGAGGTGACGGTAGGCGGCGAAATACCCCGCTTCCCAGTTGGCGCAGGAGACCACGCCGAAACGCAGCCGGGCGGGGGAGTCCGCATCGGCCGGGGCGGTGCGGGTCCGGCCGGTCGGCGACGTCGCACCGAGGGCATGGAACCGGTAGTGGTAATCGTGGGCCGGGCCCAGACCGCGTACGTCCACCTTCACCGTGTGATCGGAGTCCGCGCTCGCGGTGAGCGAGCCGGCGGCGACCACCGTGGCGAACCCCGCGTCCTCGGCGATCTCCCACCGGACGGTGGCCGGGGCGCCGATTCCCGATCCCGGCAGGGCCTGTGGCCCGACGGTCACCCTGGTCCAGAGGACGACGCCGTCGGGTAGCGGATCACCGGAGGCGACGCCGTGCCCGAACACCGGGCTCGCCGCATACGCGGTGGGGACGGGTAAGGCGGCCGCCGCGGCGGTCACCGCCCCCGCGCGTAGTACGGTCCGGCGGTCCGGTGCGACCGGGACCCCGATGTTCGAAACGCTGCCGTTTCCGCTCACGTTCTCCGATCACAGCCGATCGGGCGGAATTCGGCAAATCGGGGAGACTTCAGGCCGCGTCGGCGTCCCGGTAGCGGAGTTCGAGGGTCACCCGGCGCGCGAGATATCCGGTCGCCCACGGGGCGAATTCGCGGGCGATCCAGGCGCCGTGCCGGTCATCGAGCCCGAGGAGCCGGCAGGCGTGCCGCAGGTCCTCACGCATTCGCAGGGTGTCGCGCTGGGTGGTGTCGCTCATAGCTGCTCCGATGTGCCGGGAAAGGGGAAAGCGCGTTGTCCGGACATCGTGATTGCGGCACCGGATGTTTCGCGGCCCACTCGGCTCGCCGTCACCGGCAGCTGTCGGGATCCTGGTGTTTCGAGTGCTTCTGCCTGCGGCGGTACTGCTTACCGGACGGGATCGGCCGGGCGGCGTTCGATGCGCGCCGGGCGTGCCGGCGCCGCCAGCCGGTGAGGTCCGGGCGTTCTTCGGGGGGTCGGGAGTCGGGCGGAGCCGGTATCGGGGTTCGTGGTGGCACAGGGCAACGATCCGGATCGTGCGCGCGACGCGCAACCGAAATATGGTCCCGCGCGTTGTTGTGGCCGCCCGATTCGGGAACCGGGAGCGCGGTGTGCCCGGGTTGCCGCCGCGGCGGTAGCCCGTGGTTGACCCCGGTGCCGCCGGCGGGCATGGTGAGGCGATGACCAGTGACGAGGTCCGCCGCGGGGTTCCGGTGACGAATCCGGATCAGCCGCTGTTCGACGGCGCCGAGGCGACCAAGCGAGACCTGCTGGACTATCTGGAGGCGGTCGGGGAGCGCCTGGTGCGGGTGCTGCGGGACCGCCCGCTGTCGGTGGTCCGCGTCCGGCCGGGGCAGGAGTCGTTCATGCAGAAGAACCTGCCGAAGTACACGCCCGAGTGGGTCCGGCGGACGACGGTCTGGGCGGAGAGTTCGCGGCGCGAGATCTCCTATGCGCTGTGCGACGATATGCCGACCCTGCTGTGGTTCGGTAACCAGCGGGCTGTCGAATACCACCCGACCCTGGTCACTTCCGACCCCGGAGCCGGGCCGACGTATCTCGTTCTCGACCTCGACCCGTCACCCGGGCAGACCTTCCGGCACGCGGCGAAGGCGGCACAGTTGATCCGCGCGGCGTTGACGGACGCCGGATTGACCGGTGCGGTGAAGACCAGCGGCGCCAAAGGAGCCCATGTGTTCGTGCCGATCGCGCCGGGTACCCGCCACGAGGACGCGGCCGCGGCGACGCGGGCGATCGCCGCCCGGGCCGAGCGCCTCGATCCCGGTTTCGCCACCACCGCGTTCATCAAGGAGGACCGCGGGGGCAAGGTCTTTCTCGACCCGACGCGCACCGGCGGCGCGACCGTCGTCGCGGCCTACAGTCCGCGTATCCGCCCCGGTGTTCCCGTCTCGTTCCCGCTCGCCTGGGCCGACCTCGACGAGGTGACGCCGGCGGACTTCACGATACGGACGGTGCCTGCTCTGTTGGCGGATACCGACCCCTGGTCGGCCGCCATGCCCGGACCGCAGGCGATTCCGGCCGATCTGGTCGCCGAGGGACACACGATCCCGGTTCCCCGGGTCCAGGCGATGCACGAGGGCAAACGGCGTGCCCGTGCCCGCCGGGCCACCTGATAACGCCCATCCACCGGGCAGGAACCGGCGGCGTCGGAGCCGAGCCGCCGCGGCCTGGCGGATACCGAGCGAGCGGCGGGGCGTTCGTGCGAGGATCGACCGGGGGGCGTAGCGGTATCCCGGCCCGCGGCCGGCAGCGGGTAGGACGGCGCAATGTACTGGGTGGCAGGTGTTTTCGCGGTCCTGCTGGCCGGGTGTGCCGACCGGTACGGGTACCACCGGGACGAGATGTACTTCCTGGCCGCGGGGCGGCGGCTCGACTGGGGGTATGCCGACCAGCCGCCACTGGTGCCGTTGCTGGCCCGGGCGATGGCCGCGATCGACGCGGATTCCCTGGTGGTTCTTCGGCTCCCGGCGATCGTGGCGGCCACCGCGGTGATCGTGTGTACCGGCTGGGCGGCCCGTGAACTGGGCGGCAGCCGGGCAGCGCAGACCCTGGCCGCCGCGGCGGCGGCCTCTTCCGCGCTACTCCTCGGCGGCGGTCATCAGCTCGGCACCGTGATCTTCGACCTGGCGGTGTGGTCGGCGGTGGTGGTGACAGTACTGCGGCTGCTGCGGCCGGAATCGGATCGGCGCTGGTGGTTGCTCGCCGGAGTGCTGGCGGGTATCGGTTTGCAGAACAAGACACTGCTGGCGCTGCCGCTGCTGGTTCTGGCGTGCGCATTCCTGCTACTCGGCCCACGGAAACTCTTCGTCACCAGGTATTTCCCGGTCGCACTCGCGATCGCCGCGGTCATCTGGGCGCCGAATCTGTGGTGGCAGATGCGCAACGGACTGCCGCAGCTCGAGATGAGCCGAGCCATCGCGGGCGGCTCGTCGGGCACCTCGGACGGCCCGGCCGCCTTCGTACTGCTGCAGTTCGGCCTGATGGGGCCGCTGATGGTGGTGCTGTGGGGCGCGGGTCTGTGGTGGCTGGCCCGGCAACAGCGCTGCCGTGCCTTCGCGCTCACCTACGTATTGTTGTTCGTGGCGTATCTGACCGCCGGGGGCAAGGCCTACTACCTGGGTGGGATGTACCCGGTGCTGCTGGCCGCGGGCGCCACCGCGCTGGTGCCGGCGCTGACCCGTACTCGGGCGCGACTCGCCGCGACCGCCGCGGTTGTCGCGCTGAACGCGGCGGTATCGGCGGTCCTTTTCCTGCCGGTTCTGCCGGTGGCCGCCCTGCGCGATTCGCCGATTCTCGCGCTCAACTACGACGCCGGCGAAACGGTCGGCTGGCCGCGGTTCGCCGACCGGATCGCCGAGGCCAGGGCCCGCTCGGCACCGGACGCGGAAATACTCACCGCCAACTACGGCGAAGCCGCGGCCATCGAGCGTTTCGGTGCCCCGTACGACCTCCCGGTTCCGCGCAGCGGCCACAATGCCTACTGGTGGTGGGGGCCACCGGCCGATGCCCGCCCGATTCTCACCGTCGGCCTCACCCGCGCGGAAGTCGCGCGTTTCTGTGCCGATTCCGCTCCCGAATCGGCGGGCCGTATCGACAACGGGCTCGGAATCGACAATGACGAGCAAGGGGCGGCGATGTACGTGTGCCGTACCGTACGGGCGCCCTGGGCGCAGCTGTGGCCGGCGCAGCGGCAGCTGGGTTAGCCCTCCTGCCGTGGATTCGGGGCGCCGGCCGCGTCGGAGCGTGCCGTTCCGGATCCGCGGGTCCGGCCCGCGCGGACGAGCTGCGCACCGCCCACCACCAGACCGAGTCCCAGCAGGATCAGTCCGCGCAGCCACACCGCACCGTCGATCCGCGTGAACAGGAAAAGGCAGGATGCCAGGCCGAGCCAGGGCACCACGGTCGGGACCCGGAACGCACCCGTGCCGTCCGGTTCCCGGCGCAGCAGGAGCACCGCCACGTTGACCGCCGTGAACACGACGAGCAGGAGCAGGACCAGTGTTTCGGCGAGGGCCGCGATTTCGCCGGTCAGTGCCAGCAGCAGCGAGAGAGCCGTGGTCGCGAGTACGGCCACCCACGGGGTCCGGCGGTGCGGAAGCAGCCGGGCCAGGCCCCCGGGCAGCAGACCGTCGCGGGCCATCCCGTAGGCGAGCCGGGAGGCCATGATGCCGGTCAGCAGTGCGCCGTTGGCGACCGCCACCAGCGCGATCACGGCGAACAGGCGTTCCGGTACCCCGCCGGCCGCCCGGACCACCTCCAGCAGCGGACCGCTCGACTCCGCCAGAATCTCGGTGGGAACGACCGCCCCGGCGACCACCCCGAGTAACACGTACACCAGACCCGCGGTCAGCAGCGCGCCGAACAGTGCCCGCGGGTAGGCCCGGCGCGGATCCCGCACTTCCTCGGCCAGATTCACCGAGGTCTCGAACCCGACGAACGAGTAGTAGGCGAGTACCGCGCCCGCCAGGGTCGCCCCGACCGCGCCGTGTTCGGCGGTGCCCAGCTCGAGGAGCCGGCGCGGCTCGCCGTCGCCGCGGACGAGAACCCAGGTGCCGAGACCGATGACCAGGAGCAGCCCGCCGACCTCGACGGCCGTGGCGACCACGTTCGCACCGAGCGATTCCTTGACACCACGGATGTTGAGCAGTGCGAGTGCGCTCAGGAACAGCACGACGACGGCCGCGGTGGGCACGGTGATCAGTTCGGCCAGATAATCCGAGGCGAAGCCGCGCGCCAGCGCACCGACCGAGACGACGCCCGCGGCGAGCATGCAGAAGCCGATGAAGGCGCCGGCGGCCGGCCCGAGCGCCCGGGTCACATAGTGGGCCGAGCCGCCCGCTCGCGGAAACCGAGTGGCCAGTTCCGCGTACGAGCCCGCGGTGAGACAGGCCAGTACGAGCGCGGTGAGCAGCGGCACCCACACCGCGCCACCCGACTGCGCGGCGATGTCGCCGATCAGTACGTACACCCCGGCGCCCAGCACGTCACCGAGAACGAAGAAGTACAGCAGGTGGGTGGGCACAGTGCGCCGCAACGTCGTCGCCATAGCGCCCGTATACCCCCGGCATGCCGCTCTCACCAGCGGATCGGCCGACCCGGGTGGGCCCCGGGTTTGCCGCTACCGCGAGCGGGAAGCCCCGCCCCATGACGACGGTGCGTACCCGGATCCCGGCCCGCCTCGACCGGCTCCCCTGGGCACGCTGGCACTGGATGATCGTGGTCGGATTGGGCGCGGTGTGGATCATCGACGGCTTCGAGGTCACCGTCGTCGGCAGTGTCGCGACGAGACTGTCCGAGCCCGGCAGCGGTCTGGCCATTTCGTCGGCGCAGGTGTCCGGGCTCGCGGCGGCGATGTATGTGGCGGGCGCGTGTATCGGGGCCCTGGTCTTCGGCCGGCTGACCGACCGCTACGGCCGCAAGAAGCTGTTCATCGTCACGCTGGTGGTGTATCTCGTGGCCACCGCTATGACCGCCTTCTCCTTCTCGGTCTGGTGGTTCGTCCTGTTCCGGTTCCTCACCGGACTCGGCATCGGCGGTGAGTACGCGGCCATCAATTCCGCGATCGACGAACTGATTCCCGGCAAGTACCGCGGCCGGATCGATATCGTCATCAACGGCACCTATTGGCTGGGCGCCTCCGGCGGCGCGT
Source organism: Nocardia rhamnosiphila NBRC 108938 (assembly GCF_000720425.1). Lineage (GTDB taxonomy): Bacteria > Actinomycetota > Actinomycetes > Mycobacteriales > Mycobacteriaceae > Nocardia > Nocardia rhamnosiphila. Next base: position 140,457 of record NZ_JOAJ01000011.1, on the reverse strand, counting down.
TGCTCTCGGTGGCCGCGCTGAATCCGCAACTGCTCGCGCCGGATATCGGCTGGCGCCTCATGTTCGGCATGGGTGTGCTCTTCGGGCTGCTGGTACTCGTGGTGCGTCGGCATGTTCCGGAAAGCCCCCGGTGGATGTTCATCCACGGCCGTGACCGGCAGGCCGAGGAACTGGTCGACGCGGTGGAGGAGCAGGTGCGCCGGGACACCGGTGCCGACCTGCCACCGGTGGCGGAGACCATCGAGGTGCGGCAGCGGCGTTCCACCGGGTTCGGCGAAATCGCCTCGGTCATGTTCCGGAAGTATCCGCGCCGCAGCGTACTCGGGCTGGCGCTGTTCATCGGCCAGGCGTTCCTCTACAACGCGGTCACCTTCAATTTCGCCGTCATCCTCGGTGAATCCTTCGACGTACCCAGTGATCGCACGGGCTACTTCTATGCCGTCATGTGCCTGGGCAGTTTCTTCGGGCCGCTGCTGCTCGGCCGTTATTTCGACACCATCGGCCGTAAGCCCATGATCGCGGGCTCCTACCTGGGATCGGGTGTGCTGTTGCTGCTCACCGCGTTACTGCTGGTACGTGGTGACCTCACCGCCGTCACGCTCACCGCCTGCTGGACGGCGGTGCTGTTCGTGGCCTCCTGCGGCGCGAGCTCCGCCTATCTGACGGTGAGTGAGATCTTCCCGATGGAGACCAGGGCGATGGCCATCGCGTTCTTCTACGCCCTGGGCACCGCCGCGGGCGGTATCGCGGGACCACTGGTATTCGCGGAGCTCACCGGGGACGGCGACGCCGGTCGTACCGCGCTGGCCTTCACCATCGGCGCGGTCATGATGATGCTCGGCGGAATCGTCGAGTTGCTCTTCGGGGTGCGTGCCGAGCGGCAATCGCTGGAAGACATCGCCGCGCCGCTGAGTTCGCAGCGCACCGGCTGAAACCGGGGTCCGGCCGGTATCCCCGCGCCCACGGCAGGGCGCGATCGCGACCTTCCCGAACCCCCTGTGCCCGGGTAACATTCCGGGCATCGGGGCGTCGTCCCGCACCCTGGGGGAGTTGTCATGGCTCATGATCCGTCGGATCTCGCGCAGCTGGCCGCCCGTGCCGTCCTGATCATGGCCGACGGCTCGCCTACCGATTTCGAGGATGTGTTCCATCCGGAGGCGCTCAATCGGGAGAGCGCCGCCGAACCGCCCGAGTGCCGTGCACCCGGCCCGGCGGGTTTTCACGCGAGCGCGATCTGGCTGCGGCGGACCTACGCCGATCTGCGCTGGAAGATCCACGAGGCGACCGCGTCCCAGGACATCGCGGCCGTGCACACCACCATGTCCGGCCGCCAGATCGACACCTTCGTGGTCTACGACGCGCAGGGCGTTCCCGAACAGGCGTTCCCGGCCACCGGCCGATCGTTCGCCGTCACCCAGACACACTGGTTCCGGATCGCCGACGGCACGGTCCGGGAGCACTGGGCGAATCGGGACGATCTCGGTCTGGCCCAGCAGCTGGGCTGGGTGCCGCCGACACCGGTCTATCTGTTCCGGATGTGGCGGGCCACCAGGGCGGCGCGGTGGGCGCCGGTGCCGTCCGCCGTCACCGGTTGACCGCCTCCGCACGTTCGGCGGGAGCCTGTCGGTGCGTTGCGGTGGCGGCGGGTGTGGCTACCCGGTGCGTGCGCCTCGAACAGCACCGGTCGACCGCTTCGCCGCCGGTGAGCGGCCTCCGCCGGGTCCGCCGCGCGGTCTCCGCCGCTAGGCCGCTCTGCCGTAGCGGCGCTCGTAGGCCAGGCGGTCGTCGGCGTGCCGGCGACGTTCCGCCATATCCGCGAGATCGGGGTCGAGACCGTGCTGGATCAGGCGGTGGCGACGGTAGACGTAGAGCAGCGCGACGGTGAAGTAGACGAGCGGAATGTAGAGCAGTCCCATCATGGACAGGTGCATCCACAGCGGCCCGGGCAGCAGTAGGAGCAGGCACAGCGGCGCGATCACCGGCACCAGGAAGCGCAGCAGATAGCGCCGGGTGGCTCCGGGCCCGGTGAGGTCCACCAGCACCCAGTCCGTCAGCGGGGCGGGTAAGGATTGGCCGCAGATATAGCGGATCCGCTGCACGGGGGTCGGCGTTGGTCGTGCGGGCATCGGCAGCTCCTCGACTCCGGGTGGCAATCGGACGACTCACCCGTTCCAGTTGTCCGATAATGTATCGTACACTAACGATTAGCGCGCGACTTATTTGCCGTACGGCTCCCGCAGGCCAAGCGGGGCACGGACGTATCATCCGATCTCCGAGGAGGTGTCCATGGACAGCACGATCGAGGACCCGCTACGGCTGGAGCGGCAGGTGTGCTTCGCCCTGGCGTTGGCCAACCGCGCCGTGCTGGCGATCTACCGGCCGCTGCTGGAGCCGATGAAGCTCACCCATCCGCAGTACCTGGTGATGCTCGCCCTCTGGGGCGACGCCCCGCTGTCGGTCAAGGAGATCGGCGAACTGCTCCAACTGGATTCGCCGACGCTGTCCCCGTTGCTCAAACGTCTCGAGGCATTGGACTACATCACCCGCACTCGCGACCCGCGTGACGAACGAAACCTCGTCATCGACCTCACCCCCGCCGGCCGGGCACTGCGTGCCGAGGCCGAGAAGATCCCGCCGGCGGTGGTCGAACGGCTGGGTGTGGGCCTCGACGACCTGGAGGAACTGCATGCGGTCCTGACCCGGGTGAACCGGGCGGCCCGCGGTTAGGGCGTGTATCGAAGTCGCTGATGGGGTGGCACCGCGAATGAAGCGGTGCCACTCCATCAGTTTTTTGGTGAAAGACTCTGTCCGTGTTGGCGGATGGGCGAGGTCTCCGGTAAGTGGGTTGGACGACCGAGCGCAACCGGAACCAAACCGGAGACCTCGTGATCACGGTAGCGGTGGTGGGGCGCGCGGACCTGACCGATGCTCAATGTGACGTTCCACCCCACTACGGGTCCTGGCCCGCGGTCTACGGGCTGTTCCGGCGATGGCAGCGGGCAGGGGTGTGGGCGCTGATCCTGAAAATGCTGCAATGCTTCGCCGAGTCTGTAGGCCGGATCGGGTGGCGGATCAGCGTCGACTCCACGATCATGCGGACCCATCAGCACGCGGCCGGAGCCCGCCGCGACGGCCACACTCAGGCCGAGCCACCCGGCGGACCGGCAGGCCTGAGCCCAGCGACCATGCACTCGGCCGCTCCCGCGCTATGCAGCCTGGGGTTATAGGGTTTCCAGCTGAGGACCGGCCCCCATGGTCCGGGTCGGAAGGCCGGAGATGCGAGATGCCCGGAACGCGATCACAAATGCCAGGCTGGCGGCGGCGAACAATGCGATGGGGGGAAGTGGCAACAGCACTGCCGCGTTGATCAGCATTGCCACCGAGGCGACCGCGCCGGTCAGTGCTGCGGTCCGCGCCTGTCCGGCCGCCCGGCCGAGCATCAGGAACAGAACTCCCGCCGAGAACACCGTGAGGCCGACGCCGAAGCTCAGTCCGTTGAGCATGTCGTTGTAATTGCGTTGCAGCCCAGGGAAGTCGAAAGGTTGTGACCGCATCACTTCCTCGATTGCTCTCTCAGGGGCCGACTTGGGTAAAAGGATCATGGCGATGTCCGCGGCGGTATGTCCCGTGCCGGTCGCGATCCAGCACCAAGCGCCGATTTTATAAGCGGTGTTGAACGACATGACAATCCTCCAGATCCACTACATCTGTAGCAATTACTACAAATGTAGCATGTAGCTGTGGGCGAAATACAGACCAATCGCAAGGCATTGCTGACCAACAGCGCGACCACCGTCGTCGCAGACCAGGGTCTGCGCGGTTTGACCCACCGGGCAGTCGACCGCGCCGCCGGGCTGCCGTCCGGTACCTGCAGTTATCATTTGCCGACTCGTCAAGCCCTGTTATCGGCCATGCTCGATGCCATTGCCGCTTCGGAAATGGCCGAGATCGACGCCGTGCTCGCCGGCCGCCGGCTGATGGAACTGCCGGTGGAAGAGCGGATCAGCAGAACCACGAGCCTCCTCCTTCATTGGCTCGGGCCGGCACGCGCGCGCAGTCGCGTCCGGCTGCTGCTCATGCTCGACGCACCGAGCCGCGAACTGGTCGAACTATCCGCCACAGCCTTCACGGCAGGCTTTCATACGCTGGCGTTTCGCGAACTGGCCGATTCGGACTTGGCCGGATTGATGATTGCCCTGCTCGACGGGCTGCTCGTCAGTGAACTCACTGAGGGGCGAACCCCGGTCGATCCGGATCGCCTGCGCGGCCGCATATCGGCGATCATTACCGGCCTTCTACCCGAGCCCGGAGAAAATCGTGGACCGAGGGCAGCGCTGGTCGAGGGCACGCCACCTGCGCCGCAGTAGTTTCCGGGCACGCCACCCGCGGACTCACACCGCGGACAGCGTGACGTCGAGCGCGGACAGACGGCGGCCAGAATCCTCGCGAGACCACCGACATCAGAATGGCGGGTCGGGCATGCCGTCCATGATCATCGCCGTAGGTTGGTGGTCGCGTGGCCGGCCTGACCGGATCCGGCGGCAACGAGCGGTTCGGCCGGCGACCAGCACACAGTGACGTAGCCACTTACCGGGCAGTCGATACGGCCCCGGGCGCCGCGGCTTTCGTCGGTACGAGCAGTGGATCCGGCCCGCAGAGGCTAAGGATTGTTTCGTATCCATTCGAGTACTGGCGGTGCGACCTGCTCGAGGGCTGATTCGGCGATGATCCAGTGTGGCAGTCGGGGATGAATCCAGTGTTCGGCGTGGTAGCGGGCGGCGAGGCGCCGCGAGATCCACGGCGCAACGTTGCGGTCGGCGCCGGCACTCACGCAGAGTACGGGACAGGTGACCGCGGCGGCGTCGACCCGGACCGACGGTGTCCCGAAGCTCATCGCACGGAAGACCCGGCCGGAATCCGGAACCAGTTCCGGAATGAGCCGATCCCGTTCCTCGGCCGGTAGGGTGCTCAGCGGGACCTCACGCATGGTGCGTGGTCCGGGCAGGAACGGGCGTCCGGCCAGCACGGCGGGAAGGATGGGGAGCAGGTGCGGTAGCGGAAGCAGTTGCGGCCACAACACGCCCGGCGGAATCGAGGCGAGCAGTACGATGGAATGCGGGTTGCGGAGTTCGGCCACCTTTTGGGCCAGTAGTCCCCCCAAGCTGTGCCCGATGACGATCGCGTCCCTCACCAGGCTGTCATAGGCATCCAGCGCGACTGCCACGCATTCGCCGACGCCGGTACGTCGAAGCGATGCCGGATCGGTCGGCTCGCGGCCGGGCATGGCCGGTGCACAGCATTCGTATCCGGCGTCTCGCAGGAATCGAAGCCAAGGTTCCAGCAGTGCCGGTCGGCCGAAGACACCGTGCAGGAACAGAATCGGCGGAAGTCCGACGTGGTTGTTCTCGATACCGGTCACGATCGTTCCTCGGCTTCGGCCAGTGCGGCTGCGGAGAACTGCTCAGCATACTCCGTAGTGGGCGGGATCGGAGTGATCACGTCGATGAGCACCCCATCGGGCCCGGGAAAGATCGTATGCCGTTGACCGAAATCCTCCGAGCGCAGCGGCAGCACAGGGGTCAGGCCGTCCGCGACGAGGCGGTCGTGGACGGCATCGACGTCGTCGACCTCGATATTGAGAAGGATGCCGCCTGCGGTGCGCGCACTGAAATCCTCAGGGATCGAGGGGTGACCCACCTGGAGTAACGCCAATTCCCACCGATCCAGTCTCAGACCGACGTACCAGTCGGACTCGAAGGTCGTGCCGAACCCGAAGTGCGTGCGGTAGAAGGCGGCCGCGTCGGCTACATCCGCCGTCATCAGCACGGGATAGAGGCTGGTCGGAATCATCAATACTCTCCTCAGACAGGCGTTTCGTACGATGGGCTCACCACGGAACGACTCGGCAGCCGCCGGCCTGGCTCGGTGGCGATTAGGCGTGTGCCGAGGCAATCCGGATGGGTGGCTGTGGGGCAGGGGGTGGCTCGGTGTCCGTGGGACGGTGCAGGTGACGCTATCGAATGGCGCATCTCCATTCGAGTGCCGATGGTCATGATCTCCCAGGTGCCGGGGCGACCGCCTAACAGTATCGAGCCGACGTCCTGCCTTCTTTCCGCGAGATTCGTTGCAGCTGCCAGGCATGACCTTTGGCACGGTCGACGCGGGGATCGGTCGTCTAGGCTCTGCCAATGAGACCCACCGAGCCGCCGCGGACAGTCTCACCCGACGTCGGTCATCCGTGCAGGCGACCACGCCGCGGCACGAGGAGAGCAGCAAACACTGTTCGGGACGTCGAGAGATGAGCGCACCGATTCGGGTGTTGGTCGTCGATGACCAACACCTCGTGCGGGAGGGAATCCGAAGCCTGCTGGCACTCAGCGACGTCGTCGAGGTGGTCGGTGACTGTGCGGACGGCGACCAGGCCCTGGCATTTCTGGCCGTCCGGGAGATCGATGTCGTCCTGCTGGACCTTCGGATGCCGGAGCGTGACGGCATCGCCACGCTTACCGCTATGCAGGATCGAGGGCTCGACGTGCCGGTGCTGGTGCTGACGACATTCGATGACGACGAACTCGTCCTGGCCGCGCTCCGCGCCGGAGCCAAGGGTTACATGCTGAAGGACGTCACCTTGGAGCAGTTGCTCGCCGGTGTCCGCGCCCTCGCGACAGGAGGAACACTTTTGCAGCCCGCGCTCACCGACCGGTTGTTGCGCACTGTATCCCGTGCGAGCCGCACAGCCGAGCCTTTCTACCCCCGGCAACAGCTCACCGAACGCGAGCTCGACGTCCTCCGGCTCGCGGCGAGCGGTTGGTCGAACCGCCAGATCGCCCAGGGACTGCACCTGGCGGAGGGCACGGTGAAGAACCATATGTCCAGCGTGCTGCTCAAGCTCGGGGTGAACGACCGGACCAAGGCGGTGTTGCGCGCGCTGGAGTCGGGGATCCTGAACGCTGAGAACCACGGTCCTACCGACCGGCCGGCGGGAGGCTGAGATGAGCCGGTGGTGGAGCGCCCGGAATCCGCTGATCCTCACGAGTGTCGTCTGCACTGTCGCGGTGGGTATGGCCGCGGGTTTCGAAAGCGTTCTCTCCCCGACGGGCGGCCCGCCGATGTTGTGGTGGGGCGCGTACTCCCTGTTCTTCCTCTTGCTGCTGGCGGTACACGACTGTATTCCCCGCCCCCGGCGGGTGTCCGTCGATGCGTTGTTGACCGTGATGCTCGCCTTGGGCGCGGTGCTGGTCTTCCTGTTCTCCGAACAAGTGTGGATGGCGTTGCTGTTCGTCCTGACCGCGGCGGTCGCCGCCTTCTTCTGGACTCGTCGCATGGTAGGCGTTCTGATCGCCGTCCAGACTCTGTTCGTCGTGTTCGCGGCGCTTGCGGGCGGCTTGTCTGCTGTTGATCTCGTCGTGGGTACGACCGTGTTCGGCGGGTCTCAGGCGTTCAGCGCACTGGTGGTTTTCACCGCGCGGAGCGAGGCGGACGCACGCAATGAGCTCGCCGTCGCGCACGTCGAGCTGTGCTCGACCACAGCACAGTTGGAGGTGGCAACACGAGAAGCCGAGCGACTGCGGATCGCGCGCGATCTGCACGATCTCGCCGGTCACCATCTTGCCGCGCTCTCTTTGGAACTCGAAGTGGCCGCGCATCTGACCGAGGAGGGCGCGGGTCACGAGCATGTCGTGCGAGCGAGGTCGATTGCCAAGGACCTGCTGAACACTGTACGGACAGCAGTCGGCGAAATGCGCACGGAAACCCCGTCACTGGAGCCCGCACTGCGAAAAATCGCGGCAGACATCTCGAACCTGGATATTTCGGTGGAGGTGACGGGTCGCGTCGACCTGACCATGGAGCAGACCGTCGCGATCCTACGGTGCGTGCAGGAGTCGATCACCAACACACTGCGGCATTCCGATGCGCACGACATGCATATTCGTATCGGTGCCGACGGCGATGAGGTTCGACTGGTCGTTACCGACGATGGTGGCGGAGTCGCGCGAATCGTACCGGGCCATGGTGTGAGCGGTATGCAAGAGCGCTTCGAGTCTCTCGGTGGCGACCTCCGGATACAGTCCTCCCTCGGGGCCGGATTCGCGATCATCGGTCGATTGCCGCATCCATCGACCACCGTTCTCGATGGTGACGTCTGACAGAGGCGGAGAGCGGCACTGCGCCCACCGTCGACGAGAACCCCTCGGATGAAGCGAGCCACACCACTGCCGGTCGGTCGCGAGTACGACGCGCGCAGGGCCGCAGGTGATCTTTCGACGCACGCGTCTGGGCCCCTCGACCCATGACCGTTGGCACATACGGCGCCACACCGATAACGTATGAATTCAGATGTCTCCGGGACCGCGCGAGGGCGCATCCCGAGCCGCGGCGGCGTTCGGAGGCGGGAGGTATTCAGCGTCTTGGCGCAATCCGAATGGCTCGGATAGAGAGCGGGGCCGGCGATGGGCGCGGAGACGGCGCGAAGCCTCCTCTGCGCGGTCGCAGCAGGTAGCGGTTACATACTCTCAACCGATCGAGATCGCCAGCACTCCGCTCAGCGCGGTGGCTATGCCGATCTGCTGGTGGCGACCGAGCTCTTCGCGCAGAAAGATCCGAGCGAGCGCGATCGTGACGAAGGTGTGCAGGGAACCGAGTACCGCGACGATGCCGATCATGCCGAGAGCGGAGGCGGTCGCGTAGAGGGCGTCACCCACCACTATCAGGCCGCCGATGAGCGCGAGCGAGGGAAGCGCCGCGGCCCGGAGGGCAACCCGGTGTCGCAGGATGACGACAGCCGCGACGAGAAAACCAACGGCGGTGAGCCGGGCGGTGAGCAATGCCCAACCGATATCTCCCGCACTTGCGGTGTCCATCGCGACAAAGAAGGTCCCGAAACCGGCCGCGGCGAGGAGACCGAAGCCGATACCGGCCCACGTTCGGTTACTGGTGTCGGGCCGACCCGCACGGTACGAACCGATCAGCAGACCGGCGAGCGCAAGACCGAGACCGGCCAGCCGCAGAACGCCGGGCACCTCGCCGAGAACCATGCCGGCCAGCAGGGGCACCACCGGTGCGAAGGCAGCGAAAGCGGCGACGAGGGCGATGACACCGACTGCCATACCTCGGTACAACGCTGCGATAGCGCAGGTTTCAGCGGCACCTGCCAGTACGGCCCATCCGAGCGATGCGGCATCGGGTATGACCGCACGACGGACGACAGCGATGACCGCCAGCATCCCCAGTGCGGTCGTCTGCGATACCAGCAACACCGACAGCAGGGGAATCGTGCGGCTTTTGACACCGCCGAGAAAGTCGGCGACACCCCAGCCGACGGCCGCGCCGAGTGCGAGCACGATCATCATCAGGTGACCGGGCGCTGCCCGGCGACACGCCGCACGGAGGTGTGCGCGAGTACCTCGGGAACAACGACGTCCCAGGTATGTAAGGGGAAGACCTCATGGCCGGTCCCTTCCAACGGCACGAGACGGGCGTCCGCGATCTCGGCGGCCAGGGCGCGGCCGTGCTCGATGGGCAAGAACGGGTCTTCGGTGCCGTGCAGCACGAGCGTCGGTATCCGGATCTGCCTCAGCCGCTCCCGCCAGGGATCCCCGGCATCGATCAAGAATGGATTGGACAGTTGCGCAGCGATATCGATGGCGCGGTCGACGACCCGGCGAGCTCGCCGCCGCTGCGCTCGGATGTCGAACGGCCGGGTAGCAGCAGCGAACGGGCGTGTCACAGCGATCAGGTATTCGACCACCGCATCCCGGTCCGACCAGTCCGGAGCAACTGGTTCATCACCGAAATAGGCTTCCAGCCCGGGCGACATGCCCGGCAAATCGACCTGTTCGTGTCCCGGGCCGCCCGGAGTGCCGGAGGCGAGGGACAGCGAAGCAACCAGATCGGGGTGTTCCAATGCGGCCAGCTGGGCGACTGCCGCGCCCTGTGACATGCCGACCAGATGCACCCGGCCCAAGCCGAGCGCCTCGATCAAGGCAGCCAGATCGGAGACCAGATCTCGCAGCCCGTATGCCGGAGCCCCGACCGGATAGACGGTGGACCTGCCGGCATCGCGGCTGTCGTAGCGAATGACGCGACGGTCGCCTGCCACGAGCCGTCCGACGAACGCGTCGTCCCATGTGAGCATGGATTCCCCGGCGCCGTGGAGCAGCACGATAGCCGGATCGGCCGGATCGCCCATGCTCTCCACACATATGCCGACATCGTCGACCTCAATGATTTGTTCCCCGAGGTACATGCTGCCTCCAAATCGTTACATGTAACGGAGACCGTAGCACGGATTCGTTACATGTAACGATAATTTTGCTAGACTCGGCTCATGAGCTGGACTGAGGATCCGCCGATCGACGACCGGGCACGCGCAGCGTGGTCCGCGTATCGCCGGCTCCGCGAGCGTGTGGACACACAGGTCGCACGCGATCTCGAACACCTCTGCAAGCTCTCGATAGTGGATTACGAGGTACTGGCCGCCTTGGCTGAGTTGCAGAGCCGAGAAGAGTGCGTCCGGGTGCGCGGCCTGGCGACTGAACTCGACTGGGCCCACAGCAGACTGTCGCGTCAACTCGGCCGCATGGAACAGCGCGGGTTGATCGCGCGAGAGCCCTGCGAGCGCGATGGCCGCGGCGACGATGTTCTGCTCACCGAGGCGGGTCGCGCCGCGGTAGACGCCGCGAGGCCCGCGCACGACGCGGCGATACGCGAGCACCTGACCGGCCGGTTGACCGCACATCAGATCGCCACGCTGATCGATATCGAACGAGCGACCGACAAGGCCCACACCCGTCCAGGTGAGTCCGCCACCCCGGGGAGGCATCGGGGCCGAGCCGCTCGATAGGAGTGGCCCGGACCTCTAACCGCCTCGCGGATATGGTGAGAAGGTTTGGACGATGCCACCTGAGAAGCTCCTGAAGCTGCCGTGGGTGGCACCGTGTGGACGTTGCGCCGCCAGACCACGCCGGCCCGGTGGCATGCAGGACAACGGTGTGAAAGGCAAACGAACATGCCGGGTTCAGGGCGGCCCGTCGGCCCGCGCCCCTGCTCGCCACTTCGACACACGCCTAGGTGCGCGGACGCGGGCCGGATCGAATTCTCACCCGGTCGCGGTGTCGTTTGGCCCGGGATCCGGCGGGTATCCGCCCGCCGGACAGGAGGTAGCACATGACTCGGACGGCACAGCCGCCTACGCGGCAGTCAGGGGACGACCGGTCGGTCGGCGAACTCGTCGATGTGGCCACCATCCAGGTGAGCAGGCTGGTGCGTGACGAAATGCGCCTGGCCCGGCTGGAGATGCAGGAAAAGACGAGCGCCGCGGCCAAAGGCGCCGGGCTCGCGGGCGCGGGCGGACTGCTGATGTTCTACGGCGGTGCGGCATCGATCGCGGCCGTGGTCCTGGCGCTGGCGCTGGCTCTGCCGGGGTGGGCCGCGGCCCTGATCGTCGGCGCCGTATTACTCGCCGGTGGGGCCGCCCTCACCTGGCTCGGGAAGCGGAACATCACGGCGAGCGCGCCGCCGGTGCCCACGGACGCCCTGGCGGGGGCACGCGCCGATATCGAGACCGTCACCCACCGGAGGTAGCGATGAACGAGAACGGAGGACGATCCGTCGACGACGACCGGGACGCCTTGCGGCGCGACCGCGATCAGGTCCGGGAGGAACTTCGCGAGACGGTGGACGAGCTCGCCGGGAAGTTCGATGTGCGGGCGCGAGCGCAGGACACCGCGCACCACGCCGCCGAGGAGGTACGGCACCGGGCCGGAGAGGTGGAGCGCACGGTCCGCGATCGCGCCGGCCAGGTGCAGGCGCAGGCCCATCAGCTCCTCGAACGGGCCGAGGCCGGGACACCCGAGCCCGTGGCGGCGGGCGGCCGGAAGACGGCAGAACTGCTGCGCGGCTATCCGGTACCCGCCGTGACCGCGGCCCTCGCCGCCGCGTTGGTGGCGTGGCTGCTCGTACGAGGCAGGAAATCATGAATTTGCTGTACAAGCCGATCGGCACGGTGGCCGGGGTCCTCGGCGGGATGGCGGCGCACACGGTGTTCCGTCAGCTCTGGCGCCGGGCCGCCGGCCAGGACGAGGCCCCGGCGGCGACCTCTCCCGACTACGGCTGGCGCGAGGTCCTGCTCGCGGCCGCACTCCAGGGCGCGGTGTTCGGCCTGGTCAAAGCATCCGTCGACCGTGCCGGGGTGCTCGCGTACCACCGGATGACCGGGAAGTGGCCGACCTGAGAAATCCGGAGCGGCGAACGCGTCTCGGCCGCCGACCACTATCGGACCCGCGGTGTGGCCGTGCCGGTGCGGAGCCGATCGGTCCGGTCCGATCCCGATCGAGGTGACCGTTTTCCGGCCGTCAGCGGCAGGTCACTCCGGCGCAGGCGGTGAGAGCGGCCAGGCGTCGGTCGAGGGTGGCGACCAGGTCGGCGTGCGCGGCGCGTCCTTCGGGGGTCTTGATGAGATTGGTCAGCTGGTACGGGTCCGTGTGCAGGTCGTACAGCTCATATTCGCGCTGGTCGAGCGGGCGTTCTCGTTCGTACCAGCGGGCGTACAGGTAGCGGTCGGTGCGGACAGCGCTCCAGGACGGCATATCGAGTGTGTAGATCAGCGGAGTGTCGGTACCGGGGATCTGTTCCTGGGCGATGCCGTCGCGGCCCTCGCTACCCGGACCCCCGTACTCGGCGACGAAATCGTCACGCCACCCGGCGGTCTCGCCGGCCAGCACGGATGTGAGCGAGCGGCCGTCGGTCCGATCGGGGATCGGGAGGCCGGCCCAGTCGAAGATGGTCGGGGCGAGGTCTGTGGACAGGGCCATGGCACCACTGTGGCCGGGCCGGATTCCGGGTCCGGTGACGGCGAGCGGCACCCGCATGGATTCTTCGTAGGGCGCCATCTTCTGGGTCAGCCGGTGCGCGCCGAGACTGTAACCGTTGTCGGAGGTGAAGATCAGATAGGTGTTGTCGAGTTCGCCGGTGCGGTCGAGGGTTTCGACGATCCCGGCGACCATCTCGTCGAGGGAGTTCAGCGCCCCCAGCCGATTGGTGTAGTCGGGATCGTTGGTGACGGTGATGGTCGCCGCCCGCGGGTTCGCGGTATCGATCAGCCACGACGGCTTATCCGATACGTCGGGCTCCTGATAGTTCGGTGACCGGGGCGCGGCTGTCGGCCGGGTCTCGGCCAGGTGCCGGGGCGCGGGCGGAATCGGGAAGTGCGGAGCGGTGGAGGCGGCGTACCAGAAGAACGGCTGCCCCGCGGCGGCGGCGTCGGTGATGAACCGCTCGGATTTGGCGCGGATCACGTCGGTTTCGTAATCCTGCGGCGCCACACCGTATTTCACGAAGGTTCCGTTTTCGTTGAGCGTGTAGTTGTAGCCGGAGTACAGGAAATTGTCGACGCCGGCGTGCCAGTCGTCCCAGCCGGGCGGGATGTGCCCGGGGTCGTCCTCCAGCCCGTTGAGGTACTTGCCGGCCATACCGGTTCGGTACCCCGCGCCGTGCAACGCGGTGGCGATGGTGTGGGACTCGTTGCCCCGGGCGCGGAAGGTCTCGAAGCCGCCCACTTCGCCGGCGTTGGTGAGGACACCGGTGTTGTGCCCGTACCGACCGGTCAGGATGGAGGCACGGGCCGCGCAGCAGATCGGCATCGGCGCGAACGCGTCGGTGAACTCCATCCCGCGGTCACGGATGAGTGCGGCGGTCCGCGGCATCGCCTGCCACACCGGCGTCGTCGCCGAATCCAGGTCGTCGGCGAGGATCACGACCACGTTGGGTCGCTGATCGACGGGTTCCGGGGCGGCGGACACCACGGATACACACCCGGTCGCCGCCAGCAGCACCACGATCACCGCGGACAGGGAATTGCGCACGGACCGAGCAGAACCCATGAGAACTCCTCGCGAGCGTTGGCCGACGGCCGTCCGGGCGGCACCCGATATCCGGCGGCCACAACCCTAGCCCAGCGAGCCGGCCCGATGTCTCAGCGCCGCCGCGATCCTCCCAGGCCACCGCATGCGGTGCGGACCGGCGGCGTGCGTCGGCCCTCGAAAGCTTCGACGGGCTCGCCCGCCAACGCCACCGACTCCCGCCCGTCCGGACCCGTGGGCACATCACCCACGAGGGTGACCCGGTAGAGCCGCCGGTCGTGCTCGAGGGCCAGATCCAGAGAACCTCGCTGTGCCGAGTGAACGAACGCACCGTGACGCGCAGGCCCTTCCGGCGCCCGACCCCTCCACGAAGCCCTCAGCGTGCAACCGGATCTCGGAGACCGGTGACGATGGCGTCGCGAACGCGTTCTTCGCGGCTCACCGGCCGCCCCGGCCCGGCGCATGACCCACCGCGGTGCGCCGGGACGCCGGGCGGCGGGTTCACGACGCGTTCGGCCGCGCGATCACCGACGTCGATTCCATGTCGCGGTCCGGTCGCCAGGCCTGGGTCAGCAACATCAGCAGGTGCTGTTTCAGCTGAGACGTGCGCGGATCGTCGGACCGTCGAGCGGCCAGCGCCGCACCGGTCATCCGCAGGAACTGCTGCCGGGTGACTCCGAAATTCAGGAAGAGTTCCTCGGCGGTGGCGCCGCCGAACGGAGCCCAGCGGATCGCGAAGACGAGCATCGGTTTCGTCCCCGGAAGCAAGGATTTCGTGGCGTCCAGGGCGGCGCACTGCCGTAATGCGGTCCGGACCCAGGTGGTGGCAACGGAGTAGTCGGTGTGCGGCCGGTCAGGTGCGGGCATGTTCGCCTCCGGAGCGGTCGGCGGTGCGGTGGCCGTGGGTATCGGTTTCGGTGGCGACCGTGAAAACCGGGAATCTGCCGTCCCGGGGCCGCGGCCGGAAACGCACCCGCACCGGGTCGGTGGCGACCAGCGGAATGTTGCCTTCGATCGAGGTGTAGACCCACGGTCCTTCGTCGAGTTCGACCACGGCGACCGTCAGCGGCGTCGTCTCCCCGCGCCCGCCGATGACCCCGCGGTCGACCACCCGCCACGACAGGATCGAACCGGCGCCGCTGGACGGCACCCATTCCAGGCTGTCCGAAGCGCATGACGCGCAGTCGACGGTCAGCGGGGCGTACAGCCTGTCGCACCGTGCGCATCTGCGGATCATCAATATGTCTTCCGAGGGCGGAACGCCCACGTCGCCGCTGGTGCCGGTGTGGTTTCGATCGGAGGGATACATGGAGACCTTCGCGGAGTGAGCCGACGGATTCCTCCAGCGTGCTCGGCGCGGGGTGGTCTCGACCACGGTCGAATGACCGGGGGTATACCTATTTGTGATGTGGACCCCGTCACTTCCGCGGCACCGGCGCCGCCGCGCCGCGTCGTCCGGCGAGGGTCGGCTCCGTCCCTAGGACTCGCGGTGGAACAGTGGCCCCGCGACCAGGACTATCTGGGCGACGGCGCGGTCGATGGTGCCGGTGGGCTGGAAGAGGTGGCTCAGTACCAGCCGCACCACCGCTTCGACCCGGCCGTCGATCTCCGGCTCGCCGAACGCGTCGAGGGCGTACCGGGCGCGGAGGATGGCCGCGAAGGCGGCGGTGGCCCGGCCCAGGACGGGTTCGGGTTCGGTCATCAGGGTGGGGAGCAAGGTGGTGTCGGCTCCGGAGCGGCCGGCCAGTACGGCTTTGAGCAGGGTGTTGTCGGCCGCGGTGCGCAGGGTGTACTCGGCGGCGGCGGTGATCGCGGCGAGTAGGCCGCCGGGCTCGGCGGTGACGGTTTCGGTGACGCCGGCGAGGAAGGAGTCGAGCTCCGCCGCGATGACGACCTCGGCCAGATCCTGTTTGGTGCCGATCTCCTTGTAGAGCACGGGGCGGCTCACCCCGACCTCCTTGGCGACCCGGGACATATTGACCGCGCCCCACCCCTCGGTGCAGACCAGCTCGCGCGCGGTATCGATCACCCGCTCCCGCAGTAGTCGGCGCATCTCGTTCTGGAAGTTCGGCGCGTCAGCCACGGCAATCACCTTACATCACATGCGTAAATGCTCCCCTATTGACAGAATATGACGCTGTGTATGTAATAAATACACTTATTGAAAAAGTGTAAACGGCCGGTGCCGGTGAGGTGTGCGCCGACCGAGCGCCCGTCCGGAGCGGCGGCCGCACGGAAGTGAGGAGGGCGACGATGACGACGTCCGAGAAGAGTTCGCACGGCGAGGTGACACCGCAGTGGCGTGACCGGAAGCGGTACCTGTGGTTGTTCGGTCTGGTGGCGCCCACCTCGCTCGGTCTGGCCGCGGTACTGGTGTGGGCGTGTCACCAATTGGGTTGGGAACGGCCGGCGGCGGTGTGGTGGTGGATCGGCCCGCTGCTGGTCTATGTGCTGCTGCCGGTCCTGGACCGGTTCTTCGGGCCGGACGGCCAGAACCCGCCCGACGAGGTGATGGAGCAGCTGGAGCACGATCGCTACTACCGCTGGTGCGTCTACGCCTTCATCCCGTGCCAGCTGACGAGCCTGGTGTTCGCCGCCTACCTGTGGACCGCACCGGACCTGTCCTGGCTGGGCATCGAGGGCGGGCTCGGGTTGTGGTCGAAGATCGGGGTCGCGTTCACCGTCGGCGTCATGGGCGGCGTGGGTATCAATACCGCCCACGAGCTCGGGCACAAGAAAGACGAACTCGAACGCTGGCTGTCCAAGATCACGCTGGCGCAGACCGGTTACGGGCATTTCTACATCGAGCACAACCGCGGCCATCACGTCCGGGTCGCCACCCCGGAAGACCCGGCCAGCGCCCGGTTCGCGGAATCCTTCTGGAGCTTCCTGCCCCGCAGCGTATGGGGCGGGCTGCGGTCGGGGTGGGCGCTGGAGCGCACGCGGTTGCAGCGTATGGGTAAGGGCCCGTGGACCGTGCGCAACGATGTGCTCAATGCCTGGGCGATGACCGTGGTGTTGTGGGGTGCGCTGGCCGTGCTGTTCGGGCCGGGCGTGCTGCCGTTCCTGCTGCTCCAGGCCGTCTACGGATTCTCGCTACTGGAGACCGTGAACTACCTCGAGCACTACGGCCTGCTCCGGCAGCGCACGGAGTCGGGTCGCTACGTCCGGTGCACGCCGGAGCACAGCTGGAACTCCGATCACCTCGTCACCAATATCTTCCTCTTCCACCTGCAGCGGCACAGCGACCATCATGCGGCGCCCACCCGGCGCTACCAGACCCTGCGCAGTATGGACGGCGCGCCCGAACTGCCCGCCGGGTACGCCGGCATGATCACCCTGGCCTACTTCCCGCCGCTGTGGCGGAAAGTGATGGACCACCGCGTGCTGGCCCACTACCGGGGCGACATCACGCGCGTGAACATCCAGCCGAGCAAGCGGCACCGCGTGCTCGCCCGATACGGGGTGGCGGGCTGATGGCCGTCTTCTCCTGCCCGGTGTGCGACTACCGCTACGACGAGACCACCGGCGCCCCGCGGGAAGGTTTTCCCGCGGGCACGGCGTGGTCGGCGGTGCCCGACGACTGGTGCTGCCCGGACTGCGGTGTGCGCGAAAAGATCGATTTCGAACCGGCCGTTCCGAAGAAAGGACAGTGAAATGACCACCGGATACAAAGTGTTCCAGTGTGTGCAATGCGGTTTCGAATACGACGAAGCGCTCGGCTGGCCCGAGGACGGTATCGCACCCGGTACCCGCTGGGATGATATTCCCGACGACTGGTCGTGCCCCGATTGTGGAGCGGCGAAAGCCGATTTCTTCATGGTGGAGGTGGACCGCGCCTGATCGGATCCGGAAGCTACCGGTTCGGTTCCGGCCGTAGGACCAGGGGGCCGTACCAGTGGCACAGCAGCAGGGCCAGCTCGACATCGAGCCGGTCGGCGCCGATCGGGCGGCCGCGTCGCGCGATCGCGCGCCCGACCCGGTATTTGACGGAGTTGGAATGCAGATTCAGCTCGGTGGCGGCGGCCTTGTAACTCGATCCGGTGCCCAGGAACAACCGGAGCGTATTGCGCAGTCGCGCGTCGTGCTCGTTGTCGCCGGCCAGGCCGCCGAGCACCTCGCTCACCCAGTCGCGCGCTTCCTCGACGCTGCCGCCGAGCAGCGCCGCGGTTGTCAGCCCGGGGTCGTCGGCGGCCACAACACCAGGAGTGGACAGCCCGTGTGCCCGAGCGACGGAGCATGCGCGCTGTGCGCTGCGATGGGAGCGGCGGAATCCGTCGACACCGGCGCCGAGGGTGCCGATCGCGACGTCCGGGGCATCTCGGCGGCCGGATACGAATCTCCGTACCGCGGCTACCAGGCCCGCACGCTCGGAGCCGAAGGGCAGCCACGCCCAGACGCTGATCCGGTCGGCGGCGATGACCAACGGATTGGATGCCGCACCGAGGGCGTCGGCCAGTTCGCGGACGAACCGCTGCAGATTCGAGACGGCTTCGCTGTCGATCTCGCCCTCGGGGCACCAGAGGATGAGAGCGAGGTGGTGCCGGCGCAGCGGATAGTTGATCGCCTCGGTGACCGCGTCGACGTCGACGGTCTGGCGGCTGCCCAGCACCTCGCGCGCCCGCACCGCGCGGATGTTGTTCCGGCTTTCCAGCCATTGCTCGCGCTCGTCACTGTAGATGCCGAGGACCTGTTCGGTGATGTGGTCGATGTATTCGAACAGCGCGGAGGCGACGCGTTCGACCACGCCGATTCGTTCGGTGAGGGGGATGTCCATCGTGTGCAGTTCGGCGAACACCATCTCGGTCAGCCGGCGCTGCCCGACGCGATAGGCGCGAGCCAGTGAGTGGGCCGGTACGCCCTGCTGAGCCAGGCGCCTGGCGTAGTCCACGGCGGCGGGCGCCGCCTGGATATCGGCGACAGGGAGGTGATAGCGCAGGGCGTGCAGCGCGGTGGCGATATTCGATTCGACGCTCTCGCCGAGTAGGTCGCCGGTTCGCGGATCGTGGCGCAGATCGGCGATATCATCCTCGATATAGGTGCGGATGGCCGCGCTGATCTCGCCTACCCGTACGTTCATCCGGGCAGCTGTCTCCGCGATGAAGCGGTCTGCGTACGCGGTGTCGTGACGTGCGGTCGTCACACCGTCAACCGTACCTCTGTCCGGGCCGCCCGCAGGAACTGTCCATCCGCTTGTTTCCCGGAGACAAAGACCACCGTGGACTTCATCGGCGCGCGACGGAGACCCGGCGGCCGGAAATTCCTACCGTGGACGCACAACACCTGGACCACTGCCCCGAGGATCGCCTATGAACCTTGCAGTACTCCCGGACTGCCGTGCGGTACTCGCTCCATACGCCGCGGCCGTCTCCGACGACAGCACCGAACTGAACAATGCCGCGTTCCTGGACGCCGTGCGGCGGGCGACGACCTCGCTGCGCGCCGCCGGCGTGTCGACCGGCGACGTGCTCGCGGTCATGCTGCCCGATACCGCCGCCTTCGTCGTCACCCTCTTCGCCGCGTGGCGGGTGGGCGCCGCTGTCGCCCCGCTCGATCCGGCGTCACCCGCCGGAGAAGCCGGCCGCCGCATGGCCCGCGCGGGCGCCCGGGTTCTGGTCGCCGCGCACGATCCGGCTCCTGCCGGCCCGGTGCGTTCCGTCGTTTCCGCCGACCGGCTCACCGCAGCCGATCCCGACACTGCTGAGCCGGCGCGGGTGAGTGACGACGCACCGGCACTACTCGTGCCCGTCGGGGGATCCGGGGACGAGTCGACGATTGCCGTGCTCGACCATATGAACCTCAACGCGCTGTGCCGATTGGCGATCGAGATCTTCGCGATCACCGGCACCGACCACAGTCTGTCGATCCAGCCGCTGTCCCATGTCGACGGCATCGTCCTGGGGGTGTTGGCGCCGCTGCTCGCCGACGGACGTGCCACCATCGCCCCGTTCGATCCCGCGACATTCTTCGACCGGATCGAGTCCAGCGGCGCCACCTGTTTCGCGGCGGCCCCGGCGGTGTACCGCCGGCTGTCCGAGCTACCCGGCGGGAGCCGACCGCATATCTCGTCGGTGCGGATCGCCATCTGTAGTACCGCGCAAACCGGCCCGGAACTGCGGACCGCTTTCGAGCGCCGCTACGGCATACCGATAATGCACGATCACGGGCTGACCGACTTCCCGCCACGACCACGGCCCGTTCGCACACCGGCCCCCGAGATTCGGCCGCCCTCGTGCCGCCCGCGCTCGATGACATGACCGGGCCACAACCCCGATACGTGACGGCGGAGCCGAACACGCACCCGTGATGTCCCGGCCGGTCATGACGGGTGCGTGCGCCGGCAGCCCATCCCCCGGTGACCCCCAGGGGCGACCGGGGCACGGCCGGTCGACGGTCGCCGCGGTCTCGGGGAGCGGGACGGCCCTCTTCATGATCACGGTTTAGTAACAGGAGGGGTGGGTAGCACGGCCGGTGTCGGCGCTCCGGGGCAGTACGGGAGCGGAGCAGCGCAGGAGTGAGGAGCCGTGATGGCGAACGGATATCACGAGTCGAATCTCGAGTCGGAAGTGTTACCACTGTCGGGGATGCGATTACAGTGGCGCGGCTCCGATCGCTGCTTCCGGGTAACCCAGCCGCAGCCGGGTGGGGAGATCGTGACCGAGGCCGGCGCGGACGAACTGCTGTGGCGGCCGTGGTCGGGGCGCGCGGATATGGCCGTCGGGGTGTCGGGGCCGATCGCCTCGAACACTCCGGGCCGATGGTGGGTGGTGTGGGGTGAATACGTGGGCGATCCGGTGAGGGTCACCCTCGCCGATGGCGCCACACCCCCGGTGTGGATCGTGGGCGGGTTGTGGGTCAGCGAATGGAGCGGGCCCGAACAGGCCGCTGTGGTCACCACGGCCACGCAGCGCACCGACGTGCGATTCGCTCCGCCGTCGTTTCTGCCCCCGCCGCTGGCCGCCCTGGGCGACGGCGCGAGCGGCTGCTGGGTGCATGTGGAGACCCCGGCCGGTTTCCGGCGCCGCGGCACCGTCGCCCCCGCGTAGCCTGTCCCGGACAGGCATGCCCGGTCGGAATCCGTTCCGCTGACCCGGGTTTCGTGTGCCCGGGTCGCCGGCGTCGGCCGCCGCCGGTTTCTCCGCGATCGTCGCGGGTAGCCGAGGGCTCGATGAGTGGTGCCCCCGGGCACAGTGTGTGAGGAGACGATTCGCGCGTGTGGGATGTGTTGGTCGCGGGCGGCTGGGGATTGCTGGCCGGATCATCGCTGCTGCTGGGCGCCCTGGTCGGGTACCTTGCCCGGATACCGGTGGCGATCGTGGCCAGTGTGATGGCCTTCGGCAGCGGTGTCTTGCTGTCGGCCGTATCGTTCGAGTTGATCGCCGAAGCCCACGAACGGGGCGGAATGGTGCCCACCGCGTTCGGCGCGATCGCCGGGGCACTGATCTACACGTTCGCGAATATCGTGCTGGCCCGGCGCGGGGCGCGGCACCGCAAACGCTCGGGCGACCAGCAACCCTCGGAATCCGAACAATCCGGTTCCGGCACCGCGATCGCCCTGGGCGCGTTACTGGACGGAATTCCGGAGTCGATCGTCATCGGCACCACCTTGCTCGGAGGCGGCGCCGTCAGCGCCGTGACCGTCGCGGCGGTGTTCATCAGCAATGTCCCCGAAGGACTGTCCAGCGCTTCGGGGATGCGCCGCGCCGGCCGCGGCCCCGGGTATGTGTTCACCCTGTGGGCCGGTATCGCGGTGATCAGCGGCGCGGCGGCGATGGCCGGTTACGGCTTGCTCGGCGGTGCGTCGGCGACCGTGCTGGCCGCGATCACCGCGTTGGCCGCCGGGGCGATCCTGGCGATGATCGCCGACACGATGATCCCGGAAGCGTTCGAACACGCTCATATCTGGATCGGCCTGATCACCGTGTCCGGCTTCCTGACAGCATTCGCCCTGTCCCAGCTCGACCCCTGATGACCGTGCTCACCCCGTGGCCCCGTGCGGCGCCGACCGGGTCACCGGCACATCCTCGGCGAAGTCGACCACGAGGTCCCGCCGGGAGAACAACCAGGCACCTTCGGTGTAGAGGAAGGTGTCCTGATATCGGAGGGCGAGGCGATGGTCCCGGTGCCCGTCACCCCGCGAATAGATATGGTGCGCCGTGCAATAGGTCTCACCGTGGGCGTCGCGGGCGGTGGCGGGTTCGAGTATCTGCTGTTCGACGACGTGTCGGGTGGCCACCAGATGCGATACCGATTCCACCACCGACCGGGCCACCGGCTCCCGGCCGCGTAGTTCGCTCGGTGCGTTCGTCCTGTTCAGTTCGGGCGGCAGCAGCAGCACCATCTCGGGCGCGAACAGGGATTCCAGCGCCGCGGGATCCCGGCGATCGACGGCCTGCGCGTATCGCGCCGCGAGCGTGAGTACGGCAAGACGGTCGGTAGGTTCCATACTCTCCATCTCAGCTCGAATCGCCCCTGGGCCGAACCGTCTTCTCGGTGGGTGGGACTTCGACGCCCGCTCCCTCGGTGCGCACCACTAACCTCCGGGCCACGCCGCGAGATATCGACCGGCGCCTACCCGCGTCACTCTGGAGGTTCGATGAGCCACGGTCCGAACGTTCGTCCGACAGTGGACGATTCTCCGGATGGCACGGTGCTGACCTCGGCACCGGGGGACGCGCCCGTCGACCGCGCGACTGCCGCGGCGCGGCGGGTGGTCGACGCATTGCTGCGCACCGACCGCGCGAATGCGAACCTCGATCGCGTGGCCGAAGAACTCGACAGTATCGCCGACCATCTCGAGCAACACGCCCCGGCGGTTGCCGAACGGCTGGTCGATATGTGGCACGGGGAGGGCGTCACCCGCCATGACCCGGTGACCGGCCCGGAGAACGCCATCGCACCGCCGCTGGTGCTCACCGGTCGCGGGGAGGGGTCGGTCGACGGGGTGGTCACGTTGACCATCCCGTATCAGGGGCCGCCGGGCCATGTGCACGGGGGAGTGGCCGCGCAACTGCTCGATCACACCCTCGGGGTCGCCAATACGTGGGCCGGACGCAACGGTCCTACCGCGCAGCTGAATGTGCGGTATCACCGGCCGACGCCCTTGTTCGTGCCGCTCACGGTGCGGGGCCGGATGGTTTCGCAGGAAGGTTCCAAGATCAACTCGATCGGCGAGATCCGCACCGCCGACGGGACGCTCTGTGTCTCCGTGGCAGGCCTGTTCATCGACAAGACGGTCGCCCGCCCGCGCTAGTGCCGGGCGACCCGGACAGAACGCCGGCACCGCCCGCGACCGTCGGATGCTGCGCTTGTCGGCGGCCGGTGCCGGTTTACGGCGCGCGTCGCGCGTGCTCGCTGAGGTCGCCGGTGTGGTCGATGCAGCACAGTCGCCGGGTGAACCGCCAGCTCCCGGCGCCGAACGCGAACTCGTCGAAGTAGCGGCCGGTGAGAATGGGCTGCAGCGGCAGTTCGCCGGCTGCCTGCACCACCGTCACGTACGACAGCGCGGTCGCCTCGGTGTTGTTGTCCGCGACCTGGATTCGGACGTTCGTGGTGAGGTGCTTCGTCCGCGGCGACTCCGGCACGCCGTGCATTTTGATGAATCTCCGATTGGCGGCCAGCACCGCCCGCGCGTCCGCGATGATGAGTTCGCCGATCGGAACGCCCGCCCCGTCACACCGGCCGTACACCGCGTCCGCGAACAGCTCCGCCACTTCGTCGAGCGCGCCCCGGTCGATCAGATGGGAATAGGCGAAGATCAGGTCTCTGATCGCCTCGATCGCGGCGAGCCGGGTGATCGTGTGCTCGAGGTCCATGGAGACAAGATCGCACGGCTCGGCGCGAGCGCGCGGCACCTTTCCACTGGCCGAGACCGCACCGACGCGCCGGGCGCCGAGATGGATAGCGTCGGAGCGAGATGCCGACGCGGAACCAGCGGGACCGGATGGCATCCGGAACGAGGACAGGAGCCGAGTTGGAACGCGTGACGATAGCGGAGATGCTGCTCGATCGTCTCGGCGACACACATCCGGGTGTACGGACCCGGGAGCGGGACTGGACCTGGGACGAGACGGTGCGCGAGAGCGCGGCCCGGGGTGCACTGGCCACCTCGCTGCGCGTCGACGGCCCGTTCCATATCGGTGTGCTGCTCGAGAACACTCCCGAGTTCCTGTTCTGGCTCGGCGGTGCGGCCCTGAGCGGGGCGGTGATCGCCGGCATCAACCCGACGCGGCGTGGCGCCGAACTCGAGGCCGAGATCCGCTATGTCGACTGTCAACTGATCGTCACCGATTCCGCGGGCATGGCGCGGATCGGTGATCTCGACCTCGGGTTGAGCGCGGACCGGTTCCTCCTCGTCGACACACCGTCCTACCTCGACCGGGTGGCCGCGCACCGGGTCGAGGAGCCCACGGCCGGCCCGGCGGTGGTCGAATCGGCGCTGTTCCTGCTGTTGTTCACCTCCGGAACCACCGGGATGTCCAAGGCGGTGCGGTGCAGCCAGGGCCGGTTGGCACGCCTCGCGTACGCGAACACCGAGAAATACGGTCATGTGCGCGCAGATGTCGACTACTGCTGTATGCCGTTGTTCCACGGCAACGCGCTGATGGCGTTGTGGGCACCGGCCCTGGCCAATGGTGCGACCGTCTGCCTGACACCGAAGTTCTCCGCCTCCGGATTCCTACCGGATGTGCGGTTCTTCGGCGTCACGTTCTTCACCTATGTGGGCAAGGCGTTGAGCTACCTGATGGCCACCCCGGAGCGGCCCGACGATACCGACAACACCCTCGTCCGCGGGTTCGGCACCGAGGCATCGCCGGAGGACCGGGCGGAGTTCTCGCGCCGATTCGGGGCCGAGCTGCTGGAGGGTTACGGGTCGTCCGAGGGCGCCGGGTCGGTGAAGCCGGACCCGGATACACCCGCGGGCGCGCTGGGCCGGCCGGCGCACAGCGATATCGTCGTGGTGCACCCGGAGACCCGGCGTGAATGTGCCCGGGCGGAACTCGACCGGCACGGCCGGGTTGTCAACCCGGACGAGGCCATCGGCGAGATGGTCGACAAGGGCGGCGCGAAACGTTTCGAGGGGTATTACAAGAACGAGTCCGCGGTGGCCGAGCGGATCCGGCACGGCTGGTACTGGACCGGTGATCTCGGCTATATCGACGAAGCCGGGTTCATCTATTTCGCCGGCCGGCGGGGCGACTGGATCCGCGTGGACGGGGAGAACATCTCGGCGCTGCTGATCGAGCGGATTCTGCGGCGGCACCCGAAGATCATCGCGACCGGTGTGTACGCGGTGCCCGATCCGCGCTCGGGCGACCAGGTGATGGCCGCGATCGAGGTCGCCGAGGACTCCGACTTCGATCCGGACGAGTTCGCGGAGTTCCTGGCCGGTCAGGACGATCTCGGTACCAAGTCGGCGCCCCGGTTCGTGCGGGTGTCGTCGAGATTGCCGGTGACCGGATCGAACAAGGTGCTCAAGCGGGAATTGCAGGCGCAGTTGTGGCGTGGAGACGAACCGGTGTTCCACCGGGTGGGTCGTGGGACGCCGAAGTACGTACCGCTGACCGAAACGGACGAGCAGGCGCTCGAGCGTGAATTCCACACCCACGGCCGCGCGAGAT
Organism: Nocardia rhamnosiphila NBRC 108938; assembly: GCF_000720425.1. GTDB lineage: Bacteria > Actinomycetota > Actinomycetes > Mycobacteriales > Mycobacteriaceae > Nocardia > Nocardia rhamnosiphila. The sequence goes on along the minus strand of NZ_JOAJ01000011.1, from coordinate 114,977 downwards.
TCCTGCCGGAGCCGGGAGTCGCCCGTCCATGATGCGGTTCCCGGGAAGTCCGGGGCGCGGCGCGCGCGCCGGTGTAGGCGAAGGAGGCAGGGTATGAAGCTCGGTGTGGTGATCCCGGTCGAACTGGGGTCGAGTGGCGAACCGGAGCAGATTCTGCGCTTCGCCCGGGCGGCGGAGTCACTCGGGTTCGACGAGATCTCCGCCGTGGAACATTCGGTGGTCGTCGCGAATACCGCCAGTGTGTACCCCTACTCGCCGACCGGCCGATCACCTCTGCCCGACGACTGCGATATCCCGGACCCCGTGGAACTGCTGTCGTTCGTCGCCGGTGCGACCACGACGCTGGGTGTGTCCACCGGTGTCCTGGTACTGCCCAACCACAATCCGGTGGTGCTGGCCAAACGGCTGGCGACGCTGGACCGGCTCTCCGGCGGGCGGCTGCGTGTCTGCCTCGGTCTCGGGTGGATGCGTGAGGAGGTCGAGGCCTGCGGTGGACGGTTCGATCGTCGCGGCGAGATCGCCGACGAGGCCATTGCGGTGATGCGCGCGCTGTGGGCCGGAGGTGACAGTGTGGACTTCGCCGGCGAGTATTTCTCGTTCACCGGTGCGTACAGCCGGCCCACACCACTCCGGGAATCCGGTGTCCCGCTGTACATCGGGGGCCACAGTGCCGCGGCTGCCCGGCGGGCCGGCCGGCTGGGCGACGGGTTCCAGCCGTTGGGTCTGGCCGGCGAGGAACTGGATACGGCGATCGGCGTGATGCGTGCCGCGGCTGCTCGGGCCGAGCGGGACCCCGCGGAGATCTCCCTCGTGCTCGGAGCCACGTTGCGGCGCGTGGACGAGGCGGAGCTCGACCGGGCCCGCGGACTGGGCGCCGATCGGATGATGCTGTCGGCGTCGCGTCGCGCCACCTCCATGGATCTCGTGATCGAGGAGATGGCGGAGTGTTCGAAGCGGTTGGGTCGCTGAATATTTCGAGGTCGCGGCCGCAGCAGCGGTAGCGGGTGCGCCGGCCGCGGCGGGTGCGGCCCGGTGGCACCGTCCGTGTGGTGCGGATAGCTTCGTTTCATGATGGACCACCTCGACGACCTCCGCTTCGCCCATGTGCTCGTGGACACCGCCGACGCGGCGAGTATGGACCACTTCAAGGCCCTGGACCTCGATATCGAGACCAGGCCGGATATGGCCCGATGGAGCGATACTCAGGCCGCGGTGGAAAAGCTGGTCCGTGGACAGCTGCAGCGCGCCCGCCCCCGGGACGCGGTTCTCGGTGCGGGGCAGGGCCTGGACGGCACCGGCCCCCGCTGCTGGGTGGTCGACGCCATCGACGGCCTCGAGAACTATGCGCGCGGCGTTCCGGTGTGGGCGACGCAGATCTCCCTGCTGGAGGTGTCGGGCGGCGATTACCGGCCCGTCGTCGGCGTCGTCTCGGCGCCGGCGCTGGGCCGCCGCTGGTGGGCCGTGCAGGGTCACGGTGCCTTCACCGGCCGTAGTCTTTCCTCGGCATCCCGCCTGTGTGTGTCCCGGGTGTCGAAACTGCCGGACGCGTCCTTCGCGTACTCCACCCTCACGGGCTGGGAGGAGCACGGCCGGCTGAACGGTTTGCTGCAGCTGTCCCGCGCGGTCTGGCGCACGCGCGCCTACGGCGACTTCTGGCCCTACATGATGGTCGCGGAGGGGGTGGTCGACGTCTGCGCCGACCCGGCGCTCTCCCCGGGCGATATGGCCGCCGGCGCCGTCATAGTCACCGAGGCGGGTGGGAGCTTCACCGGTCTCGACGGCCATCCGAGCCCCCTCGGTGGCAGCGCGGCCGCGTCGAACGGCTTACTCCACGGGGAGCTGCTGGAGTATCTGAACGTGCGCTGAAGCCTGCACCCGGATCGCGGTCACCGTTGCCGGTCCGAACGGTGACCGTCTCAGTAGGTGGTGGTGCCCTCCAACCGGCACAGCGACCACGGAAGCGCGTCGATCGGCACGCCGGTACCGGTCCAGCCGACACGGCCGGTCCTGGACCCAGGGGGGAGGCCCGGATCGGTGGCGAGGAGGACGCGGCCCTCGTCGTTGACGAGTACGAGAGCGGGGCCCGAGGCCCGGAACCGGGGAAGCAGGATCTCCTGCATCGCGCCGACCGGCACATCGGCCCCGGCTATTCCGAGGAACTGTCCCGGCGCGGTGGTGACCGGCACCGCGAACGTGCACACGTACTGGTCGGTGCACGCGAAATCGATATAGGGTCCGTGCACCCAGCGGCGCCGCTCGTCACGCGGGATCACATACCAGTCCATCTGGGTGTAGTCGTAGAAGTATTCGCTGAGCGGGTTCAGCTCGGGGTTCAGCCGCTGGGGTCCGTGGGCCGAATGCACCTGCCACCACTCCAGGAACCGCGGCCGGTCGGCGAGTGCACCGTCGGCGATGACCACGCCCGCCCCGTCGAACAGGTCGCCCACCTGCTCGAGCTCATGGGCGATGGGTTCGCGCAGCCGCGCCAGATCGGTCGAACGGGGAGTGGATCGGCGATTCGCGGTGGCTTCGTCCCATACACGCGTCAGCGCGGTTCCTATCGTGGTCAGCGACAGAAAGATCTGCTCGGCCAGCTCCGCCACGACGGAGGCGAGCGACTCGATGGTCGGAGGTCTTGGATTGTCCGTCATCGATCACTGAGCTCCATACGTAGGGCGACGAGTCGACGGATGCGGGATTCACTATGCGATTCTGCCAGTTTCCGGGCCTCGACATCATCCTCCCGTTCGATGGCGCGTACCAGGTCGCTGTGGACGGACGCCTCGGCGGCCGGATCGAGCGCCAGTCGCGGCAGCCAGATCAGTGCGGAGAGTTCGGCCTGGAGGTCGACCTGGGCGCGGGTCAGCCTGGTGGACTGCGCGCACACGGCCATCTCGATATGGAAACGGCTGTCGGCCCGCCGGGCCGCGATCGGCTCGGTGCTGGTCCGTAACCGGTCGGTCAGGGCGTGGAGCCGGGCGATATCGGCCCGCCCGCCGCGGCGGGCGGCGAATACCGCGGCCGCGCCGGCGATGGCGAACTGCGCATCCCCGAGGTCACGTAATTCCGCGAGACTCATCTGCTGCAACCGTGCCGACGCGGTGTGCTCCAGGGCCTCCGCGGAGGAACAGATGAAGCTGCCGCCCCCGCGTCCTCGTTTGGTGCGGACGATGCCCTGCTCCCGGAGGACGGCCAGTGCTTCCCGCAGCGTCATCGTCGATACACCCAACTGGTCGGCGAGGGTCAACTCGCTCGGCAACTGCTGGCCGTCGACCATCACCCCGAGGCTGATCGCCGCGGACAACCGCTGGACCACGGCCTCCGTCTTCGGACCACTGCCCTCCAGTGGTGACAGAACAGCACTGAGCGCGGTCAGGCCCGCGCGTTCCTGCTGGGGCAACGCGACTCCTCTGGTGCGCGGTATATGCATCGATCCTAGGCCGTGCAACTTGAAATATGAACTATGGAGTCAATAGAGACGCGGCGCCGCCCCGGGGCGTCCGACGATGAATCGACGCTCCAATTCGACTAAGCCATTGAACTATGACTTCAGAGGTATTAGATTAACTCAATGGCGTCACCCCGGGCGTCACGGGTCAGGAAAGGGACCGACATGCACGAACATCCGTATCGCGGCGTCGAGGGCCCTCACCGGGGAGCTCGTCACGGCGCAGAATCACCCACCGGCCTGGCACTCACCCCCCAGCCGTCCGGAAGCTTCGACGGCCCGGCGCCAAAAATGTGCCGGACGGAGGTCGACGGGCTTCGCGCCACCTGGCGGATGCTGCGGGATCACGCTATCGCCATCGTCGTGGTCGAGAAGCTCGCCGACGCCTCCCCGGTGGTCTGCTTTCCCTCCGGCAGTTATCCGGATCTCGCGCGAGCGCGCGAACTCTATCCGGAACTGGCCGGACTCTGGGATGCGATCCGGCACGAATTCTGGGGGCGGCTCATGTCGCCGCTGTCGCCGAGCCCGGGGGCTCACGCCTGGGCATGAGGCCCCCGCGCCCGTAGCGGCTCCGTATCGGCGGGACCGGCCGACGGCACCGGTGCTTCCCGCCGGTCAGCGCCGGAACTCCTGCGCCTTGGTCTTGGCGCCCTGCACCATCAGATGCCAGGCGTCCGGGTCGCCGCGCAGTACCGAGGCGGCCATCTCCTTCAGCTGCTCATAGCTGGCGTGCGGTGGAATCGGCGGCACCTCCGGGTCGCATCGGACGTCGAGCAGTACCGGACCGTCCGCGGCGAGCGCGTAATCCCAGGCGGCGCCGATCGCGTCCGGCTTCTCGACCGCGACCGCCTCGATGCCCATCGCCCGCGCGATCTCGGCATAGGAGACATCGGGAAGGCTCTGCGATTCCTCGAACTTCGGTGCGCCGCCCATGGCGCGCAACTCCCAGGTGACCTGGTTGAGATCGTTGTTGTGGAAGACGCAGACGATCAGCCGGCGATCCTGCCACAGATGTTGATAGCGCGCGACGGTCATGAGCTCGGCCAGCCCGTTCATCTGCATGGCGCCGTCGCCGACCAGGGCGATCGCGGGGCGGTCGGGATGGGCGAACTTCGCGCCGATGGCATAGGGGACCCCGGGGCCCATCGTGGCGAGGGTGCCCGACAGTGACCCGCGCATTTGATCGCGGAAGCGCAGGCAGCGGGCATACCAGTTGGTGGAGGATCCGGAATCCGCGGTCACGATGGCGTTGCCGGGGATCCGTTCGGACAGTTCCCACACCACCCGCATCGGATTGATCGGGTGGGCGTCGAGCATGCTCTGCCGCTTGATGGTGGTCCACCAGCGGTCCACATTCTGCTCGATCTCCTCGCGCCAGGAGCGATCCTCCTTGCGGTTCAGCAGCGGGATCAGGTGGCGCAGGGTGGTCCGCGCGTCGCCGACCAGGTTGGCCTCGGTGGGGTAGCGCATGCCGATCATCGCGCCGTCGAGGTCGATCTGTACCGCCCGCGCCTGATCGAGATCGGGCAGGAACTGGGTGTAGGGGAAATTCGAACCCACGATCAGCAGGGTGTCGCAGTCACGCATCAACTCGTAGCTGGGCCGGGTGCCCAGCAATCCGATCGATCCGGTGACGAACGGGAGGTCATCGGGGAGGACGTCCTTGCCCAGGAGGGCCTTGGCGATCCCCGCGCCGGTGCGGTCGGCGACCTCGAGTACTTCCGCCGCAGCCGCCCGGGCGCCCTGGCCGATCAGGATGGCGACCTTCGACCCGGCATTGAGCACGTCGGCGGCGTGCCGGATCTCGTCGTCGGCCGGATCGGAACTCGTCACCAGGGCCGCGGGCGGGCTGGACGGCACCTGCTTGAACTCGTGCTGCGGCGGCTCGTAGGGCTCTTCCTGGAGATCCGCCGGGATGATGACCGCGGTGGGGGAGCGGCGGGTGATCGCGGTGCGGAAGGCCCGGTCGAGGGCATTCGGCAGCTGGCTGGAGACGTTCACCTCGACCAGATAGTCGGCGGCGACGTCCTTGTACAGCGACTGCAGGTCGACCTCCTGCTGGTAGCTGCCGCCCATCGCGCTACGCGCGGTCTGGCCCACCACCGCCACGACCGGGACGTGATCGAGCTTGGCGTCGTAGAGCCCGTTGAGCAGGTGGATCGCGCCGGGGCCCGAGGTCGCGGTGCAGACGCCCACCTTGCCGCTGAACTTGGCATATCCGGTCGCCTGGAACGCCGCCATCTCCTCGTGCCGGGCCTGGACGAACCGCGGTGAATTGTCGGCGCGGCCGAACGCGGCCACCAGCCCGTTGATGCCGTCGCCGGGGTAACCGAATACCTGCTCGACCCCCCATTCGCGGAGGCGGCGCAGGACATAGTCGGAGACTTGCTGGGCCATGGTTTCTCCTCGCTGAGTCGCGGAGCGGATGTCGGCCGTCGTGCTACCCGCTGTGGTCGAAGCCAATCCTCGATACGCCGGATCGACGATTCCGGCGACCCGGTGCGGCAGTCGCCCGGGTGAGTTCTCCGTCCGAGTGCCGGATGGCCGGCGCGAGCGGCCGAGCAGCCCGCCGATCTGTGGTGAGGTGGGGGAGTGTGCGCCCGTCACGCTCGGACCCGGCGCCGAATCCCTACGGCACGGTCCTCGCCTGCCCGGCCCCGGCGTCGTAGTGGTCGATGTCGACCGCCGGTAGGTACAGGGGTCCCTTGCTGCGGAAACGGCGGTGGCGTCCGGCCCGTGGGCGGTCGCGGACTCCTGGCTGCGGGCGCCGAGGGTGTGCGGTGCGGGCCGATGCGGCCCCGGGATTCATTGCGCGAGGGTGGATCCCGTTCCTGCTCCGGCGTGGAGCCCGTACGCTGGTCCGGCAAACATGGGTCAGTGTGGGAGGAATGCGTTGGGTCGCAGAGAGTCGCGGGAAGAACGAGATGTTTCGCCGGAGAACCGCGAAGCCGTCCGCAACAACATCAAGGAGGAACTCGGCATCCCGCGCACCTTCGAGGGCGTCACACCGGACGAAGTCGCGGCGTGGCTGTCCCGGGTCGAGAACATGATGGAGACCGTCCCCCGGCAGGATCGGCAACCGTTCGAGATCACCGACAGCAACGGCGTGACCGATGTGGTCGGCGAGGGATACATGCTGCGCCGGCTCGCCGATATCCGCAAAGAACTCCAGGCGGGGCTGCGGAATACCACGGCGCGACGTGAGCTCGACCAGATCCGGCATGTCGCCGAATCCGCGATCCACGACCCGGTGGCGAGGCAGATGGTCGCGGCCCAGATCCAGCGGGCCCAGGACGTGGTGGCGAAATCCTCGGTGACCGAGGACGCGCGGGACGCTGCATTGGAGACCGAATTGCAGAATGTGGTCCGAGACCTGAACGAGCGCCGCTCACGGATGCGGTGGTCGCTGTTCCAGCGTGAGCCCATCGCCGTGCTCATCGGCGCAGTCCTGCTGGTCGGGTTCAGTCTCGTGTTGGTGGTCGCGATGTTCACCGATACGCAGGTCCCGGAGATCGTGATGAACATGATCCTGCTGATCCTCGGCTTCTTCTTCGGGCAGTCGGCCGCGAGCGGGCGGAGCGGTCGCGGGGAGAGCTGATCCGGGCCCGGACGGGCAGTACCTGTTCGTCGCATGAGCGACCACTTGCCGAGTGGCGCCTACCGGACGCCGGTCTTCCGGACGGAACGCCGCCAGGCCTCCACCCGGCGGCGTTCCGGCGTTGCTGTCGGCGCGGCATCACCTTCCGCGTGGACCATGCGTGAGGTCGATGCCCGGCTATCCCGTGCCCGGCGCCGGAAACAGCCCGCCGACGGCGGTTCAGGAGTTGTAGTCGGGGATGGGATCGCCGGTGCCGGTGGTGATCAGCCGCGGCAGGCTTTCGGTGATGTAGAAGGTCCAGCCGCGCGAGCACGCCTCGAAGCATTCGGATCCGGCGGCGGTCAGGCCCTCGTGCGTGAAGTGCAGGGTCGTGCCTTCCGTGGTCGCGGTGAGGTCGAAGACGACCGTGGTACCGGTCCACTCGGCCCGGTCGTCGACGAAGGTGAGGTCGGAATCCACGACCTGCCAGACCACCCGCGCGCCCGGCGTCACCTCGGTGAGCCGGAACCGGGCGAAGCGGATGCCCGGCTTCCCCGCGGCCGTTTCGCCCGCGTATCTGCTGTCGTCGGTGAAGACGAATTCGTCGTGCACGGTGGTGGTGGCGCCGATGATGTTCTCGCTCCACCATCCGCGGACATCGGTGACGGCCGCGAAGACCTCGTCGGGGGTCCGGTCCACGGACATGGTGGCGGTCAGGTACTCGGTGTTCGACATTGTTCTACCTCTCATTCATCGGGTGGTTCGTCCCACCGACGAAGCAGGTACCGCGAAATCGACAACCGGCGCGAAAAAATTACCCGAATTTCTTCGAGGAGCGTGAGCGCCGGTCAGAGGGCGCGGAGGCGCCCGGACAGGTAGCGGCGCTCGGCATCCGTCGGCGCCAGTTCCAGCGCCGCCGCGTAGGCCTCGGCGGCCTCGGCGGCTCGGCCGTCCCGGCGCAGCAGATCGGCTCGGGTGGCGGGCAGCAGATAGTAGCCCGCCAGGCGGCCGGACCCGGCGAGCTCATCGACGAGCGCGAGACCGGCCGGGATGCCGTCGGCCAGCGCGACCGCCACCGCGTAGTTGAGATCGACCACGGGCGAGGGAGCCAGCCGCGCGAGCTCCCGGTAGAGCGCCGCGATCTGGGGCCAGTCCGTGGCCGCCGAGTCGGGCGCGGTGGCGTGGCAGGCCGCGATCGCGGCCTGCACCTGATACGGCCCGGGACGCCGCGCGGCCAGCGCCTCGTCCAGTGTCCGGACCCCCTCGGTGATCAGCGCGCGGTCCCACCGGGAGCGGTCCTGGTCCTCCAAGGAGACCAGCACACCGTCCTCGGTGCGGTGCTCGCGGCGGGCCTCGAGCAGCAGCATCAGTGCCAGCAGTCCCCGCGCCTCGGGCTCGGCGGGCAGCAACCGGACCAGCACCCGAGCGAGGTGGATACCCTCGGCCGTCAGCCCGCGCCGCCCGTCCGCGTCGCCGTACCCCTCGTTGAAGATCAGGTAGAGCACCGCCGCGACCGCGGACAACCGGTCCGCCAGCAGCTCCGCCGGAGGGACCCGATACGGGATGCCGGCCTCGACGATCTTGCGTTTGGCGCGCACCAGGCGTTGCGCCATCGTGGACTCGGCGGTCAGGAATGCCTTGGCGATCTCGGCGGTGCTCAGACCCGCCAGGGTACGTAAGGTGAGCGCGACCCGGGCGGGGAACGGCAGTGCCGGATGGCAGCACGTGAAGATCAGCCGCAACCGCTCATCGGGAATCCCCTCCGGCGCAGGCTCGACAGGGTTTCGGTCCAGGAGCGCGAGCTGCCGCATCTTCGCGCCGGCGGCCGTCTCGCGGCGCAGCCGGTCGGTCGCGCGATTGCGCGCCGTAGTGGTGAGCCAGGCCCCCGGCCGGTCGGGCACACCATCGCGGGCCCAGGTGGACAGCGCCGCGGCGAACGCCTCCTGCGCGCAGTCCTCGGCCAGATCCCAATCCCCGGTGTCCCCGATCAAGGTCGCGACCAGCTGACCCCATTCGTTGCGATAGGCCCGGTCCACCGCGGCCCGCACCGCAAATGGCGCGGTCATTCCCACACGGGGCGGACCTCGATCGATCCGTGCAGGGCGTAGGGATGACGCGCCGCGAGTTCGATCGCCTCGTCCAGGTCCGCGCATTCGATGATATCGATGCCGCCGATGAAATCCTTGGTCTCCGCGTACGGGCCGTCGGACACCAGCGTTTCCCCGCCCCGCACCCGCACCGTCGTCGCGTCCGCCACCGGACGCAACCGCGCCCCGCCGCGCCGGGCACCCCGGCGATCCAATTCCGCCGCATACGCCCGATGTGCCGGATCCGCGGCTATTTCCGCCGGGCTCGGCGACGCCGTCTCGTCGTCACAGATCAGCAAGACGTACTTCATGCCCTCAATATGCACGACCACCTGGGCCTGTGCCACCGGGAAGCGGCACCCGTACGCGGACGCAGGTGGCTCACACGGTCGCCCTTGGCGATCGCATCTCCCGGGTGCGGCCGATCGGGAGATGGGTAGTCCCGACCACCACGTCGGCGAAGCCCGGGTGGGCGGCACCCTCCACACCGGGTGGCCCGGGATCCGGTGTCGGCGGTCGGGTCAGTCGGAGGCAGCGCCACCGGTGGTGGGGGCGGGGGGTTGGGACAGTTCCGCGCCGGCGCCGTGACTGCTGCGGCCGATATGGGATTCTTTGCGGATGCGTTCGGACATGTGCGGGTAGTGCAGTTCGAAGGCGGGGCGTTCGCTGCGGATTTTGGGCAGTTCGTAGAAGTTGTGCCGCGGCGGCGGGCAGCTGGTGGCCCATTCCAGGGAGTTGCCGTACCCCCACGGATCGTCCACGGTGACCACCTCGCCGTAACGGTAGCTCTTGAAGACATTCCACACGAACGTGATCATCGAGATGCCGAGCACGAACGAGCCGATGGTGGACACGGTGTGCAGAGCGGTGAAGCCGTCGTCGGCCTGGTAGTCGGCGTAACGCCGGGGCATGCCCTCGGCGCCGAGCCAGTGCTGGACCAGGAAGGTGGTGTGGAAGCCGAGGAAGGTGGTCCAGAAGTGGAGGCGGCCGAGACGTTCGTCCATGAGCCGGCCGGTCATCTTGGGGAACCAGAAGTAGATACCGGCGAAGGTCGCGAACACGATGGTGCCGAAGAGTACGTAGTGGAAATGCGCCACCACGAAATAGCTGTCGTGCACGTGCCAGTCCAGGGGCGGACTGGCCAGGATGACACCGGAGAGCCCACCGAACAGGAACGTGACGAGGAATCCCACCGAGAACAGCATCGGTGTTTCGAATGTGAGCTGTCCCTTCCACATGGTGCCGATCCAGTTGAAGAATTTCACGCCGGTCGGCACGGCGATGAGGAACGTCATGAACGAGAAGAAGGGGAGCAGTACCGCGCCGGTGGCGTACATGTGGTGGGCCCACACCGCCATCGACAGGCCACCGATGCCGATGGTCGCGAAGACCAGCGCGGTGTAGCCGAAAATGGGTTTGCGGCTGAAGACCGGAAAGATCTCGGAGACGATGCCGAAGAACGGCAACGCGATGATGTAGACCTCCGGATGGCCGAAGAACCAGAACAGGTGCTGCCACAGCAGGACGCCGCCGACACCGGGATCATAGATATGACCGCCCAGGCGCCGGTCGTAGGCCAGCGCCATGAGCGCCGCCGTGAGGATCGGAAACGCCAGCAGCACCAGGATGCTGGTCACCACGATATTCCAGGTGAAGATCGGCATCCGGAACATCGTCATGCCCGGCGCGCGCAGGCACACCACCGTGGTGAGCATGTTGACGGCACCGAGAATGGTGCCCAGGCCGGAGACGGCCAGACCCATGATCCACAGATCGCTGCCGACACCCGGTGAGTGCAGGAAATCGGTGAGCGGCGAATATGCCGTCCAGCCGAAATCGGCCGCGCCGCCCGGAGTGACGAATCCGGCGGTCGCCATGGTGGCGCCGAACAGATACAGCCAATAGCTCAGGGAATTGAGGCGGGGAAACGCCACATCCGGCGCCCCGATCTGGAGCGGCAGGACCGCATTGGCGAAACCGAACACCACCGGCGTGGCATAGAACAGCAGCATGATCGTGCCGTGCATGGTGAACAGCTGGTTGTACTGTTCCGGCGACAGGAATTGCAGCCCGGGGCGGGCCAGTTCCCCGCGCAGCAGCAGCGCCATCAACCCGCCGATCAGGAAGAACGCCGTTGCCGAGGCCAGGTACATGATGCCCAGCAATTTCGGGTCGGTCGTGGTCACCAGTTTCCGGATGGCCGAACCCTTCGGACCCACCCGCGCCGGAAACGGGCGGGTGGGGGTGAGCTCTGCGGGTCGAGACGGTGTCACTGCCATGCGCTCTCCTTCATCCGAGCCACCGGTGCCCGCGCCGGTACCCACGCCGCGTCCGGCTAAACCTTGCCCGAACGGCCTGAAGAAATCGGGCAGCGACACCCGGTAAAGAAGTGAGGCGGGTGTGCGCGAGTAAGCGCTGAGCGCATTTTTCCGCATACCGAACCGGGCAGCGGGGGTTTTCTCCGGCCGGGGATATAGTGGAGCGGGCAAGAGGTGAGCCTATGGTTTCTTTCGCTTCGCACAACGCTCCCCGGGCCGAATTCACCGATGAGCGGTGATGACCCACTCCGCACGCAGCGCGAGACGATTTCGTTTCGCGCCGAGTTGGCTGCGGCCGGTTACCTGGATGCTGTAGAAATCGGGCGGGGTGGATTCGGGGTGGTGTACCGCTGCCGGCAGCCGGAACTGGACCGGATCGTGGCGGTGAAGGTTTTCACCGCGGGGTTCGACGAGGACAATCGGGCCCGATTTCTGCGGGAGCAGCGGGCGATGGGCCGCTCGACCGGGCATCCGAATATCGTGACCGTGCTGGAAGTGGGCGCACTCTCCGGCGGCTGCCCCTATCTGGTGATGCCCTTTCACCCCTCGGGGTCTCTCGATATGTGGATTCGCCGGTATGGCCCGCTTTCGTCGGAGAATGCGCTGCGGATCGGATCGAAGATCGCCGGCGCGCTCGAGGCAGCTCACCGGCTCGGGATTGTGCATCGGGATGTGAAACCGGGCAATATTCTGCTCACCGATTTCGGCGAGCCGGCATTGACCGATTTCGGCATCGCGCATATCGGTGGCGGGTTCGAGACGGCCGCCGGCACAGTGACCGGCTCCCCCGCGTTCACCGCACCTGAGGTGCTCGAGGGACAGCCGTCGACGCCGGAAGCCGATGTCTACGGGCTCGGCGCGACCCTGTTCTGCGCGTTGACCGGGCATGCCGCCTTCGAGCGGCGTCGGGGCGAGAACATGGTGACGCAGTTCCTGCGGATCACCACCCATGACCTGCCGGACCTGCGGCAGCGCGGTATCGACGACGAGGTGTCGACGCTGGTGGAAAGGGCGATGAGGCGGGATCGCCGCGAACGCCCCTCCGCCGCGGAGTTCGGCGAAGCCGTCCGGCGAATACAGCGGCGCCGTGGGAGTTCGACGGGCGAATTGGCACTGCTGACCCATCCCGGTCCCGAACGCTCGCTGTCCAGCAGCGCGGCACAAGGTGGCCGGCAGGCGGAGCCGGTCGGCGAGAATTCCGGCGGAAATCTGCCGCTGGAGCTGACCGGTCTCGTCGATCGGCGTGCCGAGTTGGCCGAGGTCAAGAACCATCTGTCGAGGTCGCGTTCGGTCACGCTCGTCGGTACCGGCGGCGTGGGCAAATCGCGGTTGGCGCTGAAGGCCGCGTCCCAGGTACAGCGCGATTTCGCCGACGGAGTGTGGCTGGTCGATCTGGCTCTCGTGTCCGATCCCGGGCTCCTGGTCGACACCGTGGCGGCAACGCTCGGTGTCCGGGACGACTCGACGAGGCCGTTGCTCGAGACTCTGATACACCACCTGTGGTCCCGCGAAACGCTGATCGTCCTGGACAACTGTGAGCAGGTCGTGGAGGCGGTCGCCGAGCTGACCGAGGCGCTGCTGGCCTCGTGCCCGGGGGTGCGGACCATCATCACCAGCCGCGAGCCGTTGAAGATCGCCGGCGAAATCACCCAGCGGGTGATGCCGTTGACAGTCCCGGATCCGGATCATCGACCGTCGCTGAAGGGGCTGCCCCGCTTCGACGGGGTGACGCTGTTCGTCGAGCGTGCCGCGGCGGTGGTACCGGGATTCGAGCTGACCGAGGACAATATGGTCGCGGTGACCAGGATCTGTGCCAGATTGGACGGCGTGCCGCTGGCGATCGAGCTCGCCGCCGCGCGCATCCGCACGTTGTCGCCGGACCAGATCCTGGCCCGGCTGACGGACCGATACGAGCTGCTCACCGGTTCCTTCCGCACCGCGCCGACCCGGCAGCAGTCGATGAAGCTGTGCCTGGATTGGAGCTACGACCTGTGTTCGCAGGCCGAACAGCGGGCGTGGGCCCGCTTATCGGTGTTCGCCGGTAGCTGCGGCCTGGATGCGGTCGAGCAGGTGTGCACTGTCGACTCGGCACCGGCCGAGATCGTCGATGTGCTTTCCGGCCTGGTGGACAAGTCGATACTGATACGGGAAGAGTCGGGTTCCGTCGTGCGGTTCCGGATGCTGGAGACACTGCGGGACTACGGTCGATCCAAGTTGCGGGAATCCGGCGAGTACCAGGAGCTGCGCCGACGGCATCGGGCCTGGTACCGGCGGCTGGCGCTGGACGCGGAGGCCGGATGGATCGGCCGGGCGCAGCCCGGCTGGATCGCTCGGCTCGAGCGCGAGCACCCCAATCTGCGCGAGGCGCTCGAATCCGCATTGGCCGAGGACACCGAGGAAGCAGCGGAAGCAGGCCTGCAAACAGCGTCCGCGCTGTGGGAGTTCTGGGTGTTCCGCGGCTTCCACGGGGAAGGACGGTCCTGGATCGAACGGGTTCTCGCCCACCCCGGCGCTACCTCGATCCCCGACCGGGTGGGCGCACTGCGCGTCGCCATCGATCTGGCGGCGGCGCAGGGCGATTTCCGATCCGCGGCGACACTCCTCCAGGAGGGCCGGGTGCTGGCGGAACGCGACCCGACGCCGATGCTGCAGGCGCAGATGAACCACGCGGCAGCAGACTTGGCCCTGCTCAGTGGCGATCCCGCGCGTGCCGCACCGCTGCTGGAGGCCGCCATCGAGGTCTACCGTTCGGACCTCACCGGCCATCTCCATATTCACGCATTGTCCTTGCGGGGAATGACATACGAACTGCAGGGTGATACGGAGAAAGCGATCGAGCACCAGCAGCGGGTGATCGCTATCACCGAAGGGTGCGGAGGGATACTGTATCGCGCGCTGGCCATGCGGGGCCTGGCCGTCGCCGAATGGCGCCGCGGCAACGTCGACCGCGCGCAGGAGCTGCTCGAGGAAGCTCTGCGCGTCGACCGCCCGCTCAACAGCCACATGGTGGTGACCTTCTGCCTCGAAGCGTTGTCGTGGGTCGCCTGCCACCGCCGGGAGGCGGAGCGGGCCGCGGTGCTCATGGGAGCCGCTCGTCACCTCTGGCCGGCCGGAGGCAGCCGCGGCCGCGTCTTCGATACGCTGTCGCACTTCCACGAGGAGTGCGAGCAGTCGGCGCGAGAAACTCTCGGCGATACCGAGTTCGATGCGGCATTCGAGCGAGGTCGCACGATGAGCGTGTCCGCGGCGCAGGCCTACGCACTGCGCGAACAATCCACCGGCCGGACCGCCGGCCCCGACCGGCCCGCCCGGTTGACCAAACGTGAGCGGCAGGTCGCCGCACTGGTCGCCCGAGGCCTCAGCAACAGGCAGATCGCCACCGAACTCGTTGTCTCACCACGCACTGCCCAAGGGCACGTGGAGAACATCCTCACCAAGCTGGGGTTCACCTCCCGTGCCCAGATCGCCGCGTGGATCGTGGACGAAACCAACCAGGGCTGATCGCCCCCCCTACCCTTTCCGAACCATATCGGTCCGGACCCGGCAGCCGATTTTCCTCGGTGGTGCGAGGTTTCAGTCCGCCTGGATACCGCGCAGCTTCTCCGGATTGACCTGGAAGCGGATGTTCTCGATGCGGCTGTCGCGGATGTCGTAGGTGAGGGCGCCGATGCGGTAGTCGCCGATCGTGCCGATGATGCTCAGCTCGCCGTTGACGACCACGGGTTCGAGGCGGATACCGGCGGAGTCCGGTTTGGCCAGGACACCCAGTAGCCAGCGCGCGACATGATCGGGTCCGTGGAGCGGTCGGCGGGCCGCGGTGACGATACCGCCGCCGTCGTTCCACAGCGTCACTTCCGGTGCGAGCAGTTCCATGAGCGCGGTGAGGTCGCCGCCGTCGCAGGCCGCCAGGAACTTCTCGGTGATCTGTGCGCGTGCCGTATCGTCCGCGTCGAAGCGGGGACGGCGGGCATGCACATGCGAGCGGGCGCGATGCAGGATCTGGCGGACGGTGGCCTCGGGACGGTCGAGGAAGCCGCCGATCTCGGCATAGGAGTAGCCGAAGACCTCACGCAGGACGAATACGGCGCGCTCCACGGGATTGAGGGTTTCGAGGACGACCAGCATCGCCGTCGACACGGTATCGGCCATTTCGCTCTCCTCGGCGGCGGTCGGTGCGGTGATCACCGGTTCGGGGATCCAGGGACCGATATAGGTTTCGCGGGCGGCCCGGGCGGAGGTGAGATGGTTGAGCGCGAGGTTGGTCACCGTGCGCACCAGGTAGGCCTTCGGATGAGCCACCGACGCCTGGTCCACCGCACGCCATTTCAGCCAGGTGTCCTGCAGGATGTCCTCCGCGTCGGCGACACTGCCCAGAAGGTGGTAGGCGGTACCGAAGAGCAGCCGACGGTGTTCGACGAACGGGTCGATCGGCTCGCCGGGCAGCCCGGGCTCCGGGAGCGACTGGTGGGTGTTGCGCTCTGACACGGTGCTGTCCTATCGGTCGGAGGTTCGTATTCCGCGGGGGCCGAGGAGCTGTGCCTTTCCCCGGCCCCACGGACCCCGGCTGGTCATACGGTCTTCCGGGTGGCGCGGCCGCCCTTCGACAGCTGTACCGGGATCTTCACATAGCGGCTCGCCCTGGCGGCCACTGTCGGGCTGCTGCTGACCTGTTCCTTGTAGATCGCCGCGGCCCTGCCCCGGAGATACCACCTGTTCGGGGTGTCGTCCGCGTGGGTGAACTGGACGACCGCGTCCTTCCGGCCCAGGCTCACCGGCTGGTGGAAGTAGCCGAAGCGCAGCGGCTTCACTATTTTTCCGCGCAGGATTCGCGCTATGGCGGCGGCGGTGTAGTCCGCGGTGACCACACCGCTTTGGCAGGTGCCGTGTAGCTGCCCCCATGCCTGCCGCACGCGGGCGGCGTCTCCGACGGCGTGGATCTCCGGGTGCGATACCGAGCGCAGAGTGGCGTCGGTGATGATGAGTCCTTTCGCATCGGTCGCGATTCCGGCCGTGGCGGCGAGCGGCGACACTCGTACGCCGGTGGTCCACAGGGTCAGATCCGAGGCGACGACCTCGCCGGTGTCCAGCCGCACGGCGTCGGGAAGCACCTTGGTGACCTTCACCCCGACCGTGCGGACCACGCCCAGCCGGTCCAGCGCCCGGTTCAGGTAGGCGCGGGCCTTCTCACCCATCATGGTGCCGGGTTCGGCCGCGCTGATCAGGGCGACCGTCAGCCCGGGATGTGCCTCGGCGATCTCGGCGGCCGCCTCGATGCCGGTGAGTCCGCCCCCGCAGACGGTGACGGTGCCGCCCACTGCGTCGATTTCGGGTAGCCGCTGTGCGAAATGATGGGCCAGGGCGGGGTTGTCGAGGGTCCAGGCGTGGTCCGCCGCACCCGGGACAGCGCGCGTATCGGTGGTGCTGCCGAGGGCGTAGACCAGCCGGTCGTAGTGCAGGACCGCGCCGTCGTCGAGGCTGACGGTGCGGCCGGCGGTGTCGATGGCGGTCGCCGCGGCCCGGTGGAATTCCACGCCGGTCCCCGCCAGTAGATCCGGGATCCGGAAGTCGGCCAGTTCTTGGCCCGCGGCGACCTGATGCATGCGCAGCCGCTCGGTGAAGCGGGGAGAAGGGTTCACCACAGTGATGCGGGTGTTCAGTCTGCGGGTGTAGCGGGCCAGGCGGGCGGCGGCGATCAGACCGGTGTAGCCGGCGCCGAGGACAACGATCTCGTGGGCGGTGTGGGTGTTCATCGTTCTCTCCCTGAAGGGGCTCGTCCGTTGGGGTCGGCTATTGGACAGAGCGGGCCAAGGGAACGTGACAGCTAATTTAGTGATCTACATCACACGATGACCCTTGTATTGCACGTGCGCGAACATACCGGCCCGTCGGCGCGGTGGAGCCGGATGTCGCGGCGCCACCGCGCGGCGGCGAGTATGTAGCGCCGACGGCTGCGCAGGGTCGTCGCGTGGTCGACCTCGACGAGTCCGGACAGTTCGTGCCGGCATCCGCTCGGATACGAGTCGGCCGGGTATTCTCCGCTCCCACCGTGGAACGGAGCTCAGTCCCCGGCGGGGACCGGGCTCTTCGGCGCCAATTGGACACCGGCCAGGCCGGACCAGCACAAACCGGCGGTCGTGGCGACGGCTTCGTTCTTGGGCAATCGCTTGCCGGTCACCACCCAGTCGCGCGCGCACGATTGCGCGATCCCGACCATCTCCGCCGCGATCAGCCATCCCCGCTCGGCCCGCGGCGAGGCGGACGGCGCCAGCGCCTGCAACAGGGCATCAGTGCAGATCATGGTGGCTTGCCGTGCCATACGCTGCGCCGACGGCTCCTCGGCGTCGGCCGCACCGGCCAGCAGAGCAGCGCTGCGCGCATGGTTGTCGGCGAAGTCGAACACCGCGGTCACCGTCGCCACCACGACCGATTGCATATCCCGGGCGGAGGCCAATGCCGCGGTGAGCGTGGCGCGCAATACCTGTACTGCCTCGTGCAGAACCGCCAGATAGAGTTCGAGCTTGCTCGAAAACGATTTGTACAGGACCGGTTTGCTGATCCCCGCCCGGCAGGCGATCTCGTCCATACTCGCCGCCCGATAACCGCAGGCGGCGAACAACCCGGATGCCGCGGCCACGATCACGCGCCGTCGTTCCTGCCTCGCCCGGATTATTTCCGTGTTCACCGCACCGAACACCTCCTCGAACACTGACGTTACCGATGGACGAGGCCACCGGCTGCACTGCCCGGACGGTCTCCTTCCGGGCCGTGGGTGAGTTGTCGTCACCTCTCTGCGCAGCAGAGGTGGCACAGGTGTCGAATTCCCGCACCGGCCGCGGGATATGCCCGCAGATCCGTGCCCCGGCTCCGCCGATGAGCCCGGATGCGCGCCGCCGGTCCGGTCGGCAGCCCATAATGGGAGTTTGCCTGCTGCTGGAGGCTATGGGGCACAGCGGCTTTCGATACACAAGGGGTGCTCGTGGGGTCGTTGGTATTGCTCGTGGTGGACGTGCAGAACTCGTATCTGGTGCAGGATGTGCGGGACGCCTACGGGTGGCCACCGCTGTGGCGGCGGGACGAGGTGGTGGCCGAATGCCGGTCGTTGATCCACGAGGCGAGGTCGCAGGGGATACCGGTGATCTATTCGCGCCAGGTGTCCTCTTCGGCGATGACACCGCGGTCGGCCCGGCACCGCGCGAGTCGCGCTGATCGGCTGCCGGTGCTGTCCGAGCAGGAGAAGCTGTGGCGTTCGCAGATCATGGATGCCGTCGCACCGGAACCGGGGGAGCCGGTGCTCGACAAAACCCGGCACAGCTTCTTCGCCGACACCGAACTCGAACCCGTCCTGCGCACGCTCGGCGCCGACCGTCTGATCGTATGCGGATTGCAGACCAACGTCTGCGTGGAGGCGACTGTCCGCGCCGCTCTGGAGCGAAATTTCGACGTCGCCGTCGCCGAGGACGCGGTCACCACCGACGGACCCGATCTGCACACCGGATCGTTGAACTCGATGCGGGTCATGTATGTCGAGGTCGCGCCGTGGCGCGAGCTCATCGCCGCCGGCGCGACATGGGACCGCGCGTATTCGACGCCGCACTACGGTCGCAGCCCACAATATTGGGCCGACCCACTGCATCTGTCGGGCTGAGTTTTCGCCTCTGTCATTGCGTCGGCTGTGATCGCCCGACCGGGGAGTGTAGTCCGCACCCCGGTATTCGGTCGGGCCGGGCCTCGACCGCCAACGATCACCCGGCCTGCTTCCGCAACAACCGGAGTGCTGCTCGTTCGATGATTTCGGTGCGGTCCCGGTCGTCGTCCAGTCGGTTCGCGCGCCGCAGCGCGGCGATCGTCGAGCCGTCCTCGAATGCCTCGACGACACGGGGATCCACATACGATTCCCGCGCCACCGCGGGCGTATTGCCGAGCGCTTCGGCGACCTGCGCGAAGACCTCTTGCCGTGCGAGTTTCCGGCCACGTGTCGAGGCGGGCCGCTCGGTCGCGCCGAAACCGGCGGCGGCGAGCACCGTGGCCTGCCAGGTACGCAGATCCTTGGCGGTGTAATCGGGCGCGGTGACCCCTTTGAACCGGGCGTTGACGTCCTCGGCGCGCAGCTCGCGGTTCCCCGCCCCCTCTCGATAGAGCAGCAGTCGCTCGCTGTCGGCTCGGCAGCGCCGCAGTGCGCGGCAGGCCCGGGTGAGCGGGCGATCGCTGACCTGCACACGGCGCTGTTTGCCACCTTTTGCCACATAGTCGAACTGCATAGTGTCGCCGCTGATGCGTACCTGCTTACGGAGCAGGGTGGCGATGCCGCAGGTGCCGTTCTCCTCCGCGTATTCCTCGCCGCCGCTCCGGGACACCCCGCGATCGACGAAGGCGATCGCCAGCGCTTCGACACGGTGCTTGCCGAGCCCGGAAGTGTCCAGGTCCGCGTGCAGCCGCCGACGCAACTCGGGGAGTCGGGCGGCGAGCTCGAGCACCCGGTCGAACTTCTCCTCGTCCCGGTCCCGGCGCCAGCGTTCGTGGTAGAGGTACTGTCGTCGCCCGGCAGCATCCACGCCGACCACCTGGATATGGCCGTGGGCCGCGGGACAGATCCAGACTTCACCGCCGCGATCCGTACCGGTCTGGACACGCTGGATAAAATTGAGAGGCTATGTTCGGCCTGCGCTTGTACGCAGGTCCAGTGGATGGGCCAGCTCGAAAGCACCTGATGAACCGCTCACCCTCTCCGTGAGAGGACCGTTCGATGGGTTTCGCAGAGATGCTCCGGTTCCGGCGC
Organism: Nocardia rhamnosiphila NBRC 108938; assembly: GCF_000720425.1. Lineage (GTDB taxonomy): Bacteria > Actinomycetota > Actinomycetes > Mycobacteriales > Mycobacteriaceae > Nocardia > Nocardia rhamnosiphila. The sequence goes on along the minus strand of NZ_JOAJ01000011.1, from coordinate 94,771 downwards.
GATCCGTTGGATTTTCTCGAGAATCTCCGCCGAACCAGCTCGGGGGAGGTGTTCCGGCTGCCATGGGGCGGCTGGTGTGTCGGCGATACGGGTCTGGCGCTGACGGTGTTGCATGACCGTGCGTTCAACGCCGGGATGTCCGAGTTCTTCGGGTCCATGCTGCCTTCACGGTCTGTCCAGGTCGAATTCGGCCGCGCCGCGCGCGGGATCCTGCGGGCGCATACGCCCAGGTACCGGGAGTCACTGGCGGCCGCGGCGATAGAAATGCCCCCCGTCACCCGCTGGCCGGCGGCCGGGGTCGAGCTGATATATCGGTGCACCGCGGACGTGCTGCTGCACCCCGATGGTGCTCCCGAGTTGCGGCGGTTACTGGAAAGAAACGCACGCGTGGGCTCGCTTCGCCCGGCCCGGATGTGGCAGCGGGCGCGGGCGCAGCTGCTGCGCACGAAACTGTCGACCGTGCTGACCGAGCAGGTCCGAGCCCGGCGCAGCGTTACCGGCCACGCTGCGGAGTCCGGACCACGGGATCTGCTCGACGCGGTGATCGGTGCCTGCCCCGACGAGGTCGCCGATACCACGGTGGCGGAGCTGTACGTGCTGATGTTCCGGTCCATTGTGGGACCGCTGGGCTACTCGATCGCCTGGTCGGTGTTGCTGGGCAGCCTCGACTCTCCCGGCTCACCATGGCCGTGGCCCGCCGACCGGGTCGTCCGTGAGGCAGCACGGCACCGGCCGGTCTCCTGGATGGTCAGCCGTCCCGTCCCCCGGCCCACCGAGTTCGGCGGAATCGCCTTCCAGGCCGGTGACCAGCTGTCCGTCAGCCCCTACCTGCTCCATCACGACGAACAACACTGGTCCAGACCGGGCGCGTTCCAGCCCGACCGCTGGGCCCGCCCGAGCGCGAACGGCCCCTACGTACCCTTCAGTTCCGGCCCCTTCACCTGCGCCGGCGCCGCGGTAGCCCACGATCTGGTCACCGAAGCAGTCGCCACCCTCACCGAGAACACCTCGCTGTCCGTCATCGGTGGCGGTGACACCCGCCCGATAGTGACCAATGCGGCGATCCCCAGGCCGTTCACCCTGCGCCGCACCCCATAGACCCTGTTCGCGGACGCCAGAGCCCCAGGAAGGAGGTGACATCATGATCAAGGCATTGCGGTTCATCTTCACCAACAAGCCGACCCGCACCTGGAACCCCGCAGAGTACGGATGATCCGGCGACCGGCTGGATGGCTCGAACACCGCGCACGAAAGGTAAACGAGCCACCCAGCCACCGCCTACCGGCAGCTACCGGCACAGTCATTCTGACAATGTGACCGAATGAATAAGGGGTCGGCTGCGGGTCTGCACCGCTCCTCCCGCCCGGACCGAAGCGACGGCCCACACCCGGAAGTCCTGTGGATGCCTGCGTGGCTATCGACGGATACTGCCCCAGGCATCGAGTCAGGTTGGCGGTGGCGGCCGGTGGGCGCGTCCGGGCGCGAGCATGCCACCGGGCTGCGGCATGCCTGACGCAACGAACAGATTCTCGGCCCGAGTACATCGGCCACCGGGGATCCGGCGACGGCCGCCCCGGCCGGCGGGTGGGCCGGATTATTGCGGCGAGCCGGACTCGCCGAAGGCTACTTTGTGTACCGGCCCAGCAGCTCGGACCGCCGTCCGCTCCAGGTAACCACCACTTGATCACGGGCCCGGCTCGTCGCGACATACAAGAGCGATCGTTCCCGCAAGTCCGCTTCGGAGCGCTCTTCCTCGGGCACACCATTGAAACCGGCCCGTGAGGGAACATGGGCTTCGGCGATACCGGCAAGGATTACCCGGGAGAACTCCATCCCCTTCGATCGGTGCATCGTCATGACCTGGACGTACCCGGAGACGGGCGGGTTTTCATCCAGCGCGCGGGCGTCCACCCCGCGTTCGGCGAGTCCACGCACCATCTGGTTGCGGTCGTTGAGGCTGCGGGTGAGCACAGCGATGGTGTCGCGGTCCGCATCGTTGTCCGCCTGCAGCCACTCCTTGATCTGTTCCGCCACGGCCTGGAGTTCATCGGCGACCGAATCATATTGGTGCAAAGCGGGCTTCGGCCCGTTGCGCGCCGAGCGGTAGTCGGCGGTGGACTCCTCGCCTTCCTCCAGGTCGTGGTAGTCGGCGCCGTCGAGGATGCTCATGGCCAAGTGCAGGTTTTGCGCCGTCGTCCGGTAGTTGAGGGTCAACCGCCGGGATCGACCCACGATCTTGATACCCAGCCGCCCCAGCACAACGGGCTGTCCGTAGATGCGCTGGTGCGAATCCTCGGCGATGAAAAGATCGTTGGTGCCTTCTGCTACCAAAGAGCGCAGCATTCGCCAATGGGTAGCGTGCAGATCCTGCGCCTCGTCCACGATGACATGGTCGGCGAGATGTTCGACTCCCGAGAGCGCGCGCAGGTGTAGGTGTTCCGCGGCGACGGCCAGCACTTCGGGGAAGCTGAAGGTGTCGTCCATCCTGCTCCGGCGCCGGTAGGCCTCGACGAGTTTCCATACCGCGATCCGCTGGGGCCGCGTCAGCCGGACACCCCGGCCGGGCCGGGCGATGCGTGCGTACTGCTCCAGGGTGGTGATTTTGTTGGCGAGGATCACCGAGGTGTACTCGGTTTCGAGAAACCATGGTGTGGAAAGTCGTGGGTCGAGCCCGCCGGCGACGGAGTCCACCACCTCCCGCCACACCCGGTCCTGCTTGGTGCGGGCTGTGGACACCTCGGTGCGGGTGCCGAGTACCGCTTCCACCGCCGGGCCGATATCGTCGGCCGGTTTGACGATATCGCTGGCGAGCTTGTCGATACCCTCGACATAGATGCCGCGCCGGCCGGGCCGGTCGGCGATCTCGATACCGGGATCCAGCGCGCGCAGGTCACTTTCGAGGTTCTTGGCGAGCGTCTTGTTGAAGGTGGTCAAGACGATGCGCGCGTTCGGATTGCGGCGCAGCAGGTTCCGCGCCCGATGGATGGCTACCACGGTCTTGCCGGTGCCTGCGCCGCCGGAGAGGCGGAACGGCCCGTGGTAATCCTTCTCGGCGTAGGTGCGCTGTTCGGGGTGCAGGAAAACCCGCCAGGCCGCGAAATCGCCGCCCTCGATGACCCGGCGCAGCTCCTCGTTGCCGTCGATATAGGTGAACTGGATCTTCGAAGCCGGGCGGTCCAGTGCCTCCATGATCCGGTCGTCTTCGTCCACCGAGGTGTCGACCGGTACATCGGTAAAGCTGTACTTCTCCCGGATTTCGTCGACCGCGTTACCGCAGGCCAGATCCATCAGCGCGTCGGCCTGCCAGCCACCGATATCCGCGGCGATATCGTTGATCACGTAGTCGTCGGAGGCGGCGAGTGCGCGTTCGGCGATCGCCGGATCGAGTCCCAATCGCTCGGTGAGTGCGTCGTAGGTGAAACCCGCGTGGGCGAGGAACCCGCGGTCGGCCGCGGCATTTTCTTCGACCGGCGCGGCGTGGGGGGCGGGCGTAGTTTCCGCTCCGGGTTCGGTGAGAATGCCCTCGAGAATTCCGTTGACCGGGTTGACCCGCAGGGTGGCACGTTCGGCGATCGAATTCGCCTCATCGTGGGGCCAGGTGCCCATATAGACGTAGGTCGTGCCCCCCTCTTTGGGGTCCACGCGGAACAGCACGGCGCGGTGGTTGAGGTCTACCCGGCCGGTCCGCACCCGCCGGTCCGCGGCACCTTTCATCGGCTCGATGTGCAGGCCGGGCGTCGTATCATCGGATTGCAGTTTCTCCAGGAAGCCGAACACTCGCTGGGCGATCGACCCGTCGATGCCGCGAAGCGATTTGTTCTGGTTCGCCATGACAATATTCGCCATCACATCACTCCGTTCGCAGTCAGGGCCGCCACGATCGGCGCGATTTCCGGTCCACAGATGGTCCACCCTTGGTCGGCAATCGTATCGGCGGCTGCCGCCACATCATCGAACAGCACACCGACACGTGGCCCCGGCCAGGCGATATCGACGACTTCACCGTCGTCTGTCTCGAAACCCTGCGAGGGGAGAGGCGTACCGGCCGATGCCAGTTCACGGATGAGAGATCGCTCCTGATCGGAGATGCTGTCCGTGTACAGGGTCTGCCACTGTGGGCTCAGGTCGGAGGTATCGGCCTCGGTGGTTGTCGTCGGCGTGGGCGTCTCATCGGTCAGCAGATTACGGCTGGTGATGAGGTGGGCGTCGTACAACCCGAACCAGTTCGACAGCCGTAGCCATTCCTGCCAGGCGGATCGCCGGTCGACCGCGCGCCCGTCGTCGCGGTCGTCGAGCAGTAGGACGGCGGTACTCGTGCCGTTGTCCGTGCGCAGGGCGGCGGTGACGGTCAACGGTCCGTCGGTATAGGACCAGCAGGCGTACTGGCCTGCCGGGATCTGCGCGTTCGCGTCGTCGAGCAGGTTCAGGGCCCAGTTGGCCAGTTCATCGCTGTCACCCTTGTGGCGGCTGTCGCGCATGAACATCAGCGGCAACCAGCGGCCGACGGCCGCCCATGCTTCGAGTTCGGGGTCGTCCACGAAGCGGAACAACTGGGTGATCGGGTCGGACTTGACGAGGTCGAACACCGCGGGCCGGAGATTGCCCTGCTTCATGGTGAGTTCGGCCAGCTTCTTCATATGCCACGTGGGCGCTACCTGTTTTTTCTGCCCGGTGAATCGTTGCAGGTCCTCGTACCCGAACGACCAGACCAGTACCCCACCCGATCGCAGGATCGCTCGTTTACGGGCATCGTCAGCGATCCGGTTGTTCTCCGCCGTGGCGTGGTAGGCGTGTCCGTCGGCGAATAATGCGATCACCGGGATCTCCGGGTCGGTGGTCTTCAGCTCGAAATCGGGGACACTGTTGCCCATCTGGACCTGCGGGGTGAGCGTCCAGGTGCGGATCTTTTTACCAGGCACGGTGATCGTGGCCTTGTTGGCGTAGGTGCCGGGCGTTTCCTTGATGGTGGCCCCGAGAGTGCGCAATCGGTCCAGGAAAGCGATGTAGAACTCCCGCTCGAGCGGAGACTCCAGGCCGGCTGCCGGTTTCGCCGGTGTCTCTTCGACGATAGATTCCCGCCATGTCTCCCATACCGGGTCCGCCTCCTGCGCTCCCAAGATGAAGTCGAGGATCTTGGCCGCGGTTCTGCGGGAGACCTTGTCGAGCTCGTGCGGTGTGGTGAACGGCAGCAGGCAGTTGTGGCAGGCAAGCCGGGCTTCGTCGGCGCAGGAACAATTGCGCAGGACTTCCCGGGCAGCGCGCAGCGCCGACCACACCTTTTCCGGATCGGCGAATTCGGCGAGGTAACCGGTTCCGCCGGGCACGGTGTCGTGGATGAGCAGGGCCTGCTGGTTGCGGTCGTACAGGGCATCGGTGATGGTGACGACATCCAGATGCTCGGGTGATCCGCCGATCACCTGGCGCAGCCCGAGCAGGATTGCCGCGCTCAGGCTGGGGTAGGCGAACGAGTCGTAACGCAGGAAAGCCGGCACGTGCAGAAGCACGGCCTGGGTTCGTAGCGTGCGCGCCAGGGCGATCTCGCGGACGTGCTCCTCGTTGGCGGCCTTGCGGTACCTACACCAGCTGCGATGTTCGTGCGGATCGTTGCGGCCGGCGACGCGATCGAGCTGGCCGCAGCCCGAGCAGACGCGGAAGAGGCCCGTGGTGATCTCGGATCCGGCGATGGTGCGCCGCCCGCCCTGCGAGGTGCGCCTACCCAGGTTGAGCCAGCGGATATCGATCCGGCGCAGATATTCCGCACCGAAGTCGTATTCGGTGGCGAACCAGCGGCGAGCGATATTGTCCGGGTCGATATCGGCCGCGGTGACCACCGCATACGTTTCGCGTTGGCGCTCGTCGCGAGAATCGGTGATCGCGGCCTCATCTCTACGTACTTCCGCTGACACCTTCGCCATCTCCACGACCTGCAACTGCTGGCTCACATCGGCGATGGCCGCGGTGCCGCAGCGGGGGCACCGGCCCGGCGGCAGCGCGCTTTCCGCAGCCACCTCGGTGCCTGCCCAGCCGCATTGCGGGCACATACGCCAGAGATGGATATTGGCCTCTCCAGCGCCCAGATCCACGGCGTCGATCTTCACTGCCAGGCCCTGCGCGTAGAACGTGGATCCGGGAGCCAATTCGGTCAGCGCAACCCGGGCGCCGCGGCGGTAACTCTCCGTATCACCCTGGTACTCCTTACTCTCCGGATCGAACCAGGTGATGCCCACATCCAAGGTGACCGAATCGTCGAGGAGCGTGTAATTGGGCAGTACCCCGTAGCGTTCGAGGACGCCGACCCAGTGTTCGCGGGTGAGGTCGTGGAGGTGTTTGCCCAGCAGGCGCAGAGTCGCCCGCGCCGAGCGCAGGTCGCGTTTGTCGTCGTCGGTGGCTGCTGGGGAGTTGGCGCGCTGTTCGAACTCGGGTAGGGCGGCGTCGACCGCGGTCCGGCGTTCGGTGAGTTCGGTGACGTCGAGGTTCCACCGGTGCACGGCTTCGCGTAGTTGGCGAACCATCGCGCTGGGCTCGCCCGGCTCTGTCGGTGTCGCCCAGATGCGTAACGCCTCGCGAGGCGCTGCCGGGAGAAGGCTGCCGAACTGGTCCAGGAAGCCCTCGACGAGTTCGTCGGCTTTCAGATCGGCCAGTCCGATCAGTCCGGCCATCCACGTGCCTTCGTCGAAACTGCCGAGGACCGCGCGGGCTTCGATCGGATCCTGGGCTCCGGGCCGCCGCGCCAGCTGGTCGACGATATGCGCGATGTACTGGCGTTGCAGGATTTCCTCGGCGGTGAGAAAGGTCGCGGGTGGGCGGACGTCGCCCGAGATGACCGAGGTCGGATCGTACAGTTTCGGCAGATGCTCGCCGCGCCCGCGGACGAAGGCGAGGATGAGCGAATTGCCGGTGAGACGCCCGGCCCGGCCGACCCGCTGCAGATACGAGGCGACGGTACGTGGCAGCGAGCCGAGCATGACCGTCGACAGATCACCGATATCGATACCCATTTCGAGGGTGGGTGTGGCGACCAGGACGTTCGGTGCGGTGGGGTCGATACTGCGCTGCTTGAATTTGGTCTCATAGTCTTGGCGCACCTTGGGCGGCAGAAGAGAGGTGTGCTCGCGCGCCACCACCCGCTTCATCTCCGAGCGGTCGTAGAGGCCGCGGTAGAAGTTGTCGGATTTCGGGGCGCGGTGCAGGGTGCCGGGGCAGCGGCTGAGCATGCACGGCGCCCCATCGAGTTGATCGACCACCGCGGCAGTACCCGGATTCTGTGTCTGGCAGACACCGCAGACAAGGAGGTGCAGGCCTGCCTCGAGATCGTCGAGGCTCGGCGCGCCGACCCGGATGCCGTCCTCGCTCAGTTGGTACGCGGTGAGCGCCTTCTCGGTGGTCACGGTGGTGAGGATGCGCTCGTCGGCGAGGACGGCGAACAACGAGCGGGCCAGGAATCCGCCGTCGAACGGTGCGACCCCTAGGCACCGCGACGCCCACAGCGCGTACCACGATGAAGGTGCCGTAATCGCGTCGAAGCCCTCGGGGACGGCTCGTGCACCGACCGCCGGGAAGGCCGGGGCGGGGCGGCCCTTGGGGAACGCGGGCATACCTTCACCCAGCGGGCGCCCACCCCAGACCCAGCGGCGGTTGGCGTCGCGCTGGACGTATTTGTCGAGCCAGACATGCCGGATCGCGCCTTGGATCCGCATCCGTTCAACCGTGCCCCGGATCCACCGGGTGATCGCCGCGGCGTCGATATCCCTCAGCGTCAGCTGGTATTCGGTGTTGTCGAGCGCCTGGACACCCAGCCGGGCCACTCGGCCCGGTGAGCCGAGATCGACCTCGGCGACCACACTCCCGGTGAGCTCGAGGGTGCGGCCGAGTCGCGATTGCCGTCCGAATTCCAGGTCGATATCGAACTGAACCCGGCGCCGGACCTTCTTCGTCGCCTCCCGGCGTTTGGCCGCGTTCGCCTCGGCCTGCCAGAACGCCCCGAACTCGTCGCGCTCGACGATATCGGGCGCGAGCAGGTGATATCGCCGGGTCGGGTCGTCGCCCGCACGGTCGATCACCGCGTCGCACAGTTCGGTGAGTGTGAGCATTTCGGCCCCGGTGATTCTCTCGCCCAGTGCGTTCCGCAGTGTGGACCGGAGGCTCAACGTGTGCGAGCGGGCCTGGACGAATCCCGCGCGATGCGCGGCGTCCTGCACGCTGTCGGTGAACATGAGCGCCTTCTTCTCGTCGGCGTTCAGTTCGGCGTCCCCGTACATGGTCGACAGCGCCACCGAGAGCTGAGTGGCGACCGCGCTACCGAGGAACCGGATCCCGTCGGCCGTATTACACGCCGGACACACATCCTTCGTGGAATCGTCGTCGGCCGCGGGCCCGTGCAATGCGAGGACGGGCAACACTCGTCCCTCCAGTACCTCCGTGCTCTCCGGATCCGGCACCTCGTCGCCGACCTCGCGGTCCTCGATGCGCAGCCACCGCAGATCCTGCACCGCCGGGGCCTGTTCTGCTTCGACCGGAGCGGAGATCAAGGCACGAATCCTGGCGTTGCCCGAAAGGTGCTGGGCGCGGACGGATGACTGGTCGGGGTCCAGCGCGTACCCGGTGGGTGCCAGCCGCACACCCCAGCCGGAGCGTCCGCAATGCCGGCAGAACAGCGCCGGCGCATACTCGGCACCACTGCTCTCGGTGTCGCCGTCGTCGGCCCAGCGGAACTGGGTGGTGGACGAAAGCTCCCGGTCGATCCGGGACAGCTCCCGGACCCATAGATGCACATCGACATTCAACGCCGAACGCCCGATCTCGGCTCGCAGATGGGAGAGCGCCGCGAATACATAGTCCAGGTATCGCTGCCGGATCGCCCGGCCGCGCTGGTTATCGCGTTCGGCGGATGACACGGACAAGGTCCTCGCCGCCAACTCGGCCAAGGAGATGGCCTCGGTCGAGCGGTCGAGTAGCCGGGCGAACCAGTGATGCTTCTTCAGCAGATCCAGCTGTTCGGTCTCGTCCAGGCGGCGCAGTTCGGCGGCCAGCTCCGGGAAAGTCGGATGCTCGTCGCCGGTGCGCTCGAACAGAGTCGCGAGGACCGCGGCCGCGAGGTACGCGTTGTTGGGGGAGCGGCTGCTGAAGGCGTCGAGATCGTTGACCGCCTGCTCCGCGGACGGGGCGATCGGGACATAGCGGCGATCGAGGCCGGCATCGCGATCTGCCAGCCAGTCCTGGAGCTCGACCCGGGTTTCCTCGACAAGCGATTCCTTTCCGAACACCTCACCGAAAACGGTGTGCGCGAACTCGAGCATGGCAGTCGGTTCGCCCCCACCGCCGAGGGTCGCGGAGGTGGCCACCGGTGTGATAAGGCCCAGCGGCCGTGCCCGGTCCTCGTCGGCGACCTGTGACGACTCGTTCCAATACGATTTCACCACCAACCCGAGACGGCGTAGCAGCATCGCGACATCGGTGCCCTGAGCGCCGTCGTAGGTGTGGAACTCGTCGAGCACCACATACTGCAGCGATTCCGCAGACTGCCGCCACATCGCGGCACGGTCGGGTCGCAGCAGCAGATGATCGAGCATCTTGTAGTTGGTGAGCAAGATGTCCGGCGGCGAATCGTGCATCAGCCGCCGATCGGTGATCAAGCCCTCCGCCGAGACCAGGGTTCGCCCGCCCGAGCTCTGCTCGCCGGTGTACAGGCCGGCCGTGACACCCGAGAGCTCCGGATGCGCGCTGATCAGCCTCGCCAGCCGCTGCTCCTGATCGTTGGCCAGCGCATTCATCGGATAGATGATCAGCGCCTTCATCCCCGCCACGCCCTGCTTCTTGGCGCGCACGACATGATCGAGGATCGGGATGAGGAACGACTCCGTCTTACCGGAACCGGTCCCCGTGGTCACCAATGTCGGCTGGGGGCGTGTCCGGAACTTGGTCGACAACCGCTCGAACGCCTTGGCCTGATGCCCGTAGGGCACGAAGTCGTCCGGCAGCCAGTCCAGGTGCATACCCCAGTTGCCGCGGGCCGGGGCGAAGGGCAGACGTAACCGGACATAGGGGCCCTTGAACATACCGTCCCTGGCATCGCCGACGAAATCGCTGAGCGCGGCCTGGGTATCCGGGTCGGTGAGCGCGAAGGTGGTCGCCAGGTAATCGGTCAAACCTTCACGCAGCCGGTTGGCCTGCAAGGTCGGTAGGAGAGCCCCCACAAATGCTCCTCGATCGTCGGCCGACTCAGCTGGTCGGGTGCGTACTGAGCCCGCTGACCTGTTGTTCTACAGACGGGCGCTTTCGGATGTTAGCCCGGAAGCCTGCCGGGTGACCGGGGATCAACGCCGAGGCGACCGAGCGGACGAACCGGCCGAACATTCACCGTTCTCGCGTCGATATGGGCCGCACATACGCCACGAAGAGGCAACCTGATGGTCGTTCCCGCGCGAAGAATAGTTACAGGCCTCTGATCACTACGACGAGTTCTCTGCCCCCGGCGGGTGCCTGCCGGTGCGAGTGGTCTTGCCCGGCTCGGTCCTCACAGTCGGCGTCGGCTGCGCTGTCATCGGGCCGAGCGGTAGAGCATCCACGCCGGGATCCGCACTGCGCTCATGGGCTGTTCGGGGTCCGCTCGGATGTCCCTATGGCGGAGCATCAGTCGGAGATGTCGTGCCGGATCCACACCTTCGTGTACGCCGCGATCCAGGATGACAGCTGTCTCGACTCCGCCCGAGTCCTCCACGACCGCATCGGTGAGATGCCCGCGGACTTCGCGCTGCAAGGTGACCCGGCCGCCTGCACCGGCAAGGAAGGCGAAGAGCCGGTCCTGTAATTCGTCGGGTGCCGAGCCGGCTCCGGAATCTTCCTGCACGCCGACGGCCGCGTTCAGAAGTGCAGCACCGATCCGCCGTTCCGACCACAACCCGCGGTTACCCACCACGATCAGGTGGGATCGAGCACGTGTGATCGCCACATTCCACAGATTGAGTTGGCGTTCGACCCATTTGATCGAACCTCGCGGCATATTCGGAGCGGCGACCAGCGAGTAGAGGACGAAGTCACATTCGCCGCCCTGGAACGTGTGTACGGTCCCGATCCGTACATGCTCGAAGCCCTGACCGAGTTGGGAGCGGATCATATCCACCTGTGCCTTGAACGGGGTCACGACACCGACGCTGGGCTGATCGGCTGTCGCCCCACCGGGAGGTAGCAAGAACTTGATGGCCTCGACGACTTTTGCGGCTTCGGCACGATTGAACCAGGATTTGCCCGATCGCGGTTGCTCGGCGTTGCCTTCGATGTGGGTCCAGTGGATGGCGTCACGGTTGGCGATCGTGGGGCGGCCGCGCGTATCGGTCAGCACGGCCAGCTGTCCGTCATAGAAGAGACCGTTGACGAGTCCTGCGATTTTCGGATGACATCGGAAGTGCTCGTCCAGCAGGAGGTGGCCGCCCGCGGCCCGCTCGCAGGCTCGAAAGGCGGAATGCCTCCGGTAGGACATTCGACCGGCCTCCAACCATCCCAACCCGAAACCGGCCTCCTGTGCGGCGTGGATTTCCTGTTCGGGTCCGATCTCGGCGATATGGGGCAACTGCATCGGATCGCCGATGATCACGGCACGGCGAGCACGGAATAGAAGGGGCAGTATTGCCGGGATGGCACACTGGCTGGCCTCGTCGATGACCACAAGGTCGAAAAGCGCCGGCGCGGGTGGAAAGTAGCGCGCCGACAGTGTGCTGACGGCCCAGCCGCGGACATTCGGGAGCGCGGCCCGTACGGCCCGCCACGCGCGCCCGTCCTCGGTGGCCTCGATGAGATCGGTGATCCGGCTCCTGCCTTGTAGGGCGGCCGTGCGCGTACTGGTCCCCAGCGCAACCGCGGACGTGTGCCGAAGCTCGGATTCCGCAGTAAGTAGGCGCCTGGAGAGTTCGTTGTCGTCGGGTAGCGCCTCGAGCCGGGCGCGCGCTGTACGCCAATCCTTCTCGGCCGCCAGGAATTGGGCAAGGGTGGCGCAGCGGCCGGCGAGCACATCGTCGTCCTCGACGGGGATCTCCCAGCGTCGTAGCAGCCGGGCTCGGCGATACCGGGCGAAGAACCGGGCGCGCACCGCACCCTCCGCCGCGCGTAGGGCAATCTCGAGCGGCTTCTGCTCGAGGCGTGACAGCAGGTCGACGATGGAAACTCCGAGCTTCTCGGCCGAATCGTCGCGGGTGCGTCCCGCGATCAGCAGGCGCTGCTCGAGTTCTCCGGTGGTGGCCAGCAGGTCCCGCTGTGCACTGTGCGTGTGCTCGGCCTGCCGCAACGCCGCCATCGCGGTGGCCGGATTTCCGTCGGTGGGCCGTAAGGCCAGCAACCCCCGAAGTGCTTCAGAGGTGCCGCTCCGGTACTCGAGGCTGCCGGTGCGCACAAGACTTCCCGGGGCGACACTCTCGCACCGCTTCCACACCTCGTCCACGGCCCGATTGTTGGTGGAGGCGACGAGCACCGTCGAGTTGTTGGCTACAGCGGTAGCGACCAGATTGGTGACGAGCTGGCTCTTGCCGGTTCCGGGCGGTCCGGTGGCGACGGTCAGTCGGTTCCGCATAGCCGACCGGATGACGGTTTCCTGCGCCTCGTTGCATTGCAGAGGAGTCACCAGCTGGAACGGCGTGGCCTGCGCTGCGGAGTGGTGAGGCGTTTCCGGGTCCAGAGCCGAGAGCGCGGTGTCGCGTATCCGGTGGACCTGTTCGACGAGACTGTCGAGGTCTTCGAGCAGTTTCGACACCGGGCTCGGGCCATTGGGAACCCGGCAGAGCACCGCCGCGTTGCGGGCTCCCGCGTTCGGAGTGTCGACATCGATGCACTCGGCGAGTTGGCCCGGGCGCAGTGGCTCGACGCAGGCGAGGCCGAGGTCGAATTCGAGCAGCTTTCCGATGTCGTTGGCCATGGCGGCAGGTTGGCGAGCATGCCAGGTGGGACGGTAGGCGGCATTGAAATCGGCGGCCGTGTCCTTGCCCAGGAAAATTTCGATCAGCTCGGGATGAGCGATGATCCGCCCGGTCGGTTCCAACCGGGTCCCGCCCGCGGTGTGTACCACTTCGACCTTCCGGAGGAGCAGTGGTGCGAACCGGTGCCGGGCGCCGTTCCTGGAGTTCTGGCTCGATTGCAGGACGACGGCCGGATAACCCGCCCACAGCTCATCGTCGGCGGCAATCACATCCTCGACGAACTCCCGCGCTTCGTCCGGTACCGGGACCCGGTGGTCCTCTTCGACGGTTCCCGACAGGAAGGATTCGCTGCCGCGCACGCAGACGTACGATTCGCCGTGCTCGGCAACCGACAGCACGGAGAACTCGCTTCGACCGGTGGTCAGACAACGCCGGTAATAGTCGAGCAGCCGAGGCCACGACGGCCGGGAGTCCTTGGCCGGGACCACCTCGGGGACAGTGCCGGTGTCTGCGTCTCGCGGAACGGGGGTCAGCGTGGCCGGACCCTGGGGCCGGGAGGCGATCACGATCCGGTCGTCCACCTGCACAGCGGATTTGACCGGCACCTGCTTGGCATCGACTCGCAGCCGCTGGTTCACGTACTCGAACAGATCGTCGACGGTGACCTCGCCGGTCTCCGGTCGGGCCGCGTCGCCGCTGCGCAGCGTCTCCACGACGGCGCCGGTGAAAAGTGAGGGGGTGATAACGGTCGACTCCGGCGATCCGGCGAACGACGCCTCGGTAGCACGAGACGACGACAGAACGAACACCCCGTTGCTGCGCAGGACCGGGGAGGGGGCGGGCGTTGTGACGCCCTTTGCGGTCGCACTGTCGTCCCGGTCCGCCGCTCGAAGTCCGACCGCGAACCCGCCACTCTGGCAGCAGTCGATCATCAGGACCTTCTGCGGTGCCGGGCACGATTCGAGCGCATCGTTCACGAACTGCGCACCCACTGCGGTGGCCGCGACATTGTCGAAGTCGGTATCGGTGGTGACGAAGTGGAACTCGCTGTTCACCTGCACCAAACGGGTGCCGTGGCCCGAGATGTACACGAGTGCCAGCTCGTCCTCGTCGCAGGTGCCGAGAAATTCGACGATCTCGGTGCACATCCGCTCGGCGGTGCAGTTCATGACCGGACGTACTTCGGTGAATGCGCCGATATATCGGTGGAGCAGCACCTGTCCCAGTAGGGAAAGGTCAGCGCGGATCGAAGGGAGAGGTGCGAATCGGGTGTCGGCGTAGTTCTCGACACCGAGCAGCAGTGCGCGTCGCCGTACCGGCCGGTTCACGGTAGTTCGCGATCGGATTCGGTCGCGGGATCGTGCCGCTCTCCTGCGAGCAGACGGACGATTCGCTCGGTCCGTTCGTCGATCCCGCCGGTGATGACGATACTCCCGCCTTCGTCTCTGGCGATCTCCACTTTCCGGTTGCGCTCCCGTGCGCACCATTCGCGGATGGCGGTGACGAGTACTCGGGTGACGGCGGTGGCGACCGGTACCGCGACGGATGCCGACAGCGCGAGATCGGCGACTCCGGCTCCTTTTTCCCCGTCTGCCTGACCGGCACGATCGGTTCCGGCGAAGTCGACCTCCAGGTCTTCGACCGTCGACAACGTGCGGTGGAGGTCCCGGGTCAGCCGTTCGGATCTGAAGGTGTCGCCCGCGATCACCCGGATGCGGATGTCCTCATGGTCATCGGTCATGGTGCCCCCTGCTGTGCTGATCCTGTGAAGATTGCCCCGCCCGCCTTCCGGCTTAACCAGAATACGTAGCCAAAAACGTTATATCAGGCCAACTTTGAAGTTGCGGCGGTCGGGCGCCGACAAAATGGTGCAATGTCCACTGCCCGGTGGCGCTGTCGGCGGCAGCGATCGTACGCGATTCCAGCGGTGTGCAGGGGCCGCGCGTCCACGGCAACCCGCGACTACCATCGGTAGCCCAAAGGCGGCCGCGTCGACGGAGTGGAGTGGGGTAGTGGGTGGGGAGGACGAGCGGTGCGGTGCGATCGTCGAGTTCTGGCAGGCCGTGGAGATGTTCAGTCCGCAGCGGGTGGACCGGGTCGATCGGCAGCAGCGGATCATCCCGGTGGTAGCGGATGAACCGCTGCCATGGGATCCGGCACATGAGCTGTCACAACTCTCCCTGCACCCGAATCAGGCGTGGCGTCATATCGTGTATGCCGGAATCTACCGTCTCGACGAAGTCTTCGAGGTGCTGTTCCGCCATTTCGACCCAGACGTGGACAGCTACGATGACCGGCCGAGTGGTGAAAGTGCAGTTGCCGCCTTCCTTGTCGACGAAAACGGTTGTGTGTTACTGGATTCCGATACTCTATCCAGTTGTGCCTGGGCGACCGGCAGGGTCGGTAATGAGACACCTGGTCCGGAGTGGATCGCGGATTTCCAGGACGCCTGTCTGGATTTCACCGAGCTCTGGCAGAAGGTCGTCGTCGCCGAGCGGGCCGGCGCACCCGTCGGGAATTCATCACAGCCGACCCTGCGTGTGCTGGACCATGCGGCTCTCGGCGACTGTCTGACCGCCGCGATTCAGGGGGCCGGGATCAGCGGTGTGCTCTCCGCGGCGGGTATCCGGATCAAGAGCGAGATCGTGTCGCGGCGGACCGCGAACGAGGTGACGGGCCTCGATTTCCTGAACAGTTTCATCATGGACGATCTGGTCCGAGTGGCCGGTCAGGTGGCCCGAGGGAACCTCGGCGCAGCCCTACGTGAGTATCTGCGCCCAGAGGACCGTATTTCGACGGCCCAGCGAATCGATGTGCGGGAAGAGATCGATACCGTACTGGACCTGACTGCTCCGGGGACAGTGCCGGCGGGCCGGTGGCCGAGCGATCCCGAGCACGCCCTCGCCTTATCTCAGCAACTGGCCGTGAATACGGCGCTGGGGATGACCGATTCCGGCATCGTCGGCGTCAATGGACCGCCCGGAACCGGTAAAACCACCATGTTGCGTGACGTGATTGCCTCGCTCGTGGTGGAACGTGCCGCCCGTCTGGCAGCATTGCCCGACCCGGCCGCGGCGTTCACCGACAACAGGATGCGCTGGAAGACCGGCGACCGCACCAGGGTCGTCAATCCGTTACGGCCGGAACTCACCGGGTTCGAAATCGTGGTGGCCTCTTCGAACAACGGCGCCGTCCAGAACGTGACCGACGAGATCCCCGCGGCGGACGCGATCAGCGATGGGTGGCGGGACGCCGCCGCGGCGGTGGACTACTTCTCCGAAATAGCCACCGCGCTCTTGGCACCCGACGCTGCGGTGCAGCGCGAACCGGAGACGAGCACGGGTGAGCAGGTTGCCGGCTGGGCCCTGCTGGCGGCGCGACTCGGGAACAAAACCAATCGTCGGCGATTCGTGGACACGTTCTGGTATCACAAGCCCGAAGCCGAGGGGCAGGATTGGCAGGGGCTGTTGTCGATTCTCCAGAGCTACGAGGCAGAAAATCCGGAGCAGGCCTGGGAAGAAGCGGTGGCCGCCTTCCGAGCTGCCGAAACGCAGGTCGAATCCATACGCCGGTCAAGGCGCGACGTCCATGCGCAGGTGGTCCGACGTCGGCAGGTGAAGCGGCGGGTCGAGGAGATCGCGCAGGTGCTTGCGGCCGCCGCCGGGAGAGCGGAGACCGCTCGCGGAGAACGTGAGACTGCATGGCGGACCGCACAGGAATGTGTTCGAGAAGCAGAACGACTCGCCCGCGCACAACAGACCGCTGTCGAGCAATCCGCCCGGCAGCGCAGGCAAGTCGCGGAACGGGCGGTTCGTGATCGCCGCGGCGAGGTCGAGCAGATCGCCGGTGGTCGTCGGGTCCGGGCCGAGGAGTCCCTGCGGCGCTGGACCGCAGAGCTCGATCGGCGCGACGAGCACCTGGAAAGCCACCGTGCGCTGCGGCCGGGCTGGTGGC
The DNA here is from genome assembly GCF_000720425.1 of Nocardia rhamnosiphila NBRC 108938. Classification (GTDB taxonomy): domain Bacteria; phylum Actinomycetota; class Actinomycetes; order Mycobacteriales; family Mycobacteriaceae; genus Nocardia; species Nocardia rhamnosiphila. Next base: position 77,915 of record NZ_JOAJ01000011.1, on the reverse strand, counting down.
GGCAGCTGTGGTCCCTTGGCGGGGCCGGCCGGGAGTGGTCCCAGCGGCAGTCGTGGCTGGTCGGGCAGGTGCAGCAGGCATCGCAGGCCAGGGCAACGGCGCAGACCGAATTGGATTCGGTGCAGGATGACCTTGGCCTCGCTCGAGAATCACTCGCCACCTCCCAGCGCGAATACGATGCGGCATCCCGCGCCTCGACTGCCGGAATGTCTCAACCGTCCATCACGTACGAGCCGCTGATCAGCGCGAACCGTATTCTGGAGCGCGCCGAGCAGGAAGTTGCCGCGGCAGCGCGAGCACTGTCCGATGCCGAGCGTAGCTTCCGCCAGGCGCGAGACGAACTCGCGGCCTTGAACGTCGATCTCGCCGCCGGCGCCGGATTGGGTGCGTACTTTCCTGACGAGACGTGGTGGGAGGACCGGATACGCCGGGAATCGGCGGCCCTTTGGACCGATCCCGAATGGAACACCGCACGCAGCGAACTACTGCTGGCGGCCCTCGCGCTGCATCGGTCGTTCCTCCGGCAGGCGCCGACCGAAATGCGCCGCAATCTGCAGGCCGCCGTGGATATCGTCAGTGGTGCAGCTCCCCGCGATCTCTCGGCCGAAGCGGCGCAAGCAGCCTGGCAAAGCCTGTTCCTGGTGGTTCCGGTCGTTTCCACCACCTTCGCCTCCTACGGTCGGCTGTTCGGTCATCTGGAGCGGGAATCACTCGGCTGGCTGCTCATCGACGAGGCCGGGCAGGCCACCCCGCAGAACGCGGTCGGTGCGCTGTGGCGGACGCGGCGGGCCGTTGTCGTCGGCGATCCCCTGCAGTTGGAACCTGTGACCACGCTCCCGTTCCGCACCGAGGACGCCATCCGCACTTCCTTCGAGGTGGATCAGCAGTGGAGCACCTGCCGCACCTCGGTGCAGCGTATCGCCGACCGCCTCACTCCGTTGGGGACTTCACTGCCGGACGACGAGGGCTGGACTTGGGTGGGTGTCCCGCTGACCGTGCACCGACGCTGCGATGCTCCCATGTTCGAAATCGTCAACTCGATCGCCTACGACGGGCTGATGATCAACGGCACCGGTACCGCTGCTCGGAAACGTTTCGATACCAGCTATCCGAGCCTTCCCGAATCCAAGTGGATCGATCTGGTCGGTACCACCGCGCACGGACACTGGATTCCGGACGAGGGCCGGCAACTGGATCGGATTCTGCGCTCCCTTGCCGGTCTCGGCATCGATTTGTCGGAAGTCATGGTCATCAGCCCGTTCCGGGATGTGGCCCGCGAGATCAGCCGACGCGGCCGGGCTTATCCCGATCTGACCGCGGGAACAATCCACACCGCGCAGGGAAAACAAGCCGATGTGGTGATACTTGTCCTCGGCGGCGACCCGGCCCGGCCCGGCGCCCGGCGGTGGGCGGCGAGCAAACCCAATCTGCTCAATGTCGCAGTGAGCCGGGCGAAACGGCGGCTCTACGTGATCGGAGATTTCCGGTCATGGTCGCGCGAGCGTTACTTCGGCACCATGGCCCGGCATCTGCCGCGGGCCGACCCGGTGGGCCCGTGAATCCAGTTGGCGCGTCCACCCATGAATGGTGACTACGGGCTCGGTCCCGGCTACGCTGTGCGCCACTCGTCGATCGACGACCATATCGTGTTATGTGGCGCATCGTACTGTTCCAGATCACCCTTCTCCGAGATTCGTTCGATCAGTTGCTCGATGCGAGAAACGAGTCCGGCGGGATCGGATTCTCGTGCATGACAACCCAAGAGTGCCGTCAGAAGGTCACCTGGGTAGAAGTCACCTTCGGCGAGGGGATTGGAGCCGAGGATGTCGAGCGCCACTGGAGTCAGTACGTCGACGCCCTCTCTTTGCGACAGGAGGACGCGAATGTCTTCGACGGTGAGATCTGGCAGAGGGACCTCTCTCAACGCGTGCACGGTCTTCATGAGTCGGGTCGCATTCCCATCCGGGGCGGGCCAGGCCCTGCCTTCGATCTGAGATAGTGACCGTGGGTCGCGATATGTCACTGTGCTCCTCTCCTCATCTGCGCCTCAACCAGTTCATCCACGTGGAACGAACTCTTCGCTGTAGTCGAGTAGTCGGCTCGCCTCGGATAGCTCCCGTTCCAACTCCGCGCGATCGGCGGGGTTGGTTCGCGAGTCTCCGAGCTGGCGTTTTATTTGGTCGATACGTTTGACGAGGCCGTTCTGTGCGTCTCGTACTTCTCGGACATGATCCCACGGGGTCCCGTCGGGCTTTCTCGCCACTACTTCGCCGTTCAGTTCCCGACGCGCAGCGTCGAGGTCACGATCCGTGAGGTGTTCTTTTATCTTGTCTGTCTTGGTCGGCCGGTCGCTGGTGCTTGTGCCATCGGTGCCGACAGGGCCATCGGCCTCGGTGTCGAGGTAGGCCCGAGCGGCGATAATGGCAGCGAGGCTGGTGGTGACCTGCGTGAGGTCAGGAACTTTATCGAAGGCGACGATGGCTGCGGCGGCGGTGGCGAGGCCGAGAAGGGCCCAGAGCCTACTGGCCCGGTAGATGCGGCTGATCGCCAGCGCGGTGTCACCGGCGAGTGCGACGACACCACCGGCGCCGGCTGCCAGACTGCCGCCGACGGTGAGCCAGGAAACCGCGACCGCGGCCGCAATGATGATCCCCGACTCGACCAGGAACGTTGTGGTCTCGCTGCTGATCTGCCGACTGGTTTCCTCGGTGTTCGTGCGGTACTCACCGATAGGTGCGGCCATCACCTGTGCTGCGCCCGCGAGGCTTTCGGCGGCCGTCTTCATGGTCGCGAAGTCGTTGGCAATGCCTTGTCTGGTCTCCGGTTCGTCTATATCGGTGAGGAGGTCGGCGATTCCGGAGATCCGATCGGCAGCGCCGGTGACGACTTCATTGCTCCCGAAGGTCTTCCAGACCGATTCGGCGGCCGTCAGCCTGCCGAGATCGCCATTGGGTAGTTTCCCGAACTCGGCGGTTACCTTGCCGAGAAGACTGTCGAAGAATTCCGGGGCTCCGCCCTCGTGGCCCAGTCCGTTGCCGTTGTCGGCGACCGAACTGGGGATCTGCACGGAGTGCACGGTGACGTCGGCGACCTGAGGTCGGTCGGGGTTGCTCTTGTTGGCGACGCCGTGGTTGTAGCCGGTGGCGTAGAGGAGGTAGCCGAAGTTGGTGAGTGCGTCGGCGAGGTTGGTGCAGGTTTGCAGGACGGTGCGGGCGCGTTCGTCGTAGGTTTCGCCCCATTGTTTGCAGCCAGGGGCATCGCCTGCCATGCCGACGCATTGTCCTTTGATCGCGTCGTGGACAGGTTTGTCGGCGGTGCGGAGTTCAGCGGCGAGGTCGTGGCATTTCTTGGCGGCGTCATAGTAGGTCTGCCAGTTGACGTACACGGTGGTGGGAGTCATCTGTTTCCGAACATGGTGCGGTTCAGCTCGATCGCGCGGGTGTACCGGTCGTGCGCGGCGCGAGCCGCAGCGCTGATGTCGGCAAGGCCGGTGCCGAATTCGCGGGCGCCGGCGGCCCAGAGTTGGTGGGCGTCACGGTAGGCGTTCGCAGCCAGTGTTTCCCAGGCTCCGTCGAGGGTGGCGACCTTGTCGTCGATGAGGTCGAGTTGTTCGATCAGGTGGCCGGCCAGGTTCGACAGGCGGGCGACCAGCTGGTCGAGGCGTTCCAGGTCGACGGTGAATTCGGGATTGTTCACAGGTTCAGGCTCGGGAACTGCTGGGAGGTGTTGTCATCGGTGGTTTCGTAGGTGCCGGCCTGCACTCCGAGTTCGGCGGCCATACCTTCGAGAGCCTGGAGGATCTTGACGCCGCCGTCGCGCAGCTCGGTCCAGCCGCCGCTGAATTCGTCGGAGGCGTCGCCGCGCCAACCATCACTGAGCAGTGCATGGACTTCACCACCGGCCGAATCGAGGCCCGAACGCAGGTTCCGGGCGATATCGGCGATGAACTGTCCCACCGCCCGGACTTCGTCCGGTACCACCGTGATATCGGCGGGCTGGTTCGGATTTCCCCCGGAATCGACCATGTCCGGAAGATTACCAGCGCCGTCCGCCGTACCCCACCAGTTCACGGCTGAGCCACCTGGCGGCTCGAAAGCACGGCCATGCTCAGGCCTTATGTGCGCTTACGGCTTTCGCGCACCACCACGGTCCCCAGCGTGTCGTACTCCACGCGCTCGAACGTGGCGAAGCCCAGCTCGTTCAGTGCCTTCAACGCGGCGTGTGAGTTGTAATTAGTGGTCTCGCCGGACCTTCCCGCGACCCCGGTGGCCAATCCGATGAGTTGGGTCGGCGGCCAGAGAGCGTTGTTGACGAACACGGCATAGGTCTGCGGCGTTCCCGGGGTCTGGTCGCGGGTGGCGAGGAAGATCTGTTCATCACTGATCTGAACCGGATTGCCGTTCATCGTGATCGTCGTGGTCGAGCGAGCCATGTGCCCAGATCCTGCCATAGGATCGGCAGGACCGTATCCGGCATCAGCGATCGGACCGCAGCAAGTCGACCGGGTGGTGCATCGACGGACGGGGATCGACGCCGGACGCGAATCCGCGGCTGTCCGTAAATGACAGGCTGGGAGGCCGGGGTGAGTGGGACGGAATGGGAGATGTTCTGCTCGGAGGTGTTTGCCATTGCCGAGCGTTACGTCATCCAGACGTTTTCGAATCCCGGTACCCTGCTGCTCTCCGGCGGATCCGCGTCAACAGAAACCGAAGTGCGCGGGGCCGATCCACACATCATACTGGTGGATATGGGCGACGCCTCGGTGCGCATCGAAACGGGCTGGTGCTTCCGCGCCATCGCCGACTACGAAATCCAATTCGAGGACAGGCCGTCTCAGGCGGCCGCGGCGGTCGAAGCAATCATCCTCGGGGGCGCCGAAGAGTATGTGATCACCGATGACGACGACCGGTGGGTGGCGTTCGGGTGGTGTATTCGGGGCAAGGGTTCGCTGATGTCGCAACCCCCGCACATCACTTCGGGACGAAGGGCGGTTCGTCGGCTCCTGCCGTGGCGGTCGGCGTGACCGTGCGGCCAGGAGCTCGACCAAGCCGATCCAGCTGCCGTCGGTACAGCCTGCCCGGCCGTGGAGTCAGCCGGGCACGGTGGCTGAGGTTTCACCGCATTGTTGGAGGAACTGATGTTCCCCCGGTCCTCACCGGCACCAGGTGTGGGGGATATGTCCGCGGGGTTTGTCACCGGTGCGTTGTGCGCGGGTATGCCCGGCACGGCGCCACCAGGTATCGGCCTCGGTAGCCTGTCCGCGGTAGCGGAGCCGGATCGCGAGATTGTGCATGGCGTCGCGGTGGTCGGCTTCGGCGGCGTGCCGGTACCACGTGATGGCGTCATCGAAATGGAATGCTCTGTCGAGCATGACGGCCAGGTTGTACATGGCGTCGGTATTCCCGGCCTCGGCGGCGCGCCGATACCAGAGTTCGGCCTCTTCGACGAATTGCGTCTCATTGAGAAGGTTCGCCAGGTTGCCTGTGGCCTCGGCGTTGCCCAGCTCAGCCGCTTTGCGGTACCAGTCCTGTGCGTCACGCAGCTGTTTGCGAGTGACCAGCAGATTGGCGAGGTTGTTCATGGCGCCGGGATGGCCCTGGGCGGCAGCCCGCCGCCACGCGCTCTCCGCCTGCGCGGCATCGCCCTGATCGCTGCAGTGCAGACCGTGTTCGAACAGCGCCCGGCTGTCGGCTGCAGTGCCGGGTTCGGACGCGATGGTTTCGGGTGCCGGTCGGCGGACGGGTGTGCTGAACAGCCGCAATTCGCCGGCAATGTTGACGCTTCGTCGCTGCGGGCGGGGCCGGCCGCTCCGGTGCAGGATGTCGTCGGCGCGCCAGAAGAGCTCGTCCAGGGTGAGTCCGGTATCGGCCGCGGCCCTGAGCAGCGCGCCGGTAAAGGCCGTGTGCCGGTGGCCTTCGGGTGCCTCGGAAGTTTCGTTTCTGGAGGACGAGGTGATGGTATATGTGCCCTGGATATCGATCTGACCGTCGATCACGGCTGCGGAGCTACTCATGGCTTCGAACGCGCGACCCGAATAGCAGCAGTCCAGAATGAGAACTCGCGTGCGAGTGCGACTGTGCGCCAGAGTATCCCGCAGCGTCGCGAACGGAACGGAACTCCATTCGGGGTGGTTGTCATCGGTGTCCGGAAGCGCCAGATACAGGCGTCCGCCTCGGGCGACCACGCCGTGGCCCGTGTAGTAGACCAGCAGCACATCACGGGCATCCCGGGCGGCGGTGGTAAGGGTTCTGCCGATCAGGGTGGGCTGTCGGGGGTCGGTCAGAACCTGGCAGTGTTCCTCGGCAAAAGCACTGCCCGGCGCGGTCAGGGCTCGCGCCAGGTCTTCGACGTTGGTGCGGGCGGCCGGAATATCGTGCAGACGGGAATCGGTGTAACGGCTCACCCCGATGAGCACGGCCTGCCAGCCGGCCCGGTCCTGCTCTGCCATCACTGTTCCTTGTCGAGCGCTTCCATCAGGGTCTTCAACGATGCGGTGACCTCCGGCAGCATGACCCGCTTGGCATCGAGGGTTATCTCGGATCCCGCGCCGCTCTTCACGGTGACCGAGATCTCGGATCGCCGGACGGTGAACCACGAGGTCAACGAGCTGATCAGTGCGGTCGCGACGCCACCGCCACCCAGCGCGACCACCAGCACCTCGGACAGCCCACCCATTTCGCCAGGGCGAATCTGCTGCCTGGGCAACTTCACCAGGCCTCGCAGCTCATCGTGGTCGTTGAGCCATTCGAGAAGTTCGAACAGATCGTCGGCGCTGCCCTCGGTGCTGATGGTCAACTGGCCCTGGTGTTCCGGCATGGTCATATCCTCGGGTCTGGTGGATTCGGTCGGATGGCTGCGAAAGACCGGGCTACCCGGTTGTTCGCGGTTCCGCCGCGCTGTCGGTATTGCGGCTCTGGTGGTATTGGACCGCTTCGGGGTGTTCGGTGAACTCGTAGTAGGTGTCGGTGAGTTCCCGGAGCTGTTCGTTGACCTCGGCGGGTGTGGCGCGGAAGAATTCGCGGCGGCGGTTGACCTTGTTCACCCGTCTGTGCTCGAACCGGCGATGCAGCTCGGCTTCGATTCCGGCCGCATCCGGGTCGAAGAACATCATATGGCGGTCGTATCGGAACGGAACCGATGAGTTGCTGAGATCTTGGATCCGTGACTCCGGATCGAACCGGCGGGTTACGCCGATCTGGACCACGCCCTCTCCGAACGCGCCGATATTGGAGAGGACATAGAGATAGCCGCCACGGGTGTCGTTCGCCCGGTTCCGGATGATGGTGAGGGCCTGTTCCCGTTCCGCCAGACTTGCACGCAGTTGATCCGCAGATTCGGTATCGCCCTTGCCGTCGGCTTCGAGCCCGGACAGCGTGGCGTGTTCCTTCTCCTGTTGCCGTTCGAGTCTCGCCTGCTCCCGCGCATATTCCTGACGGGCACGCTCCGCTTCGCGGCGACGTTCGCGCTCATCACGTTCATAGTCCTTCTGTCGCGCCAGCATCTCGAGATGGTCGGCGGTCAGCTCCAGCTCGCGGCGCCGGAGTTCGTGGTACCCGGGAGATACGCGTAACTGCATGGTTGCGCCGAACCTGTTGAGGGTCTCGGCGAGCCGATCGAGCCGGTCGAGCTCCTTCTGCAGCTTGTACGGCTTGAGACCTCGGACGATGTTCTCGGTTTCGGCGTTGTAGGCACGCAACATCAGCTTCGAGTACTCCCTGACCATCTTGCGGCCATCGGTGACCGACCCCTCCACCACCCACGCCTTCAACGCCTCTATCGCGCCGGCGTCACGGCGCGCCTGCGCTTTGATCTCGCCCTGTAAGCGTTTCAGTGCGTCGCGGTAGGCAATCGAATCCGACAGCGGATGCCGGAATTCGTATATGCCGATCTCTTGCAGGATGTGCTCTTCGCGAAGGTCCACCACCTGCGCCAGCAGTTCGTCGCGTACTGCTTGCTGCTCGGCGACCTCCGCCTCGAGGCGATCGCGCAGCTGCTGCATATCGTCGATCCCGCTCCCGCCGAATTGCTCCACTTGCGCGCGCAGTCTCCGGTTCTCGGCGAGCGCGGCGGCCAGCTCCTCGGTTTGCCGCTTGGCGTAACCCCGGGCACCGAACAACGGGACCTTCGATGCCTCTCCTGGCCGATCTTCCGAAACCGGTGCGACCCGCCGGTCCGGAGTCCAGGATCGGCCGTTCCAGTACCGCAGGAATCCCTCGTTCTCCGGATCCGGATACCAATCCGGTGGCACCGTACGCATGATTCCCCCTATCGCAGTTGATCTTTCGAGCATGCCATATCGAATTCGACTCGGCAGTTGCGACCGCCGTGCTGCGCCCGGAACGATCGATTGGTCTGTCTGTCGTGAGGTCATCACCGTCGAACACACCTCCATCGACGGCAGCCGCACGATCACCGTGTTCAACGCGGCATCGCCCGCCTGGTCGCCTATGAAGGCGACCACCTGCACGGCATGCTTTACACCGGCCGGGGCGCACCCCCAGACCGAACCCATTCCCATCGAGCGATACCGGGCAGCGGCACCGCCGGGAAGAACTGATTCGACACAAGCTGTCGAGCACTTGGCACTTGGCGTCAACGAGGTGGTCGGTGTCGGTCCCGCGGGATGCTTTGGCCGAGCTGGTCCTGGAGAAGCCTGCTCGACTGATGTTCGCCGACCACATCCAGGCCTGATAGAGGTCGGAACCCACAGCCTGTACACCTCGAAGCTCGCACTCATTCAGCGCTGCTGCTCGGAGTTGCAGTCCGGACAGATCCGCACCCTTTCGGGCTAAGTTCGATGGACCTGGACGTTGGTGGCTCCGTTGGAGTGGAACCATTCCTGCAGTTCGGGCCCGTCCAGCACTACCGGCGAGCCCTCGCCTATATCGACGGGGCCTATGATCAGACCTTCGGCTTCCTCGACGTGAGCGCCCTGGATCCGTGCGCGGGAGAGCCTGGTGCGCTCGAAGGTGCAACCACTGAAATTCACTCTGCGGAGATCTGCCCCGGAAAAGGTGACCCGCTGTAGCCGGGCTCCGTGGAAATCCGCCCCCGTCAATTCGGCTTCCGAAAGGTCGGCGCGCTGCAGGTCCGCACCTCGGAAAACTGCATGTTGGGCGTGGCAACCGCGTCCCTGCACTTTGCGGAAATCTGCGCCGGTCAGATCCGCCCGGCTGATGTCGGCGGCTGTCAGCCATGCCGTGTACAGGTCGGTGCCGACCAGCCTCACATCGGTCAGGATCGCTTCGCTCAATTCCGCACCGAGCAGATCCAGGCCGGAAAGATCCGCTCCGGTGAAATCGAGACCATGCCCGCTGAGCAGCATCGATGGGCTGCTTTCGGTCGTGGGGTCGGCAGGCAGGGCCGCAAGATAGTCGGCCAGGGCTTGGTGAGCCCTTGGGTTCACCGGCCAGTTACGAACCTCTGCAACGGTGCGGCCGTAGGTGGTCGCCATTTCTACCAGAGCACCTTTCCTTGCCATTCGGGATGGCTCTCCACAAGTTGTCTCAGATGAGCTATCCGAGCCTCTGTCATGCCGCTTTGGTCGATCATCACACCCTCTCCGTCGGCAAGCGAGTCCTCGATCATTTCCACGAACTGATCGTCGGTTTGTGGATTGGGTATGGGCTTACCCGCGACATCGGCCGGCCGATAATCCGGGATCACATCCGGCGAGCTCTTGACATCCCAGTGAATGCCCGACTCTGTATCGACGAATTCGCCGGTGTCCTCGCCGTTGGGACCTGGTTGTGCTCGCTCGAGCGGTCCGACTCTACCCGCGTTCTCATTGGTCAAGCCGACCTCTGCCTCCCGCCTCGACTGTGGGCTGACCTTCCCGTTCTTGGCTGGATCCTGCGCAAGTTCCTCTACACGCTTCGCGTATTCGGGTGTACCGGGGGTGTTGCCCGGATTCGAGGGACCGGTCGCATCGTCATCGGTGGCTATGTGGACAGCCATGGCGGCGATGGCGGCGAGGGCGTTGTTGATGCCGTTGGTGGTGAGATCGGGGATGGCGGTGAAAGCGCCGGAGGCGGTGCCGCCGGCGAGGACGGTACCGAAGATGGCGAGTAGGCGGCTGATCGACACGGCATTCTTGATGATGCCGGCGGTGGTGGTGACGATTTCGACGGTGACCGCGGCACCACCGCCGGCTGCGGCGGGGGCGGCGAGTCCGGCGCTGAGGGCGGCGGCGACCGCGACGATGCCGACGGTGATTACTACCGCGGCGGCGAGCTCTTTGGTGGCAGTGGCGACTGCGGCCTCGATGTCGTCGCGCATCTCCTGGAGTGCGTCACGATGGTCGCCGACGGGGGTGACCAGTGCTCTGGAAGCCTGGGCCAGCATTTCGGCGGTCTGGGTCAGGGTGGTGAGTTTGGCTTCGATCTCGGCGATGTTGGGGTCGGTGCTGCCGGTGAACGCGGCGTTGATGCCTTTGATCCGGTCGGCGGCTCCAGTGATGGTGGTGTGTTCGGCGAATGCTTTCCAGGCATCTGCGGCTTTGCCGAGTCTGGTGACATCGCCGTTGGGAATTCGGCCGACCTCTTTCAAAAGTCCGGCGACCGCGCCTTCGTCCAGGCCGGGGCCGTTGTCGCCTTTGGCGTTGGCCGGTAGTTCCATGCCGGAGTCGTAAAGGGGCTCGGAGGCGGTGGGGCGTTCGGGTTCGGGGCCGCTGGCTGTGGCGCGGTTGGCGTGCCACCAGTTGTAGCCGTTGGCGGCCAGGACATCACCGAAGCGTTGCAGGGCGTTGGCCAGGGTCGCGGCGAGGGTGACGATATCGGTGGCGTGTTTGTTGTAGGCGGTGCTCCAGGCTTCGGAGTCCTTGTGGTCGCCGGCCATCCCTTCGCATTCGTGCAGCAGTGTGCTGTGCAAGGGGCCCAATGCCAGACAGATGTCTCCGGCCAGTAGTCGGCATTTGTTCGCGGCGGCGTAGTACATGCCGGAGTCGATGACCCAGGTCATGGGTTATGCACCGTCCAGCATCTTCCTGTTGACCTCGGCTGCGGTGGTGTATCGGGTGTGCGCGGTGCGGGCGGCATCGCTGATATCGGCCAGGCCGGTGGCGAATTCGCGGGCGCCGGTGGACCACAGCCGGTGGGCGTCGCGGTAGGCGTTGGCGGCGACGGTCTCCCAGGCGCCATCGAGGGTGGCGACTTTGTCGTCGATGAGGTCGAGTTGTTCGGTGAGGTAACCGGCCAGGCCGGCCAGGCGGGCGACGAGGTTGTCGAGTCGTTCGACATCGACGGTGAATTCGGTGCTCATAGATTCAGGCTCGGGAACTGCTGGGAGTTGGCTTCGTCGGTGGCCTGGTAGCTGCCGGCCTGGACACCGAGCTCGGCGGCCATGCCGTCGAGTGCCTGCAGGATCTTGATGCCGCCGTCACGCAATTCGGCCCAGCCGCCGGCGAATTCGCCGGCGGCGTCGCCGCGCCAACCGTCGGTGAGGAGGGCGTCGACATCCGTGCTCGCCGAATCGAGACCGGAGCTTAGGTTCCGGGCGATGTCCGCGACGAATTGTCCAACAGCCCGAACCTCCTCCGGTACAACAGTAATGCTGCCCGTAGGGTTGGGATTCCCCCCTGAATCGACCATGGTTGCGAGGCTATCAGCGGCAAGTCCGGCCCGGCTACCGCTCACGCCCCGACGGATCGGGCACGTTGGAGACCAGGGTGGTGGCGTGATCCTGCGACCGAGCCGAGTCGCAACCCGGCGCTGGTGGTGGAGGGAACGGATAAGCCTCGTAGGACGCAGTTGCGGACCCACACGATCCGGGACGGCCTCCTCGAGGAGTGGGCGGGCAAGTGGCAGGATCTGGTGGTGCCGCTCCGCCTCGAACTCGATTTCAAGATCGGGGCGCCTGGCTCGATCGCGAACGCAACCAGTTCATCTGGCTGATGCACTACGTGGGCGATGATGGCCGAGGCCAGTGCCGGTTTCAGCGGCCCGAGCGAAGGGCGGCTACGGCTTCTACGATCCCTGCTCGTTCGAGTGCGTCGAGCACATCCTCGGCCGTTTCGGGAGGGTTGCGCCGGGAATCCGCGATCTGCTGGACACACGCCCATACTCGCCGGTCGTCGATGCTGATCTGTTCGAGGAGGAAATCATCGGGGCTCTTGGCTTCGAGCTGCCAAGGTTCGAGGCTTTCCGCCGGAAAGTCGGCCAGATTCCACGTGACGATCATCGTGGCGTGGCATTTGATTGCGGCGGCCAGAACGTGCCGATCATCCGGATCCGGTAGTTTCAACCCTTCGATCAGCGGCTCGTATCCCGTGACGAGGCTGTCCGGCACCGCGGCATTCATCAATGTCCGTAGGCGGTCGAGCTTCGCTCGTTCGATATCCGGGCGGCGCGCAGCCAGGTTCTCGAGTGCTTCGTCCAGGATTCGATCGGACCACTTCGCCTGCACCAATCGGGATCGGGCCACTCGGATCAGCATGTCCCGCAAAGTGTTGCCGTACAGCACATTCGCGTCGTATACGACCACACAGGCCATCTCAGATACCCAATTCCTGTCCCAGTTCGGAGAGCTCGTCGGCGGCGGCGCGACCGGACTCCTCGAGCCGGCGTTGATAGGCGCGGAGATCGTCGAATCTGACGCGTCGGTGCGTTCCCACCAGGCGGAAGGGGATCTCCCCGGCTTCCAGGAGGCCCACCAGATACGGTCGCGACACGTTGAGCATGTCAGCGGCCTGTTGCGTGGTCAGTTCCGCGTCCGAGGGCACTATGGTCACTCCGCGGCCGCTTGCTGCTTCCGCCAGTACGAACGCCAGCAGATCGACGACGGCTCGTGGCACGATCAGGGCGTCATCGCTGCCGACTTCCCGGCCGACGGAGATCTCTTCCTCGTCGGGGTGCTGGGCGAGGTAGTCCCGGATGCGGCGCATCGCTCGCGCCGCGAGTTGGGCATCGACCGCGCCGGGTTCGATCCGTTTGGCCGTGTGGACTCCTGTCATGGGTCACCTCCGGTCCTAGTATACCGATAACCGAAATAAACGAAACGATTCAGCGCTGCGCTGGCCGGCAGAACAGTTTCGTCCCTGCGCTGACCAGGGTGGATAAGACTGTGTAGCGGTGGGCGGATAGTCGATCGGGGTCCTGCGCGCGTGCTGGATGGACGCCGGCCTCACGGTTCGGGCTCGAGCCGGTCGGAGATCTGGCGGAGGCGATCGCGCACGAACATTTCGGCGGCGAGCGTGGTTCATTCAGTCAGGGCCCGCGCGTCGAGTCCGCCGTAGATATGGGCCTCTCGCCGGTGCGGCGCGGCCAGTCCGACAGCTTCGCCGCGGTAGATGGCGATGAGTGAGTCTTTGCCCCGCCACCATGTGTCGGTGAGCCCCTGTGTTTCGGGTACCGGTTCGAATCCGTCGAGGTCCACCTGTTCGACGGCGTCGCCCTTGATCTTCGTGATGGTTTGGGCCCAATAGGCGGCGTGGTAGGCCAGTGCAAGCGCTTCCACCCATCCCTGTGTGCCGGCGTGCAGCAGGGTCCAACGGTCGGCGTCTATTCCGAATTCACCGCCGGGCCCGATCGTGAATCCGTAGGCCATGGATACGCGACCTTCTCCGGCCCCGAAGCACCACCCGTCGGCGTCCCGACTTGCGGGGACGTCGGCTTCCAGAAAGAGCGGGCAGCCCTCGTACGCGGGAGCCGGGGGCAGGGCGAGGCCGCCCCAGGACTCTTGGAAGGCCACGGCCCGGTCGATCTCCGCAGCCGGTATCCCGTGCTCCAGCCATACTTCGCGGTACGGGCGGATGTCGTGGTACGGGACACGGATCCCGTGGGTTTCGACGAAGTTCCGCGCCCGGCGGCTCAGGTCAACCGGAGTGTAAGGGATCAACCGCCTGTCCTCACGAGCAGAAGGTGCAGGCGGAACCGCGCGAACAGGGGACCTCGAGATCACCGACCACGACGCCGAGCGTAGAGCGCGGCTCCTTCGGGCGCCTACGGATTCTCTTGCAGCGTGAGGCCGTAGTAGTCGACGTCGTAATCGCCGACGCGCTGGGCGTGGTCAGTCAGGCTGAGGTCTTTCGGCGAGCCGACGCCCAGGTCACGCAGGGTGTCGACCATCATTTTCGCCAGTGCACGGCCGTCCACTTCACCCACGCCGAAATCCCCGGAGTGGTAGGGCGACTCGAGCCAGTGGTCCAGCGCCGCGGGGCGGGTGGTGTGCGGGATCCAACCGAACGAGCGCGGATCGGTGATGGACTCGCCGAGTTCTTCGGTGTCGTAGACGATCTCCAGTCGTTCCTCGCAGACCAGGTGGAACACGATCGGACCGCGGGTGCCGGGTACCAGAGCATGGAATCCCAGGTCCAGGTTGATATCCAGGGCGTGGGTTTCGGCCGGGAGGGTATGGAGGAAGTCGCCGAGGCTGCGGGTGAAGAGATCCCAGTCGTCGGTGCGCCAGCGGCCCGGAAAACTCAGGCCTGCGTTGGCGGGGTCGCGACGGCTGCCGAAGAAGCCGCCGAGGGCATTGAGCTCGCCGTGCCCCTGCCGCCAGAACCAGTTCTCGACCGGGCCCGTCGGCTGGAGCAGCAATTCGGGGCCGTGCTCGCCGGCGTGCAGTTCCAGCGTGTTCTCCCGCTCCCGCCAGCGCAGGAACGGACTGCCCCACACAGGCGCGGAATCGTAGAACGGTCCGGGGTCGCCGTACACGCCCATGATAGGGGCGGGGCCGAACTCCTCGGTCAGGGATTCAGCGGCTGCCCGGAAGGCCTGTGCTATCCCCATAGCGTCGCTCGCGGGCGCGGCAACCGGCACGTACAGCCCCACGTATTCCTCGCCATGATGCGCATAGTCCTTCTCGAAGCGGCGCGTAGGGCGCAGCCGGGGCGCTCCGCCGGCCGCCTCCGGCTCGGGTCCTCGGAGCAGCAGCGGTCCGGCATCGGTATCCTGCCACTGCCAGCCCAGGGCGTCGATCACCGTCCGCAGCGCCGGTTCGCGCCAACCGCCCGTATCCGCCGCCTTCAGCGCTCGCGCCAGCTCGACCAGATAAGCCCCCGTCATCGCGAACTCCTTCGTTCCGTGCCCCATTCGTGCCACCGCACAATGCCATACGGCAGCGACAGGAACTATTCGTCGCAGTGGGCGCAAGAACTGGAGGCGAGGTCGGGTGGTGCGTATCGGTGGTCGCGCCGAACGCGGTCACCACCCGACGACGCCCTTCGCGTGGGCACGGGCCTTTGCGCACAGGCTCGGTTCGACGTGTTTCTTGCCGGGCTGCTTCCAGGGGTGTCCGCCGGAGGCATGAGCCTCGTCCAGCGGCCGGCTCGACCACTCCTGCCCTGGTCACGGCGTAGAATCGGGTGCGTCAAAGGGTTGACTCCATGCAACAGCGATGGTGGGTGTGGATTGCCGCGTTCCTGACGACACTGGGAATGTGCGCTGTGTTCGCGTGCAGTAGCGGCACCCGGCCCGAGCGTGCCCCTCCCGGCCCGGACACATCCTCCGGGGTAGGGGCGCCCGTGCTGGTCGCGAAGATAGACAACAGTCCGCAGGCACGACCCCCGGTAGGGCTCGGAGCCGCCGATCTGGTCTACGTCGAGCCGGTCGAGGGTGGTCTGAGCCGGTTGGCCGCTGTGTTCTCGACCGACATACCCCCGGTGATCGGGCCTGTCCGAAGCGCGCGGGAAACGGATCTGACGCTGTTGGACCAGTTCGGCAATCCGGCGTTGGCGTCCTCTGGTGCCGCACCTGAGCTGGTTGCCGCCGTGGATCGCTCGTCGCTGCAGAACGCCTCGGCCGATCGGCTACCTGGGGCGTACTACCGTGACTACAGTCGCGACGCTCCGCACAATATGTTCGTTCGCTCGGATCAATTGCCCGCAGGCGGTGGCTGGCCGGCGGCGTCGCAACCGCACTTCGGCCCTGTGCCTGCCGGTGGCCGGCCCACGCAGCATCAGGAAGTGCGGTATCCGGACACGGTGATCGGTTTCGACTGGTCACCCGACCAGCATCGGTGGTTGGTGTCCATGGACGGTGCCGCCTACACTGCTGCCGATGCCGGACAGCTCATGGCGAGTACGGTCGTGCTGCAGAGTGTGCAGGTGCGCGACTCGGCCATCAGCGATGTGGCGGGCAGCGTCTCACCCCTGGCCCAGACAACCGGTAGCGGCCGGGCACTGGTACTCCGCGACGGTCGAGCATTCCCGGCCGAGTGGTCCCGGCCCTCCCCGCAGGCAGGCACCACCTATACAACCCCCACCGGTACGGCCATCCCCTTCGCGCCGGGGCAGGTCTGGACAGTTCTGGTTCCAGCGCAGCTCTGGTCACCGGGGGCATGAGCACCGCGAGCGCCACCTGTCTGCCGCCAGGGCACCGACCTCGGTGCTCGACGCTGCCACGGAACCGCTGCCGGCCACAGCCTCGCCCGAAAAACCGCTCACGTATGGAGCCGTAGTCCTCCTGAGTTCGATTTCTCGACCTCACCAGTTCCGATGAGGTGATCGAGATCGCCCTGCAGACGCTGCGCGATTTCGGGTCCGAGGCGGGACCAGCCGAAGAACGTTCCCGTAGCCTTCCGGGTCTCATCCCAGGTGATTCCCGGATTGTCCGCGATTGTCCGACAGATGACGAGCCGACGTTCGACCGGCGGGACATCCTTCACGCCGCGGTTGACCTGGGGAGTCGGTTGTCGTGGTTCCAGCAGTTCATGACCGGACCAGGAGTAGGTCGCTTCACTCTTGATAACTTTGCGTCTGCGCACGAGATCCGCCAGGGCGGCGTTGATAGTGGCCTGAATCCTGGATTTGGTTCGTTCGAACCCGAGGCCGGCGCGAATCCGGGAAACAAGACGAGTCTCCTCGATCGGGCTCTCTCTTTCGATGATGTGCGCGCCGATGACAACAGCTGCCTTGACGGCCTCCGGACTCGAAATATCGAGGCCGTCCCAGCCAGTATCACGGAGCACCGTCGCGCGCAGACTGTCGAGTTCGCGGCCTGATACCTCGACATAGGGTTGTCCAAAAGGAGCCGCCTCCTGCACGGGTACCACAGTCACCTCGGTGGGCACTCGTTTACGTGCCGGCGGCGCGGTCGCGGCCGGTGTCTGCGGCACCGGTACGGGATCGTTCTCGCATGCCTGCTGCACCGCTTCTCGCAGGCGGGCGATCGCGTCCTTCCGGTTGCGATACCAGTCGGTGCCCCAGATTCGATGCAGAGTCCAACCGAGATTCTCGAGAACTTCCTGACGCAGCCGATCCCGATCCCGTGCCACTCGAGAGGAGTGATACATGGCGCCGTCGCATTCGATTCCGATCGCGTACATCCCGGGCAAGTTCGGATGTCGGACGGCCATGTCGATGCGGTAGCCCGCGACACCGACCTGGGGTTGGACCCGGTAGCCCCAACCGCGAAGCACATTCAGGACGTCTTCCTCGAAGGGACTCTCGGGCAGCGCCTCCGGGTCGGCATCCTCGATCGTCAGAGTTCGGGGACCGAACTCGGCATAGTGCAGGAAACGTTTGAGCGCTTGAACACTGCGGTTCGCGCTATCGGGGAGTTGCCCACCGCGGAACGATGCGACTACTTCCATTCGCCGGCGAGCACGGGTGATGGCGACGTTCAGACGTCGCCAGCCGCCCTCCTTGTTGACGGGTCCGAATTGTGAACGCAGTTTGCCTGTGTCGTCGGGGCCGTATCCGATCGACAGGATGATCACGTCGCGCTCGTCACCCTGGACGGATTCGAGGTTCTTGACGAAGAAACCGTCGAGCCGGTCGTCGTCGTTGACGAGGTCACGCAACTCCGGCCGGTCTGCGATAGCGCGCTCGACTGCAGTGGAGATCGCATCCGCCTGATTCTTGGACAACGCCACCACGCCGAGCGATTGGAGCGGGCGAGTCTCGAAGTGGTGAACGACCCGTGCCGCGATATGTTTCGCTTCGATCGGGTTGTCCCGCCGCCCGCCTCGATCGTAGACACCGTCGACCGGGAAGAACTCGACGCCCACATCGTTGCCGTGTTCCAGTGCGCCGGGGAATGTGACCATTCCGGAGTCATAGAATTCGTGGTTACTGAAGGCGATGAGGTTCTCGTGCCGACTGCGGTAATGCCACCGCAGGGGTAGGTCCCGGAAGCCTCCGCTGGCCTTGCACTCGTCGAGGATCGACTCGAAGACGTCGGTGCCTTCCTCGGTCCACTCGTCGTCGGAGCCCTCCGCGATCGAGAAGAACGAGGTGGGCGGCAGCTGCTTCTGATCACCGGCGACGATGAGGGCATCCCCGCGGTAAATGGAGTTCACCGCGTCCTGTGGTAGCACCTGTGACGCCTCATCGAAGATGACCACATCGAATCGGAAGTCGGTCGGCAGGAACTGGCTGACGGTCAACGGGCTCATCATGAAGCACGGCTTGATCCGCTGCACGACCTCAGCGGCTTCGTCGAGAAGCCTGCGCACGGGCATATGCCGTGTCTTCTTCTCTGCCTCGTTTCTGATGATCGCTGCCTGCCCGCCCGCGGTACCTCGCGGCCGGCGACTGTTGCACGACTCGATGACCATCGACTGGGCAACAGTTGCCAGTTGGACGTCCGCGTCTTGGAATCGCTGGACCAAGCGGTCCCGGTCCAGCGCGAAGTGCGGTTCGAGCCTTTGGTCAGTGGAGAAATGGTGCTCGATCCATGCGGAAAGCAGCGCACGTTCGATGGATTCGCGGAACAGGCCGGCCGGTGCACCTTCTCGGCCGAGCCTCGCCGGAAGCTCCGCGAGGTCGTGCTTTGCCAGCAGGCGCAGGGTGTCTCGGTGTCCGTTCCACAGATGCGGCCCATTCTGGTCGGCGTCGAGGCGGGCCAATTCGCCGCCCGCAGCCTGGAAGGACTTGTCGAAAGCCGTTGCCAGTTGTTGTGCCCGCTCCCCGTCGAAGCATGACTGCAGTTCGCCGGCAGCGGTGTGCCAACGACGGAACCGCTCGGCCACTTCGGGGTCCGCCGGAATCGTGAGCAGTTCGAGGGCGGCCTCTTCGGTCAGCGGACGGCGGTTGGTTCGGCGAGCCTTTCGTGCCCAGTCCATCGCGGACACGACCTTGTCGCGGTCGGTCTCACCCCCAGCATAGAGATCGCCGAGGAGGACGCGATCTTCTGTTTCGTTCTTCTCGAACCGTTGACGTGCGGCCCGTGCGCCGACAACGGATTCCACAGCAGCACGCGCTTCTCGGAGGGTTGGCTCCGCTTCGCGTCCATCGACGCGGACAACGTCCTGGATATAGTCAGCGGCGTCGCGTAAGCAAGGTACGTGAGTGCGATGCCACCGAGCAGCTTCCTCGAATGTGCACTCGCGCAATTCCGCGGATACCGAGCGCAATTCAGGCTGTCCGAGATGATGGTTCCACGTTTTGAGCACACTCTGGATCCGTCCCGCGCGCCGTAGCAGGTCCGCTGGTGATCGCTGACCATCGGCGAGTGCGGCAACGAGCAGTTCACGGCTCTCCGGGGCAGTGAGAGCTTCGTCGGCCAGCCGCTCGATTCGGCGGGTGGCATGAAGGGCCTGCGTGAGTGCTGCGGTATCGAGTTCCGTTCCGTAGCGACCCAGGAGACGCAGGTCGGCGGATTCGTCGCGTGCCCGCGCTCTTGCCGACGCCACAGCCTTACGTAGCAGTTTCGCGCAGTCGGCATCCGCGGTGTGGTCGGCGGGTCCTTGACCTACGGTGCCGATATCTGTCTCGAGACCGTCGTACCACGCGCGCAGAACGCGTCGATCTGCCTCGGTCGCGGCCTCGAATTCGCTGCTCAGCTGCTGTGCCTGCAGTGCGTGTGCCAATGCGTTACGTGTGTCCTCCAGTACGGGAGGAGTGCGGGGGTCGTGCTTGGCACCGCCGATCCGCGTGACGGTCTCCATCACGTGCGCGGCTCGGCGGAGCGGCTGCTCGTGCGCACGAAGCCACTCGGCAGCTGTGACGAGAGATTGCTGGGCCAGTGACGCGGCGAATGGGCTGAGAACGTGCCATACGAGGTCGTGCCGCCAGCCACGCAGTGCGGTGTCCAGCGCTGCGGTGTGCTCGAGCGCCTTCTCTGTCGGTGAGTTCCCGTCGCAAAGCTGGCCGGCGATCAGGGATTGCTGATTCGGGTCCGCCAAGGCGGTCGCCGCGACCTGGTGAATCTCCTCGGCATGCCGGATCGCTTCCGCCAGTGCTTGCAGATCTGGTTGTTCACCTGCGACATACCTGCCGAGTAGTGCCGAGTGGGACTCGAGCGAATCGCGGAAGGCAGCGTGCGCCCGGTGCCAGGCGAGTGCCGCGGGCAACTTGTCCTTGAGGTCCTTCTGCCAGGACCCACCGTTGCTGAGCGTTCCGGCCAGCTTGCGGTCTTCGCGGGCTTGTTTGGACAGTGCGGCGAAGAACCCCGTCGATGACTCGATGCGGCCGACAAGGTCGGGAAAATCGGCGGCATGGACGACCTCGGGCACGAACCATTCCCGAGCAGCGCGTTCTGCTTCGCGCAGTTTCTGCTCCGCTGCGACGATCGCTTGCTCGGCAGCACGAACCTGTTCGAGCGTTCCCGGAACGAGCCAGCCCGCCAATGCGCGATTGGTCGATGTACTCGATTGCACCAGCCGAACGATGGCCTCGGCTGCCGCAGTGCTGTCCGGAACGCTGATCTGGAGTAGTTTGGCCAGGCTACGACCGTGGCGGTGCGCGGCGTCGAGCCGATGCGCGGCAACCTCGAAGCGGTCGGCGATCGTCACAATCTCCTCGTGCTCGAGGTTCTCGAGCGACAGGCCCGCAGGGCTCAGTTCTCCGAGGTCCTGCTCGTTGACCGGTCGGTCGGCGAGCAGCGACGCAGGCAGGTTCGACCAGCCGGGCCCGGCGGTGCGGGCAGCGAGCTCGCGGGCTTTCACTACGTGATCACGGCGGGCCGTGAAATCGACGATCGCCTCGGCGAGAGCGTGAACCGCGGCACCTTCGGCCGATCGGCTGCCCTCGGGCACCAGCCACTCGGCGAGCGGACGGTTCGGCGAGGCGGCGAAGCCGGCCAGCTCGCAGAGGCTCGAAGCGTGATCGAATCGGGCAATGGCCGGCATTCCCAGGGTCTCGGCAACCACTGTCAAGTCGGTGTATGCCGAATCGAGTTCGTCCGCGATACGCTCGAACGCCGAGGCAAGTTTGTTCGCGTGCCGGGCTGTCAGTGGTTGCAGGTCGACGGCCACCGGCTGCAGTTTCGCGAGTTCTCGTTCTGCGGAGCTCGGATGGGGTTGCAGTCGTTCGGGCATTTCCTGCCAGCGTTCGCCGACGGTGTCGACTGCTGCGTCGACCTTCTGCTGGAGTCCGCGCAGGCGGTGGAGGAACCCGTCGACCGGTGTCGTGACCTCCGAACCGAACTGCTTCTCCGGCATTGTCAACCACGACGGGGGAATGGCGTGGCGGGCAGGCACCAGCGCGAGCAGGGCGATCAGACGTTCCATGCTGCTCGGTTCGAAGGGCCCGTTTCCGCAGTTCAGGCGGCTGTAGCGCGCGGCGTCCGACTGCGTTTCGCGAAGTGCTGCCACTGCCTTACGCAGTGCGTTCAGCCCATCGATAGGCTGCGCCTGCAGCTCACTCCAGGCGAAATCGGCCGCGGTGACAGTGTCCCAGTGCGCGGCAACGGTGGACATCAAGTCCAAGATGTCCTCGAGGGTGTCGGCGGCCAGGGTGTGGATGTTGAACGTGGCCGGAAGCAAGTGGCGGCCGTCGTGAGCGTGACCGAGAAGGCCGGTCCGACCGATCGCGTCGTGCAGTGAGAGGCCGAGGGGTTTACGAATATCGTTCATCGCCGAGGCATAGGCACCGAGTTGTTCTCGTGCCTGCTGTGCGTTTCGGATGTCCGACTCCGACAGCGGTGGCGCGACCGGTTCCTCGGTCAGCACCCGTCCCAGTTCGTGTACGACGGCCTTTCGGGTCGTGTTGTGACTGTGGAGGGCGAGCACGAACGATCCCAGACCCACAGAATTCAGCCTGTTCAGCACCACATCCAGTGCCGCGGCCTTTTCACTGACGAACAGCACGGTGTTACCCGAATACAGCAAGGCCGCGATGATATTGGTGATCGTCTGGCTCTTACCGGTCCCCGGCGGTCCATCCAGGACGAACGAGCGACCCTCCATCGCCGCGATCACGGCCTGTCGTTGGGACCCGTCGGCGTCGAGAACCAGCGGCGCCTCTTCCGGTGGTTGCGCCACATCGATCAGTTCCTGCGGAACCATCTCGAAGTCGAAACGGTCGGAGACCAGCGCGGACCCCGGTGTGGAGCCGATTGTCCGGATCAGCTCGCTCGCCGCGACATTGTCGACGTTATCGCGCAGATCCTGATACATGGCCTCCTTGTGGGAGGTGAACAACCCGAGCACGACCTGCTCCGAGTCGATCTTCCAGCCAGGTTTCTGCGCCACCGCCCGGCGCGCCGCCTCGAAGATCGATTCCACAGTCTCCGGCGCCGGCTCGATCGAACGAACCGCACTCCAATTCAGTTCCAGCTGCTCCAGCTTCACATGAAGAGCCGGATTGTGCTTGGCCTCTTCGTCGTCACGGAACTCGAGCCGCCGACGTCCATCCTCGGTTTTGACGATCCGCACCGGGAACAGGAGTAGGGGAGCGCGGGAGTCGACAGTCGCGCCTTCGTCACGCCATACGACCATCCCGACGCCGAGTTGGAGCACCCACAGGCCGTAGTCGTTGAATATCTGCGTCGTCTTGGTCTGCAAGCTGCGCAGCGCGCGGTCGAGCTGCTGCTGGGTGTTCTTCTGGGTGAGGATGCCGTGCCCGGCATCCGCCGGACGAGGTCGAGGTTCGGACTCGTCATCGTCCGGGTCGTCGGCCAGAGACGCGAACGGCCACCCGCGGCCGAGCCCGGCGAGCAAGGTTTGGGTCGGCGGCTCCTGGATCCGCAGGGTCGTCGTGGTCTCCCGGAAGTGCAGGAGCCGGTTTCGCCCGCCCAGGTCGATCAGCGATCGGCTCCATGCCTCTATCTTGTTCCGCAGCGGGTCCGAATCCCGCGCCCCCACACCGGTCGAAGCTGTCACCTGCGCCTGCCACTTCATTTTTAGAATGATCTGAAGGTCTTATCGTGCCGGTGCCCAGCACTGACCACCGATCTTTTCGCAACAGGTCCAGATTGCGTTACACGTCACGTTTCCCATGCGTATCTCACTCAGGACAGTTCATCAGCGGATCGCCTCCTCGATGTCGGGGGTTTCGGTATGGTCCCGGCTCATGCACGTGAAGTTCGGGCTGTGGCGGCTGGACGGTGGAGATGTTCGCCCGGTTGCATCGAGTGCAATCGCGTCGGAAGACCGGCTGGAGGAAATTCTGGAGAACCGCTCGGAGATCCTGGGCTCCGGCACCCTCCTGATCATCGGCCGCCAGGTTGTCACCGACTACGGCAAGCGGGTCGATCTGCTCGCGATGGACGCGCTGGGCGATCTACATGTCATCGAGTTGAAGAAGGACAAGACGCCGCGAGACGTGGTCGCGCAGGCGCTCGAGTACGGGTTCTGGGTGCAAGGTCTGTCGTACGACGCTATCCGTGACCTCTATGGAAAGCACCATCAGGGGCAGGACTTCGACTCCGCGTTCACGGATCACTTCGAAACCGATGTGCCGGAGACGTTGAACTCTGCCCACTACCTGGTCATCGTGGCGACCGGCATGGATACAAGCACGGCTCAGATCGTGGAGTATGTCCGTGGCTACGGTGTGCCGATCAATGTGCTGTTCTTCCAGTACCTGCGCGACGACAACCGGGAATACCTGGCACGGTCGTGGCTCAGCAACCCAGATATCGAGTCCGCTTCCAGTGGAACCGGAGCAAAGAAGCAGCCTCCGTGGAACGGGCTCGACTACTATGTCGCCGTCGGCGAGAGCAGGCACCGCAACTGGGACGACATGCGTGCATACGGATTCGTGTCGGCGGGACACGGCGACAAGTACCGCAAAGCGATGATGAACCTGTCTCCGGGCGCCCGGGTGTGGGCCGCGATTCCGTCGACCGGATATGTCGGTGTCGGCGAGGTCGAGGCGACCGCGGTGCCCGTCACGGAATTCGAGGTCCAGGTCGACGGCCGGACGATACCGATACTCCAGGCGCCACTGCGAGCCGCTGAAATGGACGAGGATGCGGATGACCCCGCGCTCAGTGAGTACCTCGTTCGTATCCGATGGATCGACGCTCGTAAACGCACACAGGCGGTATGGGTGAAGGGAATGTATGCCAACCAGAACGTGGTCACCAAGTTGAGACACCCATTCACGCTGCAGCGTCTCGCCGAGGCTTTCGAGGTCGGCGAGTGAACGGATGGGCGCGGAAGCACGGGGATCTCGGTGCCGCCGCAGGGCGTATCCGTGCGGCTGCGGTGTCACAGGCAGCTGCAGGTCGGCGATTTATCGGGAGCGTGCTGGGTCAGCTCCGGCCGTGGCATTCCCTGCGCGAGCACCAGTGGGATGATCACGTAGCCGACCTGAATCGGTTCGTCGATTCATTGCGTTCAAAGCAAAACGGTTTCGTTCCGTATGTGTCGCCCGAGTTCGGAGGGCGCGAGGCACGGGTACTACTGCTGAATCTGTCTCCAGGTAAGGGAACCGACCCGGCGCAGGGTGGATCCGGATTCCTGTCGCTCCGCAACCCCGACGGCGCTGCTGAACGTCTCGGTGAAGGGATCGTGGCAGCAGGACTTCCAGCAGACAACTGCGTGGCTTGGAAGATCTATCCGTGGTATATGCGTGGTCTGTCCGACAAGCCCGCTACCGAGCGGCGTAATCACATGGCAGTGGGATTCCCGCTTCTACGGGACTTGTTCGACCTTCTGCCGGAGTTGCGGGTGGTCGTCGCGTTCGGTGAAGACGCCAAAGAGGGTTGGGACGGATTCCGCCGAATGTATCCGACGACGGCGAAACGAGTCCGAATGCTCGGCAACCGCAGTACGGCCGACAGGGCCTATATCACGCGATCCCAGGCTCAGATCGAGCAGTGGCGGTCGGAGCTGATCGACACGCTGGAGCTGGCTAAAAAGCATGCGGCAGGACCGAAGCGAGGGTAGGCGTAACGCCGCAAGCATTACTGCCGGTAGCGAGCTCGTAGCCGGAGCCGAAGTAGTTCGGCAGCGGTGTAGACGCCGACGGCGGCCTGTTTGGCGTGCGTCAGAACCGATTCGGCGAATCGGCCGGCTCGGGTGGGAAGCGGCGCGGCGGGTACGACCTGAATCCGGGGAGTGAGGTCATCAGCGACAGTGGTCGCGGTGATCAGCAGGGCCGCGGCACGAAGCACCAGCGCCGCGTCGGTGGGAGTGACCACATCGAGGTGGCCGTGGGCGTAGTCGTTGCGCAAATTGCGTCCCACCGGGCCGAGTAACAGCCAGCGCAGGAAGTAGGCCCAGTCCTCGTCGAGCGCGACCTTCTCGAGGGCTTGTAGCAGCGGGTGCAGCTGGATGTGGCCGCCGGGTTTCACTTCTGAGATCTGCACCTTGAAGGTGGGTTCGTCGAGTTCACGCAGTAACGTGCGAGCAGCGGTCTCGATCTTGGGGATCACTACCGCCACGGCGGCTTCGTAGTCACCGGCCCAGAAGTAGCCGAGGCCCTTGGCCAGGCTGCGGGCGAGGCGCGGATCGAGTGCGCCGAGATCGAGCAGTACTGTGGTGAGTTCTTCGTGCTCGGGGATGCCGTAGCGTTGCGCGATACGGCACAGTGCTTCGGCCATCAACGCTCCCTGCTGGTTGGCACAGATCTGGGCGGTCCTTGCCAGGTCGTGCAGGTCCTGCAGCTCGTCGCTGCTCAGGGTTGTCCGCGGGAGTCCTTTGTCCAGCAGCACGGTGGGTAGCAGACGCGACAGAGTCTTGTCGAGCCCTGCGGTTATGGCTCGGTTCTGGGCCACGCTCCCGGTCGGCGCGCAGGGATCGGTGCAAAACAGTGCCACGCCGGTGTGCCAGGTCGATGCCTGGGTGTAAGGGTCGAGCGCGGACTCCGGTATCCAGGCCGGGATGGGAATCGACGTGGAGACGACTTGCATACCGAGATCAGCGGGGTCGATGTCCTGCATCAGGGCGGTGATGCGGTCGGCCTCGGCTAACTGGCCGCGCTTGGTCGCCGCCTTGGCAGCACGTTCGAGGAAGTGCAGTCGGACCGCGGGGTGCGGGGCGTCATCGGCGCGGCGGCAGTATCCGCGAATCTCGTCGAGATCGACCGCGGCGCGTTCCTCGGTGCTGGCGTTGGAGTCTAGGAGGCGGCGCCGCAGTCGAGCCGTTTCCTCAATGAGATGGTCGTGTGTTTCGCTGACTGCCAGTGTGCTCAGCACTGCGCTGGCGTGGACACTTTGCTTGCGCGCGCGGGAGGTGTCGCGCGGGGTGCGGCACAGCACCTGCAGCAGGGGATAGACCGCGCCAGGCTTTTGCCGATACTCGCCCTGCATGAGGGTATCGATGCGACGAGTCATCATTTCCAGCGCGGTGTTCTCGAGGGCCTGGTCCTTGAGCTGGCGCGCCAGAGACCATCCCCGCAGCAGGTGGACAGTGGCGTGATAGTCGAAATCGCCTGCGGCCACTGCGTCGAA
Source organism: Nocardia rhamnosiphila NBRC 108938 (assembly GCF_000720425.1). Classification (GTDB taxonomy): domain Bacteria; phylum Actinomycetota; class Actinomycetes; order Mycobacteriales; family Mycobacteriaceae; genus Nocardia; species Nocardia rhamnosiphila. The sequence continues at coordinate 51,414 of NZ_JOAJ01000011.1, read as the reverse complement.
GTAGGCCTGCGCCGCGCGACGGGCGTAGTCACCCGGACGGGGTGCTCGCCGGGCGAACAGCAGTTCACCGAGCCGCGCTATGGCGGCGGGCACGGACACCTTGTCGATCAACGCGGTCCAAAACGCAAGTTCGTCGGCGCTGGCCGCGCTGGCGGCGCCGAAGCCGAACCCGGCGGCAGTGTGCAGTTCGGCCCCGGGTGTGTTTTTCGGTTCCATCCGCAGCGGCCGGGCGGCGATCTGCCCGAGAACACGCTGGCACGAATCAGGAAGTGTGACGTCGAGTTCTTTCACGGTCTTCTCTACCGCACCCCACGCCTCCCACCCGCTGCGCAGCGTGGCGAAGACTTCATCGAGCACACGCGCTGAGGGTTCGACGTGGGAAGGATCGAACACGTAGGGCTGCGGCGGTGCGGGCTGATCGTCAGGATCGATGTCCACCGGCGTCCCCGGTTCGGCGGTGTTCGAAGCAGCGTCATCGAGCGCTTCCGCGTCACCGGAGATCTCGTCGGTCATGAATTCCATTGTCGCGCCGTAGTCCAGCGATTATCTGCTCCGGCGAACGAAGTCGAGGCGGCAGAGGTGGTCGGCCGGCCGCCGTGCCGCTGCCAGTCCGGTTCGCCGGGCGGCCCCGGCCATCGACAGGGCGACCCGGCGAGCCAATACCTTCGGAAAATCGCGTTCCCTACTGAGCAGGAACAGTTGAGTCCACCGCTGATCGGCGCGGAACATCGGAAGATGGTCGGACGCGGGATCGGCATGGCCGATACCAACGCGAGTCCGGTTGTCTGCAGCCGCACCGAGCAGGATGACGGTTGCACACTTGTTTAACTCCTCGAAGCCCCCCGGCCGCCACGTCGGCTCGCGGTCTGGCGAGAACGTACCCATCCCATCCGGCGCGACTGAGAATCCTGATGCCGTGGGGATCCCCGTGCGGGAGATGGACCTGCACAGTGCAACCACGGGAACTGCTCCGCATGAGTCCGACCCTAATGCGCATCGCAGCAGAAGTAATGCGGATGCTGAACGTGCAGACCTTGGGTGGCTCATGGCTTGTCGCGGCGTTCGGGCAGCGCCACCGCCAGGATCAGCACGGCGAGTGGCAGGCCGATCGCGATGACGAATCCGAGCGTGATCACTGTTCGGCCCTCGTTTGTGCGGTGGGCGCCGACCCGAGGGCATATTGCTGTGTCGCGGTGATCAGGTCGGCGGCTTGGGTGACCACCCACCACGGGGCGCGGGGCTCGAGGGCGCCGAGGTGGGGGATCACGACCGCGTCCGCGGCGTGCTCCAGGGCGTACTGGATGGCGATCAGTGCGGCCAGGACGGCGGCGGCATCTGTGTGGACGGTGTAGACGATGTTCAGCCGGTGTCGCCGCGTCAGTGCTTCATAGGTGGCGGGGTCGTGGGTGCTGTGCAGGAGGGCAACCGCCCGTGTCGGAGGGTCCGGTTCCGTCACAGTGCTTGCCCCTCCACGATTCGACATGGATGTACTGGGATCGGGTCGCACGCCCTCGGTCCGGCGGTCACTGTTGGGCCTCGATGTACTGTGCCGCGAGCCGGAACCGGGGGCAGTCGTGTTTGGCGTGGTCGGCCATCAGGTGGATGGCGTGTGCTCGCCCGCGGATGGGGTCGGTATTTTTGCAGGCTGCCGGGTGGTCGAGATGGCGGAGGCCGGTGGCGACGCGCTCGAGAAGGTCGCGGTTGCGGGTGTGCCAAAGTCGTAAGGTGGCCGCCATCGACTGGTTGTGCGCGCGTCTGGTGGGTAGCTGCGGTCGTTCCTGACGGTTCTGCTGGGCGAACGATTCGTTTGCGGCCGGGTCTTGCTCGCTGTGCAGCAAAGCAACGGTCAGCCTCGGTCGGTGGAGGTCCATTCGTACTCCTTTGCGCTCGGATGGCTCTCACCTTCTCCGCCGCGCCGCAGCCGCCATATGCCCGAATGGTTATGGGGATTGCGGATCGGGTTATATCCCCAGTTCAGATCGCCAGGCTTGTCTAGACTCAGCGGACCGGCAGCGCTCATACATACATTCATCGGGATTCAGGGGGAAAAATGGGAACGACCGCAGGCCGTCGCCGACAGTGCTGCCGTTCGTGTCGTCGGCCGCTGGCCGCCGACAATTCCACTGAATTGTGCGGCCCCTGTACAACTGCAGCCCGCAGCCGTCTCTCGGAACCGCCGACGCTCTCACTGGGGTTCTGGGACCATCCACCGCTCAAACGGGCACTGACCGACAGACATATGGGCAAGATCATCGCGGCTTACCGCCGCCACCCCGACCATGGGCCCGTCGTACGTCAAGCCGATGTTGCGCGCTGGGCTGGGATCAGCCAGGTGCGCGTCAGTCGTATCGAGAATGGTCCGCCGATCCGGCAGATGGACAGCCTTGTCTTCTGGGCTAAGCTTCTCGGCGTTCCGCATCAACTGCTGTGGTTCCAGATGCCCGGCCACACCCACTTGATGTTCGTGCCATCGCTTGCTGCGGCAAATTCTCCGACTGCTGGACCGTTTCGGTTGTTGCGCTTGGATGCGGGCCTTCCGCCAGCAGATCGTGATATGGCGGTCGTCGAGTCCTTGCGTTCAGCGGATCGCACGATGGGCGGGGGCCACCTCTACCGCGAACTGACCCGCTACCTCACAACCGACCTCGGGCCACGCTTATTCTTCGGCGATGCCGATCCCGCGTTGTTCGTCGTTGCCGCTGGACTGATCGAGATGTCCGGGTGGATGGCGCACGACGCAGGTCACGACGAATTGGCTCATCGTCAATTCACGCGAGCCCGTGAATTCGCCAAGCTCGGTCCCGATCGGCAGTTGCCGGTGCACATCCACACCAGTCTCAGCCATCTCGGTCTACACCGTGGTCAACCCAAGCGCGCGATCCAACACGCATACGAGGCGGAATCTGCCCTATCGAAAGCGCCGGCCAACCCCGAACTCAAAGCCCGGTTGTTCGCGATGCAGGCCCGCGGGTTCGCGGCCATCGGCGAAGCTCGCCGATCCCGTGCCATGCTCCAACGTGCGGCGGACTCGCTCGATGCTGCTACCGCGTATCCGCTCTCGCCGTGGGTCAGCCGATTCGATCACGGCAGTCTCGCAACCGAAGCTGCCCGATGCGCTCGGAATCTGGGCGAACGGGCTCGCGCCGCCGAATGCGCACAGCGCGCTACCGACCTCCGGTCACCCGAGCGGGCACGCGCTCGCGCTCTCTCTCAGCTGACGCTGGCGGTAATACTTGCCGACCAGGGGCATCCGGAACATGCTTGCACGATTGCGACTGGGGTCATCGCCGCAACCACCGACTTGGCTTCTCATGTCGTAGTCCGCCATCTCAAGGATCTACGTGACCGCCTCCAGCCTTACCGCACTTGTCCGGCGGTCATAGCCTTTCTCGACCATCTGGGTGAAACCATCCGCTCCCGGACCTGGATTCCTGCCATGGTGATCAACCCACCGGACGGGCTTACCGCGGGGGATGCGACGCCGGCCATATTTCGATCGGATGACTGAGCGGAAGCGAGCGAAAAAGTGGTGTCATGGGTGCTGTGGAGAAACCTCTGTACGAACGTGACCCTGATGCCTACGCGGCGCACATCGCCGAAGGCAATGCCAAGCTTCCCCGGAAGCTGGTCAGTGCCGACGTACTCCTGTTCGACCAGCAGGGACGGGTCCTGCTCGTCGATCCGAACTACAAGCCAGGGTGGGACCTGCCCGGCGGCAATGTCGAGGCCAACGAACCGCCGGCTACCGGAGCTCTACGCGAAGTACGCGAGGAACTCGGACTCGAATTGTCGGCGGACGAATTGGAACTACTGTGCGTGGACTGGGTGTCGCCACACAGTAGGTGGGACGACTGGTTGAAATTCATCTTCGGCGGACCTCAGCTGACAGAGAGCCAGATCGCGCGCCTCCAGATCGGTGACGACGAAGTCGCCGCTTTCGAATTCTGCTCTCCGAGCCTGGCCGAGCAGCGCATAGGCAACGCGCTCTGGGCTCGGGTCGACGCCGCTCTTCGCGCCCGTCAAATGGGTAGGGCCGCGTACCTCCACGACGGCAATTCTGCACTGAGTGGGCCGACTGCCTAAAAAGTCCTATCGTGCCTCTCGATTCGGATCCTGGGGCTTTCGGATACTCTCTGGCCGGCGAGGAATTCGACTTGGTAGCGGAGCCCGCCAATGAGAAGCCACAGTCGGGCGCCGAGGTGTGTGAGCAGGCCGAGGGTCAGTGATAGAAGTGCTATCCGTGCTGAACCGGTTGTAACTATTAGCTGAACGACGAGTAAGCCAGTCACTGCGACTGATACATAGGTGGCTGAAAAGACGCTTCGCGCGAAAGTATACAATGGTTTTATTGGGTCTACGCCAATCCACGGTTGCTCATCGATTCCAGAGAGGTCCTTGATCCTGTTGAGGCAGAGCGTGCAGAGTCCAAAAAGCGCACCCGATATGATCGATGCGCCTGACAAGAGTTGGTGGGTCTGGAAATTTGGTGGTCTGGCGGCTGTGTATCCAGTAATCAGCAAGGGGATTATCACACTTGCCGCAAACCTGGTAAACGTGAATTTTCCGTCCGGAATACGACGCATTCCATAGATGGATGAATCATACGTAAGCCGGATCCTCCTGCCGAGGTTCGCTACTTTGTCTCGGAGTATCACTGATCTCGACCTCCATCGATATCGCCGTCTCCGGGTGGCTCCAGTCTCCCGAGTGCCAACCCGGCGGTAGAGCAACCCCACCCGAACGTGCCAAGTCTCCCACGGCGGTACGACAATCACGGATGAACCGATCCTGGCTAGGTCTAGTAAGTGATGTGTCATCCATGACGTAAGACTGCTGAGGATCTAACCCCTCGAACACGATCGTGCGGCTGGCACCGTCCGCGGTCAGCACTGTTGCCTTGATCTCCGCAATTTCATCGCGTAAGCGGATTTCGTACCGCGGGTCGGAAAGGTCGTCGACTTCAAGTGGCGCGTCAATCTGCCGGACGCCTTCGGGTGTTTGAATGCCGGTATACCGGCGACGAAACTGGCGAAGTATTCGGCCGGAGCGTGGGCCACCCGTCGTAGCCCAGGTTTCCCTAGTCTGTTTGGTCATGCCCCGCTCGAAGCCTGCCGCCTGGGTAGTTGCCGACGGAATGCTGGCACTTCGGAATGCAACCTCAAACCCGACGAGTCGGTCATCGTCAAGGGCGTTTTCAATCTGGCTCCAAAGGGATGCCTCTCGGACAGTTGAGAGTCGGAGCCTATAGCCGTGATAAGCTGACGCGAACTGCTGAGAAAGCTCCTTTCTCCATTCTGAAGGCAACGTGTATCGTCCGTTCTTCTCAATCAACAACCATGCTTGGTTGGAATTGCTAGGCACCACCGCGTAAACCCAATATGGCTCCCATTCGACACCCGAGCGCTCACGGAATTGCTTCTCGCTATCCTTAGTTAGCTTGATAGAGCTTGCTCTGCCGGATTCACCGCCCTCCATCTGCCAGCAAATCGTGCGGCCCTGACGGCGAACGGTCGATGGAAGTCCGAAGTGCCGTTCATCTCTTTCGATGAGCTTATCTTGCGGCAGGGCTTCGATGAATGAACTTATTACATGAAGTAGGTCGGCGCCGTTTCCGTTGAAATTTCCGACGTAGGGTTCACGATCGATACTGTTAGGTTTGAATACCCTACGGTCGAATTCGACCCGCATTCCGTACGGAAGGATTCTTCGGTCGGATCCCCATTTGCTCACGCTGCCTCCTTGTGAGTGGTTTGTTTGAGTGGCTTCAATGCGATAACTGGAAATAGGTTTAGTTCGTTTTAGTGTTCTTGAGGTGGCGTCCGATGTAGCCGATGTAGATTTTTCGGTCCTGGGACCATCGATCTAGGTAATGCATACGCGGGCTGATCGTGCCGTTTGTGCCGATCTTGAAGTGGGCTTCCATTTCAATTTTTCCTGTGGGCGATACTTTCCGTGGTACAGAAAATCGCCGTTGATCACCCCATTGCTGCATAGTGGCTCCAGTTTCCCTGCGGCCATGTTTCTTTGCCGAGATGGCTCGGTAGCCATCAGGAGGTTGCATGAGGTAGTCGTGAACACCTTTGGACCAGGCATCGTCATTGCGGGCACGCATATATCCCCGCAGTGCCAGCACCGCTTCCCAGCAGGTGCGGGCAGACGTGCAGAGTGGATCGTGGTCTGCCAAAGAACGGCATTCCTCCGGGTCGCCGGTGAAAATAATTCCCTCGTCTTTAAGGTCGCTCAGGAATTTCAGGAGTTCGTGATAGTCATTCGGGTATTCGGTGATTTCCGATTCGGGTGTGAGCGAATTGGCTACCTCGAAGGCCTTGACTTCCCGGAGCTTGCCTCGCAACCAGCGGGTCTCGTCGGAGAGGCGTTGCCGATCCTCCTGCGCCTCGCCTGCTTCGAGCTGCCACGCTTGAACTTCCTCATGCAGGACGGCGAGCTCATCTCTGAGCTCGTCGATCTCTTCCTGCTTCTGGTTCACCAACTGCACGGCGACCCCGCGCAGGGCGTCCGGATCTGTGTGTTGCTCAGCCCTCTGCTTGATCAACTCGAGCTGTGCGCGGTCAATACTCGTTACGCCTAGTACTTCCATCACGAGGCTCAGGGCTTGTTGCGTGGCGCGATCAGCTACTTGCGCCGGAGTGATGGTGTTGGCCGGTGTCTGTTCTGGATGGCGTGGAGAAAGAGCGGTCGTTTCGGTTTCGGTAGTCCTGGAAGCAACGTCGAGTGGCGTTGAGGTGTCCGGAACCTCCAGGCGTTGCGGAGCCGTAGCTTCCGGTGAATCAAGGCCTTCGATTGGCCCAGCCCGCTTCTCCGCCTCTGGCTTCGGAAGCAGACTTGTCAGTGCTTCATTGTTCTCGACTCGGTTGAGCGTCCGGACATGCTTCAAAATGTCCGGCGGCAGTCTGCGTTGCATCGCATGCCGGCGAGCGGTCCGGCCGATTATTCGTTGTAGCGCATGCGTCGATAGATCGGCGAGCGGTCCGGTTCCGAGGTACCGGTGCTGGCGGTGGTTTCCTGGTTCTGCTGGGTCGGCGCCCGGCATAAAGGTCCGGATGGTCCAGGGGGAAACGGCATGCTCATCGCCGAGAACATTGCGGAGTTCAGCGGTAGCGAGCGGGTCGAGGACAGCGACCTCGGCCTGTCCGACCACCTGCTGTGTCCACAACGCCACCTTCTCGTAGAACCGATCGAAATTCAGCCTCTCATCGGTACCCGCGACCACCATCAACCCGTGACGGTCGGGGTCGGTGATGCGCGCCGCGAGGTCCTCCACGCTGTGCGTACCAATTCGCGCAGGCTGCGGTGTCAACTGCAGCGATTCATCCGGTCGCACAGGCAGTAGATCGACAAGGCTCGTGACCACCCGGGGTGCCTGGACCCAATTTTTGCGGCTGTTACCGACCTCGAGAAGGAACCACCCGGTGCCGCCGAGAGACGGGGCGTAGGCGGAGAATTCGGTGGTCCAAGTACCGGTACCCGTCTTGTTCTCGGTGAGCCGGAATCGCAGGAGATCCGCGTTCCCGACCGAATGGCGGACAGTCGTCAATGTACGGTTGCCTTCGGCGTACGACCCGGTGGAGCCCAGATCGACTACCCATCTCTTCTGCCGCTCCAGCCAGTCCTCGAACTCCCTGGTGATGATCGACAGTGCCGATCCGTCCGCGTCGAAGTGGGCGAACGACCGGTAGGGTTGATTGTCGTCGTTGGGTCCTGAAGTGCGGGGCTTTCTGGCGAGAGCCAGTGGAGTCGGGGTCACTGAAATCACCTGTCGCGTAATTGGTTTGGCTGGCAAACAACTGTTACTCAAGATTCGAGACGGTGCAGAAAGAACGGTGAGATAGAGGCTAACCTTCGGAGGTTGCGGCGAGGTCGGAGAAGTGGGCGTGGGCTAGTTGCATGTCGTGTTCGCGGTCTACACCTTTGATGGGTTCCTCGTAGGTGATGCCGTCGACGGTTAGGTCGGAGGTGGGGAGGCCGCCCTTCTTGCGGTATTCGGAGGCGAGTTTGGTGGAGAGCTGGCGGCCGTTGGCGTCATAGAGGGCTTCGCGTTCGTACTTCTGTAGGACGGGGAATTGGGTTCTGTAGATGGTCAGGAGTTCGTCGGCGGTGATGCCGAGCATGACGGCGACGATTGCATCTATCTCGACGAGGGCCTTACGACGGTCGGCGTCGGTGCGTAGAGGCGTTTGCCAATTCCACTCGTGGGACACGTCGCCAAGCTCAGTCCTGACGGGCTGGTCTGGCCCGATCTGGGGTACCCATCCGTCTTCCCGCCACCTTGTATCGAAGAGTTCCTGCCAAAGGGGGGCGTGGTCACGGATTAGGCAGTTGAGTCGAAGTGTGCGGATGGTTAGGTGAGATTCCAATTTATGATTACGAATATGTGGGAGACGGCGAATGAAACTCTGATTCAATTCAGAGACACCCGCGGTTTTGACGAGAAAGTCCAATGGGATAGAGGACCACATTCCGCTTGCGACTGCAAGGTCGGCAATATCGGTAAATCCGGCGCTCAATACGGTATGTACATGGCACGGTCCTGGCGGAATTATTGCCGAGTGTAGCGTCCTAACGGTTCCAGAATCTGCCATTCTACGCCAGGCTAGCCGGAAGAAATTGGAACTCGCGCGCCCATTCCACTGCGGGTACTGTTCGATGTAATCAGAAAACGGCCGAGCCACCTGGTAATTAGTTCTGGGAATGAAGTCTTCTGGAACGTCGGAGAAACTTACAGAAGAGTAATCCTTTGGGCTGCGCATCGTTGGATTTGCTTGCTGGTAGATTGGGCAGCACAAAGTTATGTGAGGACCCTGTATTATCGCTTGGCCCCAGCTTTCGGGTACGGCTGACCGTATTTCGAAATTGCCTGATTTTCGGTCGGATGTTTCATTCCACCCATTCGTCCAGATAAATTCAATACCGCCTAGTCGAGGCATGTTGGACAGCTTCTTAAGCACAGTTGAACTTGCACGATTCAATGGGTAGAGCATGCGGGCCTCGAGCTGAGGTGTCCCTGGCTCGTCGACCAGTGCACCCCACCTCGAAAGTTCATTCTCACTAACAACAAGGATCCGTTGGGCATGCGGGCGTAGATCCCAATTGCCTTCCGGGTCCTTGGCGCCAGGTGCCGGTCCGCTTCCATCATGAAGTATTGAGCGCGCAACAATGTCAGGGTGATAGAGCGTCGATGCCTGCAAGAAGTTGACTTCTGAGATGTCGCCGTAGACATGCACTCCGTATTGGGTGCCATTGTCGATTTCCCTAAAAAGCTTTAGTTGATTTCTGAACTGCCAGTGCCGTCGTAACCTGCGGTAGGATTCCCGCCGCAGGGTATTCGCTCGGGCTTCGGTGAAGTGGCTCTCTGGATGGATCAGTGAGACGACGCCGCGAGACACCATAGAACGCCAGGTGCGCTCCATGAAGCATCGGTACATATCCGGACGAAGTCCTGTAAGAACCGGACGGTCGATGTTCGAGCCAAAGTGCTCGCTGTGCCCGGCTTGCTTCGCGCGTTCCTTCAAGAAGGCGTTCCGTGTGTTCGGCTGATTGAGTGCTTCCGCCATCTTTTCACGTTTAATTGCGTCGGCTGGCTTATGGGACAGCTGCCACCATGGATCAAAGTCAGCAAGTACCGCGGCCTCGTCCCAGTCCGGACGAACCCATGGTGGGTTACCGACTTGTAGGTCGAAGCCACCGCGCGCGAACACCACAGCGAAGTCTAGTTCCCAATGGTGAAACCCTTGTGCTTGAGCGATATCAGCTGCCACGCCCAGCCACGGAAAGTCACGGACGGCTGCGTCGATAGGTTTCGCTTGTGCGAACGTCTGGTCGGTGTCCTCCGCGGAATCCAGTTCGTACCAACTCAAATCTCCTGCGATGCTGGTCTGCCCATACTTCTCGAATTTTCCGGCTTTCGGCGCGATGCCGAGCACTGCTTCGAGCCCGCCGACCCACTGGTTCCAGTCCGGTGCGGCTACATCAGTGGTCACCGGCCAGGACCAGAGCGCGCACCAGGCGTCCATTACCCGGCGCAGTCGGCGATAGGCTCCATTCTCGTCGTTCAGGATCGCTTCGATCTGTTCTCGTTTGACCCCGGGGCCGGGTTCGACGGGTTCTCCGCCCCACAGGTGCAGGTCGCGGCGGATGGATTCCTCGGCGATGGTGAGCCGCCGCAGTGTCAGCTCCCACAGTGTTTCCACCCGCTGCGCAAGAGCCATCAGCCGACGAGCGATCTCCTTCGACGGCGTCTTGCGAATATCATTGCGCCACAGCCGGAGTTCTTCCCGTTTCTCCGGAGCGTAGGTTTTGGCTTCGGCGGTGTCCACCACCGCGCCCCAGCCGTCGGCGGGAAGGAGGAAGTGGTGGATGCCGGCGCCGACCTCCTGTCCCAGCGGGATGTCCGCGGGGACCGTTTTCAGCCATGCTTTTTTCGCGAGATGGGTCGGCTGGTAGACCGCCCGCCGGGCGCCGATGAGGGAGTTGCCGCGGCGCAGGTGCAAGCCGAACCAGGGAGCTTGGAGGCCGGCGACCATGGTGTCGAGCCAGAGGGAGATTTCGGCGAGTTCGACGGCGGTGGCGTTCAGGTCCACCCCGTACACCTGGTGTAGGGCGATATGTGCCTTCACCTTTTGCAGTTCCACCGGGTAGCGGTCGGGTTCGATTCGTTTGTCGAGGTCGTGCTGCTTGCGGGTCAAGTATTCGGCGGCGAGCTGTCGGACGGCTTCGATGGCGAATGCGCCTGAGCCGAGGGCGGGCTCGCAGATAGTGAGTTGGAGGATTTCTTCGGGAGTGGTGCGGGTGCCGTTCTGGTCGAGTAGTTCTTCTAGTGCTTGCGAGACGACGAACTTGGTGAGCACCTCGGGGGTGTAGTACGACGCCGACTGCTGGCGTTCGCGGCCGGCGAGGCGGAAGACGAAGGTGCCTTTGCGGTGGACGACCGGTTTCAGTTCGTGGGTGGTGGGGTCTTCGGCGCGGACGAAATCGGATTCGGAGAGGTGGTCGGCGCGGTCCACCGGCACCACCCAGGAACCCTTTTCCGGGTCGCCGTTCTTGGCGACCTCGTACAGGTCTTCTTCGGCGAAGAACCCGGTGTAGGACATCAGGCCCTCGTAGACCGCGCCGAGCTGGTTGATGCCGAGTTCGGCGTAGCTGATGAACCCCCGGTCTGCGCCCTTGCGGGACTTGCTCTCCTTGGTGAGCAGGAGGTGAGCGAGCACCTGCTGGGTCGCCTCGTTGCCGAGCCCTACCTCGTCGATGAGTGCGGTGGCCTTCGGCGAGAACAGGTCCGCCCGGAGGGGGTTGAACTGGAGGCCGGGTGCGGGGTCGTCGGTGATGTTCTCGCGGACCGCAGGCGTACGTCCCTGGTCGACCAGGTCGAAGAGTTTCTTCAGCGATTCGTACAGGTGCGTCCCGGTGCGGGCCCGGTGGGAAACCAGTTCGGTGAGGGTGAGTTCGCGGAGCCGGTCGAGACCATAACCCTCCTCGTACTCGGCAGCGCCCGTGGGCAGCACCTGCATTTCCGGGGACGCTTCCGCATACAGCAGGAACAGGATCCGATACAGGAACCGCAGCGAGTGTTTGGCGAGTTCGTTCGCGTCGACACCGTCCATCGACTCGCCCTTTTCGCGGCGCCGCCGGACCACCTCGTTGGCGATGATTTCGATGGAGAGCCGGATACCTTCGCGGAGGTCCTTGGACACCCCGACCGTGTGCTTGACCGAGTCTTCCAGCACCCCGGTCCACCAGATATTCCCGTCGGCGTCCGGTTTCAGTGATTGCACGCCGAAGATCGCGGCCGTCCGGTCGACCTCCCCGCCGCGGGCTTCGTGTTTGCGTTCGGCGACCACGAGGAGGTCGACGGCGAGGTAACGCCCCTCGGCCCAGCGTTCCATTTCGGCGAGCAGGTGCCATTGGCCGGCTTGGACGACGATGAAGGCGGGTGGGGTGTCGGAGCGGAAGGCGGCGGAGACGGCTTTCGACAGGGATTCGATGGGTTTGCCGTCTCCGGTGGCGGGGGTGATGAGGTGGCCGGTGTCGGGGGCGAGGAGGTCTTCGAGGGTGGCGGCCGGGTTGGCTTGGAGGAACAGGATGTCGGGGGTGCCGGCGAGTTGGGCGGCGGGGATGAGGAGGTCGGAGCCGGCGCGTTCGGTGGTGAAATCGGTGAGTTCGCCGGGGTAGCCGAAGACGGTGCGCAGGTGGGCGTGGGCTTTGGGGGCGGCGTCGGGGTTTTCGGTGAGGGCGGCGAGGGCGGTTTGCAGGTCGCGGGCGGCGGTGAGGAAGCGGCTGCGGACGGTGTCGCGGCCCTCCTTGGCTTCGGCGTCCCAGCCTTTGCGAAGTTCCATGACCTTGCCGTGGAACGACTCCTTCACCGAATCGGTGGTGAAGTAGTGTTCGCTGATCCAGTCCTCGCCGACGACGATGGAATCGAAGGAAGCCACGGTTACTGCTCCTGTTCGGGGACGATCACCAGCAGGGGGCGCACCAGTTGCTGGGTGGGGGCGAGGGATTCGGCGAGGCGCTGCTCCTCGGCGATCCGGCGGGACAGTTTGTCGACCTTGCTTTTCTGGCTGCCGAACAGTTCGAGTTGTTCGGCGGCGGAATACCAGCGGTCGGCGCGGCGGCGCCAGGCGGCGAGGCGTTCGGTGGCGGTGGCTTCCTGCTGGTCGAGGACGAGTTTCATCGACTCGCCGGCCTTCTCGACGGCGATCGGGATCAGCTCGCGTAACCGCTGGGGGTCTCCGAGGGCGCCGGGGTTGGCGGTGCCGGGGCGCAGGCCGGTGTCGGTGAGCAGGAAGTCGAGATCGAAGTGGGTGTTGACCAGGGCGAAGGATGGGCTGGTCGGATTCGGGAAGACGACGGTGGAGAAGACGCGGGAGACGAGCTGGCCGCGGCGGTTCATGAGGGTGCCCATGAGCAGGACGGTGGGGGCGTCGAGGGTGCCGCGGATGGCGAAGATCTGGTTGCGGCCTAGGGCGCTGAGGGCGCGGTCGCCGGCCCAGTCGAGGACGGGGTGCAGGGGGCCGAGGAAGTGGGCTTCGGGCCAGGTGGTGTTGTCGATGCCCTTGCCCTGTTTGGCGGTGCGGAGTTGGGCGTCGCCGACCTGGGTGGAGGTGGCGAGCTTGAGGCGTTCGAGGACGCGGCCGTGCTGGAGGTAGTTCTGCGGGAGCTGGATCAGGCGCTGGCGCAGGTCTTTCGGGGGGACGAGTTCGGCGATGCCGTGGTCGCGGTGGACGGTCCAGCCGACGCCGCCTTTATCGGGTGCGGCGTGGGGGACGTCGTTGAAGGCGGCGCGCAGGGCTTCGTCGAGGAAGGAGATGTCGTCGGGATACAGGCTCTGGCGGGGCTGCTCGGGTAGTTCGGGTGCCTCGTCGGCTTCGAGGTCCATCTGGGCGAAGAAGGCGTCGATATCGTCGCCGTCGAGTACGTCGTCGATGCTGCGGACCTGATCGTCGAGGGTGGTTTTGCGGGCCAGGACGTCGCGGATCGCGGACTCCTCCTCGCCGACACTGTGTTTGCCCATCAGGGAGGCGACATCGCCGAGGGTGGTGTGGGCCTGGTTCTCCTTCTCCAGCAGGCGGGACAGGACGCGGAGGTCGCCGGAGAATTCGGGATCGGACGGTTCCAGGATCAGCGAGGAGATCACGGGTGGGCGGCGCTGGCCGTAGCGGTCGATACGGCCGTTGCGCTGCTCGATGCGGATCAGGGACCAGGGGATGTCGTAGTGGATGAGGTGGTGGCATTGGGCGTGCAGGTTCACGCCCTCGGAGGCGACATCGCCGGTGACGAGGACGCGGAGGGGGGAGGTTTCGAGTTTGAAGCTGTCGACGATCTGCTGCTGTTCGATATCGGAGAGGCCGCCGTGCAGCATGGCGATGTTCTCCGGTTTCAGGCCTAGGGCGTCGGGGAGGGATTCGGTGAGCCACTTCAGGGTGGCGATGCGCTCGGCGAAGACCACGGCGCGCATATCGGACTTCGGGCCGACGCCGATCGCCCGCAGGCGTTGCACGAGTGCGGCCTGTTTACCGGCCGATTCGGTGAAAGCCTTGTCGTTGAGGTCGGCGAGGGTGTCGAGGGCGGTGAGTTCGGTGCGCTGCTCGGGGGTGTGCGGGCCGCCTTTTTCCTGCAGTTTGCGGCGGCGTTGGTCGATGGATTCGCGGAGCGCGGCGGGGGAGGAGAGGAACGCCTTCGCCAAGGTCCAGGGGAACAGGGATTTGGCTTCGCCGGAGTACGGGGAGGTGCCGGTACTCGGGTGCAGCCAGACCCGGGTGAGTTCGCGGGCGACCGCGTCCTCGGCGGGTGAGGGCTGGACCAGGCTGTGCACGGGGTCGGCGCGTTCGGCCCAATCGCTGCCCACCTCGGCGGCGACTTCGTCGTGATGGCGGTGGCGGCGGATCAGCAGGGTGGAGACGTCGTCCTTGCTGAACGAGCCGTCGGCGGCGACGGCGGTCGGGTCCAGGAGGCGGAGGAGTTCGGCGAAGGAATCCTCGCGGCCGTTGTGCGGGGTCGCCGAGGCGAGGATCAGGGCCTCGGTGTTCGGGGCCAGGACGCGGGCGAGTTCGTTGTTCTGGGTGCCGACGTTAGTGAGGTTGTGGGATTCGTCGATGACGACCGCGTCCCAGTGCTGGCGTTCCAGATGCGCTTTGTAGCGGGGGCTTTTGAGGGTGTCGATCGAGATGATCGCGCGCTTGTAGTAGGTGAAGGGGTTGCGGGTGGCGGGGAGCTTCTGGCGCACCTTCTGGATGCCGGCGGAATCGAGTCGCACGAACGGCAGGGCGAAACGACACCACAATTCGTGCTGCATCTGCTCGAGGACATGGCGGGGCGTGACGATGAGGATGCGTTCGCCGCGACCGCGCTGCACGAGCTCGGACAGGATCATGCCGATTTCGAGGGTCTTGCCCAGACCTACCGCGTCGGCCAGAAGGATCCGCGGGCGGATGAGGCGGGGGTCGAGGGCCTTGGCGACCGCGGCGCGCTGGTAGCCGAGGGAATCGGCGAGCATGCGGGTGGAGACGGTGAGCGTTTGGTCGCCGTAGGGGAAAGGGGTTTTGCGGAGCAGCGCTTCGAGCCAGAGTCGGGAGTCGCGGTAGCCGGAGGAACCGTCGGGGACGACCTCGGCATCGGCCGGGTTCAGGACTTCGATCTTGTCGAGGGCGGCGTAGAAGGTCGCGGTGGTATCCGCGACCAGTTCCGACAGGCCGCGCACTCGCAGCAGCCAGCCATCGGAGCCTTGCTCGGCGGAGGTCACCAGCCATTCCTCGTCGCGGACCACGACGATCGAGCCGGGGGCAACGCTGAGATCGTCACGCGGGTGCACGAGGGTCATCGAAGGTGCTCCTGGTTTGTGGACGGCCGAACGAATCAACTTAGTACCGCTTGCGGGACCTTATTTGTTTCTACGTGATTCCCTCGAATCCGGGGACCGGTTCGCCGCCAGGCCATTCGGTCGGTAGCTGCTGTCCGGGCGGCGCGATTCCCACTGAGGCCAGTGCGCGCTCGATACCGTCGACGCGGTGCCGGGTCATGCGGTGACACGCGATGTGCGTCGGGCGGGACAGCCGCTTCACCAGCGAACCGACCGACAGCGTGTGCCGGAGATCGCTGCCCGGCAGTTCGACCTCGAGCCGATCGTTGCTCAGGCACAGGATCGGCCGCACCGCCACGTGCTTGCCGACCGCGGCCAAAAGCCGGGTGAGTGCCGTGCTTTTGTGCAAGGCCGGCTGCAGCGGGGCGGCCGTGTGCGATCTGTTCGTTCGATTCGTTGGTCTGCACCCAACCGGACTCGGTCGCTGTGAGACGGCCGCGCCAGGATTTCAATTCCACCAGGTGCAGTCCGCCCGGGGCCGTGATGAGCAGGTCGACCTCGAACAGCCGGCCCGTCGCCGTCGCGAAGGAGAAGTTGGTCCATGCCCGCCACGGGTCGGTGTCCGGGATGGCGGCACGGATGCGTTCCAGCGCGTCGCGCTCGTGCCGGTAGGCGGATTTGTTCACGGCCGTCCACCGTCGTGTGCAGACAGAAGTCCGAATGGCGGGCTTGTTTCCCATGACTTCCGGTCGCTCAGGAGTCGTGGTGCGGGCAATAGGCGGTGATGGCCGCGTGCACGAAGATGTACGGGTAGTCGACGGTGTCCTCGTGACTTTCCGCCAGGGCGATCCGGTTGCGCGCGGACCCGCCGTTCACATCGAGCCAGTGGCAATCGGCCAGTGCGAGCTGAATGGCGGCGTCCTGTACTTCACAGGTCTCTTCGTCGAAGTAGGACTCCTGCAGGAAGAGATGGTCGGCGCCCGAGCGCGGTCCGCAGCCGGGGGCGGATGAGCCGCCGGCGGAACCGGTGGCGGGGGCGGCCGACGCGGTGGGGGCGGCGACGGACAGGGCCGCCGCGGTGCCGAGGGCGAGGACGGCAGCGCGGGCACGGGTGGCGTTGAGCATGTATTTCTCCGAATGGTGTGGAGGGAGCCGCCGCCGAAGCGGAGCGTTGAGTGAAGCAACCATACGAATAGCGTGAAAACAATGTCAACACGTTTTCGATTGTTGATTTTTGCTCACGGATTGGGCAAGGTGAGTGCAGGGGAACGGAGAGGAGTGGTATGCCCGAACCCGCGTCCACGGTCAGTGCCGCAGAGCTCTCCAGGCTCGCCGGTGTTACGCGCGCTACGGTCAGCAACTGGCGGCGCCGACACAACGACTTTCCGAAGGCTGTGGGCGGGAGCGAGGCTCGGCCGCTGTTCGACCTCGGTGCGGTGCGGGCCTGGCTGGCCGACCACGACATCGCACCGCCCGAGTCGCCGATGGCGGAGCTGCGCACGCTGCTTCGAGCCGAGGCCACACCCGCGAGTGTCACGCAACTGATGCGCGGGCTACACCGGAGCGAGAACGGTTGGGCGGCAGACGAATCGGTACCCGCCGAGCTCTCGCAGCGCGCGGTGGGCCTGTTGGAGAAAGTGCACAAGACGGACGGGGCGCGAGCGGCGGTCGATGCGCTCGCCGAACGGGCGATGGAAGACCAGCCCACGACAGGTGTCTACCCGACGCCCGGCCGGGTGGCAGCTCTCATGTCGCACCTGGTCTGTGGTCCGCGTGTGCGCAGTGTTCTCGATCCTGCCTGCGGTAGCGGGACGCTGCTGTCGGCGGCGGCAGCGCTCGGTGCTGACGAACTCTACGGTCAGGACATCGCTCCGGTGCAGGCGGAGCGGGCCCGATTGACGGTGGAAGCGGAAACCGGAACGGCGCCCGATATCCGTACCGGAGACAGTCTGCCAGCCGACGCTTTTCCCGATCTCCTCGTCGATGGTGTGCTCCTGAATCCGCCCTACGGTGACCGGGATTGGGGTGCCTCGGCCCTCGCGTTCGACACGCGCTGGGAGTTCGGGCTGCCACCCCGCCTGGAGTCGGAGCTGGCGTGGGTGCAACACGCCGTGGCCCACCTGCGTCCGGGCGGAACCGCTGCCGTGCTGCTGCCGCCGGCGGTGGCCGGGCGTCCGTCGGGACGCAAGATCCGGGCCAATCTGGTGCGGGCGGGTGTGCTCCGGGCAGTTGTCGGGCTGGCACCGGGCGCGGCGCCGCCCAGGCATGTCGGGTTACAGATCTGGGTCCTGCGCCGGCCCGAGCCCGGTGCCCGCACACCCGACACCGTGCTGTTCGTCGATACGACGCGGGGGGCTCCGAGGGCCGGCGAGGATCGCATCGCGTGGGACTCCGTGACCGAGACGGTGCTCGGTGCGTGGGAGGCATTCGAGAACGGGCAGGATCCCGCGACGGTCTCGAATGCCGCTGCGGCCGTGAGCTCGATCGATATTCTCGACGACACCGTCGATCTGGCACCCGGGCTGTACGTGCATGAAACGATCGACACCGAAGGCGTGGCGGGCCGGGTCGACGCCGCGGTCCGGCGACTCGGTGAAGCAGGGGAAGAGTTCGGCGCGGCGCGGGCCGCGCTGGCGGGCTGGACAGAGTCCGACGGGCGGTCGTGGCGCCGGGTCACGGTCGCCGAGCTGGCGAAACACGGACAGTTGCAATGGATTCGTGCGCAACCGCCTGCCGAAGAAGGGGCCGCAGGCGGTGACCGGCGTAGGGTGCTGACCGCCGGTGATGTGGTTACCGGGAAGGCGGCGTCGGGTGCGATGAGTTCAGCGAGACCAGCCGAAGAAGTCGGTATCGAGGTGGGGGATGTGCTGGTGCCGGCGATGCGGGGCGATCACGGTAGCGGGCGGGCTGTTCGCGTCGCCGGGCCCGAGGACGCCGGCGCGATCCGGGGCCCCCACCTGCACACGCTGCGGGTCGATCAGGAATGCCTCGACCCTTGGTTCCTCGCCGGATTCCTGTCCGGTTCCGACGGTATCTCCGCCGCCCGGACATCGACCGTGCGTTTCGACCCGAGTCGGCTCCGCATACCCGTGGTCTCCGCGACCGAACAGCAGCACTACGGACTGCTGTTCCGGCGGTTCTTCCAGTTACGTCTCGCGGCGTCACGCGCGGCCGCGGCCGCAGAAGAACTCACCGACCAGGTATTCGCGGGTCTCACCACCGGGGCGCTGGTACCAGTGGAGGACGATTGATCGGGGACTGGTCGCAGCAGGCACACCCAGGACGGCTGTTGGTTGTCGACGCGATGCGGCCGACGGACAGGAAGGTTCGACGTGTGGTATGAGTCCGCGGCGCAGGCATTCGATGCGACCGTCTACGACCCCGGATACTTCGGCGACGACGGTGACCGGCGGTGGGAGTCCACCGAGGGCGCGGCTGCCTGGGCCCGCCAATGTCTCACTCAGGCATCGGATTCCGGGACGGTGTGCGTACTCATGCCGGCCGCCGCGGCGTCGAGCAGCAGGGCGCGCCCGCTGCGGAGGACACTGCTGCGCACCGGGGTTCTCCGGGCCGTCGTCACCGGGCTCGCCGCGGACCGCGACCTCTGGCTCCTACACGAGGCGGACGGTGAACGGCCGCAGTCCGTGCTGTTGATGCACACGGCAGGCGACCTGTCCGCCGCGGCCGCGGTGTGGCAGGCGTTCCGTTTCGACCCCGCACATCCCGAGGCCGAGCGGTTCACGGTCCGCATCATCGACCGGCTCGACGACTACGTCGACCTGACTCCGGAGCGGCCGGCGGCCGCCGCCGACAGGTACTCGGCGCTTCGGACCACGTACCTGGAGAGGCCGGCGGAAACGCCGCCGATGCTGGAGCCGAACCCGGCAACCTACGGTGTGGTGACGGTGGGTGAGCTCGCCGAGGCCGGCATGGTCGAAATCCATCGGTCGCCACCGACTGTCGTGAGCGCCGACGGTGTGACGTCGATGCTGACGGCAAAGGACATCCGGTTGGGACGACCGGCATCGCGGTGCGGAGACGCCGGTGTGGCGGGCGCGGTGATCATCCGTGCCGGAGATGTAGCTCTGGCTCCACAGGAGCCGGCGGTGCGCGTGTGCACGGAGTCCGACATGCTCCTCGGCCCTGGAATTGATCTCTTGCGTGCCGATCCCGCCATACTGGATCCCGGTTTCCTCGCCGGCGTTCTGCGTGCCGCGATCGACGACGAGCACAGTGGTGATATCGACCTGCACACCGTCGGGATACCGCGGCTACCGCCGACCGAACAACGCCGCTGCGCGGAGGAGTTCGCGCGACTCCGTAGGCTCGAAGCAAGCTGGCAGGAACGCCGCGCAGATATCGAGCACTTGGTACACCTCGGGTACCGGGGGCTGGCCACCGGCCGTCTGCGGCCGGGAACGGGCAAGTAGTTTCGACGCATCACGGAGGTGGCCGGTGCAGCTCGTCGGAGGGCGATACGAACTCATCCGCCAGGTCGGTGCCGGGGGAATGGGGCAGGTGTACGAGGGATTCGACCGAAACCTGAAACGCCGGATCGCGGTGAAGGTGACACAGCCGAACCTCGCCAGCGACCCCGACTGGACCAAACGCTTCCTGCGCGAAGCGGAACTGATGGCGACGGTGAGTCATCCGGGTACGCCGGCGATCTACGATGCCGGCACCACAGAGGAGCCGACACCGCGCCCGTTCCTCGTCATGGAGTTCGTCGACGGTGTCACCTTCGACGATCTGCTCGCCCGCAGAGGTCCACTGCCGGTCGGTGCCGTGGCGGCGCTCGGCGCGCAGGTCGCCGCGGTACTTGCGGCAACACACCGGCACCGCATCTACCATCGCGACCTCAAACCGTCCAACCTCATGCTCTGCGACAACGGCACCGTGAAAGTACTCGACTTCGGTCTCGCCGTCGCACTCGATTCCGGGCTCAGCCGCTATACGACCACCGGACAGACCCTCGGCACACCCGCATACATGGCACCCGAACAGGTCGAATCCCGAGAGGTGACCCCGCAGACCGACCTGTACGCACTAGGACTCATCGTGCACGAAATGCTCACCGGGGACCGTGTATTCGCCGGCGACAGTGCTTACACGGTGTGGAAGCAGCAAGTGTCTGCCGCTGCACCGAACATTCGGGACGAGCGGCCCGAAATACCGGCCGATATGGCGGGACTCGTCATGTGCATGCTGGAGAAGAAGGCCGAGAGCCGCCCGGCCGGAGCCAATATCGTCCACACGGTACTGATGCGCCATGCCGCTGAGCTCGGCGGATTGGTCGACGACGTGGACAGTCCCACCCGCATGTACGCCGCCGCAGTGAGTGCGTCCGCTCCCGGACCCGGCCTTTTCGCTGCGTGCACACCACCTGAGACGGTCCAGGCCGCACAGCGGTCCTCGGCTACCCACGTCCCCACCGATGATCTGAGCCGCGGCGATCTGCACCGAGCGGTCGAACGTGCCCGTCGGCTGGCCGACGAGTCGCGCTATCACCCGGCCATCCGGCACCTCAAGACCGTTGTCGACGCGGCGGTACCCGTACTGGGCGCACGGGACGCAGATGTGGTGGACGCTCGGGTCGAGCTGGCGGGTCTGCGTTTCGAATCCGAGAGCTACGCCGAGGCCGCCGACCTGTATGGGGTCCTCATCGATGACTTGACCTCCGAGCGCGGCCCCTACGACGACCAGGTCATGGTCTGCCAGCGCAGGCTCGCCGAATGCGTTCTCCACCTCGGTAGGAAAGCGGAGGCGCTCGACCGCCTGGAGCGGTTGCGCGGTCATATGGAGGCGCGATACGGCGATTCGGATCGACGGGTGGTCGAGCTGGTGGAGACCATCGCGGCCATCCGGTCGTGATTCTTGTTGCGGCCACCGTCGAATGCCCTCCTCTCACGCCTCGGCCGGTCGATGGACATCCGCAGCGCCGTGGAAAGTTGCTACCTCGGTAGTGGTCGATTCTCCCTCCAGGCACTTTGCCGACATTGCGAGCTGCGATCATGTCATATCGCTATGGGTCATCCTTGTAATTTGTGCAGGTCAGGCCAGTGTGTAGGTGTTCATTCCTGGCAGGACACTAATCCAACGCAATACCCATCGGGGCTTTCGGCGACGGATGTATTGCTGAGGGCCCTAGCTGATCGGCAGACGGTCGGCCTCGAATTCGCCCACCATTTTCCCGCGCGGCGGCAGGGGTGATGCCGCGCGCAGCCGACCCGCCTGCCTTTGCCGCTGAACGCACCACGGTGCCGATTCTGGTGTGTTCGGGCGGATCGGTGCCCGGCGTGGGCACCGGCTTGTGGCGAGAGGTGGCAATTCCGCATGCCTCTCTGTCAACACAGCGCATCGACGGCCGACTGCTGCTGTGTAGTTGCCACACCCGCGGCTTCAGTGGCGCGATCTTCTCGGCGGACCATTCGGACCGAACGCTCATTGTCGAAATAGTCACTGGTCTCGAGCGCCCCCGGACGGGTGTATCGGCTGGTCCGTAGATCCCTCGGGTATATCGAACATCGAAGTGGACCGTGGCGTGGAAGTTGTCGCATTGCGGCGGGGTGTCCAAGTGATAGCTGGTGACCTGTACTTTCGATGAAACGGAAACATTTCTGATCTCTTCTGGGCTAGATTCACCGGTACGCCGGACAGTCGGCGATGAGAAAGTCGGAGGAACACCGTGGAATATCTGGGCTCTGTCGCCGGAATCTTGCAGATGGTCATCGGCACCATCCTTGCCAACACCGGATCGGGTGGTTCGGGCTCCGGCTGGTGAGCCTCACGGATTCGGCTCGTTATCAGCGAGCCGAATCCGCTTCCGATTGCCTGTTCGGCTCGAATGAGGGAAGTGGCGACGCGGTGGCCATCCACTTCGCTGGGATGCGCCGTCGGTCACCAACTGCGGGATGCGGACGCCGAACAGATCATCACCACAGGAAGCGAGAAGTACGCGGGTGCCCGACGACGACCAGCATTTCCACATCGGCGGTTCACCCGCCGGCCCGGAAAGGGCCGGCGCCGGTCGGCCGTTGTATTCCCAATTCATGCACGAGCCCCGCGCGGGCGGTGATCCTCGATAGGTCCGAGAACGCTCCGGGCCGTGTCCGCGGTCGGACGAGGTCCGTCCGCAGCCCGCGCACGGCCGGAGTGAATGCGGAGGATTGCTACTCGGTGGCGCGTGGCTCGGGCCGCGTCGAGCCGGTTGGGAAAGGCTGGGCCGGGGCTGCCGGGCGGGCGGCGCGCCACTGACCAGGGCTTTCGCCGAAGCGGGTGCGGAACCATCGGGAGAAGTTGCCGGGCGAGGAGAAGGCGAGCAGTTCGGAGATCTCGGTCAGGCTGTGGCGGTTGCCGGCTACCATGTGCCGGGCGAGTTCGGCTCGGCTGGAATCGACCAGGGCGGTATAGGTTTCGCCCTCGGCGGCGAGGCGGCGGTGGATGGTGCGGCGGTCGACGCCGAGGCTTTGCGCGATCTGGTCGGCCGAGCATCGTCCGGTCGGCAGGAGTAGTTCGATCAGTTCCCGGACGCGGTCCACAGTCGTCGCGGTCGAGGTTGCCCACGGCGCATTGAAAATCTGCTGCGCGTAGGTGCGCAGCTGGGGGTCCGACATGGCATTGGGTGCGTCGAGGTCGGTGGTGTAGATGAGGATTCCGTTGAAGTCCTGGTCGAAACCGACACGGGTACCGAGGACGCGGTGGTGGGTGGAGAGGTCTGCGGGTGCCGGGTGGGTGAAGCGGACTTCCAGCGGTTGCCAGGTGGTTCCGAGGAATCCACGCATGAGTCCGTGCAGGATGCCGACCGCCAGTTCGATGGGCTGCCGCGTTTCACCCGGTCCGCCGAGATCGAGGCTCAGGCGGATGGTGGCGATGGAGTTGCGTTCGGTGAGTCGGGTGTGCAGCGCCTCGTTGTACATGTGCTCGTAGCGGGACATGGTCCGCAGTGCGCTGCGGACGTCGGGTTCCTCGCGGATGACCATGCTGAGCGGGCCGAGATTGGCCAGGCGGCGACGTTCTGCCAGGCGTAGGCCGATGTCTTCCCGCCCGGAGCTGATCGCGCAGCGTTCGAGTAGGTCCGCGATAGCGGCGGCGGGAACCCAGCGGTCCTGCACGCTCAGACCGGCGGGGTCCAGTCCGCTCGCGCGGAGCAGGGCCACCGGGTCCAGCCCCAGCGAGCGGCCGAGTTCCACGAATCCGTGTATTGCCGCATAGCGGGCGAGTGGTTTCACCAGGTACTCCATTGTCCCGAATTGAACAGTAACCAGTCCCCTGAGGATAAGCGCAGAGGGGTGGTCCGGATTACAGTGGGTCCCATCACAGCGATGGTGATCAGTGGTCGGGGAAGTCGCGATCGGTGAGCGCACCCGGCGCGGCCCGCCACTGGCAGCACGCGATCGCTGGTCCGCACTGTGACGCCGCGGCACGCGGTGACTGTCCGGACACCCATTCGTCGGACACAACTGTCGATCGCACCGGTGGTGCGGTCGACCGAAGAGGAGATCTGTGGTGGCACACGCTGTTCGCTTCTACGAGACCGGTGGTCCTGAGGTGCTGCGCTGGGAGGATGCCGAGGTGGGCGAGCCGGGGCCCGGTGAAGTGCGGGTGCGGCACGAAGCGGTAGGACTGAATTTCGCCGATACCTACTTCCGCTCCGGCCTGTACCCGGCCGCGCTACCCGCAGGTATGGGCGTCGAGGCGGCCGGTGTGATCGAGGCGGTAGGCCCGGGTGTCGAGGGGTTCGAGGCGGGGGACCGGGTGACCTATACCGGTAGCCCGCTGGGGGCGTACAGCACCGAACGAGTGATGCCTGCCGAGCATCTGCTCGCATTGCCGGACGGAATCGGATTCGACACCGCCGCATCGATGACGATGCGTGGATTGACGACCGCCTACCTGTTGCGCCGCATCCATCCGCTGCGCGAAGGGGATACGGTCCTGCTCCACGCCGCGGCCGGTGGGGTCGGGTCGATCTTCGTGCAATGGGCAAAGTTGCTGGGTATCACTGTGATCGGCACCGTCTCCAGCGAGGAGAAGGCCGAGATCGCCCGGGCCAACGGTTGCGATCACGTGGTGATCTACACCCGCGAGGACGTCGCCGCCCGAGTGCGTGAGATCACCGGTGGCGCCGGTGTGCCGGTGGTCTACGACAGCATCGGAAAGACCACCTTCGACACGTCGTTGGATTCGCTGTCGCGGCGCGGGCTGCTGGTGTGCTTCGGCACCGCCTCCGGGCCGACTCCACCCATCAATGCCATGCAACTGGCGGTCAAGGGCTCGCTGTTCGTCACCCGCCCCGCGCTCGCCGACTACATCGCTGATCCCGCGGAGCGAGCCGAACTGGCCGGCGAACTCTTCTCGCATGTCGCGGCCGGTCGTATCCGGATCGAGATCAACCAGCGCTACAAGCTTTCCGATGCGATACAGGCCCACCGCGACATGGAATCGGGTCGCAGCGTCGGTTCCTCGGTCTTCACCGTCTGACACCGGCTCCACACCTGGAAGGACAACGATGACACCCTTTGCTCCATCCCACGATTCGGTGACGCGCGGCGCGATCACCGCCACGCCACTCACCTGTTCGATCGGTGCGGAGCTGGTCGATGTCGACCTCGCGCAGATTGCCCATGACGACGCGCTTTTCGCCGAACTACGCGCTCTGCTGCTCGAGTACAAGGTGCTGTTCGTGCGCGACCAGGACATCAGTCGCGCTGATCACGTCGCTCTGGCACAGCGATTCGGACCGCTGGAAGACCACCCGGTCCTGGGCAGCGACCCGGACAACCCCGGACTCGTGCGCATCTACAAAGACCTCGACAGCCCCCCTGAGCACTACGAGAACGCCTTCCACTGTGACGCCACCTGGCGGGCGAACCCGCCGATGGGTTCGATTCTGCGCTGTGTGGAAGCTCCGCCGGTCGGCGGCGACACCATCTGGGTGAACATGGTCGAGGCGTATCGGCGCCTGCCCGAGCGGGTCAAGGAGCGGATCGAGGGCCTGCGCGCTCGCCACAGCATCGAGGCCAGTTTCGGCGCGGCGATGCCGGACGACAAGCGCCACGATCTCGCGCGGCGTTATCCCGACGCCGAGCATCCGGTGGTGCGCACCCATCCCGAAACGGGCGAGCGCATTCTGTTCGTCAATTCCTTCACCACCCACCTGGTCAATTACCACACGCCGGAGAACGTGCGATTCGGCGCGGACTACGCGCCCGGGGCCGCCGAGTTGCTGCACTACCTGATGCGGCAGGCCACGATTCCGGAATACCAGGTGCGCTGGCGGTGGACGGAGAACAGCTTCGTGATCTGGGACAACCGGTCCACCCAGCATTACGCGGTCCAGGACTACTGGCCCGGGGTGCGAAAGATGGAGCGTGCCGGGATCGTCGGCGACGCGACCTTCTGACAGCAGTTCGACCCCATTCTTTCCTCGGATTCAGAACGGAGCATTTCATGCATTTCCACGACGACGCGCTTTTCCCGGAGAACCAGGAGAAACTGGTCATCACCGCCGCCCCCTACGGCCCGGAATGGGAATTGGACGATTTCCGTGAGGACCTGCCCCTGACCATGGACGAGCATGTCCAGGCCGCGGTGGACTGCTACGAGGCAGGAGCCTCCGTGCTGCACATTCACGTTCGCGAGCTCGACGGCAGGGGCTCCAAGCGGCTGTCGAAGTTCAACGAGTTGCTCGTCGGGTTGCGCGAGGCAGTGCCGGACATGATCTTGCAGGTCGGTGGGTCGATCTCGTTCGCCCCCGAAGGCGAAGGCGCCGAAGCGAAGTGGCTGTCCGGCGACACCCGGCACATGCTCGCCGAACTGGACCCGAAGCCGGACCAGGTGACCATCGCGATCAACACCAGCCAGATGAACATCGTCGAGCTGATGACCGAAGACGATATCGCCGGAACGTCGATCCAGCGCCCCGACCTCTACGAGACCTACCGCGAAATGACCGTGCCCGCCGGCCCGGCGTGGGTCGAGGAGCACCTGCGGCGCCTGACCGCCAACGGCATCCAGCCGCACTTCCAGCTCTCCGGCATCCCGCAGCTCGAGACGGTCGAGCGGCTGATCCGCCGCGGAAAGTACTCGGGCCCGCTCAACCTGACCTGGGTGGGTATCGGCGGCGGGTTCGACGGCCCCAATCCCTACAACATCATGAACTTCATCCAGCGGGTACCCGACGGTGCGTGCCTGACCTTGGAGACGTTGATGCGCAGCGTGCTTCCGGTGAACGCGATGGCGATCGCGTTCGGTCTGCACACCCGCTGCGGCAACGAAGACACCCTCTGGGGCCGCAAGGGCGAGAAGACGAAGTCGGCGGACCAGGTGAAGCAGCTGGTGCGGATCGCCGAGGAACTGGGCCGCGGTGTCGCGGACGGCAAGGAGGCACGCGATATCTACCGGATCGGCGAGCAGTACTCGAGCGTCGATGAGACCCTCGCCAAGCTCGGCTACGCACCCAACCGCAAGCCCGGCCAGGTCGGCTTCACCCAGCACGCCTGAGACGGGCGCCAATGGGCGGGGGAGGACCTTCCCCCGCCCACGTCCTGACGTAGCCGAGCGGGCAACGTCTCCGAACTCATCGGCTTCGGCGCGTCGCACACCGTCTGGGCGCATCGGATTTGTAGGAGCACCAATGGAGTTGCACACTACCGTCGCCGGGGCGGACGACCATGTGGTCGCCGCCCCGGTCGCGGCGGACCGAAACCCCCGCCGCCCGCGTTACCCGTGGGTCGTTTTCCTGCTGGCGTTCGGTCTGCTGCTGGCCGACTACATGTCGCGGCAGGTGCTGAGCGCGGTCTTCCCTTTTCTGAAAACCGAATGGACGCTGTCCGATTCGCAGTTGGCGTCGCTCACCAGCGTGGTCGCGCTGATGGTCGGCATTCTCACCCTGCCGCTGTCCGTACTGGCCGACAGGTGGGGCAGAGTGCGCAGCCTGGTGCTGATGGCAGTGCTGTGGAGTGCCGCGACGCTGCTGTGCGCCCTGGCGGCGAATTACGAGCAGATGCTGGCCGCCCGCTTTTTCGTCGGGGTCGGCGAGGCGGCCTACGGCAGCGTCGGGATCGCCGTGGTGATCAGCGTTTTCGCCCCCCGGATGCATGCCGCGCTCAGTGGCGCGTTCATGGCCGGCGGTTCGTTCGGCTCCGTACTCGGCGTCGGCCTGGGTGGTGTCATCGCCGTCCACCTCGGATGGCGCTGGTCGTTCGCCGCCATGGCCATCTTCGGCCTGCTCCTGGCGGCTCTGTTCAGCGTGGTCGTGACCGAGGCGAAGCTTGCCAGGAACGCTGCCGACCAGCACACGGAACCGGTGCCACACATCGAGGGTTTCCGCGCGCCGGTGTCGACGCTGTTCACCAACCCCGCGGTGGTGTGCGCCTACGTGGGCAGTGGCTTGCAGATCTTCACCGCCGCGGTACTGCTGTCCTGGATGCCGAGCTTCTTCAACCGCAACTACGACCTGGCCCCGGACCGGGCGGGCGCGGTCGCCTCGGTGTTCGTGCTGCTGGTCGGTACGGGGATGGTGAGCTGCGGCATGATCACCGACCGCGTCGGCCGCGCCGACATGTCGCGGAAATGGACCGCGGCGATCACTTTCTGCTGCCTCTCACTTGTGTGCCTGGGGTCCGGCTTCAGTCTCGGAACCGGCCCGGTGCAGCTACTGCTGATCGGCATCGGTGCCTTCTTCTCCGGCGGCTCGTCCGGTCCTACCGCGGCCATGGTCGCCAACCTGACCCATGCGTCGGTACGCGCCTCCGCGTTCGGCACCTTGACACTGGCCAACAGCCTGCTCGGGCTCGCCCTCGGTCCTTTCGTCGTCGGCGTCCTCGCCGATCGCATCGGATTGGGATCCGCACTGCAGCTGGCACCGCTGACCTATCTGGCCGCTATCGCGGCACTGGTGCTCGGCAAACGCGTCTACCCCGCCGGACTGCGCAAACTCGCCGCCGTCGCCCCGGACCCCGCGCAAGTGAACTCGAAAGGAAAAACCATTGCCTGACACCGTCGACCCCACCATCGTGATAGTGCCGGGGCTGCGCGACCACGTAGCCGAGCACTGGCAGACGCTGCTCGCCGAACGCCTGGACAAGGTCCGCACGGTCCCGCCGCTCGAGCACGACAAGCTCGGCCTCGCCGCCCGCATCGCCGCACTCGATGCCGTGGTCGCGGACGTCGACGGTCCGGTTGTCCTGGTCGCGCACAGCGCCGGCGTCATGATCACCGTGCACTGGGCGCAGCACCACCAGCGACCGGTGCGTGCGGCGTTGCTGGCGACCCCGGCGGATGTGGGCACACCGATGCCGAGCGGGTATCCGACGCCGGAAGAACTGGCGGCCGGTGGCTGGCTGCCGATTCCACGCAGGCGACTACCGTTCCCCAGCATCGTGGCCGCCTCCACCACCGACCCGCTCGCGGCGTATCGGCGCGTGGCGGGCATGGCCGAAACCTGGGGCAGCCGCCTGGTGGATCTCGGCGATGTCGGTCACCTCAATCCGGCCTCCGGCTATGGCGAATGGCCCCGGGCGCAGGAGCTGCTGGACGAACTACTCGCCGCCACCGCGACCGGCGTGCAGGCGGCTCGGTGAGCAAGGTCGTCTCCTCGGCCGCGGCCGCCGTCGCCGATGTGGCCTCCGGGTCGAGCCTGGCTGTGGGTGGATTCGGAGTCTGCGGTATACCCGACGCGCTCATCGAGGCGTTGGCCGAACGCGATGTCACCGACCTCGAGGTCATTTCCAACAACTGCGGTACCGATCGGATCGGCCTGGGCATCCTGCTGAGAGACAAGCGAATCCGTCGAATCGTCGCCTCGTATGTGGGGGAGAACGCGGAGTTCGCCCGCCAGTACCTGGCCGGCGAGATCGAAGTCGAGCTGACACCGCAGGGGACTCTCGCCGAGAAACTGCGTGCGGGCGGAGCGGGGGTTCCGGCGTTCTTCACCCCGGCCGGCGTCGGCACTCCCGTCGCCGAAGGCGGCTTGCCCTGGCGGTACGCGGCCGACGGTTCGGTCGCGGTGGCCTCGCCGCCCAAAGAGGTGCGCACCTTCGGCGGCCGGTGGGGGGACCGGCGCTACGTGCTCGAGGAGGCGATCACCGCTGATTACGCCCTGGTGCACGCCCTCGTCGGCGACACCGACGGCAATCTGGTGTTCGACAAGTCGGCCCGCAATTTCAACCCGCCGGCCGCCACGGCCGGACGCATCTGCATCGCGCAGGTGGAAGAACTCGTCCCCGCGGGGGAGATCGACCCGGGCGCAGTGCACTTGCCGGGCATCTTCGTCGACCGCGTGGTGCACACCGGTCGGCAGAACAAGCACATCGAGAAACGCACCGTCGCAGGAGAGCTGATATGACCACTGCCACGATGGTTCTCGGTTGGTCCAGGTCCGCAATGGCTGCCCGCGCCGCAGGTGAACTACGGTCCGGCGAGTACGTGAACCTCGGCATCGGCTTGCCGACCCTCATCCCGAACCACCTGCCCGACGGCGTGCATGTCACCCTGCACTCGGAAAACGGCATCCTCGGCACGGGTCCCTACCCGGTGGCACCCGAGGTCGACGCCGACCTGATCAATGCCGGCAAAGAAACCGTCACCGTGCTGGCCGGGGCCTCCTTCTTCGACTCCGCGAGCAGCTTCGGCATGATCCGCGGCGGCCACATCGACACCGCTGTCCTCGGCGGAATGCAGGTATCGGCCACCGGCGATCTGGCCAACTGGATGGTTCCGGGACACCTGGTCAAAGGCATGGGCGGAGCGATGGACCTGGTACACGGTGCCCGGCGGGTGATCGTTCTCATGGAGCACACCGACAAGTCCGGCGCGCCGAAGATCGTCTCCCGCTGCACACTCCCGCTGACCGGTGAGCGGGTTGTACAGCGCATCATCACCAACCTGGCCGTCATCGACGTCACCCCCGCCGGGTTGGCATTGCGTGAATGCGCGCCCGGAGTCACCGAGGCCGAGATCCAGGCGGCCACCGCCGCGCCGCTGATCACCGCGGACTGATCCGTCCCCGGCATTCCCTCGACGCCGATGCGGTATCGGCCCGGACAATCCCGAAAGGTCATTTCGTGCTCAATCTCGCTGTTCTACTGGAGGATTCGGCGCGCCGCCACCCGGACAACGATGCGATCGTGCTCGGCGCCGAGCGACTGACTTTCGCCGAAGTCGACGCCAGGGCCAACCAGGTAGCGCGTCTACTGGTCACGCGCGGAGTCCGACCCGGCGACAAGGTCGCGCTGTCGTGCCCGAATCTGCCGGAGTTCGTCATCGTGTACTATGGCATCCTCAAGGCCGGCGCGGTCGTCGTCCCGCTCAACATCCTGTTGCGCCCACCCGAAATCGCCTACCACCTCACCGATTCCGGAGCGAGCGTCTACGTCTGCTACGAGGGCGGCGCCGAGCTTCCGATGGGCGAGTACGGGCAGGAGGGGTTCCGGCAGGCGCCGGGCTGCCGGAACATGCTGCTGATCACCGCCGATCCCCGAGCAGGCGCGTCGTACGAGGGGGTCGAGACCCTGTCGCAGGCCATGGCGGAGGCACCGGCCACCTTCCACACCATCACCCGCGGTGCCGATGACACCGCGGTCATCCTCTATACCAGCGGTACCACCGGTCGCCCGAAGGGCGCCGAGCTCACCCACGCCAACATGGTGATGAACGCCCTGACCGCGAACCGGCTGTTCGACAACCGGCCCGAACGCCGCGACACCCACCTGGTGACCCTGCCGCTGTTCCATTCGTTCGGCCAGACCATCGACATGAACGCCGGTCTGTCGGTCGGCGCCACGCTGGTGCTTTTGCCACGCTTCGATGCCGTCACCGCCTTGCGAATACTTGCGGAGGAGGGCATCACGTTCTTCGCCGGGGTGCCGACCATGTACTGGGGACTGCTCAACGCGCTCGACGACAGCGTCGACGTCGAGCGGATCGCCGGAACACTCCGCAGGGCCGTATCCGGTGGCGCCGCGCTTCCGGTCGAGATGCTGTCCCGGTTCGCGCAGCGATTCGGGGTTCAGATCCTCGAAGGGTACGGGTTGTCGGAAACCTCTCCGCTGGCGCTGTTCGCCGACCCCGGCCGCGATCCCCGGCCCGGCTCCATCGGAATTCCCGTGTGGGGCATCGAAGCCCGGCTGATCGACCCGGTGTGGAACACCATCACCGGGGCCGGGGAGATCGGGGAGATCGCGCTGCGCGGGCACAACGTCATGAAGGGCTATCACAACCGCCCCGACGCCACCGCAGAGGTTACGCGCGACGGCTGGTTCCGCACCGGCGATCTCGCGCGCCGTGATGCCGACGGCTTCTACTACATCGTCGACCGAGCCAAGGACATGATCGTGCGTGGCGGATTCAACGTCTACCCCCGTGAAATCGAGGAAGTACTGCTCACCCATCCGGCGGTATCCCTGGCCGCGGTCATCGGCATACCCGACTCGCAGTACGGCGAGGAGATCAAAGCCTACGTCGTGCCGGAGCGCGAAACGACGGTCACCGCAGATATTCTCATCGCCTGGTGCCGGGAGCAGCTGGCTTCCTACAAGTACCCGCGCGTCGTCGAATTCACCGCCGACCTGCCGATGACCGCCAGCGGCAAGATCCTGAAACGCGAGCTCGCCGCGCGCGCCGAGCCCCCGTCGGCCGGGGCCGGGGTCACAATCTCCGGTCGCTGATCGGGCGGGCCGATCACGTTGTTCTCCGCGATTCAGTACTTCTCCACCATCCTGGCTCCGCGCCCGCCGGAGCGGGCGTACTGCACGGACCCGGCCCGCGTCCCAGCTCCGGCCGAATAGTCCCGCATCGTCGGCCGGCCTATCGGAGTGAGGCGACTCCGATACGCCGGCGCACGAACCGTCATATCTGTCGACCGTCGGCCACTGTCGGACGGTTGCCGAGACCGAAAGCACCGGACACCTCGATCATGCCCCAGATCAATACATCCGACCCGATGAGCGAACCGCTCTCGCCGACGGCACCGATGCGCCGATCGCGCATGAGCCGAGCGCGACGAGGGAGTAGCGAGTACGCGCCCGGCCTGATACTCGTGGCTGTCGTGGTGGTCGGCATCATGCTGCTCACCCGTCGGACTACCTTTCTCAGTCCGCTACTGGCAGCCATCCTGGTCGGTGCGATCGCCGCGAATATCGTTGATATTCCACAGCGTATTCGGCCTGGACTCCAGTTCTGTTCCAAGCGGCTGCTGCGGATCGGCGTCGCGTTACTGGGCTTGCAGGTGACGTTCACCGACATCCTCGGACTCGGGTCCGCGATTCTGTTCCTCGTGTTCGTCATCGTGGTCGCGGGAATCGCCGGCACCATGCTGCTCGGGCGGATGCTCGGGATCGGCTGGACCCAGCGACTGCTGATCGCCTGCGGGTTCTCGATCTGCGGCGCCGCCGCGGTCGCCGCCGCGGACGGGGTCGTCGATGCCGACGAAGAAGAGGTCCTGACCTCGGTTGCTCTGGTCGTGATGTTCGGGACGATGCTGATCGCTGTCATTCCGCCCGCTGCGCGTGCCCTCGGACTCGATGAGGCGGCCGGCGGTGTGTGGGCCGGCGCCGCGGTCCACGAAGTCGCGCAGGTGGTAGCCGTCGGCGGAGCGATCGGCGGTACCGCGCTCACCATCGCGGTGGTGGTCAAACTCGCCCGAGTCGTATTGCTCGCGCCGGTCCTGGCCGCGATCGGCTGGCATATCCGGCGCACGCGGACCGACGCGTCCTACGACTCAGGACGTAAGCCTCCGCTGGTGCCGGTGTTCGTACTGGCATTCCTGGCCTGCGCGGCGGTCAGGTCGACCGGCGTGATTCCCTTCGCGGCACTCGACGTGGCACATGAGGTGCAGACGGTGCTGCTCACTGCCGCCATGTTCGCGTTGGGTACCGGCGTGCGGCTGCGGTTGCTGGCCAGCGTCGGTGCCCGCCCGCTCGTGCTGGCCGCTGGGTCGACCCTCTGGGTGACCATGCTGGCCCTGGCCGGTGCACTGATCGCCACCTGAACGGCCGGACAGGATGGCGGCGGGCGCTCGAGTGGGCTGTGCGGTTCCGCTGCGACCGCGCGGAGAAGGATCGGAACAAGCCTGTGGGCAGTGCCGTCGAAGTCGAAGCGGCAGAGGTACGGCCACCGGCGCACAACTGTGCGCTACTACGGCTCCGGTGCGCCGCACCCGGTCGAGCGCATGGACCGCGGCCCCGAAGACCCGAGCAACCGCCTCGCCGAAGCGATGCGCGACTATCGGGAGCAGCTCGGGCACGGCCGGATCACCCGCAACACTCTGCCTCCGGCGCGCAACGGCTCGCTACGAACCCGAGAACTCCGGCCGCACCTGGCGCGCCGCTCGCGGCGAGAACTTCGCCTGGGTCGCGCCGCGCACCTTCCACAAGGGCGCGGCGACCGTCGTCGACCACGCCTACGGCGACCCCGAGCTCGCCGCCCGTCGGCTCGGCAATACTCGCGCAGTGGCCAATGCCCATGTTCACTTTTGCGCGACTATTGGTGTTTCAGATGTAACATATCCGATGGGATTCCTTCGTGGCGCAGCAATTGCTCGCGTCGCGCCAATGTCAAATCGATTGCTTCATCCCCCAGCAGATCCTGGAGTGCGCTGCCGATCCTGGCGCTTCCGAACGATTCGACCGATTGCAGGATGTCGTCGTCCATTCGTTGCCCCGACCACTCTTT
The DNA here is from genome assembly GCF_000720425.1 of Nocardia rhamnosiphila NBRC 108938. GTDB lineage: Bacteria > Actinomycetota > Actinomycetes > Mycobacteriales > Mycobacteriaceae > Nocardia > Nocardia rhamnosiphila. The sequence goes on along the minus strand of NZ_JOAJ01000011.1, from coordinate 17,429 downwards.
CGTGAATGATGAAATGATGCGGAATTTCCGTGTCTGATCGATAAGGTCTTCGGACCTGGTCGGAAAGCTGAAGCCGTTGTCGAACAGGGCCATATCCGCCCCGCTCTCATTGCTTGGTCTGGGTGTAATGCGGGGTCGCGCGTTCTTGTAATGCCCGTCGTAGCTGCCGATCACGAAATGGCCGGCGGCGGCGGCTTGCTGCTGTTTTTTTCGGTACTTTTCGACGGGGACGTCAGGTTTGAGGTCAACAAATTGTTGCACGAATGCCGGCCCGTGCCGGTCGATTACCGTCAGCGCGCTGGGCGGTACGAGTTCCAAATGAGGAAACATGCCGTTTATGACTCGATAACCTCCGAGCTCGCGGACCGCTAGCTCGCCTGGCCGCTCCGTGAACCAGTCCCGCTCGAAGTTCTCACCGGCTATCGGCTTGACGATGTGCAGGCGTTCTCGGTCGTCGGCCATCACGAGCACATCATTGGAGGATCGTGGTAGCTGATCGGTCAGTTCGTGGTCACGCACCAAGCGGCGGCCGGCCACCTCCAGTTCACCTGCATCCGGAACGTACTGCGGGAATTTCTCACTGTGGGGCCGGTAGATCGGAGGGCGGCTCGCGAACGATCGCGTTCCGCTTACGATGAAGCTTTGATCGATGGCGGTTTGGCTGTTGATCAGATACCTGAGTGTGTCGGCGTTGTCTCGCAGCCAGGTTCCGTGTCGACGTGCCGCGCGCAGCGCGGTCTGGCCGAGCCGCAGCGCAACCTCTTCTCCGGCCTCGCTCAATGGGCTATGGGACATAGCTCTCCACACGAGCTGTCGTGGCGATCAAAATCCCGGGATCCGGCTCATAGCGGTGTGCGGAATGCGTTGCTTGTGCCGGGACTCTCGTCGATAACGCGGCTGTAGCTCGCGCGGAACGGTTGCAGGAGGGCGCGCATGAATCGGGTCGGGGTTGCTGTCGTTACGACCTCGGCCGTGCCGAGGACGGGAATCCCTTCTGTGTACCAGTGCCGGGCCTCGGTGCACTCGTGGTCTGTGGCCATTGTCAAGGTCACGGTCCGGTGATCGTGGAGCCGAAATTCGGCAGCGCGTTGCCAACTGCGTCCTACCAGCTCGTAGACTGCTACGTGAGTTGGGCTGTCGCCCTTCATCGGCTACTCCCACAGGGCGGGCGCTGGGCGGTCTGGGGAATCGTCCGGCAATCGCATTCTCCATAGCCACCGATTGCGTCCCCTAGGATATGGGATCCGCGACAATGAGACGCTCGTAATCTTCCCAATGTTGGAAGCTCGGAGACCCGATGCTATCGACACCGCGTTCCGAGTACGCCGTCGTCGACGCCATCGGCCACTGGCCTGTTCTCACCTGCGCTGAATTAGCATTCCAGCCGGGCTTTGTGATTTTCGGTGGCGCGATGGTTCTGAGGGCAGTGATCGGGGGTCTCGGTCCAGAGGTACATCTCTCCGAGTCCCCCGAAAATGGACACTTGATCCCGGCCGATCGTCGCTGACCTCCGATGATCGCAATGGCCAAGAAGGCGTCGATTGATGAATGGAGTCCCCGGTCCGAGCAGCGGCAAGGGGCGGACTTTTCGCGGTGCGAGAGGTGCGCCTCCACGGGTGGCAAGGCGGCGGCGTGGCTACGGTCGAAGCTGTGGCTGCTGCTGACCCGAAGATATTGGTATCGGCAAATCGGCTACTTACCTAAGGCTTGTCCTGTAGTTCGGTGTGGCGGTTGGCGTCAGCTATGACGTGTAGTTGGTCGCGCTGGTCCGTCCTGGCGGTACAGGGGCGAGGTGCCGGAGGTCCGATGCCTTCCGGCATGTCCGTCGTGTCGGGCGAGGGTTTCAGAGCGCTGTCTCAGGGGCCGGGCGACAGTAGGAGGTGACTGTATCCATGATCGGTGGAGAAATGGCGTTGCGGCCGGTGCGGTCGCACATCGAAGGACGCCACCCCCGCGTGGCGGCTCGAACCCGCCCGCCTCCGGTTGGGGCACCAGGGCTCGGCCTCAACTTGCTGCCGCCAGCACCCTCCACACCTTTCTGGTACGCGAGCGGGCCTGCGGAGCCGCGTAGTCGATTCGCCGGCGCGCCTCGTGGGCACTGATCCGGAGCAGATCGGTCAATAGCTCCACGGTGTCCCTGTAGCCGGTGTCCGCGGCGAGGCCACGGCGTTCGGCTTCGGCGACGGCCGCGTGCATGGCAGCATCCAGTCGCTTCCGGCGGCGTTCGGTTTCGACGAGTGCGCGCAGCAAGTCGACATCGGCCAGGTCCGGCCATCCTGGTGTTCGGGCGGCCGGCGCCAGCGTGGTCGAATTCATGGTCACCGCGGCAGCATACCTCAATTTAGAACATATGTTCGATAACCCGGCCGTGGGAACGCACGAGCCGACGTCACTGTCGGTCCGCTGTTTCGGAACAAGCTGCACGGTGGGTGGTGCCGGTGCCGGAGCTCACCCGAAGTCCTATGCCCGATCTCCGATCGTGTCGTAGACGAGTCCGTTTCCGGTCGCTCGTGTGGCGGCGAGGAGCTTGGCTCCCGAGTCCTGCACGAGGTCGGTCGCTTCAGCTGGTCCGTGCGCGATGAACGGTGCTCCTGGGTGACCGTGGCGAGCAATCCGGTGCGGTCGAGCAGCGGGTCGAGATCGTCGCGGAGTTGCTGGGCGAACGGTAGCCCGGCTCCGGCACTCGAGGCCTTATTCTGCCCGGGTGGCAGGGGACCCGGAGCTCTCGACGCGATCATTACGGCGGCGGATCACGCTGCTGGCCGTCGGTGTGGTGCTGGCGGCGGGTGGGGCCGCCACCCGACCGTTCGGTTGGTCGGCAACCCTGCTGGTGGCGGTACCGGTGGTCGTGGCGTCGGTGCCGGCGTTCCGCGCGAGGCCCGAGCAGATTCCGTGCACCGCCCGGCTGCGGCGCGGAGTGGCAGTCTGGTCGACGCTGCTGGTCGCTGCATCGGTGTGGGAAGTGTACGCCTTTGCGCGGCAACCTGATTGGACGAGGCCGAGCGACGTACACCCGACATTGTCGACGCTGTTGGATCCGGCACTCGAGCAGTGGCCGCTGCGGTTCGCCGGATGGCTGGTGTGGCTGGGTATCGGCTGGTGGCTGGTGTCGAGATGAGCGATCGGGTGATCATCATCCTCGGGTTCGTGCTGGTACTGGTGGTGACGCTCGGCATGGTCGCGGTCACGTATGTGCGCCGGGATCTGGTCGCGCCTCTGGGCGAAACAATCGCGTACCTCACGCGCACTCGGGTTGCGAGGATTGCCGCTGTGCTCGTGTGGGCATGGGTCGGCTGGCACTTTCTCGCGCGGTAGTGCCGCGAGGGAATCGGACGCAACGAGCCGGACAGCCGGCTCGAGGAACTTGGCAGCAGGATACGAAGGCGGTGCGGGGGTGGGCGCGCCGCAATGGGCATGATGTGCCCGAGCGTGGCCGTATTCCTTCCATGGCGCTGTAGGCATACCAGCGGGCAGCGAGCTGACTTCAGGGCGGAATCCGACAGGTCGAGCGCACCTACATGGACCGCCCCTACACCCCCGAACGCAACCCGATCGAACAGCTCTACTCGGCCGCGGAGGAATACTTCGAGTTCTATCTGGCACATCCGGAGTACTTCCGCCTGCTCGCATTCCCGGCCGCTCCCGGTCGCTATGCCGCCGGGAGGATATGGCACCACGGCTGGCCGAATCGGTTCAGTCTCGGCTGGCGCCCTGACGACCTGCAACGCTCCGCCCCCGAACTGCGCGAACTGCTGCGCACCGCCACCGACGTCATCGCGCTGGGTTTGCTCACCGACCAGGGCAGAAGTTCGGGGCCGGCCGCCGGAGTCCGGTAGATGCCCTGACCGCCCGGCATCGGGTTCGACAGGCCGTCGAGCAGGCTGTGAGCCGATATGAGACCGGGCTCGCCGGCCCGGTGCAGCTCGGGGCCGGCAGGTGGCGATCTATGTGTGACTGTCGCCTGCTACGCGGCTCACCTGCCTTGCTCGCCACTGGCTGGTGTCGACAACCGGTTGCCGGTGCGACACGATTGGAATCGATGACGACGGTCGCTGCGGTGGCGAGCACACATGCGCAGGATATGGGCCAGATCGGGCAACTCCTGCTGGCATTCGCGCTGTCCTCGGTCATCGGATTGGAGCGGCAGTTCCGCGGCAAGAGCGGTGGTTTGCGTACGCAGGCCATTGTCGGCACCGCCTCGGCGCTGTTCATGCTCGTCAGCAAGTACGGATTCGGTGATGTGCTCTCGGCCGGGACAGTTGTTCTCGACCCGTCGCGTGTCGCGGCCCAGGTCGTCTCCGGTATCGGATTTCTCGGCGCGGGCTTGATCATCACCCGGCGGGGCGCCATTCACGGGCTCACCACCGCGGCTTCGGTGTGGGAGACCGCCGCGATCGGCATGACAGCCGGTGCCGGTCTGGTGTGGCTGGCTCTGCTGGTCACCGGATTGCACTTCGTGATCGTGCTCGGCTACACCCCGCTGGGGCGCTGGATATCGCGGCGCGGCAACGCCGAACGCGGGTACGTCATCACCTACGAGGACGGCCGGGGCGTGCTCCGCGAACTTCTCACTGCCTGTACCGCACGTGGATGGACGATCGATTCGCTGGCGGTTCTCGCTCAGCGCGCGGACTTCGACGGCCACCTGCCGCCGGATCGGTTGGTCACGGTCGCGCTGCGGCTCAGCGGCCCCGGCGTTGTGGAAGCGAGCGCGGTTCTCGGCGTGATCGACGGGGTGGTCCGCGTCGACGCAGGAGAGGACGAGAACGACTGATCGTCGAACCCGGCCTTTTCGCGCCTGTTGGCGATGAAGCGCTCGCCCCGGTGGTCCTCGCCGGCTGATCCTGATCGCGATGGCTCGAGTGATCCGCGCGGCGGCCGTTGTCGCCACCGTCGTGGTGCGATCGTGCGTATTCCCGCGCCGGCCGTGGTGATCAGGGCTCTTCCTACTCGGGGTGGGGTGGGTGAGCCCCGCTGATGAGCAGCAGGTGTAGCCGGGCCACCACGGTACATATGCTTGCGTGTATATACGCAGAGGCGTATGTTCAAACCATGGTCGACACGGTGCAGCGGCGATTGACGGCGATCTCGGAGCCGAGCCGGTTCCGGATCGTCGAGTTGCTCAGGGATGGACCGCGGTCGGTAGGCGGCATTGCCGACGACCTCGACCTGGGTCAGCCGCAGGTCTCCCGGCATCTGCGGCTGCTCGCCGAGGCGGGCGTGGTCGAGGCAACGAAGCAGGCCCAACAACGCATCTACCGGCTACGTCCGGAACCAATGCGCGAATTGAGCGACTGGACGCAGCGATTCGCCGACCTGTGGTCGGAACGGATGGACCGTCTCGGCTCCTTCCTCGACGAGACGGAAAAGTGAGGAGGCAGAACATGTATGGGCACGGCGTCGTGGTCGACAGGTCACGCAACACCCTCCGCATCAGCCGCACCTACGCCGCCACCGTGGACCGCGCGTGGTGGGCATGGACCGAGGCCGAGGCGATCACGAAGTGGTGGGGCCCTGTGGGCTGGGCCGCGACCGTGTACGAAATGGACGTTCGCCCAGGTGGTCGCTGGCGGTTCCAGATCGCACCGGAGGACGGATCGGCCGAACCGGTGCGCGGCGTCGCCACCTACCGCCACGTCGTCCCGCATGCCGAACTGGCCTACGAGGACGCCTTCGCCGATGAGGCGTGGCAACCCGACGGAACCGGCACCTTCCCGACCTCGGTCACATTCGCCTCGGCCGGCACCGGTTGCCGCATCGAGGTCGAGGCGAGGCCCTGCGGCGAGCAGTCGAGCTGCAGATGGCCGACGGCTATGCCGAGGCCCTCGACCGGCTCGACGACCTGCTCGGGACACTTCAGGGAGATACGATCATGCAGACCGTCACCTCCGCCGACGGCACCACCATCGCCTACGAGAAGACCGGCTCCGGCCCGGCGATTATCGTGATCAGCAACGTCGCCGAGGACCACACCGGGGTCGCCGGCCTGGCCAAGGCCTTGTCCGAACATTTCACGGTGATCGCCTTCGATCGCCGTGGCCGTGGCGCCAGCGGTGACCCGCAGCCATACGACCCCGCCCGCGAACTCGACGACATCGCCGCGCTGATAGACGTCGCAGGCGGCTCCGCGGCCCTTACCAGCGGTTCCGGCGGCTGCGCGATAGCACTCGACGCAGCGAGCGCGCTGGGTGACAGAGTGACAGGACTCTACCTCTACGAACCACCGTTCATCGTCGATCACTCCCGGTCGCCGGCGCCCGCCGACTACGTCGAATACGTGGAAGGGCTGGTCGCGGCGGGCAAGCGCAGCGAGGCCGTCGAATACGTCATGACCGAGATGATCGGGGTTCCCGCCGACTACCTCGAGCCGATGAAGCAGGACCCGTCCTGGGCAGACATGGCCCGGTACGCGCACACCTTCGCCTACGAAGGCCGGATCCTTCGCGGGCTCCAGGACGGTAAACCTCTGCCCGCCGACCGCTGGTCGGTCGACGCGCCGATCGCGGTCGCTATCGGCGGCGACAGCGAGGCCTACTTCCGCGTGGGCGCCGATGCGCTGGCCGCGCTCCTGCCGAAAGTCACGGTGCTGACCTTGCCCGGTCAGGGTCACGGCGCATTCTGGGCGGCGCCGGAGCCGGTCGCCGAGCAGATCCGGGAGTTTCTGCTCAACGAAACAGGCGCGGCACCAGTTCGTTGATCGACGTGTCTTGGGGCGAGTTTCGCGCGACGACGTGCGTGACGGCGTGGCATCACGTGTCCGAGTTCCCGATCGAAGACGGCGGCCGTTGGGTCCAAGCAGCTGACCGGGAAGGTCGACCTCCTCCCGACGTCGAGGTGCTGGCCGGTCCGTGAAGCGGGTGCCCGCCCTCACGTTGGTGCCGCCCAGACGTCCCCCGCGTGCATGCTTTCGTGGCGACTCGATGGTCGTGCCCGCGAAACCTGCCGCTCCACCGCCGGCATGTTTCCCCTTGGCGCCCTGCTGATATCAATCGCGACGTTTGGAAGCCCGGTAGAGCCAGGCGCACTCTGCGACAGTCCTGGTCGACAAATCCCGAGGCAGTGAGGCGGTCGCTCGAAGGATTACCGAGTCCGGTCACGATCGGCGCTGATGTATCACTGGCGGGTGCTGCCTGACACGGGGCTGCTGCCGACCGCGCTCGCCGAGACTGATCGCGTGGTCGCCTCTTGGGACGACCGACGCCAGATACGCCACCGGATCGAGGCCGTGCGGGACTCGTCGGCGAGTATCGCGCTGTTTTTGGAGTACATCCCGCAGACCCTGCACCAGTGGCTGAACGTCCAGATGGAAGCGGGCACCCAGGCCTTCTCCGCGGAGAAGGTCGCGTTCTTCGCCCAGAACCAGAGCTACGACCGCAGCTTCACCTCCATTTACCTGGTGAACTGGTTGCTCACCGCTCTCTACGGGTCCAGTGGGAGGACCGGGAAAAACGGGCGGCGATGGTGTCCGCCATCGCCGAGGGCAAGCTGCCGGAGGGTCTCCCGGAGGAGGTCGCCGCAGTCCTGACCCGGCACGCGCCGCTCGCCGTGCCGATGTCCGCGTTCATGCATGCGTTCCAGCAGGAAAGCCGCAGCACCCCGTATTCGGGCCAGGAGATCCGCCGCCTGCTCGACGGCCGGGCCTGTGCGGAGCCCTGACGTCCCTGTCAACCACCGCGTCCTCGGTCCTACTTGATGCCGCGAGAACATGTCCGGACGCCGACACCGGTGTTCAACGGCGGCTGTAGGTGGGCTATTCCGGTCCGATGCTGTGACGTGGACGATCCGGGCCGGTTGTCCGCGCCGAAGACCGTAGGACCGATGGATAGCAATCTTCGATCGCTCTTCGGAAGGGGTTCCGTTGTTCCGTCATTCTCGTTGGGGTGGCCTCGCTGTGGCCACGGTCGGTAGTGCTGTGGTGGCGTTCTCCGGTGTCGTGCCGGTCGCCGAAGCGGCCCCGGTGCCGGTGCGTACTCAGGAGCAGAACAAGTCTCGGACGCCGGTCGTGGCCGGTGCATTGGAGCTCGGCCTCGCGCGGTGCTGGATCCGGAAAGTGAAGGTGTCACTCTCACCGTCGCGGGCGGGGCGGTCGACTCCGGTGACGCGGTCGAGTTCCGGGCGTCGCGTGGCAGTGCGCTGTACTACGGCGACGGCCGGGAAGGTGTGCGTGGTGTCGTCGGGTTCGACGGCGGGATCCAGTTGGCCAAGGGGCAGAAGAAGGTCGCGATCACGGCGGTGTCCTATGACATCGCGACCGGGTCGATCACCGGCGCGGTGGGCGACACCGCGGTCGAGATCGCCAAGGTTTCCGAGCCCGGGCAGGCGCAGGTGGACAAGAATCAGGGATCGCCACGGGCGACGGTGATATTCGGTGAGGACGGGCTCGTCGTCTCTTCCGGTCTGCTTACCGCGATCGATGCCGCTCTCGGTAGCGGCTTCGCCGGCATCGTCGACGGAACGGAGTTCCCCGGGCAGGTGAGCATCGATGTGGATCTGCGCCGCGGTGACACCGTCGATACCGCGCTGGCGACGGCACTCGGTCTGGCCGACGGCCTCGACGATGTCGACCTTTCGACGTTGCTCGACCTGGACCTGGACGTGGGGCTCGACCTCAACTTCTGACTGCTACCTGGTCACTGATCACGGTCCGGCCCGGGCTGTACGCCCGGCCGGGCCCCTGGGGACGGTGTCCCATCGAACTCACCGGGTCGCGCCAAACAGCCCATATGGGCACCAGGCGGGCTATAGCGCCTGGCGTTCGCTTCCGCCACCAGCGGGACTATTGCGGCCGGCCTCCGGGCCGCGGGTTCTGCGTCCCCTGCCGTCACGACACAATTCTGCCAACCGCGCACGGCCGCAACCGATATCGTCTCGATCGCCGATGTGGCGACCCGCGTAGCACCGGTGCATGTCACGGCCGCCGTGCGGTTCGCCCTGGACCGCCTGGATGAAATCCTTTCCTGGACAGCGGATTTTGCCGTTGTCGAAGTGTTATCCGTTTGCTGGGTATGACGATGTTTGCGTGGCTGCTCGCCCAATGGGACGCCACTTCCGTGGGGTTGGCGCTGGTGGCTACTGGGTTCGGTGGGGTGTGGTTGAGCGTCGTCGGTTGCGTATACCGGTATCAGCGGCTGGTCGAGATTCGCACGATCCTGCGGCTGACCCCGCCCGGCGGCAGTGCCGCGGCTCTGTCTCGGCGGGGCCCGTCGACGGCGGATGACGAAGTGCTGGCACATATCTTTTCGGCGCACAGTGAGAACGTGAACTTCATCGGCGCTATCGAGCGCGGCCGCCGCAGACTGGCGCGGTGCGGTTATTCCGGATGTGCGCTATTGCCCGCAGGCACGGAGTCGACATCGACCCGCAGGGGCGGAAGGGGGCGCCAGGACACCGGCACCTGGCGCATGAGTAAGGCGCAGTCGAGTACTGCGGTGCCGGGCGGGAACCGGTCCCGGTCGTCGAAGACCGTGGACCGAACCGATTGGACCTCGACCGGCTCGACGTGCCACGAGTTCGTCTGGAGTTCGAGCCCATCGAGGCATCGACCGCCACGCGTGGCCGAGAATCCGGCCGAGCCATGCCGAAAGAAGTCCGATGCCTGCGCCAGCTCGGCGAACAGTTCGCTTCCCTGGAACCGCTCGGCGGTCCGGACATCCACGCTCACGGAGAGGGTCTCGTCATGACTGGCGAAGGCCACATGCAGGTCCTGCGTCGTCTCCCGCACGTCGAACCGCGCCCTACTGTGCTCACCCGGAAACAGTCGGCCACCGGCAAGGACATTGATCACCGAGCCGCTGTCACGACGTGAGATGTACACACCGGTCGAGCGTCCCTGCGGACCATCCCACTCAACCGCGATGCGATGTGCCGCGTTCTCGCTGCGCAGTCCGACCCAGCCGGGTAGCCGACTGGGTCGGAACTGCCCGAGGCGGATCAGGCAGATGCCGGCAACCGCCCAACCGCCAACCAATTGAGGTCGCATCGGCGGCGGCACCAAGCTCGCGGCAGCCTCAGGGGCGACGCGGTAGTTCACGAGAAGGCGTCGCTCGACGACGCTGGACATCCGCGGAGGTCTCATCAGGTTCCCTTGTTCTTGGTGGTTCGCGGTCTGCGCTGTCTGACGATGACCTGCTCCGGGCAGATCGCGCTCAGGAACCTGCCGACACACAGCGCCAGTCGTTCCTCGACAAGGGAGTAGAAGATTCGATTGCCGGCTCGTCGCTCTCGGACGAGCCCGGCTGCCTTGAGTACGCCCAGATGCCGGGAGATCGACGGACCACTGATCGGAAACTTGGCGGCGATATCCCCGGCGGTCAACTCGCCGGAGCGCAGATCCTCCAGGATCTGCCGGCGCGTGGGGTCGGCCAGCGCGCGGAACACTCCGGCTTCCTCTTCAGGCCCGATCTCGGTCATGCCTGTATTTTAGCTTTATAGCTAAATAGCGAATTGCGCTTGACCGCGGCCATCGTCGGCACCGCGACCCGCGCCCGGTGACCACCGGGCAGGCATTGCTGTCAGGCCGCGCACGGGTACGGGCGGCTCAGCCGGCGTTTCCGCGGCAGGAAACGATGGCGGAGGGTCCGGTGGCGGTGTGTGCGGTCAGGATCTTGCCGTCTTCGCCGACCGTGCGGGTGATGGTGGTGGCCGCCCGGTCTGCCTGGGCGGTCAGGGAGAAGAGGTGGTCGAGGCCGGTCATGGTGACCTGTGTGTTCCAGGGCAAGCGCTGCAGGTCGGCCTGCTCGATGGTGGCGCCGTCGCCGCTGGTGTAGGAGATGTTGGCGGCCAGCGGGCCGTCGCTGCTCACCTCGTAGGTGAGGGTGACCGGCTCTCTGATCTGTTGCTCCTGGTCGCCGCCGCCGGTGAAAGCGATACAGGCGCCGAGGAACACCAGCAACGCCACTACGATCGCGCCGAGGATCCATGGCCATTTCGTCTTCTTCTTCGATGGCCGGAGATAGCCGGCCCGGGGGTCGCCCCCGTAGGGCGCAGACAGGTGATATTCGGGCGGGTAGGGGCCGGGGCCCGGGAGGTGTCGTCGGGGTGGGTCGTCACCCGGGTACGGCGGCTGGCTGGTCATGGTCTTGTTCCTTCCGCATCAGACCGTGAAGCCGCAGAGCCACTTTCTCGAGCACGCGCAGTGACGTCACTTTCGCCGTCACGAGCTCGCCCGACAGGCTCCGCGCGACACCAGACTTCGTTCATAGACGATGTCGGAATTCGGATCTGGCGCACTTTTCGTGATGGGTGTGGCTCGAGCGGGGGTAGGGGTGCACCCGCCGAAAGTCCGGCGGTAGGCAGCTGGTCGCGGGCTGGATGGCGAAACACCAGCCGTGCGAAGCTGGGCGGCGTGACTTCCGAGATTCTGCCGGTCGGCGATCGCCTTGACCGTATCCGTGCTTTGCTGTCCGGCTCGAGCGGACCGCTCGGGAATGGGGAGATGCATGCGTGGGCGAATCTCGGCGATGCAGCGCGGATGCCACGTGAGGTGTTCGAGCTGATCGAAGGTCTCGGTGTTCTCGAGCGTTGGTACCCCAAGGTGCCGGTAGACGTTCCGGGCTCGTCTGCGGAACTAGCTGACCGTCTCGCCGAGATCGATGTGGACGGTGCTGTGCGCCGACTGATCGGTATTGCCTCGACTACGCTCGCCTACGGCTCGCGCGGACGCTATAACCGGGTCGAGGCAAGTGAGGTGTTCGGTTCGCTGGTTCGCCTTCTTGGCTATGGAAGCCGCTGGTGGAGTAACACTGACGGTGCCGGCGGCTGGAACCCGGTGACACGGCATGTGTTCGACGCGGTGGTGACCGGTGTCGGCAGCGGGATCATCGTCACGGTCCTCGTTTTCGACGAAGACTGACCGGGGATCGTGCCGAGATAGATTTTCACCGCGTCCGCACCGATCCCATCCCGAACACCCCTCGAGCTCTATAGCAGACAGCTTCCCGAGTCGGAACCGTCATCACGCCAGGACGGACTCGCAATTTACGGCAGATAGTGGGTCACCATGTGCCGTAAATTGCTACCGCGGATTTCTGGCGGATGAGCCGCTACCCCCTGAGCCCGGAGGTCGCACGGGTCTTGTGATCATGTCTGACTGTGTGTTGATCGTGGTGTGCGTTTGCTGCTGCCGCACCTGGCCGGGGTGGCCGTCGAGGAAGTCGAAGAGGTCAGCGGCGTGGTGTGTATCCGGCCATCCGCGCTGGCGGGGGCGGTGGCCTGCAGGTGCTGCGGGTGCGATGCGACCAGGGTGCACAGCCGGTACGAGCGCAACCTGGTCGACGCGCCGGTGGGCGGACGGAGGTTGCTGATCCGTCTGCGGCCTCTGGGCGGAGGACGGCACTCACCGATAGATCACGACGATCAGGGATATGCCGAACTCCGTTGGATTCTCGGCGATCACTACCGGAACCCCGTGTCGTAGCCACCTGGAAGTGAGGTAGGCGCGCTGTTCAGAATCGATAGTGGAGTATGCGTGTGCCCTGGCGGGACATCGCGGTGCTGCGGGCCATGAGGCGGGTGAGTGCACGCACCGGTTGCGGGAACGCGGCCACTTCCGGGGCGCGGGTGAGTAGTTGCTCTGCTACGAGGGTGAGGCCGGCGTCCCAGTGCTCCGGCTCGTGCGGGTCGTCGAAGCCTTGGGCGGCGTCGATGCCGAGGGCCTTGATGGAGGGGTGGTATTTCATCGCCCAGGCGGCGAAGCGGGTGTAGCCGTTGAGCGCGAGTTCGCCGGCCGAGAGCCGGGTGACCAGTTGACGGATCATGGTCTGGAACGAGTCGCCGGGCAGGAAGGGCAGCAGGCCTTCGGCCACGATCATGGCGGGTCGGTCGTCCGGCAGGGCCTGTGACCAGTTGGGCTCGGTGACATCCGCGGCGACCAGGTGTGACCGGTCCGGGAGGTATCGCTGGCGCAGGTCTGTGACCTCGGGTAAGTCGACGTCGTACCAGTCGACGCCGGAGGGTGGGGTGCAGCGGGCCAACCGGGTGTCGAGGCCGCAGCCCAGGTCGACGACGATCGCGTCGGGGTGCGTGGTAACGAACTGGTGGATGACGTCGTCGAGCTTTTTGGCGCGGAGCGCGGTGCTGGCGACGAGGCTCGGTGTGAGTTTGAGCTTGGCGAAGTCGTAACCGGTATCCTCGGCGATCCGGTCCGCGACCGCTGCGGCGAGAGTGTCGCCGAGGATCGGGTTCGGTTCCGTGCTGTCCATTGCTCGTGCGCACAGGGTGAGAAACAGCGTCTCCTGGGCCGGGCTGAGGCCGAGTTGTTGCGATGGCATGGGTTTCCTAGTGCTTCGGGGGGGTGCGGGCGGCGATGTCCCGCAGCCAGGTCAGGGATTCCTGGGCCGCCTTGATGCGTTCGGTATGTACGCCTTCGGTGAGGGCGAAGCCCTCCTCGGCGATGTCGCCGAACGCGCTGAGGCTATCGAGTTTGCGTTGGACGACCTTGTGCCAGGCGTCGTCCTCGATGCGGTAATAGGCGGTGCGGTCGCCGGGGCGGCGGACCTTGCGCACCAGCCCGATGGCGGTGAGCAGGCGCATGTTGGAGGTCAGGGACGCGCGGCTGGCCTGGATGGTGTCGGCGATTCCGCCGGCGGACTGCTCAGGTGGGTCGCAGATCATCAGCCAGCCGAGGACGCGCCCGGTGATCGGCGGCAGCCCCCACTCCTCGACGCAGAAGGTGGCTACCCGTTCCACCCACCGCATGAGCTGGTCCTGCCGTTCGTCGCCCATAGCGCCTCACTCCCTATGTCCGGTGGTCACCATTCATAGCGGCGACGGACTCGTGGGTGGGCGTCGGGGTGGTGGTGGCCAGTCGGGTCCGGCGCAGGTACCGGTCGAACCAATCGACGGCCAGGCCCATCGCCTCCTCCAGTCCGGGGCCGGTGTAGAGGCCGAGGACGTCGTAGGGCAGAACCTCCAGTCGCTTGGGCTCGCCTGCCTTGGCGAAGGCGGTCTGCGCTTCCTCGAGCATGTGGTACGGATCGTGGCCTCCGTTGGCGATCATCAGCAGCGGCGTCGGCGTGAGCCGGTCGATGAGGTTCTCCGGCGCGAAGGTGAGCATTTGCTCGGTGGAGTCGAGGGTCTTCTCGTTGCGGTAGGTGGGATACAGCTCGCTCGACAGGTCTTGGGCGCCCTTGGCGGTCTCGTGGTCCAGGTTCAGGTGCGGCACGCGGGCGCTCTCGCCGGTCTCGTAGCGGCGTTGCCAGTCCTCGTCCAGCCGCTCGCGCAGTGCGTGCAGCCCATTCCGGCCGAGCAGCCGCTCCAGGTACCGCCACCCGTTCCACACACTCGGGCTCTGCACGACGACACACTTGGCGCGCCGGTCGAGCACAGCGGCCTGGACGGCGACGGAGCCGCCGATGCTGACGCCCCACAGGCCGATGCGCTCTGGTTGGACCTCCGGTCGCGTCTGGAGGTAGGAGATCGCGCTGCGGAAGTCCTCCACCTGCCGTTCCGGGTAGTCCAGCCCGCGCGGCTCGCCCTCGCTCGACCCGACGGTGCGGTAGTCGATGGCCAGCACGACGAAGCCCGCTCGCACGAAGTAGGGGGCGAAGTAGACCAGTGCCTCCTTCACCATCACGCCACTGTGTCCGAGTACCAGCGCGGGCGCGGGTGAGTCCGCGGACACCTCGTCCGGCAGGTAGAGGTCGCCTGCGCAGCGGGTGCCCAGGCTGGTGAATGTCACGGGTTCTCGCTGCACGGTCATGAACACTCCGAGAGGCGTTCGTTGCTATAGAATTCAGTCACGACTGAAATCTATAGCAACACCCTGCTCCATGTCCAGGTGGGGGTCCGGTAGTGATCGCCGAGAAACCAACGGAGTTCGGATATCCCTGATCGTCGTGATCTATCGGTGAGTGCCGTCCTGCACTTGGAGGCCACCATCGCTAGCGCCTTCAGCTGCGGGTACTCGGCTATCCGCCCGATTTTCGGCGGGTACTACGGTGACGCGCTAGTGTGGTGCCATGCTGGGACGGATTCGCGAGTATCAGAAGCTGTAAGCGTGGGCCGTTTGAGCTCTCGGGAGCGGTACATCCGCCAAAACGGGCCGAGTTGAGGTCTAATGCAAGATCTGCCCGCGGGTGTCAAGTCATCGGGAGCAGTGAGCGGCTCGCGGCTCGCAGTGCTCCTCCGTTCGGGCAGTACAGCTTATGAGCAGCTGAGCGAGACGCGGTTCACCCGCTATGGGTGAACATTCCTGATGCTGATACCGAGCGTCGGCGTCCGTAAAACGATGCGTTCTTGAACACGGATAGGCGATATCATCGCTGGTCATAGATATATTCGACCGAATTTCGCCCAGAACTACCCCTTTTTTGGACAGCGGGAAGGGCAGTATCTCGGGCGCTCCATCCTCGGTCCGCTGCGAAACCGGTTCCCGGAGTCAGCCCTCGATGGAGAAGGTGAGGCCATCGGGTGCGGTGAGATCGGCAATCATGCCCCGGTCGCTTCCGGGATCCACCCGCCCGGTTCCGCCATGCGACTCGCCCGCTCGCCGTTGAACCTCGGTGACGGAGTCGACGGCGACGATCAGGCGCCAGCCCGGCACCGTGTTCGGCTTTGCGAGCCCGGTGAAGTCGGTGTCGGGATCGGCCATTCCGAGGAGGCGCTGGTAGAACTCGGCGGCGGCTGGTGGATCCGCGCTCAGGTGCTGCAGTCGCCGCGGCGCCGCCCCGGTCGCCCGCGGATGCGTCCAACCCCTCCGCGGTGCCCGCCGCCACAGCGACACTGCCGCGCCGAACGGATCGATCAGTGTCGCGATCCGGCCGTCGTCCCCGGCATCGAAGGGCGCCACCACTAGTCGGGCGCCGGCCTCGACCGCGGCCGCGACCCGCGCGTCCACCTCGTCGACCGCCAGGTAGCAGGCGATGTGCGGGGGTGTCCCGGGCGGATAAACAGCTGCCGTCACGTCACTGAGTCCGCCGATGCGGTGCTCGCCCACCCGGATGACAGTAGCCCGCCGCCACGAGTCCTGGTCGGTCTCGACAGTCCAGCCCAGCGCGCGTTCGAAGAAGGCTGCCGCCGCGTTCGGATCCCGCGTCTTCAGGTCCACCCAGCAGAATGTCCCATCGGGTCGGGGGACCAGACCTCCAGAAGGCTGCGCACTCATGGCCCGTAAGCATCGCAGAAACCATTGCCAACCGGATGTCGCGACAGGAAACCTGTTCAAACAAATGATGTATTGATGAACACCTGTGGGCGGGATCGTCGCTGTTCAACGATGCTTACAGCGCTGACCCTGCCCGTAATCCTCCCATTTATGAACAGCGGCGATGTGCCTTGTAGGGCGCCTCGCAGCGCCTCCTAGGATCGGTGGGTGCTCACTTCCCTTGTCTCGTTCACCCTCGCCGCGGTGCTGCTCGTCATCCTGCCGGGCCCTGACACCTTGGTGGTGTTGCGCGGGCTGGTGCGCGGCGGCCGCCGGGAGGGAGTGCTCACCTCGATCGGAGTGTTGTGCGGCCTGATGGTGTGGATGCTGGCCGCTGTCGCGGGATTGTCGGCGTTGCTGCAGGCCAGTGAACTCGGCTACGACGCACTAAAGATCATCGGAGCCTGCTACCTGGTCTGGATGGGCGTGCAGTCGTTGCGGTCGGTCCTGCGCGCGGCCCCCGCCGTCGCGGCCGCCGATCCCGCGCCGACGCGGCCGGTTTCGCCGATGAGCCGCGCCGGGGGTTTCGGCTCCGGCCTGCTCACCGACCTACTCAACCCGAAGATCGGCATCGTGTTCATCAGCTTCCTGCCCGGCTTCGTCCCGCACGGGTATTCGGTCGGCTGGACCACGCTGACACTGGGCGCCCTCTACATCGTGCTGACCGCGATCTACTGCGCGATCCTGGTCGCCGCAGCCGGGAAGATCGCCACCTGGATGCAGACCCCGCGAGTGCGCCGTCGCCTGGACGCGATCGCGGGCATGACATTGATCGGATTTGGCGGCCGCCTCGCCACCGAGAGCTGAACTACCTGCGGCACCTTTCCGCCGGGCCTGTTCATTACATGATGCATTTTTGAACACTGGTCGTCGGAATCATCGCTGCTCAACGATGTTCACCCGCGGATTTCGTCCGAGAATCTTCCATTGGTGAACACCTTGCCTGCGCTCGCTCCTGATGACCGTTTCGGTGCGGTCGGCGATGCTGGACTGGCTGGAGTCGGCGCTCGAGAAGGACAACGCCGTGCGCGTACTTGTCGGTTGCGTCCGTCGGTCGATGTGGGCCTGGCTCCGGTTCAGGACTTATCAGCGGCTTGCCTCGACGAGGTGGCGTGGTCCGGCTGCGGGGTTCATGGGCAGCCGGGTGCTGCTGTTCGGTTCTCGCCGCGGGAGTGAGATAGGTGGGTGCCGAAGAAGGTGGCAAGTGTGTGGTGTTGAACAGCGAGGCTGTGGGCGGGATCGACGGCGCCGACGAATGCTGCTGCGGCGCCGCCCAGCTGGGGGAGCA
>NZ_JOAJ01000010.1 GCF_000720425.1 Nocardia rhamnosiphila NBRC 108938 | reverse complement strand
GGCCGGGGACGTCGGCGAGGGCCACTTGGGGGGCGAGGGTGGCGGGGATCGCGGCGAGGGCTCCGGCCAGCACGGTGGCGGCGGCGATTCTCTTCACGAATCCGAAGGTGCGGGCGATGGTCATGATGTGCTCCGTTCTGTTCCGGCCTTGCTGTAACGATTCACCAGGTAATGCGCCGTCATGTAACGGCAACGTAATGGCGTAGCCATCGGTACTGCCCGCTCAGGGGAGGGGCGGCAGGCCGGGAAGCGCGAACGGCAGCTGCGGCAGGCCCGGCAGGTGAATCGCCGGCAGCAGGCTCGGTGCCGGCGCGGGGATGTAGGGGTTGGGCGTGTTCCAGGCGGCCGGGCTCGGGGAGCCGCCGCCGTGATCCGCCCGATCCCAATCCGCCGGCTGGTCGTAGCCGCTGTTGTCGTTGTGCGAATCGCGGTCGGGGTACTGGTTGCCGCCGCTGTTGAGGTGATCTTCGTATCCGTCGTAGTTCTGCCGGTTGTGATCGACGTAGCCGTACTGGCCGTTGTCGTCCCAGCCGAAATCCCCGTTGCCGTTCCAGCTGTCGCTATCGCCGAAGCTGTCGCCGGAATCGTGGGAATCGCTGATCTGGGTCGCCTGGCCGGCATCGGCGAGGGCGGAGCCGGCGGTGACGGCCAGCGGTGTGAGGGCGATGACCGCGATCGCGGCGATTCGCGCGGCGAGGCGGCGGGTGCGCTGTGCGGGGTTGGTGTTCATCGGAGGGTCCTCACTCGGTCGCGCCCCGGCGTGGGATCTGGGGCGGTCGCACTCGCTGGAGCGCTTTATCGGAACATCACCTACCGTACCGCTAAATAACGGCACGTTCAATAGATAGCCGTCAATTGGGGTGATCGGCCCCACTCTGGGGGGTGTGAACCGCGGGCGCGCCTGCTGTTGCGTGTACGTATATGTCTACGTATAGTTGGCTCATGCCGAACAAGACCATCTACGTCGCCGACGACGACCTGCCGCTGTTCCAGCGCGCGCAGGAGTTGGTCGGCGGCAATCTGTCCGGCGCGGTGGTCACCGCGCTCAAACGCTTCATCGAATTGGAGGAGGGCAAGGTCGAGGGGTACGAGGAAATCGTGCTCCGGGTCGGCCACAACGGTGTCCGGCAGGTGCGCTTCCAGGGTGCCCTGCTCGGTGAACACCGGGACGTGGGGGATGAGCGGATGGAGCACATCCGGGTGTTCCGCGGCCGCAAAGGGAAATACGCGCTGCACGAGCAGTATTCGAATTGGTCGGACTATCCCGAATCGGCGAACTGGGTGCGCGACCTGAAGAACTGGCGCCGCATGCTCGGTATCGAGCACGACTGGGGCGACTACGTTTTCACGGTTGTGGACACTCTGGAGGAATTACGGGACAAGATTCCGGACCAGCTCTACCGGCGGATCTCCGGGATCGCCGATCGTCCACCCGTGGAAGAACTCGATATCTGATCCGTTCCGGCCGCACGCGGCCGTGACCGCGTATTGAAAACACCGCACCGCGACCAGGGGAGCGGTGTCGATGAAACATGCTCACATTCGCATTAAATTATTGATTTTCGAAAGGAAGACCATGAACAACGGACGCAGCCCGGCCATCCGCGCGGCCGGTCTCCGCAAGTCCTACGGAGACAAGGTGGTGCTCGACGGTGTCGACATCGCCGTCCCCGAGGGCACCATCTACTCCCTGCTCGGCCCCAACGGCGCCGGTAAGACCACCACCGTGCAGATCCTGAGCACCCTGATCGCCGCCGACGACGGCGATATCCGGGTCGGCGGACACGACCCGGCCACCGATCCGAACGCTGTGCGTTCGGCGATCGGTGTCACCGGGCAGTTCGTCGCGGTGGACGAACTGCTCACCGGGCGGGAAAACCTCCAGCTCATGGGGGACCTGCACCATATCCCGCGCAAGCGTGGCCGCGAACTCGCCCAGGAACTGCTGGAACGCTTCGATCTGGTGGAGGCGGGCGACAAGTCCGCCGGCACCTACTCCGGGGGTATGACCCGCCGCCTGGACCTGGCCATGACCCTGGTCGGTGATCCGCGCATCATCTTCCTGGACGAGCCCACCACCGGCCTCGACCCGCGCAGCCGCCGCACCATGTGGGAGATCATCGGCGGCCTGGTCCAGGATTACGGGGTCACCGTCTTCCTCACCACCCAGTACCTGGAGGAGGCCGACCAGCTGGCCGACCGGATCGCGGTACTCGACCACGGCCGGATCGTGGCCGAGGGCACCTCGGCCGAACTGAAACGGCTGGTCCCCGGCGGACATATCCGGGTGCAGTTCGGCGATACCGACGAACTTCGCGCCGCGGCGGCCGTTTTCGGTGCCACCGCCCGGACCATCGACGACGAGCTGATCCTCGCCGTGCCCGGCGACGGCGGTCTCGGTTCGCTGCGCTCGGTACTCGACCGTATCGACGCCAACCGACTTCATGCCGAGGGCCTGTCCGTGCACACCCCCAACCTGGACGACGTCTTCCTCACCCTCACCGGAACCCCCACCGCAGAAAAGGAACCCGTGCGATGACCACCCTCACCCACGCGCCGCGTACGGCCGCACCGCTGGCCGATTCCTGGACCATGCTGCGGCGCAACCTGCTTCAGGCGCGGCGCTATCCGAGCATGACGATCTCGGTCACGATCATGCCGATCGTTCTGCTGGCGATCTTCAACTATGTCTTCGGCGGTGCGCTGGAGGGCGGTCTCGGCTCCGGCCCCGACGGCGGCAGCGTCGACTACATCGACTACCTGGCCCCCGGAATGCTGTTGCTGCTGCCGGCCTATCTGACCGCCTCGGTGGCGGTATCGGTGTGCACCGACGTCACCAAGGGCATCGTCAACCGCTTCCGCACCATGGCGATCTCGCAGTCCTCGCTGCTCACCGGACATGTGCTGGGAGTCCAGGTACAGGCGTTGCTGGCCTTGGCCGCGATGCTGGGTGCGTCGCTGCTGATGGGGTTCCGCCCGTCGGCCACGCCGCTGGAATGGGTCGTCGCGATCGGCTTCCTGCTGCTGATCGTCTTCGCGCTGACCTGGCTCTCGGTGGCGTTCGGACTGATCGCACCGAACCCGGAGAGCGCCAGCAATCTGCCGTTCCCGATCATGATGCTGCCGTTCCTCGGCTCCGGTCTGGTGCCCACCGACACCATGCCGACAGTGATGCGCTGGTTCGCCGAGTATCAGCCGTTCACCCCGTTCACCGAGACGATACGAGGCCTGCTGATGGGCAGCGCCATCGGGAACAACGCGCTGGTCTCGCTGGGCTGGTGCCTGGTGATCGGCCTGGGCGGTTTCCTCTGGTCGACCACGGTGTTCCGGCGCCAGGGCCGCTGACGCCCGCCGTGCCGATCCCCGCCGGTTCGCCGGCGGGGATCTCGGCGCGCTAGTTGCGTTCGACCTCGATCGGATGGGTGGCCAGCAGCGACAGCGGCAGCGGCTGCCGGCGCAGCACCTGCGCCCACATATCGGTGCGCCGCCCGGCGATCGGATCACTGGGCAGGGCGGATACGACGATCCAGTCGTCGTTGGCCAGCTCACTGTCCAATTGGCCGAAGGTCCAGCCCGCGTACCCGGCGAATATCCGGACACCCTCGACCAGCGGGCCGATCCGGTCCGGTTCGGCGTCCAGATCGACCAGCACCACCCGGCCGTCCACCCGGCGCAGCCCCGGCACCCCGTCGATGGACGCGCCCACCCGCAAGGTGCCCAGGCACAGCGCGGCATCCCGTTTGACGGGCCCGCCCACGAACAGAGTGTGCGGCCGGGCCGACAGCTCCGCCCACTGTGGCAGCACATCGTGCACCGGGGTGTCGCTGGGCCGGTTCAGCACCACCCCGAGCGTGCCCGCGTCGTTGTGCTCGATGATGTAGACCACCGTGCGGCGGAACGTGGGTTCGGCCAGGTCGGTCGAGGAAACGAGTAGGGTCCCGGCCCGCACCGTCTGCTCACCCTGCCGGTTACCGCGACGACCAGGTTCGGGCTCGTGCCCGTCACCGCGGCCGCCCCGGGTCTTGCGATCATCGGGGTCATCTGCCTGCGCCACCTGGCCATCATCGCAGTTATTGCCCGACTGTGCCGCTCTGATCAACGGTTCACTTCGCGCGAAATTCGCTCGGGAGTCGTTTCCGCGCCATCTGGACATACCGCGACAGCCTCGTAGAGTCAGCCGTATGCGTCCCCCCGAGGTGCTCCTGGACAACAGCGACGACGTGTACGCCTTCTACCGCGAACACCGGCAGAACCGCCTACAGGCGATGGGCGCCTATGCCCTGCTCGGGCGGCGCTACCGGCCGCGGGTCGGCTACGCGGCCGGGGCGCGTGAGGCGATCGGCGCCCTCATCCGCTCCCGGACCCCGCTGCTGATCGCGGTGAACCACCTGTCCCGGCTGGATCCCTACACCCTCGCGGCCGCGGCCTGGCGCAGTGAACTACGGCCGATCATCGGCCGCACCCGGGTGCTGGCCAAGGACGAGCTGTTCGAGGAGGCCAAATTACGCCGCCGTATCGACATGATGGGCGGTATCCCGGTGTTCCGCGGGAGCGACCACGGGCTGCGGGCGGTGAACGCGGCGGGGCAGCAGATGATGGATATCTGCGCCGAACGCCTGGCCCATGGGGACAGCCTGGCGATCTTTCCGGAGGGCACCTGCAACGATATCGACCCGGCACAGGTGCAGGCGGTCGGAACGGGTATCGGGCATATCGCCTTCCGGACCACCAGACTCGGCGCCCGGCCGGCACTGGTCGGTCTCGGCCTGAGTTACGGCCCGCGCGCCGACCCGGCGATCGAGCCGACCAAGGAGCAGGCGAAAGCGGCGAGCTTCTACTTCGGAATGCCGCGAACCGAACTGCCGACCCGGCCCGCGGAGATCGCCCGGCTGGTACGCACCGATCTGCAGCAGGCCCTCGACGGCGCCGTGGCCGCCTACTGAGAGCCCGTCCGCGGGCCCTGCCGCAGTAGCGGCAGGGCCCCTACTGCGGCAGCCCCAGGCGGTCGCGGGCCCAGTGCGGCACCAGCGACAGGTATTGCGGTCTGGTCTCGATGAAATTCTGAACCACCCTGCACATGGGCAACACACCCAGGCCTTCGGCGTGGGTGGCGTGCAAGGCGGACTCGATGAGGATCCGGGCGTAATCCCGGCCGTCGAATCGCGGATCGACCTCGGTGTGCACGAATGCGCGCTCGCCGACGGTGTCCTGATATTCGGTATATCCCGCGACCTCGCCCTCGACCGTGATCTCGAAGCGTTCCAGTGCGGTGTTGTTGCGGACCTCCGTCGGCATGGCTCGACGTTACTCGTTCGGCGGTGAATTTTCGCATCGATACGCGCGGCGGGTCAGTCGATTTCGATGATCGCCCGTCCGACGATCTCGCCGCGGGCCAGTGCGCTGTAGGCCTCGTCGGCCCGGTCCAGCGAGTAGCGGCGGGTGATGACGTCCTGCGGTCGGACCGTATCGGCCGCGACCATCCGCAGCAGCGCGGGCATATCGGTGCGCGCCTTCGCGCCGTAGGAGCCGCGGATCTGCAGTTTGCGGCGTACCAGGCGGGCCAGGTCCACGGCGCCGGTGGTGCCGGCGGGCGCGATGCCCACCACCACCGCGCGGCCGCCGTCGTCCAGTACGTCCAGGGCCGTCGCGAACGTCGCGGCGCTGCCCAGCGCCTCGAACGCCACGTCCACACCGTGCCCTTCGGTCAGCTCCCGGACCCGGGCCGCGGCGTCCTCGGTGCGGGAGTTGATCGTATGGGTGGCACCGAGTTTCGCGACCGCGGCCAGTTTGTCGTCGCTGATATCGATCGCGATGATCCGGGCGACCCCGGCCGCCGCCGCGAACTGCACGATCGACGATCCCACGCCACCGGCCGCGATCACCGCGATCCGGTCGCCGAGCGCGAGTTCGGCGGTGTGCACGGCGCCGAGCGCGGTGAAGGAGCTACAACCCAGGATCGATACGGCCTCGAGTCCGACTTCCGCGGGTACTGCGAAGACATCGGAGGCGGGCACCACGCAGTATTCGGCGAGCCCGCCCATCGAGTACATGGCCAGCGGGGTTCCGTCGGCGCGGGCGAGGCGGGTCGTGCCGTCGTAGAGGGTGCCGTTGAGCCGGTTGTGGGCGAAGAATTTCTCGCACAGGTCCTCGGCGCCGCGGACACAGTGGCGGCAGTCGCCGCAGGGCATGATGAAGCTGCAGACCACCTTGTCGCCGACCGCGATCGTTTCCACGTCTTCGCCGAGTTGTTCGACCACGCCGGATACCTCGTGGCCGAGTACCGCGGGCACGGGAAATTTCACCTCGGAGCGCAGGACGTGCAGGTCGGTGTGGCAGACCCCGCAGGCGGTGACCCGCAACAGGACCTCGCCGCGCCGGGGGACCGGCACCGGGATGTCCTCGATCACCAGTCGGGGTTCGGTTCCGTGGAAAACTGCGGCCCGCACGCCACTCTCCTCCGTCGTTCGTTCCGGCACACGCGCCCGGTGTCCGCGTGGGAACAGCCGAGCCCGACCACCGTCTCAGAAAAAGGCGCTGCCGGGAGCCGGTTCGGCCGTCCGGCCGGTTATTGCCGCCCGAACCGTCGCACTTGCGCAGTCTGGCGCGTCTTCTACCTGCGTCTTCCAATAAACGAGAGCACTGCTCTTGACATGGGTGCCGGAAGGTGCGATTGTTGTTCGCAACAGAGAGCACCGCTCACAAAGGAGAAAACGATGACCGCCGCGACCCGCTACCTCGCCCCCACCGGTTTCGACCCGATCTTCAACCGGCTCGCCAACCTGCTGCCCAAGCTCGGGATCAGCGTCGCCGGCTCCCGGTTGCTGGCGGTGCGCGGGCGCAAGTCGGGGGAGTGGCGGACCACCATGGTCAACCTGATGACCGCCGCCGACGGACAGCGTTATCTCGTGGCCCCGCGTGGCCACACGCAGTGGGTGCGCAATCTGCGGGCCGCCGGTACCGGTGAGCTGCGGCTGGGCCGGCGGACCGAGGCATTCACCGGAATCGAGGTCGCCGACGCGGACAAGGTGCCGCTGCTGCGGCTCTACCTCGAGCGCTGGGGTTGGGAGGTCGGCCGCTTTTTCGAGGGCATCACCAAGGACTCCACCGACGCCGAACTCGCCGAAATCGCCCCGGGCTTCCCGGTTTTCCGGATCGAGAGCGCGAGTTGAGGCAGCGGCCGGCAACCGAGGGTCAGGACCGCCGGGTCAGCAGGTATTCGATCGCGGCGGCATAGCCCTGGATACCCATCCCGGCCACGACCGCGTCGGCGATGGGGGAGATGTAGGAGTGCCGGCGGAACTCCTCGCGGGCGTGCACATTGCTGATGTGCACCTCGACGATCGGCACCTCCGGAACGACCAGCGCATCGCGCAGCGCCACCGAGGTGTGGGTCAGGCCGCCGGGATTTATCACGATCGCCGACACCGTACCGCGCGCCTCGTGGATCCGGTCGATCAGCGCGCCCTCGGAATTCGACTGGAAATGGGCTATCTCCCACCCGTGCGCCGCCGCGGCCCGACGACACAATTCGATCACATCGTCGAGGGTCTCCGACCCGTATATCTCGGGTTGCCGAGTGCCGAGCATATTCAGGTTGGGCCCGTTGAGGACCAGAATCGGGCTGCTCGAGGTTTGCGGGACGGCGGCATCGGACATGACAGCAACCCTACCGACACCTCCCGCGCGGGCGGATGATTCTGAGCTACCGTAACGGGGTATCTCTTCGATGAATGCGGACTCGCGGGGTAACGGCGCACCGCTTCTGATCGATCGGTAGCGTAGCGTCGCCGGGTGTTCTCGGGCGCCCCGATAATTGATCATGGTCCGCTGTGCGACGAGTTGGGCTCGGCCGCAACCGCACACGGTGGGGCACGGTAGGGTTTCGGGTTTGCGATCACTCGCAAGCAGGCATTTTTCAGGTACGGTGGTCTTGTTACCGGTGTGACAAGAGTGAAGAGTGGGCGACATGGACGTGAGGGGATCCCGCCGCTTTCGCTTCCGGGGCGCAATAGCCCTTACGGGGGTGGCGGCTCTGGCAATTGCGATGGGATCGTGCGGGTCCGGGGCCGAGGCGGCCGGACCCGAAGCGGTCGTAGACCAATTCACCGAACGACTCGACGAGCACGACTACGCCGCCGCGGCGGAGTTGACCTCCTACCCCTCGGCGGCTTCGGCAACCCTTCAGCAAATGTTCGAGGGGCTCGAATCGGGCACCGTCGACTACGAGAAGGCGCAATTCATCGGACTCGATGCCGAATCCGGCATCTTCAGTCTCGATGTGCAGTGGAGCTTCGGCGAGCAGAAGAACTGGTCCTATGGGCTGGAGGGCACCGTCCGCAAACTCGCGAACGGCTGGCGGATCTCCTGGGATCCGGCGGTGGTCATGCCCGAGCTCAGCCAGAACCGCACCGTGCGGCTGGTGCGTACCACCCCGGACCCGCCGCCGAAGGTCGTCGACAATATCGGTAAACCGTTGATGACCCAGCAGATCATCAATGTCGTCGAACTCGATCCGTCGCGGATGCCGGATCCGGTCGCCTCCACCGACGCGCTGGCCCGTGCCATCGAACCGGTGGCGCCCCTGATCACCGGCGCCTCACTCCGTGACGACCTGGCCGCCGCCGGCGGAAAACCGATCACGGCGGTCAGCCTGCGCGAGGGCGATTTCGCGATCCTGGAACCGCGGATGGCGCCGATCCCGGGCGTGGTGATGAAGCAGGAGCCGCGGCTCATCGTCTCCGATCGCCGGATCTTCTCGCCCATTCTCGACGCCATGAAGAAGGTCTGGGAACAGAGCCAGGACCAGCATTCCGGCTGGGGCGTGCAACTGTTCGAGAACGGCCGCTTCGTCAAACAGCTGGCGGGCAACCAGGGTCCGGCCGGTCCGGATATCCCGGGCACCATGGACCAGCGGTTGCAGCGTGCGGCAGAGGACGCGGTGGTCAGCGTGGGTTCACCCGCCTCCATCGTGGTCACCCAGCCCTCCACCGGAGCCGTGGTGGCGGCGGCGCAGAACAACTACTCGAGCGCACAGGGTCCGGTCGCGTTCACCGGGCTGTACCCGGTGGGCGGCGCCATCGAGTTGTTCAAGAAGGCGGCCGGGGCGGCCAAGGGCAAAGCACCCGGGGACGTCACCGACCAGGAGATGATCGAGGCGGCCGCCATGCTCGGTGTCGGCGTGGACTTCCGGGTCCCCGGGCTCGAGGAAGTGACCGGGCGCCCGGCGGGGGCGGGCGGCGCGGAACCGGTTCGCCAGGGCGGTGGAACGGACGCGCTGCTGGTCAGTCCGTTCGGCATGGCGATCGCGGCGGCGGCCATCACCAACGGCGCGACCCGCCCGCCGATGCTCGAACGGGGCCGGCCCAGCGAAACCGACGCGCCCATGGGGCCGCTGCCGGGGCCTGTCGACGCGGCCCTGCGCGCGGCGATGCGCGACGGGATGAACGCGCCGCAGATGGCGCGGCTGCGCGGATTCCGTGACGTCACCGGGTTCTCGGCCAAGGCCGGGGACGACGGCTGGCTGATCGCGAGTATGGGTGATCTGTCGTTCGCCATCCATATCGCCGATGTCGACAGCGGCGATATGGTCGTCCGGATGGGCGAGCGGATGTTGCAGGCGCTGGCCAAGCCGGACGAATGAGCGGCGGCCGGGGGATCACCTGATCGCCGCGACGGCCCCGCGCCAGCCCAGCAGGAAGAACGCCAGCACCAGCGCCGCCACCACGATGAAACTGAAGGCGGTGCCCTGACCGGCGACCACCCGCAGCAGCATGCCGATCACCAGGGTGCACAACCAGATCACCACACCGGCGGGCCACAGGCGCGAGCCGTCGAGCGGTTCGGTACCGGTCCGGCGACGCTCCAGCAGCACCGTCACGACCCAGCCCACGGCCAGCCCGGCCACGAAGGGCCACGCCGTGTGCAGCAGACCGGTGAGCACGGCCTCGTCGTGACTGCGGCGGCCGATGGCGCAGAACACCACCACCAGGACGAAGTCGGCACCGATCGCAGCGATCCATTTCACTCCGAGCAGCCTAGTCGCGGCGTCGGCGCCGCGGCCACGGTGTGCGCTGCCGGCTCAGGCGTTGCGCTGGGAGAATTCCTTCTCGTACTCGTCGTCCTCGGCATTGCGGGTGCGGAACAGGAACGCGAAGACGATCCAGCCGATGATCGCGATCAGCACGAAACTCACCAGCCGGTACACGAACGCGGCGGCCACCGCCTGCGCCGCGGGCAGCCCGGCGGCCGCGGTGAGACCGTAGATCAGGGTCGCGTCCACGTAGACGATCCCACCCGGCGCGAACGGAATCGAACCGACGGCCTTACCCGCCGCGAACGCGATCAGCAGTCCGGCCCACCGGGGGTCGCCGCCGATGGCATAGCAGGCAGCGCCCAGGCAGGCGATATCGGCGAGCCGGTGGATCACCGCCCACCAGGTGACCCACGCGCCGTCCCGGGTGCCCAGTTTCACCGATTCGACCTGGTCGAGCATTTCCCGGACCTTGTCGATACCGGTATCCGAAGACCGTTTGCGTGCCCGGTTCACCAGCAGCAGCGCGCGGTGCAGCAGCTTCTCGAGGGTGCCCGGATGGCGCGAGGCGTAGTTTCCCGCCCAGACCAGCGCTACCACCGCGGCCACCGAGACGAGCAGATTCACCGGGCCCACCCGGCCACCCGCGAGCACGGTGCCGAGCACGCCGATCAGGGCCAGACCGGCCGCGGAGACCACACCGGAGAAGACCAGCTGCCACGACGCGACCACCGGGCTGGCGCCCCAGCGCCGGGTCTGCCGATAGGTGAACGCCGTGGAGAACACCTGGCCGGCGGGCAGGGTCACCGACATGGCGGTGGCGCCGTAGACGACCGCCACCGACCGATGCTGGCTCACCTCCACGCCGCCCGCGCGCAGCAGTTGTTTCTGGACGTGGCCGAACCCGGTCATGGACAGCATTTGCGCCGCGATACACAGCGCGACCCAGCCCCAATGGATTTCGGTGAGTTTGCGCCACGACTCGTGTAATCGCGGCCACAGATAAAATGCTTCGCCTATCAGCAGGAGAAGCACGATCGAAACGGCCAGCCATTTGAGCCAGCGGAATTTGCGGCGGCGATTCTCGGTATGTTCCGGTGCCCCGGCCCCGGGCACAGCAGTGGTGCCCGCTGCATCACCGTTGGCCGTCACGGGCCCAGCCTAATGGACACCCCCCACCGAAGTCCGCTGCCTGGTCCGATACCGCCGCGAGCGCCGCGATCGGCTCGGGTTGGTGTAGTGGACGGTTTGGCTCGGCCTGGTGACCCGCACGGCCGGAGCGAACGCGGAGGTACGCAGGGAGCGCATGGCCGGAGCGAACGCGGAGGTACGCCTAGTCCACGGTTTCGCTCGGCCAGGACAGTCGCGTCTTGCGGCGGCGGCCGCGCAGTTGTACCTCTTCGCCGGCCGTCCAGTGCCGCTGCTCGCCGTCCTCGGCGAAATACAACGCCGAACCGGAGGCGAGTACCCGGCCGGGGTGGTCCTTGGCGAGTTCGGTGAGCCGGGACGCCTCATTCACCGGATCGCCGATAACGGTGTATTCGAAGCGGTTGGCGGCACCGATATTCCCCGCGACCGCCAGGCCCGCGGAAACTCCGATACCGATATCCAGTCCGGCGACCGCGCGCAATGCCTCGCGCAGATCGCGGGCGGCGGCCAGCGCGGCCGTCGGTGCGTCCGGGCGGTCCAGCGGCGCGCCGAAAATCGCGAGCGCGGCGTCGCCGACGAATTTGTTGACGAACCCGTGGTGGCGGTCGATCACATCCACCACCACCCGGAAGAATTCGTTGAGCAGGCTCACCACTTCGGTGGGCGGGTGTTCCGCGGCGGTCGCGGTGGAGCCGACCATGTCCACGAACAGGACTGCCACGAATCGGGTTTCCCCACCGAGTTCGGTGCCGTAGTCCAGTGCGCGCTGGGCCACCTCGGCGCCCACATGCTGGCCGAACAGTTCCTGTAGCCGCTGCCGGGTGGCCGCCTCCTCCATCATCCGGTTGAAACCGACCTGTAGCAGCCCGATCTCGCTCCCGTCGAAGACCTCCACCTGCACATCGCGGGCACCGTTCTGCACCTGGTCGATGGCCTGGCTGAGCTGGCGGACCGGGTCGGAGATGCTGGACGCGGTGAGCATGGACAGGGCCAGCGCCTGCATGATCACCACTCCGCACAGCAGCAGGATCGATACCGCCAGCGACTGCGCGGAGAACTTCACATCCGAGGAGATCTGGGTGACACACAGCAGCACGATGGCGATGGTCGGGGCGAAGGTGCCCAGGCCCCAGGTCATCGCCATCCGGGTACCGACGCCGGGAGTCAGGGTGTGGTCGAAACGCCCGGCGGTGAGTGCCTCGGCCGCCACCGGGCGCAGAATCCGTTCACCGAGCATGTAGGTGAAACCGAACACGATGGTCGCGGCCATACATTCGGTGATGATCACGGTGCCGGCCAGGGCCGGGGTCTCGGAGATGATCGCCGCGCCCAGTACCCCGCCGCCGAGGATCCACAGGGCCAGATGCAGAATCGCCTGCCGCAGCGGCGCGTGCAGGGCGGCCATCTGTTCCTGCCGGCTGGGCGGACCGCCGCGCACCTGCCAGCGCATCACCGGCCGGAGCATCAGGGCCGAGGCCGCCACACTGAGGAACCCGCCGGTGAGGAAGACGATGGCCGGGACCAGCAGTCCCACCTGCCGGGTACCGGGTTCCTCCCCTTCGGGGACCGGCAGCCCGTACTGGATGAACGCCCACACCAATACGGCGCCGAAAGCATTCGCGAGCAGCATCGAGGTGAGGTACAGGGGCCAGCGCGTATGCATGGTCTGTTTGACCGCTTCCAATGGCGCTGACACGCGTACCAATCTAGCGCCCGGTGCCGACCGCCCAGTGTTCCCGGGTTGTGCCGGTACGCGCACCGCCGCCTCCGCTCCGGCCGTGCGCGGCCTGTTGGTGGGCTTCGCCCGGCTGCCCTCACTAGGCTCGGCAGAGTGACCGAGCCGAAACCATCTGCCGCAGACGCCGTTCACCCCATCGTCCGGCAGACCGCCGAATGGGCCTGGCGGCTGCTGGTGATCTTCGCCCTGGTCGCGGTGCTGGCGGCGGCGGTGCGGCGACTCGACACAGTGGTGATCCCGCTGGCCATCGCCATGCTGGCGGCCGCGCTGCTGGCGCCGCTGGTGGACTGGATGCAGCGCCGCGGGGTGCCGCGCGGGCTCGGGGTTTTCGTCGCGCTGGTCGGTTCGCTCGGACTGGTCGCCGGCGTGGTGACCTTCGTGGTGGAGCAGTTCGTGGTGGGTGTGCCGCAGCTGTCCGACGAGTTCACCAACAGCATCCACAAGGTCCAGGACTGGGCCATCAACGGTCCGATGCACCTGAGCGACGACCAGATCCGTAATGCCGGTGATGCCACCGTCCGGGCCATCCAGTCCAATCAGGACACGCTGACCAGCGGCGCGCTGACCACCGCGACCATGATCGGCCACATCCTGACCGGCACCTTCCTCACCCTGTTCATCCTCATCTTCCTGCTCTACAGCGGTGACCAGATCTGGCGTTTCGTCACCCGTGTCGTGCCGGCCGAGCATCGGGAACGGGTGCGCACCGCCGGGGAACTCGGGTTCGGTTCGCTGGTGGGTTTCGTGCGGGCCACCGTCGTGGTCGCCGCGGTGGACGCGATCGGGATCGGCGCCGGGCTGGCCCTACTCGGTGTGCCGCTCGCGCTGCCGCTGGGTTCGCTGGTGTTCATCAGCGCGTTCATCCCGATCATCGGTGCGTTCCTGGCCGGTTTCGTGGCGGTGTTCATCGCACTGGTGACCAAGGGTTTCGTGACCGCGCTCATCGTGCTCGGCATCATCGTCGCGGTGATGCAGCTGGAGGGGCATGTGC
Organism: Nocardia rhamnosiphila NBRC 108938; assembly: GCF_000720425.1. Classification (GTDB taxonomy): domain Bacteria; phylum Actinomycetota; class Actinomycetes; order Mycobacteriales; family Mycobacteriaceae; genus Nocardia; species Nocardia rhamnosiphila. The sequence continues at coordinate 317,013 of NZ_JOAJ01000010.1, read as the reverse complement.
TGCAACCGTTGTTGCTCGGGCGTGCCGTACGGATCCATCCGCTGGCGGTGGTACTCGCGATCGCCGCGGGTGTGGTGCTGGGCGGTATCGCGGGCGGTCTGCTCGCGGTACCGCTGGTCGCGGTGCTCAACACCGCGATCCGCTCCCTGCTCGCCGCGGACCCCGAGGAGCTGCTCGGCGAACCGGCACCCGATCGTAAAGGGATCTATGTGGCCGAGCCGGATTCACCGGAGGACGGCGAGCATGCCGTGAGCGGCCCCCAGGTACTGGGACGCTTCGATATCGGGGCCCTGCTCGCCGAAGCGCAACGCCGGCTACCGCTGGCCCGGACCGCCGATCCACAGCCACGCCGCGACGGTGCGGACCCCGAGCCGAGCATCTCCGCCACCCGGCGGGAAACCGGAGATGAGCAGGGCTGACGTGGTGCCCGCCACCCCCGCATCCGGGAATGCCCTGATGCGGGATCCGGGCTGTGCTGGGTAATCTCGGTCCTATGAACGGCCCCGATCCGGTATTCGACGGTGCGGGTTCCGGTGGCCAGGTGGGCCACCGGGACCTGCGTGTATCCGACGCCGAACGGGAACATGTCGGGCAGCTCCTGCAGCGCGCGGTGGGTCTGGGCATGCTCTCCCTGGGTGAGTTCACCGAGCGGATGGACACCGCGCTGGCCGCCAAGACCCGCGGCGAGTTGAACTCGGTGCTCGTCGACCTGCCCGGGGTCCGGTTGATCGGCGAACCCACCACCGAGCGGACCGGTCACGGCAAGCCGGTACCGCTACCCCGACCCGGGGACGCCGCTCGCGCGGGGTTGTCGGGGATGGTGCAGGGCGGGGTCATCCGGCCGCGTATGTCGGGGTTGAACCGCCGGGGCAACTGGCAGGTCGCCCCGATGTTGCGGGTCAACAGCTGGCTGTCCGGGGTGACTCTGGATTTCACCCAGGCGATCATGACCACTCAGGTGGTGGAGATCCAGGTCGACGATTACGCCAGTTCTCTCACCCTGGTGGTGCCGCAGGAGGCCACGGTCGACCTGGACGGCCTCGAACTGGTCGGGTCCAGCGTGAACAACAAAGTGCGCAGCGGTCCGCCGATCGGACCGCTGCATCTGCTGGTACACGGCCGGGTCCGGTTCGGCTCGGTCACCGCCAAACAACCCTTCGCTGCCCATTGGCGCCGGTTGCTCGGACATTGAGCCGTCTGCCCGGCCGCGTCAGTCCTGCTCGCGGCGGCGCAGCAGTTCGTTCACACTGACCGAACGGCCCTCGTTCTGCTGGTGGCGGCCCGAGTCGTCGGCCGGCATCCCGGCCTGCTGGCGCCGCGCGGACCGCAGTCCCGCCATCCACGATTCGATGCTGTTGCGTTCGCGCGGGTCCGTGTTCTGCTGCGGGCCGACCCCGCCGGCGGACTGCTGCGCCAGGCTGTCGGGCCGCGATCCGGTGGGGGCCGGACGTTCGGCGGGCCGGGTCGGCGGTTCCGGCGCGGGGTAGAGACCGGGTACCGCCGGGGGCTGAGCGCCCGGCACCCGGCGCGGGAGCTCGGGCAGGCCCGAGGCGGGTCCGGCCGGGCCCGGGCTGCCGGGTTCGGGAGTCCGGGGAATCGGCCGCGGCTGCGAACCCTGGTCCTGCCTCAGGCGCGCGTCCGCGGGGCCCGGCTGTCCGTCCGGTCCGGGGCGGCGCGGCGGTGCGGGCGGTCGCGCCGGCCCCTGGCCGGGTGCCGGGCGATTTCCGTCGCCTGCCCATCCGCCCGGCTGTCCGGGACCGGGACGGCCGGGCGGCCGGCCCTCGGGCGCCGCGGGACGCGGCGGTGCGGGCGGGCGGGCCGCGCCGCCGGGCTGTCCGGGGAGCCGCGGTGAACTGTCCGGTCGTGGGCGGCCCGCGCCGCCGGTGGTCCGGGTCTGCTGCGGGGTGGGCGGTGCCGGGGGGGCGTCGGCGGGGCTCGGGTAGACGGTGCGGCCACCGGCGTCCTGGGCCTCGCCGTCGTCGGTTGGTTCGGAGGCGAACAGACCGCGCAGGTTCGGGGTGGCGAAACCGGGCCGGGGTGAGCCGGCCGGACCACCCGGACCGGGCGGGGTGCGCTGCGCGTTCGACGGCGGCGTGGGCTGTTCCGGGCCCGGCTGATTCGGCTGCGGGCGGCCCGGCCCGGGCTGACCGCCCGGGGGCCGGCCGGGGAGCGGCCGGAAGTCGTTGCGCGGGCCGGGAGTACGGCCCGGCTCGGCGGCGGGGCCACCCGGACCGCGGCCGGGTTCGGGAGCCCGGCTCGGGAGCCGGCCCGGGACCGGGCCGGACGATGGTGTCGGGCCGGGCTCCGCGCCCGGATGCAGCGGGTTCCGGTTCGGCGTCGCCGGGCTCTCCGCGGGCGGCTGCGCCGCGGGCCGTGGTCCGCGGCCGGATTCCTCGGCGGTGCCGCGGCCGGGTTCGGCCGGGCCGTCGGCGGGCGGATTGGCGCGCGGCCGGGTCGGGTCCGGCGGGGTGGGCATCTGCTGTTTGGGTGCCGCCGGGGCGGCGGGCGGCTTTTTGCCCTCGGCCTTGCGCGGCCCCTTGGGCACCGCCTGCATATGCGCGGTGGGCGCGGCGGCCTCGATCTCCTCGCGGGTGCGTTTGAGCACCGGGGTCTTGCGCTGCTTCTCGGCGCCGAGCGCCGGCATCTGCATGGTGACCGGATCGGTGACCGGGGTGGTCTTGACCAGGTCGACCACATCGCCGCCGCCGGGGCGCTCATCGGCCAGGATCGGTTCGCCCAGGCCGATCTTCTGCTGGATCCGCTTCATCCAGGCGGGGGCCCACCAGCAGTCGTCGCCGAGCAACTTCATGGTCGCCGGTACGAGCAGCATGCGCAGGATGGTGGCGTCGATGATGAGCGCCGCGATCATGCCGTAGGCGATGTACTGCATCATCACCAGATCGGAGAAGGCGAACGCACCGGTCACCACCAGCAGGATCAACGCCGCGGCGGTGATGATCCGTCCGGTGTGCGCGGTGCCGATCCGCACCGCCTCGGTGGTCGAGGCACCCATTGCCCGGGCCTCGACCATGCGCGAGAGCAGGAACACCTCGTAGTCGGTCGACAGGCCGTAGATGATCGCGATGATCAGCACCAGCACCGGCGACATGATCGGCTGCGGCGTGAAGTTCAGCAGCCCGGCACCGTGACCGTCGACGAAGATCCAGGTCAGGATGCCGAGGGTGGAGCCGAGGCCGAGCGCGCTCATCAGCGCGGCCTTGATGGGCAGCACCAGGGAGCCGAAGGTGAGGAACATCAGCACCGTGGTGACCAGCAGCACCATGGCGATCATCAGCGGCATCCGGTCCAGCAGCGCGTCGATACTGTCGCCCTGCAGGGTCGGCTGGCCGCCGACGTACATGGTCACGCCGTCGGGTACTTCGATCGCCCGCAGATACTCCACGGTCGGCCGGTAGTCCTCGGAATCGAGGAGGGTCGCGCTGCTGCGGAAGACCCCGGAATGGGTGGTGGACTCCGACGGCACCGAAAAACCGGACTCGTCGGCCAGGCCCGGCGCCTTGTCGGCCTCGCGTACCACCTTCGCGATGGCCCGGGTGTCCTCGCCGACGAACACCAGCTGGATGGGATCGGACTGGCGCAGCGGGAAGGTCTTGTCGAAATCCTCCTGCGCGACACGGGTGTCGTTGTCCGGCGGCAGGTAGCGTTCGCTCATACCGCCGAAGGCCAGGTTCTTCACCGGGATGATCAGCAGCAGGAGCAGCACACAGATCGGAATGGCGATCTTGAGCGGATGCTGCATGACCCAGGTGGTGGCCCGGCCCCAGAAACTGGCCTCCACCTCCTCGGCGGATTTGGTCTTGCGGATCTGCTTGAAGCTGAGCATGTCCACCCGTTTGCCCAGAACACTCAGCATGGCGGGCAGCAGGGTGATCGAGGCCAGGGCGGCCAGCGCGACGGTCGCGATGGTGCCGTAGGCCATGGATTTCAGGAAGCCCTGCGGGAACAGCAGCAGGCCGCCGAGGCTCGCGATGATCATGGTCGCGGAGAAGACGACCGTACGTCCGGCGGTGACCACCGAGCGGCGGACCGCGGCGCGGGTGTCGTAACCCTCGGCCAATTCCTCACGGAACCGGCTGACGATGAACAGGCCGTAGTCGATGGCCAGACCCAGGCCGATCATGGAGACCACCGCGCCGACGAACGTGTTCACCTCGGTGACCTTCGTCAGCATCATGATGATGCCGTTGGCGCTGATGATGGTCAGGCCGCCGATGATCAGCGGCAGCGCCGCCGCCACCACGCCGCCGAAGATGAAGAACAGCAGGATGCCCACGGCGGGGATGGCCAGGATCTCCATCCGGTGCTGATCGTGGGCCATGGTGTCGTTGAGAGTGCCCGCTACCGGTTGCAGGCCCGCGACCTGCACATTCACGCCCTCGATATCGAAGACGTCTTTGACCGCGCGATAGTTGCGGACCATATCGGTGTCGTTGTCGCCGACGATCGCGATGGAGGCGAAGGTCTTCGTCTTGTCCTGGGAGCCGAATACCGCGGGCTGGGCTTCGCCGGTCTCGGTCTTCCAGTAGGCGCCGTTCACCTTGGCGATCTGGTCCGGATGTTCCCGGGGCAGCCGGTTCAGGCTGTCGACGATCTTGTCCCGGAAGGCCGGATCGCTGTCGACGGTCTGACCCTCGGGCGCGGTGTAGAGCACCAGCACATCGGCATTGTGGTCGCGGCCGAACGCCTCGTCGGACAGTTCGGCGGCCTTCACCGATTCGGAATTCGGATCGAACAGACCGCTGGAGCTCAGATGGTCGGCCAGGCCGAGACCGTAGGCCCCCAGGCCCAGCATCCCGGCGACGACAACTCCGATGACGGCGAATCGCAACCGATAGACCAGATCGCCCCAGCGGGTGAACACTTAAGCGACTCCTTGTGCGGGGCGAGAGGTGAGCAGCGCCGACAGCGGCCGGAACGGCTGCAGCCAGGCACCCTCGTCGGGCAGCGAGTCGAGGCTCACCCGCGGCAGCGGTTCACGGAAAACTCCCGGGATGTCCTCGAGGTCGACGAATTCGAGAGTATCGGATGTTACTGCCCAACTCGCGTGCTCGCGGAAGCCGAGCACCTGAACCGGGATGCCGTCGGAGGCGAGTTGCTCCAGTGGCTCCCGGAAGGCCTGCCCGTCGGCCGAGGCCACGATGATCCCGGCCAGCCCGGCGCCCCGGGTGCGCTGGGCGATATGGCCGAGCATGTCCGAATCGACATCGGAATCCTCGTCGATCTTCGGTTTGGCGAAAACGGCGTAACCGACATTACGTAGCGCCTCGACCCACGGCCGGACCACATCCGCGGTGCCGGGGGCGATATTGGTGAATACGGTCGCCTCGGGCTCCAGCCGGTTCTTCTCGCCGACGGAGAGTTCGGCGGTGCGGGCCAGCAGCCACCGGCCGAGCGCGTCGAAGCGAGGCCGATACGCGGCGGTGGGCCGCCCACCCAGGATGGCGCCCAGTCCCATATCCAGGTTCGGCGCGTCCCAGACCAGCAGGACCCGCCGCAGACCGTCCGTATCCGGCCCTACCGACTCGTCGCCGGATTCGTGCAGACTTCCGGCAACCTCGTCGCCGGCCGGGGCCATCTCACTGACGCTCATCATTCGATCTTGCCCCATATGAACTCGTTGATCGCACTACCAGCGGTGTGTGCCTTGCTCTCGAATTTGGTGACCGGTCGCTCGAAACCGATCGGCGCGGTGTCGCGGTGCGCGGTACCGGCTCCCCCCACGGTTCCGTTCAACCCGATGAGCAGGGGTTCGGTCGCGCCGACCTCGGCGATGTGCTCGGCGTACCCGGCGTGGTCGGTCGCCACGTGCAGGATCCCGCCGGGCCGTAGCCGATCGGCGACGAGCGCGAGAGTGGCCGGTTGCAGCAGCCGGCGCTTGTGGTGGCGTGCCTTGGGCCACGGGTCCGGGAAGAATACGCGCACACCGGTCAGCGATCCGGGAGCAATCATGTTCTCCAGCACGTCCACGGCATCACCGCGCAGCAGCCGGATATTGCCGATCTCCTCGCGTTCGATCCGCTGGACGAGCTGGGCCAGGCCGGGCTGGTAGACCTCGATACCGATCAGGTTCAGATGTGGTTCGGCCAGCGCCATGGCGGCGGTCGCCGTCCCGGTACCGCACCCGATCTCGATGACCAGGGGTGCCGAGCGGCCGAACCACGCCTCGGCGTCGAGCGGTTCGTCGGCGACCTCCCGGCCGAGCACCGGCCAGCTGCGATCCCAGGATTTCTGCTGGTTGGGGGTGAGTGCGCCGCGCCGGGACCGGAAGCTGGTGACCCGGGGGTAGAGCCGGGAACCGGCATGCCGTCGCCGCCGGTCTCCGGTATCGCCGGAGTTTTCCGAGAGGGCGACCGGAACGGACTCGGAGCTGGGGTGCACAGCGTCGTTCACAGCCCTATTGTCCAGCATGGCCGGTTCCGGGCCGCAACGGACCGGTAGGGGGCTACCCGTTGGTAGGACGGACGCACCCGCACCCGGGGCGTAGCGGCCCCGGTTCTGACACAATGCGCACCGGAAGAAGGGGGTGTGGCGCATGTCGGCAGTCGAGGAATCGGACAGGTATCTGCGGGAGGCCGGGGCCGGGGATCCGCTGGACCGGCTGATCTCCACGCTCCGGATGGGTGATGGGGCCGACGCGGGTATCGCGAACGGTATCGAGGTGGCGATGCAGCGCTGGCGGACCCTGCCGCGCGCGCAGGTCGCCGGGCGCGCCCGGTCGGGTCGCACCACCGTGGCCCGGGCACTGGGACTGCAGCAGGCGGTCGAGACCGCGCCCGTCGACGAACCGGGCTTCCCCGATCCGGTGCTCGACGCCGATATCGTCGTCTACGTCCTGGCCAGCACCCCCTCTCCGGGTGATCGGCGATTGCTCGGGTCGCTGCGCCCGGAACGCACGATTCTGGTGGTGAACAAGGCCGACGCGATCGGCACCGGCTGGGCGGACGCGGTGGGCGCGGCCCGGCAGTTCGGCCGGGAGTTCCGGCTGCCCGCGTTCCCGATGGTGGGTTCGCTGGCCGCGCGGACCGTTTCCGGGGCCTTCCAGGAAACCGATCTGGCGCTGCTGCGCCGGCTGGCGCAGTCCGGTATCGCGGCGGCCCTGTCCGCCGAGGCCTTCGTCTCGCCGGCGGTGGGCCCCGATACCGCCGAACGCACGGAACTGCTCGAACGCTGGGATCTGTACGGGCTGGCCTGTGTACTGGCCGCCCTGGAACGCGACCCGGATCTCGCCCCGCAGACCGTGCTGCAGATCCTGCACACCGTCAGCGGGGTCGACCCGGTGGCCCAGCTGCTCGGTCAGCGCTATCGGCAGGCGATAGCACGGCGGGCGGGGGTGCTGATCGATGAACTGACCCGGCTGGCGGCGCGTGCCGTACCGCACGGGAACAGCCGGGCGCGGGCACTGATCACCGAATACCTGGACACCGACGAGGCCAAGTGGCTGGCGCTGTGCGGCGGGCTGGTCGCCCCGGAGGTCGCCCATCTGGCCGCGGGCTATCCCCGCCCCGAACCCGAGGACGCCGACGACGCGCTGGCCCGCGCCATCCGGTGGCGGGCGGTGGTGGCCGGGGATATGGCGCCGGGCGCGCGCCGCGCGGCGATCCGGGTTCACAACGGATACGTCCGGATGTGGGAGCGGATGAGCAGTGTCGGACTCTGACCCGGGCCCGGCGGCGGGGCCGCCCGGTTTCGCGGCGGCCACGGATATCGCGGCGGTGCATACGCTGCCCGACGTCGTGGCCGAGGTGGTGGCGCGCTGGAATCCGCAGGGTATGGCGTTGTTGCGCACGATGCCGGTCGCCGGCGGCGCGGCCGAGGTCCGGCTCATCGGCGCCGACGACGCGAACACCGCGCTGCTGCGCACCGAACTGACCCGGATCGAGCCCCGGATCGAACTCGGCGCGCCCACGACCGATCCGTGGGTGAGCGCCGCCCCGGGCAGTGTGGTGCTGCTGATCCTCGACGCCGGTGTGGTGATCGGCGCGGCGGAGCTGGATACGGTGCGCCGGCTGTGCGCCGAGGGGGCCCGGGTACTGCTGGTGCTGAACGGCACCGACGCGCACAAGGACTGGCAGCTGGTCCGCGACCGCAGCGCCGAACTACTGGCCGCCGCGGAGCTGGACTGCGAGATCGTGCCGGTATCGGCCCGGTTGGCCCGGGCCGCGCGGGCCGGGGCCGATTCGACGCTGCTCGATCGTTCCGGGCTGGCCGCGCTGCACACCCGCCTGGTCGCGCTCACCACCGATACCGCGACCGCGGGCGCTCGCCGCGCGGCGGCCCTCGCCCAGGTGGTCGCCGGAACCCGGCAACGCATCATGCAGGAGGAAGCGCAGCTCCGGTCGGGTACCGAGGTGGAGCTGCTGCGGGCGGAGCGGGCCCGGCTGCTCGCCGATCGCGACGGCGGGCGCGCGGTGGCGGTGTCCACTTTGCGGGCCCAGATCAACCTGGCCCGGGTGGATCTGCTCACCCTGGTCGGCTCCCGGGTCCGGGCACTGCACGCGGAGGCCCGGGCCGAACTGGACAGCATGGATCGCGCGGGCCGGCGCGACTTCCCGGAGCGGCTACGGCAGGCGGTCGGGCAGCTGACCGGGACGGTGGATCTGGATATCGCCGCCCGGCTGGCCGAACTACGGGCGCGGGCGGCCGCCGCGCACCCGGCGAGCCTCCCTCCCGCGGCGGGGCCCCCCGCACCGCGGTACGAGCCCGCGCCCATGCTCGGTCCGGATCCGCAACCCCGGCGCGGGGGTGTCGAAGATCACCTGATGATCGTGCTGGGCGCTTCGGCCGGGGTGGGTCTGGGACGGCTGATGGTGTCGCCGCTCGCGCTGGTACCGGCATTGGACGCCGCGAGCGTGCCGGTGACCCTGTTGCTCGGGGCGGGCGCGGCCGCGTGGGTGGTGCGGGCGCGCCGCCAGCTCGCCGACCGCGATCATCTGCGACACTGGGTCGCCGACGCGGTGGCGAATGTGAAAGCCCAGCTCGAGCAGCGAGCGGTGACCGCGCTGGTGGAGACGGAATCCGACCTTTCCGACGAAATGGTGCGGGCCGCGGCGGCCGGCATGGTCGAGGTGGACCGGCGGGTCGCCGAGCTGGAGGCGGCATTGCGCCGGGCCACCACCGGACAGCCCGGCCGACTCGCCGCGTGTGCCCGTGACCGGCAGATACTGGACCAGTGGGCCCCTATGGCCGGAAAATAGTTTGTCCACCCCTATTGATCGGCAACCCGCTTCCATAGGGGGCGCAATACCGCGTTAACCTCTAGACAGGAACCTGGGCGTCCGCTTCGCGCCTCAGTACACTGCCTCGATCCGGCGGTGCACAGAATGGACCGTTGCGGAAGCCTTACCCGCCAATGGTGGCGCTAGGTGTTTTCGCGCTGGTCACGGGCCCAAGGGCCAGGGCGGAAGCATTCTTCGCCGCCCATTTCAGGAGAGTTTTCATGACCTCAGCGACCATTCCCGGTCTTCGTGGATCCGACGGCACCGCGCCGACCGAACACAGCGAACTGCTCGCCTGGGTTCAGGAGGTCGCCGAACTGACTCAGCCGGATCGAGTCGTCTGGGCGGACGGTTCCGACGCCGAATGGGATCGGCTCACCACCCAGCTCGTCGAGGCGGGCACCTTCCGCAAGCTCGACGAGAAGAAGAAGCCGAACTCGTTCCTGGCCTTATCCGATCCTTCCGACGTGGCCCGGGTCGAATCGCGCACCTACATCTGTTCGAAGTCCGCGGCCGACGCCGGCCCCACGAACAACTGGGTCGATCCCGCGGAGATGCGGGCCACCATGACCGAGCTCTACCGGGGCTCGATGAAGGGCCGCACCATGTACGTGGTGCCGTTCTGCATGGGCCCACTCGGTGCCGAGGACCCCAAGCTGGGTGTCGAGATCACCGACTCGGAATACGTCGTGGTGTCCATGCGGGTGATGACCCGGATGGGCCGGGCGGCGCTGGAGCTGCTGGGCACGGATCGGCCCTTCGTGAAAGCACTGCATTCGGTGGGCGCGCCGCTGGCCGAGGGCCAGTCCGATGTCCCGTGGCCGTGCAACGACACGAAATACATCACCCATTTCCCCGAGGACCGGGAGATCTGGAGCTACGGCTCCGGCTACGGCGGCAACGCGCTGCTGGGCAAGAAGTGCTACTCGCTGCGGATCGCCTCGGCCATGGCCCACGACGAGGGCTGGCTGGCCGAGCACATGCTGATCCTCAAGCTGATCTCCCCGGAGAACAAGGCCTACTACATCGCGGCGGCGTTCCCGAGCGCCTGCGGTAAGACCAACCTCGCCATGATCCAGCCGACCGTGCCGGGCTGGCGCGCGGAGACCCTGGGCGACGATATCGCCTGGATGCGGTTCGGCAAGGACGGCCGCCTCTACGCGGTGAACCCCGAGTTCGGTTTCTTCGGTGTCGCGCCCGGCACCAACCGTTCGTCCAACCCCAACGCCATGGAGACGCTGGAGGCGGGCAACACCGTCTACACCAATGTCGCCCGCACCGACGACAACGATGTGTGGTGGGAGGGCCTCGAGGGTGAGCCCGATCATCTGATCGACTGGAAGGGCAACGACTGGTACCTGCGGGATACCGAGACGCTGGCCGCGCACCCCAACTCCCGGTACTGCACTCCCATGTCGCAGTGCCCGACCCTGGCGCCCGAATGGGACGACCCCCAGGGTGTGCCGATCTCGGCGATCCTGTTCGGCGGCCGGCGCAAGACCACGGTGCCGCTGGTGACCGAATCCTTCGATTGGCAGCACGGTGTGTTCATGGGCGCCACGCTGTCGTCGGAGCAGACCGCGGCGGCCGAGGGCAAGGTCGGTACCGTCCGCCGGGACCCGATGGCCATGCTGCCGTTCCTCGGCTACCACGTGGGCGACTACCTGGGGCACTGGATCAATCTCGGCAAGAACGCCGACGCGGCCAAACTGCCCAAGATCTTCTACGTGAACTGGTTCCGGCGCGGTGACGACGGCCGTTTCCTGTGGCCGGGCTTCGGCGAGAACTCCCGGGTGCTGGAGTGGATCGTCGGCCGCATCGAGGGTTCCGCAGAGGCCGAGAGCACCGCGATCGGTCATGTGCCGACCGCCGCGCAGATGGATCTGGCCGGCCTGGACGTGGAAGCCGCGGATGTCGACGCGGCGCTCGCGGTGAACGTGGACGAATGGCGGGCCGAGATCCCGCTCATCGAGGAGTGGTTCGAGTTCGTCGGCGACAAGCTGCCCTCCGGTGTGCGCGACGAGTTCGAGGCACTCAAACAGCGCGTGCAGTGAGCGCGGCGGTCGTCCGGGCCTTGTCCGGGTGACCGTACCGATTCCTCTCCGCGACCCGCGGCGAACACTTGTTCGCCGCGGGTCGCGTCGTATCGCGGGCGGTAACCGGCGCAGGTATGGCGGGGCGGGCCCGGGGACCTCGGGTGCCTTACTCTGGATGTGTCCTGGATCTCAGACCACGCATTCCCCGATTGGACGTCCCGATATCGCCCGATCGGCTCCCGCCGTCGTTATCCGTGGCCGAGCCGATCACCCCTGAGAGGTGGTTGGAACATGGCCGACGAGTTCACGACCCCGGAATGCTTCGACAGTGTGCTGGTCAGTACGCCGCTATGCCGCGCAGTGCGGCGGTTGCGTGCGGTTCTTCCGGTCGGCTGGCGGGTCGACGTGGTCGCGCACGGCGATCCGGCTCACCGCGGCGCACCCGTTGTCCGGGCGCTGCCGGCCACCGATTAGTTCGCTACACGGATTTTCTCGTGCCCGGGATCGGCTGGCGTAGGTCATATTTCGCCTGACCGGCGTTTCTGCGCGGCGGAAATCGGGCGCTGTGGCAAACTTTCGGGTTCCGCGGGTGTTGCGTTGTGCGCGAGGTGAACTCGCGATCTCCGTTCTGCGCGTGGGCCGTCGGTGAGCGGTTGTCGCAGGTAGCCGCAGGCCACGAAATCCGACCTCCTGGTTCGTGTTTCATCGAACGCACTATTGCGTTTTGTTGCTGGAGGGCGCATGATGTTAGCCAGATATCAGCTCGCTCCATTCATCGAACCGAATACCCGCGATTGGGAGAGGCGTTCATGGCGGTGCAAGTGATCGGCCGGGCGTTGATGACCAGCGACCAGACCGACCATCAAGCGAAAAGCGTTGGCAGCGGCGGCTGGGTCGTCTCATTCCTACCGGGACGGACCCTCACCACCGAGCAGGCGATAGCGGCCATTCAGGCCGCCGAAGCCGTGGCAATGGTCGGTGGACTGGCCGATCTCATGGGGCTCACCACTCTCGAAACCGTCGGCCTGGCCATTCAGGAATCACCCTGGACCAGAGCCGAACCGGTGGTGCGCAGCGGCTGGCGCGGCCGGATGGGCCGCAGCCGGGCGCAGGTGGCGCTGTAGTCCTCAGCCTGGTTTGGTCGCGACGACCACGAGATTGCTGACCAGTAGCTCTCGGATGCCGGGTACCCGCACCAGCCACCAGGCCCAGCGGGGGTGGTAACGGGGGAACAGCGCGAAGACGTGCGCCGATGTGCGGTGCGACCAGCGCACTCCGTCTGCCGCCCGGACTGCGAACAGCGAGGTGCCGAAACGGTTCTTCGGCTCCTTGCCGTGCCGGCGCCGATACCGGCGGGCGGCGTACTCCCCGCCGAGATAGTGCCAGGGTCCGGTCTCGTGGCCGCCGAACGGTCCGAGCCACACCGTGTAGGACAGCACGATCATGCCGCCGGGCCGGGTGACCCGGACCATTTCGTCGGCCATCCGCCACGGATCCGGTACGTGCTCGGCGACATTGGACGAGAAACAGATGTCGACCGCGTCGTCCCGGAACGGCAGCGCCATCCCGGAGCCGCGAACCGCGGCCGGTACCGAGATACCGGCAGCGTGCATCTCCGAGGGATCGGGTTCCACCGGGATATAGCGGGCACCGGCTCGGGCGAACTCGTCGGCGAAGTAGCCGGGACCGCCGCCGACATCGAGGACGGTGGCGCCGGCGAGATCGCGGCCGGTGAGGTCGGCGTAGAAATCGGCGAGCAGATGAGCGCTGTCGGTGGCGATACCGCCGTAGAAGCGCGCGGGATCGGTCTGTTCGAAACGGAAACTGTGCAGCAGGCGCAGTGACCGGCGCACCGAGGCGCGACGCGCGAAGCGGAAACGCCTCGGCACCGACCGGGCCGGGGAGCCGGCGGAACCGGGCCGGGGCATGGTATCGGCGTCGCCGCCCGTCTCGGGCGAAATCCGGTCCACAGCTGATTCCTCGGCGTCGAGCACGATGCCGAGTTTCGCACATTGTGAACGATGACAGATTTCGCAGCCGGTAAACCCCGCCGCGAGGTCTTCGATACCGAATGGACACGCAGGTGGGCGACTTGCCGGACACGCTCGAGCGTTAAGGTGTACCGCGATGCCCATGTCCCGTGCGCGGGACCCGAGCCCACCGGAGAACCCCCACGTGCGCGAAGTACTCCTGCTCTGCTGGCGTGATACCGGTCATCCACAGGGCGGCGGTAGCGAGCGGTACCTGGAACAGGTCGGCGCGCACCTCGCCGCCCGCGGTGTGAAGGTGACGCTGCGTACCGCCCGCTACCGGGGTGCGCCCAAACGGGAGCGGATCGACGGTATCGAGATCAGCCGGGGCGGGGGCCGGTTCTCGGTGTATCCGCGCGCGCTGGCCGCCATCGCGCTGGGCCGGTGCGGTATCGGCCCGCTGCGCGGCATCCGCCCCGAGGCCGTGATCGATACACAGAACGGCATCCCTTTCTTCGCCCGGCTGGTCTCCGGTGTGCCCTCGGTGGTGCTGGTCCATCACGGGCACCGGGAGCAGTGGCCGGTGGCCGGTGCGCTCGTCGGCCGGATCGGCTGGTGGATCGAATCGGCGCTCTCGCCCCGGGTGCACCGCGCCGACCAGTACCTCACCGTCTCCCTGCCCTCGGCCGAGGAACTGGCGACGCTCGGCGTCGACCGATCCCGGATCGCGGTGGTCCGTAACGGGGCGGAACCGGTCCCCGCGCACGTGCCGACGGGCAGCGCGGTCGTCCGTTCGACCGAACCCCGCGTGGTGGTGCTGTCGCGGCTCGTCCCGCACAAACAGATCGAGGACGCGCTCACCGCTGTCGCCCGGTTGCGCTCCCGGATCCCCGAGGTGCGGCTGGACGTGATCGGCGGCGGCTGGTGGGCCGACAAACTGCGGGATCAGGCCGCTGCCCTCGGTATCGCCGACGCGGTGACCTTCCACGGCCACGTCGACGAGGGCCGTAAACACGAACTGCTCGCCCGCGCCTGGGTGCACGTCCTGCCCTCCCGTAAAGAGGGCTGGGGGCTGGCGGTCATCGAGGCAGCCCAGCACGGCGTGCCCACTGTCGGTTACCGCTCGTCGCGCGGCCTCACCGATTCCATCGTCGACGGCGTGACCGGGGTGCTGGCCGACGACGTCGATCAGCTGGCTGCCACGGTCGGCGAACTACTGGACGACGCGGCCGCGCGCACGATCATGGGCGAGAAGGCCCGGGCTCGGGCGCGTGAGTTCTCCTGGGAGCACACTGCCTCGGGGGTACACCGGGTATTGGCCGCCGCCGCGGCCGGCCGGCGCGTCAGTGGACTGATCTCACCGGGCGAGGACGTGGTGGCCGAGACGCGCGCCGAGCTTCCGGCCGGCGCCTGAGGGTACGCGCCCTGCCGCATCCGGGCTTCGGGGTACGAGCCCGTGCGGGCGGGTTTCACCCTTCGGTGCCCGCGCGGGTGTGCCTGCCGGCGCCACCGCCCCGGCAACCGGATCTCAGCTCCCGACTCGGCGCACTACGAACCCGGCGGCCCGGACGGCGACCGGTACCACCAGCAGCAGCGCCCACAGGAGGTGCGCGGCCACGACCACTGATCGGTGTCCGGGCACGGGCCGCGGCCGGACGTCCGGGACCCGGTACAGGGCCAGGTCACCGGTGCTGTGGACCGGCGCCAACCGCGCCAGCGTCGCCGCGGAGTTTCCGAGCGGGCCGGGGGAGTCCCGTTCGACCAGCACCCAGCCGACACCGAGCTGTGCCAGTTCCTCCGCCGGACCACCGTCGAGGAGCAGGTTCTCCACGGTCCGGGCCCGGGCGCCCTCACCGGTCACCGTCGCGCCGTGGACGGGTAACGCCCCGGTCTGCAGGACGTCGCGGGGCAGCAGCCGCGGCGCCGGGTCCAGGACCGGAGCCGATCCGGTGTAGGGGAAGCGGCGGAACATACCGCCGGGTAGCACGGCGATATCGCCGGGTCCGTCGACGCGCTCGGCGATCTCGTGCCAGGAGTCCGGGTATTCGATCGCCCGCAACTGCCCGCCGACACCCCAGCCGAGGTCGAGCAGCGGCAGGGCCAGCACCCCGATGAACAGCGCGGCCAGACCCGGCGACCAGCGGGCCGGGTCACCGCGGTCCTCGGCGAGGTCCGGGCGCTCGTCGCCCTGCGGCTTCGCCTTCGCGTCGATGCGCTTGAAGCCCAGGCAGGCGGCGGCCGCGCACAGCGCGTAGCCGGGAGCGGCCAGCGCCACGTACTTCTGGGTGTCGCGCAGCAGTCCCGCACCGGGTACTTCGACGACCAGCCATTCCATCACCGTGAGCCCCGCGGGGGTGGCCGCGAGAGCCGGGGCCAGTATGGCCGCGACAGCCAGTACCAGCAGGATCCGGCGGGTCCGGGTGCGGTCGGGGTCCGCGTCGGGCGCCGCGACCCGCCGGACCCCGAGCAGCACCACCGCGAGCAGCAGGATCGTCGCGACGGCGGCCAGCGGAGTCGTCCGCGATACCGGTACCGCCTCGGCGTTCCAGATACCGCCCAGTCCGGCCAGGCTGCCCACCGTGGCGAGCCAGGGCTCCGCGCGGGCGGCGAAAGCGGTGACGCCCGCGGGGTCGGAGGGTTCGGCCGCGACCCCGGAGACGGCGGTGGCCACCAGCCACGGGGTGCAGGCCAGGAGCGCGAGAGCTGTCACCCCGGGCGCGCGCCGCCATCCGGCCACGGTCACCGCGACCACGGTGGCGAGCAGGGCGCCGGTGGGGGTCAGGCCCGCGGCCGCGAGGCAGCCCGCCAGTACCGACCACTCCCGGACCCGGTCGAACCGGGTCCGGCCGGCGGCGGTGCGCAGCCGTAGTGCGGCCAGGGCCGTCCAGGGCAGCGCGGCGTAGCCCGTGAGCAGGCTCCAGTGCCCCTGGAGGAGCCGCTCGGCGATATAGGGGTTCCAGACGACGAGAGTGGTCGCCACCAGCTGCGCGGTGAGCGGGGCACCGAGCAGCTCCCGGACCAGCACCGCGGCGCCGTAGCCGGCGGCCCAGAGGGCGGCCAGCAGGACGACCTTCACCAGCAACCCGCCGTCGATCAGCGGAGACAGCGCGGCGAGCAGCGCGTCCTGGGGTACGGCCCGCGGGGCCGCGTCGCCCAGACCCAGCGCGGCGTCGGTGGGATAGGAGCGCGGTGTGCTCACGGCGTCGCGGAGCAGCAGGTATCCGGGGCGCAGCAGGGGCGCGGTGATCAGCAGGGTGAGCAGCAGGCTGTAACCGGCCGGGAGCAGACGCGTCCACCGGCCTGTTCGTTGCGCACTCACGGCCAGTCACCCTACGTTCGCCGGCCGCGGCGGGGCGGACCGGTATGGACGCCGGGCCGGGTGGGACACTTGCGCACGTGCAGTTCGTTCGCCGTCTCCCCGCCGTGGCGGACATGACCCTGGTGACCGCGGGGGCGATGACCGCGAATATCGCGAGCTATCTGCTGCAACTGCTGGCCGGACGCTGGCTCGGCGTGGCCGGGTACAGCGAGTTCGCCAGCCTGCTCGCCGTGCAGCTGCTGTGCGCGGTACCCGCGCTGGCCCTGCAGAACGTGGTCGCACGCGAACTCGTGCACGGGGCCGATATCGCCGCGCTGCGGGCGTTGCGCCGGCGGTGCGCGCTGCTGGTGGCCGTGGCGGTCGTGGTGCTGGTGCCGGTGGTGAGTGCGCTGCTCGAGGTCGGTCTCGCGGCGTCGGCGGCGGCACTGGGATCGGCGCCCGCGCTGGTGGTGCTGGCCGGGGACCAGGGGGTGCTGCAGGGTTCGCGCCGGTTCCGTGGGCTGGCGGTGGTACTCGGTGTCACCGGTATCGCCAAGGTGCTTCCGGCGCTGGTGGTGCTCGCCTGCGGCGGCGGCGCGACCCCGGCGCTGTGGGCGGCGGCCGGCGGTATCGCCGCCGCCGCGGGATACGCCCGGGTGGTGGCGGGCAGCGGCCGGCCGGTGGTTCCGGCGGATGGATCGGTGGGTGGTCCCGCCGCGGTACCGGTCGGGACGCCCGGTGTGGCCGGTGGGTTCGCCGGGGTGTTCGCGGTTCTGCAGGCCGCGCAGGTGCAGGCGGCCCTGATGGCGCTGTCCTCCGCGGATCTCATCGTGGTTCGTATCGTGCTGGACGAACCCGACGCCAGCCGCTACGCGCTGGGCACGATCGCCACCAAGGTCGCGTTCTGGTTACCGCAGGCGGTCGGCGTGGTGCTGTATCCCCGGATGGCGCAGCCGGCCTCGTCCGGTTCGGCCGTGCGCTCGGCGCTCGCCGTTCTCTCCGGCATCGGGGTGGTCGCGGTGCTGGGCGCGGCGCTGGCCGCCCCGCTGGCGCCGATTTTCGCGGGACAGGACTATGCGCCGATCGAGGGCCTGCTGTGGTTGTTCGCGCTGCACGGGGCGATTCTGGCGGTATTGCAGGGCGCGTTGCTGTCGGCCATCGCGGTGCAGCGGACGGCGCTGGCGGGGATCGCGTGGGCGGGTCTGGTCCTCGAGGTGGTGCTCGTGCTCACCCTGGCGAACAGTGTCACCGGACTGATCGCCACGGTCGCCTCCGTGGCCACCGTGACCACGACTCTCGTCGCGGTACTGGTCATCCGGATGGCTGGTCGCCGGGTTCCGGCTCCCGCCTGATCCCGGGCAGCGCCGCCAGCCCGACCGCGACCACCGCGACCAGGGCCGGGAACTGGACCCACAGCGAATCCCCCATATAACCGCCGGGCATCCGCCACGGGCCGGTGGACAGTGCGGCGGCCGAGACCGCCGTGCCCGCTCCGGCGACCACGGCGAGGGCGCGGCGCGGCAGCCGGGGTACGAATCGCACGGCCGCCAGGCCCGCGACGGTGAGGACCGTGCCCGTCACCCCGGCGATCAGGGTCGCGGCGGCGATCAGGGCGAGTGCGGCCGGTATCCGCGGTGACCACACGTCCGGCGTCGCCGCCACCGGCTCGATGCGGGGGCCGCGCGGCACGGCGAGGGCGATGAGGGGGAGCAGCAGCAGGAGGCCGAGGAGCAGCGCGAGCCGGTACCAGCTGTCGATCGGGAACGAGACGGTCACCGGGCCGGTGGTATCGGCGGGCAGCACCCAGCCCTGCTGCCAGCCGTCGACCACGACCGGCCGCAGTTCGCGGCCGTCGGCGCTATGGGCCGACCAGCCTGTATTGGTACTCAGGGGCAGGGTCAGCAGGCGGGTGCCGGTGCTCGGGGCGGGGGCGGTGGGCCGGGTGTTCACCAGGCGCAGCCGGTCGACGAAGAACAGTTCCGTCGGCGCGACCAGTAGGTCGACGTCCCCTACGGGCAGCGAGACCGGTTGTACGACACCCGGGGCGGTGGCCGGGAACGCGGCCGTATCCTGCGGCGCGTCGGGGCACACCTGGGCCGGAACCGGGTCGCCGGAACGCAGTTCGCCCACAGTGGCCGTGACGCTGGTGTGGACCAGGCGGCCGCCCACCGCGATGGTCGGCCCGGCGTCGCAACCGACGGTCACCGTCCGGTCCGCCGGCGCGGGCGGCGGATACTGCGGGCCCAGTACCGCGATTTCGGCGAGACCGGGCGGCTGGGGCTGGTGATAGCCGAGTGCCGTCCGGTCCAGCACGACTTCCCAGCTGCGGATGCTCAACTCGATCCGGTCGGTGACCGTGGGATGCAGGTCGATCCGGGAGACCTCGTGGGGTTCTTCGATCTCCCGGACCTGCGGGCCGTCGCCCAGGTTCACCGTGACCGAGGTGGGCGCGGCGGGCAGCCCGCCCAGCGAAGGCGTCAATTCCAGGCCGGTCACCAGGGTCGGCTCCGGAAGTTCGATGGTCAGCGCGGGTTTGGGCCCCAGGGTGTCGCGGACCGTGTCCTCCGGTGCGGTCCAGCTGGTGCGGGGGTCGCCGTCGGTGGCGGCGAACGCGGAACCGCGCAGATCACCCACATCGGAGGCGCCGCGTGCCACGGGGCGCGCCGGGTCGGTCAGCAGTGCCTCCAGCGCGGGACCCTGCCGCGGGCGGACCATGAGCCGCGGTTCGACGGTGGCCGGTGCCGGAACGGAGAGCGTCCGGCCGAACGGGCCCAGCTCTTCGGGCGCCAGCGCCAGGCCCTTTCCACAGCGGACCCGATCGGGACTGTCGAAACAGGCGCTGCGCCCGGGGAATTCCTGGCCCAGATCCCACCCGGTGACCGTCGCGCCCGGAGGTGGGGGTGGCAGGACGGTCCGGTGCCGGATCTCGACCGGGACGCCGGCGTCGCGCACGGTGTAGTCCTCCAGCCCCAGTTCGCTGATCCCGAACTGGCCGCCGGTACTGCCGCGTTCGGTGCGGATGGCGGTGATCTTCACCCAGTCGGTGGAACCCACCGGCAGCGCGACCGAAACCGGTTCGCCCGGTTCGCTGATCCGGGCCGAGACGCTGCCGTTGTTGGTGCGCACCTCCACCCATTTCACCGGATCGCCGATGGCGGCGGGGGTGGTGGTGAACCGCAGCAGACCGGAGGTGAACGGTTTGTCGAGGTCGAGCCGGATCCATTGGCCCAGAGCGTATTCGCCCGCGTTGCTGATCCAGGCGGTCGCCGGATCGCCGTCCACGGCGGCGGCGGTCGAGTTGCCGGGGGCGGCGCCGCCGATCTGTGTCGCGTCGGCCGCCGAACTCGACGCGGTGATGGTGGCCCCGGTCCAGCCGCCCTGCACCAATTCGGCGCCCGGTACGGCGTAGTCGGGGACCAGGTTGTGGGTGTGGCGCGCGTCGCCGGGGGCGCGCAGCGCGGAGTTGTGGTTGTCCACCCTGCCGAAATCGGTTTCCCGGTTCATCGGGGTATCGGTCACCGTCACCGGGCCCACCGGCAGGCCCGCGGCCGCGGCGTCGGCGGCCAGCAGAGTGGGTTCGTGCGAGGTCGCGGGGTCGCGATGCAGTCTTTCCAGTACCTCCGGCCCGCCCTGGACCACCGGTACCGATTCGAGCGGCACGGTGTACGCGCCGGGGAACCGCTCCGGTGCCCCGGTTCCGCCGCGCACCTCGGCGGGGGTGCCGGGGGCCGGGGCGTCGACCCGATAGATCTCCACCGCGGGATAGTCGGGCCGCAGATCCGCGTCGACCACGAAATCGTCCCGGCCGGAATCGTTTTCCACCGGTTTCCCGAATTCGGCGACCTTGTGCAGCCCCGGGGACCCCTCCACCGCGTTGTGCGCCAGCAGCGGGCGGGTGGAACGGGAGGTATCCGGATCGAGATCGTTGCGCAGGACCAGCACCCCGATGCCCTGTCCGCGCAGTGCGGCGGCCAGGCCGTCGGAGGGCCGGCCGTCGGCGATCAGCCGCTGTATGGAATCCATCGCCCGGATGGTGCCGGGCGGATTCAACGGGACCGCGTCCCGTACCGCCCACGGTGTCTCGGCGAGTGCCTGAAGGGGTTCGTCCCGGGTCAGGCCCCACACCTGGCTGCCGAAGGGGGCGCCGGGGACCACCAGCGCCCGGGTGTCGGCGGCGTTCGCACGCAACCAGTCGGCGGTCTGCTGCCAGTAGGCGGGGACCGCGTCGTAGGCGCCGCGGGGTGCGAGTTTCCCGGTCCAGGCCAGGGAACTGGACAGCGCGAGCGCCGCGAGGACAAGCATGGCGACCGCGACCCGGCGGTCGCGGTGCGGGTTGGTGAACGCCGTCCGCCACACCTGCGGCCGGACCGAGGCCGGCAGCGGTACCCGGGCCAGCAGTTGGGCGATGCCCAGCACCAGCGGCAGCCGGATGAGCGGTTCGAGTTTGTGCACATTGCGTAGCGGTGCGCCGCCGGAGTCGAGGAAGACGCGGATGGGTTCGGCGAACGGCCCGCCCAGCTGTCCCACATAACCCGCGCAGATACCGGTCAGCCCGACGCACAGGATCAGCACCAGCCGCCCGCGGGCCGGCATGGACCGTAGTGCCAGCCCGGCCATCCCGGCCGCGGCGATCAGCCCGGTGGCCAGCACCGCGGCGGGCTGGGTGACCAGGACCGCGCCCGCGATCCGTTCCGGGGAGACGAACGGTGTCCAGCTGTCGGTGCCGCGCAGGACCTCACCCAGTGACGCCCACTGGGTGGTGACCCCGGCGGATTCGATGTAGTCGAGGAACGGCGGGCTCACCCGGCCCAGCAGCAGGAGCGGTACCGCCCACCAGGCCACCGCCAGGACCAGCAGCGGCACCCAGCTCAGCGTGAACCGCCACCATGCGCGGTTGGGCCGGAAACTGGCCCACCACAGCAGCGCGGGCAGGAAGGCGGCCACGGTGGCGATCGCGTTCACCGCTCCCATCAGCGCCAGCGCCATCGCGCTGCCCGCCGGGGACCGCGCGCCGCCGCGGCGATGCCTGCGGTAGGTGGTGCCCAGCGCGGCGGGTGCGAGCAGGACCCACGGCGCCAGCATCATGGGCAGGGTTTCCGAGGAGATCGAGCCGACGGTGGTCAGCACCCGGGGGGACAGGGCGTAGGTGGCGGCCGCGACGACCCGTGATCCGCGGCTGCCGATCCCGAGGGTTTCGCAGAGTTTGACCACGCCCCAGAAACCCGCGAGCAGCAGCAGCGCCCACCAGATCCGCTGGGTGACCCAAGCGGGCAGGTGCAGCACATCACCGAGTGCGAAGAACGCGCCGTGCGGGAAGAAGTAACCGTAGGCCTGGTTCTGGACCTGGCCCATCGGCGCCTGGCTGCTCCACAGATGGGCGGCACGGGCGAGGAAACCGAGCGGATTCTCGGCGAGATCGTATTTGGTGTCGGCGGCGGTGAGGCCGGGGGCCTGCAGGAAGGTCAGCAGGAAAGCGGCGAACGCGGTGCCGAAAAACCAGCGGCGGCCCAGTTCATCGGTGGGCACCGCATCGAAGGTGGAGCGGGGGGCCGCGTCGGCAGGTTCGACGGGATCGGACTGGACGGGCACCGTGGGTCAGACGTTTGCCGTCCCCGCCGACAGGCTCCGGCGGGGACGGGACGAGATCGGGCCGGGTCTCAGCGCTTGCCGTATTCGACGCTGTTCAGCAGCGAGCTGTCCGCGTTACCGCTTCGGTCGACTTCCGGCCGGCTGTCCTGCTGCAGCGCGGCGGTGATGGCGAAAACCGCGATGGCGCCCAGCAGGGCGCCGCCGACCGCACTCGCAACACCGGGAACAGCAAACTTCATCGCAGCACTCCAAACTCCGAAGCAGGCAGATATCTGGGCCAACCTAGCAGGACCGGCCGGGTCCGGGTAGGCACCGTCGGGCGTTTCACCCTAACGGTTGCCGCCGGCCGGGGCCGATCGCGGTCCGTGCCGGCCCGCGACAGCCGTGCCTCCGGACGCCCCCTGCTCACTCGTTGTCGGGTGGTACCGCACAGTCGAGCGCGCCGAGCAGGGTGCGCAGTTTGGCGGTGGTCTCGGCCAGTTCGGCGGCGGGTTCGGAGGCCGCGACGATGCCGCCACCGGCGTGGGCGCGCAACTCGCGGCCGCCCGCGGCCAGTTCCGCGCTGCGGATGGCGACCACCCAGGTCCCGTCGCCGTCGGCGGTGCACCAGCCGACCGCGCCGCCGTAGAACCCACGGTCCTCCTCGTGGGTGGTGAGGTATTCGAGCGCGTCGGCGGTCGGGGTACCGCAGACCGCCGGGGTGGGATGCAGCAGCAGCGCCAGTTCGAGGGCACTGGGCGCCGGCGCCCGCAGCACGCCGTGGATCGGCGTCCCGAGATGCCACACATCGTGGGTGGCGACCAGTTG
The DNA here is from genome assembly GCF_000720425.1 of Nocardia rhamnosiphila NBRC 108938. Lineage (GTDB taxonomy): Bacteria > Actinomycetota > Actinomycetes > Mycobacteriales > Mycobacteriaceae > Nocardia > Nocardia rhamnosiphila. The sequence goes on along the minus strand of NZ_JOAJ01000010.1, from coordinate 294,077 downwards.
CGGCCGCTCGGGTACCGACAGACCGATACATACGGGGGACAGTCGTTCGGTGATCCAGTCGACCACGAACGCGTGTTCGGCGTGGTTCTTCGCGCTCGCCGTCAGCAGATCGGCCTGCGCGGAATCGGCCACCCGGTGCGGGAGCCGGGGCAGCGTACCGGCCAGCGGGTACAGCTCGATGGCCGTGCCACGGCGATGGACCAGGAGTTCCGGGCTCGCGCCGATCAGCGTCGCGCCGGTACGGCCGGCGGGGGTGAGATCGACCGCGAAGACATTTGCCCGCGGGTTCCGCGTCAGCAGATACGCGGCGAGCAGCTCGGGGTCCAGGACGGACGCCGCGGTGGCGCGTACGGAGCGGGCGGCCACCACTTTGCGCAGGCGAGGGGCGGGTGCGTTCAGCAGTTCCACCAACCGCGCGACCCGCGCGCGGTGCTCGGCCGGGCTCGGCGTCTGCTCCACCACCTCTACCCGCGGCAGCTCCGGGAGCGCGGCCGGGCGCCACGGGCCCGCGGTGTGCAGCAGTTCGCCGGGCTCGACCAGCGCGGCCGGGTGTCGTGGATCGAACGGTAGCGCCCCGGCGATCGCCGCGGCGGTGCCCTCGCGCAGGGCGGCCGCGGCCTGCCACGGATCGCGGTGCACGATGCGCACACCGCTGCCGCGCACCACGCCGTCGGGGCGTGCCAGCAGGAACCCGGTCATGATCCGACCGTAACCACGCCCGCGGCGCCCCTATTTCGCGGCGTGGTCGTCGTGCCCGGCTTTCCGCGCGCCGGCCGGTTGCACCGGGGGAACCAGGAAAACGGGGCGGTGGCAGTGTTTGAGCACGGCATCGGCCACGCTGCTGTGCACCAGCGCGCGCAGTCCGGTCGCGCCGCGGGTGCCCGCGACGATGATGTCGACATCGAGTTCGTCGGCGACCTCCACGACCGCCTGCCAGGCGCTGGCGGCGTATTCCTGGGTGCGCGCCTCGGCGTTCAGCCCCGCGAGCGCGGCCAGGTGCACGCCTTCGGCATTGATATCGCGGGCGGTGGTGTAGGCGATGTCCTCGAGTTCCTCGTCGGGCACCCATTCCGGTTGGACCATCCCGGAGATCCCCGAGATCCGGGCGGCCTGACGAACCATGGGCTCCCAGGCGGTCAGGACCACCGCGCGGTCCGCGGCGAGGAAACGTCCGGCGTATTCGATCGCGCGTTTGGCGTGTTCGGAACCGTCGTAGGCGATGAGCATCAGATCGCAGGGCATCACTGCTCCTCCGTGACGTACTCCTGACCGGTGTTACCAGATTACCTCTGTCCGGAAGCCGATCCGAAGTGTCGCGGTCGCGCCGCGCGGGCTACCGTCGAACGATGCGGAAGATACCGTTGGTCCTGCTCGCGGTGCTCGCCGCGCTCCTCACCGGCTGTTCCGGCTCCGAGAACGGCGGCTCCGGTCCCGGCACCACCGCGACCCCGGGCGCCGGTACGAGCCCCGCGGGCGCGACGGGTGACGTGGCCGGCCCGACCACTACCGGCGACTGCTCCGCCCGGTACCTGGCGCAGTTCAGCACCCGGGAGAAGCTCGCGCAGCTGCTCACCGTCGGGGTGACCGGTACCGACGACGCGCTCGCCGTGGTGCGCGACCATCAGGTCGGCGGAATCTTCGTCGGCAGCTGGACCGATCTGTCGATGCTCACCGACGGCGGGCTCGCGCAGGTGGCGGCCGCGGCGAAAGTGCCGCTCATGGTGACCACCGACGAGGAGGGCGGCCGGGTGTCGCGCCTCGAGGACCTCATCGGCACCGCGCCCTCGGCCCGGGTCACCGCCCAGACCATGACGCCCGACGAGTTCTACACCGCGACCCTGGACCGTGCGCGGGCCATGCAGGACCTGGGGATCACGGTGGATTTCGCCCCCGATATCGATGTGAGTTCCCAGCCCGACGATTCGGTGATCGGTGACCGCTCGTTCTCCGACGACCCGGCCGTGGTCACCGAATACGCCGACGCCTATATCCGGGCCATGCACGAGGTCGGTCTCGGGACGGTGCTCAAGCATTTCCCGGGCCACGGTTCGAGTACCGGCGATTCCCATCTCGGCGCCGTGCAGGTGCCGCCGCTGTCGGAACTGAGCACCCGCGACCTGGTGCCGTTCCGTGAGCTGATCGATACGGGTTCGGCGGTGATGGTCGGCCATCTCGACGTTCCCGGGCTGACCACCCCGGGCGTCCCGGCCAGTATCAGCCCGGAGGTGATGACGCTGCTGCGCGAGGGTTCCGGGTACGGGGCGGCGCCCTTCGACGGCGTGATCTTCACCGACGATCTCAGCGGTATGGCCGCGATCACCGAACGGCTGTCCATCGAGCAGGCGGTGGAGGCCGCGCTCGTGGCGGGCGTGGACAATGCGCTCTGGATCAGTACCGATGCCGTGGGCCAGGTGCTCGATCAGCTGGAGCAGGCGGTGGCGGCCGGCCGGTTGCCGATGGAGCGGGTGGACGCCTCGGTGCTGCGGATGGCCGACTACAAGCGGGTCCCCCGCACCTGCTGACGGTCCGGGCCGGGCCACGGGTCCGGCCCCGGAATGACGGGCCGGGGTTTCCGGCCGCCTACCGGAAGAACACCGGCGCGCGGGTATCGCGGCCGGTGGTTCCGATCCTGGGGAACTTACTTTGGAGTAATATAATGGGCTCACTGCGGTAGGAGACGTGATGGCGGGCGGTACGAAAAGGCTTCCGAGAGCGGTGCGCGAGCAGCAGATGCTCGATGCCGCGGTCGAGGTCTTCTCGCGCAAGGGCTTCCACGAAACCTCCATGGACGCCATCGCCGCCGAAGCCGAGATCTCCAAGCCGATGCTGTACCTCTACTACGGCTCCAAGGACGAACTGTTCCGCGCCTGTATCCAGCGGGAGGGCCTGCGCTTCCTCGAATCGGTCGCACCCGCCGGCAACCCGCTGCTCAGCCCACACGAGCAATTGCGCACCGCGCTCGAGGGTTTCCTCGGTTTCGTCGATGCCCACCGCAACTCCTGGCAGGTCCTCTATCGCCAGGCGCTCGGGCAGCAGGCCTTCGCCTCGGAGATCGAGAACGCCCGGGAGCGGGTCATCGAGCTGACCGCCAAGCTGCTGGAGTCCAGCGCCAAGCACGCCGAGCCCGGGACCAACTTCGATATCGTCGCCGTCGCGGTGATCGGTGCGGGGGAGGCCATCGCCGATTCCGTCGCCGCCGGCCGCATCGATGTGGCCGAGGCCGTGGATCTGCTCGACGCGCTGGCCTGGCGTGGTTTGGCCGGCCGCAAACCCGGCGCGGCGGACGCCGCGGAGACGGGCGAGATGCCCGAATAGTTCGTATCGCCCGCTCAGTGGCGCTTTCCCGGTTGCGCGGGGCCCGCGCGCTCCGTATTTTCGATGCGCGCAACGGATGTCGCGGAGGACGCATCCGGCCGGGAGGGCACAGTGTTCGGAATGTTGCGGCCGTGCCGGCACGGCGCCGCGAAATACGGGGTGGACCCACAGCTCTGGCAGGCCCATATGTGCGGCCTGTGCCTGGGGCTACGCGACGGGCACGGACAGCTGGCCCGGAGTGCGACCAATACCGACGCGGTGGTGCTCGCGGTGCTGACCGAGGCCCAGGCCGTGGCACCCGCCGCGCGCCGCACCGCGGGACCGTGCCCGTTGCGCGGAATGCGCACCGCACGGGTTCCCGTCGGCGCCTCGGCGCCGGTCCAGCTCGCCGCCGCGGCATCCCTGCTGCTCGGTTCCGCCAAGGTCGCCGACCATATCGACGACGGCGACACCCGCCCCCGGCTGCACCGTCCCATGCGGCGGATCGCGAGCGGCTGGTCGGCGGGCGCGCACGCCCGGGCCGCGGCCATCGGTTTGGATATCGCTCCGCTGGTGGCGGCCATCGAGGCCCAGGCGGGCGCCGAACGCCGGGTCGCCGCCGGGGCCGGTCCGGCGGGTGCGGCGGGTGCGGCCGCCCTCGACGAACTGACCCGCGCCAGCCGTCGCTGCGCCGCGGAGTTCTTCGCCCATACCGCGGTACTGGCCGATCGCCCGGAGAATGTGGCGGCGTTGCGCACCGCGGGAGACGAGTTCGGCCGGATCGCGCATCTGGCCGACGCGCTCACCGACTATCACGCCGACGCCGCCGCGGATCGTTTCAACCCGCTCACCGCCACCGGCACCACGCGGGCCGAGGCCTACGCGCTCGTCCGGGAATCCCATCGTTCGCTGCGGTCGTCGCTGGGGACCGCCGACCTGAGCGGTCTGCCGACGCTGCGCTGGGCGCTACTCGATCCGCTCACCACCGCCCTGCGCCGGCTCGGCCACGCCGTCGCGCCGCCGCCCACCGATGCCACCCGGAAGAACCCGGCCGGTATCCGCCTCATCGACCCGCAGGCGCCCGCGGGCCCGCGGCGGCCGGGGGTCGCCGAGTCGATCCAGCTGATCTGCACCCAGTACTGCACCGGATATGCCTGCTGTGCCGAGCACACCCGGCCGTGCAGCGGCGAACAGAAGGAGTCCTGGGCCGGGCGGGGGTGTACCTGCGACGGTTGCGGTAATTGCTGCGAGTGCGGCGGCTGCTGCAGTGACTGCGGCGGCTGCTGCGGTGACGGTTGCTGCTGTGACGGCTGCGGTTGCGACTGCTGAGCCGGCGGATCAGGCTTTCGCGGCGCGCGGCCGGTCCCGCCGCCGCGCCCACTGCCGGCACGGCTCCTCCACCAGGGCGTGACTCGCCGCGGCGATCGGCAGGGTGAACGCCACCGTCAGTACCAGCACCACCCCGAAATTGCCGTTGAACGGCAGGATGCCGAATACCGGGAAGATCACCGACAGCACGGCGAGGTGCCAGATGAAGATCCCGTAGGACCAGCGGCCCGCCATCGCGACCGGCGCCGCGGTCAGCCAGCGATGCGGTTTATCGGGCGGTCCCAGCACCAGCGGCGCCAGCAGGGCGAACCCGATCACCGCGCCGAGGCCCATCTTCGCGGCGTACTGCCAGGGTTCGGCCCGGGTCAGCCCCGCGACTCCGCCCAGGCGGGTCGCCGATGCCACGAACGCGGCGGCGGCGATCGCCCACATCAACCGCTGGTTGCCCAGCAGCCGCAGGCGTGCTCGCCGCCGGTCGTCGCAGGCCAGCTCGGCGAGCAGCATGCCGCCCGCGAACCAGGGGATATAGGCGGGCAACCAGTTGTCGGCGTGGATGGCATCCGGGGTCGGTACCGGGAGGAAGTTCCAGCCGAGGAAGACCAGCCCGAGCGTCAGGACGGCCGGTACCCGTGCCGCGGCCGCGCGGCCCCGCAATCCGTGCAGCAGCCAGGCCAGCAGCGGCAGCGAGATATAAAAGGCCACCTCGACCGACAGACTCCACATCTGGGTGAGCCCGTCGGTCAGCGTGAGCGGTACGAAAACCTGGAGGAGCAGCAGGTTGGAGATCCACACCTGCAGCCCGGCGGTACCGGCGGCGGCCGGGACCAGGATCAGCACAGCGCACACCACGACCCAGTAGGCGGGAACGATCCGGGCCACCCGGTGACGCAGGTAGTAGCCGAGACCGGGGGCGTCGCCGAGGCCGCGGGCGGCGAGCGCGTGCGGGCGCCACAGCAGGAAACCGGACAGCGCGAAGAACACCGCGACCGCCATATCGAAGCGTTCCAGCAGGCGGCCGAGCGCGGGAATACCGGTGGCACCCGTCTGGAAGGCGACATGGGTGAGCAGTACACCGAGGGCGGCCAGGCCCCGCATCCCCTCGAGCGCGGGAAGAAAGCCCCGCTGACGCCCGACGGGTACCGGCGACGTGCCCGCGGGAGCCGGGCCGGGACCGGGTGCGGCCCGGCGTTCCGCCTGGTCGGCGAGGCGCCAGGGGCCGGTATCGGTGGTCGGGGTGGTCGTCATCGGGTACCAGTCTGCCGGGCCTTCTGTGTTCGTAGGAAGCCGGTATTTCACAATGCGGGTTAGACTCCCCCCGTTTTCGGTCGGATTCCGGCCTCGCCAACCCCTGGGTAACCTCCAGGCTGTTAGTGTCAGGGCTCACGAGTGCCGCGGCGCCCCGCTGTACCCGCGGAACGACCTGTGTTCTACGACGAGGAGAGTTTGCATGGCACTGAGTGCCGGAACCAGAAGGACGGTTGCCTGCGTGCTCGTGGGTCTCGGCGCGCTGCTTATCGTCGCCGCGCTGATGATCCCCACCTACACCGTCAGCAAGATGGCCAAGACTCCTCTCGACCTCGAGATCACCACCGTCGCGGTCAATCAGAAGGACCAGGAGAGCCTGGTCCTGGATTCCTCGTCGCTGACGGCCGAGGGGCGCTCGGCCGAGGTCAACAAGAACGTACCGCTGGTCTCCCAGCGGTTCCTCACCGTCGAGGATCCCTCCGATGCCGACGAGATGACCATCCAGGCCGGTAACACCCTGCGCCGGATCGACAAATCCGGCGACACCGGCGTGCTGACCGCCTACGTCGACCGGGTCACCATCGACCGCGTGACCGGTGAGCCGGTGGCCGCCGACCCCAACGGGTCGATCGCGATCACCACGAACTCCAAGGGCGAGGCGCTCGCGGACCCGGTGCAGCACACGGGCCTGCAGTACCGGTTCCCGATCGGCACCGAGCAGAAGACCTACCCGTACTTCGACGTGCTCGCCCGGACCACCACCGACATGGTGTTCCAGGAAGAGACCGAGATCAACGGCACCAAGGTCTACCACTTCCGGCAGCAGGTCCCGGTGACCAAGCTGGCCGACGTCTCCAAGGCGCCGACCAACAAACTGGAACTGCCCGCCGCCAAGTGGGGCGTCGAGGGCGGCGAGGAACCGGTCACCATGTACCGCTTCTACGGCAACACCCGCGACGTCTGGGTCGAGCCGGAGACCGGCACCATCGTCAAGGGCGGCGAACAGCTCAACATCTTCTACAGCCGCACCGCCGACAAGGTGGAGGTCCCCGCGCTCAAGGCCAATATGGTCTTCGATACCGACACCGTGGAATCCCAGCTCGCCGTGGCCAAGGACAATATCGACAAGCTGTCGCTGTTCGGCCGGGTCCTGCCGATCGTCTTCGGCATCCTCGGCGTCCTCGCGCTGATCGCCGGAATCGCGCTCGGCCTGACCGGCGGTCGCGGCGGACAGCCGGCCCGTCCCACCGGCCCGGCCCGGCGCCCCACCGGTGGCTCGTCGTCCGCCGCATCGGCCGACGCCCCGACCACCACGCTGCCCCGCACGGGTAACGCGGACGCTCCGACGGAGACCATCAAGCTCCCGAAGAACCTCTGAGCGTACGAGCACAGCGAAGGCGCCCCGGACCGAAAGGTCCGGGGCGCCTTCGTTTTCGCCGTTGCCGCACATCCCAGGTGTCGGCCCTTCCGGTAGTTTCGCGGCCGTGCCCGCCGATCCCTCGAACCCGCACGACGCCTACTTCCGTCACGTCCTCAGCCGCCCAGCGGATGCCGCTTCCGAATTGCGTTCCGCGCACCGGATAACATCACCCGTCCGATCGACTGGAGCCAACTGGTCCTGCAACCGGGGTCCGCGAGCCGAGGAGGCATTGATGACAACCGCCGAACGGCTCCGCGCCGAAGGTGAAGCCCGCGGTGAAGCCCGTGGTGCGGCCCGCGCCCGAACCGAGGCCCTGGTCGATCTCCTCGATATCAAGTTCGGGCCGCTTCCCGGGGCAGTGATCGAGAAGGTCGAGGCCGGCAGCCCCGAACAGATCCGCACCTGGTTCCGTTGCTCCGTCACGGCCGACACCCTCGAACAGGTGTTCAACGGATAGGGAGGCTGCCCATAGAGGTGGTCGGCCAGCACAGGAACAACACCGAGTCCTCATCGAGCTCGGCGGTGAACTCGTCGAGACCTCCGACCGGGAACCAGACCGCGGGTTGGCCCGGGGTATACGGGAAAGATGGGTTTGCGGTGGTGTCCGGTGGCTCGGAATCGAACGCCTTCACTGTCACGCCCTGGTTTGCCAGTAGTCGCGCCCAGTACCCACGGCCAGCGCCCAGTTCCACCACTGTCCGCCCTTCGCTGAATGTCTTCACCCAGTCCAGGGTCTCGGGGGAGGGAATCGCGTAGGCGTAGGCGGCCTGGAGGATGGTCCGCACAAACCCCAGTCGAACGCTGCCATTGGCGCTTCCGCCGTTGACCACCCTGCGCTCGCCATCGTTTCCAACGGCAGGGCCGACGATCTCCCAGTACGGATTGCCGAACTCCGTGGAACCGCCGGTCATGAAGTGCACGAACCGCAGATCGAACGCTGCGTCAGCTTCCGGGTTCCCGGTGCCCGACAGCATGGGCGCGGTATCCAGGTACTCGGCGACCTTCGGATACTCCTCCGTCAACCGTGGCCCGTCGTCGAGCAACGCGGCCAGCGCGGTTCGACGTTCAGGCGTCAGCACGAGACCAGTCATACTCTCGATTCTTCCGGGGCACATCACGTTCCGCGAGTGGTTGCCGAATTTCGCCATACAGGATCAAGAGCGGCGGCGCCTGCGCGCCGCCGCCACGCTACGGCGGGACCTGGCTACGCGGGCGGCCCCACCGGCGCGTCGGCGGCACGCCAGCACCACCCGCTTCCGACCCGACATGGTTGGTTTCGATAACCGAGAAGTGTGGGCACGACGAGAGCCGTACCCGACTTGGTCTCCCGCAGCCCGAGCACGAATCGGCCGGCAACGCCCGGGATGACTGGCCGTGGTCCGGTCCCACCGAGTTGCCGAACACATGAATCGACCAGTTCTCGAGGCGGTATGTGCGCGACCTCCGGCCGCGTGGCCCTGCTGACTGGTGGCCTGCATTGTGTTCCCGCGCCCCTCCAGCTTCAAGGCCGCCTACGGCGTCAGCTTCGCTGATGTCATTCGCCACCCTTGACCCCGGAGCCTCTACGCGAGAAGGGCAGGCCTTATCGGGCAGGCGGGTAGCCAGCCCCACCAATGCGCAAACCACCACCCCACAGGGCCACCTCACAGAACCCGTAGCGAAGCACCACAGGACTGCTGTAGCAAAGCTTCTCGGTGAGGCGATGTAGCTGCACGGAGGTGAACACACCCCACCCTCGATGCTAAGGCGGACTCATGGATGTGCTTCGCGAGTATTTGTATGTCGACCTCGACAAGGTCAAGGGGCTAGCAAGTCAGCTCTATGAGGGAATCCCCGAAGCCACGGAGGAATCAAATAAGAAAGTCTCTTCCGGGCAACTGGGTTCACGCAGCTTCGCCTTCGTAGGCGCGGGGCGCGAGTCCGATGTGATGAACCGTAAGGATATCGTCGACGCTCTATTCCCTGCCATGGAGCGCGATTTGGAGGCCGAAGGCTACTTAGAGGACATCTCAACAGTTCTCTCCCTGGCGGAAAACTTCGACTCAGGAGTGGTGAGCAAGGACTACCCTCCAGGAAGTATCGTCCGAATTAGCTCGCCTGGACGACTGGTGGATCCTCGGTACTTTGCGCGAACAATGGCCGGATTTGCCACTGCGGCTAATGGATTGCATCTGCTGAACCCTGACCAGCAGGTGCAGGTGCGTCCTCCCGGTAAGAGGGGCGCCGGACGACCTCGGAACACTACCAAGTCGGAAGACCTGGACGAGTCGATTCCCGACATACCCGATAATGTGGAAATAAGCACACAGACCGTCCGGGGGATGGTCAAGATCATGCGAGGGGTCTATCCCGAAGGCGTGTCGATGCTTCTGAACCCCGCTGGCGTAGAAGGCCCCTCCATTTCAATTCGCTTGCAAGAGGGCCGACAGCATCTCGATGCCGAGCCCGAAACGCTATTCGCGCGATACGGTCTAGGGCTTCAGGAGTGGACCGTAGTCGGCACGATCGGCTATCACGCTCAGGGCCCTGATAGCTCAGTTCCTATCGAATTCACGGAAGCGGACAACGTGATCAATAGGGGGAAACTAACAGCATTTGTGAACAACTTTTTGGAGGGTATGTCGGCCATCGGGCTGGTACAGATGGCGCAGGCTCCAGGGTTCTCCGTCGTTCCGATCGCTGTCTACAGGGTGGTCCCTCGGTCGGTCCGAAACCGAGGTAGCGAGGGGCCTGGTATCACCTAGGCGAAGGGGTCGTTCGGTACGGCTCGATGTCACCTGAGTGTCACAAGTACCGTGAACTCAGGCGGATAGTGCCAGACCGTATCGCCAGGTGACGGGCCTCAACAGACGGGGTCAGAGATCCCGGGATACGGCCTATACCTCCCTCCGGAGCAGAAGGCGGCCGGCCGTTTGTCGAGCCGGGCCGCTTGGGGCTGTTGCGTCGCAGAAGCGTAGCGCTGGGTAGGCGTGGCGACTCCGATTACGCGGACTGCTCTGCGGCTGCCCGAGGATGCGCCCCAAGTCACTTCTGCTAGCGCAGGTCAACACACGAGAGAGACCGCATTGCACAGCAATCCATGGAATCAAGACATACTTCCAGATGACCTAATTGAGGGGCATCTACGACTGCAATTGCTGGAGGCAGACGAAACCAAAGATGAGCCACGCATTCTAAAAATAGCCAAAGAAGCGATTAACGCCCACCTGGACGGTTTTCCAACGCAGCAAGAAAGCGCTCGGCTATGCGTCTTGAATTTACACTCAGGGCTAGTTGATCTCGCACTCGAGATCGCTGAGACAATGTCGCCATTTGAGTGGTGTTGGTATCTGCGAAGGACGCCCCTTGAGCTCGTTGCGGGCAGCGTGAAATCGACTGCCAATTATGTCCGATTGATCGCCGAATCAATAGCATCGCGTAGCACAAGATTGTCACCGAGATTCCATCCCATAGAAGACCAATTCTTTCTGCCGGTGACAAAAGCCGCAGTCGATAGCATGCGCAGATTACTGTATTTATCCGGCTTTATTCATGCATGCCATTCGGCGCTACGCCGCATAGGCAAAGGGGCAACGTTGGATATTGATGAGTTCGGTATCCCACTTCTGACTAAAGTCGACCCTACAACAAGAGATGCTATAAACTTGTTCGATGAACGAAACGTTCAATCTGGCGATTTCTTAGCCACTTTAGGTATAGCCGCAGAAGACTATGAGATCGGTTCATTTCAATCGGTTCGTAATATTAGAACCGCTTTGGAGGGAGATGCGGTTATGTGGGAATCTAAAATGAAGCGAGTTATCAATGAGGTCAATCCTCCAGTAATGGGGTCATTCAGAAATATCATTCCGTTAGTATGCACTACATTTGTGCCCTATGTGGCATCACCGCATGCGATCGAAGAACTCCTTCCTGGGCTTAGGCGAATCGTTTCAGCCAGTGAATTGAGTAACTGGTTGCGCAAGGCTCCGTAGATTGCCGTTGCAGCAAAGATAGGCGTCGCTGAAACGGCAACCTCGGCCACAGATCCACGAGGAGAGTTCAGGGGGCTTATTATTCCAGAGCCGCTGGGAGCCCTCACAGGTAATTTAAAGGTCTGGCGGCAAAGCCCCCTTTGATAAAATATATGAGCTTGACCCGAGCGCGCCGACTTGGTACTAGAGCTCCTAACGGGATCGGTTGTGGAGCCTTCGCTGACACATCAAAGCCGCACGAGCTCAAGGAATCGCGGGGAGGTCGGAGCGACGTCCCAGCGGACGGCCAAACGTCGGCATCTTTGCAGCAGAGCCAGGGTGCCCCGGCGTGGTGTTAAGCCGACGGTCCGCAATGCGCCGAGGCCTTCCCGAAGTCATGTTTCGAAAGGGCGCCACGCCCAAGTAGCGACAATGTAAGACATGGCTAAATGTCTATGGGGGCGGGACCAGAACGGGACCACACGCTACAAGCGCTGCTCCGCCACCAGCACATCCGGATATCTGGCGAACAGCCAAACAACCCTTGTGACCTATGGTTTCGGGCCACGCCCGAGCTGGGGGTGAAGTGGGTCGGTGACGACATGTCGACGACGCCGCCGACGACAGCAGCGCCAGTCGCACCGTCCACTTCGAGCTGCCGGAGGGGCGAACCGCCCTGATCGTGGACCGGTCCAAGTCGGGCAGTGTGGAGTGGTCGTGTCTTCCGTGCTTGCCACGTCGGTCAGCCTTGGTGCCTGGATGACACCAGTCGTGACACCAACGCTGACACCAATACAAACCAGGCCGACACATCAGACAGGTCAGACACTCACGCAAAAGGTCCTGCCAGGAGCTCCGCTCGACCCTCGTAATGAAAGGTCCGGAGTCGGTTCGCCCTGCGGTCCAATTCTCCCGCTGGCGATAACCCGAGGTCATCGCCTTCATACCTGCTGGCGGGCCTGGAACGATAGGAACGCGCACTCGCCCAGAATGATTTGTTCGTTGAGCTGTCTCGGTTCAGAGCGGCAGGTCTCGCATCAGCACATCGAACCTTGGGGCGTTATCCCAGTCCGGACGTTGCCAACCGACCCGGTACCACCCCCACTTCCGATACCGGGCGTAAGCGCGCTCGTTGCCCGGGTTCACGAGCAGCGTCGCCCGCTGCTCGGGGCGACCCGCCAACAGTTGGTCGTGCAAGGCGCGAGCGAGTCCGCGCCCGGTGTACTCGACGCACACCATGATCTCCGAGAGAGCGAAGGTTCGTTCACCAGTCTCGATTGTGAACTCCTCCAGATCGGAGTCATTCAGCCCGCCGTCGTCCAGGTGCAGCCCGCCCCATCCCGCCGCGCCTGGTGACAGCGGCCAGCCCCAGGTCTGCCCTGCCGGTGCCCCGTCGATATATGCCGCCACCAGGTCGAACCCCCGGTTGCGAGCGGGATCGGTGTAGGCATCGAACCTGTGCATAAATGCCGCAATGGATTCGAACGGGTCGCCCGAGGCGATCGCATCGACGTAGGAACGCCGGTAGATGTCTTCGACGATGTCTCGTATTTCGCGGGCATGGGCGGCGGAGTAACGCCGGAATTCCGGTTCGATCATGCGCTTTCCTTACGTGTGGCATTCTCCAGCGCCGCGAACCGATCGCGGAACTCTTCAGCCGCAGGATGGTCGACGGTGCGTACCGGGTCCAGTACTCGCAGTGTCCGGCCCGACGTGACGTTCTCCAGTTCGGTGAGTACAGCCGTCCCCAAGGCGAGGGCCGACTGGATATCGCCCATGCGGACATGCGCCACCGCCGCGTGCGCTCGATCGTTCACGGCATTGCGGGTGCCTGCCTCCTCCGATGCCGAGGCATCGAGTAGTTCGATGCTTTTGCGGATCTCACCGATCTCGCCGTAACCGCGTGCCTCTAGCCCACGGATCTCTGCAGGTGTCACGAACCGCAACAGTTGTGGGCACTCTTCCAGCGGCTCATAGCAGATGGCATGTTCCACTTCCCGCCACGCGGTGGCGACCGCGCGACCGAATCCGATCCGGTCACCCAGCAACCCGCGTGCCGAAGCCTCCCGCCCAGCGATCAAAGCGTGAATCCGGCCCGGCGGGCGGCCGTGCGCCAGCGTGCGGGCACGGTCGATCAACTTCAGGGCGTGGTAAGGGCTGCTCTGTCCGCTGCGCGCAAGCACAATTGACTGATTCGCCGCACATAGGCAGATCTGAGCGATCAGGTCCTCGTCACCTGCCTCGCTCGCCAGCGCGAGTGCATCGGCGTAGCAGCGCCGTGCCACCTGGTGAAGGTCGGAGTCGTAGGCCAACCAGCCCGCGAGCACAGCCAGATGGCCTGCGGCCGAGGCGAATGCGTTGCCGGCTGCGGTGTCGTAGCTTGCTGTGTCGAGAGTGTGCTTGGCGTATGCCAGCTGTTCGAGCGCGAATTGGACCAGGGCACCGCCACCCATTTGCTGGTCTCGTTCATACAGTTCGTCGACAGCCGCCAGCAGTCGCTGCGCGTCCGCCGCTCCGATATGGTCCCCGCACGACCAACCAACCGCGGACGCGGTTACCGCAGTGGCCAGCTTTCCGAATTCACGACGTCTCACATCACTGTCGACTTCCCACGCATACGTCCCGAGTGCCATGCCCGGCCGGCCCACGACCTCGGCGCCACGAGGTATCGGGCCACCCACGGCTGCGGTCTCTGTATCGAACCGGGCACGTTGCTCATCGTCCAACTCGCGCAGCATTGTGTCGAGTGCTTCGGCGGAACGACCCCGTACCGGCTTGTCCCATGTCGCCCGGTGCCATTTCTTGATGGTCGGGAGCATGTACCCGGCGCGTTCGGCGAACTCCTCTTGAGTTTCGCGGAGCGCGGCCACGCGGAGTGCCCGCACTTCCATGCTCGTCCATCTGCTGACAGTCATTCCACCCCTCGGAGCAGCGGTCAACGTACTCGTTATCCGAAGCGTATTCCCTCCGTGGGCTTTTCGAGGCTCCTACAGCAGCTTCGGGTGCGTGACGCTGAAAGCGGCCCCGGCGCCGGGTGAATACAGAGATCAACGGTCGAAACGGCGACGTATATCGCCGGCCGAGGGAAGGCCCCGGCGCCGGGTGCCGGTCAACCGAGATCCGTCAGGAGGCACCATGCATCGCGAGCGCAATGAGAGAACCCCGACCCCGCCGTTGCCACCGAGGCCGACGACCAACCAGGCGATGTCCACGACGCTGCACCTGTGGAGTGAGAGCGAAAGCCACGACCGCGCATGTGCCCAGGACGTTCGCGCCCGTGATACGCCGACTGCCGCCGAGCAACCTACCGCGCAACGCGAGGTAGACGGTGTGATCGCCCGGTGGCGTGCCGCACATCCGGCCGAGGTGTGGCGTGTCTGCTGATAACGCGGTTCTGTATCGAATCGCCGCGCGTCTTCGGTCGGCGCCTACCGATTACATACCTCAGCCGACCAACGAGCGAACCGCGCGCGTACGTGCCGAATTCGCCGCGACTGTTTCCGCCTTGCGGAGCAGACCGCTTATAGATGTGACTCCGAACCTGCTGGAACAGGCACCATCTCGGCATTCCGGTGCGGAGCGCACCGGTATCGCGAACCACACAACGATCAGAGTCTCGCTGCTCTCCGCGCCTGTCACGCCCTTGCCGCCGAACCCAAGGGCGCTTCGTCATGAATGAGAAAGCAGGTGCTCACTGCGGAGATACGCCCACGACCCGATGCGCCTTCTACCGCTCGTGCGGACTGGCGGCAGTGGTGCAGCCAGAAACAGAAAGGATCGTCGTCGCGGCCGGGCCTCACCTCGGTGCAGTCACGATGCCCGCCGAGTTGGGTGCGGCGGCACATCGCTCGCTGCTCGGGCGTGGCCTACTTTCAGGGCCGGTGATCTCGCATCCCCGTTCAGGCCGGTGGACGTTTCTGATCACTCCTGACATCCCCGACGAGACCATGCTTTTCGCCGAAATGTTCCGCCTCAACGTGTCGGTGGTACGGAGCGGCACCATCGTGTTGCCCTCGCCGTCCCGACGTAGCGAGGCCTTCCGCACCTGGGTAACGCAACCCCGCGTCACCGGGACGCAGCCCTCGGGGATGGCGCTGGTCGCGGCGATCCGTGAATGCTCGGTCGGTAGGGAGAGTCGGTCGTGACCACCGAGGATCGGCGACGACGCGCGGTCGTTGTGGGCAGGTACAACACCGACACGCCTGATCTGGACGGCCTCGTCGCTCGTCATCACTTGAAGGTGGTGTTCACGATCACCGCACCCTCGGCGCCGAAACTGGCGACGCTGATCGCCGTTCAGCACCTCTTCGAGCACGATGCCGAGGTGGTGGTTCTTCCGCATCTCAGCGCGGCCGAGATCCGGGCCGAGCGATGTTGGCTGGCAGTGAGCGGACTGGCCGATATCCTCGCCGCCGACGGTGGTTGGCTTCGGTGACAGTATCAACAGTCTCGACCCCTGATCGAGCAGGGAGATCCGCCGAACAGGCCTGAGACCGGGACCAAGGCCCGGAGCCATGATGCCTATAACCCCTGGTCTGTCGTGGTTGGGTCGCACCGATTCGATATCGGCGTGTGACCGGACTCTGCTCGACATATTCAGCCGAGACGTGACACACTATTCGAACGTTCCGAAATTACTTTCGGAACGTTCATTTGAGGAGGTGTCGCGTGACTGCGCGAGCGTTGGAGGAAAGGACGTTCATACCGGACGAGGACCGCGAGAGCCTCACGTCCGTGTTCAGCTTCCTTGCTGCTCATGAGCGGCTGAGGGACTCCGGCTCCAAGCCGAACCCCAGCTATGCGCTGGTCGGTGTCGACGAGCACGATCGGATCGAACTCCCAGCGGAAGTCCACCAGGCTCTCAAACAAATCGTGGCCGCCCTGATGGCAGGCAAAGCCGTCACCGTGGCACCGCACAGCATGACGCTGACCTCGCAGCAGGCAGCCGACCTCCTCGGTGTCAGTCGACCGACCGTGATCCGGCTCATCGACAAACAGGAGCTGCCTGCCGAACGTGTAGGCACACGTCACCGGCTCCGCCTGGACGACGTCCTGACATACCGAGAGGCACGGCGTCAGGGGCAATACGACGCGTTGGCGGCGATGGGAGTCGACATCGACGCCGAAGAAGACCCAGCGAAGGTGCGTGAGCAGCTGCGCGAGGTCCGCCATCTCGTTGCCGAGCGACGCCGAAAAGCCAAGGGCTGAAATAATCCCGGCATGTTCGCCGCCCTCTTGGATACGTGCGTCCTGTGGCCCAGCCTCCAGCGCGATTTTTTGCTGTCGCTGGCGATCGAGGGCCTATATCGCCCGCTATGGTCCGACGCGATCCTCGAAGAGCTGGAGACTCATGAGGCCATCAAGCTCGGCCAGAGGTACGAGGTCGACCCGGAAGAAGCCGCAGCGCGAGCGAAGCGGCTCACCCTGCAGATGCAAGGGGCGTTCGATGATGCCCTCGTGAAAGGGTGGGAGCCCCACGAGGGCACCTTCGGTCTCCAAGACCCCGACGACGAGCATGTGCTCGCCGCCGCGCTTGTCGGCGGGGCCGGGGCCCTCGTGACCGAGAACGTGCGTCATTTCCCGGCTTCGGCTGTGCCGAAACACATCCAGATCATCAAACCAGCGCAGTTCGCTGCCGACACCGTGGCTGTTTCGCCCGAGACCGCGCTCCGGGCAGTCGAGGCGATTGTGGGCCGGCGCAGAAACCCACCGGTGACTGTCGACCAGGTACTGGACTCACTGATCAATGTGTATGGAATGCACGAAGCGGTAGATCTGCTCCGGACCGCGTGATAGCCGAGTAGCGAAGCGCGCAGCGACCCGGATCGCTCCGAAGCGGGGTTCCCGCGTGTGGGCCGCCGCCTCAACGCAGTGTGGCGGTGAGGTGCCGATAGCCCTCTCGGATCGCTATCCAGCACTCTTCGAACACGATGCCGAGGTGGTGATCGTTCCGCCGGGTGTTTCTGGGCCCCGATTACTATCATGGATGATAGTTTCATTGATGATAGTATCGCTGACCAGGTCAAATGGCTCGTAGGCAGATATAGAAACCCCGCCCCGAAGAGTTCGGAGCGGGGTTTCATCGAGTGGGCCGCTACTTCAGCGCAGTGTTGCGGTGAGGTGCGGATAGCCCTTCTTCGGATGCTTCAGGGCCAGATCCCACCCCTGCTCGACCTGATCGGCGTACACGTTCACGGTGGACGGCAGCAGGATCGGTTTGCCGAATTTGACCGCGTAGGAGACCTTGTCGGGGACCCGGCCCTCGACCGTGGCGAGGATCGTTGCCGCCGACCACATCCCGTGCGCGATCGCCCGGGGGAAACCGAAGGCCTTGGCACCCAATGCCGAGGTGTGGATCGGGTTCTGATCACCGGAGGCGTTCGCGTAGCGGGTGATCGTCTTCTGGTCCACCTTCCACGTCCGCAGCGGGGGCGGCGGCACCTCGTCGGGTTTCGGTTCGGGCTTGGGGCCGCCCGAGAGCGAGGTCTTCTGCTGGTGCAGGAAGGTGGTGACCTGCCGCCACACCAGTTCCCGGCCCACCCGGATCTCGCTGATCGCGTCGACCAGCAGGCCCTTGGGGTGTTCCCGCAGGTTCTCGATATGCGCGGTGATATCGAGCGGTTCGCTCACCGAGATCTCGCGGGTGCGTTCGATGAGGTTCTCCGCGTGCACCGCGCCGACCGCCACGAACGGGAAGTCGCGCTGCACCACGAGTTTCATCACCAGCGGGAAGGTGATGATGAACGGGTAGGTGAGCGGCAGGGTGTCACCGAAACGCAGCCCGGTGGCCGCGCAGTAGGCCGCCAGGTGATCCGGGTCGACCCGGTAGCCGTCGAGCCGGACGGCCCGGTCCGGGATGTCGGATTTCCGCGCCGAGACCAGCGGTATCGCGCCGAGTACGGCCTGTGCGTACAGGCCGCCGTTCTTCGGCGGTGCGTCGAGGGTGATGGTCTCGGTCATCACGCGCCGATCATGCTCTGGCCGCAGACCCGGACGATATTGCCGTTCACCGCGTTCGAGGCCGGGCTGGCGAAGTAGGCGATGGTTTCGGCGACGTCCACGGTCTGGCCGCCCTGGTTCAGGGAGGCCATCAGCCGGCCGCCCTCCCGGGTGGCCAGCGGGATCGCGGCGGTCATGGCGGTCTCGATGAAACCGGGCGCCACGGCGTTGATGGTGATGCCCTTCGCGGCCAGTTCGGGGGCCTCGGCGTTCACCATGCCGATGACGCCGGCCTTGGAGGCGCCGTAGTTGGTCTGCCCGCGGTTACCGGCGATACCCGCGATGGACGAGACATCCACTACGCGGCCGCCCTCCTTCAGTGCGCCCGCGGCCACCAGGCCCTGGGTGATGCGGTGCGGCGCGGCCAGATTCACGTTCAGGACGGCGTTCCAGCGGCCCTCGTCCATATTCGCGAGCAGTTTGTCCCGGGTGATCCCGGCGTTGTGCACGATGATGTCGATCCCGCCGAAACGTTCGGTGGCGAATTCGGCGAGCCGCTGCGCGGCGTCTGGTGCGGTGACGTCGAGCGCGAGTGCGGTGGCGCCCACCTTGTTCGCGGTCTCGGCAAGGGCCTCACCGGCGGCCGGGATATCGGCGACGATGACCTTCGCGCCGTCGCGGGCGAAGACCTCGGCGATGGTGGCGCCGATCCCGCGGGCGGCACCGGTGACCACGGCGACCTTGCCGTCGAGCGGCTTGTCCCAGTTCGCGGGCGCGACCGCGTCGTCCTTACCGACACGGATCACCTGACCGTCCACGAACGCCGATTTGGCGGACAGCACGAACCGCAGGGTCGAGGCGAGACCGGTGGCCGCCGGGGAGGCGTCGGGGTGCAGGTACACCAGCTGCGCGGTGGCGCCGCGCAGCAGCTCCTTGCCCACCGACCGGGTGAAACCCTCGAGCGCGCGCTGGGCGATCTGGCCGTCCACGCTGCCGGCGAGTTCGGGGGTGGTGCCGATGACCAGGACCCGGCCCGACGGCGCGATACTGCGCATCGCCGGCTGGAAGAACTCGAAGAGCTGAGACAGATCCTCGATGCTGCCGATACCGGTGGCGTCGAAGACCAGCGCGCCGTATTTGGTGCCGGTGGTGAGGGAATCGGCGAAGGTGTAGTCCTCGGCCAGCAGCGCCCGCAGCGGTTCGGCGACCCGGCCCTTACCGCCCAGCAGCACCGGTCCGGGTAGCGGCGGCTCGCCGGCCACGTAGCGCCGCAACTTCTCCGGTTTCGGCAGGCCCAGCTTGTTCGCGAGGAACCCGCCCGGCGCGGAGTTGACGAACGATCCGTAGAGGTTGGGTGCACCCTTGCTCTTGGCTGCCACAGTTCCCACCTTTTCCTGTTGCTCGATGTGGTGTCGGGAGTCGCCGGAGGCGGTGTCGACATTGAACTTACTCCGGAGTAAGTTTATCGTAAACCGAGCGCGGGCGGGCGTCGGACGCCGTGGCGGGGAGCCGCGGCCCGGGCCCGGAGCACCCGACCCTCTCGCCAACTCGACAACCTGGGAGACCCGAGTGACCACCACATCCCGTTCGACCCGTCCGGTAGCGATCCTCGGCGGTAACCGCATCCCGTTCGCGCGTTCCGACAAGGCCTACGCCCACGCCTCCAACCAGGACATGTTCACCGCCACGCTGGACGGACTGGTGAGCCGCTTCGGCCTGCAATCGGAGCGGCTGGGCATGGTCGCCGGCGGCGCGGTGCTCAAGCGGGTCGGTGAGCACGGCCTGATCCGGGAGAGTGTGCTGGGTAGCCGGCTCAGCCCCTACACCCCCGCTCACGATCTGCAGCTGGCCTGCGGTACCGGCCTGCAGGCGGTCGTCACCGTCGGCGACGCGATCGCGGCCGGCCGGATCGAGGTGGGTATCGGTGGCGGCACCGACACCACCTCCGACGCGCCGATCGGGGTCAGCGAGCGGATGCGTGAGTGGATGCTGAACATCAACCGTGCCCGCACCAATGCCGAGCGGCTCAAACTGGTCGGTCAGCTGCGCCCGGGCATGGTCGGTATCGAGATCCCGCGCAATGCCGAACCCCGCACCGGCCTGTCGATGGGCGAGCACGCCGCGATCACGGCCAAGGAGTTCGGGGTCTCCCGCGACGCCCAGGACGAACTGGCCTATCTGTCGCACAAGAACATGGCCGCCGCCTACGAGCGCGGCTTCTTCGACGATCTGGTGACCCCGTTCCTCGGCCTCACCCGCGACGACAATCTGCGCCCGAACTCCTCGCTGGAGAAGCTGGGCACGCTGAAGCCGGTCTTCGGGGTGAAGCTGGGCGACGCCACCATGACGGCGGGCAACTCCACCCCGCTCACCGACGGCGCGTCGGCGGTGCTGCTGTCCAGCGACGAATGGGCGGCCGAGCGCAATCTGCCGGTCCTCGCGCATCTGGTGGACAGCGAAGTCGCCGCCGTCGACTACATCCACGGCCCCGACGGCCTGCTCATGGCCCCCACCTACGCGGTGCCGCGGCTGCTCGCCCGCAACGGCCTGACCCTGCAGGATTTCGATTTCTACGAGATCCACGAGGCCTTCGCCTCGGTGGTACTGGCCACCCTGCAGGCCTGGGAATCGGATCAGTACTGCAAGGAGCGGCTGGGCCTCGACGGGGCGCTGGGCTCGATCGACCGCACCAAACTGAACGTCAACGGTTCCTCGCTGGCCGCCGGGCATCCGTTCGCCGCCACCGGCGGCCGGATCGTCGCCCAGGCCGCCAAACAGCTGGCGGAGAAGGGGTCGGGCCGGGCGCTCATCTCCATCTGCGCCGCGGGCGGTCAGGGCGTGGTCGCCATTCTGGAGCGCTGAACCGGCCGGGTACGGGTCCGTTCGGCGGGTGAGGGAAGCGCCCACAGCCGCGGCCGACTCCGGACCGGCGCAGGGGAGAGGAGGTGCCCCGATCGGGAAGGTCGGGGCACCTTCGCGCCCGGTGGGCGCGGTATCGCGTGCTCTCTGGTCCGTGGGTTGATTCCGACCTCTCGGCCGGACGGGCCCGGTGAACACCCGGGAAGCCGGCGCCCGGCACACCGGCGAGAATCCCGCACCGGCCGGGATCGATGCAGCGGTGGCCGCAATCCGTTCCGGCCGGTCGGCGGCGCGCGCCGATCGGTGGAGATGGGGTCGACTGCCCGTCACGGTCCCGGTTTCTAGCTTGATCCGGGCAGCTCGTGATGCCCGCCGAAGGCTTCGCGCATCGCGGACAGCGCCTTGTCCGCGTACGCCGATTCCCCGCGTGACGCGAAACGCTGGAAGAGCGCCGCCGAGAGCACCGGAGCCGGTACTCCGATATCCACCGCGGCGTCGAGGGTCCAGCGTCCTTCTCCGGAATCGGAGACCCGGCCGCCGAAGGAATCCAGATTCGGGTCGGCGTGCAGTTGGGTCGCCGTGAGGTCGAGCAACCAGGACGCCACCACCGACCCGCGCCGCCAGACCTCGGCGACCTCCGCGATATCGATGTCGTACCGGTAGTACTCCGGATGTTCGAGTGGGGTCTCCTCCGCGGAGTACTCGCCGCCGGCGCGGTTGCCGTAGTCGGCCTTGTGCATGATGTTGAACCCCTCGGCGTAGGCCGCCATGACGCCGTACTCGATCCCGTTGTGCACCATTTTCACGAAATGGCCCGCCCCCGCGGGACCGCAGTGCAGATAACCCTCTTCGGCCGGTCCGGGCTCTCCCGTCCGCCCGGGGGTCCGCGGCGCGGCCGCGACGCCGGGCGCGATGGCCCGCAGCAGTGGTTCCAGGTACCGCACCGGCGCCGGCTCGCCGCCGATCATCAGGCAGAACCCGCGGTCGCGGCCGAACACCCCGCCCGAGGTGCCGATATCGAGGTAGTGGATACCGAGCGGGGCCAGCTGCGCGGCCCGGGCGATATCGTCGTGGTACCGGCTGTTGCCGCCGTCGATGACGATATCGCCGGGCTCCAGCAATTCCGCCAGCTGGTCGACCGTGTGGCCGGTGAGACCGGCCGGAATCATCACCCAGACCACACGGGGCGTGTCGAGGTCGGCGACGAACTCCGCCAGGTCGGTGCTGCCCCGGAAGCTGTCGCCGAGTTCGGCGGTGAGCTCGTCGATCACGTCGGCGTGGCGTTCGCAGCCCACCGCCGTATGACCGGCCGCGACGATCCGCCGCACGATATTGGCCCCCATCCGGCCGAGCCCGATCATGCCCAACTGCATCTCGCGTCCCCTTACTCGTAGAGGTCGGATCGCATGCCGTCCCCGATTGTGCCCGCCGCTCGAGAACATTCGTCGAGTTCGTGTGTAACGACCCGCGTGCGGCGCCGATATACCGGTCGGCTCCGTGCATTCGCCTGACCCCCGACCCGGCGACTGCACGGGGCCACTTTGCTGTCCAGGGCTTTGTTCGGGCGATATGTCCCAACTGCGACGTCAGTGGCTATCCAGATGGCGCAGCTGTGATCGATCCGGCACTGAAGATTACAGTTCGGACAACTATCGTTGGCGAAGGCTCGCACCCCGCGAGTCCCCGAAGTATCGATTGGGGAGGACGGTTCGTGAGCAGCGAATCGAACACCGACCGAGGTGACAGACGCGACCACGGCCGCCCGCAGCCGATCGACGGCGGCCTACGTCAGCTGCTCGATACCGGCCGCGCCCAGCAGGGTCAGCAGCCGTCCGCACCGACCGAACCGGTCGAACAGGCCGACAATGTCGCCCCCGGCTGGCGCGGCGGCAGCTCCTGGCTGAACCCCAGCACCGGCTCCGCGGCGCAGCGGTCCGAATCGGACCAGGCCCCCACGCCGTCCGGTCCGGTTTCCGGCGGCGCTTCTCCCCACCCCTCGCCCCACGATCCGGAAGTTCCTCGCCCCGCTCGACCGGGACCGCCCGGCCGCGAGCCCGGCGCCCCGGCACCGTCCGGTCCCGGACCGGCAGGACCCACCGGTGCCCGGCCTTCCACAGGTCCCGGACCATCCGCCACGGACGCCCGGCCCTCCACGGGCCCTGGATCGGCGGCCCCAACCGGCGCCAGGCCTTCCCACGCTCCCGGACAAGCAGTGCCTTCCGACGCCAGGCCTTCCCACGGCCCCGGCGCGATGGCGCCCTCCGGTCCCGGACCTTCCCCGGGCCCCGGTGCCCCCTCGGGTTCCGGCGGACCCGCCGGTCCGGCTCGACCGCCCGGCCCTGCCCGCCGCCCCGGTCCCGGGCCGTCCACTCCGCCCGGCCCCGTCCCGGCCGACCCCACCGGGCCCGAGTACACCACCCAGCAGTTCCCGCTGCCCACCGCCGCGCCCGCGCCCGCCGCGTTCGCCGACGCGGACCCGGACGACGCGCCGACCGAGGTCTTCGATTCGAGCGCGCTGAACCAGCGGCTCTCCGGGGGACCGTCCTCCTGGCCGGGCCACCCGAACAACCCGACCAGCGCGGATATCATGGCGCACGGCGACAGATCCGATCCGCCCGCGCCACCGCGCGGGCCGGGCGGGCCGGGCGGGGGCCGCGGCACCGGTGGGTCCGGTGACGACAGCGGTCGTTTCTCCGCCGCCCGGTCCTGGCTGCGCGACTCCGCGAACGCCCGGCGCATCCTGTTGGCCGCCGCGATCGTGTTCGGTGTCGCGCTCGTGGGCTATATCGCCGACCTGGTGATGACCTCGGGCAAGATTCCGCGCGGCGTCGAGGTCGCCGGGGTCGCCATCGGCGGCATGGACAAAGACGACGCCCGAGCGAAACTACAGGAAACCCTCGACCCTCGGTCCGGCGAAGTCGTCCCGGTGAAGATCGCCGATGTGCAGACCCAGCTGGTTCCGGCCGCGGCCGGCCTCGGCGTGGACTGGGAGGCGACCTGGGAGCGAGTGGGCGGTCAGCCGCTCAATCCGGCTTCGCGGCTGCTGTCCTTCGTGGCCACCCGCAAGGTCACGGTGGCCAGCTCGGTCGACGAGGCAGCGCTGAGCCGGACCTTCGACGAACTGAAGGTGCACGACCAGCCGCCCGTCGAAGGCGGTATCCATTTCGAGGGCACGCGGCCGGTCGAGGTGAACCCCGTATCGGGCCGCGTCCTGGACCTCGCCGCGGCCCGCACGGTCATCACCGAGCAGTGGGCGACCGCGAGCACCCTGGATCTGCCGGTCGCCGTGGCGCCGCCCGCCGTCCGTCAGGACGCGATCGATGCGGCCATGCACCAGATCGCCGAACCCGCGGTGAGCGCGCCGGTGTCCTACACCGGTAAGGGAGACGCCACTGCCGCGCTGAGCCCCGAGCAGATCGCCACGATCGTCGGTTTCGTACCGGACGGGCACGGCGGGCTGCGGGTCGAGTTCGACCACAAGGTGGCCACCGATCTGCTCGCTCCACAGCTGGCCGCTACCGAAGTCGAACCGAAGGACGCGACCTTCACCTTCTCCGGGTCGCCCACCGTCGTGCCCGCCGTGGTCGGCGACAAGGTCAACTGGGCCAAAACGCTGGAGCAGCTGCCGGCGATGCTCGCCGCCACCGGCGCCCCGCGCACCACACCGGCGATCTACGAGCGGATCGAACCCAAGCTCACCACGCAGGCCGCCGAGGCGCTCGGTATCAACGAAACGATGGGCGAGTTCACCACCAGCGGTTTCACCGGCCCGTCCGGGGTGAACATCCGAACGGTGGCGCAGGAGGTCGACGGTGCGGTCGTCAAGCCCGGCGACACCTTCTCGCTCAACACCCACACCGGGCCGCGTACCGCCGCCGAAGGCTATGTGGAATCGGGCATCATCGATCACGGCCGGCCCAGCAAAGCGGTGGGCGGCGGGATCAGCCAGTTCGCCACCACCCTCTACAACGCGGCCTATTTCGCGGGCCTGGAAGACGCCGGCCACACCGAACACAGCTACTACATCTCCCGCTATCCGGCGGCCCGCGAAGCGACCGTATTCGACGGCGCCATCGACCTGCAGTTCCGTAACAACACCCCGCACGGCATCTACATCCAGGCCATGGCCGACAGCTCCGAGGTGACCGTACGCATCTGGGGTACCAAGACGGTGAACGTGGAATCGATCACCGGCGACAAGACCAAGCCGACGGAACCGGAAACCATCACCCTGCCCGAGGGTGACGACTGCATCGCCTCCACGGGCGCTCCCGGATTCACCATCTCCGACACCAGGGTGATCACCGATATCAACACCGGAGCGGAGGTCTCCCGGCACACCCGGACGGTGAAGTACGACCCGGTGCCGGAGGTCAAATGCGAGTCACCGGAGGACAAGAAGCCGGAAGAATCGACCGACGAGCCGAGCGGCGGCAGTCAGCCCAGCGGTAGCGCCCCCAGCAGCCGGCCCAGCAGCCGTCCCGGTTCGCGCTGAGAAACGACACAGTGCCCGCCCCGGTGAGCCGGGGCGGGCACTGTCGTCTCCGAGGGGGTTACAGCGGGGTGCGCATCAGGAGCACGTTGTACTGGCGATGCACGGTGAGCAGGAAGTACAGGTCGCTGCCGGTCTGGTAGGGGAAGATCATGGGCGCGTACGCCGTCGGCAGAGCAGCCGCTTCCAGCAGCACCCGGGGCGTGCTCCACGGACCCTGCGGCGCGTCCGCGGTGCGCAGCACCACCGAGTTGTACGGATCGGTGGTCAGCATCACGAACTTGCGCAGATGGTCGTTCCACTGCACCGACAGCTCGGCCACCCCGTCGACGACCGGCACGGCGGCTCTGGCGTCGTTCGGCTTCCAGCCCTGCCCATCCCAGTACTCGTAGGCGTCGATATTCGCGATATCGGCTTCCCGTACCCGGGACACGTACCCGGGATGGTTCCGGCCCGCCGGAGTGCCGTAGCGGTACACGAATCCGTCGTCCTTCACGAACGCGTTCTGCTGGAACCGCTCGTGGCCGTCCACATTCGCCCGGCGCGTGGTCGGCAACTGCGCCCAGGTCCGCCCGCCGTCACCGGACGCGGCGAGCGTGGCGAAGTTGGTGGACCACAGGCCGTGGTCGCCCCACTCCCTCACCGACATCATGCTCAGGTACTGCACGCCGCCCACCGAGATACCGGCGGTCGGGATGAAACTGATCTCGATCCCCGGAATCTTCGGGCTGGGCAGCGGATTCGGGACCGCGCCGTCGAAGACGATGCCGCGGGCCGGATCCCTGGTGTGGCTGAAGAACAAGGCGTTGCTGGTCCACGCCCATACACTGCCGGCCAGCAGATTCGGCACCCCGAGACCGGCGGAATCGCCGAACGCGGTAAGCATGGTGCCGGCTCCGTCGTCCCACATCACCCCCAGGTCGGTGCCCAGCACATTCACCCGCTGAGTCCGGTTGGGGCTGTCCATACCCGTCACCTGGTAGATGGCCTGGGTGTCCCCGGGCAGCGTCGGCAGACCGCGGGGTTCGCCGTTGATACCGGGAATCGGGTTCACATTGTTCGGATCCGCCACCGCCGGACCGGCCAGCACCAGGGCCGCGACGGCCCCGGCAACTCCGGTACGCACTAGGACGGACAGCGGGCGGGGCGTCATTCTCGATGTCCTCCTGCTGGGCGGCGCGGCGACTCAGAGGGTCATCTTGCCATGATCACAGCCGCCCCGCGGGGTGCTGTGTTTTCGACGCCGCCTTCGGCGATGGCGAGGTGGAGGCGGCTGCCGGTGCGGGAGGCCGGCATGTAGACCTGGGCCCGGGATTCGCGTCCGGTGGAGGGTGAAGACCAGGTTGCGAGTTCGGCGTGGCCGGCCGATGACGGCGCGAGAAGTATCCGCCGCGGGCATTGAAACTGGACGAGTTCCAGCGGATCCCACAATGTCGAATCAGGCAGACGCTCGAATTCACCTGGAAACGCCACTGAAGTTCACCTGCCCAGCCACTACGGCCGGGATGATGCCGTGGACAGGCCCGGCTCAGCGCGGGCGTGCCACGTTCTGGGGGAACTGCCCCTCTACGTTGCCGGCCGGGTTGTAGAGAGCGACGGCGGCGGTGTAGCCGCCCTCCGAGGCGTACCCGATACCGAGTCGGGTGCTGGCCTTCCACACCAACTGCGTGAAATGACCCGTTGCCATGCTGAACCCGGGGTTGTTGAAGTCGTAGGCCTTGACCTCGTCGTACCACATCTTCGTGCCCATCTGGACAAAGGGGACGCCGTCCCAGCTGCCCTCTCCTCCGACGAGGTTCTCCCCGGCCCCGTTCTTGTAGGGGCAGCTGTGATCGATCGTGCGCTTTTGGGCGTAGTACTGCGCGCATTTCTGGGCCGCGGCATTCAGGCTCTGGGTCAAGGTCATGGCCGGAGAGCCATGCTTGGCCCGGTACTGGTTGTGCAGGGTAAGCCCGGTCTGCGCGTAATCGCTCTGTCCGGTGGCAGGACCACCGCCGGTGACGAGCGCGGCGAGCATCACCGCAGCAACAACCGACACCAATCGACCGATACGCACGACAACCTCCCAAGACAGAGCAGAACACAACAGAAATGAGCCGCACGGACCTCGGAACCCCCACAGGCCGTGCGGGTTCCGGGATCAGGTGAGCATACCCGCGCTCGCCGCACTGCTCATCGAATCCCCGACACGAACTCGACCCCGGCAGCCGGCAACCTGCGAAGGCGGTACAGCAAAGACTGGGTAGTGGTGCCCCGCCCCGGCCCTGACACGACGCAAGCCCGAGCTCGGCGCAGCCTCGGACACTTGACGCCTTTGCCGTCGCGGATCTCCGCGATGTACTCGCGGCTGAGTTCCGGAGCCCGCGCGTCGCCGACGGGCCGACGTCGGCGGCGAGGGCCGCTCGGATCGATATGAACAACCCTGACGAGATCGACGGCGATATCGGGAGCCTGGACCGCTTGAATTCCTGGATCCGGTGCGCTGGCGTCGGCCGTGGGCGCAGTGGCCGCTATGGATGGGCCGGATTCGAGTTCGGCAGTGCGACCGGGTCGGCATCGGACCTGGACATCGAATGCCGACGCAACTCCATGCGTCGAGTTCTACGAGACGCCTCAAAGGGTTCAGCCTGTCCCGCCCTCGGCCGGAGATGCTCAACGGTCGGCCTTCCGTAGAAGGCCGACCGCATGTCGCATGCGCGAAGCTCGGATCTCGAGGCCGAAACTTCGAGACCACGGGGTCTCGACGCCGGAGGCGGCGCCAGAGAACTCAGAACGCGGCTTCGTCGAGCTCCATGATGTCGTTGTCGAGGTTGGCCAGGACGGCGCGGGTGGCGGTCAGTTCCGGCAGGATGTTGCGGGCGAAGAACTGGGCCACGGCGACCTTGCCCTGGTAGAAGTTCTTGTCCGCGCCTTCGGCGCCCGCGTCGAGGGCCGCGCCCGCGACCTCGGCGTGGCGCAGCAGCTGCCAGCCGATGAGCAGGTCGCCGACCGAGAGCAGGAAGCGGACCGAACCGAGGCCCACCTTGTACAGCTCGTCGGACTGCTCCTGGGCACCCATCAGGTGTCCGGTGAGGGTGGCGGCCATGGCCTGCACATCCTCGAGCGCCGTCGCGAGCAGTTTCCGCTCGCCCTTGAGGCGGCCGTTGCCGGCTTCGGCGTCGATGAACTTCTGGATCTGGCCGGCGACGTGCGCCAGGGCCACACCGCGATCGCGGGCGATCTTGCGGAAGAAGAAGTCCTGGGCCTGGATGGCGGTGGTGCCCTCGTAGAGCGAGTCGATCTTCGCGTCGCGGATGTACTGCTCGATCGGGTAGTCCTGCAGGAACCCGGAACCGCCCAGGGTCTGCAGCGATTCGGTGAGGTACTGGTAGGCCCGCTCGGAGCCGACGCCCTTGACGATCGGCAGCAGCAGATCGTTGACGCGGGCGGCGGTGTCGGCGTCCGCGCCGGAGACGGCGGCCGCGACATCGGCGTCCTGGTGGGCGGCGGTGTAGAGGTACACCGCGCGCAGGCCTTCGGCGTAGGCCTTCTGGGTGGCCAGGCTGCGACGCACATCCGGGTGGTGGGTGATGCTGACGCGCGGCGCGGTCTTGTCGGTCATCCGGGTGAGATCGGCGCCCTGGACGCGCTGTTTGGCGTAGTCCAGTGCGTTGAGGTAACCGGTGGACAGTGTTGCGATCGCCTTGGTGCCGACCATCATTCGCGCGTGCTCGATGACCTCGAACATCTGCGCGATGCCCTGGTGGACCTCGCCGACGAGCCAGCCCTGGGCCGGCACACCGTGGCCGCCGAAGGTGACCTCACAGGTGGCCGAGACCTTCAGGCCCATCTTGTGCTCGACATTGGTGACGAAGACACCGTTGCGCTCGCCCAGTTCGCCGGTCTCGTGGTCGAAGTGGAACTTCGGTACGAAGAACAGCGACAGGCCCTTGGTGCCCGGGCCGGCGCCTTCGGGGCGGGCCAGCACCAGGTGCATGATGTTCGGGAAGAGGTCATCGGAGTCGGCCGAGGTGATGAAGCGCTTCACGCCCTCGATATGCCAGGAGCCGTCCTCCTGCTGTACCGCCTTGGTGCGGCCGGCGCCGACATCGGAGCCGGCGTCGGGCTCGGTGAGCACCATGGTGGCGCCCCAGCCCTGCTCGACGGCGATCTTGGCCCACTTCTTCTGCTCTTCGGTGGCGTTGTTGTAGAAGATGTTGGCGAAGCCGGGGCCGGCGGCGTACATGAAGGCCGCGGGCTGGGCGCCCAGCACCAGTTCGGCGATGGCCCAGTAGGCGGCGCGGGGGAAGTCGATACCGCCGAGCTCGGGATCGACGGCGTAGGAGTCCCAGCCGCCTTCCTGCAGGGTGCGGTAGCTCTTCTTGAACGATTCGGGGATGGAGACGGTATGAGTTTCGGGGTCGAAGACCGGGGGGTTGCGGTCGGCGTCGGCGAAGGATTCGCCGAGCGGTCCCTCGGCCAGCCGGCGCACCTCGTTCAGCATCTCCTTGACGGTGTCGGCGTCGAGATCGCCGTAGGCGCCGGAGTCCAGAATGCTGCCCAGGCCGAGTACCTCGAAGAGGTTGAACTCCAGGTCGCGGACGTTGCTCTTGTAATGACCCATTGTGATACTCACTCTCCGTTGAGTCGGGTGCGGTCGGTGTCCATACCGTTCCCGCCCGTCGGTTGCCGTCGGGTAGCTGCCGGGTAACGACAGGCTACTCGCGGGTAACTTATTCATTATATTACCGGCGAGTAAGGCAGTCGGCAACGGAGTCGCGCCGCATTGTGATGCGCGGAACAGCCACAACGTCCCCACCAGCGGTTTCGGTCCGATATCGGTCGGCGACCGACGAGGCTCGCCGATATAACGGCCTGGTCGGCGTACCTCCGCTCGCGTGCGCCGCGGGCGTTTCGGAAGGCTTCGCCCGTTAGGGTTGGGCGTGCGGATCGAAACGGAATCGGGGCCCGCGGAGGCCGAGATCGATTACCCGGATGCCCCGGCGTTTCTGCTGGTCTTCACCCACGGCGCGGGCGGCGGCGTGGACTCCGCGGACATCACGACAGTGCGCGATACCGCGCTGGCCGCCGGTGGGGTGGTGGCGCGGGTGTTGCAGCCGTACCGGGTGGCCGGGCGTCGCGCACCCGGCAAACCCGAGCCCCAGGACCGGGCCTGGGTGGAGCTGACCGCCGCGCTGCGCGCGCAGCTCGGGCCGGATCTGCCGCTGGTACAGGGTGGGCGCAGCAATGGAGCCCGGGTGGCGTGCCGGACCGCGGTCGAGGTCGGTGCGCGTGGAGTGGTCGCCCTGTCGTTTCCGCTGCACCCGCCCGGAAAGCCGGAGAAATCCCGTCGCGACGAACTGCTGGCCGCCGGTGCCACCGAGGTGGTGGTGATCAACGGCGGGAGCGATCCGTTCGGTATCCCGGACGCCGCCGATGCCGCCGAGGTGCGGGTGATACCGGGCCAGCCGCATTCCTTCCGGAAGGGTTTCGACACTATCGCCGAAACCCTCGTGCCGTGGTTCCGGCAGTGGAGTTCCTGACGCCGCGGTCCGTCGCGGACGCCGGGTAACCGGCTCGATGCGCGGCGCCGCCGCCGTCCGTGTCGCCGCGGGAGGTCACTGGCCCGATCCGGCTGTCCGTGGGCGCCGGGCGAGCGCACAGATGCTCGTCCCGCACCATGCGACGGGAAGTGCCACAGCCGCCGCGGCGTCGTACCACGGCTACTGCTCGGGCATGGGTTTCCGCGCCACGACCAGGGCGTCGATCGCGTCCCCGCTCTCGGTCGGGCGCAGAACCTCCCGGGCCGTGTCGATTTCGAGCCCGGAATCGGCACCCAGATCCGCCACGATCTCCTCCGGTGTGAACAGGATCGCCGGGTCCTGCGGGCCGCCGTATCCCCGGGCCGGGTTCTCGCTGTGGTGACCGAGCACCAGCAGCATTCCCCCGGGTGCGAGCGCGGTGGCGGCCTGCCGGAGCAGCCGCCGGCGTTCGGGTGCCGGGAGGTGCAGGAACACCAGCAGGATCAACTCCCACGGACCGCCGAGGTCGAGGGCCGGATCGGCGAGGTCGGCGCACTCCCAGGTGATCCGCTCCCGGATCGACCGGGTGAGCCGGGTCGCCACGGTGCGGCCCTTGTCGATACCGACCTGGGAGAAATCGACACCGTGCACCCGCCAGCCGTGCGTGGCCAGCCACAATGCGTTCCGGCCCTCGCCGCAGGCCAGGTCGAGTGCCCGGGGCAGGTCCGGTATCTCCCCGTCGGGACCGGGCAGGCGAGGGACGCGCCGGTCCAGACCGTGTACGAACTCCACCACCGTGTTGTTGGGGGGTGCGCCCCACACCAGGTCGCTCTGTACATAGCGCGCATCCCATTCGGCCGCCTTCATGCCGCCAAGTGTATGGAGGCGGCCGGGGATCACCGAGCGGTCAGGTCGTACCGCTCTCGGGCAGCCAGCGCACCGGGGTGGTTTCGCGGATATGGATCAGGGCGTCGAAGGCGTCGCTTAGTGATTCCACCCGGAAACGGGCTTCCTCGTCGCGGGCCGGGTCGTACACGCCGCTGATCACCCGCAACCGGGCGCGGGCGGTGGCCCAGGACCGGACCGCCGCGGGCGTGCCGTCGCCGAGGCCGACGAACCAGGCGGGCAGGTCCACGGCGCCGAGGGTGGCGTCGAGCAGGTCGGGTAGCGGATCCGGCGCCTGCGCCACGCCGAGGTCGCCGTGATGGAAACCGATCGCCACCGACCGGTAGGCCGCACCGAAATACGCGCGCAGCCCGGCGCCCTCGGTGCGCATCGGCTGCGCGGCCGCGGCACCGGCACTCGGCGCGGTCGCCGCGGTGTGCGCGGTGCCGTCCCAGTACACGATCCGGGCGCCGGTGTGTACGTGGTGATCGATCAGGGTCCGCGCCGGATCCGGGTCGCCACCGCCGAAGCCGCCCCGGCCGGCCACACTGCGCTCGTGGAAATCCACGATCGAGCGCAGGAGTTCCAGGGCGGTGGTGAAGTCGGCCGCCGCGTCGGTTCCGGCCGGGCGGGGTAGCGATGCCACCAGGTCGAACGCGGCGCGGGCGTCTTCGGCGAACGGACGCCCGGGATGGATGCCCTGATGGCGTTGTACGTGCTCGTCGATCCGGTGCGCGGTACGAATCGGCGCCAGATGTGATTCGAGTTCCGCCACCCGGTCGGGCGCCCGGCGGCGCACCCGGGCGAGTACTTCGTCGTAGTCGGCCGGTTCGGCCGCCGGTGGCTGCACGCCGAGCACGCCGACGGGGTCGCCGGGGTGTTCGAGGTTGTAGGCGCGGATCCATTCGAGGGTCGCCACGGTTTCGCGCGTGCGCAGCGGCCGCCACGCGCCGGCCAGCGCCCGGTGGGGATCTCCCGCACCGGTGCGGACGTACGCGTCGAGCCGCGCACCGGACCGCGCATTGTCCTGGACGGCCAGTGTCCGGAAACCGTGTTCGGTGACCAGTACCCGGAAGATCCGATCCCGCACACCGTAGGTCTGCCGGGAGAACCGGGTGGATTCGCCGATGCCGACCACCGTGGCCGCGGCCAGGCGGTCGGTCAATTTCCGCAGGTCCGATCCGGTATCGGCGGCGTCGGTGCCGAGTATGGGCTGCGCCGCGCCGCGCAGCCACTCGTGCACCGCTTCGGTGGCGCCGGTCGGATTCGAGGTGGTGGTCACGAGGGCTCCCGAGGTCTCGGTGGAGTGTCGCGAACCAGCCTCGTACCTGAAGTATTGTTTAGGTCAAGCTGTGGGCTCGAATCGAACCGGGAGTCTCACAGCTGTGTGCGCATCAGGACCACGTTGTACTGATTGTGCACAGTGGTGAGAAAGTAGAGATCATCTTCGGTTTGATAGGGGAAAATCGACGGCGCGTATGCCGTCGGCAATTCACGAGTATCGATCAATACACGCGGTTCACTCCACGGTCCGGCCGGTGACGACGCGGTTCGCATCACCACCGAGTTGAAGGGGTCGGTGGTGAGAGAGACGAATTGTCCGAGGTAGTCGTTCCACATCACCGACAGTTCCCCCACGCCGTGCATGATGGGCTGTGCCGCATTGATATCGCGTTTCCAGGTGCGGCCGTCCCAGTATTCGTAGGCGGCCAGATCCTGGATATTCGGCTCCCGGACCCGGGAGATATAGGCGGCATTGTCGCGACCCGACGGGGTGCCGTAGACGTAAACGAAACCGTCGTCCTTCACGAAGGCGTTCATCTGGAAATTGCGGTTCGCGCCCTCGTTGGGCCGGCGGGTGAAGGCGAGATCGGCCCAGGTTTCACCGTTGTCCGCCGAAGCGGCCAGTCCGGAGTAATTGGTGGTCCATTCTCCGGGGGTGTCCCAGGTTTTCACCGACATCAGGCTCATGTACTGCACGCCGCCGATCGAGATACCGGCGGTCGGAATGCGGCTGATCTCGAGAAGTGGGATCTTCGGGCTGGGGATCAGGTCCCTGGCCTGGCCGAATATATCCTTGACGACGCTGTCGAAGTAGATGCCCTGCCGTGGATCCTGGGTGTGACTGCGCACGAGAACATTGCTGCGCCAAGCCCACATGCTGCCCGCGAGAAGATTGGGGAAGCCGACCCCGGCGGTATCGCCGAAAGCGGTGAGCATTTCTCCCTGTCCGTTGTCCCACATAATGCCCAGGTCGGTGCCGAGCATGTTGTAGTTGTGGGTCCCGTTCGGGCTCGCCATACCGGTCACCTGGAAAACGGCCCGAGTGGCTCCGTGTAACTGCGGAAGACCGTTGGTGCCGTTGAGTACGGGAATCGGATTGATGGCGTTGGGATTTGCCGTGGCCGGTGCGGTGACTGCGATCAGTGCAGCCGATGCGCCCGCCAGCACAGAAATAAGTATCGAGCGGGTTCTCTTCAAGTCCGTCGGACCTCCGGGTCATGTCAAAGACACCGCCGGCATATGGGCGGCGCCTCGATGGATACACGGAACATTTCGACTGGCTGGCAGAACCCGCACATGTTATCAGTGCATAGGGCCTGATCAGATGCATTGTCGGCGGTTCAGCGCAGGTGTCATT
Organism: Nocardia rhamnosiphila NBRC 108938; assembly: GCF_000720425.1. Lineage (GTDB taxonomy): Bacteria > Actinomycetota > Actinomycetes > Mycobacteriales > Mycobacteriaceae > Nocardia > Nocardia rhamnosiphila. The sequence goes on along the minus strand of NZ_JOAJ01000010.1, from coordinate 259,519 downwards.
TCCGGCCCCGGGTAGCGGTGTTGTCCGGTCGGTGGCGGTACGGTCCGGCACCCGCGGTCCCCGGGCGACATAGATCACTCCATGGTCTAATCGGAAGTTAACCGCCGATTTCAGCGGGAGACTTCAGCGAGGAAGCGGAGGACGCATGCTGCCAGCCGGAATGGACCCGCGCACACCGGTGCTCGTCGGCGTCGGACAGGTAGTGCACCGATCCGGTGAACCGGGCCTGCCCGGACCTGTCGAGCTGGCCGTCGAATCACTGCGCCGGGCCGGCGCGGACAGCGGGACCGGGGACGCGCTCCTGCGCTCGGCGGATGTGATCGCCTCGGTGGCTCCGGTGAGCCGCCAGTACGCCGACCTGGGCGCACTTGTCGCCGCCGACCTGGGTGCCTCGCCGAAACGGACCCTGCAGTCGGCCCCCTACGGCGGAGACGCCCCGCAGCGGCTGCTCAACCTGCTGGCCCGCGAGATCGCCGAGGGGCAGTCGGATATCGCGTTGCTCTGCGGGGCCGAATCGGTCGCCTCGTGGAACGTGGCGAAGCGGTCCGGGATCGACCCGGGCTGGCCGGAGCAGGACGAGAACGCCCGGCCCGATCAGATCGTCGGCTCCGACGACGCCCCCAACACCGAGATGGAGCTCGCGGCCGGATTGTGGGGCCCGATCTATGTGTACGCGCTGATGGAATCCGCGATGCGTAATCGGCTCGGCCTCGACGAACAGAGTCATCTGGCCCGGATCGGCGGGCTCTGGTCGCGGTTCTCCGCCGTGGCGGCGCGCAATCCCTACGCGTGGCTGCCCGGTGAACGCGACGTGAGTGAACTGGTCACCACCGGCCCCGACAACCGGATGGTCTCCACGCCGTATCCGAAGCTGCTGATGGCGAACCTGACGGTCGATCAGGGCGCGGCGCTGATCCTGTGCAGCGCCGCGGCGGCGGACGCGGCCGGGGTGCCGCGGGATCTGTGGGTCTTCCCGCACGGCGGCGCCACCGCCACCGATACCTGGTTCCTCTCCGAACGCACGGATATGGCGGCGTCCCCGGCCATCGCCGCGGCCGGCCGGGCGGCGCTGGGCGGCGCGGGAATCGGCATCGACGATATCGCCCATATCGACCTGTACTCGTGTTTCCCGGTGGCCGTACAGGTGGGCGCGGCGGCGCTGGGTCTGTGCATCGACGATCCGGCGCGACCCCTGACCGTGACCGGCGGCCTGACCTTCGGCGGCGGCCCGGGCAACAACTACAGCACCCACGGCATCGCCACCATGGCCGAGATCCTGCGGCGCAATCCCGGCGACTACGGCCTGACCACCGCGCTCGGCTGGTACATCACCAAACACGGGGTGGGCGTCTACTCGGCGAAACCCCCCGCCGAACTGTTCCGCCCGGTGGCGGCCGAGGTGCCGGTCGCCCGGCGGGAGACCGCACCCGGCTACACCGGTCCGGCGGTGATCGAGGCCTACACGGTCCCGTACCGCAAGGGCAGCGCGGGCGACGAACCCGAAGCCGCTGTGGTGAGTGCGCTGAACCCCGCCGGCGCCCGCATACTTGTCCGGGCGACGGACAGCGAGACCATCGCGGCGGTCACCGCGGGCGACCGTTTGGGCGCCGCCATCGAGATCACCGCCGCCGACCGTTTCATTCTGCGTAGCGAGAGGACCGCCTGATGACCGAGACCGTGCTCCTGGACCGGTGCGATGCGATAACCGTGCTCACGGTGAACCGGCCCGCGGCGCGTAACGCCATCGATCTGGCCACCGCGAAGGCGATCGAGGCGGCGCTCGACGAGTTCGAGGCCGACGACTCGGCCCGGGTCCTCGTGCTCACCGGCGCCGAGGGGACCTTCAGCGCCGGAATGGATCTCATCGCCATGACGCGCGGTGAGGTGCCGGTGACCGAGCGACGCGGCCCGCTCGGCATCGCCTCGAAACCGCCGGCGAAACCGATGATCGCCGCGGTGGAGGGTTTCGCGCTGGCCGGCGGTTTCGAACTGGCCCTCTCCGGTGACCTGATCGTCGCCGCCCGGGACGCGAAATTCGGTCTGCCCGAGGTGAAACGCGGTCTGGTCGCGGCGGCCGGCGGCGTCATGCGGCTGACTCAGCGGTTGCCGCGCAGTATCGCCGCCGAACTGGCGCTCACCGGTGGGCGGATCAGTGCCGAACGTCTCTACCAGCTGGGCCTGGTCAACCGGGTGACCGAACCGGGCGAGGCGCTGGAGGTCGCGCTGGAACTGGCCGGTGAGATCGCGGCCGCCGCCCCGCTGGCCGTGGCCGCCAGTAAGCGGATCATCGACGAGACCCCGGACTGGACCGCGGCGGAAGGTTTCGCCAAACAGGGTGAAATCGCGTTGCCCGCCCTGGTTTCCAAGGACGCGGCCGAAGGTGCGCTGGCCTTCGCGGAGAAACGCGATCCGGTCTGGCAGGGACGCTGAGGTTCGGCGCCGGGCCGGGGTGCCGTTCGGCCCCGGCCCGGTCGGCGGTCGGCGACTCGGGTGCCAAGGATCCGGCCGGTACAGCTAGGCGGCGTCGTGCAGGGTGGGCAGCCAGTCCAACAGGACCCGGGCGCAGCCTTCGGGGTCGTCGTAGAAGGGCGTGTGGCCACTGCCCGCGAGCGTGACGTGCCGGGCTCCGGGCAGTACTTCGCGGGCCCGCCTGCTCTGCGTGGCGTAGGTGAGCAGGATGTCGCGGTTACCCCAGGCGATCGTCACCGGTACCTCGGCGAGCGCGGCGGGGTCGTGTAGCCGGGCGTCGGTGAACGAGGCAAGGGCCGGGGAGAAGCCCAGGGAGTCGATCGCGCCGCGCGCGGTGTCGAGAGCGACCTGGGCGCTGACGGCCCACGGTTTACCGAAGACCAGGCTCAGGAAGGCGGTCCGGCCGGCGGCGGTGCCGAGCACCTTGGGCATGGCGGGGCCGAGGATGCGGCCGATTTTCTTCGACCGGCCCAGCGACTGCTGGCACCAGACCCGGCCGGCGGTGTCCCAGAAGAAGATCGGGGAGAAGGCGGTGACCGAGCGGGCCAGGCCGCGGGCGCCCAGGTTCAGCGAGATGCCGCCGCCCATCGAATTACCCGCCAGATGGGGCCGCTCGATGCCCTGTTCGGCCAGGAAGTCGGCGAGCGCGTCGGTGAGCGTGTCGACGGTGGTACGTGGGAGCGGGGCGGAACCGCCGAAGCCGGGGAGGTCCACCGCGATCACCTCGTACTGGGCGGCCAGGGCGCCGATGACCGGTTCCCAGACCTGCCACCTGCTGCCGACGCCGTGAACCAGCACCAGCGGTTCACCGCGGCCTTCGCGATGGTGCTCGAGGATCGTCATGTTCGCCGCTCTCCGATCGGGACGCGATTCAGGGCCCCAGACTAACAGCAGGCGCCGGCCCTCAGTTGGCTCCGCGCGGGGTCGCGGGCGCGAGGAAGACGTGGCCCGCTCCAGCCTTCGAGAGGGTCGGCGGCTGTGAATCACATCCGAATTCCGGCCCCGGGTTGCACGCCGTATGTGAGTGCGACTACACACATGCGTGGACGTCGGCGGGTGGCCGTGGGTGCTGTTCCCCGGCCGACACGGCGTCCGTGTGATACATCTGAGAGAGGAACCCGGTGCGGAAGACCCTGATTGCCGCGACGTTCGTCATTCTGCCGCTGTTCGCGGCGGCCTGCGGTAGCGATACCGACTCCGCGCCGGCGCTGACCGAAGCGGACCTGTCCAAATCCCTGCAGGAAAAGGGACTCCAGGATCCCGCGTTCGCCGACTGCGCCGCGAAACTGTACATCGGCGAAGGTATTTCGCAGGACGGCCTGCGGACCATGGTCAGCGACGAATTCGATACCCGGATGGCGGACCCGGAAACTCTGGGCATGAGCCCGGAGGACGCCGACAAAGCCCGGGCGGCGACCAACAAGATCGTCACCGAATGTCTCGGTAAGGCGCAGTAGCAGTCGTGCGGAAATGATTCTCGCTGAGCGCAATACTGCTTTCGGGAATCACCTCCCAGCAGCATGCCTGCATGACACCACAGAATCCGCCCTTCGCCGCGGCCCGTACGGCCGCGGTGATAGGGGCCGACCCGGCGGGCGTCACCGCCGCGCTGGGGTTGCTCGACGCGGGATTCGACGTCGCCCTCTACAGCGATCGTGACCAGAACGCGTTGCGCAGTCGCACCCGGCCGGGTGTCCGGGCCGTCGCGGTGGCTCCGCAGCCGACGGGACCGGCGGGGAGCGGGCGCCGTCCCGCCCGCGCGCCGCGGCCGACCGGCCGTATCGCCTTCGATGGGTATGTCGGCGTCACGGTCGACAGTTCCTTCGAGACCGCGGGCCGGATCACCTCCTTCGTGGAGCGCGGCGGCGCCTTCCTGGTGGAATCGGTGACCCCGGAATCGCTGGGCGCGATCGCCGCGTCCACCGATCTCACCCTGGTCGCCGCCAGTCGCGGCCGCCTGGCCGGATACTTCCCGGCCGCCGCGGACCGGCCCGTGCACCGGGGCTCGCCCCGGTCCCTGCAGGGGCTCTACGTGCTCACCCGGACCACCGGTTCCGATCGCGCCGAGCCGAACCCTCCCGCCGCGGGGCCGAGAATGGTGCACTGAGAAGCACAGCACCAGTCGAGTCCGGCCCGCGCCGGAGACAGGAGGCTCCGGCGTGTCCGTGGCAGTTGTGGTCGGTAATCCGAAACCGGCATCCCGAACTCTCTCCGCGGCCGTCGGCCTCGCCACGGCGTTGCGGCCGGATACCGAGCCGGCGGTCATCGATCTGGTGGAGTTCGGGCCGGGCCTGCTGAGCTGGGGCGACCCCGCGGTCGCCGAAGCCGCCCGCACCGTCGCCGCCGCCGAACTGGTCGTCTTCGCCAGCCCCACGTTCAAGGCCACCTACACCGGTCTGCTGAAGCTCTTCCTGGAGCAGTTCGACGGCGGTACCGGCCTGGCCGGAGTGCTGGCCGTGCCCCTGATGCTGGGCGCCGGTCCCGCGCACGCGCTCGCCCCCGATCTGCTGCTCAAACCGGTACTGGTGGAACTGGGCGCGACCACCGCCCTGCCCGGGTTGTATCTCTCCGACCGGACCTTCGCCGAGGACGGCGTACTGGACGCCTACGCCGAGCGGTGGCGTCCGGTGGCGCGGGCGCTGTCGGCCACGGCAACCCATTCGAAGTGAAGGGCTGATCATGAACGATGTCTTCGAAACCCCCGCCGACGGCACCGGCCTGCGGCGTGCCTTCGCCAACTTCCCGAGCGGGGTCGTCGCGGTCTGCGCCGAGGTCGACGGGAAGCCGGTCGGCTTGGCGGTGAGCACCTTCGTTCCGGTCTCCCTGGATCCCCCGCTGGTGTCGTTCTGTATTCAGAACAGCTCGTCGACCTGGCCCAAGCTGGTCGACGCAGACTATCTCGGCCTGAGTCTGCTCGGCACCGACCAGCAGGAGGCCGCACGCTCGCTCAGCTCCCGGACCGGAGACCGTTTCCGCGATCTGGAGCTGCACGAGGGCACCGGCGAAGCGGTGTTCATCCAGGGCGCGTCGGTATGGATCGAGGGGTCGCCCGAAGCGCATGTCCCGGCCGGCGACCACACCGTGGTGATCCTGCGGATCAACCGGCTGGCCATCCACCCCGACCGCGAACCCCTCGTATTCCACGGTTCGCGCTTCCGCCTGCTGCACGCCAGCTGACCGGCACGGCCGCAAGGTATCGCCCAGGATGCCGCCGGTCGGGTTCGTTCGGCGTGGGCGTCGATCACCTGCCGGCGCCGTCGGGTCACGCCGGGGCGCGGTGGAGTGCTACCGCACGGTTGCGAGCCGCCGAACGACGGCATGCCGGATATCCGGGGAGAAGTAGGCGAAACCGGCGGCAATTCGCTGGAGGAGTGCGTCCGGCTTTGCGAGAGTAGCGGGATGGCACAGTTCACCGGCGAGCCGCCGGCGTCCTTCGATTCCTTCGACGGCACCCGCATCTATTACCGGCGGGTGGGGTCCGGTTCACCGGTGATCATGATCCACGGGTCCGGCGGGGGGCTGCACTCGTGGCAGCCGGTGGCCGAATATCTGGCGGACCGGTTCGAGCTGTGGCTGCCGGCCCGCCGCGGCTACGCGCCGAGCGGGCCCGGCCACGCCCCCAAGCACTACACCGACGAGGTGAGTGATCTCGGGGTCATCATCGATATGATCGGCCGGCCCGCGCATCTGGTGGGTATGTCCTACGGCGCCACGGTCGCCCTGCACGCCGCGGCGGCCGGACTCCCGATCCGTTCGCTGGCGCTGTGGGAGCCGCCGCTGTACGCGGCGGGCGCGGAGCTGGCGCCGGTGCTGACCCGGTTCGAGGAACTCACCGCGAAGGGCGAACGGGGGCGGGCGGTTCGGCTACTGGCGGAGAAGGTGTCCCGGGTGCCGGCGGCGCTGCTGGAGGCCGCGGGGGATCTCGAACCGGACGAGAACGAGCCCGACGACTCCTACGGCTGGAGTCGTGACCTCGAGTCGATGATCGCCGATACGACCTATCTCGAACGCTGGTCGAGCGTGACCACCCCGACGCTGCTGATGCGCGGCGCCGATACCTGGCAGCCGATGCCCGAGACGGTCGAACGGCTGGCCACCGGAATGCCGCACGCGCGGCTCGAGACGTTTCCCGGGCAGACCCATTTCGCGCCGTCGACGAGCCCCGAAACCGTGGCGCGAACTCTCGCGGAGTTCCTGTACTAGAGCTGCGGGACCGGCACCAGGTCATGGGCCCGGGCGCCATTCGGCCGGCGGGCGCCTTTCACGGATCACATCGTTCCCGCGTGGTGGCGAATCCGAACGCATTGCGCGGGATCGGTTCCGCCTCGGCGTAATGGGGCACCGCTCCGAGTTCGGGTCGCGCGGTTCAGAACCGGAACCGCACAATGCGGGTGGACCGTTTCATGCCCGGAAGCAGATTCAAGAGGCGGAATACGCGGCGTGCGTGCGCGGGCGCCTTGGCCATCAGCACCGGTGAGTCGTTCATCGGTGCCTCATCGATGTATTCGAGCCGCGGGTGCCACTCGGCCGGTGCGGCCGGATCGTCGAAGCCGCACTGGAACTGTGTGTCGTACTTGCGCAGCGTGGGGTCCCACCGTGAGGTGCGCCACGCCCAGACCGCCACCGTGTCGAGCTGGATCTGCCCGGTGGGGAAAGCATCGACAACGCTCGTCACGAGGCGCCGGGCGTCGGTCTCGGTCAGGTAGGGCACCAGTCCCTCGGCTATCACCAGCACCGGCCGGTCACGGGGGATGCGGTCCAGCCAGGTCGGGTCGGTGACATCGGCGTCGATCAGGGCGTAGTGGTCGCGCGGCGGCAAGAACTGTTTCCGCACTTCGATCATGGCGGGGTAATCCAGGTCGTACCAGTCGACCGTGGCCGGCGGGTCGATCCGGTACACCCGGGCGTCGAGGCCGCAGCCCAGGTGCAGCACTACCGCGTCGGAATGTTCGGCGAGGAAACTCCGGGCCCAGTCGTCGTGGATCTTGGCGCGCACCACTGCGACGAGGCCCAGTTGGCCGGTGCCGAATCTGCGGGTGTCATAGCCGGGGTCGAGGCGGCGCATCACCTGCTCGGCGTACTTGTCACCGAGGATCGGGTCCGGCAGCCGGTTGTCCAGTGCTTTGGCCGCGAGGACGGGACGTGCGGTTTTCTGCACTCCGACGAGTCCGCTGTCTTTCACGGTCGCCTACACTACTGATATTTCACGAACTTCGTGAAATATCTGACGATATGGCTGCGGAAGCCACGACGAGGAGACTGCTTCAGTGACGCGAGCGGACGAGATCGCCATCGCCGGCTTCCAGGAACGATTCGCGCAGATCATGGTCGAATCCGGTATGCCGCGGATGGCCGCGCGCGTATTCGCCGCACTACTGGTCACCGACTCCGGCAAGCTGTCGGCCGCCGAACTCGCCGAGCGGCTGGGCGTCGGTGCGCCGGCCGTCTCGGGGGCGGTCAAATACCTGGTGCAGGTGCGGCTCGTCGAACGCGGCCGCGAGCCCGGCAGCCGGCGTGACTTCTGCCGGATCCACGAGCACACCTGGAGTCACTACATCAGCCGGTCCGACCCGGTCCTGGGCCAGGTGCAGAGCGGCGCCGCCGAGGGCGCCGCACTCCTGGGTCCCGCCTCCCCGGCCGGGCAGCGACTGGACGAGACCCGCCGGTTCTTCGAGTTCCTGCGTGCGGAGATCGAACAATCGATGGCCAAGTGGCGGCGACTCCAGGCCGACGGACCCGCGTCCGGCTGACGTCGGTGGCCGCGGTCGTCGAGGAGATCATGCGGCGGGCCCCGGAGATGACACCCGCCGGTGCCTCGCAGCGCCTCGGGAACCAGGTCCTGCACATGGCCTGTGTGCCCAGCCGGTCGCGCTGGTCGCCGCTGCGCCACGAGCATCCCGACCCGTCGCGCTCTCCAGGCGCGATAGCCCCGGGGAGGGGCGCGGCCGGGTGCCGAACTCGGGGAAATATCCAGTAAGAACGACTTTCGATGACGCGCAGGTGGTACGCCGCCAGTGCCGGGTCCACGCATCCGCCATCTTCCCGACGTGGCACGTGTGTGGCACGCAACGGCTCGGAGCCGGCGGCATAAAGGAAGCCCGGAGGAAAGGTAATCCATCGAAGTGGTGGTGGAGCCGGTGACGGGAATCGAACCCGCGCCATCTGCTTGGGAAGCAGAGATTCTGCCATTGAACTACACCGGCATGCGCCCACAGGCGCGAAGGGCAGCTTAGCAGAGGGCGGGCCGGAGCTCTAAATCTTTCGGCTCACGCTCCGGCCGTCCGCACTCCGGAGGTCAGCGTTCGGACCACACTCCGAGCTGGTTGCCGCTCGGGTCGGTGAAATGGAAGCGGCGCCCGCCCGGGAAGTCGAAAGGGCCTTCGGTGACCGTGCCGCCGGCCGCTCCGACGCTCCGGAGGGTGGTGTCGAGGTCTTCCGAGTACAGCAGGACCAGGGGGCCGCCGCCGGTGCGGACCTCGTCGGTGGTGGCCAGTCCGCCCGCCTCACCTTCGGAGCCGTCGAAGCGGCGGATACCGGCGTAGGCGGGCCCGTAGTCGTTGAACTCCCAGCCGAATGCCGACCGGTAGAAGGTTTTGGCGGCGTCGAGGTCGGTGACGGCGAGTTCGATGTAGTCGATGCCGTGATGGGTGTGGGTGCTGGTCTCGGACATGGGCGTACCTCCTGATCGGCTGCGGCTGTGCGTGGGCGCGGGTGGGCTCGCCCATCGGGTGGAGTATGCCCGGGGGCGGTGACAGGAAACGGGATCGCGCGGACCGGGGGCCCCGCCCCGCGGGGCGGTCGCTACGCTCGTGGCGTGCTGCTTTCCGATCGTGACATCCGGGCGGAGTTCGCCGCCGGACGGCTCGGGCTCGAACCGTTCGAGGACAACCTGGTTCAGCCGTCGAGTATCGATGTGCGGCTGGACCGGATGTTCCGGGTCTTCAACAACACTCGCTACACCCATATCGACCCGGCCCAGCGCCAGGACGAGCTGACGAGCCTGGTGGAGCCCGCCGAGGGTGAGCCGTTCGTACTGCATCCGGGTGAGTTCGTGCTCGGGTCCACCCTGGAGGTGTGCACCCTGCCAGACGATCTGGCCGGGCGGCTGGAGGGTAAGTCGAGTCTGGGGCGGCTCGGGCTGCTCACGCATTCGACCGCCGGGTTCATCGACCCCGGCTTCAGTGGGCACATCACCCTGGAACTGTCGAATGTGGCGAATCTGCCGATCACCTTGTGGCCGGGGATGAAGATCGGGCAGCTGTGCCTGTTCCGCTTGACCAGTCCGGCCGAGAACCCGTACGGCAGCGCGGGCGCCGGATCGAAGTACCAGGGGCAGCGCGGACCGACACCGTCGCGGGCGTACCTGAATTTTCCGGCGCCGAGCCGGTGACCGCGCTCCGGACCCGTTCGTGAACCCGGCGTGGCCGTGATCGAGCCCTGGGCTGTCGGTGACACCGCCGTGTCGTCCGCGTCGGTGCCCGAGATGCTCCGGGCGAGGATCGCCCGTGGGAAGCCCGAGACGTGGCCGACCGGCTCGCGCGGCCGGTCGGCGGCCTTCGTCACGAATACCGAGCACGCGACGGTGCTGCTGTTCGACGGTGCGGGTGATCCCGGTGAGCACGCGGTGGACCCGGGCGCGCACCGGGTGGTCGATCGCTGAGCGGATGCCGCTACGAGTCCTCGGTGGCACGCGGGCCGAGCACGAGATCGGTGGTCCGGGCCTGCACCGCCGCGCGGTCGGTGCCGTCGAGCGGGTCGGCGGCCAGGAAGTGCATCCCGATCCGCGCGCAGAAGGCGAGTAGGCTGCGGGCCTCCACTTCCACGGGATCGGTGAAGTAGGTGCCGATCATTTCGCGCAGTAACGCCATGCGCTGGTTGTCCACCCGGCGCAGGCGGGCCGCGACCTCGTCGTCGCGCCGGGCCCAGTCGCGTACGGCGAGGTCGATGGGCAGCAGTTCGGGGGAGAGGGTGAGTGCCCCGGCCCGCTGGATCTTGGTGCGCGCGTCGCCGCCTTCGCGCGTGACACTGTCCAGGACGTCGTCGATGCTGCGCCGCTCCCAGGTGTCCAGCATCGCCTCGAGCAGGGCGTTGCGGTCGGCGAAGTACCCGTAGAAACCGCCCTTGGTCACGCCGAGCGATTTCGCGAGCGCTTCGACGCGGACGGCATCGGGGCCGCCGCGGGCCAGGGCACGGAGCCCTTCGTCGATCCAGCCGGTGCTCGTCGTCCGTACCGCGCCCATGTGTCTCCTCTCACGGACCGAGATCTATACGCCACCGTATATTCGCGCTAGCGTCTTATATACGCCAGCGTATAACAGGAAGTGGGTGTCGAAGATGACCGAGAATTCCGAGCTTCGCCCGGACGGCGCCGAGCCGGTCGCCCGGCGGCAGTACGAGATCGGCGCATCGATCCGGGCACACAGTGGTATGGCGATCTACGACTACGCCGACCAGTTCACGATCGACACGTCGCCCGGCGTGGCCGCGACGCCGGAAGAGTGGGCGTGCACCGCGCTCGGCGAAGTGGCCGGTGCGCGGGGGCAGTTCGTCTGGCGGGTCGTGCTGGGCCTGCGGTTGCGGCGCCGATCGACGGCCGGACAGGTGGCCGGCTGGCCGATCGTCGAACGCGGCGCCACCTGGATCACCCTGGGAGCTCGATCGTGGCTGATCAGCGGGCGTCTGGTGGTCGAGCTCGCCGACGGTACCGCTTCGGTGGCCACCTTCGTCCACTACGAACGCCGGATGGGCGAGCGGGTCTGGGCCGCCGTCTCCCCGGGGCATCGACGTTTCGCGCCATTACTGCTGACCGAGGCGTCACGAATTCTGTCCGTCCGGTAGGGACGCGGCCATATCGAACGGACGCACCGCGGCGTCCGGGCGGGCTACGTCCGGCGGACCCGGCCGCCGGACGTAGCCCCATCCCCGGTCATTCCGCGCCACCGGCCAGCAACGCGGCATTGATCACCGTGGACAGCGGGGGCAGCAGGCCGTCGCGTTCCGGCGGTACGACCCAATTGCATCCCTCGCGATTCCAGCGGCCCAGCCCGGTGGGCAGCATGACCGCACTCCCCACCCACGGGATATCGATATCGATGCGCTGCAGCATCTCGACCACTTCCGGATCCGGCCGGCGATCCGGGTAGGCCAGGAAGCTCCAGCGAATCTGGCGGGCGAGCATGGGAACTCGGATCTCCCGTGAATCCAGTAGGTCGCGTACGGCTTTCGCGCGTTCGGTCGGTAGGTGGACGACGCAGGCCCGGCTGGTGATCGGCAGCATGACGAAACCGCCGCGTTCGGTGGCCGGTAACCCGAATTCGTGGCGATAGTACGCGGCCCAGTCGTCGACCGTTCTGAGCTTTTCCACGTTCACGGTGAACCCCTTGCCTCCTGCTGCCGAGCCTCCCTGGCGTGCCGAGCCACGGCCTGTGCCGGTCTCGCCGACCTGTCTTTCCAGGATCGCGTCCGCACCGGCGCGTCGGAACCGCCTACACGCTCCCGTTCCACTGCCCTTGCGCTGCCATTGCCGGTGATGGCGAATTTCCTTGTGGTTGCAGTCACATTCGGCTCGTACCCTGGAGAAGGAAATCGTTCGGAAAGGGTGACAACGTGGTCGGCCAGTGGTCTGGAAAGGAGGCCCGGGCGCTTCGCGAGGCCAAGCGGATGAGTATCCGGGAGTTCGCGGCACATCTGGGTGTGCACGAACGACTGGTGTCCAAATGGGAGGCCGGGGGCGACCGGGTGCATCCGCGTCCGGTCAATCAGGCTGCCCTGGATACCTGTCTCGCCCGATCCGACGATGTCGAACGGACCCGGTTCGCGGCATTGACCGTTCCCGAACCTGCTCCCGGTCCGCTGCTGGACGCCGGCCGGTACGCCGCGCCCAGCGGATATTCCAATGACGCCGAACTCCTGGCCCTCATCGATACCGGTGCGGCCCGCGGGGAAGGGCTGGCGGCGATTTCGGAGAGGGATCTGATCATGGCGGCAGCGCACGAGGCGAGCGAACACGCGGGCCGGGCGGCGAGTACGAATATCGGTCCGAGCACGCTGGACCAGCTCGACGCCGATGTCACGCGGATCGCCAACGACTACGTGCACACCCCGCCGATGCCGATGATGGTCGAGATGCTGCGGGTGCGGCGCCGGGTGTACCGGCTGCTGGAGGGCCATCAGCGGCCCTCGGATACCGGCCACCTATATCTACTGGCGGGCTCGCTGTCGGGGCTGCTCGCCAACGCGAGTACCGATCTCGGCTATCTCGATGCCGCCGGGGAGCAGATCCGGGCCGCCTGGGCGTACGCGGAACTGTGCGGCCACAACGGGTTACGGGCCTGGGCGCGCGGGATGCACGCGCTGATCGAATACTGGTCCGAACGGCCGCACCGGGCGCTACAGCTGGCACAGCACGGTCAGGAGTACGCGGATTCGGCCACCGCCGCGGTGCGCCTGCACAATATCGAGGCACGGATCTGGTCGAAGATCGGGAGCGCCGCCGATACCGAACGGTGCATCCGCGCCGCCGCCGACGCGAGTTCCGGAGCCGGAATCGACAGCCTGCACGACGAGGTGGGCGGGGTGTTCGGTTTCTCCGACGCCAAGGCCGGCTATTACGCGGGCGCGACCTATATCCATCTCGGCCTGGCCGAACCCGCGCTGGCGGCCACCGAACGCACGATCGAGCTCTACCGGACCGGCCCGGCCCGGCAGCGTTCCTATGGCGCCGAATCCCTGGCCCGCGTCGATTCGGCCGCCGCCCATCTGATCAACGGCAGCCTCGACGGCGCCACGGCGGCACTGCTGCCGGTCTTGGCGCTCGACGAGGACAAACGGATCGCCCAGTTGGAGGAACGCCTCACGGGCCTGCGGCGGCGGATCTGCGCGCCGGCTTTCCGCGGGGTCGCCGAGGCGCGGGCTCTCGACGAGCGGATCGAGGAATTCTGCGGGGCGACCGCGTCCCGCAGCCTGCCTCCGGGCAGCGGGTAACCGGCTCTCCCGTGCGGGCGCGCGGGAGGTGATCGAACGGGCTCGGGAGCGGCGCGATATCGACCGGTTTCCCGGCCCTGTGCAGGCCGGGGGCCCGGCGTGCGTGTTCCGGGCGGCGGTAACGGACCGGCACCGGGCCGGGGCGGGCCGGATATCCGCTTGCCCCTGGTGGCACCATGGATCGGGTGAGTACTGGCCATTCGCACCCCGCGCCCCGGATTCTGGAGCAGTCCAAGAAGCTGCAGAATGTCGTCTACGAGATCCGTGGACCGGTACACGCACACGCGGCACGGCTGGAATCCGAGGGCCACCGGATCATGAAGCTCAATATCGGCAACCCCGCGCCGTTCGGCTTCGAAGCCCCCGATGTGATCATGCGGGATATGATCGCCGCCCTGCCGACCGCGCAGGGCTACTCCGAGTCCAAGGGCATATTGCCCGCTCGCCGGGCGATCGTGACCCGCTACGAGCTGGTCCCCGGTTTCCCGGAACTCGATGTCGACGATGTCTACCTCGGTAACGGGGTCTCCGAACTCATCACCATCACCATGCAGGCGTTGCTGGACAACGGGGACGAGGTGCTGATCCCGGCACCCGACTATCCGCTCTGGACGGCGATGACCAGCCTGGCCGGCGGCACCCCGGTGCACTACCTGTGCGACGAGGCCAGTGGCTGGCAGCCCGATATCGCCGATATCGAATCGAAGATCACCGAACGCACCAAGGCGCTGCTGGTGATCAACCCCAACAATCCGACCGGTGCGGTGTACTCGGCGGAGGTACTGCAGCAACTCGTCGACCTGGCGCGCAAGCACCGGCTGCTGCTGCTGGCGGACGAGATCTACGACAAGATCCTCTACGACGACGCCAAGCACATCTCGCTCGCGTCGCTGGCGCCCGATCTGCTGTGCCTCACCTTCAACGGCCTGTCCAAGGCGTACCGGGTGGCCGGTTACCGGTCCGGCTGGCTGGCCATCACGGGGCCGAAGGAGCACGCCGCCGGGTTCCTGGAGGGCGTGGATCTGCTCGCGTCGTCGCGGCTGTGCCCGAATGTGCCCGCGCAGCACGCCATTCAGGTAGCGCTCGGGGGTTATCAGAGCATCGAGGATCTGATCCTGCCGGGCGGACGGTTGCTGGAACAGCGTGATGTGGCCTGGGAGCGATTGAATGCGATTCCCGGCGTGTCGTGCGTGAAACCCAAAGGCGCGCTGTATGCGTTCCCTAGGCTGGACCCCGAGGTACACGAGATCCACGACGACGAGAAGCTGGTCCAGGACCTGTTGCTACAGGAGAAGATCCTGATGGTGCAGGGCACCGGTTTCAACTGGCCGCATCATGATCATTTGCGGATCGTAACCCTGCCCTGGGCTCGCGATCTGGCCGTTGCCATAGAGCGTTTCGGCAATTTCCTCACGAGCTATCGACAGTAGTCGGGCGGGTAACTCCGGGTTAAAACCGACTCTCCATCCGGAATAAACCCAATTTTCCGAACCTACTGGCACAAAAGAGGATCCTGTGTGTACAGTGGTCCTCGGCACCTCAAAGTGCCCGGCCAGGTTGTCTACCCCCCCTGGGCAACCTGGTCCTCGGGTTAGGCCGCCTACCCCCCTGGGCCGCCTGCCCGCGGGCGGCGGAGACATCCCCCTGCTCTCCGCCGCCCCTTCCCGAGGTTCTCGGAAATATCGCGAAATCGCAGCGTAAGCCGCATCTGCCGGTCACATGGGCCTTCTGTGAATCCTCTAGGCTGACCGGGGTGAGCGACCACCATCACCATCACGACCACTCCCGGCCGATCGCCATCGGCGCGACCGCCGCCCGCGTCGTGGTCGGTTTGCTGGTCGCCATCGGAATCGTTGTCGTCGTCGCCACGATCGCCCTGTGGCCCGACCGCCAGCAGGTCGAGATCCCGCTGCCCATGCAGAACGCCGACGGAACCGCGGTGGTCACCGAAGCCGGAAAGGTGATCCGGCAGGATATCGGCGCCTGCGGCAGTCCGTCCATCGGCCGCGTCTTCGACGGTGAACCCCAGCCGCCCACCATGCAGGTCTACGACTGCCAGCGGAGTCTGATCGCCATCGAATCCGGTCCGCACGAGGGTGAACACACGCTTCTCGAAATCGCGCCGGGCCCCGGGCAACCCGATCTGGCCGCCGGTGACGACCTGCGGATCGTGCGGCAGACCGGGCCGGACGGGACACCGCTGTACTCGTTCGACGATTACGCGCGGGGTATGCCGCTGAGCCTGATCGTGCTGGCCTTCGTCGTGGTGATCGTGGTGGTCGCCCGCTGGCGCGGGGTCCGGGCGCTGCTCGGACTGGTTTTCGCGTTCGCGGTGCTGGTGTTCTTCCTGCTCCCCGCGCTGCTCGACGGAAAGCCCGCGATACCGGTGGCGCTGGTCGCCGGCTCGCTGATCCTGTACGCGGTCCTGTATCTGGCGCACGGGGTGAACTTGCGCACCAGTTCCGCGCTGCTGGGCACCCTCACCTCCATGGTGGTGGCGGCGGTGCTGTCCTGGCTGACCATCGAAGCGACGACGCTGACCGGTCTGTCCGAAGAGCAGAACACCAATGTCGCAACATATATCGAGCATGTCAGCATCACCGGCCTGCTGCTGGCCGGATTCATCATCGGTTCACTCGGCGTGCTCAACGATGTGACCATCACCCAGGCGTCCGCGGCATTCGAACTCGCGGAACTGGACAAGAAGGCGACCCGGCGCGAAGTGTTCGCCGCGGCCATGCGAGTGGGCCGCGACCATATCGCCAGCACCGTGTACACCCTGGTGCTGGCCTATGCCGGTGGGGCGCTGCCGCTGCTGCTGCTGTTCAGTGTGGCGGGCCGGCCGATCCGGGATGTGCTGGTAGGCGACGCGGTGGCCATCGAGATCGCGCGGTCGGCGGTGGGCGGCATCTGCCTGGCGCTGTCGGTGCCCCTGACGACCGGTATCGCGGTCATGCTGGCCCGGCCCTTCGGCAACAAGCCCACCGGCGGTCCGGCCACCCCGGGCCGGCGGACCGCGGCGGCCCGGCACTCGGATACCGGTACGCACCGTAAGGTCGCTCGCCCGGGTGGTTCCGAAGGCGGCCCGCCGCGCAACCGCTCCGGCCGTGGTTATCAGCCGTGGCCGACGACCGGGGAACAGCCACGGGTACCGCGCAACCCCGGTGATCAGCGTCCCGGCCCGCGAACCGGTGAGACACCGGTGACACGGGGCGGGCAGTACGGACCGCCACGGTCCGCGCAGCGGTATCCCGGCCGGCCGGAGCCGGGCGACCGGCCGGCCGGACCGCCGCGTCCGGACAACCAGTGGCCGAACAGCGGTGAGCAACGCGAGATCCGCCGGCGGCGTCCGGGCCGTCCCGGTCCGGGCTGAGCTGTCGGCGCGGCCCGGAAGATACGCCGGTTCGGTCCTGTCAGCGGCTCGGCGGTGGCGGAAACAGCGGTGGAATGGTCGGGAGCACGATCGGCGGCAGACCCGGCACCTGGAAGGTGTTCGGGCCGGTGGTGGTCGTGGGCGTCTCGGTCTCCCGAGGCGCGGCCACCGGAGGCGGCTCGGCCAGCGATTCGTGCTCCGGCGCGGTGGTCAGCGATGCGCCCGCCATTCCGGGCCGAGCCGTGGGCGAGGTCGCCGAACTCGCCGGCGGTGGGGTCGTGCCTTCGACGGTGGTCGATTCCTGGCGGAACATGTGCTGGCCGTAGCCGAGACCGATACCGATCGCGGCCACCACCACCAGTGCGCTCACGGCCACCGCGGCGACGCCGAGCTCACGACGCCGGCGCTGCGGGGGTTCGCGGAACGACCGCCGGGGCAGTAGCTTCTGCGGAATCCGCAGCGCGATGGTGGGTGGATCCTCCTCGGGCGTCAATTGCGGAGCTGTGGACAGGACCGGGCGCGCCGCCACGGTCTGCGGCACCGCAGCGGTGCCGGTCGAGTACTTCTCGGGGCCGGGGCGCTCGGTGGCGGGACCGGTGCGTGCCACGGAGTCGGCCGGCAGGTCCACCGCGCTACCGGCGGGCGGGCCGAAGATTCCGGGTTGTGGCATGGGCATCTTCGGCCGCGAAACGGCCGGAGCGACAACGGTCGTTTTCGTTGCGGCGTCGTCCGGTGCTGCCGGGGGGCTTTCGAGTTCGGCCCCGAAAATGCCGACCTGTGGTGTGGGCGGGGAGGCCGGAGGATCGGTGGCCTGCGCCGCGGCGGCCACAAGCGGCGACGCCGAACTACCCGAACGCTGCGGGACAGCGGCCGCCCGCGACTCCGGCGCCAGCTGCGCAAGCAGGGCGGCGCCCCGCGCCGTCGCCGCCTCCGGCTCCGGTGGCACCAGCACCGGCATCTCCAGTATTTCCCGGAGCGTGCGGCTGACCAGCGGGATACGGACGCCGCCGCCCACCGCGAGCACAGCCTGCACCGGACGGCCTGAACGGCCGATGATCTCGCGGGTGGAGTGGACCGAGCTCTCGACCGCCCGGGCGATGAGGGCGGTGAAATTCTCCTGGGTGAGCAGCACCGGTCCGTAATCGCTGGGCAGCGCCACCGCGGAGGTCCCCGAAAGCTTTTCCTTCGCCGAGCGGCACAGCGTATCCAGCCGCGCCAGACCGTCCGGGTCGGGCGGATGGGCGATCCGGCCGGAATTGATCTGCTGCTCCCGGATCAGCGAATCGAAGTATTCGCCGCTGATATCACCGGTGCGTTCGGTGTGCACGATCTGCCCACCGGCGACCTCCACCACAGTGACCGACAGACCGGAGGCGCCCAGGTCGTAGACACCGAGCGTGCTGACCCCGGCCAGTGCGCCCGAGGCGGTGGCGAATTCGAGCGTGGCCTCGATATCGGGCACGATGTCGTAGTCGTCGAGCCCGTGTTCGGCCATCGCCACGTGCACGGCCTCGGCCTGCAACTCGTCGCGGCAGGCCAGGACGGTCCGGGCTATCCCGGGGTCGGAGTTCAACGCGGCGGCCACCGAGAGCGCGGCCCGCTCGGCGCTCGGGGTCTCGCTCGGGACGACGAAGGTCCGCAGCTCGAACGACTGTGGGTCGGACGTCGCGGCGCCCGCAGGTGGGCGCGCCAAGCGGATCGCGCCGGTTCCCACCGACACTCCCAGTGCTGAACTCATCGGCAGCCCATCCGTACTTCCCGCTTCACGATCTGCGAGCGTCGCCCGGTCGATGGTGACGGCTCATCCCCCGAACCACTCTTCCGACACTACCGCCCGGTCCCGTCGCCGCGGGAGGCAGCAGCCACCGGCGTGCGCGGACCGGCCCCACGATGCTACGGGGTGCCCAGCCCCGCGTACACCCATCCGGCCGAGCGCCAGGCGGCCCGATCGAGACAATTGCGACCGTCGATGATCGAGCGTGCCCGCACCACGGGGTCCAGGTCCTGCGGGCGCAACTGCACGAATTCGTTCCATTCGGTGAGCACCAGCACCACATCGGCGCGTTCGCAGGCTTCCACCACCGAGGTGGCGTAGTTCAGTGTGGGAAAGACGCGACGGGAGTTCTCCAGAGCCTTCGGGTCGAAGACGGTGACGACCGCGCCGTGCAGCTGGATCATGCCGGCCACGTTCAGCGCGGGCGAGTCGCGCACGTCGTCGGATTCGGGTTTGAACGCCGCGCCGAGCACCGCCACGTTCGCGCCGAGCAGTGACCCGCCGCAGGCACGGGCCGCCATATCCACCATCTTGGTGCGGCGTCGCATATTGATGTTGTCGACCTCGCGCAGGAAGGCCAGCGCGTGGTCGGCGCCGAGTTCCCCGGCCCGGGCCATGAAGGCGCGAATGTCCTTGGGCAGGCAGCCGCCGCCGAAGCCGACCCCGGCGTTGAGGAAGCGGCGGCCGATACGGGCGTCGTAACCGAGAGCGTCGGCCAGCACCGTGACATCGGCACCGGTCGCTTCGCACACCTCGGACACCGCGTTGATGAAGGAGATCTTGGTCGCCAGGAACGCGTTGGCGGACACCTTGACCAGTTCCGCGGTGGCCAGATCGGTGAGCAGGAAGGGGACCTCGGCAGCCAGTAGCTCCGCGTACAGCTCCTCCACCACCTCGCGCACCCAGGCCGACCGCTCCCGCTGCTCGTCCACGCCGAGCACCAGCCGGTCCGGCCGCAGGGTGTCGTTGACCGCGAAGCCCTCACGCAGGAATTCGGGATTCCAGGCGACCTCCACGTCCACCGCGGCGAGGGCGCGGGCGCGGCGACCGAGTTCGGCGGCGGTCCCCACCGGGACCGTGGACTTGCCGATGATCACCGACGGGCGGGTGATGAGCGGTGCGAGCGTATCCACGACCGCGTGCACATATTTCAGGTCGGCGGCGTACTCACCCTTCTTCTGCGGAGTGCCGACCCCGAGGAAATGGACGTCGGCGTGCTCGGCCGCCTCGGCATAGGAGGTGGTGAACCTGAGCCGGCCCGCGTCGAGATTGCGGCGCAGCACCGCCTCGAGGCCGGGTTCGTAGAAAGGAGTGACACCGTCGGAGAGTTTCGCGACTTTGCCCGGATCGATATCGACCCCGATCACATCGTGTCCGAGCTCGGCCATACACGCTGCGTGCGTGGCCCCCAGGTACCCGGTTCCGAAGACTGTGCATCGCATGATCGATTGGTAATCCCCGCCGGTGCACACACCAGAAAACCGAGGCGAGGTACCGGGCAACAGCAGATGTACACCGGGCGACGCGGATCGCCGAACAGCGCTGACCAGGGCGTACCTCCGCATTCGCTCCGGCCGTGCGCTCTTTGCGTACCTCCGCATTCGCTCCGGCCGTGCGCTCTTTGCGTACCTCCGGGTTCGCTCCGGCCGTGCGCTCTTTGCGTACCTCCGGGTTCGCTCCGGTCGTGCGCTCTTTGCGTACCTCCGGGTTCGCTCCGGTCGTGCGCTCTTTGCGTACCTCCGGGTTCGCTCCGGTCGTGCGCTTCCTGGGTGCCTTCGCGTTCGCTCCGGCTGTGTCCGGTCCGCGTGCCGCGCTTTCGGCCGGGCATACGCGTCCTGTGGATCTCTGTGGATGGACCGTGCCCGTTAGGATCGCGGCAGTGCGCCGCCGACTCGTCCTCGCCGCGGGAGTGGTCTCTGTCGTCGTGCTGGTCTTCGGACTGTGGCCGGTCTATGTGAGCCCGCAGCGTGAGGAGCCCGCGCCCGCCGATGCGATCCTGGTGCTCGGCGGTGCCCACGACGGACGGGAAGAGCTGGGGCTCGGGCTGGCCCGCGCGGGATACGCGCCGCGGGTGCTGATCTCCAACCCCTACGAGGACAGCCCCCTGGTGAACCGGATCTGTCACGGCGGATACAGCTTCGAAGTGGTCTGCTTCGATCCCTCGCCACGGACGACGCGGGGTGAGGGACGTTATCTCGCCGATCAGGCGCGCAAGCACGGGTGGGAGCGGGTCATCGTGGTCACCTTCACCCCGCACATATCCCGGGCCAGGTTCGTTCTGGGGAAGTGCTGGGACGGGCAACTGCTGTTCGTGGACACCCGTCCGCGGCTGTCGGTGCCGCGCTGGGCCTACGACTATGTCTATCAATCAGTGGGGTACGCGAAGGCGATTTTCGAGGATTGCCGGGACTAGTCCGGAGGATTTCCCGAAGCTTTGATGGCATATGCCGTCAGTTTGACGCGGTGCCGGTGACCTGGCTACATTCGCACTAGCACCGGTAGTCGCCGGACCTGCTGCGACGACGCATGAAGCCTTCGGGAGCGTGTATGGATTACGACTGGTCGGAGGGCGAACGGGCCTTCCGAGACGAGGTACGAACGTTCCTGGCCGAGAAGCTGACGCCCGAGGTGAGTACCGCGGGCCGGCTGATGACCAGTGTCTACTCCGATCACGAGGCGAGCCTGGAATGGCAGCGCATCCTGCACGAGCGGGGTTGGGCGGCGCCGCACTGGCCGGTCGAGTACGGCGGCTGCGACTGGTCGCTCACCCAGCACTACATATTCAGCCGGGAACTGACCCTGGCCGGCGCCCCCGCGCTGTCGCCGATGGGGATCCGGATGGTCGCCCCGGCCCTGATCGCGTTCGGTACCGACGAGCAGAAGAACTACTTCCTGCCCCGCATCCTCACCGGTGAGGTCTTCTTCTGTCAGGGATACTCCGAGCCCGAAGCCGGGTCCGACCTCGCCGCGTTGAACATGTCCGCGATCTCCGACGGCGACGACCTCATCTGCTCCGGTAGCAAGATATGGACCACCCACGCCACCGAGGCGAACTGGATCTTCGCGCTGGTCCGCACCTCGCGCGCGGGCAAGAAACAGCAGGGCATCACCTTCTTGCTGATGGATATGACCGCGCCCGGAATCGAGATCCGGCCGCTGGTGATGAGCTCGGGCGAGCAGGTCCAGAATCAGATCTTCTTCGACAATGTGCGGGTGCCCAAGAGCAATGTGCTCGGGCAGATCGACGACGGCTGGACCGTCGCCAAATACCTGCTCGTCCACGAGCGCGGCGGCGGGGCCATGGCCCCGGCACTGCAGGCCATGGCCCAGAACATCGCCACCGCCGCGGCCGGACAGCCCGGACGCGACGGCAACCCGCTCAGCGAGGACCCGCATTTCGCGGCGCAGCTGGCGGACGCGCGGATCCGCACCGAGGTACTGGAGGTACTGGAATTCCGCACCCTGGCCGCCATGGCCCAGGGCAAGGATCTGGGCACCTCCTCGTCCATGCTGAAGATCCTGTCCACCGAGCTCAGCCAGCAGCTCACCGAACTCGCGCTCACCGCCGCCGGACCCCGCGGCCGGGTCTACCAGCCGCACGCCACCGCGCCCGGCGGCCCGATCGCCGAGTACACCCCGCCCGCCGACGGTTACCTCAGCGGCGCCGACTGGCAGGCCGTCGCGCCGCTGCGCTATTTCAACGATCGCGCCGGTTCGATCTACGCGGGCAGTAACGAAATCCAGCGAAATATCCTCGCCAAGGCAGCATTGGGGCTCTGATGGACTTCACCTTCACCGACGAACAGCAGATGCTGCGCGACGCGGTCTCCGGTTTTCTCGCCGCCCGATACGACCTGGTGAAAAGCCGTACCGCGGTCAAATCCGGTCCCGGCTGGCAGCCAGAGATCTGGCGCGGGCTGGCCGAGCTGGATGTCCTGGGCCTGACCCTGCCGGAGGAATCCGGGGGTTCGGGCGGCGGCCCGATCGAAGGCATGATCATCGCCGAGGAGCTGGGCCGCGCCCTGGTCGTCGAACCCTATGTCGACACCGTGGTGGTCGGCGGCGGTCTGCTGCGCCGCTCGGGTGGCGAGCAGGCCGGGGAGCTGCTGCGGGGCATCGCGAGCGGTGACGTCCGGTCCGCCTTCGCCGCGCTCGAACCGCAGTCCGGCGAAGTGCGCCACGATGTTTCGACGACCGCACGTCGTGACGGGGACGACTGGGTGCTCGACGGATCGAAGATCGTGGTCACCGGCGTGCCCGTCGCAACGCATCTGATCATCTCCGCGCGCACCTCCGGAGAGCGTCGCGATCAGGACGGGATCTCGCTGTTCCTGGTGGAATTCGATCCCGCTTCGCCGCCGGCCGGCCTCGAGGTGCACCAGTACCGCACCATCGACGACCGCGTCGCCGCCGACCTCACCATGGAGAACTTCCGGGTGCCCGCGGGCGCGCTCCTGGGCGAGGAGGGCCGGGCCTGGCCCGCCATCGACGCCACCATCGACGAGGCGATCGCGGCGGTTGCCTCGGAAGCCGTCGGCCTGATGCGCAAGGTCCTCGACGATACCGTCGAATACACCAGGCAGCGGCAGCAGTTCGGAGTTCCGATCAGCAGTTTCCAGGCGCTACAACACCGGATGGTCGATATGCTGATCGAACTCGAGCAGAGTATCGCCGCCGCCTATCTGGCCGCGTACGCCGTGGAAGCCGAACCCGCCGAGCGAGCCCGAGCGGTTTCGGCCGCCAAGGTGACGATCGGCCGGGCGACCCGTTTCATCGGCCAGAATTCGGTCCAGCTGCACGGTGCGATGGGTATGACCGAGGAATTGGCCATCGGTCACTATTTCAAGCGCCTCACCGCAATCGAATACGAATTCGGTTCCAGCTCCGATCATCTCGCGCGCTATATCGCGGCGACGAAACCCTGATCGGACCGCACCCCACTCATCCGTGCGCCCGGGTGGGGTGCGGAAGGCCCGGTCGCGTGGTGGTTCGTCCAGAGGGGGATCACCGCGCGGCCGGGACCGGAATCAGTATTCGAGTTCCGTCCACGAAATGGTTATGGGGAAGGGGAATTCGATGCGTATGCCGTCCGGGTCCCCCGGGCTCCATTCGCCGGCGAGGAGATAGTTGGCCGACCGGAGCGGGCGTACGCCTCCGGGCAGTCGCCCGGGGCCGGTCTCCAGCCCGTAGGCGCGAACCGTTGCTATCGCGCTCACTTCCCGGGCCAAGGTGACCTCCCAGTACCAAGGGATGCCTGCGCTTGCGTACCGGCCTTTTTTCGCCTCCATGTCGGTTTGGGTATTCGACGGTGACAGAACCTCGCCGACCAGCAGCGTTGTATTTGCGCGAGTATCCTCGAACGGCGTCTTCGGACACCGGCACACCAGGAAGTCCGGGGTCAAGAAGTCGGACTTACCGTGACTGCCCAGAAATACGTTGGTCTCGGATTCGACCCGCCAGCAATGTTGCGGGTCTGCTGACATGGTCTTCCGGGCGCAGCTTTCGAGTGCGTTCGTCAGGCGGCGGCTGAAAGCTTGGTGCTCCATGGGTCCACGGCGCAGCCATACCACGCGCCCGTCCCACAGCTCGATCTGCTCGGCGATCTCTTCGGGTAGCTGCTCGAGTTCCTCCCATGTCATGTACTCGGGAAGCTCGGGCCGTTCGGTGTGCGGCAGCGACATGGCACCATCGTATGCCTGGTCAGGCCCGTATTCGCCACATCGATCCGGACTCGGTCACCCTATCGCGGCCCGGATCGCCGTCTCGACCGCCGAGAACGGTCCGGGTCCGGTGATACGCAACGGTTGGGCCGGCTCGAGGTTGGGCTGAGCGAGGAATCGGGGGTGGGACCCACGGTTCGGCTGACCCGCGTGGACCAGGAACGGGTGGCAGAGGTAGACATCGCCGGCGCGGCCGGTGGCGTGGGCGGTCGGGAGACCGGCGGTGGCCGGGTCGGCCCGGGCGGCGAGCTCGCGGGCGTCGAGACCGGCGTCGCCTTCCGGTTCGAGTATCCGGGCCACCTCTCTGTGCGAGCCCACCCGCAGCCGGGTGGGCGCCTCCCGCTCGCCGGTATCGGAGAACAGGAACAGCATCAGTAGCGCTCGATTCCTCGAATGGATATTGATGCGCCAGCTCAGATAATCGGTGGGCGACGAATCGGGGCCGGGGAAACTCGCGTCGACATGCCAGCCGTCGAGGACGGCCGTCTCCTGACCCGGAAAGCGGATCACGAAACCGCCGAGACTACGGCGTGGCGCCCAGCGCCCGGGACCGACGAGCGCATCGTAGGCCGAGCACAGCCGCGGGGTGGCCGCGGCGGAGACAAAGGGCGCGCTCGTGTAATCCGGCCGGAAGGCCGCGGGGGTGGGCCAGCCGGCGGGGTCGTCGGGGGAGGCATGCAAATCCCGCCAGATGATCGTGCGGCACTCCTCGGCGAGTGCGCGCGGAAACGCGTCGGGGACATGGACATATCCGTTGTCGATGAACGAGGCCACCTGTACGTCGTCGAGCACGGGCCTATTGCAGCCGGTGCCGATACCTCGCGCCAGTGATTTTCCCGCACGCGGGGCGCGCATGCCCGGCACGACAGCACCCGCTGTGCTTCGTCCGCCCGAGCGCCGAGCCGATCTGTGCCGGTGGCCCGCATTTCCATCGGTTCCGGAATACCGTTCCGTCCCGCCGACTTGGACCGGGATATGACGAGCACACAGTTCGATCCGCGCACCCTGCTCAGCGAGAGCCGGCTCGGCGTCCTGGCCACCATCAAATCGAGCGGTCTGCCGCAGCTCTCGCCGGTTACCCCCTACTACGACCGTACGGCCGAGATCATCTACGTCTCGATGACCGAAGGCCGCGCCAAAACCGTGAACCTGCGCCGTGATCCGCGGGCCGCGCTGGAGGTCACCCGGGCCGACGGTTGGGCCTGGGCGACCGCGGAGGGCACGGTCACCCTCACCGGCCCCGGTACCGACCCGTACGGGCCGGAGGTGGAAGCGCTGGTCGACTACTACCGCAAGGCGGCGGGCGAACATCCGGACTGGGAGGAATACCGGACGGTCATGGTCTCCGACCGCCGGGTCCTCATGGAACTCGCGGTGGAGAACGTGTACGGCGCTGCGTTGCGCTGAACCGCACCTTCCTCGGCTTCGCACGGCGGTCGTACTGCTCGCGTATCGGTCGGTGCGCGTGGGCGGGTGACGGTCGGCACCGCGCGCTGCGTGCCGTGCCCGTGTGATCGCCGAGGCCCGTCGCGCGGCATCGGTGCCGCGCCGAAGGGGTGCGGCCACTGAATCTGTGCTCGGACGGCGCGCTCGCCCGCGACGCAACGGCGGACGGCACCTTCGGAGTCCACGAGGACGGAATCAATGGCCGGCAATCGGCTCCTCGACGGTGGCGGCGCCCGCGGGTGCTCGGGCGTCCCGTCCGGACAGCGGCACACCCGAGTCGAGCAGGATCGAGGCGAGTAGGTCCCGGGAGCGGGCCAGATCCGCGGCCAGCGCATCCATTCGGTCGATCTCGGTCCGCAGGACCGCGACGACTTCCGCGCAGGGCTCGATCCTTCCGATCGCGTCGCGGGTGCACGGCAGTACGCGGCGGATCACCTCGGTGGTGAGTCCCGCGGAAAGCAGAGCCCGGATACGGAGCACGGTGCCGACCGCGGACTCGTCGAAGCCGCGATAACCGTTGCCGCCGCGTACCGCCGTCAGCAGGCCCTGTCGTTCGTAGTACCGCAGGGCTCGCGTGCTGCTGCCGGTGCGTTGTGCCAGCTCGCCGATCCGCATATCGCTCACCTCGACTTGACCTTGACGCTGATGTCAATGTTTACCGTAGCCGAATGCAGATCGGAATCTTCACGGGTGTGACCGACGAAAGTATCGGTCCGGCCGACCTCGCCCGGGCCGTCGAGGACCGTGGCTTCGAATCGCTGTTCGTGGCCGAGCACACGCATATCCCGGTCACCGTCGCAACGCCGTATCCCGCCGGCGGCGATATCCCGCGGGACTACTACCGGAACTTCGATCCGTTCATCTCGCTGGCCTTCGCCGCCGCCGCGACACAGCGGCTGCGGATCGGCACCGCTGTCGCGCTGCTCGTCCAGCGTGATCCGATCATCACGGCCAAAGAGGTGGCGAGCCTGGACGCGGCCTCGGGCGGGCGGTTCGAGCTGGGCGTGGGCGCCGGGTGGCTGCGTGAGGAGATGCGCAATCACGGAACCGATCCGCGCAGCAGGCTCGCCCTGCAGCGGGAACGGCTGCTCGCCATGACGGCCATCTGGACCCGGCAGGAAGCCGAGTTCCACGGCGAGCACGTCGATTTCGATCCGCTCTACTCTTGGCCGAAACCGGTGCAGCGGCCACGCCCGCCGGTCTGGCTGGGTGGCTGGGGGCCGTCCACGCACGAGCGGATTCTCGATCATGCCGACGGCTGGCTGGCTCCGGTGGGTATCCCGTTCGCCGAACTGGAGCGGGGGGTTCACGAACTGCGGGCGCTCGCCGATCGCCGCGGCCGGCCGCCCGTTCCGGTGATCGCCACTCTCTTCGATCCCGGCCCCGGCGACCTCGCACGTCTGGTGGAACTGGGCATCCACCGGACGTTGCTGGGTATCGTCCCGGTGCTGCCTCCCGATGCGGCGCAACGTGAGCTGGATCGTTTCGTGAACGTGGTGCACGAACTGGGCCGTTGAGTCCGGGCATGCCCGGAAAGCCGAGCCGGTCGAGCTGTCGGGAATCCCGGCCGGGTGTATACGCGGCAGGGCCCGGCGGAGTAGTTCCGCCGGGCCCTGCCGGTTTCGTGTTGTTCCGGTCAGCCCTTGCGGCCCGGTGCCCTGGTGCCGGACTTGAAGCCCAGCGCACCCGGCTTGGCCTGGGGCGGGGTCGCTCCCGAACCGTTGCCCGCGCTGCCGTTACCGGAGGCCCCGCCGGTCTCGGTCGTGGCCCTCGGCGCCGATTCGGCGATCGTCTCCGAAGACGAATCCGCAGTGGCCTCCGAGCCCGATTCCGCGGTGACCTCGGCAGCCGGTGCGGTGGTGGCCGCGGGTGCCGATTCCCGGGTGGCCTCGTCCGAAAGAGGTCCGGTTTCCGCGGTGGGCTCCGGCTCCGGAGCGGGAGCCGAAACCTTTGCGCCGGGCGCTTTGGCGCCCGGACGCTTGAACCCGGACTTCATCGCCAGACCCTTGGCCGGTTTCGACGGCTTGCTCTCGGCGGGAGCTGCCGCGGTGGCCTGCTCGGTCGCCACGGTGTCCGAGTCGGCCGGGGCCGCCGGTTCGGCCGGTACGGTTTCGGTCTCCGGCGCGGCGGCCGGGGCCTTGGCGCCGGGGGCCTTCGCGCCCGGACGCTTGAACCCGGACTTCATCGCCAGTCCCTTGGCCGCGACCGTGGGCTTGGTTTCGGTCGGCGCCGCACTTGCGCCGGCCTCCGTAGGCGCTTCGGTCGCCGGTTCGGCGGCCGGAGCGGGCTTCCCGGTGGCGGGTGCCTTGGCTCCGGGTGCCTTGGCCGCGCCCTTCATGGCCAGGCCTTTGCCGCCGGGCGCCTTGGCGGCACCCTTCATACCCAGACCCTTCACCGGCGGAGCTTCGGGCGCCGCGGTGGCCTCCGCCGCCGGTGCGGTTTCGGCCTTGGCTCCGGGTGCCTTGGCCGCGCCCTTCATGGCCAGGCCCTTACCGCCGGGCGCCTTGGCGGCACCCTTCATACCGAGACCCTTTGCGGCGGGAGCCGCGTCCTTCTCCTCGGTCTCGGCCGCGGGGGCGGCGGCTTTGGCTCCAGGGGCCTTTGCGGCGCCCTTCATGCCCAGGCCCTTACCGGGTGCCTTGGCCGGGCCCTTCATGGCGAGTCCGCCACCCGTGGGTGCCGCCTTCTCGGCCGCGGGGGCGGCTTCGGTCTCGGCGGCGACAGGCTCGGGCTCGGGTTCGGGTTCCGGCTCGGGTTCGGCCTTGGGTTCCTGGACCACGGTCAGATTGGCGGTCAGCCGGTCCGGCTGCTGCCGCTCGATCGACTCGAGCATCAGCTGCGCGACGTCCACGACCTCCACGCCCTCGCCCTGGCCGGATTCCTGGCGGGCGGTCACACCGTCGGTGAGCATGACCCGGCAGAACGGGCAGCCGGTGGCGATCTTGGCCGGTGAGGTCGTCAGCGCCTCGTCCACACGATCGATATTGATCCGTTTGCCCAGCTGCTCTTCCATCCACATGCGGGCGCCGCCGGCGCCACAGCACATGGACCGTTCACCGTGCCGGGGCATTTCCACCAGGGTGGACCCGGAGGCGGCCATCAGTTCACGCGGTGCGTTGTAGACCTTGTTGTGCCGGCCGAGGTAGCAGGGGTCGTGGTAGGTGACGTTCTGCGCTACCGGGGCCACCGGGACCAGCTGCTTACCGCGCACCAGCCGGTTCAGCAGCTGGGTGTGGTGCACCACCTCGTAGGTGCCGCCCACCTGCGGGTACTCGTTGTTGAGCGCATTGAAGCAGTGCGCGCAGGTGACGACGATCTTCTTCTTTTTCTGCTCGACACCCTCGAACACCGAGTTCAGCAGTTCGATGTTCTGCATCGCCAGCTGCTGGAACAGGAATTCGTTACCCGCGCGCCGGGCGGAATCGCCGGTGCAGGTCTCCTCCTGGCCGAGGACCATGAATTTCACCCCGGCGGTGGCCAGCAGTTCGGCGACGGCCTTGGTGGTCTTCTTGGCGCGGTCCTCGTAGGCGCCGGCGCAGCCGACCCAGAACAGGTATTCGTAGCCGTCGAAGCTGTCGGCGTCCTGGCCGAAGACCGGGATATCGAAGTCCAGCTCGTTGATCCAGTTGAGCCGGTCCTTGGCGTTCTGGCCCCAGGGGTTGCCCTTGTTCTCCAGGTTCTTGAACAGACCCGCGAGTTCGGACGGGAAGTCCGATTCGATGAGCACCTGGTAGCGGCGCATATCGATGATGTGGTCGACGTGTTCGATATCGACCGGGCACTGCTCCACGCAGGCGCCGCAGGTGGTGCAACTCCACAGCACCTCCGGGTCGATGATGCCGTTCACCTCGTGGTCGCCGACGAGCGGGCGCTCGGCCTCGGCGCGCGCGGCCTCGGAGACCCGGGCCAGCTTCTTCTCGTCCGGGTTGCCCTCGCCGTCGACCAGGCCGACCTCGTCGCCGCCCATGTCCTTGCTGCCGCCGGCCAGCAGATACGGCGCCTTGGCGCGGCCGTGGTCGCGCAGCGACATGATGAGCAGTTTGGGCGACAGCGGCTTACCGGTGTTCCAGGCGGGGCACTGCGACTGGCAGCGACCGCATTCGGTGCAGGTGGTGAAGTCCAGCCAGCCCTTCCACGAGAAGTCCTCGACCCGGCCGGCGCCGAGAGTGTCGGTGTCCGGGTCGACGTTCTCCATGTCCAGGGCGCGGCCCTTGGACATCATCGGCTTGGCCGCGCCGAGGGCGACGTCGCCGTCGTCCTCACGCTTGAAATAGATGTTGAAGAAGGCCGAGAACCGGTGCCACGCCACGCCCCAGGTGATATTGCGGCCGACGAAGTAGAGGAAGGCCATCCCGGACATCAGCTTCACGAAGGCGAAGATCGACACCATGGTCGGGCTCGCCGGCAGCAGCTTGGCCACCTGCATGGTGAAGAAGTCGGTACCGGCGTGGGCGTGCCCGTAGGTGGCGAGCTTGCCCGCCTTCACGAAGATCATGCCCAGGCCTTCGAGCAGGACGATGGCCTCGATCACGTAGGCGGGTCCGAACGCGGAGCCGCTGAACCGGGAGAGCCGCTCCGGCACCCGCGGATGGTTCAGCTGACGGATGACGATCAGCGCCACGATGCCGACGACAGTTCCGATGCCGAGGATCTCGTCCCACAGGTGATAGATCGCCGTGTTGCCGATCAGCGGCCAGTGGAAGGCCGGGTCGAAGGTCTGGCCATAGGCTTCGAACCAGAGGATCGCGCCGCCCAGGAAGCCGATCATCACGAGCCAGTGCGCCCAGCCCACCGTCCGGAACTTGTTCATCCGGGTGTGCGCCAGGAACTCCACCAGCATCTGCTTGAAACGCGGGAAGAACGGCCGCCAGCGGTCGGGGGCGGGCTGGCCCAGCATGATGGCGCGGACGATATCCCGGACGCCGCCGAAGAACGACGCCCAACACAGCAGGCTGAGCGCCGCTCCCAGGGTGCCCAGCGTCACTGTCAGGGCATTCATGTCGCGACCTTTCTTTCGAAGCAACACGAGGTACGAGGAACTGAGCAGTACCCCGTCCGGCTCGTATCGTAACCGCCAGTAAGTTACCCGCCAGTAACTAACGGTGTCCACTGTACGATCTGCGTCGGCCCGCGGCGCGTCTGCCTGGGCTTATCCGCATGGATCGCGGCGTGATCAATATCACTCTTTTCAGTTGGCTGCCCAAAGCGGATAAGGGCTGATTAACACCGTAAAGGGCCCGTCCGCGCAGGGCGTGATAAGGCCAGGCTTACCCGTGTTGTTTCTTACGCTTGGGAAACGAATCTCGCCTTTTGGCAGTGCATTCGACTACGCTCAGCCCGATCTATCAGGAAGCGTGACATCTCATAACGCTCGGGGAGGAATCAGGGTTCGATCACATCGACCCCCTCGCGTTGAGATGGGACGCCCCACACCCCGATTGGAAATGGATGACACTCCCGAGATCCACTGTGATCGCCGCACTGGTCACCGGCTCGCTCGCTATGGGATTCGGCACAGCCCATGCCGAACCGGCGGCGCCGGCACCGAAAGAGACGGTCAACTACGCCGTGCAACTCGTCGAGAAGACGGTTGTCGCCACCTTGGGTGGCGGAACCTTCTCCATCGTCGAGAAGGAGCAGGAGCCCGTAGCGCAGGAAGGAGCCGTCCCGGAGGCCGAGCCGGTCGCGGAAGCGGCCAAGACCCAGGTGCTCGAGATCAAGGACAAGGCCGGCGCCCTCGTCGGCTCGATGCCGCTCGAGTTCACCGCCAACGGTGTGGCCATTCCGGTGAAATCCGAGGTCAAGAACGACGGCACCGTCGTCGAGATCACTCCGGAGAAGCCGGCCGGTCTGGTTACGGACCAGCCCTTGGCCGTGAAGCCCATTGCCTCGCTGAAGGAAAACCAGCAGGCCCAGAATGAGTTCGCGAGCAACTTCGGCATCGCGACGGCGATCGGCGGTTTCGTCGGTACCGCTATCGGTGCCGTTATCGGCTGTGTCGTGACGATCGTGGCCGGCTGCGTACCCGGTCTGATCACAGGCGCGGGTGTCGGTGGAATTCTCGGCACTATCGCTGTCGGTGGTCCTACGCTGGTCGCTGCGGGTATCGAGCTGATCAACACGCTCCAGGCGCCCGCGGGCACCACCAAGTGGGCGAACGACGGGAACCCGGTTGTAGTTGAGGGCGCTGAGCCGCCGAAGTAGGTCGACCCGTTTATTTCGATCGGTCCGTCCCTTTCAGGGGCGGACCGATCTGCGTATCGGGATGGGCCCGACGGCAGGCCCGTCACGCAGGAGGAGCCCGTTACCGAGGAGAAGTAGACCCCCGGGTCACCGAATCGAACGAAAGGGCCGACAGCTCGCCGCTGTCGGCCCTTTCGTCTGTTCGCGTACGGAACCAGCGGCCGGGAGGTCTGCTCCTGTCATCGCGGCGACGGGAGCCGCTGACGGGGTGTGCCCGTCCGGGCCGGCACCCCGCTATCGGGCTACCAGGCGCCGCCGTCGGACAAGTGGATGAAGGACGCACGCAGTAGGGCGCCGGAGGCCGCGTCGAGCGGCAGCTCGGACGACCAGGTGGTCCCGGACAGGCGAAGGGGCCGACAGTCGCTACTGTCGGCCCCTTCGGGCGTTCGGGGGGCCGAGGGCGGGGTCCAGTGGCCGAGGGGCGGGGTGCGCCGGCTCTGCCGCGCTGTTACCGCACCCGGGACGGGGCAAGTCGTATCCAGACCGCCCGCTCGGGCCGGATGAAGGCACAGGAGGGCCGCGCCCGTGGCGTGGCGGGCCGCCTCGATGGCGGCAGATCGATGGCACGGGGTCTCGACAGGCGAGAGGGCCGGCAGCGTAACGCTGCCGGCCCTCTCGTTGCTCGATGCTCGGTGCGAGTCGCACCCGGGGGTGCGGTGCCGATGTCCTGCGCTCTCCGCTCCGGTCCGTGTGCGGCCGGTGCGGAGAGCGGGACGACCTCTAGCTCGTGCGGATACGCAGGCCCGGGTTGTCGGAGAGCACGACGCTCACCGGCTGCGCGAACAGCTGCGGGGCGTTACCGGTGAGCACGCCCAGGATGTTGGGGATCTCGCAGATGGGGTAATCGGCGACCGAGGAGGCGCTCGAGATGCCCAGGGCCTGCCGTCCGGTCACGATGGGGCCGCCGCTGTCGCCGGGGAGGGCGCAGATATTGGCGGAGAAACTCTGGGTGAGCTGCCGGTCACCGACCTGGACGGTCTGGTCCACGGCGTTCACCACACCGCAGCTGAAACCGGTGCGGGAACCGGATTTGCAGACCGGTGCGCCGACCACCGGGGTGGCCACACCGTCGACCGCGATCGGGGCCGCGCCGGGCACCTTGACCTGGTTGTTCTGGAAGCGGCCCGCGGCACCGTCCGCGATACTCATGATCGAGTAGTCCTGGGCGCCGAGTACCGACTTCTGGTAGGTGGCGATCTGCGGGCCCACCTTGTTGCCGCCGAGGGATTCGTGCACGGTGGCGGCACCGATATCGTCCAGGTTCGGGTTGCAGTGACCGGCGGTGATGTTGACGGTGTTACCGGCCGGGCCGATTCCGTTGAAACCGAAGGAGCAGCGCAGCGAGCTGTCACCGGCGATAGCGGCGAAGCCGTCGCCGCCGCCGACCGTCGCGGCGCCCGCCTCGGCGACCGCGGCCGCCTGGGGCAGCGTTTCGGCCGCGATCGGCGGGGCCATGACGATGACCCGGGCCGGATCGATGAAGTTCGGCATGGGCAGACCGACCTTGTCGACCCGCACCGCGATGCTGTTGTTCACGGTATCGATGACGACACCGCGCACCAGGGAGGACACCGCTTCGGGCTGGCCGTCGAGCCAGCGTTCGAAGGCGCTCTTCTCGCCGCGCAGCGTCGTTTCGCTCTTGGCGACATTGCGGACCACGAATCCGCTCGATTCGGCCGCACCGCGGGCTTCATCGCCGCCGGGGCCGTTGGACAGGGCCACTACTCCGCGGCCCTGCTCGTCGAGCCAGGCGCCGCCGAACACCTGGGGGAACTGACGCTGGGCGGTGGTGGCGAAGGCCGCCACCTGCTGCGCGGTATCGGCGCGCGCCAAGTACTCCTCGGGGGAGATGTGCAGATCTCGGTTCAGCGCCGCCACCAGGTCGGCCGGCAGGCCGATACCCGGGTCGGGGGCGGCCGAAGAGAGCGCCGCGGTCGGGCCGAACAACAGGACGGCCGCCGAGGCGGCGACCGCGGCACGTTGCATGCGTTTTCTGGCCGGCGCCGACCTTCGTTTACCTATGCGTGGCATGAGCATGCGAAGACTATATCGGGCTCACCCGGCATTCGGCCTGGTTCGTACCGTGATACCGCTGCCGAGGCCGCCACCGGCCGCCGCGTCGGCGTGCGCGAGGATGCCGCGGATGGGAATGCCCAGCGTAGCGGTGCCGCCGTACTGGGCGAGGGCGATATTGGCCTTCTCGCAATCGGGCGCGTCGGCGGCATTGGAGCCACTGGTGATACCCAGTGCCAGGGTGCCGGTGACGATGGCGCCGCCGCTGTCGCCGCCCAGCGTGCAGGCCGAGCTGGCGAAACCACGGATGATCTTCGAGTCGCCCTCGGTGGTGAACAGCTGGGTCTCCACCCGGTCGGCGACCACGAAACCGCAGGTGAAAGTGGAGGACTGTCCGGATTTGCATACCGGGGCGCCGACCACCGGATCGGCGGTGCCGGTGATGGTCAGGGTGGTGCCGTTGGCGCCGCGCACCGACGGCTGGTCCATGCCCGCGCCCACCGCGCGCTCGTTCAACTGGATAACCGAGTAGTCCAGCGTGCTGGGGCCACCGAGTTCCGACCGTACGAAGGTGCCCAGCTGCGGGCTCGCCGGAATATTACGGATATTCGGACTGTATACCGCGGCCTGTCCATCGCCTTTCCCGATATTCGGATTGCAATGTCCGGCGCTGATATTCAGCGCATTACCGGCGGAATCGACACTGTTGAAGCCGAACGAGCAGACATCGACGCTCTTCAGCTCCGCGTCGTCGAGCGCGCCGGGGGCGCTGATATAGGTGTCACCGCCCATCGGGTGGTGTTCCACCGGGCCGCCGCCGTCCGGGGAGAGGACCACCTTGATGTTGGCGATGAGGGTCGGCAGGTTGAGCATATGTGCCAGTGGCGTATTCGCGACATTGACGACCAGTTGACTGTTGAGGAAGTCGATGGCGATGGAATTGATCAGCTGCGAAATATCCCGGGGCTGCGCGGCGACCCATTGGTTCATCTGCGTGAGCGAGGTTTCCAGCGCGGCCGCCGAGACCGGGGCCAGGCGAGTCGAATATCCGTCGTCACTGGCCACCTTGGCGGCGTCCGGCGAGGTCACGGCGACGGTGGGCTTACCCTCCGGGGTCATCCACGCGCCGGCGAACACCTCCGGGCGCTCGGCGCGGAATTCGGCCGCGTAGGTCTGCAGCTGCTGGGCGCGCGCGGCACGGTCCAGATATTCGGTCGGGGTCATATTGAGATCGCGGGACAGCGCTTGGACCAGTTCGGCCGGCAGGTCCTCGGCTCTGAGTTGTTCCGGTTCGGGGGCGGCGATCGCCGCGGTCGCGCCGAACAGGGGAGCCAGGAGAACGGTCGAGCCGATAACGGCAGCCTTGACCGCGGCGCGACGCGCCACCGACTTGCGCATGAAGTCCCTTCGTCGGCACTGTGTGCCAGATAATCCGTGGCCACGAGATCGAATCCATTGGCGCACAGGTTTGCTCGAGCTTCGACCGGGTTGCCGGGGTGGCCGGAATAACACCGGTCAGCGGATCACTCTAAGGCACAAATCGCTATCTGGCCTCTTCTTGACGACCTTCCTTGGATCCGGTGTCGGGAAGGTCCATTTCCGGGTCCTCGGTGCGGAACGGAACGGGGAAGGGGAAGATCCTCGGCCGGGTCCGCGTGGTCGTGGTCTCGGTCTCGGTGGTCGGCTCGGTGAGGGTCGGGCCGCTGGGCTCCGGGGTGGTCGAGGAGGGGACCGCGGTGGGCTCCGGGGTCGTCTCGGTGACGGTGACCGGAGGCGGGGCGGGGAGCGGTTCCTCGGTGTAGGTCGGTTCCGGCTCGTAGGTCGGCTCGGGTGTGTAGGACGGGATCTCGGGGGCCGGGGCTACCGGCTGCGGCTGTATCGGTGGGGGAGGCGGCGGCGCCTCGGTCACCGAGGTGGTGGGTTCACCCGGTTCCGCCGCGCCGGGGCGCAGGATCGCGGTGACGCCGAGGGCGCCGATCAACAGGCCGCCGAACGCCGCCGCCGCCACCAGCGCGGCGGTACGCCGGGGGCCGCGATTCCCGACTGTGGCCGCCGCTTCGGCCGCGGGCTTCGCCGGGGCGGCGGTGGAAACCGCGGCCGCGGTACCGGTCGCGGGCCGGGGGCCGGCCGCGGGCACCGATCCGGTGGCCGGGCGCGATCCGGTGGCGGGCGCCAATCCGGCGGCTATGGCCGCCAGGCTCGGGCCGCCATAGGTGGCTTCGGGATCCAGGGCGGGAACCAGCGCGGAGTACGCCTTGGCCGGGGTGTGGCCGTCGCCCAGTTTCGGCATGACGATGGTGTCCAGGGCGGAATTCTGGGCGGTGGAGGGATCGGGCGGAGTGGCGCCGGCCGGGGTCTCCAGAACGACCGCGAGCGCCGCCCGGCCCGCGCTCTCGGCGAAGTACCGGCCCGTATCCGCGGGGGTGAGATGGGCGGGCCCGGCCGGTAGTTCGTCCTCGCCGACCAGAGCCACCGACTTCAGGCCCAGATAGTCGAGTGCGCCGCGCAGGGCCAGCACCTGTCCGGCGTCCCATCCGGCGGGGTGGGCGGCATAGAACTCGGCCGGGCCGTTGAGGTGTTCGGCAGTGAGGTTGATCAGGCAGAACAGGGCGGTGGCGAGCAGGTCTTCGCCGCGGTATGCCTCGCCGTCGTCCACGACGACGCCCGCCGGATCCCCCACGGCCGCCACGAAACCGGTGATCGTATGGCTGTGCCCGGGCGGGGCGACAACGCCGCCGAGGGCCGCGTCCCCGTCCTCGGACATGTACAGCACCGGCTCACGAAGGATGAAGTGCGGATCTCCGTCGTCGTCGACGACCGCCGCGGTGCACGCGTACTCGGCGATGTGCAGGCCCACCCCAGTGGCCATTCTCGGATCCTCGCTTCGACTTCCTCATCCAAAAACCACGGTACGGATTCACCCGCACGTCGCCGTACCGCGACGCGGGACGGCGCGGTCACCATGGGCGGAGCTTCGACAATAGCGCCGACGAGCGGGTCGTGGGGATCGGGGCGCGGGCCGTGCCGGGGGTGCCGGCGCGATACAGCTGGGTCACGATGTCGCGCCGCGCCGGCTCGGGGTGCCGGGGCGGGGAAGAATGGGGCCGGCGCCGGTGCGATGCGGGGGCGGGAATACATCGCCGGGGCCGGGGGTTGAGCTGATCGACAATGTTGAGTGATACCGGCTCAAGTTTGACTTGACGGCCCCTCGGAAGCGGGGCAGGATTGAGCCGACCACGCTCAGTATTGCTGGGACCGTGCTCTATGTTCTGCCTGGGGCTGGTCCACGCGGTGGGTCCCACGGACCCACGGCGCAATGGGCACAGTGCCCGGACAGACACAAGCAGTCGAAAATGAGGAGGAAACAAATGGCTCGTGCGGTCGGAATCGACCTCGGGACCACGAACTCGGTCGTCGCCGTTCTCGAAGGTGGTGAGCCGGTCGTCGTCGCCAACTCCGAGGGTTCGCGCACTACGCCCTCTGTCGTCGCGTTCGCGAAGAACGGTGAAGTACTGGTCGGTCAGCCGGCCAAGAACCAGGCCGTGACCAACGTCGACCGCACGATCCGCTCGGTGAAACGGCATATCGGCACCGACTGGACCGTGGAGATCGACGGTAAGAAGTACACCTCGCAGGAGATCAGCGCGCGCACGCTGATGAAGCTGAAGCGCGACGCCGAGTCCTACCTGGGTGAGGAGATCACCGACGCGGTGATCACCGTGCCCGCCTACTTCGAGGACGCCCAGCGTCAGGCCACCAAGGAAGCCGGCCAGATCGCCGGCCTCAATGTGCTGCGCATCGTCAACGAACCCACCGCCGCCGCCCTGGCCTACGGGCTGGACAAGGGCGACAAGGAACAGACCATCCTGGTCTTCGACCTCGGTGGCGGTACCTTCGACGTCTCGCTGCTGGAGATCGGTGAAGGTGTCGTCGAGGTCCGTGCCACCTCCGGTGACAACCACCTCGGTGGTGACGACTGGGACGAGCGGGTCGTGAAGTGGCTGGTCGACAAGTTCAAGTCCAGCTCGGGCATCGACCTGACCAAGGACAAAATGGCCATGCAGCGGCTGCGTGAGGCCGCCGAGAAGGCCAAGATCGAGCTGAGCTCCTCGCAGAGCACCTCGATCAACCTGCCCTACATCACCGTCGACGCGGACAAGAACCCGCTGTTCCTCGACGAGCAGCTGACCCGCGCCGAGTTCCAGAAGATCACCTCGGACCTGCTCGACCGCACCCGCGCGCCGTTCCAGTCCGTGGTCAAGGACGCCGGGATCAAGGTCTCCGATATCGACCATGTCGTGCTCGTCGGTGGCTCCACCCGGATGCCCGCGGTCTCCGAACTGGTCAAGGAACTGACCGGTGGCAAGGAGCCCAACAAGGGCGTGAACCCGGACGAGGTCGTCGCCGTCGGCGCCGCCCTGCAGGCCGGCGTGCTCAAGGGCGAGGTCAAGGACGTCCTGCTGCTCGATGTGACCCCGCTGTCGCTGGGTATCGAGACCAAGGGCGGCGTGATGACCAACCTCATCGAGCGCAACACCACCATCCCGACCAAGCGTTCGGAAACCTTCACCACGGCCAATGACAACCAGCCGTCGGTGCAGATCCAGGTGTTCCAGGGTGAGCGCGAGATCGCCGCGCACAACAAGCTGCTCGGCTCCTTCGAGCTGACCGGTATCCCGCCGGCTCCGCGCGGGGTGCCGCAGATCGAGGTCACCTTCGATATCGATGCCAACGGCATCGTGCACGTGACCGCGAAGGACAAGGGCACCGGTAAAGAGAACACGATCAAGATCCAGGACGGCTCCGGTCTGTCCAAGGAAGAGATCGACCGGATGGTCAAGGACGCCGAGGCGCATGCCGCCGAGGACAAGGCGCGCCGGGAGGAAGCGGAGACCCGCAACCAGGCCGAATCGCTGGTACACCAGACCGAGAAGTTCATCAAGGACAACGAGGACAAGGTTCCGGCGGATGTGAAGTCCAAGGTCGAGGCGGCGATCGCCGAGGCGAAGACTGCGCTCGAGGGCACCGACACCGCCGCGGTGAAGGCCGCAGTGGAGAAGCTGGCCACCGAATCGCAGGCACTCGGTCAGGCGATCTACGAGGCCCAGGCCTCCGAGAGCGCGGCCTCCGGTAACGGCGCCGCGGGCGCGGACGCCGGCGACGACCAGGTGGTCGACGCCGAGGTTGTGGACGAGCCGGTCGACACGGAGAAGAAGTGACGAATTCGGGAAACACAGGAAATTCCGAGGAGCCGGTCAGCTTCGTCGACAAGCGCAAGATCGATCCGGAGACCGGTGAGGTCCGCGAACAGGCCGGGGCGGCCAACGGCGCCGCCCCGGCCGGGGCCGAGGAGGGCGTAGCCCCCCAGGCGCCCCAGGCCGGCCTCGAAGGTGACGGTGTCGACGCGGCGCCCGCCGGGGCACCGGCATCGGACGAACTCGCCGAGCGCACCGCCGATCTGCAGCGGCTGACGGCCGAGTACACCAACTACCGGCGCCGGGTCGAACGCGATCGCAAGACCGCGATCGATTCCGCCAAGGCCGCCGTGGTCACCGAACTGCTCGGTGTCCTCGACGACCTGGACCGTGCCAAGGCGCACGGTGATCTGGAATCCGGACCGCTGCGCTCGGTGGCCGACAAGCTGATCGAGGCTCTGCGCAAACAGGGGCTCGAGGAGTTCGGTTCCGAGGGCGAGTCTTTCGACCCGAACCTGCACGAGGCGGTCCAGCACGAGGGCTCCGGCCACGATCCGGTGATCGGCGTGGTGATGCGCAAGGGGTATCGCTTCGGTGAGCGGGTGCTGCGGCACGCGCTGGTCGGCGTCACCGATGGTGTCGGCGATCTCGGAGCGGACCAGGGTGCCGCGAATACCGCGGAACCCGCTCGGGCGGAGGCATCGGATGCTGATGCCGGCTCGGACAAGTAACGACTCCGCGGCGAAAGCCACGGACCGGGCGGTGCGGCGTGCGCACGGAGCGATCCGCGCGCGCCGCGCCCCCGTCACGCCGCGCGCGACGGGCCCGGAGGCGGTAGGAAAGTACGACCACGCAGGGCCCGGCGCGGGCCGCGGAACAGTATCGAGAGGAGGAGATGCCCGGTGAGCCAGCGGGAGTGGATCGAGAAGGACTTCTACAAGGAGCTGGGTGTCTCCGCCGGCGCCTCCACCGAAGAGATCAAAAAGGCCTACCGCAAACTGGCCCGTGATCTGCATCCGGACGCCAACCCCGGCGATGCCAAGGCCGAGGAACGGTTCAAGGCGGTCAGCGAGGCGCACACGGTCCTGTCGGATCCCGCCAAACGCGCGGAATACGACGAGACCCGCCGGCTGTTCTCCGGCGGCGGGTACGGGCGCGGCGGCGGTTTCACCCCGGGTGCCGGCGGCGGGTTCTCCCAGAGCTTCGATCTGGGCGATATCTTCGGCCAGGCCGGCGGTGGCGCCGACGGCGGGCTAGGTGACCTGTTCGGCGGCCTGTTCAACCGGGGCGGCGGTGCCACGCGCGGCGGCGGCCGGCCCCGCCGGGGCGCCGATGTGGAGGCCGAGACGACCCTCGGGTTCCGCGAGGCGGCCAAGGGCGTCACGGTGCCGCTGCACCTGACCAGCCCGTCACCCTGCACCACCTGCCACGGCAGCGGGGCCAAACCGGGCACCAGCCCGCGGGTGTGCCCGATCTGCAACGGCAGCGGTGTGGTGAGCCGCAACCAGGGCGCGTTCGGATTCAGCGAACCGTGCGACGAGTGCCGCGGCACCGGGTCGATCATCGACGATCCGTGCGTGGACTGCCACGGCAGCGGTATCCAGAATCGCACCCGGACCATCAATGTCCGCATCCCCCCGGGGATCGCGGACGGGCAACGGATCCGGCTCGCCGGACAGGGCGAGGCCGGCCTGCGGGGCGCGCCCTCGGGCGATCTGTTCGTCACGGTGCACGTCGGCCAGGACAAGGTTTTCGGCCGGGCCGGCGACGACCTGACCCTGGCACTGCCGGTCAGCTACAGTGAATTGGTGCTCGGTACGACCGTATCGGTGCCCACTCTGGAGGGCCGGGTCGGCGTGAAAGTGCCGCCGGGTACCGCGGACGGACGCATCTTGCGGGTGCGCGGCCGCGGAGTACCCAAACGTGGTGGCGGAGCCGGTGATCTGCTGGTCACCGTGAAGGTCGCCGTGCCGCCGAAGCTGGATGACGATGCCGTTGCCGCGCTGCGTGCGCTGCAGGAGGCGGAGAAGGCCAGCGGCTTCGATCCGAGAGCGGGATGGGCAGGTGCGTGATGGAGCCGAAGCGAGGACCCGAGGCGAAATCGTCCCGCCCGGCGGCCCGAGCGATGGGCCCGGAGGCGGCAGCGCAGCGTGACCACGTAGGGCCCCGGGCGGGGCGCCAATCGAGCACTGAATATTTCGTGATCTCGGTGGCCGCCCAGCTGGCCG
This sequence comes from Nocardia rhamnosiphila NBRC 108938, assembly GCF_000720425.1. GTDB lineage: Bacteria > Actinomycetota > Actinomycetes > Mycobacteriales > Mycobacteriaceae > Nocardia > Nocardia rhamnosiphila. The sequence continues at coordinate 218,075 of NZ_JOAJ01000010.1, read as the reverse complement.
GTATGCATGCGCAGACCCTGCGCACCTACGACCGGCTGGGGCTGGTGACCCCGCAGCGCACCTCCGGTGGCGGCCGGCGCTATTCGGAACGGGATGTGGAGCTGCTGCGCGAGGTGCAGCGGCTTTCCCAGGACGAGGGCGTCAATCTCGCCGGTATCAAACGGATCATCGAACTCACCAATCAGGTGACCGAACTCCAGCAGCGGGTGGTCGAGCTGACCGCGGCACTGGAACGGGAGCGGGCCCGGCCGGATTATCGGCCGGAACTGATTCCGCCGCAGCGCAATACCGCCTTGGTGGTGTGGCAGCCGCGGAACCGGCGGCAGCGTTGACGGCGGCGCCTCCGGCGCCGCGGGTCGGGGCCCTGTGACCCGACTCCGACGCGATCGACCGGCGCCGGGTCAGGCGCCTTCGAACTGGATGCGTTCGGCCGGGGTACCCGCGTCGAGTAGCCGTTCCACGGTGGACCTGGTCATCGCCGGTGAACCGCAGACCAGTACCTGGTGCCGGTCGAACGAACCATAGGAGCCGACCACGTCGGCGAGGGTGCCCTGCAGCAGATCGTCCTCGTCGAAACCTATGTTCACCCGGTGACTTTCGTGCCACTTGTCGGGCCAGGACGGGTCCTCGAGCCGCTCCACCACCGGCACCACGGTGAGCCAGGGCAGATCGGCGGCGAGCAGGACGAGCATATCGGCGGCGTACAGGTCGCGCGGGGCGGAGCCGCCGAAGAACAGATAGGTGGTGGGCGGGTCCTGGTGCCGGGCCAGGTCCAGGATCTGGGCGCGCAGCGGGGCCAGGCCGGTGCCGCCGGCGATCATCACCACCTCGTCGCCGTCGGGGTCGACGGTGAAGAGCCCCTCGGGGGCGGACAGTTTCCACCGGTCCCCGACCGCGGTGTCGGCGACGATGCCGCCGCTGCACCAGCCGCCCGCCACGGTTTTCACATGGAATTCGAGCTTGCCGTCCAGCGACGGCGGCAGCGCGGGGGAGAACCGGCGGCGCATGCCCGGGAACTGCGGCACCTCGACCTGCACCGACTGCCCCGCGTGGAACGGTACGTATTCGCCGATCAAGCGGACAACCGCCGTATCGTGGCGCAGGCGGTGATGTTCGACGACATCGGCCAGCCAGTACGACCGCTGGGACGAATGGGCGGGGGACGCGCTCGGGTCGTTCGTCATACCTCACTCCGCTGACAGGCCGGGCCGGGCGGGATACCGCCCGGTGCTCGATGTGCCGATACCGATCAGACCGGATCGGTACTGATGATCTCCTCCGGGGTGCCGACCGCGAGCAGCGCGCGCCGGGTGTCGGCGATCATCTTCGCCGAACCGGCGATCTGGATCTGCCGATCCTCCCATGCGCCGAAACTGGCCACCACGGCGCCGAGGTTGCCGACCAGGCGCCGGTGCATTCCGTAGGGCGCGTCCTCGGTGGGATGCGGGTACCACCACGGGTTGGTCTTGTGCTCGCAGACCGGGACGATGGTGAGCCACGGGTTGCTCTGCGAGAGCTGCCACATGTTCTCCACGTCGTACAGATCGCAGGGGTAGACCCCGCCGATGAAGAAGTGCACCCGGGGGTTGATACCGCGCCGGCCCATCTCGATCAGCTGGGCGCGCAGCGGGGCGACACCGGTGCCCGATCCGATCATCAGTACATCGCGGCCGCTCTCCTGGTCGACCTGCAGGCCGCCGAGCGGTCCGCCGATGAGCCAGCGGTCGCCGACCTTGGTCTCGTTGACGATGGAGGGGCTCACCCATCCGCCACGCACCTTGCGGACGTGGAATTCGATCTCGCCGTAGGGGTTCGACGGGATGGCGGGTGAGAGGTAGCGCCACATCCGTGGCCGCTGGGGGACGGAGACGGGGACGTACTGTCCGGCCAGGTAGGGGATCGGGTCGTCGGACTGCAACCGGACGATGGCGAGATCCTCGAGGACGTGCCGGTGCCCGACGACGGTGGCCTCCCAGTAGGGCGGCGAATCATCGGAGTTGGCCCCGATGGCCATGGCGGCGGAGATGAGCAGGCAGACATCGCGCCAGCCCTCGGCGAGCTCTCTGGTCCAGTACGGGCCGTTATAGGTCTGGAAAGCGGCGTACAGAGCGGGGCCGGCCAAATCGTAGTGCTCGGCTTCGACGCCGTATTTGCGGTGATCGCGAGCCAGCTGTTCGAGGAACTTCTGGGCGCGATCCCAGTCCTCGAGGTGGTCGAGCATGTACTGGACCGCGGTGACGACCCGCTTCGCCTGCATATCCATGGCGGGCGGGAACAGCTCCCGCAGTCGCGGGTTCGCCGCGAACAGGTGACCGTAAAACGCGCTGACCAACCGCTCGGGACCACTCGGCGCATCGATCACCGACTGGAAATTGGCGCGGACCAGCGCTGCCGAACGCGCATCCACGGCGTGGAGCTTCCTTTCCCTGAATTCCGACCCGGAGGGACGTAGCCGTTACCGGCGGTCCTTCACCCGACCAGTATCCCCGAAAAAAGAGATGATGGTGGGTGTGAAATACGGTTACCGGGTTTGGCTGATCTTGTTCGCGGGTAACGACGCGTCGTTATGAGCCGTGACCCAGCACTTTTCTGGCAACCCGGTGGTCGGCGGTAGGCACAGAAAAAATTAAAGTTGAGCGGAACAGACTCAACCTTTCGAACGTTGAATCGGGCAGGACGGCACGAGACACCGGGATCGGTGCGGATGCCGGATGAGATATCGACTAGCAGGAAGGTGCTTCGTGGACTCGTTCAATCCCACCACCAAGACCCAGGCCGCGTTGACCGCCGCATTGCAGGCGGCCTCGTCCGCCGGTAACCCGGAGATCCGGCCGGCTCATCTGCTGGTGGCACTGCTGGATCAGACCGACGGTATCGCCGCGCCCCTGCTGAAAGCGGTGGGCACCGACCCCGCGACAGTGCGGCGCGAGGCCCAGGACATCGTCGACCGGCTCCCGCGCGCCACCGGCGCCACTACGACCCCGCAGCTGGGCCGCGAAGCGCTGGCCGCGATCACCGCGGCCCAGCATCTGGCCACCGAACTCGGCGACGAGTACGTCTCCACCGAACACGTGATGGTCGGTCTGGCCTCCGGCGACTCCGATGTGACCATGCTGCTGGACAAGTACGGCGCCGGCGCCGCCGCACTGCGCGAGGCGTTCACCGCCGTGCGCGGTAACACCCGCGTGAGCAGCCCGGATCCGGAAGGCAGCTACCAGGCGCTGGAGAAGTACTCCACCGACCTCACCGACGCCGCGCGCGCCGGAAAACTCGACCCGGTGATCGGCCGCGATACCGAGATCCGCCGGGTGGTGCAGGTGCTGTCCCGGCGCACCAAGAACAACCCGGTGCTCATCGGCGAGCCGGGCGTCGGCAAAACCGCGATCGTGGAGGGCCTGGCCCAGCGCATCGTCGCCGGCGACGTCCCGGAATCGCTACGCGGTAAGACCGTCATCTCGCTCGATCTGGGTGCGATGGTCGCGGGCGCGAAGTACCGCGGCGAATTCGAGGAACGGCTCAAGGCCGTCCTCGAGGAGATCAAATCCAGTGCCGGGCAGATCATCACCTTCATCGACGAACTGCACACCATTGTCGGCGCCGGCGCGACCGGCGAATCGGCGATGGACGCCGGAAACATGATCAAGCCGATGCTGGCCCGCGGCGAACTGCGGCTCGTCGGCGCGACCACACTCGACGAGTACCGGCAGCACATCGAGAAGGACGCCGCGCTCGAGCGCCGCTTCCAGCAGGTGATGGTCGGCGAACCTTCGGTGGAGGACACCGTCGGCATCCTGCGCGGCATCAAGGAGCGCTACGAGGTGCACCACGGTGTGCGGATCACCGACTCCGCCCTGGTATCGGCGGCCGCGCTGTCGGACCGCTACATCACCTCCCGGTTCCTGCCGGACAAGGCGATCGACCTGGTGGACGAGGCGGCGTCGCGGTTGCGGATGGAGATCGATTCCCGGCCGGTGGAGATCGACGAGGTCGAACGCGCGGTCCGGCGGCTCGAAATCGAAGAGGTAGCGCTGACGAAGGAGACCGACGAGGCGTCCAAGCAGCGGCTGGAGCGGCTGCGCGCCGAACTCGCCGACGATCGCGAGAAGCTCAACCAGCTCACCACCCGCTGGCAGAACGAGAAAACCGCGATCGACCAGGTCCGGGTACTCAAAGAGCAGCTCGAGAACCTGCGCGGCGAATCCGAGCGCGCCGAACGCGACGGTGACCTGGGCAAGGCCGCCGAACTGCGGTACGGCCGGATCCCGACGCTGGAGAAGGAACTCGCCGAGGCCGAGAAGACCTCCGGTGCGGCCGCCGACGGCGAGGTCATGCTGAAAGAAGAGGTGGGGCCGGACGATATCGCCGAGGTGATCTCGGCGTGGACCGGTATCCCGGTGGGCCGGCTGCTCGAGGGGGAGACCGAGAAGCTGCTGCGGATGGAATCCGAACTGGGCCGTCGTGTGGTCGGGCAGCACGACGCCGTGCGCGCGGTCTCCGACGCGGTGCGGCGGGCGCGGGCCGGAGTCGCCGACCCCAACCGGCCGACCGGCTCGTTCCTGTTCGTCGGTCCCACCGGTGTCGGTAAAACCGAGCTGGCCAAGGCGCTCGCGGACTTTTTGTTCGACGACGAACGCGCGATGGTCCGCATCGATATGAGCGAATACAGCGAGAAGCACGCGGTCGCCCGCCTGGTCGGCGCCCCGCCCGGATATGTCGGCTACGACCAGGGCGGTCAGCTCACCGAGGCGGTACGGCGGCGGCCGTACACGGTGGTGCTGTTCGACGAGATCGAGAAGGCGCATCCGGATGTCTTCGACATCCTGCTCGCCGTACTCGACGAGGGCCGGCTCACCGACGGACAGGGCCGGACGGTGGATTTCCGCAACACCATCCTGATCCTGACCTCCAACCTCGGCGCCGGAGCCGACGCGGAGTTCGTCATGAACGCGGTGCGGGCCGCCTTCAAACCGGAATTCCTGAACCGGCTCGACGATGTGGTCATGTTCCAGGCCCTCGACGAGGACCAGCTCGCCCATGTGGTGGATATCCAGCTCGATCAGTTGCAACGGCGACTCGCGCAGCGGCGGCTCACTCTCGAGGTGAGCGATTCGGCCCGCTTCTGGCTGGCGGTGCGCGGATACGACCCGGTCTACGGCGCCCGCCCGCTGCGGCGCCTCATCCAGCAGTCCATCGGCGACACATTGGCCAAGGAACTGCTGGCCGGGAAGGTCACCGACGGCGATACGGTCGATGTGGGCGTCACCCCGGACGGCGACGGGCTCGTCGTCGGACGGCGCGATCGCGACCCCGCCGCGGTCACCGCGAGCCCCTGACCCCACACCGCGTATGCGGCGCCCGGCCCCGCCGTCGGCGCCGCATATCACCCTCGGTCCCGGACGACCGCGCTTCGTCCGGGACCGATTCTGCCGGCGTCGTGGGCGTGGAACCGCCGTATCGACGCGTATGGCAGGGGCGGAGGCGGGGGTACGCCGAGGTGGTTCCGGTGGGTGTTGGGGGCGGATTGTCTGCCTGTTGACGCGCATGGCCGGGGCGGAGGCGGAGGTACGCCGAGGTCGGTTCCGGTGGGTGTTGGGGGCGGATTGTCTGCCTGTTGACGCGCATGGCCGGAGCGAAGGCGGAGGTACGCCTAGTCTGGTTGCCATGACCAACCCGAACGATCCCTGGGCGAGGCGGCCGGACGACGATCCGACCCAGCACCTGGGTCAGCCGGGGGAATCGGCCACCGAGAAGCTGTCCGCGGGTTACGGCCCGGCGGGTTACGGGGAGTCGACCACGGCCTATCCGGGCAACGATCCTTACGGCGGCTGGGGGGCCGGCCCGAACCCGACCCGGGAGATGCCGCTCTATCCGGGCGACCCCTATCGGAACCAGTGGGGTGGGTACGGTCCGCCGGGCCAGGTACCGCCGGGTCAGCTGCCGCCCGAACCGCCGCGGCCGCCGAAGAAGACCGGGATGTGGGTCGGTATCGCGCTCGCGGTCATCGTGCTCATCGGGCTCGCCGGTATCGCCGCCGGGATGCTCTTCGGCGGTGATTCCGGCACCACCGCGAGCGACACGACGACCAGCAGTCGTCCGACGAGTCGTGGACTACCGGCGGATCCGGGCGATTCGGGTCCCGCGCTGCCCAGCCTGCCCGGCCTGCCGGATATGCCGGATAGCGGCGATCCCGAGGCCGGCGGCACCACCATGGGCACCATCAGCGCGAATTCCGGCGGTACGCTCACGATCAGTACACTCACCGGAGCCGAGGTCACGGTGCACACCAGCCCGTCCACTCAGGTGATCTCGCTGGCCGGGGCCACCGTGGACGCGCTGCCGGCCGGCGACCTGGTGATCGTGCAGGGTCAGAAGAGTCCGGACGGATCCATTCAGGCCGATGTCATCATCAGCACCGCCCTCGAAGGGGGCGGGAGATGAGAAAACCGCGGCGCGCAGTGTGGGTGCCCGGCATTACGCCGGGCGGGTCGATAGGCTAGGCGACGATGACGGCAATGTGGTTCGGGCTGGCGGCAATCACCCTCGCGGGTGCGATAGTGCTGCTCTACTTCGACCGGCGCCAGCGGCAGCGGACCGGTCACGCGCGCCAGGTGTGGGCGAAAGCCCAGGGATACACCTATGTGTCGGTGGAACCGGCGCTCGCTTCGACGTGGCGGCGCGGTGCGCTGGCCAAGCTCGGGTACCTGACCGCGGTGGACGTGGTGACCGGTATCCGCAAGGGCGAGAAATTCGTGCTGCTGGATCTGGAGGATTCCGCGACCCTGGTCGCGGTCCGCCGGCAGATCGGTTCGGATATCGATGTCGATATGCGGCTGAAGACGATGAATCCGCCCAAGGACGCCGATCTCGAACTGCTCGGCGCCATCGGCGACCGCGTCGTTTTCGCGACCAATCCCGAGATCGCGCGGCATGCGGTCGATCAGCGGATGGTCGCGTTCATCGAATCGCTGGCCGATACCGTGCAGATGCTGTGGAGCGAGGGCAACTGGACTCTCGGCATGCTCCCGGTCGGCACCGCGGCAAAGGACTGGGAGACCGGTATCGACGCCGTCCTGCGGCTGTCGGGCCTGCTGCATGTGCTGCCGCCGGTCACCGAACCCCGCCCCGACGATCCCGATCCCGGGGCCTCGCGACCACGCGCCCGGATCCGCTCGGCGGAATACGACGACCGGGACGAAGACTACGACGATTTCGCCGACGACCGCGAAGACGGTCGCTACGGGCGGCCGGCCCCCAATGTCCGGTACCGCCAGGACGATCCGGAAGATCTCGACGAACCGGACCGGCGCGACTCCGATTCCGGTGACGCCCCGCCGCGGCGGCCCAGCCTGGCCGTGGTGCCCGACGCCCGCCCGGCGAACCGGCCCGCCCGTGCGGAAGCGGACCGCGACTCCGGCCCGCGGGAGCGCCGGGAGCCGGCTCCCGGCGACGATCAGGAGCCGCCCCGGCCCGGGGGTCCGTTCCACCCGGGATTCCGCCCCTACCAGGGTCCGGTCCCGCAGTAGGTTTCCCCGATACGCACTCCGCGCGACCTGCGACAACTCCGCGCGGAGCGTCCCCGTATCCTGCTTCGCAGGGCGCCGCAGCGGGCGCCGGGACATTACTGCCGTGACTCGCCTACGTGGGCGGAAGGACACCGATGATCGACCAGACAACGACCGACCGGGACGTTTTGGCCGGACTGGTGCGCGATTTAGCCGTCGTGCACGGCAAGGTGACGCTGTCCTCGGGTAAGGAGGCCGACTACTACGTCGACCTGCGCCGGGCGACCCTGCACCACCGGGCCGGTCCGCTGATCGGCAAACTGCTGCGCGACCTCGTCGCCGATTGGGACTTCGACGCCGTCGGCGGCCTGACCATGGGCGCCGACCCGGTCGCGCTCGCGGTGATGCACGCCCCGGGCCGGCCGATCGACGCGTTCGTGGTGCGCAAGGCGGCGAAAACCCACGGGATGCAACGCCAGATCGAGGGCCCCGATGTGGTGGGCAGGCGCGTCCTGGTGGTCGAGGACACGACGACCACCGGTAATTCTCCGCTGACCGCGGTACGCGCGTTGCGCGACGCGGGCGCGACGGTGGTCGGGGTGGCCACCGTGGTGGACCGGGAGACGGGCGCCGATCGGGTCATCGCCGACGAGGGCCTCGAGTACCGCTCCATCCTGAGCCTCGGGGACCTGGAGCTCAACTGAACATCGCTGCCGAATCACGGCGGCGGTGCACCGGTCCGTCCCGCTCGGTTAGCCTGAGAATCCGACAGTACTGCAAGTGAAGGGTCGTGAAGTCGTGGTGAGCATTGCCGGCAAGAAGGGGCACGACAACGTAGCAATGCTCGGCATCGGTGCCTACCGGCCGACGCGCGTGGTCAGCAATGACGAGGTGTGCGAGGTCCTGGATTCCACGGATGAATGGATCTTCGAGCGCAGCGGTATCCGTAACCGGCGCTGGATCAGCGGCGACGAGTCGCTGCGGTCCATCTCGGTGGCCGCGGGCCGGCGTGCGCTGCGCAACAGCGGTGTCGACCCCTCGCAGATCGGTGCCCTCATCCTGGCCACCTCCAGCTGGCCGATGCTCACCCCGCACGGCGCCCCGATCGTCGCCAGTGATCTGGGCATGAACGGTATCGCCGCCTTCGACCTGACTTCCGGGTGCGGCGGCTTCGGGTACGGGCTGGGAGTCGCCAGCGATATGATCCGTGCCGGTTCGGCCGAATACGTGCTGCTCATCGGGGCCGAAACGATGACCATCGGCATCGACCCGACCGACCGCGGTACGGCGTTCATCTTCGGTGACGGCGCCGGCGCGGTGGTGATCGGCCCGAGCGAGGAGAACGGGATCTCCCCGACGGTCTGGGGGAGCGACGGCGAGAACGCCGAAGCGATCAAACAGGACATCAATTTCGTCGACTACATGCAGCGGGCCCAAGACCTGCAGGGCACCGATCCCAAGGTGGAGCCGGTGGGCCGGATGTCGCTGCGCATGGAGGGCCCGCGGGTGTTCCGCTGGGCCGCCGTCACGCTGCCTCGGGCGCTGTCCACCGCGCTGGATGTGGCCGGCGTGTCCAAAGACGATATCGAGGTCTTCATCCCGCACCAGGCCAATGCCCGCATCAATGAGTTGATGAAGAAGAATCTCGGCCTGGCCGACGATATTCCGATGGCGGGCGATATCGAAAACACCGGCAATACGTCCGCGGCGTCCATCCCGCTGGCCATGGAGGAGATGCTGGCCACCGGTAAGGCCAAGGGCGGTCAGCTGGCGCTGCTGCTCGGTTTCGGGGCGGGGCTCAGCTACGCGGGTCAGGTCGTCATACTGCCGCCGGCGCCCGCCGAGTCGAGTCTCTGATATGCGCCCGCTACGGGCCGGGTTCCTCGTCGCCACCGCGGTGACCGTGGCGGGTGCGCTCACCGGTCGGCACCGCTGGCAGTGGGCGGCCAAACCGCTGATGATGCCGCTGCTCGCGGCCGATATCGCCACCGGCCGCGCCGATATCGCGCCGGCCGACCGGACCTTGCTGCTGAGTTCGCTGGGCGCCGCGACAGTCGGGGACGTATTGCTCATCGACCCCGACGACGATCGCCGGCTCATTGCCGGGGCGTCCGCCTTCGCCGTGATGCAGACCGGATATGCCGCGCTGTGGTGGCGCTACGGTGCCCGGCCGTCCCCCGCTGTCGCGGTACCGAGGGTGCTGGCCTGGGCCGGTGCCGCCGCATTGCTGCGCGCGAAGGCGCCGGTACTCGCCGCGCCGCTGAGCGCGTACGGTGCGACGTTGGGCACCGCGGCCGTACTCGCCTCCGATCCGGCCCTGGCCGCGAACGCGGACAACGTTGCGGGGCTGAACATTCCCGACGCCGACCCACGCAGCCGGCTCGGGGTGGGAGCGCTGCTGTTCACGGTCTCGGACGGCCTCATCGTGCTGCGGCGGCTCTTCGCGCGCGGCGAGCGGGCGCGGCGGGTGCTCGAAGCGGTGATCCTGGCGACCTACGGCGCCGCGCAGTTCCTCCTCGCCGACCCGGCCGCGCACGCGCGCACGCCGCTCGGCGCCGCTGCGCCCGAACGGGTTTCCGCTGGTAGCGCCTAGGCCCTGCCCGCTACCATCCACGCATGAGCTACCCGCCGCCCCCGTACGGCTACCCGTCGCGGCCCGATCATCCGCAGGCGACCACCGTACTGATCCTCGGCATCGTCGGAATGATGTTCTGCCAGGTCTGTGCCCCGGTCGCGTGGGTGATGGGACGCCGGACGCTCAACGAGATCGATGCCTCCGGCGGCACCGTCGGCGGCCGCAGCAATGTGATGGTGGGTTACATCCTGGGCATCATCGGCTCGGTGATGCTGATCCTGGGAGTGCTCGCGGCCATCGCCTACATCGTCTTCATGGTCGTGCTGATCAACTCTGCCTGATCGCGTCGCCTTCGGTGCCCACGGCCGGGGCCTTCGTGACCAGCGCTCGATGGTCGCCGTTCTATGGACGGCCCACTCACCAGGCGGCAGTGAGGTCCGCGTGCTGGCGGATCCAGGTGTGCATGGCGATTCCCGCCGCGACTCCCGCGTTGATACTGCGGGTGGAACCGAACTGGGCGATGGACACCGTGAGTACCGCTGCGTCCCGGGCGCTTTCGGTGACGCCCGGCCCCTCCTGCCCGAAGAGCAGCAGGCAGCGCCGCGGCAGCCGGACGGTTTCCAGCGGTACCGAACCCGGGACATTGTCCACCGCGACCACGCTCAGATCCTCGGACCGGGCGAATTCGAGCAGAGCCTCGATATCCGGGTGGTGGGTGATGTGCTGGTAGCGGTCGGTGACCATGGCGCCGCGCCGGTTCCAGCGGCGGCGGCCGACTATGTGCACCGCGCCGGCGGCGAAGGCGTTGGCGGTACGCACGACCGTGCCGATGTTCGCGTCGTGTCCGAAGTTCTCGATGGCGATGTGGAACGGGTGGCGGCGGCGGTCGATATCGGCCACGATCGCTTCCCGGGTCCAGTAGCGGTACGCGTCGACGACATTGCGGCGGTCGCCTTCGGTGAGCAGGACCGGGTCCAGCCGGTCGTCATCCGGCGGTGGCCCGTCGTGCTCGGCCGTCCACGGCCCGACCCCGTTCGGGTTCTCACCCCATTCGGTTGGACCGGGTCCGGGTTCGGGGTCCGGGTCGGGATCGTCGGATTCCTGTCGCGCTGCCGGCTCCAGGTCCGGGGTACGCGCTGTGGCGAGGCCCGGATCGGCCCCTAGCGCTGGGTTGGTCACGGCATGAATCGTAGTGCGGGCGGAACGGGGTCGTCCGGTTCGGTCCAGTCCGATCGAAACCTGTTGCGCGCCCGTGGGTTCTGCGGACGGCTTGTCCGCCCGCCGCGCCGGGGCCCGCGGCGGCCGGCGCGACACGCCCGGACGTAAACCGGGGTTTACGACATGCGGTCTCCCGTTTCGGGCGTTGTTCGGCAGTGATTCCACGAGGTCCGGACCGAATCCGGGCGGAGGCGAACGGTTGCGCGTCGAGTCGGTAACAATTGAGCGGCGGAAAAGCCGATTCGCCTGGCAATATGGGTTTCATGACCCCGCCCAGCGACGATCTCGACGTTCCCCGGCGCTCGGCCGGGCAACAGCGCAGGCCGCTGGGCGACCCCGCCACACGCTGGTCCGAGCGGGCCGACCGGGCCGAGGCCGCGATTCTGTCCCGCCATCTGCGGCCGGTGTGGCTGTTGCCGGGCACCGCGCTCGGCGTGGTGGGCTGGCCGTCGATCCGGCGCGAGCGATTCTTCCTCACCTGGCACTACTGGTGGCAGGCCCATCTCATCGATTGCGCCGTCGATGCCGCCAACCGGTCGCCGAGCATCGAACGCCGCAAACGGGTGGCCGGCCTGGTCCGGTCGCACCGGCTGCGCAATCTCTCCGGATGGACCAATCGCTACTACGACGATATGGCCTGGCTGGCCATCGCCCTGGAACGCGCCGCCCGGATCCACGACAACGAGGAGGCCGTCGGCGCGCTCGGCCCACTGGAACAGAAGCTGTACACGGCGTGGAACCCGGCGGTGGGCGGCGGCATCCCCTGGCGGGTGGGGGCGGATTTCTACAATGCCCCGGCCAACGGTCCCGCCGGTATCGCGCTGGCCCGGCTCGGCCGGTACGAGCGGGCAGCGGAGATAGCGGACTGGATCGACGAGACGCTGCGCGATCCGGAGACCGGTCTCGTCTTCGACGGTATCCACCTCCCCGCCCGGGAGCTGGAACGCCCGGTCTACACCTACTGCCAGGGTGTCGTGCTCGGCCTGGAGACCGAGCTCGCGGTACACACCGGCAACCACGCGCATCTCGACCGGGTGCACCGCCTCCTGGACGCCGTGGAGGACCATCTCACCGTCGAGTGCGTGGTCCGCGGCGGTAGCGGTGGTGACGGCGGGCTGTTCAACGGCATCCTCGTGCGCTATCTCGCCCAGGTCGCGCTGATGTTGCCCGGCAACGAACACGAACAACTCGCCGACCGGCGCGTGGCCGCGCGCATCGTGAAGGAATCGGCGGCCGCGGCCTGGGAGAACCGGCTCGATGTGGAGGGTGAGCCCCTCTTCGGCCACGACTGGGCGGTATCCGCTCAGCTGCCCAGTGGTAGCCGCGGCGCCGGCGGGCTCACCTCCAATGGGGCGGTCAGCTCCTCCCGGGTTCCCGAACGGGACCTATCGGTACAGCTGTCGGGATGGATGCTCATGGAAGCCGCCCATATGGTCACCGCGGCCGGTCTGTAGTTCGCGCGGATCGTAGCCGTGACCGGGGTGGTGGCCCGCCCGTCCGAGGCCGGGCAGCGGCATGGTGTCGGCCTCGGCGGATGCGGAATCGAGGTCGAAGTCCTCGATCGGCTGGGACATCTCCTGCCGGTACTGCCTGATGCCGATAACGGTGCCCACGATCAGGCACACCACCAGCGAGCCGATCACGATGGGCATGAGCCAGGAGATCCGCTGGATGAAACCACCGGCGTAGTACCCCATGAGCAGTAGGACCGGGGCCCAGATGATGGCGCCGATGGTGCTGGCCACGGTGTAGCGGCGATGCTCCATTCCGGCCGCGCCGGCCACCATCGGGCACAGGGTGCGCACCCAGGGGATCCAGCGGGCGATCAGGACCGCCACAAAACCGTGCCGCTGCAACAGTTCGGCGACCCGGGACAGGTTGCGGGTGTTGATGTAGCGCCCGTTCTTGCGGGCGATGAGCCGGTGGCCGGTTCTTCGCCCGACCATGTAACCCACCTGGTTGCCGGCGATGGCGGCGACCATCGCGCCGATCGCGAGCAGCCAGACCTGGGTTTCGCCGGTGGCGTGCGAGGCCATCACGATGCCCGCGGTCAGCAGCATCGAATCGCCGGGCAGGAACAGCCCGAGAATGAACGCGCATTCCAGGAAGACGAAGGTCAGGACCACGGTCCAGACGAGTGCCGGTCCTGCGGAGATCAGGGGTTCGAAGCTGCCCATCGCATGGGGCACGGCCTGGACGCTCACCACTTACCGAACGGGAGAATCGTTTGCGCCGACCGGTCCGGCGTGATGCACCACCGGCAGGGGCATGGTGTTGTCGAATTGGCCGGGCATATCCATGGCCGGAAGCTCCGCGGTCGAGGCCAGGGTGCCGTTCTCGACGGTTTTGTCCGCTTTGCGGCCGGCCAGCTTCTTGGCGACGGCGCTGATGCCCGGCAGGATCGAGATGAACACGATCAGCAGGAAAATGGCCTCGACGTGGTCGCGGATGAAGGCGACATTGCCGAGGAAGTAGCCGAGAACGGTCACCCCGCCACCCCAGGCGACGGCGCCGACGATATCGAAGGCGACATAGCGCTGGTAGCTCATCTTGGAGACCCCGGCCAGCACCGGCATGAAAGTCCGGACGATCGGGACGAAACGGGCCAGGATGATCGTTTTGGGGCCGTGCTTCTCGAAGAATTCGTGCGTTTCGGTGACGTAGCTCTTCTTGAAGAAGCGCGTGTCCTCTTTGTTGAACAGCGCGGGGCCGATGGCCCGGCCGATCCAATACCCGCATTGATCACCGGCGAAAGCGATGAAGACGACGGCCGGAACCAGTACCCAGATCGAAACCGGAGGATTGGGTTGCGCGGCCAGCAGACCGCCGGTGAACAGCAGCGAATCACCGGGGAGCAGTGGGAAAAGCAGACCGGTCTCGATGAAGACGATCACCAGAATGGCCGGTAGCACCGCGTTCTTCAGCCAGGTCTCGGTCAACAGGTGCATCGGGTCGAGCAGTTCGGTCAGAGCCAGATTGCTCGTCACCGCGTCGGTAGCTGCCAGCGCAATCACCCGGCCCACAGTACCGGTTACATCGACGGCCGTAGGGTGCGGCGGCGCAAACAATCCCCTTATACCGGATGAAACCCGCCTGCCTTAGGGTATGTGCAGAAACAGACAATCCCACGTCTGCCGCACAACACGGAGGTCTTCACAGTGCCGATCGCGACTCCGGAGGTCTACGCCGAGATGCTCGGTCAGGCCAAGGCGAACTCTTTTGCCTTCCCTGCCATCAACTGCACATCGTCGGAGACGATCAACGCGGCGATCAAGGGCTTCGCCGAGGCGGGTAGTGACGGGATCATCCAGTTCTCCACCGGTGGCGCGGAATTCGGTTCCGGCCAAGGGGTGAAGGATATGGTCACCGGTGCGGTCGCGCTGGCCGAATTCGCCCATGTGGTGGCCGCGAAGTACGACATCACCATCGCGCTGCACACCGACCACTGCCCCAAGGACAAACTGGACGGGTTCGTCCGGCCGCTGCTGGCCATCTCGCAGGAGCGGGTGGACGCCGGGCAGAATCCGCTGTTCCAGTCGCATATGTGGGACGGTTCGGCCGTGCCGATCGACGAGAACCTCTCCATCGCGCAGGAACTGCTGGCCGCCGCGGCCGCCGCGCAGATCATCCTCGAGGTCGAGATCGGTGTCGTCGGCGGTGAAGAGGACGGTGTCGAGGCCGAGATCAACGAGAAGCTCTACACCTCGCCCGCCGACTTCGAGAAGACCATCGACGCGCTCGGCGCCGGCGAGAAGGGCAAATACCTGCTCGCCGCCACCTTCGGCAATGTGCACGGCGTGTACAAGCCGGGCAATGTGGTGCTCAAGCCCGAGGTGCTGGCCGAGGGCCAGCGGGTGGCCGCGGCCAAGCTGGGCCTGGCCAACGACGCCCAGCCGTTCGATTTCGTGTTCCACGGCGGTTCCGGGTCGCTGAAGTCCGAGATCGACGATTCGCTGCGCTACGGCGTGGTGAAGATGAACGTCGACACCGACACCCAGTACGCGTTCACCCGGCCGATCGCCGCCCATATGTTCAGCAACTACGACGGTGTGCTGAAGATCGATGGCGAGGTCGGCAACAAGAAGACCTACGACCCGCGCAGCTACCTGAAGAAGGCCGAGCTGTCGATGGCCCAGCGGGTGGTGCAGGCGTGCAACGACCTGCAGTCCGCCGGGCGTTCCATCAGTGCCTGATCTCTTCGCACCGTCCGTAGCCGGATGACACTCGATCTCCGCGTGCTGGGGCCCGTGCGTCTACTGGTCGGCGGTGAGCCGGTGCCGGTCGGTGGGCCCAAACCCCGGGCGCTGCTGGCCGCACTCGCGGTGAACCGGCGCCGGGCCGTGTCCTCCTCCACCCTGGCCGATATGGTCTGGAACGAGGAGCCGCCGGATGCCTACGCGGCCAGCCTGCAGGTGTTCGTATCGAATATCCGGAAGGCGCTGCGCAATTCCGGTGTCGACCCGGCGGGTGTCCTGCGCACGGAGTCCTCGGGTTATCGGCTCGAGATCGCCGACGATGCCTGCGACCTGGGCCGGTTCGAAGCCGCCCGGGACGCGGGCACCCGGGCGTCGGGGGCCGGTGATCACGCCTCGGCGTCCCGGCTGTTCGGCACCGCCCTGCGCGAATGGAACGGCCGGGCGCTGTCCGATCTCGCCGGTCTCGGTTTCGCCGACAGTTTCGCCACCGCCATGGAGGAGGAGCGGCTGCTGGCGGTATCGGCACGGTTCGACGCGGAGATCGCGTGCGGCCGGGCCGCCGCCGTGATCGGCGAACTGGTCGCGCTCACCAGCGAGCACCCACTGCGGGAACCGCTGTGGGGTCAGCTCATCACCGCTCTCTATCTGTCCGAACGCCATGCCGACGCGCTGGAGGCGTGCCGGCGGGTGCGGGCGGTACTGGCCGAGGAACTCGGTATCGACCCCGGGCCCGCGCTGGTGGAGCTGGAACGGCGGGTCCTGCGGCAGGAACCGCTGAGCACCGTGGAGCTGAAGAGCGTCGAGCGGATGGCCGCGGCGATGACCGATACGGTTACCGAGGTGCCACGGACCGTGCGCAGCGGTCAGCTGCGGTTGCCGGACGGACGGACGGTGCCGGTCGCGCACGGCGGTTTCCGGATCGGCCGGATGACGGACAACGATCTGATCCTCGACGATCCGAAGGCCAGCCGGTACCACGCCCAGATCAAACTGGGCCGGGCCGGCCTGCTGATCGAGGACCTCGGCTCGGCCAACGGGGTGTTCGTCAACGAGCAGCCGATCGATTCCGCGCTGCTGGCCGACGGCGATTCGATCCGGATCGGCAATACCGTGCTGGCCTTCCAGGCCGTCCGCTGAGGTCTCAGCCCAGGACGTCGTGGCGGACGATGGTCTCCTCGCGACCCGGCCCGACCCCGATACAGGAGATCCGGGCGCCCGAGAGCTCCTCCAGCCGCAGCACATAGGCCTGGGCATTGGCGGGCAGTTCCTCGAAGGTCCGCGCGCCGGAAATGTCCTCCCACCAGCCGGGCATCTCCTCGAAGATCGGCTTGGCGTGATGGAAGCCGGTCTGGGTGGTCGGCATCTGCTCGACCCGTTCGCCGTCCACCTCGTAGGCCACGCAGATCGGCACCCGGTCCAGGCTCGACAGCACGTCGAGTTTGGTGAGGAAGTAGTCGGTGATGCCGTTGACCCGCGTCGCGTAGCGGGCGATGACCGCGTCGAACCAGCCGCAGCGGCGCGCCCGGCCGGTGGTGACGCCGACTTCGCCGCCCGTCTTGGCCAGGTAGGCGCCCGATTCGTCGAACAGTTCGGTGGGGAACGGGCCGGAGCCGACCCGGGTGGTGTAGCACTTCAGGATGCCCAGCACCGTACCGATCTGGTTGGGTCCGATTCCCGCGCCCACCGCGGCGCCGCCGGCGGTCGGGTTGGACGAGGTGACGTAGGGGTAGGTCCCGTGGTCCACGTCCAGCAGGGTGCCCTGCGACCCCTCCAGAAGCACGGTCTCACCGCGTTCGAGGGCCAGGTTCAGTTCCAGCCGGGTATCGCTGATCCGGTGCGCGAATCGTTCGGCCTGGCCGAGCACCTCCTCGACCACCTGCTGGGGGTCCAGGGCGCGCCGGTTGTAGATCTTGACCAGCACCTGGTTCTTGAACTCGAGCGCGGCCTCGACCTTCTGCGTGAGGATCTTCTCGTCCAGTACATCGGCGACCCGGACCCCGACCCGCGCGACCTTGTCCTGGTAGCAGGGGCCGATACCGCGACCCGTGGTGCCGATCTTGTTGTTGCCGAGGAACCGTTCGGTGACCTTATCGATGGCCACGTGGTACGGCATGATCAGATGCGCGTCGGCGGAGAGCAGCAGACCCGAGGTGTCGACAGCGCGATCCTCCAGCCCGGCGAGTTCGTCGAGCAATACGCCGGGGTCGACGACCACACCGTTGCCGATGACGTTCTTGACGCCGGGGGTCAGGATGCCGGACGGAATGAGGTGCAGCGCGAAGTTGTCGCCGTTGGGTAGCACCACGGTATGGCCGGCGTTGTTGCCGCCCTGGTACCGCACTACCCACTGCACGCGGCCCCCGAGTAGATCGGTGGCTTTGCCCTTGCCCTCGTCACCCCACTGGGCTCCGATGAGGACGATTGCCGGCATGGTCGTGTCTCCTACGATTCGACGCGCAACACGCAACGTGCTGCAGCTACCTGCCGTAATGCGGAGGAAGCCGGGAGCACAGTCTAGCCGAGACCGCGCGGGCGCCGGGGAACGGTCGCCGGGGCCGGGCCGTTGCGCGGGTCGCCACCGGGCACCCTTTACACTCATGGGTGACCGGTCCGAGGGAGGGTGTTGGGCGTTTGAGTACCCAGGTTCTCCGCTGTGCCGATGCACCGGTACCCATCGCCCTCGCCGCGCAGCCCACCGCGCAGACCGGGGCGATACCGGGCACCGGGCTGATCGACGAACTCCTGCCGGTGCTGGCGGCCGACAGCCTGCCGCGTCTGATCGTGCTGGGCGGTGACGCGGCGCTGGCCGCGGTACTCACCCATCTGATGCGCACCGAGCGGTTGCACGTGGAAGTCGGCTACGTACCCCTGGAGCGGACCTACGCCGCCCAGGCCTATGACCTCGATACCGGAAACGCCGCGGCGAAACGGGCGCTCGAGGGTTCGGCCCGCGAGACCCCGCTGGTACGCGACGACACCGGCACCGTCCTGGTGGGCCGCGCCAAGATCACCGGGCCGGAGGGCGGCCCGCTGACCGGTGAGGCCTATGTCGACGACACCCGCCTGTTCTCCGGCACGATCCGGGCCATGTTCGTCACCCCCACACTGGAGCTGCCCGGAGTGCGGGCGAGTTTTCCGCGCCGGTTCCGGCGCCGCCGCTGGACCCACGGGCGCGCCGCGCAGTTGGGCACGCCGGGTGCGGTGATCAACCGCGACGGTATCCAGAGCGACAGGGTGGTGCCGCGGTCGACGTTCTACCGGCATCACGAACCCTGGCTGCTGGTCCGCTGATGCTGCGATACCTCCGCCTTCGCTGCGGCTTCCGCGGATCGCATGTGGGCTTTTCGGGCGAGGTCCGGTGATGCGGTTTCTCCGCTTCTGCTCGGCCTTTCACGGTCCGGATGCTGCCGGGTGCGACCGGTCGGGGGATCGATATCTCGCTTCCCGGCCTGGGTTCCGGCGGACCGATATCGTTCGGGTGAGCATCGGAGGCCGGTCGTGAGCGGCAGAGTATCGGCGCTGCGGCGCGGCGCGGTGCGGCCCAGTCCGGTCTTCCTGCTCGTGCTGGCGGTCGCCGTGGCCGGTGGGGTGCTGGCCTGGGGCGCGGAGCTGGATTCGGTACAGGCGAAGGCCGGGGTATTCGTCCTCGTGGTGTTCGGCTGGGTGGTGAGCCTGTGCCTGCACGAGTTCGCACACGCCTATATCGCCTGGCGGGCCGGGGACCGCGAGGTGGAACTGCGCGGCTACCTGACCTTGAACCCTCTCAAATACAGTCATCCGCTGCTGTCGATCGTGCTGCCGATGGTTTTCATCGCGCTCGGCGGTATCGGGCTGCCCGGCGGCGCGGTCTATGTGCACACCCATCAGGTGCCGCCGCGTACGCAGCGGCTGATCAGCGTGGCGGGCCCGGCCGTGAATGCGGTGTGCGCGGTGGTGCTGCTGCTGGTCGTGCGTTTCTTCGGCAGCGCGCAGGAGCATCCGGCGTTCTGGTTCGGGCTCAGCTTCCTGGCCTTTCTACAGGTGACCGCGACCCTGCTGAACCTGCTGCCCATCCCGGGCCTGGACGGCTACGGCGTGGTGGAGCCGTCCCTGAGCTACCAGACCCGGCGCGGGCTGGAACAGTTCAAACCTTTCGGCATGCTCATCTTGTTCGCCCTGCTGTTCACCCCGGCGATCAATCAGGTCTTCTTCGACGCCGTGTACGCGCTCTACGACCTGTCCGGGGTATCGGAGCAGTGGTCGCGCTACGGCGGATATCTGACGAGGTTCTGGGCGTAGTCGATCCGAGAGGGCCCGCCCGGCGCGGCGCCGGCCGGACGGGCCCGGATTCCCCGCCCGGGCCGGCGTCCGGGTATCCGAAACATTCGGCGCTGGCGCGCCGTCCGTCGGCGACGCGGCGCACGGGAGGGGTCCGACCGAACCGGCTGTGGGCCGGTGCGGTCACGTTTCACATTAGTGGAGACCGGCCGACCCGGCACAGGTGGTCGACTACTCGAATACGCTTTGTGGCCGGGCGATGCGGCGCGTGCGGTCCGCGATCGCGGACCGGGCCGGTGCCGGCAACCCGGTAGCGAACGATATTGCGAATCCGTCGCCTAACCGACCGTATCGGCGGGCCGATTCGTCGGTGTCACATAGGGATTGGGCACGGTGGGCGGGAGCAGTGCCAGGGCGGAAACGCGCTGCACCCCGCATACCTGCAGCAGGTCTACCAGCGTGGACCGGATCTGGGCGAAGACCACATGCGCCGACAGGCCGGCCCCCGCAACCAGCTCCGGGCGCGCCTGTTTGGCCACCGAGCGCAGCACGCGGGCGGCCTCCGCGCGGTCGGGTTGTTCGCCCGGATCGGTGAGGATCATGCGCCGGACCACCTCGACCGCGGCGGCCAGCTGCTCCACTTCCTCGATCAGGCCCGGATTGAGGATCTCGTCGTCGCGCACCAGGGTCAGCGAGCGGCGCAGCAGCACGCGGGTGTTGCGCACCGCGTTGTCCAGTGGATCGGCCGCGGCGCGCAAGCGCTCCAACCGGCCGCGCGAATTCCAGTACAGCGGAGAAATCCGGCTCACCTCGCGGCCGCCCTCGAGCGATTTGCGCAGCGAATCCAGCTGCGCCTGGGTGGCCCGGACCGCGGTGAGCGCGGTATGCACTTTGCCGGGATCCTGTTCGAGTAGTCCGTGGGCGCCGTCGGTGAGTGATTTCGCCATCACGCCCAGAATCGCCGCCGCCTGCTCCCGGGCCCGGCGCACCGGATGCAACGGCAGTGCGGCGACGACCACCACCCCGACCAGCCCACCGATCAGTGCGTCCACCATGCGCGACAGCCCGGCGCCGGTGTCCGGCGGCATCAGGGTGGCCACCAGCACGGCCGAACCCGAGGCCTGGATACCGATGATGGCGCCGCCGTCGAGGAACACCGCCAAGGCCATGGCCACCGCCACCACCAGGGCGATCTGCCAGACTCCGGTGCCCACCCGTGAAATGAACAGATCGCCGACGCCGATACCGACCGCGACCCCGACCACCAGTTCCAGCGAGCGGCGCAGCCGCGCGCCGAAAGCGGTGCCGATGGACACCACCGCGGCGGTCGGCGCGAAGAAGGGCAGCGCATGGCCGACCACGTCCTTGGCCAGGAACCAGGCCAGCGCCGCCGCCAGCGAACACTGCAGAATCGGGATCGCCGAGAGACGGAGCCGCTTCCAGGAACGCCGCATCCGGTCGGCACCCCTGGTCCGGGCTCGGCCCACCGGGGACTTCGGGTCGATCAATGCTCCGGGTTCGCTCAGCCCAGACCCAGTTCGCCGGCCGCTCGCGGATCGCAGTCCTCGAGCAGGTCCAGGCAGCGGGCGTACTCGTCGGATTCCCCGACGGCCTTGGCCGCCTTGGCCAGGGCCGCGACACTGCGCAGGAAGCCGCGGTTCGGTTCGTGCTCCCACGGGACCGGGCCGAAACCCTTCCAGCCGTTGCGGCGCAGCAGGTCCAATCCACGGTGGTAGCCGGTGCGGGCGAACGCGTAGGCGGCGACGACATCGTGGTTGACCGGCTCCGTGGCGTCGGCCGCGCGCTCCAGCGCGGCTTCGGCCAGGGCCGCCCAGGCGATCGAGGCGGCGGGATTATCGGCCGCGACGCGCACCGGATCGGTGCCGGCGTCGAGCGCGTCCTCCGCGTCGTGTAGTTCAGGAAGGAGTACCGGTTGCGGGCCGAGCAGATCACCGAACGAGGTCATGGGCTTCATTGTGCACGGGTATCGGGAATGCTCGATAGGCTGGCCATCTACGTCACATTCTGTTAGCCAGCAACGAGGGGTATAGGTGTCGCACCCGACCGACGACAAGGAACCGATCCGCTCCGAATCCGACACCGGCGGCGAGTCCCGCGCGGATTCTTCCGCCGAGAAGAAGCCGCAGACGTCCGACACCCGATCGCAGCCGTCACGGGCAGCGGATGCGGCGACCTCGGAGACCGGCGGGACGGTGACCGGAACAACGGCGGCGGCCGGTGAAGCGGACCCGGACGAGAAGGCCGGTGCGCCGACCGAGGCGCTGGAACGTACCTCTCAGGACTCGGGCGGGGAATCGGCAGACAGTGACACGCAGGCCGAGGACGCCCCGCCGGCGGCGGCCACGGAGTCCGGCGTCCCGGCGGCGGAGCGGGCCGATGCCCCGGACAGCTCGGACGGTGCGTCCGCGGAAGTGGCGACTCGGGGCTCGGACGCGGATACCGAGGCCGCGGCGCCGGTCGCGGGAAGCGGGGCCGGGCCGGGCGAGGAGACCGCCCCGGGTACGGATACCGGATCGGATGAGCCGGCGCCCGCCGCGGATGTGTCCACCGAAGCGGCTCCCGCCGAGGAAACCGGCGCGCGGGCACCTTCGACCGTGGCGGAACCGGAGCAGGCCACGGCCGACAGCGAGCCCGGCGGCGATGCGGGGCAAATCCGCGCCGGCTCTCCCGACGACGTGACCGCCGAGGTTCCGGCGGGATCGGCCGCGGCGGATGCGGACGAGGTGTCCGGCGCGGCGGCAACGACGTCCGGTGAGGGCGGTGACGTACCCGCCGACGAGGACGCTTCCGCCGACGAGGACGCTTCCGCCGGCGAGGCCGAGCAGGCCACGGCGGCGCAAGCCGGAGCCGGGGGGACAGCGGCCACGGAAACCGATGCCGGGAGTGCGGATTCGGCCGGTGGTGCGTCCACGTCTTCGGATACCGACGCCGGTCTTGCCGGACCCGGCGGCAGCGCGGTGGAAGCCTCGGCCGCATCCGCCGGAGATGCCGAGGAGACTGCCGCCTCGACCGGTGACACCGAGACGGTCACCGGTGGGACTGCCGACGTCGAAACAGTTGCGGCCGGGACTGCCGAATCGGCCGGTATCGCGGAGGAGGCGGCCGCGCCGGCCGGTGGCGCGGAGACGACCGCCGCATCCGATGCCGGTGCCGGGCCCGGCGAAGATGCCACCGCCGAGATCACCGTGAGCGTCACCGAGCCCGGTCCCGATACGGCGGGAGAGACCGCGGACGAGGCGGCCGGAGCCGGGCCGGACGAGGCCGCCACCGCCGCGGAGAAAGTGCCGGCCGAAGCCGCGGATACCGACGCGGCGACCGAAGGCGACGACACCGCGCCCACCGACCCCACGGTCGAACTGGAGGCGCCGGCCGGTACCGACGCGAAGACAGTGGTGATCCCCCGGCCGCAGCGGCCGGAGGAGGCACCGACCGAGTCCATCTCGGTGCGCAAACCGGACCCGAACGCCACCGAGCGCATCGATATGAGCCAGGTGCGCAGCCCCGGCCGCCCGGGAACGAAACAACCGGGCGGCCCGCCCGGCCCGGCCCGCACCGACCGGGTCGGGGCGGGTACGGCGGGGCCGCTGTCGAAACCGCCGAACACACCGCGCCCGCAGTCGGGCCCGAAGCGACCCGGCCCGCAGGCGCCGAGCCGCCCGGACCAGTCCGCACCGCAGCGGCCGGGCGGACCGGCGCCCGCGCCGCAGGGCGCCGGTGGGTCGCAGGGCGCACCGCGTCCGGCCGGAGGTCCCGGTCGGCCGCAGGCGGGGCAGCGTCCGGCCGGTGCGCCGTCACCGGCCGATATCAAACCGACGGTGGCCGAACACCGGGTCGCGCAGTCGCCGCAGTACGGTGCGCCCGGGAAGATCGCGCAACCGCAGCGGGTGGAGCCGGCGGCCGCGCCGGCGGGGTCCACGGGTAACCGGAAATGGCTGATCGCCGCGGGGGCGGCCGTGGTGGTTGTGATCGCGCTGATCGCGATCGTGGCCGGCATCGGTTCCGGTGACGATTCCCCGCAGGCCCGGATCCGTACGGCCATCGGCGATTACACCGGCGCGCTCGAGAGCGGCGATCTGGCCGCCCTGCGCGATATCACCTGCGGCGGTCTGCACGACTACTACCAGGGATTGTCGGAGGAGCAGTTCGCCGCGGTGCACCAGCAGGCCGTCGACGGGGGCAGCATTCCGAATGTGACCGGTGTCGACGCCGTGCAGATCACCGATCGGAACGCGCTGGCCCAGGTGACCGTGCAGACCGAAGCGGATTCGGAGCAGACCACCCGGACCTTCGATCTGCAGGAGACCGACGACGGCTGGAAGGTTTGCGATCCGCCGGCGGGCACTCCGTAACACGGAAGTACATATCGGCGAGCCGCAGACCGGTGAGTTCGCTGCGGCGCAGTGCCGGGTAGCGGCACTGTGTCCAGTTGCGCTACGCGGTGACCGGCGCCTCGGGCGGGACGGTCGCCGGGGCCTGCCGCGGCGGCGCCCCGGGCGGGAACGCGCTGTTCCCGCCCGGGCCGGTTACCTCCGCGTTCGACCGACACCCGTTCGTGCTCGCCCGTCCTGGATCGCCGCGCGAGCGGGTGGGTGGTCGAAACAAAGGGTCTTTCGCAATCGGCGGGTCCGCGTGAGGATGGTGGTATCACCTCGCTGCAAAGACTTTCGCTATGAGAACTCGAAGAACAGTGGCCCGCCTCGTGATCGCCGGATGTGCGCTGTCGGCGCTCGCCGCCGCCCCGGCCGCCGCCGATACCCCGCTGTCGTCGAATCGGAGCCAGGATTCCCATCCGCTGCCCGCCGACCGGGCCGAAGCCGAACCCGAAAAGGACGGGCAGCCCTACTACCTCGATTGCGCGCATGCCCGCCGGGAATCCGACACCCCGTTGCTGGGTGGCCGCCCCGGTTATTCGCGGCAACTCGACGCCGACGGTGACGGCGTGGCCTGCGAAGTGGGGGAGTAGCGGTACCGCGAGCCGCGGTACCGGTACCGGCGTGCGGCTTTCCCGGAGCCGGTGGGTAATTCGCGAAGGTGGCCGATCGAGAGTCCCTGACCGCGCTCCTGGGTGGAAAACCCGCTACCTGACGGTAGTACTGCGGCCTGCGGTTCTTCCGATATCTGCCGACCCGTGACGGACCCGGGGTGGCCGAATCGCCCGGTACCCATCGGTCCGGTTATCGATTACGCTGGCCGCTCATCGAACACTCCGGGGTTTATGGAGGTGCGCATGGTTAGGAAATCCGCTGGTCGATTCGCCGCGGTGGCGGCGCTGTGCACCGGAATGCTGCTGCTCGGGGCGTGTGCGGACAATAAGGGCACCGCGGTTCCCGTGGCCCCGGCCGCCGCGTCGTCGCAGCCGGAGAGCCCGCAGGAACGCAACCTCCGGGTGCGTGACGAACTGGCCCGGCTGGGCTGCGATACCAATTCCTGTATCCAGACCTATTTCGCCTGTGAGGACGGGTTGCTCTCCGGGCAGGCGTGCGAGTTCTACCGCACGCATCCGCTGAATTGACAACCGACCAGTCCAGTTGTGTAACTGGACTGGTCGACCCGCGGCGACTGCCGCGCTCGGCCCGGGGTCAGGCTGCGTCCCGTTCCCGGTACGAGCGTGCGGCGTCCAGGTCGCGGTACATCCGCTCGAGTTCGTAGCGGCTCGCCGCGTCCTCGGTGACGGGACCGATTGGTCGGTACCTATCCAGTAGTTCGGCGATCCGGGATTCGTGCACGACGTAGTCGTATGCGATGAAGCCGAAAGTTCCCACTCCCACGAGTGCCACAAAGAGTGTCATACGTTCAGCATCCGGTAACTGGACTTGCTGCGAAAGAGCCAATTGCTTAATACTGGACCCTATGGCGACACGGGTGATCGGCGCGACAGGTCTGGCTCGCGATCTGGGACACTGGCGTAGTGCCGATGCGGCGGCCGATGGCGGCGCCCGCAAATCGGCCCGGCCCGCCTACCTGGCGCTGGCCGAGGGGATCCGGCTGCTGATCCACGACGGGCGCGCCCCGCTCGGGATCGCCCTGCCCAGCGAACGCGATCTGGCCGCCACCCTCGGTGTCAGCCGGACCACGGTCACCTCCACCTATGCGCTGCTGCGTGAACACGGCTATCTCATCACCCGCCAGGGCTCGCGCAGCACCGTCGCGCTGCCGCCGGCCGTCGCGCACGACGGCACCCGGGCCGCCCGCGGCATCATCGCCACCATGTCCACCGGCGCCGCGCCGGCCGTGGACCTGACCTACGCGGCGATGACCGCGCCCCCGGAGATGGAAGAGGCGTACTCGGTCGCGCTGCAGGGCATCCCGTCGTATCTGGGTACCCACGGCATGGATCCGGTGGGCATCCTGCCGTTGCGGGAAGCCCTGGCCCGCCGCTACACCGAACGCGGTCTGCCCACCGGCGCCGACCAGATCCTGGTGACCCTCGGCGCCCAGCACGGACTCCGGTTGCTGCTGAACGTGCTGGCCCCGACCGCGGGCCGGGTCCTCATCGACCACCCCACCTACCCCAACGCCATCGAAGCCATCCGCGATGTGGGTGCGCGCCCGGTCCCGGTCCCACTACGCCTGGAGGATCCGGCGGCCGCCTGGGACCTGGACGGACTGCGCAGCGCCGCCCGGCAGACCGCCGCCTCGCTGGCCTATCTCGTACCCGACCACAACAATCCCACCGGCTTCCTGATGGACGACACGGCTCGCGCCGAACTGGCCGCCATCGCCCGCGACACCCGGATGACGCTGATCATCGACGAGTCCATGGCCGATCTGTCCCTGGGCCCGCAGGCGCCGGTATCACCGGTCGCCGCGTTCGCGAAGGGATCGGAGGTCGTCACCATCGGGTCGGCCTCCAAATCCTTCTGGGGCGGTCTGCGGGTGGGCTGGATCCGGACCTCGGAATCGCTGATCACCCGGTTGCTCGGTATCCGCGCGACCGTCGACCTGGGTACCCCGGTGATGGATCAGCTGGCCGCGGTGCATCTGCTGGAGCACGCCGACCCGATTCTCGAGCGCCGGCGCACGCAGTTGCGCAGCCAGCGGGAGACATTGCTCGCCGCCATGGCCGAGGAACTGCCCGGCTGGTATGTGCTTCCCGGGGTCGGCGGGATGTCGGTGTGGGCGCAGCTGCCCACGCCGGTGTCGACGGCGCTCGCCGCCACCGCGCCGAATCACGGAGTGCTGCTGGCGGCGGGCCCCCGATTCGGGGTCCAGGGGGCATTCGAACGTTTCCTGCGGTTGCCCTACACGAGCCCCGAACCCGAGCTGCGGCGCGCGGTCACCGCCATCGCGACGGCCTATGCGACGCTGGGACCGCAGGCCGGCGATTCGCTCCAGCCGCTCACCTGCTACTGAAACCCGGTTGGTTCAGGCCTTTTCGGTCAGCGCGGCGGCGGCGCGGGCGATGGCGAGTTCCTCGTTCGTCGGCACCACCAGGACATCCACCTTCGCGTCCGGCGGGGAGATCCGCCGCGCGGTCCGCTCCGGCGCCGTATTGCGATCGCGGTCCACCGCGATCCCGAACGCGGACAGGCCGGCCAGCGCGTCGGCGCGCACGTCCGGGTTGTTCTCGCCGACGCCGGCCGTGAAGGTGATCGCGTCGACTCCGCCGAGTTCGATCAGATAGGCGCCGAGGTAGTGGCGGAGGCGATGCACGTAGACGTCGTAGGCCAGCCGGGCCGCCTCGTCGCCTTCGCCGATGAGCCGCCGCAACTCCCGGAAATCGTTCACCCCCGCCATACCCCGCAGGCCCGAACGACGGTTGAGCAGGCGGTCGACACCGTTGACGTCCAGTTGCGCGGTGCGCATGAGATGCAGGACGATGCCGGGATCCAGGTCTCCGGGGCGCGTCCCCATCACCAGGCCCTCCAGCGGCGTCAGTCCCATGCTGGTGTCCACCGGGCGCCCGCCCCGCAGCGCCGAGACGGACGCGCCGTTGCCGAGATGGAACACGATCTGTTTCAGCGATTCGGCCGGCCGGCCCAGGAATTCGGCGACACAACCCGATACATACTCGTGCGAGGTGCCGTGGAAGCCGTACCGGCGGATACCGTGCGCGGCCGCGACCTGCGCGTCGATCGCGTAGGTCTTGGCAGCGTCGGGCAACCCGTGGAAGAACGCGGTATCGAACACCGCGACCTGCGGTACCTCGGGCAGCAGGGTGCGCACCGCCTCGATCCCGCGCACGTTCGCCGGATTGTGCAGCGGCGCCAGCGCCGACAGCTCGTCGATGGTGGCCAGCACCCGGTCGTCGACGAGCGTGGGCCGGTAGAACACTTCACCGCCGTGGACGACCCGGTGCCCGACCGCGGTCACACCCGCCCCTGCCAGATCGTGCCCCGTTTCGGCGAATTTCTCGAACGCGAGCCGCAAGCCGGCCGTGTGGTCGGTAATGGTGACCTGGTCGGTAAGGGTCCGGCCGTCGGTGGTGTGCTCGATCGCCCCGACGTCCTCACCGATCCGCTCCACCAGTCCGGCCGCCACCACGGTGCCCGATTCCGGTGCGACCAGTTGATATTTGATCGAGGACGAACCGGAATTGACCACCAGCACCAGATCGCCGTCCACCGCCGTCTCCTTCTCCCCGGACCGCGGCGCCGTCACTGCTGCTGCGCCTGGATAGCGGTGATGGCCACCGTGTTCACGATATCGGTGACCAGTGCGCCGCGGGACAGGTCGTTCACCGGTTTGCGCAACCCTTGCAACACCGGGCCGATCGCAACCGCACCCGCGCTGCGCTGCACCGCTTTATAGGTGTTGTTACCGGTATTGAGGTCGGGAAAGATGAAAACCGTGGCCCGGCCGGCCACCTCGGAGCCGGGGAGCTTGGCATCGGCGACGGTGGGTTCGATCGCCGCGTCGTATTGGATGGGGCCCTCGACGAGAAGTTCGGGGGCCCGCTCCCGGACCAGACCCGTCGCCACCCGCACCTTGTCCACATCCGCGCCGCTACCGGATTCACCGGTCGAATAGGAGAGCATGGCCACCCGGGCGTCGATCCCGAACCTGGTCGCGGTCGCGGCCGAGGAGACCGCGATATCGGCGAGCTGTTCGGAACTCGGATCGGGGACCACCGCGCAGTCACCGTAGGCCAGCACCCGGTCGGCCAGGCACATGAGGAACACACTCGACACCGTGGAGACCCCGGGCACCGTTTTGATGATCTCGAACGAGGGCCGGATCGTATGCGCCGTGGTGTGCGCCGCCCCGGACACCATGCCGTCGGCTATCCCCCGATGCACCATCATGGTGCCGAAATAGGAGATATCGGTGACGGTCTCCCGCGCCCGCTCCAGGGTCATCCCCTTGTGTTTGCGCAGTTCGGTGTATTCGCGGGCGAAATCGTCGAGATGTTCGGAGGTCCGCGGGTCGAGCACCTGGGCGCCGGCGATATCTACGGCCAGCTCCGCGGCCCGGGCCCGGATCGCCGTCTCGTCACCGAGGATGATCAGATCCGCGATCTTGCGCTGCAGCACCCGGCCCGCCGCGCGCAGCACCCGGTCGTCGTCGCCCTCGGGCAGCACGATCGTCTTACGGTCGGCCCGGGCACGTTCGATGAGCTGGTATTCGAACATCTGCGGGGTCACCACGCTGGACAGCGGAACCTCCAGCCGGCGCAGGAAATCCGCGGCATCCACATGGGTTTCCATGAGCGCCAGCGCCGTATCCACCTTGCGCGGGTTGTGCGCCGACATCCGGCCGCGGGTGCGATGCGCCACCCCGGCGGTCTCGTAGGTGCCCAGATCCGTGGTCAGGATGGGTAATCGCGGTTTGAGCCCGGTGATCAGCCGGGCGACCGCCGGATGCGGGAGCAGCCCGCCGTTCATGATGATCCCGGCCAGCGAGGGGAAACTCTCGGCCTCGTGGGCGTTGACCACACTGAGCAGCACATCGGAGCGGTCGCCGGGAGCGATCACCACCGCACCGTCGAAGAGACGCTCCAGAATGTGCTCCGCGGTCATCCCGCCGACCATCACCCCCAGTGCCTCCCGGTCCAGCAGTTCGGGGTCGCCGCTGTACATTTCGCCGTCCAGCGCCTCGCACAGCTCGGCCATGGTGGGCGAGATCAACAGCGGCACCTCCGGCAGGCTCCACGACGGCACCCCGAAGGGCGCCAGCGCCTCCCGGACCCCCTCGAGCTCGCCGGGCGCGCAGCGGTTGGCGACAACGGCCACCAGCTGCGCGTGCTCGGACTTCAGCTCGGCGGTGCACAGCTCCACCAGCTGCTCGACCTCCTCGACCGACCGCCCCGCCCCCCGCACCACCAGCAGTACCGGCGCCCCCAGATTCACCGCGATCCGGGCATTGAACCGCAGCTCGCTCGGACTCGCCACATCGGTGTAGTCGCTGCCGACGATGACCACGGCGTCACAGACCGCGGCCACCTCGTGATACCGCATGACGATCTCGGAGATCGCGGCATCCGGGTCGGCGTGCACCTGCTCATACCCGACACCCACCGCCTGCTGGTACTCGATATCGGCGGTGCTGTGCTCGAGCAGCAACTCGAGAATGTAATCCGGTTCGGTGGCCGAACGGGTGATCGGCCGGAACACCCCCACCCGCGCGGTGGTCGCGCACAGCATCTGCAGCACGCCGAGCGCCACGGTCGACTTACCGGTATCGCCCTCCGGCGACGCGATGTACACACTGGACGCAGCTACCTCGGCCATGCCATGAGCGTAGCCATACCGATCACCCGGTTACGGCGCCGCGTCGCGATAGAACTTCTCCACTACGGCTCTGGTCACATGTTCGGGAGCTGCCAATCCATCCAGGAGACGCAGCGCCAGCTCGTAGCCGATCTGCCTTTCCTTCATCCGGGGAGCGACCTCGGCCCGCTCCTTCATACCCAGGGTCGAGCCGGCGACATTCGCTCGCTCGGCCAGGTCCGCCTGGCCGATTTCCTGTGACACGCGCGCTGCCCGGAACCAGGTGTTCGGGAAGTCGTGGTCGGCCGGGTCGGGGAAGTCACGTTTGCCGGTCGATCGGTCCGTCGGGCCGAAGTAGCGTCCCAGTACCGCCGTGTGCACCTCGTCCGGGGCACGCAATGCCTCGAGGAGACGCCGCGCGGTATCACGGGTGACACCCCCGCCCCGCTCGATCTGGCCGACGTGAGCCTTCGACTTCTGGCCGATTCTCTCAGCGATATCCGCCTGGGACAGCTCGCGCCGGTTGCGGGCGTCCCACAGCCAGTCCGCGAATGTTCTGTGGGCGGTATCAGGCCATTCCCCGTCGCCGGAACGGGGCCGCTGTCGGGCACGTCGTTGCGGCGCGGCCACCGGCGGGCGACCGTCGCCGGTCGCCGGCGGCCGTGGACTCTCTGTGCCGGTCGTTCCCGCGCGGACCGGCTCCGATCCGCCCGTGTCCGCGGATCCCATCGTCTGCAGCCCCTCGTGCAGTTCGTCCGCGGCGCCCCGCGGCATTCCCGTGCCGACCTGAGCGGCTCCGTCCACCGCGTTCCGCACTCTCGGCCCGACCATGCGACGGAACCATCGGCCGTCCATTACGCAACCACCGACCTCACCCCGTCCCGGTTCCCGCGGCAGTGCCCGTCCGGGCGACGCGGGATCTCCTGTCGCTCGGACGGTAGCCGAGGAGCTCGCAGGCCTCATGCCGCTACTTTCAGGGGCAGGCCCGTCCGGTGCCCGGACGCCTACCCGAGTTTGCGCAAGCGCGGGGCGAGATCGCGCTGGAACAGGTCCAGGAAGCGCTTCTGGTCGTGTCCGGGTGCGTGGAAGACCAGGTGATTGAGCCCGGCGTCCACGTAGGGCTTCACCAGTTCGACAGCTTCGTCCGGATCGCTGGCGACGATCCAGCGTTTGGCGATCTGCTCGATCGGCAGTGCGTCGGCCGCTTCTTCCATTTCGATGGGGTCGTGGATGCTGTGCTTCTGCTCGGGGGTCAGCGACAGCGGCGCCCAGAAGCGGGTGTTCTCCAGCGCGAGTTCGGGGTCGGTGTCGTAGGAGATCTTGATCTCGATCATCCGGTCGATCGTGCCGACCTCGCGGTCCACCTTCGCCGCGCCCTCGGCCACCGCCGGCATCAGCTTCTCCGTGTACAGGTCCATGCCCTTACCGGAGGTGCAGATGAACCCGTCGCCGGCGCGGCCCGCGTACCGGGCCACCACCGGGCCGCCGGCGGCGATGTAGACCGGGATCCCGCCTTCGGGGACGTCGTAGATGGAGGCGCCGACCGTCTTGTAATAGGTGCCGTCGAAATCGGTGCGGGCGCCGGTCCACAGGGCGCGCATCAGGTCCACCGATTCGCGCAGCCGCGCGAAGCGCTCCTTGAACTCCGGCCATTCCCCGGAGTAACCGGTGGCGATCTCGTTGAGCGCCTCACCGGTGCCCACACCCAGCATCACCCGGCCCGGATACAGGCAGCCCAGTGTCGCGAACGCCTGCGCGATCACGGCGGGGTTGTACCGGAAGGTAGGGGTGAGCACCGAGGTACCGAGCAGGATCCGCTCGGTGCGCTCACCCGCCGCGGCCAGCCAGGCCAGAGAGAACGGCGCGTGGCCGCCCTTGTGCCGCCACGGCTGGAAATGATCGCTGACCGTGGCGCTGTCGAGGCCGTGTTCCTCGACCAGTACCGCCAGCTCTACCAGTTCCCGGGGTCCGAATTGTTCCGCCGATGCTTTGTATCCGAGCTTCAGTTCACCCATGTGCGCCCACTCCTGTCGCGTTGTGGTCGGACCGTCGCCGGCCCGGATTCGACACTAATAGGCGGAGTTGGGCCGAGCCCACCCGCAACCCACGGACGGCCGGAGCGAAGGCGGAAGCGCGCGGGCCCGCATCGGACGGGCGCGTCGGTCGGCGGGCGCGGGCGGTGGCGGCGGGCTCGTTCCCGCCGTGTGTTCCCCGCTCCGGGGCGCGGCATACCCGGCCCGCGCGCCACGAAGAGCAGAATGACGGGGTGAGCCCAGATGACCGGATTTTGTCCTACCTCACCGATATGGACGGGGTGCTGGTGCACGAGGACCATATGGTGCCCGGCGCCGACGAGTTCCTCGCCGAATTACGGGCCGAGGAGATCCCGTTCCTGGTACTGACCAACAATTCGATCCGCACACCCCGCGATCTGCAGGCCCGGTTGCGCCAGACCGGGCTGGAGATCCCGGAAAATTCGATCTGGACCTCGGCGCTGGCCACCGCCAGTTTCCTCAACGAGCAGCGACCGGGCGGCACCGCCTACGTGGTGGGCGAGTCCGGACTCACGACCGCTCTGCACGAGATCGGCTACGTCCTGACCGAGGTGGACCCCGACTACGTGGTGCTGGGCGAGACCCGCACCTATTCGTTCGAGGCGATCACCACGGCTATCCGGCTGGTCGAGCGCGGGGCGCGGTTCATCGCCACCAACCCCGACCCGACCGGACCGTCCCGGGACGGCGTACTGCCCGCGACCGGTTCGGTCGCGGCCCTGATCACCCGGGCCACCGGCCGCGACCCCTACTACATCGGCAAACCGAACCCGCTGATGATGCGCTCGGCGCTGCGCCGCATCGACGCCCACTCCCAGACCAGTGTGATGATCGGCGACCGGATGGACACCGATGTGATCTCCGGGATGGAAGCCGGTATGCGCACTATCCTGGTGACCTCCGGCATCTCGACGAAGGTATCGGTCGAGCAGTATCCGTACCGGCCGACCTCGGTGCTGAGCTCGGTCGCCGACCTGGTCGGGCGGGTTCGTACCCCGTTCACGGAGGCAGCGAATCCGCTGACCTGAGCGGGCCGTAGGCGTGGACCGGGGCCGCTGCGCGGTCAGCTCAACGCGTGGTCGAGGTCGCCGAGGAGGTCCTCGACGTCTTCCAGGCCGATCGAGACCCGGACGACCCCGTCCGAGAGTCCGATGCTCGCCCGACCCTCCGGGCCCATGGCCCGGTGGGTGGTGGTCGCCGGGTGGGTGATGAGGCTTTTCGCGTCGCCCAGGTTGTTGGAGATATCGATGATGCGCAACCTGTTCAGCACCTCGAAGGCCCGCTTCTTCGCGAGGTCCGCGGCGGCCGCGAGTTCGAAGGTCACCACGGTGCCGCCGCCGCTCATCTGGGCGGCCGCCAGCGCGTACTGCGGATGCGATTCCAGGAACGGGTACCGGACCCAGCTCACGGCCGGATGTTCGTCCAGGTAGCGCGCGATACGCAGCGCCGAATCGGTGGACTGGCGGACCCGCAGCGGCATGGTTTCCAGACCTTTGAGCAGGGTCCAGGCGTTGAACGGGCTCAGAGCCGGGCCGGTGTGGCGCATGAGCGTCTTGACCGGGCCTTCGATGTACTCGGAGGTACCGAGAATCGCGCCGCCCAGTACCCGGCCCTGACCGTCGATGTGTTTGGTGCCCGAGTAGACCACCACATCGGCGCCGAGTTCGAAGCCACGCTGCAGTAGCGGGGTGGCGAACACATTGTCCAGGACCACCTGCGCGCCCGCGGCGTGCGCGAGCTCGCAGACCTCGCGCACGTCGACCAGAGTCTGCATCGGGTTGGCCGGAGTCTCGAAGAACACCGCGGTGGTGGGTACGGACAGTGCCGCTTCCCACTGGTCGAGATCTTCGCCGTCTACGAACACGGTCTCGACACCCCAGCGGGGCAGGATCTCGTTGCACACCACGAAACAGGAGCCGAACAGGCTGCGCGCGGCCACCAGCCGGTCGCCCGCCTTCAGCAGCGCACCGAGGGCGACGAAAACGGCGGCCATCCCGCTGGCGGTCGCGAAACAGGCTTCGGCGCCGTCGAGCAGGCGCATCCGCTCCTGGAAGGTGGTCACCGTCGGGTTCCCGTAGCGGGAGTACACGTAGTGCGGGTTGTCCCCGGTGAACGCGGCCTCGGCCGCTTCGGCGCTGGCGTAGACGAACCCGGAGTTCAGGTACAGGGCCTCGGAGGTTTCGTCGAACCCCGAGCGGCTCAGGCCTCCACGCACACCCAGTGTCGCCGGACCGACTCCTTCGGGTAAGGGCCGTTCGAACGAACCGCCGCTGATCACGACTGCCGCCAGGGCAGTCCGTGGGCCCGCCAGCCGGAGCCGCCGCGGTGCCCGAGTTCGTCCAGCGGGCCCTCGAAGCCGTCGCTGATGTTGTAGGAGGGTCCGATACCCGCGGCGGTCGCGGCGTCGGCCGCATGCGCCGAACGCTGGCCGGAGCGACACAGGAAGAGCACGGGCGCGTCCGCGGGGCGGTCGGACAGGGCGCTACGCAGCTGGTCCAGGAATTCGGCATTGCGGGTGCCGGTGCCGTGGACCCACTCCACCAGCAGCGTCGGCTTGGCGATGGAGCTGGTGTCGGGTACTCCGACGAACTTCCATTCGGCTTCGGTCCGCACGTCCACCAGGACTGCGTCCGGGTTCTCGGTCAGCAGTTCCCATGCCTGCTCCGGGCCGATATCCCCTGCGTAACTCATACGTGGCACCTCCTGTGAATCCGCACTTGCCGCATCCGATCGATGCGTGCCAGGTCGTCACCCGGAGCACCCCACCGCGGAGGAGGGTTGCCGACCAGCGAGCCGGGGCTTGGCGCTGGTACTCATGACCTAACCGAAAAGATTGCCCGGCGAGGTCGGGGCGTGTCAAACATCGGTTGACGCCTTCGGCGGGCTCAGCCGGCCGGCTGGTTGCACACCAGCCAGTCGCCGTCGGACTGGAACAGCCACCAGGTCGCGGTCCGCTCCTCGCCTTCCACACGGCTGGTCACTTCGATATTCGCGGTATCGCCGGTGATGTGGACGGGGCCGAATCCGGTGATTTCGATATCTTTTCCGGTTTCGCCGGGTTTCAGCTGTCCGGCCAGCGGGGAGCGGGCGGGCACGAAACCGGGGCAGACCGCCTGGCGGGGCGGTTCGGGCCCGTAGCGGTTGCTCACATCGGCGAACTCCCGGACCGCTCCCGCGATCCGATCGGAATCTGTGACATTTTTCTCAGCGGGCGCCACCAGGCCGGCGATGAGTACACCCGCCAGGACCAGGGCCGCGACCGCCGCGGCCACGACGAACGGGGTGATCGAGCGCGGTCGCTCGTCGTCGCCCGATTCGGTGGCGG
Organism: Nocardia rhamnosiphila NBRC 108938; assembly: GCF_000720425.1. Taxonomy (GTDB): domain Bacteria; phylum Actinomycetota; class Actinomycetes; order Mycobacteriales; family Mycobacteriaceae; genus Nocardia; species Nocardia rhamnosiphila. The sequence goes on along the minus strand of NZ_JOAJ01000010.1, from coordinate 182,278 downwards.
GCTGCTCGTCGGCCGCTCCGGGATCGCTCATACCGACGATCATCCCTGGTCCCCGGATCGCACCGTGCCCGCACCCCGATAGAATCGCGGGTACGGCGGGTACCGCAGCACAGCGCTACCCGCGCAGACGTGGGACGACGAACGGTGAACAGCCGCCCACGGACGGCGCGATGTAGGTGCATACGAGCCGCGCGTCAAGTTAGCCTAAGCTAACAACAACGCCAGTGATTCTTTCGACCGATAAGGGTGCGCGTAACAGATGACCGAGCAGAAGGAAGCGAACCGCCCGCTTCGGATCGCGATCGTCGGGGCCGGGCCGGCCGGTATCTATGCCGCTGACGCGTTGATGAAATCCGATGCGGACGTCTCGATCGATCTGTTCGAGCGGATGCCCGCCCCGTTCGGACTGATCCGCTACGGCGTGGCGCCGGACCATCCGCGGATCAAGGGCATTGTCACCGCCCTGCACAAGGTGCTGGACAAGGAGCAGGTGCGCCTGCTCGGCAATATCGACTACGGCACCGACATCACGCTGTCGGATCTGCGTCGCTTCTACGACGCGGTGATCTTCTCCACCGGCGCCAACGCCGACCGGGCGCTGCCCATCCCGGGTATCGACCTGGACGGCTCCTACGGCGCGGCCGACTTCGTGTCCTGGTACGACGGGCACCCGGACGTGCCGCGCACCTGGCCGCTGGAGGCGGAGAAGGTCGCGGTGCTCGGTGTCGGCAATGTCGCCCTCGATGTGGCGCGCGTGCTGGCCAAGACCGGTGACGAACTGCTGCCGACCGAGATCCCGCCGAACGTGTACACGGGCCTGAAGAACAACAAGGCCGTCGAGGTGCACGTGTTCGGCCGCCGCGGCCCGGCGCAGGCCAAGTTCACCCCGCTGGAACTGCGCGAACTCGACCACTCCCCGACGATCGAGGTGATCGTCGATCCGGAGGACATCGACTACGACGAGGGTTCCGAAGCGGCCCGGCGCCATTCCAAGCAGGTCGATATGGTGGCCAACACCCTCGAACAGTGGGCCATCCGCGACCAGGGCGAGCGCCCGCACAAGCTGTTCCTGCACTTCTTCGAATCGCCTTCGGAGATCCTCGGTGAGGACGGCCGGGTCGTGGGTCTGCGTACCGAACGCACCCAGCTCGACGGCACCGGCAATGTGAAGGGCACCGGCACCTTCAAGGAATGGGATGTGCAGGCCGTCTACCGGGCCGTCGGTTACCTGTCGCAGAACATCTCGGAGCTGCCCTTCGATGATCAGGCCGGGGTCATCCCGAACGAGGCCGGCCGGGTCCTGGTCGACGAGGGTGCCGACGGTGCCGCCCGCTATATGCCCGGCACCTATGTGACCGGCTGGATCAAACGCGGTCCGGTCGGGCTCATCGGCCACACCAAGGGTGACGCGAACGAGACGGTCGCCTGCCTCGTGGACGACAGCACGAAGTTCGTGCCGGCCGAGAACCCGCAGCCCGAGGCCGTGCTGGAGTTCCTGGAGGGCCGGGGTATCCCGTTCACCACCTGGGCCGGCTGGTACCGGCTCGACGCGCACGAGCGCTCGCTGGGCGAGCCCGAGGGCCGCGAGCGGGTCAAGGTCGTCGAGCGCGAAGATATGTTGCGCGCGAGCGAACCCCACAAGGTCTGATCCACCGTCCGCTGCTCCCGGTCCATGGTCGAGAGCAGCGGGCGCCCCGATCTATCAGGCATGCTGTAGCAGTGTTCGACGCCCATGTGCACATCATCGATCCGCGTTTTCCGCTGATCGAGAACGAAGGCTACCTACCGGAGCCCTATACCGTCGCCGACTATCGGCGGCGGATGTCCCGGTTCCGGCCTTCCGGTGGTGCGGTGGTGAGCGCCTCGTTCCAGAGCAACGACCAGAGCTATCTGCGCGCTGCCCTGGCCGAGCTCGGACCCGGTTGGGTCGGCGTGACCCGTCTGGATCTCGATGCCTCCGATTCCGAGATCCTCGACCTGCACGAGGCCGGTGTGCGCGCGGTCCGGTTCAACCTCAAACGCGCGGCCGCCGATATCGCGAGTATGACCCGGCAGGCGTTGCGGGCCTACGAATTGGCGGGCTGGCATGTGGAGATCTACGTCGACGGCCAGATGCTGGCCTCGCTGCAACCGGTGATCCTGAAACTGCCGAAGGTGTCCATCGACCATCTCGGGATGTCCGAGGAGGGTCTGTCGTACCTGCTGGACCTGGTCGACCGGGGTGCGCGGGTGAAGGCAACCGGTTTCGGGCGGGTCGACATGAATGTCGCCACGGCACTGCGCCGTATCCATGCGGTGAGCCCGGAAGCGCTGATGTTCGGTAGCGATCTGCCCGGCACCCGCGCGGGCCGGCCGTTCCGCGAATCGGATGTGGAGCTGATCTGCGATGTGGTCGGCACCGATATGAACGCGGTGCTGGAGGACAATGCCCGCGCGTTCTACGGATTGCCCGCGATCGACCGCACCATCGAGGACCCCGCCCCCACCCTGCCGCTGTTCGTGCCACCGCGCGACGACCGGCCGTCGGCTCACGACGGGACGACACGGCCGCTGCCCATCATCGAAAAGCGTTCCGGCCCGAGCTGACCCGGCCCCTCCGGGGTCGGCGGCTCATGCGGCGATCGCGCCGATCACCCATACCCCGCTCGCCAGCAACGCACCCAGCAACTCCACCAGGATCGAGAGCCCGACGCCCTTGATCGCGTGTTTGCTCGATACCCACGCCTGCCGATTGTCGGGGAGCCGCTGCAGTTCCGAGATATACACGCCGACAATGAAGCCTACGAAAAGCCCGACCACCGGGATCACGAAGAACCCGGCTATGCCGACGAGACCGCCCAGCAGCAGCGTCCGGTTCGGCACTCCCGCTTCCTTCAGTTTGCGGCCCGGCCAGGTGTACTTCACGACTCCGGAGATGACCAGCAGGACGGTACTGATCGCCAGTACTGCCCACGCGGTCGTCCCGCCGGTGACGAAGGCCCAGACGGCGATCGCCCCGAAGATCAGGATCACCCCCGGCAGAATCGGCACCACGATGCCGATGAGACCGACCAGGATCACCAGGCCGACAACGATTTCTCCCCAAGCGCTCACAGCACCAAAGTAGCCCGGGACGGACGCGGTCGCCGGTCCGATTTCGCGCATGTCACCGGCCGAATGCCGCTCCGGACGGAACGCCGGTGGCCAGGATGCGCGCGGTCAGGTCCAGCACGCCGGCGCGGTGGCGGCGGGCGCCGATCATATCGGTGATCTCCGGACGCATGCTCGCGAAGATCGCCGACGCCAGGAATTCGGTGTCGGCATCGGGAGTGACCTGCGCGATCAGATCGGCCAGCAGGCTGCGCCAGGGTGCCCAGGTGTCGGATTCGCAGACGTCGGGCAGGGCGCGCATCAGCGGGGTGAGCTCGATCGCGGTGAGGTCGAACACCGCCGCGACGACCGCCGCGATCCGATCCCGTACGGGCACTGCCGGATCCGCCGCGAGTTCGCGCACGGTGTCCCAGCCCCGGCCGGTGCGCTCCTCGACCAGTGCGCGGACCAGTCCGTCACGGTCGGTGAACCTCCGGAACAGCGTCCCCTTGCCGACTCCGGTGGCCGCCGCGATGTCGTCCATGGAGACGTTGTCGCGTCTCTCGTCGCAGATCAGCCGCCCGGCGACGGCCAGGATCGCGGCGCGATTGCGTTCGGCGTCGGCACGCACCGGGACTCCTCGTGTTGACAGAAGCGGACTATTGGTCCGCGGCGGATGCCGCGCCGCTCGACGACCGGCTCGGCGAGCATCGCGCGCTCGCGCTGCTCGGGCAGGGCGCGACGGCGGTCGGGGTGTTCGAAACCGCCGAGATCGGTCCCGGTGACACAGTCCTGGTGGAGGCGGCCGGTGGCGGTATCGGAACCCTGCTGGTGCAGTTGGCCAAACGGGCCGGTGCCCGGGTCGTGGCCGGCGCGAGCGCGGAGTCGAAGCGGCGTCTGGCTGCCGACCTGGGCGCCGACACCACTGTGGACTACTCACGACCCGGCTGGACCGAGGAGGTGGGGCCGGTATCGGTGGTGCTGGAAACCGTCGGCGGGCAGACCGCACGCGAGGCCTACGGTCTGCTCACCATGCCGGGCGCCCGGATGGTCGTCTTCGGTTCGGCCAGTGGCAATCCGGTGCAAATCGGTTCGGACCAGCTCCTCCCGGTCGGCGCCGCGCTCATCCCGTTCAGTCTCGGCTACCGCCCGCAGCGCTGGCCGGAACTGGTCCGGCGGGCCGAGGAGCTGGTCGTGCGCGGCGAACTCGATCCGGTGATCGGCACGGTCCTGCCCTTGGCGGAAGCCGCGAGCGCCCACCGCGCCTTCGAGGCCCGTACCGCGCTCGGTAAGACCATCCTCACCCCCTGAGCAGACGGGCCGTCCTTCAGCTGGTAGGCGCGGGTGGCCTTTCCGCAATCGCCCACCGTGGAGATGCCGCGGGGTATCCGGCCGAACGTGGCCTGCCCGGGCCGGGTGAGCGAAACAATGCGGTCGTTGGGATGGACGCCACCGCCGGTACGCCGGTGTCGGAGGTCGCGGGTGTCTACGCGGCCGCGGTCGAGGGTGCCGCCCGTGGCCGCACGCTCACCGTGGGCGTTCCCGACCGGCTCGCGGGTGCCGGGGGCGGCCGAGTGGAGCGGGCCGCAGCGTCGTGCTGAGCGGCAGCGATGCCGCTCGACCTGCGTTCCGCGGCTGAGCGCAGCGTGCCCGGGACGGTGGCCGTCCGGCCGTGGCCGCAGTGGTGGGCCGGAGCACGTTTCCGGAAGCCGGGCCCGCAGGCCGGGCGGATGATGGGCCGACCAGTAGACGAAATGTGGAGGTAGTGATGCGGCCGGTGGTACTGCTCGTGGCAGCAATCCTTTTCGCGGCAATGGGTCTGTACGCGCTCGCCGTGCCGGCGAAACTGACCGCGCCCTTCGGTATTCCCGTAACCACGGCCACCGGACGCTCCGAGGTTCGCGCGGTGTACGGCGGGTTCGGGCTCGCGGTCGCGGGCGCGCTCGGTTGGGCGGCTCTGGACACCGGGGAACTCGGCCGGGGTGTGGTGCTGGCGGTGGCCGTCGCGCTCGCCGGGATGGCGGCCGGCCGGGTCGTTTCCCGGGTACTGGACAGCTCGGTCGCGTTCTACCCCATCTGGTTCTACTTCTGGGTGGAGGTGGTCGCGGCCGCCGCACTGGTCGCGGTCGCTTGACGGCTGCGAGGTACGGGCCCGGCCGCGGCTGCCGACGGTGAGCGCTGCCCGGCGTCGGACGAATCGACTCTGTCCCGGCCTCGATCTCAGTTCTGGCGTGGCAGGAGTTCGGTGACGAAACGATCGAGGAAGCCGTCCAGCGGTTTGCCCGCCGCCGGGACCACCACGAACTTGCTCAGCCCGGCGTCGAGGTAGCCGTCGACCAGCCGGTGCAGGTCCGGCCAGCTGCCCGCGACCAGGTCGGCCGGGTCGGTTCCCGGACGTTGGTGCGCGATACCCGCTGCCAGGTCGGCCGGGATACCGTCCGGCGCCAGCAGCAGTGTGATCCCGAAATGGTCGGCTTCGATCTCCCGCCCGGCCGCCGCGGCCTCGGTGTTTATCGCCGCCACCCCGGCGGCCGCCTCGGCGGGGGTGAGGAAACTGCCCAGCCAGCCGTCGCCGTACCGGCCGATGCGCCGAAACGCGGCGGGTGCGCGCCCGCCGAGCCAGATGTCCAGGGGCCGGGCCGGGCGTCTGCCCACCCGCGCCGCGCGCACGGTGAAGTAGTCGCCGTCGAAGTCGACATCGTCTTCCCGCAGTACAGCGCGCAGCAGCCGCAGGGATTCGTCGAAGACGTCGCCGCGCCGCCCGGCCACCGGGAACAGATCGCGTTCCTGCGGGGTGGCCGGCTGCAAGCCGAACACCGGCAGCACCCGCTTGGGTGCGAGCGCCGCTAGCGAGGCCAGCTGTTCGGCGACCAGAACGGGGTGGCGTCCGGGCAGGATGGCCACCGATGTCCCGACCTTCAGATGATCGGTGCGCGACAGCGCGAACGCCATCCCGACGGTGGGGTCCACGGCAGGTGCGTAGATCAATTCGGAGAACCACAGGGAATCGATCCCTTCGGCCTCCAGTCGATCCACGAGTTCCGGTAGGTCCTCCGGATCGCTGCCGGAGCCGGTACCGACGCCGAATCGAATCTTCATCACGCCACTCCTGGTCTGGACGAATTGCCCGTACCGCGACCCTACGGCGTCGGGTCGGGGGCGAGGAGCTGAGCTCTTCGCGCGCGGTAGTGGCGGGGCCCATCGCTCGCAGTGCGGAATTCGTTACAGGTTCTGCCCATCCATGTGCGAACCGGTGCCGAATACCAGATGGTATGTCTCATAGCTACAAGCCATAACTGCTGCTAGGACACTATGTTCGGCCTCGTCCATCGGCTGTCGGGGGCTTGGGTGAGAGCGCAACCGTAAGAGCCCGGGCGCCCGCCCGGGCGGACAACGAAACCAGAGAAGCGAGGATTGAAATGGGACTGCTCGGTGGTCTGCTGGAACTCGTCGGTAGCGTCGTCACGAACCTCGCCGCTGTGGTCGGTGGCCTCGGCGGCGTCCTCTTCTGAGAGGTCGCCCCGCCGGCGGAGGTGCCCGTGAACACTGCACCTGACGTGCACTTCCGTGCGGGCGAACTCGTTGTGGGATGCCCGCTCCGGACCATCGCCGCGCGGTGACGGCCGGAGCGGGCATTCCGATGTAGCAACCCTTTTCGTGCCGGGCATCTCGGATACGTCCCGGCGCATTCGCGTTCGCTGTGAGGAGTTCAGTTGCTTCTGAGTGTTGTCGGACAGCTCGTCGGCACGGTGCTGGATCTCGTTATCGCGCTGCTCGTTCCCTAGCGGGCCCGCGCGAGGTCGATTGCCGCGCGGCACTGCCCGGGGCCGCGCCGTTCTGATCAGGTCGGAGGTCTGGATGAGCCGCGCCCGGACGGTGTTCGAGCGAGTGGTCTGCGCTGTCGCCGGCGCGGTGACCGTATCGGTCGCCGCACCCTCGATCGGGCCACCCGCGGTCGCCCGTGCCCAGGACGGCGTCGACGTGGCGTTGGCGGAGGCCGGGGGCTGCCCGGGCCTCTTCGTTCTCGGTGTGCAGGGGACCGGCGAATCCACCCCGGATTCCCCGGTGGCCGCGGATGTCGGGCTGCTGTCGCAGGTGCTGGGTCCGCTGACCGAAATGCCGAGCGGGCCGGCCGTGGGCCGCGCCTATGTTCCCTACATGGCCGGTTTCGGCGGCGCACTACCCGGTGCCACCACGGCACCGTATTCCGTCTCGGCGGGTGAGGGGCTGGAACGGTTGCGCGATATGGCGGCCGAGGTCGCCGGGCGCTGTCCGGGTTCTCAGCTGGGATTGGTCGGTTACTCGCAGGGCGCGCATGTCGTTTCGATGTTCGCGCGCGAGGTGGGCACCGGCCGGGGTGCGGTGCCGGCCGGCCGGGTCGCGGCCGTGGCATTGTTGGCCGACCCCACCCGTGCCCCCGGAGCGGCAGTGTTCCCCGGACTGCCGGACGCCGGGCGTCCGGCACCGGCACCCGGTACCACGGGTGCGGAACTGGCGGTGCTGCAAGCATTTCCGCAGCATCCCGCGCCGGGCGGCGGTATCGGGCCACTGCGTGATATCGCGTCGGACTTCGGGGAACTCACCGGCCGGGTCGCCTCGCTGTGCCTGCCCGGTGACCTCGCCTGCGACGCCCCCACCGACGCCCCGCTGCTGCATATGGTGGTCAACATCCTCGGCCAGGCGGAATTGCTCCCGTCGGACCCGGTGGCGGCGCTGGCATCGATCGGCGACGGTTTCTCCGCGACGCTCTCGCGCACCGCGACCGCGGTCGTCACCCACGATCTGCGCGGATACTCCCTGGGCACACTGTCGCTGACACCGGAGAAACCGCTCGGTGTCCGACTCGCCGAAGCCGCCGACCCGCGCTCGAGCAGCGAACCGCAGGCCCGCCAAGCACTGCTGAAACTGGGTACCAGTGCGCTCAACACCCTGCTGGCCATCATCGGAATCGCCCTCGAACCCGCCGAGGTCGCCGGTATCGCCACCGCGCCCGACCCGCTGACCGGTATCGAACGGGCCACCGACGCGCTCGTCGCCGGCGCCCGCCGCCCGCTGCCCCGGCGCACCGTGTTCAATCTGATCAGCAAGTCGTTCAACGCGCTCGGCCAATTGAGCGCCGAGAACGCCGAACTCCTCGACCCCGGACTGTGGCTGCGCTACGCGGATACGGTCCGCAAACACGGCGACTACTTCCACGCCGGCTACACGGCGGACGGCCGGCCTGCCGCCGACGTGGTGCTGAAATGGTTCACCGCGGTCGCCGAAGACCTCGCCACCAATCGCGTCCCCGTACCGTCCCCGGCGCCGCCGGCTCCGGCCGCTCCCGCCCCCGCCGAGCCCGGCCCCGCGCCCGCGCCACCACGGCCGGCGCCGCAGCCTGCCCCGCCCGTCCGCGAGCCGGATATTCGCAATGTGGCGGTAGGCGCCGAATCGCCACCTCGGACGCGCGCGGTCGCCGAGACCGCGGCACAACGATCCCTGCACGGCCTCGCCCCATATCTGCTCGGGCTGGTGCTGCTGGCGGCGGTCTCGGCGGGTACGTGCGGCGCGATCAGGATCGCCCATCGGACGCACGGTGTGCGGTGGGTGGCGGCCGCGGTGCGCGGGCTCTGGTACGAGGGCCGAAAGCGAGCGGCCGAGTTCGTCCAACGAGTAAGGGAGCGGACGTAGCCTTCCCGGCGACCCGGCGACCCGGCGACCCGGCGACCCGGCGACCCGGCGACCCGGCGACCCGGCGACCCGGCGACCCGGCGACCCGGCGACCCGGCGGAATCAGGACCTGTTCGCCGACCACCGTCCGTCCGCTTTCGCCGATTCGATGGCCGCGTAACCCGGCTCCCGCATCCGGCCCGCGGCGATCAAACTCTCGGCCTTGCCCCGGTTGATCGCCGACCACGGGCTCCTGGGTGTGCGCGGGGAGTAGCGCTGGAGGTAGTGGTCGGCGTCGAGGGCGCGGCGGTGGCTGTCGATCCAGCCGTAACAGAGGGCTACGTCCAGGGCCTCGGTGATGGTGACGGTGGGGACGGGTGCGTTCTTCTTGGCGATCTTCAACCAGATCTCGGCGGCGGTGGCGTGGTTGGCCGAAAGCCACCTCGCGTAGTCCTCGGCGTCATCGAAGGTGGCGGCTCGGGTGTGGTCGGCGATGGGCATATGTGGGTCTCTTCCGGCTGGAGTGCGGTGGTCTGTTTCGATCATCCAGCGATAAGTGCGCACCGAATGAGCACTTATTTCCTGGCGCCGCCGTAGCGTTCGATCAATTCCGCGCCCAGCGCCGCGAGCTCACGGCGCACCGAGTCCGGTTCCACGACTTCGACGGTCGCGCCCCAGCCCGCGAGTTGTTCGGCGATCGCCCGCGGTGTGTGCGCGGTGAACCGCACCCGGACGCGCCCGTCGGGCGCGGCTCCGGCGACCTCGCAGTGCCTGCCGTGCCGATCGCGCAGCACCGGCAGCAGCCGTTCGCCGACGAGAACGGTGGCGGATGTGGTCGCGCGGCGCTGTTCCATCTGTTCGACGACCTCGGCCCAGATGGCCGGCAGGTCGAGATCGGCGGGCCGGTGCGCTTCCTGGTCGAGGGGTTCGACGTGCGAGATCCGGTCCAGCCGGAAGGTCCGGCGGCCGTGCTCGGTGCCGGCCAGTAAGTACCAGACGGCGTCCTTGTCGACGAGGCCCCATGGATCGACCACCCGATCGGTGGCGGCACCGGCGCGGCCCCGATACCGCACCGCCACCCGGCGGCGTTGTACTACCGCCTGCTGCAACAGTCGTACCGTCTCGGGGACTTCGCGTTCGGTGCGGCCCCAGCCTGCCGGATCGATCACCACCGCGTCGGCGGCGGCCTCGGCCTCGCCGCGGAAGGTCGCCGGGAGGGCACGCAACAGTTTGCGCAGGGCCGAGCGCGCCTCCGGGACCGCCCCCGCGGACGGGCCGGTGAGCAGGAACAACGCCCGCGCCTCGCCCGCGGTCAAACCGCTCAGATCGGTGCGCGCCCCGCCGACCAGCTGCCAGCCGCCGCCCCGCCCGGGCTGCGGATATACCGGGACGCCGGCGGTCGACAGCGCCTCCAGATCACGGCGCGCGGTCGCCACCGACACCTCCAGTTCGGCCGCGATCTCGGCGGCGGTGACCCGCCCCCGCGTCTGCATGAGCAGCAGGGTGGCTACCAATCGATCGGCTCGCATAGCCCCGATTCTTCCCGGGAAAGTGCTCAGAAGTTGCGCACTTTGCGCGCGAGGATGGTGTCACCAGCTCGAACCACGACCGAGGAGAACAACGATGCTGCGCGGAATGACGACAGTGAACTTCTACGCCGACGATCTGGCGGCCGCCCGGGACTGGTACACGGAATTCTTCGGGACGCCGCCCTACTTCGCGGTGCCGGGGTACTACGAATTCCGGGTGGGCGACTACGAGCACGAATTCGGCCTCATCGACGGCGCGCACAAACCGGAGCGCGCCGAACCGGGGCCGGGCGGTGCGATCCTGTACTGGCACGTCGACGACCTGGCGGCCACCTACGAGCGCCTGCTGGAGTTGGGCGCCACCGAATACGAGCCGATTACCACCCGCGGCCCGGGTTTCGTCACCGGCTCGGTGGTGGACCCGTTCGGGAACATCCTCGGCATCATGAGCAATGCCCACTATGTGCAGGTCTTCGACCGGAAGTAACGCTTTCCGCGTATCCCCGGGCCCGTTTCCGATCAGAACAGGGTCGGTTCGCCGAAGCCGGGGGTGCGTTCGATCGCCAGCAGCTTCGATTTCGTATCGATACCGCCCGGCGCCGAGAAACCGTGCAGGGAATGGTCGGCGGCCAGGACGCGGTGGCAGGGCACGATGAGGGGAATCGGATTGCTGCCGAGTGCCTGACCGACCGCCTGCGCGGCCCCGGCCGCGCCGCAGCGGCGCGCGACCTCCCCGTAGCTGAGCGTGTGCCCGGGGTCGATGGCCCGGGTGACCGCGTACACCGCGCGGTGGAACTCCGGTGGTCCGGTGAGGTCGAGTGGTATCCAGCGCAGATCGTCGAGATCGCCGTCGAGGTGGGCGCGGATGCGGGCGAGCGCCTCGGCGCGCGGGCCGGTGCTCGGCTCGGGGACCGGGCGGGCGTCGCCGCCGCGGAATCCGGTGCCGGGGTCGTGGCCGGGGAGGGAGAAGCGGGCCACGGCGTCCGCCCGCCAGGCGATGGTACAGCGGCCGATCGCGGTGTCGAAATCCGTCGCGTCCAGCGGCGCGACCGCACTGTCCGGCATACCGACAGTCTGCTCGTGCCCACCGACAACCACCGGCGCCGGGGCGGACCGCACCGACCCCGTGACTCGGAGCCGCTGTTGTCATACTGTCAATATGCCCCGCGGGGCTGACACTGGATCGACGACGAACCGAGGTAGGGCGTGAGTACACCATCCACCGCCACCAAGCAGGGCCCGCTCGCGGGCATTCGCGTGATCGAACTGGCCGGAATCGGGCCGGGGCCGCATGCCGCGTTGCTGCTGGCCGATCTCGGCGCCGATGTGGTGCGGGTCCAGCGCGCCGGTCAGCTGCCCGGCGGCGCCGACCGGCCGCAGCTGCGCGGCCGCACGGTCGTGGAGGCCGACCTCAAGGACCCGGCCGATATCGAGAAGGTTCTCGGGCTGGTGGACAAAGCCGACGTCTTCATCGAAGGTTTCCGGCCCGGCGTCACCGAACGGATGGGACTGGGACCCGACGACCTGCTCGAACGCAACCCGCGCCTGGTCTACGGCCGGATGACCGGCTGGGGCCAGGAGGGTCCGCTGTCGGACCGGGCCGGGCACGACATCAACTACATCAGCCTCACCGGCGTCCTGCACGCCATCGGCCGCAAGGGCGAACGGCCGGTGCCCCCGTTGAACATGGTCGGCGATTTCGGCGGCGGCTCCATGTTCCTGGTGTTCGGCATCCTGGCTGCCCTGGTGGAACGCCAGAACTCTGGTAAAGGCCAGGTCATCGATGCCGCGATGGTCGACGGGACGCTGGCGCTGTCGAATATGATCTGGGCCTTCCGCGGTACCGGTGCCTGGTCCTCCGAACGCGGAACCAACCTGCTCGACACCGGTATGTCGTTCTACGACACCTACGAGACCTCCGACGGCAAGTACATGGCAGTCGGCGCGATCGAGCCCCAGTTCTATGCCCAGCTGCTGGCCGGTCTGGAGATCGATCCCGAAGGGCTGCCCTTCCAGATGGACCCGGCCGGGCAGGACACACTGAAGAAACTGTTCACCGAGAAGTTCCGCAGCAAGACCCGCGACGAATGGGCCGCGATCTTCACCGGCACCGACGCCTGTGTGAGCCCGGTGCTCACCTTCGACGAAGCGGGCGAGAACGAACATATCGCCGCGCGCGGTTCGCTCATCGAACTGGACAACGTCACCCAGCACGCCCCGGCGCCCCGGTTCTCCCGCACCCCCAACGGCGTGCCCACCCCGCCGCCCACCGAGGCCACCCCGATCGAAACCATCTGGGCGGACTGAATTCCGCGGGCGGGCCGGTTCATGCCGGTCCGCCACCTCGGTCGAACACCGTCGCCGGAACGATCCGGTAGCGCGAGCCCGGACCCGGTCCGCCGAGTCGGCGCACCGGCGCGACCGCCGGATGGGTTGTGCGAGGCACAGCAGCGGTGGCCTGCCCACAGCCGCACGGACATCGGAGCACGGCCGGATCGCGGACTTCGTATTCTCGGCGGGCCGGTGAACGTCTCACCGGCCCGGCCGGACGCGCGATCCGGGGAGCTTCGGACGCGCGATTCAGAACCAGGTGTTGGGCCGGATGTAGTTGGCCAGGTCCACCAGGGCGTAGCGATGACGGCGGCCGGGGGCGAACCGGGCCAGGGTGCGCAGCCCCGATTCGGTGCCGTCGCGCAACGCGTGCTCGGTGAACGCGACCCCCATGAGCGGTGGCCGGGGCCGCTGCGGCGTATTACCGGCCTGCAACCAGGCCAGTGCGCAGCCCAGCACCATCACCCGCAGTTGGACGGCCCGGCGTTCGTCCGGCGGCAGGGCCTCCACGCGGGCCGCCGCCTCGCGCAGGGTGTGTTCCGGCAGTTCCGCCACGGGTGCGCTGGTGAGCAGCAACAGGACCACGGTCATCCGGGCGGTGGTGAAATAGCGGGAAGAACCCGGCACCTCGTCCAGGGCGGTGACGGCCTCCCGGTGGCGGCCGGCGGCGGTGAGCAGGCGGGCCGAACCGAAAGCCGCGCTCACCAACCCGTGATCGGTACGCCAGGTGGTGGCGTAGAAATTCTCGGCGTAATCGCGCCAGGCGCGGGTCTCGTCCGGTGCCCAGTGCTGGAGTACGAGTTCGGCGGTGGCGGCCAGGGCCAGTTTCGGTGCCAGTTCACCCGGAAGGACCCGCAATACCGCGTCGAACGCCGAATAGGCCTTCTCGTAATCCTTCTCGCGTAAGCCCGCCATGCCCGTGTACCAGTCGATCCGCCAATCCCGGCGGGCGGTGTGCGGTATGGCGTCGAGCAGATCGGTGGCCTCGGTGACGCGGTCCAGATCCAGCAGGATGCGGGCCTCGGCCAGGCGCAGTTCGCGTTCCAGGTTCTCCGGTGCCGCGGCCGGGTCCTCGGCGAGTTGCTCGCGTGCCTCGTGCAGCGCCGCCAGCGCCTGGTCCGGATCGGATTGCAAGGTGTCGGTCAGCCGGGCGGCGGCCGGGTCGGTGCGGGGCAGCAGCGGGATCGGCAGCGCGGCGGCGATATCGGCGGCCGAGAGCAGGGTGTCGCGCGCGATCCCGTCGGCGTAGGCGTCGGTCTGGCCGATCAGTTCCTCGGCGCCGAACGCACTGCGCTGTTTACCGAAAACCGTGGACCGGTGCGGCCGCTCCACCCCGGTATCGAAGGCCAGGATCTCCCGCAACACCCCGGACAGCTGGTCGGCCATGGCTCCGGCGGACGGGAACCGCCGGTCCGGATCGGTATCGGTGGCGCACAGCAGCAACCGGTGGAACGACTCGTACCGGGACAGGATCGGTTCGTCCTCCGGCGCGGGCAGACCGTCGCGGTAGGCGCCGTGTTCGGTCGGCATGTTCAGGGTGAGCACGGCCAGCGTGCGGCCCACCGTGTAGATATCGGACGCGACCGTCGGGCCGGTGCGGGCGATTTCGGGCGCCTGGAAACCGCGGGTGCCGTACAGGTTCCCGTACGCCTCGATCGGTGCGACGGCTCCCAGGTCGAGCAGTTTGACCTGATCCTCGGTCACCATGATGTTGTCGGGTTTGAGGTCGTTGTAGGTGAGCCCGGTCGCGTGCAGATAGTCCAGCGCGGGCAGCACCTCCAAGATGTAGGCGATGGCCTGTGCCACCGGGATCCGCTCGGGCCGTTTACGGTCGTCGAGCATGCTGCGCAGGGAACGGCCGCCCACGTACTCCATCACGATGAAGCCGATCGGCTCACCGTCCGAGAGCAGGTGTTCGACGAAATTGTGGATCTTCACGATGCCCGGATGAGCGACCTCGGCGAGGAACTCCCGCTCCGCCACAGCCACCGCCTGCGCCTCGATATCGTCGGCGTGCAGCAGACCCTTCAGCACCACCCAGCGGTCACTGACATTGCGGTCCACGGCCAGATAGATCCAGCCCAGCCCGCCGTGCGCGAGGCAGCCCTGCACCTCGTACTGCCCGGCCACCATATCCCCGGGACTCAGCGTCGGCCGGAAATCGAAGGCGGCGCCGCAATTCGGGCAGATACCGCGAGTGGTGGCCGGACCGCTCGCGCTCGCCCGGCCCACCGGTTTGCCGCAGCGCCAGCAGAACCGTTTGCCCTCCGCGACCACCGGATCGGTCAGGACCGCGGCGACCGGGTCGGCGGCTTCGACGGGCGGTATCTCGACCAGGCCGGCGACCAGGGTGCGCACCGTGGGCCGGGACCGCACGGTGCGGCTGCTGCGGCCGGTACGCAGCTGGGAACCGCTGCCGCGCCCGGAACTCCCGGTGGACCCCGAGCCCGTCCGGACACCGGTGCCCGCGGACGCCACGGCCGCCGCGGTGCCCGGATATGCGGCGGTTCCCGCGACTGCGGCGGTCTCCGGGGAGTTGGCGGTTTCCGCGACTGCGGCGGTTCCCGGGGAGTCGGCGGTTTCCGCGACTGCGGCGGTTTCCGGGGAGTCGGCGGTATAGGCGGCGGCAACGGTTTCGATGTGCACGTCGGAACGGGCGCCAGGGGTCTCGTTCGGATCGCCGGCCGGACCCGCGTCGGCAGCAGTTTCCGCGTATGCGGCCGTACCGGCTATGGCGGCGGTTTCCGGGGGCGCGGCGGTATCTGCGGCGGTGGTTTCCGGGTGGCCGGCCGCGCCCGCTTCGGCCACGGCTTCCGTGTATGCGGCCGTATCTGCGCCGCCGGCATTTGTCGATTGCGCAGCGGTACCCGCGCCGTCGGCGGTTTCCGGATAGCCGCCGGTGCCCGCATCGGCGATGGTTTCCGAATATCCGGTGCTCTCCACAAGGGGTTCCGAATAATCGGGCATACCCGCGACGGATTCCGCGTGCCCGGCCGTGCCCGCTCCATCAGCGGTTTCCGAGTGTGCGGCGGTGCCCGCCGCGGCGGTGGTTCCCGGACCCGTGACGGACCCGGAAGTGCCGTGATCGTCGCGCACGCGGCCCGCCCCGAGCCGGGTGGCCGCACTGGGCTGCCCGTCCGGTTGCCGGAGGCGGGCGGCGTCGACGGCACGGGTCGGGGGCGGCTCCGGGACGTCCCCGGAGCCGGACCGGTCGACCGACTCGTCCGTCGTCACGGCGATCAGTCCCGATAGGACGGCGGCGGGGGTCCGGGGGAGGGGCCGAGGGCCGAGAGCCACTGGTTGTAGAGGCGGTTCCAGGTACCGTCCGCGCGGATCCGGTCGAGGGTGCCGTTCACGAAGCGCACCAGGTCGTCGTCGCCCTTGGGAATGCCTATTCCGTACGGTTCTTCGCTGATACTCGGGCCCACCAGCTCGGTGTACGGGTCCTGTTCGGCCAGTCCGGCCAGGATCGCGTCGTCGGTACTGACCGCGTCCACCTGCCGCTGCTGCAGGACCACCAGACAGTCGGCCCAGGTGGGGACGGTGAGAATCGATGCCTGGGGCTGGATCCGGCTGATCTGCTCGAGCGAGGTGGTGCCACGGATCGTGCACACCCGCTTGTTCGCCAGATCCCGCAAGCTCTGGATTCCCGAATTCTGTACGGCCAGCACCCGCTGGTGCGCCTTCAGGTACACGGTGGAGAAGGACACCCTGGCCAGGCGGGCGCAGGTGATGGTCATGGTCTTGACCACCATGTCCACCCGGTGCTCGATCAGCGCCGCTTCCCGCTCCTCGGAACCGAGACTGCGGTATTCGATCTTGTCGGGATCGCCGAACAGGTCCCGGGCCACCTCGCGGGCGATATCGGCGTCGAAGCCGACGATCACCCCACTCTCGGGATCGCGGAAGCTGAACAGGTTGCTGCCGGTGTCCAATCCGACCACCAGCCGGCCACGGGCCCGGATCCGGTCCAGTACCGGGCCGGTCGCGCCGGGGCCGGTGGGACGCAGGCCGGCGGTGGGATCACCGCAGTTGGTGGGTTCGTAGGGCAGGGGCAGCGGGCCGTCGGCCTCCATCGCCGTCGCCTGCGCGGGCAGGGGCGGCTCGGAGTAGTCGCTGTGCGCTACCTCGTGGTGCGGGCCCGGGCCGGTGGCGCACCCGGCCAGGAGCAGCGCGGTACACGCCACCCCGACCCGCAGCGGCCACGATCGCCGCGACGGCCGGGGGGCCGCCGGTCGGATCGGGTTTCGCGCAAACCTCATCGATACTCCCGCAGTCTTGGCCAGATGCCGAAGGCGATGTACGCCGCGGCGGCGAAGCCGAGGATCAACGCACCTGGTGCCAGATAGTCGAGTACCCGGGCGCTGTGGAAAATATTGCTGCGTAGCGTGTCCCGGGTCTCGGTGATCCCGTTACCCAGCGCGATGTCCAGAGCTTCCACATGAACGGTAGCGTTCTCGGCGCCCGGCGCGGTGGCGATCGCGGCCGCACGGGCGAATTCGCCGCGGTTGAGTGCCTCGTTCATCCGCTGGTGCGCCGCCAGCCAGTGCAGTAGCGCGGCCCGCGCGTCGGCGGTCGCCCGGTCGGTGTGCCCGGCGAGCAGTTCGTTGAGCCGGGTGATGTTGGCGTCGAACGCGTGATCGTAGTCGCCGGTGGTGTCGCGGCGTACCAGTTTGAGTGTTTCCGCCGAACGCGCCTGCTGGGCCAGGATCCGGCTCTCGGTGAGCCGGGCGGCGGGCACCGTCCCGTCGGCCCGGCCGCTGGACATCGCCACCGAGGAAACGGATCCGGCGATCACCGTCCACAACATCAGCGTGAGCAATGCGCCGGAGGCCAGCAGCAGACCCGGGTTGAAGGTGCGGTGCCACCGCCGGGCCAGCAGCCGTTGCGCCCACACCAGCGCGAGCACGGCGACGACGAGCAACACGATCGCCGACCACGGCGGCCGGACGTGCCGGTCCTGGGCGGTGTCGACCGCGGCCGCGCGCCGCACGTACAGCTGTTCGGCGGTCGGCAGCAGCACCGTCTGCATCTCCGACGACGCCTCGCTCAGATAGGCCGCCCCGACCGGGTGGCCCTCCCGGTTGTTCGCCCGCGCGGTCTCCACCAGACCCGAGTACACGGGTAGTCCCGACCCGATACCCATCCGCTGCAGAACGTCCTGGGGGTCGTCACCGGACAGCGTCACCAGATCGGCACCCGCTTCCCCCAGCGCCTGGCTGTAGCGGTCGCGCACCTGCTCGGGTTCGAGGCCGCCGGAGATGAACGCCGTGGCCGCGGCGGCGTCGGCCACCGAGAGCGCGGTGTAGAGCCGATGTGCCGCGTTCGCATCGGGTTCGGTGTGGGCGAGCAGCACGTCGAGGTCGCTCTGACGGTCGTGCACGGCGCCCGCGGTGATCACCCCCGACCCCATGGACAGCACGATCAGCAGGAGCCCGACGCCGAGCAGCCGCCCGGGCGACGATTGGGCGAACAGGCGTAACCGTGCCGGATTCAACCACTTCCAGGCCTGCGCGAGCCGGGGGCGGACGACCCGCGCCCGCCCGCGGGCGGGCGCCGGTTCCGGGTGGGCCGGGTCGGGTTCGGATACCACCCGATCCACCGCCAACCGCGTCATGTCCACCCTCCAACTCTGGGCGCCGTGTGCGCTGCATCGCTCCGCCGGTGCCGCGCGAGATCGCTCACACCGCTGCCATGAGCGTATTCGGTATTGTCCACGCGCGCGCCCCGACCTCCACAACGCACCACCCACCACCACCGGTGGGGCAGGATGGAGGCAACGGTCGACGAGGGCGGTGCGAGATGCGTGGTGACGGTGACGGGTGGTCCATAAGCCCCGGTGGTGTGCGGCACTGGGGCCTGTTCGGTGCGGCCGGCTTGCTGCTGCGTGCCCCGATCGGCAGCGGTGGTTCGGCGGTGCTGCTGCAGCATCGCGCGCTGTGGAGTCACGAGGGCGGGACCTGGGCGCTGCCCGGCGGGGCCCGCGACAGCGACGAGTCGGCGGTGCACGCGGCGGTCCGTGAAGCCGATGAGGAGGCCGGTATCAAGGCCGCGGATATCCGGGTGCGTGCCGAACGGGTCACCGCCACCGCCCTGAGCGGCTGGACCTACACGACGGTGATCGCCGATGCGGGCAAACCGCTGCCGGTGCGCCCGAACATGGAGAGTGTGGAACTGGCGTGGGTTCCGGAGGACGAGGTGGATCAGCGTCCGCTGCACGCCGGGTTCGCGCACGCCTGGCCCGGTTTGCGGGCCACCTTCGCCTGGATGGACCCGGGAGAGTGTCCGGCGGCGGACGCGGCGGAGCTGGCCGCGACCCTGCCGCGCACGGTCGATTTGGGTGCGGAGTTCGTCTGGTTGCACGCCGAACCCGACGGGCCCGGTGACCGCGCGGTGCTGCTGAACCCGCCGTACCCGCCGGAGAATCCGGAACCGAGCGGGTCCCCGCATCCGGCGGGCGAGGCGGACGATCCGGAGGCCGGGCTCGGTGCGGCCGCAGACGCGGAGGCCAGGGTGCTGGGCATTCCGCGCAGCGCGGTGCTGGGATCGGAGCGCTGAGTTGGGAAACGGCGCGGAGGAGGCCGCGCGGCCGTATGTGCTGCTGTCGGTCGCCATGAGTGTCGACGGCTATATCGACGATATGGAGCCCGAACGCCTGCTGCTGTCCAACGACGCCGATTTCGACCGGGTGGACGGTATCCGTGCCTGGTCGGACGCGATTCTGGTGGGAGCCGAGACGCTGCGGCGCGATAATCCGCGGTTGCTCGTACGCGATGAGTCGCGGCGCGCACAGCGGATCGCCGCGGGCCGGCCGGAGTACCCCCGCAAGGTGACGGTGACCGCGCGCGGCGAACTGGATCCGGAGGCTCGTTTCTGGCGGTCCGGTACCGCCGAGCACGCCCCGCTCGTCTACACCACCGACGCGGGGGCCCGGCGGCTGCGCGACCGGTTGACCGCACCGGCCGAGATCGTGGCCCTGGGCCCAGAACTCGAATTCGGTCCCTTGCTGGACGATCTCGGCGCCCGGGGCATCGGGCGGTTGATGGTAGAGGGCGGCGGCCGGATCCACACCGCGTTCCTGTCCGCCGGACTGGCCGACGAACTACTGGTCGCGGTCGGGCCCACACTCGTCGGCGATCCCGCCGCCCCGCGGTTCCTGCATCCCGCGCGGTTTCCCGGCGGTTCCACCCATCGGATGCGCCTGGTCGAGGTGGAGCGGCTCGGGGATGTGGCAGTGTTGCGATATCGACCTCAGGCGTAATCTCCGCATCCGCCCCGGCCATGCGCTCTCGCGTACCCGCGCATCCACCTTCGGCCGTGCGCGGACCGTGGACGGGTTACGCCCGACAGCGCCATCTAGGAGGCCCGGTGCCCGAACCCGACCACCACTACTGGATGAACCGGGCGATCGATCTCTCGCGCCGGAGTCCGCAGGCACCCGGTGCTTTCTCGGTGGGCGCCGTGATCGTCGCCGACGGCGCCGAAATAGCCACCGGCTATTCGCGGGAAACCGACCCGAAGGTGCATGCCGAGGAATCCGCCCTGGACAAACTGGATCCGCACGATCCGCGGTTGCGGAAGGCCACCCTCTACAGCACCCTGGAGCCCTGCTCGGAGCGGGCGACCAAAACGCGGCTGCCCTGTACCGATCGCGTGCTCGCCGCCGGTATCCCGGTGGTGGTGATCGCGTGGCGTGAACCGTCCACGTTCGTCGAGAACTGTGTCGGAGTGGAGAAACTGCGCGAGCACGGGGTGCGGGTACTCGAACTCCCGGAGCTGGCCGAGGCCGCCATGGCGGTGAACCGCCACCTCGATCTGTCCTGAACGTCTCGTCAGCGCAGGCAAGCCGGTCCGAACAGCGCTTTCAGCTCACCCATCAGCGCGGGTGACGTGGTGATCCGGAAGCGGGGGTCCAGGGCGAGTAGCCGGGGACCCCGGGCGCCGATCAGGTCGATTCGCAGGTCGGTGGGGCCGGGATGCCGCTGCAGGGTCTCGCGCAGGGCGCGGACCGTATGCGGGGTGCAGGCCGCCACGGGCAGGGTGAGGGTGAGTGGTCGTCCGGCGGTACCGGCGGTGAGATCCGGTGCGGTCACCTGATCGCCCAGCAGCGACCGGCGCCCGTCGCGGACGCTGACCGTCGCGGTGATCACCACGATCGCGTCCTCGGTGAGATATCCGGCGGCGGTGGCGTGGGCGGCGGGGAAGAACAGGATTTCGGCGCCGGCCTCCAGGTCCTCCAGGCGCACGACCGCCCAGGGCTCGCCCTTACGGGTGACGCGCCGGTCGACGGCGGCGATGATGCCGGCCAGCCGTACCCGGCGGCCGTGCGGGACGCGACCGTCGTGCAGGGCGGCGAGCGGGGTGTCGCCGGCGGCGCCCAGCGCGGCGGCGATATCGTCGAGCGGATGTCCGGAGACATAGAGCCCGAGCATCTCCCGTTCGTAACTCAATCGCTCGCGGGTTTCCCATTCCTCGTCGGGTACGGGTACCGCGAACACGGAGGCGCTCGCCGCGGGGTCGGCGGTATCTCCGGAGAAGAGGTCGAATTGTCCGCGTGCCGCGGCTTTCTTGGTGACCGTCACCGCGTCGATCGCTTCGCAGTGGATCGTGTACAGGCCTTTGCGGGGATGGCCGAGGGATTCGAAAGCGCCCGCTTTGACCAGTGATTCGACCACTTTCTTGGCGCACGCCACACTGTCGGCTTTCGTCAGGTAGTCGGAGAAACAGGTGAACGCACCGGCCGACTCGCGTGCCCGGATCACCGCCCGCACCACCGGTTCGCCGACATTGCGGACCGCGCCCAGGCCGAAGCGGATATCGGGCCCGACGCTGGTGAACGTGGCCGCCGACTGGTTCACATCCGGTGGCAGCACCCGGATCCCACGTTTGCGGCAGTCGGCCAGATAGATCGCCGATTTGTCCTTGTCGTCTCCGACCGAGGTGAGCAGGGCGGCCATGAACTCCGCCGGATAGTTGGCCTTGAGGTAGGCGGTCCAGTACATCACCAGGCTGTAACCGGCGGCATGCGATTTGTTGTAGGCGTAGCCGGCGAACGGCAGCACCGCCTCCCACAGCGCGGTCACCGCCGCGTCGCTGTAGCCGTTGCCGCGCATACCGTCGCGGAAGTTCTCGAACTCCATGGCCAGCACTTCCGGTTTCTTCTTACCCATCGCCCGGCGCAGCAGGTCGGCCTGGCCCAGGGAGTATCCGGCGACCTGCTGCGCGATCTGCATGATCTGCTCCTGGTAGACGATCAGCGCGTAGGTTTCGGCGAGGACCGCGCGCAGCGCTTCGTCGAGTTCGGGGTGGATCGGCGTCACCGCTTCCCGCCCGTTCTTGCGATCGGCGTAGGACCAGTGCGCCCCTACGCCCATCGGCCCCGGCCGGTAGAGGGCGTTGGAGGCCACCAGATCGTTGAACTCGGTGGGGGCCATCCGCAGCAGCAGCTCCCGCATACCGGCCGAGTCCATTTGGAACACCCCGAGATTGTCGCCGCGCGCCAGCATGGCGTAGGTGGGTTCGTCGTCGAGGGCGAGGGTGTCCAGGTCGATCTCGATACCACGGTTGCCGCGAATATTGTCGAGGCAGTCACCGATCACGGTGAGGGTGCGCAGACCCAGGAAATCCATTTTCAACAGGCCGACGGCCTCACACGACGGGTAGTCCCAGCCGGTGATGATCGCCCCGTCCTGCGGGCGCTTCCACAGCGGCACGATATCGAGCAGCGGTTCGCTGGACAGGATCACCGCGCAGGCGTGGACCCCGGCGCCGCGGACCATCCCCTCGAGTCCGACCGCGGTGTCGTAGATACGGCGCATATCCGGTTCGGCCTCGATGAGGGCTCGCACCTCGGCGGCCTCGCCGTAGCGTTCGTGGCCGGGATCGGTGATCCCGGCCACCGGGATGTCCTTGGCCGCCACCGCGGGCGGCAGCGCCTTGGTGATCCGGTCGGCGAGCGCGAACCCGGGCTGACCGAACTGGACGCGGGCGGCGTCCTTGATGGCCGCCTTGGTCTTGATGGTGCCGAAGGTGATCACCTGCGCGACCTTGTCCGCGCCCCAGCGGTCGGTGGCGTAGCGGATCATCTCGCCGCGGCGGCGGTCGTCGAAATCGATATCGATATCGGGTGCCGACGGGCGTTCGGGGTTGAGGAACCGTTCGAACAGCAGTCCGTGCTCGATGGGGTCGATATTGGTGATCGCCAGCGCGTAGGCCACCAGCGACCCCGCCGCCGAACCACGGCCGGGGCCGACCCGGATACCGACCCGGCGCGCGTGCGCCACCAGATCGCCGACCACCAGGAAGTAGGCGGGAAAGCCCTTGTCGCGGATGATGTCCAGCTCGAACTGCGCGCGGCCGCGGTAACTGCCGGGTACGCCCGCGGGGAACCGCCAGCGCAGGCCCGCGTCCACTTCGCGGCGCAGCCAGCTGTCCTCGGTATGACCTTCGGGCACCGGGAACACCGGCATCCGGTCGCGGAATTCCCACACCTCGTCGTACGGTTCGATACGTTCGGCCACCGCGAGGGTGGTATCGCAGGCGCCGGGCACTTCCTCGTCCCACAGGGCGCGCATCTCCGCCGCGGACCTGAGATAGAAACTGTCACCGTCGAACCGGAACCGTGCCGGATCCGACAGCGTCTTCCCCGTCTGCACACACAGCATCGCCTCGTGGGCCGCCGCCTGCTCCCGCAGCACGTAGTGACAGTCGTTGGTGGCCAGTGCGGTGAGCCCGGCCTTGCGGCCGACGGCGAGCAGACCGTCGCGGACCCGGCGTTCGATCGCCAGCCCGTGGTCCATCACTTCGAGGAAGAAGTTGTCCGGGCCGAAGATATCGCGCCAGCGGCCCGCGGCCGCGTAGGCGGCGTCGAACTGCCCCAGCCGTAGGCGGGTCTGGACCTCGCCGGACGGACACCCCGTGGTCGCCAGGACACCGTCGGCGTGTTCGGCGACGAGTTCGGCGTCCATCCGCGGCCATTTCCCCAACTGCCCCTCGAACGACGCACGCGACGAGAGCCGGAACAGATTGCGCAGCCCCACTGCGTTCCGGGCGAAAAGTGTCATGTGCAGATACGCGCCCGACCCCGACACATCGTCGGATTTCTGCCCGGGCTCACCCCAGAAGACGCGCTTGCCGGAGAACCTGGATTCCGGTGCGATATACGCCTCGATACCGATGATCGGTTTCACCGGCGAATCCCGGGACTGCCGGAAGAACTCCGCGGCCCCGTACATATTGCCGTGATCGGTCATCCCGACCGCCGGCATCCCCAGGCGCTCGGCTTCCGCGAACAGCGGCCCCACCTTCGCCATACCGTCGAGCATCGAATACTCGGTGTGGTTGTGCAGATGCACGAAAGACGTGTCCGTCATCGATCACCCCGTGCCGTAGGACCGGGCCCGCGGCCGGTTCGGTTGTCGATCCGGTGGGCCGATATGGTCATTTTGGCTACATATGACCAGCTCAAATGTGCTGAGTCGAACAATCGACATGACAGCGGAGACAACCAATGGATGTATCAGGAGGTGGGGTGGGGGAGCTCGATCTGGCGACGGTGCGGGCCTTTGTCGCCGTCGCCGACGAAGGCCGGTTCGGCGCCGCCGCGGCGCTGCTCGGGATCAGCCAGCAGGCGGTATCCAAACGTATCGCCCGGCTGGAGAACCAGCTCGGCCTCGATCTCTTCGACCGGATACCCACCGGCGCGGCCCTGACCGCGTCCGCTGCCCGGTTCCTGCCGCACGCGCGCTCGCTGCTCGCCGTCGCCGACGAGGCCGTGGCCACGGTGGTACGGCGACCACGGCCGCTGCGGGTGGCGGTACTGGGCGAGCGGGCGACCGAGATGCGGGCCATGCGGTATTACCTCGGCCGCCACCCCGACCGCGATACCGAGATCGTGCTGACCAACGCCTTCGTCACTTCCCGGGACGCGCTGGTGGCGGGCCGGGTGGACGCGGCCGTCGCCCGCGCCGCGGGCGGCCCCCGGCCCCTGCCGGCGCGGATCGCGGCCGTCCCGTTCCTACTGGACCCGCTACATCTGCTGGTCGGTAAGGATCATCCGCTGGCCGGACGCGCGGCGGTCTCGCTGGCCGAACTGACCGGGGTGACGGTATGGGTGCCGGGGACCTCGGTGGAATCGGAGTGGACCGACTACTACCGCGAACTGAGCCGGTCCAGCGGAGTCGTGATCGACAGCAGTCGCCGGTCCGAACTGTTTCCCGAGGTCACCATCGGTCGCGGGCCGGCACCGATCGCGATGGTGATCGAGCACATCGCCGATTCGGACACCCTCGCGACCTTCAGCGCGGAAGGTTTCGAATCCCCGTGGCATCCGCATATCCGCCGGGTGCCGATCGTGGACCCGACCCCTGCCTACCCGCACGCGCTGCTGTGGGACAGGACCGACCCGCATCCGGGTATCGCGGATCTGGTCGCCTATTTCCGCGACAACTACAACCGCGATATCGCGCGCGACTGCTGGATCCCGGAGATCGATCGGCCCCTGTTCGTCTCCGCGTAGCGGACGCGGACGAGCGGGCGGCTCAGGCCGAGCTGATCCGGTAGATGCGCAGATCCTCGGGTACCCCGCTCAGGGGCGCGGCGAAGAAACTGCGACGGTAGGGGCGAGCGGTCTGCCCCAGCTCGGCCAGGGTCTCCGGGCTCAGCGCGGTCAGGGTGGTGTGGGACACCATCATCTTGCCGTTGCCGCCGGCCTCCATCACCCGGGCGGCGATGGTGACGTCCACGCCCAGCCAGTCCCCGCCGATCTCTCGCGGTGAACCGGTGTGCAGGCCGATCCGCATCCGGGGCCGGTAGTCGCCCGCGGTCACCTCGGCCAGATTGCGTTTCGCGGCGATCGCGGCCCGGACGGCCCGATCGGCGGACGGGAACACCGCCATGACGCCGTCACCCATTCGCTTCACCACCTGGCCGCCGCGTTCGGCGATGGGGGGTTCGATGGCCTTGGCCACCTTGCGCAGCAGGTCCAGGGTGGCTTCGTCGCCCGCGGTGAGCGACCAGGAGGAGAACGACACCAGATCGGTGAACATCACCGTCATCTCCTCGGTGCCCTTACCGCGACCGAGGCGTTCGAGCATGGCCTGCCAGACCTGCAGCGCACCGAACCCGATCTCGCGGGCAGCGCTGGGATTGTCGCCGACCAGCCGGTCCGCGGCTCGTGCCACGGCGCGCGCGCCGCCGGGGCCGGTGACCGAGAGTGGGTCACCGAAGGCGGGATCGCCGGGGAGTTGATGACGGGCCCGCCGCAGAACCTCGATCACATCCGGTCGCTGGTTTGCCGCGTTCATCAGGGCAGACAGCGGATGGACACGGCGTACCGCGCCGACGGCGGCGCCGTTCTCGGGGGCCGGCCCGACCGCCGGCTCGTCGGTGGACGCGTGATCGGCGCCCGGCGCGGCGGCGCTGTCGACCTCCGGCTCCGGTACGGCTCGGCCGGAGGGCTTTTCGTTCACGCCCCGAGGGTATCTCAGGGAATCGGACGCGAGGGGAACGCTGATAATCGTCACCTGTCGCCTCTCTATCGGAGGAGTGCGGCACGCCGTTGGGTCCGCCGATGGAAAACGTTCGGTGCCTGACCACGATCGTAGCGACGACCGGCCGGCTGCCGGTGAACGCTTGGTTACAGATATTTGGCAAGTCGCGAAGAGTCCCCTGCCTTCGCTGGTGACCCGGGGTGCAACCACCCCGGTGTGACCACGACCACCGGCCCGGTGCATTGCGCACCGGGCCGGTGGTAAGTGCACTCCGACGACCGGGCAGTGGCCGCCGGCGTGCGGGGCGCGCGATCCTCCCGACAAGGCCGCGCTCACCCCATACCCGAGCGGCGAGGGAAGCGGCTCGGGCGATTCGGTCAGGCGTCGCGCTGGTTGACAACCACCAGGGCGACACCGGTGACGAGTGCGACGAAGGCGATGAAGTAGACGAGGCTGCCCCATACGCCCCAGTGCCAGTTACCCGACGCCATCGACTCGTCCATCAGCGCGAAGCGGCTCGCATTCTGGAACGGCAGGAACGCGCTGATCTCACGTCCTACTTTACCCAGTGCCCCGACCAGCGGTTCGATGATCAGCTGCCAGAGCACGATCAACGAGATCGCCGCCGCCGACTGCCGGACCAGTACACCGATGGCGATGGCCAGCACCACGTTGAGGAAGGCCAGGACCGGTATCGAGTACAGGGCACGCCAGTTGCCCTCCAGGATCAGGGTGGAGCCGGCGTCCCCGGCGACCGCCTTGGCCACCGCGTACGCGGCGAAGGCCAGCACCGTGGTCAACGCGGCGGCGTAGAGCCCGACCAGGCCCGCCTTGGTGCCGATCACCAGGATGCGGTTGGGTACGGCCTGGAAGGTGGTCCGGATGATGCCGAACCGGTACTCGCTGGTCACGGTGAGGGTGGCCATGATGGCCAGCACCATCACCCCGAACCCGCTGATCCCGAGGAAGGCGGTGTCCACGGTCAGCGCGGGGGCTCCCGAGGCCTGCGGGTCGTCGGCGGCGATCCGCCCGATCAGCCCGAACAGTGCGGCGAACCCGACCGCGAGGGCCACCACGATCAGCGAGCACCACCACGGCGAGCGGGTCGAGGTGAGTTTGATGCGTTCCGCGGCGATCACACCCATTACTTGGTACCTCCGAGAACCTTGGGCTCGACCGGCTGCGGCCCGGGGGCCCCGGGCGGGGCCGCCGCGACATCGCCCTGCGGGCCGACCTCACCGTGATACTGGACATCCCCGCCGGTCATCCGCATGAACGCCTCCTCCAGCGAGCCCCGCTGCGGGGCGAGCTCGTAGAGGGTGATGTTGTGCTCACCGGCCAGTGCGCCGACCGCGTCGCTGGTGACCCCGTTGACCACGAGTGCCGCGCCGTCGGCGTTGCCCTCGTTCTGTTTCACGGTCATCCCGTTGGAGGTGAGCAGACTGCGCAGTTCGTCGAGCTGCGGGCTGCGCACCCGCACCGACGACTCCGACGCGCGTTCGATGAACTCCGCGGTGGTGGAATCGGAGATGAGCCGGCCGCGGCCGATGACCACCAGATGGTCAGCGGTCTGCGACATCTCCGAGAGCAG
Source organism: Nocardia rhamnosiphila NBRC 108938 (assembly GCF_000720425.1). Taxonomy (GTDB): domain Bacteria; phylum Actinomycetota; class Actinomycetes; order Mycobacteriales; family Mycobacteriaceae; genus Nocardia; species Nocardia rhamnosiphila. The sequence goes on along the minus strand of NZ_JOAJ01000010.1, from coordinate 154,619 downwards.
ATGGCTCGACACCAGCACGGTACGGCCCTCGGCGGCCAGCCGCTGCATGAACCGCCGGATCCAGAGAATGCCCTCCGGGTCCAGGCCGTTGACCGGCTCGTCGAAGAGCAGGACTTTCGGATCGCCCAGCAGGGCGCCCGCCAGGCCCAGTCGCTGCGACATACCCAGGGAGAACCCGCCGGCCGATTTACCGGCCACCTCCGACAGACCCACCAGCCGCAAGACCTCCTCCACCCGGGATTTCGGCAGCCCGTTGGAGGCCGCCATCCATTCCAGATGGGCTCGCGCCGACCGGTTGGGATGCACCCATTTCGCGTCCAGCAGCGCGCCGACCTCACGCAACGGATGTTTCAGCTGCCCGTACGGTCTGCCGTCGATGAGCGCGGTGCCCGCGGTGGGGCGATCCAGGCCGAGGATCATGCGCATAGTGGTGGATTTACCGGCGCCGTTCGGTCCCAGGAACCCGGTGACCTGACCGGGTTGCACGGTGAAGGTCAGGTCCTGGACCGCGACGGTCTGCCCGTAGTGCTTGGTCAAGCCCCGGACTTCGATCATGCCGACCAGCATGCCCTATCCGCGGAGCGCTCGCGTCGCCCGATGGTCGCCATCCGCACTCATCCTGGAGGATGACCCGGCCCCGGCCCGGCACCCACTCGCGGTGGGGTCGGTCTCGGGGATCTACCGTCCGGGTGAGGACGCCTGGGCCCAGAACCGCTTGGGGATCCGGCCCGCCTCCCGCGCCCGGTAACCGGCCCGCACCGCGTCGGCCATGGCGGCGGCCATCAGGGCCGGATGCCTGGCCCGGGTCACCGCGGTGGCCAGCAGTACCGCGGAGCAGCCGAGCTCCATGGCGAGCGCGGCGTCGCTGGCGGTCCCGATACCGGCGTCCAGGATCACCGGCACCTGGGCGCGGCTCACGATCATCTCGATATTGTGCGGATTGCCGATACCCAGACCGGTGCCGATCGGGGCGCCCAGCGGCATCACCGCCGCGCACCCCGCGTCCTCGAGCCGCCGCGCCAGTGCCGGATCGTCGTTGGTATAGGGCAGCACGGTGAAACCGGCGTCCACCAGCTGTTCGGCGGCGTCGATCAGTTCGATGGGGTCGGGCAGCAGGGTCCGGTCGTCGGCGACCACCTCGAGTTTGACCCAATTCGTATCCAGCGCCTCGGCCGCCAACCGGGCGGTGAGCACCGCCTCGGCGGCCGTGCGGCAGCCCGCGGTATTGGGCAGCGGCGCGATATCGAGCCGTTTCAGCAGGTCGAGCACACCGGTACCGCCCGCGGCGTCGACCCGCCGCATGGCGACCGTGGTCAGCTCCGTACCCGAGGCCAGCAGCGCCTCCTCCAGCACGGTCAGATTCTCCGCGCCGCCGGTGCCCATGATCAGCCGGGAGCCGAAGGTGCGGTCGGCGATGCGCAGTGCTTCGTCAGCCACCCTGAACCGCCGTGAGCACATCGATCTCCCAGCCGCGGCCCACCGGCTCGTCCCAGCGGGAGCGCGGGAACACGGCGCCGTCGACCGCCAGCGCCACGCCCTGGCGCGGCAGTTCGAGGTGTTCCAGCAGTTGGCGCACCGTGAGCTGTTCGGTGAACTCGTGCTCGGTTCCGTTCACCGTGACCCCGATCGGCACGGACGATCCGTGCGCCGGTGAGCCCGGTGTGGACGACTGTGTCATCGACTACCTCCTGAGGGTGTGGATGCCGTGAACCGGTTCGGATCGGCCGCCGCGACCGCGGCCAGCGGTCGCCCGTTCAGCTCGGCCACCACCGCCTCGGCGGTGAGCGCGCTGGTCAGCATGCCGTTGCGGCCGTGCCCGGTGGCCGCGATCACGCGGTCGGACAGCCACCCGACGAGGGGGAGATTGTCGGGGCTGCCGGGTCGCGCGCCGGCGGCGGCTTCGAGCAGTTCGTATTCGCCGATCCCGGGCAGCACGGTCTCGGCGTCCCCGATGAGGTCGCGGACCCCGGCGACGGTGACCGCGGTATCGAAACCGGCTTCGTACTGGGTGGCGCCGAGCACCAGACCGTCGGCGCGGGGCACGAAGTACACGGGCCGCCCGTGCACGCGCGCCCGCACCACCCGGGTGGGCGGCGGTTGGGCGCCGGGGCGGTGGCGGAGGCGCAGGATCTCGCCCTTCACCGGGCGGACCGGCAGGCCGGGCCACAGTTCGGCCGAGGCGGCACCCGCGGCCAGCACCACCTGCCGCTGGTCGAGTTCGGTGAGGTCGTGGACCCGGTCCGCGCGCACGGTCACCCCGGCTCCGGCCACGGCCTTGCGCAGCGCGGTCAGCAGCCGGCGGTTGTCGAGGGCCGGTTCGGTGGGCGCCAGCAGCCCGGCCCGCACCGTGCGGGCCAGCGCCGGTTCCAGCTCCCGGACCCCGGCCCGGTCCAGTACCCGGAGTTCGTGGCCGCGCTCACCGACCCATTCGGCGACCGTGCGCAGGTCGGCGGCATCGGCGGCGTCCTGGGCGACGGTCAGGGTCTCGGCGGCGACGAAAACGTCCACACCGGTGACGGCCTCGAGTCGCGCCGCGAAATCCGGCCAGTGGGCCAGAGCCGCCGCACCGAACTCCAATACCGCGTCCTCGCCGGGCCAGCCTTCCGACAGTGGGGCGAGCATCCCGCCGGCCACCCAGGAGGCGCCGCTGCCCACCGCCGGATCGAACAGGGTCACCGTCCGGCCCGCCTCGGCGGCCCGCCAGGCCACGGCCAGCCCGATCACCCCGCCGCCGACGACGGCGAGGGTCGAATCGGTGGCCCGGCCGCTCACCTGTGCCACCTCCTCCGGAAAACACGGTGGGCGGCGGCGGTAGGGCCGGATCGATGGATCGGCGCCGGGCTACATCGCGCCGGCCGGGTCCGGCTCGCCGCCCGCGCCGCGCGCGCGGATGTTCGCACTACGTTCCACCTCCTGCAACTTCTCCACGTTAGCGCGGTTACGGTGGCAGCTGTGCAACCGTCCTCCGCTCGCCGACCGCTGCCCCCGCGCGACCGCCTCGCGACCGCCCGGCTGTACCTGTGCACCGACGCCCGCCGGGAGAAGGGGGACCTCGCCGAGTTCGCGGAAGCGGCCCTCGCCGGTGGCGTGGACATCATCCAGCTCCGGGACAAGGGCTCGCCCGGGGAGCGGCAGTTCGGCCCGCTCGAGGCCAAGGGCGAACTCGCGGCGCTCGCCGAGCTGAAGGCCGCGACCCGCCGCCACGGTGCGCTGCTCGCGGTCAACGATCGTGCCGATATCGCGCTGGCGGCGGGTGCCGATGTGCTGCATCTGGGTCAGCAGGATCTGCCGCCCTGGTACGCCCGCAAGATCCTCGGCCCGGATGTGGTGCTCGGGCGGTCCACCCACGACCGGGAGCAGGCCCGGCTGGCCGCGGGTGACGAGAACCTCGACTATTTCTGCACGGGTCCGGTGTGGGCGACCCCGACCAAACCGGGGCGCACACCCGCCGGGTTGGAGCTGGTACGTGAGACCGCGGCGGCGTCGCCGACCCGGCCGTGGTTCGCCATCGGCGGAATCGACGAAGCGACCCTTCCCGAAGTGCTCGCGGTGGGCGCCGAGCGGGTGGTCGTGGTGCGCGCGATCACCGCCGTCCCGGACCCGGAGTCCGCCGCGCGTGCACTGAAGGCCGCGCTGCTGAACGCCTGAGCCGCGCTCGTTCGGCGTCGGCCGACAGCGCGGCTGTGGCCGGACAGACCCCACACGGCCGGGACACCGGTCGTGCCCAGCGGATGGCTGATGAACTCCGGCGCGAGAATCGTTTCGAGAGCAGCCGGATCGCGCTCGCGGCGCTGCTCGGGCTGGAATCCGACCTCCAAGTGGTCGCCGAAGTGGGTCGCGGGGACGAGGTGCTCGACGTGGTCGCGCGGACGAACCCGGATGTGGCGCTGCTCGATGTCGAGATGCCGGGCGCCGACGGTATCGCCGTGGCCGCGGAGCTGCACGCGAAGCATCCCGCGGTGCGGATACTCGTGGTGACGACCTTCGGCAGGCCCGGCTATCTGCGCCGGGCGATCGATGCGGGGGCGGGCGGGTTCATGGTCAAGGACACTTCCGGCCCGTGCGTTGGCGATGCCGTCCGGCGGGTTCACCTGGGTCCGCGGGTGGTGGACCCGGCGCGTGCCCGAAGGGACGGTGCGCAACCATCTGTCCGCCGCCGTCGGCAAGACCTCGACCAGTACGCGCGCCGAAGCGGTACGGGCCGCGGAGCGGATGGGCTGGCAGTAGCGGGTGGGTCCCGCAACGTCTGCCTCCGCGGAATCGAGCTGCTGATCCGGACGGGAAAGCGCGCCGGCCGTGCCCGGCGCAGAGGGGCAGGGCCGGCGCGTGTTCCGGCGGTGCCAGGGGAGAGGTGTCCGGTGGAACCCGGTCGCATCCCCGGGCTCTGGTTCACCGCGACGTCCCGCCTGTCGCGCAACGCGCCGTGCCCTGAGTGTTGACCCCGACGGCGCTTCGGAAACATGTCCGGCCGCCGGGTCCCGTTGTGAGTGGTCACAGGTGGTGCGGTCGGGGCCGGTCGAGCGTTCGGTGCCGGCGTGGTCTGGGCGTCAGAGCAGCCAGAGCACCGCACCCAGTGCCGCGAGTACGGCGCAGACCCCCAGCGCGACCGCGAGCGGCCGGGTGGTCTTCCAGGTGGTGTAGGCGCCGCCGATGAGAAAACCGGCGAGGGTGAACAGCAGAACTACGGCGACATCGGTGGACACAGAGCCCTATTGTGCCTGGTCTCGGTATCGTTTCGGGTTCGGTGTGGCGCGCGTGCCGTGGTCTGGGCTGTGGGGTGCGCCAACATTCGTGCTCGACTTGCGATGGTGACCCACCGCGTTCCCGGGCATCCGGACCGGCGCAGTTCTCCCCGAATCGGTCTCGGTTCCATGTACTCGGTGGATGTCCGGCGTGTAACTCCTTCCCGATCCTGATGGAACCGATCGCTGGTGCACGGCGTCAAACCTGGTGAGAGAGATCAGCGCGCACTTGACGCCGCTGTCCATGGGAGGGGAAGTAGGTCTGAATGGAACCGCAGTCGTCCGATCACAGCTTCGAGAGTCGAGCGAGCCACTGTCCTTGCACATGTCACCTCCGCACCACCGCCGCACGGGTGGCACCGTGCGACAGCGGTGGGTGCCGAGAGTGGGCCGCAGTTTCTGAACACCACTTCTAGCTGTACGACTCGGCGGTCCGTAGCTCGGCGCCTGGAGTGCCGGCTACGTGAACAAGGCCCGCCGTACATGGACGGAGCTATCGAAAAATTGAATAGAAACAGCTGACGACGTTCGGAGGGTGCGTCGGCGGTCGAATAATGCAAGCTTATTTCTGCTAGGGATAAGTTTAATTCCGCATACTCGAATAAATTAATCCCTGGGTCGGATTTGAAAAATCTGTGCGGTTTGAAGCTTGCGATTCTTCGAGAAACCAGTTAGCGTTCCAATCGCGTCCGGTGACGCATGAATTCTGAGAAAGGGGGTGATTGCTTTGCAGACCGCAGAAACTCCGGTGGATATCTACGAACTCAGCTCGGGGCCGCGTCCGGTGCCGACGGTGTTCCTCGACTGACCTCGGGCAGTGGCGCGTTTCCGTACGGGATCGCGCCACTGCCTGCCTCCATGGAGAAACCGGAAATGTCTCAACTGCACATGGACAGCGCCACACAGGCCTTCGTATCATTTGGTCGGCCACGCGAAAATCTGTCGGTTATCGATCACCGTTCCATCCAGTCGGCAGCTGTCGACTACTGGTTGTGCGTCGACGAACATCAGGTATGGGGCCCTTCGATGCTGCCACCGCCTGCGCTCCGGCCGGCACTCGCTGAGCATGGGATCGTACAGATGGGGCAGTTCGCCCTGAACAACGGTTCGCCGGTTTCTCGACGCATAGCGGCCGCAGAGCAGGCGGGAGATGTTCGTTCCCGGTTATGGCTGGCAAGACTGTATTTGCAAGCCGGGATCACACCGAAAGCCACACGGGCGATCGAGGAGGTTCTACGCCTGCAACCCGACTGTGAAGAGGCGGTATTGCTCCGAGGTATGGCACGGACAGCGGATTCCGTCATTCCGTTCGAGGCGGGCTCATCGAATCGACATTGGCGATCACCGGCCGTGGAATTCATGTTTCATATGGTGAGTATGCGATACGCATATGTGCAGGCATCGTGGCAGGATCTCGATCGAATGCTGCGACGTGCCTCTGAAATAACCGAGGGCATCGCAGAAACCGATGTTGTGGCAGCTCGAATCGCGCGTATCAGGCTGAACCGATATTTCTGTGAGCTCTCGAATGATATGCGTACTGTGATCGCAGCTGTCGAAGAGCTCGCCGGATCGATCCGGTTCGCCGAAATAGAGGTATTGGCGCCCGAACAATTCTTGGAGTTGGAAGCGGCCAGGCGATTCGTGGACCGGGCTACCATTATCGGCCTCCGGAAAAAGGAAGAGCCAGTGGCGCGTCTCGCTTCCTCGCTCGCATTGCGGCTGGACCCGTGGTGCGCACGGTCGCATTTGTTGTACGCCGTCGCCCACCGGCGCGAAGTACACACCGCGCGCAAATATCTGGCGTCTGCGGCGGCCCTCGGGGTCCTGGAACGTCGATACGCCCGCCGGATGGCGAGCCCGGAGGGCGCGCTCCAACGCAACTATCGTTTCAAGGAGCTTCCCATTTTTCCTTCGCACACTGATAGCGAGTCATACGAACCCGGCTCGTGCGCGCGTATCGCGGCCAGGTATCGGCCGTTCCTCGAGATCCGCCCTCCGGGCATCGATGCGCCGCTACTGTGCCATGCGCCGTTGATGCTGTACAGGTACCTCGAGAGCGAGCATGTCGAATACTTCGGTAGCGTGACTCTACAGCGTGCGATGGTGCTCGGTTTTCGCGAAGAGCTCCGCAGTTCGATGCATGGACAGCAACTCGGTGAAGGCGCGGCCGAAGGCCTCGTCGAGTGGCGGAACTCTCCGAACGATGGCTGCCGACACGTGTTCGAGATGTGGTCCGGGCTGGCCGGACTGCCGGCCGCCACCCGGGCCAAGGTGATCAAGTTGATCACCGCGTTGGGATTCTTCACCGAAGCCAGGGAGGCCGTCGAGGGCCTGCTGTATGAGGATCGGCCCTTGTCACCGGACGAATTCTATCTACACGTTCTGCGTCACTACGTCGTCAATCTGACGGATGAACCGGGTTCGTATCGTTCGTCCCTCGGCGAGGAACTTTCCGCAACGGTGCAGGGGGCGAATTCCGATCCGCGCATTCTTCGCATGCTGTTGAATCTGTCCGTGTACGGAATGGTGCAATCGGCTCGCCGGAAAGATGTACAGGGCGTCGAGCAGTGGCGGGACAACGGGTGCATGTACCTTGCTCGATACACGAGCAGGGACGAGGTTTCCGACTTCGAATCTCATCTCATGACCAGTAGATACTGGCGCGCGGCCACATTCCTGCCCTACCTGACCGGCGATCATGATGCGTTGGTGCGCGAGTTCCAACTCGTTCTCGACCATGCGCATGCGGCCGAACCGGGCAGTGATCAGGAGGTGATCTTGCGGCGCGAGAATCTTATCCCCGCGTACGAATCCGCGTCGAGAACCTATCAGGCGATCGGCTGCGCCGACGAAGCCATCGAATACATGGAGCGCGCATCCGCGGTCGATCCCCTCGACAGCAAGGTCCTTCTGCAGGTGGGAGATCTGTACCAGCGTAGATCCGACTTCGAGACCGCGTCCGGCTACTTCGACCGGGCGGCTGCCATCGCGGTTCCGCACGGTGCTCTCTCCTGGTTCCGCGCGGGACGAGCACGTCATCTCGCCGGTGACCATGCGGGCGCTATCGACCGTTATCTGCGATCCGTCCAGTTGCAACCGGCCGGAGTATCGAACTACCGCAACATCATGTCGATAGCGCGAGAGCAATCGGACACCTATCTGCACAGCTGGGCGGCTTCGGCCCTTGCGGGGCAGAAGCGAGGGGAGTAGTAGGTCATGCCTGAAAGGTGGCAGACGGGTCTATTACTGATCTGGGGTGCTTATCTGTTGTGGTCCTCTGTATCGCCGAGACCCAACTTCGCTTCTTGGCATATGTTTGCGGGGGTTACGCACACGCAATTCTTTTTACACGACGGCGCCGGTCGCCGGTTCGACTGCTGGAGGTATATCCCGCATACCAAGCTGGGACTGTCGTTGTCGGAGGCAGAATTCTTATTGATATATGTGACGAAAGTGCACGGGTTACGAGATCTATGTGGAACGATCGTCAATCGGACCGATTTCGTGACAGTCCGTCACCGCGTCGTGGATTCTGAGTTGGTGAAGTAGCCGTGCTGGATTCGGTCCGTGATGATCCTGTCCTGGCGAGCACCTTACTCTCGATATTGCTCGGAGTCGGTTTGTTCATCGAGGCATGCGTTCACATAAAGCGTGGTTACCTGTTCGCGTATCGCCCGATCAGCTACCTGTACTTCCGGGTCCGCGCAGGACGCCCGGCCCGAATCCGGAGGTTTCTCCCCGGTGCAACCGCCTACCAGCTGATGTTCATAACCCGTATGGTCGCGGCATCTGCTCTGATCTTCGGCCAGGCCCCACGAGTGGCCTTGATCATCGTCGCAGCGATAACGTTCCTCGAAACGCGCCTGTACTTCAACTTCCACAGCGCATTTTTCGTCTTGCTGTCGGTATCACTGTTGTTCTCCCCGGTCGCGGAGGGGGGTGTATTGCATCTATTGTCATACGAATCGACGGTTCCGTTCCGGTATGCGGAAGGCAGTCCGAGTCTCGGCTTATCCATGGCCGGGATGTTGTTGCTATCGCTGTACTGGGGCGGTGTTCGCCGCAAAGCGAACCGTAGCTTTGTGTCCGGCAATGTTATAGTCGCCACATTGAATTTCTTGGAGAGTGAGACCGAGCATCGCCGACACCACGATTCCGCGCTGCCGGCCTCGTGGCGGAAGTATTTCGCGAATCTGGAGCCCGGCTCTCCGATGCCGATGCTGCTAACATCGACTGTTCTGTCGATGGAGATATTGATACCGATCGGTCTGATGTTCTCCTGTACTCAAGCTTTCGCGATAGGAGCGGGTATGGTCCTGCACGGCGCTTTCTTCCTGCTTTTCCCGGGGACCCTCGCATCCTTTTCTATCGTGACCTTGGCGTCGTATGTCTCGATCATCAACGTATCCGGAGCTCTCGGGCTGTGACTATGGCTGTATTTGCTGACAGGGCGCGTTTGAACACCTTCTGGGCCGGTCAGACACTGGGCGCGTTGGGCGCCGGTTTGCTCCCTTTCTGTGTCGGGTTGATAGCGGTGGCAGCACTCGATGCCGGACCAGCGGAAATGGCGGCGATAACCGTTGCGTCGCTTGTGCCCCGGGTGCTGTTCACGCTCCACGCGGGGGCATACGTCGAGAGGCTGGGCCGATGGCGCTCCATGCTGTGGTCGAACACCGCCGAAGTGGCTATCTGGTGTGCGGCAATCGGGCTCGGTACGCTGCTGGGAAGCTCGATCTGGATCCTGGTCGCGACGGTCTTCCTGAGCGAAGCGGCTCGGACCGTCAACGGTGTCGCATTCCAGGCCGTGGCTCCATTGCTCACGAACAGGACCGGACTGCGCTCCGCCAATGCGAAATTCGGTGTATCCGACGCCTTCGCACAAGTTGCTGCACCGGTGATCGGTAGCTGGATATTTCTCGTCGCGGGTGGCACGGCCACGATCCTTGCCGGGGTCGCGATGATCTGTGTGCTGATAGGGGTGGTTCTCGTCTGCCGGACGGCTGAGGAAGTGCCCGAACGGTTGCACCGTGCGAATGTTCACCGCCTGGTGGTCGAAGGCCTGCGCTTCGTCGGCAAGGACCGGATACTGCGCGGCCTCGCTCTGGCCAACATGTCGGCGAATTTTTTCTTGGCCTTCATCTCTGCCCTGTGGCTGCTGTACCTGCTCGACGAACTCGGGTGGAGTCCGGGGGTAGTGGGCACGGTCGGTGGTATCGGGGCGGTCGGGGGGCTCCTCGGCGGTCCGGTTGCACTGTTTCTGGGCAGACGCATCGGCGACTCGCGGACAATAGTGCTCTTGTCGTGGACCTTCTGCCCGGCGTACCTGATCGCGCTGATTCCGGTCGGTGGATTCCCCCGGGTCGTCCTGGTAACGGCGAGTACCGCCCTGGTTTCTCTGTGCCTGGTTTCCTACAACGTCCTTCAAAGGACGCTCAGACAGTCGATAACTCCGCCGGAACTCTTGGCGCGACTCAGTGCCTCCGTGCGATGGACCGCCGCTGTCGGCGCGCCGATCGGCGCTGCTCTGGGGGGCGTTCTCGCCATGTTCCTCGGCGTTCGGATTGCCGTGACAGTTGGGATCGCCGGTCTCGTCGTGCCGGGGATTTCGACCACTATCGCCGGGTTGTGGCGTGCCCCCGCCGCCGATGAACCCGCCGACCACGAGCGAATACTCCAGCGCTGACTCCCGTCTGCGCTGCTCCGAAGAGAGCGGTACGGGCTTGATCCCGGCCCGGCCGCATCGGCTCCGGGACCATGGACTGCGTCGGCAGCAGCGCCGCATCGACCGCTTCCGCCCCGACCGGCCGCAGCACTCCAGCGCAGATGGTGTGCGTGGCGATATCGCCGGCTCGGCGCGGCCGATCACGCCGTCGTCCCTCACCGCCATCACCTCCAGCGGGTGGCGTCCAGCTGCACCTGCTCACCGGGGTGCGCCGCTGTGGTCGCGGTGAAGGTCCGATCGGGTGTGCTCGCGGTCTGCCGCCGTGCCACCGCCGAGGGTGCGCTTGCCGGGTGGCCCTGAGGGCGTGCCGAATCTCCCGAGAACCGCCATCGGCGCTGCTCGGGGCCAGGTCCGGAGTCCGGAATATTAACAAGCACGCGTGCTTGATTTTTTAGCCACCGCCTGTGATGCTGGGGCGGTACGCGGACAGCCACGGGCGCCTATCGGCGACCCCGCCCGGTGCCGCGGTAGGAGGCGAAACCGCTGATGGGTGGTCTGGCGGCCGATCCCGGCCTGATTCGGATCGGCAACTGTTCCGGGTTCTACGGCGACCGGTTCGGCGCGATGCGCGAAATGCTCGAGGGCGGGCAACTCGATGTGCTGACCGGTGACTATCTCGCCGAACTCACCATGCTGATCCTGGGCCGCGACCGGATGAAGGATGCCGGCCTCGGCTATGCCAAAACCTTCCTGCGCCAGCTCGAGGAATGCCTCGGCCTCGCGCTGGAACGCAATGTGCAGATCGTGACCAATGCCGGTGGCCTGAATCCGGCCGCGCTGGCGGCGAAGGTGGGCGAGCTGGCGGACCGGCTCGGCCTGGAGGTCCGGGTCGGATATGTGGACGGCGACGATCTCACCGGCCGCACCGCCGAACTCGGCCTCGGCTCCCCGCTCACCGCCAACGCCTATCTCGGGGCCTGGGGTATCGCCGAATGCCTGGCCGCGGGCTCGGATGTGGTGGTCACCGGCCGGGTCACCGACGCGTCGGTGGTGGTGGGTCCGGCCGCCGCCCATTTCGGCTGGCAACGTACCGATTACGACCGGCTGGCCGGCGCGGTGGTGGCCGGTCATGTGATCGAATGCGGTACCCAGGCCACCGGCGGCAACTTCGCGTTCTTCCGCGAACTCCCCGACCTCGGCCGCCCCGGATTCCCCCTCGCGGAGATCCGCGTGGACGGTAGCAGCGTCATCACCAAACACGCGGGCACCGGCGGCGCGGTCACCGTGGACACCGTCGCGGCCCAGCTCATGTACGAGATCCAGGGCGCGCGCTACGCCGGCCCCGATGTCACCGCCCGGCTCGATACGGTCGAACTCGCCGCCGACGGTCCGGACCGGGTGTCGATCCGTGGCGTCGTGGGGGAACCGCCGCCGCCGACGCTGAAGGTTTCGCTGAACACTCTCGGCGGATTCCGCAACGAAATGGAATTCATCCTCACCGGCCTCGATATCGAAGCGAAAGCCGAGCTGGCGCGGCGGCAGCTGGAGTCCTGGTTACCCGAACGTCCGGCCGAACTGGACTGGACCCTGGCCCGGCTGGACCGCCCCGACGCCGACACCGAGGAGCAGGCCAGCGCCCTGCTGCGCTGTGTGGTCCGCGACCCCGATCCGAACAAGGTGGGTCGCGCGTTCTCCGGCGTCGCGGTCGAACTCGCGCTGGCCAGCTACCCGGGCTGCAGTTTCACCGCCCCGCCCGGCAACGGTTCGCCCTACGGCGTCTACCGGCCCGGGTTCGTCGACGCCGCCGAGGTCGCACATACCGCCCACCCGCCGGCCGGATGCCAGGTCCTGGTGGGGGCCCCGTCGCAGACCCGCGAATTGACCGAGGTCCCGGAACCCGAACTCCCCGCACCGCTTGCGCCCACACCCACGAAACGGGTACCGCTGGGCGAGATCGCGCTGGCCCGCAGCGGCGACAAGGGCGGTGACGCGAATATCGGCGTCTGGGTGCGCACCGAGGACCAGTGGCGCTGGCTGGTGCATACCCTCACCGTCGAGCGGCTACGCGAACTACTGCCCGAAACCGCCCCGCTGGAGATCACCCGGCAGGTGCTGCCGAATCTGCGGGCGCTCAACTTCCTCATCTCCGGTTTGCTCGGCGAAGGCGTGGCCTACCAGGCCCGATTCGATCCGCAGGCCAAGGGACTCGGCGAATGGCTGCGGTCCCGTCATCTCGACATACCGTTGGAGCTGCTGCCTTGAGTACTGTCTGGAACACCGCCGAGCGTCGCGAACTCCGCGCCACCGTGCGCGCTTTCGCCGAGCGCGAGATCCTGCCCTACCAGGACGATTGGGAACGCGACGGGGAGATTCCACGGGAGCTGCACAAGAAGGCAGGCGAACTCGGCCTGCTCGGGATCCAGTTCCCGGAAGCCGCGGGCGGTGCGGGCGGTGACGGGATCGACGGTGCCGTCGTGTGCGAGGAACTGCACTACGCCGGGGTCTCGGGTGGAGTGTTCGCCTCGCTGTTCACCTGCGGTATCGCGGTACCGCACCTCATCGCCGCGGGCGACCCCGCCCAGCTCGACCGCTGGGTGCTGCCGACCTTGGCCGGTGACAAGATCGGCTCGCTGGCGATCACCGAACCCGGGGGCGGCTCCGATGTGGGACATCTGACCACCTCGGCCCGCCGCGACGGCGACCACTACATCGTCAACGGCGCCAAGACCTACATCACCTCCGGCTGCCGCGCCGATTTCGTGGTGACCGCCGTCCGCACCGGCGGCCCGGGCGCTTCGGGGGTTTCGCTGCTGGTGGTCGAGAAGGACACCCCCGGTTTCACGGTGGGCCGCAAACTGGACAAGATGGGCTGGCGCGCTTCCGATACCGCGGAACTGTCCTACCAGGACGTCCGGGTTCCGGTGTCGAACCTGGTGGGGCCGGAAAATTCCGGTTTCCTGCAGATCGCCGCGGCATTCGTCAGTGAACGGGTCGGGCTTGCCGTGCAGGCGTATTCGAGCGCGCAGCGCTGTCTGGACCTGACCCTTGACTGGGTGCGTAACCGGGAAACCTTCGGCCGCCCGCTGATCAGCAGGCAAGCCGTCCAGAACACCGTCACCGAGATGGCCCGCCGGGTCGATATCGCCCGCGTCTACACCCGGGATGTCGCCGCTCGCGCCGCGGCCGGGGAGACCGATCTGATCGCCGAGGTCTGCTTCGCCAAGAACACCGCCGTCGAATCCGGCGAATGGGTGGCGAACCAGGCCGTGCAACTGTTCGGCGGACTCGGCTATATGCGCGAATCCGAGGTGGAACGCCAGTACCGCGATATGCGGATCCTGGGGATCGGCGGCGGTACCACCGAAATCCTCACCGGCCTGGCCGCGAAACGATTGGGATACCAGTCATGACCACACTGCGCAGCACACTCGACACCACGAGTGCCGACTACACCGCGGCGGCCGCGGCCATGACCGCGAAACTCGCCGAGGTCGAGGCGGAATTCGAGAAGGTCATCGCGGGCGGCGGCCCGGAGAAACTCGCTCGCCACCGTAAACGCGGCAAACTGACCGCCCGCGAACGTATCGAACTGCTCATCGACGAGGACTCGCCGTTCCTCGAACTGTGCCCGCTCGCGGCCTGGGGCAGCGAATTCCAGGTGGGCGCCAGCACCGTCGCCGGTATCGGCGTGGTGGAAGGCGTGGAATGCATGATCGTCGCCCCCGATCCCACCGTGCGCGGCGGCACCTCCAACCCGTGGACGCTGCGCAAGACATTGCGGGTCAACGACATCATCCGGGAGAACCGGCTTCCGGTGATCTCGCTGGTGGAATCCGGTGGCGCCGATCTGCCCACGCAGAAAGAGGTCTTCGTCCCCGGCGGCCGGATGTTCCGCGACCTCACCCAGGCGTCGGCGGCCGGTATTCCCACCATCGCCCTGGTCTTCGGCAACTCCACCGCGGGCGGCGCCTACATCCCCGGTATGTCCGATCACGTGGTGATGATCAAGGAACGCTCCAAGGTCTTCCTGGGTGGTCCGCCGCTGGTGAAGATGGCCACCGGTGAGGAGTCGGACGACGAATCCCTGGGCGGCGCGGATATGCACGCCCGGGTCTCGGGCCTGGCCGATTACTACGCGCTCGACGAACAGGACGCCATCCGCATCGGCCGGCGCATCGTCAAACGGCTGAACTGGAAGAAACAGGGACCGGCGGCGCGCACCTCGGTGCTCGAACCACTGTTCGACCCGGACGACCTACTGGGGATCGTGCCGCCCGACCTGAAGATCCCCTTCGACCCGCGCGAGGTGATCGCGCGGATCGTCGACGGCTCCGATTTCGACGAGTTCAAACCCCGCTACGGGTCCAGCCTGGTCACCGGCTGGGCCGAACTGCACGGGTATCCGGTCGGCATCCTCGCCAACGCCCGCGGGGTGCTGTTCTCCGAGGAATCGCAGAAGGCCACCCAGTTCATCCAGCTGGCCAACAAGACCAACACCCCGCTGCTGTTCCTGCACAACACCACCGGCTACATGGTCGGCAGGGAATACGAGCAGAAGGGCATCATCAAACACGGTGCCCAGATGATCAACGCGGTCTCCAATTCCAAGGTTCCGCACATCTCGGTACTCATGGGCGCCTCCTACGGCGCCGGGCACTACGGTATGTGCGGCCGCGCCTACGACCCCCGTTTCGTCTTCGCCTGGCCCAGCGCCAAATCCGCGGTCATGGGCGGCGCGCAACTGGCCGGGGTGATCTCCATCGTCGGCCGGGCCGCCGCCGAGGCCCGCGGGCAGGCGTTCGACGAAGAGGCCGACGCCGGGATGCGTGCCATGGTGGAAGCGCAGATCGAGGCCGAATCGCTGGCCATGTTCATGTCCGGGCGGCTCTACGACGACGGGGTCATCGACCCGCGCGATACCCGCACAGTGCTCGGTATGGCCCTCTCGGCCATCCACACTGCACCTGTCCAGGGCGCCGAATCCTTCGGCGTCTTCCGAATGTGAGGCCGGTCGTGTCGAATTCGCAGCAGCTCATCACCAGCGTCCTGGTCGCCAATCGCGGTGAGATCGCCCGCCGGATCTTCGCCTCCTGCCGCCGGATGGGCGTGGGCACGGTGGCGGTCTATTCCGACGCCGACGCCGACTCCCCGCATGTCGCCGAGGCCGACGCCGCGGTCCGGCTGCCCGGGAACACAGCGGCGCAGACCTACTTGCGCGCCGACCTCATCATCGCGGCCGCCCAGGCCACGGGGGCCGACGCGGTTCACCCCGGCTACGGGTTCCTCTCCGAGAACGCGGAATTCGCGCGCGCGGTGGAAGCGGCCGGACTGGCCTGGATCGGTCCGCCCGCCGCCGCCATCGAGGAGATGGGGTCTAAGGTCGCGTCCAAGAAGATGATGGACGCCGCCGGGGTGCCGGTGCTGGCCGAACTCGATCCGGCGGAGGTCACCGAGGCCCAGCTCCCGGTGCTGATCAAGGCTTCCGCCGGTGGTGGCGGCCGCGGTATGCGGGTGGTGCGCGACCTTGCCGAACTCCCCGGGCAGTTGGAAGGCGCCCGCCGAGAAGCCGAATCGGCGTTCGGCGACCCCACCGTCTTCTGTGAGCGCTTCCTGGAGACCGGCCGCCATATCGAGGTCCAGGTGCTGGCCGATACGCACGGCATCATCTGGGCCGTCGGCGAACGGGAGTGCTCGATCCAGCGCCGGCACCAGAAGGTCGTCGAAGAGGCGCCGTCTCCACTGGTGGAACGTATCGACGCCGGCCGAGGACCGGATTCTGGACCCGGTATGCGGGACCGGCTGTTCGAGGCGGCCCGCCAGGCCGCCGCCGCCATCGGCTACACCGGCGCCGGTACGGTCGAATTCCTGGCCGACGAGGCCGGTGAGTTCTTCTTCCTGGAGATGAACACCCGCCTCCAGGTGGAGCATCCGGTCACCGAATGCACCACCGGGCTGGACCTGGTCCAGTTGCAGCTCGAGGTGGCCCAGGGGCATCGGCTGCCTCCGGAACCTCCTGCCCTGCGCGGTCATTCGATCGAGGTCCGGCTCTATGCCGAGGATCCCGCGCAGGACTGGCAGCCGCAGAGCGGAACCGTGCACCGCATCGAGATCCCGCAGGTCGCCACGGAATTCGATCTGCTCGACCGCCCCGGGGTCCGGCTGGATTCCGGCGTGGTCGACGGTTCGGTGGTCGGGGTGCACTACGACCCCATGCTCGCCAAGGTCATCTCCTACGGCCGTACCCGGGCAGAGGCGGCCCGGCTGCTGGCCGGCGCCCTGCACCGGGCCCGGATCCACGGCCTGGTCACCAACCGCGACCTGCTCGTCCGGGTCCTGCGCCACCCCGCCTTCCTGGCCGGCGATACCGATACCGCGTTCTTCGCCACGCACGGTCTGGACGCCTTGGCCGCGCCCCTGGCCGGCGCGGACGACGAGGAATTGTCGATTGTCGCGGCCGCGTTCGCCGAAGCGGCCGCCAACCGGGCGCGGGCGGGGGTGGTAGCGGGTGCGCCGAGCGGCTGGCGCAATCTGCCCTCGCAGGCGCAACGCAAGTCCTACGAGAGCCGCGCCACCGGTACGCACGATATCGACTACCGGTTCACCCGGGGCGGGGTGGAGGTCGCCGGGCACAACGGCCTCGAATTGATCTCCGCCACGCCGGATCAGGTCGTGCTGGCGGTGCCCGGTGCGCACGGGCCGGTCCGGCGGCAGTTCGCCGTCGCCCGCTACGACGATCTGGTCTGTGTGGATTCCGCGCTCGGTCCGGTGTCGGCGCGCCGCCTACCGCGGTTCACCGATCCCGCCGACCAGGTGGCCACCGGATCCCTGCTGGCGCCCATGCCGGGCAGCGTGATCCGGCTGGGCGCCGCGGTCGGCAGTTCGGTGACCGCCGGCCAGCCGATCCTGTGGTTGGAGGCCATGAAGATGGAGCACACCATCGCCGCGCCCGCCGACGGTGTGCTCAGTGCCGTGAATGTCGAAGTCGGCCAGCAGGTCGATGTGGGTGCCGTTCTCGCCGTGGTGGATCCCGCCACCGAAAACCAGGAGTAGGCAATGAGCTTCATCGAATCCGACGAACGTAAAGAACTGCGCGCCGCGGTGGCCGCGCTGGCCGCCAAGTACAACTACCGCGATTACGTGCTGCCCCGGGCGCGGAAGAGCGAACCGCTGGACGAACTGTGGGCCGAGGCCGGGAAACTGGGCTTCCTCGGGGTGAACCTGCCGGAGGCGTACGGGGGCGGCGGCGCCGGTATGTACGAGCTGGCGCTGGTGATGGAGGAGCTGTCCGCGCAGGGTGCCGGCCTGCTGCTCATGGTGGTCTCGCCCGCCATCTGCGGCACCATCATCACCAAGTACGGCACCGACGAGCAGAAGGCCGAATGGCTGCCCAAGCTCTCCGACGGTTCGGCCAAGATGGTTTTCGGTATCACCGAACCCGACGCCGGTTCCAATTCGCACCAGATCACCACCACCGCCCGCCGCGACGGTGACGACTGGCTGCTCACCGGTCGCAAGATCTTCATCTCCGGCGTCGACCAGGCCGAGGCGGTGCTGATCGTGGCCCGCACCGAGGACCACAAGACCGGCAAGCTCAAGCCCGCCCTGTTCATCGTCCCCACCGACGCGCCCGGGTTCGAGAAGACCCCGCAGGACATGGACATCATCGAACCGGACCACCAGTTCACCCTGTTCCTCGATGATGTCCGGCTGCCCTCGACCGCCCTGGTCGGTAAAGAAGATGCCGCCCTCATGCAGCTGTTCGCGGGCCTGAACCCGGAGCGGATCATGGGTGCCGCCATGGCGGTCGGTGTCGGCCGCTACGCGCTGGACCGCGCGGTCGAGTACGCCAACGAGCGCACGGTCTGGAAGACCCCCATCGGCGCGCACCAGGGCATCGCGCATCCGCTGGCGCAGGTGAAGATCGAACTGGAGCTGGCCCGGCTGATGATGCTCAAGGCCGCCACCCTCTACGACGCCGGTGACGAGATGGGCGCCGCCGAGGCCGCCAACATGGCCAAATACGCGGCCGCCGAAGCCAGTATCAAGGCCCTCGACCAGGCCATCCAGACCCACGGTGGCGCCGGTCTGACCTCGGAATACGGCCTGGCCGCCATGCTCGGCGCGGCCCGGATCGCGCGGGTGGCACCGGTGAGCCGGGAAATGATCCTCAACTTCGTCGCCCAGCATTCGCTGGGCCTGCCGAAGTCCTACTGAACACCGGCGGGCCGGGGCATCCGCGCCCCGGCCCTCAGAAAGGCAGGGCCGCCGTGACCGACACCGAGACCCGGATCGTCGACTACGCCGTCGAGGACGGGTTCGCCACCCTCACCCTCGACTCCCCGCACAACCGCAACGCCATCTCCGCGCGTCTGGTGACCGAACTCCTGGCGGGCCTCGACCGCGCCGCCGCCGACCCGGCAGTGCGCGGCGTGGTCCTGACACATACCGGCGCGACCTTCTGTGCCGGAGCCGATCTCAAGGAGGCCGTGGACGCCGACCCCGCCGCCGCCTCCGATATCCGCACCCAATGGATGGTGCGGCTGCTGCGCACCATCCTGGAACTCCCGAAACCCGTGATCGCCCGGGTGGACGGCAATGTGCGCGCCGGCGGTATGGGCCTGCTCGCGGCCTGCGATATCGCGGTCGCCGGCCTGTCCACCAGTTTCGCGCTCACCGAGGCACGGCTCGGCCTGGCCCCTTTCGTCATCTCGCTCACCCTGCTGCCTCGGATGACTCCCCGCGCCGCCGACCGCTATTTCCTGACCGGCGAGAAGTTCGACGCCGATACCGCCGAGCGGATCGGCCTGATCACCCTGGCGACGAACGACCCGGCAGCCCGGACCGCCGAACTACTGGACGAACTGCGCAAAGCCTCCCCGCAGGGCCTGGCGGAGAGCAAACGTCTCACCACCGCGCCGATCCTGGCCGAATTCGACCGCTCCGCCGACGAATTGGCGGCCCGCTCGGGCAGTTTCTTCGGCACCGAGGAAGTAATCGAGGGAATGACCGCGTTCCTGCAACGCCGTCCGCCCCGCTGGGCCGTCCCGCCCGTCGAGACGCCCTCGGCAGAATAGGCCGCTATGGCGACACCCCACGAACCCAAACAGGACCGCAGCCGGGCCACCCGGCAGCGGCTCCTCGAGGCAACCATCGACTGCCTGGCGGAGAAGGGCTGGGCAGCGGCGACGGTGGCGGTGGTCGCCGAACGGGCCGGGGTGTCCCGGGGCGCAGCCCAGCACCATTTCCCCACCCGTGAAGACCTCATCACCGCCGCCCTCACCTACATGTTCGACACCCGCACGGACCAGGCGGTATCCGCGGTGGTCACCGAACCCGGCCTGGCCCGCACCGAAGCCGTGGTGGCCGGGCTGGTCGAGTCCTACACCAGCACGCTGTTCAAAGCCGCCCTCCAGGTCTGGACCCACGCCGCCGCCGACCCGGCACTACGTGAACGCATCGTCCCGCTGGAAGCCCGCTTCGGGCGTGGTGCCCACCGCCGTGCGGTCCGGGCCCTGGGGGTCGACGACACCGACCCGGTCGCCCATCACCTGGTTCAGGCCACCCTCGACCTGGCGCGCGGACTCGGTCTGGCCGATGTCCTCACCGACGATTCGGCCCGTCGCAAACAGATCGTGCACCAGTGGGCGGTCACGCTCCACGAGGCCCTGGAAGCCGGACGGGGCTGACGCGGTCCGGGGTTGTCGGGGCTGCCCAGCGCGTACCGCACCGCATTCAGCCGCCGCTGACGACTCCTGGTCTAGCGCCGTCCCGGGCCGTATAACTCGTCGAATTTTTCGCTGTAGATCTCCCGGTAGTGTTCGAGGTAGGTATCTCCGCCGGGTTTGCTCATGATGGTGTTCTGGTACTTCTCGCTGAGGATTGAGAACGCTTCTTTCGGCTCGTGGGTCTGGTAGATGTCCCAGTGCTCGGCACGGATGGGCGGCGGTATCGCTGCACCGTTGTACTGCCACGGTATCCGGGAACTCATGCTCGGCGGAGGTGTCATGATTCCGGCGTCGACAAGGTCTTGAAGCGCCCGGCACGCGAACATCTGGGCGTGCCCTTCCTCGCGGATCTTCAGCCGCGCGACCTTATCGATCCATTGTTCGCGCGTAATGACATCCGGGTCGAACGGCACATGTCGGGATGGGTCGACCGCCTTCTTGGCACGGCGGGCGTGTCCGAGCTCGTGGGCGAGGCTCCGGAAGGTCGTGAGCGGATTTTCGAGACGGTTCTCGTCGATGACGATCGACAACGTGGTGCGTCGGGTGAAACTTCCTGCACCCCTGCGGCCGATCCGGATGGTCCACGCATCGCGATACAAGTCCCGCATGGTGTCCGACATCGTGGGGGAAAGTGCCACGAGGCTGTCGATCTCGCTGCCCAGTCCGGTGAAGATCGGCCGGCCGCGGCCCGTTGGAAGGATCCCGAGCCGCTTCGTATCGAAACGTAGGGGTCGCCGGCCCGGCCGGTCGTTGCCGGCATCGTCGAAGTACGTATCGAATCGCAAATCCGTATCGACGCGATCAGCATAGTAAACGAGTCCATCGGAGGCATTCTTCAAATCCCGGCGGTGCACACGTGATACCCCCAGTACGCTCCGCTCGATGAGAGGCCGAAGTGCTCGCTCGAATACTTCGCTTACCGGACTGCCCATTTTCGGCATCGCCTGTTTCCACCGCCGGACCTAGGGCAGGCTCGGCTCTTCCCGAATCGCCACATGCAACAGGGTCCGCGACCGCGCCGCCACCTCGATCACGAGTGCGCGCCGGCCTCGGACATACCGAAAGCACTCGGTCCCTTCCGGGGGAATATCGGGTTCGGTGAACGACTCGACGGGTCTACCGGGCCATCGCTCGCGATTGTCGTCATCGAGAACCAGGCCGGGGCGCACTGCGAAGACGACCAGGCCCGGTCCGGTCTCGGACCAACGGCACTCCACCGACTCGACCGGCCCCGCAGCGAATACGCCTTCTGCGATCTGCACGTATGGGTTGGCCGACGAGGACGGCCGCAACGTGACTCGGCAGATATCAGCGACAGAATCGATATTCAACCGGCCGGGGACAGTCATAAGGGCCTCCGTGAGCGCCCGGACCGCGTCGATCCCGGAATCGCTCCCCCGTGCGTTCTCCGGCACGTAGCGCCTCACCTTCGGTGGTTCTGGTCGGGAACCGAATACGGAATACCGGTTAACTATGCTAACCGCACCCCTGGGGGAATTTCCCAATCTTGGTCGTGCCGATGCCGGATTTCCTGGATCGGTGGTTGCCCTGCGGATCGCCGTTCAGGTGGTGAGTATCGGGTCCGGACACGAGGGTCCGAGCCGGTCGAAGTTCGACCACGTTACAGCGACGGTGGGCCACCGGATCGAACATCGATGGAAGGCCACCGGTCGAACTCATGACTTCGCAGCACAACCCCGCTTCACTTCGAAACCGGTCCGTCGACCACATCGGCTTCGAGGACACTCGCTAGCGGCGGGGTGTCAGGCGGACAACAGGATGACGGGCAACTCCTGGGCGTGCACTTTCGCAGAGTTCGGCCGCGGCCGGCCGGCCCGCACGATCGTGTGGATGACCGAGGTGGGAAGTCTGGTTCGTTTGACACGCGGCTGCGCGCCGGTACTGTCGGGACAGCTGGGGATCGATCATCGAGGGGGACGCTGTGGCCGACTCGGCAGATTCGACACCGTCGATTCAGGTGGTACCGGACCATGTCCGCGATGCCGGCAAGTTCGTCCAACTCACCGCCGACAGCCTGGTGAAAGCCCTGCAGGATCTCGATACCGATATAGACGCCGTGCTCGAGGTGTGGAAGGGCAACTCCGCCAACGCCTATCGCGCGGGCTGGGACGAGACAAAACAGGGTGCGGTGCAGGTCCTCGAGGCGCTGGCCACCATCGCCGAACTGCTAACTGTCACCACACAGACGTTCGTGGAGCAGGACGACAGCAATTCACAGAGCTACCCGTCGCTCAATCTCTGAACAATCCAGGGGGAACCACCATGTCCGAGCCGTCCGAAGCTTTCCAGGTCGATCTCGACGAACTCGACAACCTCACCGCGCGCGCCGCGAACTTCATCGGCTTCCTCAACGACAGCCGCACCGGCCTCGAACAACGGATGGCCACCCTGCACCAGACCTGGTCCGGTGACGCGGCGCTGGCGCAGGCCGACGCGTTCCGGCAGTGGTCGGCCGGGGCCACCGACGTCCAGGAGGGTGTCGAGGCCATGCGCCAGGCCGCGGTCGACGCCCACACCCGCTACACGACCGCCATCCAGACCGTCCAGCGGATGTTCGGCCCCCGGTAGCCCGAGCCCGGTAGATGAACTTCATCAATGTGGACCCGGCCGTTTACTACGAGGCGGCCACCATTGTGAACAGGGCGGCCGGCGCCTTCTTCACCGCCTATGACCAGCACCTGCAGGCATTGAAGGGCACCGGTGCAATGGGGGGCAGCGCCGGGCCGGGCAAGGAATGGGCGACGTCCTACGACAACCAGGTCCGTGAAACCAACAATCTCGTCACCACTCTGATGCTGGCGCTCGACAAGTATCCCCGGGTGCTGAACCAGGCCGGGTACGTCTACGCGAGTAGCGACCACGACCCCAAATCCGGCACTCCCGCACCGCAGAAACCGGCCGACCCGCAGCTCGCCTACACCAGCTGCGCCCAGCCACCGCCGTCGGCCGGAGGCCCGGGTAGCGGCCTGATCGACGACGGTCTGGAACTCGCGAAGAAGATCGGTGTCGACCTACCGGTTCCCGACGGCGACACCGACAAGCTCAACACCGCCGCCACCGTCTGGAACAGCCTGGCTCACGCCCAGGGCGCCACCAACCTACCCGTGGAGCTGGAACGGGCGGCGGCGATGTTCCAGCAGGTCACAGCACCAGAGGTAGCGTCGATAGACGAGGATCTCCGGGAGATCAAAACCGCCGCCGAAGACCTGCTGGCCACTTTCGCCGATATCGCCGCCTCGTGCGCGGCCCAGAAAACCGCGCACGACAACATGAAACAGCGGCTGCACGACCTGCTCGCCCAGTTCGCCGACGAACTGAAGAAGCAGATCGCCATCACCCTCGCGCTCGCCGTCGCGGCCTCGGTGGTCAGCTTCGGAATCGGTGGCGGGGCAGTGGCGGCGATCCGCGCCGGTAAAGCCGTAGACCTGGTCAACGATCTGGTCAAGGCGCTCCGCGGTATCGTCGCTGCCGCCGGGTTGCGGACGGTGGTCGCCGTAACCCGTTCCACCGGCGACACTCGCGCCAAGCTGGAGCGCATCCATGACCTCATCGAAACGATAGAAGACACCGTTGAAGCAACCGCGAAGAATGAAGACGTAACATTCGACGACCCGAAGCGGCCGCAGTTGGGTAGCGACGGGAAATATCACGTCGACGACGGCGACAAAGAGGTTAAAATCGATGAACCAGGTGACCTGAGCCGCACTATTACTGATATAGATGCGGTCGAAGACGGAGTCTTATGGGAGGAAAAGTCGGCAACAAATGCGGGCAATGTTCCGAAATGGGTGGACAAGCATGTCACAAAAAAGCTGGAAGCATATCTCGAAGCGCAGCAATATATTTCCGGCCATGAGACATCGCCGATCGGGCTGCGGTTCACCGAACCTGGTGCCGATCCTCAGTTCAAAGCGGCAGTGGAGAAGGCGGTCGACGACTTGAGGGCAGCGCACCCCGACGCCGAGATTAATCTGGAGTGGGCCTGATGAGCTATATCTTCGACATCGACGATGTCACCGTGTGGAGTCCTGCTCTGCGAGTTGGGAGACTTTATGTGAGCATGGCCCAGGATGTGGCCGGCGTACTTGATGTATCGACAGGGATGACCGCCATGGCGTCTGACTATTGGGAAATAGAACTTCCTGAATTCGAAGCGTTCGTTCGCGTGATGTATAAAACTTTTTTCTCCAGCGATCATCCGGTATTCAAGGATTTGATCGGAGCAGTGCTGGCCCCGTCTATCGTCCTCCTGGAGCGGGGCGGAAGATCTTTTCTACCTGGTTCCGACGAGGAGCGGAAGTTCATCGACCGTGCCCACGAGCTGTCCATGCCGCAGTGAGAGTATGGAGCGCCGTGCGTTCCCCTGGCTGCGGAGTCTCGTGAGCGATAGCGAAATCAATGTGTCCGCGCTGGAGTTCGCATTGTCGAACTCCAGCGGCCCGGATGGTCTCACCAGGTACGCCGCAATCTATGAACTCCCGGTGGTTGGACAAATATCGAGTAGTGGCGCTGTCCGGTTTCAGCAACTGAAGAGGTTACGAGGACGCGAGTAGGTCTCGTCCGGATTCGATGGGCCGCGCTGACGAACGACGAAGGGCGTCGCGTCGGGCCAATCCCTGATCTCGAGTATCGGAGGATCGATGCCGCAGCTCAGACTTTTCCGAGATTCAATGCCGGCCTGTCTGGGTCCGAAAGAGAATTCGGTAGACAATGTGGATCCTGCCGATCTCCCGATCAGCTCGGATTTGGCGGAGGCTTTGGTGCGATGGGCGGATAAATGGAATAATACGTACGATTTGGTAAATGCCCCTGGTAACCCGGCGTTCCTTTCGGCGATGCTGAACGTGAATTCTGGTGCGAAGGAGGATATCTCGCACGCAAACTCGGTGATGAGCTTGGTTCGGAATGGTCTGTAGAATACAAATCGGAATCCTGTTGTCACCGGATGAACGCGGCTAGTTCGCGGTGTCGATCGTGCGAGTGTGACCGACCCTCGACAAGTACAGCAAGGATGATCGTCCCAAGTCCTGAGTGCCCGGTGGGGTCGGCCCACCTCACTCCTGTGCTCGTACTTCGTGCCGGCATGGAATTCGAAGTCCAGGTAGACGGTGTAATCGGCATAGGGGCCGGTGGGCGAGAAATTCATCGATATTCGGTCGGTGAGATCCCAGTAGAGGTCCGCTCACGGCTTACCGGGGTACTTCGGGAGGTGTCGGCGACAGGGAACGGCACACTGCAGTTGAAGTTCGAGTCCGGGAGTTCGATCTGGATGTTCGCGGATTCGAATTACGAGGCATGGAGCGTGGTGGGGGCCGAAGGCTTTCGAATGGTCTGCATGCCCGGCGGTGAACTGGCTGTATGGTCGGCGGCCAAGAAATAAGCGGCGACGATGCACCATCAGCAGTCGGCAGACGCCCGACACCGGTGATTGGATATGCGGCGAACGGGCATACGTGCACCATGACCGATCGGGCATCCGATGTTCCCAGGCAGCTACTGCTCGCGGCGGCTGCCGTGATCGCGGCGGTTGCCGCAGTGATCGGTTCGGGCGCGCTGGGCGGTACGCCGATCGCCGAGGCCGCGGACGGGGCGCTCGCGGCCGACGCCACCTTCGTGGCTCCCGCCGGGACGGCCTTCGCGATCTGGTCGCTGCTGTACGTCGGGTTTCTCGCGCTCGCGGTATGGCAGGCCCTGCCGGCGCAGCGCGGGAACCCGAGGGTACGGGACCTGTGGTGGCTCATCGCCCTGTCGCTGCTGCTGAATGCGCTGTGGATCGCCACCGTGCAGCTCGGCTGGGTGTACGTGAGCGCCGTGGTGATCCTCGTACTGCTCGCGACGCTGGCGGTGATCTTCGCCCGCTGCCTGCGCGAGCGTCCCGCGAGCCGGGTCGAGGCCGTGCTGCTCGACGGCGTGATGGGTTTGTATCTCGGGTGGGTCGTCGTCGCGACAGTGGCGAATATCGCCGCGGCGCTGAAAGCGGGGGACGTCGGTGGCCTCGGTCTCGGCGCGGAGCCGTGGGCGGTGGTGGTGCTGGTGATCGCTGCCGCTGTCGGGGCCGGTTTGGCTTTCATCAGCGGCGGGCGGGCGGCGTTCGCGCTCGCCATGATCTGGGGGCTCGGGTGGATCGCGGTCGGCCGGCTGGCCGAGGCGCCGGAATCGGCGGTTGTGGGTGGTGTCGCGGTGGGTGCCGCGGTGGTGGTGGCGCTCGCCACCGGCGCGGCGCGGCTCGGACGCGAGGCTCGCCCCGCCCGAGTGGCGACGACCTCCTGACCTTCTGCCGCGCTCTGCCGGGGCATCCTTCGACCTCGGCGCTCGAGCGTGGCGGTCGTTACCGACTCAGGCCGGTACGAGTCCGCCGCGGTTCCACGGCACTCGACCTCCCAGCAGACCGTCGACGCTGAACCGGCCCGCGCCGGTGCACAGCAGTAGGAGAGCGCCCGCGCCGAGCCCGATGACCAGCTCGCTGCCGCCGCTGTTCACGAACAGGCCGTTACCCATATGCGTGATCAGGTAGGCGCCGACCATATCCGCGAAGAGCAGTACCGCCCAGGCCGGGGTGATCACACCGAGTATCAGGCCCGCGCCTCCGGCGAGTTCGATGGCGGCGGCGAGGATCGCGGAAATGCCGGGCAGTGGGGCGCCCATCGATTCGAATCCCCGCTGGGTCGCGTCGAGACCGTTGGTCACGAATTTCTGCCAACCGTGGGCGAGGAATACGACGCCGAGTCCGACTCTGGCCAGCAGGATCAACAGGTTGCGGAGGTCGGTCATAACAGGGGTCCTTCTCGGAAAGTGATGGGAAAGTGTGGCATCGGCCGCGGTCGCAGCGGTGGCTGTCGGGCGGGGTTTCTGCGTCGGAGGAGATCCGGCGCGGGGAGTTCAGCGTTGTTCCTCGTTCGTCCCGGTGGTCCGGTGATCATGCAAGATCTGGACGATGGCCGACTGGCCGAGCCGCCGGGCGTTGTCCAGCGCGGTGCGGCCCGCGCCGTCCGGGATCGAGGGGTCGGCGCCTGCCGCGAGCAGGGCGGTGACGACCTGCTGATAGCGCGACGACCCGTCGCCGTACACGATGGCTTCGTGCAGCGCGGTCCAGCCGGAGTTGTTGATATGGTCCACCACGACACCGGCTTCGATCAGCCGTCGCACGGTGGTGATATGGCCGTGTTCGGCGGCCGGGATGAGCGCGGTGCCGCCGTAGCGGTTGACGCTGCGCAGGTCGGCGCCATGGGTGAGCGTCAGTTCGAGGATGTCGTCGATGCCCTCCGCGCCGGCGTACAGATAGGCCGAGTCCTGTAGATCGTCCTTTGCGTCGACGTCGGCGCCCGCCTCGACGAGGGCCCGCGCGGCGGCGGTGGCGCGATTCTTGGTGGCGGCGACCAGTGGGGTGCGGCCCTGTTCCCCGCGGGTCTCGAGGTCGGCTCCGTTCGCCAGGAGTTCATGTACCTGCCCGGCGTCGTTGTGCGCGGCCGCCCACATCAGCCGGGCGTCCAGTGCGGGGTCGTCGACCGGTACTTGCGGTGTAGGCCGCGGGGTCGATCGGGCGGAGTCGGCGATCGCCGTGGGCCGGGTGGACGAGGTCGGCTCCGTCGTGCACGCCGTGGCTGCGAGGAAAACCGCGGCGAGCGCGGCGCATAGGGCCGCGCCGGGGCGCATCATGGAATTCCTCCTCGCTGGGCAGTCGAATCCACAATGCTCAACAGCGGGGATAGTGTCCAAGAGATAGTTCTCATCGTTTACATAGATGTGGCCTATAGTGCCTGGATGGAGTTGCGACACCTCCGGTACCTGCTCGCGGTCGTCGATCACGGCAACTTCACCCGCGCGGCCGACGCGCTGCACATCTCGCAGCCGACGCTCTCCCAGCAGATCAAGCAGCTCGAACGGGCGCTGGGCGTGCAACTGCTCGACCGCTCGGGCCGCACGGTGCGGCTCACCGACGCAGGCGAGGCCTACACACAGCACGCTCGGCTCGCGCTGCGGGACCTCGACGCCGCCGAACGCGCGGTCCACGATGTCCGGGATCTGTCCCGCGGCCGGCTGCGGATCGCCATGACTCCCACCTTCACCAGCTACCTCATCGGGCCCCTCGTCCACCGGTTCCGGTGCGCTCACCCGGGAATCACGATCACTATCGGGGAAACCACCCAGAACCGGATCGAGGCGGACCTGATAGCCGACCGGGTCGACCTCGGTATCGCTTTCGCGGGCGACCATGCCGCCGGTATCGAACACACATCGCTGTTCACCGAGGAACTCGTCCTCGTCGTCGGTTCGCGACACCACCTGGCGGCCACCTCGCGGTCCCTGCCGGCCGAGCGGCTCACCGGCGAGCCCCTGGGTCTGCTCACCGGTGACTTCGCGACGCGACTGCACATCGACAGGTATCTGGCCGAATTCGAGATCGCACCGCAGATCGTGGTGGAGGCGAATTCGATCAGCGCCCTGCTGGAGGTCGTCCGCCGCGGTTCACTGGCCACCGTCCTCCCGGACGCGATCACCCGGGCACACCCTGACCTGCATCCGGTGACGCTGTCCCCGCCGCCGCCCACCCGCACGGTGGAACTGCTGCGCCGCCGGACCGCCTATCACTCCGCGGCGGCCCGCGCCTTCGCGGCCATGGCCGCGGAAATCGCCTGAAGCGCGGGCCGTTCTACGTCAACTCCCCCGGAAGCAAGCCGAATACGACCGTGTCCCGTCGTGCTCCTTGAAACGGGATATGGGACCGCAGCAGCCCTTCCCGCACGAACCCGCACCGGAGCGCTACCCGCTGGGATGCGAGGTTGTCCGGACCACAAGTGAGTTCGAGGCGATCGACTGCGAGCGCGTCGAACGCCCAGCCGGCCAGCATGCGCAGGGTCCGGGTGGCGATACCGCGCCCGCGCGCGTGCGGTGCCAACCAGTAGCCGATCGCCATCCGTCCTTCGGATCTGCCGGCGTCGTAGACGGAGGCCCCGCCCCGGATGACCGCCGGGTCGGCGGCATCGGTGACCGCGAGGCAGAGTTCTTCGCCCCGCAGCCGTGCCGGTTCTTCCTCGGCGAACCGATTCCGTACGTGCGCCTCGGTGGGCGGCTCGGTCAGTGGCCACGAGAACCGGCGGCAGAGCGGATCGGTAAAGGCGCGGAACCGCTGTGGGAGATCGCTTTCGCGCCACGGTCGCAGCTCGACCTCCTCTTCACGCAGCGGGGGGTCCGGAAAAGGAATGGGCTTCACCTTCCGACGCTATTACACAGTCCGGCCATCCGAGTACTGGTTTCCCGGCACACAAAGTGGCGCATCGCCTGCGATCTCGGCCTACCCGCAACAGTGTGGTCGTGGTGCCGAGCGCCGGTATTCGTGCGACGGCGCCCCGTGGCGGACCACCTCGGTGCGCCTGTCGAATGGCGCGCCGGGCCTCAGCGCTGGATCAACAGGGCGGTGGGGTTCAGTACGGCCCACTCCTTGTTCGAGAAGGTGTCGGATCCGTCGATGGCATCCCAGCCGCGCACGGCGCCGTAGTGGCCGATATCGGTGAACGTCAGCTCCATGTCCAGCAGGGCGTTGTAGCGCGCCGTGTCCTCGGCGTGGGGTTCGCTATGTCGCGCATGGCCCGTAGTTCCCGAGTGACCTGCATCTGAGTGCGGCTACGTTCGGTCTCGAGCTCGCGGAGGGTGATCGTCCTGGCCTCAGGGCGTAGCGCCATCCGTACCACCCGGGCCTGCCGGGTGGCGAGGTCCTGTTTGCGAGTGGGATCGGCGTAGTGGAGTGCGACTTCCTTCAGCGGTGAGGCATACGTTCCGGCTCCGGTGGTGCCGCCGCCCGGTCGCACCGGGCCGGTGATGAAGGCGTCGATGTAGCGCTCTTCCTCGAAGCCTCGGAACAGCTCTTTTCCGCCCGTCGCGACCGCCGCGTCGACCTCGTTCGCTGTGGCAATGGTGAGCGGGCCGTCGAACCCCTGCAGTCGCTGGATCTCCTCGAATGTCGGAGAGGAGCCCAGGGTGCCGGTTCCCCGAGCACGCCGCAGTGCGGTGTAGTCCAGCTCGTCGAGAAGATCGCGGCCGGTTGTGTAGGTGGAAGGCCTCGGGGTGGTGCCGAGGCCGGACAGCTCGAGGGACGTGATCGTCGGGCCCGGCACGATCGCCACATCCGCTTGCGCGGCTCTGGCAGCGACCTCGTCGAGGCCGTCGGAGACCCGGGCGGGCCAGGCGGAAACTGCGGCACCGGTATCTCTGGCGGCCGTCCCGAGCACCCCGCGCACGGTCCGCCACACTTCGTCCGGACTGCCGCTCATGATGTCACTGTGCCGTACCGGGCGTTCGCCGCGCAGGGCCGCTGATGAGTCAGTGAGCCGGTCCAGAAGGCGATCACGGCCTCCAGGCACTGATCTGTGGTTCTGCCTTCCGGCGGGTCGAGGACCGCGCCGTGGACCTGGGCTTCGACGGCTTGTACGAACAGCAGCGCGTTCAGGTCGGGGTCGGGGCCGCCGGCCTCGAGGCGGCGCAGGTGGTAGGCGACCTCGGCGGCGAGGCGCTGTTCGAGTTCGCGCAGCCGTGCGAGGCCTTCGGGAGTGCGCGGTGATTGTTCGAACAGCAACCGGTGCATCTGTGGCTGGGCAAGGTGTAGGTCGGCGACCGAGGTGATCAGCCGGTGCACGGTTTCGTCCAGGGGTGGCGCCTCGGCGCGTAGGGCTGTGGTTTCGGTGAGGAGGGCGGCCGTGGCCTCGCGCAGGTGGCGGTCGGCGAGTGCGTAGAGGAGGGCGTCTTTGTTGGGGACGTAGTGGTAGAGCGTGCCGATCGAGACGCCCGCGAGCTCGGCGACCTTGTTGGTGGTGGTCGCCGCGTAGCCGTGCTGTTGGAAAAGTCGAGCAGCCGCGTCGAGGATCACATCGAAGGTGAACTGGGATCGCTGCTGGCGCGGGATATTCCGAGGAGTGGACATAGGGGTCCCGAAGTCGAGTTGTCAAAACCGAATATTGCTCGAATTATTGTGACATGCACAGCGCCTACCTCGCTTTTCTGCCCGCCGACCTGAGACCCGACCCCGCGCTACGGCCGGAGCGGACCTGGTGGGACCACCGCGGACACCGCGTGCACATCGAACGCCTCGTCCGGGCCGACGCACCGGTGCGGATGCTGCTGGTGCACGGCGCCGGGGGGCACGCCGCGGCGGTGTGGCCATTCGCGGTGCTGGCGGCCGGACAGGGTTTCGAGGTGGTGGTGCCCGACCTCCCCGGCTACGGCCGTACGCGGGTTCCCGCACGCCGGGGTGTCCGTTACCAGGATTGGGTGGACTGCCTCACCGACCTGGTCCGGGCCGAGCACGCCGCCGATCCCCGGCCGCTGGTGCTCCTGGGCGCCAGCATGGGCGGCATGCTGGCCTACGAAGCCGCCGCACGCACCGGTCTGGCCGCCGCGGTCGTGGCGACCTGCCTGATCGATCCACGACTGCCGCCGGTACGCAGCGCGATAGCCCGCCACCCATGGCTCGGCCGCCACGGTGCGCGGCTGCTCTTCCCCGCCGTCGACAACCTCATGGTCCCGATCCGGTGGATGGCGAATATGCGGGCCATGTCCGGCAGCTCGGCGCTGATCCGATTGGTCTCCACCGATCCTCTGGGCGGGGGAGTTCGTATCCCGTTGGGTTTCCTGCGGACCTATCTCACCTCGGTGCCGCATGTCGAACCGGAGAACTTCACCACCTGCCCGGTCTGGCTGGTTCATCCCGGCGCCGACACCTGGACGCCACTGTCGTCGAGCGCGCAGTTCTTCGAACGTATCGCTGCCCCGAAGAAGCTCACCGTGCTGGCCGGTGCCGGTCATTACCCGATCGAAACCCCCGGTATCCACGAACTGACCCGCGCCTTGGCCGAGCTTCGTACCGAAATCGCTCGCTGAGACATCGTGCGTAACGCACTCCCACGGCCGACGTTCGCGCCCCGGCCCACGAGGTAGCTGTTTGAGGACGGTTTCCGACCGCTATTGGCTCTACCGTCACGGTCGTACCGAATGTGAGCGAGAGGATCGAGATGCCGGAACACACCCAGCCCGCGGGCTACACCACCGTCGCGCCGTGGGTCGTCACCGATGACACCGGGGCTTTCCTCGATTACGTCACCCAGGTGTTCGGTGGCGTGGAACTCGGCCGGGTACCGACCGAGGACGGGAAGCTCGGGCACGGCGAGATACGAATCGGCGACACTGTCGTCCTCGCCTTCGACCGGCATGAGGATTGGCCCGTGCTGCCGAGCCTGTTGCGCGTATTCGTGCCCGACGCGGACGAGGCGATCGGTAAGGCCACGGCGGCCGGCGGGCGGATCGTCACCCCACCCGCGAACGATGCGTTCGGGCAGCGCGGCGGCCGGATCGCGGATCCCTTCGGCAATATCTGGTGGGTGATCGCTCCGGTCGAGGAGGTCGCCGAGGACGAGATGTGGCGGCGGTTGCAGGAACCGGTGTTTGCCGAGGTCATGCGGGTGGCTCAGGAGACCCTCGATGCGGAACTCAGCGGCCGGGGGTACGGGCGCAGCAGCGCGCCGATCTCCCCCGCGGTCGGCTGATCGAGGCGGGTCGCGCCGCCCGGCGCGGCCGATCGCTCCCGCGGTGGCCGGTGGGTACGGGTCGCGCGACCCCCGTGCAGTCGATCTTTCCGGCGTGTCTCGGGCCGCGGTCTCGCGTCGATGGCTCGCGGCGGCGAGGATCGGGGTATGAGCGAATCGCCGGACGGTCCCGCCTTCACCTACTCCGAGATCGGCGCGACTCGTGGTGAGCTGCCGCCGGGATATCAGCACCTGCGGGTGCGTCGCCCGCTGGCTTCCGGCGAGACGGAATTCCGGCGGCTCGGCTCGGCGCTGATGCGCTATCGGATACAGCGCGGGCTGAGAATTCTCCGCGAAGCCGGTACACCGGTGGCCGAGCCGGGCACGGCGGTTACCGTCCGGCTCGGGATCGGCCGGTTCGGCCTGACCGCGCCGTGCCGGGTGGTGTACGTACTGGACGAGCCGGACCGGATCGGGTTCGCCTACGGCACCCTGCCGGGACACCCGGTGAGCGGGGAGGAACTGTTCACCGTCGAATACGACCGGGCTACCGATGTCGTGTACGGCGTGGTCACCGCGTTCTCCCGTCCCGCGACCCGGCAGCTGCGCGGGGGCGGGCCGCTGACCCGGCCGGCGCAGCGGGCGGCCGCGGTGCTCTACCTCTCGGTGCTGCGCCGGACACCACGGGAGCGGTGAATCCGGCTCTGTGCTGCGGCTACCCGACGGACGGCCACGTTCCCGGGGGCGTCGAGGCACGCGAGTCGGCCGGTATCAGCGATGATTCCGCCCGGCGGCCACGGTATCGCCCGGCGATCCGGCGGTGGTGATCAGGCCGAAGTGTGGACGGTGCGCCGCACCTGCACATCGCCGGGTGAGAATGCGCGTCCGGCCAGATTGAAACTCCAGGACACGGTGGGTGTGATCCGCATATACGGGGCGGTCCCGAACCGGCCGGCACGCTCCACGAGTTCGGCGGTCCCGTAGACACGGAGGTATCGCGGGGTCCAGGGATCCGTGGACACGAGGTCGTCGATCACCACGGCGACTTTCGTGTGGCCGCGTTCGACATTGCGGTACTTCCTGGTCCGCGCCGGATCGTGACCGCCGATATAGATATGGGTGCCGTCGAACTCGTAGCCCACCGGCGCCACGTCGGGCTGCCCGTCCGGGCCCACGGTGGCCACCCGCGCGAGCGGCTGGGAGCGCAGATAGGCGGCCTCTTCCTCGGTGAACGACATCGGGAACCTCCTCGTGACGAGTCCGGAGATCCCGTGCTGATCGATCCCGCACGGCGATCGTCGAGGCCATGATTATTTCCCGGGTGGCCGCCACGGCCCGGCCGCAACGCCCCGGGCGCCGTGGAAAAGTTCCGTGCGGATCAGGACAGACCGAACCGGACGCCGGTGAGTTCCTCGGAGACCTCCCAGAGCCGCCGCGCTGCGTGCACATCGCTGGCCTGCGCCGACCGGCCGACGAGCGTCGGGTACCCGTGCATCTCCCCGCGACCGTCGGGCCCGACGTAACTCGCGCCCGGTAGGTCCTGCGTCGCGGCGAAGAGCGTGGGCAGGGCTGCCTTCTCCGGGGTTTGCGCGAGATAGCGACCGGCCAGGTGCACGACGGCGACCAGGAATTTGTTGCGGTTCGCGGTACCGAGTTCGGTGGCCGCATACCCGGGATGCGACGCCATGGCGCGCACCGCGGACCCGGCCTGCCGGAGCCGGCGTTCGAGTTCGAGGGTGAACAGCAGGTTCGCGAGCTTGGAACGGCCGTAGGCCTTCACGGGACCATAGCCGCTCTTGGCGTAGTCGAGATCGTCGAAATCGATGGACCCCACCTTGTGCGCACCCGAGGCCAGGTTGACGACGCGGTCGGTGATGTGGGGCAGGAGCCGATTGGTGAGCGCGAAATGACCGAGATGGTTGGTGCCGAACTGCATTTCGAATCCGTCCGCGGTCCGGCCCTCGGGCACCATCGCGACCCCGGCATTGTTCACCAGGATCGCGATCTCACCCGCCCATTCGTCGGCGAACTCGCGAATCGATTCCTGATCGGCGAGATCGAGCCGCCGCACCTCGTTGCTGCCGCCGATCCGGCGCGCGGCGTCGTTGCCGCGGCCGATATCGCGGACGGCGAGCACCACATGCGCGCCGGCCCGGGACAGCAGGGTGGCGGTGCCGAATCCGACGCCGCTGTTGGCGCCGGTGACGACCACGGTGCGGCCGTCGAAGGCGGGCAGGTCGGCCGCGGTCCAGTGCGAAGAACTCATGTCCAGACGGTAACGCCGGAAACGTCATCGGGCGCGCACTAGCCGGAAATGAGGCGGGTACTGCGATTACGCCGAGAACGCGAAACCACCCGCCGGCGAGGAAATCAGCGGAAGCGCCGAACAGCGCGCAGCTCGCCGAGTAGCGTGAGGTCCGTGTTCCCGGGGCCGGTCGCCCGTGGCCGAGACCCGGCTCCGGCTTTCCGCTCGACTCCGGTCGAGCGTTCTCGACCAGGTGGTACCGGTAGTTCCGTTCCATCCGTTGTCGCAGAAAGGGTCGTTGATGCTCCGTTCACGCAGGACTTTTCCGACGGTGGCCGCGCTGCTGGGCGCACTGTCGCCGGCGCTCGTGGTCACCGCTCCCGCCGCGCCCGCGGCGGTAACCGATTTCGAGCCGGCGCCGGGGACCGGCGGAGGGAGCGCCACGGCGCCCTACGGAACCCATTGCACCTACACCGCGACCGCTACCGCGGAGCCGGGCGAATACGTCAGTTTCTACGACAGCCAGAAGGGTTCGTTCGATCCGCCCGGCGCGATTCTCGTCGGTGAGTCCGGCACGGTCACCGCGGAATGGACCCCGGAGGTCCCCGGCACACACAACCTGCACGCCGTGAACATCGGTAGCGAACAGTCGCTCGAAGTGGAGGTCGGCTCCGGCCTGAACCTCGGCTCGGCCTGCCCGGTGTTGTGACCGGCGGTGTGGGCGCCGTGTCCGGCGGGCACGGGATCTTCTCGAAATCCGGCAGGAGAGGTGAACACAGACCTGTCGCGTGAAGCGCGGCAGCCGGCGGAAGGGGTTTCGCATGGGGGATACACGTCGCGCACGTCGTTCGGGCGGTGTGGGCGCCGCGATCGAGCGGGCCGTCGCACAGCTCGACGAGGGATTTCTGCGCAATGAACTGATGGTCGCCGCTCTCGTACTGTCCTCGATCATCGCCGTGATGGGCCTGAGTTCGGACGGACTCGGCTGGAAACTCGGGTACTGCGCCGCCGGGCTCCTCGGCGTGACGGCGTCGTTCGTGGTCATGCGCAGGGACCGGCCCCGGCAGTGGCTGGTCCTGTCGGCGATTTCCGCTCTCGCCGTGCTGCTGCTGATCGTGTACGGGCGGATGTCCGGAAGTCTCTGACCGGCGGCGGTATTCGTGCGGTCAGCCGGTCGGGGCGCCGAACGCGGTGTCGCCGACCTCGCGCAGTCGCTGCCGTACGGCGTCGTCGCACAGGGACCCGTCGACGCCGGCCCGGTAGGCGGAGGCAGGGCTGATACCGAGTCGTTCGGCCAGTTCGTATTCCTGGCCGAGGGTGGTGCCGAACAGAGCCGGGTCGTCGGTACCGATACTGCAGCGGACACCGGCCTCGCGCAGCCGGGGGAGTGGATGTTCCGCGATATCCGCCACGACACGGGTGGCGACGTTGGAGGTCGGGGTCACCCGGAGTACCGTTCCTCGATCCACGAGTTCGGCCATGAGGTCGGGGTCGCCGGCCGCGGCGATCCCGTGCTGTAGCCCGTCCGGGTTCCAGCGCAGGACATCCCGGATCGCGCGTACGCCCCCGGCTTCCCCCGCGTGCGGCACGATTCCCAGCCCGCCGTCGCGGGCGATGGCCACCGCCCGGTCGAACTCCGAGACGTCGCCGCGCGCCAATTCATTGCCGCCGGCGTCCAAGCCGACAATGCCCCGGTCGCGGTAGCGCACGGCCCATTGCGCGCATTCTTCGGCCAGTTCGCGGTCGACCCCCCAGATCAGGCTGGGCATGGCGCGCACGGTGACACCGTAGTGTCCGGCCGCCGCGGTGATGCCGTCCGTGACCCCGTCGAACATCGCCGGATACGGGATGCCGTCCCATTTATTGCGATTGATGGGTGAGAAGGTGGTTTCGATGTACTGCACGCCGTGCGCTTTCGCCTCCAGAGCGTAATCGAGGACGGCCCGCCGGAAATCGTCTCCGGTGCGCATCGTGCCGGTGGTGGCGCGCCACATCTCCAGGAAGTGGTCGAAGTCGCGGTACCGATACAGCGCGGACAGCGCCTCGACATTGTCCGCGGGCAATGTCACACCATTGCGCCGCGCCATATCCAGCAATTTTTCCGGCCGGATCGTGCCCTCGAGATGGACATGCAGCTCGATCTTGGGATACGGGTCGGCGGATCCGCTACGCGGCAGCGGTGCGCCGCCGTCGGAACCGCCGCCGGAGTCCTCTCCGGTCCGACGGCTCGAACGCGCCGACGGCGGGCGTGTGGACTCGCCGGTGCCGGGGGCATGACGAAAACCTCTGTCGGAGTCGGAGAGTTTCGCGGCCGCGTTCTCGAATCGCCGGGCGAAGGGCCTGATGCCGTGGGCGGTGTCAGGGCCTTCCATTCTCATGAAGCAATTGCTCAGATTCCGGGCGGCTCGGAGAAGGGTTTGCGCGATCTCTTCCGACCGGATCAGCACAACGCCACCCTCTGCACTTCCGCCACGGCCTGCCGGCCTCGGTTCGGCACTCTAACCGAACCGCCGGTCTCGGGCCCGTCAGTTGTCCACGGTGCGTGGTCGTATCAGATGTGCGGTGAGGAAGGCGATCTGGTCTGCGGCGATCTGCTCCACCACCGGCGGGTGGTAGACGGTGAAATGGTCGGCGTCGTAGGTCTTCAGTACGGCCTGCGGTGCGCGGGCGGCCACCCGGGCCGCGATCGCCGGGTCGATGAGATTCTCGCGTTCGCACGCGCAGACCATCAGCGGGCACCGCACCCGTGGCGCGGCCGACGCCGCGTTGTAGAACAGCATGCCGAGGCCGGAGGCTGCCGTGATCCGATTGTCGAAGTCGTATCCCGGCGGCGTCACGGACTGCCACCCCGCGAGCGCCCCCGGCTGCGTGACGAAGGCACGCTCCCCGGGTTCGCCCACCAGGGGAACGTAGCACCGGGGCAGACCGAGCGCGGCGCGGATCAGGTCCGAGACGATCGGGAGCGTGAACCGCAGCAGGTGGCCCACACCGGCGCGGGCGACGACGGCACGCCCGCTGAAAACCGGGCATTGCACGACTGCCGCGCGCAGGTCGCGATGGCGGGCGGCGGCGGCCAGGACATGGCTGGCGCCGAAGGAGGTGCCCCACAGCGCGATGCGGTCGGCGTCCAGTTCGGGACGGGAGCGGGCGAAGGCCAATGCCGCGTCGACATCTTCGGCGTAGCGGCGCTGGGAGACCAGTTGCCGCGGCTCGCCACCGGATTCGCCCAGGTGACGGAAGTCGAACGCCACCACGGCCAGCCCCGCCTGCGCGAACCATCGTTCGTATTGCCCGAGCATCATCTCGTGGGTGGCGCCGCCGCCGTGGACGAGGACGACGGCGGGGTGCGGGCCGGGGCCGTCGGGCAGTGTCAGCCAGGCCGCGCAGCGGTCGCGCCCGGACGGGAAGGTAGTGCGTATCGTCATGAGCCCTCGATTTAGGTACGTTGTACGTGAACCAGGCGAGTTAATCACGTACTACGTACTTGAACAAGGGAGGGTTATGCCCGCGCCCCGGAAATTCACTCGGGAACAACTGCGGTCGGCCGCGCTGGCGCTGGTCGACGAGCAGGGGCTCCCCGGCCTGACCATGCGCAATCTCGCCGCCGAACTCGGTACCGGCGCGATGACGATCTACAACTATGTCGACGGCCGCGAAGGGCTCGAGGAACTGGTGACCGAGGCCGTCATGGGCGAAACGCGCTGGACCGAGACGCCCGGTGACTGGTCGGCCCAGGTGGTCTCGGTCGCGGAGGGGATGTGGCGGGCCGTCCGCGCGCATCCGCACGCCATCCCGCTGATCCTGACCCGGCGCAGCTCCGATGTCCCCACGCTCGCGCCCGCCGAGGCCCTGCTCCGGGCGCTGGCCCGCTCCGGCAGATCGGGAGCCGAACTGCTGGTCGCCTTCCGGGTGGTCTCCGGCTACGTCACCGGATTCGCGCAGGCCGAACTCGCGAGCCCGCTCGCGGCCCGTGCGGGCGAGGATCGGGCGGCGGTGGCCGGGCGGGTCGCGGCGCTGCCGGCCGATCGGTTCCCGAAGCTGATCGAAATCGCGGAAGCCGCCGCCGACGGCGATCCGGAAACCGATTTCGGCAGCGGGCTGGCGATCGTGCTGGCCGGTCTGCGGGCCTGATGGCCGGTGGTCCGGGTTACGGTGTCGCCTGTAGCCGCCAGCGCTGGTATGGGCCGCCGCGTGGAGTCATCTTCAGTGCCCCGGTGTCGGGCAGGTAGGTGAGCACGGATTTCGGATACCCCTGCTCGAAGAGATAACCGTCCTCGATCTGCCATTTCACCGCGAGAGTCGACGTGCTGTCGACCAGCCGCGCGTCGGTTCCGCCGCGGAAGGGGGTGCTGCCGTAGGCGAGGGCGAAATATCCGCGCGAATCCTCGGCGACGACGTTGACGAGCTGATTGTGCGCGCCGGAATAGGTGTTCGCGCCACTGGAATCGAAGATCCAGCCCTGCCGCACCGACCCGTCGCAGCCGCGCATCTCGAGGCCGGGGGCGGTGGTGACGCTCGCCCGGTCGCTGCGCCGGGTGTACTCCCGCTGCTGCCAGGTGCCGTCGTATTCGTAGTACCGGCCGGGCTCGCTGGTCAGGCACAGGCGGGCTTCTTCGTTGCGGAGGGCGAACCTGCCGCCGGGAAAACCGTTGGCGATCACCGGTACCGGGCTACGTTTCCGTGGCTCACCGCCGGTCAACTCGATATCGGGCGTGGCCGCGGAGTGGGTTACGACGAGCAGCCCGGCGATCAGGGCGACGAGTGACAGCGGGCCGCCGCGTACTCTTCTCGTGTTCATGCGCGAAAGCTATCAACGCTTCATCGGTGTGCATCGATGGCGCGCGGAACCTTTTCAGGGGGTCTGGATGGCGGTGAAGGTCATGCGGTCGCCGCGGTAGAGGGAACGGCGGTGTTCGATGGGAACCCGGCCGGGGTCGTAGGAGACGCGTTTGAGCAGGAACATCGGGGTACGGGTGTCCAC
The DNA here is from genome assembly GCF_000720425.1 of Nocardia rhamnosiphila NBRC 108938. Taxonomy (GTDB): domain Bacteria; phylum Actinomycetota; class Actinomycetes; order Mycobacteriales; family Mycobacteriaceae; genus Nocardia; species Nocardia rhamnosiphila. The sequence continues at coordinate 114,728 of NZ_JOAJ01000010.1, read as the reverse complement.
GGTGAGCAGGGCCGCCTCGCGCGCGTCCGGCAGGGTGGTCTCGATACTGTCGACCGCCTCGGCGAATACGATTCCGCGGCTCGCGATCTCGGCGTACAGCGACTGCGTGTAGTCGAAGGTTTCGGGTAGCCCGGGATAGCGGTAGGCGGGCAGGCGGGTGGTTTCCAGGCCGAGCCGGACGCCGTCGGTGGTGAGTACGCGTTCGAGCTGGATCACCGGATCGCCGGGTTCGATGGCGAGCATTGCCGCCAGTTCGGGTTCGGCGGTCTGCCGGGTCCAGCCGACGAGTATGCGGGTGGCGCTGCGGCCTTCGGACCGCGCGGCCTCGGTGTAGGAGCCGAGCGCCAGCGGCAGGACCAGTTTCGGGCCCGCGACCAGGGTGGTTTTGCCCTGCCGTTCGATCCGGCCGGCGACGAGTAGTTCGCGCAGCGCCTGCCGCACGGTTTCCCGGGCCACGTCGAAGCGCACCGCGAGATCGCGTTCGGAGGGCACGGTGGCGCCCACGGCCAGCCCGTCGAGGAGCTCCTCGATACTCGCGCGCACGATCTGATGTTTGAGAACCCGGGGTTCGACCGTCGACGACACAGCCCAACCCTACCGCCCTGCTGGTCTATACCAGCTGTTAACCAAGGGTTCGCCCGCTTGCCCTTTCTCCTGGTCTATACCAGGGGGCATGCTCGATCCTGTGCAAGACATCAGCGATATCACCCTGGTTGTAATGGATATGGCCGGCACCACGGTGGCCGACGACGGTGCGGTGATCCGTGCCTTCGACGATGCCGCCACGGCGGTCGGAGTACCCGGCAGCGGCCCCGAACGCGACGCCGCGCGCCGGTACGTCCTCGACACCATGGGCCAGTCCAAGATCGCGGTCTTCCGCACCCTGTTCGGTTCCGAAGACCGCGCCGCCCAGGCCAATACCGCCTTCGAGGCCGCCTACGCACGCCATGTCGACGACGGCGGTATCGCGCCGATCCCCGGTGCCGAGAAGGCCATCACCCGACTCCGGGAAGCCGGTATCAAAGTCGCCCTGACCACCGGGTTCAGTCCGGCCATCCAGCAGCGCATCCTCGCCGCCCTCGGCTGGACCGAGCTCGCCGACCTTGCCCTCGCCCCCGCCGACGCCGGACGCGGCCGCCCCTACCCCGACCTGGTGCTCACCGCGTTGCTGCGCGCCGAAGCCGACGATGTCCGCCACGTCGCGGTGGTCGGCGACACCGCCAGCGATATCGCGACCGGTCTCCGGGCCGGCGCCTCGATCGTGGCCGGCACCCTCACCGGCGCACACGACGCGCACACCCTGCGCGAAGCCGGCGCCACCCACGTACTCGACTCTGTCGCCGATCTGCCCGCTCTGCTCCTGCCCGCCTGATTCCGTACCACTCTCTCCCCGAGGACGTTCCATGTTCTTCCGTCGTCGTCACGCCGTGGTCGCCGCGCTCGCCGGCCTGGCCCTCGCCCTCTCCGCCTGTTCCGGCTCCGGCGATTCCGGCGCCGTCAACGAACAGGGCTTTCCCGAGAAGCTGACTCTCGCCGCGATCCCCGCGGAGAACTCCACCGACCTGAAAGCCAGCTACGACCCGTTGATCGCGTTGCTGGAAAAGGAAACCGGTTCCGAGGTCGACTTCGTACAGGCCTCCGACTACGCGGGCGTGGTCGAGGGCATGATCGCCGGCAATGTCGACCTGGCGTTCTTCGGCCCCTTCGCCTACGTGGTCGCCGGAGTGAACGGCGCCCAACTCACCCCGCTGGGGGCCGGTGTGCAGGAGAAGGGGGGCAAGCCGGGCTACCAGTCCTACGGGCTCGCGAAGGCCGATAACGCGGCCGTGTCCACGCTGGCGGATTTCCGGGGCCGGAAGGTGTGCTTCGTCGACCCCGGTTCGACGTCCGGATTCCTGTATCCCACCGCCGGGCTGATCGAATCGAAGGTGATCGCCTCGGGTTCGGAGGCCGACCTGTCCACCGGCGTGCAGCCGATCTACGCGGGCGGGCACGACGCGTCGGCGCTGGCGATCGCCGCCGGTGACTGCGACGCCGGGTTCGCCTTCGACACGATGGTCGACAAGACCCTCGTGGAGAAGGGCGACCTGAAACCCGGTCAGTTGAAGACGGTGTGGAAGTCGGAGACCATCGCCGGATCGCTCTTCGCCGCGAACAACGAGCTGGGCGCCGAGATCGTGGACAAGCTGAAGACGATCTTCATCGAGAAGGCCAATGCCGAATACATGACGGAACAGGGCTTCTGCACCGGCGAGTGCCGCATCACCGATGAACGTATCTGGGGTGTCGCACCGGCCACCGACGCGGACTACGACGGCGTACGTCATGTCTGTGAGGTCACCGGCTCCGAGAAGTGCAAGGGCTGACCCCGCGATGCCTCCCGCGCCCCACCGGCCGACTGTGGCCGGAGACGACACCGTCATCTCGGCGCAGTCGGTCACCAAGAAATTCGGTGACACCGTGGCGCTCGACGATGTCTCGTTCGAGGTGCACCGCAGTGAAATGGTGGTTCTGCTCGGGCTTTCCGGCTCAGGAAAATCGACCCTGCTGCGCTGCCTCAACGGACTGCATCCGGTCACCTCGGGGCACATCGAGGTCGGCGGCACCCGCGTCGACCTCGCGTCCGGGGCCCGGTTGCGGGACCTGCGCCGCGACGTCGGATTCGTCTTCCAGCAGTTCAACCTGGTCGGCCGGCTCAGCTGCCTGGAGAACGTGCTCATCGGCGGGCTCGGCCGGGTCCGCCTACCGCGCTACGGCGCGCTCACCTATCCCAAGCGGATGCGCGCCGAAGCGCTCGCGCATCTGGACCGGGTCGGGCTGGCCGACCTGGCCGAACGCCGGGCCGACACCCTGTCCGGCGGCCAGCAGCAGCGGGTCGCGATCGCGCGGACGCTGATGCAGCGGCCCACCGTGCTGCTCGCCGACGAACCGGTCGCCTCGCTGGACCCGGAGAACGCCGCGGTGGTGATGGACCTGCTGTTCCGGGTCTGCATCGAGGAGAAACTGACCGTGCTGTGCACCCTGCACCAGGTCGATCTGGCGATGGGCTGGGCGCATCGGCTGGTCGGTTTGCGCGGCGGGACCAAGGTGCTCGACCGCCCGGCCGTCGGGCTCTCCCGCGACGAGGTCATGGAGATCTACCGGCGGGTGGAGCCGGCCACCGCGGGTTCCCACGCGACCGGGTCACGATGAGCACGCTGCTGCGTACCGAGCGCGCCGGAGCGAAACCTCCTGCCCCGGAAGCGATCCGCCGCGTGATGTTGCGGACGCCGGCCGCGGCGGCGGTCCTGGTCACCCTGGCCGGGGCCTGGTACATCGATTTCGCCCCCGCCACCCTGCTCGACGGCCTGGACGAGATCGCCGCGCTGCTGGACCGGATGCTGCCGCCACGGCTCGACGACCCCGGCCGGATATCGGTCCTGGCCGTCGAGACGCTGCTGATGGCGGTCCTCGGCACGGTCCTGGCCGCGGCGGTCTCGGTGCCGCTGGCCTTCCTGGCCGCCCGCAACACCACACCGCACCCGGCCGTCCACGGCGCGGCCCGCGCGGTGATCACCTTCTGCCGGGCCATGCCCGACCTGCTGTTCGCCGCGTTGTTCGTGCGGGCACTGGGGATCGGTGTCCTGCCCGGGGTGCTCGCGCTGGCCCTGCACTCGATCGGGATGCTGGGCAAACTCTTCGCCGACGCCATCGAGCACACCGATCCCGGTCCACGTGAAGCGGTCCGGGCGACGGGCGCGGGCTACTTCCGCGAAATGCTCAACGCCGTGGTGCCACAGGTGATGCCCGCCTGGATCGGCGCGTTCGTGTACCGCATCGATATCAACCTGCGGATGTCGGTAGTGCTCGGTTTCGTCGGTGCCGGTGGGATCGGGTTCGCCCTGCAGGACGCCCTGCGCGGATTGATCTACCCGCGTGCGCTGGGGATCGTCGGGGTGATCCTGGTGATCATCGCCGCCATGGAAGTGCTCACCATCGTCATTCGCCGCACGCTGCTCATCCCTTCGCGCTCCGGGCCGCGCCGGGACCGCCGGACCCGTTTCGCCTTCGGTGCGCTGGCCACCGGAACCTGCCTGGCCTCGCTGGTGGTCCTGGAGATCGATCCATGGGCGCTGTTCACCTGGCCGTGGCAGTCGCTGGGAGTGTTCGGCCGGATGATCCCGCCGGATTTCGGTGCCCTCGGTACCGAACTGTTCGACGCCGCACTGCAAACCGTCGCGATCGGCGTGGTGGCGACCGCGATCGGGGTGGTGCTCTCCGTCCCGCTCGGCGTGGTGGCGGCGGTCAACGTGACTCCGCATCCGGTGATCTACTGGTTCGCCCGCGCCTGGATCCTGGTGGTGCGGGCGGTACCGGAACTGATCGTCGCCGTGGTGTTCGTCGCCGCGCTCGGCCTGGGACCCATCGCCGGGACCTGCGCGCTGGCCATCGGATCCATCGGGTTCCTGGGCAAACTCGTCGCCGACGCGGTCGAGGAGATCGACCCGGGGCCGCTGGAAGCGGTGCGCGCGGTCGGTGGGGGTTGGTGGAAGACACTGTTCGCCGCGGTGATCCCGCAGGCGGTGCCCGCGCTGATCGGCGCGGGGCTCTATCTGCTCGATGTGAACATCCGCACCTCCACCGTGCTCGGCATCGTCGGCGCGGGCGGAATCGGTTATCTGCTCTTCGAATCCATCCGCACCCTGAACTTCGATATCGCGGGCGCGATCGTGATCGTCGTCTTCGTCATCGTCTACACCATCGAAAGGCTGTCCGGATGGATACGGTCACTCGTCGTCTGACCCGCGCGGCGATCTGGTCGGAAGCGGGTGTGCGACTGCGCGATGTGGAGTTGCCCGAACCCGTCCGTGGGGAACTGCTGGTACGCGTGGATCTGGCCACGGTCTGCGGCAGCGATCTGCATACGGTCTCCGGCCGGCGCGCCGCCCCGTCGCCGTCCATCCTCGGACACGAAGCGGTCGGGCGGGTGGTGGCGGCCGGGCCGGACGCCGGCCGGGAGATCGGCGAACGCGTGGTCTGGTCGGTGACCGCCGCCTGTGGGCGCTGCGCCCGCTGCCGGCGCGGTTTCACCGCCAAATGTGCGCGGGTGCGCAAGGTCGGGCACGAGGCGTTCACCGGCGACTGGCCGCTGTCCGGCGGGTACGCCGAACACATCCTGCTGCCCGCGGGAGTCGGCACGGTGGCGGTACCCGACGAGGTCCCCGACGCCGTCGCCGCGCCCGCCGGTTGCGCGACCGCCACCGTCATGGCGGCCCTGGAAGCCGCCGGTGAACTGTCCGGGCGGCGGGTGCTGGTCTGTGGCGCCGGAATGCTCGGCATCACCGCCGTCGCCGCCTGTGCCGATCGGGGCGCGCAGGTCCGGATCACCGACCCCCACCGGGAGCGGCGCGATCTGGCCCGGCGCTTCGGTGCCGCAGCCGATAACGGCGGCCCCGTCGATATCGCGTTCGACTTCTCCGGCTCGACGGCCGCCGTGGCCGCGGCCCTCGGCCGGCTCGACCTCGGCGGGACGCTGGTGCTCGCCGGTTCGGTTACTCCCGGCCCCACCGTGGCCGTGGATCCCGAAGCCGTGGTGCGCGGCTGGCTGACGGTCACGGGTGTGCACAACTACGAACCACGCCACCTGGCCCACGCGGTGCAATTCCTCACCCGCACCCACCACACCCTGCCGTGGCGCGACCTGGTCGCCGAACCGGTCGGGCTGGCCGCGATCACCACCGTCCTCGGACCCACCCCGCGCAATATCCTGCGCGCTTCGGTCGCACCCTGATATCTCGCGTCGCGGCCGAAAGTGGTGCGCCGGTTTCGGGCCGGGAGCGGTCGCCGCGCACAGTTGCCGCGGCAGGTCAGGTGGCGACGTCGCTTCGTGACTCGGCGTGGCGGCGCTGGGCGTCGAGGACTTCGGGCATCCGCGTCTCGAGGAAACCGATGAGTTCGAGGAGCCGCGGCGCGGTATCGGCGCCCAGATCGGTGAGGCTGTACTCCACGTGGGGCGGGATGGCGCGGCGGACCTCGCGGTGTACGAAACCGTCGCGTTCCAGCTGCTGAAGAGTCTGGGCGAGCATCTTCTCGCTCACCCCGTCGATGCGTCGGCGCAGGTCACCGAACCGGAGCGGACCGTCCGCCAGCCCGGCGAGCACCAGGGTTCCCCAGCGTCCGGTGAGGTGTTCGAGCACCGGGCGCGAGGGGCAGGCCCGGGCGAAGACATCGAAGGGCAACGCCGCGGTCGTGCTGTCCGGAGAGGGTTCCGCTACGTCCATACCGTCATGGTAACCACCGGAGAGCACTTACCAATAGTTTGCGCTAACTATTTCACCGTGTACTTTGGTGGTCGGATCCGCGCACTCGAAGCCCGACCGAGAAGGAGCTCCTCATGTTCGTCGTCACCGGTGCCACCGGACAGTTCGGCCGCCTCGCGGTGGACGCCCTGCTGCGGCGGGGCGTACCGGCCGCGCAACTGGCGGTGGCTGTCCGCGATACGACCAGGGCCGCCGACCTGGCCGCCCGGGGTGTCACAGTGCGCATCGCCGACTACGACCGGCCCGAAACACTCGTCCCCGCGTTCACCGATGCCGACAAGCTGCTGTTCGTATCCGCCAACGGTCCCGACGACCTCCGGCTCGTCCAGCACGCCGCCGTGGTCGACGCCGCGGCCCGGGCCGGTGTCGGGCTCGTGGCCTACACCTCGATCGTCGCCGCCGATACCAACCCACTGTCCCTGGCCCGGGTGCACCGCGACACCGAGGCCCGGCTCAGCGCTTCGGGACTGCCCACCGTGCTGTTGCGCAACGGCTGGTACACCGAGAACTACACCGCCGGCCTCGCCGACTCGGTCCGGCGCGGCACCCTCGGAGGCGCCGCGGGCCGGGGCGCGATCGCCTCGGCCACCCGCGCCGACCTGGCCGAGGCCGCCGCCGTCGTCCTGACCTCCCCCGACGACCAGGCGGGCAAGATCTACGAGCTGACCGGTGACACGGCCTGGACGCTGGACGACCTCGCCGCCGAAGCATCCGCGGTATCCGGGAAGAACGTCACCTACACCGATCTCCCCGCCGCGCAGTACGCCGAAATACTCGCCGGTGCGGGCCTGCCCGGGTTCCTGGTCGAACTCCTCGTCGACGCCGATACGCGGATCGCCGAAGGCGCGCTCGCTACCATCGCACCCGATCTGACCGAGTTGCTCGGCCGGCCCGCCACCTCCCTGCACAGCGCCGTCGCCGCCGCGCTCTGACAACTCCGCCCACCAGCGGTCCACACCGAAGGAACCGATATGGCCGTACGCAGGCTGAACCACGCCGTCCTCTATATCCGCGACCTGGACCGCGCAGTCGACTTCTACACCGCCACCCTGCAGTTCGTCGTCGCCCACCGGGTCCCGGGCCGGGCCGCCTTTCTCCGGGCCCCGGACACCGAGAACGACCACGATCTGGGACTGTTCGCGCTGGGTGACCGCGCCCCGGCGCCCCATCCCGGCAGTGTGGGCCTCTACCACCTGGCCTGGGAGGTCGGCACGCTCGGTGAACTCGCCGAAGTCGGGCGCCGGCTGCGGGCCCGGGACGCGCTGGTCGGTGCCTCCGACCATCTGATGTCCAAATCCTTCTACGCGAAAGACCCGGACGGAAACGAGTTCGAGGTGATGTGGCGGGTGCCCCGCGCCGACTGGCCCGATACCGAGGACCTGCGGCCCCACCCGCTGGATCTCGACGCGGCCGTCGAACGCTGGGGCGCGGACCTGGCAACCGGCGCGGCGGCGGGTTCACCGACCTGATCCGCCGCGGGGCGCCGCCGACCGCTTTCGCCGCGGTGGGAGGCTACCGACCTGCTGCGCCGCGGTGGGTACGGCCCTGGATCCGAGACGCCCCCGGGGCCTGATCGCCGGCGGGCCGGGGCGGCACTGCCGCCGGGCGAGGCCCCATAACCACCCGGTGGCAGTGGTCGCGCCGGCTCGGTCACACCCGGCGGCAGCTTCCTCCGCTACTCCGCGGGGCCGTAGTCCTGAAGACTGCTCTGCTGGTCGATGACGGGAGCTTGCTGATCGATGGCCGGTCCCTGCTGGTCGGTGCCGTCCGGTGCCTGCTGGTCGGTGTCGCCCGGTGCCTGCTGGTCGGTGTCGCCCGGTGCCTGCTGGTCCGTGTCGCCCGGTGCCTGCTGGTCGGTGTCACCGGGAGCTTGTTGATCGGTGTCACCAGGGTTCTGCTGGTCGGTGTCACCGGGCGCCGGCTCGTCTTCAGGGTCGTCCTGGACGGGCAGGCCGAGACCCGGAAACAGGTCTTCGATACCGGGAAGGCCCGGAATGCCCAGGAGGCCGGGCCGGCTGTCCTGCTGGTCGACGGTTCCCTCGGTGGGTTGCGCGGTGGCCGCCGGGGCGGCGGCGAGGGCGACCGCGGCGGGGACGGCCAGTGCGGCGAGCGCGGCAGCGGTGGTGGTGCGGATCGACATGTGTAACCCCTTCTCTCTCGGTGATCGGGTGGGAAGTGGTACGCGTGCGGATCGAGCACTCCGGACCATACGGGGAGCCGGGCGCGGTCCGGGGCAGGCCGGTCGGGTCGGCGAGTACGTCCGGAATCGCGCCGCCGGTCCATCGATTTCGCCGGGTCAGGAATAGCTTTCCGGGTTTTCTACGTCTTCGATGCTGCTTCAGCGACGCTGCACGCGTTGCCCGGGCGCGGCTACCGGACCTTCCTCACGAAGATAGGTTTCCAGCGCGTCGAGATCGGTAGGACCGACGGTCGTATCGGTGCCGCGAGTGAAGACCGTGAAACCGTCCCCGCCGGAGGCGAGGAAATTATTGGTGCTCACCCGGTAGGTGGCGAGCTCGTTCAGCGGTTGCCCGCCGATCCGCACCGAAGCGCCGGCCACCTTCGCACCCGGGGCCGCGGACTCGTCGTACGCATAGGAGATACCGGCGACCGAGAGGACCGCCGGTTTGCTCTCGTTGTCCCACTGCTGTTCCAGTAGTTCGAGGAGCTGACGGCCGCTGAGTGTCAGCGTGACGACCTGGTTTCCGAACGGCTGGGTTTCGTAGATGGCGCCGTAGGTGATCGGGCCGGGATCGATATCGGCACGGACCCCGCCGGGGTTCATGAAGGCCGCCACCGCCTGCGCCGACTCACCGGTGACTTCGAGCATTGCGTCGGCGATCACCGCTCCCAGCGGTGATTCACCCGTGGCGCCGGTGCGCGGCAGCGGCGTGGTGGCGGTACCGACCACCCGCCCGGCGCGCGGTGCCGCCTGTCCGGAGAAGAAGTCGATCAGGCCGGTGACCGACGGATCGGGTTCGACATCCCGGGTGACCACCCGGTTCACCGCCGCCGCGGTGACCTTCCCGTCGGCGAAGCGCAGCGTCACATCGGTGATCAGCCGACCGTAGGAGGCGCCCTGGGTCACCACCTTGCCGTCGAATTCGCACACATAGGACTGGTGGCTGTGCGCGGTGAACAGCACCTGGACCGCCGGGTCGGTGCGGGCGGCGAGATCGGGCACTTGCGGGTCGATATCGGCGCAACCGTTGTAATCCGTGGTTTTCGCCGGTGTCCCCTGGGCGCCGCCGTCGTGCACCAGCGCCACCACGGTTTCCGCGCCCGCCTGTGTCATGGCGGGTACATATTTGTTGATCGCCTCGGCCTGATCACCGAACGTGTAACCGCGGATACCTTCGGGAAAAACGAGGTTCACCGTGTCGGGCGTGACGGTCCCCACCACCCCGATCTTGTGCCCGCCGACCTCCAGCATGGTCCAGGGCCGCACCTCCGGGGGCGGCTCACCGCGCGAGTTCGTGAGGTTCGCGGCCAGGAAATCGAATCGGGCCCCCGCGAACGGTGCACCGGGCGAGCATCCGTCCACCGCGCAGCCGCCTTTGCGCAGCCGCGCCAGTTCCATTACCCCGTGGTCGAGTTCGTGATTGCCCACCGCGGATGCCGCCACTCCCGCCTCGTTCAGGAACGTGACGGTCGGCTCGTCGTGGAACAACGATGACACCAGTGGACTGGCGCCGATATTGTCCCCGGCCGAGAGCACGGCACTGTCCGGGTAGGCCGCACGCAACCGGTCCAGGTGAGTCGCCAGATAGGCCGCCCCGCCCGCCGTGTACTCGCCGACCAGACCGTTGCTCGCCTCCGGCGGTTCGAGATGACCGTGCAGATCGTTGAACCCGAACAGATGTACCTCGCCGGGCCCGGCGGCGGGAAGGTCATCGGTGGAGACCAGCGGCACAACCCCCGGAGTCGCGAGGGCGGGCCCCTCCGACCCGGCGCACGCGGCAAGCAGGACGAGACCCAGCCCGGCGGCGCAACCGGCCGCGGCCCGACGCAGAACGCTCATACCGTCCGACTCTGGCACCCCCGCGCGGGCACCGGGCGACGACGCGATGAATTCTGCTCCCACCTGTGTTTTCGAAGAATCTTTCGCGACACCGATGAGTTGCCGTGGCCCGTACCGTCGGTAGCTACCGGGGCGGCGGTCGGTAAATCCGAGATACTCGACCGCCGCCCCGCTCGATTCGGACATGGGTTTACAAGTGCGCGGCTTCGCGCGTTGGTCCACCGGTCCTGGATCGGCGCTTCCGATTGCGGAACTGTCCTCCCCGGGGAGTCCTCCCAACATTCGCGTTCCGGTTGCACGGCCGGACCGGTTGTGGCTCGATGAGCTGGCGCTGTCGATCGATTGCGCGCGGTTTGCCGTCCGGCGCCCGCTCGCGCGGGTAGCGGGACACCAAGGAGTTCGACCATGACAATCGGATATGTCTGGAACACGGTCTACGGATGGGCCGACACCGGTTCGGGGAGCTTGTTCCCCGCCGATGCGACCACCGGACTCCAGCCGATAGGTCACCATCTCGCCCACCCCGATACCAAACGCCGGTTCCACGAACTGGTCGCCGTTTCCGGGTTGCTCGACCGGCTGCGACCGGTGCGGGCGGTCCCGGCCACCGAGGCGGATATCCTCCGCGTCCATACCGCCGAGCATCTGGCCCGGATCAAGGAGGAGAGCCTCCTGCCGAAGGGCGGCGACGCCGGGGACGGTTGTTCGCCGTTCGGGCGCGGGGGTTACGAGATCGCGGCGCTGTCCGCAGGCGGTGCGATCCAACTCGTGGATCAGGTGGTCTCCCGGACCATCGATACCGGTTACGCGCTGGTCAACCCGCCGGGACATCACGCGTACCGGGCCGGTGGGATGGGGTTCTGCATTTTCAACAATATTTCGATAGCCGCCGCCTACGCCAAGGACGTCCTCGGGCTGGAACGGGTGGCCGTGGTGGATTGGGATGTCCACCACGGCAACGGCACTCAGGAGATCTGGTACAGCGACCCGTCGGTACTCACCGTTTCGCTGCATCAACATCTGTGCTTCCCGCCGAACTCCGGCTACCTGGAGGAGCGGGGCACCGGTGCGGGGGAGGGCTTCTCGATCAATATCCCGCTGCCGCCCGCCAGTGGTGACGCCGCCCATGTGCACGCCATGGACGAGGTCGTGCTGCCGGCGCTGCGCGAGTTCCGGCCCGAGCTGATCCTGGTGGCCTCCGGTTTCGACGCGAGCATCATGGATCCGCTGGCCCGCCAGATGGTCACCAGTGCCGGATTCGCCCGGCTCACCCGGCGCGTGCTCGATGTGGCGGCCGAACTCTGCGAGGGGCGGATCGCGTTCGTCCAGGAGGGTGGATACAGCCCGCACTATGTGCCGTTCTGCGGGCTGGCGGTGCTGCGCGAACTGCTCGGCGACCCCTACGAGCCGGACCCGTACAGCCCGATCGTCTCGACGCAAGGTGGGGACGTATTGCTCGATCACGAGGCCGAGGCCATCCAGGCGGCGGCGCACGCTCCCGCGATGTGAGTGGGGCACCCGGCCTCGAGGCCGGGTGCCCCACTCACGCCTCCCGCGGTACTGCGGCCGCATCGGTTACTCGAGTCGACCTCTGGACGACCGGTCGATTTCCCAGCTCCACCGTGTCGAGACCAGTCTCACGATTCGACACGGTGGATCCGATCCGATTCAGGTTCGGTATACGTTCGGTGGAGGACGCTGCTCTTCGACGGCAGCCGCGTGGAGGGCCGACAGGCGAGCCTGCTGCAGCTCGTCCAAGCGCAACTCGTATGCGAAGTTGAGCAGATTATGGGTAGTCGGGAGGGCATCGCCGGTTATCCAGTCGGGGAAGCCGGACCGGGCACTGTCCGCAGTGAACAGGCGTGGGTCACCGCCGGCCGCAGAGACCAGCCGCCAGATCTCGTCCGCAAATGCTGCAGAGGCCAGGCGGTCGGGGTCCCAAAGCATGGTCTTGCTGGGACGGTTCTCCCAGGACGACGCAAGGTCTTCTTCGGCCCAGTATGCGCGGGCCTTGTCCAGCTTTGTCAGAGCACCACCGCGTGGCGCGGTGGTCGGCCGAATATTCGGGTCTCCTCCTTCCTGTGCGGCGTCGGCCCGAGACCTCGGCGTGTGATTCGAGGTCGCGTCGGCGAACCCTCGCTGCTCCCGGACTCCTTTCTCCCATAGGCTCAGCGCCCTACCCCTGGCCGTATCGCCGCCAAGTGCCTGCGCGAGCCGTTCGGCGATGGCTCGGCTCGGCATGGTAGTCCCGGTCAGTGTCTTGTACACCGCCTGATGTGAGTGTCCGATCAGCTTTCCGAGGGCAGGAGTCGACAGATCTCCGTTGTCGGTGACGAGACGCTGCATGAACATGAAGAACTCGTACCGGGCGCCGGGGGGAACGTCAGGGGGTTTGAGCGGTCGCTTCGCCATCTCTTCTCCATGGTGGTTGTCGGCGGGCCGGAGAGCCCCTTTCACCTGTTTTCAACTTCTCTTCACCAGAACATCTTTCGGCGCATGGCGGCTTGACCTGGTGTGAAACCGATTGCAAGACTCTAAGTATCAAGGTTGCGTCATGGTTTAACCATCAGAAACAAACTATCTGTTCATATACAGGCGAAGGTGGCTGAATCTCCGCAATCCAGTTCTCAACCCAAAGGAGTATCGAATGAGCGCATCGCCCGACGTCGAGGCAACTCGTCCTTCGCCGCGAGAGCCACGCCCTGTTCACCCCTTGCTCGCGTTGGTCGTCGCCGTGACGATTGCTGTCGGCGCCGGTGTCCTCGCGGGTTGGGCCGCCGCCGCGACCATCCTGATCGCCATCCTGGGCTTGTTCACCGCGTACCGCGGAGCGAACTTGCCGTAGGTGGACGGGCCGCGCGCCGGAAAGCCCGGCCCGTCCTGCTATCGGGGTTTCCGAGGTTGCGATCTCGGGCTGCCCGGTGTCGACGCGAGAAGTCTGCTCCGTGTGTCGTCGCCGGCCGGCTTTCTCTCCGATCCCTTCGATCCGAGCGCGCTCGCGGTGAACTTCTACTACTGTGTGCTCGCAGTAATCGAAAACCATTCTCTTTTCAGGGAACTCAGCAAGGAGTGGGTTGATGACGTCCGTCCGGAAGGCCGTGGAGGACTACTACGAGCACATCGACTCCGGCCGGTTGGCCGATGCCGTGCAGTTGATGACCGACGACGTGAAGCTGACCTTCGCCAATGCCGACCCCGTGACCGGCCGGGAAGCGGCCTCCGCCTCCATCCGGTACGTGCTCGACCAGACCACCAAGATTCGGCACACCATTTTCCATTGGATGGAGCCGCAGACCGCGGCGGACGGTACGGCCGAGGTCACCTTCGAGATCCGGATCCACTACTGGCTGAAGAACGGTACGGAACTCGATATCCCCGGGGCGGTGTACGCGAGTTTCGACGCGGACACCCAGTGCACCGAGCAGCGGCTCTACGGCGACCTCACCCAGGTGTTCGCCTGAGTCCGCCGCCTACGGTGCGCTGATACGTCGATGGCTCGGACCCGGCCGGTCCGAGCCATCGCCATATCAGCGCCGATTCGTCTCCCGCTCTTGCCTCTCCGGCGTGGCGGGCTGCCGCGTGGTGGATGGGCGTTCTCGCGCCGGGCAGTCCATCGCCTGCCGGTGTGCCGGCACGTTCGCTCGACACGGGCGGCGTTCGCCGTCGAGACCGCCGGGTGGGCTTGTGATCCGGCCCGGGCCGCGTGCCGCAGCAGAGGAGTGCGCAGCCGCTGGGTGAGCCGGGTCGGGTTGTCGCCTGAGGGCGGGGCGGCCGATGCCTTCGAGTGCGGGTTCCGGTGCGGTATCCGACCCAGACACCCGCGGCTTCCTGCGCCTGGCGATGCCGGTTTCTCGCGTCGGCGCCGTGCGTTCGGCGATTTCATCACCGGGCGGCAGCCCCGCCGTGTATCACCCGTCGGGGTTCCGGCGGCGAGCGGAGCGCGTCGCGGTCGGTTGCCAGTTGATTGCCTGTTTCCTGTAACTCAAATTTAGAGGAATTCGTTGCGAGAAAACTGGTCGCTTGTTATGTTGCCTGGGTCACTGCGGGACACCGCGGCCGTGACCGTCCTCTCCGGCTGTAGGCCGGATCCGCGAGGACGTCTCACCCCTCTCGAGGAGTTCACTATGGGTTCGTTGACCGATCTGCTCACCGCGTTGATTCCGGCACTCGGTTCGGCCGTCGCGGGTGACGGCCTCCTCGATGTTTTCATCGGTTCCCTACAGGGAAGCGTCGCCGCCTGATTCGGCGAACGATACACCCACTTTCACCGAAATTCCGATCGGAATTCCGTTAATTCAGCACTGCAAGGAGCACGACATGGGATCTCTCTTCGAAATACTGGGCATGGGCACCGCCAGCGCCGGAGGTGTCGGCACGAGTATCGTCAACGCGCTGATCACCCTGAGCGGGGGCACGCCCGCGCCCGGCAAATAGATCGCCGGTCGGAAAGGGGGTCCACCCGGTCACCACGGGTGGACCCCGTGCTCGAAAGCCACGTATACGAATTGATGATTTCACGTAGCAGGACCGCGCCGGCATATCTGCTGGCAATACTGTTCGTTCTCGCCCTGGGCGCGGCACCACGCGCCGCCGCCACCCCGGGAGCGCATATCGTCTCGCTCGCGCCCGGTGCCGGACGATCGGTCGAGGTCACGGTGTACTCACCGGCCATGCGGCGTGATATCCCGCTGCAGGTCCTGCGCCCGGCCGATACCGGTACCCCCGCGCCGACCCTTTACCTGCTCAACGGTGCCGGCGGCGGCGAAGACGCCGCGACCTGGTCCGCGCAGACCGACGTGTCCGAATTCTTCGCCGGTGAACACGTCAATGTGGTGATCCCCCGCGAGGGGGCCTTCAGCTACTACACCGACTGGCAGCAAGAGGATTCCGGCCTGGCCGCGAAACTGGGCAACAACGGCCGGAACATGTGGGCGACCTTCCTCACCGAAGAACTACCGCCCGTACTCGATGCCGCTTTCGGTACCACGGGCCGGAACGCGATCGCGGGGATCTCGATGGCCGCGACCTCGGTACTCGACCTCACCATCCGCGCGCCCCACCTCTACAGCGCGGCGGCGGCGTACAGCGGATGTGCGATGACCAGCGACCTGCTCGGTCAGGCGTTCGTCACCCTGGTGGTAAGTCTGGGCGGCGGCAACGCCGAGAACATGTGGGGCCCGACCGACGGTCCGGGGTGGCGGGAACACGACCCCTACCTGCAGGCCCACCGGCTCCCGGATATCCCCATGTACATCACCAGCGGCACCGGGCTGGCCGGGCGATACGACAGCGCCGACGACCCACGGCTCGACGGTAATCAGAAGATGCTGTGGAACCAGCTGCTCGTCGGCGGCGGAATCGAGGCCGCGGCCGACTACTGCACCCGGGCGCTCCAGCGCCGCACCCAGGAGCTCGGCCGGACCGATATCGTCTACGACCTCCGTCCTTCCGGCACCCATTCGTGGGGGTATTGGCAGGATGATCTGCACCGATCCTGGCCACTGCTGGCCGGTGCGCTGACCTCCTGAACCCACCGCGGCCGCGGTCTCGCCGGGCCCCGCCGGTATCCGGCGGGGCCCGCGGCGCGTCAGTCGAGGGCTTCCACCAGCTCGCGGAACGATTCCCGCAGCAGCTCCCGGTAGCGGTCGGGGTCCGGCATCATCGCCTTGTCGACGCTGATGGTGAGCACGATCTCCTCGCCCTGGGCCGAGATCAGGTGCCGCAGACCGTCACCGTCCATCGGCGGCAGGACACCGAACGCCCGCAGCACCGGCGCGCCGCGGAAGGTCAGCCCGGCACCCAGCGGCGGGACATTGCTGATCGTGGTGTTGTGCAGCGGTACCGAGGACAGATCGGTGAACGAGCGATGTGCTCGCGCCCGGCCGGCCACCCGCAACAACCACGCCGGCGCGGTCTCGACCCGCGCGGCGTGCCGGAGTACCGCCGGATCGCTGTTCCGGCGCCGTTCCCGGCGTACCGACTCCCGGATCGCCGCCAATCGCGCACGTGGATCCCGGTGACCGGTATGCAGATCGACCGTCATCTGGCACAGCTGATTCGCCGAATCCCATTGCGCGATCCCGCGCATCGACATCGGAACCATCGCCGCGAGTCCCTCCGGTGGCGTCTCACCCTTCTCGTCGAGGTAGGCGGCGAGCGCACCGGACACCACGGTCAGCATGACATCGTTGACCGTGACGCGTTCGGCGGACCGGTCGCGCAATGCCGTCACCTCGGGCAACGGCAGGAACACCTGCTCGATCAGTACGGTCGGGCCGATCGCGCGGTTGAAGCGGGTCGCGGGGCGTACGGGCGCCGGTTCGTGCAGCAGGCCGGCCTCGATCCGGGCGCGCGCGGTGGCGTTCGCCGCCCGGGTACGCGACAGTCCCATTGCGAAACGGCCTATACGGTAGGGAAACAGCGCGGCGGCACGTAACCCCGCCGCCGATCTCGACCACCGATTCGCCGTCGGTGCGGCCGGCGCCTCCCGGCCGCCGAAGAGTTCCAGTTCGAGTTCCCGGGTCGCCACACCGTCGCAGGCGCTGTGGTGGAATTTCAGTGCGACGACCGTGGCCTCTCCCGGGATCTCCGGAACGGCCCGGACTCGGTCGAACACCTGGATCTGCCATGGCGGTCGTGTGAGATCCATACGCGCCATGGTTATTTCCGCGAGCCGGGCGCGCACGGTGTCCCAGTCGGCTCCCGACGGTCCGGCCACCACGTGCTCGGCGATATCGAATGCCGGATCGGGAACCCAGTACGGCAGGTCCAGATCCAGTGGGACACGTCGCAATCGTCGCTGGAACAGGGGTGCGAAGCCCAGCCGTGCCCGCGCCCAATCTCGCAACGCGGCGGTATCCACCGGTTCGGCCCCGGTGGCGTCGAAAACATAGACCGCAACGATATTGGTCGGGTGCCGCTCGGTTTCGTCGTAGACGAACACCGCGTCACGGGGCGCCAACTGCTCTTTCGCCACAATGCCTTTGGCCTTTTTCGTGGCGAGAACTCCACTGTTCCCGTATATCACCATGTTTCCTGCCCAGCGGTACCGATATGAAGAATTGCCTGGTCGTGACAGGCAGCTCGGTCGATCCTAGCGTTCCGGCGCGCGGCGTCCAGGGGAATCCGGCTGTCCGGAACGTCGAAATTTCAGAACTTGGTGAATTATAGGCAATGCGCGGGCGCGTGCCGCTCGGAATTTCCCGCTGTCTCGGACGGCCTGTCGAATAGTGCATTCCGGTCGGTTTTCGGAATTGGGTCCTTGTTTCACGCCCGCGGGCATTATCTCGTTCGCCGGGTGGTTCGATGCCGGCCGGTGCCGCCCGTGGGATCGCCGTTCCCCTGGCGGACGGAGAACCTCGCGTAATAGCGGAGAAGAATCAATCGGAGCAGATCGCCGGATATTTGCTCGAGTCGGCATTGGATCGTGGAAACCTCTGCACCACAGTCTCGTTCCGATAGGCGGTGCGGAGCGCGCCCTGTCCGGCCGGGTCCGCGAGGTCCGACTCGGACAATCGAGCCGGCAGTGGCGCTACGGCGCCTCCGCCGAGTGTTCCGCGGGCCCGACCGGCACGGCGCGTCGGAACGCCGATGGCCCGGACCCGATACGGAACGGTCCAGGCCATCGGCGTCGAGGCCGGCTCACTTCGGCGCGGTGAGGTCGTAGAGCGTGACCCCGTCCACGTCCTTCGCGGTGAAGTTGTCCGCGACCCATTGGGATATCGCGGAGGACGTGCCCTGCCGACCGCCCGGCCCGGATCCGCCACCGATGAAGTAGTGGATCTGCCCGGCGGCCACGTACTGCTGGAACTGCGCCGGCGTGGGGGAGGGGTCGCTGCCGTTGAACCCGCCGATCGGCATGACCGGCAGTTCGGTGGCCAGCTGATATCCGGCGGCGCCGTTGGAGGAGATGGTGGCCGCCGCCCAGGTGTAGGCGTCGCCGTTCTCCCGCAGCAGCGCCACCAGCGCATCGCTGGGACTGCTCGCGTTCAGGAATCCGCCGCCGGGCCCGCCCCGGCGGTTGCCGTCGCGACCACCGTCACCGCCGATCGCGCCCCCGGCGGGTCCGGTCCCGCCGCCGGTCGTCGTCCCGGGCATGCCGCCGGGTCCGCCGTCCATACCAGGCATCCCACCCGTACTGCCGTCGATATTCGGCATCCCCGCGGGTCCGCCGTTCATCCCGGGAAATCCGCCGGTTCCATCGTTCCTGCCGGGGGGCATCCCAGCGGGGCCGCCGGCGATCCCCGGCATCCCGCCCGGACCAGCGTCCATTCCGACCGGGAATCCCTCGCCGCCCATACCTGGCGGCCGCATACCGCCGAACATCCCCGTGTTCGGCCCAGCGGTCGGAATCGCGCCGGCGTGGCCGGTGTTCAGCGTGTCCACTGTGTAGGCGACCGGTCCGGCCAAGCCCACCGCCGCGGCGAGAACCGCCGCCGCCACGGTAGCTCGGCCGGGCAGCGGTACGAGAAGCGCGATCGTCGCGACGATACCGCCGGCCAGTACCGCCCACCGCAGCCACGGCAGGAACTCCGCACTGCGCCAAAGCAACATCCAGGCCGTGGCGGTGGTCGAGCCGACTGCGAGCGCGGCCGCCACACGCACCCACCACCGGGACCGCTCGCGCCAGAACAGCACCGCGCCGATACCCACCAGCGCGGCGACAGCCGGGGCCAGCGCCACCGTGTAGTACTGGTGGAAGATCCCGGCCATGAAGCTGAACACCAGCCCGGTGACCAGCAGCCAGCCACCCCACAGCAGCACCTGCGCGCGGGGAGCGTCGGTGCGGGCCGCCCGGCCGCGCAGCAGCAGTCCGGCGACCAGCGCGACCAGTGCCGCGGGGATCAGCCAGGCGATCTGCCCGCCCTGCATCTGGTCGAACATCCGGGTTATCCCGGTCCGGCCCCACATACCGTTGCCGCCGGGCGGCAGTTCACCGCCCGGGCCGACACTGCCCGTCTCGTTACCGTTCAATCGCCCCAGCCCGTTGTAGCCGAGGGTCAGTTCGATGATCGAATTGTTCTGCGAACCACCGATATACGGGCGCGAATCGGCCGGCCACAGTTCCACGGCCAGAATCCACCAGCCCGCGGCCACCACCATGGCGGCACCGGCGGCGAAGAGTTGCGCGATACGTTTGCCGAGTCGCGGTGGTCCGGCGAAAAGATAGACCAGCGCGAGGACGGGCACCACCAGCATGACCTGCAACTGTTTGGCCAAAAAACCGAATCCGATGAAGGTCCCGGTGAGTACCAGCCAGCGCCCGCGTCCGTCGTCCAGCGCGCGCGTCATCGCCCACACCGCGGCGACCATCAGCAACACCAGCAGCGCGTCCGGATTGTTGAACCGGAACATCAGCGCGAACACCGGGGTCACCGCCAATGCCAGCCCGGCGATCAATCCGGCCGCCGGGCCGAACGAACGCCGCACGATCGTCCGGACCAGCGCCACCGTCGCCACCCCCAGCAGCACCTGGGGCACAAGGATGCTCCAGCTGCTCAGACCGAACAGGCGCACCGACAGCTCCATGAGCCACAGCGATGCGGGCGCCTTGTCCACGGTGATGGAATTCGCGGCATCGGAGGAACCGAAGAAGAACGCCTTCCACGACACCGAACCCGCCTGGATGGCGGCCGAATAGAAGGAGTTGGCCCAGCCGTTGGCACTCAGGTTGTACAGATAGGCGAGTCCGGTGGCGAGCAGCAGCGCCGCCGCCGCGGGGTACTCCCAGCGGTTCGCGCGTGCCGGTCCGGTAGCGGTCGTGGTTGCCGGGGGCGCCCCGGTTCCGGCCGCGGCGGCGGTCGCCGTCATCGAGCGACCTCCTCGGCTACCGGTGCGGGGCGGCCGCTCCCACGGAACACCCAGCGCAGCCCGACGAACCGCGCGAGAGTGGCGATAAGGTTCGCGACGACCAGGACGAACAACTCCAGCTGCACCGCGGCGCCGGGCGCCCAGTGGTGCAGGACGAACAGCGAACCGCTGGTGACCAGCAGCCCGAACCCGAAGATCAGCAGACCCTGGAACTGGTGCGACACCATCCCGCTCTGCCCGCGCACCCCGAAGGTGAATGCCCGGTTGGCGGCGGTATTGCCGACCGCGGTGATCAACAGGGCCGCGAAATTGGCGACCTGCGCACCGGTCATCGGTTGCAGCAGCAGGTAGAGCAGCATGTAGGCGAGGGTGGAGCCGACCCCCACCAGCGCGAACCGCACCAGCTGGCCCACCATGCCGAGCGGCACCCCGGGCACCAGCGGCTCGCGGCCCACCGCCGTGCGGAGCTCGGCCAGCGGAAGCGACCCGGTGGCCAGCGCGCGGCCCATCCGCCAGATGCCGCGCAGGTCCTTGTAGGCGGTATCGACGATATCGACGCGGCTGTCGGGGTCGTCGATCCAGTCCACCGGGACCTCGTGGATCCGCAGCCCGGCGCGTTCGGCGATGACCAGCAGTTCGGTGTCGAAGAACCACTCCCCGTCCTCGACCAGCGGGAGCAGTTTGCGCGCCACCTCGGTGCGCATGGCCTTGAAACCGCACTGGGCGTCGGAGAAGTGTGCCCGCAGTGAAGCCTTCAGCAGCAGGTTGTAGCAGCGGGAGATGAATTCGCGTTTCGGTCCGCGCACCACCCGGGACCCGGAGCCCAGCCGGGTACCGATCGCCAGATCCGAATGACCGGAGACCAGTGGTGCGACCAGCGGCAGCAGCGCATTCAGATCGGTGGAGAGATCGACATCCATATACGCGACGACCTGCGCGTCCGAATCCTGCCACACAGTGCGCAGCGCGCGCCCGCGACCTTTGGCGTCCAGGTGGACCACCCGGACACCGTCCAACTCCCCGGCGAGCAGTTCGGCCACCGCCAGCGTGGAATCGGTGCTGGCGTTGTCGGCGACGGTGATCCGCGCCGGGAACGGGAGCCCGCTGTCGAGGTAGTCGTGAAGCCGGCGCACACACACGCCGAGATCGGTTTCTTCGTTGTACACGGGAACGACCACATCCAGCACCGGCGGCGCCGCGGTGTGTTCCCTGAGGTCCGCCGCTGCGGCGAGGGTCACGGTCTCGGTCATGTGGACCAGAGTCGGTGGGCGGGCTGGGGCCCGGCTCCAGCCAACCTGGGAGGTAGCTGTGTTTATTTGCGGCGCCTTCGGCGCCGCGGGTCGGGGCCCTGTGACCCCGATTCTTCCCTCCTGCGCTCAGTCGCTGCGCTCCTTCGCTCCGTCGGTCCAGATCGGGGGCGGGCCCCGACCAGCGAGGTGGACGATCCGGAATGGGCAGAAGGTCTGTCGGCCGAGGTCACGACCAGTGCGGTTGGGTTGACAGCACTGTTATTGCTCGGTGGACGCCGTACCTGTCGGCGCCGGGCGCCGGACACGGCCGATCGTGAATGCGGATCAGGCGGGAAGGCGGCGCGCCGGGGCCGACCCGTCCGGTGTCACTGATCGAACGTCGTTGTTCCGGTCTCCACGCCATTGTGGGGATGTTCGTGACACCTCGAGTATGGACCCGCCCACCGACAGGTTCGCCGACTCGGCCGACGTCAGCTCAGCCGCCACAGCGGGGAGACCGGACCGTGGCCTTTGCCCAGGTCGTAGGCGGCTTCCAGGCTGCGCCGGGTCCATTCCTTGGCGAATTCGAAGGCGTCGGGGACCGAGTAGCCGTGGGCCAGCGCGCAGGCCAGGGCCGCGGCCAGGGTGTCACCGCCGCCGTGATCGTTGCCGGTCTCGATACGCGGGGCGGTGAACTCCAAGAACCGGTTGCCGTCGAACAACAGATCAGTGCTCTGCGCCGAGGTGCGCAGGTGGCCGCCCTTCACCACGACCCAGCGCGGTCCGAGCCCGTGCAGCGCCTCGGCGGCGATGCGCGCGGATGCCGCGTCGGTGACCTCCACCCCGGTCAGCAATCGCACCTCGTCCAGGTTCGGGGTGACGATGGTGGCCAGTGGGAACAGCGTGTACCGCACGGCATCGAGTGCTTCGGTGTGCAGCAGCGGGTCGCCGTGCATGGAAGCCGCGACGGGGTCGACCACCAGCGGCACCTCGGTGTCGTGCCCGATGCCGACCTCGCGGCAGACTCCGGCCACGGCCTCGATGATGTCCCCGGAGGCGAGCATGCCCGTCTTCGCGGCGCCGATACCGATATCGCCGGCCACCGAGCGCACCTGGTCCGCGACCACCTGCGGGGGAATCTCGTGGAACCCGCTCACGCCCACTGTGTTCTGCACGGTCACCGCGGCCACCGCCACCAGGGCGTGTACCCCGCACAGGGCCATGGTCCGGGTATCGGCCTGGATTCCGGCCCCGCCGCCCGAATCGGTACCGGCGATGGTGAGCACCCGGACCGGGGTCTGCCCGGGGGGCGTCAACGGCAACAATCTCACCCGGTCACCCTACGTGGGCGGGGTTCGCGCCCGGGTGGGTGTCTCGAGTCGGCGAGCCTCAGACCCAGGCTTTGAGCGGTTCGGTGTCCAGGGCCAGACCGACAGGGTCGGGCAGGTCGACGCTGTCACCGATCGAGACGGTCACCCGGCGCTGGTAGCGCGCGCCCGAGGGTTGGCTGAACACCGTGATCTCGCCGAATTCCCGGTCGATCAGAAGGTAGATCGGAATCCCGGTGGCCGCGTAGGCGATCGGCTTTGCCCGACGAGTCAGCGGATGGTGTGGTCGATGATCCGGCGGGCCGCCCGGTCGGTGCGTTCGGTATCGCCGGTGATGAGCCGGTCCTGCAGGATGCCGCGCAACCCGGAGACCAGCACGGTGGCCACCACTTCGGGTTCGTCGTCCGGGTTCAGTGCGCGCAGGCCCGCGGTGAGGGCGGTGACGAACGCCGCGGTGGCCTGGTCGGCGTAGCCGGCGTAGGGGCCGTGGGGCGCGCAGGCCGCGCCGAGGACCTGGAGCATCACCCGCACGCTGACCGATCCCGATCCGGTGGTGTTCGAACGCCAGAAATCCCAGAGCCGTTCCCGCAGCGTGGCGGCGTCGTGTACTTCGGCGAATACGGCCGTGAGATCCGGGCGATGGGTTGCCAGAGCCTGGACCAGCAGTTCTTCCTTGGTTCCGAAGTAATAGATCAGCATTCGAGAACTGGTGCCCAGGGCGGCGGCCAGGGGACGCAGCGAGAGGTCCGCGAGTCCGCGTTCGGCGATGTAGCGCACCACCGCGTCGAGGATCTCGGCGCGTTTGGCGTGGTCGAGTGGACGGGCCATGGGTTGACTGTAGCGAACGCTACAGGTATTCATGATCCCGTGACTGTACCGATCGCTTCAGAAACTCCGTCGGCGGCGCAGGTGGTCGTCACCGGGTACGCGGGCGCCACCTCGATCGCCGGCGATATGGACGAGACCTGGTCGGGCCTGCTGGACGGCCGGACCGGTATCACCACCCTCGACGACGATTTCGTCGCCGAATACGACCTGCCCGTACGTATCGGTGGCAAGCTCGCCGCGCATCCGGGTGCGCAGCTCACCCGGGTCGAACAGCGCAGGCACTCCTATGTCGAACAGCTCGCCCTCGTGCTCGGACGGCAGGTCTGGCGCGCGGCGGGCCGACCGGAGGTGGAGGGCGAACGGCTCGCGGTGAGTATCGGCACCGGGCTCGGCGGCGGCGACGCGCTCATCGACGCGGTCGACGCGATGCGCGCCGGTGGCTACCGCAAGGTCTCGCCCATGGCGGTGCCCATGGTCATGCCCAACGGCCCGGCGGCGGCCGTCGGCCTGGAAATCGGCGCGAAGGCAGGGGTTTTCGCGCCGGTCTCGGCGTGCTCGTCCGGTACCGAGGCCATCGCGCAGGCCTGGCGGCTGATCGCCACCGGCGAGGCGGATGTGGTGGTGGCCGGTGGCGTGGAGGGCCATATACACGCCGTACCGATCGCCGGTTTCGCCATGATGCGGGCGATGAGCACCCGCAACGACGATCCCGTCGCCGCCTCGCGGCCGTTCGACCGGGACCGTGACGGTTTCGTCTTCGGCGAAGCGGGTGCGCTACTGGTGCTGGAATCGGAGCGCCACGCCCGCGCCCGGGGCGCCCGTGTCCATGCCCGGGTGCTCGGTGCCGGCATCACCTCCGACGCCTATCACATCGTCGCTTCGGATCCGGCGGGCGAGGGCGCGGCGCGCGCCATGCGCAAGGCGATCGCCGTCGCGGGTCTCACGCCCGCCGATATCGGGCATATCAACGCCCATGCCACCTCGACATCCATCGGTGACGCCTCGGAAGCGGCCGCGATCGAGGCGGTTACGCCCGACGCCTCGGTCTACGCCCCCAAATCGGCGCTCGGGCATTCCATCGGTGCGGTCGGCGCCCTGGAAACCATCCTCACCGCGCTCACCCTGCGGGAACAGGTCGTACCGCCCACCCTCAATCTCGAGAACCCGGAGGTGGACCTGGATATCGTGCACGGCCGGGCCCGGCCGCAGCGGATCGAGTACGCCCTGACGAATTCGTTCGGGTTCGGCGGTCACAATGTGACGCTGGCGCTGGGCCGCGCCTGACGCGACGGCCGGCGGAGGCGCCACCGGGGGCCGCGCCGACCTCTTCGACCGAGCGCCGCAGCGTGCGGGGCCGGACGCGTTTCGTGCGTACGGCCCCGGACTCGTCACCGCGGAAGGCCGGGCCGGCGCAGGTGACGGCCGAATCGGCGCCCGGCCGCCACCGGGCGCGGATCGGCCGTCCGGGGATCAGCCCGGCACCTTGTCCAGGAAGCCCAGCACCGTTTCGATCCGGCCCTGCTCGTCGGTGACCAGAACATCGAAACCGATGATCACCGGCTCGGCGCCCGCGGGCCCCAGGCCCCACTGGAACCGGACCTGACGGTGGTGGGCATCCGGGTCCCCGACCGGGGTGAAGACGAACCCGGGGAATTGTTCGTGCACCGCGCCGATGGTCGCGCCGATCGCGTCGAGGCCGGCCGCCTCGGCCAGCGGATCGATGTAGGACGCTTCCGGGGCCCAGTGGGTGTTCAGCAGTTCTTTCCGGACAGCCGCATCGGTGGCGTTCCAGGTCTGCAGGTAGGCGGTGACGGTGTCTTTCATCGGAGTTCCTTCCGGGGTTGTGTGAACCAGGTGCCATAAGCATCACCGGGATCGGCGGCCCCGACGATTACCTCGGAGGTAATGGGATCGGTTACTGCGGCGGCTACGATTTCGGATGTGATGATCTCGGATACCGAACCCTCGGTCGGCGGCCTACTGCGGTCCTGGCGGGAGCGGCGCCGGTTGAGTCAGTTGCAGCTCGCGTCGGAGGCCGAGGTGTCCACCCGCCATCTGAGTTTCGTGGAGACCGGCCGCTCCCGGCCCACGCGCGAGATGGTCGAACGACTGGCCGGGCACCTGGACGTCCCGCTGCGCGAACGAAACGAACTGCTCCTCGCGGCCGGTTACGCGCCGAGTTACGGCCAGCGCGAGGTGGACGCACCGGAACTGCGGTCGGTGATGGACGCCTTCCGGCTCCTACTCGACGCGCACCTCCCGCATCCGGCCCTGGTGCTGGACCGGTGCTGGGATGTGGTCGACCGCAATGCCGCCACCGACGCGCTGCTCGACGGTTGTGCCCCCGAGCTGCTGGAACCGCCTGTCAATGCCATCCGTATCTCATTGCACCCCGGCGGCCTCGCGCCCCGGATCCGCAACCTCGGTCAGTGGCGCAACCATCTGCTCGGCCAGGTGCGCGGGCGGTTGGAAGCCACCGGCGACAGCCGGCTGAAAGCGCTGCTCGACGAGGTATCCGCCTATCCGTGCCACGCCGGCGGCGCCCGGGCCCGCACCGATGTGGTGGTGCCGTTGCAGTTGCGGGTGGGCGACGCGGAACTCTCCTTCTTCAGCATCACCGCCTCGGCCCTGTCGGCCACCGACGTCACCATCGACGAACTCCATATCGAAGCCTTCTACCCCGCCGACGAGGCGACGGCCCGGCTGTTCCGCACCTGAGCCGCCACCCGGAGCCGTAGACGCTCGCTTATGCGGGCGAGCGTTCGAGCCATGGTTCGTCCAGCTCCTGATTGCTGTACTGGAACCAGCCACAAGGCAGAGGTTTTCGAGACAGGAGCAATCATGCGAATCGCGGTTTTCGGAGCGACCGGCACGGTCGGACGGCACATCGTCGAGCAGGCGCTGGCGCGCGGATACGAGGTCACCGCGTTGACCCGTGACGCCGGCCGGATCACCCGCACCCACGAACGCCTGCACATCGTGGAGGGGGATGTGCTCGATCCGGGTGCGGTCGAGCGCGCCGTCTTCGGCCAGGACGCCGTACTGGTGGCACTGGGCAACGGGCGCAAGGGCGTGGTGCGGGCGGAGGGCACCCGCACGGTTATCGAGGCGATGAACCGTACCGGCGTGAAACGGCTGATCTGCCAGTCCACGCTGGGTGTCGGCGACAGCCGTGCCAATCTGGATTTCCTCTGGAAGTACATCATGTTCGGCCTGCTGCTGCGCCCGGCCTACGCCGACCACCAGCAGCAGGAGTCCCATGTCCGGGCCAGCGATCTGGAGTGGACCATCGTGCGGCCCAGCGCCTTCACCGACGGCCCCCGCACCGGCGCCTACCGGCGTGGCTTCGGTGCCGACGAGACCGGGCTGAGCCTGAAGATCGCCCGTGCCGATATCGCGGAGTTCCTGCTCGATCAGATCACCGACCGGACCTATGTGCACCGGGCGCCCGGGATCTCCAACTGAACGGCTCCGGAAGTGGTTGCGGTGAGGTCTGCGGGCCAGGCGAGTACCGGATCCGCTGTAGTCGCGGTCCGTTCCGAGCCGAGCCCGCCACCGGGGTCGGGCTATCGCACGGGCGCGCCCGCGACGCCTGGCGGGCCCGGCGCGCGGAATATCTCCGGTGCCGCCGGCAGGTAGCCCGGTGGGTGGAATCAGGGAGACATCGACCGGGGAGGCCGAGCGCATGGCCCGGTTCAGCTGTGCTCGTGCAGCGTGTCCCAGGTGGGGAAGGGGTCCGGGTAGCGCACCCACGCGCGCGGCCCGGCGGCGTATTCGGCGTCGGTGAGCAGGGCCGCGTCGAGCGCGGCGCGCAAACTTTCCCGGTCCAGTGTCACTCCGATGAATACGATCTCCTGTCCGGCCGGGATCTCCAGTGCCGACCACCGGGCCGCGGGTTCGAAGGTGAGGTTCGGCCCGGCCTGCGACCAGACCGCGGCGATCTCGGGACGGCCGGCGATCCAGCAGAAACCTTTGCTGCGCAACAGCCTGCGCAGCCCGGCGAGGACGTCGGCGAGGCGTTGCGGGTGGAACGGCCGGTCGGCGGTGTAGGTGAGACTGCTGATGCCGTATTCCTCGGTTTCGGGAGTGTGCCCGCCCGCCAGTTCCGCGTCCCAGCCTTCGGCGGTGGCGGCGACGGCCGGGTCGTAGCGGCCGGTGTCGAGTACCTCGGCCAGTTCGACGATCCCCTTGCTGGTGCGGATCAGTCGGGCGCGCGGATTCATTCGCCGTAGCGTCGCCTCCACCGCGCCGGCCACCGCCGGGCTCACCAGATCGATTTTGTTGAGCAGTAGAACGTCGGCGAATTCGACCTGATCGGAGAGGAGTTCGGCGATACCGCGTTCGTCCCCGGCGCCGGCCTCCAGATTCCGGGAGGCGAGGGTCTCGCCGCGGGTCACCTCGGTGAGGAAGGTCGAGGCGTCCACCACGGTGACCATGGTGTCGAGCCGGGCCAGCTCGCCCAGGGAGAACCCGTCCTCGAATTCCCATTCGAAGGTCGCCGCCACCGGCATGGGCTCGGAGATGCCGGTGGATTCGATGACCAGCTGGTCGAAGCGCCCGTCGCGCGCCAGCCGGCCCACCGCCTCGATGAGGTCCTCGCGCAGGGTGCAGCAGATGCAGCCGTTGGTGAGCTCGACGAGCTTCTCCTCGGTCCGGTCGAGATGGCCCTGCCCCGCGATCAGCGCCGCGTCGATGTTCACCTCG
The DNA here is from genome assembly GCF_000720425.1 of Nocardia rhamnosiphila NBRC 108938. Classification (GTDB taxonomy): domain Bacteria; phylum Actinomycetota; class Actinomycetes; order Mycobacteriales; family Mycobacteriaceae; genus Nocardia; species Nocardia rhamnosiphila. Next base: position 86,509 of record NZ_JOAJ01000010.1, on the reverse strand, counting down.
CTCATATCGTTCACGATCACCGCGACGCGCCGCCCTTCCCGGTTGGCGAGTATGTGGTTGAGCAGGGTGGTCTTGCCGGCGCCGAGGAACCCCGACAGGACGGTTACGGGCAGGGGGTGGAGTGGTGCGGTCGCGTTCATCAGTTAATGGTAACCATTGTCAATAAGGCGCGACTCTGTGCGGTGGGTGGTCTCGTGCTCGTCGGATTAAGATCGGGCGCTATACGTCCCGACGGTCCGGAGGGAAACGGCCGCCAGGACGGACTACGTATGGACACTCGCAGGAAATGATTGCCGTACTTGGTTCCGCTGGTGATCAGATGCGAGGAGGGCCGGGCTTCCGATGCTCCGCGATATGACGGCCCGTGCTCGCGGCGTACGCAGAAGGCGTACCCGATCAGGGTGAGCGGCGCTCTACAGGGGCTCATGGCCCGTATCAAAAACCTGCTCATCCGGGACACCGGGGATATCAGCCGCGTCGTTTCGGCGCAGCCCGAAGGTGCCGGCAGGAGGCTGGTCTCAGCAGACGAGCTCTGGCGCGGACAGGACCGCCCGGACCTGCCCGCGTCGGAAACGCGGTGGCGACTCGACGACAGGGGCGGACCGGGGCCCTGGGCACGCCGCTCATCGGTTTATCGGCCGGACGAGGCGGAACTGCGGCTACAGAACGCGCATCTGACGCCCGACGTCGAGCGGACGCTGCAACTGCCCGACTCCGTGAACGAGGTGCAGGTCATGCGGACACGCGACCCGTTGCCGGGCCGCGACGGGGAAGGCCTGGTCGTTTTCAAGCCCTCCTCAGGAGAGGAATTCGGCAAGAAGAATTGGTTGCCGCACACGCCGGGAGCGCTCGCCCGACGCGAAGTCGCCGCCTATCGAATGGACCGGCTCTTCGGCTTCGGGCTGGTACCGCCCACCGCGCTCGTCAACACACAGGGCAGGGAAGGGATGGTCCAGCAGTTCGTGGATTTCGGTCCCATGACCTGGGTCAACGGATTCGACGACGCACAACGGCAACGGGCGGCGGTGCTCCACTATGTGATCGGTGCGGGCGACGGACGGCGCGGCAACTACCGGCCGGATCGCAATGGGAACCTCGTCCTGTACGACCACGGATATTCCTTTCCGGAGCCGGCACATCCGACGAGAGGAGCCGACGAGCTCGGCCCCGGCACGGATTTCGTTCTGCGCTCCGACTTCGTCACATTCGACCCGAAAACCCAGCTCGATGACGACGTACTCCGCGCCGTGGACGCGATCGACCATCGGGACATACGCAGTGCGCTGGCGGATCTCGACCTGGACCCGAGGGCCATCGACGGGGTGCTCCAGCGGCTGAACGAGATACGGGAACTTCGTACGATACCGGGCATATGAACCGGCCGACGTGTTCGGCCCCCACCGATCGTCGGCGGGGGCCGAACACCTCATCCACCCGGCCGCCCCCGGCGACGGGCCCGCCCCCGGCCTTCGGAGCTCGAGGAAACCCGAGGTTGCCCGACTGTGAGCGCTGGCACAGGAGTCGGCGTCATCGGGCCATGGGTAAGTACACCCGCTTCCCTTTTTCGGTGAACTCGGCCGACTTCTCCGCCATGCCCGCCTCGATGGCATCGACATCCGTCAGATTGTGCTGCTCCGCGTACTCGCGTACGTCCGCGGAGATGCGCATGGAACAGAATTTCGGACCGCACATCGAGCAGAAATGCGCCGTCTTCGCCGGTTCGGCGGGCATCGTCTCGTCGTGATATTCACGCGCGGTATCGGGATCCAGTGACAGCGCGAACTGGTCGCGCCAGCGGAATTCGAACCGGGCCTTGGACAACTCGTCATCCCGGAGCTGAGCGTGCGGATGGCCTTTGGCCAGGTCGGCGGCGTGCGCGGCGATCTTGTAAGTGATGACGCCGGTTTTCACATCATCACGGTCGGGCAGGCCGAGATGTTCCTTCGGTGTGACGTAGCACAGCATCGCGGTCCCGGCCTGCGCGATGATCGCCGCGCCGATGGCCGAGGTGATGTGGTCGTAGGCGGGCGCGATATCGGTGGCCAGCGGACCGAGGGTGTAGAAGGGGGCTTCTTCGCACAGCTCTTCTTCCAGCCGCACGTTCTCCACGATCTTGTGCATCGGCACGTGGCCGGGGCCCTCGATCATCACCTGGACACCGTGCGATTTCGCGATGGTGGTCAGTTCGCCGAGCGTACGGAGTTCGGCGAACTGCGCCTCGTCGTTGGCGTCGGCGATGGAACCGGGCCGCAGCCCGTCACCCAGCGAGAAAGTGACGTCATAGCGCGCCAGGATTTCGCACAGCTCCTCGAAATGGGTGTACAGGAAAGACTCCCGGTGGTGGGCCAGGCACCACGCGGCCATGATCGAACCGCCGCGCGAGACGATTCCGGTGACCCGTTTCGCGGTCAGCGGCACGTAGCGCAGCAGTACCCCGGCGTGCACGGTCATATAGTCGACGCCCTGCTCGCACTGCTCGATCACGGTGTCGCGGTAGATATCCCAGGTGAGCGCGGTCGGATCACCGCCGACCTTCTCCAGAGCCTGATAGATCGGCACCGTGCCCACCGGGACCGGAGAGTTGCGCAGGATCCACTCGCGGGTCTCGTGGATGTTCTTGCCGGTGGACAGATCCATGATCGTGTCGGCGCCCCAGCGGGTGGCCCACACCATCTTCTCGACCTCCTCGGCGATCGAGGACGAGACGGCCGAATTGCCGATATTGGCGTTGATCTTCACCAGGAACTTCTTGCCGATAACGGTCGGCTCCAATTCCGGATGCCGGTGGTTGGCCGGGATCACCGCGCGGCCGGCGGCGACCTCCGCACGCACGAGCTCCGCCGGTACGCCCTCCCGGGCGGCGACGAAGCGCATCTCCGGGGTCACGATCCCCGCCCGGGCCCAGGCGAGCTGAGTACGCGGGCCGGGCACATCCGGTTTGTCCCACTCGTTCCGGAGCGCGGGCAGACCCGCCTCCAGATCGATCGTCGCGGTGTCGTCGGTGTACGGGCCGGACGTGTCGTAGACATCGAAATGGTCACCGTTGGTCAGCTCGATCCGGCGCACCGGAATACGTAGGCCGTCGATATCCCGATAGTGCTTGACGCTGCCCTCGATCGGACCGGTGGTCACCGAATCGACAGGTGTGATCGTCATATTTCCTCCCTACGCCGGCATTACCCGGTCAGGTTCATACGGTCGACAGCCCTGAGCGCTCCGTGGAGCTAGCCGTCCTCTCAGCCCGCTGGTGCGAGCCCCCGTTGGCATGTGAAATTTTCCGCCGCCGACCATACCCGCCCGCGAACCGTCTCGGTCCCGGACGGCGAACTCCGCCGGTTCCGGCGTCCTACCGTCACCGCCGGGCCCCGCCCGCGGCCCGCCGGAAGCGGGGCGGATAAGCACAGAGTGTTCGGTGCGGCTGTTGTGGACTGCGAGAGATAGGGTCTATCCGTGACCCTCTCGCATGGATCGCTGATGACCGTCGACGAGTTCGAGGAACTCGACGCGGCGGCCCAGCGGATTTCCGAAGGGCTGCGGCTCGAATATCTGAACGGCCTGCTGGCCGCGAAGGCACGACCGGATACCAACCACACCCGGGTCGTGCAGTGGCTGGCGCGGTTCCTGGTGCCGCGCCGGTCCGAACTGTGGCTTTTCGCCGATCGCGGCCTGCGGGCCGGGCGTACCGGCGGCAGCCGGGTGCGACCCGACGCCATCCTCGCGCCCGCGTCGGCCTTCGCCGGTGAAGGTGAATGGTCGGACCCGCAGCCGGTGTTCATGACCATCGAGATCAGTTCCCGGGCCCAGCACACCGAACTGCGGGATCGGCTCGACAAGCCGTTCCTGTACGCGGCCACGGGTATCCCGCTCTACTTCCTGATCGACCGCGGCGCCGCGGAGGTGAGCGTGTACAGCGAGCCCGAGGACGGGCGCTACAGCACCAAGGTGACCGTGCCGTTCGGCACCGATATCGAAATTCCCGAGCCGCTCGGTGTCTTCCTCGCCACCGATCCGCTCGCGGACTGGCTGTAACGCGTCACAGGGTGAATTCGGCGATCACCGGAGCGTGGTCGCTGGCACCCTTGCCCTTGCGTTCCTCCCGGTCCACCCCGGCGTCTACCACCGTCGCGGCCAGGGCCGGCGAGGCCAGCACGAAATCGATCCGCATCCCTTCCTTACGCGGGAAGCGCAGCTGGGTGTAGTCCCAGTAGGTGTACACGCCGGGGCCGGGAGCGAAGGGCCGCATGACATCGGCGAAACCGGTATCGGTGATCGCGGTGAACGCGTCCCGTTCCGGTTGCGAGACATGGGTTCTGCCGGCGAACAGTTCCGGTGACCACACATCGTCGTCGGTGGGCGCGATATTCCAGTCCCCGACCAGAGCCGTCTTCGTCTGCGGGTCGGCGGCCAGCCAGCGGGCGGCGTTGTCGCGGAGCGCGGCCAGCCAGGCCAGTTTGTACTCGTAGTGCGGATCGGCCAGCGCGCGCCCGTTGGGTACGTACAGACTCCACACCCGGACTCCGTCGCAGGTGGCGCCCAGGGCCCGCGCCTCGACGGTCGGTGAGGGGATGAGCGTATCGGCGGCGTCCCGGTCGAATCCGGGCTGGTCCGGGAACCCGATCTCCACCTCGTCGAGACCGACCCGCGACGCGATCGCCACCCCGTTCCACTGGTTCAACCCCACATGCGCGACCTCGTAGCCGGCCTCGGCGAAACGCTCGAAGGGGAACTGGTCGTCCCGGCATTTGGTCTCCTGGATCGCCAGCACATCGATGTCCTGGCGATCCAGCCAGGCCAGCACCCGGTCCTGCCGGGAGCGGATCGAATTGACATTCCAGGTGGCCAGGCGCAACAAATTACCTTTTCGCGAGTCGGGTGAACCGTAGTCCGGGGTGTACCGGCGTTACGGTCCGGCCACCCCGGAACTGCCGGGGACGGCGTAGCGGTAGCTGTGGTGATCGACGAACCCGAGTTCGCCGAACAGCTCCAGGGCGTCCACATTACCGGCCTCGACCTGGACGTACGCATGTGTCGCGCCACGATCGCGACCCCAGCGCAGCAGTTCCCCGCAGACGAGTGCGGCCAGCCCGTGCCGGCGATGGGCGGCCACCACCGCCACACAGGTCAGGCCGACCCAGCGGCGGCCGTCGGAGGCGGAGGTGAGTGCGCCGCGGGCGATGGCGATGGGATTGGGCAGGCCCAACGAGGCGAAACCCAGCTGCCCGTCGTGCACGGCGGAGAGCACTTCGGGCAGCGGGACCGTGGCGGAGTGGCCGCTCGGTTCGTCGCCGCGGTAGCGGTGGATCTCCAGCCACGCGATATCGGGTTCGGGCGCGATACGCACCATGGACGGGCCCTGTGGGAGGACGAAATTCTCCAGGTCGATGCCCAGGACACGGGTTTCGCCCCAGCTGTTCCAGCCCGGCGGCACGGTGGCCAGCCGGTCCGGAAGTGCCAATTGCAGCGGCAATCCCTGGGCGGCATACCAGGCGCCGATCCGGTGCAGGGTGTCCGGAGTGATCCGGGCCGGCCCGTTCGAATCACCTATGGGCACCGCGGAATTGGCGCGGCGGGTGTAACCGTGTCCGGCGCGCAGCAGCCAGCCGTCGATCCAGGCGGATTCCGTGCCGGGCCAGCCGAACGCCGCCGCGGTCTCCAGCGCGCGGATCTCCGAGGTGCGAATCGGCCTGGGAGCCAGCGATTTCAACGCCACCACGCCGGCCGCCGGGATCATCACCGGATGGCCGTCGGCGGCCAGGATGGTCAGCGGATTCGTCTCCACCACCTCACCGATCACATCGGTGAGCGGCGGGGTGCTGCCCTCGGGGAGCCGGTATCGCACCACGACCCGCTCGCCGAGCGGGATCTCCGTGATCGGGATGTCGCCGTCGTGGTCGTGCGGATCAGTCGTCATGTCCGAAGGGGTCCGGATCGCTGCCGGGCAGCCAGGTACGGCCGGGAATGCCCCAGCCGTTGCGTTTGACGGCCTTCTTCGCCGCCCGCGCGTGGCGTCCGACGAGGACGTCGATGTAGAGGTAGCCGTCGAGATGGCCGACCTCGTGCTGCAGCATGCGGGCGAAGAAATCGGTGCCCTCGACGGTGACGGGTTCGCCGTGCTCGTCGGTGCCGGTCACCCTGGCCCACTCGGCCCGGCCGGTGGGGTACTGCTCGCCGGGGACCGACAGACAGCCCTCTTCGTCGTCGTCGGGATCCGGCATGGTCTCCGGGATCGCCGAGGTCTCCAGTACGGGGTTGATCACCGCTCCCCGGCGTCGCACCACCGTACCGTCCTCGGCCCGGTCCGGGCAGTCGTAGACGAAGAGGCGCTTGGACACTCCGACCTGGTTGGCGGCCAGGCCGACGCCGTTGGCGGCGTCCAGGGTCTCGTACATATCCGTGATCAGCCCGGCCAGTTCCGCCGGCGATTCGGTCACCGGCGCGGTGGGGCCGTGCAGCACGGGGTCGCCGACGATCACGATGGGCAGGATTGACATGACACGAGCTTATTGGGGGCGGCGGCGGCCGGTGAAAAGGGCCTGCTCTGCGTGGCCGCCGGTACCGATCCGGGCAGGTGGAACGGGTTCTCGCACAATATGTGGTACTACCGTACCGGACACGCCGGACGTCGACGCCAGCGCTCGTCCGGACGGCGTGGTTGAATATCGCAAGGCAGTAACACGGTGACCCGATCGTGCCCTGATACGGCGATCGCGTCCGGTGGTAACTCGGCGAGGAGCAAGATGGACGGCGCAGCAGCGCGGGATCTTTCCGCAATCCAGGGCGGTCCTCCGGCCAACACAGCGAATACGAATCCCGAAGGGGCTCGAGATCCCGAGAGCGGCCTGAGTCGCCGCGAACACGAGATCCTGGCCTTCGAGCGACAGTGGTGGAAGTACGCGGGCGCCAAAGAAGAGGCGATCCGCGAACTGTTCGCGCTGTCACCGACCCGTTACTACCAGGTGCTCAACACCCTCATCGACCGGCCCGAGGCCTTGGCCGCCGACCCGATGCTGGTGAAGCGCCTGCGCAGGCTACGCGCCAGCCGGCAGAAATCCCGAGCGGCGCGAAAGCTCGGCTTCCAGGTCTAGGACGTGATGATCCGGGCGGTGGCGCCGTGCTTGCGCCCGTCCGGGCGGTCCAACCGCTAGGCTCGGGCGGGTGAGCAATTCGAACCCTGGCTCCGGTGGACCGCCGCTGCGTGCGACGGCAATGGTTCTGATCGCCCTGTCGATCGTTTTCGCCGGTCTGGGCGCGATGTCGCTGTCGAGTGCGGACTCGGAGAGTTCGGACAATGCCGAGAGCACGGCGGCCTCGTCGACGACCGCGCTGGCCGCGCCGCGCGCCGGCACCACCACCGCGGCCGCGCCCACCACCGCGGCCGTCGAATCCGGTACCACCACCACCGCCGCGCCGAGCACCACGGCGGCGGCCGGCGGGGTCGATCGATCGGCCCCGGTCCGGGTGCTCAACAACAGCATGGTCGCGGGTCTGGCATCCACGACCGCGAACGAGCTCACGGCACGCGGCTGGACCAACACCTCCACCGGCAACTACGCCGCCACCACGCTCGAGAACACCACCGTGTACTACGGTCCGGCGCCGGCCGACGAGGCCACCGCCGCCGCGGTCGCCGCGGATATCGGCGCCACCACCGCGCCGATGATCCCGGGTCTGGGCGACGGGTCGGGAGTCGTCGTGGTGGTGACCGGTCGGTGACACGCGTCTCCCGAGATCGGGGGTGTCCCGGTCGGACCGGGGCGGCGTGGCATTATTTTGTGCGTCGAAAGATCGTTGTCGAAACGCTCTACCCCTAAACTCGGTACTCGTAAAGGAGTTCCCTGATGGCACAGTCCACTTCTCGTCGCCGGTCTTGGCGGAGCGTGACCCCGGTGCTGGCTGTCGCGGCTTTCGGCCTCGTTGCCTGCACGAACAGCCAGGAATCCAGTGACGTGACGGGGACGACTCCGCCGGTGTGGACCTCGTCCCCGGCCCCGGCCGGTGCGGGCGAGTCCGGTGAGCACGGAGAAGAGCAGAAGTCCCCGGCCGGTTCGGGGACCGAGGTCGAACTGAAGTCGCCGAGCGGCGCCAAGGTCGGGACGGCGAATATCGCCGACGAGGGCAACCATCTGCGGATCACCGTCGACACAACCGGTTTGACCCCCGGTTTCCACGGCCTGCACATCCACCAGGACGGCAAATGCGAGGCGAATTCGGCCCCGCCCGCCGGTGGGGCGCCCGGTGACTTCCTGTCCGCGGGTGGGCATCTGCAGGTCGGCGGTGCCACCGGGCACCCCGCCAGCGGTGACCTCACCTCGCTGCAGGTCCGCAAGGACGGTCACGGTTACCTGGTGACCACCACCGACACCGTCACCCTGAGCGATATCCGGGGCAAGGCGATCATTGTGCACGCCAATTCGGACAACTTCGCCAATATCCCGGACCGTTACAGCCGCGAGGGTGGCGCCGGCCCGGACCAGCAGACGATGAGCACCGGTGACGCGGGCGGCCGGGTCGCCTGCGGCGTCATCGGTTAGACGCAAGACGGAGGGGCCGATATGGGTGGGGCGCGGATCGAGCCGGTGCCGTTCCGCGGTTCGCCTCGGCCGACCGTGGGGATCGAATGGGAGATCGCGCTCGTCGACAAGACGAGCCGCGATCTGTCCAATACGGCGGCAGCCGTTTTCGACGCGGTGGGTGAGCTGCGGGCGCACGACGGCACCCCGCAGGTGACCAAAGAACTGCTCCGCAACACCGTGGAACTTGTCACCGGGGTGCACGAAACCGTCGGGGCCGCTGTGGCGGATCTCTCGGGCACCATGGATACGGTGCGCCGGGCCGCCGACGAACTCGGCGTGGATCTGTTCTGCGCGGGCACGCATCCGTTCGCGCAATGGTCCACTCAGCAGCTCACCCGGTCGGAGCACTACGACGAACTGATCGAACGTACGCAGTGGTGGGGTCGGCAGATGCTGATCTGGGGCGTGCACGTGCACGTCGGGGTGTCGCACCGGGACAAGGTTTTTCCCATTCTCAACTCCCTGCTGCTGTCCTATCCGCATCTGCTGGCGCTGTCGGCCTCCTCACCGATGTGGTCGGGTTCGGACACCGGGTACGCGAGCAATCGCGCCTTGATGTTCCAGCAGTTACCCACGGCGGGACTGCCGTTCCAGTTCGAGAACTGGAACGAATTCGAACGCTATGTGCACGACCAGATGAAAACCGGTGTGTTCGAACAGCTCGGCGGTATGCACTGGGATATCCGGCCCGCCCCGAAGTGGGGAACCATCGAGGTGCGTATCTGCGACGGTATCTCCAACCGGGCGGAACTGGCCGCTCTCGCGGCGTTCATCCACTGCCTGATCGTGCATCTGGACGAGCGGGTGGAACGCGGTGAGTCGCTGCCCACCCTGCCGCCCTGGCATGTGCAGGAGAACAAATGGCGGGCCGCGCGTTACGGGTTGGACGCCATCGTGATCGTGGGTGACGACAACCGTGAACGTCTGGTCACCGAGGACCTCGACGATCTGCTGACCCGGCTGGAGCCGACCGCGCGGCGCCTGGATTGTGTGGCGGAACTCGCCGCGGTGGCCGATATTCCGCGGCGTGGGGCCAACTATCAACGGCAGCGGCAGGTGGCGGCGGCCGCGCAGGGGGATCTGGTCGCGGTGGTGGACGCGCTGGTCCGCGAACTCGATAGCTGACCCGGGTCGGTACGCTGCTGTTCAGCAGCCCGGTGACCTGCCGTTCACGTGCCGTTTACGATGGTCGGGTGCTAGTCGAAAACCCGAATATGGGAGCTGGAGCAGCGGCGCACAGTGCTGTGCCGCGCCGGGGGGTTCGGGTCGCCGCCGTCGCCGCGGTACCGGTACTGCTGCTGGTGTTGCAGGGCGTGGCGATGTGGCGGGATTTCGAAGGGCCGCTGACGAGCCTGGCCCGCGACTACATCGGCACCCCCAAATCCATGACCGTGCCCTGGGCGGGCCTGGTGCTCGCGCTGGTCGGTATCCCGGCCCGGCGCCGGTGGATCGCCGCGGGGGCGGCGGTACTGATCGATCTGGCGTACGCGGGCGTGCGGCTGCTGCTGGGGGGACCGTTCACCGTGGGCAACGGGCCGGTCCTCGTGCTCACCGCGCTGGCGCTGGTGGCCTGGTTGCGCTGGACGGGTGCCGAACGGCGCAACGCGCTGCACGCGGCCGCGCTGGGCGCGCTGCTGATCCTCGCGACCAAGGTCGGTGACGTCTGGTTGCACATCACCGTGGACCTGCGGCCACAGGTACTGGACCAGTACGTGATGCTGGCCGATCACGCGCTCGGTGATCCGGCGTGGGTGATGGGCCGGGTACTGGAAACCTTGGGACCGATACCCGACGCGGTACTGCACTGGGTGTACATCGAACTGCCGGCGGCGGCCATCGTGGTGGCGGTCTGGCAGCTGCGCTCGGTGGCGGCGGGCGGCCGGTGGCCGAATCACTATCTGGTGCGCACGTTCCTGGTGCTCGGTCTGGTCGGACCGCTGGTGTACATACTGTTTCCGGTGGTCGGACCGATGTTCGCCTACGGGGTCGACGGGAACGGCTTCCAGCTCGGCAACTTCTGGCCCGATGTGCTGCCGCCGCTCGACCGTGCGCCGGAAGCGATGGCCTTCGACTCGTTCTCCCCGCGCAACTGCATGCCCTCGATGCACACGGCGTGGGCGCTGGCGCTCTTCCTGCACACCCGCCGCAACCCCGACGGTTCGCTCGCGCCGACCTGGTTGCGCTGGGGTGGGATGTTCTGGCTGCTGTGCACGCTGGCCGCGACCCTCGGTTTCGGCTACCACTACGGCGTGGACCTGGTCGCCGGGGCGGTGCTCTGCCTGACCGTGGAATCGGCGCTGCGGGAACCCGAACGCGGCTGGGGCCGGTTCCGGATCCGGCTGGTGGCCGGTGGGGCGGTGATACTGGTGACGCTGCTCGTCGGCTACCGGTATCTGGCGGTGCACATGGCCGACTATCCGGTGGTCGCGGGTTCGGTCGTCTCGGCGCTGCTCGCGGCGATGGCGGCGGGTTTCCACGCCACGTGGTTCGCCCGGCGGCGCCGCGAGCGGCCGGTTCCGGCCGGGGTCGCGACACTGCCGGCTCGCGCCGCGGACGCGGTGGTCGCCACGGCCGACCCGCTCGATACGGCGGCCCTCGATACGGCAGCGGTGGCGGCCCACGGCACCGCCGAGGTCACGGCTGCGGCCGATCCAGTTCGTCCTCGAGTTCGTTGACCACCAGCAGGTCCTTGCGGTGCAGCTGCTCCCGGTAGGCGGTGCGGCCGATCAGATGGGCGATCACCGGTGCGGTGAGCAACGTGAACAGGCCCACCAGCACCAGCATCCACACATTGGGGTCGTCGTAGACCCGGATACAGGTGCCGGCCAGCACCGAAATAAGACCGATGACCTGTGGTTTGGTCGCGGAGTGCATACGAAACAGGGTGTCCGGGAACCGGACGATGCCGACAGCCGCGGTCAGCGCGAGTACCGCACCGAAAATGATCAGGATGCCGGAGATCCAGTCGAATACGGTGTTCATCGGTCGTCCCGGACCCGGAAGCGGGTGACGGCGGCCGAACCGAGGAAGCCCACCAGCGACAGCGCGACGATGGCGGGCACCACGCTGGTGTCGCGGCTGTAGGCCGCCCACACCGCGAGACCGCAGATTGCCATCGCGATGATCGAGTCGATCCCGACCACCCGGTCGAGGGTGTCGGGGCCTGCGAGTATGCGGTAAGCGGTGATCAACGCGGCCGCACTGAGCAGGACCGCGGCCACCACGGCCACGACGATCACTTGGTCACCTCCTGACCGGTCGGCGGGGGGAGCGGAGTGGCACGACGTTCCAGCCCATCGATCAGCAACCGCTCCAGCACCCGGATGGTGCGGTAGAACTCGGCCACCGCCTCCGCACTGCTCACATCGATGACGTGCACGTAGGCCGCACAGTGTTCGCGATCGATCTCCAGCACCATGGTGCCCGGGATCAGATTTATCAGGTTGGTGCACAGCACCATGACCAGATCCGACCGGAACGCGAACTGCACCTTCAGCACGCCGGAAGGGGGCGGCGGCCCGGGCCGCACTGCGAACCAGGCCAGTTGGAAACTGGATTCCAGGGCGTAGTAGATGCTGACCGCCGTCAGTTTCACCAGCGGGACCGGCCGTAACCGTCCGCGCGTCGGTATCCAGGGCAGTGGGAGGGCCACCATGATGACCACTCCGACGCCGGCGCCCGCCAGCACATTGGCGACGCTGACCTGGCCCCACAGCGCCACCCACACCGCGGTCAGCCAGATCAGGACGCCGACGCGCAGTACATTGTCGCGGTTCATCAGTTTGCTCATTGCGACCCCCCGCCCAGGACCGCGCCGATATAGACGCCCCGGTCCTGCAGTTCGGCCGCGGCACGGTCGGCGATCCCCAGGACCGGGCCCGCCCATACCGTCAGCGCCAATCCGACCGCGACCAGCGCCGCGGTCGGCAGCACCATCATGGTCGGCAACCGGCCCGGATCGGTGCGTTCGTCGTAGAGCATGTCGGTGTTGTCCTCCACCAGCGACGGCAGGGTGGCGGCCACCAGGTGGCCCTCGGGGGCCTGTTCGCGGGGCCGCCAGAACGCCTTGCTCCAGGTCCGCGCCATGACGTACAGGGTCAGCAGACTGGTCACCACCGACCCGGCGACCAACACCCAGGCGAGTACGCTGCCGTCCTGCGCGCCGGCCTGGAGAAGCGCCACTTTGCCGATGAAACCGGAGAAGGGCGGTATCCCGCCGAGGTTCAGCGCCGGGATCAGGAACAGACCCGCCAGGAGTGGGCTTGCCGCGGCCAGCCCGCCCACCCGCCGCAGCGAGGTGGAGCCCGCCTGGCGTTCGATCAGTCCGGCCACCAGGAACAGCGCCGTCTGCACCAGAATGTGGTGCGCGATGTAGTACACCGTGCCCGCCAGCCCGATGGAACTGGCGATGCCCACCCCGAACATCATGTAGCCGATATGGCTGACCAGCGTGAAGGAGAGCAGTCGCCGGATATCGCTCTGCGCGATGGCACCGAATATGCCGATCAGCATGGTGAGCAGGCCGCTGATCATCAGCAGATTGTCGAATCCGCCGTCCGGGAAGAGCAGTGTCTGGGTGCGCACGATCGCGTACACACCGACCTTGGTGAGCAGGCCGGCGAACACCGCGGTGACCGGTGCCGGCGCGGTGGGGTAGGAGTCGGGCAGCCAGTTCGACAGGGGGAACACCGCGGCCTTGATACCGAAGGCGACCAGCAGTACGGCGTACACCGCCTGGCGGATGCCATCCGGGATGGCGTCCATCCGCTGGGCCAGTTGCGCGAAATTGAGGGTGCCGGTGGCGCCGTAGGTGACAGCGGTGCCGATCAGGAAGATCAGCGACGACACCATGGAGACCATCACATAGGACACCCCGGCGCGGATACGTTCCGCCGTCGCGCCCAGGGTGAGCAGGACGAACGAGGCGACCAGCAGTATCTCGAAACCGACGAACAGGTTGAACAGGTCGCCCGCCAGGAAGGCCATCGCCACACCCGCGCTGAGGATCAGGTAGGTGGGCCAGAAGATGGAGGTCGGCTGGCGGACCTGGGCGTCGCTGATGTTCTGGCCGGCGCCGTAGAGGGCGACCGCGAGCAGCACGATCGCCGAGACCAGCAGCATGGCCGCGGAGAGCCGGTCCACCACGATGGTGATACCGATGGGGGTTTCCCAGCCGCCGACCTGAACGGCCACCGTCCCGTCGCGGTCGGCCAGATACAGCAGCACCCCGCAGACGGCCACCGCGGCGCTCAGCGCGACCGTCGCCAGGATCCGCTGGACGCGGGCGCGCCGCCCGGCCACCAGAGTCGCGGCGGCGGCCAGCAGCGGGATGAGCACCGGCAGCGGGGCGAAGGCGGGGACCAGATCGGGGGACAAGCTCATTCTTCGGGTTCCTCCGGCCGGCGCGCGGCGATCCCGACATCCTCCGGGTCGTTCTCGACTTTTTCGCTCGTGGTCAGGATGTAGGAGCGATAGGCCAGGGCCAGCACGAACGCCGAAACACCCATGGTGATGACGATGGCGGTCAGCACCAGCGCCTGGGCCAGCGGGTCGGCCATGGTGCTGTGGGCGATATCGTCCGTGCCCCGGATCGGTGCCGCTCCATCGGGTCCGCCCATGGTGAGAATGAGCAGGTTCACCGCATTGCTGAACAGCAGGATGCCGAGCAGCATTTTCGTCACGGTGCGTTCGAGCAGCAGGTACACACCGCAGGCCACCAGTACGCCGACGACGATCAGCAGGGTCAGATTCGCGCTCATGACTGCACCAACTCGTCGTCGAGGCGCGCGCCGAGGCTGCGCAATACGTCCAGCACGAGACCCACCACGATCAGGTAGACACCCAGGTCGAAGAACAGCGAGGTCACCAGTTTGACGTGGCCGAGCAGTGGAACCGTGATCTCCAGGATGGCCGAACTCAGCGGCGGCGCCCCCAGCAGCAGTGAGGCGCTGGCGGTACCGGCGGCGAGGATCAACCCGGCGCCCAGCAGATGGCCGGCCTCCACCGGTAGTGCCTCACCCAGTTCGTACTGGCCGCCCGCGAGATAACGCAGCACCAGCGCCAGCCCCGCGATGAGACCACCGGCGAAACCGCCGCCGGGCGCATTGTGGCCGGAGAAGAAGAAGTAGACCGACAGCACCATGATGGTGGGGAACACCAGGCGGGTCGTGATCTGCAGGACCATGGAGCGGTCGCGGCGGTCGACCAGCCGGCCCGCGGGCAGCCAGCCCACCTTGCCGCCGGGCCGGTAGTTGGGTGCGTCGGCGGCGCGCGGCGGCAGACCGAACCGCCGGCTGCGGAACACCAGCGAGGCCACGCCGGTGGCAGCTACGACCAGCACCGATATCTCGCCGAGCGTATCCCAGGCACGGATATCGACCAGCAGCACATTGACCGCGTTCTTGCCGCCGCCGAACTCGTAGGCCGCGTCCGGGATACGTTCCCAGATGGGCCGGGTGTTGCGCGCCGTCGCGGCGAATGCCGCCAGCACCGGCACCGCGATACCGGCCGCGATGGCGATCGCCGCCCGGCCGACCTGGAAGCCGGCCTGCTGTTCCGGTCCGATCTCGGCCGGGAAGGCCCGCAGGACCAGAACGAACACCACCAGTGTCAGCGTTTCCACGAGGAACTGTGTCAATGCCAGGTCGGGCGCGCCGTGCAGGGCGAAGACGACACCGCATCCGTATCCGGTGAGCCCGACCACCAGCACACTGGCGAGCCGGTTGCGCAGTACGGTCGCGCCCAGCGCCATGGCGATCATGATGGCGCCGATCACCATTTGCAGCGGGGAGTCCCACAGGCGAAGTTCGACCCCGGCCCGGGTACCGACCGCCAGTACCACCGCGGGCACGATCACCAGGGTGCCGAGGATGACCGCTTGAGTGAGCGGCAGCGAACCGCGCTGGACGGCACCGGTCATGCGCAGCGAGAGCCGGTCGGCCGCCCGCAGCGCGGCATCGTAGCCGCGGTCGGCGTTGCCCAGCAGGGTCGCCGATTCACCGAACCGGTCCCGTGCCGCGAACAGGGCGAGGCCACCGGCGATGATCACGACGGTGAGCAGCAACGGCCAGGTCAGGCCGTGCCAGAGTTGAAGGTGACCGGTCAGGGTGCCGGGCAGGGTTTCGGCATAGGGTGCCAGCAGACCGTCCATCCAGGGAGCGGCGAGTCCAGCGCCCAGCGAGCCCACGGCCAGCAGCACGGGCGCCGCGCTCAGTCCGATACCCGGCGCGTGCCACCCCGGGACCGGGACTCCGGGCTTGTCGGCGAAAGCGCCCCAGACGAAGCGCGCGCTGTAGGCGACGGTGAGCATGGACCCCAGCACCAATCCGGCGGCCAGCAGCAGCCGCACGGTGGGTGAGAGCGGCGCGGCGTCGAGTTCGGCGGCCAGCGCCGACTCCTTCGCCACGAATCCCCAGAGCGGTGGGATGCCCGCCATGCTCAGCGCGGCAAGCGACGCGGCACCGAAGAGGACAGGTGAGCGCCGGCCCAATCCGGAGAGTTCGCGCAGGTCTCGGGTGCCTGCCCCATGGTCGATGATGCCGACCACCAGGAAGAGCGCGGCCTTGAACAGCGCGTGCGCCACCACCAGGCCGATACCGGCGAGCGCCGCATCCGGGGTGCCCAGGCCCACCATGGTCACCAGGAAGCCCAGCTGACTCACGGTGCCGAAGGCCAGAACGAGTTTCAGATCGGTGACCTGCATCGCGCGCAAACCGGCCAGCAGCATGGACGCCAGGCCGAGAGTGAGGACGAGCGGTCGCCAGACCGGTTCGTCGGCGAACGCGGGTGCCAGGCGCGCGATCAGGTAGACGCCGGCTTTCACCATGGCGGCGGCGTGCAGGTAGGCGCTGACCGGGGTGGGGGCGGCCATGGCGCCGGGCAGCCAGAAGTGCAGCGGCACGATGGCGGATTTACTCAGTGCGCCCACCAGGACGAGGACCACCGCGACCTGTATCGCGAGGCCGCCGGGCCGGTCGGTGGCGGCCAGCAGATCCGACAGCAGGTAGCTGCCGTACGCCTCGCCGAGGATGACGATGCCGGCGAGCATGGCCAGGCCGCCCGCACCGGTGACCAGCAGGGCCTGGAGAGCCGCGCGGCGGCCCGGCACGCTGTCGGAGTTGTGGCCGACCAGCAGGAACGACAGGACGGTGGTCACTTCCCAGAAGGTGAACAGCAACAGCATGTTGTCGCTGGTGACCAGGCCGAACATGGCGCCGGAGAAGGCGACCAGCCAGGCGGCGAAGGAGCCGAGCTTCGGTTCGTCGTCGGTGAAGTAGCGGGCGCAGTAGGCCAGGACCAGGGCGCCGATACCCAGGACGAGCGCGCTCATCACGGTGGCCAGGGAGTCGAAGCGCAGGTCCAGGCTCAGATCGATGGTCGGAGCCCACTGCATCCGGACCTTTATCTCGTCGTTCCAGTGGGCGATCACCCAGCCGAGGCAGCCCAGCGGTACCAGCGCCAGCGGATAGAACGCGTTGCGGCCCAGTACTCGCACGGCGGAGGGCGCGATCAGCGCGGCCAGGGCGTGTGCGAGCAGAATGGCGAGCAAGCGTTACCTCCGTCGAGATAGGGGCGGCGGGGTATTGCGCGCTCATCATATGCGAGCACGAACTGGGACAATCGTACAGATTAAGCGATGCGCGCTCGCATCCGGCTACCCTCGGGCAACGATTTCACCAGGTCAGGCATATCGGACAGAACGGGAGCGAGTCAGCGGCGGGACTCCGCGTACCGGCGCAGCGACTCCACCTGATCGGCCTCCAGCGAGGGGCGCACCGCCCGGCGGGCGGCGTCGATATCCGCGGCCGTCACATCCGCGGCATCCACATCACGGCGCATGGCCGCCAGCGCCGCCTCGCGCAGCAGTGCCGCGCAGTCCGCGGCGGAGAAACCGTCCAGCTCGGCCGCGAGCCGGTCCAGGTCCACCGACTCCGCCAGCGGGACCGCGCGGCCGGTCGTACGCAGAATGGCCGCCCGGGCCTCGGCGTCCGGTGGGGGCACGAACACCAGCCGTTCGAGCCGCCCCGGTCGCAGCAGGGCCGGATCGATCAGTTCCGGCCGGTTCGTGGCGCCCAGGACCACCACATCGCGCAGCGGTTCCACTCCGTCCAACTCGGTGAGCAGCGCCGCCACCACCCGGTCGGCGACTCCGGAATCGGAGCTCTGGCCGCGGCGCGGCGCCAGCGCGTCCACCTCGTCCAAGAAGATCAGCGAGGGCGCCGAGTCCCGGGCCCGCTGGAACAGCTCGCGCACCGCACGTTCGGAGGAGCCCACCCATTTGTCCATCAGCTCCGCGCCCTTGACGGTGTGGACGCTCAGCTGCCCGCTACCCGCCAGCGCCCGCACCAGGAAGGTTTTCCCGCAGCCGGGCGGCCCGTACAGCAGCACCCCGCGGGGCGGCTCGATACCGAGCCGCGCGAACGAATCGGGGTGCCGGAGTGGCCAGAGAACCGATTCGGTCAGTGCCTGCTTGGTCTCGGCCATATCGCCCACATCGTCCAGACCGAGACTGCCGATCGCCAATTCCTCGGTGCCCGAGCGCGACAGCGGACGGATGACCTGCAGGGCGCCGCTGAGGTCCGCGTGCTCGAGCAGTGGTTCGGTGCCGTCCCGGCTTGCCCGCGCAGCCGCCCGCAGGGCCGCCTCCCGGCACAGCGCGGCGAGATCGGCGACCACGAACCCGGGGGCCGACGACGCGATCTCGTCCAGTCGTAGCTCACCGGTGGGCACCTTGCGGAGCAGCTGTTCGAGCAACGCCCGGCGCATCCCGGCGGTGGGCAGCGTGAGCGCGACCTCCCGGTCGCACAGATCGGGCGCCCGCAACCGCCGGTCGATCGCCGCCGGATGCGCGGTGGTGGCCAGCAGCGCTACGCACGGTTCGGCCAGCGCCGCCCGCAACTGATCCAGGATCAGCGTCGCGACCGGTTCGGCCGGTTCGGGTAGCAGCGCGTCGATATCGGTGATCAGCAGAATGCCGCCCCGGCCCGAACCCACGGCCGCGGCCGCGGCGGCGACCGCGCGCAACCGGGCCCCGCTCTCCGCCGCGCCGACCGAGGGCCCGTCCAGTTCCACGATCCGGCGCGGTGCCACGACCGCTCTGGCCAGCGTGGTCTTACCCACCCCGGCCGGGCCGGTGACGAGCACACCCAACCGCGGGGTCGCGCCCAGCGCCTTCAGCAATTCGGGTTCGTCCAGTGCCAGGCTCAGCCATTCCGCCAGCTTCGCCGCCTGCGGTTGCACCCCCGCCAGATCCTCCACTTTCAGTTCGGGAGGCGGCGCTGTCCCGACCGGAACGGATCCGGGTAGGTCGCGGCCTGTCACCGTGTCGAGGTGGCTCGGCGCCAGCGCCTGTTCCGGACCGGGATATTCGTTCACCCGGACAGGAACCGGCTCGTCACCGGTGGCGACCCCCGCCGTCCACTCGACCGCGGTGTTCGGTTGCACGCTCACCGGCGCACCGGGTGGATCGGTGGTGACCACGGTGAGCAATTCGGAGGTCCAGGCGATTCCGAACGCCCGTGACAACGCCTGACTCGCCACCGACGACGGAATATCGGGTCCCAATTCCCGGGGCAGCAGGGATACCGTGTCACCCACGGTCACCACCTTGCCGAGCAGTGCCTGGCGCAGCGTGGCCGCCGGAATCGACTGCGTGGCCTGCCGGGATCCGCTCACGGTGACACGGCGGGCGCCGTACACCACGGCCGGCGCCACCACCACGCCCGCATTCTCCCGCAGGCCGGCATTGGACAGGGTCACATCGTCGAGGAGCGCGGTACCGGCCGGAGTTCCCGCGGGCGCCCGGCCCACCACGGCCGCGGTACGGCGTGCGCCGATGAGTGAGACACCGTCCCATTCGCGTAAACCGAGGGCGGTAAGCGCCTCGGGATGCAGCCGGACCACCCCGCGCCGGGCGTCGGCGGCGGAGGGATTCAGACGAACGGTCAACGCCAACTCAGCCACCGTGCCATTCTGCGCCGCTTTCGGGAAGGCCGGGGCGCGGGCCCGGTGACCGGCTACGCACCCCGGACGTCCGAGGCCGGGAACGGGCGACGAGCGGTTCTGTCGATCGTGCCCCGGGGGTTGGCCCGGGTTCTCGGGTCGGTCCCGGTGCACGGTGAGCGCCACCGTTGATCTCGGTGACGGCGTGTCCCGCGAAATATCACGATCGATACCGGCGGCGATACCGCTGGCCTCACCCACCGCAACGACTAGATCTCGGTGATCGGTAGCTGAAAGTGTGCGGCCACGGCCGGCCGCACTCTCTCTCATCCGTTGACGACGATCCCCGCGACCACGGCGACCTTCTGATCGGCCAGCTTCTGGGAGTTGCACACCAGTTTGGCGGTGCCGAGTGCGGCATTGGGGTTGCCCACGAACGCGCTGTCGGGATTCTCGGCGAGGATCTGGCCGATGAGTTGCTGCTGTTGCGGTTCGTCGAGCTGTGCGAACTGGCCGCAGGTGGTGTCGGAGGGGCGGTCCGCGGCAGGGGCGTCGCCGGCGGAATCGTCCGCGGTCGCGGTGGTTTCCGGCGACTGCGCGGGGGGTTGTGCCGCGCCGGGGGCGGTGGTTTCGGCGGTGGCGCCCTCGCCGGATTCCGTCTGCGGCGCCGTCTGCGCGGTCGCGGTGTTCTTGCGCAGGCCCGACGCTTCGGCCGGCTCATCTTCGGAAGAGCAACCCGAAAGCACCAGCGCCGCGGCGGCGGCAGCGGCGAGCACGGCAGTTGAGATTCGCTTCATTACGCATTCCCCGGTGGTCAGCCACGCCGGAGCCTCCGGCGCGACCAGCAGCGTACCGGGTGGCGCGCGGCCACCCCGGCCGCAGCCGGGGCTCCGGACGCCGGGGTTCAGACTCGGTGGTGCAGGACCATATCCAGTTCGGTGGGGGTGAGCAGACGTTCCAGCCGTTCGTCGATCCTGGCGGTTCCGGAGGGGTCATCGGGTTCGAGTGCCGGGAGTTGCGGCAGTCCCCCGGGGGTCTGGCGGCGCAGTAGCGAGCGAAGGTTCACGGCCCATCACCTCACGGTAGCTGTGTATTTGCTGGCGACGCGTCTTGCTGGCGGTGGCGTGTACGGCAACCGATGGGGTCCCGCAATCGATTCTGCTTCCGGATCGGTGATATCGATACACGGCGCGGGAAAATGTGACCGAGCCGTCGCCTATCGCTACTCTTTCTGATACTTGGAGTTTCATCTACCCGGAGGCAACGTTGCCGAAAAACCTCGAAGCCAGCATCGAAATCGCCGCGCCACCGGAGCGGGTCTGGGCGGTGCTCGCCGACCCGAGCCGGATGCCGGAGTTCAGCCCCCAGTGTGTCCGGATGGTCCCGATCGGCAAGCCGCGAGCGGGCACGCTGACGATCAACCTCAACCGGGACGGTTGGAAGTTCTGGCCGACCACCTCGCGCATCCTGCGCTACGAAAAGAACAGCGCGCTGGCCTTTCGCGTGAGCCAGAACCGGACAGTATGGACCTACACGCTCGAGCCCACCGAGAACGGGACCCGGCTCGTCGAACGCCGGGACGTCCCCAACGGCACCACCTGGGTATCGCGGACCCTGATCGACGCGGTGCTCGGCGGGGAGCCGGCGTTCGAGGAGAACCTGGTGGCCGGGATGAACGAATCGCTGGCGAAGATCAGGACAGCGGCCGAGGCGAACTGAACTTCGGCAGGTTCACGACCTGGGCCGCGTAGGAGAGCCCGGCGCCGAAGGCGATGAGCAGTGCGGTATCGCCGGGCCGGGACTGCCCGGTGCGCAGCAGGGTCTCCATCGCCAGCGGAATCGAGGCTGCCGAAGTGTTGCCGGCCTCCTCGATATCGTTGGCCAGCGCGCAGTTCTCCGGCAGTTTCAGCACCCGCGCCATGATCTCGATGATCCGGCCGTTGGCCTGGTGCGGGATCATGGCGTCCAGGTCGTCGGTGGACAGGCCGGCGCGGTCGATGGCGTCGCGGCAGACCTTCTCCAGGGAGTGCGCTGCCCACCGGAACACCGCGGTGCCCTCCATGGCCAGGTAGGGACGGACGGCGTCGGTGCCCTTCTCCTCGATCTCGGCGAAGAACTCGACCCAGTCCTTGTCCTGGCGGATGACCCGGTGCTGGGTGCCGTCGGAACCCCAGACGGTCGGCCCGATGCCCTGTTCCTCGGCCGCGCCCACCACCACCGCGCCCGCACCGTCGGCGAACAGGAACGCGGTACCGCGGTCGGCCGGGTTGACGGTGTCGCTGAGTTTTTCCACCCCGATGACGAGCACATGCGAGGCGGTGCCCGCGCGGACCAGGTCCGAGGCCATGGCCAGGCCGTGGCAGAAGCCGGCGCACCCCGCCGAGATATCGAAGGCCGCGGCGCCGCCGGTGCCGAGTTCGGTGGCGATCCGGGGGGCGGCGGCGGGAGTCAGCAGCAGATGGGTCGAGGTGGCGACGATGACGCAGTCGACCTGGTCGCCGGCGATCCCGGCCGAGTCCAGGGCGCCGCGACAGGCGGCCACGCTCATCGAATGAATGGTCTCGGTGTCGTCGGCGAAGCGGCGGGTGCGGATACCCGAACGGGTCCGGATCCACTCGTCGCTGGAATCGATCGGTCCGGCTACCTCGTCGTTGGTGACGACGCGCGCCGGGCGGTACACACCCAGCCCCAGGATCGCGGTGTGCTGGGCCCCGGTTGTCTGGGCGATCTGAGTAGCCATGGTGCTTCTCCTATGTACCTGCGGCTGGGCCGCCGCGAGGGTGGACCCGATTTCGATGTGGATTCCTCACCCGCCGGCCGCGTGGTCGCGGTCACCGGGCAATCCGGAGACATGAGGCACCCTCATATTATCTCCAAGTTCGGGCGAGGGCATCGCTTATTCGATATTCGCCGGGGTTATCGAGATCGACTCCGGGTATTGCGGCGATACACGCCCGCGGCCGCGGGTGGGTACCCGGAGAACAAGCGAGGAAAAACTCATGCTCGGACTCGGCATCATCGGCTGGATCATCATCGGCGGTATCGCCGGCTGGATCGCCAGTAAGATCATGAAAACCGACGCCCAGCAGGGCATTCTTCTCAATATCGTGGTAGGTATCGTCGGCGGCCTGCTCGGCGGCTTCCTGCTCTCGGCATTCGGTGTCGACGTGAACAGTGGAGGCTGGTGGTTCAGCTTCTTCACCTGCCTGGCCGGCGCCGTCATCCTCTTGTTCCTGGTGAAGTTGGTCGTACGGAGGTAGGCCTCGGTTCGACACCCGGTGCCACCGGCCTGTTCGGCGTAAGGTGTGAACGCTTGCGCCGACAGGTTCGGCCGGCCCGTGCGCGGTGACCGGTCGCCACCCGGAGTCCGCGCCGATCGAACCGAGTACGAAAGAGGAATCAGTGGCACGCCGTCCCACGCCGCCCGGCACCCCGGAAACCACCGGCCCGGCCCATCTGGCCGATCTGGTGCGCAGTGCGATCCCGCCGATGCATCCGGCCGGATTGCCCTTCGTGGCCGTTCCGCTGGGGGTCGCCGTCCTGGGCCGCAGGCGGCGCTGGGTCCGCCGGACCGCGCTCGCGGCGGCCGCGGCGAGCGCCGCCTTCTTCCGGCATCCCCACCGGGTCCCGCCGAATCGGGCCGGAGTGGTGGTCGCCCCCGCCGACGGTGAGGTCGCCCTGGTCGACACGGCGGCGCCCCCGCCCGAGCTGGGTTTGGGCGATCAGCCGCTGCCCAGGGTGAGCATCTTCCTGTCGGTGCTGGACGTGCACGTACAGCGCACGCCGGTCTCGGGCGTGGTGCGCGATGTGCGCTACCGGCGCGGGCAGTTCAAATCCGCCGACCTGGCCGATGCCAGCGAGGTCAACGAACGCAGCAGCATGCTGATCGATACCGCGGACGGGCAACAGGTGGTGGTGGTCCAGATCGCCGGTCTGCTGGCCCGGCGCATCGTCTGTGACGCCGCCGCCGGTGACCGGATCACCATCGGCGACACCTACGGCCTGATCCGTTTCGGGTCGCGCGTGGACACCTACTTCCCGGCCGGGACCGAACTGCTGGTGAACATCGGCCAGCGGACGATCGGGGGGGAGACGGTGCTGGCGATCCTGCCGTCGGCAGGCGCGTGATGGAGCAGGTCATCGAAGGCAGGCGGCGCCGATCGATCCGGCTGCTGCCCAGTATCGTCACCATCCTGGCGCTGTGCTCGGGACTGTCCGCGGTTCGGTTCGGCCTGGAGGGGGAACTGAAGATCGCGCTCGCCATGATCGGCGCGGCCGCGGTCCTGGATACCCTCGACGGCCGGCTGGCGCGGTTGCTGTCGGCGACCACCAAGATCGGCGCGGAGCTGGACTCCCTCTCCGATGCCATCTCTTTCGGGGTGGCGCCGGCGCTGGTGCTCTATGTGGTGCTGTTCAACGGTGCGAGCAGCGGCTCGGGCTGGATCATCGCGCTGCTCTTCGCGGTGAGCATCGTGCTGCGGCTGGCCCGGTTCAACACCCTGCTCGACGACGACACCCGTCCCGATTGGGCGCGCGAGTACTTCGTCGGGGTCCCGGCTCCGGCCGGCGCGCTCATCGCGATGGCTCCCATCGCGGTGTACGTGCAGTTCGGCGACGGCTGGTGGACGAGTTTCCCGGTGGTCGCGGCCTGGACGATCTTCGCCGCGGCGCTGTGCGTGAGCACCATTCCCACACTGGCCCTGAAGTCGGTCTCGGTCGCCCCGCAGGCCGCCGCCGGCCTGCTCGTGCTGGTCGCGCTGGCCGGCGCGGCGCTGATCACCTACCCCATCGTGCTGTTGCTCGTACTGATCGTGCTGTACCTGGGGCACATCCCCTTCGCGTGGTACTCGCGGCGCTGGGTGGCGGCCCGGCCCGAGACCTGGCAGTACAAACCGTCCGAGCGTCGCGCGCAGCGCCGGGCCGACCGCCGGTTGACCGTCCTGCGGCGCCCGGAGATCCGGCGGCCGGTGCTGCGCCGCCCCGATATCCGGCGGCCCGCGCTGCGGGGCGATTCGCGGTTGCGGTTGCGCCGGCCGGGTGGGCGGAACTGACGGGTCATTTCGTCAACTTGTGGTTGACGATAAGTCATGCGTCAACCTATAGTTGACGCATGACAACAGTACGTCTGGACGACCTCATCGAGGTCATCAAGAAGGCCCGGCCCGACAACGCGCTGGATCAACTCTCCGACGCGGTGGTCACCGCGGGGCATCTCGGTGAGCTGGCCGACCATCTGATCGGTCATTTCGTGGATCAGGCCCGCCGGTCGGGCGCCTCGTGGACCGAGATCGGCGCCAGTATGGGTGTGAGCAAGCAGGCGGCCCAGAAACGCTTCGTGCCCAAACCGCCGGGCGATCCCTCCGCCGAGATGGACCCCAATGCCGGATTCGGCAAATTCACCCCGCGCGCCCGCACGGTCGTGGTCGCGGCCCAGGAGGCCGCGAGTATCACCGGCAGCGCCGAGATCTCCCTCGGTCATCTGGTGCTGGGCCTGCTCAGTGAGGCGGACGGTCTCGCCGGTCAGCTGATCGTGGAACAGAGGGTCGCCCTCGCGGATCTCGCGAGCGCGGCGCTGGCCGCGGTCGGCGGCGACGCGACAGCCGGGCCGGAGGCCCTCAAGGCCGCGACCGCCGCCGGCAAGATGAGCGGACTCATCCCCTTCGGCGCCGACGCGAAAAAAGCACTGGAGCTGACCTTCCGTGAGGCCCTGCGGCTCGCGCACAACTACATCGGCACCGAGCACATCCTGCTCGCCGTGCTCGAATTGGAGAACGGCTCGGGCATCCTGAGCGATGCCGGATTGCGCAAGGAGCCGATCGAGACCCGATTGCTCGAATTGCTGCGGCAGATCGTCGCCGAGAAGGAATAGCGTACGCCCGGCCGCGGAGGCGCCCGGGACTCCGCGCCGTGCGATCACCGCGATTCGAACCGGTCCGCAGTGCGTCCTGTGCCGGGCGGCGCCCGTCCGCCGCGCTGGTGTTACCGCAGGCGGGGGCTCCGATGCGCCCGATCCGGGCCGGTGTCCCGGTAATCTATAGCAATGGCGGATGAAACGGACTCCGACCTGGTGGCCGGTGAGCACCGGGATGATCTGCTGCGCGCATTGACCTACGTCTCCACCGAATCGTTGTCGGACGGGAGCTATGTGGTCAACGGTGATCTACCGCCGGAGGTCGCGCCGCCGTTCATTCGCGCCATCATGCGGGTCGAGGCCGAGCTGCTGCTGCACGATGCCGAATTCGTCACAATCGACGAGGGGGAGCCGCGCACCCCGGAGGAGCGTCGTGCGGATGCCTTTCTGGCTCTTGCCCTGCGGGTCACCGACAGTCTCTGAGTTTTCGGCGCCGCCTCCGGCGGCGCAGGGTCCGGGGTGCCTCGGTCTCCATTCTTCACTCCGCCGATCGGTCGCAGTGTTTCTTCGCCCTGTCGCTCCGGAATCGACACGGGCGCCGGACTTATTCGGGTAGCCGTATCGGGGTCGTTGCATTCTTCGTGTCGACCGACCTTGCACTCGGCACCGGCGAGTGCTAAAAATGGCTTTGGCACTCCCCACCGGAGAGTGCCAAGGTCGGGACGGTGAGATCGGGTACCACGACACCCCTGGTCGTCCGTCGCGGGCACCGAACCTGGCCACAAGCGTAGCTAAAGGGTGACCCGACAATGCGGTCATCCTGTGTGTCAGCCTCATTACTTGGAGGATCTCACCGCAATGGCCAAGACAATTGCGTACGACGAAGAGGCCCGTCGCGGCCTCGAGCGGGGCCTCAACAGCCTCGCCGACGCGGTCAAGGTGACGCTGGGGCCGAAGGGCCGCAACGTCGTGCTCGAGAAGAAGTGGGGCGCCCCCACGATCACCAACGATGGTGTGTCCATCGCCAAGGAGATCGAGCTGGAGGACCCGTACGAGAAGATCGGCGCCGAGCTGGTCAAGGAAGTCGCCAAGAAGACCGACGATGTCGCGGGCGACGGCACCACCACCGCCACCGTGCTCGCCCAGGCGCTGGTGCGCGAGGGTCTGCGCAATGTCGCGGCCGGCGCGAACCCGCTGGGCCTGAAGCGCGGCATCGAGAAGGCCGTCGAGGCCGTCACCGCCAAGCTGCTCGACTCCGCCAAGGAGGTCGAGACCAAGGAGCAGATCGCCGCCACCGCCGGTATCTCCGCGGGCGACCCGTCCATCGGTGAGCTGATCGCCGAGGCCATGGACAAGGTCGGCAAAGAAGGCGTCATCACCGTCGAAGAGGCGCAGACCTTCGGTCTGTCGCTGGAGCTCACCGAGGGTATGCGCTTCGACAAGGGCTACATCTCGGGCTACTTCGTCACCGACCCCGAGCGTCAGGAAGCGGTCCTCGAGGATCCCTACATCCTGCTGGTCGGCTCGAAGGTCTCCACCGTCAAGGACCTGCTGCCGCTGCTGGAGAAGGTCATCCAGGCCGGCAAGCCGCTGCTGATCATCGCCGAGGACGTCGAGGGCGAGGCCCTGTCGACCCTGGTCGTGAACAAGATCCGCGGCACCTTCAAGTCCGTTGCCGTCAAGGCCCCGGGCTTCGGTGACCGCCGCAAGGCCCAGCTCGCCGATATCGCCATCCTCACCGGTGGCGAGGTCATCAGCGAAGAGGTCGGTCTCTCCCTGGAGACCGCCGGCGTCGAGCTGCTCGGCCAGGCGCGCAAGGTCGTCGTCACCAAGGACGAGACCACCATCGTCGAGGGCGCGGGCGACGCGGAGGCCATCCAGGGCCGCGTGGCGCAGATCCGCACCGAGATCGAGAACTCGGATTCGGACTACGACCGCGAGAAGCTGCAGGAGCGCTTGGCCAAGCTGGCCGGCGGTGTTGCGGTCATCAAGGCCGGTGCCGCGACCGAGGTCGAGCTCAAGGAGCGCAAGCACCGCATCGAAGATGCCGTGCGTAACGCCAAGGCCGCCGTCGAAGAGGGCATCGTCGCCGGTGGTGGCGTGGCCCTGCTGCAGTCGGCCCCGGCTCTGGAGGACCTGAAGCTCGACGGTGACGAGGCGACCGGTGCGAACATCGTGAAGGTGGCGCTCTCGGCTCCGCTGAAGCAGATCGCCTTCAACGCCGGCCTCGAGCCCGGCGTCGTCGCGGAGAAGGTTTCCAACCTGCCCGCGGGTCAGGGCCTCAACGCCGCGACCAACGAGTACGAGGACCTGCTCGCCGCCGGTGTCGCCGACCCGGTCAAGGTCACCCGCTCGGCCCTGCAGAACGCGGCCTCCATCGCGGCCCTGTTCCTGACCACCGAGGCCGTTGTCGCCGACAAGCCGGAGAAGGCGGCCGCCGCGCCGGCCGATCCGACCGGCGGCATGGGCGGCATGGACTTCTGAGTCCCGCCACCCGGCAATCCTTTTCGAATCGAGGGCCGGCCCACCGTTACGGTGGGCCGGCCCTCGGTCGTTATCCAGCTGTGTAGACGAGGCGCTAGAGGTACCCTGGATACCCGTATTTCATATATCAGACGTCCATCAGAGGTGGGTGACCATGGGATCTTCCAAGACGCCGATCGAGATCGATGACGAAGCGCTGGCGATCGCCGCGGAAGTGCTCGGTACCAAGACCAAGAAAGACACGGTCAATGCCGCCCTACGAGAAGTCGGCCAACGATTGGTCCGCATGCGGGCTCTCGCCCGCCTCGGCGAGATGGCCGACGGAGGAGACTTCGACGAGTTCCTCGGCAACAAGGCGGCCTACCGCCGTTGAGCCCCGCCATCTACCTCATCGATACTTCCGGACTGTTCCGGATCCTCCAGGAGCCCTACCGGAAGGCGTGGGCAGATCAGCTGGCCGCGGGAGTGATCGCTACCTGTCCGATGGTGGAACTCGAATTCCTGTACTCGTCCCGATCCCTGGCCGATCGGCTCGAGAAGCGGCGGCTACTGAATGATCTGTTCGGTTGGACCCCGATGTCGGACCGGGCGTACGAGCGCGCCGAGGAGGTCCAGCAGTTGATGACCGAGCACGGGACTCACCGTTCGGCCGGCCCGGTCGACCTCCTCATTGCGGCGACCGCCGAACACGGTCGACTCACAGTCCTGTGCGATGACAACGATTTTGCGACTGTGGCCCGAATTACCGGGCAACAGGTGGCTTTTGTGACCGGCACTTCCGCCTGACCACCGCAGGGGCTGATCGAGTGGTGTCGAGTCGGGCCACACGGCGCCTCATTTTCGAACCGAAGGCCGGGCCGCCGGTCGCGGCCCTCGGCCTGTTCGCGTACGCGACCGGTCGGCACGATGGGCGTCCGGGCCTTGGCTACGAGCGGAAGTCGGCCCGCCTTCGGCGGGCCGACCTCCGGTGTTCTGATCGGCCGGTACTCAGAGGCCGGTTACCGCGAGCACACGGAACGGGGCGGTGGGTGTGCCGGTGCCCAGTGGACCGCCTTTGTCGAATTGCGAGGCGACCACGAGTACGCGGTCTCTGTCGTGGACCAGGGTGGTGGGAACGCCGAGGGCGTCGTCGTGGTATTCGGCTGTCCGGGTGGCGGTGTCGCCGGTATCCGACAGTGTCCAGGTGCTGACGATGTCGTCGGTGTTGTGGGCCGCCCGCAGGGTGGTGCCGTCCAGATCGAGACCGTCGGCGAGGGTGAGTTCGCCGCCGACGAGATTCACTCGGCGGATCGGAGTGGGGCCGGGGGTGAGGGCGACCCGGTAGAGGTCGCCTCCGGTGGTGTCCGCGGTGAGCAGATAGGCGCCGGTGGGGTCGGTGACTATTCCGTTGAGGGTGTAGGCGTCGGGGCCGTGGGGTTCCAGGGCGGACGCCAGATCGAAGGCCCGGCCCAGTTCCCCGTGCCCGTCCCCGGTCAGTGCCCGGTCCAGGTCTGCGGGGGTGACCTGGTAGATGAGGTGGCGTCGGCTGTCGGTGAGGTAAGCCGTCCCGTCGGGGCCGAAGGCGATGTCGTTGACGAAGCGGTCGCCGGTTCCCGGTACGTCGAATCGCGCGCGTAATCGCCGTGACCCCAGGTCGTAGACGGCTGCTCCGGCGGTCGAGTCGAGGACCCACAGCCGTCCGGCTCGGTCGATTCGAAGACCGTTTGCGGTCCGGCGGCCGTCGGTTCCGGGCGGTAGGAAGACTTCGGCGCGGGTCGCGCCGACGGTGTTCCGGTAGATCGTCCCGTCGGCGTAGGAGCCGACATAGACGTCCCCCGTGTGTTCGTCCACGGCTACGCCCTCGGGATAGACGCGGTCGCCGGGTAATTCGAATGCGGTGTCGATGCGGGGTGCCGGGGCGGGTTCCGCCGGGCGCCCGCAGCCCGCCAGGACAAGGCCGGCGGCCGCCGCGAGAACGGTGGTGGACCAGCAACGGCGGGTGGTACGAGACATGGCTCCTGCTCTTTCTGCACGCATTACGTTCGGCCTGACAGTACAGTGTGAAGGCTAAGTTAGATTAGAGTTCTAATATTCGTCAAGACTCTAACGTCATGCGGGCATGGATACCATGCCTGCATGACGTCAATGCCCGCCGAGGAGCGCATCGGTTCGTATGTCAAACGCGCCGAACAAGCGCGGAACGCGGCCAAGAGCGCTGCGCTCAAACCCATCGGCGTCACCGAGGCGCAATACGCGGCGCTGTTGTTCCTCAGCGATAATCCCGGTATTTCGGCGGCGGCGCTGGCCCGGCTGTGCGGAGTGACACCCCCGACGATGAACACGGTGCTCACCAACCTCGTCGACCGCGGCCTGATCGAACGCACCCCGCATCCGTGGCATAAGAACATGCTGGAAACGCGGCTCACGGAAAGGGGTGAATCGGTGATGGGGGAGGCCGACGCCCGCGCGATCGCAGTGGAGCGAACCGTCGGCGACGGGTTCACCGATGCCGAACGGGAAACGCTGTGCCGGCTGCTCACCCGCTGCGCCGATCTGTTCGATACCGCTCGGGTGGACGTACCGGCGGCTTTCGCCGTCGACCGCACCGAGAAGTAGGTCCCGCGATCACGATTCGGACGGCGGTGACCGCCGTTCCATCCCGGGCGCCCGGCGGGGCGTCGACAGTTCGACAGCCCGGTGAGGCCGAGTGCTGCTCACCGACGAACCGGCGGCATGGATCTCCGCGCCCCCCACCCGGCCTTCGGGCTTTCCGTACCGATCAGAGCGGGACGACGTGCGGCCGACCTTCGGTCGGCTCGGCGACCACCTGCGCGGCGAGACCGAATACGTCCCGCAGCACGTCCGGGCGCACCACGTGCTCGGGGGTGCCCTCAACCACGATGGCTCCGTTCTTCATCGCGACGAGATGGTCGCTGTATCGGGCGGCCAGCGAGATGTCGTGCAGCACCATGAGAACGGTCCGGTTGTGTTCGCGGTTCATCCGCACGATCAATTTCAGCAGATCCACCTGATGCGCCAGATCCAGATAGGTCGTCGGCTCGTCCAGCAGCATGATGTCGGTTTCCTGGGCGAGTGTCATGGATATCCACGCCCGTTGCCGTTGGCCCCCGGAGAGTTCTTCGAGCCTTGCGCCGGCCAGGTCGAGCATTCCGGTGCTGTTCAGGACGTGCCGCAGCGTTGTCTCATCGAGGACGGAGAACTGTTCGTACCAGCGTTGCCTGGGATGGCGCCCGCGCGAGACGAGATCGGCGACCGTGAGACCGGGTGGCGCGATGGGCGATTGGGGCAGGATGCTGACGTGCCGGGCGACCTGCCGGGTGGGCAGTGTGCCGATCGGCCTGCCGTCGAGCAGGACTCGACCGGCCCGGGGAGTGATCAGCCGGCCGAGGCCGCGCAACAATGTCGACTTCCCGCAGCCGTTGGGGCCGATGATCGACGTGACCGATCCGGTCGGGACATCGAAGGTCAGATCGGTGACGATATCGGCGCCGTCGTAGCCGAGGGTGAGATTTTCCGCGCGTAGTACGGACATCGTTTCCGGGTGACTCACGTCAGCTTCCTTTGGTTCCGCAGGACCAGAAAGAGGAGATACGGTCCGCCCAGCACCGCGGTGGCCACACCGACCGGTAGCGATACCGGCAGCGCGTTCGCGGCCAGGGTGTCGGCGACCGAGACGAATACGATGCCGACCAATCCGGAAGCCAGGATCGGTGGCACGGTCGACCGGGTGAGCAGCCGCGCGATCTGGGGACTCGCCAGCGCGACGAAGACCAGCGGACCCGCGACCACGACACCGGTGGAAGCCAGCAGCGTCGCGAGGGCCAGGGCGTACAGCCGAAGGCGGCCGATCCGGATGCCCAGTCCGAGCGCGATATCGTCGTCCACGGTGAGCAGCGTCAGCCGCCGCCCCAGCAGCAGCGCACCCACCAGCAGGACCAGCGCCAGCAGTCCCATCGGCCGGATCAGCGGCCAGTCCTTGCCGTTGAGTGAACCGGACATCCAGGTCAGCGCCTGGGCGGCGTTGCTGACATCACCGAGGGTCAGCATCCAGGTCGTCAGGCTCACCGCGAGGCCGTTGATGCCGAGCCCGACGAGCACCAGGCGGTAGCTGTCGAGAGTCGCGGAAAAGGCCAGCAGGAAGAGCAGGACTCCGGCCAGGATCCCGCCGCCGAACGCGGCGGCCGGCAGACCGACGCGGGCGGCGAACCCACTGAGCCCGGCGGCGCCACCACCGGCCAGCACCAGCACGGAGACCGCGCCGAGCGAGGCGCCGGCCGTCACGCCGAGGACATCGGGGCTGGCGAGCGGGTTGCGTGCGACGGTCTGGGTGATCGCCCCCGCCATGGCCAGACAGCCGCCCGCGATGACGGCCCCCACGGCGCGCGGCGCCCGGAATTCCGTCACGGCAAGGTGGAGGCGGGAATTCGAGTCGTCGCCCAGCAGTGCCCGGACGACCGCGTCGAGCGGTAGCGCGGACCCGCCGTTGGCGATATGGAACGCGGTGGCCGCCAAGGCCAGCAGGGACAACGCCACACCGACCCACAGTGTTCGGGGCGTGACGCGCACCGAGACCGGGCCCCACCGCACGACACGGGTGGGCGCGAGCAGGTTCGGGGCCGTGCCGCTCATACGGTCACCAGCCGGCGGCGACGAGCGAGAAGTACGAAGAACGGGGCCCCGATGACCGCGAGCACGACCCCGACCGACAATTCACCCGGCCGGGCGATGACCCGGCCGGCGGTATCGGCGATCAGGACCAGGAATATGCCGAACGCGGCCGCCGCGGGCACCGAACGACGGTAGTCGGCACCGACGAGTGCCCGGGCGATATGGGGCACCAGCAACCCGGCGAAGGCGATCGGCCCGGACATGGTGACCGCGGAGCCGGCCAGCAGCGTGATCGCCACGATGCCGGCACATCGCGCGATCGGTATGGAGGTGCCGAGCGATCGCGCCGCGTCCTCGCCGAGAGCGAGCGTGTTGAGTGCGCCGATATTGAGCACGGCGAGCACCAGGCCCGCGACCGCGAAAGGCCAGATCGCCTCGAGCGTGTGTGGACGCGCCGCGAGTGATCCCACCTGCCAGAACCGCAGCGTGTCCAAGGACGCGCTGTCGAGCAGTACCAGTCCGGTGACCAGGCCGCCGCACAGTGCGGTGACGGCCGCGCCGGACAGCACCAGCGTGATCGGCGTCGCCCCGTGACGGGCGGCGGTACCGACCGCGAAAACCACCACGCCGGCGATCAGGGCGCCCACGAAGGCCAAACCGGCCTGGGCATGCACCGGCAGGGCGCCGAACAGGAATGTGGCGGAGACGATCGCGAGCGCCGCGCCCTGGTTGATACCGAGCAGTCCCGGCTCGGCGACAGCGTTGCGCGTATGCCCCTGGGTCAGGATTCCGGCTACACCCAGGCACGCTCCCGCGGCGATGCCGACGAGGGTGCGCGGCCAGCGGAGTTCCCGGATCGTCACGTCCATATCGGTGCCGGTGGGGGTGAAGATCGCATGCCACGCCTCCGGCAGGGTCGACGGGCTGCTGCCGACGCAGACGCTCACCAGAACGGCCGCCACCACCGCGGCGACCGGCACGACCACCATGACCAGCGGCGAGCGGCCGAGACGAGGTGTGGCCCCGCTGCGCGGCGAGACCGACGATCCCGGCACCTTCGAGGTGGTATCGCCGGTCACCGGTTCGCTCGCACCGGCACCTGTCGCCATCTCGGTTCTCCTTGCTAAGGTTCAGCAACGCATTGGGCAGCCTATCCTTACCGGGATGTCGCGTGGTAGCCCACCTGAAGGAAAGGTGACCTCATGCGAGTGATGTCCCCGCGGTCGATAGCCCAGCGATCACTGGCTCCCCTGGTGGTGGGCGGACTGCTGTTCGCCACAGCGTGTGGTTCGGGCGAGCCGAGTTCGAGTGCGCCCGTGGGTGCGGAGGGCGCCCCGATTTCGATCGAGCACGCCATGGGAACCACGACCATCGAGGCGCCGCCGGAACGCGTTGTCGCACTGGATCCGAGCTTCTCCGACGCCGCGCTGCTGCTCGACGCCCCCCTCGTCGGTTACGTCCAGTATCGCGAGGACCGGGACAATCCCTTCCCGGACTACCTGGGCGATATCGACGATGTGGTGGCCGATTCGGTCAACGTCGGCACGATAGCCGAGCCGAACCTGGAACAGATTCTGGAACTCGAGCCCGACCTGATCATCTCGGCGAAAGTGCGCCACGAGCCGCTCTACGATCAGCTGTCCAAGATCGCGCCGACGGTGTTCTCGGAGACCACCGGCCCCACGTGGAAGCAGAACGTCGTACTCCTCGGCGAGGCGCTGGGCCGGAAGGACCGAGCCGAAGAATTGGTGACCGGCTATGAGGAGCGCGCCGCCGCGGTGGGTGAACAGATCCGGGCCGCGCATCCCGGCGTCACCTATTCGCTGGTCCGATTCGCCGGTGAGAACACCGCCCGGCTCTACTCCAGCAGTTCGTTCATCGGCGAGATCATGGCGGATATGGGTATCCCACGCCCCGCCGGCGCACCCGACACCGACGACAAGATCTTCACCCCGCTGTCGGTGGAACAGATCCTCGCGGCCGACGCGGGAATCGTCATGGTGTCGGCCTATACCCCGCCGGGCGCCGAAGGGGATTCCAGCCGGGATCAGCAGAGGTCCTTCGAAGCCAATCCGCTGTGGCACCGCCTCACCGGCGATGTCGTCCACGTCGACGACGAGCCGTTCGTCCTCTCGGTGAGTGTGCAGGGCGCCCACGCCTCGATCACCACGCTCGCCGAGCACTTCGGCGTCGATCCACGCAAGGACCTGATCCCCTGATCGATCGGGCGTCGATCATCGACTGCTGGGGAGTCGTAGGCACAAGGTCAACTCGCAGCGGCCTTGCCGAGGCGCCAGAAGCCGCTGAACATGATGTCGGACTTGTCCATTCCGCGGTCGCGTACCAGATGGCGGCGGACTCCGGACACGAGTTGCTGCTCACCCGCGACGAAGGCGTAGCCGGGCCCGTGCGGGAGGTCCGCCTCGCGTACGGCCTCGGTGGCCGGCGCGCCGATCCGGACGCGGGAGTCGGCGCGGGGCAGCCAGTGCACTCGCACGCCCGCCGGCTCACCGAGATCCTGGATGTCCGTGTGGTGGGGGACTTCGATATACGCCGCGCCGCACAGATCCCGCGGCGCCGATCGCAACACGCCGGCGATCGCGGGCAGTGCGCTCTCGTCGCCGACCAGCAGTGACCAGCCGGTATGCGCCGGGGCCTGATACATGATGCCTTCGTCGAGCAGGCCGACGGGCATGCCCGGGCGCACCCGGCCGGCCCATGCGGAGGCCGGGCCGGAATCCCCGTGGGCGACGAAGTCCACATCGATCTCGGCGTGCTCGCCGAAGAATCCGGCGCCGGCGGGGCGGAATCCACGCACGGTGTAGTTGCGGATCAGCGGCCGGGTAGCACTGCTCATCGCCAGACATTGCGCGTACCAGAGGGTGTTCTCCGCCGCGGTGGGCAGGCGCAGGCCGGTGCGCCGGTCCCGCGGCAGGAAGAGGCGTAGCCACTGGTCGTAGCCCATCGGCGCGAAATCGGCGAGGTCGGGCCCGCCCACCGTGACCCGGATGAAGCTGTCGCCGATACGTTCGGCGGCCAGGGTCTCGGCGGTGCAGATCCGCCGCTGCTCCGGTTTGACGTATTTGGTGCGCGTCGCCATGTCGGTTAGGTTAGCAAAGCCTAACCATCGGTAGTGGCGCCCGATTCTCGCGCATCCCGACCGGTCGACTGCCCGAAGGCGGCTACCTCGTTCAGTGCCCGGCATCGATCTTCGTGGTTAGATGAGGCCCCGGTTTCCCAGGGTTGTTTCCCAGTGTTGTAGAGGTGTGGGTCGATGTCGACGTGGAAGTTGTCAGCGGTCGGCTGTAGCGGTTCTTCCTTCGCTGAGATCGACCGGTCCACACCGGTCCCTCCTGGTTCGCTATCCGATACGAAGTTCGCCGCAGTCCAGGTCACGGCTGGATGCGGTCGAATTCGTGCTCGGAGATAGCCTTCAGAATCTGTGTGCGGCTGTTGGCAATAGATTGCGGGCAGTCACCGGCGGTTACGCGACGATATTCGCGACTGCGTCCGGGTCCGTCGGGCATGCTCTTCCGTCCGCAGTGTCCAAGCACATCGGTGCCGATCGATTCCGAAAGCCCACCCCCGGTGACCTCGGCGCGTCGCGCAGCGTGTCGCCCATGCATAGCACCACGAACGTCAGCGGTGGCCATGGCCACCGGAACGAAATGTCCGGTGGCTCCGGATCCGGTGGTGGTCCGCCAAGCCCAGGAATGCGGGGCGGGGATCGGCATCCTGGAGATTTCGTTGTCACTCTCCCCAACGGGAGCAGGTTGCAGTGCCGTGCCGAGGGGCCGGAAGGCGGAATACCGATAATCCAGATCCACGGAACGCCGGGCAGCCGAGTGGACACCGCTCCACCCGAGCTACTCGATCGTTTGGACGTCCGGCTGATCACCTACGACCGCGCGGGTTACGGCGGCTCCGATCTACAGCCGGGAGCGAGAATCGCCGATTCCGCCGAGCATGTCCGAGCGATCGCAGACCATCTGGGAATCAGGGAATTCGCTGTCGTCGGTAGGTCCGGCGGCACTCCCCATGCGGCGGCTGTAGCGGCCGGCCTGCCCGACCGGGTCACCAGGCTCGCGCTGCTCGTCCCACTCGCACCGCCTGCCGTGATGAAAAATGACTACTTCGCGGGCATGACCCAGCAGGCCGGATTGGATATATCGGCCAAGGGCATAGATACCAAGGTGGGGCAACTCATCGACGCGTGTGATTCCAAGATCATGAATTTTCGGGCCGCTCCGACCGATCCGACAACGATCATCGGTATTCCGAGAGATGAGCTCGGTGCGGCCGACAGAGAAACCGTGGAGAGAAACGCCGAGCATCTGTGCGCTGTGTACACCGAAGCCTTGACGAAGGGCGAGGTGGCATGGAAGGAGGATCTTACGACTTGCATGGGCAAACCCTGGGGTTTCGAACTCGGCGATATCAGCTGTCCGACGATGATATGGACCGCGAGCGGAGACGGACTCACACCTTCCGCCCATGCGCACAGAATCGCTGAACAACTACGGCCGGAGCAAGTTCGGATGTATACGGTGCCCGGCGGCGAGGTGGGGCATCTGGGTGCTATGGAGACCAAACCCGGCGCCTATGCATGGCTGTCCGGGCAGGAAGATCTGGCCCTCTTCCCGGCCAGTGCATCCTCCGATCATCCGCCCGGTGCCGCCATCCCCACCGGACTCGACCAGTGGACGAAGCTGGCCGAGCCCGGGGCCGCGTGAGTACGGAAGAGTAGCGCGGGCGGTGGCCTTCGCCGACCTGCGCGACGGCCGTGCGCGTGGGTGCGGCCGTGTGGGATCCGCCACGGTTCCGTACCGCCCGCCCGGTTGGGTGACAATGGTCGGATGAGTGGCGTACAGGACAGCGAAGCCGATCCCTACCTCTGGCTCGAAGAGGTCACCGGCGAGCGGGCACTCGATT
Organism: Nocardia rhamnosiphila NBRC 108938; assembly: GCF_000720425.1. GTDB lineage: Bacteria > Actinomycetota > Actinomycetes > Mycobacteriales > Mycobacteriaceae > Nocardia > Nocardia rhamnosiphila. The sequence goes on along the minus strand of NZ_JOAJ01000010.1, from coordinate 49,120 downwards.
TCGCCCGGGCGCACAACGAGGTCGTCATGGAGCGGTTCGCCGCGGCCGACCGGTTCGATGTGCTCCAGCGCCGGATCCTGGACATGCTGGATACCGACGCCAAGATCGCCTTCCCCGGGCGGCGCGGGCAGTGGCTGTACAACTTCTGGCGCGACGCGGCACATCCGCGCGGTCTGTGGCGGCGCACCACCTTCGCCGAATACGTGAAGGCGGAGCCCGAATGGGATGTGCTGATCGACCTCGACGCGGTCGCCGCCGCCGAGGACGAGAACTGGGTCTGGGGCGGTGCCGGAGTACTGCGCCCGGCCCAGAGCCGGGCGCTGATCAGTCTGTCGCGGGGTGGTGCGGACGCCAAGGTCGTCCGTGAATTCGATATGGAAGCCCGCGAATTCATCGCCCCGGAGAACGGGGGCTACTTCCTGCCGGAAGCGAAGTCGCGGATCAGTTGGATCGATATCGATTCCGTATATGTAGGAACCGATTTCGGCCCCGGCTCGCTCACCGGGTCCGGATATCCGCGGATCGCGAAACGCTGGCGCCGGGGTACCGCGCTCGACGCCGCGGAAACAGTTTTCGAGGGCGCGGTAACCGATGTCTCCGTCTCGGCGGGTTACGACCGGACCCCCGGCTACGAGCGGCACTACATCGCACAGGCGACCGATTTCTTCCACGAAGAGGTCTTCCTGCTGGAGGACGACGGTTCCCGGACCCGCCTGGAGACACCGTCGGACGCCGACGAGTCGTGGTACAAGGAATGGCTGCTGGTCCGGTTGAAATCGCCGTGGGAGGTCGGGGGCAACACCTATCCCGCCGGCGCCCTGGTCGCCACGAATTTCACCGATTTCCTCGCCGGCGGGCGCGATTTCGATGTGCTGTTCGAGCCGGACGCGCACACCTCGCTGCACGGATACGGCTGGACCGAGAACCATCTGCTGCTGGTGACCCTCGAGGATGTGCAGACCAAGCTGTACGTGCTCACTCCGGGTGCCGATGGCTGGCGCACGGAACCGCTCGCCGACACTCCCGCCATGGCCACCACCGGCATCATGAATCTCGACCCGCTCGAGGGCGGGGACGACTACATGCTGATGACCAGTGGGTTCACCACACCCACGACACTGCTCGCGGGGTCGGTCGGTGCGCCGGTGACCGAATGGAAACAGGAGCCCGCGTTCTTCGACGCGACCGGTATCGAGACCGAACAGTACTTCGCGCGCTCGGATGACGGAACATCGATCCCGTACTTCGTGATCCGGCACCGCGATACCCGGGATACGCCGGCGCCCACGGTGATGTCGGGCTACGGCGGGTTCGAGGTGTCCCGGACCCCCGGCTACGGCGGCGCTTCCGGTATCGGATGGCTGGAACAGGGCGGCACCTATGTGATGACCAATATCCGCGGCGGCGGGGAATACGGGCCGCAGTGGCATACCTCGGTGCAGAAGGAGAACCGGTACAAGGTGTACGAGGATTTCTCCTCGATCGCCCGCGATCTGGTGGCCCGCGGAGTAACCACCGCCGATCGGCTCGGCGCCGTCGGCGGCAGCAACGGCGGTCTGCTGATGGGCGTGATGCTCACCCGCTACCCGGAATTGTTCGGGGCGATCGTCTGCCAGGTGCCGCTACTGGATATGCGGCGGTACCACCGCCTGCTGGCGGGTGCGTCCTGGGTGGCCGAATACGGTGACCCGGATGTGCCGGAGGAATGGGCCTATATCAGCCGGTACTCCCCCTATCAGCGGGCCGCGGAAACCGGTGCGGGCGCGACCTACCCGCCGATCCTGCTGACCACCTCCACCCGTGACGATCGCGTGCATCCGGGGCATGCCCGCAAAATGGCGGCGCTGCTGGAGGATCAGGGACACCGGGTCTGGTACCACGAGAACATCGAGGGCGGGCACGGCGGCGCCGCCGACAACAAGCAGTCGGCATTCCAGGCGGCTCTGATCTACGAGTTCTTCACCCAGATGCTCATCGAGGGCCGGACCGCGAAGTGATCCGGCCGGTCACCGATCGTGTAACCACTTCTCGATACGGTCGACCACGTCGGCGGGTTCGGAGATCCAGCCGTTGTGGCCGAGCGGCCGGGGTGCGTGCCAGGTCGTCTTGTCGGCGTTCGGCAGTTTGTCCAGCAGATGCCCGGCCGACGTCTGCGGGGCCAGTTCGTCGCCGGTCAGGGTGATCGAGAGTACGGGCAGTTTCAGCCGGGAGAGACGTTCCTCGTAGTCGATATCGGCACCGGCCGGGTCGAACCGGCCGGTGCGGGCCAGCCGGGCCCAGTCGGAGACGAGCACCTTCGACTGGCGGCCGAAACCGTTGGGGCCGAGTTTGTCACCCGGCCACACCCCGGCCAGTCCGGCGGTCAGCGAGACCGCGGCGGTGCCGACCAGCATGCCCGGTGCGAGCAGGCCGCGAAAACCCCGGTAGTAGGGGGTCCCGGACGCGACGAGGATCAGTCCCGCGAGGCGGCCGCGGGCCCGCGCCGCGTACAGCGCCGACAGTTGCCCGCCCATACTGTGGCCCAGCACGTACGGGGTGCGGTCGGGAAAGCGGGTGCGTACCACCTCGAAGATCGCCGGGAAATCCACCGCGGCGAGTTCGTGGTATCCGTAGGTGCTGGCCGCACTCGGTTTCGGTGAGCTGGCGCCGTTGCCGCGCAGTTCGCCCACCGCGACATCGATGCCGCGCCGGGCGAGCGCACGAGCGAAATAGAGGTAGTACTCGCCCGGAACGCCGAGCCCGGGTATCAGTACGACCACCGGGCGAGGTGTATCCGGGGTGACCGGATGCCCGTCCGACCCCGTGGCGGGGACCAGCCGCACCGGGACGGTACTGCCGTCGGGCATCTGGATCGCAACGGTCTCCACCGGGTCAAGGCTAGCCGCCGGACGCCCGCGCCCGGCGGTGTGGTCAGGCCCGGATCGCGCCCACGATGATCCGGCTCAGCACCCGGATCACCTCGTCGAGCGGTTGCCGCGGTTCGGCCCCGCTCCATTCGTCCACCACATAGTTGACCGCGCCGATGATGGCGAGCATGCGCAGGTCGTAGTCACCGGTCGGGATTTCACCGTGCAGTGCGGCGTCCTCGGCGGCCTTGGCGAGCACCGAACTCCAGGCCCGGCGCGACTCCCCGCGCATCTTCTCGACTTTGGTCCCGGCACCGACCACTTCGACGAGCACGACCCGAGCCCGCCGCATATCGGTGCCGATGGATTGCACATAGGCGCGGATGGCGCCGTCGATCCGCTCCAGCGCGCTCTGGTCGGTGCTCTGGTCGAGGGAGGCGAGTACCGCGGTCCGCGATTCCCGGTCGATGAGAGCGAAGAGTTCGACAAGGAGCGATTCGCGGCCGGTGAACTCTTCGTAGAACTGGCGCGAGGACAACCCCGCGTCTTTGCAAATGGCCCCTACCGAGCTATTGGCATACCCGTCTCTCGCAAAAACCGTCAGGCCGGATTCGAGAAAACGAGCGCGTCGCTCGCGTTGCCGATCTTCTACGGGCTGCCCGGCATACCGTCGTCCCGAATTCGCTTCCTGTGACATCGCGCAGAACAATACCGAAAAGCCCGATCCTCACGTCATCGATCGTGCCTTTCGTAGCATACCGGTAGCACAGTACGGGTTTGCCGAAAGTTGGCTGCCCGCAACTCGGGTCACCGGCGAAACTGTCAAACCGGACAATACCCGGATCCCCGCTGGTCCAGCGGATTTTAGAGGGAATTTCTAGAATAATTTCCATCGGCCGGGCATGACCATTGCAATAACCCGGCAACACATAGGGTTCACCTTATGGGAACCGCACTGCTGTATGGGCTGGGTACGGCAATTCCATTGCTGATCGGTGCGGCCATCGGTTTGCGAACCACATTGCCCCAGCCATTGCTCGCTTCGCTGATGGCGTTCGGTGCGGGCACCATGATCGCCGCCGTGACCAACGAACTGTTCGAACCCGCCTTCCTGCAGGCAGGGGCATTCACCGCCGGCGCCGCGTTGTTTCTCGGCGCCGCCGTGTACGTGGTCGCCAACCGGCTCCTCGAACGCCGGCAGGGCACGGGAGCGGTCGGCTGGGCACTCATGCTCGGAACAGTTCTCGACGGTGTTCCGGAGAATACGGCCCTCGGGGTATCGCTCGGGTCGGGCGGCGGGATCGTGCTGCTGGTCGCCATCGCCGCGGGCAATGTACCGGAGGCGATCGGGGGATCGGCCCTGCTGCACCGGCAGCGAAACGTCGCCCGCGGCAGGGCGTTCACCCTGTGGCTTCTCACCGGCGCGGTCCTCGTCGTGGTCACCGTCGCCGGAAACCTGCTCTCCGACCATCTCGAGCCGACCCATATCAGTGCGATCCAGGCCTTCGCGGGCGGCGCCACCATCGCGGTCCTCGCCGATTCGCTCATGCCCGAGGCGTACCGGGAGGGTGGCTGGTGGGTCGGCATGGCGACCTCGATCGGTTTCCTGGTCGCCTTCCTGCTGGGATGACCGGCCGGACAGGCGGATAATCGGTTTTCCCGCCCGGCCGGTCGGTGCAGGATGGCAGCGGTATGGCTGCCGACGCATCCCGCCCTGTATTCCCCCGCGACCTCCGGCTGCTGCGGGACCGGTCCTTTCGCGGAATCTTCCTGGGTGCTGCGTGCTCGGGTGCGACCGACGGAATCGTGCCCGTGGCCTTCGCTGTTCATTCGATAGACGTGTTCGGTTCCGCCGGATCCCTGACCGTCATCCTGATCGCGCTCTGGGCCGGGCGGTTCGTGTGCACACCCGTCGCCGGGATCGCCGCCGCCCGCCGCGACCAGTTCGCGATCATGATCGGGTCCGATCTGGCCCGCATCCTCGCCCAGGCCGGGCTGGCGCTCGTGCTGGTGGGCACCGGCCGGGATTCGCTGCCGGCCATGGCGGTGTCGGCCGCCCTCTACGGCGCGGCCACCGCTTTCTACGCTCCCGCCCTTGCCACGGTGCTGCCCCGGGTGGTGCCCGGACCCGGACTGCCCCGGGCCAACGCCCTGATCGCGCTGGTTGCCGATATCAGCGTGCTCGTCGGTCCGGCAGCGGCCGTGGCGTTATCGGCGACGGTCGGATTCGTCTGGATTCTGGTGCTGGATTCGCTGACCTTCGGCGCGAACCTGCTCGCCCTGGTCCACGCCCGGCGCGCGGCCGGGCTTGCTCCCGGTCCGGGCGGACCGGTGGGGGTCGGCGGAGCGCGGGGGATGGGCGGGCCGGCGGTGCGCGCCGGGTGGACATCGATGCGCGGGATCGTGGCCCGTGCGCCCTGGCTCGGCTGGTCGGCCGGGCTGTGGTTCGCGGTGTCCTTCGCGATCGGACTGGTCGCGGTGGCCGGCCCGGCGCTGACGGTCACGGCGACCGGCGGCGGTGGGCTGTGGGCGGCGCTCGCGACCGGTATGGCCCTGGCCGCCCTGGCCGGATCGCTGTCGGTGATAGCCGGTGCCGCGCGGTTCGGCTGGCGCACGGCCTGCGCCGCGCTGGCCGCCGCTGTCGTCCTGGAGCTGGCCGCGCTGGCCGGTTACGGCCGGGAGGTGAGTGGACCGGTGTTGCTGTTCGCCGGTTGTCTGATCGCCGGGTTCGCGGTCTCGGTCACCGGCATCGTCTGGCAGTCGCTGATCCAGGCGGAACTGCCGACCGAGGAGCTCGGGGTGTTCGGTTCGGTGGAAGGTTTCCTGGGTGCCGCGGGTGTCCCGGCGGGGATGATCGCGGGCGGGTGGGCGCTCACCGGAGTCGAATATGTGGCGGTAGGGGTCGCGGTGGCACTGCTCGGCTGTACCGTCGCCGTCCGGGTGACCATGCGCACATCCGCGACCCCCCGGCGGGGGCCCGCGGCGGACCCGGTCGAGGCGTCGTAGCACCGTCACGGCCCGTCAGGGCCCGGTGGGGCCGTCGGCGCGGCATCGGTGTGCTCAGCGGCGGGAGGCGGGCGGGTGGCCCCGGCCGGAGCCGGGAGAGTTAGGCTCGACACCGTGACTTCCCACTACGATGTCGTCGTTCTCGGTGCTGGTCCCGGCGGTTACGTCGCCGCGATCCGCGCCGCTCAACTCGGCCTGCGAACAGCGATCGTCGAGCAGAAATACTGGGGTGGCGTGTGCCTGAATGTGGGCTGCATCCCGTCCAAGGCGCTGCTGCGCAATGCGGAGCTGGCCCATATCTTCACCAAGGAAGCGAAAACCTTCGGTATCAGCGGGGAGGCGACCTTCGATTTCGGGGCGGCCTTCGATCGCAGCCGTAAGGTCGCGGACGGCCGGGTCAAGGGCGTCCACTTCCTGATGAAGAAGAACAAGATCACCGAGTACGACGGCAAGGGTTCGTTCACCGGCCCGAACGCGCTCTCGGTCGAGCTCGGCAAGGGCGGCACGGAGTCGATCACCTTCGACAATGTCATCATCGCCACCGGCACCAACACCAAACTGCTGCCGGGCACCTCCCTGAGCAAGAACGTCGTCACCTACGAGGAGCAGATCCTCACCCGCGACCTGCCGGGTTCGATCCTGATCGTCGGCGCCGGCGCCATCGGTATGGAGTTCGGCTACGTCCTGCGCAACTATGGCGTGGACGTGCGCATCGTGGAGTTCCTGGACCGCGCGCTGCCCAACGAGGACGCCGATGTCTCCAAGGAGATCACCAAGGCGTACAAGAAGCTCGGTATCACCATCACCACCGGTGCGGCCGTGCAGTCCATCGACGACGACGGGTCCAAGGTCACCGTCGCGATCAAGGACAACAAGTCCGGCCAGGTGGAGACCGTGACTGTGGACAAGGTGCTGCAGGCCGTCGGCTTCGCGCCCCGGGTCGAGGGCTATGGCCTGGAGAACACCGGTGTGGCGCTCACCGACCGCGGCGCGATCGCCATCGACGACACTATGCGCACCAATGTGCCGCATATCTACGCTATCGGCGATGTCACCGCGAAACTGCAGCTCGCGCACGTGGCGGAGGCCCAAGGCGTGGTCGCGGCCGAGACCATCGGCGGTGCGGAGACGCTGCCCCTGGGTGACTACCGGATGATGCCGCGCGCCACCTTCTGTCAGCCGCAGGTCGCCAGCTTCGGTCTCACCGAGCAGCAGGCGCGCGACGAGGGCTACGACGTGAAGGTCGCCACCTTCCCCTTCACCGCCAACGGCAAGGCGCACGGCCTCGGCGACGCCACCGGTTTCGTCAAGCTGATCTCGGACAACACCTACGGCGAACTGATCGGTGGCCACCTGATCGGCCCCGATGTCTCCGAGCTGCTGCCCGAACTGACCCTGGCCCAGAAGTGGGACCTCACGGTCAACGAGCTGGCCCGCAATGTGCATACGCACCCGACGCTGAGCGAGGCGCTGCAGGAGGCCATCCACGGCCTGGCCGGGCACATGATCAACTTCTGATCCCGCTCGAATCCTTTCGCTACCCGACCCGGTGTCGTGCCCGCCACGGTGCCGGGTCGGTTCGTTTCCGGACGACGTGCCGGGCGAGCTTGGTGTTCTCGTTGGTGCCGCGCTGCCAGGGCTGCGAGGTTTGCAGAGATAGATCGGTGTCTGCGTCGCCGCAGTGATCGCTCGGTGGCCGGCGATCTCGCGGCCGCGGTCCCAGGTCAGGGTCCGCCGCATCGGCGCGGGCAGCCCGAGTAGGACCCGTGTCAGGTGCGGTGTGACCTGCTCGGCTTTGATGCCGTCGGGCAGCGCCACCAGGACAGTGAACCGGCTGGTCCGCTCCACCAGCGAGGCGATCGCCGACGGGCGCGAGCCCATCACCAAATACCTCCCCAGTGACCGGCGACCTGCCGGGTTTCGACCTCGGCCGGACGCTCACTGATGGGCACGAGTTCCCGGATCACGCCTCGCCCGTCGGGTTTGCGGGCCCGTTTCGGGTGTAGAGCGACTCACCGCCCGCCACCGTCTCCACAACTCATCCTGACCAGCAGGTACAACCCGTAGTCCCGCACCCAACCCGTCACTGGGCGCCTGGTGTTCCACGTCTTCGCCGCGCTGGCCAATTTCATCCGCGAGCTCATCGTCGACGGCACCCACGAACGACCCAGCCGCCGCCCGGGCCGGTACCTGCCGGAGCTCACCGACAGCGCTCGGGTGCTGCAGGGTCGAACCAGCCCGCCCGGAGTCGGTGATGTTCTCCGGGTGGGCCCGTGACGCGTGTCTTCCGGCGTCACCGGGGTTGCGTGCTCCGGTGACTCGGGAAAGTATACGCGGCGGCGGCGGTGGTGGTCATGCCAGTGATTGCCGCATTCGCTGGCCGGCGAGGCGTAGGTCGGTGTCGGAGGCGACGATCAGCAGGGTCAGGCTGGTGCCGTTCGTGCCGAGCAACTGCATGACATCGGGTGGTTGATCGGGTGCGGGGCCGTGGATGCCCACGCCGTCTTCGGCGTCGATGCGGCGTTGCGCGAGACTGATCGCGTTCCAGGCGAACTCTATGCGGGCGAGGATGCCCAGCCGTGGCGTGAGCGCGCTGATCAGGTCGTGCAGTTCGGTGGTGAGGTTCTGGGTCCACGGCCACCAGGCTCCGTCTACCGGTGCCGGTCCGGTCCCGCGGTCTCGGAGCAGCAGGCGCGGCGTGCGGGTCGGGGCAGGGAAGGGCTGGTGGTTACCGACGGGCGGTGTCGCCGCGCCCATGGCGGCGTGGTTGGTGATGGGGCGCGATCGTGGTTCGTGGCTCATGACCTTCACCTCGGCATCAGGTCGGACCGGGCTGGTTCCCCGGACGCCGCGAGCATGGACGCCGCCAGGGCGTCGCCGGTGCCCGAGGGGATGGCCTGCAACACGATCACCGTGCCGTCGATGCCGCACAGGTACATGGTGCCGAACAGTTCGAACGGATACGGGTCCAGCCGGATGGTGCCGTCGGTGATCCGGTGCCGATCGGCCGGCGACCAGGCGCGCGGATCGTAGACGATACGCCCTATCGGCCCGGTCAGCGCCCGCAGTGCCGGGATCAGATCGCGCAGTTCGGTCGCGAGGTTGCTCGATCGTGGCCACCAGGCCGCATCGATGTAGCCGCTCGCCTCCGAATCCGGACGCAGACGTAGCCGTGGCGTACGCGTGGAGGTGCTGTCGAACGGTGCCCGAGGCACAGTCTTCGATCGTGGCGTCATCGGACGCTCCTGTCACGCCCCGGGAAAGAAGCCGGGTCGGATGAACTCGGGGACGGCGCAACCTCTGCTGGTCAGCGCGCGTGTTGCCACCGAATACCGTCGAGCCTACACGCAGGGGCACCCGTGTGGCGTCACAGCGGCAGAGCAGTGCGCGGCCACCAGGCGCCGTCGGCAGGGCCGGGACAGGGGAGGGCCGCCGGTGGGTGCGGATGAAACCGTGTCGCCGGCCAGGGCGGGTGGTTGCCGAGAGGACGCCGCGCTGTGGTCGATCATGATCGACCTGCGTTCCGTGTACCCGGCACCGCCGCCAGCGCCGCGTTCGCCTTGCTGCTGTTGGTGGTGGAGGCGATAACCCGCAGCACGACGGCGATGTCGTACACACTGCACACATACATCGTGTTGAACAGCTCGAAAGGATAGGGATCCAGCCGGACCGCACGACTGCCGAACTGCAGGCGCCGTGCCGAGGGCGACCATCCGGCAGGGTCGTACACAACCCGCCACACCGGCCCCAGGTGCGGCCTCAAGACGGTGAACAGTCCCGGGACTTCGGCGACGAGGTCCTGCGTGCGCGGCCACCACACACCGTGGACACCACCGGTACCGTCACCGCGCGGACACAACCGCAACCGCAACTGCGGTCCCAACCGTGGCGCATAACGCGGTAGGCGACGAGACGGTACGGAAGGCAAGCCGATCGATCGTGGCGTCATGAGACGCTCCTGTCACAGCCCTCACCGGAGCCGGAATCGAATCCGAGACGACGCAACCCTGGCCGGTCGGCGTACGAGGTGCCTGCGGATAAAAACCAGCCTACTCGCCGACAACGGCCCAGCGACCTGCTCGAAAGGAATCCGGGGACCGAACCACCCAGCACCCCGAAATGCCGCATACCAGCGGAAACAGCCAAATTCTTGCATCAAGTACACAACCCCGACGCAACACAGCACACAAAGGACATGCGTCGGCCAGTAGCGCGTTCACCGGTCGGTGGCACCGAAACGCACCCGACGCAACCCTTTACGCTCTGACCGCCTCACGGACAAAGCGGATGCCATCAACAGCCCTGAACGCCCACACGCTGCGCCCTGTGGCAATTCCAGGACCCGGACACCTTCCACTGGGTCCTCGGCGACGCCCGGCCCTTCGAGATCCCGAACCCGGGCCCGGGACGACTCGGGCTCTACCGCGCCCCGGACCACCTCCTCGATGCGGTCACCGCGACAACCCTGCCCGCTGGGCAGAAAGGCATGTGAAGCCGCCCAGGGCAAGCAGCCCGGCCGGCCACGCAAGCTCAGCCCCGCCCAACTCGCCATGGCCCGCGCCGCGCTGCGCGAGGACCAGCCGGTCGAGCAGGTCGCCCAGGCGTTCGGGGTATCGCGGGCCACCTTGTACCGCTACCTCGCGGGAGCTGCCGACGCCGAATCGAGCGCCGGTGAACCCAAGGGAAAGAAAGAAGAGAGATGAGCTGGAGACACGACGGCCGCACGTCCGGATCGGGGGAGGCCGCGGTGATCCCGCGCTTCCGCGACGAACGCTTCGATATCGAGCTGGGCCCCGACGAACCCCTCGCGGCACCCGCGCCCGGCCCCGCCGGTGGGCTATTCGATGGTTACATGTCGGACGATGGTATCGACCACTTCGCTGTCCCCGATCTTCGGGGTTTTCAGGAGTTCTACAGTGAGCCAGAGCTTTTGGCCCTTCCGGTAGCCGGGCGATGGATCAAGCTCGCTCTCCCGCGGATCGCCCCCAGCCTCCGCAAACGACGGCACCTCGATCGTTTGCGGTCCGAATTCGCCGTCACAGACCGCCTCCGTCCATCCCCGACTCACCTCGCCTTCATCGTGATCGACCTCGGCCGTGACCATCACTTCGTTTGCCTCACCGGGTTTACACATGTAATTGACCCTGACAACCAGTGGCGAATCCGGTTCGGTTCCTGCTACGTGTGCTGATTCGATCGAGAGCGTCGTATCAGCGGCGGCGGGACCGGCCACGGCGATCATCAGGACGCCGGTCAACGCCACGGTCGAAGCGAAAAATGTTCCACGGACCACTGTTTCGGGCCTTTCGATATGGGCAGGTGGTGGGACAGATCCTTCGAGCGGACAGCAGCCTATCCCACACCACCCATTAGTTATTCGCATGACCGATAAAAAGGTGCCGCGGTGAAGACCGCCAGGTCCGGCAGCTCATCCTCGTCGGAGGCATCGGGGATCGCGCAGCGGCCGGTGTGTTCCCCTGAATCACCAGCTCAACACAGGATTCGGCCAGCCTGCTTAGCGTGGTTCCACCCGGCTGAACCTCAGCCCCCGCTCCGCGACCGCACCGACGGGCCGGGCCCGGTAAGCACCGCGCCGAGCGTGACCTGCTCGATGCCGCCACCGCAGCCAACGGACCCGGAACCGGCTGGGATCTACACGAACTCAGGCACTCGAGCCGGACCCTCGATGCTCGAGCCCGGGAGCCGACCGCCGCCACTGACCAGCAGCTCCGCCATATCCGTTGGTTTTCGGCGGCTATTACCGGGACCTCTCGTTGCCGGGTCGCCGTGCCAGGAGTTCGGCGCACTCCGCCGGCGCGGCGTCCTGCAACGCGCCGATCCCGGAGGAGGAGCGGGCGCGGATCCGCACCGAGGTCGCGGCGGTGATGTTCGCCGAGGAAACCGGGCGCCTGCCCCTCGATGAGCATGAACTGTCGTCGTGGGTCGCGCGCGCCGCGCAACCGCGACCGAACTCGGTGGCCGGGTTCGACTCGACTTTCACGCCGGTCGAGAGGGTGTCGGTGCTGTGGGGTCTGTCCGAACCCGAAGACGCCGCGGTGATCGAGGCCGGGCACCGGGCCGCGATCGGTGAGGTGGTCGAGTTCCTGGAGAACGAGGTGGTGTTCACGCGCCGTGGTGCCGGTGGTGTCCGCCAGATCGAGCGGCCAACCACAACCCCGAATGCGTCGATATCCACTCGCCGAACTTCCCGACCGCCGACCACCTCCCACCGGGAGAGTGGAGGATATCGACCTGGCGAAACTGCCCTACAGCGAACTGTTCTGGGCTTCGCCGGCGTGCCCCGCCTGGACCGACGCCAAGGGCAAGAAACGCTATTTCGACAAGTCCAACCAGTACAGCCTCATCAGCGACGACGAACTCGGCTGTGTCACCGAGGACCCCGACGAGAGCCGGTCCCGGGCACTGATCGAGCTGATCCCGCGCTACCTGCGGTCGATGGCCGGCCGCGGCACCCCGGTGCTCGCCGGAATCATGTGTAGCGCGACCGGTGACAGAGCCCCTGGGTACCGTGACCACCCGCGACCGACACGGGCTTCTCGGTGTCGATCCGGAGCGGATCATCGAGGCCTGCATGTTCCGGATACTGGAGACCTCGGAGATCCGGCGCGGGATGGCCTATATTCCGGCGGTGAGCCCGCAACCGTCACCCGGCCGAGCCCGAATGCCCGGAATACGCCTGCTTCTCGGCGCGGCGGCGGCCCTGCTGCTGTTCGTGCTCCTGCTGATCGCGGTCTTCGTCGACACTCGGATGGTGCGCACCGAGGTGCTGCGCACCGAAACCCGGTCGGCCACCGTCGAGTACGACGGTGCCGCCTATTACGCGGGCCTACTGCGCCGGGAGAGCCTGCTGCTGCACCGGCGGCTGCCGGATGCGATCGTGGTCGGCCGGGATCCGGGTATGGGATACGGCCACCCGGTGTACTTCGAGATCCTCGGCAACCGCGATCCCGAACTCGCCTCGGCGCGCTGGAGCCCGGAGGGAGTGGCGATCCGCCTCGACTCCGGACACGAGATATTCGTCCCCGCGGATGCTTTCACCGGTGGCAGGTAGCCACACCCGACGAAGTGAGGTCATGTCGTCAGTGGCACAGCTGTTCACCCAGAATGTCGGCCCGCAGTAACTCATCCGGCGCAATGTCGCAGAGAGCGGGTCCTCGCGCACTACTCACACCGCGGATCTCACCGGCCCGGGCGGTGTGGTGATCGCCCGGCACGAGCAGGAGGCCTACGCGGGCTTGCGGCAGTTCGGGTCACGCGGGCGATCAGAAATCGTCGCGGCGGATGCGGAGGGTGGTGATGGTGGCGGCCAGTCCCTCGTATTGATTGACCAGCAGCACGATTTCGATGAGACGGCGGTCGTCGTAGTAGGTGGACAGGTGTTCCCAGGCGGCATCGTCGATATCGCGGGTGCGGACCAGCTGATCGACCGCGGTGAGCAGGGCCCGGTGCTTGTCGGTCCAGCCCTCCGCGCCGGCTCCGGCACGGATCCGCTCCAGGATCTCCGGTGTCACCCCGGCCCGCCGGCCCAGACGGATGTGGTGGTCGGTCTCGTACGCGCAGTCGCGCAGATGGGCCACACGCAGGATGACCAGTTCGGTGTCGTGCCGACGCAGCCGCCCACCCGGCATCAGAGTTCCCGAGAAGTGCAGCCAGCCGCGGAACAGCCGCCCGGCCCGCCCCAGCGTGCTGAACAGCTGCGCGTCGGCCGTACCCGAGGCCCGCGAGAGCACCTGCCAGGCCGCCCAGTTGACCGGACCCAGCTCGCGGAGCCGGCCGGGGGTTATCCGTGGTCGCTCCTGCGAAACCATGACATCGTCCTCTCCGGTGCGTCGTACGGCCACGGTGCCCGCCGGGCTCTCGTGGCGCGGCACCGCTCCCGAACCTACCCGCCGGTGTGCCGCTCGAACAGGCGGCTTCTCGGCCTGTGTATCACGAGCGCGCGGAGTCGGCGTGCTCGAGCAGTTCGGAGACCGTGACGAACCGGTAGCCCTGCGCGTGCAGTTTCGCGGCGATCGGGACGATGGCGGCCCGGGAGGCCGCCCCGGTGGCGTACATGGTGTGCAGCAGAACGATCGACCCCGGGCGCACCTGGTCGACGGCGGCGTCGACGATGTCCTCGGTGGTGGTGTTGCCGTCCTCGGGTTCGACATCCCAGGTGACCGTGGTGCGGTCGTGGTCGGCGAGGTAGTTGGGCAGGGTCCACAATTTCTTGCCGTAGGGCGGGCGGAAGGTGATGTCGCCCTGGTATCCGGCGGCCCGGATCTCGGTATCGGTACCTTCCACCTCGTCGGCGACCGTGCCGGACGAGACCAGCACCATCCGCCGGTGGTTGTAGGTGTGGTTGCCCATCTCGTGACCGGCCGCCACGATCGCCCGGCCCAGCTCGGGGCGGGCGGCCAGATCACGGCCGTTGAGATAGAAGGTGGCGGGGATACCGGCGGTGGCGAGCAGGTCGAGCACCTCGGGGGCGCGCTCGGACGGTCCGTCGTCCAGCGTCAGGGCCACCACCTTCTCGGTGGTCTCCACGCGGTCCACCAGCCGTCCGGCCAGCTGGTAGGTCCGTGAGTTCATCAGGAAATAGCCGCCGACCGCGACGATCAGTACTGTCACCACGGCGACTGCCGACCCCGCCAACCACTTTCGCATCCCAGGTGTATATCAGGTGCCGGGCGGCCGGCGTAGGAGTGCGCCGCAGACCTCGGGCGGCGTCACGTCCGGTGGTCCGGTCCACGTCAGTGGTGCAGCGGAATCGAAGCGACCGTCAGGCGGTGCGGTCCGTACGATCCGTTCCCGTTCCAGTGCTCGTCCCACGGCGTTCGCGTTTGCCGCGGGCGACCTCGGTCGCGAGGGCGTCGAGGGGCTGGGCGAACCGGGTCAGCGGATCCACCAGTTCGGCGAGCCATTCCCGGGCGTCGGCGAATCCCTCCGGGTCCAGGGCGTAGTACCGGCGATTGGCTTCCGACCGCACGCGGACCAGCCCGGCGTCCCGTAATACTTTGAGGTGCTGGGACACCGCGGGTTGCGAGATCGGGGAGTGCCCGCGGATCTCCTCGACCAGGGTGCCGGCGGACCGTTCACCGCCGGCCACCAGTTGCAGTATCGCGCGGCGCACCGGATCGCCGAGTGCCTCGAACACGCCCGCCGGGGAAGGCCGGCTCATCAGGACCGCTCCTCCTCCTCGGGGGTGACGGTGTAGAAGCCGGTGGTCGCCTCGGCGCCCGCGTGGGCCTGCGCCGGATCGTCACCGTCGGCGATCGCCGCCTCCGCCCAGCCGGTCGCCGCGGCCCGGACGAATTCCAGACCCTCCGGGGTGGCCGGGAATTCCAGCGCCACCGCCGGGTCGACTCCCGCACCGGTTTCCAGGTGCAGGCCGAGTCCCATGAGTGCCAGATCCCAGCCGACACCCACCGCGCCAGGACCGAATTGTTTCCACATATCCGGATCGACCGGTGCTTCGTGTACCAATTCGAGTGTGGTCCCGCCGGCGCCGGGTTCCAGCCGGATTTCGAGCCAGGAAACCATGGGTCCCATCTCCCAGGTCACCGCGAACCGTTTCGGTCGTTCACATTCTTCGACCACACCGCCGGCATTTCCTTCGAGCTGGTACCTGCCGCCGACGGCCAACTCGCCGGTGATCGGCAGGAACCAGCGCGGAATCCGTTCGCTATCGGTGAGTGCCTCCCACAGATCGTCCGGATCGGTGGCGTAGGTGCGCCGCGCCACGGCGATCCGGGTGACCGCTCCCTGTCGTTCGGCGGTGCGGACCTCCCGGGCGACCAGTCCTGCGATGGCGGTGGGATCGGTGAGCAAACCCATGTCTTCCTCCCTTTATAAGTTTCAACTTATATTAGCGCGGTGTGGCGGGTTGCGCCAGGCCGGAAGCGCCGGGCGGGCGAGGCGGTCCGGAAACGCAGACCCCGCAACCGTTTCGGGGCGAACGCGCGGACCCGCGGCGGGAAATCGACCGTGTTTATCCGGGCACTCGTCGGGATAAAGTGGCGGGCGGACCGCGGGGTGGGATTTCGCGGCGGAATTCGGTATCGCCGGAGCCCGCGCGTGGTCCGGTCCGAGGCGACTGCGCCCGGCTCGGGCGGGTAATGGATCAATTCGCTACTCCAGTGGTAGCGAAATACTGGTTAGCATTTCGTGAAGAGCTTGTCGTCCTACGATCAGTCACAAGCCGGAGTCGCAACGAAGGAGCCGGATATGCAAGAACTGGTGCCCCGCTTCGATATGCACACCCCGACGGGCGCGGCAGTACTCGACCCGGCGACGGGAACCCGGCGGCGCGCATTGCGCCGGGGCATCGCACGGCCGGGCCCGGCCGCGGCCGAAGGTGCGCTCGGCTGATGGCGGAGCACGATTCCGGGATCGGCCGCAAGATCGCCTACTACCGGGCGCGGAAAGGTCTGTCCCAGCGGGATTTCGCACCGCTGATCAAACGGTCGGAGGCCTGGGTCTCCCAGGTGGAACGCGGCGTGCGCCCGGTCAAGGCGCTGGATGTGCTCGAACGTATCGCCGATGTCCTCGAGATGCCCGTCGCCGAGCTGGCGCCGTCGGCGCCCACCGCGCAGGCCGAGCAGATCCCGGCGGACGCGGTACGGCTGCGTCTGCTGCTCACCGGTAACCACGCCCTGCGGGCGATGGCGGCCGGCGGGGGCACGGGCCCGGATATCGACCGCCTCGCCGAGGGTGCCGACGCGGCGTGGACATTCACCCGGCTGGGCCATTACACCGAGCTGCGGGAGCTGCTGGAATCGCTGCTTCCCGAACTGGCCGCGGCGGTCGTGCACGCCGGCTCCCGCCGTGCCCAGATACTGCTCGCCCACACCTGTCAGGCCTACGCCGTCGCGCTCGCCGATCTGCAGCAGTTCGATGCCGCCTGGGTCGCCGCCGAGCGCGCGATCACCGCGGCTCAGCAGGCGGGCGATCCGATTCTGATGGCGGCGGGCGCTTTTCGTCTCGCCCTCGTCTTCCAGCGCGCTCACCGCCTCGACCAGGCCGAGCGCACCGCGGAAACCGCCCGTGCGGCACTCGGGAAGCTCATCGGCCGGGGCGAGCCGCAAGCCGCGAGTGTGTACGGCGCGCTGACCCTGCAACTCGCCCTGATCGCGGCGCGCACCGAAGAGGCCGAACAGGCCTACGACATGATCGCCGCCGCCCGCGCGACAGCGGACGGTCTCGGCGTGGACCGCGACGATCACCATACGGAATTCGGCCCCACCGCCGTGGATCTGCACGAGGTCGCGGTCGCGGTGGAACTCGGCGACGCCGGCACCGCGATCCGGCTCGCCGAAAAGATCGACCGGGAGCGGCTCTCACCAGCACGCCACGGCGGACTGCTCATCGATACCGCTCGCGCGTGGGCCCAGCGCCGCAGTCCCGAACGCGCACTGGCCCTCCTGCTCGAGGCCGAAGTACTCGCCCCGGAACAGCTCTACCGGCACAAGTCGGTCCGGTCGACGACCGCGGACCTGCTCAGCATGGACCGGGCCACCCCTGGCCTCGGCGTCTTCGCGCAGCGGATCGGGGTGGACGCGGCACTCATCCAACCGGTGCCGGCCCGTGCCGGTCAGGCGCGCGGCGGTCTACGCGCCGCCCGCGGTCCGCGCGTGATCTGACCCGGACCGACCGGTGGCCGGTGCGGCGGGCCAGAATTCTTTCAGCTCCGCCGCCGCTGCCGCCGCCTGCCGGACGCCGGATTCGTAGGCCGGATAGAGGGCGGTGTCGGCGAAGAGGTCGGTGCCGAACGCGGCGACGGCGATATCGTCCGGGCGTATCGAGATTTCCCGGGCCGGTCCGAGTTCCCGGTCGGCGCGGGTGCGCGGATACACATGTGCCAGCGGTTCCAGGATCACGATCACATCGTGGCCCACGGCGAGGTCGGCATTGACCGTGGAGCGGACACCGCCGTCGATGTAGTGCCGGCCGGCGATCTCGATCGGGGGGAATACGCCGGGCACCGCGGTACTCGAGGCGAGCGCCTCGACGAGGGTGGCAGCGCCGTCCCTGGTCCAGGCGGTGAGCGTCCCCGATCCGATATCGATGGCGGCGATCCGCAGATCGTGCTCGGGCCATTCGGCGAAGCCGACGAGTGAGCCGATGCGGTCGATGTGTACCGCCGGGTCGCCGGTGCCGGCGCCCAGTGCGAGCTCGCCGACCCGTTGGAGTACCAGGTCGCGATCCTGGTCGACGGCGCGCAGCAGCGAAGCGATCTCCAGCAGCGGTGCGTAGTCGTGCCGGGCCGGCTCGGCGTCCCGCGGTCGTGGGGTCAGCAGCGTGGCGATATCGATCCCGGAGGCGAGGGCCGAGCCGACAACCGCCCCGGCGGAGGTGCCGATGATGCGGTCGGCCAGCGCCAGCTCGATTCCGGCGTCACGTAGACCGATCGCCAGGCCGCTCAGCCAGGCGATGCCGACCGGGCCACCGCCTCCCAGTACCAGCGCGATCGTGGGCGTTGCGGTGGGCCGGGCATCAGGCATGGCACGAGATTAGCGCCACGGGGCGGGTTCCGCCCGGCGCGACCGGTCGGTATCGCCGAAGGCCGGTGGTCCGCGCCGGGAAGTCTCCGGCGTGCGGCGGATCACGGTGCGGTGCACGATCCGATCCGGTACAAATACTACGTACACCATACGGTGTTTTCGGAATACGGAGGTCAAATGCGCATCACCGGATCTGCCATCTCGCTGAACGTTGCCGACCCGGCCGCATCGGCGGAGTTCGTCACCACCCATTTCGGCTTCACCGAGCAGATGGCGGCCGACGGTTTCGTCTCGCTCGCCCACCCGGAAGCCGGGATGAACCTCATCTACCTGCGCACCGGCCTGTCCACCTTCAAACCCGAACGCGCCGCCGGCTCCGCCGGGGATGGACTGCTCGTGGTGTTCGTGGTGACCGATATCGACACCGAATACGCGCGCCTGCAGAAGGAAGGTGCCCCGATCGTCACCCCCGTCGAAACCGAGGAATGGGGGGAGCGCTACTTCCAGACGACCGATCGGAACGGGATCATCTACCAGCTCGTGCAATGGGTCTGATACCCGCACGGGTGCCGTAATGGGTGTCAGCGCCCCTGGGTCCGGGGGCGCTGATTCCCGATTCGCCTGAACCGCAGGTCATATGAGTGGTACGAAAGTGGCTGGCGGGCCATGATCGACACGGGGGTCGGTGGTGGCATGAGGGGCAACGACACACGGCAGAGGTAGAGCACGATGCTGGTGAAGGTCGACGATCGGGCGGAACTATCCGCGGCCGAAAAGGAATTCGTGGAATGCCTGCGGCAGTTGCCGACGACCGGCCTGGCCATCGTCGACCTGCGAATCGGCACCCAGCGCGGAACCCGGCAGATCGGGGCGGTGATCTGGACGCCGCAGGGTGTTCTCGTGATCGAGGTGGTCGGGTTCCGTAGCCGGCAGAGCGGTGTGCTCACGGTTTCCCAGGACCGGCCGTGGCAGGTGGGCGCGGCCGCCGCGGATCTGGAAGTGGAATTCGGCGCGAATCCGATCCGGCAGCTGGAGAGCGCGGTGCGGGAGGTCGAGCTCACCTTCGAACGCGCCACCTACGATCCCGGACAGCTGTGCGGGGCGGTGGTGCTGGTACCCATGCGGGGCGTGGTGCTGCGGCCGGGCCGGGAAACTTTGCGGCCGGGACTGGATGTGGTGGTCGGGAACGCGGTCGACTCCACCGAATTGCGGATCTTCCTGGAGAATTTCGCCCCCGGGCCACCCCGCTGGACGCTGGGCCGGGTCTGTGCGGCCACCCGGGCACTCACCGGCTGGGCGCCGGATCGCGCCGAACTCATCGCCGCCGGCTTCGAGGACAAACTGCCGGAGCCGCCGCGGAAACCGCGGGAGCGGCCCGGCTGGCGCCGTCCGGATTCCGGCCGCACCCAGGACCTCCTCGGCTGGGCGGTACTGGGGGTCGCGGTACTGGGCGTATTGATAGTGCTGGGCGCGATCGCCGGTTCCCTGCTCGCCGACGGTCCCGCCGCCGAACCGGCGGCCCCCAGCACCACTGTCGCGCCGGCCGTACCCGCGCCCGCGGGCCCGGTGGAGTGCTGGCCGTTGCAGCCGGGTTGCTGAGGCGATAAAGCGCGCCGTCCCGGACACTGCCGGCGGAGAGGGGCCGGGCCCGGTGAGGCTACGGTTGCGTACCCGGCGCCGGGTCCGGCACCCTTCAGTTCGTACGATGTCAAAAAGCCTGTAACCAGGCGGTCGGCCCGGCCGCCCACCGTACCGACCAGGAGGACAGCCGTGGGTCACTACCAGGCGAATCTGCGTGATATCGAGTTCAACCTCTTCGAGGTGTTCGAACTGGGCAAAATTCTCGACGCCGGGGCGTACGGGGATCTGGACACCGATACCGCGCGGGAGATCCTGGCGGAGGTGAAGCGCCTGGCCGAGGGGCCGGTGGCGGAATCCTTCGCGGCAGCCGACCGGGATCCGGTCGAGTTCGTCCCGGACACTCATTCGATCACCGTCCCGGAACCGTTGGCCAAGACCGTGTACGCCGTCCGGGAAGCCGGGTGGAACCGTCTCGGCAAACCCGAGGCGATGGGGGGGCTGCCCGCACCCGCCGCGCTGTGCTGGGCGGTGAGCGAGATGATCACCTGCGCCAACCCGGCCGCGGTGTTCTTCGATATGGGTTCGGTGATGGCGCAGGTCCTGTTCGGCATCGGTACCGACCAGCAGAAGCACTGGGCGGCCGCCGGTTTCGAGCGGCACTGGCAGGGCACCATGGTGCTCACCGAACCCGACGCGGGTTCGGATGTGGGTGCGGGCCGGGCCAAAGCCGTCGAACAGCCCGACGGCACCTGGCATATCGAAGGTGTCAAACGTTTCATCTCCGGCGCCGATGTCGGCGAGACCGCGGAGAATGTCTTCCACCTGGTGCTGGCGCGGCCCGAGGGTGCGGGACCGGGCACCAAGGGCCTGTCCCTGTTCTACGTACCGAAATTCCTGTTCGACCCGCAGACCCTGGAACTGGGCGAGCGCAACGGCGTGTACGTGACCAATGTCGAACACAAGATGGGCCTGAAGTCCTCGCCCACCTGTGAACTCACCTTCGGTGGCGCGAAGCCCGCCGTGGGCTGGCTGGTCGGCGACAGTCACGACGGAATCGCCCAGATGTTCAAGGTCATCGAGAACGCGCGCATGACGGTCGGCGTCAAATCCAGTGGGACGCTGTCCACCGGGTACCTGAATGCGCTCGCCTACGCGAAGGAGCGGGTGCAGGGCGCCGACCTGACCCGGATGACCGATAAGTCCGCGCCCCGGGTCCCGATCACCCGGCATCCCGATGTGCGGCGCAGCCTGGCCATGCAGAAGGCCTATGCCGAGGGGATGCGCGCGGTCTACCTCTACACCGCGATTCACCAGGATGCCGATGTGGCGCAACTGGTTTCCGGAGTGGATGCCGAAACGGCGCACCGGATCGACGATTTCCTGCTGCCCATCGTCAAGGGCGTCGGCTCCGAGCGGGCCTACCAGTACCTCACCGAATCGCTGCAGACCCTGGGTGGTTCCGGCTACCTCCAGGACTATCCGATCGAGCAGTACATCCGCGACGCGAAGATCGACTCGCTCTACGAGGGCACCACCGCCATCCAGGCGCAGGACTTCTTCTTCCGCAAGATCATCCGGGACAAGGGCGCCGCGGCGGGGCAGATCTTCGGCCAGATCACCGCCTTCCTGGATGCGCCCACGGGCCGGCTGCACACCGAGCGCGCCCTGCTGCGCACCGCACTGGCGGACGTCCAGGCGATGGCGGGGTCGCTGTCCGGCTATGCCATGGCCGCGCAGTCCGAACCCACCGAGCTGTACAAGGTGGGGCTGGGCTCGGTGCGGTTCCTGCTGGCGGTGGGCGATCTGCTGATCGGCTGGCGGCTGCTGGTACAGGCGGAGGTCGCCACGGCGGCGCTGGCCACGGCGGACGAGCGCGATCGGCCGTTCTACACGGGCAAGGTCGCGGTGGCGAGCTTCTTCGCGAAGAACGTGCTGCCCACCCTCGCCGCGACCAAGGAGATCATCGCGGCGATCGACACCGACATCATGAGCATGCCCGAAGAGGCATTCTGATCCGACCCGTATGACCCGCCCGGAAACCGGGTGGGTCATACGGGTGTATGCGGGCGGTAGCGGCGGTCAGCCGGTGCGCGGGCGGGTCGTCCGCGCCGGTGTCGCGCCGGTGAGCGCGTCGGCCAGGGCGCGCAGGCCGCCGATGGCCGCGGTCAGACTCTGCTGATCGTCCGGAGCCAGGGTGCCGAGGGCGTCGAGGACGAGCCGGGTACGTACCGCTTCTATCTCGCGGGCGTGCGCGATGGCCTTTTCGGTGGGCAGGATCCGGCTGCAGCGCCGGTCCGCCGGGTCGGGTTCGCGGTCGATGAGGCCGTATTCGCCCAGTTGGCGCAGCGTCGCACTCATATTGCTCGGCTGCATACCGGCCAGCGCGGCCAGTTCGCCCGCCGCGGCGCCGGGGTTGTGCACGATGATCCGCAGCGCTTCGAACTGGGTATCGGTGAGCGGTTCGGCGCCGGTGAGACGCGGGGTGGCTTTGCGAACCGCCCGCGCGACCTCGCGCAGCGCGTGGTCCAGCGCACGAAGATCGGAGGGGTAACTGCTCACCCGGCCATGATAGCTTATGTATGTATACATAAGTATCTTGGAGGAGGCACCGTGCTACCGATCCGAACGCGCCCCGGGGTATCCGGGCTGCTGCTGGTGGTGCTGGCACTGCTCTCGGCGGCCGCGCCGTTCGCGGTGGACATGTACTTGCCGGCGTTCACCGACCTCGCCGCCGATCTGGACACCAGCGCGGCGAGCGTGCAGCTCACACTGACGGCATTCCTCGTCGGACTGGCCGCGGGTCAGTTGCTCATCGGCCCGCTTTCCGATCGGTACGGCAGACGCAGGCCACTCGTCGTGGCCACCGCGATCACCGTCGTCGTCACCGTGATCTGTGCGCTGGCACCCACCATCTGGCTGCTCGTCGCCATGCGGTTCGTGCAGGGGCTGACTGCCTCCGCCGGCCTGGTCATCGGCCGCGCGGTCGGCGCCGACCGCACCGAAGGCGCGGCCACCGCCCGGATCTTCACCCTGTTCTCCGCCATCGGCGGTATCGCGCCGGTGGTGGCCCCACTGCTCGGTGGCGTGCTGGTGAGCGCCGGTTGGCGGGCGGAATTCTGGGTGCTGAGCGGGATCTTCGTGCTGATGTTCCTGGGCGCGCTGATCGTGGTGCCGGAATCGCTGCCTCCGCAGCAACGTCACCCCGCCGGAGCCGGTGGGACCCTTCGTACGCTGCGTGGTATCGGCTCCGATCGCGGCTATCTCGGCTACATCTTCGCCTTCGCGCTCGGATTCGCCGCGATGATGTCCTATATCTCGGCCTCACCGTTCGTGATCGAGAACGTGCTCGGTATGTCCAACCGGGCCTACACGATCGTCTTCGCCACCAATGCCGCCGGCATGGTGGCGGCCGGAGTGGTGGTCTCCCGGCTCGTCGGCCGGTTCGGCCCGGCGCCGATCCTGCGGATCGGGCAGCGGGTGATCCTGGCGGCCGCGACCGTATTGCTCGTACTGCTGGCCACCGGCGCGCCCCCGGCGCTGGTGCTGCCCGTCCTGTTCGTGATGGTGGCCGCCACGCCGACGGTCATGGGTACCGCCAGCGCACTGGCGATCGGCCGGGCGCGCCATGCCGCCGGTTCCGCCTCGGCGCTCATGGGCGCGCTGCAGTTCGGGCTGGGTGCGGTGGTGTCCCCGCTGGTGGGTCTCGGCGGGCCCGCCACCGGCGTGCCGATGGGGGTGGCGATCGTGATCTGCGCCTGCCTGGGCATCGTCGCGCGGCGAGTGGGGGACACGGCGGGTGCGGTGGTGCGGCCGGAACCGGAGCCCGCCCACGCGTGATCCGGCCGTCCGATACACGCAGGTGACCGCTATCTTTCGGCGACCGGCCGATCCCGCCGGAAGAGGACGGCCGGGGTATGACGCACAATGCAGGGCGTGACAGTTGAGCTGCTCATTCTCTTGGTCGTCATTGTCACGGCGCTGGCCTTCGACTTCACCAACGGTTTCCACGACACGGCCAATGCCATGGCGACCTCGATAGCTACCGGGGCGCTCCGCCCCAGAGTCGCGGTCACCTTGTCCGCGGTCTTGAACCTGGTGGGCGCGTTCCTATCGGTGGCGGTCGCGGCGACAGTGGCCGAGGGAATCGTCCGGCTCGGCGAGGTATCCGGGCACGACCTGCTGCTCATCGTCTACGCCGGATTGGTCGGCGGCATCCTCTGGAACCTGCTCACCTGGTTGTTCGGTCTGCCGTCGAGTTCCTCGCACGCACTGTTCGGCGGATTGATCGGCGCGACCCTGGCGGCGCTGGGCTGGAGCGGTGTGGTGTGGATCTCCGCGGAGGGCGGGGTGATCAACAAGATCGTGATCCCGGCGCTGCTCGCGCCGGTCGTCGCCGGTCTGGTCTCCGCCATCGGGACCTGGTCGGTGTACCGGATCACCCGCGGCGCCGACCAGGGCAAGGTGACCACCGGTTTCCGGTGGGGCCAGGTCGGGTCGGCATCGCTCGTGTCGTTGGCACACGGCACCAACGACGCGCAGAAGACGATGGGCGTCATCTTCCTGGCCCTGATCGCCTACGGCGAGCTCTCCCCGGACTCGGCCATGCCGCTGTGGGTGATGGCCGCGTGCGCGTTCGCGATCGCGGCCGGCACCTATCTCGGCGGCTGGCGGATCATTCGCACCCTCGGCAAGAAACTGGTCGATATCGATTCGCCGCAGGGGTTGGCAGCCGAATCGGCGTCGGCGGCGATCATCCTGACCTCTGCCCATTTCGGGCTGCCGCTCTCGACGACCCAGACCGTCACCGGCGCGATCCTCGGTACGGGCCTCGGCAAGGGGGCGGAGGTGCGCTGGGGGGTGATGGGGCGGATGGTCGTGGCCTGGCTGCTGACCCTGCCCGCCGCCGGCATCGTGGGCGCCATCTGCTGGACGCTCGCCTACTACATCGGCGGCCTCGCCGGGGTGCTGGTGGTGTTCACGTTGCTCATCGCGCTGGCTACCGTGATCTATCGGCGCTCGTTGCGGGACAAGGTGTCCAGCGGCAATGTCAACGCTGCCCCCGACACCGGCCTCGGGCCGGGGGATCCCTCGCCCGCGCAGCAGCCACGGGTCGCCGGGTCGACATCCGAGGAGGCGTAATGGAAACCGTGTTGACCAATCTGCGTTCGCTGGGGGAGGTGACCCTGGCGGCGCTGGTGCTGGGCGCCGGCCTGCCCATGGTGTTCGCACTCGGGGTACGGCTGTGGTCGGCGGCGGCGCCGGCCGGGCCCGGCGGAACGGTACGGCGTAACCCGGTCGCCCTGGCCGGTGCGTACCTCTGCCTGATCGCCGTGCTGGCGGTGGTGGTGGTCGCGGTGCTGTTCGTCGCGAAGGCGTTTCTGGCCGACCGGCTCGGTATCCACCTGTTCGGGCAGGCGTGATGACCACCGGGAGCGAGTTGCCGCCGGAGCGGTCGGGACTGCTGGCACGGGTGCTCGCGTGGCTGCGGGCCGGGTATCCGCAGGGTGTGCCCCGATCGGACTATGTGGCGCTGTTCGCCGTACTGCACCGGGACCTGACCGAGTACGAGGTGGTGCTGGTCGCCGAGGAGTTGGTACGCGACCGGGGGGACCGGGAGATCACCCACGCCGAGGTCGAGGACGCGGTCAGCCGGCACGCCCGGGAGCAGGCGGGTCCGGAGGACATCGCGCGGGTGGCCTCGCATCTGGCCGCCGGCGGCTGGCCGCTGGCCTCGCCGTTGGCCGAGATCGCGCAGCCGGACGGGGAGCGGTGAGAGTGCCGCACCCGCTGGATTCGATCGTGGACCGGCCGCGGCGGGATCGTCCCGGGCGTGCCGGAGTCGGGTCTCGGAAGCGAAATTCTTGCTAACCCGCTTATCGCATCGTGCGAACGACCCCTAAGCTGGACATATGGCCAAGACTTATGTCGGCGCCCGGTTGCGGCAACTGCGGACCGAACGCGGGCTCAGCCAGGTGGCGCTGGCCCAGCAGCTGGAAATATCGGCCAGCTATCTCAACCAGATCGAGCACGATGTCCGGCCACTCACCGTGCCGGTTCTGCTGCGGATCAGTGAGGTCTTCGGTGTCGAGGCCACCTTCTTCTCCCCGCAGGACGACACCCGGCTCATCGCCGAGCTGCAGGAAGTGGTGATGGACCAAGAGCTCGGTATCGAAGCCGACGCCCGGGAGATCGCGGAGATGGTGTCGGCCCATCCGAGCATGGCCCGGGCACTGGTCAATATGCACAACCGCTACCGCAACACCAGCGCCCAGCTGGCCGCGGCCACCGAGGACCGATTCGCCGACGGCTCGGGCAGCGCCACCATCAGCAAACCGCACGAGGAAGTACGCGACTACTTCTATCAGCGGCAGAACTATATCCACGAGCTCGACACCGCGGCCGAGGAACTGGCCAACCGTATCCGCTTCCACAACGGCGACGCGCACAGCGAGATCCCCAAGGTGCTGCGCAGCTACGGCGTGCGGATCATGGAACGTATCGATCTCGGTGAGGGCGTACTGCACCGGTACGACCCGGAGAACCAGCTGCTCGAGATCGCGCCGCATCTGTCCGGTGGCCAGCGCCTGTTCAAACTGGCCGCCGAACTGGCCTATTTCGAATGCGGGCAACTGCTGGAGAAGCTGGTGGACGAGGGTAATTTCTCCGGTCCGGACGCGCGCAGGCTCGCCATGCTCGGTCTGGCGAACTATTTCGCCGCCGCCACCGTGCTGCCCTACACCTACTTCCACGAGGTCGCCGAAGGCTTCCGCTACGACATCGAACGATTATCGGCGTTCTTCGCGCAGAGCTACGAGACCATCTGCCACCGCCTGTCCACCTTGCAGCGGCCGGAACTGCGCGGGGTGCCCTTCTCGTTCGTCCGGGTGGACCGGGCGGGGAATATGTCGAAACGACAGTCCGCCACCGGTTTCCACTTCTCCTCCAGCGGCGGTACCTGCCCGCTGTGGAATGTGTACGAGACCTTCGCCTACCCGGGCAAGATCATGACGCAGATCGCGCAGATGCCCGACGGCCGGAAATATCTGTGGGTGGCGCGCACCGTGGAACGCCGCGCGACCCGGTACGGGCAGCCGAGTAAAACCTTCGCGATCGGGTTGGGTTGCGAGATCCGGCACGCGGCGCGGGTGGTGTACGCCGACGGTATCGATCTCCGGGAGGCCAATGCCACCCCCATCGGCGCGGGCTGCCGGGTCTGCGATCGCGCCAACTGCCCCCAGCGCGCCTTCCCCCCGCTCGGTAAAACGCTCGATATCAGCGAACACCGGAGTTCGGTTTCCCCGTATGTCCTGAAATAGGCGATGCCGCCGCGACGTGCGGTCAGGCCGATTCCCGGCCCGGTGTCTCCAGTTCGGAGATCAGCACGGTCGGGGCCAGGTGACCGCGCAGCCGCCGATCGATCTCACCGGCCACCGGAATGACCACCGAGGCGGCCGAGGTGGCGACCGCGTCGACCAGGATCGCCGGCCAATCCGGAGTCTGCGTGGTGGCCAGGGCCGCGATCACGGCGGCGGTCACCGGGTCCCCCGCGCCGGTCGGATTACCGGTCAGCGGCTCCGGCAGCCGGGCCTCCCAGGACCCGTCCGGGGTCACCGCGACCATGCCCTGTGCCCCCCGGGTGATGATCACCGCGCCCACCCCGCGATCCACCAGCGGCCGGGTCGCGGTGACCAGCGCCTCCGGGGTTTCGGGGCGGCAATGGGTGAGCGATTCGAATTCGTCGAGGCCGGGCAGCAGGACCACCCCGGGCACCCGTGCGGCCATTCGCAGGGCCGGTCCGTGCAGGTCACAGACCGTGGGCACCCCCGCGTCGAGGGCGGTTCGGGCGATGCGGGCGGGTAGGCCGGGATCGATCCCGTCGGGTAGGGACCCGGCGATCACCAGGCCCGAGATATGCGTCAGCATGCCTGATACGCGGACCTCGAGTTGTTCGGAGGCGTGCGGGTTCGATATCCGCGCTCCCGGTTCGCGTAACGCGGTCGCGGTGCCGGTATCGGATTCACTGATCACCACGGTGCGCCGGACCCACGGCAGCGCGTGCACGAAATCCACCGGCATCTCGGCCTCCGCGGCCGCGGCGAAGGCGTGATCGGCGAAACCGGTGGCACGGGCATAACGGCCCAATTGGTTGAGCACTCGGGTGACGTTGATGCCCTTACCGCCGAGGCGCTGCTCCACCGAGCGAACCCGGTGGGCCTGCCCGCAGGTGAAATTCTCGACGCGGTAGGTCACATCGTAAGCGGGATTCATTGTCACGGTGAGGATCACGAGAACCACTGTCCACGAGAGTCGGCACGGCACAAGATCGAGGGGCGGGATTGCGAGGGTGATTCCGGTCGCCCTCGGCCGGGCCGGGGCGAGGGCGCGCCGCGCTCAGATCGCCGCCTCCGCCGGGAACGGCACGGTGATCCGGCCCAGCCGCCCGTTCCGCGCGGCCACCATCTCCGCGGTCACCGCCAAAGCTGTTTCGGTGGCCGTGGCCGCGCCGATATCCATTCCGGCGGGAGAGTGCAGCCGGGCCAGCTGTGTCTCGTCGAACCCGCTCGCGCGCAGGTCGTCGAGGCGGCGCGCACTGGATACCAGCGAGCCGACCGCGCCGATGTAGCCGATCTCGGGTAGCCGGAGCGCGACCGTCAGCAGCGGGATCTCGAACTGCGGGTCGTGGGAGGCCAGCACGATACCGGTGGAGGAATCGACCTCCCCCTCGGAGACCAGCATGTTCAGATAGCGGTGCGGCCAATCGCAGACGACCTCGGCCCCGGGGAAGGATTCCGGCACCGCGAACGTGGGGCGCGGATCGCAGATGGCGACCCGGTAGCCGAGCAGCCGCGCCTGCGCCGAGAGCGCCGCGGCGACGGTATTGGCGCCGAACACCACCAGCAGCGGGGGCGGGGCGAACGAGGCGACGAAAATATCGGACTGCGGTAGCGAGACCAGTTCCGTCGCGTGTCTTTTATCGGTGATCAGATGCTGCCCGATCATTCCCGGCTCCGGATTCCACACCACGGTGAAAAGCGTGACCCGCCGATGCTCGGCTATTTCGGCGGCAATGGTCGGGAATTCCGGAAAATGTCCGCGGGAGAACGGTTCGGTGAACACATCTATCACCGCGCCCTCACCGCCGGGTACCGGAAGCCGGTGCAGAGCGCGCTGCCCGGTCCGGGCCGACTGCAGGGTGGATTCGTAGACGGTGTCCTCGATCCCGGTGGCCGCCATGGATCCGTAGATCATGCCGTCGGGATCCACCAGAATCGCCGTACCCACCGGAATGTCCACCTGACCACCCGTGCGCACGATGGTGGCCAGCCCGCCGGTCCGGCCCGAACGCCACACCTGCAGCAGGTCGTCGACGATGTCGCGCATCAACAGCTCCGATCCCACCGTGCGACGGAGGGCAGGCGCTCACCATCGGCACCCGTCACCGATGACCGCGCACGTGACGGACACCCTAGCGCTGTTCTCCGTGAATTTGGCACGCCTGCGAAAATCTCGTCGGGCGAGAACATGAATGGTTGGCCAAGTGTTGTGTGCCGACACTGTCCCTTTCTGGGCATGTTGTGAAATCTTACGCAACCCGCATGCGTCGAGTTTTACGAGACACCTCGAAGGGTTGAGGCCCGTCTCGCCGTTTCGGCCTCGAAAGCGCAGGAGCCGAAGGCTCGAGTCCCGAGGCCGAAACGGCGAGACCAAGGGGGCCTCAACCCCGCGACGCCGCAGGCGGCGCCAAAAACACAGCACCTTCACGAGCGAGCTCGCCTGTCGCCTTTGCCGGCGAGCCCAGCGTCTCTGCCTTTCGGGGCGGGCCCACTCACCTCACGCCTGTGCGAGCGAGCCCCCTGGCGCTTTCGCCGGGAAGCCTGCCTATCGCTTGCGCCAGGAAGCCCGACACAGACACACGTCACATCTGAAGGCAAACGCCGTCAGTTATGAACGTCCTCACAGGGTCGAAACGTGACGAGTGGGTTTGCCCCCGATCCCCGCCCCCGCTAACAGTACAAGCGTTACGCTAAAACCCCATGTCAGAGCTACTGGTGAGTAGACTTGACGGTGGTTACGCGCTGGCAACTTTCACAGGCTTAGCAAAGTCGTGGCCGATCCTAGCTCAGATTCACAGAAGCAACAGGTAGACGGCATTTTGATGGTGTGCCATGGTGTGGAAGTACACCCACCGGGCATTGCAAGCCTGCAAATCGTCGTTCCAGCAGTGCGACGCGGAAACGCTTCGTCGACGCGGACACGGCGGACCGACCGACCAAGGAAGTGGAGTCGCAAGATGTCGACCACCGGCACCCCGAAGACCGCCGAGGAAATCCAGAAGGATTGGGACACCAACCCGCGCTGGAAGGGCGTCACCCGCAACTACACCGCCGAGCAGGTTTCCAAGCTGCAGGGCACCGTTGTCGAAGAGCACACCCTCGCGCGGCGTGGCTCGGAGATCCTCTGGGATCTGGTGAACAACGAGGACTACATCAACTCGCTGGGCGCCCTCACCGGCAATATGGCGGTGCAGCAGGTCCGCGCCGGGCTCAAGGCCATCTACCTGTCGGGCTGGCAGGTCGCCGGTGACGCGAACCTCTCCGGTCACACCTACCCCGACCAGAGCCTCTACCCGGCCAACTCGGTGCCCGCCGTGGTCCGCCGCATCAACAACGCGTTGCTGCGCGCCGACGAGATCGCCAAGGTCGAAGGCGATACCGCCGTCGAGAACTGGCTGGCCCCGATCGTCGCCGACGCCGAAGCCGGCTTCGGTGGCGCGCTCAACGCCTACGAACTGCAGAAGGCCATGATCGCCGCCGGCGCCGCCGGTGTGCACTGGGAAGACCAGCTGGCCTCGGAGAAGAAATGTGGCCACCTCGGTGGCAAGGTGCTCATCCCCACCCAGCAGCACATCCGCACCCTGACCTCCGCGCGCCTGGCCGCCGACGTCGCCGAGGTGCCCTCGGTGATCATCGCCCGCACCGACGCCGAAGCCGCCACCCTCATCACCTCCGATGTGGACGAGCGCGACCGTGAGTTCCTCGACGGCACCCGCACTGCCGAAGGCTTCTTCGGAGTGAAGAACGGCATCGAGCCCTGCATCGCGCGCGCCAAGGCCTACGCCCCCTACGCCGACCTCATCTGGATGGAGACCGGTGTGCCGGACCTCGAGGTCGCGCGCAAGTTCGCCGAATCCGTCCGCAGCGAATTCCCGGACCAGCTGCTGGCCTACAACTGCTCGCCGTCCTTCAACTGGAAGGCCCACCTGGACGACGCCACCATCGCGAAGTTCCAGCGTGAACTCGGCGCCATGGGCTTCAAGTTCCAGTTCATCACCCTGGCCGGCTTCCACTCGCTCAACTACGGCATGTTCGACCTGGCCTACGGCTACGCCCGCGAGGGTATGACCGCCTTCGTCGACCTGCAGGAGCGCGAGTTCAAGGCCGCCGCCGAGCGTGGCTTCACCGCCATCAAGCACCAGCGTGAGGTCGGTGCCGGTTACTTCGACACCATCGCCACCACCGTCGACCCCAACACCTCGACGGCGGCGCTGAAGGGCTCCACCGAAGAAGGACAGTTTCACTGAGTTGTCTGCGGCGCCTTCGGCGCCGCGGGGTTGAGGCCCCCTTGGTCTCGCTGTTTCGGCTTCGGGACTCGAGCCTTCGGCTCATGCGATGTGCGGTGGGCCGTCCATAGAGGGACCATTGAGCACCTTCGGCCAAGGGGCGAGACGGGCCTCAACCCTTTATAGGCCTCGTAAGACTCGGCACCAGGTGGTGGTTGCGGTGAGGATCGGTGTTCTGCGGTCCGGGTTCCGGTTGTTATCGGAACCGGCGCGGGGAACGGGTCTGTCGGCCGTCCGCGACAAGGTGCCGGAAGTACGGCCCCGGCTCGGGGTTTCTGCTCCGGGCCGGACTCGGGCCCACGGGGCCGAGTCCTCCGGGACCGATCGTGGTACTCCGTCTTCCGACGGGTATCCCGGACCCACTACCTCGGTAGGGGTGTACCGCCCCCTCGCAACAGCCCGGCGAGGGGGCTTCGGTCTCTCCGGCGAGCCGGAAGCGCCGAACCCGACCGCCGTCGGCGCTCACCCTCTTGCCGGGCGGTCGGCATTGTCGACGGGGTCCCGAGGGCTCCGAGCCCGCGCTGCCGGATGCGGCGCCGATGAACACAGCCCCGCGCCGCCGAAGCGGCGCCACGAACACAGGAGTGGGACGTGAACGAGAAGATTCAGCGTGTCGGTGTCATCGGTGCCGGCCAGATGGGCGCGGGTATCGCGGAAGTGTGTGCTCGCGCGCATGTCGATGTGCTCGTGTACGAACAGACCCGGGACCTCGCCGCGGCCGGTCGGTCGCGGATTCTGCGGTCCCTGGACCGGGGTGTGAGCAGCGGCAAAATCACCGAGCGCGAGCGGGAACAGGCGGCCTGGCGGCTGCGCTTCACCTCCGACCTCGGCGATTTCGCCGACCGGCAGCTCGTGGTGGAGGCCGTCCTGGAGGACGAGAAGGTCAAAACCTCCATCTTCGCCGAACTCGACAAGGTGGTCACCGATCCCAGCGCGGTTCTGGCCTCCAACACCTCCTCCATTCCGATCATGAAGATCGCGGTGGCCACCAACAACCCCGAACGGGTCGTCGGTATGCACTTCTTCAACCCGGTGCCGGTGCTGCCCTTGGTCGAACTGGTGACCACGCTCAAGACCAGTGGCGCCGTCACCGAGCGGGCCGAGAAATTCGCGGCCGAGGTCCTCGGCAAGGAGATCGTGCGTTCCTCGGACCGCTCCGGCTTCGTGGTCAATGCGCTGCTGGTCCCGTACCTGCTCTCGGCCATCCGGATGGTGGAATCCGGTTTCGCCACCAAGGAGGATGTCGACAAGGCGATGGTGCTCGGTTGTGCCCACCCCATGGGCCCGCTCGCACTCACCGACCTGGTCGGCCTGGATACGGTGAAATCGATCGCCGACTCGATGTACGGCGAATTCAAGGAGCCGCTGTACTCGGCGCCGCCGCTGCTCATGCGCATGGTCGAGGCGGGGCTGCTGGGCAAGAAGTCCGGTACGGGCTTCTACCAGTACAACAAGGCGTAGGTAGTCGGTGGTCACCGAGATGAGCGGCGGAGTGAAGAACCGGGGTTAACAGGGCCCCGACCCGCCCTGCCGAAGGCGGGGCAAACAGACACGGAGGTCGGCAATGGTCAACGTCGGTGAAGGGTTCGGCTCGAGTGTGCTCGGGTATCCGCGGATCGGTACGCACCGGGAGCTCAAGCGCGCGCTCGAGGCGTACTGGCGGCAGGCGATCACCCGGGAAGAGCTGCGCGCGGTAGGACGCGATATTCAGGAGCAGCAGTTCAACGAGCTCGCCGCCACCGGGCTCACCCAGGTCCCCGGGAACACCTTTTCCTTCTATGACCATGTCCTCGACAACGCACTGCTCTTCGGCGCGTACCCATCCCGTTTCGCCGAATACCGCGCCGATCTGGACCCGCTGGATTTCTATTTCCTGATGGCGCGCGGCCGGCCCGATCTACCGCCGCTGGAACTGGTGCGTTTCTTCGGTACCAACTACCACTACCGGCAGCCGGAACTCGATGCCGATACGGAATTCTCCCTGCACGCCGAGGCGCTGCTGGACGAATGGGACCGGGCGATGGCGGTGGGCATCGAGCAGCGGCCGGTGGTGCTGGGGCCGGTGTCGCTGCTGCTGCTGTCGAAGGCGGGCAGTGTGCCCGGTGAATCGGCCGGGTTCGACACCATCGATCTGCTGGATCGGCTGCTCCCGGTCTACGAGCAGCTGTTCGAGATCCTGGCACGGCGCGGTGCCACCTGTGTACAGCTGGACGAACCCTGTTTCACCGCCGAACGCTCGGCCGCCGAACTCGCCGCCTTCGAACGCGTCTACGACCGGCTGTCCAAAGCGCCGCTGCGGCCGCGCATCCTGGTCACCGGACAGTACGGCGATTTCGGGGAAGCGCTGCGCATTCTCGCCGGTACCGGGGTGGAGGCGATCGGCCTCGATCTGGCGTCCTACCGGATCCGGCCCGAAGACCTGGCGCAGATCCCGGGTATCCGGCGCAAACGGCTCTACGCGGGCGTTATCAGCGGCACGAATGTGTGGCGGGCCGACCGCTACGTCACCCTGGAATACCTGAACGAACTCACCAAGGTCTGCCCGGATCTGGTGGTCTCCACCGGGACCACACTGCTGCATGTTCCCTACGACGTACTCGCCGAATACGATATCGACGGAAATGTGGCCGATCGGCTCGCTTTCGCGAAACAAAAGGTCGGCGAGGTCGTCTCACTGGCCAAAGCGCTTACCGAAGGTCCCTCGGACAAATGGCGTAAACGCCCCGGTGAAGTGCATTTCAAGCAGAAACACGCGGTGCGCCAGCGGGTCTACGCGATCACCCCGCAGATGCGGGAACGCGCACCCTATGCCGAGCGCCGGGCCGCGCAGCAGGAGAAATTGCAGCTGCCGCCGGTGCCCGCCACCACGCTGGGGTCGTATCCGCAGAGTGTCGAAGCCCGGCAGGCCCGCCACCAGCTGGGCGAGGGCCGGTTGTCCTACGACGAATACCGCAAGAAGATCGAGGCGGAGATCGCCGCCACCATCGCATTGCAGGAAGATATCGGTCTCGACGTGCTGGTGCACGGCGAGCACGAGCGCAACGACATGATCCAGTATTTCGCCGAATTACTGGACGGTTTCGCCACCACGCATTTCGGTTGGGTGCAGGTGTACGGATCGCGCTGTGTGCGTCCGCCGATCATCTACGGCGACGTGTCGCGGCCGGCGCCGATGTCGGTGGAGTGGATCACCTATGCCCAATCGCTGACCGACAAACCGGTGAAGGGCATGGTCACCGGCCCCGTCACCATGGTGGCGCGTTCGTTCGTCCGGCAGGACCAGCCGCTCTACGAGACGGCCGACCAGGTGGCGCTGGCGATCCGCGACGAAGTCGTGGACCTGGAACGCGCGGGTATCGGCATCATCCAGGTCGACGAACCGGCGCTGCGGGAGCTGTGGCCGGCCCGGCCCGAAGGCCGCGCCGAATACCTGCGCTGGGCGATCGGGGCATTCCGGCTCGCGACCTCCGGTGTGGCGCCCAGTACCCAGATCCACACCCATATCCCCTACTCGGGCCGCACCGAGATCGTCCAGGCCATCGAACAGCTCGACGCCGACGTCACCGCGATCGTCGCCACCCGGTCCATCGAGTGGGTGTTGAAAGCGCTGGAGGAGGACTACGCCTCCGGCCACGGTCTCAGTCACGGGGTCGGCCCGGGCGTGTACGAGAGCCGTTCGGCCCGCATCCCGGATATCGACGAACTGGACGAGCTGCTCACCGCGGCTGCCGCGGCGGTCGGCCCGGACCGGCTCTGGGCCAACCCGGACGGCGGCCTCAAGACCCGCCACCACTGGCAGCTCGACCCCGCCCTCCGCAATATGGTCGCCGCCGCCCGCCGCGTCCGCCGCCGCCTGGAAACCGAGCAGGACCGCGATCCCGCCCCGGAATGAGCGCAGAACGCTGCGCAACTCCCGGGAACGGGGCCGCGTGCGCCTCCTCGTGTCTATCCGCACGGTCTCCAAGACAACCAGCAGCGGGTGGACAACGGGTGGCCTACTTCTGCCGCGTCGGCACCCGAACTCCACCTGCGGAAGCGATCATCGAATGCCGACGCAACCTCATGCGTCGAGTTTTACGAGACACCTCCAAGGGTTGAGGCCCGTCTCGCCGTTCAGGCCTCGAAGCGCATGCGCCGCAGGCGCGAGTCTCGAGGCCTGAACGGCGAGACCAAGGGGGCCTCAACCCCGCGCCGCCGCAGGCGGCGCCAAAAAACACAGCAGGCCCAGACCCTACCTTCGCGGTCGGCGCCGAAAGTCACACCACCTTGGCAAATCCGGTATGCGCCGGTAGGCATGGACGCATGAGTACTGCTGTAGCCGCGTACGCGATGGCCGGTCCCGACGCCGAGTTCGAGAAGGTCACCATCGAGCGCCGGGAGCTCGGACCCCATGATGTCCTGATCGATATCGCGTATGCCGGGATCTGCCATTCCGATATCCACACCGCCCGTAACGAGTGGGGTGGCGCGGCCTATCCGTGTGTGCCCGGGCACGAGATCGCGGGGACTGTCGCTGCTGTGGGCTCGGCGGTGAGCCGCCACCGGGTGGGCGACCGGGTGGGTGTCGGCTGCATGGTGGATTCCTGCGGAGTGTGCGAGCCGTGTCTGGCGGGCGAGGAGCAGTTCTGTACCCGCGGCGCGGTGATGACCTACAACTCCCGGGTGCCGGAGGAGGTGCAGCCGGGTGGGCACACCATGGGCGGATACGCCACCCGGATCGTGGTGACCGAGAACTTCGTGGTCGCCATCCCGGAGGGAATCGATCTGTCGGTGGCCGCGCCGCTGTTGTGCGCCGGAATCACCCTGTATTCGCCTTTACGACAATGGGGTGCGGGACCCGGGAAAAAGGTCGCGATCATCGGAATGGGCGGGCTCGGCCATATCGGTGTGAAAATCGCCGCCGCGCTGGGCGCCGAGGTGACGGTGCTCAGCCATTCGCTGAGCAAACAGGACGACGGAAAGCGATTCGGCGCGCACCACTACTACGCCACCAGCGATGCCCAGGTGTTCCGGGAGTTGCGCAGCAGCTTCGATCTCGTCATCAACACCGTATCCGCGGACCTGCCCATCAACGACTACATGAAGCTGCTGCGACTGGATGGGACACTGGTCGTGCTGGGGTTGCCGGAGGCCCCGCTCCAGGTTCAGGCCCGGGTGCTGGCCGGTCGCCGGCGTTCGCTCTCGGGTTCGATGATCGGCGGTATCGAGCAAACACAGGAGATGTTGAATTTCTGCGCCGAGCACGGAATCGGGGCGGAAATCGAGTTGATTTCCGCGGACGAGATCGACAGCGCGTACGAGCGAGTGGTGGCCAGTGATGTGCGGTATCGGTTCGTCATCGATACCGCGACCATCTGAGTGTTTCCGCCGGCATCATCCGGCGGACTCCCGGTCCGCGAAGTCGATTCGATCGGTCGTCGTCGAATAATCGGTCACCGTCGAACAAAGGGATTCCGGCTCGTACCCGTCGATTATCCACACTGTGGAGAAGGCTGTGGAAAACCGCGCTCCGCAGTGTGGATGAAGGCCGAGCGGCTGTGGATGGATTTCCTGGTGGCCGGGCCGGGGATACGGAATTCTATTGATTCGGTTTCCGCCGGATAACGAGCGGGCCGTATTTGCGATCGCACCGGTCGGCCGGTTCGCGCGGGCAGACGCCGACATCCAGGGCGGTTTTCGCGCGGACGGTGTAAAGGGCCGCCGCGGGGGACGTGACACGGATGTGACCGCATCGGGCCGGTGGTAACGAATCAACAGGTATCCGGCCGGTGTTTCCCCAGGCCCGCGCCGGCCTGTGGATAACTAGGGATGCCTGTGGATAACTTGCGGTAAGGGGAAGAAACTCGACTGTCGCGTGTTGATCCGGGCGACAATGGTCGTGATCGGCTGCGGCAGCGGGAGGCTCCTTGGACAACCAGTGGCAGAGCACCGGCTCCCGCGGGCCCACCGGCGGGGGCCGCGTGCTCGTTACCGTCTTCGCCGCGGTGCTGGCCCTCGGGGCCCTGTTCGGCTACCGGGGCGAACTGCCCGGGCTGGCGCAGCCCGGCCGCAGTGTTGTCGCCACACCCGTCCGTCCCGCGCCGCGGCCCCCGCTGAACGCGAGCGAGGTGACGCGCGGTATCTCCCCGGTACTGGTCAACATCACCGCCGCCGCCCGTCCGTTCGGCGCCGCGGCGGCCGGATCCGGAATAGTCCTCACCGGAGAAGGACAGGTGCTCACCAGCCACCATGTCGTGAAGGGCGCGAAGACGGTCCGGGTCAGCCGCGTCTCCGACGGTGCCGTGTACACCGCCGAGGTACTCGGCTACGACGCCCACGCCGATATCGCCCTGCTCTCCCTTGCGGGCGCGCGCGGGCTGGCCACCGCGCGGATCGGCAGTTCGGCCGGGCTGCGGGTACGGGACGAGGTCCTGGCCATCGGTAACGCCGGCGGCAGCGGGACGGCCACCGCGGTCACCGGCGAGATCAGCGATCTGGACAGCACGATCATGGCCCTGAACCAGCAGGATCTGTCCCGGCAGGCATTGACCGGAATGCTGGAGATCGAGGCGGCGGTGAGCGCGGGCCAGTCCGGCGGGGCGGTGACCGATTCCACCGGCGCGGTCGTCGGGGTGATCGCCGCGGCCTCCGGCAACCGGGACCCGCCACCCGGCGCGGCCGAGGACCCACCCAACGGTTACGCGGTGCCCATCGACGCCGCCATGCGGATCGTGCGGCAGATCCGGTCCGGTACGCCCACCGACTCCGTGCACATCGGCCCCACCGCCACCCTGGGGGTACTGGTCTCCGATGCCCGACCGCCCGGCGCCCGCATCGATATGGCGATCCGCGGGCTGCCCGCGCAGGTGGCGGGCCTGACGGCCGGGGAGATCATCACCTCGCTGGACGGTCGCGCCATCACGAGTGCGCGCGCGCTGCGCGCGGCGATCGACACCCGCAAGCCGGCCGAAACGGTGCGGCTGGGCGTGCGGGCACCGGACGGCGGCGAACGGTTCGTGGCGGTGCGGCTGGTCGCCGGCACACCGGGCTAGGGCGGGCCGGCGACGCCGGTCAGAACAGCGACAGCCAGTAGTCCTGGAAGCGCAGGAACACCAGCACCAGCACCACGGCGTAGAAGACAGCGACGAAGGTCCAGCGCCATTCCGCGACCACCCGCAGCGCACCCCGGTCGTTACCCCACAGCTGTTCGGTGAGTACGGCGAGCAGCGGCGTGATGATGGCCCACACCACCATGCAGTAGGGGCACAGCGCGTTGATGCGGTACAGGCTCTGGAAGATCAGCCAGCAGATGAACAGTGTTCCGGCGACCGTCCCCAGCCACAGACCGGTCCAGATCCAGCGGGGCAGCACCACCCCCGCGACCGAGAGCACACCGAGTGTCACCACCACCGAGAAACCGACCAGCCCGATGATCGGGTTCGGGAAACCCAGCACCGCCGCCTGATCGGTGGCCATCACCGAACCGCAGGACAGCACCGGATTCAAGCTGCACGAGGGGATGTAGCCGGGCTCGCTGAGCAGTTTGAAGTCTTCGACCAGCAGGACGAATGCGGCGATCCAGCCGGCCAGACCGCACAGCAGCAGCGTCCAGGCGGCAGGCGGCGAAGTCCGGGTCACCGGCCCGCAGCCGCCTGGATCGCGGCGGTCAGCGGCGCGGTGTCGAAGCCCGTCCGGTCCTGCTTCAGCGCGAGGTCGACCTTCTCACCGTTGACGAAAACCGTCGGAGTGCCGTCGATGCCCTCGTCCAGCGATTCCTGGGATTTCGCGCCGACGAAGCCGTCGTATTTGCGGTCGGTGATGCAGTCGGCGATGGCGGGGTCGGTATAGCCCGCCTGCTGCGCGATGGCGATGAGCTGCTCGTCGGTCAAGCCGGCGCCGCCTTCGGACGGCTGCTGCCCGAACATCAGCTTCAGCCAATCCTGGTATTTGTCGGTGCCCGTATCGGCGACACAGTAGGAGGCGTTCGCGGCCCGGGTGGAATATTCGGTGCTGGACATCTTGTCCAGGTAGGCCACGATGTTGTATTCGATCGCGGCGGTGCCGTCGGTGACCGATTTGCTCAGCAGTTCGGCGTGGTCGGCCTCGAACTGTTTACAGACGGGGCACTGCATATCCGCGACGATCCGCACGGTCGCTTTCGCGTCGGGCTGTCCCACCCGGATGGCGCCGTTATCGGTTGCCACCGCCGGGACGGCGCCCACCTCGTCGGAGCCGGAGTTGCGCACGGCCAGGCCGATACCGATCGCCGCGACCAGCGCGACCAGTACGGCGGCCACGCCGACCTGTATCGCGATCTTGCGGTTGCGGTCCGCGCGCGCGCCCGCCGCCAGCGGATTCGGCCGCCCGGGGTTTTTGCTCACCGTGCGTTCACCACGCCTTTCCCTCGCCTCGCCTGCCCCGGCCACTCGGAGGTTCGCCGGGGGGCGCCGGGCTGCCCGGCGCACCGCCCATCATTGTCCGGCTTGCTGAGAGTTTCCATAACTCACCGGTTCGCGCCGGTCAGGCTGTGTCGAGCCGGCGCAGTTCGGCAGCCGGGTCGAAATTCGCCGGCGGCCAGCTCAGGTCCAGTTTCTCGAACGCCTCGATCAGTAGTTCGGTGACGGCCAGGCGGGAGAACCACTTCGCGTCGGCGGGCAGCACATACCAGGGTGCGTAATCGGTGGAGGTGCGGTCCAGCACATCCTGATAAGCCTGCTGGTAGGCGGGCCAATAGGCGCGTTCGTCGATATCGCCGGGGCTGAACTTCCAATACTTGTCCGGCCGTTCCAGCCGCTCCCGCAGCCTTTTCTTCTGTTCGTCGAGCGAAACGAACATCGCGACCTTCACCAGTGTCGTTCCCGCTTCGGTCAGCTCCTGCTCGAAATCGTTGATCTCGGTGTAGCGCTGCTGCCAGACCGCTTCGGGCACGAGCTCGTGGACCCGGGCGACCAGGACATCTTCGTAATGTGAACGATCGAACACCCCGAGTTGCCCGCCGCGCGGCAGGGCTTTGCGGATCCGCCACAGGAAGTGATGCCGCTTCTCCTCCTCGGTCGGCACGCCGAACGCGGCGTGATCGACGCCCTGCGGGTCCACCGAGCCGATGACATGGCGCACGATTCCACCCTTGCCGGCGGTGTCCATACCCTGCAGGACCAACAGCACGCTGCGATTGTCACCGGAGCGGCCGTTGGCGTAGAGCTTCTCCTGCAAACCGGCCAGTACCTTGCCGCGTTCGGGCAGCAGCGTGTCCCCGTCCTTCTTGCGGCCGCGGAACCCGGGCCGGGCAGAGGTATCGATATCGGTGATACGCAGGCCGTCGGCGCGCAGGGCCCGGCTCGCGGGGGCTTTCCATAGCTCGGACATCGGACAGACCTATCACAGTCCGGGAGTGCTGCCGCGGATGCGGGCCAGGCTCTGCAGATTGTCGGCGAATTCGGCGTCGCTGACCGGTGCGAGAGTCAGGACATCGGCGGTGGTGAGCAGATAGCGGCCGTCGTCACGGATATCGAGCCAGCTGCGGTGCAGCGTGGGTGGTGACATGGGCTCGTCCGGCGCCACCGTGACGGTGATGAAGCCGCGGGCGTCGACGGGTTCGCGCAGCGCCGCACGAAAGCGGGCGGCGTCTCCGTCTCCGTCGCAGGTGGACAGGGGGGCGTCGGTGAGTACCGCGTCCTGGGGCTGGTGGAACGGGCCGTGGGCACCGGGGCGGGCGGAACCGATCAGCTGGACCAGCCGGCCTCCGAGGTCCCGGGCATGGCACATGTGAACGGTGACCTTCGTGGGCGTGGCGTGCAGGACGGCGGCGTGATGATCGATAACGGCGGCGAAGCCGAGGATCTGCTCGGTATGCGGCTGGTCGCCGTTGCGGGGGAGCGCCGGGCGCTCTCCGGAAATCGTGACTGCGGTGGCGTCCGGGCGGGCGCAGAGCATGAGCGCGGCTGCCAGATCCGGGTCGGCCTGTCTGGCGAACCGCTGTGGTAATCGCAGCGCATCCAGTTCGGATTCGGTGCGCACGGCGCTGGCCGGGGCCAGATTCACCGGGTAGGGCCGGCGGTCCAGGCTTGTCTCATTGGCCCAGACGTAACTGAACTCGTCCGGGGTCAGGATCCACTTCACCGGCGCGGGCTCCCGCCGCCGGTACCGGTGGACGTGCCGGGGAACCGGGGCACCCGGTCGCCGGAAGCCGGGAGAGTGGGGTTGTAGATGCTGTTCATCGCGTCCTGCGCATCGGCGGCGGCCGCGGCGGCGGCGATATCGTGGTCCATCCGGCGGCGGCCACCGTGTACGGCCTCGGCCGCCGGATCGTCGAGCGGCCGATAGGGTTGCGGTGGGGCCAGCGCGGACCGCAATGTCTGTGCCGCTTCGGTATTGCCCTCCATCAGGCGCTGGAGCGCACGGCACGCCTCATGGGT
Source organism: Nocardia rhamnosiphila NBRC 108938 (assembly GCF_000720425.1). GTDB lineage: Bacteria > Actinomycetota > Actinomycetes > Mycobacteriales > Mycobacteriaceae > Nocardia > Nocardia rhamnosiphila. The sequence goes on along the minus strand of NZ_JOAJ01000010.1, from coordinate 7,170 downwards.
TTCGTCACCGCCGGCGATGAACTCCCGTGTCGCCTGCCGGGCCGCGTTCGCCGAATACCCCGACCAGCGCTCGAATTCGCGCCGGGTGTTGTCGGTGAACACGGCGAAGGCATCCGCCACGGCGTCCGCGTTCGACTGCCACGCCGCCGCCGCGGCGGCGAGCGCACCGGGATCGAGGACCTCGTGCACCCGGTCCCAGATCTCCTGATGGGTGAAACTGCGGAAACATTCGCGTTCGGGCGCGTAGGGCGGATCGGTGCCGGCGGGTTCAGCCATGGCTGTCCTCGTCGTGGTGGTCGGGGCCGAGGCCGGGATGCGCCGCCACCACCGCGAGGGCGGCGCGGTTGGCGAGATCGGCCTCGGCGAGCCGTCCGCCGGCGGCGAGATAGGCGGCTTTGAAGCGGAGCGCCGCCTCCTGGAGCGCGGTGAGGGTTTCCAGGTACTGCACCGCCTTGCCGCGGAACCCCGCGGCGAGGGCGTGCCCGGTGGGCAGATCGGGGAAACCGGCGGTGCCGTGGGTTTCGGCGATGCGGTGGCCGCCGTCCCGTGCCGCTTCCAGATCTGCGACCAGGGTGTCGCATGCCTGGGCCAGGCGCAGCGCGACGTCCTCGGCAAGGGTGAAGGAATTCTCGCCTCCGGCCGTGGCCGCGGTGTAGAGCTGCCGAGCCGCGCTCTGCCCCACCTCCGGTACCGACATCTGGAATCCCCCTTCCGGCCCGTGGGTACGCCAGCCGACTCTACCGACGAGTAGCCGCGCCCGCGGGGGAAAACCCGCCGGTCATGGGGATTCGGCTGTGAATTGGCGCACGCATGGCGGGCCGCGGGCAGCAGTGTATCGAGGGGTGGCAACGGGTCGAGCACTTCTCTCGCGGAACCCGTCAGACGCCGGACGTCGCCGGCCGGCCGGCCGCGCGCCCCGCCGCGCTCGCGGTCGGCCGGGTGGCGGTCACGTATTGGAAGAAGCGGTGTACCGATTGGTCGATATCGACCAATCCGGCCGTCGCGAACAGCTCCGGGAAGGTCCGGCCGCCGAACATGCGCAGTCCGCTCACTCCCGCGGTCAGCCGGGTCAATTCGCCGACCGGGTTGTCCGGGCGATGGCTGGTGGTGACGGCGATCCGGCCGCCGGGCGCCAGCACGCGGATCATCTCCCGGGCCGCGACCAGTGGGTCGGGGATGAGGTACAGCGCGCCGAAACAGCAGACCGCGTCGAAGGTCTCGTCGGCGAAGGGCAGATAGCGCGCATCGCCGCGTACATATCCGACGCGCGGCCCGGCATTGTCGGCGCGGGCACGCGCCAGCATGGGCGGCGAATAGTCGATCCCCGTGACGTACCCGTCGGCCGGTACGTGCTCGCTCAGGAAATGGGTGAAATTACCGGGGCCGCAGGCGATATCCAGGACCCGCCGCGATCTGTCGAGGTGTAGCGACTCCACCGCGAACCGGCGATCGGCGGCGGTGGTGCGGCCGGTGGCCAGATAGAACACCGTGGGCCGCCAGACCCTTTCGTAGACCGCCGCCAGTGCCGGGGCGTTCATGGTGCGCCGAGCGAGGTTCATCCCAGCGGCTCGACATCGATCGTCATCCCGGCCGCGCGCAGCCGCGCGGTCAGCGCGTCGCCCATGGCCGCGGCGGGCGTCAGCACACCGGCGAGCTCGGGCTTGTCGTCGAAGGCCAGTGCGAGACCGCTCTCGCCGAGCATGACCGCGGTCGCCTTGTACCCGGGGTCACCGAGACCGGCGAAATCGGCGCGATACCGGGCACCCGAAGAGGTACGGGTGTAGGTGCGCATGCGGAACCAACCGCTCTCCCGGGTGGCCTCGCTCGGGCCGGTGCCCGGCGCGGGCAGCACCCGGTCGAGCACCGCGCGACCGGCGCCGAACCGGGATAGCAGACCGCCGACCGCCATCCCGGCGACGACACCACCGGTGATACCCGCCGCGATCACCGGCGCCAGGGCCGAGTTCCCGGCACCCATGGTCTCGCGGTAGCGGAAGTTCTTGCCGTACACCCAGCCGAGCAGGCCGTTGCTCCGGCGCACGATCTTGGTGTTGTGCGAGGCCATGACGAAGGTGCCGACCCAGCCGTCCAGACTCGGGTCGATCTCGCGTCCCCGCTGCAGGGTGAGGTCGGACTGGCGGCCCACCTCGGGGTCCATGGACCTGTCGGGACTCAGCGAATAGGGGTGGCCGAGTACCGCGCCCTTCGATCTGTCCGCCGCGACCGCCTCCATCATCGCCCGGCCGGAATCGATGGTGCCGCCGCTGACTCCGCCGCGCAGGGTCGCGACCAGGGTGGTGTCGCCGAGTTCGCCGGTGTTGTCCGCGACCGACCGCCGGTAGAGCTGATAGACGCTCAGATCCGAGGGGACCGAGTCGTAGCCGCACGAGTTCACGATCTTGGCGCCCGTGCGCGCGGCCTCGTCGTGGTAGGTGTCGATGGCGTCGCGGATGAACAGCGGTTCGCCGGTGAGGTCCGCGTAGTGGGTACCGGCCTTCGCGCAGGCCGCGACCATCGGCATCCCGTAGCGCAGATACGGGCCGACCGTGGTGATGACCGCGGTCGTGCGAGCGGCGAGGGCGTCCATCGACTCCTGATCGGTGGTATCGGCCACCACCAGGCCCCAGTCGGCGGCTCCGATCTCGTCGCGGACCGCGGCGAGTTTGTCCGCCGAACGTCCGGCCAGCGCGATCCGCGCCCCGGCCGGTGCCGCGCCCAGCAGGTACCCGGCGGTGAGCTTACCGACGAAGCCGGTGGCGCCGAAGATGATCAGGTCGAATTCGCGAGTGTCGGTCATGGATAGAACCCCTTGGATATGTCCGGTGCCGTGGCGCTAACCCGTACGCCGCTTACCGCGTTTGGCCGGCCGGCGCCCGGCCAGCCACTGTCGGTGGAGGCGCCCGAGTTCGGTGACCGGCTCTTCGCCGTACAACCATTCCCGGGCGATGCGATGCCAATTGGCGGTCGCCTCGAGCTGACCCAGCATGCCGAAGGTCAGAAAATCGGCCCGCCGCGAGAACAGATGCTCCGGCGGCAGATTCTGTTGTTTCATCCCGGAGAACTCACTGGATCGCGGGTCCACTGCCAGCAGGAATGCGCCACTGGCCAGTTCCGGGGTGATGGTGAGTTCCTGGTCCACCAGGCACCATTCCGAGGCCGAGAGCACATACTCCAGGCATTCCTCGACGCCGATCTCGTCCGCCGAATCGATGACCCCGCGCTGGATCATCAGCTCACGCAGATCCGCGCCGCGGTCCTCGGCGGCCGCACACAGACAGATCGCCTCGAATCGGACGTGTTCGGGATCCATCCGGTTGAACAGCCCGAAATCGAGGAATCCGACCCGGCCGTCCGCGGCGAGCAGCACATTGCCCGGGTGCGGGTCGCCGCAGAACTCGTTGAAATTGAACAGCGATCCCACATAGAAGCGGTAGATGATTTCGCCGACCCGGTCGCGGTCGGGCGGGGGCATCCGGCGGATGTCCTCGAACGCGGTACCGGCCAGATACTCGGTGACCAGCACCCGTCTGGTGCTGTGCTCGAGGACCGGCCGCGGGACCACGACGAACGGGTGGTCGGCGTAGAGCTCCGCGATATCGCGCTGGGTTTCGGCCTCGATGTGATAGTCGAGTTCGGCTTCCATGTTCAGCCGCAGTTCGTCGAGAACCGCCGGGGTGACCCACGGCATCGCCGACTGCAGGACCCGCCGGAACATGTTCAGGTTCTTCAGATCCGCCCGGACCGCCGCATCGATGCCCGGATACTGCACCTTCACCGCGACCTGGCGGCCGTCGTGCAACCGGGCGAGATAGACCTGCCCGATGGAGGCCGCCGCGATGGCCTCGGGTTCGAATTCGGCGAATACCGCGTCCAGCGGCTGCCCGTAATCCTCTTCGATCACCGCGCGCATGGCCTCGAAAGACACCGAGGGCGCGGCATTGCGCAGTACCGCGAGCCGTTTCTGGAACCGTTCCCGATGCTCCGGCGGCACCAGGTCCAGGTCGAGTACCGACATCATCTGGCCCAGTTTCATGGCCACGCCCTTCATGGTGCCCAGCACCATGACCAGCTGTTCGGTACTGCGCAGGATCGACTCCTCGGCCATCCGGGCCCGTACCGCCTCGGACCGGCCGCGCATCGAGAGCCGGGCGCGTTGTTTGCGCATCATCGAGCCGGCCGCCACCGCACCCAGCTTGGTGCCGCGGGCCAGCCTGGATGTCGGCACTTGTTTCGCCATCGAGGAACCTCCGTTGGTGCCGACGCCGCGCCTACGGCAACAGAGGAACACAGCCGGTTCCTCGTCACCGCACGGCAATCAGACTAGCCAACCCGGCCGGGTTGTCGAGCCAGGCGAGTCCGCCGACTCAGACGGCCTGGTCGTCGGGGGAGACCGGGGGCAGCACATGCTCCTGTTCGGCGAACTTGGTCCGCGAACCGCCGGCGCGCGCCATGCCCTCGATGGCACTCCACACCATCATCGTGAGGTAGTCGATGACCTCTTCCCGGGGCAGTGTCTTATGGGTGGTCCACCAGTGGGTCGCGAGCTGGATGCCGCCGACCAGCACATAGGACCACAGCATCACCCCTTCGGTCTCGATACCGCGGGCACTGCCGCGCTCGGTGATGGCGGCCGCGACGACCTCCGCGAACAGCCTCTCGAAATCGGCCAGCGACGACGGATCGCCCGAACCGGTGCCCATGATGAACCGGTACACCTCGGGATCCTCGTCGACCGCGCCCACGTATTCGGCCAGCGCCGACCGCACCAGCTGATACTCGTCGGCATCGAGGCTGATCGCGCCGTAGACGCGCGGCATCAGAGTGATCTCGATGAACCGCTGCATCGCGGCGTTGACCAGGTCGTTCTTATCGGAGAAATAGCGATAGAGAACGGTCTTGGACACACCGATCTCGGCGGCGATCTCGTCCATGCCGGCACTCCCGCCGCGGGTGCGCACCGCGGCCAGCGTGCCGTCGACGAGCTCCTCGCGGCGGTCGATCTTGTGCTGGCGCCAGCGTCGCTTGCGCCCGTCGGTCCGCGGGGTACGCACCGGCGCCGATCGATCGGCGGATGTCCCGATATCGAGCAGGTCTTCGGTGGACAGCGTGGGCTCCTCGGTCCGGACGGTTCACGTGCGTTCCACTCTAGGCCCCATCCCAGCCCAGGTGGTTCGTTTGGTCCTTGTGCAACCGATCCCACACTTCCCCGCGCGTCCCGTGGCCGGCGGGCGTGTGTGGTCGGCCGCGTGCCGGACGGAACCGTCGCGGTGGGCGCTGTGCCGCCGGCGCAACCAGGCCGACCAGAACACCTCCCCCGTCGACCGCTCGCGTGCCGCAGCCATCCTGAGTCCGGATCTCCGCGGGAACCGACGGCCCCCGCCCCTGTCCACGCTCCGCCGAGCGCACTTCCGTATCCGCCGGCCATCCGATCGACCCAGCGGTGCCCGACCTCCTCCCGTGCCGAGTCTTACGAGGCCCTGAAAGGGTCGAGGCCCGTCCCGCCGTTCAGGCCTCGAAGTGCATGCGCCGAAGGCGCGAGTCCCGAGGCCTGAACGGCGGGATCAAGGGGGCCTCGACCCCGCGGCGCCGGAGGCGCCGCAAATAAACACAGCAGAATGGGAGTATGCAGAAACCGACCGGTAGTAGTGCGGTGCTCGATTCCGCTCCCGGGACGACCGCCCCCGGCGGGCAGGCGGAACCGCCGGGTGTGTTCGCGACCCTCACCGATGACGCGGCCAAACGACGTGACCTGTGGCGGATGAAGGCGGTCGCCACCGGCCTGCTGGCCGTGGCCACGGTGATCTACCTGGTGTGCCGGTGGCTGGAGTCGCGCGGCGGCGCCGGCGACTGGGTCGGGTATGTGCGGGCGGCCTCCGAAGCGGGGATGGTCGGTGCGCTGGCCGACTGGTTCGCGGTGACGGCGCTGTTCCGGCATCCGCTGGGATTGCCGATTCCGCACACCGCGATCATCCGCCGGAAGAAGGATCAGCTCGGGGCCAGTCTCGGCGATTTCGTGGGCACCAACTTCCTGTCCCCGGAGGTGGTCACCGCGAAGGTGAACTCCGCGCAGATCCCGTGGCGGATCGGGCGCTGGATGGCCGCGCCCGGTAACGCGGCCCGGGTGGCCGACGAGAGTTCGACGATTCTGCGCGCGGTCGTGGGGGTGCTGCGCGACGAGGATGTCGAACAGGTCATCGACAACACCATCGTGAAACGGATCGCCGAACCGCTGTGGGGTCCGCCGATCGGCCGAGTCCTCGCCGAGTTGCTGGCCGACAACCGGCAGCTGCCGCTGCTGGATCTGCTCGCCGAACGCGCCCACCAGTGGGCACTCGGCAGCCAGGAGACGATCGACCGGATCGTCAACGGCGAGGCGCCGCAGTGGGCGCCGAAATTCGTGAACGTCCTGCTGTCGGAGAAGGTGTACCGGGAGCTGGTCGAGTTCACCTGGAAGGTGCGCTCCACCCCCGATCACGAGGTCCGGCTGGCCGCCAACCGCTTCCTGGAGGATTTCGCCCACGACCTGCAGTACGACGAGACGATGATCGCCAAGGCCGAGCGGATCAAAACCGAGATCATGGGCCGGGAGGAGATCACCGGCCTCGCCGAAGCGACCTGGCGGGCCGCCAAACGCCTGATCCTCGAATCCGCCGACGACCCGAACAGCACTCTGCGCCGCAAGGTCGCCGAAAATGTGCAACAGCTGGGCGAACGCCTGCGCGACGACACCGAGACCCGAGCCAAGGTCGACGGCTGGATCGAGCGCGGCGCCCGCTATCTGGCCGCCAACTACGCCGACGAGATCGCCACCATCGTCAGCGATACGGTCGCCCGCTGGGACGCGGAGGAGGCCAGTAAGAAGATCGAGGTCCAGGTGGGGCGTGACCTGCAGTTCATCCGGATCAACGGAACGGTGGTCGGCAGTTTGGCGGGGTTGGCGATCTATGCGGTCTCGCAGTTGATGTTCGGGGGGTGAGCGTGAGTACCGGGGATGGCGAGCGTGGGGTGAGTGTGAGTACCGGGGATGGCGAGCTTGGGCGAAGACTGGCGTGGGCTTGCTCGTGAAGGTGTGGATGTGGGCTTACTCGCGAAGGTGCTGTGTTTTTTGGCGGCGCCTGCGGCGCCGCGGGGTTGAGGCCCCCTTGGTCTCGCCGTTTCGGCCTCGAGACT
>NZ_JOAJ01000009.1 GCF_000720425.1 Nocardia rhamnosiphila NBRC 108938 | reverse complement strand
CGGCCCAGCGCAGCTTCACCTACGACAACGACCAGGGCGGCTACCTCGACATCTGCGCCTACAAGCCGTACTACTACGCCTGCCGGTGATCCCGGTGCCACGCAGTCACCACTCGCCGGGCAGTCGCGACGTAGGCCGCCGACTCCGGGGACTACGGCGGCGGTAGCACGTTCGGCGTCCACCTCACCGGCGCCGTAGTAAGACTCATACGGGTAGGAGCGGTCGACGCGCCGAGGTCCACTCGGCGCGGAAACGGCCACCAGCGCATCCGTCACGACGAACACCGGTCATGACATGTGCGAACGTACCGGCCGAATCGGCCCGCAGCACCGGACCACGGTCATGGCGTAAGCGACGACCCCCGGTCAGCGCGAACGAAGTCGCCGTAGCAACCGGGAGACCGGAGCCGGTACCCCTGGACGCGACGCGGGCCACGGGATACCGCACTCCCGGGCGAACCGCAGGGCGTCGGCCACAGTTCCATCCTTCGGGCGGTTCCGCGCCCATTCGACGAACCGCCCGGTGAAATCCGGACCGGTGGCGTACACCAGGCCGGGATGGCGGGCCGCGACTTCCCGGGCCCGTTTGTGCAGCAGTGCATGTGCCGCCGCGCCCACCGCGGCCGGATCGAAACCCGCCGGAACCGGCTCCCCCGCCACCAGGGCACGCACCAGGGCCGCCTGCCGATCGGCCAATCCGGGGGCCTGCGCGTTCGTCACCGCAATCCCGCCCGGGCGACCGCGGTCACCGGTGCGCGGGCCGCGGCGTTGGCTATCGCGTCCAGTTCGTCGAGCAGCTCGTGGGCAGGCGGATAGTTACCGTCCCGTTCGAGCATGAGCGGAACCGGGTGATCGTGTACGAACTCGGTGACCAGCGCGAGCACCTCCGCGGGTATCGGATGCAGATGGGTGTCGTGATAGCGACCGCCGGATTCGTGGCCGCCGGCGATATGGCAGTAGGCGATCCGCTCGGTGGGCAGGCGCCGCAGTTCGGTGCGCGGATCACGGCCCCGGTTGCGCGCGTTCGCGTACACATTGGCGATATCGAGCAGCAGGTACACCCCGGTGCGTTCGACGATCTCGGTCAGGAATTCCGCTTCGCTGAATTCGTCGTCGGGCCAGTCGAACAGCGCCGCGATGTTCTCCACCGCGAGCGGCACGTCCATACCGGCCCGGGTCCGGGTGATATTCGCGGACAGTACGTCGAGCGCTTCCCGGCTGCGCGGCACCGGCAGCAGATGACCGGCCTCGAGCCCACCCGCCCGCACGAAGGCGATGTGCTCGCTCACCAGCGGCGCCGATACCGCCCGCGCGCAGGCGGCCAGATGTTCGATGCGGCGCCCGTCCACCGGCTCGGCACCGCCCAGCGACAGCGAGATGCCGTGCGGGACGACAGCGGTACCTCGGTCGCGCAGCGCCGCCAGTTCCACCGGCACCTCGACCCCACCGCGGGCGCCCGCACGTAGCGATTCCGCGATGACCTCACAGAAATCGAGCCCGTCCAGCCGGTCGATCACACCGCAGATCTCCGGTCGCCAGCCGATTCCGAGCGCGGTTTCCGGTAGCGGCCCGGTCACCGGTCAGCCACCGCAGCCGCCCCCGCCACAGCCCCCACCACCGCCGCAGCCGCTACCGCAGCTGCTGCCGCCACCGCAGCCGCTGCCGCCACCCGTGTCGCCCGCACCGGAATCGCCCCCGGATACACCTTCCGCGCTGTACCCGGACATGGCGTTGTTCAGCGCCGGATCGAGCAGCACCAACGCCTGCACGCCGAACAGCGCGACCGCCAGCCCGGCGGCCCCGGGTCCGTAGGTCTGATACGAGGGCGCGTTCGCCGGGCGCAGATACCGGTTGCCGCCGGTGGCCTCCGCCAGCGCCGCCCGGCCCGCGGGCGTGACCCGCACCGGCGCCGCCACCCGCCATCCGGCGATGCCCAGCACGATCAGCACGAGCAGGAGGAAGAGCACCGGCTTGCCGTTGATCAGACCGGTGATCAGCCGGGCCACCCCGAACAGGCCGACAACCAGAATCGGCAGTGCGGCCTCCCGCAACTGCCCGATGTACCGGCGGTCGGCCAGATAGCCGCGGTCGACGAGTGCCTCACGCATCCGGTCCAGTTCGGGCCGGAGCCGAGCGGTCATCAGGGTGATGCCCGCCTTCGACTCGCCGAGCCGGTCGCGGACCGCGACGGTGAACGGATCCAGCGTGACCGTGGCTGCGGCGTTCCCGGCCGGACCACCACCGGCGTCGATGAGATCGTGACCGCGCAACAGCGCGACCGAAGCCATCACCGCCCGCCGATCGCTGGTCAGCAGACCGAGTTCGGGTGCGGTCAGTTCACCGGGTGGAGCCGACGCGGGCGCGTGCACGATCCGGTGCCGCAGCCGCCATCCGATCACCACGGCGACGACCGCGATCGGTAGGTAGAGCAGCAGGAACGCGGGGCCGGAGACACCCCAGGTCTCGCCCACGAACAGTTGCCGTTCCGCCACCGACCATCCGACAGTGCGCATAACCCACCTCCGGCTCCGCACAATATTGAATCCAGTATCCGGACCGGATCCCGGCCACGCCACGACGATTCGGCAATCGTTCGTCCCGCCTACAGCAGGCGGACTCGGGGCCCGGGCCTTCCTTTCCGCCGGTCGGCCCGGACACGGGGCGGGCCCCGACCATCAATACTGACCACCCGGAGTAGCCGAAAGATGTACACGGACGTACACCTCGACCAACCTCGGTAGGCCCGGAGCACCTCGCCACTCCGTGGACAGCCGGTCGCATGTCGTATTCGCTCCGTCACTGTGTCCCCGGGACGGGCCCGGCCACAAATGCCGACCATCCGAAATCGGACCACCGCGGGACCTCCGGACACGGCGGTGTAATACCGGGGAGTCCCGGTCCGCGTGCCTAGGGTCGGGTCCATGAAAACTGCCCGATTGAGATCGACCGTGCGAAAGTCCGGCTCGCGCTTGGGGCCGGGCAGCTTCATTCGAACCCGACGCCGGTCCACCGGCCTCGCCATGCTGACGTTCGCGCTGGTGGCGGGCCTCGCGTTCGTTTCGGCGCCCGCGCACGCGGAACCCACCGGCCCGGATGTCTCGTCCTGGCAACACGGCGGTGGACGGCTCATCGACTGGTTCGCCGTCCGCGCGGCGGGTCACCGTTTCGCCATGGTCAAGGCCACCGAAGGCCTGGACTACGTCAACCCGTTCTTCGTTCCGGACAGTCTGCAGATGCGGTTGGCCGGGATGGCGCGCGGTACCTACCACTACGCCCGCCCGGAACTCCCGCCGGAACCGCAGGCGGCCCTCTACGCGACGATCGTCCTCGGCCAGAACGGGCCGCTGGATCTGCCGCCGGTCCTGGATATCGAGCATTCCGGCGGTCTGGCGCCGGGCGCGCTGATCGACTGGACCCACCGCTACCTCGACACCGTGCAGACCCTCACCGGACGCGTGCCGATCGTCTACACCTATCCGCGGTTCTGGCAGACCGCGATGGCCGACAGCGACCAGTTCCACCGCTACCCGCTGTGGATCGCCGACTATCGTGACCGCGCCGAACCGGAGGTACCCGGGCGCTGGCCCGCGTGGACCTTCTGGCAGCAGACCGACTCCGGCTCGATCCCGGGTATCCACGGCAACACCGATATCAACGTGTACAGCGGCGCACAGGGCGATTTCGCCCGCTTCGCCCGGATGGGCGGGCTCACCGGCAGCGGCTAGCCCCGTACGCCGCGTACCTTTTACACGCCGATCCGGCCGCCCCCGGACTTCCAGACCGCCACCACGGCCGGGCGCGGCTGGGTCGTTCCGCCGTCCGGCCAGTGCGAGGCCGGGTTCTCCACCGAGGCATCGTCGGTTTCGCCCGGATGCTGGACGCACACCATGACCCGCTCCTCGGTGATCACCGGACCGCAGGTCTCGGCGCCGATCGGAACCGACAGGAACTGTTTGGTCTCGCCACGCCGGTCACCGTCCAGCACCACCGCGAACAGTCCGTCGTTGGCGTCGAGCGCATTGCCGTCGGTGCTGATCCACAGGTTGCCGTAGGGATCGAAGGCGAGGTTGTCGGGGCAGGAGATGGGGCTGACCTTCGTTTTGTCGTAGCCCGCGAAGTAGGTGTCGGCGGCGGCCGGGTCACCGCAGACCAGCAGCAGGGACCAGGTGAACGAGGTGCCCGCGTGATCGTCGGTGAGCTCGAGTACCTGGCCGTTCTTGTTCTTGTTACGCGGGTTGGCCTCGTCGACCCCGGGTTTGCCGTCGGTACCGCGCTTGTCGTTGTTGGTCAGCGCGACATAGACCTTGCCGGTCTTGGGGTTGGCCTCGAAGTCCTCGGGGCGGTCCATCTTGGTGGCGCCCACCTTGTCGCCGGCGAGGCGGGTGAACACCGCGACCTCTTCGGCGGTCATCCCGTCCACCAGCGATTCGCCGCGGCCGTCCTCGGCCGTGCGCAGGATCGGGATCCACTGCCCGGTGCCGGTGAAACCCTGATCGGAGGGGGCCGTGCCCGAGCCGTCGATCCGGTCCGGATGGTCGCCGGTGAGTTTCGCGACGTAGAGGGTGCCGGCGTCCAGGATGGTCATATTGTGGCGGCGGCTCGCGGCCCCGGTGCCGGGTTCGACCTTGCGCGAGGAGACGAACTTGTACATGTAGTCGAAGCGCTCGTCGTCACCGGTGTAGGCGACGACGGTGCCGTCGGCGGCGACGTGGATATTCGCCGCCTCGTGCTTGAACCGGCCCAGCGCGGTGTGCTTGACCGGGGTGGAGGCGGGGTCCCACGGATCCACCTCGACCACCCAGCCGAAGCGGTGCGATTCGTTGGGTTCGGCGGCGATATCGAAACGCCTGTCGAACTTCTCCCAGTAGTGCGGGGCGTCGGATTCGCCGATGCCGTACCGCTTCAGCCGCGCCGCCGCCACCGGATCGGCGGATTTACCCACGAAGTAGGCGTTGAAGTTCTCCTCGCCGGACAGGACCGTACCCCACGGGGTCACCCCACCGGAGCAGTTGTTGACCGTACCGAGGACCTTCGTGCCGGTGGGATCGGCGGAGGTCTTCAGCAGCGGGCTGCCGGCCGCGGGGCCGGTGAGCCGGAACTCGGTGGTCGCTGTGATGCGCCGGTTGTACTTCCCGAACGCGGGCTGCAACCGGCCGGTCCCGGGGTCGCCGTGCACCTCGACAACGGACAGGCCGTGGGCCGCCATCGCGATCTCGACCTGCTCCCGGGTGATCGCCTCGGGCTTGTATCCGGGGAACATGAACTGTTCGGTCGTGTACTCGTGGTTCACCACGAGCAGGTACTTGCCCGGCTGCCCCTCGATCGGCAGCAGGCCGGCGAAATCGTTGTTGTAGCCGAACTGTTTCAGCTGCGCGGCCGGGGTCTGGCCGAAGAAATCGAATTCGGGCGCGTCCTCGAACAGCGGATCACCCCAGCGGATGACGACGCCCTGCTCGTAACCTTCCGGAACGACGAGCGCGTCCTCGGTGTTCGGCGCGACCGGCGCGAACCCGGTGCCCGTACCCTCGGAATTCGCGGCCGGACCGATCTCGGTCCCGTCGCCGCAGGCGGCGAGCGCGCTCGCCGCGCCGATCGCGACCACCGCGGCCGCACTGCCCTGCAGCAGGCGCCGCCGGGAGATCCCCGCGACGATATCCCCGAAGTAGCTGTTCGTCGAGGTATTGGGCACCTCGTGGAAGCAGGCGTTTCCGCATTTGTACTGACAGGTGACGCGAGACCGCGAACCCGCGGGTTCGTGGGCGACAAAGAGCGCTAGAGGTTTCACAGTGGACTCCTGTTCCGGGCTGAACGCACGCACGCTAGCCCACCCAGGCGAGTCTCAGGAGACCGACGGATTAACGACCGGCCAACACGGAGACCCGGGAAAGCCCAGGCCACCGTGTCGGCCGTCACTGTTACGCGACTATGTTGATCAACCGGCCGGGGACCACGATCAGTTTGCGCGGGGCTTTGCCGTCGAGCAGGGCGGCGATCTTCTCGTCGGCCAGCGCGGCCGCTTCGATCGCGGCCCGGTCGGCCTCCGGATCGACCTGGATCCGGCTGCGGACCTTGCCGTTGACCTGGATCGGGTACTCCACCGTCTCCGCGGTGAGCAACGCCGGATCGGCCACCGGGAACGGCCCGTGGGCCAGTGAGTGGGTGTGCCCCAGCCGCTCCCACAGTTCCTCGGTCATATGCGGGGCCAGCGGCGCCAGCATGAGCACCACCGGTTCCACCGCCGAACGCGGCGCGCCACCGGGGTAGGCCTTGGTCAGGTGATTGGTCAGTTCGATCAGTTTGGCGCCCGCCGTGTTGTCGCGCATGGCCGCCAGGTCTTCGTCGACACCGGCGATGGTCCGGTGCAGCAGCCGCAACGTCTCGTCGGCGGGATTGCCCTCGGTGACCCGGGTCGCGCCGGTCTCCTCGTCCACCACCAGCCGCCACACCCGCTGCAGGAACCGGTGCGCGCCGATGACGTCCTTGGTCGCCCACGGCCGGGAGGTGTCCAGCGGGCCCATCGACATCTCGTAGAAGCGGAAGGTGTCGGCCCCGTACAGATCACAGATCTCGTCGGGGGCGATCGCGTTCTTCAGCGATTTGCCGATCTTGCCGTACTCCTGCTGCACCTCGACCTCGGTGCCCGTGGCGTCGGTCCAGTAGAACCGGCCGTCGCGTTCGGTCACCTCGGCGGCGGGCACGTAGGCGCCGCGCGCGTCGGTGTAGGCGAAGGCCTGGATGTAGCCCTGGTTGAACAGCCGGCGATACGGTTCGCTGCCGCTCACCTCACCCAGATCGAACAGGACCTTCTGCCAGAACCGCGCGTACAGCAGATGCAGTACCGCGTGCTCCACCCCGCCGACGTACAGGTCGACCCCGCCCGGATCGTCGGCGCCGTGCTCGGCCGGCCGCGGGCCCAGCCAGTAGGTCTCGTTCTCTTTGGCGCAGAACTCCGCGGAGTTGGTCGGATCGGCGTAGCGCAGCTGATACCAGGAGCTACCCGCCCAGTTGGGCATCACATTGGTGTCCCGGCGGTACCGGCGCGGGCCGTCGCCCAGATCCAGCTCGACCTCCACCCAGTCGGTGGCCTTGGCCAGCGGCGGGGACGGTTCGGAGTTCGCGTCGTCGGGGTCGAAGGTGACGGGCGCGAAATCGTCGAGTTCGGGCAGCCGCACCGGCAGCATCGATTCCGGCAGCGCGTGCGGCGCCCCGGCCTCGTCATAGACGATCGGGAACGGTTCACCCCAGTACCGCTGCCGCGCGAACAGCCAGTCCCGCAGCTTGTACTGGACGGTGCCCGCACCGTGGCCGTCGGCCTCCAGCCGGGCGATCACCGTGGCCTTGGCGTCGGCGATGGTCAGGCCGTCCAGGTAATCGGAGTTGATCGCCGGCCCGTCACCCGCGTAGGCCTCGCCGTCGAAATCCGCGGGCGGGCGCACGGTCCGGATGATCGGCAGGCCGAAGGCCGTCGCGAAATCCCAGTCGCGCTGATCCTGGCCGGGCACCGCCATGATCGCGCCGGTGCCGTAGCCGCTCAGCACGTAGTCGGCGATGAAGATCGGGATCTGCGCGCCGTTGACCGGGTTGGTGGCGTAGGCGCCCAGGAATACGCCGGTCTTGTCCTTGTTCTCCTGGCGCTCCAGATCAGATTTCGCGGCAATGGATTTGCGGTAAACCGCCACGGCTTCGGCCGGTGTGGCACTACCGGCCGTCCAGCGCGGATCGGTGCCGTCGGGCCAGGCGGCGGCGACCAACCGGTCCACCGTCTCGTGCTCGGGGGCCAGGACCATATAGGTCGCGCCGAACAGGGTGTCGGGGCGCGTGGTGAAGACCTCCACATCGCCTGCCGCGGTGGCGAACTCGACCCGCGCACCGCGCGAGCGCCCGATCCAGTTGCGCTGCATGGCCTTGACGTTCTCCGGCCAGTCCACCCGGTCCAGATCGTCGATCAACCGGTCGGAGTAGGCGGTGATCCGCATCATCCACTGCCACAGACGTTTACGGAACACCGGGAAGTTGCCGCGCTCGCTGCGGCCGTCTGCGGTGACCTCCTCGTTGGACAGCACCGTGCCCAGCCCGGGACACCAGTTCACCACCGAATCGGTCTGGTAGACCAGCCGGTACGAGTCGAGCAGGGCATTGCGTTCGGCGGCGGGCATACTCGCCCAGTCCTTACCGTCCGGCGCCGGCCGGGCCCCCGTGGCGAACTGCTGTTCCAGCTCCGCGATCGGCCGGGCGCGGCCGATCTCCTGGTCGTACCAGGCGTTGTAGATGCGCAGGAAGATCCACTGCGTCCACCTGTAGTACTCGGGGTCGGTGGTCGCGAACGAACGCCGCCGGTCGTGCCCCAGGCCCAGCCGGTCCAGCTGCCGCTGCATGGTGGCGATATTGGATTCGGTGGTGTCGCGCGGATGCGCACCCGTCTGCACCGCGTACTGCTCGGCGGGCAGACCGAACGCGTCGTACCCCAGCGCGTGCAGCACATTGCGGCCCCGCATCCGGTGGTAGCGGGCGAACACATCGGTGGCGATATAGCCCAGCGGATGGCCCACGTGCAGCCCCGCTCCCGACGGGTACGGGAACATGTCCTGGACGAACAGCTTGTCGGCCGGGACCTCGCCCGCCAGCGGGCCGACCGGGTTCGGGGCGAAGAAGGTGCCGCGCTCGTTCCACCGCTGCTGCCACCGGCGCTCGATCTCCCCGGCGAGCTCGGCGGTGTACCGATGGGCGGGCGTATCACCGGCGCGGCCCTGGGCTGCGCCGTGGTCTACCGAGCTCTGCCCGGCCGTCTCGGTTGCGCGGGAGTCCTGCACGGTCCTGCCTTCTCTAGCTGCTGGTGGAAAAAATCCGTCTCGACAGCCTAAGACTTACGCCCTGACAAGCCCAAAAGGATAGGGAGGCGTGCCCGCCTCCGAAATGAGATCCTCATTTTCCAGCCCCCCGGACGGTCCACCTCAGTGGTCGGGGCCCGCCCCCGATTCTGGACCGACGGAGCGAAGGAGCGCAGCGACTGAGCGTGTGCAGTCGACCGTCCAGAGAATGGCGACCATTGAGCACTGACAGTGACGTGAGCCTCGGGGCCCGCCCCCGATTCTGGACCGACGGAGCGAAGGAGCGCAGCGACTGAGCGGAGGAGGGAAGAATCGGGGTCACAGGGCCCCGACCCGCGCGCCGAAGGCGCGCCAGTAAACACAGCCCCGACCAGCCCCGCCGGAGGCGGGGCCGATAAACACAGCTAGGCTCAGCGGGTGTTCGTTGTCGCAATTCTCCTGTTCGTCCTGGCCGTGGTGGCCCTGACGACGGGTGTGCTCGGCCTCATCGGCCGTCTGCCCGGCAACCGCTATATCGGTGTCCACACCGAGGCCGCGCTGCGGGACGAGAGCGCGTTCCGGGCCGCCAACCGGGTGGCCGCGCCCACCCTGATCATCTCTGCCGCGTTGCTGTCCGCGGGCGGCCTGGTGGTCATGGCCGCCGGCGGCTTCACCGGAGTGCTGGTGGCAGTGGGTGTGCTGGTCATCGCGCTGTTCACCCTCGGCGCCGGAGCGAACGCCGGCGCCCGGGCGGCGGAGGCCATCGCGCCGGCGCCGGAACCCGCCGGAGGTTGCGGCGGGTCCTGTGGTGGCTGCTCGCTCAAGGATATGTGCGAACCGGCGGCCGGCTCCCAGCCGGTCTGAACCGGTCAACCCAGCCAGTCCAGTACCGACGCGGCCGTCCAGGACTGCTGCATACTGCCCAGCGGTTCCCCGGTGAACGGTTCGTAGTACTCGGCGAAACTGCCGTCGCTGGCCTGACGTAGAGCTTCGGCCCGCAGCATGAACGAGCGTTCCGCCCAGCCGCGGTGGGCGAACACCCAGGAGAACAGCCAGCTCATCACCGGCCACACCGGGCCGCGCCAGTATTCGCGCGGCCGGAAATCCTTCGACACCGGCGAGGTGGAGGGCGGGAGCGCGTAGCGCAGATCCGGGTGACCACAGAAGCGCGGCCCCTCGAACAGGCGCAGCAGGTTGCGTTCGGTGGCCCGCGGCAGACCGCCGCTGATCAGCGGTGCGAACATGGCCAGGGTCTCGGTGGTGATCCAGCGCTGCAGGCGGGTATCGTAGTCGCGCGCCGCGCCGGTGCGGGCATCGGTGGTCGCGACCACGCCGGCCCGGAACCGGTCGGCCCAGCCGAAGAGTTCGCGGATATCCGATTTCGCCTGGTGGTATTCCTCACCGATCTGTCCGAGGACCTCGCAGGCCAGGGCGAAGATCGCGGTCACGAACACATCCTCGACCGCGAAGTCCATCGCCGAACTGAGGGCGTCGTCGTCGTAGCGGGCGCGGCGCATCTGCTCCACCAGCCACAGATACCGGTCGTATTCGCGATCGGTGGGCCGCTGGGTGGGGTCGGCGACGACGAGGACGTCCTCGCGCCGGTAGGGCGGCAGATCACCGGGCACCACATGCTCGTAGGCCCGATCCCAGCGCGGGGAGTTGTCCATCCCCGATTCCCAGCCGTGGTAGAGCGTAATGCGCCCGCTGCCCAGAGGGTCGCGGGCGTGCGCCAGCCAGCGATGCCAGCGCACCAGATCGGCCCAGCGCCGGTTGAGGAATTCTTCGGCGACCGCGCGCGTGCTGCGGCCGTGCCGGCGTGAATGGTCCAGGATTCGCTGGACGGCGATGGCATGGACCGGCGGCTGGGTGATCCCGGAGGTGTCCGGGCCGTCGGGCGCGTTGGCGGCCAGCAGCCGGCATTCCCAGCGGGCCGGGCCGGGGAAGTAGCCGTCCACCCCGTTGGCGAAGACGATATGGGGGATCATGCCGTTCTTCCACTGCGCCGAGAGCAGGGTGTCGAGCTCGATCACCGCGCGTTCCACGCTCAGCGGCGCCAGCCCCACCGCCACGAAGGCCGCGTCCCAGCTCCACATATGCGGATACAGGCGGGGCGCGGCGCTGGTCATGGTTCCCAAATCGTTGCCGCGCAGCAGATAGGCCGCGCGGGCGGCGAGCTGCGTGGGAGTGAAACCTGGGTGTGCCATCTCTACATCTTGCTGGTTCGGACCGGGCGCACGCTTCATCGGTGCGTGTGAACGCAATATCTACCGAGCCCCGGTTTCGCTCCGGTGTGCGGCATATTTCGGATGCGCTACACGAACTTGCCGAACCCTCGCGCCGCGCCCCCGGCGGCGGTGCGGTGTGTGGCACGCTGTCCGGCGGACCGCCCGGCACGCAGCGGACCGGTGGCGCGGCGGGCGACGATACCGAGGAGTGGCGATATGCAGCAGGAAGCCGACCGCGCACCGGACGAGCAGCGGGTAGCGCTGATCACCGGCGGCGGACGTGGACTGGGCGCGGCGGTCGCCCGGGAGCTGGCGCCGGACCACCGGCTGCTGCTGGGCGCGCGAACCCCGGCCGGTCTGGAATCGATCCTGGCCGAACTGCCCGGCGCCACCGGGTGGCCGGTGGAGCTCACCGACTACCCGGCGGTGGCGGCCGCGACCGGGCCGATCGACCGGCTGGACGTACTGGTCCACAACGCGGGTATCGCCGATCTGGGCACCATCGCGGAATCCTCGGTACGGCAGTGGCGCGAAACGCTCGAGGCCAACCTGATCGCCGTCGCGGAACTGAGCCGGCTGCTGCTGCCGGCCCTGCGGGCGGCGGGCGGCCATGTGGTGCTCGTCAATTCGGGGGCGGGTCTGCGTGCCAACGCCGGCTGGGCCTCGTATGCGGCGAGTAAGTTCGGTCTGCGGGCGTTCGGCGACGCACTGCGGCTGGAGGAGCCGTCGCTGCGGGTGACCTCGATTCATCCGGGCCGTATCGATACCGATATGCAGCGCGCGATCGTGGCCGGAGAGGGCCGGGCCTACGAACCCGAGCAGTTCCTGCGCCCGGAGACGGTCGCGCGCGCCATCCGGACCGCGATCGACACCCCGCGCGACGCCCATCCCACCGAGATCGTGCTGCGCCCCTGGTGAACGCGGCCGCACGCCGGCCGGGCCTCGTCTTACGCCCCTGGACCCCGGGCGACGCGCGGCGTGGCGCCGCGTGGCGTTACGACGGCCCGTGGGCTACGACCCGGCAGGCAACGAACCGCTCGGCGCCGCTGACGGTTATCGGGCCGTGGGTGAACGCTCGGTCGGGTGCGTGGTGGTGCTGCTACCGCCCGCCTGACCGAGCGGCACTACGAGGCGACTGCCGAGACGGATGCGTCCGGGCCGGGCATTCCCGTGCGAAACCCCTTGTAGGCCAATATTCTCGGCGTCATGGGATCAGGGGAGAACAGCAGTACATCGCCGAATCGCCGCTCGATCGTCGTGGGCTCCGCCCTGGCCGCCGCGGGCCTCGGTCTCGGCGCCGGTGTGGCAGTCGGTAAGTCGAGCGGACAGGATGGCGATACGGCGGCGGCCGAGGGATCGTTCACTGTGGTGGACCGCCGCGGCAGACAACGCCTCCTGCTCGAGACGACGAAGCCGCCGATCGTTCTCGGCGGTCGGACCTACCCGGCGCACGAGCGACAGGGCCCGGACGCCACCTACCTGATCTTCAACGACGAGAAAGGTGACGAGAAGGTCGGCATCATCGCCTCGAGCGAAGGCGCCCAGCTATCCCTCGACTACCCCAACGGGGACGCCGTTCACCTGCGGGCCCAGTGGGAGGGCAAGGTGGGCGGCGCCGTCCTGGCCATGCGGCAGCTGGGGGATCCGGACGCACCACTCGAGGAGGCACGGCATCCGAACGGTGTGCTGCTGTCCACCCATACCGAGCAGGGCACGAGCCTGATGCTGTGCGATCCGCAGGGCCGCCCGCGGATCCGGCTGCAGGTGGCGGCGGACGGAACCCCGTCGATCGCGATACTCGACGAGCAGGGATCGATCGTCCGGGAGCTCTGATGCGAGAGATCGGCGGGCGCGGTGGCGCCCGCCGACGCACCTTCCGGCAGCGGTTGCTCAGTGCTCGTCGTAGTGTCCGTCGTGGGCGGCGTGCCGATGCCCGTCGTGGATGTAGTCGACATGATCGCCGTGCGGCACCGCGACATGACCGCAGCCCTCACCGTGGACGTGGTCGTGCGAGGTGGCCTCGGTGTGCCCGTGGGTTTCGCACTCGTCGAAGTGCCCCTCGTGCGCCCGGTGCAGGTGTCCGTCGTGGACATAGTCGACGTGATCACCGTGCGGGACCGCGACATGACCGCAGTCCGGCCCGTGTACATGCGTGTGGTCGGTATGCTGATCGTGTGCCGTTGTCATCGGTGTTCCCTCTTTTCTCGAAGCGGTTGCTCTGCTCGAAACGGTCACCTGTAACTTCGCACTGAAATACATTACCAAGTGCGCATCAATGCAGGTAGCTGTTGATGCGCCAGACCCGGCAAGACGGCGATTCGCGGGAGCGCCCCTTCCCTCCCCGCTATAGCAAATCGATATAAATACCCGAATCATCCGATCTATAAACCGATTCGGGGAATTTTTCGCACGGTTTTTATGTCTTTCGGATACCAACCGCGTAACGTCGATGCAGTTCGAAACCGCTGGGCGGCAGCGTTTGTGCCCGGCGGCGAATAGCTGCGCGACAGTTCTGGCTGGTTATTCCACTGGCAACACCGTGATGAAGATCGGACACGAGACCTCATGATGATCCGCAAGATCGTTGCGGCGGTAGTGCCGCTGCTCGCCACCACCACCGTGGGCGCGGCAGTCGTGCACGCGGAACCCGCGACGCCCGAGATCGGTTACCGCGCCGAGCTCATCGGTAACAGAGTGGTCACCACTCTCACCAACGGCACATTCGAAATCGCCGGCGAAACAGTCGAAATCCTCGACAACTCCGGCACAACCGTGGTGGCGTTGCCGCTCGCGGTACGCGAGGGTGCCACCGAGTACCCGCTTCCGCACACGGTGCGCGACGAGGGCCGGGTGCTCGAACTGACGGCGGTCAAGGATGTCGCCGCGGCCCGGCCCGCCGCGCAGCCGGTGGCCTCACCGCAGGAGAACCTCGCGGCCCAGGACAACTTCACCTCCCAGTTGGGTATCGCCACCGCCATCGGCGGCTTCGTCGGTACCGCGCTCGGCGCGGTCGTCGGACTGGCCACGTGGGCCGGCGGGCCGGTGACCGGCATACCCGGAATCGTCACCGCGGCCGCTCTCGGTGGCATCATCGGCACCATCGTCGTCGGTGGACCGACACTGATCATCGCGGGCATCGACCTGATCAACACCCTGGTCGCCGCCCCCGGCACCACACAGTGGGCGCCGCGTCAGCAGGTCCAGTCGGCGAACTGAACCCAGCCCCGACGGATCGGTGAACACGGGTCGGTGACCCGATCCGCTCGGCACACAAACCTCTCGGGCCCGGTCTGCGAAGGCAGACCGGGCCCGTTGCTGTTCCGGCGGTCAGGCGATACCGCTGACCGGCTCCGGGTTGATCTCATCGCGCCAGGCGATGGCCTCGCGGACCCGGGACAGGTCGTAGTCCGGGCCGGTGATGCCGACCGTGAACAGCGTGGCCCCGGCCGTCAGATAGTCCGGCGCCTTCTCCGCGCCCGGCCAGGCCACCGAACGCTCGATCCTGCCGGTTTCGGTACCCACCCGCGCGCAGTGTTCTTCGAGCACCTGGCTCTTGTGGATGAACACGTCCAGTTCGCCGAAGCTGTGCCAGATATGCGCGTACTCGGCCACCAGGCGCAGGGTCTTCTTCTCCCCGCCGCCGCCGATGAGCACCGGGATCTCGCGCACCGGCTGCGGCTCGAGTTTCGCCAACCGGCCGGTGATGCGGGGCAGGTATTCCTTGAGCAGGTTCAGGCGGCTACCGGCGGTGCCGAAGTCGTATCCGTACTCGTCGTAGTCACGCTCGAACCAGCCCGAGCCGATACCGAGGATGAGCCGGCCGCCACTGATCCGGTCCACGGTGCGGGCCATATCGGCCAGCAGGTCCGGATTGCGGTAGCCGCCACCGGTGACCAGCGCACCGATCTCCACCCGTTCGGTCTGTTCGGCGAAGGCGCCGAGCATGGTCCAGCATTCGTAATGCGCGCCGTCGGGGTCCCCGGTCAGCGGAAAGAAGTGGTCCCAGTTGAAGACGATGTCCACACCCGCGTCCTCGGCCCGCAACACGGCATCGCGGATGAGTCCGTAATCGGGCGCGTGCTGGGGCTGGAGTTGGACTCCGATCCGAACTGGTCGGCTCATCTTGTTTGACTCCTCGTCGTCGGGTGATCTCCCGGCCCCGAGGCTACCGGGGCCGGGGAGCCCGGGCCGGGCGGAAACAGCGGGGGCGGGCCGATCATCGACACGGGTCGACGCGGGCGCCTGTTCCGGTCGCGCATGGATTGCGTAACGGATGAATACAGGCCCTTTTCCGGGCCGTTCCGTCGGTAGCATTTCGGGCGGCGTCTCGTTGTCACGACCCGCTACCGGTCGGCGAATCACGCACAGAAGGAGGCTCCGCCATGCCTGTGTGCACGACCCGCGACAAGGTGAACATCTATTACAAGGATTGGGGTAGTGGTCGCCCGGTCGTATTCATCCACGGCTGGCCGTTGAACGCCGACGCCTGGGAAGACCAGATGAAATTCGTCGCCGATAACGGTTACCGCGGTATCGCCCACGACCGGCGCGGTCACGGCCGCTCGGACCAGCCGTGGAACGGTTACGATTTCGACACCTTCGCCGACGACCTGAACGATCTGCTGACGAGTCTCGATGTCCAGGACGCAACGCTGGTGGCACACAGTATGGGCGGCGGTGAGCTCGCCCGCTATATCGGCCGGCACGGGACCGGGCGGGTGCACTCCGCGGTACTGCTCTCGGCCATCCCGCCGCTGATGAGCAGGACCGAGAGCAACCCCGAAGGTGTGCCGGACGAGGTATTCGACCAGATCAAATCCGGAATCCTCGCCGAGCGTTCGCAATTCTGGAAGGACACATCGGAAGGGTTCTTCAGCGCGAATCGCCCGGGCAACAAAGTGACCCAGGGAAATCGCGACGCATTCTGGTTCATGGGTATGCACGAGAGCATCCAGGCCGGCGTGAAATGTGTCGACGCGTTCGCGTACACCGATTTCACCGAAGACCTGAAGAAGTTCGATATTCCCACTCTGATCGTGCACGGAGACGACGACCAGGTGGTGCCGATCGATGCGACCGGACGCAAATCGGCGGAGCTGATCCGGGATTCGACGCTGAAGGTGTACGAGGGCGGCTCGCACGGCATCGCCCTCGTCCCGGGGGACAAGGAGAAGTTCAACGCCGACCTGCTGGAGTTCCTCGACCGCTGACGGCACCGGGCACGGACCACGGGCCGCATCCGCCGACGGGACGCGATCGACTGTGCTGTCCGGACCCGCGTAACGCCCGGCCGTCGTAGCGGCCGTCCCGGAGATGGAAGAGCCCCGCGGATCCCGGGCACCGGGAACCACAGGGCTCTTCCGCTGTGGCCGGCCGGTCCGGGAGCGGCGGGTTCGCCACCGCAACCGGGCCGTGTGACCGGGACCGGAGGGGTCAGCCCCGGACGAGCGACATGAGACTGTCCAGCGATCCGGCCGCCGGCAGTGCGAGCGCACGCTCGGCGACCGTCCCCGCCTGCACCGCGGAAAGGTGACCTTCGACATTCAGGTCGAACTTGAGGGTGAGTTCGTCATCGGAGAGCGGATTCGCCGGGCCGCCGCGATTGTGGTCGACCCGCGCTTCGTGCCATTGCCCGTCGCGGGTGCGCACCCGCAGCACGGCCGGGAACTGGTGCGGGTAGATCTCGTCGCACCGGGCGTCGGCGTGCGCGGTCACCAGCGCGGCCAGTGCCAGCGTGCGCGGGTCGCGTGCGGCGTCGTCGGTGAAATCGGCATGGCCCACGCCCAGCCCGGATCCGCCGAGCAGCGCCCGTGCCACCGTGAACGGGCCGGAGAAGGCCGCGTGGTAGCCGGACTCGGGGGCGGCTTTGGCGGCGGGTGGTTCGGCGATGGTGCGCAGCACCGGTGTCGGCACGCCGAGGTCGATCTCCACGATCGCGTCCGGATCGAGGCCGTCCGCTCGCAGCGCGCGGGCGGCATCGATACCGGCGTGGGTGAAGTGGTTGCACGGATAAGGCTTGAAGAAGATCCCGGGCAGTTCCCAGTGTTCGCCCAGCCGGTCGACGACCTTGGCCGTATCGGCCCGGTCCCCGCAGAAGGCGTGCAGGAATCCGAACCGGCCCTCGATCACGGTGGGCGGTCCGGTGAGCCCGTGCCGGGCGAATTCCGCGGCGGTGACCCCCGAATGCGCGGCCCAGCCGCAGTGCGCGCGCTTCACCGTGCCGCCGGTCCGGTTGGCCTCCAGCAGTCCGGCGCCGAAGCTGGCGGCGATACCCATCGCGTCCGCGATACCTTCGGCGTCGAGGTCGTAGAGCATGGCCGCCGCGGCGGCGGAGCCGACGGCGCCGCAGATGGACGTCGCGTGCTGGCCGCGTTCGAAGAACTCGGAATTACCCAGTTCTTCGTCGTAGCCACCCATGCCCAGGCGCACCGCGATCTCGATACCCACGCCCGCCGCGTCCAGGACCGCGGCACCCGAGGCGCCGGTGGCCTCACCGACCGCGAGAGCGGCCGGGACCACGGAAGCGGACGGATGCAGTACCGACGGCAGATGAGTGTCGTCGGAATCCATCGAATGCGCCAGGGTGCCGTTCACCAGCGCGGCGGTGGCGGCGGGAAAACGTTCCCCGGTGCCGATACCGGTGGCCGCGGCAGCACCGGCCCAGCCGCGCGCCACAGCCGTGACGGCCCGGGCCGAAGGCTGTCCCTGGGCGGCCAGGGAGTTGCCGAGTACATCGAGGACGCGGCGGGCCACATCCTTGCGGAGGTCGGTGGCGAGCCCGGCGGTGCGGGTATCCGCGGCGAGAGCGGCGAGCCGGCCGACCACGGTACCGGTGAGGTCGTGGCGGGCGGTGGGGGCGGCGGCGGTCACGAGGCCACCACCGCGACCGGGCGCACCGGCGAACCGGTACCACCGGTGATGCGCAGCGGCGCCATCACGAAGGTGAACTCGGTCAGGCCGCGAGCGCTCGCGTCCTCCAGATTCAGGTGCTCGATGATGTGAATGCCGTTCTCCACCAGCAACACCCGGTGCACCGGCAGCACACTGTGTCCCTTGCCGGGCGGAATATGTTCGAAGGCGGTGGTATCCGCGCCCGCGGCCACGATCCCGGCGGCGGCCAGCCACTGCGCCGCGCCCACATCGGCACCCGGCACCCCGTCCTGCTGACCGAGGTAGCGCTGGGCGTCGTCGAAATGCCGGGCCCAGCCGGTACGGATGAGGACGACATCCCCGCGTCGCGGCGTCACCCCGGCCGCGTCGGCGGCGTCACGCAGATCCTGCTCGGTGACGGCCTGACCGGCTTCGAGGGCATCCACGCCGCGCACCCGCGGCACGTCCAGCAGCAGTCCGCGCCGGAGCATGAAAGGGATGGTTTCCGCGCCGAGCCGGGAGAACCGCCCGCCGCGCTGCGCTTCCTCGGCGTCGATATCGCCGTGCAGTTTGCCGCAGTGGCTGACGTGGGACAGGGCGTCCACATGGGTGCCGACGTGCCCACCGGTCACGATGATCTCGTTGGACGCCGATCCGCCGTCCGGACGGACCATATCGCCGTGCCGGCGGATCAGGGTCATCCGGAAGCCGGGATGGTTGGGTGAGCAGGGCATACCCGTCGTATACGGATGCCCCAGCTCGACGACGTCGACATCGCTGTTCACCACGGCGTGCAACAGCGCGTCCGGCGCGGCGGACACGGTTTGTTCGGTCATGTTCTCACTCCTCGTACTGCGGTGGCCTCTGCCCGGTCGAGCACCACGCGGGCGTTCGCGACGACGGCGGGGTCGATGAATCTGCCGTTCTCGTCGAGAACCGCGGATTCCCCCGCCGCCTGGGACGCGGCCGCGCACTCCACGATTCGCCGGGCTCGGCTCTGTTCCTCCGGCGACGGTGTAAAGGCCTGGTTGACGATGCCGATCTGATTGGGATGGATGACCGAACGCCCGAAAAAACCCTGGGCGCGGCCGGTGCGCGAGGTCTCCGCCAATCCCGCCGAGTCCTCGACCGCGGTCCAGACGCTTTGGACCGGTGAGGACAGTCCGGCGGCGCGCGCCGCGGTGACGATCCAGCCGCGCGCCCACGCCAGGCCGTCGGCCTCGGTGCGCAGATCGGCGGCCAGATCCGCTTCACCCAGCGCGATACCGGTGACCCGCGGATGACATTTCGCGATAGCGGGCGCCGCGAGCAGGCCCGCGGCCGATTCGATGATCGCGTGCACCTGGCAGGTGAGCCGGCCGGTCGTGGCGGCCACCGATTCGGGCGTTTCGGCCTTGGGGAGCCGTACCCCCGCGGGCGGGGTCTGCGCGGCGACCAGGCCGGCGAGCTCGTTGTCCAGCCAGGACGACCCGATGGCATTGAGCCGCAACCAGATCCGGCGCTCCGGTGGTGCGGTGCGCAGGGCGGCGAGGGCATTGGTCAGCGCGCGCTCCTTCGCGTGGACCGGTACGGCGTCCTCCAGGTCGATCACCACGGCGTCGGCGGCGCTGTCGATCGCCTTGCCGATCCGGTCGTCGCGGTGTCCGGGCACGTAGAGCCAGCTGCGCGGAGTCATTTCGCCTCCACCGCGACGGGATTCGGCACCCGGTGGCCCAGCGCTCGCGAAACCCGCTGCGCCGCCTCGACCAGTGCGCTCTCGTAGCGATCGCACGCTTCCTCGGTCATCCGGTAGCTCGGTCCGCACACCGATACCGACCCGATCACCGCGCCGTCGGCCCCGAACACCGGGGCGGCGATCGACCCCGCGCCCTCCTGGCGTTCCCCGGTCGACCGACACACTCCCCGTTCCCTTGCCTCGCGCAGCGCGGCGCGCAGCGACGCGGGGTCGACGATCGTGGTGCCGGTCAGCCGGGGCAGCGGTCGCGACAGCAGATCGTCCTGCTCCTCCTCGGAGAGGTGGGCCAGGATTATCCGGCCCGACGAGCCGCTGTGCAGGTCGAACCGGCGACCCAGCTCGACGGTCATCTTGATTTCCTGAGTACTCTCGACCTGATCGAGGTAGACGCGACCTCCCGGTAACCGGCCGGTGACGGTCGCCGTCTCGCCCGTGGCGCGCTGCAGGTCCACCAGGGCCTCGCGGGCCATCCGCCGCAGCGGGGATACGTCCAGTGCGCGGGCGCCGAGCGTCGCCGCCGCCGGTCCGAGCAGGTACCGGCGGGTCGAGGGCTCGTAGAGCAGCAGACCGCATTCGACGAAGGTCGTGAGGATGCGGTGGGCGACCGCCTTCGACATACCGGTCGAGCGGGCGATCTCCGAGACGCCGAGCGCGCTCGACCGGCGGCCGAACTCGAGCAGCACATCAGCTGCCCGGGCGGCAGACGTGGTGCCTCCACTGGAGGACTCCATCGTGGCTCCGTTTCTGCGGGGTCTTTTCGTTGTTCCGACGGCGACGCTACCGCCGCGACCGACGTACATCTGAACAAAGTTGTACCGCTTAGCGAAACGATTGTCCAGGCCGCTCGACCGGCTCATGCATGAGTTTCGTCGGCGTTAATCGTTTCTACAGGCACTTGTGTCCGGATTGCCGAACGTGCATAGTGCAGGGGACCACATTCTTGCGTTCCGCTAAGCGGAACAGACTAGGAGGAAGCGTGGACGGTCCGGATTTCGATCTCGTCGTCGCCGGTGCGGGCGGCGGGCTGGTCGCTGCGCTGCGCGCCGCCGAACTCGGCGCGAACGTGCTCGTGGTCGATGCCGACGAGTACTTCCAGCGCGGGAACAACACCTCGATGTGCACCGCGATGATCCCGGCCGCCGGCACCCGCTGGCAGCAGGCCGCGGGCGTCGCGGACAGCCCGGACCGGTTCCTCGCCGATATCGACCGCAAAACCGGCGGTACGGCCGATCAGCGCCTGGCCCGGGCCCTCGCCGAATCGAGCGCGCGGCTGGTCACCTGGCTCGCCGACGCTCAGGAACTCGACCTCGAACTGGTCACCGACTTCCGCTACCCCGGCCACAGCGCCGACCGCTGCCACACCATCCCCGGCCGCCACGGTTCCAAGCTGCTGCGCCACCTGGTCGAGCGCGCCCGCGCCCACCCGCGGATCGAGCTGATCGCGCCGATGAGCCTGCGTGAGGTGCTCACCACCGACGGCCGGGTCACCGGGGTCGAGATCGCCACCCCGGACGGGAACGCCGAACGGCTGACCACACCCGCCGTCCTGCTCGCGACCAACGGCTTCGGCGCCGACAGCGAACTGGTGCGCCGCTGGATCCCGGAGATCGCCGACGCCCACTATCACGGCGGACAGTTCAGTCGCGGCGACGCGCTGCGGATCGGACAGGGGCTGGGGGCCGACACCGGGTTCCTCGATGCCTACCAGGGGCACGCGGCGCTCTCTTCGCGCAGCCAGACCCTCATCGGCTGGGCCACCGTCGTCCACGGCGGCGTCATCGTGAACAGCGAGGGCCGCCGGTTCGCACCCGAGACCACGGGTTATTCGGAATTCGCCGCCATCCTCGCGGTCCAGCCCGGCAGTGCCGGATGGATCGTCATCGACGAGCACATCGAAGCGCTGTGCTCGGTGTTCGACGATTTCCGCGCCGTCGCCGAGAGCGGTTCGCTGGTCCGCGCCGCGACGCCCGCCGAACTGGCCGAACGGATCGGCGTACCGGCCGCGGCGCTGGACGACGAACTCGGTGCCGCCCACCGCGCCGCGGCGGGTACGGAACCGGACCGGCAGGGTCGCACCGACGACCGCCACCCCCTCACCGCGCCCTATGTCGCCATCGCCGTGACCCCCGCCCTGTTCCACACCCAGGGCGGTCTGGTCGTGGACGAACACGCGCGGGTACTGGCCGGCGGTGTGCCGGTCCCCGGCCTCTACGCCTCGGGCGGCGCGGCCATCGGCATCTCGGGCCACGGCGCCGGGGGCTACCTGGCCGGTAACGGCCTCATCACCGCGCTCGGCCTGGCGTTCCTCGCCGCCGAGCACGTGAGCAGCCCGGTCGCCGCCTGACCCCAGATTTCACCTATCGGATATTCGCCAGGAGAAGAAATGACCTCGTACCTGATCAAGAACGGCACCGTGGTGCGCACCGACAACTCGGCCCCCGAGGAGGGCGAGTCCGCGGACATCCTGATCGTCGACGGCAAGATCGCCGCCATCGGCGCGAACCTGGAGTCCGCGGATGCCGAGATCGTCGACGCGTCCGGCAAGCTGATCTTTCCCGGCGTAGTGGACGCCCACCAGCACTGGGGCATCTACAACCCGCTGGCCGAGGACACGCAGACCGAATCCCGCGCCAGCGCCCAGGGCGGCGTCACCACCGCGCTGACCTACATGCGGACCGGGCAGTACTACCTGAACAAGGGCGGCGCCTACGCCGACTTCTTCCCCGAGGTGCTGGACGCCTCGGCCGGACGCAGCTACATCGACTACGCGTTCCACCTGGCGCCCATGTCCAAGGAACATATCGGCGAGATCCCCGCGCTGGCCGCCGATCAGGGCGTGACCTCGTTCAAGATCTTCATGTTCTACGGCAGCCACGGCCTGCACGGGCGGTCCACCTCGCAGAGCGATTTCCTGATGATCCCCGAGGACGAGCGCTACGACATCGCGCATTTCGAGTTCGTGATGCGCGGCGTGCAGAAGGCGCGGGAGCAGTTCCCCGAACTCGCCGATCACATCTCGCTGTCGCTGCACTGTGAGACCGCCGAGATCATGAGCGCATACACCAAGATCGTCGAGCAGGAGGGCGAGCTCAGCGGTCTCGCCGCCTACAGCGCGTCCCGACCGCAGCACTCCGAGGGCCTGGCCGTGACCATCGCGTCCTTCCTGGCCGACGAGACCGGACTGCCGAATATCAACCTGCTGCACCTGAGCTCGGCCAAGGCGCTGAAGGCCGCCATGAAGATGGCCGAGGCGTTCCCGCACGTGAACTTCCGCCGCGAGGTCACCATCGGTCACCTGCTCACCGATATCGACAATGCGAACGGTCTGGGCGCCAAGGTGAACCCGCCGATCCGCCCGCGCGAGGACGTCGAAGCACTGTGGGAGCACCTGCTCGCCGGCAATATCGACTGGGTCGTCTCCGACCACGCCTGCTGCAAGGACGAGGTGAAGTTCGGCGAGGACCGCGACGATGTGTTCGCCGCCAAGTCCGGTTTCGGCGGCACCGAATACCTGCTGCCCGGACTGGTCACCGAGGGCCGCAAGCGCGGGCTGTCGCTGCGCCGGATCGCCCAGCTCGTCGCCTCGAACCCGGCCGACCGCTACGGCCTGCCCGGTAAGGGCCGGCTCGCGGAGGGCGTCGATGCCGATATCGCGATCGTCGACCCGAACCGCACCTGGACCGTGCGCGCCGCGGATTCCGAATCCACCCAGGAATACACGCCGTTCGAGGGCTTCGAGCTGACCGCCGCGGTCACCGACACCTTCGTGCGCGGTAACCGGGTGCTGGCCGACGGCGTGGTCACCGGCGAGCCCGCGGGCCGCTACATCTCGCGCCCGTACTGAGGAGTTCGTAGGTGAACGACGAGAAGCAGCCGACCGGTCCGCTGCGCGGAATCAAGGTCCTGGATGCCTCCACCATCCTGGCCGGACCACTGACCGCCCAGATCCTGGGTGATTTCGGCGCCGAGGTCATCAAGATCGAGCACCCGCAGAAACCGGACGGGATGCGCGGCCACGGCCTCGACAAGGACGGGATCCCGCTGTGGTGGAAGATGGTCGCCCGCAACAAGCAGACGATCACGCTGAACCTCGGCACCCCCGACGGTCAGCAGATCTTCCGGGATCTGGCCGCCGAAGCGGATGTGGTGATCGAGAACTTCCGCCCGGGCACCTTCGAACGCTGGGGCCTGTCCTACGCGGAACTCTCGTCCCGTAATCCGGCGCTGATCATGCTGCGCGTCACCGGTTTCGGGCAGCACGGTCCCTACGCGAAACGGCCCGCGTTCGGCACACTGGTCGAATCGATGAGCGGGTTCGCCCACCTCACCGGTCAACCCGACGGGCCGCCCACCCTGCCGGCCTTCGGGCTCGCCGATTCCATCGCCGGTGTCGCCGGTTCCTCGGCGATCTCGATGGCGCTGTTCGAACGCGAACGCAACGGCGGCACCGGGCAGGAGGTCGACCTCGACCTGCTCACCCCGATCATGACCGCGGTCGGACCCGGGGTGATCTACGCCGATCAGCTCGGGATCGACCAGGAGCGCACCGGTAACCGGTCGCAGAACAACGCGCCCCGGAACCTGTATCGCACCAAAGACGACCACTGGGTCGCGATCTCCACCAGCGCCCAGGCCATCGCCGAACGCGTGATGCGGCTGGTGGGGCATCCCGAGGTGATCGACGAGGAATGGTTCGCGACCGGGCGCACCCGCGCCGAGCACGCCGACCTGCTCGACACATACGTCGGCGGCTGGATCGCCGAACGAACTCGTGACGAGGTCACGAGTGTTTTCGAAGAAGCCGGCGCGGCCGTCGCGCCGGTCTACCGTCCGAGCGACCTGCTCACCGATCCGCAGGTCGTCGCCACCGACATGGTCACCACCGTCGAGGACAGCGAGCTCGGCCCCATGCGCATGCAGAACGTGATGTGGCGCATGACCCGATCGCCCGGGGCGATCCGGCACACCGGACGACCCGCCGGTGCCGACACCGACAAGGTCCTCACCGATCTCGGGCGCAGTCCCGAGGACATCGACGACCTGCGGGCACGCGGCGTCATCTGACCCCGCGGCAGCTTTATCTCAGGAGTTCGCTATGAAATCGCGTTGGTGGACAATCGCCATCATCTTGGGCCTGGTGGTGGTGAATTATGTCGATCGCAGCGCCATCTCGTTCGCCGCAAGCCATCTGCGGGACGAGTTCGGAATCACGACCGGCCAGTACGGCGTCATCAGTTCCGCATTCTCGATCGGCTACATGCTTTTCGCCCTGCTGTCGGGGCCGCTGGTCGACCGGTACGGTTCGCGCCGCGTCCTCATCGTGGGGATGTTCATCTGGGCCGCGGCCACTGCGCTGACCCCGTTCGCGGGCGGGTTCATCGGTCTCATCCTGCTGCGTATCCTCCTCGGAGCCGGTGAAGCGCCGTGCTTCCCGGCGGCGACGCGGATCGCCAGCCGGTGGCTGCCGGCGCATGAACGCGGCAAGGCGCTCGCCCTCATCGGCGGCGTCGCGGTGTCGGGCAGCCTGCTGATCGGCGGACCGATCCTCACCCAGCTGATCGCGCTGGTCAGCTGGAAGGGCATGTTTTTCGTGCTCGCGGTCGCCGGACTGATCTGGGTGGTCGTGGCCTACCCGTTCCTGAAGAACTCGCCGAGTGAGGCGTCCTTCGTCTCGGACAAGGAACTGCGCTACATCCGGGCCGGTCAGACCGACGGTGAGGACAGCGGGCACGAGGAGAAGGTCGACTGGGGCGAGATCCTGCGCAACCGCAACCTGTGGCTCGTCGGACTCGGCTACTTCGCCTGGGGATTCATGTTCTGGGCCTTCATGTACTGGCTCCCCCAGTACCTCGAACACGAATTCGGTCTCTCCATCAAGGAGGTCGGCGGTTTCTCGGTGGCACCGTGGGCGGCCGGTGTGGTCGGCGCGCTCGCCGGCGGCATCCTGGTGGACCGCGTGTACAAACGCACCGAGCGCATCCGGTCGCGATTCCTCATCATCGGCGTGGCGCTCCTGCTCGCCGGTGCCTCGATCGCCCCGATCCTCTTCTTCCCCGGCAACCTCACCATCGCTCTGATCTGCATCTCCGCGGGTGTCGGCTTCGGCTTCATCACCGGCGGCATCTGGTGGGTGGCCTCGATCGACGCCGCCCCGACCCAGCCGGGCACCGCGGCCGGTTTCGCCGACGCGTGCTTCGCCCTCTCCGGGATCGTGGCCCCGTCGGTGATGGGCTTCATCGTCTCCGAAACCGGCACCTACGACGGCGGCTTCATCGTCATGACGGTCCTGTGCCTCATCGGCTCGGCGGCGATGCTGTTCTTCACCAAGGAACCGGAGCGGCCGGCGCACCCGCCGGTCCGCCCGGGAGAACCCGAGGGCGAGCTCACCACCACGAGTTAGCGTCCGCCGGATTCGTCCGGGGTGTGCCCGCGACGCACCGCGTAGCCCGATGAGGGGTTACGCGGTGCGTTCGCGTATCACGGGCCACTTATCTCCCGGCCCCGCCGTTGCGGCATCACGGCCCGATGTGATGATCTCGAAGGGTTCCGAGAGCGAACCCGGCCGGATACCCGGCACCTACGCGGCGTCGAGGGCCGCGGTGATCTTGCGGGTCATATCCACCAGGATGGGGGCGGGTGCGGCCTTCTGCGGGCGGGTGGCCGACTCGACGGCGACGAGGACGGTGCTGCGGAAGTTGTCCGCCTCGGCCGTATCCTGCCGCTTCAGCAGGGTCATGGCCGCGGTCAGGGCCGGCAGTACCTGATCGGCGAGTTCCGCTACGTTCCTCCCCTTCAGCGTGATCTCCTTCGCTTTCACATCGGCGAGCACGTGTCCGATGGCGCCGGTCGCCGAGCCCAGGGCGATGGAGCCGTCGGTGGCGGCCTTGTGCGGCGAGCCGCCGGCGACACTGGTGGCGGAGATCAGCGAGACGGCGCCGTAGGCGGCGGTCCGCAGGGTGGCTTTGTCCTGGTCGGTGAAGGTGACGGACATGGTGTTTCTCCTCCGGGAGTGGTGGGTTACCGGCCGGTGCGGCCGGTGGACAGTGCCACTTTCACCGGCTCGGCTGACGTCGGCCTGACGCCGGGCTGATACGCCCACTGACACGGGAATCCGCCCATCTCTCGGGCCGGCCGCCACCGCGACGGCTCAGGCCGGGCCGGTCCGCCGGTCCTTCGCCGGCGGCTGCCCGTCCGATCCGTAGAGCAGCCGGTTCACCTTGACCAGGACGTCGAGCTGCGCCGGGTTGTACAGATCCCGCAGCGCCTTGCCGACCGCTTCCGCCGCCCGCTTGGGCCCCACCGGCGAATCGGCGGCCGGGGCAGCGATCTCCGGATACTCGGCAGCCACCGTGCCGGCGTACGGTGCGATACGTTGCGCCAGGTCGGCCCGGGTGGATTCGTCGGCGTCGGCGGGAAGGTTGTCGAACTCCGTCATCGCGGGAACCTCACGCTGGTCGTTCAGCAGGTCCCGCAGCGCGCCCATACCGGACGGTCCCAGAACCCGGGTCAGGATGACGGTGAAGGCGCGGTCGGCGTCGGTGAGTACATGGGCGGTCGAACCGATCTCGGGTGGCAGATCGGCGTGTGCGCCCTGCCGCAGAATCAGGGCCAGCTCCACCCGGATGCGCTGCAGCCGTTCGATTGTCGTGGCCAGTTCGGCGTCCAGGGTCTGGAGCGCGTCGCGGGGGAAATCCTCCCCGTCGCCCATTTCGGCGATCTGCGACAGCGGTATGCCGAGGTCGGCGAGTCGTTTGATGCGCAGCACCCGCAGCAGATGCGCCACGCCGTAGCGCTTGTAACCGTTGGAGGCGCGTTCGGGCTCGTCGAGCAGGCCGATGTCGTGGTAGTGGCGTACCGCCCGCACGCTCGTGCCGGCGAGTTCCGCCAGCTGACGGGTACTCCACGCCATATCCGACTCCTCCGCTACGGTTCCGCCGCCGCGAACGCGCCGGCACACGCTACCCAGCCTGAACTGTGCCGCAGCGGCACAGTCAAGTGCCCTCGCGAGTCCAGCCCCTGTCCAACGCCCGAATGTGCCCGTGTGGCGCTTGTTCGTGCGGCCGCTCGACCGATGGGCCAGGGCGTGGCGCACCACGGCTCGCCGCCGGCCGACCCGTGCCCGACCGCGCCCGCCGGTGGCTGCCCATTCGCGAGATCGCCGGGCCCGGGCGACCCGTCGCGAGGGTGCCGGCGGGGTGGACAGTCGGTGCGTTCACTGGCACGATACGCACCGAAAACGTACAGACCATGCGGAGCTCGAGAACACCAGCGGTAGCCTCTGACGCCATGACCACGCACATGTTGCGAATTCGCTCCACTTCGCGTGTTCCAACCGGTGAAGGGAAGTGAACAAGCCGTGGCCACGGTGACCTTCGATCACGCCACCCGGCAGTATCCGGGAGCCAAAACACCCGCTGTCGATCAGTTGCAACTCGAGATCGCCGACGGTGAGTTCCTGGTGCTGGTCGGCCCCTCCGGATGCGGGAAATCGACTTCGCTGCGCATGCTCGCCGGACTCGAGGAAGTATCGGGCGGCCGCATCCTGATCGGTGACCGCGATGTCACCCATTCCGACCCCAAGGATCGCGATATCGCGATGGTCTTCCAGAACTATGCGCTGTACCCGCATATGACGGTGGCCGAGAACATGGGTTTCGCACTCAAACTGGCCAAGGTCGGTAAGGACGAGAAGCAGCGCCGGGTGCTCGAGGCGGCCCGTCTGCTCGATCTGGAACCGTTGCTGGAACGCCTGCCCAAGGCGCTGTCGGGTGGTCAGCGACAGCGGGTGGCCATGGGCCGGGCCATCGTGCGCGACCCGCAGGTCTTCCTGATGGACGAACCGCTGTCCAATCTGGACGCGAAACTGCGGGTGCAGACCCGCACCCAGATCGCCCAGCTGCAGCGCCGGCTGGCGACGACGACCGTCTATGTCACCCACGACCAGGTCGAGGCCATGACCATGGGCGACCGGGTCGCGGTGATGCGCGACGGGCTGCTGCAGCAGTGCGCCGCCCCGCGCGACCTCTACCGGGATCCGGCGAATGTGTTCGTCGCCGGGTTCATGGGGTCACCGGCGATGAACCTGTTCACGCTTCCGGTCACCGACGGGGCGGTGCGGATCGGCGGGTTCTCGCTGCCGCTGCCGCGATCGGTGGCCGATGCCACGGGCGCGACGGTGACGGTGGGTATCCGCCCCGAGCATCTGGAAGCCGGTGAGTCCGGGATCGAGATCGAGGTGGACGTGGTCGAGGAGCTCGGCTCCGACGCCTTCATCTACGGCCGCCCCACCGAGGACACCCGGGGCGCGGACACGATCGTGGCACGTACCGATTGGCGCAACCCGCCGGCGAAGGGCAGCCGGGTGCGGCTGGCCACGGCCCCCGAGCACGTCTACTTCTTCGCGCCCGACGACGGCCGCCGCCTGAGCTGACCCCCTGCCCCCGGGCCCCGTGTCATGCCGGACGCCGGCGGCGGGGCGGTCCGCGCCACCGCTACGGCTGATCGGTCGCCGCGCTCCCGGCCGCCTGCCGCCGGGTCGCGCGCCATTGTTCGTTGAGCCGGACGCCGAGATCGTCCACGCCGATCTCACGGCCGGATTCGCTGCGCACCTGTACCCGGACCGGGTCCCCGGTGGCCGCCTCGACCAGGTCCAGCGGGGGTGGCCCGGGTTGCAGGTGGGTATTGCCCCACTGCATGAGCGCCAGCACCACGGGTAGCAGATCGCGGCCTTTCGCGGTCAGCACGTATTCGTGACGGGTGCGTTTTCCCTCTTCCCGATACGGCTGCCTGGTGAACAGTCCGGCCTGCGTGAGCTTGCGCAACTGGCCGGCCACGGCGGCGTCGGTGATCCCCACCCGGGCCGCGAAACCGTCGAACCGGGTGGTGCCGTAGTAGGCCTCCCGCAGGATCAGGATGGCCGAGCGGGTGCCGACCACCTCGAGCGCCATCGCGATCGAGCAGTGGTCGGGTTTCCACGAGTCGAGATCGGCCAGGGGGCCTTCCATCACCGCTGCCATCCGCCCATCATATCGACCCTGACTTGCCTCCAGTGATGCCAGCGCCTAATCTGGCTTTAGATAACTTTAGCCAGGGTTCGCCCCGGCGGCGGAAGGAATCGATATGCGAGACGCGGTCATCGTCGATGCGGTACGGACCCCCATCGGACGCGGCAAGCCCAACGGCGCCCTGCACGGCATCCACCCGGTGGACCTCATGGCCCACAGCCTCAGCGCGCTGATCACCCGGACCGGGGTGGACCCGTCCCTCATCGACGACGTGATCGGCGGCGTGGTGAGCCAGGTCGGCGAACAGGGCGTGAACATGACCCGGCGAGCGGCGCTGGCGGCCGGTTTCCCCGAATCGGTCCCGGCCACCAC
Source organism: Nocardia rhamnosiphila NBRC 108938 (assembly GCF_000720425.1). Taxonomy (GTDB): domain Bacteria; phylum Actinomycetota; class Actinomycetes; order Mycobacteriales; family Mycobacteriaceae; genus Nocardia; species Nocardia rhamnosiphila. The sequence goes on along the minus strand of NZ_JOAJ01000009.1, from coordinate 560,591 downwards.
GGTCGACCGCCAGTGCGGCAGCAGCCAGCAGGCCGTCCACTTCGCCGCACAGGGCGTGCTCGCCGGCGCCTACGACATGGTGGTGGCCACCGGCGTCGAATCCATGAGCCGGGTCCCGATGGGCGCGAGCGCCCGGGGCGCCGACGACATCTCCGGGGTGGGTTTCACCCGGCGGTACCCGGACGGGCTGGTCCCGCAGGGCATCAGCGCCGAACTCATCGCCGCGAAATGGGGGCTGAGCCGGGCGCAACTCGACGAATTCGCGCTGAACAGCCACGAAAAGGCGGCACGGGCCACCAAGAACGGGCAATTCGCCGCCGAACTCGCCCCGCTGGCGGGCCTCGACACCGACGAGGGCATCCGCACCGGCTCCACCCTCGACACCCTGGCCGGGCTGAAGCCCGCCTACTACGACCCGGCCATGGCCGAACGATTCCCGCAGATCGGCTGGAACATCACCGCGGCGTCGGCGAGCCAGATCAGCGACGGCAGCGCCGCCGTGCTCATCACCACCAGCGAACGGGCCCGCGCGCTCGGCTTGCGCCCGCTGGCCCGGCTGCACAGTTTCGCGGTGGCCGGGGACGATCCGCTGCTCATGCTGACCGCGGTCATCCCGGCCACCCGCAAGGTCCTGGACCGGGCCGGGCTGACCCTCGCCGATATCGACCTCATCGAGATCAACGAAGCGTTCGCGTCCGTGGTGACGGCCTGGGAACACGACACCGGCGCCGACCCCGAACGGGTCAATGTCCACGGCGGCGCGATCGCCCTCGGCCATCCGCTCGGCGCCTCCGGGGCCCGGCTGATGACCACCCTCGTCCACGCCATGCACGACCGCGGCGCCCGCTACGGCCTGCAGACCATGTGCGAGGCGGGCGGCCTGGCCAACGCCACGATTCTCGAACGGCTCTGATCGCCGGTGCGCGAGCCGGTGGTGGCCACGCGGCCGCCACCGGCTCGGCCCGGGGCGCGGACCTGGCCTAGTGTGATTCCGGTGAGCGAACTGCCCCGGATCGACGAGGTGCACGTCTACGCGATCCCGCTGCGGTCGAAGTTCCGCGGGATCACCGTGCGCGAAGGGGTGCTGCTGCGCGGCCCCCGCGGCTGGGGCGAATTCTGCCCGTTCACCGAATACGCCGACCACGAGGCCGCGCACTGGCTGGACACCACCCTCGAACAGATCACCGTCGGCTGGCCGGAACCGGTGCGGGAGCGGATCCCGGTGAATTGCACGGTTCCCGCTGTCGGTCCGGATCGGGCCTACGAAATCGCCGCCGGGTCCGGTTGCCGCACGGCGAAGGTGAAGATCGCCGACCATCCCGGATCACTGCCGGAGGATCTGGCCCGGGTGGAAGCCGTACGGTCGGCGCTGGGACCGGGCGGCGCGATCCGCGTCGACGCCAACGCCGTCTGGGATGTCACCACCGCCGTCCGGAACATTCGCGAGATCGACCGCGCCGCGGGCGGTCTGGAATACGTCGAGCAACCGTGCCGCACGGTCGAGGAGCTCGCCGACGTACGCCGCCGGGTCGAGGTACCCATCGCCGCCGACGAGTCCATCCGCCGCGCCGAGGACCCGCTGCGGGTCGCGGTGGCCGGGGCCGCGGATATCGCGGTTCTCAAATGCACTCCGCTCGGCGGTGTGCGGCGGGCCCTGCGGGTCGCCGAGGCCGCCGGACTACCGTGCGTGATCTCCTCCGCCCTGGAGACCAGCGTCGGACTGGCCGCGCAGCTGGCCCTGGCCGGCGCCCTCCCGGAGCTCGATCACGCGTGCGGTCTCGGCACGGTGAACCTGTTCGAGGGAGATGTCGTCACCGAATCCCTGCGCCCGGTGGACGGTTTCCTACCGGTCCCGCGTACCGCCCCCACACCGGATCCCGACCTGCTGGAGAAGTACCGCCACCCGGATCCGGAGCGCACCGAATGGTGGACCGCCCGCATGCGGCGGCTGCTGGAGTCGCGGCACACCGAAGTGTGACGTCCGCCGGGCAGCGCCCCGCGGACCCGCGGCCGGGGCCACCGAAGGCTCGGTCGAGTCGTGCCGGAACCGGCCCCGGCCGACCGCGCTCGGCGAACTCCGCGCCAGGTCATGACGAGGCAGCGCCGGGTTTCCGTCACTGAGCGCACGGTTTCCGGGCTGCGCACGGCGCAGTCGACCTGGTCGTTCTGCATGGCGTCGGAGGCGGCCGCTACGGCGGGCGCCGTCTTCCGTGTCACATCGGTTCCACTCTGGCCGACCTGCCGTTTTCCCGTCTTCAGGCGCGCCCTTCCAGCGGGACCAGGCGTATTTCTTTGTTGGTTGCACCAACGTTTGCTATCGTTGGTTGCACCAACAAAAGGAGTCACATGGACGGTCCCGTTCGATACGCCGCCCTCGCCGCGATCGCCCTCACCCTCACCGTGACGGGGTGCACGTCCCCCACCCCACCTGTCGACCATCGCCCCACTCCCGCTCAGGAGACCACCGTGAACCCCACCGCCATCACTGCTTTCGATATCCATATCCCGCAGGCCGACCTCGACGATCTGACCGACCGGCTCGCCCGCACCCGCTGGCCCAACGAGATCGCCGATGCCGGAACGGATTACGGCTTCCCGCTGGCCCGGCTACGGGAACTCGCCGATTACTGGCGCACCGGCTACGACTGGCGCGCCCACGAAGCCGAGCTCAACGAACTCCCGCACTTCACCACCGAGATCGACGGGCAGAACATCCACTTCGTCCATGTGCGGTCGGCGAAACCGGATGCGCTGCCGCTGATCCTGACCCACGGCTGGCCCGGTTCGTTCCTGGAGTTCCTCGACGTGATCGAACCGCTCTCCCGCGATTTCCACCTCGTGATCCCCTCCATCCCGGGCTTCGGTTTTTCCGGTCCCACCCATGAGCGCGGCTGGGACACCACCCGGGTCGCGGGCGCCTGGGCCGAGCTGATGCACCGTCTCGGGTACGAGCGCTACGGCGCGCAGGGCGGCGATTTCGGGTCCGGTATCTCCCAGGCGCTCGGCGCGCTGGCACCCGAACACGTCGTCGGAGTACATGTCAACTACCTGCCGACCCGGCCGGACCCCGCCGCCGGCCTCGAACTGTCCGAAACCGATCGGGCCCGGCTCGACAAGGTGCAGTACCTGCTGGCGAACCGGCCCCCGTACCAGGCGTTGCAGGCCACCGCCCCACAGACCCTCGGCTACGCACTGACCGACTCACCGGTCGGCCAGCTGGCCTGGATCGCGGAGCGCTTCGCCCAGTGGACCGACCCCCGAACACCCGTCAGCGATGAGCGGATGCTCACCGATGTGTCGCTGTACTGGCTGACCGCCACCGCGGCCTCCTCCGCACGACTGACGCGCGAGTCCACCCGGGGGTCGGCACCGTGCCCGGTGCCGCTCGGGGTGGCGGTATTCGCCCACGACATCACCCAGTCGGTGCGGCCGCTGGCCGAACGGCTCTACGACATCCGGCACTGGTCGGAATTCGACCGCGGCGGCCACTTCGCCGCCATGGAGGTCCCCGAACTGCTCGCCGCGGACATCCGGGCCTTCTTCCTCACCGACCTCCGGACCGGACCGGACGGGGCGCGCTGAGCGACCCCGGAAGCGCGCCGACGAACTTCCGGGTCGTCGCGACCGCGACTCAGCCCAACCGCACACCCATATCGTGGAAGGTCAGGCGCAACAGCAGCCCCGCCTCCGGCCCGATCACCCCGTCGGCCAATTCCACATACCGCGCACAGAATTCGGGCCCGTGCGCGGCCACCGTGTCCGGCCGCGACTCGAGGTGGTGTGCCAATTCGTGCAGAACGACCAGTTCCCGCAACGCCCACGAGGTCCGCCCGCGCGTCCCCGCCTCCGCGTGCAGGGGCACCGCCAGCACGGCGTCCCCGGTTTCGTAATGGGCGGCCACATTTCCGGCGCGAGCACGCACCCGGATCGGTACACCCGCCCGCTCCCAGGTAGCCGCGACCCAGCCGAGCGCGAGTACCCGGTCGCAGTACTGCTGCACCGAATCCACCGAGGCGAATTTCCGCTCCACCGGCAAGGTCAGCCGCGACCCGTGCACTTCGACCGTGCGCTGCCCGAACTCCGCCGCCCGGTCGAAAACCGAACGCACCAGCTGCTCGGCGTCGTACACCTTGGCACGCTGCGTATCCCGCACGGCCGGCTATCCGGGGAGCTGCCCGCGCGCCCCGTCCAGTTCCCGCGCCGGGCCGAGCCGGGCCGCCCGCCCGGCCCGGTCCCCCGCGCGCCGGGCGTCCGGGGCGTAGCCGGTGGAGGTGCGCGGTCCGCGCCAGGTGCCGCGGGCCTCCGAGTTACGGGTGTAGAAATCGGAGAGCTCGAGCTCCTTGCCGCGCAATGCCAGCGCGGTGTCCGCGGCCCGGTCCGCGGCGCCGGATGTGGCGGCCCGGCCGTCGCGGCCGGTCGCCGACCGTTCGACATCCGCTCTGGCCTCGGCGAGCCGGATTCCGATGCGCTCGGCGAACGCCAGCTGGAAATTCAGCCTGGCCGTCACCCCGGCCACCGGCACCCGCACCACCCGGCGCACCCGCCGCCCGGCCCGGCGCTCGCTGACGACCTTCTCCATGGTCGCGGCCCGGTGATCACCGGACTTGATGTACCGGTCCGACCCCCGCACCATCTGCACCAGCAGACTGGAGTAGAGCGCTTCGCAGACGGCGATATCCGCCGCGAACCCGTAGGCGTAGACCTGGGTCGAGGTGCGGGCCACATCACAGCGCACATCATTGGCGGCGGCGATGGCCACGAACAGCTGCACGTACGTGCGCAGACCCTTGCGGCCGGGTTCACCGATCGGGATCATCCGCTGGATCAGCGCGCTGGGCCGTTCCCGGTCCCGGGTGTGTGCCCGCGCCACCGCCAGGTCGATCGAGGACCGCGTCGCCAGCCGCTGCGCCGCGGCCAGGAACGCCTCCGCCTCGTGCTCGTTGTCGGTGGATTCGGCTTTGCGCAGCAGTCCACCGATCCTGGTGAGCAGGCGATCGGAGACTGCGTTCGCGGAGGACATCGGGCAACAGCCTAATCGGCGCAGCCCGTCCTCGATCCGCGCACGGCCGGAGCGAAGGCGGAGGTACGCCCGATCAACGCAGCCGGGCACAGCCCGCCGTCAGTCCGCGCATGGCCGGAGCGAAGGCGGAGGTACGCCTACCAGTCGTTATACCCGCGACGCCGCCGACCGCCCGGCCTCCCGGCCCGTCCCGGCGGAGTCGCCGACGACCGTGGGCACTCGAGCTTCCGCTCACTTCGATACGGGAGTATCCGACACCGAGCGTGCACACCATGTATGTTGCGTTGTGCTGCCGCTCACTGTGTCGACCCTGGAGTTCCGCGATGGCTTTCAAGAAGGCGCCGTCTCTACGTGCCGCGCTCGTCCTATGGCCGATCGCGCTGCTGACCGTGACCTTTGCCACCGCCTGCAACACGAGCGACACCGATGAACAGCTCGGCATGAACCAGGACGGCCGCGGCCCGATCACCTACGTCGAAGGTAAGGACACCACCGAGACGGGTGCGGTCAAGCAGGTCATCGACCGCTGGAACGCCACCCACCCCGACGAGCAGGTCACCTACAAGGAACAGTCCAACGACGCCTCGGCCCAGTACGACGATCTGGTCGAGCACATGCGCGCGAAATCGACCGACTACGACGTGGTCGCCCTCGATGTGCCGTGGACCGCGGAGTTCGCGGCCAAGGGCTGGATCCAGCCGTTGGAGGACCAGTTCGCCATCGACACCTCGCCGCTGCTGTCGCCGCCGGTGGCCAGCGCCACCTACAACGGCACCCTGTACGCCGCGCCCCGCAACACCAACGGTGGCCTGCTGTTCTACCGTAAGGACCTGGTACCCGCCCCCCCGCTCACCTGGGCCGAGATGCGCGCCAGCTGCCCGCTGGCGCGGGATAACCAGATCGGCTGCTACGCGGGCCAGTTCGCGCCCTACGAGGGCCTGACGGTGAACACCGCCGAGGTGATCAACGCGTTCGGCGGGACCTTCGTCGGCACCGACGGACGCACCCCGACGGTCAACAGCCCGCAGTCGCGGGCCGGGCTCGAGCAGTTGGTGGACGCCTACCGGGTCGGCGATATCCCGCGCGAAGCCATCACTTTCCAGGAACCGACGAGCGGCGCCGCGTTCACTCAGGGCAAACTCATGTTCCTGCGCAGCTGGCCTTCCACCTACGGTGACGCCTCCTCGGAGGCCTCGGCGGTCAAGGACAAGTTCGGGGTCGCGCCGCTGCCCGGGAACACCGGGATCGGTGCCTCGACCCTCGGCGGCTACAACGCCGCGATCAGCGCGTATTCCGAGAACAAGGCCACGGCGCTGGATTTCCTGAAGTTCCTGATCAGTGAGGAAGCCCAGCACATCATCGCCTCCGGCGCGCTGCCGTCGGTACGGGCCTCGATCTACGACGATCCGGCGCTCATCGCCAAGATGCCGTACCTGCCCGCCTTGAAGGATTCCATCGCCAGCGCGGTGCCCCGACCGGTCACCCCGTTCTATCCGGCGGTGTCCAAAGCCATTCAGGACAACGCATATGCTGCCCTGACCGGAACCAAGTCCGTGAACGACGCGATCATCGGCATGCAGAAGGGCATCGAGACGGCCGGATCGTAGATATTGTTCAACCGGACCCGGCGAGCCCGTAGGAGAGAGTAACGGTGTCGGATCCTTCCGGAACGGTCGCGCAGGCGTCGGTCCGTACAGAAAAGCCCGCGAACGCGACCAACGATCGCGGGACGTCCAGCAGGCTTCGCGACGAAGTCCGTATGTCGGGCCGGGCGTGGCTGTTCGTCGCGCCGGTGCTGATAGCGCTCACCGTGGTGATCGGTTATCCGGTGCTGCGGGCGCTGTGGATGTCGTTCACCTACGACGATCGGCTCGACGAGACGACCGGTCGCTTCGTCGACAGCGGCGAAAGCACCTTCTACAACTACCTGCACTGGATCCTCGGCCAATGCCAGGTCATCACCGGCGGTGTCACCGAATGCCCCACCGGTAATCTGGGCGCCGAGTTCTGGGGGGCCGTCGGCGTCACGCTGTTCTTCGCGGTTGTCACGGTGACGCTGGAGGTGGCGATCGGGCTCGGTATGGCCATCGTGATGGGTAAGACTTTCAAGGGCCGGGCGCTGCTGCGCGCGGCGGTGCTGATCCCGTGGGCGATCCCGACCGCGGTGACGGCCCGGCTCTGGGAGTTCATGTTCCAGTACGACGGCGTGGTCAACACCGTGTTCGGCACCGAGATCCTGTGGACCTCCGACGCGTGGCCGGCCCGTTTCGCGGTGATCGCCGCCGATGTGTGGAAGACGGCGCCGTTCGTGGCGCTGCTGCTGCTGGCCGGTCTGCAGATCATCCCCGACGACGTCTACGAGGCGGCCCGGGTGGACGGCGCCTCGGCCTGGCAGCGGTTCACCCAGATCACCATGCCGCTGCTCAAACCGGCGCTGCTGGTCGCGGTGCTGTTCCGCACCATGGACGCGCTGCGCATGTACGACCTGCCCGCCATCATGACCAATAATCTCCCGGCCACCCGGACGCTGTCGGTCCTGGTCGTCGAGCAGACGCGGCAGGGACCCAACAGTGCGGCCGCACTGTCGACGATCACCTTCTTGTTGATCTTCGCGGCGGCGTTCGTACTGGTGAAGATATTGGGCGCGAACGCGGTGCGGACGCAGGAAGAACAGCGGAAGGCGTGATGGCCGCGGTGGCAACTCAGCAAATCGGTACCGCCGGACCCACGTCCTCGTGGCGGCGCAGGCTCGGCTCGGCCCGCATCTACGTGGGCGCCCTGATCGTGCTCGTCTGGGGACTGGGCCCGTTCTACTGGATGGCGGTGACCGCCTTCCGCGATCCCGACCACACCTTCGATTCCACCCCGTGGCCCACGCACCTCACCCTGGACAACTTCCGGGACGCGTTCGACACCAGCCGCGGTAACAATTTCGCCCACGCGCTGCTGAACAGTGTGATCATCGGTGCGGCCAGTACCGCGATCGCGCTGGTCATCGGGATCATGGCGGCCTACGCGCTGGCCCGGCTCACCTTCAAGGGCCGCTACCTGGTGTCCGGGGTGATCCTGAGCGCGTCGATGTTCCCGGTGGTCGTCCTGGTGACGCCGCTGTTCCAGCTGTTCACCGAGATCGGCTGGATCGGCAAGTACCAGGCGCTGATCCTGCCGAACATCTCCTTCGTGCTGCCTCTGACGGTGTACATCCTGGCCTCGTTCTTCGCCGAACTGCCGTGGGAACTCGAGGAGGCGGCCCGGATCGACGGCGCCACGAAGGTGCAGGCGTTCCGGCTGGTGATGCTGCCGCTCGCCGCGCCGGCCGTGTTCACCACCGCGATCCTGGCGTTCATCGCGGCGGTCAACGAGTACCTGCTCGCCCGGGTGCTCTCCGGTAGCGAAACGGAACCGGTGACGGTGGCCATCGCCCGGTTCTCCGGGAACAATCCGCTGGTCCCCCCGTACGGTGCGATCATGGCCGCGGGCACGCTGGTGACCGTGCCGCTGGTGATCCTGGTACTGGTATTCCAGCGGCGGATCATCTCCGGGCTCACGGCGGGCGGAGTCAAAAGCTGATCTCTGGGTATCCTGGGATCTGGCGGTGGTGCGCCTGAGTTTTTCCGACGCTCCGAGAGGAGATGATCGTGAGCTCGTTCCGTTCTCGACGTGGCCGCAACCAGCCACCGCAGTACCCCTCGATAGCCGGTTGGAAAGAGCTCGACGATCCCGGGCCGCGTCCCCGTCCGCCCCGGCCACCCACCTATATCCGCCCACACCGGACCCGCGGCCAGCGCATCCGGCATCTGGTGCTGTGGCTGTTCACCATCGTGATCGCCATCCCGACGCTGCTGATCGCCCTGGTGTACTGGAGTGCGGAGATCCCGGCCGCCGGGACGGTACCGATCAACCAGACCGCGACGATCACGGCCTCCGACGGCTCCACCGTGCTGGCGAAGGTGGTGCCGCCCGAGGGCAACCGCACTCCCGTACCGCTGTCGGATGTGCCCGAGCACGTCCGTGAGGCGGTCCTGTCCGCGGAGGACCGCAACTTCTACAGCAACCCGGGTTTCTCGGCGTCGGGGCTACTGCGCGCCGTCCGCGACAATGTGCTGGGCCGGGCGAACGCCGGTGGCGGTTCCACCATCACCCAGCAGTACGTGAAGAACGCTTTCCTGGGCTCCGAGCGCACGGTCAGCCGCAAGATGCACGAGCTGATCATCTCCTCGAAGATGGCCAAGGAATGGAGCAAGGACGATATCCTCGGCGCCTACCTGAACACCATCTACTTCGGTCGCGGCGCCTACGGGATCGCCGCCGCCGCCCAGGCCTACTTCGGTAAACCGGTTTCCGAGCTGACCGTCGCCGAGGGCGCGGTCCTGGCCGCGCTCATCCGTTCGCCCTCCGCACTGGACCCGCAGACCCGGCTCCCGCAGCTGCTGCAACGCTGGAACTACGTGCTCAACGGAATGGTCGAGATGGACACGATCGCCCCCGGTGAACGCGACGCGATCGTCTTCCCCCCGACAATTCCGCCACCCGCCCCCGAGGACGTCGACACCACTCGCGGCCCGGAGGGCCATATCAAGACACAGGTGCTGCGCGAACTGGCCGACGCGGGGATCTCCGACGAGGAGCTGAACACCGGCGCACTGCAGATCACCACCACCATCGACGCGCAGGCCCAGCAGGCCGCGACCGCCGCCGCGACCGGCGCCCTCGACGGCCAGCCGCCGGAGCTGCGCACCGCGGTGACCTCCATCGATCCGCGATCGGGCGCGGTCCGCGCCTACTACGGCGGCGCCGACGGGATCGGTTTCGATTTCGCCCAGGCTCCGGTACAGACGGGGTCGGCGTTCAAAACTTTCGCGGTACTCGCGGCGTTACAGCAGGGGATCCCGCTGTCCCGGGCGTTCGACAGCACGCCGGTGGACGTCAACGGTGTGCTGGTGCGCAATGTGGAGGACGAGTCCTGCGGTACGTGCAGCCTGAACGAGGCCTTCAAACGCTCGCTCAACACCAGCTTCTACCGGCTCACCCTCGCGATGAACAACGGTCCCCAGGCGATCGCCGACGCCGCCCACCAGGCCGGGATCCCGCAGGACATCCCCGGCGTCCCGGGGCAGTCGCTCACCGAGATGGGTGCGCCGCCCATGCCCTCCATCGTGCTCGGTACCTATCTGGTGCGACCCTTCGACATGGCCTCGGCCTACGCCACCATCGCCGGTGCGGGCCGCTACCACCAGCCGTACTTCGTACAGCGTGTGGTCCGCGGGGACGGCCGCGTGCTGCTGGACCGCGGCGGCGATCCGGGGCAGCGCACCGGCGCCCAGCCGCCACCGTCGGAGCAGCGGATACCGCAGACCATCGCCGCGCAGACCGCCACGGCCATGTTGCCCATCGCCGCGTACTCCAACGGCCACGCGCTGAGCGGACGCCCCTCCGCCGCCAAAACGGGCACCACCCAGCTGGGCGATACCGGTCAGAACAAGGACGCCTGGATGGTCGGCTTCACGCCGTCGCTGTCCACCGCGGTCTGGGTCGGTACCGAGTCGAACCTTCCGATCGTCACCGCCGGCGGCGGCCGGATCTACGGTTCGGGGCTGCCCTCCGATATCTGGAAACAGACCATGGACGGTGCGCTGACCGACACTCCGGCCGAGCAGATCGGCGCACCGGCCCTGAACCCCGCACCGGTCGTCCCGGCCGCACCACAGCAGCCCTCACACAACCCGTACGACATCCTCAACCCACCGTCCCCGCAACAGCCGGAGCCGCAGCAGCAACCGTCCCGGCAACCCTTCATCGTCATCCCCCCGGCCGCCGAACCGTATGCCCCCGAACCCGAATACGAACCGGAACCCCAGGCGCCCGCGACTCCCCCCGCCGAAGCGCCCGCGCCAGCACCCGCACCACCGGTGGCACCTCCGCCACCGGCCCCGCGCGTGGTCGAAATCCTGCCCGGCGTAACGATTCCCGTACCGTGACCTACGGATTCCTGTCGTGATCCCACCGAAGGAACGGTCGGCATGGCAGCATCGTTGGCCAGAGTGAGATGTCGCCCATCCGACCGACCGGCACGGGCCGACGCCCGATCCGGGACGGGCGTGCGGGAGGATATGCGCTGGAGCGACGACGTATGACGAGACATAGGGGCTACGCCGGTGGAATTCAATGTCGTTGACCGCCCGGAAACGCTGGTGGCGGGAATGGTGCTACGCAGCCCGGCACTGGCCGTGGAAGGACCGCGCCGCACCAGAGTCGAAGAGGCCTGGAAAACCACACTGGCCCGATCGTTACCCGGCCACCCCGCCAGCGCCTTCGTCGATCATGCCCCGGAGATCAACTCCTACCTCACCCATATCATCGGCTACCGCTGTCACAGCCTCGACGATCTACTACCCGGCGATGTCCTCGCCCGTATCCCCGCCGGACGCTACGCCCGCTTCACCCTCAGCGGCGACGACCTCGGCGAGACGATCGTGACCCTGTGGCGGGCGATCTGGGACGCGGAGGCCGCCGGCCGGCTGGTCCGCTCCTATACCGGTGACTACGAGCGCTACCCCGACGAGCACACCGTGGAAGTGTTCGTGGCGATGGCGGCAGACGATGCGGCGAGCAGGTAGGAAGCAGCTGTGGATTTCGAAATTGTCGAACTCGACGAAAGCCTGGTGGCCGGGCTCACCATTCCACTGGCCGGCCGGGAGGTGACCGCCCGTGACCTCGACCTGGTGAACTTCACCTGGGACCGGTACCTCGGCCGCGAGAAGAACGTTCCCCGGGTCGCCGCCTATATCGGCCAAGGGGACCACGCGGTGGCCGTACTCGGCTACGAGATCAAGAAGATGACCGACCTGGATCCGGGCGATGTACTCACCCGGGTGCCCACCGGCCGCTACGCGAAATTCGTCGTCACCGAGAAACCCTACGATCTGCTGCGCACGGCGTGGGCGCGGGTGCGGGAAGCGGAGAAGGCGGGCACGATAACCCGCTCGCACACCGCCGAACTGGAACGCTATACCGGCCCGACATCGGTGGAGGTCTACGTCTCGCTGGACTGATGCCGGCCGCGGATCGAGGTCCGAGCGGGGCCGGTCCGTGCGTGCGGCGGGCTCCCCGCCGCCGCTGCAGGCCGTCGGTGAACTCGGCGCCGTGAATGTACTGCGGCTTCGTGTGTGCTGTCGGATGTGACGTATCGGCGGAGGAGACGGGGTCGACGTCGCCACCGTGATGCGGGAATCACCCGCGGCGATGACCGCTCCGGGGCGCGCCGGCACTGTCCACACGGTATGCACCGCGCCGGACAGGGTCCGGCCCTTACGCGATCGGCTCGGGGTTCGGCCCGGACAACGCCGTGCAATACCTGAACCCGACCGGCGGTCGGGGCAAGCGCGAGCGCACCCGCTCGGGCACCGGCGCGCCGGCCGCCACAGCCTCGATGTACTCCTTGGCCTCTCGCGGCCCGAGTTCGGGTGCTGTTGCCCGCACGGCCCTGAGCGCATCGAGGCGGTGCCCCCGCGCGAGCAGACCGGCGATTCGGGATCGCAGCGGATCGACACGCTCGACACCGCGAACCCGCTCGAGATATTCGGTGATCCACTCACCGTGCTCGAGATCAGCGGCCGCATGCACCATGTGCAGGCTGCCGTCCACTCCATCGACCAAGAAGGACCCATGGCCGACCAGCATGTCCGAGATTCTGCGGGTGCGCAGGTAACTTTCGCCCTGGCAGCCGACCACCCAACCCAACCGGTGCGACCCGGCATCCATGACCACCAGTGCCGGCCCACCGCTCTTCGCCGCCTCCTCGGCCAGATACCGCTGCACGACCGTCACGGCCCACCGCTTCGACACCATGGCAACAGATTAGAAGCGGAGTGCCTCCCGGCGGGAGGTGCTGCTCACCGCCCCGCCGGCGAGGGCAGCCCACCTGTGGACCTCGACATCGAACGCCGACGCAACCCGCATGCGTCGAGTCCTACGAGACACCTCGAAGGGGTGAGGCCCGTCTCGCCCCTTGGCCGAAGGTGCTCAACGGTCGGCCTTCCGCGGAAGGCCGACCGCACGTCGCATGAGCCGAAGGCTCGAGTCCCGAGGCCGAAACGGTGAGACACAAGAGGCTCGACCCGGCGGCGCCTCAGGCGCCGCCGAGAACTCAAGCGTCGATGATGAAGGCCTCGAGCTGGGCACGGGCGATATCGTCGGCCAGCTGCTTGGGCGGGGACTTCATCAGGTACGCCGACGCCGGGATCACCGGGCCGCCGATACCGCGGTCCTTGGCGATCTTCGCGGCGCGGACCGCGTCGATGATGATGCCGGCCGAGTTGGGCGAGTCCCACACCTCGAGCTTGTACTCCAGGTTCAGCGGCACATCGCCGAAGGCGCGGCCTTCGAGGCGGACATAGGCCCATTTACGGTCGTCGAGCCAGCCGACGTGGTCGGAGGGGCCGATGTGCACATCATTGGCGCCCATTTCCTTTTTCAGGTTGCTCGTGACGGCCTGGGTCTTGGAGATCTTCTTCGATTCCAGGCGTTCGCGCTCGAGCATGTTCTTGAAGTCCATATTGCCGCCGACGTTCAGCTGCATGGTGCGGTCGAGCTGGACACCGCGGTCCTCGAACAGTTTGGCCATCACGCGGTGGGTGATGGTGGCGCCGACCTGGCTCTTGATGTCGTCACCGACGATCGGCACGCCCGCGGCGCGGAACTTCTCGGCCCATTCCGGATTCGAGGCGATGAACACCGGCAGCGCGTTGACGAACGCCACGCCGGCGTCGATCGCGCACTGGGCGTAGAACTTGTCGGCTTCCTCTGACCCGACCGGCAGGTACGAGACCAGAACGTCCACCTCGGCGTCTTTCAACGCCTTGACCACATCGACCGGCTCGGCCTCGGCGAGTTCGATGGTTTCGGCGTAGTACTTGCCGATGCCGTCGAGGGTCGGACCGCGCTGCACGGCGACACCCAGCGGCGGCACGTCGGAGATCTTGATGGTGTTGTTCTCGCTGGCGAAGATCGCCTCGGACAGGTCGAAGCCGACCTTCTTGGCGTCCACGTCGAAGGCGGCCACGAACTGCACGTCCCGCACGTGATATTCGCCGAACCGCACATGCATCAGTCCGGGCACCGTCGTGGAATCGTCGGCATCCCGGTAGTACTGAACGCCCTGGACGAGCGAAGAGGCGCAGTTGCCCACACCTACGATGGCGACGCGAACACTGGACTTGTTGGTGTCTCCACTACTCATGGCCGGTATTTCCCTCTTTCTGTGGTGCCGCCTTCGTCGATTGCTCCGCCGCAATCAACTCGTTGAGCCAGCGCACTTCGCGCTCGCTTGATTCGAGTCCGAGTTGATGGAGTTGGCGGGTGTAGCGATCCAGCGATCCGCTCGCCTTCTTGATCGCTTCCCGCAGCCCCTCTCGGCGCTCCTCGACCTGACGCCGCCTGCCCTCCAGGATCCGCATCCGCGCCTCGGCGGGGGTGCGGCTGAAGAAGGCGAGGTGAACGCCGAAGCCGTCATCGGTGTAGTTCTGCGGACCCGTATCGGCCAGGAGGTCGTTGAAACGCTCCCGGCCCGACGGGGTCAGCTGGTAGACCCGCCGGGCTCGGCGGGTCGTGGACAGTCCCTCGGGTACTTCCTCCGCGATCAGTCCATCCGCCCGCATGCGCTTCAAGGTCGGATACAGCGACCCGTAGGAAAAAGCCCGAAACGCCCCGAGCAGACCGGTGAGCCGCTTCTTCAGCTCGTAGCCGTGCATGGGCGATTCCAGGAGCAGCCCGAGGATTGCCAGTTCGAGCAACGGGCTTCACCCCCTGACTTCCGTACAGACCTAACCAATGGATGCGATTACCCACTATATCGGAGCGATATAACCAGGCATAGTTCTGTGCGGACGGGAACGCATACGCGCAGGGCAGCCGGCCTCGGCAGCACCGGTGAACGGGCCTCGACCGGTCAGTCGACCGGATGGACTTCCTGTGGCGTCCCGTCCAGTGCGAGTTGCATCGTTCCGGTGCGGTCGCCGCCGTCACCGACGTAGATATCGAGTACCGGCGCGGCGGCCTCGGGCGCGATGAGCTCGTAGCCGATACCGATATGACCGATCTGCCCGTCGGCCAGCTTCACCGTGGCCGGCGCCCCGGCCAATACCGCGGCCACGGCGAGCAGATCGATATCCGCGAGATCGACCGGACGACCCTCCGAATAGCTCGATACGCTCGAGGTCGTAGTGGTGAAATCGGTGCCGTCGAACTCGTAGACCTGCTCCTCCCCCCGATCCAGACGCTGAACCAGGATCCGGTCGGAGAAGACCGTCGCCGCATCGATGATCGTGTCACCGAACTTCCGGCGGTAGCTGTCGACGAAAAGAGCCAGCCCGCTGCCGGTGGCCAGATCCGCGGCGGCCTGCTCGACGGCCTCCTCGGTGGCGGGGTCACCCGCGCTCGCGGAGTCGTCGGGCAGGGCGAGGCCCACCACCGCGCCGAGTACCGCGGCCGCCGTCAGCAGGGCGACCGGTACCCACCAGGGCCGCGCCGGCCGGTCGCGGTTCAGGATCGCGGCACCGGCGAGTTCGCCGGGGATCTGCAGATCCGCGATGAGCGCGTCCAGGTCGGCGGTGTACTTCGCCCGCATCGCCGACCGCGTACGCGCGGTGTGCTCCGCGTCGGAGAGCTGGCCGTCCGCGGACGCGGCGTCCAGCAGCGCGCACACCTCCACCCGGTCGCTGTCACGTGCCCGGAGCTGTTCTCTTCTCGCCACGGTCGCTTCCTCTAGCCGTCGAAAGGCCACACCCTCAGCACCTCACCGGCGGGGCTGAGGACGAACCAACCGGATTCGTCGAAGGTATTGCCCACATGGACACTCACCGCGGGCCGGCCCGCGAGCGGGTCGAAGGAAGGGACATCCAGCTCGATCATCGAGACCACCCCGTCGGGCACCCGGGTGGTGGCCGCGGCCGTGCCGGCGGCCGCCCCGATGGCGGCGGTGTCCACCGCCGCCAGGTCGACGGTGGGGGTATCGATCGGACGGGTGGTCGGATCGCTGTCCTGGTGGAAACCGCCGCGATAGGTGTAGGTCACCTTCCGGTTCGGCTGCCCCGGCAACGCGCGGGTCACCCGGGCATGGGCCGGGTAGAGCGTGATCTCGTCGGCGACCGTCTCGCCGAATTCGGCCCGATAGCGGTCGACGAAGTGGGCGATACCGGCCTCGGTCACCAGATTCGGCGTGGGGATGACCAGCGGCTCGACCTCGTTCAGGGCGGCATACGGCACCGGGGTGGCGGGCTCGGGCGCGGTGGCCGCGGGCGGTACGGCGGGGGCCGGCTCGGCCTCGCGATGGACGAGGGCGAAGGTTCCGAAGGCGACCGCGAGCGCGGCGGCACCGATCACCGCGAAGTACCGCCCCTGCCCGCCGGACCGGGCCGGCGGCGGCGCGACGGGGGCCGGCCGCGCGCCCTGGAGATCGGCGGTGAGCTCGGCGAGATCCTCGAGGGTGACCGCGTCGGCGAGCAGTTCGGCGCGAACGCGGTACTCGTCCTCGGCGAGCTGGCCCTCGCCGAAGGCGCGGCTCAGCACCGTACCGGCGGCGTCGCGGTCGGCGGTGCGGGCGCGGGTACCGGGCGGATATCCCGATGCCGTGGCGGCCGCGGCGGCACCACGCTCGGCACGCACCCGCCGGGCGTCCGGCGTCTGCAGATCAGCGACCAGTTCGGACAGCTCACCGAGCGTTTTCGCGGCCTGGGCCTGCGCGATGCGATCGTGGTACTCGGCGGCACCGAGCTGACCCTCGGCGTACGCGCCGTCGAGCACGGTCGCGGTTTCGGCACGGTCGATATCACGCGCGCGCAGCCGGCCGGGAAACACCGTGGACACCCTCGAATCGTACGGTGCGAGCAACTCTCCGTGGGTTTCCACGGTCACCCTCCATACTGCGGTAACCGGGCGGGCACCGACGGGACAGATGGCACACATGCGCCAACCGACCGCGCCCGGAGTGACTCGACCGGACACCGGGACCCCGGCGCATCTCCGCACGCGAGGAATCCGCGCGGGGCCGGACCTGCCGCGGCGGCACCGGAACCGAACCCCCGCGACGGAGGTACGAATCCAATGCGGCCGTGGGCGGCGCCATTACATCACCGCTACTCTGGGAGCGTGCGAATACAGCGGCAAGTGGTCGACTATGCGCTCCGGCGCAAGTCGCTGCTGGCTGACGTCTATGCGGGCCGTGTCGATGTCGCCGAGGTATGTGACGCCAATCCCTACCTGCTGCGTGCGGCCAAATTTCACGGTCGGGGGAGCGAGGTCACATGCCCTATCTGCCGGAAGGAACAACTCACCCTCGTATCCTGGGTCTACGGCGACGGCCTGGGGCCGGTCGCGGGTTCCGCGCGCAGCCCGGAAGAGCTGGTACGCCTGGCCGAGAGCCGAGAGGAATTCTCGGTTCATGTGGTCGAGGTGTGCCGGACATGCAGCTGGAATCATCTGGTGCAGTCCTATGTGCTCGGGAAGACGCCGCAGGGCCGGCGTTCCGGTTCCCGGGTGAACCGGCGCACCGCCGCGGAATGAGACCGTCCGGCCCGACGATGGTGCACGTGCCGAGCCCCCAGGGGCGCCGCGGAGCGAGCCCATCCGACCGATACGAGCTTTGGAGACCTTGTCAGTGACTTCGCCCTACGACCCCCCACCCGGCGATGACCCGCGCGGTGGTCGCACCCAGCGCGGACCGCTTCCGGGTCGAGAGCCGCAGCAGCGACCGGGTGCCCCCGACCGCGGTCCCGTACCGAATGCGAACGCACCGCGCCCCGGACCGGGCGGGCGACCGCCGGCGGCCGGCGGGCCGCGCCCCGGACCGGGCGGGCCGCGACCGGGTCCGGTGACGGGTCCGCGACCCGTCGCGGGCGGACCGCGGCCGGGACCGAACGGGCCGCGTCCCGGGCCGGGCGGCACGGGACGACCGCCGGCGCCGGGTCCCCGGCCCGGCCCCGAGGGTCCCCGGCCCGGCCCCGAGGGTCGCCGGCCGGGACCGAACACCGGTGGGATGCCCGGCGCCTCGCGGGGTCCACAGCCGCCGCAGCGTCCCGGCCCGCCGCCCGGACGCCCGCCACAGGGTCAGCCGCCGAATCAGCCCACCCAGCGCATGGGCCGCCCCGGGGAACCGGGCGCGCCGCGCGGTGAGCAGGGCACCGCGAAGATGGCGCAACCGGGCGCCCCCGCCGAAACCACCCGCCGCGAACGCACCACGACAGGCCCGCGCCCCGTCACGGGTCGTCCGGGTCCGAACACCGGTGAGCGCCGTGCGGACGCGCCGGAGGGCCGGCCGTCCCGCTCCGGAGCCGCGGGCGGTCCGCCGCCGCGGCGGCCCGGCGGCCGCTCGGGTGGTCCCGGCGGTCCCGACGGCCGCGGCCCGGCCCAGAAACGCAAGAACCGGTGGAAGATCGCGCGCCGGATCGCCTACGTCCTGGTCGCGCTGGCCATCGTGGTGCCGAGCACGGTATTCCTGGTCGCCTATTCCACGGTGTCGGTTCCCGAACCCGGCGATCTCAAGACCAACCAGGTCGCAACAATTCTCGCGGCCGACGGCGAAACCGAGATCACCCGGGTGGTGCCGCCGGAGGGCAACCGCACCGATGTGACGATCGATCAGATTCCGCCGCATGTGCGCAACGCGGTGATCGCCGCCGAGGACCGGGATTTCTACAGCAACCCCGGTTTCTCGATCTCCGGCTTCGCCCGCGCCGCCCGTGACAACGTGCTCGGACGCGAAAGCGCCGGTGGTGGTTCGACGATCACCCAGCAGTACGTGAAGAACGCGCTGGTCGGTGACGAGCGCAGCCTCACCCGTAAGCTGCACGAGCTGGTCATCTCGGCGAAGATGGCCAGGCAGTGGAGCAAGGACGAGATCCTCACCGCCTACCTGAACACCATCTACTTCGGGCGTGGCGCCTATGGCATCAATGCCGCGGCCAAGGCATATTTCGACAAGCCGGTGCAGGAACTGAGCGTGGCCGAGGGCGCGGTACTGGCCGCGACCATTCAGCTGCCGTCGCTGCTGGATCCCGAGTCGAACCCCGAAGGCGCGAAAACCCGCTGGAACTACGTCCTCGACGGTATGGTCGCGGGCGGCAATCTCGACCGTGGCGAACGTACCGGTCTGACGTATCCGCAGGTGGTTTCGTCGGCCAAGGCCGGGGAAACGACCGAGGCCGCGGGGCCGGAGGGTCATGTCAAAGCGCAGGTGCTGCGCGAACTCTCCGAAGCGGGTATCAGCGAACAGCAGCTGAACACCTCCGGTCTGGAGATCACCACGACCATCGATGCCAAGGCGCAGCAGGCCGCCGTCGATGCCGCGCGCAAGAACCTCGAGGGCGAACCGGACAAGTTGCGCACCGCGGTGGCCTCGATCGATCCGAAGACGGGTGCGGTCCGCGCGTATTACGGTGGCGAGGACGGCTACGGCTACGACTTCGCCAATGCCGCCCTGCAGACCGGCTCTTCGTTCAAGGTGGTCGGCCTGGCGCAGAACCTGGAGAACGGCGTCCCGCTGTCGCAGATGTACGACAGCTCGCCGATCACGGTGAACGGTATCGAGATCACCAACGTCGAGGGTGAGCAGTGCGGCGTCTGCACCATCGCCGAGGCGCTCAAGCGTTCGCTGAACACCAGCTTCTACCGGATGCAGCTGGAAATGCAGAACGGCCCGCAGAAGATCGCCGATATGGGACACAAACTGGGGATTCCGGAGGAGCTCCCGGGAGTGGGCGCCACACTGACCGAACCCGGCGGCGTCGGCCCGAACAACGGGATCGTGCTCGGCCAGTACCAGGCCCGGCCGCTGGATATGGCGTCGGCCTACGCGACGCTGGCGGCGTCGGGTATGTACCACAAACCGCATTTCGTGAGCAAGGTTGTGTCGGCGGACGGTACGGTGCTGCTCGATCGTGGCGACGTGGCCGGGGAACGGCGCGTCTCCGAGGCCGTCGCCGACAATGTCACGGCGGCCATGGAACCCATCGCCGCATACTCCCGCAATCACGGGCTCGCCGGAGGCCGTCCCTCGGCTGCCAAGACCGGTACCGCACAGCTGGGTGACACCGGGGAGAACAAGGACGTGTGGATGGTGGGTTACACGCCGTCGCTGTCCACCGCCGTCTGGGTGGGTACCACCGACAATTCGCCGCTGCGCAACTACGGCGGGGCGATGATCTACGGTTCCGGTCTCGCGTCGGATATCTGGAAGGCCACGATGGACGGTGCCCTCGAGGGCACGCCCGTCGAGAAGTTCCCCAAACCCGCGCCGATCAAGGGCCAGGCCGGTGTGCCGAAGTGGACGGCCCCTTACACCGCGCCGTCCACCACGATGCCGACCTTCGAGCCCCCGGTGGTGATCCAGCCGAGCCAGGTCGAAATCCTGCCCGGTATCACCATCCCGGTGCCCGGGGTGGCGCCCAACCCGCGTAGCCAGCAGCAACCGCAGAACCAGCCGCAGAGCAACGGCCCGGGTCCGCTACCCGGACAGCCCACTGCCGGACAGACCAGTACGGCGCCCACGGTCACCCAGGCGCCCGACTCCGGCGGCGGCACCGACACCGGCGGCGACAGTGGGGACAGCGGCGACACCGGCGGCGACAGCCGTCCGGACTCGGGCGGATAAACCCGCAGCACTGTCCGGGGCCCCGGCTCGGTCCGGGCCGGGACCCCGGTAACAGGTAACCTCGGGTGCCGTGAGCGAGCAGCGACTGGTGGGTGGGCCGGACGACGGTATAGGTCCCGGAAACGGGCGAACCGGTCGGGCCGCCACAGCCGGTTACGATTCGCCCGCCCCGCTCGCCCGAGATCTGCGTTCTGCCGACGCGCGCGACAAGCCGAGCCGCAACGATTCCATGACCGCCCAGCTGTGCACGGTCGTGGGTGGGCCGGTCGGCGATCACGCGCTGATCGGTCGCGCACGGTTCTGGACGCCGATGCGGGTGCTGCTGGCCTGCACAGTGATCTTCCTGGCGTTCGGCTGGTTCGCCAAGGCCGGATGTATCCAGCAGACCACCACCACCGGCGGGC
Source organism: Nocardia rhamnosiphila NBRC 108938 (assembly GCF_000720425.1). GTDB lineage: Bacteria > Actinomycetota > Actinomycetes > Mycobacteriales > Mycobacteriaceae > Nocardia > Nocardia rhamnosiphila. Next base: position 539,524 of record NZ_JOAJ01000009.1, on the reverse strand, counting down.
TGCTCACCCTGGACTGGAACAACGGCCGCCAGTACACGGCCATGTGCTATTCGGACACCGTGCCGCTGTACGGCGCCGAACGCCTCAACGAGGGCGCGTTCCCGTACAAGAAGTCCTGGGTGGAGGAAACACCCGGCGGCGGTACCGAGGTCCGGCATATGGAGTATCCGGTTCTGTCGGGCATGTACCAGTACGTTTCCATGCTGGTGGCCAAGAGCTGGGACGCCAGTCCGCTGCCGGGGGCACTACAGGTGGTGCTGTACTTCAATGTGGTGGCCCTGGGTCTCTCGGTCGCCTGGCTCGCCACCATCTGGGCGACCGCGCTGCTGTCCGGGCGCCGGGTCTGGGACGCGGCGCTGGTGGCGTGTTCCCCATTGGTGATCGTGCACGCCTTCACCAATTTCGATTTCCTCGCCACCGCCTTCGCCGCTCTGGGCCTGCTGGCATGGGCCCGCCGGCGGCCACTGCTGGCCGGTGTCCTGCTGGGATTGGGTGGTGCGGCGAAGCTGTACCCCCTGCTGCTGCTGGGCCCGATCGTGGTGCTGTGCCTGCGCGCCGATCCGATGCAGCGCACCCCCCGCGCGCAGCAGGCGACCCGGTTGCGCGATATCGACAGTGCCGCGGCGCTGCGCACCTGGCTCGCGGAGGTGCCGGCGCGGATCCGGTTGCTGGGCACCCGCCCGCTCGGCGCGGCCGCGCTGACCGGCGGCGGCGCCGTGGCCACCTGGCTCCTGGTCAATCTGCCGATCGCGCTGCTGTACCCACAGGGGTGGCGGGAATTCTTCCGGCTCAACACCACGCGGCACGCCGATCCCGATTCGCTCTACAACGTGGTGATGTCGTTCACCGACTGGTCGGGTTTCGACGGTGTGCTGCGCCACGGCGAACCACCCACGGTCCTCAACCTGGTCTCGCTGCTGCTGTTCGTGGCGGCCTGTCTCGGTATCGCCTATATCGGCCTGACCGCCCCGCGCCGGCCCCGGCTGGCGCAGCTGTGCTTCCTGGTCATCGCCGCGTTCCTGCTGACGAACAAGGTGTGGAGCCCGCAGTACTCGCTGTGGCTGGTGCCGATCGCGGTGCTGGCCCTGCCGCACCGGCGGCTCCTGCTGGCGTGGATGACGATCGATGCCCTGGTCTGGGTGCCGCGCATGTTCTACTACCTCGGCGAGGACCGGAAGGGCCTGCCGGAGCAGTGGTTCACCGCGACCGTGCTGCTGCGCGACCTCGCGGTGATCGGCCTGTGCGTGCTGATCGTCCGGCAGATCTACCGGCCCGAACAGGATCTGGTGCGCCACGACCATCTGGACGATCCGGTCGGCGGGGTGGTCGACCGCGCCCCGGACCCGCTGCTGCCGTGGCTACCGGAGGTACTGCGCCCCCGGATTTCCCGCGATACCCACTGGACCGGTACGGTGGCCACCACGCGGACCGGTAAGCGGGACACCGCAACCACCGCGGCACCGGTGGAGCAGGTTCGGGAGTTCCAGCCGCCCGCGCGCCTGGGCTGACCCGCGGCCACACCGGGCCGGAGGTGAAGCCCGGCCGGTGAAACACGAAACGCTCGCGCGCCGATTCACGTTCGGGATCACCGGAGGCGCTTGCCCGCGCCCCGCAATCAGTCAGGGGATATCGGTGGATGATCGACAGCGGCACGAGAATATCGCTCGGCGCGGACGAGCGAACCGGAACATACTGATCGTGGCCGGGGTCGGCCTCGGCGCGTTCGTGCTACTCGGCATCATCGGCTACCTGATCGGTGGCGACGACACGGCAGCCGAGGACGCGGCACCCGTCCGGACCACCACCGAGGTCCGCACGCCCCCGGCGTCGCCGGCGGCGGGGCCCGCCGAGCAGAACAGCGAGGCGCCGGCGCCCCCGGAAACTTCCGCGGCCGCATCATCGGCACCCCCGACCACGACCGCATCGCCACCCCCCGCGGCGACGACGGCCTACTCCGACCCCCGGTGCGCCCCGGCGAGCGCCGAACTCGTCGCCCTGGTCGCCGCCGGACTCACAACCGACGGGCACGAACTCGCCAACGGCACGGTGATCGACGAGAACGGAACGACATATTTCGGTGCGACCACTCTCGATGCCTCGGGCGAGATGGACGCCCGTTCGGACGTGTGGATCGTGCGGGACGGCGCCGTGTACTCCTCGTCGGGTGGTGCCCGCAATCAAACGAGCTTCCCCCGAGCGAGTGACGAACTCGGGATCTCGCCGGGTGATCCGATCGTCATCGCAGTGGACAACTGCGTGATCGACCTGACCGACTGATCGGCCGCTGCGTCGCCTGCCACAGCGTGGTGGTACCGCTTTCCGGCACCACCGCCGCTGCGACACCACCGGCCGGGCCCGGCGCTCGAAGCGCCCGGCCCGGACTCAGCCCGCCCGCAGGATTCTCGCCCGCTGTTCGGGCTCGTGCGGTAGCAGGTCCAGGTCCAGCTGCCAGGCGTTACCGGTCCACGGATCGAAGAGCGGGGTGCCGGTGACGGTCGGCAGATGACGGCAGGCACGCGACAGCGTGGCCACCGCACTGTCCCCGGACTCGGACTCGTTTGCGCCGACGATGATGGTCGACAGTCCGATCAGATCCCCACGGGCCAGCAACGCCACCAGCCGCTGCGCGTCCGCGGCCTGGTATCCGTGCGGGAAATCCGCCGCGAGCAGGATGCGATGCTCGGCCGGCGGTGTCGCCTGCCCGGAGTTGTAGGCCATCTCCGCCAGTTCGGCGGCGTCCACGAGTTGCTGTAACCGCGGAGAGATATCGGAGTGATCGGTGATCGGCGGGCCCGCCAGTACCGGTGCCAGCATCCCGGTGAAACCGGTGAACGCGCCGGTGAGATCGATGATGTCGACCAGGGTCCGGCGTCCCGGCGCGGCCCGCATCAACCGGGCCAGCAGGGCGCCGATCACCGGTGCGACGGCCGCCGAGGATTCGGTGTCCACCCACAGCGGGCGATTCAGCGGGACCGGAACACAATAGGGGATCCGCAGCGCGCCCCGGTCGAGCGCGTAGAGCTCACCGAGCCGGATACCATCCGCCGGAGCGGCCGGGCGGTCCCAGGCGGGGGATTTCCACGAGGCCAGCGCCGCGGGCAGCACCGCGTCCGCCTCGTGTAGTTCGCGCAGCAACTGGGTGCTGTCCCGCCGGTGATTGTGTTCGGCGGTCGCCGTGAGCTCGTCGTGCCGGCGCTGCGCGGCCGCCCGCGCGGCGTCGGCGGCGGGGGTGTTGCGGGTGGCCGGATCGGAGACCGCGGCCGACAGTTCCTGGTCCAGGCGTTCGGCCGCGTAACCGCGCGCCGATTCCAGGGCGGCGGCCGAACGCGCGGCGTCCTCGAAAATCATCCACAGGCGTTCCAGCCCGTGTCCGACCTCCAAGGGCGGGATCTCGGCCTGCGTAGCCGGCACAGCGGTCGCTCCGGTGGGGGCGGCCACCGGCGCGTCGAGCACGGTGGGCGCGGCCGCCGCCGCGACCGGGGCGGCCGCGAAACCGTCGGCGCCGTGCGCCCGGAGCAGTTCACCGATACCACCCGCGTACCCCTGACCTACCGCGCGCAGCTTCCAGCCCGTACCGCGCCGGTACAGTTCGAAGCAGATCAGCGCGGTTTCCCCGGCCTGCGGAGCGATCACGAACTCGGCCACCGCGGCATCGTTCTCCGACAGCGACGCGGTCACCACGCCGAGTCCGCTCTGCGCGGCGGCCACCAGCAGTACCGCCTGGGCATCCGCGCGTACCTCGGCCGGTGTGACGACGACCGCCGCCTCCTCGACCCGGACCCCGGGGCCCGCCGGACGCTCGGCCACCAGCACGTCGGCCGCGGAACCGACCCGCAGGTCGGCGGCCACCACCAGCGCCGAAACCGTCAGCGGCACGGCCGCGTTCACCCGGAAGCGGGTCGACCCGCCGCTCAGCGGGGTGTTCTGCCCCGCCTGCAACTGCTTCATCGCCTGTCCCCCGACACCGTTCATACCGCCAGGAACCGGCCCAGCTGGGGAATCGCCTCACCGGGATGTTTGGCGTTGAAACCCTCACCGATGGCCTGCATCTTCCAGTCGTTGCCGGCCCGGAACAGCTTCGCCATCGCCATGGCGGTGGTCGGCGTGCCACCGGTGAGCGAGTAGCGGGCCAGCTCCGCGTTGTTGGCACCGTCGATCAACCGGCAGAAGGCGTTCTGCACCTGGCCGAACGTATGCCCCTTGTACGAGGTCACGACGAAGATCAGGTTGTTGACGTGGGCCGGAAGCCGGGTGAGGTCGACCAGGATCACCTCGTCGTCACCCGCGCCCTCGCCGGTGAGGTTGTCGCCCTGGTGCCGGACCGAACCGTCCTTGGAGGTCAGCTGTCCGTAGTAGGCGACATCCACCGGATTCATATCGGCGAACATCACCACCGAGGCGTCGAGGTCGATATCCACGGTCCGGCTGCCGAACAGGCCGCGCTGCTGCACCGGATCCCAGCCCAGGCCCATCTTGACGAAGGTGAGCGCCGCGCCGTCCTCTTTGCGGAGGCTGACCCGCTGCCCCTTCTGCAGGCTGACCGGACCGGTCTTGCTCAGACTTATCTCGCCGGGATGCTGCTGGGTGGGCGCCGCCGGAGCGGGCTGCTGCGGGTAACCGGGCCCGGGCGGCGGCGGATAACCGCCACCCTGCGGCGGATAGCCCCCGCCCTGGGGCGGGTAGGGCGGAGCCGGCGGTTGCTGCTGGGTGGGATAGGCCTGCTGGGTGGGCGGCGGCGGTACCGGCGCGGTCTGCTGCACGGGCGGCGGCGGAGGCGGCGCGGCAGCCGGGGCGGCGGCCTGCGTTTCGGCCGGGGAATCGTCCACCGTGACACCGTGATCGGTGACCAGCGCGGCGAAACCGCCCGCGTAGCCCTGCCCGACCGCCCGCACCTTCCACGCGCCCTGGCGCCGGTAGAGCTCCAGCGCGATCACGATGGATTCGGTGGCCAGTCCGTCGATCCGGTACTCGAACAGCTGCGCGCCGGACTGATCCGATACATAGGCGACCGGGGGCGCGAACTGCCCGAAGTTGGAATTCGGGTCGTCGAGGGTGATGACCGCACGGACCTGCGCGATATCGGCGGGGACCGCACCGAGGTTCACCGCCAGCGAAGCGGGCTGCCCGGCCGGGCCCGGCCGCAGGTTCACCCCGGGACCGCTGGGCTGGTTGTAGAAGACGAAATCCGCGTCGGACCGGACTTTGCCCTGCTCGGTGACCAATAGGGCGGACAGATCGGCCGGAGCCGCCAACTGGATGGAGACCACCACGTCGTTCGTGGCCAGTGGACCGTTCTGGCCCTTGGCGAGTGTTGCGGACAAGTCAGACCCTTCGCTTGTCGGTGCGTATGGATGCCACTGTACGAGATGCTCGTATTTATGGCGCCGCCTCCGGCGTCGCGGCGTCGGGGCCCGCCCCGACCACTGAGGTAGACCATCCGGAATAGACAGAAGGTGCATGCCGTCGTGCGCCTCGACCGGCCTGGGGAGGCTCACAACACTGAAAGTGCTCAATGGTCACCGGTCTCGGGACTGCCGACCGCACGCGCTCGGTCGCTTCGCTCTGCGCTCTGTCGCTCCAGAACCGGGGACGGGCCCCGACCACGGACGTCGACCATCCGGAGTAGACGAATGGTGTGGCCCGGCATGGACTGGACCGACCTGCGGCGATTAAGGTGACGGCGACGGATGAGCACCGGCGGTGGGCCGGGCTCCGGGGCGGCGAGAACAGGCGACTCTCCATGGCACAACTCTTCGAACAGTCGAAGAAGGTGATCGAGGTACACCTGGCGAACACCAGTATCCGCGCCATCTCCGGCTCGATGGTCGCCTACGAGGGCGCCGTGCAATTCAAATCGGCCGGGTTCGGTGGCGGGGACGGGGTGCTGGCCGGGATGAAGCGCCGCGCCACCGGCGAGAAGCTCTCGCTGATGGAATGCGGTGGCCAGGGCCGGGTCTTCCTGGCGGTCAACGGCCAGTACGTCTCGGTGGTGAACCTGAACAACGAGACCCTGCAGGTCGAATCGCAGCAATTGCTGGCCTTTGCCGGGAATCTGCGTACCGATGTGCGATTCGCCGGTGTGCGCGGGGCGTCCAGCGGCCAGGGGCTGTTCACCACCACGGTCAGCGGCCAGGGGCAGGTCGCCCTGCTGTCGGCGGGCGGCCCGCTCATCCACCTGGAGGTCTCACCGCAGTTCCCGCTGGTGGTGGACCCCGACGCGTTCGTCGCCGCCCGCGGCAACCTCAACCAGTCCTTCGTCACCGATGTCTCCTGGCGTGCGGCGATGGGACAGGGTGGCGGCGAGGCGTTCTCGCTGCGCTGGGACGGGCAGGGCGTGGTCTCGATCCAACCGGCGGAACGGTAGGTCATGTTCGAGAAGATCAATTCCAAGGTCGTCGCCGTCGATATCGCCACAGCGGGCGGCGTGGTCGCCCGCGCCGGCGGCATGCTCTTCTACACCGGCGACGTGTCCTTCGCACCGCACGAGATACCGGGGGGCGCCGGTATGGGCGGCGGCGGGCTGGTCCGGATGGCCGGGCAGATGATGGCCGGCGAGCATCAGCGCACCATGCTCGCGCAGGGCAACGGCAGCGTCCATTACGGTTTCGCCGGTCTGGAAGTGCAGGTGGTCCACATCCAGCCGGGTGCGGTACTGCAGGTGGAGGCGTCCCGGCTGCTCGCCTACACCGCCGGCCTGCAGACCTCGGTGGTATCGGTGGCGAGCTCCGGCGGCGGCGGCGGAGGCGGCGGGGGCCTGATGGGTGCCCTGCGCGGTGCCGCGTCGGGTGCGCTCACCGGCCAGGGCATGTTCACCACTCAGCTGTCCGGGCAGGGCAGCGCCGTCCTGCTGGCCCACGGTGGTTTCCTCGAACTACAGGTCGGCGGGCCGAATCCGGTGGTGGTCGACCCGCAGGCGTTCATCGCCTCCTACGGGAACGTGCACACCGATCTGAAGGCCGCGATGAGCTGGCGTGACGCGGTGGGACGCGGGGCCGGCGAGGCCATGCAACTGCAGTGCGCGGGCCAGGGTCTGGTGTACGTGCAGGCATCGGAGGAGAAATTGTGAGCGAGATCCTCAACCCGATGAAACTCGGGGAAAGCGATAACGTCCCCGGCAACAGCTACGCGTACTGCATCGATCTGAACAAGCCGTGGTTCATGCGCAAGGGCGCGATGATCGCCTACTACGGGCAGATGCGGTTCCAGGCGCTCACCCACGGCCTGCAGGGCCAACTCCTGCACATGGTGGCGAATCAGTTCTCGGCCCCGCTGTTCACCGGCGACTACGTGGTGGCCGAGGGGCAGGGCAAACTGCTGATCGGTGACCGCGGCTACGACATCAACTCCTACGATCTCGACGACGGCAACCTCACCATCCGCGCGGCGAACCTGCTGGCCTTCGAGCCCGGGCTGTCGCTGAATCAATCGATCGTGCCCGGTTTCCTGACACTGATCGGCACCGGGAAGTTCCTGGCCTCTTCGAACGGCCCGGTGATCTTCGCCGAACCGCCGCTGCGGGTGGATCCGGAATCACTGGTGGGCTGGGCGGATTGCCCGTCTCCCAGCCATCACTACGATCAACGGTGGGTATCGGGTTATCTGGCGGCCGGGGCGGCCGCGTTCGGTGTGACCTCCGGGGAGGAACGCCAGTTCGATTTCACCGGCGCGGGGACCGTTCTCATCCAGTCGAGCGAGAAGGTCCTCAGCGACGCCGCTCTCATCCGCACCATCGAGGGGCAGCTGCAGAGCGGGATCACCGTGCCGGGCCTGCAGCGGCTGCAAGGGGTTATCGCCCAGCAGCTCGCCGGCCAGCAGCAGGGGTACTGACCGGAGGCACGCGACCGGACCCGTCCGGCTGCGTACCGCTGCGCCGCCCGGGCAGACTTGGCGCATGCTGCATGTGCGGATAATGTCGCCGGCCGAACTGACCGACGATGTGGTGGCGATCCTCGAGGCCGACGACGCGGTGAGCGGACTGGCGGTCCTACGTGGGAGCTCGCTACGGCCGAAAGGCGATGTGGTGTTCGCGGATCTGGCCCGCGAAGCCGCCAACGATGTCCTCGAACGCCTGCGTGCGATCGGCCTGCACCATCGCGGCAGTATCGAATTGGAGCAGATATCCACCTGGATGTCCCTGTCCGGGTATCTCGCCGAGCTACGCACTCCGGGCTACAGCGCCGATTCGGTCGTCTGGGCCGATGTCACCCAGCGCTCCTACGAGGAGACCGAACTCAACTGGACCTACGTGAGTTTCATGACGCTGGCGACGGCACTCGCCAGTATCGCGATCGTGGTCGACTCACAGATCCTGGTGATCGGCGCGATGGTGCTCGGTCCGGAGTTCGGGGCCATCGCCGCGCTGGGCGTGGCGCTGGTCCGGCGCCGTGCCGCGCTGTTCGGTCGGGCTGTCGCCACGCTGGCAATGGGTTTCGGTGCCGCCATCGCGATCACGTTCGCGGTCGTCCTGGTCGGCCGGTTGTTCGGCTGGATAACCGTCGACGTGGTCACCGGGGATCGGCCGGAGACCTCGTTCATCTACACACCGGACAAATGGTCGTTCATCGTCGCGTTGATCGCGGCAGCGGCCGGGGTGCTGTCGCTGACCTCCGCCAAATCGGGTGCGCTGGTGGGAGTGTTCATCTCGGTGACCACTGTTCCGGCCGCGGGCAATATCGCGCTCGGCCTGGCCTTCGGCGCGGGTTCGGCCATCTGGGGTAGCACGTTGCAGCTGGTGGTGAACCTGGCCGGGATGGCGATAGCGGGCTGGGCGACACTGGCGCTGCAGGATGCCGTGTGGTCGCGGGTCTCGTTGCGGCGTTCCCGCGCCGAGTCACGGGCCCGGCGGCGCATGCTCTAACCCGCCGTCCCGGCGGCCACCGGGCCCGGGAGCGCGGCGGCGAACCAGCCGAGAATTTCTTCCCCCGCCTCGATTCCGGTGGCGGCGGTGACGGTCAGGCCCGGCCGGGTCCAGCCGAGTTCTTCGAGCTCACCGTGCCGGGGCCGGATGGCGTGAACGGCCGCGGCGAGCATTTCGGCGTCCAGCGCGCCGTCGCCGGCGGCCAGCGTCGGCGCCGCCGCGTCCAATGCACCGGACTCGACGAGCCGGGCCCGGACCTCGGCCACCGCCCGGCTCTTGCACACCGCCGTCGGCATCGTGTAGATCTTGCGACCCTGCCGCGATGCGGTCCAGCCACGCTCCCGGCACCAGGCGTCCCAGTCGGTCAGGAAATCCGGGGGAGTCGCGGCGAGGTCCACCACCAGATAGCAGAACAGGCCGTCGGCCTCGCGGAACTTGAGCACCCACGAGTCGTCGATCCGGGCCCGCAGCGCGGTCTCGACCTCGGCGAGACCGGTCCCGCCGGCCCGGACCGCCGCCTCGATCCCCCGGCGCCACCGCGCATCCGGTACCCCGTCGACCAGGATGTTTCCACCATTGCTCGTGACGGCGTAGGACCACGGCGCCCCGGGAAGCCGGATCCGGCCGAACTGCTCGATGGTCCGGGTGGTGGTGGGGAGGACCACCGCCGCACCAGCGAGTTCACGCAGCCGGTCCGCGGCGGCCGCGGTCATATACGACAGCGGAGAACCGTCGAGGTGCTCCACACATACTGTCGCCGCGGCGGCGGTGCCGGCGGCCGCGGCGGAGTAGATCATCGTGCGATCCAGATCCGTGGCGACCAGCAGGGGTTTCGGAGACGACATCTACCGCTGCACATCCTTGATCAGGCCCATACACGAATACGCCAGGTCCGCCACGACCTCCACCGGCACGGCCCGGGCCTGCGCCAGCAGCCGGATATGGGCGTGCTCGGGCGCGTCCGGTTCCCGGACCAGCACTCGCCATGGAACCCGGCGCAACAGGACGCGGGTGGTCTCCCCGACGCCCGGTTTCACGAAGTTCACGCTGTCGATCCCGTATTCGGCGCGCACCCGCTCCACCGACGCCCAGCCCGCCCAGGTGGGTGCGCGGTCCCCGGAACGCACCGCCGCGACCTGCGCGCTCACCTGCGGCCGGACCGTTTCGAACGCCCCGGTGACGGTATCGATCAGTCGTGCGGAGACATCCTCGGCGGCCAGCTCGGCGTAGAACTTGGCGCCGTGGAAATCCCCCGGGCCGATGAGTTCCCGGTTGAGCACCGTCCGCGACACCAGTCCGGATACCGTGGAGTTGAGGCAGGCCGAGGCGATCAGGAAATCGTCGCGGGTGCCGTACGTGCGCACGCAGTGTCCGGGGTCGGCGAGTACGGCGAGGTCGTCGTCGAAGCGGGCACCGCCCGCCGCGTGATACTCGTCGAGGGCCGCGGTCAGTTCCCGGGTGATCGCGCCCTTACCGGTCCAGCCGTCCACGAACACCACGGACGCGGAATCGTGATGATGAGCCAGATAGTCCAGGGCCACGGTGTCGATCCCGCGATCGCGCACGATCGACACCGCGTAGTGCGGGATATCCAGTGCGGGGCGCTGCCCGTGCCCGGTGGCCAGCCAGCGGCGGATCAGGATGCCGACGGGGGTACCCGCCCGGGCCAGCGACGCCAGCACGATATCGGTGCCGCGTTCGGCGGCCACCAGTTCGGCCACTGTGCCCACTGCCAAGGCCAGCCGCTCGGCACTGTCGGCCAGTACCCGGTCGAACAGTTCCCGGTAGGCGGCGTCGGGCTGGTATTCGATGGGCAGCGATTCGGCGTAATGCGCGATTCCGGACTGGATCCGCTGCTCACGGAGGGCGGTATCGGCCTCCAGAGCGGCGCCGGACAGATCCTTCAGCAGCCACGCCACATCGGCCCGGTCGTAGGAACCGAATCCGGGGCCGAACAGCGGTGTGGGCCCGGCGAAACCGCCCGAGCGCGCGGTGGCCAGCGTGCGCGGATCGGCCTCCCGGATGATCGCCACCACCACATCGGAACCGGCGGCGGTGAGGACATCGACCAGCCCGCCCGGGGCATAGAGCCGCTCACCGTCGGCGGGTGAATCGGCCACGAACACCAGCACCGGGTCCGCGGCCGGCTCATCGGGCCAGTATGCGTTGTAGAGGTAGCGCGGTTTGTCCTCGCCTGCTTCGGGAGCCGGGAACCGGAAACCGCGGCGCAGCGGATAACCGGGCTCGTCCAGGACGTACGCCGGGGAACGCGTGGTGGTCTGGTACCGCACCGGCACCCCGGACTCGGCGATTCCCACGGCCAGGCACAGCGGCAGGTACATCAGCTCTTCGTGGGCGAGCACGATCACCGGGCGACCGGGGTACTCGGTGACCAGCTGGTCCCGCAGCATTTTCCCGGCGACGGCGGTGGCCTGCTCGAACCCGGCCCGGTCGGCGCGCAGGAACCCGTGCCGGCCACCCTCGGGCACATCCCGCGGCCAGGGCAGTTCCAGCCGGGCCGGCACACCGCGACGATCCGCCACCGGATTCGGTTCGGCCGCAGGGAGTTCCGAGACGGTGGTCACCAGACCGTCGGGTAGCACCGTGGCGCCCGACGCCAGGCACACCGTATCGATCCGCGCGCCCAGCGCCGCGGCCGCCGCGGCGAACCGGTCACGGTCGGCGTCGGTGCGCATATCGACCAGCGTGGCCAGCACATAGTGGGTCCGTGGCGCGAATTCGTGCAGTGCCTCGATGGCATCCAGCGCGGTCGCACCGGTGGAGATCTCGTCGTCCACCAGCACCAGCGGCAATCCCGCGGTGAACACGTCACCGGGCATCGGCTGCAGCAGATGCGAGGTGGCGTGCGAATGTCCTTCCTCGAACCCGGTGAGCGTCACCGCGCCCGGCACCACCCGGCGGGTCGAATGCAGGTAGCACGCCGCGTCGATCCGCGTGGCCACACAGTGCCCGAGCCCGGTCGCGGTCTCGGCGAACCCGAGTACCACGGCATCCTGGTCGCCGAGTACCGCGCGCACCAGATCACCGAGGCGGTCACCCGCGTCCCGGACCCGGACCGGATCGGTCGGCAGGTGTTTGCCCAGCACCGTGGAGACCAGCAGATGCGCGCGCCGCGGATTCTTGCGCAACCCAGGCTGCACCAGATCGGCGATCTCCGGTTCGGCCGCGAGAGTGTCGGGGGTGTTTCCGTGCCGGAACGCTTCCCGGTGCCGCAGTTCGATACCGAGAGCGCGGGTCGCCCAATACGATTCGCCGGATCCGCCGCTCATACCGTGACCAGCGCCGATAGCAGATCCACGAAGGACACCCCTTTCTTGGCCACCCCGAAGACCCGGGCCCGGGTCAGGGTGTTGCGCGCCCAATTGCGATGTGGCCGCATCTCGTTCATCTTGTTGTGGTACCCGGACGCGGCGACCCCACCGACCTCGACCTGCAGAATGTCGAGGGCATCGGAGTATTCCTCGTGCGTGACCACCGACAGCGCGTGCACGGCCGCCACATGCGAGGGATGGATGACGGTTTTGCCCTGGATACCGTTGGCACGGTCCAGCGTGATCTCGCGCAGCAGACCGTCCAGATCCCGGCTCACCAGATAGCTGCGGAACGGCACCGCGTCGGATTCCTCGAACGGCGCGGTACGCAGCAGCGGCCGGAACATCCGTTCGTGGTCGGCGAAGTACTCCCAGACCGGCCCGGTGATCACGAAACCCGTACCGTCGGCCCGGCCCAGGTAGTTCACGATATCGGCGATCACATCCGCGATGACCCGCACATCGTAGATGGTCAGGTCACGGTCGCGGCGGATACCGAAGGTCGCGCACATATCGGTGGCGCCGATCCGCACGGCCAGAATCCGTTCCCGGACCTCGGCCAGGCAGGCCGCGATCTGGGTGAGTTCGGAATCCCTGGTCTGCCGGTGTACCAGCGCCGCGGATTCGAGTACCGGCATCCCGTAGAGCGGCCGTTCCGTACGAGCGGCGGCGGCGGTCAGCGCGGCGAGGTACTTCGGTGCCGAGGAGCTGTCGAACTTGGGGAACACGAAACCCGTCAGCACCTGTACGCCCGCGCCCAGCCGGTCGAGCAGTTCGGGCACGGTATCGGCGTCCCGGACACGGACGAACAGCATCGGGTTGGGATCCGGGCGAGCGGCGAGTTCGTCGAGGGTGCGCACGGTCTGCTGTTTCGCGAACTCGACCTCGTGGTCGGCAACCGCGTCCTCGAGGTCGATCACCATCGAGCACACTCCGCGATCGGCCCGGCGCACGATCGTCGCCGTCAGATCCGCCCGGGTGGCCGGTACGTACAGGGTGGCGCCCAGCGCCATCGCCAGTATCTCCCGCTCGGCACAGTCGTCGAACGGCTCCGGTTGGCGGTGGAACAGCGCTCTGGCGTCCGGTCCCTGCAAATACCTGAAGTGTCGGCGCGGTACCTGCTTGTACAGGGAAATTTCCTGCCGGACGGCCGTGCCTGCGGTCATCGAGCCCCCGTCTCATCCTCGTCGTTGTCCCGGTGGTGGTTGTTTCCGCATTCGCTCGACAACCCCGGCAATGAATTCGGTGATGGTGTCGAGTTCGTTTACATACGCCCAATAGTCGGGGTGCCGCCCGGTGAGGGACGCGGCCACCCGGTCGAGGCGCTCGACCTGAGCGTCCAGTACCGAACCCCATTCGGCGACCAGTCCCCGTGACACCGCCAGCATCTGGGCGTCCCGGAGGCGGAACCGTACGGCCTCGGCGCGTTGGCGCGGATCTTCGCGGACCGCCCGCAACTCGGCCAGCCGCTTGGTCACGGCATCGACCAGTTGTTCGGCGTCGGCGAGGTGGCCGCGCGCGGTGGTGGTCAGTTCAAGGGCCTGCTCCGGGGTGTTCTCGGCCGCGGCGGCACGGGCCCCGGCCAGGGCTTGTGCCGCGGCGGCGATATGACGCTCGCTGGTTCGCCCATTGTCGGCCAGATCCGCCGAACTCGCAGCATTGAACTCTCGCAGCAACGCAGAATGCGCGGGCCCGATCCGCTCGGCCCGGGTGCGGACCGCGGCGAGCCGGGTGGTGACCGAGGAGATGGCGTTGCGCGCGGCCGGGGCCCGAGAAGGGGCCTGGGCCAACGATTCCGACAAATCGGCCGTAACGGAAGCCAGCCGGTTCGCCGCCGCCCGGGCCCGGCCGCGTTCCTCCGGCGGCACCGCGGTCAGTGTGAGCATTGCCTCATCCACCGCCTCGGCGCCCGCGCGCACCGAGGCATACTCGGCGTATTCCGATTCGGCCGCCTGCCTGCGCACCCGTGCCGCATCGGCGGCGACCCGCTCGACCAGTTCGGGAACCGCTCGCCGTACCGCGATCGCTTCCTCGAGCGCGGCCCGGTCGCCGTGGTAGAAGCGGTCGACCCGCTGCGCGACCGATCCCAGCTGCCGGATCACCGCGTCCACCCGCTGCTGCCGGTCCGCCCGGCGTGTCCCGGACTGTTCGTCCTGGTCCAGCTCACCGGTGAGCTGCAGGTATGCCGCAGCGGCGGTGTAGCAGTCTTCCCGCACCGAAGCCCAGCGACGGCCCAGCCCCCGTTCCGGGAACATCTCCTCGGCGGCCACGGCGGCCGCCTCCGCGGCCGACTGCCGCCGGTCCATATCCAGGAACGCCGTCGTCAGCGCCGACCGTGCCTGTTCGAACCACGGATCCTCCCCCGACCGGAACCATCCACGCCTGCGGCCTGCCACAGACCCGATGGTATGAGATACCACCACCCGCGCGCCGCCACACCGCGTACCCTCGGGCTCCGCGCGCACACTGCCGAACACCGTGACGGCGAACGGAGCGGCGCGGGCCGGAACTCCGAAAGCGTTCGATCCCAAACCATCCGGGCCCGCCGCCCGCGCGTGCCGATGACCGGCTTGCCCGAGTTTGTACGCAAGTTCACCGAAACCCACTACTGTCGTATTCCGTACCCGGCGGTTACCGACATGCTGGGAATCACAGACGACTACGAAAGGGAATCCCGCATGGGTGTCAGTTTGTCCAAGGGCGGCAACGTCTCGCTGAGCAAGGCGGCGCCGGGCCTCACTGCGGTCGCCGTCGGCCTGGGCTGGGATGTGCGCACCACCACGGGCACCGATTTCGATCTGGACGCCAGCGCGATCGCCACCGGAGCCGACAAGAAGGTCGTCTCCGACCAGCACTTCGTGTTCTTCAACAACCTCAAGTCCCCCGAGGGCGCCATCGAGCACGCCGGCGACAACACCACCGGTGAGGGCGAAGGCGACGACGAGGTCATCAACGTCGACCTCGCCAACACTCCGGCGAATATCGAGAGCATCTTCTTCCCCGTCTCGATCTACGAGGCGGACAGCCGTTCGCAGTCGTTCGGTCAGGTGCGCAACGCCTACATCCGCGTCGTGAACCGGGCGAACGGCGAGGAGCTGGCCCGCTACGACCTGTCCGAGGATGCCTCCACCGAGACCGCCATGGTCTTCGGTGAGCTGTACCGCAACGGGGCCGAGTGGAAGTTCCGCGCCATCGGCCAGGGTTACGCGTCCGGGCTGTCCGGTATCGCGCGTGACTACGGTGTGAACGTCTGACGATTCCACACCTCCGGGTAGCGTGAGGGGGTCCGGTGACGGGCCCCCTCGTTCTCTGTCCCAGAGGCGCCAGGGGACAAATTGGACAAATAGGCGGTCGACGGCAACGCTGGTGACTGGTCGTCGATACCGTCGACCAGGTTTCTCGTACAGGCCGGGATACCGACCGCAGTCCGGCCACCGCACACGAAAGGTCCCAGCGTGGTCCTGCGCATATTCGGTTTATCCTTAGTCGTCACGGTGCTGTCGCTGGGGGTGGCATTCCTCTACGGCGGCCCGACCGCCCTGGCACTCTGCCTCATCCTCGGCATCCTCGAGGTGTCACTGTCGTTCGACAATGCCGTGATCAATGCCACCATCTTGGAAAAGATGAGTGAGTTCTGGCAGAAGATCTTCCTCACCATCGGCATCCTGATCGCCGTCTTCGGTATGCGGCTGGTCTTCCCGCTGGCCATCGTGTGGGTCACCGCGGGCCTGAACCCCGTCGAAGCCTTCGATCTGGCGTTGAACCCGCCCGCCGGCGACGCCGCCTACTTCCCCGACGGCTCCCCCAGCTACGAGACCCTGCTCACCGGTGCGCACCCGCAGATCGCGGCGTTCGGCGGCATGTTCCTGGCGATGCTGTTCCTCAACTTCATCCTCGAAGACCGCGAGATCACCTGGCTGTCCTGGATCGAACGCCCCCTGGCCAAGGCCGGCAAACTGGACATGATGTCGGTGGTCGTCGCCGGTATCGGCCTGGTGCTGGCCGCGGAGTTCCTCGCCCACGAAGACGACCGCTCCACCGTGCTGCTGGCCGGTCTGCTCGGCATGATCATCTACATCGCCGTCGACGGTCTGGGTTCGATGTTCAACGCCGAGGAGCACGCCGAGGAAGCCGCCGGCGGCCCGTCCGGGCTGGCCAAGGCCACCGGTAAGGCCGGATTCTTCCTGTTCCTCTACCTCGAGGTCCTCGACGCCTCGTTCTCCTTCGACGGCGTGATCGGCGCCTTCGCCATCACCGCCGACCCGATCATCATCGCGCTGGGCCTCGGCCTGATCGGTGCCATGTTCGTCCGGTCGATCACGGTCTACCTGGTGCGCAAGGGCACGCTGAACGAATACGTGTACCTCGAGCACGGCGCCCACTGGGCCATCGGCGCACTGGCCCTGATCCTGCTGATCACGGTGGGCGATATCCACGTCCACGAGCTCGTCACCGGTCTCATCGGTATCGCCTTCATCGGTGCCGCGGTGCTCTCCAGCATCCGCCGCAACCGCAAGGAAGACGATCCGAAACCCACCGAGGCTTCGGAGCCGGCCCCGGTGGGCTGACACGACACATCCCGAACGGCAGTGGGAGCGGACCCGAGGGTCGGCTCCCATTGCCGTTTCATCGGGTAGAAGCAACGCACTTCTTCACGCGGCCGGCCGGACCTCGCCGCGCGCGACCCCGGGCGGCCCGGCCATCAAGCCCCCGGTGCCCCCATCTTGTGCCGCGCAGCGTCGTACTGCTCGAAATACGCCCGACCCACCGCGAACATGCCGCGCTGCGGTAACCGGAAGTCACCGAGCGCCGTCTGCTCGGCCAACGGCCCGGCCGGGCCGATATCCACGCCGTCGATCCGGGCCGCCGTGCGCTCGACCGTCCACAGCATCCGCGGCTCGAGCCGGAACCATTGCCCGTTCGGGGCGGTGCCACGCAACCGCACCCGCCCCACGCCCAGCGCCGGACCCGCCACCCGCGACATGACCGACAGCACCGTGGGGTTTCGCCACAGTGCCGCGGGCAGCACGCTGCCCAGCGCCGTCATCGCCGTCGTCGCGGGCGAGCGCCCCAGCTCGATCTCCCATACCAGCGTGCCGGGCATCCGCACCGTCAGCGCGAAGGGCCCCGTCCAGGTCACCGAGATATCCGCGACCCGCGCGTCCACCAGCGCGGCACCGTAGTACCGCACACAACTGGTCTCCGGCGCGACGCTGCTGTATATGACCCATTCCCGA
Source organism: Nocardia rhamnosiphila NBRC 108938 (assembly GCF_000720425.1). Lineage (GTDB taxonomy): Bacteria > Actinomycetota > Actinomycetes > Mycobacteriales > Mycobacteriaceae > Nocardia > Nocardia rhamnosiphila. The sequence goes on along the minus strand of NZ_JOAJ01000009.1, from coordinate 522,098 downwards.
TCCGGGTTCCGGTGCCAGATCGATTCGTATCCGGACCCCACCGAGCTGGCAGCGAAATGCCGGAACGCCAGGTAGTGGCCGCTCGCGAACGGCTGACCCATCACTCCGTACCCGGCGAACCGCTCCGCGTCCGCACCCGCGGGCAGCGCCGGTTCGGTTCCGGCGATCGTTCGCGGACTCTCGACCATTGCCGTCCTCCTCGACGAGCGGACGTTACACCCCTAGCTTACGTCCGTGAGCTGGGAAAACACCTACCCCGACATCGAACAGCCCCCACTGCGCCGCTCCGGGGACGCCGCGTGTGACCATGCGGTGCCGCGCACAACAAAACACCGGCACCGGAACTTCGCCGAGGTCCGGACCGCGCCGCCACACAGCCTTTCCGCTGCACGGCACCACCGAACGGCCGGCAGGTGTCGCCACACACACCGCGCCGATCCGGCAGTATCGAAATCATGGCGACCGATAAGGAACGTATGCTGCGCGGCGATCTCTATCGCGGCAACGACCCGGAACTCGTCGCGGAACGCCGCGCCTGTCACGCGCTGACCGCCCGCTACAACGACACCGCCCCCGATGCCGAGACCGAACGGCAGGAAATCCTCGGCAAGCTACTGGGCGAGTGTGGTGCCGGCACCGTGATCATGCCGCCGTTCCGCTGCGACTACGGTTACCTGACCGGAATCGGCAGCAACACCTTCCTCAACTACGACACCGTGATCCTCGACTGTGCCCCCGTCACCATCGGCAACGATGTAGCGATCGGTCCCCGCGCCCAGATCCTCACCCCGCTGCACCCCATGGAGGACCACGAACTCCGGCGGGCCGGCTGGGAATCCGCCGCGCCCATCACCATCGGCGACAACACCTGGCTGGGCGGCGGCGTCATTGTCTGCGCCGGAGTCGCCATCGGCGAGAACTCGGTGATCGGCGCCGGCAGCGTGGTCACCCGGGATATCCCGCCCCGCGTCTTCGCCGCCGGCAACCCCTGCCGTGTCATCCGGGATCTCTGATCCCGGCCTCGGCACGGTCGTCAACGTTGCCGGAAGCCGCGAACACCCTTCCGCTGCGGTTCGTTTCCGATCGATACGGTCTCACCCGGCCCACGATGGAGATCCGGGAACGACGGTTCGTTCCCGGATACGACTTCCTGAGGTGGCGGTGTCACAGCGAGCAGGTCGGCTCGGCGGCGCTGCCGGAAATCGCGGGGTGTTTCTCCGTATCGGGATTTGAACGCCGTCGAGAACCCGGTGTTGGTGAACCCGCACCGTGCGGCGACCTCCGCTATGGACTCCGGTCCCGGATGCGCCAGCAGATCGCGCGCGATGCGCAACGCTTCGTTGCGCCGCAACTCCCGATAGGTGGTGCCGGTCCGGTGTAGTACCGAACGCAGCTGACGCGGCGACCAGCCCAGCGCACGCGCGACCGCGGGCAGCCGTACATCGCCGGACCCGATGTTCTCTCGGACGCATGCCCTGATGGCATCCACGGTTTCGGTCAGCTGGGCCTGCTGTGGCCCGAGGTCGCCGGCGAGCAGCAGGCACAGCAGTTCGGTGACCCGGTCACACACGGCGTCGAATTCCGGTGTCGTCAGATCCGCCTGCGCGGCAAGGGTGGCGATGAGCATGCTCTGCACGACCCGGCCGAGACCCGTCGACATATCGAGCGCCGTCCGCACGTCGGGGGCGGGCAGCCGGCGCTCCAGCCGCGCACGGGGCAGGAGCAGCGCGTAAGCCGTCGAACGGGGTAACAGCACCCGGCAGGCTCGGTCCAGTTCGAGAACGAATCCGCGCCGGGCCGCCACCCTGATGAGCCGGTCCTGCTGCTGGATGAGCCATTCGCCGCGTCTCGGCAACACTATCCAGCAGTAGTCGCCCGGACCCTGCCGGATATGCGAACGGTTGCGGTGCATGAGATGGTCACCGCGCTGCTGGGAGCGCAGCAAGGTGTAACTCGGGGACTCTTGAACCGCGATCCGAGCCCACCAGTCGGCCGGATCACGGTAGAGGTGGTCCGCCTTCAGGAAATGGTCGGTCACCTCGGTCCACTCCGCCGCGTTCGCGACGGTCAGCCGGGAATACCGCATAGCGGTGGCTCTGCCGGTCCGATACTCATTTCCGCCTATCCGCTCGGGAACGGTCCGACAGAATTCTGACAGCTCCCCATCGTCGGCCCGACGCTCGCTCAGTCGCGGGATCCGAGCCGCACCGGCACGCAGAGCGGACCATTGGTCATGAACTGCGGCGCATAGGGGATCTCCGCCGGATCACAGGCGAGCCGCATCTGCGGGAACCGACCGAACAGGGTGGCCAGCGCGGTCCGGGACTCCAACCGGGCCAGATGTGCGCCGAGGCAGAAGTGCGGACCGCGGCCGAAGCCCAGCTGATCGATGTCGTCGCGATCGATATCGAAGACCTCGGCGTTCGAGTATTTCCGCGGATCGCGTCCGACTCCCGCGTACCAGCCCACGATCGCCCCCCGGGGGATGTCCACACCCGCGATCCGAACATCCTGCAAGGCATACCGGTTGAACATCGCGCAGGCCGCGTTCCGGTAGCGCAATGCCTCCTCCACGACATCGGCCCAGCGATCCCCGTCCATGGCCGCCGCGAGCTGACCGGGAAAGGTGTAGAGGGCCACGACCGCGTTGCCGAGCAGGTGCATCGTGGTCTCGTGTCCGGCCACGATGATGATCCACAGCATTTCGACCAGTTCGGCATCGGCGATCCCGTGTTCGGGCTGGGCCTGCACCAGATCCGAGGTGAGGTCGTCACCCGGGTTGTTGTGCTTGTCCGCGACCAACCCGGTCAGATAGCCGACCATTTCCTGCATGGCGGTCCGGGTCTGCTCACCGGTGCTGGTGTGCGAGATCAGCGTGGACGTCCAGCCTCGGAACTTTCCCCGGTCGGCAACCGGTACCCCGAACAGTTCGCAGATCACTGTGACGGGAAGCGGCATGGTGAAGTGCTCGACGAGATCGACTTCCGGCCGGTCGGCGAATTTGTCGATCAGGTCGTTGGTCAGCTGCCGGATACGCGGTTCGAGTCGGGCGACCCGGACGGGAGTGAAGGCACGCGCGATGGCCCGGCGCATTCGCAGGTGATCGGCGCCGTCCTTGTTGAGCAGGTGATCGGCGTCGGTCAGGACCCGTAGTGGCCAGTCGGCCGGAACGGTGCCATCGTGCATCGCGGGACAGTTCTTCGCGCTGTGACTGAACAGAGTGCCGTCACCGGCGAGAATCTCACCGACCGCCTGGTGGCCGACCGCCATCCAGGCCCGGACTCCGCCCGGCAGTTCGTAGGGCACGATGGGCCCGGTCCGGATCATCCGGTCGAAAGTGTCGACAACTGGTTCTCCAGCGGTGGGCAGCTGGATGAGTGACTCGGTCATGCAGGACTCCGTGTTGTGATCGGACTCTGTACGCATGCGATCGACGCGTGCTCGAAGAGTGTGATCCGGTTGGCAGCAGCCGATCGACTCGAGCGGTAATCTCTGCCGCACCGCGAAATTCGACGGTGCCGGATCGAAAAATCCAAAGTTTTGGCGAGTCGTCCGACGCATGACGACAGCACTGCGGCCGGGCGCCGGATGATCTCAGCTGTGGGCGAGCAGCGTCGTCAGTGTCACGTGCAGGGCAGTACCGGTCAGGACACTGAGCACGGCGTTGCGGCGCCACAGGTGGAGTGCGAGGGTGACGACGAGCGCCGGCCCGGTGACGCTCAGTTGAGCGGGGGTGATGTCGCGCAGGGTGTATGCGGCGAGGATCACCATGACGCCCACGGGCATGTGCCGGCTCAGATAGCCGACGGTGGCGCTGCCCCGTAGCGGGGCCAGCGCGGCGAAAGGTAGCGCGCGCAGCGACCAGGTGATCACGGTGCACACCGCGACGGCAGCGATCAGGTAGCCGGTATCAGGCACGAGTGAGCTCTTTACTGGTGAAGGATCGACGAATCAGCAGGGCGGCGGTGAAAAGCCCGAGGGCGACGGGCAGCATCTGCCCCGGTAGGAGAAGCCGGGCGACCAGTGCACAGACCAGCGCGGTGACCGGGACCGGGATATCGCGCTCGGTGCGGTAGCCGTCGACCGCGAGTACGACGAACAGCGCGGTCAGGGCGAAGTCGAGGCCGTCGAGCCGAACCGGCAGCAGCGCCGCGCCACCGGCGCCGATGGTGGCGCCGGCGACCCAGTAGCCCTGACACAGAACCTGCAACCACAGAATGCGCCGGCCACTCCACTCCCGCGCCGAAGCGCCGGTGGTCAGCGCATAGGCCTCGTCGGTCAGCGCGAAGGTGGCATACCCCCTGGACCATCGGCCGCGGACCCGGTGCAGCGGAAAGGACAGCGCGTAGAAAACGTGGCGGAAGTTCACCAGGAACGCGGTCGAGGCCACCTGGGCCAAGGGCGTGACAGCGGTGACGAGCCCGATGAGCAGGAATTCCAGCGACCCCGCGTAGACGACACCGGCGAACACCGGCGCCCACCACCACGCCAGCTGGGAGTGCACCACCAAAACACCCAGAGCCAGGCCGAGGGGGAACAGCGCCAGGCCCACCGAGCCGGAGTCGGCCAGCGCTGCCCGCAGCTCCGGCGGCGCCGGTTCGCGACCCGGCGGGCCCGGGGTGCCGGAAGTTGCGGTCTGCGTCGAACTGCTCACCTTGTCATTTTATGTGCGTGACCACGTAATATGGTTTCCGAAGATACCCAGATTCGGCGATTGTGGGACATGAATGCAGCTGGATTCGGTCGATCGAGATATTTTGTTCCATCTCCGCCGGGACGGCCGTCTGACCAATGTCGAACTGGCCAGACGGGTGGGCCTGACCCCGCCGCCCTGCCTGCGCCGAGTGAAGCGGCTCGAAGACGCCGGGATCATCAGCGGCTACCGAGCCCGCATCGATGCGGCCGCGACCGGCCGCGGGTTCGAGGTCGTCGTCGCGGTCGAGATCAGCATCAACGACCTGCAGACCGTGGAGGAATTCGAGAAGGCCATCGCCTCCTATGACGAGGTCGTCGAATTCCACCGTCTCTTCGGCCGCCCCGATTACTTCGTCCGTGTCGCGGTGGCCGACCGCGAAGTCTTCGAAACCTTTTTGACCGGCAAGCTCATGGGCCTGCGGGCGGTCGCCCGGGTGGATTCCCACCTGATCATGAAGAAAATCAAAACCGACGACTGAACCGGGCCCGCGGCCGCCGGGCGAGCCGACCTGCCACCGACTGCCCCGAAGTGCCGCTACGAAGCCGATACAGGGCCGAAAAATCGTGGCGGACTGCGCGACCCCTGAGCCGGCCGTTTCTGGGTTCCCTCAGACCAAGGCGGATGTTGCCGGTCTTGCTGCTGTGGCGATTCCTCATGCCTTGGTCACGGCCGCGTCGCGGCGGGAGTGACCGCGCTTTGCGGTAGACGAGTGCGCTGCGTGCAGCGGATCCGTCAATCGGCGAACAGGAGCTTGCCCAGCAGGGTGGTGAGCTGGTCGCGCTCGGTGCGCGTGAGAGCGGAGAAGGCGTGGTCCAGGAAATCGGGAATAGCCCCCTCCGCCTCGGTGAGCGCTTGCCGCCCGGGCTCGGTGATGGTGACCGCGTAAGCACGTCGATCGGCCGGGTCGCGTTCGCGGCGGATGTAACCCGATTCCTCCAGGTCATCGGCAATGCCTACCATCACGCTGCGATCGATACGCAGTTCGGCGCTGAGCACCTGCTGTGAACACGGTCCGACGGCAGCGAGCATCTTGAGGACCAGGTGATGGCCTACTCCCAGGCCACTCTTCGCCGCCGCGGCATCCGCGGCGCGAGCCACCACCGCCGAGGCGCGGCACAAGGCGATATCCGTGCGTTCCGAGGTGAGCCGGGGGAGGTAGGCGGCCCGCGCGCGAGCATCGGTCCTGGTGGGCATGTCAGCAACCTATCACAATCATCTGTGCACAGATCGTTTGACAGGAGAGCATTATTAATCGTATGGTCGCAAATCATCTGTTCACAGATGATTCTGGAGCAAGCGGAGAGCGCTGCCGATCCGAGAGGAAAGCTCGATGTCGTTGAACCTGTCCGCCGATGAGGTCTTGTCCACCACCCGAGCAGTGCGCAAACGACTCGACCTCACCAAACCCGTGCCCCGTCACCTGATCGAGGAATGCGTCGATCTCGCCACCCAGGCGCCCACCGGCCGCAACCGTCAACGCTGGCACTTTCTCGTTGTCACCGACAACGCCCAGCGCGCCGCTGTCGCCGACGTCTACCGCAGGGCAGTACATCTCACGCCGGGCACGCCGCTGACTTCACGCGATCTGTATCGCATGAACGCTCACGGTTCCTGGCCACGAATCGCCGACGGGCTCGACTACCTGTACAAGCACATCCACCAGGTGCCGGCAATCGTCATCCCCGCTGTCGAGGGCCGTACCGACCAAGCGACCGTGAGCGAGCAGGCCGGAACCTGGGGTTCCATCCTTCCCGCAGTGTGGAGCTTCATGCTCGCCGCCCGTGCCCGTGGTCTCGGTACCGCCTGGACCACCGCGCAAGCCCCACTCGAACGCGAGCTGGCCCAAATCCTTCATGTCCCCTACGACCGGGTCATGCTCGCGGCCCTCATCCCACTGGCCTTCAGCGTCGGTACCGACTTCCGTCCCGCCAAACGCATCCCCCGCGACCAGGCCCTGCACTGGAATCAGTGGTGAACACCCGGTCCGGCGGCTGCATCGCCGCACGAGTCACAAGGCAGGCCGGAGAGTCGACGGCGCAGTGGTGAGTGTCGGATCCGGAATTCGCGCGAGGTGGTAGATCTGCTGTCAGCGAAACGCGAGGGCCGGACCGGCCCTCGGCTGGCATGCTGAGTGCCATGGAGAAGGACTTGCGGGAGGCCGAGCGGCGACTCCAGGCTGCCCAGCTGGCCGGGGACGCCCAGGCGCTGGATGAGTTGCTCGATGACCGGCTGATCTTCACTTTCGGCTCGGACACGTTCACCAAGGCCGATGATCTCGAGCTGCACCGCACCAAGGCTCAGATCGTGAGCAAGCTCAAGGAAGAACAGCTGACGGTACTGGTGGAAGGGACGACCGGGGTCACTTGGTTCCTCGGCGTCGTCGAGGGCAGCGTTCATGGATCACCATTCGCAGCCAGGATGCGCTATACCCGCGCCTGGGCGCACGACGACTCGCGTGGCTGGCGGGTCGTTGCCGCTCATGCCTCGGCGGTCGAGTAATTCGAAGAGTTCGCCCACGTCGACCAAGGTCGTCCGAACCGAGCGACTTGGCGACATTTTCGAGCTCCCACAGCAATGCTCAGCCGCGGGCCATATCGACGAAGCGCGATAGATGCAGCTGGTGAGCGACGGTGATGGTTGCCGTGGGCCCGTTACGGTGCTTGCCGACGATCAGGTCCGCTTCGCCACCACGCGGATCGTCGCGCTCGAACGCGTCCGGCCGGTGCAGCAGGATAACCATATCCGCGTCCTGCTCGAGCGAGCCGGATTCGCGCAGGTCGGAGACCTGTGGGCGTTTGTCGGTGCGCTGTTCCGGACCACGGTTCAACTGACTGATCGCGATGACGGGAACTTCCAGCTCCTTGGCCAGCAGCTTCAGGTTTCGGGAGAAATCCGATACCTCCTGCTGCCGGGATTCGACCTTCTTACCCGAGGTCATCAGCTGGAGGTAGTCCACCACAACGAGTTTCAGGTCGTGACGCTGTTTCAGTCGCCGCGCCTTGGCCCGGATCTCCATCATGGTGAGGTTCGGCGAATCATCCACGAACAGCGGCGCTTCGCTGATCTCGCTCATCCGCCGCGCCAATTTGGTCCAGTCGTCGTCGCTCATCCGGCCGGCCCGCATATCCCCGAGCTTGATCTTCGCCTCGGCCGACAGCAGGCGCATGACGATCTCGGTCCGGCTCATCTCCAGTGAGAAGATCACACTCGCCAGCCCGTGCCGAATCGAGGCACTGCGCATGAAATCCATTCCCAAAGTCGATTTGCCGACCCCGGGTCTCGCCGCGACGATGATCATCTGACCCGGGTGCAGGCCGTTGGTGAGTTCGTCCAGTTCGGAGAATCCGGTCGGTACGCCGAGGGAGATACCGCCCCGGGAGGCGATGGAGTCGATCTCGTCCATGGTGGGCTGGAGGAGTTCCTCCAGCGGGAGGAAATCTTCGGAGGTCCGGCGTTCGGTGACCTCGTAGACCTCGGCCTGGGCGCGGTCGACCACCTCGGCGACGTCCTGGCCGTCGGCGCCCGCATAGCCGTACTGCACGATGCGGGTGCCGGCTTCGACCAGGCGGCGCAGGATCGCCTTCTCGGCCACGATCTCGGCGTAGAAACCGGCGTTCGCCGCGGTGGGGACGGTCTGGGTGAGGGTGACCAGGTAGGGGGCACCGCCGATTCTCTTCAGTTCACCGCTGCGGTCCAGGCCGGCGGCGACGGTGACCGGGTCCGCGGGTTCTCCGCGTCCGTAGAGATCGAGGATGGCGTCGTACACGGCCTGATGGGCGGGTCGGTAGAAATCACCGGAGCGCAATACTTCGACCACGTCGGCGATGGCGTCCTTGCTGAGCAGCATGCCGCCGAGCACCGACTGTTCGGCCGCCATATCGTGTGGCGGCTGGCGCCCGAAATCCTCGCCGGGGGGCTCCGGCGGGAAGTCCGTGTGCCCGCGGTCATCGACGACTGCCATCCGACTCGACCGTCCTCTCCTTCTGACCGGACGCACCCTTCGACGACCGGTTCTACCCCACGGGTCCGACAAGTTCGCCGAGATGCCGAAGCGCCGGTGACCAGTGGTCAGGCGTACCAGCTATCACCCAGAGAGAACCGAACCCCCGCATGGTGGCGTGGTGTCGCACATGGTGCTGCGATGAACCTAGGCGAGGTTCTATCCACATGCCAACCACGCCTGTGCACATACCTGTGGATAACCTGGGGATAGTTCACCTCAGGTTGTGCACAACTTGTGGACAACTTGGGGAAAACGCAGGTCAGCCCGGGAAAATGCCCAGCTAGATCTAGATTTTTCGCGACCACGCAGTGTGGATAAACAAAGCATCGGCGTGTCGGAGATGTTGAACATCCGGGCGTGTTGAGTTGACAGACAAGCGAACAGATATGAGCTGCGTCACATTACGTCCGGTTGGTTTTGTGATCGATCCACAGGACTCACATCTTGTGGATAAGACACCCCCACCTCGAAGCGGCGCGGCCTGCGGATATGCAGGCGCCCGCCATCACAAGAATTTCAGCAACCGTCTAGCTAACCGGCGATTGCTATGGCAAAGCACAACCGACCGGAGATCACGTCTACCCATGGCCGAGCGGACGTGATCCCCGGTTTCGGGGTATGTATTCGTGGGCCGACTCAGCCGGCGGCCACGACCTCCAGAGCAAATTTCGCAGCGACGTCCGGGTGCAGATGGACGGTCACCTGGTGCTTACCGGTGGCCTTGATATGCGACTTCGGCAGTTCGATGCTGCGCTTGTCCAGTACCGGGCCCCCCGCCGACTTGATGGCGGCGGCGACATCGGACTGGGTGACCGAACCGAAGAGTTTTCCGGTGCCCGCGGTCTTGACCGACAGCGAAACACCCTCGAGGCCCTCGAGGGCCTGCTTCAGTTCGTTGGCATGGCCGAGATCGCGCACCCGGCGGGCCTCCTGGGCCCGGCGGATTCCCTCGACCTGCTTCTGCGCACCGCGGCTGGCGACGATGGCCAGCCCACGGGGCAGCAGGTAGTTACGGCCGTAGCCGTCCTTGACCTCGACGGTGTCGCCGGGAGCGCCGAGGTTGTCCACATCGGCAGTCAGAATGAGCTTCATATGCTTGACCGACCTTTCTCAGCGAGCCGTCGACACGTAGGGCAGCAGCGCCATCTCACGCGAGTTCTTCACCGCGATAGCGATATCGCGCTGGTGCTGTACGCAGTTGCCGGTGACCCGGCGAGCGCGGATCTTGCCACGCTCACTGACGTACTTGCGCAGCAGCGGCACATCTTTGTAGTTGATGTCGACGATGCCGGACTTGCTCTCTTTGCAGAAAGCGCAAGCCTTCTTCTTGAGCACCTTTTCGCGCGCCGGTGCCTTGGCCATTTTCGTTCACTCCGTATTCTTGGTGGCCCGCTGATGCGGGCCGATGCGGGCCGTCTCAGAACGGCGGTTCATCGTCCGTCCGCCCGCCCCCGAAGGAGCCGGCCGCGGGCGCGCTACCCCATGGGTCATCCGCAGCGCCCTGCTCGGACCGTCCACCGCCACCGTTTCCGGCGTTGTAGTTACCACCACCGCCGCTATTGGAACCGAATCCACCGCCGCCGCCACCGCGACTGGTCTTGTTGACCTTGGCCGTGGCGTACCGCAGCGACGGACCGACCTCGTCGACCTCGAGCTCGACGACCGTGCGCTTCTCGCCCTCACGGGTTTCGAAGGAGCGCTGCTTGAGCCGTCCGCTGACGATCACACGGGATCCCCTGGTGAGGCTCTCCGCGACATTCTCCGCGGCCTCGCGCCAGATATTGCAGCGCAGGAACAGCGCTTCGCCGTCTTTCCACTCGTTGGTATTACGGTCGAAAATGCGGGGTGTCGAGGCCACGGTGAAATTGGCCACCGCCGCGCCCGCGGGCGTGAATCGAAGCTCGGGATCGGCCGTCAGATTTCCGATGACCGTGATTACCGTATCGCCAGCTGCCATGGGGGTTCCTCCTGCTCGGTGTGCAGTCCGGGTGCACTCGCCTGTTGCGCTAGAGCCTAGAGACAGGCTCCGACGAAACGGCGGTAGCGCCGGAACTACTTGTCGTTGCGCAGAACCTTGGTGCGCAGGACCTGCTCGTTGAGGCCCAGCTGGCGGTCGAGTTCGTTCACGGTGGCGGGCTCCGCGGTCAGATCGACCACCGCGTAGATGCCTTCGGCCTGTTTACGAATCTCGTAGGCGAGGCGCTTACGGCCCCAGATATCGACCTTGTCGATTTTGCCGCCCTCGGTACGGACTACGCCGAGCATAGTTTCCAGGGACGGTCCGACAGTACGCTCGTCCATGCTCGGATCGAGGATGACCATCACTTCGTAATGACGCACGAACCAATCACCTCCTGTGGTCTGGGGTCGGCCACGGACGGTCCGTGGCAGGAGGGTCGTTGCGTCAGCAACCGGGCAAGAGTACCCGAGCGGACCGCTGGAAACGAAATCGATCTTCGGCACTATGACGACCTTGCCGCCGCAGTCGCGAAATGGAATTCCGCACTCGGATCGAGGTCGATTTCGAATATTTCTCGTACATCTTCCGACCTGGCCGGACACGGGCACAACCGGCGACCGGTGCCGATACGATCGCGCGGCGGCACGTGGCGGAGCCCACTAGTGTGTCGGTATGTCGATCGGACCGGCCGTACGTGTGCCCGGGGCCGATCGCGTCGGCCGCGGTACCGCCGTCCTCACGGTTGTGCTGTTGTGCGGCGCGACCCTCGTGGTGGCATTTCTCAACAAGGCGCGCTGCGCCGGAGCCCCCTTCCGCGACGACGGTCGCAGTGCCGCTTTCGATTACGTCAAGGACGCCCGGGTCTGTTATTCCGATATCCAGTTCCTCTGGCTGGGCCGCGATATCGATCAGCATATTTTTCCCTACGTGCACGGCGGCATCACCGCCGACGGCACCCTTACCGGCGGCGCCGTGGAATATCCGGTGCTGAGCGGGCTGCTGATGTGGCTCGGCGCGCTGGGGGCCCACAACGACGCGGCCTTCCTGCTCCGTTCGGCACTGCTGCTGGCACCGTTCGCCCTGGTCACCGCCTGGCTGCTGGCCCGCTTGGCCGGGCGGGCCGCGCTGCTGTGGGCCGCGGGACCACCGCTGGTGCTGTACGCGTTCCATAATTGGGAACTTCCGGTGGTGTGCACGACGGTGACGGCCGCCGCGGTCATGGCCACCACCCGTTGGCCGTTACGCAGCCGTGGGGCGGTGGCGGCGATGCTGCTGGGCCTGGGCTTCTGTTTCAAGATCTATCCGGCGATCTTCGTGATCCCGCTGCTGCTGTACGTGCTGACCGGCGGGGAGCGGGGGCGCACCGGCCCGGGAGAACGCACCAGGCCGGATGTGGCCGGTGCGCTGGGCACCGCGGCCGCCGCATGCGGCACGGTGGTGGCGGTCAATCTGCCGTTCGCGCTGGCCGGTTTCGACGGCTGGCGTGCCTCGATCGAGTTCCAGCAACAGCGCGAGGCCGATATCACCACCAATTCGATCTGGTACTGGGGTCTGCGGCCGCTGTTCGGCTCCGACCCGCTGAGCAGCGCCGCGTTCACGGAGATCGTGTCGATCGCCTCACCGACGCTGATCATCGTGTCGTTCGCCGTGGCCGTGGGGGCGGGGTGGCTGCGGTACACCCACTCCGGCGTGTACCCGTGGCTCGGCGTCAGCGGGGCGATGCTGTGCGGGTTCCTGCTGTTCCACAAGGTGCATTCGCCGCAGTACACCCTGTGGCTGATCCCGTTCCTCGTGCTGCTGGCGGTGCCGTGGCCGGTCGTGTGGAGCTATCTGGTCGCCGATATAGCGATCGGGGTGGGCGTCTTCCGCTACTTCTACACGATGGGGACCGGGCATTCGGTCGAGCTGATGGAGGCGGTGGTCCGGTTCGGCGTCTGGGGTCGGGCCACCCTGCTGGTGGTGTTGTTCTGGGTGTTCCTGAGGGTGCCGGTGCGGGCACCACGGGTACACGCCGCGGCGGATCCGGAAGAGGCGACGCCGGTGCGGGCGGCCGGGCCGAGGGCACGTGGCTGAACCGGTTCCAATAAAACTAGAACGTGTTACATTCAAGGTATGACACCCGTCGCGTTCCACTGCGCCGACCACCGTTATCGGAGGTGTTCGCCGTATTCGGGCCGCGCGGGTGACAGCGGCCGGATCAGCCGCCGCGCGGCAATTATGTAACTCGTTCCAGGCATAGGGAGACAGCACCGCCATGCGTACCGATATCTGCGACCGGCTGGGGATCGAGTTCCCCATCTTCGCCTTCACCCACTGCCGCGATGTGGCGGCCGCGGTCAGCAACGCCGGCGGTCTCGGCGTACTCGGCGCGGTCGGGTTCACCGCCGAACAGCTCGAGGTCGAACTGGCCTGGCTGGATGAACACGTGGGCGACAACCCCTACGGCGTCGACCTCGTCATCCCGTCCAAATACGAGGGCAAGGGCATCGACGGCCTGTCCCCCGAACAGCTCGAGGCCGAACTCGCCAAACACGTCCCCCAGGGGCATCGCGACTTCGCCGAAAAGATCCTCGCCGACCACGGCGTGCCGAAGCTCCCCGAAGAAGAGGTCCACCCGCAGTTGCTCGGCTGGACCGCCACCACCGCCGCGCCGCAGGTCGAGGTGATCCTGCGGCATCCGAAAGCGAAGCTGGTCGCCAACGCGCTCGGCACCCCGCCGCCGGAGTTCGTCTCCCAGATCCAGGAATCCGGTCGGCTGATCGGCGCGCTGTGCGGTTCGGTGAAACACGCGCTGAACCACAAGGACGCCGGCCTGGACTTCGTGGTCTGCCAGGGCACCGAGGGCGGCGGCCACTGCGGCGAGGTCTCCTCGCTGGTGCTGTGGCCGCAGGTCATCGACGCCGTGGGTGATCTGCCGGTACTCGCGGCCGGCGGAATCGGCGACGGCCGCCAGGTCGCCGCCGCGATGGCGATGGGCGCCGCGGGCGCGTGGACCGGCTCCATCTGGCTGACCGTGGAAGAGGCCAATGTGCCCCCCGCCCAGATGAAGACCTACATCGACGCCACCAGCCACGACACCATCCGCTCCCGCGCCTGGACCGGCAAACCGGCCCGTATGCTGCGCAACGACTGGACCGACGCCTGGGAGTCCGCCGACACCCCCGACCCGCTGCCCATGCCGCTGCAGATGATGGTGGCCCTGGACGGCGTGAAGCGCGGCCACCGCTACCCGGAAGCCGCCAAGGACGTGAACTTCAACCCGGTCGGCCAGGTGGTCGGCATGATGAACAAGACGGAACGCTCGGCCGACGTGATGAACCGCCTGGTCGAGGAGTACGTCACGGCCTGCGAACGGCTGAACAAGCTCAACGATTCGGTGTAATCGGGCACGTGTGTGGCGTCGCGGGGTCGACGCCACACACGGGTTGAGGCCCGTCTCGCCGTTTCGGCCTCGAAAGCGCATGAGCGAAGCTCGAGTCTCGAGGCCGAAACGGCGAGACCAAGGGGGCCTCAACCCCGCGCGCGCCAGCGCGCCAAAAACACAGCACCTTTACGAGCAAGCCGACATCCCCACCTTCACGAGCAAGCTCACAACCCGCCCTTGCCGGTGAGCCCACAGCACCGCCTTGCCGGTCGGTGAGCGGCATGTGGACTTACGCGGGTCAGGAAGTCGCGGCCGGATTCGTCTTCCGGTGGTCTCGCAACCTCGCTCAGGCGGTGGCCGCGTGGATTTCTTCGGCTTCGTCCTCGGCGCCGAGCAATTCCTCGAACCGGGCGATGACCTTGTTGTGGTACATCCCGAACAGGTCCTCGAACAGTGCCAGCTGGGCCGGGGTGGGTCCGGATTCCGATTCCCAGACCGCGATCAGTGCCCGCCACACCAGGACGTGCAGATCGGCGGCACCGGCGAAGTAGGCGTCGACGGCCTCCGGGACTTCGAGCACCATTTCGCCGATGGAGTTCAGAATGGCTCGCTGCATACTCGATTCGAGGGCTACGAGCAGTTTGCGGACCACCCCGATCTCGATGGCGAGAATTCGCCGATAGTCGGGAACGTCCAGCCGCGCCAGCGTTTCCAGGGTGTCGATCTCGGCTTTCAGTTCGGCGAGGTCGACCCCGGCCGCGGCGGCGACACCGTGGGCGAGACCGGTGTAGGAGAGCAGTGCGTCCATCACGATGCCGCGCTCGACCTCGACGATATCGCGGAACATCTCGATCGCGACCTCGGGCATCGGGATGGAGAACCGGAAGAGGTGCCGGTAGACGTCCAGGCCGCCGGCCGCGCGGACCTCACGGATGGTGAAACCCTTACCGCGCCGTGCCTCGACGAATCCGTAGGACTCCAGCCTGCCGAGGGTGAGCTGGGCGGTGGCCCGGTTCATCTCGAATTCCTCGGCGACCTGCCGGACCGAGGGCATCAGCTCGCCCGGCTGATATTCCCCTGCGGCGACCCGACGTGCCAGTTCGTCTGCGACGTCGGCGACCACCGTGCGGGATCCCATGGAGGCACCTTTCTCGGCAGCTGATACGTCCCAGACAGTCTATGCGCAAATATGCCAGACTGCACAGGAGAACTGGCGAATCGCTTCTGGGGATGAGGTATGAGCAGTCGACGTGATCCTGGCGCGCCGCCGGTGCGCCGGGCGCTGCGCAGCGCCAAGCTCGTAGCACTACCGGTCGCGTTCGCGGGCCGGCAGGCGGCGGGCGCGGGCCGCCGGGCGCTCGGCCGCCCGGCGCAGGAGGTGAATCGGGATATCCAGTCCCGGACCGCCGAGCACATGTTCGCGGTGCTGGGTGAACTGAAGGGCTGCGCGGCCAAACTCGGCCAGCTGCTGGCGATCTACCAGCTGGCACTGCCTCGCGATATAGCTGCCCCGTACCAGATCGCGCTGGCCAGGTTGCAGGATTCGGCGCCGGTGATGCTGCCCGCCACCGTGCACGCCGTGCTGGCCGAGCATCTGGGGCCGGATTGGCGGGAGCTGTTTCGCGAGTTCGACGATCGGCGGGCGGCCGCCGCGTCGATCGGCCAGGTGCATCGGGGGGTCTGGCACGACGGGCGCGCGGTCGCGGTGAAGGTCATGTATCCCGGCGCCCGGGCGGCGGTGGAGTCGGATCTGGTGCAGCTGCGGCGGATCTCGACATTGGCGTCGGTGTTCCTGCCGGGCGCGGATGTGAAATCGGTGACCGAGGCACTCTGCGAGAGTGTGCGGGCGGAACTGGATTACGCGGCCGAGGCCGATAATCAGCGGGCGTTCGCGCGGGTGTATACCGACAGTGCCGAATTCCGGGTGCCCGAGGTGCTGGATCAGCGCGGCGATGTGCTCGTCTCGGAATGGCTCGACGGGATTCCGGCCATCCGGCTCATCGAGTCCGGGAGCCGGGCGCAGCGGGACCGGGTCGGCGAGCTGATGATGCGGTTCGTGCTGACCGGATGGGAGCAGCACGGGCTGCTGTACTGCGACCCGCATCCGGGCAATCTGCGGCTGCTCGCCGACGGCCGCCTGGGGGTGGTGGATTTCGGTGCGTGCGCGCCGTGGCCGCATCCGGGTTTCACCCGGCTGGTGGTCGAGATGTGCGACGCGATCTTCAACGGCGGCCCGGCGGCGGTGGAGACGGCGGTGCGGGCGCACGGGTTCGCGCTGCCCGGCCGTGCTTTCGACGCGGTGGCGCTCGACGCGGCCCTGTCGGCCTGCGCGGAGCCGGTGCGGCACCCGCGGTTCCGTATCACCACACCGTGGTTGCGCAAGCAGGTGCTGCGTACCACCGCGCTGCGGTTGACGAATGTGATGCGTGAACTCACCCTGCCCCCGGATTGCACTCCGTTCGCGCGGGCCGCGCTCACCATGGTCGGCACCTTGAGCCAGCTGGAATGCGAATGCGATTTCGGCGACGAACTGGAGCGGTCGGTGCCCGAACTCGGGGAGGTCTTCGCGGTCATGCGGAACGCTCCGGCACCGGGCGTATCGGCGAACTGACGCCCGGCGGCCGGATGCGGACAACTCACCGTCTGGGACATTTTCCGGTGAGGAACCCCGATTTACGGAAATTCTATCCTATTTATCCGTGGGAGCACTCAGTAACCCAGCCATCGACGCCACGGAGGCAGCAGCCGCGCGGCGAACGCGGCATAACCCTCCGCGGCGGGATGTGCCCCGTCCCCGGCCCGCACCTGCTCCCGCCAGACCGGATCCTCGGCCAACAGCCGGAACGACGCCGCATACGGCACCCCGAACTCGGCACACGTCTGCTCGAAGCGCCGGTCCAGCTCCTCGATCCGATGATTGTGCCCGGTCTCATCGACCGGCGGCGGACCCACCACCAGCACCGGCCACTCCTGCGCCTGCGCGGTGGTGAGCAGCACGGACAGATTCGTCACCGAGTTCTGCGTCTCGACCAGGGGCCGGCCCGCGGCGACCACGGTGTCGTTCACCCCGAAGGAGAACACCACCCGTCCGTCCGACCCCGCCGGCAGGCGTACCAGGCATTCCGCGGACCATCGCGCGACGATATCGGCGGAAGTGTGCCCACGCACTCCGAGGTTGTACGTCGTCCACGCCGCTCCGGCGGCGCGGGCGTGCGCGGTCAGGCGGCCGGTCCAGCCCAGAGCCTGCGGGTCGCCCACCCCGGCGACAAAAGAATCTCCTATGAAACAGATGCGTTGATCACCACTCACCCCTGGATTCTGACAGCGTGTTGGTGTGTATCGTCCGGCTCGGGCTCCTGCATACTCACCTGCTGGTGGGCGTGACCGGCCCGTCAGCGTCACCTCGATCCGAAAGTACCGATACGACATGCGAGTCGATGGGCGGGAGATCCCGGTCACGGGCAGTCTCCTCCAGCCGCTCACGCGGCGGACCAGCGATATTCTCCGTGTCGTCTTCGCGGCCGTCGGTGTGGCCGTCGTCATCGCCGGCTCCCTGATCACCCGGCCCGAATGGCTGGCGCTGGAACGTTCGGTCTCCAATATCGTCGGATTCCTCAACCCCGACCAGTCGAACCTGGTCTATCTGCTGTACGGGATCGCCATCCTCATCCTGCCGTTCGCGATCCTGGTGGAACTGGCGTTCGGCCGGCAGTGGAAACTGCTCGCCGGTTACGCCACCGCCGGGCTCACCGCGGTACTGCTGCTGTCCATCACACCGAGTGGATTGTCGGCCCCGCAGTGGCATCTACAGGTCCCGGAGAATCTGGACGACAAGACCTTCCTGCAGCAGTTCCTGGACGACCCCCGCTGGATCGCCATGCTGGCCGCGGTGCTCACCGTCTCCAGCCCGTGGCTGCCGGTGCGGCCGCGACGCTGGTTGTGGGTGCTGCTGCTGGCCTTCGCGCCGATCCACCTGGTGGTCAGCACCGTGGTTCCGGCCCGCGCCATGTTCGGCCTCGTGGTGGGCTGGCTGGTCGGGGCGGTGATCGTGCTGCTGGTGGGGACCCCGGCGCTGGAGGTGCCGCTGGAAGCGGCGGTGCGCCAACTGGCCCGCCGCGACTACACCGTCACCCGGTTCACCGTCGTCCGGCCGGCCGGTCCCGGCGCGTTGCTGCTCTCGGCGACCGTGGAGGAGCGCGAGCGGGCGCTGGTGGTCGAACTGTACGGCAAGAATCAGCGTTCGCTGAGCGCGCTGCGCCAGTTGTGGCGCTGGCTGACCTTCCGCTCCAGCGAGACCGCGCCACTGCACGGTTCCATGCATCGCGCGGTCGAGCATCGCGCGCTGATGGCGATCGCGCTGGCCGAACTCGACCTGGCCGCGCACCGGCCGGTCACGGTGGCCGGATTGCCGCGCGGCTGGATGCTGTACGCGCATACACTGCCGGCCGGGCGCTCGATCGAACAGGACCCCGCCGATACCGCGGCCCTCGATTCGGTGTGGCGGGCACTGACGGTGCTGCGCGAACGCGGGATCGCGCACGGTGAGCTGCGGCCCGCCGAGATCCGGATAGGACCCGAAGGCGCGCTGTTCGGCGGTTTCACCGCGGCGGAACTGTGCGCCTCCGACGCGCAGCTGCAATCCGATATCGCCCAGCTGCTGGTTTCGATGACGGCGGTTTTCGGCGCCGAGGCGGCGGTGCGATCGGCGATCGGCGTGCTCGGCGAGCAGACCGTGCTCACGGCGTCGCGCCGGCTCACCAAATTCGCCATGCCGGGCGGCATCCGTAAATCCATCCCGGACTGGAAGTCGGTGGTGTCGGCTGCCCGCGAAGAGGTCCGCACCCAGACCGGCGAGGACCGGATCGAGGCCGAGCAGATCACCCGGTTCAACCGCAAAAGCCTCATCCAACTGGTCCTGCTGATCGGCCTGGTCTACGTGGCCTATCCGTTCATCAGCGCGGTACCGACCTTCTTCACCCAGCTCAAAGAGGCCCACTGGTGGTGGGCCCTGGCCGGACTGGCACTGTCGTCGCTGACCTACCTCGGCACGGCCGCGGCACTGTGGGCGTGTGCGTCCAGCGTGGTGAAGTACTGGCCGCTGGTCCTCATGCAGATCGCGAACACCTTCGCCGCCACCACCACCCCGGCGCGCGTGGGCGGATTGGCCCTGAGCGTGCGCTTCCTGCAGAAGGGCGGGGTCGGTGCGGTGCGTGCCACGGCCGCGGTCGCACTACAGCAGGCCGTGCAGGTCTGCACGCATATCGGATTGCTGGTGCTGTTCAGTGTGGCCGCCGGGACCTCGGCGGACCTGTCGCATTTCGTCCCCTCGCCGACGATCCTCTACCTGATCGCCGGGGTCGGAGTGGGGATCGTCGGCACCTTCATGTTCGTGCCGAAACTGCGGCGCTGGTTGAACAATTCGGTGCTCCCACAGGTACAGGAGGTGGTCGGTGAGCTGGCGCTGCTGGCCCGCGACCCGAAACGCTGCGTGATCATCGTGCTCGGTTGCGCGGCACTGACCCTCGGGCAGGCGCTCGCGCTGTTCGCCAGTGTCCAGGCGTTCGGCGGCGGCACGACCTTCGTCACCGTCACCATCGTGACAATGATCGGCGGCACCCTGGCTTCGGCCGCGCCGACACCGGGCGGTGTCGGCGCGGTCGAGGCCGCGCTGATCGGCGGTCTGGCCGCCTTCGGTCTCCCCGCCGCGGTGGCGGTACCTTCGGTGCTGCTCTACCGGGTGCTCACCTGCTGGATCCCGGTGTTCTGCGGCTGGCAGGTGATGCGCTGGATGACCGAGAAGAACATGATCTGAGCTGTGTCTATTTGCGCGCCTGCGGCGCGCGGGTCGGGGCGCGCCCCGACCACGGATGCAGATCCATTGGAGCAGGCGGAAAGTGCGCGCAGACGTGCACGTCGGCCAATCCGGTGAGGCTCACTGCACTGTCAACGCGCAACCGTCGCCGGTCTCCGGGCCGCCGGCCGCACGCGCTCGAGAACCGGGCGCGCCGCGACCACGGAAGGTCTACGCAGACGTGCGCCCCGACCGGCCTCGGAGGGAGGCCCGCACACTGTCGGTCTCGACGGTCGCCGGTCGACCGACGGCGCACGGTCAGTCGCCCCCGGAACCGGTCGGGCGCCGGCCACGGAGGGGTCAATCGAGGTCGTCGAAGGCGTCCGCGGTGGTGCGGAGGCCGGCGCTGACGAGCGCGATATTCGCCAGGGAGGCCATGTGCACCTGGGGGTCGGCGGCGGCCACGCAGTCGGCGACCGTGTAGACGGTGAAGCCGAGGTCGGTGCCATGGCGTGCGGTCTGCTCGACGGTGAGGTTGGTGGCGACACCGGTCAGGAACAGGGTGTCGATATCGTTCTCGGCCAGCCAGCGCGGCAGGTCGTTACCGGCCAGCCCCGACAGTTTCTGGTTGTCGACGATCCGGTCGGCCTGCCCGGCGATCTCGTCGATCAGTTGGCTTCCCGGTGCGTCCGGACGGAATTCGTGCTGGGCCGCCCCGACCGACTGCATGAACCCGGTATTGCGCACCAGCCGCCCTTCCCCTTCCGGGACAGTGAACCGGGTGCAGATGATCGGCAGTCCCAGCTCCGCCGCCTGTTTGTGGAAGTCCGCGGCCCGCTGTACCACTCCGCTGGCGGCCACCGGTTCGGCCAGCATCGGGCCGAAGAACCCTTCCGGCCGAATAACGTTCACCTGCCAGTGCAGGGCGAGGACTGCAGCATGTTGATCCGACATGGCGTAGATAATCGACCATGCGCGCCCGGGGCGCACCACTGCCCGGGAAAAATCCTGGCCACCGGGCGCGCCGGAGCTCCCCGCGCAGGTGCGCGCCGGATCGGCGGAACCGATCCGGCGCATGCTTCACGTGAAACATTACCTACGAATCGAACTTGCGCAGTTCGACTTTCACGACCTTGCCGCTGGCGTTGCGCGGCAGTTCCGCCACGAGTACCAGCTCTTTCGGATGCTTGTAGCGGGCCAGATTCTCGTTGAGGAACGATTCCAGTTCCGCGAGGGTGAGATCGTCGGCCGGATCGTTGAGCGCGACCACCGCGACCGGCACCTCGCCCCACTTCTCGTGCGCTTTGCCGATCACCGCGGCCTCGCGGATCTTCGGATGCGAGAAGAGGACGTTCTCCACCTCGGCGCAGTAGATGTTCTCGCCGCCGGAGATGATCATGTCCTTCTTGCGGTCCACGACGTAGATGAAGCCCTCGTCGTCCTGGCGGACCAGGTCACCGGAGTGGAACCACCCGCCGGCGAACGCATCCGCGGTCGCCTCCGGCTTGTTCCAATACCCCGACATCATGGTGGGGCCGCGGTAGACGATCTCGCCGACCTCGCCGGGCGCCACATCGTTCATCTCGTCGTCGACGATGCGGGCCTGGATGGTGGGGATGACCTTGCCGACCGAACCGAGTTTGCGGATGGCGTCCTTGCCTTCGAGCACACAGGTGATCGGCGACATCTCGGTCTGCCCGAATACCGCGACATTGAAGGCATCGGGGAATGCGTCGGCCATCGCCTTCAGCACAGTGTCCGAGGCGGGGGCAGCACCCCAGCTCAGCGCCCGCAGCGCGAGTTTGCGCTGCTTGACGGTCGGCTCGTCACAGATCAGCTGCCATTGGGCGGGCACACAGAACGCGGAGGTGGCCTGTTCGGCCTCCACGGCGTCGAGGAATTCGGTCGCGCTGAAGGCACCCAGCGGATGCAGCACCGTCTTGGCGCCGAGCAGGAAGGCCGGTGCCAGGCTGCCGAGACCGGCGATATGGAACAGCGGGGAGGTGCAGAAGCCGATCGACTCCTGCTCCAGCTGCAGCGCGCGGATACAGGTGAGCGCCTGGGAGTTCATATTGCCGTACGAGAGGACGGCGCCCTTGGGGCTGCCGGTGGTGCCCGAGGTGTACATGATGAGGCAGGGCGTGTCCTCGGCGATATCGAGCGGGGTGTGCGCATCCCCCGTCTCGGCGATCGCGTCCTCGAAGCCGACGACCCCGTCGCCACTGCTGCCGCCGATGACGAAGCAGTGCTCGAGGCCCGGGGCCTGGCCCTGCACCGCGGTGGCCAGCGGCTGCAGCACGGTATCGGTGACCACGGCCTTGGCGCCGCTGTCGCCGACGATATAGGCGACTTCGGGCGGGGTGAGCCGGAAGTTCACCGGGACCGCGATCGCGCCCAGGGCATTGATCCCGAACACGGCCTCCAGGTATTCGGGGTAGTTGAGGGCCAGGATGAGCACCCGGTCGCCGAAGCCGACGCCGCGGCGCGCGAGTGCGTCGGCGAATTTCTGCGACCGTTCGTGCAGTTGCCGCCACGTGGTGTCGGCACCGCGGAAGCGCAGCGCCACCTCGTCGGGCCGCATCACCGCATGCGTGGCGAGCTGGTTGTTCCAGTGGTTGCGACGCGATCTGATCGGCTCGGCGAGGGCCTGCGCACCGGTGGACATCCCACGTACTCCTCTCGGTACCGCGCGTCCCGCCGGAGTGTCCGGCGCCACACGCAGTGTGAACATGTCGGCAGAATAACAATTCACATCAGCACCGGCAAGGAAATCGAGGCCGAATAGCGGTTAATCCCGAGGAACCCGACCGGGGAAAGAGTTCGCGCTCGTTGAAGCGCGTATTTGGGGAGATACCCGCCGCTCCGCACGTCACCCAGCTACACGAGATCCCATCACATATGCGAATCACGACTCACTTCCAGGGTTGATCGGGCGCTGACACCCGTGGCACCATGCAGCAGACGCGGACTATCCGCGAAAGTAGAGGAGAGCACCGATGCTGCGGACCAGGTTCACCGAGACCTTCGGTATCGAACATCCGATCGTGCAGGGCGGGATGATGTGGGTCGGCCGGGCCGAGCTCGTCGCAGCCGTCGCCAACGCCGGTGGGCTCGGTTTCATCACCGCACTGACCCAGCCCACGCCCGACGACCTCCGGCGCGAGATCGAGCGCACGCGCGAACTCACCGACAAGCCGTTCGGCGTGAACCTGACCATCCTGCCCTCGATCAACCCGCCGCCGTACGAGGAGTACGCGCGGGCGATCGTGGACAGCGGGATCAAGATCGTGGAGACCGCCGGCAGCAATCCCGAGCCCTTCCTGCCCACCTACCGCGAAGCCGGGATCAAGGTGGTGCACAAGTGCACCAGCGTCCGGCACGCTCTCAAAGCCCAGAAGATCGGTGTGGACGCGGTCAGCATCGACGGCTTCGAATGCGCCGGGCACCCCGGCGAAGACGATGTACCGGGGCTGGTGCTGATCCCCGCGGCGGCCCGCGCGCTGACCATCCCGATCATCGCCTCCGGCGGTATCGCCGACGCCCGCGGCCTGGTCGCGGCGCTGGCGCTGGGCGCCGACGGCGTGAACATGGGGACCCGGTTCCTGTGCACCGAGGAGTCCTCCATCGACCGGAAGGTCAAGGAGCAGATCGTCGCCAACTCCGAGCGCGATACCAAGTTGATCTTCCGCACCATGCACAACACCGCCCGGGTCGCCGACAACGAGGTGAGCCGTAAGGTGGTCGAAATCGAGAAGGCCGGCGGCAAGTTCGAGGATGTCCGCGAACTGGTGT
This sequence comes from Nocardia rhamnosiphila NBRC 108938, assembly GCF_000720425.1. Lineage (GTDB taxonomy): Bacteria > Actinomycetota > Actinomycetes > Mycobacteriales > Mycobacteriaceae > Nocardia > Nocardia rhamnosiphila. The sequence goes on along the minus strand of NZ_JOAJ01000009.1, from coordinate 498,492 downwards.
CCGGTGCCCGCGGCCGGCGTGTTTTCGAAGAGGGCGACCTCGATGCCGGTATCTGGTCGGTCGGCCTCTGCCAGGGCCTGATCGAAGACATCCCGACCTGCGCCGAACTCATCGGCCGCATGGTCGGCGAGGCCGAGGAACTGATCAGCGCGCGGCTGGCCGGTTTCGTCGCTTCGGCCTGATCGGGCCGGTTCCACCGCACCGGAACCCCTGTGCCTCGTCGGATTAATGGCGATTCGATCCGACGCAGGAAACGCGGGAAGCCATCCGGGAAAGGTTGGCTTCCCGCACTCTCCGGCCCGATCCGGGCCGGGGTTCAGCGCGCCGCGAGCGCGGCCACCGCGTCGTAGTCGTGCGCGGCGACCACCTCGATACCGTCGGGTAGCGCGTGCAGCCGATGGATGGTCTGGAAGGCGATATCGCGGTCGGCGTCGAACAATTGTCCCGGCATGGGCGCCTTCTCCCGGATCAGTTCGATCTGCAGCCGGTTCCACACCGAGTCACCGGCGAGCAGCACCCGGCGCCCGTCATTCGTGGCCAGTAGTACGCCGATACTGCCCGGGGTGTGCCCGGCCAGGTCCACGAGTAGTACCGAACCGTCCCCGAACAGATCAAGGCTGCGCGCGAAGGTGAGCACCGGCGGACCGTCGAGCTCCAGCGGTTCCAGCGGCCGTCCCTCCAGTGGCGCCCGCACCACCCCGGTCGGTGCGTGCGGACCCCGCAGCGCCCAGCCCAGTTCCGCGGCCGGCAACCGCACCGGCACCGACTCGGGCAGTTCGAGCACCCCGGAAATATGGTCCCAGTGCAGGTGGGTGGGCAACACGAAGTCGACGGCGGCGGGGTCGAGATCACGGGCGGCCAGCGCGTCCGCCAGCCCGAGGACCGGTTGGTCCGGCGCCACCAGCGACGGAATCGGGAAGGGCAGCTTCGGCAGCACCCGCCGGTGCACATGAGCGCACAGTGCCGGGTCCACGATGAACCGCGCCGACGGATGCTCGATGATATAGGCGCCCATCGCCATGGGCAGATGCCCGAGACTGCGCACGCCCTCCGCGACAATTGTCGTCGGCGCCGACATCCGGCCCTGCACGAGCACGGTCAACTCCACACTCGCCCGGGCCGCCGGCAACGGGGCGGACTCCAGCCGCGCCAGGAAATCGGGATCGGCCCGCCGCGGCCGCAGCAGCCGCGCCGGGGTGGCGGCCAGCGCCGCACAGCAGCGCAGCAGCGTCGGGAGAGTGGGGGTTCGTCCGTCCACGGAATCGGCCACACGGCAACGGTACCGGCCAGGCCCGCGAACCAGTAGAGACAGCGGGGGGCGGCCCCCGCGATCTGCCGGCGGCTGGATGCCGCGTACCGAGGCGGCGCCGTGTCGGCGCGCGCCTCGATCTCGGCCTACACCGTCCCGCCTTGCTCTGCGTGGTCCGGTTTCGGCGACCGCGGTGATCGCGGCCGCCGCGCAGACGGCCCTTCGGCCGATCGGTCCAGACCGTTGATGGTGGAAGGCGCACGGCGCCAACAGATTCGGAAAACCGAATACCCGGATTTCTCCGGCATAATCGAGTCGTGAGGCCATCCGCTCGCCACGGCCGCCAGGCAGTCCGGCTTTCCACAGTGTCACTACGATGATCGGTTCTCCTCAGGGAGTGCTCTTCCTGTTCCCGGGCGAAGGCGGGGAGCACGAGCGGATGGGCCGCATGCTGGCCGGCCGCTATCCGGTTTTCGCGGATGCGGTCACCGCGGCCGGTGACGCGGTCGCCGCCGCCGGCGGTCCCCGGGTCTGGACTCCCCGCTACGGCTTCCGCCCGCCCGGCGGTTCCGATGCCGGCCCGAATACCGTTGAGCCGACGCCGCATCCGGAGTTCGTTCAACCAGCCCTGTTCGTGTACCAGGTCGCACTCGCCGAACTGCTGACCGCGTGGGGTGTGCGACCGGATGGCACGGTCGGTCACGGCCCCGGCGAGATCGCCGCGGCGGTGACCGCCGGGGCGCTGCCGCTGGCCGACGCCGCGAAAGTGGTGGTGGCGCGTGCTCGCGCGGCGGGCCGGCTGGCGGGTTCGAGCGCGACGGCCGAACTGCTGACTTCGGAGTCCGAGGTGATCCGCCTGGTGCAACCACTGGAGGGGAAGGTCTCCGTCGCCGCGGTCAACGGGCCGCGGTCGGTACTGGTCACCGGCGCTTCTCGCTATGTGGACGTGGTGGTGCGCCGCGCCGAACGCCGCGGTATCGCCACCGCCGGAACCCCCTGGGATCATCCCGCACACACCCCGGCCATGACCGCGGCGATACCGCGGTTCCTCGACGACCTCGGCCCGATCCGCCCGACGGTCCCGCACCTACCGCTCTATTCCAGCACGTACGCGGGCACCGTCGTCGACGCGGCCGATATGCCCGCCCGGTACTGGGCCGAAAACCTCACCGGCCGAGTCGAACTCGACGCGGCGCTGCGGCGGGCAGCCGGCGACGGGATGGCAATGATCCTGGAGGTCGGGCCCGAACCCCTGCTCGCGGCGGCCGTCCGGGCCATACCGCGGTTCGCGCACACCACCTACGGCGCCGCGGACAGCACGGACGAGGGCACCGCCTTCCTCACCTGTCTCGCCCAGTTCCACGCGGCACGAGCGCTGGGCGCGGCGGCGACAACGGCCGGGCCGGTGGACGACCGCGACGGTATCGAGGGACAACCGGATCCAAGAGACGGCACCTCGCCGATCGCACCGTCCGCGCGGCGGGTGGGGCCGCTCGGAGTCGGAACAGGTTTCCCGGCAATATCTTTCGACGACCGTGATACGACTACGAGATCGGACCGATCACCGCGATCGGCCGCGGCCGACGCCGACCGGCGATCGAACGGGGAGGATTTGCGGGCGGAGGTCACGGGTGCCGGAACGCTGGCATCGATACGGCTCGCCGATGACCCCCCACCCACAGATATCATCGCATGGACGCGGGTGGTCGATGCCAATAGGGCTATCCGCTTCATGGCCGGGCGAGTCGCCCTCGATCCGCCGATGGTGATCGATCGGGCCGGAACCTATGTCGTCAGTGGCGGTCTGGGCGCCCTCGGTTCGGTGATGGTGCGCCGTCTGCTCGCCGCGGGAGCTCGGGACGTGGTGGTACCGACACGTTCACCACGGCCGGTTCCGCCGCTGCTGGAGGGGTTCGAAGAGCGAATCGTGGTGGTGCGCTGCGATACCGCCGACCGCCACGACCTGGACAACGCCCTGCGCGATATCCGGGAGACCGGCTGCACCATTCGCGGAGTGATCCATGCGGCACAGGTTTTCGAGGACACCGTGGTCGATGCCGCCGTATCCGGTGATATCGCAACGGTTTCGGCGGCCACCGCACCGCACGCGGGGGGCGAGAACTCGCTTTCGGATCAGGATCCGGCACTCGACGCGGGGCGGCTGGCGCGCCGATTCGCCCGGATCTCGGCATCGGCAGCCCATCTCATCGAACTCACCGCGGCCGACCCGGTCACATTTATCGCCGTGTTCTCCACCCCGGTCGTCGGAGCATCGCGACCGGCCGGGACGGCGATCGACGACCCCTGGGCCTATCCGGATACCGCCGACTCCCCGGCTCCGGCCGCCGGTACCCGCGAGCACTGAAACCTCCGGCGCGGTCCGGGCACCTGGGCCACGCCGGACGGCAGAGATCGGATCTACCGTTCGGCGAGCAGATGGACAACGGCCCCAGGAAGCGGGCTCAGTGATCGGTCCGGCCGAGCAGCCGGTCGGTTTCGCGACGTTCCCGTTTCGTCGGGCGCCCGGTCCCGCGGTCTCGTTGCGGCAGGGTAGCGAGAACTTCCTTGGGCGGAGGCGGTGGACTGCGGTCGATCAGGCATTGGGCGGCGATCGGAGCACCTACCCGTTTTGTGATCACCCGCTCCACGACGACGATCCGCTCGACACCGTTGTTCCGGATCCGGATCTCGTCGCCCGGACGTACCGGTTGTGCGGGTTTGGCTGTCGCACCGTTCACACGCACATGTCCGCCTCGACAGGCGGCCGCGGCAGCCGACCGAGTTTTGAACAAACGGACAGCCCAGACCCAGGAGTCGACCCGTGCCTGGGTATTGCCGTTGTTCGGCTCGGTAGCGGCTCGGTTCACCCGCTATACGATACGACGCGCGGTGACCACATCGTCGGCGGAGAGGTGGGTGTAGGAGACCGGCTCGCCGGACTGCACCGCGTTCAGGAGCAGGCCGTCACCGGCGTACATGCCGACGTGACCGCCACCGTTGGTGATGACGATATCGCCGGGCTTGAGGTTGTCGAACGCGATCGGCGCGCCGACGTGCGACTGTTCGAAGCTGGTACGCGGCAGTTTGATCCCGGCCTGCTTGTAGGCCCACTGGACCAGGCCGGAGCAGTCGAAGTTGGCCGGGCCGGCCGCACCCCAGGAGTACATTGCGCCGACCTTGGTCTTGGCGGCGTCGAGGGCAATATCGCCGAGGGTCTGCTGCTGGAGCGGGGCGGGCGGCGCGAAGTTGGGCAGCGCGGGAGCGGCGGGCATGGCGTGCGGAGCCTGCTCGAGGACCTGGTTCAGCTGCTGGTTGAGCTGGTTCGCCTGATCGGCGAACTGATCCGGCACCTCGACGTCGAACTTGCCGATACCGGGAACGTCGATCGTGGTCGTCGCGGCCGAGGCGATCGCGGGCATCGTGCCCGTAGTCGCGGCCAGCGTGCCCATGACCAGCGCGCCCTTGACAGAATTAGGCAGCTTGGATTCTCGCTGCAAGCTGTGCTTACCCACCGAGCTACGTCTCCGATCCTCGTGCTCTCCCGTCGCTCCGGTCGCGCGTCCTACTCGATTCGCGGCGGCCGGCTGCGGCGGTGACCAAATGGCGCCGCCTCACTTACGAAACGACTCGACTCCACTAAGTCACAAGAAGGTTACGATGCCGCCCGGGTGTTGTCCAGCCGAACGCGTGTCCTTTTCGCGCCAACAGGGAGTACATGTGTAAAGCACCGGCGCGACAGCGTTTTTCGGTGCGCCGACAGGTCACGCGGAGGTCTCGTCCGGGCGTGTCCGCCCGGCCCGCGTCCGGCGCCACGGCGCGGCGGCCCGGGGACGCCGGACACCCGCCAGAACTCTCTAGAACTCGGCATAGATAAGGACATATTTTCCGATCGGTTCGCTACGGTCTGAGGGTATGGACCCCGTGCGGAACCCGTATGCGCCCGGCGCCGGTCAGCGTCCACCGGAACTCGCCGGACGCGACAAGCAGCTCGCCGCGTTCGATATCGTCCTCGAACGGATCGCCCGGGGTCGTCCGGAGCGCAGCGTGATGCTCACCGGGCTGCGCGGTGTGGGGAAGACCGTACTGCTCAACCAGTTGCGCTCGGCCGCGGTCTCCCGCGGCTGGGGCACCGGCAAGATAGAGGCCCGCCCGGACCAGGAACTGCGCCGGCCGCTGTCCTCGGCGCTGCACACGGCCGCGCGGGCCATCGCCAAAACGCACCACAACCAGGAACGGATCGACGATTTCCTGGGCATCCTCAAAGCGTTCGCGCTGCGCGCGACGGCGGACAAGGGCATGCGGGAGCGATGGCAGCCGGGTATCGACGTACCGGCCGTGACCGGTCGCGCCGACTCCGGCGATATCGAGATCGACCTGGTGGAACTGTTGACGGAGGCCGCGGCGCTGGCCCAGGACGTCGGCGCGGGTATCGCCGTCTTCATCGACGAGATGCAGGATCTGGGTCCGGCCGATATCTCGGCCATCTGCGGCGCCTGCCACGAGCTGAGCCAGGACACCGCGCCGCTGATCGTGGTGGGGGCGGGTCTACCGCATCTGCCGGCGGTGCTCTCGGCGTCCAAGAGCTATTCCGAACGCCTGTTCGGCTATCACCGCATCGACCGGCTGGACCGGGAGTCGGCCGATCGTGCGCTGATCGCGCCGGCCGAGCGCGAGGACGTGAAATTCTCCGACGAGGCGCTCACCGCGCTCTACCGCAAAGCCGACGGATATCCGTATTTCGTGCAGGCCTACGGCAAGGCGACCTGGGACCAGGCGCCGGGCAGTCCGATCACCGCCGAGGATGTCGAGGTGGCGGCGCCGGCCGCCGAGGAAGAGCTCGCGGTCGGCTTCTTCGGCTCCCGGTACGAACGGGCCACCCCGGCCGAACGCGAGTACATGCGCGCGATGGCCGATCTGTCCGGTGACGACGGCCCGGTCGCCACGTCGGCGGTGGCCGCCGAACTGGGCCGCAAACCCGCCTCGCTGTCGCCGGCCCGCGACGGACTGATCAAGAAGGGCCTCATCTACTCCGCGGAGCGCGGCACCATCGGGTTCACCGTCCCGCATTTCGGGCGCTACCTGCGCAGCGTCACCACCTGACGGGCTGCGCTAGCAATCTATCGGACTTACTAGAAGATTCCCTAGAAAAGCATAGATAGTCCGATACCGCCCCTGGCCAGATGTCCATGCCGTCTCCAGCGTGTCGATCAGGGCTGCTCATACAACCATCGACCCCGGATCGAGCGTCGTATACGTAATTCTCACCCAGCAGCTAGACAGCTGTATATGCCCGCAGAGTGCCGCACCGGCCCACGGCCGAGCCGTATACATCGGCTCCCAACCGAAACCCGATCTTGATCATCGGACGAGCCGGAATCAGGATTTTGCCGTACTGTGTTGTAGATCACCTTGTGTGGTCGGTCACAAGCACGCCGGACGGCCGGCGCAGTCCGGGCGGCGTTCGACACCGCGACCGGTTGGCAACTCAGGAGGTACCCATGACACGTAGCGACATCGCGGAACTCCGATACGCCGTAAACCAGCTTCGTCATTCCATCGGGGTGCTGCGCACTCATTATGGAGATGCCGGCCCCGTGCGCCGGCTGGAGAACGATCTGGAACGGCTCTGCATCGATGCCGATGAACTGGAGAAGAGCCCCCCGCCGCAGGTGGCGGCCCGCCGCGGCCAGGAACCCATCTACGTCCCGGACAGCAAATCCGACGAATCGGCGTGGATGGGCGCCCAGGACGAGGGCCTCGGCTTCCACTCGCGGCCGCGTACCCAGTAATCGGCCGGGGTTCACCGCCGGATAACTGAACACCGGACATCGGGCCGTAAGCCGATGATCTTCGGACGGCCGGTCGCCGCACAGGCGACCGGCCGTCCTCGTTTGCGACGTGTTCACCCGAGCAAGATCGTCAGTAAATGTGGCGCAAATCACCTACCCTCGAGCCCATCGAGATTGCGCGGACCCTGCTCATTCGATAGCGGGCCGGGCGTATGGTGCTCAGCATCACATTCGATCGCGGAGGTACCCCATGACCACCCGCACCGCCGATCAGCGAGGCATCGACCAGTGAGTGCCACAACGACCACAACCGCTCCCGAAGCGGGTACAGGCGTATTCAGCAGGACCCGGGCCCGGATCACCACCCGGACCCTACGCACGGATCGGTGGTGGCTACCGCCGCTGATCACAGTGATCGGGCTGGCCGCGTTCGTCATCTACGCGACCATCAGATCCTTTGTGCGCACGGCGTATTGGGTGCCCGACTACCACTATCTGACGCCCTTCTACTCCCCCTGCCTGAGCACCTCCTGCGTCGAGGGGGCGAGTCACTTCGGTACCCCGTTCGGCGACCTGCCGGTGTTCCTGCCGCTCGGGTTCCTGGTGCTGCCGTTCCTGCTCGGGTTCCGGCTCACCTGCTACTACTACCGCAAGGCCTACTACCGGTCGGTGTGGTTCTCACCGCCGGCCTGCGCGGTGGCCGAACCCCACGCGAAGTACACCGGGGAGACCCGGCTGCCGCTGATCATCCAGAACGCCCACCGCTACTTCTTCTATGTCGCGGTGCTCATCTCGCTGATCAACACCTACGACGCGGTGATCGCCTACCACGGCAAAACCGGCGGATTCGGGCTGGGACTGGGCAGCCTGATCATCACCGGCAATGTGATCTTGCTGTGGGCCTACACCCTGTCCTGCCATTCCTGTCGGCATATCGCGGGCGGGCGGCTCAAACACTTCTCCGCACATCCGGTGCGGTACTGGTTCTGGACACAGGTCTCCAAGCTCAACACCAGGCATATGCAGCTCGCCTGGACCACGCTGGGCACCCTCGTACTCACCGACTTCTACGTGATGTTGGTTGCCAGCGGCACGATTTCCGATCTTCGCATCATCGACTGAGGAGTTTGCACGGCTATGCCCGAAGTGGAGCGGCACACCTACGACGTCGTGGTGATCGGTGCCGGCGGCGCCGGACTACGCGCGGTGATCGAAGCCCGGGAACACGGTCTCTCGGTGGCGGTGGTGTGCAAATCGCTGTTCGGCAAGGCCCATACCGTGATGGCCGAGGGCGGCTGCGCGGCGGCGATGGGCAACGCCAACGAGAAGGACACCTGGGAGACCCATTTCCGCGACACCATGCGCGGCGGCAAATTCCTGAACAACTGGCGGATGGCCGAACTGCACGCCCGGGAGGCCCCCGACCGCGTCTGGGAGCTGGAGACCTACGGCGCCCTGTTCGACCGGACCGCCGACGGCCGGATCAGCCAGCGCAATTTCGGTGGGCACACCTACCCCCGGCTGGCGCATGTGGGCGACCGTACAGGGCTCGAACTGATCCGCACCATGCAGCAGAAGATCGTCTCGCTGCAGCAGGAGGACTACGCGCAGACCGGCGACTACGAGTCACGGATCAAGGTTTTCGCCGAATGCACCATCACGGATCTGCTCAAGGACGGTGACCGGATCAGCGGCGCCTTCGGTTACTGGCGCGAATCCGGCCGCTTCATCCTGTTCGAGACCCCCGCGGTCATCCTGGCCACGGGCGGAATCGGCAAATCCTACAAGGTGACCTCGAACTCCTGGGAGTACACCGGTGACGGCCACGCCCTGGCGCTGCGGGCCGGCGCCCGGCTGATCAATATGGAGTTCCTCCAGTTCCATCCCACCGGCATGGTGTGGCCGCCGAGTGTGAAGGGCATTCTCGTCACCGAGGGCGTCCGCGGTGACGGCGGCGTATTGAAGAACACCGACGGCAAACGGTTCATGTTCGATTACATTCCGCCGGTCTTCAAAGGGCAGTACGCCGAGAGCGAGGAAGAGGCCGATCAGTGGCTGCGCGACAACGATTCGGCGCGTCGCACCCCTGATCTGCTGCCCCGCGACGAAGTGGCCCGCGCCATCAACGAAGAGGTCAAGGCCGGCCGGGGTACCGAACACGGCGGGGTCTACCTGGATATCGCCTCGCGGCTCACTCCGGAGGAGATCATCCGCCGGTTGCCGTCGATGCACCACCAGTTCAAGGAACTGGCCGATGTGGACATCACCAAGGAGCCGATGGAGGTCGGGCCCACCTGTCATTACGTGATGGGCGGGATCGAAGTCGATCCGGATACCGGCGCGGCGCACGTACCGGGTCTCTTCGCCGCCGGTGAATGCTCGGGCGGTATGCACGGATCCAACCGGCTCGGCGGCAATTCCCTGTCGGATCTGCTGGTCTTCGGTCGGCGGGCGGGGCTGGGCGCGGCCGAGTACGTCGAAGGACTCGCCGAGCGGCCGGCGGTGGCCGACGCCGATATCGCGACAGCGGCCCGGACGGCGCTCGCCCCGTTCGATCCGCCGGACGGCGCCTCCGGGGAGAACCCGTACACCCTGCACACCGATCTGCAGCAGACCATGAACGATCTGGTGGGCATCATCCGCAAGGAAGCCGAGGTCCGCGAGGCGATCTCCCACCTGGAGGCGCTGCGCCAGCGGTTCGCGCACGTCACCATCGAGGGGCACCGGCAGTTCAACCCGGGCTGGCATCTCGCCCTCGATATGCGAAATATGCTGCTGGTCAGCCAGTGTGTGGCGCAGGCCGCGCTGTTGCGCACCGAGAGCCGCGGCGGACACACCCGCGACGACCACCCGGGGATGGACCCGCAGTGGCGCAACAAACTCCTCGTCTGCGGCATCGACGGCGCCGGAGTCGCGAATATCCCCGATATCTCGGTGACCGTGCAGGATCAGCTGCCGATGCGGGACGAACTGCTCGCCCTCTTCGACTTCGGTGAGTTGGAAAAGTATTACACCCCAGCCGAACTCGCGACCCATCCGGCCGCGGTGGACGGCGCCGCGGCAGGTGCTACGCCCGAAGGCCGCGAATCGGACAGCAAGGAGGCGTGAGCGAATGAGTTACGACGCCCGGTTCCGCGTATGGCGCGGCGATACCGAAGGTGGAGAACTACAGGATTTCACGGTGGCGGTGAACGAGGGCGAAGTGGTTCTCGACATCATCCACCGCCTGCAGGCGACCCAGGCGCCCGACCTCGCCGTCCGCTGGAACTGCAAGGCGGGCAAATGCGGTTCCTGCTCGGCCGAGGTGAACGGAAAACCGCGGCTGCTCTGCATGACCCGGATGTCCACCTTCACGCCGGAAGATGTTGTCACTGTGACACCGCTGCGCACGTTCCCGGTGGTTCGCGACCTGGTGACCGATGTCTCCTACAACTACAAGAAGGCCCGCGAGATCCCGTCGTTCACACCGCCGCCGGATCTGGAGCCCGGGCAGTACCGGATGCAGCAGGTGGATGTGCAGCGCTCGCAGGAGTTCCGCAAATGCATCGAATGCTTCCTGTGCCAGAACACCTGCCATGTGGTGCGCGATCACGACGAGAACAAAGAGGCCTTCGCCGGCCCGCGGTATCTCATGCGGATCGCGGAGCTGGAGATGCATCCGCTGGATGTGGCCGATCGCCGGGACGCCGCCCAGGAGGAGCACGGGCTCGGCTACTGCAATATCACCAAATGCTGCACCGAGGTATGCCCGGAAAATATCAAGATCACCGACAATGCGCTGATACCGATGAAGGAACGCGTGGCCGACCGGAAATACGATCCGATCGTCTGGCTCGGCAACAAGCTCTTCCGGCGCTGACCGTTTCGCCCGACCGTCTCACAGCATCGCGACCACACCGGTCGCGACCAGCCCCACGAGCACCCCGACGAACAAAGCCGAGAACACCGAGCCGGTGAGTACGAAAACGCCCACCGCGGATGCCGCAAAAAGCAGGCCGACGATCAACCGCGCGACGCCGTCGCCGGGCCCGAATTTGCGGAGCCGGGGACGGGAATTCTTGATCCCTGGGTCCACATATTGTTGTCTACCCGTTACCTGCTGGACCCAAACGCCGTGCTCGCGGGCAGGAAGACCCGGGTGAACAGAAATTACGGCCGGTCGAACTCGCCGTCGCGTACGCCGGCGGTGAAGGCCGCCCACTCACCCGGGGTGAAGACCAGTACCGGCCCGTCGGGATTCTTGCCGTCACGCATTCCGACGTGACCGTCGGCCAGCATCGCGATCTCGACGCTGTGGGCCCCCGGCGTTGCGGCGCCTTCCCCGGTCGCGCCGCTCACCCAGCGGGCGCCGGACAGGTCCACATTCGTACCGTTGTCGATGCTCATCCAGGTTCTCCTTCACCGCCGCGGAAATCGCCGTGTTTCGAGTCGAGGGTCCCGGCGCTGCGCGCCACAAGCATGTAGCGCGATGCTACGCGCAGCCCCGGCCGCGGCGGGTTTACACCCGTCTACAGGAAATTCCGCGAATCGGTACCGGTAAAATCGCCGAATCTCACCCGTTATCGCACCTTCTCGGCCTATGGTGAGCTGTTGGTCGTATGTGCACACCCGGAAAACCACCGCGGACAACAGGAGTCGACCGCGGGTTCAGAAGGAGGTCGTGTGTGATGCGGTTGAATCTGGACGCCCCGATCCCCACCCTGCTCGCCTGCGGTGCCGATCCCGGCGTGATGACCCCCGAACAAGCCCATTCGGCAATGCAGTTGCACCTGGACTGCACCGTCGACGAGTGCCGGGTCCGCCGGCGCGCCCGAGCCACCCTGGTGGAATCGGGCCGCTGTGTCCTGGACAATCGCGCGCTCCAATAGCGACCGGGTTCCACCGCCGTACCGGCCGCTCACCCGCCGGATCCGTACGGTTCTGCGAAACAGGGACCTCGGATCTCCTGGGCCGCGAACTCTCTTACCGGTCAGTGCCACCGGTGATCGGTCACCGGTGCGCGCGGGCCGAACCGCGGCTTACGAGCTTGCCCACTGATCTCGAGTAGACGGATGGTGCGATAGCGATGCGGACGTACCGGTTCGAGGTAATCGACCATCTCGGCGTCGTCCATATCGCGGCCGAGCAGGGTCCAGCCGACGATCGACGCCAGATGGAAATCACCCACCGACAGCGCGTCGGCATCACCGAAAGCGCGCTGCGCGGTTTCTGCGGCGGTCCATTCCCCGATACCGGGGATCGTGCGGAGCCGGCGTGCGGCCTCGGCCGGCGGCAGCGCGGTCATCCGCTCCAGCGACTCGGCGAGACGCGCCACCCGCACAATGGTCCGGCTGCGCTGCGGCCCGACATTGGCCCCGTGGAAGCTCCATGAGGGAATCCGGCTCCAGGCCGCCCCGTCCGGCGGTACCAGCATGCCCGCCGGGGCCGGGCCGGGTGGCGGACTGCCGAAGAGGTGCACCAGGCGACGCCATGCGGCATGGGCGGAGACGATGGTCACCTTCTGTTCCAGGATCGCCGGGATCAGCGCTTCGAGTACCCGGCCGGTGCGCAGCATCCGCAGCCCGGGATACCGCTGGTGCGCGGCCGCCACCGTGGGGTGGATCGGTACGAAATCGTCGACCCGCTGATCCAGGCACAGCATGCGATCGAGCCCGTCGAGGAATTCCGCGGCACCCGGACCCCAGGCGTCCGCGGTGACGGTCAGCGGATCGTCCTGGACCAGCCGATAGGTGACCGGCCCGGCCGGCATGCGCGAGGTGTGCCAGTGCGCCCCGTCCGGGGTGATCTGGTGACAGGGGTCGCCGGGCCCGCGGCGCAACGGCGCGAGGGTATGGGCGAGGTCGACCGGGGCGTCGGCGGACAGGGTCCGCGTCGCCCACGCATCGCCGGTGGATCCGGCTGTTCGGACAGGCACCATGCCATTGTGCGCTGCCCCGAGTAACGCCGTTCGATCGCCCGTCGATGAAGACGCAGTTGAGCAAATATGTGGTTTTTGCCGTGACTGGAGGTTTCTATGATCACCGAAGCGCTCAATTGGCTACTCGATCTCTGGGGTTCGGTTTTCGCCGGTAGCTCCGGCTACGAGATTCCACCCGGGACCCTCCCATTCGGGAGCTGAGCCTTCACGAAGAGCGGCCGGTCTTTCGGGATCGGCCGCTCTTCGATGTCACGGAATCCGTGATACACCCGGAATCAACTGTCCTCCAGCAGAATCTGTGCGAGATGCCGGCCCCGCCGGGCGGTGAGCTGGGCGGCCTGGGTCCGGCAGGAGAATCCGTCGGCGACCACGACGGCATCCGGTTCGGCATTCTCCAGCGCCGGAAGTATTCCGTTGCCCGCCACCGCCACCGATATCTCGTAATGGCCTTTCTGCATTCCGAAATTACCCGCCAGCCCACAGCATCCTGCGATCTCCGTCACACTCACCCCCATCTGGGCAAATATTCGGCGATCGGAATCGAAGCCGAGCACCGAATGGTGGTGACAATGCGGCTGGACGACCAGCGATCGGCCGGGGTAGCGGGGCGGACGCCAATCCGGTTGTGCGGCGAGGAACTCGGCGAGCGTGCGGACCGCGGCCGCGACCGGCCGGGAACGCGGATCCTCGGGCAGTAACTCCGGCAGATCGGCCCGCAATGCGGCGGTGCAGGACGGTTCGAGACCGATCACCGCGCCACCGGCGCGCACGTGGTCGTCGAGGGCATCGAGGGTGGCGCGCAGCCGCGCCCGGGCGCCGTCCAACTGCCCGGTGCTGATCCAGGTCAGTCCACAGCACACCTGCCGGCGCGGCACGACCACCCGATAACCGAGCGAATTGAGCAGGCGCACCGCCGCCACCGCGATCTCCGGATCGAAGGCATTGGTGAAGGTGTCCACCCACAGCATCACCGTCGTCGCGGCCGGCTCGGCCACCCGCTGCTTCGCCGCTTCCCGGCGCCAGATCCGCCGGAAGGATCGCGGCGCGAGTTCCGGTACCTCCCGGCGTGGATCCATCCCGGCGGCCCGCATCCCGAGCCGGCGCAGCGGTCCGGCGCCGGCCAGCGCGTTGACCAGCCACGGCACCCGGGTCGCCCCACCCAGCCAGCGCGGGAGCCGGCCCAGTGTGTAGTGGTCGCGCGGGCGCAACCGACCGCGGTAGCGGCGGTGGAGCGTCTCGGATTTGTAGGTCGCCATATCGACGCCCGCCGGGCAGTCCGTACCGCAGGCGCGGCAGGACAGGCACAGGTCCAGCGATTCGGCCACCGCGGGCGCGGCCCAGTCCAGCTCTCCCCGGACCACTTCTTGCAATACCCGGGCCCGGCCTCGGGTGGTGTCCTTCTCGTCGGCCGTCGCCAGATAGGAGGGGCACATGAAACCACCCGTGCCACGCGTATCGGCCCGGCATTTACCCACCCCGACACAGCGGTGCACCGCGGTGGCCAGATCCCCGCCATCACCGGCGAAGGCGAAGCCGCCCGCGCGCGGCAGCGGCGGCAGACCCGCCAGTCGCAGGTCGGCGTCGAGCGGGCGCGGCTGCACCAGCACACCCGGATTGAGGAGGTTCGCCGGATCGAACAGCGCCTTGTAACCCGCGAAGACCGCGCGGACCTCGGGTGAGTACATGATCTCCAGCAGTTCCGATCGGGCCCGGCCGTCGCCGTGTTCTCCGCTCAGCGAACCGCCGTGGCCCACCACAAGGTGTGCCGCGTCGGTCAGAAAGGCCCGGAACCGTTCGGGCGCGGTAGCGATGGGCAGGTCCAGCCGCACATGGATACAGCCGTCGCCGATATGCCCGTAGAGCAGTCCGTCGACCTTGTGCTCGCGGGTCAGCTCGTCGAAATCGCGCAGGTAGGCGCCGAGCCGGGCGGGCGGAACCGCCGCGTCCTCCCAACCCGGCCAGGCCGGCTCACCGTCGCGGGTGCGGCCGGCCAGGCCGGCACCGTCGGCCCGGATCCGCCACAGCGCGGCCGCGGCGCCGGGGTCTTCGATGATCCGGCTGTCCAGCGCACCCGCCGCGCCGCACAAGCGGCGGGCGGCGGCGTGGGTGGCCGCCGCGTTCTCCCCCGCCAGCTCCACGAACAGCCAGCCGGTGCCACGCGGCAGATCGGGGACCCGCCGACCGTGTGCGCGCACCATCTCGATCAGCCGGGCATCGATACCCTCGACCGCCACCGGCGCGACCGAGACGACCGCGGCGATATCGTCGGCGGCGGTCGCCAGATCCGGGTAACCGAGCACGACCAGCAGGGTCGCCGCCGGGATCGGCACCAATTCCAGCTCGGCCTCGAGCAGGACACCGCAGGTGCCCTCGGCCCCGACGAACGAGCCGGCCACCGAGCCGCCGCGTTCCGGCAGCAGATATTCGAGCCCGTAGCCCGATGCCTGCCGGTCGAACCGGCCGAGGTCGGTGCGCAGCACGGCGAGGGATTTCGCGGTGAACTCCGCTAGCCCGGGGACCTCGTCCAGCGAGTCCGCGAGGCGGCGGGACGCGCCGGTACCGTCGATGATCCGCAGCTCCCGTACCCGGTCGGAGGTGCGACCCCACGCGATGGCGTGCGGACCGCAGGCATTGTTGCCGATCATGCCGCCGAGAGTGCAGCGGTTCTGGGTGGACGGATCCGGACCGAAGCGCAGCCCGTGTTCCCGGGCCCGGCGCTGCAGATCCGACAGCACCACGCCCGGCTGTACCCGGGCGGTCCGCCGATCCGGATCGATCTCGGCGATACCGGTCATATGCCTGCTGAAATCGAGGACGATGCCGGGACCGACCGCATTGCCCGCGACCGAGGTACCGCCGCCCCGCGGGGTCACGGCGGTACCCTCGGTCCGCGCGACCTCCAGTACGGCCGCCACGTCCTCGTCGGTTCGGGGAAAAACCACCGCTTCGGGCAGCACCCGGTAGTTCGAGGCGTCCGACGAGTACTCCACCCGGCGGCGGTGGGAGATGTCCACCGCCTCTATACCGATCCGCGCACGCAACTGCCGTGCGAGTGTGTCCCGTCGTGCGTCGTGGTCGGTCACACGAACCAGCCTAGGTGGGCGCCCCGGCATTCCTTCCCGACTCGGCGGATCCGGCCGGGTCCGCTGTCGGTGGGCAGTCCGCGCAAATTGCGCACACCGCACCCGGATCGTGCCGGTGCCGCTGCCCCGATATCCCCCTCCTTGTCACCCGGTAGGGGTAAGACAGTGTCGTGGCCAGATGGCTGTTGCACGTCGACCTCGACCAGTTCCAGGCCGCGGTGGAGTACCGGCGTCATCCCGAACTACGCGGGCAGCCGGTGATCGTGGGCGGAAACGGCGACCCGGACGAGCCCCGCAAGGTGGTGACCTGCGCGTCGTATCCGGCGCGCGGCTACGGGGTGCGGGCGGGTATGGCGTTGCGGTCGGCGGCGCGAAAATGCCCGGAGGCGGTCTTCCTGCCCTTGGACGTCCCCTGCTACGAGGAAGCGTCCGAGGAGGTCATGGCCCGGCTGCGCATGTTCACCGATCAGGTGGAGGTCTGGGGGTGGGACGAGGCGTTCGTGGCGGTCGATACCGAGGAGCCCGAGGAATCCGCTCGGGCGATCCGGGCCGCGGTGGAAGAACTGGATCTCGGCTGCGCGATCGGCATCGGCGACAACAAGCTCACCGCGAAACTTGCCACCGGTTTCGCGAAATCGGTCGGGAAACCCGGTGTCGCCGCCACCGACCATCCGGGAGCGCACGACGGCATGTTCCGGCTCACCGCCGCCAACTGGTCCGAGGTGATGGCCCACCGTCCGACGAACGCGCTCTGGGGGATCGGTAGCCGGATCGCGGCCCGGCTGGCGGAACTCGATATCCATACCGTCGGGGACCTGATGACCGCCGACCGGTCCCGGCTCGCGGCCGAGTTCGGTCCGACGAACGGTCCCGCGCTGTGGGTGATGAGTCGCGGCGCCGGTGATACCGAGGTGGTGACGAAACCGCCACCGGCGGTGGGGCGCAGTAGATCGCAGACCTTCCCACGGGATCTCGGCGATCCGGCCGAGATCGGCGCCCAGGTGGCCCGGCTGGCGGCAGAGGTCGCGGCGGAGATCATCGAGGCAGGCCGGATGGCCACCCGGGTCTCGGTCACCGTACGCACCAGCACCTTCTATACCCGCAGCAAGCAGTCCAAACTTCCGGAGCCGACCACCGATATCCCCACGATCGTCGATACGGCGCTGCGGGTGCTGGATCGTTTTCCGCTGGATCGTCCGATCCGGTTGCTGGGTGTCCGTCTCGAACTCGCGCAGGTTCCCGGGACCGATGGACCCCGGCCGCCGGGCGCTTGACCTGAATATTGGTTCAGCTTCTAGTGTCGGTGCACCGGAGTTCAATCGTGCTCCGGAGCGGAAGGACATTGTCAGATGAGCATGGAATCGGTGGCCTGGGACCAGATGTACCGGCGCATGCACGCACCCGAGGAGACGCGGTCGTTCAGTCTCGCCACGGCACGGCGCATCCTGCGCTTCGCCCGGCCGCATCAGCGGCGGCTGATCGCCTTCCTCGTCCTCAGCGTGGCCGCGGCGGTGCTGGTGGTCGCCACGCCGCTGCTCGCGGGCCGGGTGGTCGACGATATCTTCGCGGGGTCGCCGCCGCGGACAGTGATACTGCTGGCACTGGCCATCGCCGCGCTGGCCGTCTTCGACGCCGGTCTCGGGCTGGCCATCCGCTGGCTGTCGGCGCGGATCGGTGAGGGTCTGATCCTCGACCTCCGGACCGCCGTCTTCGACCACGTCCAGCGGATGCCGATCGCCTTCTTCACCCGGACCCGGACCGGCGCGCTGGTCAGCCGGTTGAACAACGATGTGATCGGGGCGCAGCGCGCTTTCAGCGACACCCTCTCGGGCGTGGTCGCCAATATCGTCACCGTGGCGCTCACCCTGGTGGTGATGCTCCAATTGTCCTGGCAGATCACCCTGCTCGCACTGCTCCTGCTGCCGGTCTTCGTGATCCCGGCCCGGCGGATGGGCGACCGGCTGGCCGATATCCAGCGGGAGGCAGCGGGATTGAACGCGTCGATGAGCACGCAGATGACCGAGCGTTTCTCCGCGCCGGGGGCGACTCTGGTGAAACTCTTCGGCCGCCCGGCCCAGGAATCGGCCGAGTTCGCGCTGCGGGCGCGGCGGGTCCGCGATATCGGCGTGCGCACCGCCATGCTGCAAACCGTTTTCGTCACGGCGCTGACGCTGGTTTCCGCGCTGGCCGTCGCGCTGGTCTACGGCCTCGGCGGCTGGTACGCGCTGCGCGGGCAGCTGGACGCCGGTGCCGTGGTGGCCCTGTCACTCCTGCTCACCAGGCTGTACTCCCCGCTCACCGCGCTGGCCAGTGCCCGGATGGAGATCATGTCCGCGCTGGTCAGTTTCGAGCGGGTCTTCGAGGTCCTCGATCTGAAACCGCTCATCGAGGACGCCCCCGGAGCACGGCCGGTGCCCGCCGGCCCCGTCACAGTGGAGCTCGACGACGTGCGGTTCGGATACCCCGCCGCCGACAAGGTCTCGCTGGCCTCGCTGGAAGAGGTGGCCACACTGGACACCCGCGGCGGTGAGGAAGTGCTGCACGGGGTGTCACTGCGCGCCGAACCCGGCCGGATGATCGCCCTGGTCGGCTCCTCCGGCGCCGGCAAATCGACCATCGCGCAGCTGGTCTCCCGGCTCTACGACGTGGATTCGGGCGCGGTGCGGCTGGGCGGCACCGATATTCGCGAACTCACCACGGAGTCGATCCAGCAAACCGTCGGCCTGGTCACCCAGGACGGCCACCTCTTCCACGACACCATCCGGGCCAATCTGCTGCTGGCCGCCCCGGACGCCGGCGAGGAACAGCTGTGGGACGCGCTGGAGCGGGCCCGCCTGAGCGATCTGATCGCGACCCTGCCCGACGGGCTGGACACGGTGGTCGGGGAACGCGGCTACCGCCTCTCGGGCGGTGAACGCCAGCGTCTCACCATCGCCCGGCTGCTGCTCAAACAGCCACGGGTGGTGATCCTGGACGAGGCGACCGCCTCCCTCGACTCGACCTCCGAGGCCGCGGTGCAGGCGGCACTGACCGAAGCGCTCCAGGGCCGTACCGCCCTGGTGATCGCCCACCGGCTCTCGACCGTGCGAGCGGCCGATCAGATTCTGGTGGTCGAATCCGGTGGCATCGTGGAACGGGGAACGCATACCGAACTGCTCGCCGCCGGCGGACGCTACGCCGAGCTGTACCGGACCCAGTTCGCTCGGGAACCGGCACCGGCGGCGGCGTAGCGGACCGGACGGTCATCGTCACCCGACGGTGACCGTCCGGCTGTGCCAACCCGTCGCGCCGTCCGGGACCGGGTCGGCACGCTCTTCGGTCTGCACCCGGCCCGCCCCGTCCGTGGCTCGTACCCGCAGGGTGTGGGAACCGGGCGGCGCGTCCCAGCGCCAGGTCCACTGCCGCCAGGTGTCCAGCGAATACTCCGGAGCCAGGTCGGCCGGCCGCCAGGGACCGTCGTCGACCTGTACCTCCACCGCGGCGATCCCGCGATGCTGAGCCCAAGCGACCCCGGCCACCACCACCGGCCCCGGAGCGATACGGCCGAAGGCGGCCGGAACATCGATGCGGGAGGCGGTTTTGATCGGGCCGAACGCCGACCAGCCGCGCCGGGTCCAGTAGGCCTGGGCGCGATCGAACCGGGTGATCTCCAGATCGACCACCCATTTCGTGGCACTGACGTATCCGTAGAGACCGGGCACCACCATCCGGGCCGGGTAACCGTGCGCGACCGGCAGCGGTTCACCGTTCATACCTACCGCGAGCAGGGCGTCGCGACCGTCGGTGAGCGCCGCGACCGGCGTGCCGGCGGTGAAACCGTCGGCACTGGTGGACAGCACCATATCCGCGTCCGGCCGGACCCCGGCCTCGGCGAGAAGGTCGGCGAGCGGGTATCCGATCCAGGTGGCGTTGCCGACCAGGTCACCACCGACTTCGTTGGACACACAGGTCAGGGTGATCATCTTCTCCACTGCGGGCCGCCGCAGCAGATCGTCCATGGTGAGCCGGATTTCGCGTTCCACCATGCCGTGAATCCGCAGCTGCCAGTCGTCGCTGGTCAACGCGGGTAGCCGCAGGGCGGTATCGATCCGGTAGAAGGTGTCGTTGGGGGTGCGGAACGCGGTGAGTCCCGGGACGGGCGGGTCGGTCCCCGGCGGGACGGGCGCGGCCGCCACCTGTGGACGCGGGACCACGAACCGGCGCAGATCCGCGGTCACCGCGCGCGCACGTTCGCCGGCCCACCGCCCGGCCGCGGCGGATCCGGCAGCCAGCACAACGGCCCCGGCGGCCAACCCCAGGAACCGCCGGCGCGAGGTATCGGTTCCGTCCCCGCCCGCGGCCTCCCCCGCGGATTCGCCCTCCGACGCGGGGCCGCGCGGCGCCCGGCCGATGAGGACCCGCAGGGTGAGTATCCCGGCGCCGGCACCGAGCAGGATCGGCACGGCGAACGTGGCAGTCGCGTTCGGCCGCTGTAGTACGGCGATACAGACGGCCACCGACAGCCCGGCCAGCAGCACGCTGCCGTAGGGCCGGCGCCGTTCCAGCAATCCCGCGACCACAGCCAGTACCGCCATCGCCGCACCCATGCTCAGGAACAGCACGAGCTTGTCCCGGGTACCGAACTGTTCGATCGCGAACTCACGCAGCGCCTGCGGCGTGTGGTCGACCACAGTCGCCCCGGTGGCCAGGAAGGGCGAAGCGTCCGGGGCGATCAGTGCCGCGACGAGTTCACCGACCCCGAGCACGACCGCGGCGGCCAGCAGACCGCTCAGTCCCGCCGCGAAGCGGCCGATCGTGCGCCCATCCTGCTGATCCGGCCCAGGAGAACCGGTCGAACTCGTCGTGTCCTGCATCAGCGTCCTCGTTCATCCACCGGCGCGGGCGCCCCGGCAGCCGGGAATTCGTCACGTTGCCCTCTGCGGATGGTGTCACTCCTGGCCGCGGCAGGGAAGATGCCGATGCACGGCGGCGCCGAAACGCATCGCGACGGTGGACCAGAACGGCTCGGCCGCCCCACGGTCCGAACCGCGGAGCGGGCCCGCCGGCCCGGTCGCGCTCGCGGCCGGGTGCAACGGACTCAGCCCAGCGCCACAGCCGCCAGTGGATCACCGGTGGGTGCGGGTGACCCGCCGTCGGGCTCCAGCGTGATCGCGAGCTGGTCCGAACCGGTGAACTCGGTGACGTAGGGATCGCCCGCGCCCGGAAGGCCGGTCAGCACACCGGCCGACCGCGGTGTGCCGCTCGCGTCGATGAGCCACAGCTGATAATCGCTGCCGGGAGGCGGTGCGGGTGTCGCGTCGAAGGATACGGTGGCCGCACCGAGCACGTCGGATACGTGCACGGTGAGAGTGCCGCCGGGCCCGATCGGGACGCTGGCGGTCCGGGCATCGGGCTGGGCCAGCACCTCCTGCGCCGTCACGGACCCCGCCGGCTCGTCACCGCGCTGGGCGACCACGCCCACCCCGACCGCGATACCGATGGCGACCACCACCGCGGCCGCCGCGCCCACCACTATCCACCGGCGCGAGAGCGCCTGCCGGCGGGCGCGCGCCAACTCGTCGGTATGTCCGGCACCGGTCTCGGTGGAAGCGGCGTGTGCAGCCGCGGTGGAACCGAGGTCGTCGTCGTGTGGTGCGGCGGGCCGCGCCGGCTGCCGCACCGCGGACCGAGCGCCCGGCGCGTGATCGAGAGCCGCGAGGATCCGGGCCTCGATCCGGGCCGGGGGCGTTCGAGCATCGAGAACCGACAGCGCCGCCATCGCTTCCCGCACGTCCCGGACGGTGCCCTCGAAAGCGCGGACGGTCGCGGGGTCGGCGGCGCGTACCCGCTGTTCGATCTCGGCGCCCTCCGCGCTGTCCACCGCGTCGAGGGCGTACGGGAACGCCAGATCGAGTAGGTCGCCGCTGTTCTCCGGCGAATCGGGTGGTGCGGTATCAGGCATCGGAGACAACCCCTGCGAGGCAATTCTGGAGCCGCTTCAAACCATCGCGGATGCGGCTCTTGACTGTGGGTAGCGGAGATTCGAGGTGGTCGGCCACCTCGCGGTAGGTGCGCCCGCTGTAATAGGCGAGCGCGACCGCCTCGCGCTGGGTGGAGGTCAGAACCTCGAGACAGTCACGTACCGCCTGCTCGTCGAGGCGCTGATCCACCGTTTCGGAGACGATGTCGTGATCGCGTCCCAGATGGGTGTGCCCGTAAACCATTTCTCGTCCGGTGGCCGACTCCTCGGCCCGCACCCGGTCGACCGCGCGCCGATGGGTGATCATCATCAACCAGCCGATGGCGCTCGACCGGGCCGGGTCGTAGCGTGCCGCCGCCGACCAGACCTGGAGGTATACCTCCTGGGTGGCTTCCTCGGCGGCCGCCGGGCTGCGCAGGATCCGCCGGGCCAGCCCGAATACGCGGGGGCTGGTCTCCCGGTAGAACCGGGTGAACGCCTCACGATCCCCGTCACCTGCCGCGGACAGCAGGTCGGCGAGCCGTCGTTGCGCCACACGGTCATCGTGCCCGTCGGGACGAACCGGGCAGGCCGCCGCATCGTCGGTGCCGGCATCGGACAACCGGATCGGGCCGGACCCCGGCCCCTTCGTCATGATCGCGCCCTCGACTGCATGGCAAGGCGTTCGCCGCGGTCCCCGGCCGGGATGGGTTCTCTTCCCGGGTTGTCGTTCAGATCACCGTGCCGAACACCACGCATCATGCCGCCAGTCTGGTGTACCGGGCCCGCACCCACACCCGGAACGGTCAGGCCGGCGGCATGAGGACCTTGTCGATCATGTACACCGTGGCGTTCGCCGTCTGCACTCCGCCGCAGATCACCGAGGCGTCTCCGACCTCGATGTTCTCGCCGTCCCGGGTGACCTCGACGGTTCCGCCCTCGACCGTGGCGTGGGTACCGGCGATATCGGCGGGCGCGATCCGGCCGGGCACGACGTGGTAGGTGAGGATCTTCGTCAGCGTGGCGGAGTCGGTCTTCAGACTGTCGAGCGTCGCCGGATCGATCTGCGCGAAGGCGGAATCGACCGGGGCGAAAACGGTGAATTCGCCGCCGTTGAGCGTATCGACCAGGTTCACCTGCGGATTGATCTTGCCGGACACCGCCTGGACCAGAGTCTTCAGCATCGGGTTGTTCGAGGCCGCCACCGCGACCGGGTCCTGGGCCATACCGCCGACCGAGCCTGCCCCGGTGGGGACCTGGGCCGCGTAGTCGGCGCAACCGGGTCCGACGAGACCGGCGGCCGGATCGTCCGAGGCCGGCGCCCCGGAATTCGCCATCGGGCTGCTCGTGGCCGGCCCGGCCGAATCAGTGGCTGTGTCGGTGGAACAGGCCGTCGATCCCAGCAGGGCGGTGGTCGAAACGATCGCCGCCGCAAGCACAACGCGTTGCATGCTCTTCATGTATTTCCGTCACTTTCGGCCAGGACGACCCGCATGCGGGCGCACCGCGAACATTGCAGGACGGAATTCGGGTGGAGTGGCGTGACGGATGGGCCGGGGCCGGGATCGTTCGGACACCGCTGCATACGAAAGGGCCGCGGCAACCCGTTCGGGTTGCCGCGGTCCTGGATCGTGGATCAGGCGCTGGCCGCCAAGGCCGGGCCGTCGAGGGCCGGCTCCCGCACCGGTTCGATGGCGTAGGCCAGGATCTCGGCGACATCGCCCACCGGACGGACGTCGAGTTCGGCCAGCACATCGGCGGGGACATCGTCCAGGTCCGGCTCGTTGCGGGCCGGGATGAACACCGTCTTCAGGCCGGCACGCTGCGCGGCGAGCAGTTTCTGCTTCACCCCGCCGATCGGCAGCACCCGGCCGTTCAATGTGACCTCGCCCGTCATTCCCACATCGGAGCGCACCGGGCGGCCCAGTGCCAGCGACACCAGCGCGGTGACCATGGTGACACCGGCGGACGGTCCGTCCTTGGGTACGGCACCGGCGGGCACGTGGACGTGCAGGTTGCCGTCCAGCACCGTCGATTCGATGCCGATCTCGCCCAGGTGCGACCGCACGTAGGTCAGCGCGATCTGCGCCGATTCCTTCATGACGTCGCCCAGTTGGCCGGTCAGTGTCAGGGCCCGGTCACCCTCGGCGGTGTTGGCCTCGATGTAGAGGACATCGCCGCCCAGCCCGGTGACCGCCAGACCGGTCGACACACCCGGTACCGCGGTGCGTTCCGCCGAATCCGGAGTGAAGCGTGGACGCCCGAGGTAATCCTTCAGTTCCGCGATATCGATGGTCAGCGGTGGTGCCGTGGTCTCGGCGTGCCCGGACGCCGTATCCGTCTCGACGCCCACATCGGCGCCCGGTGCGGCACCGGTCTCGGACAGACGCGTCGCAGCCTTGCGCAATGCCTTGGCGATCAGCCGCTCCAGCTGCCGGACCCCGGCCTCCCTGGTGTAGTTCGCCGCGACCTCGCGCAACGCCGCGTCGGTGACCCGGACCTCCGCGCCGGTCAGCGCGTTGCGTTCCAGCTGCCGGGGTAGCAGGAAGTCGCGGGCGATGGCCACCTTGTCGTCCTCGGTGTACCCGTCGACCGTGATCACTTCCATCCGGTCCAGCAGCGGGCCGGGGATGGTGTCCATGACATTGGCCGTGGCCAGGAACAGCACATCGGACAGGTCCAGGTCCATATCCAGGTAGTGGTCGCGGAAGGTGTGGTTCTGCGCGGGGTCGAGCACCTCGAGCAGGGCCGCCGCGGGGTCGCCCCGGAAATCGGAACCGATCTTGTCGACCTCGTCCAGCAGGACGACCGGGTTCATCGAACCGGCCTCCTTGATGGCCCGCACGATCCGGCCCGGCATGGCGCCCACATAGGTGCGCCGGTGACCGCGGATCTCCGCCTCGTCCCGCACCCCGCCCAGGGCGACCCGGACGAACTTGCGGCCCAGCGCGCGGGCGACCGATTCACCGAGCGAGGTCTTACCGACCCCGGGCGGACCGGCCAGCACCAGCACCGCGCCGGACCCGCGTCCGCCCACGACCTCCAGGCCGCGTTGCGCACGCCGCGCCCGGACCGCGAGGTACTCGACCATCCGGTCCTTCACCTCGTCCAGGCCGTGGTGGTCGGCGTCGAGCACGGCCCGGGCCGCCGCCACATCGGTGGAATCCTCGGTCTTCACCTGCCACGGCAGTTCCAGGACGGTGTCCAGCCAGGTGCGGATCCACCCGGATTCCGGGCTCTGATCGCTGGAGCGCTCCAACCGGCCGACCTCGCGGAGCGCCGCCTCTCGCACATTGCCGGGCAGATCGGCCTGTTCCACACGGGTGCGGTAGTCGTCGGCGCCGTCCGGTTCGTCTTCGCTGAGTTCCTTGCGGATGGCATTGAGCTGCTGGCGCAACAGGAATTCGCGCTGGCTCTTCTCCATGTTCTCGCGGACCTCGTCGCCGATCTTCTCGGTGACCTCGGCCTCGGCGATATGCGCCCGGGTCCATTCGATCAGCCGGTTCAGCCGCTGCGCGACATCCGGGGTCTCGAGCAGTTCGCGTTTCTGCTCATCGGTGAGATACGCGGCATAGCCTGCGGTATCGGCAATGGCGGACGGATCGGTGAGCTGGTTGAAGGCGTCGATCATCTGCCACGCCTCGCGCTTCTGCAGCACCGAGACGACCAGTTTCTTGTACTCGGCGGCCAGTTCCCGGGTGCGTCCGTCGGCGGCGGGGGTTTCGACCGGTTCGGCCTCCACCCACAGTGCGGCGCCGGGGCCGGTGACCCCGTGACCGATCTTCGCGCGCCGTTCCGCCTTCAGCACCGCGGCGGGCGTACCCCCGCGCATCCGGCCGATCTGTTCGATGGTGGCGATCACCCCGTAGGCGGCGTAACCCTCGGACAGGCGCGGAGCCAGCAGCACGGTCCCGGTCTGCGCGGCCTGCGCGGCGTCGATGGCCGCCTGCGCGGATTCGTCCAGTTCGATCGGTACGACCATCCCGGGCAGCACGATGGGATCGGTCAGGAACAGCACCGGAAGATTCAGTGGTGTAGTCACGAACACAACCTCCAATAGTTGAGCTACACCCACTCAACTTGGTCGGGTTCGCCTTTGTTCCACCCCGAGCCCTTGTTCGCCGACGGCGAATATCGCCGACGCACGGCGAGCCCCTGGTGGCCTGCGTCGCGCTACACCGTGAGGTAATCCGCGAGCCCTGGACGAGTCCTCCGATTCGCACCGGACCTCGGCATTTCCCGGGCCGCCGACAGTTGGGGCCGCGGCCGGCACGGCCTCGTACCGCCCGGCGATACCGGGTGCCGACCGGTACGAACCCGGTCACAGCGAGTCGTAGACGGCGGCCACGAGGTCGTGGGCGCGGGTCTCGCCGTCGAACGCGTCACGGCGCAGATTCGGGACGAAACCGAAAGCGATCCGGTGTTCGGGGTCGGTGAGTCCCAGCGATCCGCCGGATCCGGGATGACCGAACGCGCTGGTGCGTGCCGGTTCCGGCAGCGGCAGGACCGAGGCGGGCAGCATGTAGCCCAGTCCGAACGCGCTTTCCAGCAAGAGCACCTCGTCCGGGCCGCGAACCTGTTCCGCTGCGGCCTCGCGCAGCAAATTCTCGGGCAGTAGGGCGCCGGCGCCGAGGTCGCGGTAGAAACGCGCCAGCGCTCGGGCGGTCGTGTGCAGGCCACTGGCCGGCCAGCCGCCTGCCTGGACGGCGGGATCGGAGTAGGAGGCACGGGGGTTGGTGGAGCCCCGCATGATCAGTGAGTCCGGATCTCCGTAGGCCCGCGCCAACTGTGTGGCGATACGGCCACCCGCGGTGCCGGTGGCGGACCGGGTGGTGCCGGAGCGGTCCGGGAAGGTGGTGCGCGCCGGCGGCACCCGTGGGATACCGAGACACAGGTCGGGTCCGAAATGCTCGGCCACATAGGCCGCGACCGAACCGCCGGTGTGCCGTCCGACGAACTCGCCGACCAGCCAGCCGAAGGTCAGGGCGTGATAACCGTGCCTGGTGCCCGGCTCCCAGACCGGCCGTTGCGCGGCGAGCTGTGCGGCCATCGCCCGCGGATCGGCTGCCTCGGCGACGGTGACCGGCCGGTCGAAGGCGGGCAGTCCGGCCCGGTGTGCCAGCAGGTCCGCCAGGGTGGTGGCCTCCTTGCCTTCGGCACCGAAATCCGGCCACCAGCGCGTCACCGGCTCCTCGACCCCGATACCAGTTTCGGCACTCACCCGCAACGCCGCGGTCGCGGTCAGCGCCTTGGTGCACGAGAAGGTGACGCAGGGAGTGTCGTGTTCCCACGCTCGGCCGGTCCGGTGATCCGCGATCCCGCCCCACAGATCCACCACCGCACGGCCGTCGACGAACACGGCCACCGCGGCCCCGAGATCCCGGCCCGCCGCGAGATTCGCCGCGAAGACCTCACGAACCGCGGCGAACGCCGGGTCGGCGTGTCCCTGCACTGTCACACAAATTATTAGAACACGTTCTCGTTTTGCCAGGTCCGGTTTCGGAATCAGTGCCCGGCGAACGCCTCCGCCAGCCACCACGCGCCACCGTCGCTGGTGATCTTCGCGTCGATCACCAGTGGCCGGGCCCGGCCCGTGCGCCGATACTGCTCGACCCACTCGCGTACCGGGGCGAGATCGGCGACCGAACCGACGGTGACGCCGGTGGCGCCGAACCCTTCCGCAATGGCGGCGATATCGGTCTCGGGGAAGGTCACCGTGGCGTGGTCGGCGGCGGCGAAGTGGTGCACCTCGGCGCCGTAGGCGGAGTCGTTGTAGACGATCACCACCAGCGGGAGTGCGCAGCGCACCGCGGTTTCCAGTTCGGCGATCGCCATGAGGAACCCGCCGTCCCCGGTGCCGAGCACCGGGAGTCGGTCGGGCCGGGCGAAAGCCGCGCCGATGGCGGTACCCAATCCGAGGCCGATCGACTGGAAGGCCTGGGTGAAACAAAATCCGTTCGCGTCGGGCACCGACAGATGCGTGGCGGGGTAACCCATGAAGTTCCCCGAGTCGATCGAGACGATCCGCTGTGCCGGCAGGATCTCGTCGAGCGCGATCGTGAGCGCCCGGGGATCGATCCGCTCGCCGGTGGAGGAGTCGTCCACCGGGACGTCCCGCCAGCGGCCCGCGCGGGCGATACGGTCCGCCACCTCGGCGGTGCGGTAGCCGGTCACCGGCTCCGCGCCGGATCGCCCCAATTCGGCCAGTACGTCCTGGGCGGTCGGCGCGCAATCACCGAGCACCCCGAGATCCACCGGGCGGTGCGCGCCGATGGCGTCGATATCGTCGTCGACCTGCACCACCCGGGTGCCGGGGCCGATCAGGCGGCCGTGCCGCATCGTCCACATGTTCAGCGCACAACCCCAGCCGACCACGAGATCGGCGCCGGCGATGAGATCGGCACTGGTCGGCGATGAGAAACCACCCGAAATACCCAGGGCGAACTCGTCTCCGGCGAAGAGTCCGTTCGCGACGGCCGAGGTGGCCACCAGCGCACCGCAGGCCCGCGCCAGGGCGGCGATCTCGGGTCCGGCGTGGCGGGCGCCGCGCCCCGCCACGAAGACCGGCGTCCGCGCGGCACGCAGCGCCTCCACCAAGTGCGTCACCGCTTCGACACCGGGCCGGACCCGCGGCAACGGCGCCGGAGGCGCGACCGGCCCGGGCGCGATGGCCGGGGCGGCGGCGACGTCGATCGCCACATCGAGGACCACGGTGCGGCGCTGGGCGACCGCCGTCCGGAAGGCCCGCGTCACATCGGCGACCACGGTCTGCGCCGAGAACACCCGCTCGCTCACCGCGCCCACACTGCGGGCGAGGGCTTCCTGGTCCACCCGGAAATTGGACCGTAGCGCCGCCGCCGGACTGTCCGCGGCCAGCACGATCATCGGGGTACGGCTCTTGGCGGCCTCACCGATCCCGGTCATCGCGTTGGTCAGCCCACAGCCCTGGTGCAGCGACAGCACCCCGACCCGCCCCGACATCCGCGTGTAGGCGTCGGCCATACTCGCCGCGCCGCCCTCGTGCCGAGCCGCCGTGAACGGCACCCCGCCCCGGCGCAGGGCGTTGGTCATCACGAAATTGCCACTGCCCACGACCCCGAAGCAGTGCCCGGCGCCGAGCCCGGCCAGCACCCCGCCCACCACATCGGCGACGGTCGGGCCGTAGCCGGCGGAGCCGTCCGCGGTCATGCCGCGCCGGCCCGATCGAGCACCGCGAGCACCCGCGACGGGCTCCCGGTACCGCCGACGATCGGCAGCGGACTCACCACCAGCATCGCGCCGACCGCGGGGAGCAGGCCGAGGTTACGCAGCGAGGTGAGGCCGTATTTGTCGTTGCCGAGGAAGTAGTGGTGCACCGGGAAGGCGGGGTCGAAACCGCCGGCCAGTCCGGCGTCGACCCCGACGGTTTCCACGCCGAGCCCGGTCAGGCCCCGCTCGGTGGCCAGCCAGCGTGCGCAGTCGACCGCCACCCCCGGCGTATGCGAACCCGTCTCGTCGGCATTGAGGAACTCGGCCTCGGAACCGCCGCGCGCCTCCCAGCCGGTGCGCAGCAGCAGCCACATCCCCTCGGTCAAGCGGCCGTGCCGCTGCTCCCACGCCTGCACCTCGGCGATCGTGAGCAGATGGTCCGGATCGGCGGCCACCTCGGCGGTCAGGTCGAGGACGGCGGCCGGGCCGATGAGCCGGCGCACCGGGATCTGCGAGACATCGTCACCGTCGCGACCGGTCACCCAGTGCACCGGGGCGTCGAGGTGGGTGCCGATATGTTCCCCGGTGTGGATGTTGTTGTGCCGCCAGAACGGGCCGGGCTCGTTGTAGGCGCTGACCTCCTCCAGACTGAAATCGATCAGATTGGCGAACGGTTCGGGCAGCCGCAGGGCCGGCGTGGAACTGCTCAGCGGTGTGGTCAGATCGATCACTTCCAGCCGCCCGTCGGCGAGGGCGGTGAGGAAGGCGGGGAGTACCGAGGTCGCGGGGTTGCTCATGTCGGCACCCTATTCCGGTTTTCCGCGGCGCGGCGGTCCCGGACGATGGCCGTGGCGGGCCGATGAGCTCTGATTGACACCCGGGACGGGCCGATGACAATGTGATGATCTCGAATACCCGATCCGGCCCAAGGGGAGCGCGCGATGATCACACTCTCGTCCGGAGTGTTGATCAATTGGGAAGAACTCACGGGTCAGGGCAAGTTCGTCGTCGATCTGATCAGTTTTCCGATATTCAGCGCGGCGGCCGGTTGGCTCACCAACTGGACCGGTGTGCTGATGCTGTTCTGGCCGCTGCTGTTCCGCGGTATCCGGATTCCCGGGCTCGACGTGCTCTATCCCTATCTGCCGCGCCGGGTCCAGGTACTGCCGACCTTTTCCGAGGACGGGTCCCGGCTGGGTTTCCAGGGTTTCATTCCGGCACGCGCCGAGAAGATGGCCAGTATCTGTGTGGACAAAGCCCTGCTGCGGATCGGTAGTCCCCGGGATTTCATCCACGAACTGGATCTCGACGGTATCGCCGACTATGTCGCGGCCCTGGCCCGGAAACAGGTCAAGAGCATTGTCGACGAGGTGATGAACCGGGAGAACCCGGATCTGTGGAATGCCGTGCCCCGGGCGATGCGGCAACTGATCTATCAGCGGGTGGAACGGGAGCTGCCCGAACTCACCGGCCGGGCGTTCGATTCCCTCGGCGACAATGTCGATCAGCTCATCGACGTGAAGGGTTTCGTGATCCGGTATCTGCAGCAGAATCCGCAGATCCTCAAGGACCTCACCACCACCATCGCGGCGCCGGAACTGAAGTTCATGGTCCGCGTCGGCCTGCTCGGCGCCCCGTTCGGGCTGCTGCTCGCGCTCTACCTGCACATCCACTCCGATATCCCGGTCTGGGGCTGGGTTCCGTCCTGGGCGATCGTGCTGGCGGCCTCGGCGCTCATCGGTGTCGTGGTGAACATCATCGCCGTGCGCGTGGTGTTCACCCCCGGCGATCCGCAACCCCGCTACAAATACATCTGGAAACAGGCACTGCTGGCGAAACGGCAGCCGCAGGCGGCCACCGATCTGGCCCATATCCTCGCCTACCAGGTACTCACCCTGCCCAATCTGTCCAACGAGTTGCTCAACGGCCCCAACGGCGACAAGACCCGGCTACTGCTCGAACAGCTCATCTCCGACGAGATCCACCGCCAGCTCGGCCGCACCACCTCGGTGGTGCGGGCAGCGTTCGGGCGACGGCAGTTCGACAATCTGAAGGTCGGGGCGGCGGGCGCGGCGGTCGGATTGGCGCCCTCGCTGGTGGAGGACGCCGATTTCATCCGGGAGCAGGCCGAGAACATCGACGAGTTCGCGGCCCGCAAGCTACAACAGCTGACACCGGGTGAATTCATGGAGATGTTCTACGCCTCGGTCGAACAGGACGCCTGGCTGCTCTATCTGCACGGTGCCGCGCTCGGGCTGCTGGTCGGCGCCACCCATCTGCTGATCTTCGGCTGGTAGTCACTCGTCTCGGCACGCGGGGCACCCGTTCGCCCGCGTGGCGGGCGGTCTCGTCGGATCCGGGACCTTGCCGGGCAGGTTGTGGTGCAGGGCGAAGAGGCGTCGGTGCCGGGGTTGGCGGGGGTTGTGTCCTGCGGCGCCTTCGGCGGCAGGAGATCGGCGCGTCCTGGGCCGGCTGCCTGTATGTCTGCGGCCGGCCCAGGACAACGAGATAGGGCGGAGCGGAGCGTTTCGCCTCGGTTAGATGCCGAAGGGTGCTGCGTAGCGGACGGTGCCGCTGGGCAGTTGTTCGGAGTCGAGGCTCAGAGCCATCAAGGCCTCGTCGGGGACATCGATACTGAGCCGGATGTCGTACTCCGACGCGCGGGTGAACCCGAACCGCGGGTAGTAGGTCGAATGTCCGAGAACGATCACGAAGTGCTCACCTGCCTGCTCAGCGGCCTCGAGAGCGGCACGGATGGCAGCGGAGCCCGCCCCGGTCCTTTGATACTCGGGCAGCACCGCGCACGGCCCGAGGCATAGCGCCGGAGTGTCGTCGACGTGACAGCGAGTCAGCAATGCGTAACCGACGGGCTCGCCGTCGGGTCCTGCGCTGAGGATGGACAAGCTGTCCATCCACGCCGGATCGGCGCGCAGAGCGTCGACGAGGTCGGCCTCCTCGGCAGTGTCGAATGCGGCGAGGTTGATCTTGCGGATCGCGGGGATATCGCCATCGGTCTCGGCGCGGGTGGTCCACTCGGTGTGAGTGCTCAAAACAGTTTTCTCCGTTTCGGGGTGGTGAGTTACTCGGTGGGGGAGCTGCGGGGCCGAAGTGCCTGCCACAGGCAACCGGCGCAGCCGGGAGGGCCCCGGATGCGTGATGCCACAATCGGCGTCAGCGTTCGCGCTGGCGGTCGCGGAATCGATAGGTCGCGCGCAGATCGCGCGTGATCACCTTTTTGGTTTTGCTGCGCTTGCTCGATTCGCGGGCGTTTCCCCGGTCCGCGGCCCGTGCGCTTTCGCGCAACAGCTTGCGGTACCGGTCGAGCCTGCTCACATCCAACATGCCGGCGACCACGGCTTCCTGTACCGCGCAGCCTGGTTCACTGCGGTGTTCACAATTACGGAAGGCGCAGTCTCGGGCGTAGGCCTCGATCTCGGCGAAGACCCGCTCGACCCCGTCCGCGGCATCTTGCAAGCCGATACCTCGTAAGCCCGGAGTGTCGATGAGCACCCCGCCGCCGGGCAGCGGCAGCAACTCGCGGTGCACGGTGGTGTGCCGGCCTTTGCCGTCACCGGCCCGAACTTCGTTGGTATCCATATGCTCTCGACCGAGCAGGGCGTTGGCGAGCGTGGACTTTCCCGCACCCGACGGCCCGAGCAGAACCGTGGTCCCGGTAACCACCTCCGACAGAAGGTCTAGACCCGCGCCTGTCATGGCGCTGGTGGCGACGATGTCCACGCCGGGTGCCAGCGAGGTGAGAGCGGCCGAGGCTGCGGCGAGATCGTCGGTGACATCGGCTTTGGTGAGTACGACGACCGGTCTCGCACCGCTGTCCCAGGCCAGCGCCAGTAGCCGCTCTATCCGGCCCGCGTTCAGCGGTGCCGTAAGCGGGACAGCGATGGCGACGGTGTCGACGTTCGCCGCCAGGACCTGCTGGTGGGAGGTTCGATCCGACGAGGCCCTGGTGATCGCACTGCGTCGTGGCAGCAGCGCCACCAGCTCCGGCTCCGGCTGCGGGCGCAGCGCCGCCCAGTCGCCTGTGCACACAGTATGGGCGGGGTCGAGGGAGGCCACGGCCGCGCTGACCGCGCGGACGGGACCCGATGCGGTCAACGTGTCACAGCGGCCGCGGTCGACCCGCACGACGCGAGCCGGTACCAGACCATCGGCCGCATGCACGGCGAACAGCGCTGCGAGCGAGTCGTCCCAACCGAGTGCGGACAAATCGAATGGGGATGGAGAAGATGAATAGGGTCGGAGCCGATACGGCTCGCGCCGCTATCGGCGAGGGGAATCGGTCAGACCGGAGCCCGGGACGTGAGGATGGTCCGGGCGCTGCACAGGGCAGCGGTCTTCACCGCGATCATCAACTCACCTCCCAATCTCGCTCACCATGTCGAACTCGGACGGACGACCCTAACACCGGACGACAGCACCCGCAATTGCTATGTGACCGGTCTCCTCCACGCCGTCCGCCTGGCGGTTCCTGGAGATTCGAACGATCACCGGTCCCGCACCCGAGGTGTGGCGTCCGATCACTCAGACCGCAACCGGGTCGTACGCACTGTGCGCACGCTGCGCCATCGCGACGCCGATGTTGTATCCCTGAGCGATCAGTTGCTCGTGGACTACCGAGTCCTTGGACTCGGTGTCGTAGAGGAACTCGATGGATGAGTCGCCGATCCGCGAGTAGTCGGCGATGCCGTGCAGCGTCTGAGTCGTCAACGCCGTCTTGTATCCGTGCCGGGCAAACGTACCTTCACCGAGACCAGCACTCGCGACGAGATGTAGTTGCTTCACCACGCTCGGTTCACCGTGCGAAACATCGTCGTAGGCCCCGAATACTCGATCGAACCAGCCTTTGGCGAGTGCTGGCATGGACCACCAGTAGACCGGAAAGAGGACGACGGTCACATCGGCCGATTCGAGCAGTTTCTGCTCACGCCTGACGTCGGCAGGAAGTCCCGCAAGCCCTCTGTGGTGCGCCAGATCCGCCTTTCGATAGACCGGATCGAAACCGGATGCCACCAAGTCATGGGTTATGGCGGTGGTATTTCCATCGGATTCGATGCCGTGCTCGATGGCCCGGGCAATGGCCCAGGTAGCCGAGTCGTGGTCCGGATGTGCAACGACGAGCAACACCTTCGGTCGACCGCTTTCGTTCGTCATGCCGGCCAAACTAAAGTATGACACTGACGTGAATGTCAAGGAGAGGGCGCCTGGATGCGGATACGCGAATTGAGCCAGGCCACCGGGGCGAGCCCGCGAATGCTCCGGCACTACGAGGGTGCCGGGATTCTCTCGCCCGAACGCGACTCCAACGGGTACCGGAACTACCGCCCCGACGATGTTCAGATCGTGGACCACATACGCTGCCTGCTGGCATCGGGCCTGTCGCTGTCGGAGGCATCCGCGATATTGCAGGTCGCATGCATCGATCCCGCCGGCGCCTCCGATGCCGACCGGAAAGCCGCGTTGACGCAACTCGACGAGCGGGCAAGCCGATTGAACGCTGGAATCGCCCGCCTCAGGGCCCAGGAAGCCGAGATCCGCGGACTCCGCGCGAGCATCGAGGCTCGGGCGGAGTAGGTTCCACGACCGCGACAGCTCGTCCAGGCAGCCGGCGGGGACGGCGTCGGCCCATGCGGAAGTGAACGCGCTCGCCCGGCCGGCTCCCGGCGGTCACACCGCTCGGACGTTGCGGAGTTCGCCGGAGCCGTGCGCGGCAGCGACCATGACCAGCAGATGTGGCCGGGTCCGGTGCCGGCTGCGGATCCTATGCGGGTCGGCGCCGAGCAGCGTCCGACTCCGAACGAGATGGGTTCGCACAGAACAGCGGTCCGCTCACGGTTCACCGGATATCAGCGAATCGGATGTCGGCGGACGGTGCGTTCGGCGCCGCGCGAACGCCCTGCTCGGCCCCGGAACACCAGGCGGCCGCCGCGAGGTGCCCCGTCGTTGGGGGGCCGGGCCTTGGCCGCCGGCTACAGAGCCCGTACCTCGGAAGCCGGGCCCCCAAATACAAGCAGGCGTGCTTGTATTTTTTCCGTCGCGCTGGAATGCTGATTCCCGCACCGATGTGCGCGGGACGGAGATGAGAAAATGGCCGATCTGGACGCGTTGCTCCGCGACCTCACCGCGGAAGGCGCCGAGCTCGAGGCATTGGTCGCGGCACTGCCACAGTCGGACTGGGCCCGGCCTACCCCGGCGGCGGGCTGGACCGTCGCCCATCAGATCGGCCACCTCGCCTGGACCGACGAAGTCGCCACGCTGGCCGCCACCGATGCCCGGACCGGTGGCAGCGCCTTCACCGACCTGCTGACCGCGGCGGCGGCCCGGGTAGCGACCTTCGTCGACGAGGCTGCCGCCGAAGCCGCCGAAGCCCCGCCGCCGGACCTCCTCGAACGCTGGCGGCGCGGCCGCGGCGAGCTCGCCGCGGCATTGCGCGCGGTCCCCGCGGACGCGAAGGTGCCGTGGTTCGGGCCACCCATGCGCCCGGGTTCGATGGCCACCGCCCGGCTCATGGAGACCTGGGCACACGGCCAGGATGTCGCGGACGCACTCGGGGTGAGACGCGAACCGACCGATCGGCTTCGCTCGGTGGCCCATATCGGTGTGCGGACCAGGGATTTCGCCTACACCGTCCGGGAACTGCCGGTACCCGCCACGGAGTTCCGGGTCGAGCTGCGTGCGCCCTCGGGTGAGCTGTGGTCGTGGGGGCCGGTGGAAGCGCCCGAACGGGTCACCGGCCCGGCGCTCGACTTCTGCCTCCTGGTGACCCAGCGCCGGCATCCGGACGATCTGGCGCTGCGGACGACGGGCGCGGAAGCGGCACGGTGGCTCACCATCGCCCAGGCCTTCGCCGGCCCACCGGGCAGCGGGCGGGCACCGGGCGGGAAGGGTTGACAGCGCCGGCGAGCGTCACACCAGGTTCCCGGGACAGCCGGACATCGTTGGCCGGATAGATCATCGCGGCAGTCGAGTACAGCGCTCGCCGGCTGGTGATAGGTACCCCAGGAGGTGGGTCCCGAAACCCGGCGGCGGTCACCGGATCGGCACCTTCACTTCGCATGAGCGAGGCCGTTGTGACGCTCGTCTCGAGTGTTCAGGCCACTTGTTCTCCGGCCGTCTCGCCCTCACCAGCTCTGATACGCTCTGCGAACGTTTCGGCGCTGGGTCACAGCCGGTGTCAAGAGGCTATCGACTCCTAATCGGCCTTAAATAAACCGGAAAGCTATAGTACTTTTATCGGGCAGCCGTGGAGGGAGGGCCCGTGGGCTTCATCAAATACGCGAGCGACGTAACGGCGCCGATCACCGTTGCCTTCGCCTATGCCGACGATCCCCTGTCCATCCCGAACTGGATGGTGGGAGCCGCCGAGATCACCCGGTGTGGCGATCCGGAACGCGGTATCGGCGCGAAGTACGAGATCGGTTACCGGCTCGGCCCCTGGCGTCCCGTCCTGCGCTGCGAGGTCGCCGAGCACCGGCAGGACGCGGTGCTGGGCTACGCCCTCACCGGCCCCCTCACCGCCCGGCTGACACTGCGATTCGACCCGCTCGGCCGCGGCCGCTCGGTGTTGACCTCCGAACTCGACTTCCCCGGTTCCAAGGGTTTCGCCGCGGCGCTGCGCGAGCGGCCGCGGGCCGCGCTGCTGCGCCGCGCACTGCGGCGCAGCGAATCACGATTGCGCAGGGCGATCGAGGAATTCCACGGTACCGATCTTGTCGGCCGACTTGCGTAGGGTACTTCCATGATCATCGTGAGTACCGACGGATCGTGTCTGCGCAACCCCGGCGGAGCGATCGGCTGGGCGTGGGTGGACCATGCGGGTGGCGCGGAAAGCGGCGGCGAGGCATCGGGTACCAATCAGATCGCCGAGTTACGTGCCGTCCTGGAGGCGATCCGGGCCCACCCCGGATCGGATCCGCTACTCATCGAGAGCGATTCGCTGTACGCGATCAAGTGCGCGTCCGAATGGCTGCCGAACTGGCGCAACAACGGGTGGCGCACCTCGAGCGGGTCCGCGGTCAAGAACGTCGAGCTCATCCGGGAGATAGACCAGGCCATCGCGGGCCGTCCCGGCCCGGTGCGGTTCCGCTGGGTGCGTGGACATGTCGGTAACTATTTCAACGAACAGGCCGATGCACTGGCCGGAGCCGCAGCGCGAAAGGCGGCGGCCACATCGACGGTAGCGACCCGGACCGTAACCCGGGTCGCCCCCGAAACCTCCGCGGCAGCGAGGAAGGCTGCGGAACCGGCGGTTGTACCGACCGCCGACTACGCGACAACAGCGCAGGCGCTCCACCTGTTCTGAATCCCGTCCGGGATCGGAGCGCCCGCGCTGTTGTCGTCGTAGTACCGATAGATCCGGATACCAACCGAATAGCCTCCGGCGGTGGTGGCTCGACCCACCGCCGGGGGCGCCCGGAGCGGGCGACGCCCCGGAGGGCGTACCTGTCGCTGGTTCGGCTCAGTTACCCGGCTGCGGGGCCGGCTGACCGCCTTCGGGAGCGGCCGGACCGGAGGAGGCGGGCTGGCCACCCTGGCCACCGATACCCGCGAGCATGGCCAGCTCCCACTGGTTCACGATCCAACGGTCGCCGTCCTTTTCCAGGCTCGCGGTCACCGCGATGTCCTGGCGCTTCGGCTCGGGGGTCACCGAATTCGTCTTCATGAGGCCGATATTGACGAGCACCTTCGCGGATTTCTCGTCACCGGACTGGAAACCGCAGGTCGCCTCGTCGACCCAGGACTTCACCTTGGATTCGGTGAGCAGCTGGCGCAGTACGTCCCAGTTCTGCTCCAGCGAGGACACCACATTGTCGGTGGCGCCGTCCTTCATGGCCTGCATGTAACCGTCCAGGTCACCCTGGTAGTCGTAGGTATTGGTCGCGCGGGCGAAATCGCAGGCGGCGCGGGTGGACTGGTCTTGGGCGGCGAGCTCTCCGCGGTTCTGCTGGAACGCCCGGAAGTACACGACGCCGGCGGCGACCAGCGCCACCAGCACCACGCCCGCCACGAAGGCAGCCACCACCGGCAGCAGTCCGGACTTGTCGCCGGTGTCCGGTGCCGCGGTCTCGTTCTTGGCCATAGCTTCGAGTCCTAACGTCTGTTCGTCTCGCGGCTGCAACTACTGCTGCATCATCGGCGTATCGAAGTCGGCGACCAGCCAGGTGCCGTCGATCTTCTGCATGGAGACGTTCGCGGCCACCTTGACCTGCCCCGGCCCCTGCTCCTGCGGAACGTTCGCGGTGGTGAACTGCTGGTCGATGACCAGCACCACCCGGGCCTCGTCACCGGACCCGGATTCGTAACCGCACTGCACGCCGTTGGCGGTGGAACTGACCTTGGACTCGGCGAACCGGGTCTTCAGGTCCGGCCCGATCTGCGAGACCAGCTTCTTCCACTCACCGGTGGCGGACCGGTCCAGGCGCTGCAGGTAGTCGTCGGCCTGGTCACCGGTGTAGGTCGCGAAATTGTTGCCGAAATCGCAGGCGGCCTTGGTGGCCGCGGCGCGCCGGTCCAGTTCGTCCTGTTTGTTTCCGGCGAGGAAGAAGAAGACCCCGACCGCGACGAGGGCCGCCACCAGCAGTACCACGGCACCGATCACTGCGGGTAGCGGGAACGGCGAGCGGCGGCCGGCGGATTTCGCGGCAGCGGCGGCGCCGGACTTCGTACCGGTTTCCGCTTCCGGCTCGGTGGCGGCGGACTTCTTCCCGGTATCGACCTTTTCGGTGGCGGCCTCCGATTCGCTCGAGGCGACCGTGGCGCCGGACGCCGCCTCGCCCGAAGTCGTCGCGCCGGCTCCGGCCTTGTCCACCACTACGGTGTCGTCGTCGGCTGCTCCGGCCTTGCCGATCACCACTGTCTTCTCGTCGCCTGCCGTACCGGCGCCGGTCTTGTCGGCTTCGGCGGTGGACGCCGACTCGGTGGTTTCCGAGGTCGAATCCGGGGCATCCGCCTTCCCGGCCCGCACGGTGGCGTCCGCTGCGCCGGTTTCCGCCGCGGCCTCACCAGCTGTGTTCTCGGCCGCGCCGCTGCTCGGCGCAGCGTCGGTTTCGTCATTACCGGAAGGGGCGTGCTCAGCCGCGGCGTCCGCTGGCACACCGGTGCCTTCCGGCTCCAAGGGGTCGGAGACGGGTTTTTCTGAGGACATCTGTACTGTTCACACCTTCCCGGCGCGGCTGGGGGAAACGCGCCGTAATCTACCGGTCGAAAACGACCGCCGGGTGTGGCGGGCATCTCTGCGAGAGTATGCACCGTCGCACCCGGCGCGCGGCGACCGGTCCTCCTACCGCACGGGCGGCAGCGTACGTTCGTTCGGATCCACCCCCGGCGGAATGGTGGCGCCGTTGTTCGGGATGTTCGGTCGCGGTGCGTTCACCGCACCACGGATCTGCTCCCCCGGTCCGGGGCTGTCGCAGTAGTTCCACATCGGGATGGTTCCGTCCTGCACCACCTGGGTCTTCATCGGGGTGGACTGATACTGGCAGTACGGCCGGAACCAGATATCGAGGATGGTATGGAACTCGTTGTCGTGGGCGGGGACTCCGAGTGCGGCACCACCGATCTCGAGTGCCGGGAACAGCGCCGCCAGTGCGGGGGTACGCAGCTGTGCCGCCCGGGTGAGCGCGAGGAAATTATTGGCCAGCGCGGTGATCGGGTCACTGGTGCTGTCGAGGGTGGCGGTCACTTTCGCGAACTGTCCCGGCGCCTGGTCGAGCACATTGATCAGTTCGGCGTTGGCCTTGTTGAACTGATCGAACAGCACCCGCGAATTGGCGGTCAATGTCCCCAGATCGGGCTGGGCCTGGGAGGTGGTGCCCGCGATGGTGCGCAGATTGGCGATGAGATGCGTGGTCTGCGGCAGCAGCGAATCCATCCCCGCGGTGACCAGGCTGACCCCTTCGATCAGCGAACGCAGCTGATCGGGCCCGCCGCTGAGCGCGATATCGAGCTCGTTCAGGATCACCGCGAAATGTTCCGGGTTCACCTGGGCGATGAGATCGCTGGAATTCTCCAGCACCGCCGAGATCGGGACCGGGGTGCTCACGCGCTCGGGATCGAAGGTGACCTGCGAACCGTCGGTCAGGTACGGGCCCTGGTCACCGGCCGGCCGGAAATCGATGTACTGCTCACCGGCGCCCGACAGTGCCTGGACCGCCACCTTCGTATCCACCGGGATGTCGTAGCGGGAATCGATCTCGGCCTTCGCCTCAATACCGGCGCCGTCGTCGACGAGCCGGAGGTCGCTCACCTCACCGACCCGGTACCCCCGCAGGGTGACATCGTTGCCGGGCTGCAGGCCACCGGAGCGGTCCAGGTTCACGGTCACGGTGTAGGTGCTGCGCAGCGGATTGACCCGCATGACGTTGACCAGCAAATAGGTGCCGCCGATCAGCAGGGCCAGGACCAGCCCGACATTCGACAGCAGAATCTTGTGCTTGGACATCACTGGCCTCCCACGCGGTACTGCACGACCTGGAGGATCTGGAGCAGGCTGCCCGCGAAGTCCTGCAGATCGCGCCCATCGTAGAAGTGGCTGGTGCCGGGTGCGGTCAGCATGGCGATATCGAGATTGGTCACATTGACCTGGGCGGCCAGGCTGCTACCGCGGAAGGTGGCGTTCACCGGGGCCTTCAGATCGTGCAGGGCGTCCATCAGCGCGCCGAAGTTGTCGCCGGTGGCCGCGAGCGCCGCCATCAGGTTGTTGAGATTGTCCAGCGTCCCGGCCAGATCACCGCCGGTGGTGTTCGCGTAGTCGCCGAGCGCCGCGCTGGTGGTCGCGATCTTGCCCAGCAGATCTCCGAGCGCCCGGTTGTTCTCCGCGATGGCGCCGATCATGTCCGGGAGCGTATCGGCCACCTGACCGAGTTCGGTCCGCCGGCTGTCGAGAGTGTCGGCCAGCACGTTGAATTCACCGAGCACGCTGTCGATCTGCGCGGAGTTGGCATTGATACTCGAGACCACGCCGGTGATCTCGTTGACCAGATGCACCAGCTGATCGCTGCGACCGCCGACGATCGAGTCCAGCTCGGTCCCCAGCCGGGTCAGATGGGCGATACCGCCACCGTTGAACATCAGCGAGACCGACAGCAGCAGTTCCTCCACTGTCGCACCGGCCGAGGTCTTCTCGATGGGCAGCGTATCGCCGTTCTCGAGTAGCCGGCTGCCCTGTTCGGCAGGCGGTTTGGAGACCGCGATGAACACGTCGCCGAGCGGGGTGGCCTGGCGCAGTTCGGCGGTGGTGCCCTCCGGGAGGTCGATGTCCTTGCGGATCTCCATATCGACGATGGCCTGGAAGTTCTTGGTCTCGATATTGGTGACCACACCGACATCGGACCCGCCGATCTTCACCTTGGCCTGGTCGGGCAGGTTCAGCGCGTTCTCGAATACCGCCTTCAGAGTGAAGGTGTCACCGCCGATACCGGGTTTCGGCAGCGGGATGTCCTCCACGGTCAGACCGCAGCCGGAGGCCAGCACCACCGTCCCGGCCGCGGTGAGCGCGGCCATGGCGCGGCGGGCCCGGCGAATCGTTCGCATCATTTCGTCAGTCCCAGCAGTGCGGCGGTGAGTCCGAAGTCGGGTCCGAAATCTTCGGGCCGGCCGGTGCGGCAGCCGTCGGACTTCATCTGTATCCGTTCGCAGAACAGGCTGATGAGCTCGCCGTTCGCGAGGTTCGTACCGATCAGCGCGTGCAGCCGGACGTAGCCCTGTTCGTAGTTCATCGACCGGTGGATACTCTGCAGCAGCATCGGCGCGACATCGACCACCTCGGTGACACCGTGCGCGTTCGCCCGCAGCTGCTCGATCACGGTGTTCATCCGGTTCAGCGTGTCCACCAGCTGATCCTGATGCTGCGCGAAAACCGAACTGGTGTTGTTCAGGAAGTCGTAGAGCTGCTGCAGGGTGGCCTGCAGGCCCGGCGCCTGTTCGGCCAGCATGGTGGTCATCTGGGTGGCCTGGTTGCTGAAATCGCGGACGGCCTGGTCGTTCTCGGCCAGCATCGTGGTCAGCTCGTTGAGCTTGATGATGATGTTCGAGATGTGGTCCTTGTTGTCGACACCGACCTTCAGCGCGCTCGACAGCGCGTTGAGGGTGTCACGCATTTTCGCGCCCTGGCCGTTGAGCATCGGGTAAAGCACCCGGCCGGACAGCGGGCCGACGCCTTCCTGGCCCTCCTGGGGTTTGAGCGCATCGGCGAACTTGTCGATGGTCTTGAGCATCGTGTCCAGTTCCACCGGGACATCGGTGCGTTCCAGCGGCAGGTGATCGCCGCTCTCGAGGGTGTCACCCTCGACGTAGCGGGGGGTCATCTCGATATGCCGGTCGGTGACGATGGAGGGCGAGACCACCACCGCCATGGCGTCCTTCGGGATCTGCACATCACCGTCGATGGTCATATGGACCTCGACCAGATCGCCGTGCGGCACGATCTTGTCGACCTTGCCGACCTCGAGCCCGAGCACGGTGATCGGGTTGCCCTCGAACATGCCGGCGATGTTCTCGAAATCGGCGGTGATCTCGAGATCCCCGCCGGTCACGCTGTTCACCACCGAGCAGCTGCCGAGCGCGACCGCCGATACCCCGATGACCAGCGCCTGGGCGGTCCGCTTCACGATCCCGATCTTGTTCTTGCTCATCCCTGGCACCCCTCGGCGACTTCGGCGAAGCACAACCAGTTGTCCGGGAACAGCCACGGAATACCGACCTCGGCGTAGTTGCCGTTACCCCACGCATTGGCCAGGTAGCGCACCGACGGCGGCATGATCGACAGCAGCCGATCCAGGTTGTCCTTGTTCTTCTGCAGGCCCGTTGCCATGGTGTTCAGCTGGTCGAGCGTGGTGCTGAACTGGTTGTTGTTCTGGGCACCGATCGCCTGCAACTGCGCGGTCAGCGTGGCCACATTGTCGAGCAGGGTGCGCAGCAACTGCTGCCGTTCCACCACCCGCGAGGCGATCGCCTCGCCCTGGGTGATGATCAGCAGCGCGCTGTTGCGGTTGTCGGCCAGGATGGTGGTCACCCGGTCGAGATCCTTGAGCAACTGCGCGACATCGCCCTTGCGCTGGTCGATCACCTTGGCCAGCGCACCGATGCTGTCCAGCGACTGGACGACCAGTTCCGGCGACCCCTTCAACTGTTCGTTGAACAGGTTCAGCGATTCGGCCAGCTTGCCGGGATCGAGTTCCTGGAACTCCGGGGTGCCCTTGGAGACCACATCGGCGAGGTCGTAGGGGACCGCGGTATTGGTCTTCGGGATCCGGTCGTCGGGCAGGCCGGAGCCGTCACC
Organism: Nocardia rhamnosiphila NBRC 108938; assembly: GCF_000720425.1. Lineage (GTDB taxonomy): Bacteria > Actinomycetota > Actinomycetes > Mycobacteriales > Mycobacteriaceae > Nocardia > Nocardia rhamnosiphila. The sequence continues at coordinate 455,035 of NZ_JOAJ01000009.1, read as the reverse complement.
GGGATCCAGATCCACATAGCGGGCACCGAGCAGGGTCGCCATCTTGATGGAGGCCCGGGCATCGGGTCCGAGTTTCACGTCATTGCTGACCTGCAGGGTCAGCAGTACGTGGTCGCCCTCGAGTTCGGCGGCCGCGACCCGGCCCACCGGCACCCCGGCGACATCGACCTTGTCCCCGACGGTGATACCGGCGGACTGTACGAATTCGGCCTCGATGGACTGTTCACCGATCCCGAGATTGCGGAATCCGCTCGAGGCCAGCACCAGCACACCGACGACGATGACGCCGATGATGCCGAGGCCGAAATACCGATTGTTGTTGAACCAGGTTTTGAGTTTCGTCATCATGGCCGGCACACCGCCGATTGCGAATTGCCGCCGATCTGGGAGAACAGCCCGCGCGGGAAGAGCACACCGTAGAGCGATACATCCAGTCGGCAGATGTAGGCGTTGGCGTACGCGCCCTCGGAGGTGAAGCGCCCGGCGTCGGCGAGGATGGACGGGAGGTCGATCGCGGCCTGATCCAGCTTGGCACCGTTGGCGAGGAACAGGGTCAAAGCGTCACGTGTCGAATTCTGGACGGCCTCCAGCTTCGGTTGGATATTGCCCACCATGCCGACGAGAGCCGTGGTCGCGCCCGCGATCTGCTCGGTCGAGCCGAGCAGCTGCTGCCCCTGCTCGTACAAACCGCCGATCAGCGCCCGCGTCTGGGTTATCAGCGTCTCCAATTCGTCCCCTCGTTTGGCCAGACCGGCCATCACACCGCTGAGGTTGGTGATCACATCGCTGAGGATGGCGTCGCGCCGCTGGAAATCGGTGGCCATGGTGGCGGCCTGGGTGATGAACGAGCTCAGCGACACCCGATCGCCCTGCAACGCGAGGATGAAGGTTTCCGAGAGCCGGTTCACCTGTGCGGGCTCGAGCACCTCGAACAGCGGCTGGAAACCGTTGAGCAGCGCCGAGATATCGAAGGACGGCTCGGTGCGGTCCAACGGGATGGTGCCGTCCTCGGGCAGCTGGGTCGAATCGCCACCGGACCCCGGCGCCAGCGCGACATAGCGCTGTCCGATCAGGTTCTGGTAGCGCACCAGCGCCTTGGTGTTGCCGAAGAGCGTCTGATCGTCCTGGACGATAAAGCTGACCTTGGCATTGTGGTCGTCGGTGACCTCGATCTTCTGGACCTTGCCGACCCGAACGCCCGCCATCCGGACATCGTCGCCCTCGCGCAGGCCCAGTACATCGGTGAAGACCGCCGAATACGATTTCGTACCACCGTCGACCGTCCGGGCCAGCGTATTCCACACCAGTACCGTGACCAGCACGGATACCACCGCGAAGAGGCTGAACCCGATCAGCGGTTTGCGAACTCCCCTCACGAGGCGGCCTCCTCGGTCACGCGCAGGGTTCCGCCTTCCAGAATCGAACTCAGCATCAGGTACTCCATCGAGGACGGCTTACGACCCAGCAGTGTCTCCACCGCGGCGTCGCCCTCGTAGGTGATCGGTGCGGCCGCGGGTACCACGCCGGTACCCGGGGCGGTGCCGTTGTCCGCGGCCGGTGCGGGCGCACCCGGCTGGGCCGGCGGATTCTGCGGCTGCGCACCGGGCTGTGCGGCGGGAGCCGGAGCCGGCGCGCCGGGCAGCCCCGGAAACTGCGGGAACCCCTGCGGGAAAAGCCCTTCCAGTGGAGTACCGGCGAACGGGTTGTTGCCCGGCGCCTGCGCCGTCGGCGCGGGCGCGCCGGCCTGGGTGGTGACACCCGGGATCACCGGCAGACCGGGCAGCGGCGGCAGCACCGGCAGCCCGTCGGCGGCGGGGAGCCGGCGCGGTTTCACCTGCTCGGGAAGGTAGCCCGGATCCGCGACCGCGGGAGCGGTGGCGCAGCTCGGGCCGGCCAGATCGCCGTAACGCGGGCAGTCCGCCACGGTATTGGGGTTGAACGGGGTGAAGGTGACACCCGCGTTCCAGACCATCTGCCGCTGCGGACCCCAGGTGAATACCGTGTTCAGCTTGCGCGACGAGTTGTTCAGATTGCTGATGGCGTTGGTGATGGACGACGGGTTCGCGGCCAGTGCACCGAAGGTCTGGTTCATCCCGACAGTGAGCTCTTTACCGACATTCGGGTTCCGGGCGAACAGATCGTTGATCTGATCGGCCATGCTGCTGGCGCCGGTGATCACATTCACCAGTTCCTCGCGCCGGTCGGCGATCGTGCTCGCGGTCTCCACGGACGAGGCGAGGACATCCATGAGTTCCGGTGCCGATTCGTTGAGTGCGTGCACCGAACCCGAGAGATCGCCGAGGAAAACACCGAGATCGGGAATCGACTCGTCCACCGAGGTCACCCAGCGGTCGATCCGTTCGATGGTCGACCCGGGCATCCGGCCGCTGCCGTCCAGTGCGTAGGACAGCGTCCCCAGCACCCGGCCGAACTGCATCGGATCGATGGCGTCGAGGATGTTCTGCACCGTGGTCAAGGTGTCCTGCAGCGCGATGGTGCCCTGGCTGCGATCTTCCTCGATGGTCGAGCCCTCGTCGAGGTGGTCCTGGCTGGGCCCGTTGTAGACCAGTTCCACCGAGGTGACGGCGAACAGGTTGCTGGGCACCACGCGGGCGGTGACCGTGGCCGGGATACCGTCGGCGAATTCGGGCTTCAGTTCGATATTGACCTGCTGCAGTTCGCCCTGGGCGGCGACCGACACATTCTTGACCGCGCCGACCAGCACCCCGCGGAACTTGACGTCGGCTTGTTCGGGCAGCCCGTCACCTGTGGTGGTGAGGTTGGCCGTCACCTTGACTTTTTCCACGAAATAGCCTTGATACCGGGCCATCAGGAAGCCGAGCACGACCGCGAAGACGACCAGGCCGCAGGCGCCCGCGATCAGCAACTGCTTCATCGTGGGCCCGCGCCCACTCGGATCGATGATCATTGCCTACCCCGAGATCCGGATGCCGGGGTTGACACCCCAGATGGCCAAGGTCATGAAGAGGTCCACGAAAACGGTGGCGATGATGCACATCTTGATCGCGCGACCGGCCGCGACACCGACGCCCTCGGGGCCACCGGAGGCGAAGAAACCGTAGTAGCACTGGATGAACGTGGTGATGGCGACGAAGACGATAGCTTTGAGCAGCGAGTACAGCACGTCCGTCGGGATCAGGAACTGATAGAAGTAGTGCTGGTAGGTACCGCTGGCGGTACCGCCGATGAGCTGCACGGTCAGCGCGCAGGAGATGTAGGCCATCGCCAGGCCGAGGCAGTACAGCGGCAGGATGGTGATCATCGCGGCGATCATCCGGGTGCTCACCAGATAGGGCAGCGGACGGATGGCCACCGATTCCAGCGCGTCGATCTCCTCGGAGATACGCATGGCGCCGAGCTGAGCGGTGAACCGGCAGCCCGCCTGGGCCGCGAAGGCCAGTGCGGCGAGCAGCGGACCGAGCTCACGGGTGGTGGCGAAGGCCGAGATGGCACCGGTGATCGGACTGAGCCCGAGCAGATCGAGCGAGGTGTGGCCCTGGATGGCCACGGTCATTCCACCGAACGCGCTCAGGATGAGCACGACGCCGATGGTCCCGCCACCGACGATGAGATTGCCGTTGCCCCAGGTGACATCCGAGAGCAGGCGCCAGACTTCTTTCGGGTACTGCTTGAACGCCAGCGGCATCGAGCCGACCGAACGCAGGAAGAAAAACACTTGATGCCCGAGCCGGGCCAGCCAATCGACCGGAGCCCCGGCCGCATTTCGCAGTTGCTGCAGTGGCTTGAGCAGCGGGGGCACATAGGTTGCGGACACCGGCTCACACCACCTGCGGGGGGAACAAAGTGTTGTACACCTGGGTGAAGATCACATTCACTCCGAACAACATCACCGCGGACATGACAACGGCGGTATTCACCGAGTTGGCGACACCGCCCGGACCACCGCGGGTGTTCAATCCGGTATCGCAGGCGATGATTGCCGCGAGCAGGCCGAACAACAGCGATTTCACCAGCGCGACAAGCAGGTCGAGCGTTATCGCAAACGAGGCGAAGGTCGCGATATAGGAACCCGGGGTGCCACCCTGGGCGAAAATATTGAAAATGTATCCGGTCAGAAATCCGACGAAGACCACGAAACCGCAGAGCAGCACGCTGACCAGCATTGCGGCGCCGAGCCGGGGTGCCACGAGCCGGCGCAGTGGGTCGACACCCATCACTTTCATGGCGTCGATTTCCTCCCGAATGGTTCGGGAGCCGAGGTCGGCACAGATCGCGGACCCGACCGCGCCCGCGATCATCAGCACGGTGACCAGAGGCGCGCCCTGCTGGATGATGCCGAGGCCGTTGGCCGCGCCGATGAACGAGGTGGCGCCGACCTGCTGCGCGACCGCGCCGACCTGGATGGATACGATGACACCGATCGGAATCGCCACGAGGAGTGTGGGCGCCGCGGCGACGCTCGCCATGAAGGCGCACTGCCGGATGAACTCGTCGAGAGGGAACCGGCCGCGGAAGATACTGACCACGAGTTCGGAGACCGCTTCGACACCCATGGTCATCTGCCGGCCGAGCGTTTCCAAGGAACGTCGGGGGTGGTCGCGCCAGTAGTCCCGCGTCCACTCGACCGCCCCGCTCAACCGAGAACCTGTTGGTGGACTCTTGGTCGACTGCACTGACTAACCCCTCTCGACGTCGGTTACCTACCCCGACGGCTGGTTTGCTTGAGGCACCTTACTACGTAGTAGTGCGGAACACACCATAGGCGCGAGACCTCGATCACAGATGTTCATCACTTTGTGGCGTGACCACTGAGTTATCACACGTTCCTTGGTGTGTATCCCAACGAGAGTTCCGCGACACCGGAAGAACATACCGCTGACCGGCCCCGAATGTAACGAAGACCGCGAGAACCGATGCGAATCATGGTTCACTTAAATAACGGAGAGTATTCCGGGAAATTAACCCTTTCGCGGCAGTCCGGAGATTCGACCGTTACTCGACCCGCGCGCCCAAATCCGGGACAATTAATAGCGTTCGGCTATTCTTCCGAGGGTTATCGTGGCCGGAGTTCGTGCGGTGCACACCGCACGCGGAGCACCCCGGCCGAATGCACGACCGAAAAGCCGAACCCCTCTGTTACGCAACGGAACTCGCGGGTAACGGTTACTCGGGGCGCGCGTCGGGGCCTTTGCTGCCACGATGAGGTGCCACACATTGATATCGTGCGGCTTCAAGGTCTGGAGGGATATGTTCAGGAAACTCGCCCAGGCGGCCAGTGCCGTCTTCGCCGTGGCACTGAGTACGGCGTTACTCGGCACCGGGACGGCAGCCGCCGACCCCGCCCGGCCCGTACTCGGTGGTGGCTCGGGGCTCATCATCTCCTCTGAGTCCGGCCAGATGTCCGAGTATGCGATCCAGTGCACGCTCACCACGATCGGTCACGACGGCGCCGGCAGACTCGTCGGCCTCACCGCGGGACACTGCGGAACGCCCGGGCACGAAGTGTATTCGGAACAGGACCCGGGTGCCGGCGTGCTCGGCCGGTTCGTCTACTCCAACCAGGACCTGGACTACGCGGTACTCGAGTTCGAGCCGGGCCGGGTGACGCCGGTCAACCGGATCGGCAACCTGAGCATCACCGGGGTCGGCGCGCCGGCCCAGTTCCCCAATATCGTCTGCAAGGAAGGCCGCACCACCGGCAACACCTGCGGTCTCGCCTACGGAGACATCTTCGCCAGCAGTATGGAGACCTGGTCACAGATGTGTGTGATGGAAGGCGACTCCGGTGCCCCGGTGGTCGTCGGTTCCACGCTGGTCGGCATGGTGAACGCCTATCTGGCGATCGCCTGCTTCGGCCCCGAGGTCGGCACCAATATGACGACCATCATGGGTGATATCGACAGTCGCCACGGCATCGGAGCCGGGTACCGGCCCATCTAGCGGCTACCGGAGAGACAGAACGAGGCGGACACCCCTGGTGCCCGCCTCGTTCGTTTCCGCCCCCCGGCGCATCCACCGGGACGGATCGAGAAACCTCAGAGTTCGTCGACGCACACCACGAAGCGCCGCTCCGGGTACACATATCCGGAACTGCCCGCGCCACACGCGTCGACCTCGGTGGCGCCCTGCTCGATCGCGACGACCTTCACCCCGTCGGCGGCCGAGGTCTCGGTGCAATCGATACGCTCCGGGCCGGTCGTCCCGCCGCCCACATCCATACAGCCGCCGACCACCCAGTCGATATCGAGGCACAACGCCCCCATCTCGATACCGTTCCGACTCTCGGCGTAGTAGTTGTCGGCATCGCCGACACACTGGCTGCTCTGCTCGGCCTTGCCGATCACCTTGTAGTTCGACTCGTTGCTACCGCAGGACGCCGCTTCGATACTGGCGTCGGTGGTGGTTCCACCGAGGGTCACGCAGTCACCGACCTCGGCATCGAAACTGACGTCGCCGGCCTCCGGGGTGGTGGTCGGCGGCGCACTGGAGGTGGTGGTGCGCGAGGTCTCGCCGGAGCCGGGGGTCCCGGTCACGTCCACCGCGTCCACCGTGCCGGTCTCCAGCACCGGTTGCGCCCGGCCCTCGATGGTGGAACTACAGCCCGCGACCGCCAGGCCGACCGCTACCGCGGCCCCGGCGATCGCCACCGACAATCGAGATGATGCCCAACCAGACACGCACAGTCCTCCCGCTGTGATGCCGAACTCTGCCACCGCATCGAATCCGCGCCTCACTACAGCTCCGCCAGCAATATCACGCCATGAATACACCATGGCGGCCCGAGCGTCGACTCCGATGGCGCCGCCCACGGGGAGCCGCGACGGCACCGGCAACGGCCGCGCCGTGGAGACAGCGGGGTGGCGTGACATATCTCATCGACAGGTTTGGTAACGCAGATCACCATCGCCGGGCTCGGACACACCGTCCGAACAGGAATCCCCGGCCCACCGGGCATCCAACGGGCCCGCGAGCGCCCCGCCGGGGGAGCGTGCTACGACACACCTGCGATGCATAACGGCTATATAACGGAAAACGGGACTGGTCACGACTTCGTAAAGGCAGTACGAAGGAACTCGGAGCGGAGGCGCATCGGCTGGATCCAGCGAGCTTCCGCGATGCGCACCAGCCCGTCGGGACCGCTCCACAACTCTACGACCGGTGGCGCGCGGACGATCCAGACGCCCACGGGCCGGACGGCCGTGGAGGGGCTCCACAGAACTCCGCGAACACTCGCCGGGGTGCTCCGAAGGAGGCATCGGCGGCCCACAGGCCCCGTGCGCTCCAGAGTCGAATGGACGGACGAACACTCTTATGCATGTCTTCGACAACACCGGGTCGCTGCCGACCGGTCGCCGCGCCCAGCGGCGGCTTCGGCAGGGTGTCCTGTTGACGGCCGCGGTCGCCGCAGCCACCACGGTGGCCACGGCGCCGGTCTACGCGCTGCCGAGCCTGCCCTCCGGGTCGGCGGCAGGCGTCGTCGAGCCCGCGCCGCCCGCGGCCAACTTCGCGCCGCCGGCGATCAACCCCTCCGAAGGCGAAGAGGTCGGCATCGCGCAGCCGATCATCATCAACTTCAAGGACCCGATCGACGATCGCGCCGCCGCCGAACGCGCCATCAAGATCACCTCTTCGACCGAGGTACCCGGCCATTTCTACTGGTGGAGCGATAAGCAGGTGCGCTGGCGGCCGAACGAGTTCTGGCCCGCGCAGAGCGATATCGTGGTCGAGGCCGGCGGCAGCCGCAGCGCCTTCCACGTCGGTGACGCGGTGATCGCCACCGCCGACGACAACACCAAGATGATCACCGTGACCCGTAACGGCGAGGTCGTGCGCACCATGCCGACCTCGATGGGCAAGGTCGACCACGAAACGCCCAACGGCACCTATATCGTCGGCGAGCAGAAGCGTGAAATGGTCATGGACTCCTCGACCTACGGAGTCCCGATCGACGCCCCCGAGGGCTACAAGCTCGATGTCGAATACGCGACCCGCATCTCCAACAGCGGAATCTTCGTACACGCCGCACCGTGGTCGGTCGGCTCCCAGGGCTACGCGAACACCAGCCACGGCTGCCTCAATGTGAGCACCGAGGACGCCAAGTGGTTCTACGAAAACGTCAAGAAGGGTGACGCGGTGGTCGTGCAAAACACCCAGGGCGGCACCCTCAACGCCGGCGACGGCCTGGGCGACTGGAACTGAGCTGTGTTTTCGGCGGCGCCTGCGGCGCCGCGGGGTTGAGGCCCCCTAGTGTCTCGCCGTTTCGGCCTCGAGACTCGCGGCTCCGCCGCATGCACTTCGAGGCCGAAACGGCGAGACGGGCCTCAACCCTTTGAGGTGTCTCGCAACACTCGACACATGCGGTTACGTCGGCATTCGAGGTCCGAATCGCATGTCGAGGCGCCCGCACTACTGACCTCGGATGTTGATTCATCCACGGAATGCCGCACCCTCTCGGCGCCGAGTGACCAGGTAGAGCGCGGTCACATCCAGCCCCAACAGCATGGTCGGCAAGTTCAGCGAGGCCCTGAAATGGTCGAGGCCCGTCGGGGGCCTCGACCCCGCGACGCCGGAGGCGGCGCCGATAAACACAGCACCTTGGCGAGTGAGTTCACCCTCAGGGCCCCAAGGCACGGCGCACGGCCTCGGGTACCGACCAGCCCCAAGACTGGGTGTGGCCTGTCCGATCCTCCGGGCGGGCCACACCGTCGTTACTGGGTGACGATTACCAAATCTTGACCCGCTCCTCGGGCGCCAGGTAGAGGGCGTCGTCCGGGGTCAGGTCGAAGGCCTCGTGGAAGGCGTCGATATTGCGGACCACCGCATTGCAGCGGAACTCCGCGGGGGAGTGCGGGTCCACCGCGAGCCGGCGAACCGCTTCCTCGGGCCGCGCTTTGGTCCGCCAGACCTGCGCCCAGCCGAAGAACACCCGCTGCAGTCCGGTCAGACCGTCGATCACCGGTGCGTCCCGCCCGTCCAGTGATATCCGGTACGCCTGCAGCGCGATCGAGAGTCCGCCCAGGTCGCCGATGTTCTCGCCGATCGTGAACTCACCGTTCACGGTGTGCTCGTCGGACAGATCGGCGGGGGAGAGCACGTCGTACTGGTCGATCAACGCTCGCGTGCGCTTACCGAACTCGGCGCGATCGGTATCGGTCCACCAGTCGACCATATTGCCGTCGCCGTCGTACTTGGCGCCCTGATCGTCGAAGCCGTGCCCGATCTCGTGCCCGATCACCGCCCCGATCCCACCGTAGTTGGCGGCGTCGTCGGCGTTCATATCGAAGAACGGCGGCTGCAGGATGGCGGCCGGGAAGACGATCTCGTTCATCCCCGGGTTGTAGTAGGCGTTCACGGTCTGCGGGGTCATGAACCATTCGTCCCGGTCCACCGGGCCGCCGAGCTTGTTCAGGTCCCGGTCGTGGTCGACGGCGTAGCCGCGGCGGTAGTTGCCGACCAGGTCGGCCGGCGCCACGGTGAACGCGGAATAGTCGCGCCAGCGCTCGGGGTAGCCGATCTTGGGCGTGAACTTGTCCAGTTTCGCCAGCGCCGCCTGCCGCGTCGCCGGGCTCATCCACTCCAGCTCGGCGATATTGCGGCGGTATGCCTCGCGCAGGTTCTCCACCAGCCGCACCATCGCGGCCTTGGCCTCGGGCGGAAAGTGCTCGGCCACATACAGTTTGCCCACGGCTTCACCGAGCAGATCCTGGACCAGCGACACCCCGCGCTTCCACCGCTCGCGGTTCTCCTGGGCGCCGGTCAGCGTGCGGCCGTAGAAATCGAAACTCTCCTCGACCACTGCCTCGGTGAGATAGGGCGCGCGGGACCGCAGCACCCGCCACTGTGCCCACAGCCGCCACTCCTCGAGCGATTCCGATGCCCACAGCTGCGCGAAGGTCCGGAGGAAGTCGGGTTGCCGGACCACCAGCTCGGCCAGCAGGTCCGGGCCGCCCCCCGTGACGCCTTCGGTGAGACCGTCGGCCCAGGCGGTCCAGTCGAATTCCGGATGCGCGGCCGCCAGGTCGGTGAAAGTGGTGAGGTTGTAGCTCAATTCGGCGTCGCGACGGCGCACCACATCCCAGTGCCCGGCTGCGAGTTTGCGTTCGAGTTCGAAGACGCGGCTGCCCACCGGGCCCGCCGGCAGCAGCTCCGCGATCCGCGGATCGGCCGCCACCAGTGCGAACATCCGGTCGATATGTGCGATATAGCGCTCCCGCACCTCGGCGTACTCGTCGGAGCGGTAGTAGGACTCGTCGGGCAGCCCGATCCCGGACTGCGTCGCGTAGACGAGGTAGCGCTGGGAGTTCTTATCGTCGGTATCGACGTAGACGGCGACCGCACCGGAAACGCCGACCCGCTGCAGCCGGCCCAGCAGCCCGGCGAACTCACCCCGGTCGGTGACCCGCGCCGGCGCGGCCAGTTCTTCGACGACGGGGGACAGGCCCACGGACTCGACCGCGTCGGTGTCCATGAAGGAGGCGTAGAGGTCGGCGATCTTGCGGGCGTCGCTGCCGGGCTCCCCCGTGGCATTGCGGATGATCTCCTGCACATCCAGCTCCGCCCGGTCGAACAGGGTGCGGAACGCGCCGTCGACCGCCCGGTCGGCCGGGATCTCGTACCCGGCCAGCCAGGCGCCGTTGACATGCGTGAACAGGTCGTCCTGTACCCGGACGGCCGGGTCGAGATGGGTCAGATCGATACCGGAGGGGCTGGTCACGTCGGAAGTCACAGAATCCAGTATGCCGGTGCCGGGCCGGTCCGAGTGGGATACCGGACCGGCCCGCCCGTTCAGTTGGTGGGCTCCGGTGGAGCGATGGTCACCCCGTACTGGTCCTCGATACGCTGGTTGAACTCGTCTTCGCACCGCGACACCGCGCTCTGGTCACCGCCCGCGTTGCTGACGCAGTCGACGAAGTCGCGGCCACCCGAATCCGACCAGATGCCCCAGCCGACGATGCCGACGACGATCACTCCGGCGAGGGCGAGCACGCCCAGGATCAGGCCGATCACCGCCATGACCCCGCCGCCGCCGGTGCCGCGATTCGCCTTCACCAGGGCGATCACACCGAGGATCACCGCGATGAGCCCGAAGAGGATGCCGCCGACGATCGTCCAGAAGCTCAGTACGCCGAGGATGCCGAGGACCAGCGCGGCGATCGCCATCCCCTTGCGTTTCGGCGATTCCTGCCAGTACTCGGGTTGCCCGCCGGTGCCGGGGTAGGGCCCCGGTTCGGGATAGCCCGGGGGCGGTGGATAGGACATACGTTCCTCCTCAGCTGAGCTGGTCGAGACCCTGCCGGTAACGCTCGAGCGATCTCGGTCCGCATATCATTGTCGAGGGTCGATCACCCACGGGTCGACCCCTATCCGGACTTTTCGGACGTTACCCGGCGCCGAGCCGGGCATGCATCTCCCAGATCAGCACTTCCGCCGGTTCCTGCGCGATCAGCCGCTGGCCGCCGGAAAAGGTCAGGCGCACCGCGTCACCCGTGTCCAGCAGGCCCACACCCTCCATCTCGACCGACCCCCGGGCGACGAACACGTGGAGGTAGGGCGCCTCGGGCAGTTCCACCGACGCCTGCGCGTCCGGCGCCGATTTCGCCACGTGCAGCGCCGAATGCGAGCTGTTGATGGCGATGGCGGTGCGGTCGCGGTACCGCGGCAGCCCGGACGCGACGGTCACCAGGCCACCCGCGGCCAGCTGGTCGTCGATTTCGAGTTGCTGGTACCCCGGCTCGATCCCGGGTTCGTCGGGCAACACCCACATCTGCACGAAATGCACCGGTTCATCGTGTTCCGGCCGATTGCCGTCGATCCGCCACGAATCGTTCTTCTCCGAATGCCGGATGCCGGTACCGGCACTCATCCGCTGCGCGAGCCCCGGGTAGATGACGCCGCTGTGACCGAGCGAATCCTGATGAACCAGGGATCCCTCGAGCACCCACGTCACGATCTCCATATCGCGGTGCGGATGGGTATCGAACCCTTGGCCCGGCAGAACGATATCGTCATTGTTCACCAGCAGCAGACCGTGATGGGTGTTCTCGGGGTCGTAGTGTGCGCCGAAGGAGAACGAATGCTTGGAATCGAGCCACGATATCCGGGTCTTCAGACGATCACCCGCACGATGTACATCGATATGCGGCGTCGGCAGCGTGGACATCGCACGACTCCTTTCCGGCTCGGGCACAATTACCTTTCCCGCATGTAGTACCTCGGCGATACCACGACCTCGTCGATTGTCCGCTCTGGGTATTTTACGCGAGCGACCTCGGGGTGAACGGCCGGTGAGCAACCGGGGCGGTAATAGCGGTGCGGCACACGTTTCACGAAAATGGATCTATACGGAACCGGGAGGTGAAGGATGCACCCCGAAGCACTCGCACGGACCGAGCAGCGGCTGCGTGCCGCCGCGCGGCGCGACGGCGTCACCGACCTGGTCGTCGGCGTCGCGGTGTTCCAGGACGGAAAACTGCTGGTGGTGCGCCGGGTCCCGGGCGACTATCTCGGCGGAATGTACGAGCTACCCGGTGGCGGGGTCGAATCCGGCGAATCGCTCACCGAGGGCGCGGCGCGGGAACTGCTCGAGGAAACCGGCCTGGTGGCCCGCCGGATCACCGATTTCCTGGGCTGGTTCGACTACGCCACCCGCACCAAGGCCAAGGTGCGGAAATTCAGTTTCCTGGCCGAAGCCGAACCCGGTGAGATAACGCTGGACCCGGACGAGCACGACGATTACGCCTGGATAGACGCCGGCGCGCTGGGCACCCTGCCGATGGCGCCCGATATGCGTGAGGCCGTGGATCTGCTGATCGCCGAACGCGTGTCCGGACCGGCCGGAATACCTCCCGGCCTGCGGGGCAGGTAGCGTCGCGGCGGTGTCCAGCTCTGCGCCCGAACCCACCACCACGGACCGGACACCGGAAGGCGGCGGGCGGCGGCACGATCTGTCGGCCTTACGCGCCGCGATCGGCGAGAGCCCCGGCGCGGTTCGGTTGACCCTGGTGCGCTTCACGAGCCAGTTCGGTGACGGCATGTTCCAGGCCGCGCTGTCCGGGGCGATCCTGTTCAATCCCGAACGGGAAACCGACCCGCTCGCCGTCGCCGCCGGTTTCGCGGTACTGCTGCTGCCCTATTCGCTGATCGGGCCGTACGCGGGTGCACTGCTGGACCGCTGGGATCGGCGACTGGTCCTGCTGATCGCCAACCTGATGCGCGGCCTGCTGATCGCCGTGGTGGCGCTGGGCCTGCTCACCGGGGCCGGAGCGAGATTCCTCCTGCTGCTGGCGCTGGCCGTGGTCGGGATCAGCCGGTTCACCGCGGCCGGTGTGTCGGCGGCGCTGCCGCGGGTACTGGCATTGCACCGGCTGGTACCCGCCAACTCCGTGCTCGCGACAGTGGGCTCGGCGTGCGCGGCCGGCGGCGCGGCGGCCGCGGTGGCGGTGATCGGCGCGATCGGTGCCGGCGACACCGGTTCGGCCGTCGCCGTGGCGCTGAGTGTGACCGGTTCGGTGGCCGGAGTGGTGCTCACGGCCGGGTTCCGCCCCCGCACTCTCGGCCCGGAATCGGAACCCGGCGACACCGCGGGCGCGGTACGAGCGGTACTCACCGGACTGCTGGTCGGCGCACGAGCGGTCCGGCATTCGGTCGATGTGTCCACCGCGATGATCGGTATCGGAGCCCACCGGATCGTCTTCGGCATCAACACGCTCGTCATGGTGCTGGTGCTGCGGCAATCACCGTCGCACGGCGCGGCGGTGGACAGCGGGTTGATCGGCTTCGGTGTCGCGATCACCGCCACCGCCGCCGGAATGCTGCTCGCGGCGCTGCTCACCCCGCTGCTCATTCCCCGGCTGGGCCGGCCCCGGACCGTCCTGCTGGCGCTGTCCGGTGCGATCGCGGTACAGCTGGCGCTGGTCCTGCCCACCGCCCTCACCCACGCGGCCGACAGCGTGCACCGCGCCCACCAGCTCCTGCTGGCCGGGGCGTTCCTGCTGGGGCTGGCCGGACAGACCATCAAACTCACCGGCGACGCCGCCATGCAGATGGATATCCCCGACGACCGCCGCGGCCAGGTTTTCGCCCTCCAGGACACGGTGTTCAATATCGCGTTCGTCCTGGCGGTCGCGGTGACGGCACTGGTCGTCCCGGCCGACGGCCGATCCCCGGGCGTGATCCTGGCCGGGGCGGCCTGTTACGGGCTCGGCATCGTCGCACTGCTGTTCAACAGTCGCAGGAGGTTTCGGCGACCCGGCGACGCCGGATGAGGGAGGACAATAAAGGCACAGCCGGAAGGAGGGTGTGTGCCATGGGGCTGGACCTCAACAGCGACCTCGGTGAGGGGTTCGGGGCATGGAGCATGGGGGAGGACGCCGCCATGCTCGACATCGTGACCAGCGCCAATATCGCCTGCGGGTTCCATGCCGGCGATCCGTCCATCATGCGACGCACCTGCGCGACGGCGGTGGAGAAGGGGGTGCGGATCGGGGCGCATATCGGATACCGGGACCTGGCGGGGTTCGGGCGGCGGGCCATGGCGGTAGCGCCGGCGGACCTCCGGGACGAGACGCTCTACCAGATCGGCGCGCTGGACGGCTTCGCCCGGGCGGCGGGTGACCGGGTGCGGTATGTGAAACCCCACGGCGCGCTGTACCACGCCGCCGCGGCCGACGCGGCGCTCGCCGACGCTGTGCTCGCGGGCCTGCGGGACTACGACCCCGCCCTCGTCCTGCTCGGACCCGCCGGTACCCATCTCGAGAAATCGGCGCTGGCCGCCGGGACCCTGTTCGTGAGCGAGGGTTTCGCCGACCGGGCCTACACGGCCGCGGGCGGTCTCGCACCGCGTGGTACCCCGGGCGCCGTACTCGGTACCGAACCGGCAGTCGCCCAGGCGGTCTCGCTGGCGGAGAACGGTACCGCCCGGGTGCTGGGCGATGGCGGCACCGTGGCGGTCTCGCCCGACAGCATCTGTGTACACGGCGACACCCCGGCCGCGGTCCGGATGGCCCGGCGGATCCGTGCCGCGCTCGAGGACGCCGGGATAGCGGTAGCGTCGTTCACCTGAACGACGGGACGGGGGTGAGGTGACGTGTCGCGAACTCCACGCATCCGGGAGGAGACGGCGGTACGGTGTGCCGGCGACCGGGCCTTCCTGCTCACTCCGGACGATCCGGAGCGGGTCGGCCGGCTGGCCACGGAATTGGCCGGGCGTCCGGTCGCCGGGGTGGTGGACGTCCTGCCCGCCGCGGAAACCGTGCTGGTGACCCTCGATTCGGTGCGCTCGGC
This sequence comes from Nocardia rhamnosiphila NBRC 108938, assembly GCF_000720425.1. Taxonomy (GTDB): domain Bacteria; phylum Actinomycetota; class Actinomycetes; order Mycobacteriales; family Mycobacteriaceae; genus Nocardia; species Nocardia rhamnosiphila. The sequence continues at coordinate 439,771 of NZ_JOAJ01000009.1, read as the reverse complement.
ACCCCGGGTGCGGCGTGAGCTGGAACGCATCGTCGCGGCGGTGAGCGCGACGAAAGCCGATGTTTCCCGTGGAACATTCACGCCCGCAACCGAACCTGTGCCGATTCCCGTGCGGTACAACGGTCCCGATCTCGATACCGTGGCCGCGCTGCTGGATCTGCGACCGGACCAGGTGATCGCCGCGCACACCGCCGCGACCTGGCAGTGTGCCTTCGTCGGCTTCGCACCCGGCTTCGGCTATCTCACCGCCGCCGACTGGCGGTACAGCGTCCCGCGCCGCGATACGGCGCGCACCCGTATACCGGCGGGGTCGGTCGGCCTGGCCGGCGGCTGGTCGGCGGTCTATCCGCGGGTGACGCCGGGTGGCTGGCAGCTGATCGGCACCACCGCATCGGCCATGTGGGATACCGATCGGGACCCGCCCGCCCTCATCCGCGCCGGCGCGCGGGTGCGATTCGTCGATGTGGACGCCGCCTCGTGATCGTGATCGAGCGGGTCGGCCCAGCGGCCACCGTCCAGGACCTGGGCCGCCCGGGGTGGTTCCATTCCGGCGTCGGTCCCTCCGGCGCCGCGGACCGCGGGGCGCTACGGCTGGCGAACCGCCTGGTGGGCAATCCGGAGGGCTACGCCGGGATCGAAGTACTACTCGGCGGCCTGACCCTGCGCGCCGAAACCTCACTGCTGCTGGCGGTCACCGGGGCGCCCGCCCCCGCGACCCTGGACGGGACCCCGGTAGGTCACGCGAGCGTGCTGCACCTCTCGCCGGGCCGGCGCCTGCGGCTGGCCACGACGCGCACCGGGCTGCGCAGCTATATCGGGGTACGCGGCGGAATAGATGTCCCTCCGGTATTGGGCTCCCGCAGTTACGACACGCTCTCGGGTATCGGCCCGCCTCCGTTGCGCGACGGCGTGACTCTCCCCATCGGCCCACCACCCCGTGAGTGGGCGATCATCGAGCAGGCGCCACTACCCGGACCGGACGCGATGCTGGAGATACACGCTCTGCCCGGCCCCCGGGACGACTGGTTCACCGACCCGGCCGCCCTGTTCACGGGTCACTGGTCGGTGAGCGCCGATACCGACCGGGTCGGGGCGCGCCTGGACCGGGCGGACGGGCCGGCACTGCGGCGGAAGTCGTCCGGCGAACTCGCGACCGAGGGTATGGCGCTCGGGTCGGTACAGGTTCCACCCAGCGGTCAACCGGTGGTCTTCCTCGCCGACCACCCGATCACCGGCGGGTACCCGGTGATCGCGGTGGTCACCGACGCCGATATCGACCGGGTGGCGCAGGCCCGGCCCGGTCAGCGGATCCGGTTCCGCCGCGCGGCGGGCGCCGGCTGATCCCCGGCGTCCACGGACCTTACGACACGGGCGGCTCATCCGGCGGTGCCAGCCGGGCGTGCAGGAGATACACGTTGTACGAATCCCACTCCGATATCGCCAGGTACAGATCCCGGGAAGTGGACCATGGATGGAGGAAACCGCCATAGGCCTTCGGATAGTCGGCGGTCGATACCAGCTGCACCGGTTCGGTCCAGCTACCTTGCGGGTCGGCGGCGGTCCGCAGGACGATCGCGCCGCGCGCCGGATCCAGGTAACTCATCTGCCACAGTCCGGTTCCCGGATCGACCCGCACCGACAGCTCACTGGCGATACCGGCCACCAGCGGAGTCGCCTGGTTCTCCGCCGCCGGAGCCCAGGTGCCGTGCACCCAGTACTGGTACGCCGTCTTGTTCAGCACTTCGTCCTTCGGGACCCGGGCCAGCCCGATCACCCCGATCCGGCCGTTGGGCGTACCGAACATGTAGACGTGGTCGCCGTGCGGCACCATGACCGTCACCTGGAACCGGCCGAGCCCGAACAGGTTGTCCCAGCGGGCATGCTGATCCTTCACCCAGGTGCTGCCGCCGTCGTCGGAGTAGGCGATACCGCCGTAGTTCGTCCACCACATCCCCGGAATGCGGCTCCAGCGGTTCACCGACATGAAGCTGAGGTACTGCCGTCCGCCGAGCGCGAACCCGGAGGTCGGGATGGTGGTGGTCTCCCAGTTCTTGATCTTGCGACTACCCAGCAGTTCGGCTGCGTGGCAACGGCTGTCCTGCACCATCGTATCCAGCGTCAGGCCGTCGGAGAGGTCTCGGTCGGTGCTGTAGGCCAGCACATTGCTGCGCCAGTCCGGGCCGCCGACCTCACCGGCCGACCAGCCCTTTCCGAACGTATCGCCGAACACCATGGCGATCCGTCCCGGTTCGGTCTCCCACATCAGCCCGAGGTCGGTGCCATCGACCTGCCAGCGCATATCGGTGCGATTCGCCGACCCGTGCCCGGTGACCTGCTCGACCAGCCGCACCGCCTCGACCCGCGGTAGCGCCACCGGCGCCACGACCGGACCGGGTTCGGCCGGATGCACGACCGGCGGCGGTGCCGGTTGCGGCGGCGCCCCCTCGCCGCCCGGCACCGGATACGGGATCGGCTCGATTTCGGGTTTCACCCGGATCTCGGGTAGCCGCCACGGAATTCCGGAACCGGACGACCCCGAACTGCCGTTCGCCGAACCGCCGCCCGGCGCGGCCGGGGGAGGCGCCGGGTCATCGGGTGCGGGCTCCACCGGTTTCGGTGTGTCGCGGATATCGGGGCAGGGGTTGTGACAGGGGTCGGCGGGCAACGGATCCGGGGTGATCCGGGTGTTGTCCGGCGCCGGGTCGGGTACGGGCACCGGTTGCAGCTGCGGTACCGGGACCGGAATATCGATCCGGGGAGGCACCGGCGGCGGGGGCGGGGCCGACGGATCCGGCTCCCGGGCGAGCGGGTCGAAACCGGTTTCGCCACACTCGTTCACCGGCGGCGGTGCCCACGGAAACGGCGCGGCATGCGCGGGGACCGGCACGGCGACATACCCCGCGAGCACCAATCCGAGAACCGCGAGCCCGACACGACCGGGCCGCGGACCCGGCATCACCTCGATCAAAACTTCTCGCAGTCTCTGGTCGAGTCCCATTGCCGGACCGAACCTACCCGAACCGGATGGCCTCCGCGCCGATTGATCGACGCGGGTCGTGGGTCGAGTCGCACGGGAGTTCCGCCGCGGCCCCGACACGACAGGTGACCGGGCGACACCGCGTGGCCCGGGCCCGGCCGACCCAGTACCCTCGACACTGATCATGGCCGCCTACTCCGATCCCCGTTCGGCCTCCCTGTTCAACGCACTGTGGGCCGTCGACCTGGGTAAACGACTGTTCGAGCAGACCCGGCTGGAACAGTGGATCAGCCTGACCACCGCCTGGATGGAACCGATGGCCGACCTCGGCGCCGGGACCGTCACCGCGCTGCTACCGGACACACTGCTCACCGTGCTCAGCGAAGGCATACTGAGCCGGTTCGGCGGACAGGAGATCAGCGCGACGCTGCTGGATCATCGGCTGACCGGCACCCTGGATCTGTTGAAGGTGCGCCGGCGCGGCGCGCATTTCCAGACCAAAGCCGTACTCCGGGGGCTGCGCTGGGACGAACGGCCCATCGACGAGGTCACCGTTGTCTCGCACGAGGTCCGGCTGGTCCCGGGGGTACCGACCCGCGTCCGCGCCAACCGGGTTGATATCGAGGGCACGGTCGGCCTGGACACCGTGGTGGGCTGGCTCGCGAGCCGGCAGCGGGAATGGGAACTCTCGGTGACCGGGCAGGGGCTCATCCACGCGGTACATCGCCGCAAGCGGATCACCGCCGACCTCGACGCCTCGGTCACCGAGGATGTGCTGCACCTGGTCGTGCGGCGCGCCACCTGGGCCGGGCTGCCCGTACCCCGGCGCTGGCGCACGATGAACCCCATCCCGATGGGGGAGCTGCCCCGGGGCGCGCGGGTGCGGTGGGCCGTCCGCGACGGCGCGGTGGTGCGATTCCGGATCGAACTCGCACCGGTCAGCGGCTCGTTCGACCTCGCCCAGATACGTTCCGCGATCGTGGCCGGCACGACCCTGATCGTTTTCTGACCGGCCCGCTCATTTCTGGGTCTGCCACCACTGCTCGAGCGCCGCCTCGGCCTCGTCCCGGGTCAGCGGTCCGCGATCGAGACGCAACTCTTTGAGAAAACGCCAGGCCCGCCCGACCTCGGGTCCCGGCGGCAGCCCCAGCAATTCCATGATGGCGTTACCGTCCAGATCCGGCCGGACTTTCGCCAGGTCTTCCTGCTCCTGCAGCCGCGCGATCCGCGACTCCAGATCGTCGTAGGTGGACCGCAATGCCGCCGCCCGGCGCTTGTTCCGGGTGGTGCAGTCGGCGCGCACGAGTTTATGCAGGCGGGGCAGCAACTCGCCGCCGTCGGTGACATAGCGGCGGACCGCGGAATCGGTCCACTGCCCCTTGCCGTAGCCGTGGAACCGCAGATGCAGGAACACCAGCCGCGCGACGTCCTCGGTGAACTGCTTCGGATACTTCAGCGCGCGCAACCGCTTGCGCACCATCTTCGCGCCCACCACCTCGTGATGGTGGAAGCTCACCCCGCCACCGGGTTCGTTGCGTTTGGTGTCCGGTTTCCCGATATCGTGCAGCAGCGCCGCCCAGCGCAGCACCAGATCGGGGTCACCCTCCTCCTGGTCGATGGCCTGTTCCAGCACGGTCAGCGAATGCCAGTAGACGTCCTTGTGCTGATGATGCTCGTCGATCTCCAGCTTCATCGCCGGGACCTCGGGCAGCACCCGCTGAGCCAGGCCCGTCTCACACATCATGTCGATACCGTCGATCGGATGGGCGCCGCCGATCAGTTTGTCCAGCTCGGTCCGCACCCGCTCCGCGGTGATCCGATCGATCTCCGCGGCCATCCCGGTGATCGCCGCCCGCACCCGCGGATGCACGTCGAACCCGAGCTGCGAGACGAAACGCGCCGCCCGCAGCATGCGCAACGGGTCGTCACCGAACGAGTCCTCCGGGGCCGCGGGAGTATCCAGCACACCGGCCAGCAGCGCCGCCATCCCGTCCAGCGGATCCACGAACTCCAGCGCCCCGTCGGCCGCGACCCGGACCGCCATGGCATTGACCGTGAAATCCCGCCGGACGAGGTCGTCCTCCAGCGTGTCACCAAAGCTGACCTGCGGATTCCGCGAAACCCGATCGTAGACGTCGCTACGGAACGTAGTGATCTCCAACTGCTGCCCGTTCTTGGCGGCACTCACCGTCCCGAACGCCAGCCCCCCGGTGTCCCACAGCTGATCGGCCCATCCACGCAGCAACTCCTGCACCTGCTCCGGTCGCGCGTCGGTGGTGAAATCCAGATCCGTCCCGAGCCGCCCCAGCACCGCGTCGCGCACACTGCCCCCGACCAGATACAGCTGGAAACCGTGCGCGGAGAACATCTCGCCGAGCGGCGTCAGTACATCGGAGAGCCGACCCAGCGTGATCGCGGCGGCCGCGAGCAAACGGGTACGGCGATCCTGCACAACGTCGTCGGACTCGGTCGAAACCACAGCAGAACCTTACCGAGTAGGAACAAATGCGATTTTCCGGCCGACGGTATGGCCGGGCGCTTATGGGTTCGGAGAATTGGTGTCGGACGGCGGGGGTCTGTGACGCCGTCACCGAAGGGGTCGAGGCCCGTCCCGCCGTTCAGGCCTCGAAGTGCATGCGCGAAGCGCGAGTCTCGAGGCCTGAACGGCGGGACCTTCGGGGGCCTCGACCCCGCGACGCCGCAGGCGTCGCCAAAAGACACTGCTCTAGTATTGCGTAGTGTCTCCGGCCGATCGCGCGAACAGTAGACGCCGCCAGCCGCGGCGTCGTGGTTCGGCCGGTGGTGCGGCGAAACCTCGCATGCGTACCGTGCGGGAGACTTCGGCCGGGGGTTTGGTGGTCGATGGGCTGGACGGTCCGCCGGAAGCGCGCTGTGCCGCTTTGATCGGCCGTACCGACCGGCGGGGCCGGCTGCTATGGTCGCTGCCCAAAGGACATATCGAAGAGGGCGAAACCTCGGAACAAACGGCGATCCGGGAGGTCGCCGAGGAGACCGGTATCCAGGGCGTCGTCGTCGCCGAATTGGGCAGTATCGATTACTGGTTCGTCACCGAGGGTCGGCGGGTACACAAAACGGTGCATCATTTTCTGCTGCGTTCGGTCGGTGGTGAATTGTCCGACGCGGATGTCGAGGTCACCCAGGTGGACTGGGTACCGCTGAGCGAATTGAACTCGAGGCTGGCTTACGCGGATGAGCGGAGGCTGGCCGAGGTGGCGAACCGCCTGATCGACCGGATGGAGACCGGCAAGCGATGACGCGTGGACTGAGTCGGATCATGCTCGTGATCCTGACCATCCTCGGTTCGGCGGCGCTGCCCGCGCTGCTCGGATCCCCGGCTCACGCCCAGCCCACGGGGTCGGCCGAGGACACCTCGATACCGCAGTTCCTGAAGTTGTCTCTCGATTCGGTGAGTCCGGGCGCCGTCACCGCGCAGAGCGAGCCGGTGCTCACGGTGGCGGGCACGGTCACCAATATCGGTGACCGCGGCGTCGAGGAAGTGGCCGTGCGGATGCAGCGGGCGCGGCCGGTATCGGATCCCAGCGAGTTGCGGACGGCGTTGAAACTCGATCAGGTGAACTACGAGCTTCCGACGCCCTTCCAGGATGTGGCGGTACGGCTGGAGCCGGGACAGCGCCGGCAGTTCACCATGACCGTCCCGCTGCGGGACGCGTCGGGGACTTCGCTGAACATCACCGAGCCGGGTGTGTACCCGCTGCTGCTGAATGTGAACGGGACTCCGGATTACGGTGGCCAGGCGCGATTGGACGATGCGCGGTTCCTGTTGCCGGTGCTGGGGTTGCCGGCCGCAGCGGACGGGAGCGCTCCGCCGCGGCCCGCGCCCGCCGCACCGCCGGTGCAGACAACCCTGCTGTGGCCGCTGGCCGATCGGCCCCGCATGGTGGCCGGGCAGACCGGTGACCTGGACCGGGAGGTCGAGCTGACCGACGACGAGCTGGCCGCGGCGGTGAGCCGCGGGGGCCGGTTGGACGAGCTGGTGGGCGCCTTGGAGTCGGTCTTCGGTGACGATCGGGCAGCCGACGGGCCGTCTTCGGCGGTCTGTCTTGCGATCGATCCCGATCTGCTGCTCACCGTGCAGGCCATGACCAGCGATTACCGAGTGCTGGCCAGCCCGTCCGATCCGGACGGCGCGACGCGTCCGGGCTCGGGGACCGAATCCGCGAAGGCCTGGCTGGACCGGTTGCGGAATCTGGCGTCCTCGATGTGCACGGTGGCGCTGCCCTTCGCCCAGGTGGATATCGCGGCGCTCGCGGCGGCCGCCGACCCCGCGCTCACCGCGCGGGCGCTGGATGCGCCGGCGACGATCGTCGATTCCATCCTGAACACCCGATCCGTTCGCGGTGTGAGCCTGCCCGACGCCAGCAGCCTGGACCAGGGCGCGGCGCAGCTCCTGAGGAATCAGGGCTTCGGGACCGCGGTGCTGGCCGCCAACGCGGTGGCGCCCGAGGGCGGTGCCGGCGACCCGTACGCGGCCGTCCCCGATCTGGTGCGGCTGCCCGGCGTGCCCGGGGCGGTTCCGCCGCCCGCGCCGGCTCCAGAGTCCGGCGACACCCCCGATGCGGTACCCGCCGGTGACACCTCCGACGACGGTGCGCAGCCGGATCCGGGTACGCCGGCGCAGACCCCGGCGGGGGCCGCACCGGCGGAGCCCGGCGGCGGCGGTTCCTCGACGGCCGACCCGGCGCTGCGCGTGGCAACCTTCGACATCTGGCCCGCGGCCGCGCTGGCGGGGGTCGGATCCAATCCGCCCACCCCGGCCTATGTCCCGGAATCGGCGCGGTACGCGGTAACCAACGATTCCCGGACCGCGCGGCTGCAGGACGCGCTGGGGGCGGTGTCCTGGCGGGCGCTGCAGACCGATCCGGGCCGGCCGCGTTCGCAGTTGATCATGCCGCCGCAGCAGTGGGGCGCGAACCGCGACGAGGCCGCCGCGCTGCTGCGCCAGCTCGACCTGCTGGTCGAGAACAAACTGGTCGATCCCCGGCCGTTCGACGATCTCGTCGGTCAGGCGCCCGATCCTGTCCCGTATCAGCTGACCCCGCTGCCGGAGGCGGCCGTGGAGGCGGTGCCGGTCCATTTCGCGACCCCCGCCCGCGACCAGTCGCATCGGATCTCGCAGCTGCTGCAGGCAATGGTGGAGGTGCCCGAGGCGGCGCCGACCCCGCGCGCCTATCTCGATCCACTGCGCGACGATCTGGTGCGCGCGCTGTCGCTGTCCGACCGGCGTGGCGGTCCCACCGCGCAGGCCGAGGTCTTCGCTGCGCGCCGGATCGAGAAGGCGACATCGACGGTCGACGAGGTCTTCCGTTCGGTATCGGTGCTGCCACCCGGCGGGGTCTACACGCTGGCCTCCGAGTCGAGTCCGCTGCTGCTGGTGGCCCGCAACGATCTGCCCGTGTCGGTGCGGATCAGGTTCCGCATCGACGCACCGGCGGAAACCAAGATCACCGATATCGGCGAGCAGTTGCTGCCGCCGCGCGGTACCCGGTCGTTCCAGATCCCGACCGAGGTCAGTGACAGCCGCAAACTCGTGGTGCCGATCTCGCTGAGCACCCCGGAGGGGGTGCCGCTGGGCCACGCCACCTCGATCTCGGTGCGATCCAACGCCTACGGCCAGATCCTGGCGATCATCACCGCATGCGCGGCCGCCCTGCTGTTCCTGCTGGCCGGGCGCCGGTTGTGGCGGCGTTTCCACGGCAAACGCGATCCTGCCGACAAAGGTATCGATCCCGGGTTGCGGCAGCGGGTCGTCCGGTTGGGGCGGGCGCGTCGGCGTGGACGGGGCCGGTCCGCACCACAGGTGAGCGAGGCGGCCCGGGAGGCGACGCGCCGGACGGCCCGCGGCCGGGAACGGGTGTAGCGGCGGATTCCCCGCCGGCGGGCGGACCGGCGGCAGTTTCCCGAGGATCTCGTGTACCGCGGGTTCGGGGCCGGCTCCGGCGCTCCCACGGCCAGGTGTGGTGCACACGGCCGGGAGAGGGTGACCCGGACCCGTGACCCATGGAAGATGGAAGGGTGCGCACCGGCTGCCCGGGTCCACCCGGGCAGCCGGTGCGCAGTCGGACGCATTACCGCCCGTTCGTCGCGCGCGAACGCCGAGACAATGTGTTCGACGCGACACAGGGGACAACCGCCGCGCGGGGTCCGGGCGATACAGGAGGCATGATGAGCGACGATGAATCCTCCGCTCATCGGCAGCAGCCCGGTCGACAGCCCGACGGTCCACGAGCCCGCCGGCCCCCCAGCGCACCGTGGGAGCGAGCACCTCGAGCTCCCGGCCCGGAGACGGATATGACCGGCCATCCCGGCGATCCGGAACCGGCCCGCGACCGCCCCGGCGCGTTCCGGGAGCCGCCCCCGCAACTGCGCCGCCCCGAGCGCCCCGGCACTCCGGCGGATCGATCCGGCCCGCCCGGACCGCGTCCGGTACCGCCACCTCGCCCCGGACCGCATCCGGGGGAGGACCGCTATGCCCCCAACCGGCCGCAGCAGCCGGATCCGCGCATGCCCCTGAATCAGCCGCCCGGGCGGCCCGCGAACCCACCGCCGGGGGCCCGTCCGGCCGTTCCCCACGACCAGCGCTCCGCGCCACCGTCGGGCGCCCGTCCGGCGGTCCCGCCCGAGCAACGCTCCGCGCCATCATCAGGGGCCCGCCCGGCAGTTCCGCCCGACCAGCGCTCCGCGCCATCATCAGGGGCCCGCCCGGCAGTCCCGCCCGACCAGCGCTCCGCGCCACCATCAGGGGCCCGCCCGGCAGTCCCGCCCGAACAACGGTCCGCCCCCCCGGGGCCCGCGCAGGCCGCCGTACCGCCGATGTCTGGTGGCCGCCGGCAGCCACCCCCGGGCCGATCACCCATACCCGGTCCGGGCCGGCCTCCGGCGCCCGGTGCCCGCCCGCCGGGCCCGGGACGACCCGACGACGGGCGTCCTCCCCAGCGCTCCCGCCCCGACGGTGCCCCCACCGCGGGCCCGTCCTCCGAACCGTTCCCCGCGCAGCGGATGCGGCCGATGCAGCCGCCGCCCCCCGGTGGCCCGCCACCGGGACGCCCCGGGGCCCCGGATCGGCCCCCGTTGCCTCCCCAGGGCCGGCCGCAGGCACCGGACTCACAACCCAGGGTGCGCAACCGCCCCGGGCCGCAGCAGCCCGTGCCCGCGCCACACCAGGCGCCGCCGTCCCAGCCGTTCCGTCAGGTACCGCCGGGCCGGGAACCCGCGCCGGCTTCCGCTGCCGCGGTTCCCGCGCACAACCGGCCGGGAACGGGCCGGATGCCCGCGGTCGCCGTCGCGGAGAAGCCCGCCGCGGGCGCGTCCCCGGAGAAGGCCGACAACAGTCAGGCCAAGCTCCTGAAGGATTCCGGGTCGATCGCGATCGCCACCCTGATCAGCCGTATCACCGGTTTCGGTAAACAACTGCTGTTGCTGGCGGTGCTGGGTCCGGCCATCGCCAGCTCATTCACCTCGGCCAGTCTCATTCCGAATATGATCGCCGAACTGGTGCTGGGTGCGGTGCTGACGGCGATCGTGGTCCCGACACTGGTGCGGGCCGAGCAGGAGGACCCCGACGGCGGCGCCGCCTTCATCCGGCGCCTGGTCACCGCGGCCTCGGTCATCCTCGGCACCGCCGCGCTGCTGGCCACCGCGGCCGCGCCGATTCTGGCCACCCACGTCTTCGTCTCGGCCGACGGGAAGGTCAACACCGCCCTCACCACGGCACTCACCTTCCTGCTGGTGCCGGCTGTGCTGTTCTACGGGTTGTCCGCGTTGTTCACCGCCGTTCTCAACACCCGTGGCGCGTTCAAACCCGGCGCCTGGGCTCCGGTACTGAACAATGTGGTGGTCCTGGTCGTACTGGGCCTGTACGCGCTGACGCCGGGGGAGATCACCCTGGACCCGGTACGGATGAGCGACCCGAAACTGCTCGTGCTGGGTTGCGGCGTCACTCTCGGCGTCATCGTGCAGGCCGCCAGCCTGCTGCCCGCGATCCGCCGCCAGGGTATCGACCTGCGCCCGTTGTGGGGGATGGACAACCGCCTCAAACAGTTCGGCACGATGGCGGCCGCCATCATCCTGTACGTGCTGATCAGCCAGATCGGCGGCATCTTCGCGAACAATATCTCCTCGCAGGCCGACGAGGCGGGCCCGGCGATCTACCAGAACGCCTGGCTGCTGCTCCAGCTGCCCTACGGCGTTATCGGCGTCACCCTGCTCACCGCGATCATGCCCCGGCTGAGCCGCAACGCCGCCAACGACGACACCCCCGCGGTGGTCGACGATCTCTCGGCCGCCACCCGGCTGACCATGATCGCGCTGATCCCCATCGTCACCTTCCTGACGATCGCCGGTCCGCAGGTCGGCGACGCGCTGTTCGGCTACGCCCGGTTCGCCGAGGACGCCTCGCGGCTCGGTACCGCGGTGAGCTTCTCGGCGTTCACCCTGATCCCGTACTCGCTGGTGCTGATCCATCTGCGCGTGTTCTACGCCCGCGAACAGGCATGGACACCCACCTGGATCATCCTCGGGATCACCACGATCAAGATCCTGTTCTCGGCACTGGCCCCGTTCATCGCCGACAGCAGTCAGCAGGTGGTGATCGTGCTCGGCGTCGCGACCGGCCTCGGCTTCACCACCGGCGCGGTGATCGGCGGCTACCTGTTGCACCGCAGCCTGGGCGATCTGCGGATGGCCAATGTCGGGCGGACGGTCAGCCGGGTGCTGCTGGCCTCGCTGGCCGGCGGTGCGGTCATGCTCATCGCGGACCGGGTCATGGGGCTGGACCGGCTGACCGAATCACTCGGCGGCCCCGGATCGTTCATTCGCGTGGGTATCACCGCGATCGTCATGTTCGCGGTGGCATTCGGGCTGATGCGCCTGGCCGGTATCCCCGAGGTCGTCGCGATCACGGTGGCCGTCTCGCGTCGCCTCGGCATCACTCCGCCGGCCCCCGAGATCGACCTCGGGCCCGCCGAGGACGAGTACGCCACCCGCGTTATGCACCGGCCGGATCCGTACCTGGCGTACTCCGGCTTCGACTCGGCCATGGACGCGCAGAGCACCATGGTGCTGCCGGTAATCCGGCCGGACTCGGTTGAGCGCACCGGCGCGGGCCAGTTCCCGTACCCTGTTCGGCAGACGAGCACAAGAGGCAGGACCGCTGAAGTTGCGGCATACCAGGGCGAAGGAGGTCCGAGGGTGAGCGACGACGCGGTGGGCGACGTCCCAGCCGCCGATTCTTCCTCGAATCCGGCGAGCGGTCGCCTGTCCACCGATGTTCCCCCGGAGCAGACGGAACCGGGCGACCCGCACACCCGGCGCGGGGTCGGTGGACCGTCCGCGCACGATCCGGCGGAGCAGCGGGCGGAGTCGGGGGCCTACCCCGACGACGAAACCGCGCGCTTCGCGGGCGGATCGGACGACGGATACCAACCGGAGGAACCCGGCGAACACCTGTCGGAAGAGCAGCTCCACCAGACCGGTGCGACGGTGTCGGCCACCGACTCGGTGTACGACACCGGCATGATCCCGGTTCCGCCGATAACCCGGTCCAGCCGGGTTCAGCGCGGGCCCGAGCTCATTCCCGGGGCCTCGGTCGCCGGCGGCCGTTACCGGCTGCTGGCCGGGCACGGTGGGGCGCGTGGGCTGCGGTTCTGGCAGGCACTCGATATCAAACTCGATCGTGAGGTCGCGCTGACCTTCGTCGACGCCGATCAGAAGGCCGCCGGTAATTCCGGCCAGGACGGTCCGCAGGCGATCCTGTCCCGGACCCTGCGGCTGGGCCGGATCAACTCGCCGGGTCTGGCCCGGGTGCTGGACGTGGTGCGCGGTAGTTCCGGCGGCATCGTGGTCGCAGAATGGACCCCGGGCCGTTCACTGCGCGAGATGGCCGAGACCGTCCCGTCGCCGATCGGTGCCGCGCGCGCCATCCGCGTCCTCGCGTCGGCCACCGAAATGGCCCACCGCAGCGGCGGAGCCCTGTCCATCGACCATCCGGACCGGATCCGCATCAGCGCGTCCGGCGATGCGGTGCTGGCCTTCCCCGGCACCCTGGGTGACGCGGATCCGCAGAGCGATGTCCGCGGTCTGGGCGCCATGCTGTATGCCCTCATGACCGCCCGCTGGCCGCTGCGCCAGGGGGGAATGAGCGGTAACGCCGCGACGGTCGGCGGCCTGTACCCGGCCGATTTCGGTCCCGACGGCACTCCGGTGGAACCCCGCCAGATCCGGCCCGAGGTCCCGTTCGAGATCTCCGCGGTGGCGGTACGGTCACTGGAACCCGACAAGGGCGTCCGGACCGCCGCCACCATCCAGCATGTGCTGGAGCAGGCGTCGGTGGTGGACCAGAAGACCGATTTCATTCCGGTGCTGCGACTCGGGCAGCGGGCCCCGGCCCCGGTCGACGAATCGCTGGCCGATCCGGAACTGCTCGCCGCCGAACGCGAGAAGTCGCAGCGGATGATGTGGATCATGGTGGCGCTGGGCATACTCACCGCCCTGGTCGTCGGCATCGTCATCTGGTGGCTGGTCAGCGTTTTCGCCCCGGGCGACTCCAGCGAGCCGCTCAACGAGCAGAAGGTCATCGGTCTCACCACCAGCCGCGCGCCGGATGCCTCGGAGACGACGGCGGGTCCGTCGTCGGCACCCGCCGCGGCCGACGGAGTGCCGGTGCCGGCCAGCGGAGTGGTCGTGTTCTCCCCGGAGGGCACCCCCGACGATCCGTCCGGCGCCGCCACCACCACGGACGGCGATCCGGCGACCTCCTGGCGCACCGACCAGTACTTCCAGCAGTTCCCGGCGCTGAAGAAGGGTGTCGGACTGCTGGCCACGCTGCCCAGCCCCGCGACGCTGACCAAGGTTTCGATCACCTCGTCCACCCCGGGCACCAATGTCGAGATCCGCACCTCGCCCACCGAGGCGGCCACCCTCGATCAGACCCAGCTCGTCGGCACGGCCGTCCTGGGCGACGGGGTGACCGAGGTTCCGATCCAGACCGATCAATCGGCGCGCTACGTCCTCATCTGGGTTACCGGACTGGGTAATTCGGGGGCGCAGTTCCAGAGTTCCATCGCCGAGCTCGGGTTCGAAGCCAAACCCTGATCGGTGCGTTCCGGACGGCCCGCACGTGCACGCGTGCGGGCCGAGATCGGTTGCCGCCGAATCAATTGCCGGGATATGATCGCGCTCCGCGCTCTCAGCAGAGAGCCCGGCGGGATCAAGGGGTTCGATTCCGCACGCTGCCCACCGCAGTGATTGTCGGTACCGGATCACCGGCTGTCGTCGCTGCCGTGGGCGCTGTCCAAGGGGTTGGCTATTGGCGTCCGAAGTGAACGTGGGGGGTCGTGCCGGGACACGAACCGCTGCGGTGGGAACAGGGGAATCCCAGCTGGATACGACAACCGATACAGATCTGCTGCGGGCCCACGCGAACGGTGCACCGCATGCTTTCGCCGAACTGATCCGCAGGCACAACGATCATCTGTGGCAGACCGCGGTACGCGTCTGCTACACCCCGGAGGATGCGGCCGACGCCTTGCAGGAGGCGCTGCTGTCCGCACACCGCAACGCCGGATCCTTCCGGGCGGAATCCGGGGTGCGCACCTGGCTACACCGGATCGTGGTGAACGCCTGCCTGGACCGGATCCGCCGCAACCGCGCGCGGCCCACACTGTTTCTGGCGCCGGAGGCCTGGCCCGAGATCTCCGATGATTCCGACGATTACAGCCGGGTCGATATCTCGCTGGTGCTCGAACGCGCGCTTTTCCGGCTGCCACCGGACCAGCGGGCCGCAGTCGTCGCGGTCGACGTGGAAGGGTACAGCGTCGCGGACGCCGCGGAACTGCTCGGCGTTCCCGTGGGCACCGTCAAGAGCAGATGTGCGCGGGCCCGGCAGCGCCTGAAGACCGAACTGGATTCTCTGCACGTGGAGAGGAACCAGATGTAGGGCCCTCGCGTCAGTACCAGTGACACATTTTTCCTCCCGAACGGTATGTACACCCGAGGGAGTACAGAAAACCGGCCGCAGGAATCGGTATCCGAGTCAGATGGACGCAGCAACATTGGAGGTGTGCAGGTCATGAGCCCTATTCCGCAACCTCCTTTCCCGGCGGAGTTGCTCGCCGATCTGCACGCCGGAAATATCGATCCGGAGCTCAGTGCTCGCCTGTGGCCCGCGGTACAGCGCGACCCGGACGCGAAACGCTATCTCGACTCGCTGGACGAGCTCCGCGGATCGCTGGCGGCCCTGGGCACCGCCGAGCGGATCACCCGCCCGATCCCCGGTGATATCGCCGCCCGTCTGGACGCGCTGGCCGAATCGCTGGGCCGGCCGGGCGGCGACTCCGGAACCGATACGGCGTGGCACGGGCTCACCGATCCACCGAAAGCCGCGCCACCGAATCCTGCCGATATCCCACCGCCGGCATTCGGTTCCGCGCCCCCACCGCTCGACCGGGCCGGTCCCGGAACAGCTTTCGAGCCCGCGGGCCGCACCGCGCCCATCTCTCTGGACGCCCGCCGCAGGCGGCGGCGTCTCGCGGCCGGGCTCGCCGCCGCGGCCGTGCTCGTGGTCGCCATCGGGGCCACGTTCTTCGCCGTCGGTGGTTCCGACACCGATACCGCCCCCACGGCGGCCCCACCGCCCTCCACGAGTACCGAACCGGGCCCCGGGCTCGATACGGCGGTGGCGCTGCGCGCGCTCGGCCGCAACGACGTCGGCGGTCGCCTGGCCGATCCCGCCGCACTCGCCGCCTGCGTAGCGGCCGCCGGAATAGATCGTCCGGTGCTGGGGTCGGCCGATATGGACTTCCACGGCCGCGAAGCGGTCCTCATCCTGGTCGGGGGCCGCAACGGAGCGCAGGTCACCGCCCTGGTGGTCGGTCCCGGCTGTGGCCCCGGTAACCCCGATGTCCTCGCTACCCCCACCGATATCGGCTAGGCCTCGCCCCGCCTGCGCTGCGGCCGTACGAGGCCTGGGTCGGCCCGCCGCCCGGCAGCACTCGCCTGCGCGGGGGAGCGGGAACAAAGCGCGTCTACCCTGTTGTTGACCGAATCGTCCCCGCTAGCTTTTCTGGAAGGGTCCCATGAGCACGCCAGTTCGCGACCTGATCATCGTCGGCTCCGGACCGGCCGGTTACACCGCCGCCGTGTACGCCGCCCGCGCCGAACTCCAGCCGCTGGTGTTCGAGGGCACCCAATTCGGCGGCGCGCTGATGACCACCACCGAGGTGGAGAACTTCCCCGGTTTCCGCGACGGCATCATGGGCCCCGACCTCATGGAACAGATGCGTGAGCAGGCCAAACGCTTCGGCGCCGATATCCGCACCGAAGATGTGGACGCGATCGACCTGAGCGGTCCGGTGAAGAAGATCACCGTCGGCGACGATGTGTACGAAGCGCACGCGGTGATCCTCGCCATGGGTTCGGCCGCCCGCTACCTCGATGTCCCCGGCGAGCAGGATCTGCTCGGCCGCGGCGTGAGCGCGTGCGCCACCTGCGACGGCTTCTTCTTCAAGGGCCAGGACATCGTGGTGGTCGGCGGCGGCGACTCGGCGATGGAAGAGGCGATCTTCCTCACCAAGTTCGCCGCCAGTGTGACCGTGGTGCACCGGCGCGAAGAGTTCCGCGCCTCCCGCATCATGCTCGAACGCGCCAAGTCCAACGAGAAGATCCGCTTCCACCTCAACGCCGAAGTCGTCCGGGTACACGGCGAGACCAGCGTCACCTCACTGACCCTGCGCGACACCCGCACCGGCGAAACCTCCGAACTCGCCGCCACCGGCCTGTTCGTGGCCATCGGCCATGATCCGCGCAGCGAACTCGTCCGCGGCCAGGTCGATCTGAACGCCGAGGGATACGTGCAGGTGCGGGAGCCGGGCACCCAGACCACCGTCGAGGGCGTCTTCGCCGCCGGTGACCTGGTCGATCACACCTATATGCAGGCGATCACCGCCGCCGGCACAGGCTGCCGCGCCGCCATCGACGCCGAACGCTGGCTCGCCGAAAAGGGCGATATCACCAGCAATACGCTGCGACACGCAGACCAGCCGGTCGACGTCGCCGTAGCGAACTGACCCGCGGGCGCGTCGCGCCCGGGAGATCGAGGAGAACAGCCATGTCCGAAAGCACCAACACGGTCACCGTCACCGACAAGTCGTTCGCCGACGATGTGCTGCTGAGCGAGAAGCCGGTGCTGGTCGATTTCTGGGCCACCTGGTGCGGGCCGTGCAAGATGGTCGCCCCGGTGCTGGAGGAGATCGCGGGTTCGCACGGCGAAAAACTCACGGTGGCCAAACTGGACATCGACGCCAATCCCGAGACCGCCCGCGATTATCAGGTGATGAGCATCCCGACTATGATCCTTTTTGCCGGTGGCAAGCCGGTGAAACAGATCGTCGGAGCCAAGGGCAAGGCCGCTCTCCTGCGGGAACTCGAAGACGTGATCTGACGTCTCGAATACGCCAACAAGCGGCCGTGACGCGGCGACGCGCCGTAGTATGCCCTGACCAAGATTGTCGAATTCCGGTCCGGGTCTGACAGAATCGACCACGCTCCGTCGTGCGAGGGTGTAGGCCGTCGCATGAGTGGGTACCCGGGATTGACGGAAGGAAGGGCCCTCACGCATGCACCGACTTCGTCACGGCGACACCGGTCCAGCCGTAGCAGAGGTTCGGAGCACCCTGGCAAGTCTGGGGTTCCTGCACGCGCACAACGGCGTGGACACCGATAGCGCGGGCGAATACTGGAAAGACACCGAAGCCACCTTCGACTATCAGCTCGATTCCGCGGTGCGCGCGTTTCAGCAGCACCGCGGATTGCTGGTCGATGGCGTCGTCGGTCCGGCCACTTACCGGGCATTGAAAGAGGCGTCGTATCGGCTGGGCGCCCGGACGCTCATCTACCAGCTCTCCGCACCGCTCTATGGCGACGATGTGGCGACGCTGCAGCGCCGGCTGCAGGATCTCGGGTTCTATGTGCACCGGGTGGACGGGTTTTTCGGTCCGCACACCCACGAGGGACTCACCTCGTTCCAGCGCGAGATCGGCCTGTCGGCCGACGGTATCTGCGGTCCGGACACGCTGCGTTCGCTGGAACTGCTCGGCGCCCGGGTCACCGGCGGTAATCCGCACCGGATCGCCGAGGAGGAAGTGGTGCACCGGGCCGGGCCGCAGCTCACCGGTAAGCGCATCGTCATCGATCCGGGTCTGGGTGGGGACGACCGCGGCCGGGCTGTGCCCACCGAGTTCGGGGACGTGTACGAATCGGAGGTCCTCTGGGATCTCGCCAGCCGGCTGGAGGGCCGGATGGCGGCCACCGGGATGGAAACCTTCCTGTCCCGCCCGTGGGGGAGCAATCCGACCGATGTGGAGCGCGCGGAAACCTCCAACGCCTTCGACGCGGATCTGATGATCTCGCTGCGGTGCGCGTCCAATTCCAGCCCCATGGCCAACGGCGTCGCCGGGTTCTACTTCGGTAATTCGCACGGGTCGGTCTCCATGATCGGCCAAGTCCTGGCCGGGTTCATCCAGCGCGAGGTGGTGGCCCGTACTTCGCTACAGGATTGCCGCACCCATCCGCGTACGTGGGATCTGCTGCGTCTGACCAAGATGCCGACCGTTCAGGTCGATCTCGGCTATGTCACCAATCAGTACGATGCCTCGGTGCTGGCCAGTCCCCGGATGCGCGATGTCATCGCGGAAGCGATCCTGATCTCGGTGAAACGCCTCTACCTGCTCGGTCAGGACGATCAGCCCACCGGCACATACACTTTCGCCGAACTGCTGGCCGAAGAACTCGCCGCCGCCGACAGCGGATAGCGCAGTTCCCCGGCCGGCGGTTCTACAACGTGAGGACCCGGGTCGGCACGGTCATCGACGCGGCGGCCAGCAGCTGGTCGAGGGCGTGTTCGACATCTTCCTTCCAGCCGTGGTCGGTGTCGAGTTCGAGCCGCAACCGTGGGAAGCGGTGGTGTTGCGCCACCACCTCGAATCCGACCTCCTCCAGGAAGTCGGATTCGATCATGCAGTTCTGCGGGCTGCAGTCCAGGCTGGAGCCGCGCGTGCCGCGATCGGGGGCGCCGATCCGTTCCATCAGGCGCATGGTCCCGGTGGGCCGGTCGGACAGGGCGGTGCTCGCCGGGGTCCCGCGGATACCGAACGCTTCCAGTGCGCGCACACCTCGCCGGACCAGGTCGGTGACCACGCCCTGCACCAGGCGGTAGGCAATATCGCCGTCCAGGTCGGGGTATTCCGTACCGAGGGTGGTGAGCAGTACCGCGTCGGGGCTCACGGGGGAGGTGGGGAAGAGGCCGGAACGCGGAACGACCCGGGGCGGCGCGTAGAGGGCGCAACCGACGGTCTTGTCATCGACGGTCGCCAATTGGCCGCAGGACCCCCATTCGAGCATGACCGTCGAGATCCACGCTTCCTTCTCGAACACCGGATCGCTGAATCCGCACGAGTCCGCGGCCACCGCGGGATCCATTTCCCAGAACACACAGCGGCGGGCATGAGCCGGTAGCCGGCTGATGCTCTCCAGGGTTAGTCCTGTGACGCTGGTCGACACCGCTCTGCTCAGCCTCCAGCTATCCGATTCGTCTACGCTCACGCCGCATCATAGTTTTCTCGACAGCCAGAATATGCGATCAAGCGAACCCGCCTCATTTCGCGTCACCGTGATCTTCGATTGATTCCCGTAGCCGCGCTCTGACCCCACAACCAGGAACTGTCACAGTGACGTTTCAGCTCCGAGGGAGAGGTTGCGCGGACGACACGACGAAAATTCAGTTTTCGAGTGCCGACTGCATCATCAGCTCGACAATCCGTTCCAGATCGTCCACCGATCCGAACTCGACCACGATCTTGCCCTTCCGTTTACCGAGGCTCACCGAAACCTTGGTATCGAAAGATGTCGATAGGCGGTCGGCCACATCCTGCAGTCCAGGGGAGTGGATCGGCGGCCGCTTCGGTGCCGGAGGTTTGGGCGGCTCCTCCTCCCGGTTCGCCAGCTTCACCGCTTCCTCGGTGGAACGCACCGAGAGCCCCTCGGCGACGATCCGGGCCGCGAGCACTTCCTGTGCATCGGCGCCGCCCTCGAGACCGAGCAATGCGCGCGCATGCCCGGCCGAGAGCACGCCGGCCGCGACCCGTCGCTGCACCGGAATCGGTAGTTTCAGCAGCCGGATCATATTGGTCACCACCGGCCGAGACCGGCCGAGCCGGGTGGCCAGTTCCTCCTGGGTGACCCCGAACTCTTCGAGCAGCTGCTGATAGGCCGCTGCCTCTTCGAGCGGATTCAGTTGAACACGGTGGATATTCTCCAGCAGCGCGTCCCGGAGCATGGCATCGTCATTGGTCTCCCGAACGATGGCCGGGATGGTTTCCAGACCGGCCTGCTGGCACGCCCGCCAGCGCCGCTCGCCCATGATGAGCTGATAGCGGCCGCTGCCCGATTCGATTTCCCGGACCACGATCGGCTGCATGAGCCCGAATTCCCGGACCGAGTGGACGAGTTCCGCGAGGGCCTCGTCGTCGAAATATTGGCGCGGCTGCTTGGGATTCGCTTCGATCTTGTCCGGTGCTATCTCTCGATACACCGCGTCACCGACCGAAGCCAGCTCCGGAACCTCCACGGGTTCCGGCACCTGATGAAGATAGGTGGATGCCGGTCGGGGCCCGGGATCCAGTCCGATCACCGCATTGGCCGCCTCGGTCCCCAGACCCGCCGCGACCGGCGCCGGTCCCGTCGGGATCAATGCCGCCAGACCGCGTCCCAGCCCACCCTTTTTCGACTGACTCACCGGCCTACCCTTTCCCTTGCCCGCGTCCACAACCACGCCCGATCACACTCGATCCATTCACTCCGCGCCATCCGCCGCCGCGGCGTACTTCACCGCACCGCGTGCGGCGAGCTCCCGGCCGGCATCCAGATAGCTCAAGGCACCGCGGGAGCCCGGATCATAATCCAGAACCGTCATCCCGTACCCGGGCGCCTCGGAGACCTTGACGCTGCGCGGAATCACCGAGCGCAGCACCACATCGCCGAAGTGGCTGCGCACCTCCTCGGCGACCTGATCTGCCAGCTTGGTGCGCCCGTCGTACATCGTGAGCACCACAGTCGATACATGAAGGTCGGGGTTGAGATGTGACTGCACCAGGCCGATGTTCCGGATCAACTGACCCACACCTTCCAGCGCGTAGTACTCGCACTGAATCGGGATCAGGACCTCGCGCGCCGCGACCATCGCATTGATGGTGAGCAGACCGAGCGAAGGCGGGCAATCGATCATGACGTAGTCGATGTCATAGCCGGCGATATTGGCTTCCTGGATGGCGCCCTTGAGCCGAGCTTCACGGGCCACCATGGAGACCAGTTCGATCTCGGCTCCGGCCAGATCGATCGTCGCCGGAATGCAGAGGAGATTGTCGCTGTGCGGGCTCTGCTGGATCGCATCCTGAACCTTGATCTCACCGATCAGTAGTTCGTATGTGGACGGGATACCCGAATGATGCTCGACCCCCAGCGCGGTACTGGCGTTACCCTGCGGATCGAGATCGATGACGAGCACCTTCATCCCATGGTGCGCCAGAGCTGCGGCCAGATTCACCGTCGTCGTCGTCTTACCCACCCCGCCCTTTTGGTTGGCCACGGTGATGATGCGTTGCTCATGCGGTTTCGGCACTGTCACCTTTCCTGGGTGCATTAGCTGGCTCGCGCGGTGCGCCTCGGCAGCAATCGGCGTCTCGGTGGGGGAGATGTGCCCGTATGGCGTACTCCCGAGGGTTTCCGGGCCGATATTGCTGTTGTCCAGCATTCCCGGTACGCGTGATGTTTCCCGTGAAACATTCGCTGAACCGTTCGACATAGAGCGCTCCTAACGCGAGAACTGCAAGTCACGTGGCCTGACGGACGCCGGCGCCGTGTCGTCGAAACAAGCCGTACTGGTTCGAATCATGCTCCACGACGACGACCTCGGCATCTACGTGAGGACCGGACAGCTTCGCTACGATCCGTGATCACGCGAAGCTACCTCCTCCGACGCTGACGCTCAGTCGCCAGTCGACCGAGCGGAGCTTTGCCGCTGCAACACCAAGATTCCTACGTGGCACCGACGCTCACGCCCGACGCTCAATAGCTTGCCAGCCGCAGGCGCGATAAGAAAGCTGAATCGCGGTGACGCGCCCACGACACGCACAATTTTCCGCATTCCAAGGCAAAACCAGGGTCGCCGACGAGTTGAATCCCAATGTTTCACGGGAAACATCGACCACGTGACATATCGCTCTCGGAAGCGCTGCGGGAACCGGGTTCCCGGCAACAGCCACCGACTCCCTTCATCAACCCACACAGCTTTCTACGTCACCATCTTCGTACTTGCGGGGGCGATCAAAAGGCTACGAATGACCCGTCTCGACGGTCACCGCGTTGAGTGGAATCTCTACTGCGATCCCGCGTAGCCAGCCGAGTTGTCACAGTGACGGTTCGGTGGGTAGGTGAGCCCACACCCATGGTCGGGCCGCCGAGTGCGCAACTGGGCTCTCCGTGCCGCCTTGATCCTCGGCAACCAGGTATCGGGCGTCTGTCGACCACCGTCCTGCCATCACCGAGCGTTGTCCGCCCCATGTTGTCCGCCCGATGTGGCTCGACCAGCATGGCTCGACCCGCGCAGCCGGACCCGCTTATATCCCGTCCGGCACCACTCACCAAGTTGGTCTGTCCCGCGCCCCTCGACCAGCGGCACCCGCCAAGGCAGCGTTCGTCGACCCGGCCCGGCGCCCCGTGTGGCTGCGGCCTCAGAGTTACCCGCATGGCGCAGAGGTACCTGCCGCACCCTGCGCGCATCGCTTGCGGCCGACCGTCCTTCACCAGTGGTCCGCTCCGCCGACGAGGAACCCCCGCCACTCGAAATACCCCGCCCCGGGCCGATAGCGAAAGGGACGTCTCGACCTGTCCGTCCGGTCGACGTGTCTGCAGCACAGGCACGTCGGGCAGCGATTCCGGTGCGCCGATTCCGCCGAATCGGCGAACGCGAACCGGTCCTCCCAGTCGCCGCCCGGCCGCGCCCAGCCCAGGAACACCCCGGTCGGCCCGACGTCCTTGTGCAGGTACGGCCCCCACCAGGCCTCGCCTTCCTCGGCAACGATGGAGAACCCGCCACCCCGGTGCGTCCGTGTAGTGAAATCACTCCGAACCTATCCGAACAAAGTGTCGCGCCGAACAGCCGCGCCCACCATCGGGCAGTCCCCACACGGTGCTGGACAGGAACTCGGCCGGGCCGTCGACCCCACTCCCCAGTTGTCCGCGCTACCGCGCTGTCCGACGCGGCGTACGCCGACCCGCACAGCACCATTTGTCTGGAGAGAGACCCCCGCACCTCCGGACCACGAAGTCGTATGGCCGGAAGCTACCGCGCCGACAGCCTGCGTCACCACCTACCCCAACACTCCGCGGTGATATCTCACCCGCACCAACCGCTCACCCCGAGCGTGGGGGATCGGATCGCCGAGCATGGAGCGCCCGATTCCGGCAGCGCATCCGCCCGTCGAATGCCCGGTAGGTACCCGTTCGGATGCACACCGACCCAAGGGTTGAACATGTTCCCCGCAGCATCCGTAACGGATCGGAGACAAGCAGCCGTTGCTCTCCCGTTCAACACGGGATCGGCCCGCCCCGGCCGCTTCCAGCGAACCGCGACCGAACCGGCCTGCCCGCGTTGCAAGGCGCATTGCACCTGTCTCGATCTTCTGCTGCGATTCCTGTTCGACGTGTACGCGGAATTCACCGGCGCGGCCAGCGAACCGACCAGCGGCAGCGAACCCACCGCATCCAACGTGTTGACTCCAAGCGGCCGACTTCGATGCCGAGGCCTCGCCCACCACGCCGGCTTCGCGAGGCCGATCCGAACGAAGGACATGCGCGTTCCGAACACAGCAGCAGCGCGTTCCCGAGCGCGGACCGGTCCGCCGCGTGCACTGATCCGGATCGTGCCCGTCCTCACAGAACGCCGCCGGATGCGGAATCGACACCGCCGACAACGAAGCGACCCGATCGGGGTGGCGGTCCGTTGCGGATCGGGTTCGGTGACGCGGCGCCCCTCGGATCCGGCGGACCGGCAGCGCCGGGGAGCACCCATGAAATGAACTGTCTGTGGCGGCGCAGGCGGAGCGAGGCCTGCCGATCCAACTCGCCCACCTCTCATCTCGGGTGCGGAGAAGCGGGCTGCCGCCGACCCATCGGATCATCACCGACGCGGAACTGGCCCTCGGACTCCACCACGAAACTGCCTCGTCGGCATCGATCCCACTGTGCTCTACTACTTTCAGGACCTCGGCACCCGGCGCGAATCTTAACTCACATGGTTCGACACGACGATCCCGCATGTTCGTGTGCATGGAAGGTTCACGCACATCGGGGCACCCGTCGAATTCCGCCCACCGACTCCAAGCGGAGGACTCCGCAGGACGAGGAAGTCACCCGCGTGCGGAACCGGCCGAGCCGGCAAACCGATCCGTTTCACGTGAAACTCGCCCGTGCGCGTTCGCTCAGGCCGGGCATCCTGGCTGCTCGACCAACGGAAGATCCCGACCGCCGGCCCCACATCGCGCGATCACAGAATCTGCGGCCCACACCACAGCCCGGCTTCAGCAGCTGGGCGATCACCGGCCTCAGGGGAGTCGAATCGGGCCGGTAAGGGCGGCAGGCGAGACGGGGTGCAGATCCTTCGGTCCCGGCCAGGCAGTTCTCAGTATCCGTCTGCCGGTCGAGCCGGGCCAGGAGACGATGATCAACCCACAACCACCCAACCGGGATCCTCCGGGACTCCGGGACTCCGGGACTCCGGGACTCCGGGACTCCGGGACTCCGGGACTCCGGGACTCCGGGACTCCGGGACTCCGGGACTCCGGGAGGGAGGATTGCCCAATCCCACGGCTGGCGGCAAGCGAATGTTTCACGGGAAACATTCGCCCGCCGCCAGAAACCTTGGCGAGTCCGCTTCTACTTTCGGCCGACCCGGCGCTCCGCCCGCACCGCGCGCTTGATCGATTTCTTCGGCGCGCGCTCCGAGCGGCGCAGCCGTTCCGCCGACAGAACCATGGTGGGGGTGGCGACTACCCCGGCGCCGCACTCCAGAACGGAGAAATTGCCGGCACCGGACCTCTCCACCGCGGCCCGGTCGCGTTCCAGCTCCTCGGCCACACTGGACCCTTTGAGGGCGAGCATATGACCGTGCTCCCGAAGCAGCGGAATCGACCATTCGGCCAGCCGGGCCAGGGGAGCGACCGCCCGGGAGGTGACAACATCCGCGCCGCCCGCCTCTTGGATGACACCGGGCTGTTCGGCCCGGCCCCGCACCACGGTGATCGACAGGCCGGCTGCGTCTATGAATTCCTTCAAGAAGACGGTGCGGCGGAGTAGCGGTTCCACGAGAACGATGCGGAGGTCCGGCCGGGCCAACGCGAGGGGGATTCCGGGCAGGCCCGCGCCGCTGCCGATATCGACCACGGATGCGCCCTCGCCGATGAGTTCGCCGACGACCGCGCAGTTGAGGATGTGCCGCTCCCATAAGCGCGGCACCTCCCGCGGTCCGATCAGTCCGCGCTCCACTCCGGCGGTAGCGAGTGCGGTCCAGTAGTCACGTGCCAACTCCAACCGAGCGCCGAAGACGATCTCCGCTTCGGCCGGCGGCAGCGATTCCGGTGGTCCGGCCTCCGAATCGCCGAGATCTGGTTTCACGTGAAACGCCCTTCCGTGTGGTTGTGTCGACTCGCCTGTCATGAATATTCTCTACCGGCCTTCAACCGTAGTTGTCGCGACGCAGCGACGAGGGAGATACATCGGAGACGGGTGAGGCCCGGGTCCACGGACCCGGGCCTCACCCGACCACTCGGCACCCGGCTACCGCACGGGCCGCGGTCTCACTCCGGTACGACAACCACTCGACGGTTCGGCTCGACGCCTTCGCTTTCGCTTGCGACACCCTCGATCGAGGAGACCGCGTCGTGCACGATCTTGCGCTCGAACGGAGTCATGGGGGCGAGCTCTTCGGGAGCGCCGGTCTGCAGAACACGCTGCGCTGCCGCGGCACCCAACGCACTCAGGTCCGTACGACGCTTGGCACGCCAGCCCGCCACATCGAGCATGAGCCGACTGCGGATACCGGTCGACTGCTGCACCGCGAGCCGGGTGAGCTCTTGGAGCGCATCGAGCACCTCGCCGCTGTGGCCGACCAGTTTCGTCAGATCCTTGCCACCGTCGATACTCACCACCGCGCGGTCGCCTTCGACGTCGAGATCGATATCGCCGTCGAAGTCGAGCACGTCGAGCAGCTGCTCTAGGTAATCGGCGGCGATCTCACCCTCTTCGATGAGCGCCTCCTCGGCCTCGCTCACCGCGTCGGCGGACTCGGTCTCCACGACGGTCGTGGATACGGTGGCATCTCCACCGTCGGTCTCGAGAGTCATTTGTTTCCTTTATCTGCTCGCCGGATCCCGGCCTGCCCCGGCCGGGATCACGATCACAAGGGGACTGGGGGAGTAGCTCAGCGCCGGCGCTTCTGATTCGCCCGGCCTCGGTTACCCGGTCGCTTCTGACCGCTCGACCGCCGCTGGCCCGACTGTTTACCGCCCGACTTGGCGGTCGGCTTCGCCGCTGCCGAACCGTTCGTTTCCGCCTTGCCGGCCTCCGCCGAATCGGAATCCGTCTCACTGTCGGCTTTCACCGGCTTCTTCTTGGTGTCGACGGGTTTCGCGCCGGGCTTGGGCGCGTTCTCGGCCTGTTTCGCTGCTTTGGCCTGGCGCTTGGCTTCTTCTTCCT
This sequence comes from Nocardia rhamnosiphila NBRC 108938, assembly GCF_000720425.1. GTDB lineage: Bacteria > Actinomycetota > Actinomycetes > Mycobacteriales > Mycobacteriaceae > Nocardia > Nocardia rhamnosiphila. Next base: position 412,953 of record NZ_JOAJ01000009.1, on the reverse strand, counting down.
TGGCCATCCGGCCGAAGACGAGGTGCTGCTGGCCGTAGGTCCAGATGTTGTTGGAGACCCAGTAGAGCAGGATGGCGATCGGCAGGAAGGGACCACCGACGAGCACACCGAACGGGAACACCCACAGCGCCAGTTTGTTCATCAGCGCGGCCTGCGGGTTGGCCGCGGCCTCGGCGCTCTGCCGGGCCACCGAGGCCCGCGCATTGAAGTGGGTGGCGATCGCGGCGATGATCATCAGCGGGATGGCGACCGCGGCGATGCTGACCTTGCTCGGGATGCCGCCGTAGTCGGCGAAGGCCAGCAGCTCGTCGGCCGGCGCGGTGATGAACGCCGAGATCGGCGCGCCGAAGATACGAGCGCTCAGGAAGGACTGCACATCGTCGGCGTTGAAGACATAGTTCGGCGTGTGGGCGTTGGTGTACGGGTCCATCCCGAGCTGACCGAATCCGTGACCGGTCCGGTTGAACGAGCGCAGCACATGGAACAGACCGAGGAACACCGGCACCTGGGCCAGGATCGGCAGGCAGCCCATGAGCGGGTTGAAGCCGTGGTCCTTCTGGAGCTTCTGCATCTCCAGCGCCATCTTCTGGCGGTCGTTCTTGTATTTCTTCTGCAGCTCTTTGATCTGCGGCTGCAGTTCCTGCATCTGCTTGGTGGTGCGAACCTGTCTCACGAACGGCCTGTAGAGCACCAAACGCAGTGTGAAGACGAGGAACACCACGGACAGAGCCCAGGAAAGGCCGTTGTCCGCCCCGAAGGCGAAGCCGAAGACCCGGTGCCAGAACCAGAGGATCCAGGACACCGGATAATAGATGAAATCGAGCACGGCTCTATGCACTCCCGTCGGTAGTGTCACCGATCACCGCATGCGGTGATCCCTTACAAGCTTCGGTCCGCGGATCGTCGTGGTCGACGTTGCGCCGCCGCTCCGGTACGGGATCCCACCCACCAGGGTGCCAGGGGGCACATTTGGCCAGTCGCACGGCCGTCAGTCCGAGGCCGATCACCAGCCCTCGAGTGCGAAGTGCGGTCACCGCGTACTCACTGCAGGTGGGGGTGAAGCGGCACACCGGCATGCGAGTGGGGGAGACGTAGGTCCGGTACAGCTCGATCGAGAAGATCAGAATATTCGCGGGCCACCGGCGGACGGTCGCCGCGTACGCACCCAGCGCGCTCATCGTGACGTACCCCGGCCGGCCGTCACGGCCGATAGAACACCTAGCTTGCGCAACCCGCTGCGTAGCTGGCGGCTCAGCTCGCCGCTGTCGGCGGTCGCGGCGCCGGGAAGTGCGCGGATCACGATATCCACCTCGGCGGGGATGTCGACGGTCAGTTCTGCACAGATATGACGCAGGCGGCGGGCCGTGCGGTGTCGAACGACCGCGTTGCCCACCGCCTTGCTGACGATCAGCCCGAATCGCGGACCGCCGGAACGAACCGGCGCGTCACGCAATGCCAGGTCCCCCTGATCGGCCAGCACATAGACGACCAGATCGCGATTTCCCGTGCGCCTGCCGCGCCGTACCGTTCGGGAGAAATCGGCACGGTGGTGCAGCCGGTGCGGCTCAGGAAGCACCCGGACGCCCGAGGCTCGTCGAAGCCGCCGCTGCGGCGTAGCTACCGGCGGCGTGGGTTACGGGGTTCGGCGGACCCGGCATCGGACACCGAATTCGACGGGAAATCAGGCGGTGAGGGTGCCGCGGCCCTTACGGCGGCGCGCGGAAACGATAGCGCGGCCCGCACGGGTCCGCATCCGGAGACGGAAACCGTGGACGCGCGCCCGACGACGGTTGTTCGGCTGGAACGTCCGCTTGCCCTTGGCCACGGTCAACACTCCTCGAATTGGTGGGCGCCCTGCGGCACCCGAAACTTTTCGGTGATTCTGGCGATGTCTACCCGGCGCCGCGGTCCTGGCGAACGGTCAGCACAGAACAGTCACCACGCCGGGGGGTGACTGTACGAGGGTACTTATCCAGTTCTACCGGGTCAAACTCGCCCCCGTCGTGGCGCTCCACGCCGGCACCCGGCGATCCGGCCACCCGGCCCGCGGTGGCGATGATCACCATGCGATCGTAGGGGCGCACAGGGGTGCAGGTGGGGCGCTCATCGCCGACCCGCGCACAGCGCGGGAGCGCGGGTGGTGGTCCGCTGAGATTGTCCCCATCTGTGGATAATTGTGTGGAAATACCCTGTGAATGGCATATTCGTAGGGCCGAAGGTGCCACGCCGCAGCCGGAAGATCGGGGATTCCGGGCAGCGTCCCCGGACACCGTATCCACGGGATTCGGCAGATCGGTGGGGCGGGACGTATGTGGTGTCACTGGGACGAACCAGTACAGTGGACGCACCGCGAGCCCCGGACGTCTGCGCCGAGCAACCGACTCCCGGGGAGGACACTGGATGGACGACGAGCAGAACGTACTGGCCACCGTGTGGCCGGAGGTGGTCGCGGAGTTGACCACCGGTTCGCCCGACGGCGCCATCGGCGCGGTGACCCGAGCTCAGCAGGCGTGGCTCAAGCTGGTCAAACCGTTGATGGTCGTCCAGGGCTTCGCACTGCTCTCGGTCCCATCGTCGCTCGCTCAGGAAGCCATCGAACGTGATCTGCGCGAACCCATTCTCCGGTCGCTCGGCCGCCGGCTCGGGCCGCAGGTGGAAGGTCTCGGGGTCCGGATAGCCGCGCCCCTGCCCACCGGCGCCGACAACGGTCCCGCCCGGCACGCCCGGATGACCAGCCGGCCGGAGCCGGCCACCCGGCCCGACCATTTCGGCAACGGCCGTTCCCGGCCGGCCCCGGCCGCTTTTCCCACGACCGGACCGGCCGAGACCTCATGGCCGGCCGAGGCCCTGCGCGACCCCGAGGGCGGTGAGTACCCGGGCCGCGGCTACCAGCCGGAATCCGGATTCCCGCACCCCGCGGAGGTCCCCGGTGAGCCGCGTTTTCCCGGCCGGGGCTTCTCCCACGAGGCCGAACTGCCGCTGACCGGCGAGCTGCCCCGCAACCCCCCACTGCCGCGCACCACCGATCCACTGCCGGGGGAGGCGCCGCGCCGGCCCACCCTGCCCGAACTACCGCACGGCGGAAGCTTTCCTTCCGATCCGGCGCTACCCCGCGACACCGAGGACCCGATACGGGATCCCTACCCGGCACCACGGTCCTACCCGCGCGAATACACCCCGCCCGCGGAATATCCGCGGGACACCGGATACGAGCGGGATCGGGAGTATCCGCCCGCGGAGTACCTCGACCCCTACGCGGGCAGCCGCGGCGATATCGCCGACCCGGTGACCAGCGGCCGGGAGCGCGGTGCGCCATCGGTCCGGAACGGCGGGCCCGATCTGGATCCGATCCTGCCGTCGCGCCGTGCCGCCCGCCCCGCCCAGGAAACCCTGTTCGCGCCCGACCTCGCCCCCGGTGATCTCGCGCCGCGGGACGAAGTGCGCGATACCGATCGCGACAGTTTGCGCGAAAGCGTCCGCGACCCGGGGGTCGATCCGGAACCCGACGTGCACCTCGAGGACGAGAAGGTGGTGAACGTCCGGGATTCCTGGCCCACCTTTTTCGCGAAATCCTCGGGCACCGGTGATACGGCGAAACCGTCGGCCAGCCTGAACGCGAAGTACACCTTCGAAACGTTCGTCATCGGCGCGTCCAACCGTTTTGCGCACGCCGCGGCCGTCGCCATCGCCGAAGCCCCCGCCCGCGCCTACAACCCGCTGTTCGTCTGGGGCGCCTCGGGACTCGGCAAAACTCATCTGCTGCATGCCGCCGGCCACTACGCCCAGCGGCTCTTCCCCGGGATGCGGGTCAAATACGTCTCCACCGAGGAATTCACCAACGACTTCATCAACAGCCTGCGGGACGACCGGAAAGTGGCGTTCAAGCGCCGCTACCGCGAGACCGACATCCTGCTGGTCGACGATATCCAGTTCATCGAGGGCAAAGAGGGTATCCAGGAGGAGTTCTTCCACACCTTCAACACCCTGCACAATGCGAACAAGCAGATCGTGGTGTCCTCGGACCGGCCACCCAAACAGCTGGCCACGTTGGAGGAGCGGCTGCGCACCCGCTTCGAGTGGGGCCTGATCACCGATGTGCAGCCACCCGAACTGGAAACGCGGATCGCCATTCTGCGCAAGAAGGCGCGCATGGACCGCCTCGATGTGCCACACGATGTCCTGGAACTCATCGCCAGCCGGGTGGAACGCAATATCCGCGAGCTCGAGGGCGCGCTGATCCGGGTGACCGCTTTCGCGTCGTTGAACGGGCAACCGCTGGATCAATCGGTGGCCGAGGTGGTGCTGCGCGATCTCATGCCCGAATCACAGGATGTGGAGATCACCGCGTCCACGATCATGGGCGTCACGGCCGAGTACTTCAATACCTCGATGGACGAGCTCACCGGCCCGGGTAAGGCCCGGCCACTCGCCCAGGCCCGGCAGATAGCGATGTATCTCTGCCGGGAACTCACCGATCTGTCGCTGCCCAAGATCGGGCAGGCGTTCGGGCGCGACCATACGACGGTCATGTACGCCGAGAAGAAAGTCCGCAAGGAGATGTCGGAGCGCCGCCGGGTGTACGACCAGGTGCAGGAACTCACCGCACGGATCAAACAGCGCTCCCGCTGACCGTCGCGTACTCACCGCTGGCTGCAGGGGCCTGCCGCCCACACCGGATGCCGAAGCGGAGAGCCGGGAACGACCGGGACTTCGAGCGTGCAGACGAACCGGCGTGCGGCCGACGTTCGGGAGAGGACAGGGATGTCGTCGTTCGCCGAACTACCGGCAACCGCGGCGTGGTCGCATCGGGACGCCCGGTCCGGCTTCGAGGTCGTCCATCTGCGACAGGATGACAACGGTCATCACATGGACGGCTGCACCTCCGCTGTCGAGGACGGTCAGGCCTGGTTCGTGCGCTACGAGATCACGGTGGATTCGGACTGGGCGACCCGCGCCGCGCGCATCACCGGCCGGTCGCCGACCGGGTGGCATACGGTGCTGATCGAGTCGGACGGTGCCGGACGGTGGCTGATCGACGGTATGGCGGCGCCGAAGCTGGACGGCTGCCTCGACGTGGACCTGGAATCGTCGGCGATGACCAATATGCTGCCCGTGCACCGCCTCGGACTACCCGTTGATGGCCGCGCCGCGGCGCCCGCGGTCTACGTCCGCGCGACCGATCTCTCCGTCGAACGCCTGGAACAGGAGTATCGGCGCACCGCCGACGACGGCAGCCGGCAATGCTACGAGTACTCCGCGCCCGCATTCGATTTCGCCTGCCGGTTGATCTATGACGTATCAGGCCTCGTACTGAGCTATCCGGGAATCGCTATCCGCGTCGCCTGAGCCGCCGTTACTGCTTCGTGTGGGTTGCCCTGGCCCCGTTGCGCGCGGTTTCCGGTTTTCGCCACTCTCGGACCGTGAGCGCCCACATCGAGGACATTCGTTTTCCGGTCCGTTGGGCCCACGTGCCGGTGTCCTCGCATCATGAGGAATCGGCGGGGTTCATGGCCGAGGCCGTCTCCCGGATGACCGGAATAGCCGCTCTGTGCATCCGCACCCTCGGCCCTGGCGTCGCCAACATCGCGAGCGCCATGATGTGCGCTTGGGAATGCCGGTACCCGGCGGGAGTGGGTCGCGCTGGGCGCGTGGCAGGTGGGTGGCCGGACTGTCGATCTGCCCGCGCGCGGCGAGCCGGAATCGGGGGCCGTCAATTGTGAACGCATGGTTCAGAACCACCTGCCGGAGGCAGTAACCGAACCGCCCGCGGTCGCGGACCACCCCGCGAACCATCCGCCGACTTGTTCGCGAACGCCGGGCGGACGATCCGTGACGCCCTTGCGGTGGGCCACTCGCCGGAGCCGGAACTTCCGGCGCGGGCCGGAACCGGAAGTCGTTCCGCCGCAATCCGCTTGACGGACCGGACGAATCACCCGTTCTCCCGCGGCCCTCGCCGGATCCGACGGCCGTCGGCGTGTCGGAAGCATCCACAGGTGTGTCGCTAACAGCCTGGGGAGGCTCTGAACTGGGAGTTTGTAATATCCACACCTGTGGATTCCCCAGGTTGTCCACCGGTCCATCCACAGGATCGGAGCGGTGTTGGGGGCAACTTGTCCACATGCTGTTTATCCACAGTTTCCACAGGCGATTTCGTCCACAGCTACTGAACAGCGATGTTTCGGTCAGAGGGCTGGGGACAACCTGTGGATTCCTCGAGGAATCCTCGAGGAATCCACAGGTTGTCCACGGATCCATGCACAGTGTGCACAACTGGCCGGAATCTGGGGACCAAGTTGGGGACGAGCTGTGGACGCGGTGTGGACAACAAAACCTGTCCACAGCCGCCCTCGATTCATCCTCGAGTTATCCCCTGGCCATCCACAAGCAGACACGCGGTGTGACCTGGGGAAACCAGCGGAATCCACAGTTTCCACAGGGCCTATTACTACTCCTGTTCTTCATCTAGAAAATTTCTCTTCAAAACAGGTTGTGTGGACAAGTCTCGAGCGCACCGCACCACCGCGCAGAGCCGGAAGAAGAAGCCGAGGACAGCGAGGGAGAGGCAGAGGAGCACAGCGATCGCATCCACGAGCGACTACCCGCTGCTGCACAGATCTGCCGATCCGTGCGGAGCCCCGCGAGCCGGAATCGCTCCGGACCCACTGCGGCGTTCGGAGCGGCCTGCACTCCGGCGTTCGTGTAACGGTCCGGCCCGCACCACACGCCCCCCATCCGAAGATCCGGAACCCCGTACTCACGAGCGATCGCACATCGGGCGCCGGCAGCGCCTGCGCGACGTCCTTGTCACATCGATGACAAGAGCAGCCGCCGCGCCACCGAGGGGAATTCGAGTTCCGGCCGCCGCACCGGGAACCGGCGGCGGAGTTGTCCACACCGCTACCGTGGGACGACTGTGGATACGGCCACACCCTCGGGTGCGCGCGACTATCGGCCGCCCGGCGGCCGGACGATCCACAGCGGCCGCATCCGCTGGTTCATCCACAGCTCTCCACAGCCATCGGCCCAGGCAGGGGCGATACGACTGGATCCGCCCGCCCGGCCTGGCCGGGACACCGCCCGACGACGTATCCTCCACTCGGAGGGGCAGCCGACCGCGTAGCTCGAAACGGGGTACGGTCTGATGTCGGCCGCTTGTGCCAGACTCCTGGGGCGGCCGGTCCGGATTTCCGGCCGCCGCATCGACCGCCGCGCCGGTGGCGGAGTCGGCGCAGCGGGATACACGGGGGCAGCACAGCCGTCGATCCACACTGAACGGGAGAGGACACCTCGGGCGATGGACCTTGCAGGCATGAAGTTTCGGGTCGCGCGTGAGGATTTCGCGGAGTCGGTCGCCTGGGTGGCGCGCAGTCTGCCGTCTCGTCCGCCGGTCCCGGTACTCGGCGGAGTCCTGCTGGTCGTGGACGAGGACGGCCTGACCGTCTCCGGGTTCGACTACGAGGTCTCCGCGCAGATGCGGGTCGCCGCCGAGGTCGCCGGTCCCGGGCGCGTCCTGGTCTCGGGCAAGCTGCTGGCCGATATCACCAAAGCGCTGTCCAACAAGCCGGTGGACGTTTCCGTGGACGGCACCCGCGTACTGATCCAGTGCGGGAGCGCCAAGTTCTCGCTGCCGACCATGCCGGTGGAGGACTATCCCCAACTGCCGGAGGTGCCACAGTCGAGCGGGGAGCTGGCGGTCGAGGTGTTCGGTGAGGCGGTCGGCCAGGTGGCCGTCGCGGCCGGCCGCGACGACACGCTGCCCATGCTGACCGGTATCCGGGTCGAGATCGAGGGGCCGCAGGTGGTCTTGGCGGCGACCGACCGGTTCCGGCTCGCGGTGCGGCACATCCAGTGGCAGCCCGCGCGCACCGATATCGAGACCGCGGTGCTCATTCCCGCCCGCACCCTGTCCGAGGCCGCCAAGACGCTGGGTGCCTCCGATCGGCCGGTGCAGCTGTCGCTGGGGTCCGGAGCGGGCGCCGACGGGCTGCTGGGCATCGTCAACGGTGGTCGGCGGACCACCACCCGGCTGCTGGATGCCGAATTCCCCAAGTTCCGCCAGTTGCTCCCCAAGGAGCACACCTCTATCGCGACGCTGGAGGTCGCCTCGCTCTCCGAGGCGATCAAGCGTGTCGCGCTCGTGGCCGAGCGCGGTGCCCAGGTGCGGCTGGAATTCTCCGGTGAAGGCCTGCTGCTGTCGGCGGGTGGCGACGACGCCGGCCGGGCCGAGGAATGGCTCACCGCCGATTTCCGGGGCGAACCGCTGACCATCGCCTTCAACCCCGGCTACCTGATCGATGGTTTGTCCGCGCTGCGTTCCGAGCGGGTCACCTTCGGGTTCACCACGCCCAGCCGCCCGGCTGTGCTGCTGCCCGCCCGCGAGGAGGAGCCGGAGCCGCTCGATTCCGGTGCGTATCCAGCGCTGGAGAGCGACTACATCTACCTGTTGATGCCGGTCCGGCTCCCGGGCTGAACGGGCGTGGGTTCGGTAACGACGAACCGGCGCACCTCCACCCGTTACCGCCGGTGCCGGTGTACCGTGCCTGCGGTGGCGGTCGGTAGCGATACCTCCGCAAACCAGCGCCGCGACCTGCGCTCTCCCCAGTTATCCACAGCTGTGGATAACTGGGCTGTCATTCCCCGGATGGTGTGAACAGGTGCATATCCGTGCTCTGACCTTGCGTGATTTCCGATCCTGGGAGCACGCTGAGATCGAGTTATCCACAGGCCCTACGGTTTTCCTGGGGGCGAACGGTAACGGTAAGACCAACCTGCTCGAAGCGCTGGGCTACCTGTCCACCTTGGGGTCGCACCGGGTCTCCACCGACGCACCACTCGTCCGGGCCGGTGCCGAACGTGCCCGGATCGGCGCGAACGTGGTGCATCTGGGGCGCGAATTGCGGATCGACGTCGAACTCAACCGCGGCGCGGCCAACCGGGCCCAGATCAACCGGTCCCCGGTGCGCCGGCCGCGGGAGATCCTCGGCATTCTGCACACCGTGTTGTTCGCTCCCGAGGATCTGGCGCTGGTCCGGGGCGACCCGGGGGAGCGTCGTCGTTTTCTGGACGAGTTGTGCACTGCACGGCGCCCCGGTCTGGCCGGCGTACGCGCCGATTACGACCGGGTGCTGCGGCAGCGTTCGGCCCTGTTGAAAACGGCGGGCCGGTCCGCGCGGGCGGACCTCGGCACGCTGGACGTCTGGGACGGGCACCTGGCGGCTCATGCGTCGGTGCTGCTCGCGGAGCGGTTGCGCCTGGTCCACGAACTCCATCCACATCTGGCCCACGCATACGCGGCTCTCGCGCCGGAGTCACGGCCGGCGGCGATCGGGTACCGCAGCGGCGCGCTGCCGGCCGCGCTGCTCGATCCCGGCCGGCCGCCCGAGACCGGGGACCCGGCCCTGCTGGAGGAGACGCTGCTGCGTGAACTCGCCACGGCGCGGGCGAAGGAGCTCGAGCGAGGTGTCTGCCTGGTCGGTCCGCATCGGGACGAACTGGAGTTGATGCTCGGCGAAACCCCGGCCAAGGGTTTCGCCAGTCACGGGGAGTCCTGGTCGTTCGCGCTGGCGCTGCGGCTCGCGGCGTTCGAACTGCTCCGAGCGGACGGGGCCGAACCGGTCCTCTTGCTCGACGATGTCTTCGCCGAACTCGACCGGCGTCGCCGTGCCGCCCTGGCCACCGTGGCGGCGGCCGCCGAGCAGGTGCTGATCACCGCGGCCGTTCCCGAGGACGTGCCCGCCGAGCTGATCGGTGTGACGTTGCGGGTGACGACCACCGGGGATCCGGAGCATCGGATATCCGGTTTCGCGACGGAGCGCCCGGTCGCCGGTGGTGACCCGCCCGCAGCGGTCGCCGGTGATTCGGCGGGATGAGGGACACGCGCCCGCCGCCGTCTTGCATGCGCGCCGGGCCGTTCGTAGAGTGAGCCGGTACACCGGGCCGTTATCCCCCGTCCGGTATCGGAATCCAGTTATACACAGCCTGTGGATAACTTATTCGACCAGGTCGTCGCCCCGCACCCCGGACGGCTGCCCGGTCCACTCGGTGGCACCCGGCACCGGCACCCGAAATACCAGCCCTGAGCTGCTAGTTTCCCCGATGGAGCGGCCCTTGTGACGATCCTGGTGGTGCGGTGTCGAGCGGGGGTTCCCGGATGTGCACAGCCTGAGGAAAAACCGGTCGAACCTGGGGATAACTCGCACCGGTGAGTGGGAGCAGCGATGACCGACCAGCCCGGAACGCCCGGTGGCGCAACGCCTCCGACCGAACCGGAGTTGCGCGGGGTCGACCTGGCCCGCCGGGCGCTGGAGGAGGCTCGGGCAGCGGCGCGCGCCAGCGGTAAATCCGTCGGCCAGGGACGCTCTTCCCCGCGCCGCGGTCTCCGTTCCGGTGCCCGCCGCCGCAGCGGGTGGTCCGGTCCCCGTCCCGACGACCGCGATCCGCAGCCGCTGTCCAAGCTCGCCACCTCGATCGCGCGCAGCCGCGGCTGGTCCACCAAAGTCGCCGAGGGCACAGTGTTCGGGCACTGGTCGGGTGTGGTCGGGGAGGACATCGCCGCCCACGCGAAACCGATCTCTCTCGAGAACGGGGTGTTGAGTGTCGCGGCCGAGTCCACGGCCTGGGCCACGCAGTTACGTCTGCTACAGGCGCAGTTGCTCGCGAAGATCAGCGCGGCGGTGGGGCCCGGGGTGGTGCGTTCACTGCGCATTTCCGGGCCGACGGCGCCGAGCTGGCGCAAAGGGCAACGTCATATCCGGGGCCGCGGACCCCGCGATACCTACGGATAGAAACCGGTTTCACGTGGAACGCGACCTCGCGTTCACCGCCCGCGCGCCTCAGTGAACTCTCAGGCCGAATCTGGTGCTTCGAAACGGCTGCATCGCGAGGGGACCCGTGCCGGTCCGATTTCTCTCACCCAGGAAGCCGTCAGGGGTGTCGCAGGTGCACTGTAAGTTGGGCCGCGAAGTAGGATGGAACTGTAAATCAGCGGCGATGCCCTCGGCGCGTTGCGTGCAGCCCTCTGATCGTTCCCGGGCCCACGTGCGCTGTCCCACCGCCGTCCCGGGGATCAGCAAGTAAGGAGAGCTACCGACCAGTGGCTGCCAAAGACTCCAAAGCATCAGGCTCGAGCGCATCGGAAAAGCAGGACTACGGTGCCTCCTCCATCAAGGTCCTGGAAGGCCTCGAGGCGGTGCGGATGCGCCCGGGCATGTACATCGGCTCCACGGGTGAGCGCGGTTTGCACCACCTGATCTGGGAGGTCGTGGACAACTCCGTCGACGAGGCGATGGCCGGCCACGCCACCAGGGTCGAGGTCACTCTCCTGGCCGACGGCGGTGTCCAGGTCGTCGACGACGGCCGTGGTATTCCCGTCGCCATGCACGCCCAGGGCATCCCGACCATCGAGGTCGTCATGACCCAGCTGCACGCCGGCGGCAAGTTCGACTCCGATTCCTATGCCGTGTCCGGCGGTCTGCACGGCGTCGGTATCTCTGTGGTCAACGCGCTGTCCAGCCGGCTCGAAGCCGAGGTGGACACCGACGGTTACCACTGGAGCCAGACCTACAAGGACGCGGTCCCGGGGCAGCTGGTCCAGGGCGAACCGACCAAGACCACCGGAACCACCATCCGGTTCTGGGCCGATCCCGCGGTCTTCGAGACCACCACCTACAACTTCGAGACCGTATCGCGGCGCCTGCAGGAGATGGCCTTCCTGAACAAGGGCCTGACCATCGTCCTGACCGACGAGCGCGTCAGCGACACCGAGATCACCGACGAGGTGGTCAGCGACACCGCCGAAGCGCCCAAGCACGACGACAACGGCGAGAAGGCCGCGGCCGAGCCCAAGGTGAAGACCCGCACCTATCACTACCCGGGCGGTCTGGAAGATTTCGTCCGGCACATCAACCGGACCAAGCAGCCGATCCACAACTCGGTCGTCTCGTTCAACGGCAAGGGTCCCGGGCACGAGCTCGAGATCGCCATGCAGTGGAATTCCGGCTACTCCGAGTCGGTGCACACCTTCGCCAACACCATCAACACCCATGAGGGCGGCACCCACGAAGAGGGCTTCCGCGCGGCGCTGACCACGGTCGTCAACCGGTATGCGAAGGAGAAGAAACTCCTCAAGGAGAAGGACGGCAACCTCACCGGTGACGATATTCGCGAGGGCCTGGCCGCCATCGTCAGCGTCAAGGTGAGCGAGCCCCAGTTCGAAGGCCAGACCAAGACCAAACTCGGCAACACCGAGGTGAAGTCGTTCGTGCAGCGGTCCTGCAACGAGCATCTCGCGCACTGGTTCGAGGCCAATCCGGCGGATGCCAAGACCATCGTCAACAAGGCGGTGTCCTCGGCACAGGCCCGGGTCGCGGCGCGGAAGGCCCGTGAGCTGGTCCGGCGCAAGAGCGCGACCGATATCGGCGGTCTGCCGGGCAAGCTGGCCGACTGCCGGTCCAAGGACCCGAGCAAATCCGAGATCTACATCGTCGAGGGCGACTCCGCCGGCGGCTCGGCCAAATCCGGCCGGGACTCCATGTACCAGGCGATCCTGCCGCTGCGCGGAAAGATCATCAACGTCGAGAAGGCGCGTATCGACAAGGTCCTCAAGAACGCCGAGGTCCAGTCGATCATCACCGCTTTCGGCACCGGCATCCACGACGAGTTCGATATCGCCAAACTGCGGTACCACAAGATCGTGCTGATGGCCGACGCCGATGTCGACGGCCAGCACATCTCGACGCTGCTGCTGACGCTGCTGTTCCGCTTCATGCGGCCGCTCATCGAGCACGGTCACGTGTTCCTTGCGCAGCCGCCCCTGTACAAGCTGAAGTGGCATCGGACCGAGCCCGAGTTCGCCTACTCCGATCGGGAGCGCGACGGTCTGCTCGAAGCCGGTCTGGCGGCCGGTAAGAAGATCAACAAGGACGACGGTATCCAGCGGTACAAGGGTCTCGGCGAGATGAACCCCAAGGAACTGTGGGAGACCACCATGGACCCCTCGGTCCGGGTGCTCCGTCAAGTGACGCTGGACGACGCGGCCGCCGCGGACGAACTGTTCAGCGTCCTGATGGGCGAGGATGTGGCGGCTCGCCGCAGCTTCATCACCCGTAACGCCAAGGACGTCCGCTTCCTCGACGTATAGGGCGGTCCGCCCGCAGCGCCCACGCGCGCGGTGACCCGCCGTATTCCGTCAGTACCTAGGAGATTGCATGACCGACACCACCCTGCCGCCGGAGAGCGCAGGCGACCGGATCGAGCCGGTCGATATCCAGCAGGAGATGCAGAGCAGCTACATCGATTACGCGATGAGCGTGATCGTGGGCCGTGCGCTGCCCGAGGTCCGTGACGGCCTCAAGCCGGTGCACCGCCGGATCCTGTACGCGATGCACGACAACGGCTACCGGCCCGATCGCAGCTATGTGAAATCGGCCCGCCCGGTGGCCGACACCATGGGCAACTACCACCCGCACGGCGACTCGGCCATCTACGACACCCTGGTCCGCATGGCCCAGCCGTGGGCGATGCGGTACCCGCTGGTCGACGGCCAGGGCAACTTCGGCAGCCGAGGCAACGACGGCGCCGCCGCCATGCGGTACACCGAATGCCGGCTCACCCCGCTCGCCATGGAGTTGTTGCGGGAAATCGACCACGACACGGTCGATTTCATCCCCAACTACGACGGTAAGACCCAGGAACCGGTAGTTCTGCCCAGCCGGGTGCCGAACATGCTGATGAACGGCAGCAACGGCATCGCGGTCGGGATGGCGACCAATATCCCGCCGCACAATCTGAACGAGCTGGCCGCGGCGATCTACTGGATTCTCGACAACCACGAGGCCGACGAGGAAGCCGCCCTCGCCGCCTGTATGGAACGGGTGAAGGGCCCCGACTTCCCGACCTCCGGTCTGATCGTCGGGTCTCAGGGCATCCACGACGCCTACACCACCGGTCGCGGTTCCATCCGGATGCGCGGTGTGGTGGAAATCGAAGAAGATGTCCGCGGGCGCACCACGATCGTCATCACCGAACTGCCCTACCAGGTCAACACCGACAACTTCATCAACGCGATCGCCGAGCAGGTCAAGGACGGCCGGATCGCGGGCGTCGCCGATGTCCACGACGAATCGTCGGACCGCGTGGGTATGCGCATCGTCGTCACGGTCAAACGCGACGCGATCGCCAAGGTCGTACTGAACAACCTGTACAAGCACACCCAGCTGCAGACCAGCTTCGGTGCGAACATGCTCTCCATCGTCGAGGGCGTACCCCGCACCCTGCGGCTGGATCAGATGCTCCGGCTGTATGTGAACCATCAGCTGGAAGTCATCGTCCGGCGTACCCGCTACCTGCTCCGCAAGGCCGAAGAGCGGGCCCATATCCTGCGCGGTCTGGTCAAGGCGCTGGATCAGCTGGACGAGGTCATCGCGTTGATCCGCCGGTCGGCCAATACCGAGACCGCGCGGACCGGCCTGATGGAACTGCTCGATATCGACGAGACCCAGGCCACCGCGATCCTGGATATGCAGCTGCGGCGTCTGTCGGCGCTGGAACGGCAGAAGATCGTCGACGAACTGGCCAAGCTCGAGGCCGAGATCGCCGATCTGAAGGACATTCTGGAGAAGCCGGAACGGCAGCGCGCGATCGTCAAGGACGAACTCGCCGAGATCGTGGAGCGCTACGGCGACGAGCGGCGGACCCAGATCATCTCCGCCGACGGCGATGTGGCCGACGAGGATCTGATCGCCCGCGAGGACGTGGTGGTCACCATTACCGAGACCGGGTACGCCAAGCGCACCAAGACCGATCTGTACCGCAGCCAGAAGCGCGGCGGCAAGGGTGTGCAGGGCGCGGGCCTGAAGCAGGACGATATCGTCCGGCACTTCTTCGTGACCTCGACCCACGACTGGTTGTTGTTCTTCACCAACAAGGGTCGCGTATACCGGGCCAAGGCATATGAATTGCCGGAGGCCAACCGCACCGCACGCGGGCAGCACGTAGCGAATCTGCTGGCCTTCCAGCCGGACGAGAAGATCGCCCAGGTCATCCGGATCAAGTCCTACGAGGATGCCGCCTACCTGGTGCTGGCCACGCAGAAGGGCCTGGTCAAGAAGTCGCGCCTGGTCGACTTCGACTCCAACCGCAGCGGCGGGATCGTGGCGGTGAACCTGCGCGACAACGACGAATTGGTCGGCGCCGTACTGTGTTCGGCCGAGGACGACCTGCTGCTGGTCTCGGCGCAGGGACAGTCGATCCGCTTCTCGGCCACCGACGAGGCGCTGCGCCCGATGGGACGCGCCACCTCCGGGGTGCAGGGTATGCGGTTCAATGCCGAGGATGCCCTACTGTCGCTGAATGTGGTCCGCGACGGGACATACCTGCTGGTAGCGACCTCGGGCGGCTACGCCAAGCGAACCGCTATCGAGGAGTACACCGCGCAGGGACGTGGCGGAAAAGGTGTATTGACGATCCAGTACGACATCCGGCGTGGCACCCTGGTGGGTGCACTCATCGTCGACGACGACGACGAGTTGTATGCCATCACCTCCAGCGGAGGTGTTATCCGTACTGCCGCCCGGCAGGTGCGCAAGGCCGGTAGGCAGACCAAGGGCGTGCGATTGATGAACCTCGCCGAGGGCGATACCTTGCTTGCGATCGCACGTAACGCCGACGAGCCCGAGCAGATCGACGGCGGCGGTTCTCCCGAGCAGTAATCCCATATCGGCGGCAAAGAACGGATCCGAGGATTCCCATTGACCACTCCGAAACAGCCGAGCGACGAGCGGCAGCAGACGAACGGCGTGACCGAGCGGGTCGCCCCGTCCCCGATTTCGCCGCGCCCGACTCAGCGGCCGGGCGAGGCCGCGGACCACGAGCAGGCAGGTGGACAGCCGGGCGGTAACCCGTCCGGCGGTTCGCCCGCTGCCGGCCCGCAGCCCGAAAAGCAGGAGCAGCAAGGCGAATTCGCGTCCGACTCGCGCAACGCCCCGGCGGACCGGAATTCCGGCCCGCAGGCCGGCGGCGGGCCGGGCGATCAGCAGGGCGGCGCGGGTAATCAGCAGGCCGGCAAGGGCCCCGAGGGGAACCGCTACCAGGAGGGCTGGTCGCAGTTGCCGCAGCGGGAACCGCAGTCGAACCTCTCACGGCCCGGCCATATGCCGGTGGGCGGCGCCCAGCGGTCGGTCGGCCTGCAGGGCGGCGGCGGCCTGCAGGGCGGCGGGGGTTTGCAGGGCGGAGTCACCAATGCCCGCACCACCAGCGACCTGGCGGCCAAGGCGGCACGTAAGGAAGCGGCCATGGCCAAATCCGTTGGCCTGGACGGGCCGACGCGCAGTATCGCGCGTCCGGAGCTGGTGAAGGATATGCCGGATCTTTCCGAGATCCGGCATCCGCTACCCCCGGAACAGCCGCCCAATCAACCGCACAACCCGTACACACCGCCGGCCGCGCCCCCGCCCGCGCCGGCGGCGCCGCGCGGGCTGCCGCAGGCGGTGCTCGGCGGAGAACCGTTGCGCGCCACCGTCCAGGTGCGCCGTATCGATCCGTGGTCCACATTGAAGATCACTCTGGTGATCAGCGTGGCCATGTTCTTCGTGTGGATGATCGCCGTCGCGCTGCTGTACATGGTGCTCGCGGGTATGGGCGTCTGGGAGCGGCTCAACAGCACCTTCACCGATATGGTGTCCCCGGACAGCGGATCGGTGGGGCTGATCGACGCGGGTACGGTCTTCGGCTACGCCGGGGTGATCGGGCTCATCAATGTCGTCCTGTTCACCGCGCTGGCCACGGTCGGCACGTTCATCTACAACCAGTGCTGCGATATGGTCGGCGGGATCCAGGTCACGCTGGCCGACCCGGACTGAATTCGCACAAACCCGGAACGGCCGGCGCCCACATCCGGGCGTCGGCCGTTCCGCTTGTCGGGCGAGCTTCGACGCCGTTCTGACCAGCTGTTTTGGTTGAAATCACGGTTTCCTGTAGTCTCTGTTCTCGGTCGTCGAACTACAGTTCTCGTGCGAAACTGATGTTCGGTGAACCCCGCGGGTCTATAGCTCAGGCGGTTAGAGCGCTTCGCTGATAACGAAGAGGTCGGAGGTTCAAGTCCTCCTAGACCCACACTTGCACGAGAACCCGGCCCTCGAACCTTCCAAGGTTCGGGGGCTGATTCGTTTCCGGGCTCCCCGGGATACCGCCCGGTCCGGAATTGAGTTCTTCCGCTGTCACAGGACTAGGCTCGAGAGCATGAAATACGTTCTCACCATCGGTCTTGTCGCTGCGGTTCTCATCGGTATCAGCAAGCTGCGCCAGCGTGACGACGCCGACCTGTGGCACGAGGTCACCACACGCTGATCTCGTCCCGGGCGACGTTCGCTGTTGTTGCCACCGGCCCCGGTGACAACCGGGTCCGCTGTGATCACGGCCGGGCCAGCAGTTCGATGACCGAGTACACCTGTTCGGTGGTCGGCGTCGGCAGATTGTCCCGGCCGTGGATCAACCCGAGTCCGATGTAGACCATCGCGCCCGCCCGGAGGCCGGCCTGCTTCTCGTCGAACCCCAGGTCCAGCATCGTCCGGTAGACCGTCTCGAACACCCGCTGGTCGAGGGTGCGTACCGCATCGGCCACCTTGGGATTGCTGCGCGACCATTCCCGCACCGTGGTCTCCACGATCCAGTGCCGGTGGTCGACGAGCATGGCGGCCATCTTCTCGATCCGTTCCTCCACCGGGATCTCCGCGAAGCCGCCCAGCTCCCGAATCTTCTCGCTCTGTACCGCGCTCCAGCGGTCGGCCATTGCCGCCATGAGCTGTTCGATATCGTCGAAATGCCAGTAGAAGCTGCCCTTGGTCACGCCGAGCTCCTGGCACAACCGCGGGATCCTGATCGCCGCGATACCTTCGCGGGACAGCAGTTCGAGCGCGCCGTCGACCCAGTCGTCGTAGGACAGCCGAGCGGTCCGCCGGCGCCGGGTCTGTTGGGCGCGAGCTTTTTTCGATCGGGGTCGTGGTGGCGCCGTCCGGTCGTCGGCGGGATCGGGGTGCGAAGCCGTGGACGAACCCGCCGTCATCGGTTCGACAGGTCAGCGCTGAGTCTCATACTCCGATGGTAGGGGAGGGGGCCGACGGCCTCGACGTATTCGCCCATCACGACGGATTGCCGGTCGTGCGCGTGGCTGTGTCTCCGCCGGATGTGTATCGAATTCTCCGGCGCGATTTCCATACCTTCCAGTACAGTATTTCCATACGATTAGGTATGGGTTGGGCCACGCGCCCCGTCGCGGTCCGTCACCAGGTTCCGGGCGGCCCCGGTGAGGAGAGCAGCGATGTCGATACCAGCGGCGACACCGGCCGGAGACGCAACGGACACCCGATGCCCGGCGGCCTTCCGTTACTGGCAGGTCCGGGACACTCCCGCGGTCAGGCGGGTCGAACGGGTTTTCCGGGCGGTGACCGGTTCGGCGCTGTTCCCGACCGACGAGCAGGCGCGGGCGCTGTGCGCGAATATGTTCACCGGCGACCCGGTCGCGGAACGGTTCGTCGCGGAGGTGATGCGCGGGGAAACCGGCCGGGAGCACGGCCGCCGGCTGCTGGACACCGCGCTGCGCGACGGTATCGGCGCGGTTCCCGACGCCCCCACCGCCATGCGCGAGCTGTTCGACGAGTTCGAGACGGTGCCCGACTGGGTCCGGCCGGAGCTGGTCGAACGCGGCGCCGCGGTCTGGCGGCGCTGGGGCACCATGCTGTTCAGCTTCGCGGGTGCGGAGACATTGGAGATGTACACCGAATCCGCGGTCGCGACACCGCTTTCGCTGGCCGGTGGTTACGCCGGAGACAGCGCGCTGCGCCGCTTCCTGGAGACCTGCCGGTTCTGGATGGACGTCTCCCGGCCCGGAGCGCTGCTGAGTCCGGGCTCGCCGGGGCGGGCCACCGCCCTGAAGGTGCGGATCATGCACGTCTCGGTGCGTGCGGGCGTGCAGCGGCATCCGGAATGGGAGGTCGAGCGGTGGGGGCTGCCGATCAGCCAGACCTACCAGTTGCTGACGCTGATCGCCGGCAGCACCATCCCGGGCCTGGGACTCTGGGCGCTGGGCTACCAGACGACCCCCGCGGAGTTCCGGGCGCTCCTGCATTTCCAGAAGTACATGGGATACCTCCTGGGTGTCCGGCTGACGTGGCACCCGGAGACCGTGGCCGACACGCTACGGGTGATGGCGATGACGATGGTCGCCCGGGCGTACGACTCCGGTGCGCAGGGCGCCGAACTCATCGAGTCCTATCCCGCGGCGTTCGCCCCCCGCCCGGAGCAGCGGGGCCCGGCCCGGCTGCGGGCGCACTACAACTATCGGATCAACTCGGCGTACTCGGCCCTTTACATGCTGCCCACCACCCGGCGCCGCTACCGGATGCCGGCGGCCTTCCCGTGGGTGCTCGTCCCCATCGCCAGAATCCCGCTGGTCACCGCCGTGGAATTCCTCCGCCGCGTGCCGCCGCTGGGCCGGGTGCACGAGCGGATCATGCTCTGGCACCGGGAGAACTGGTATCGCGAGCAGATGCAGGGCCGGGAAGCGGAGTTCGAGGCGACCGGCGCCCTGCGACGCTGATCGGCCGCCCCCGGGTATCCTTGTTTGACGGTGTACGTGCCGGAACGCTAGTGTTTCGCAGGCGACTCGCGGCTCAGGCCGCACGGCTGCCCGGGGCCTTAGCTCAATTGGCAGAGCACTGCCTTTGCAAGGCAGGGGTTAGGGGTTCGATTCCCCTAGGCTCCACTTCCGGTATTCAGCAGGCGACTGCGGCCAGATGGCCGCGGTGCCTGTCTCCCCATTCCTCGAGCGGGCGCAGCGCCTCTGCGAGTTCCTCTCCGAGCGGGGTCAGCGAGTATTCGACTCGCGGCGGCACCTCCGCGTACACCTCACGCCGCACCACGCCGCCGGCTTCGAGCTGGCGCAGATTCTCGGTCAGCACTTTCTCGCTCACCCCCGTCAACGCCCGGCGGATCTGGCCGAACCGCTGCGGGCTCGTGCCCAGGACCCACATCAGGTGCAGTTTCCACTTGCCGCCGACCACATCGATGGCCAATGACATCCCGCACACTTGGTGATCCGCATCACTCACGCCGGCCACCTTCTCCTCCTGACCTCGTTACGGACCTGGCGGTAAGCAACCACATCCGCAGGTGCGTTCTTGTCCGACTCTACCCGCGTGACCAGCATCGGTATCGGCGCCGCAACCAGCTGAACCACAACCGAGAAGGACATCGAATGTCTCAGGAGAAGATCCGGTCCGTCAGTGTCATCGGGCTGGGGCCGATGGGCCGGGCGATGGTGCGGGCATTCCTCGCCGCCGGTATCGAGGTCACCGTTTGGAATCGCAGCGGTGACAAGGCCCAGGCGATGGTGGCCGAGGGCGCGAAACGTGCCGCGTCCGTGGCCGAAGCGCTGGAAGCCAATGAGGTGACCGTGCTCAGCCTGACCCACTACGCGGCGATGTACGACGTACTCGGCCCGGTGGCCGGCAGTCTGTCCGGCAAGGTGATCGCCAATCTGTCCTCGGATTCGCCCGAGAATGCGCGTAAGGGTGCCGCGTGGGTGCGCGAGCAGGGCGCCGAATTCCTCTCCGGCGGCTTCATGTCCGCGGGCGACAATATCGCGCACCCGGCCTCGTATGTGTTCTACAGCGGACCGCGGGAGGTCTTCGAAGCCCATGCCGAACTGCTGCGGCCGCTGAGTCCGCAGGAGTACCTCGGGGTGGACGACGGTCTGGCGCAGGTCTTCTATCAGGCGCTGCTGATCGTCTTCCATCCGTGGATGCTCGCCTTCGACCAGGCGCTCGCCGTCATCGACCGCTCCGGTGTCGATATCGACCAGTTCCTGCCGTACGCCGTGCGGTCTAGCGAGGCGTACCCGTTCTTCATGACCGAGTACGCCGCGGCGGCGAAGGCCGGTGGCTGGGGCGATCTCACTGCCTTCAAGATGATGGACGCCGGAGCACAGCACATCATCGACGCCAGTACCGAGGTCGGTGTGGACGCCACCCTTTCCCGTGCGGCGCAGGGGTTGTGGCGCCGGGCGCGGGGCGCGAGCGAGCGGGCCGGCCGTCCGGTGCCCGTGTTCGAGATGATGGGTGGCGGCGACTCCGCATAGGGTTTCGGCCGGGCTCGGCCTCCGCCGCTACCCGCGGGGGCCGGGCTGTGGCGCCGGATTCGCCAGCCGCGCCTTCTCGGTGATCTCGGCGGCGTACTCCATATGGTCCACGCCCGGAAGCTGTTCCAGGGTCAGGTTTTCGATATCCCAGCGCGGCCGGGCGTCGGCGATGAACCGGATGGCGTCTCGGACGAAGCGCTCGCCGACCGGTCTACCGATATGTGCCGACGGGGTGTACAAGCGGAGCCAGCCCAGCAGATCGGCTGCCGTGCCGTCGATTCCGGTGGCTTCCACGGACTCGTCGGCCGTGGAGGTATCCGGGAGCAGCAGACTGGTCGGTGAGACGCCGAGCGCGACCGCCAGCGCGATCAGATCGTCCACGTCCACCCGGCGCTCACCCCGTTCGATCCGGGACAGGCCGAGCACCGGGATCGGCCGCCCGATGGCCTCGAGCCTGCGCGCCAGATCGGCATAGCCGAGGTTCATCCGGTTCCGATACCGCAGGACGTTCGCGCGCACAGTATCGCCCGTGGGGCCGAGCGGGTTCTTCTTGATCACCACCTGACCAGGGTGGTCTATCGAAATGATGCCGTCAAATATCGTTTCGATGGATCGATCGAGGGCGCGGTCCGCGGGCTCTGCGGGGTGAATTGATCAAGCTGATGTCTATCGAAATGATGCTGTCGAATATCCATTTGATAGAAGAATCGGTTCCTATCAACTCGAGCGGGTCGCCATCATGTAGGCCTGCGTGGTCCGCTCCCCGTCCTCGGCGCTACGGTCGAGTCGCAATTCGACGGTGAAACCCGCTGCCGCGAGGGCACCGGCGAGCTCGTCGGTCGAGATGCGATGGAAGTCCAGCGATATGGCGTGGCCGTAGCCCTCGTCCAGATGCAGGATGTCGGTACCCGACTGGAATGCCAGCAGTAGCTTGCCGCCGGGACGCAGTACCCGCCGGAACTCGGCGAGCACACCACCGCGTTCGGCCGCCGGGATGTGGATGAGGGAATACCAGGCCACCACGCCGGCCCGCGAGCCGTCGGGGATGTCGAGCGCGGTCATGGATCCCACCTCGAAATCGATCTCCGGATGGGTGTTCCGCGCCAGTTCCACCATCGCCGGGGACAGGTCGATTCCGTGTACCCGGATCCCTTGCGCCGCCAGATGAGCGGCGATCCGGCCCGGGCCGCATCCGATATCGGCGACCGGACCCGAATCACCGACCGACTCGGCGAACGCGGCCAGTACCGCTCGATCCCAGAACCGCCTGTCCATTTCCCCGGCCGCATGCTCGGCGTAGGCGGTGGCGATCGCGTCGTAACCGGCGCGGGTACGAGAGAGAAAACAGGATTCGGTCACCGGAAAGACAGTAGTGTCCGGGGCAGAACCCGACGGTGGTCGTGACGTTCGCGGTGCCGGGGCGTAGCTTTGGTGGTGTCGACCCTGCACAGACGAGGGAGAAGACCTGGTAATGCCTGCTACGGATTTCAGCGGGCCCGGGATCGACGGATCGGACTGGAGACGCGGGCGGGTCTTCTGGTTCGACTCGGAGAAGGGCTTCGGCTACATCAAACCCGACGACGGAACCGATCAGGTGTTCGTCGAGTATCGGTGCATAGAGACCGACGGCTACCGCACCCTGCACGCGGGCCAGCCGGTGCTGTTCGTCAGCACTGCCCGGCCCCGCGGGCACGAGGCGGTGACGGTCCGGCCGGAGGCCGGCGCCGGGCTACCCGATACCGCCCCGGGTGGCGGGCAGAGCCGGCGTTAGCGCCGGACTCGCATGGCGCCACAGATCGGGGCCGGCCAGTCCACCGCGGTGGACGCCAGTTCCCGGTCGAGGGCGGCCGCGATATCGGAGGCGAACGCCGCGGCCGTACGGCTGCGCAGATCGACGTGGACGGCGATGATCTCGAGGGTGCAACTGAGCCGCCGGGTGCTGTCGTTGACCAGTAGTGCCATGGCGTGTACGACCTTGTCCGAACGGTCGACTCCGCGTACATGGATCGAAATCTCTTCGCCGATCCGGTTTTCGGAGTAGTACCGGATGTGGTGTTCACCGGTGAAGAACCCGGCACCCCGGGTGGCACGGTATTCGTCGGTGATCCCGGCCCGTTCGAAGGCGCCGGTCGCGGCCGATACGCACAACGCGAAATAGTGCGTGACGTTCATATGGTCGTTCTCGTCGCGATAGGCCTCCGGGACCGTGATCGGCCCCAGTTCGCGGGGCAGCGTCACCACCTGCTCGTAGCTGGGAATCGAAATCGTCCCGGTCATGATCAGCTCCTCCTCGTCCCGGCGAAGTGTATCGACACGGAGAACGGCCCCGGATCCGTGGGATCCGGGGCCGTCGTCACCCCTGGCTTCAGAGCGGCCGCACGTCGATGACCTTGCGCAACCGCGCCTTGTCGCGTTCGAGCCTGCGGGCCTCGTAGGCGATGGGGAAGTACCGCAGCCGTTCCGGCAGCAGCGGCACCAGCCGGGCGAGGAACCAGCCGAGGATCCGCAGTTTGCGCTCGTCGGATTCGCTCCAGGTGAGACCGAGTTTGCGGCGGGCCGCTTCCGGCGTGGTGCCCACGGTGACGAAGTACTGCATCCGGCCGAACGGACCGGTCAGCACCCGCCATACCGGGTGCAGCGCCCCCGGCAGCTGGGTGGGCGGGGTGATGGTCCGGATGACCTTCAGGTAGTCCTTCGAGGTCTGGGTGGCCTCCAGATGGTTCTCGACCTGGTCGGCGAAGAATTTCTCGAAATCGGCGTAGGTCGCCGGCAGTTCCTTGGGTGGCACCGAGAAGTTACGCATCAGCTGCAGGGCTTCGCGGTAGTAATCCTCTTTCTCCGCCGCGGTGAGCGGACGTTTCGAGAAGTACTTCGCGTTCTCGGAGAAGGCGAAAGTGCCGGTGTGCAGTACCCAGGCCCACGGTCCGCTGGACAGCGCGGTGTGCCGGACGCCTTTGGTGTCGGTGGTGTTGAGGGTGGCGTGCATCTTGCGTAGCCGGTCGGTCTCGCCCAGCGATTCCTCGCCGCCGTAGGTCCACATCATCACCGCCGAGAGGCTGCGCACCGCGCGGCCGATCGGGTCGGTACGAAAAGTGGAGTGGGCATCGACCACCGCGGAGATGGTGGGTTCCATGGTCTGCAGGAGGAAGGCCGAGCCCGCGGTGAGGGAGAAGGTGATCAGGCCGGTCTCCTCCCAGGTCCGGGTACCGGGACCGAAGGGACGGCGCTCCACCGGAGCGTGCGTGTCGGTGGCTGCGACGGACGCGGTCATGCGGATCTCCCTTGATCTACTGCATCGATTCGATGAGACGATGATACTGCAAACCTCTCACCATTGCGTCGAAAGATTCGCGCGGCATCCCGATCGGGGGCGGGGAGTTGGATTCGGCAGCCGTGCGCGACCGGTGTTCGCGGAGCGGAACGCGGTACCCGAAGAGGGAAGAGCCGGTCGGCTTGTCCGGTGACGACAGAACCCGGATATGAGAGCGGGCCTCGGCGAAGGGGGGGAGTTAGCCGAGGCCCGCGTAAGGTCGGCCCGGGGGGGAGGGGCCGACGGAACCGATCCTACGCGATATCGCGAAAATGCGCGCACAAGGGGCCCAAGAGTTTCGAACTTTTTTCGGTGCAGATCACAGTGTCGTGCGGGGCTTGGTGCACTACGGATGAGAGCGTCCGGAATTGTTGCAGCGCAAGGGAATCGGCCTGCTGGACCAGTGTATTCCGCCCAGCGGAACATGGGGGGTACGGGGCGCTCCCCGAGCGCTGCCCGGGCCGAGTTGTCGGACCCCGCTGTCACTATGCCGCTGTGCACTGTGAGCGTGCGCACGGCCACTTCGACTGTCGTGCTCCGGAGCGGGATCGAGTAACCGCGGAAACCGAATCGAGTGGTGCCCTGCGCGGGATCTCGCGACCCGGAGCGGGGAATACGAGAGCGGTCGCATGCCGTCTCGGCTACCCCGGGCGCGGCCGATCCGGGACGCGAACCTGCGCAGGGCGGGGAGGGGGCCGGAGAACCGGATAAATCGGATGAAAACGTCGGTGGCCGCGACGATACTGCACTGTATCGGCCGGCGGCCGAAGCGCCTGAGGTCGGTGGCCCACCACCGGCGATATACGACTCGTCCTTGTCGATTACTCAGTTCAGGAGAATCATGCCCGACGCAATAGTCGCCGAGGGTCTCGTCAAACACTACGGCCGCCGGGTGCGCGCACTCGCCGGCCTCGACCTGACTGTGCCCGAAGGCACGGTCACCGCGCTGCTGGGACCCAACGGAGCCGGCAAGACCACCACCGTACGAGTGCTCACCACTCTGCTGGTGCCCGACGCCGGCCGGGCGACCGTCGCCGGAATCGACGTACTCGCCCGGCCGCGTGCGCTGCGCTCGCGGATCGGGGCCTCGGGACAGTACGCGGCGGTCGACGAGTATCTGACCGGTTTCGAGAACCTGGAGATGGTCGGGCGGCTGTACCACATGGGTACGCGGCGCAGTAAGGAACGCGCGCGCGAGCTACTGGAGAGGTTCCGTCTCAGCGATGCCGCCGACCGCCCGGTCCGCGGCTATTCCGGTGGTATGCGCCGCCGGCTGGACCTGGCAGGGGCGCTGGTGGCCAACCCGCCGGTGCTGTTCCTCGACGAACCCACCACGGGTCTGGACCCGCGAGCTCGTCTGGACCTCTGGGATGTCATCGAGGAACTCGTCGCCGGCGGTACCACCCTGCTGCTGACGACCCAGTACATGGAAGAGGCCGACCGCCTCGCGGATGCCATTGCGGTCATCGACCGGGGCCAGGTGATCGCCCGCGGCACCGCCGACGAATTGAAGAGCATGGTCGGAGGCGACCGGATCGAGTTGACCGTCGATCACGCCGACAATCTGGCCGTGGCCCGGCGAGCGCTCGCGCCGCTGGCCGACGGCGATATCCATATCGAACCCGGGCTGCGCCGGTTGGTGGTGCCGGTCAGCGACGGATCCCAGGCGCTGGTCGCCGCCATCGGAAAGCTGAGCGACGAGGGTGTGAAGATCCAGGACGTCGGGTTGCGCCGGCCCTCGCTCGACGATGTGTTCCTCACGCTCACCGGGCACGAGGCCGAGGAAACGGTCGATGATTCCGGCGAATACGAGGGTGGTAAGGCCGGGGGCGACGGCCCCGGGGTGGTCCCTGAAGCGGACGGGTCCGAGGGATCCGGTCCGGCGCGCGAAGTGGAAGCAATCGAGGCGATGGAAGGAAGAAGCAGATGACCGCGCTGGCGACCGTCGGCGATATCGGGGAGAACCCCACCTTGGCCGAGCGGCTGTCCATGGTGGTCAGCGACAGTCTGACCGTCACCAAGCGCAATGTGATCAAGATAAAGCGAGTGCCCGACGTGCTGATCTTCAGCACTCTCTCGCCGATCATGTTCGTCCTGCTGTTCGCCTATATCTTCGGTACCGCCATCGAGGTTCCCGGTATGGAGGGCGGCTACCGCGAATTCCTGATCGCGGGCATTTTCGTGCAGACAGTGGTGTTCGGGTCCACGTTCACCGGGCTCAGCCTCGCCGAGGATATGCAGAAGGGCATCATCGACCGGTTCCGCTCGCTACCCATGGCCCCGTCCTCGGTACTGATCGGACGCACGGTCAGCGATGTGGTGATCAATGTGGTGAGCCTGGTGGTCATGTCACTGACCGGCCTGGTGGTCGGCTGGCGGATCCGCGGGTCGGTCCTGGACGCTGTTCTGGCCTACGTCCTCCTGCTGCTGTTCGCCTACGCGATCTCCTGGATCATGGCCGTGGTCGGCCTGATCGTGCGTACGCCCGAGGTGTTCAACAACGCCAGTTTCATGGTGATCTTCCCGCTCACCTTCCTGGCCAACACCTTCGTGCCGATGGACGAACTGCCGACACCGCTGCGCGTTTTCGCCGAATGGAATCCGGTATCGGCGCTCACCCAGGCATCCCGGGAACTGTTCGGCAATGCCGCCCCGCTCACCGCGGAATCCACCGCGTGGTCGATGCGGCACCCGGTGGCGACCACCCTGGTATGGGTGGTCATCATCCTGGCCGTCTTCGTACCGCTGGCACTGCGGCAGTACCGCAAGACCGTCAGCCGCTGAGAGTCGGTCAGTCCGCGGTGGCTTCGGGATCGTCCGAGGCCACCGCGGCACCGTGACGCGTATAGCCGATCCGGGGCGGCGCCGCGGCCGGTTCGGGTGGTTGCGGGCGCTTGCTGCGCACCAGCCACGCGGTACCGCCCGCCGCCGCCACCGCGGCGGCCGCCAGCAACCGATAGCGCGAACGACTGGATGGACGCAGTGGCCTCGAGCTCATGGCTCAACTCTGGCACAGCCCGGCGGATAACGCAGACCGGCAGGTCAGGGCATCGCCGCCGACCGCGGGCGCGGAACCGGCGAGCTACGGACCGCGGCCGCGCATGGCACGATGGGCTGGTGAGTACGACACGCCCGGCCAGGTGGCGAGCGCGCCGCGATACAGCTCCGGGAACGAAGCGGAGGCCGTGGTGAATCCCCAGCAGCCCTCGACGCCGGCTCAGGTGTGTGTCCGGCACACCGACCGCCCGACCGGTCTGTCCTGTACCCGCTGCGGACGTCCGGCGTGCCCGGAATGCCTGCGTCCCGCCTCGGTCGGCCAGCACTGCGTCGATTGTGTGCGGGCCGATCAGCGCAGCACGCCGCAGGTGCGGACCGTATCGGGTTCGGCCGCGGCCCGCAGTTCGGTCCCGTTCGTCACCTACACCCTGATCGCGCTCAATATCCTGGTCTACGTCGTGACCGCGGCGCAGTCGCGCAGCGTGATGGAGAACGAGCGCGGATCGGCGCTGTTCGTGGATTGGGTCATGTATCCACCCGCCGTGGCCGGCGGCGACTGGTTCCGCGTGATCGGTTCCGGGTTCCTGCACTACGGGCTGATCCACCTGCTGCTGAACATGTTCGCGCTGTATATCGTCGGCCGCGATATCGAACTGGTGCTGGGCAGGGCCCGCTACCTGGCCGTGTATCTCATCTCGCTGCTCGGCGGATCGGCCGCGGTGATGCTGCTGGCCCAGGACAGTCTCACGGCCGGGGCCTCGGGCGCGGTGTACGGCTTGTTCGGCGCGATCACGGTCGTGCTGATCCGGTTGCGGCAGAACCCGAACAATATGTTGATCCTGATCGCGATCAACGTGTTCATCAGCTTCTCCCTACCCGGTATCTCGCTGTGGGGGCACCTGGGCGGTCTTGCCGCGGGCACCCTGGCGACGCTCGGCATCATGTTCCTGCCCGCGTGGGTGCGGGTTCGGACGCCGGAGCGGGCCCGGCTGGTCGGGGTGCTCGCGCTGGCAGCCCTGGCGGTGCTGGCCGTGGCGGTGATAGTGCTCGCGGCGGTTTCGCTGCGGTGAGCCGGGCGTACCGCGCCGAGGCTCCGGCGCGTGGGTCTCGCGGGCCCAGGCATGTTCAACGTGAAACATTCGGACCCGCGCAGTCGTGCGACCACGAGGTGACCCGTCGGCGCGCTCAGCGCGCGGCGTCGCCGCGCAACCGCAGTTCCGTCCGCACCGCGTCGTAGACATCCTCGGGGCTTGTGCCTAGATCCCAGCGGCCGAAGATCAGTAGCCGTTCGGATCCCAGATGGTCCACATCGATCTCCAGCATCGGCGATTTCCGGCCCAGCCGGCGGTAGCCGACCACCCGCGCCCGCAGGATCTGGTCACGGGTGTATTCGGTGACGCCGGTGAGTGTGCGCAGCACCAGCCGCGGGTTCTCGCCCGGCACCACCGAGAGTCGTGGTCGCTGCCGCATTCCGAGCGCGGCAAGTCCCAGCAGTACCAGCGCGGCCACCCCGAGCAGGAATTTGCCGGGCAGCTCGGTCGTCAGTACCGCCGCGACCGCGAGGACCACCCCGCCGCCGGCCGCCGCGATCAACGCGGGCAGGGGCGTCGTCCAGGCGAGACGGGGCTCGGTGCGCTCGGGCTGCACGCGGGTATACCTCCATCTGAGGTCGAGGGTTATCCACAGAGTTATCCACAGGTGTGCATTAATTACACCGGTGTAACCCCGGGCGAGGCGCCGCTAACGCCAGCGCATCGTCATGATCAGACCCACCACCATCAGCCCGAACCCGATCAGGAAGTTCCAGGCATTGAGGTTGCTCATCCAGCTGATCTGGTCGGCCGCGAGGTAGTAGACCAGCAGCCAGACCAGGCCCGCGAGCATGAAGCCCAGCATGATGGTGACGTACCAGACAGGCGACGGACCAGCTGCCTTCACCTTCACCGGCGTACGGCTGGCGGGGTTGATCGTGTAGTCGGTCTTCTTCCGGACCTTCGACTTGGGCATGATGTCCTCGTGTTCAGCGTGCAGGTCGTGTTCCAAGGCTATCCCACCAGGTAATCGGTGTGATGCCCAGCGGCCGTACAGTCCGCGTGACCGATTGTGGCGCAATCGCAGGCCGGACCGGGTGTGCCGGCGTGCGAACACGTAATCTTTGGGCATGCGTGTACTGGTCGTCGACAACTACGACAGCTTCGTCTTCAACCTGGTCCAGTATCTGGGCCAGCTCGGCGTCGAGGCAGTGGTCTGGCGTAACGACGACCCGGAGCTGGCGGACCCGACGGCCGTGGCCGGCGATTTCGACGGAATCCTGATCAGCCCCGGCCCCGGCACCCCGGAACGCGCGGGCGCCAGTATCGACCTGGTGCGTGCCTGTGCCGACCGGGGTACCCCGCTGCTGGGCGTCTGCCTCGGGCATCAGGCCATCGGTGCGGCCTTCGGCGCCACGGTGACCCGGGCTCCGGAACTGCTGCACGGGAAGACCAGTTCGGTATTCCATATCGGCACCGGAGTCCTGGCCGGGCTGCCCGATCCGTTCACTGCCACCCGCTATCACTCGCTCACCGTGGTGGAGAAGACGCTTCCGCCCGAATTCGATGTCATCGGCCGCACCGAGACCGGGATCGTGATGGCCCTGCGCCATCACGAACTGCCGATTCACGGCGTGCAGTTCCATCCGGAATCGGTCCTCACCCAGGGCGGGCACCGGATGCTGGCGAACTGGCTGGAGGTCTGCGGTGAGCGCCCCCAGGAGGGGCTGGTGCAGATGCTGGAAGCAGAGGTCGCCTCCCTGGCCGTCTGATATACGAAACCGGGCGGCCGATTCACGGCCGCCCGGTTTCGTATATCCTGCCGAGTCGCCGGGCCGGGCCCGGCGGCGGATCAGGGTGGTCCCAGTGGCATTACGCCGGTATTGACCGTCACCGTCGTCGACGACGGCACGGTGGTCCCGGCCGAGGGCTGCTGGCTGAGAACCTTGCCGGCCTGATCGGAGTTGAGCGTGATCTGCGTGATCTGACGGACCTGGTTCGCGCTGCCCTGCCAGCCGCTTTCGCGCAGCTTGTCCACGACCTCCGCAGTGGTGAGCCCCACCAGGTTCGGCATCGCGATCCGATCGCTCTGCGCCACCTGGACCGTGATCGTGGAACCCTCGTCGGCCGTCGAACCGCCGGCCGGGCTGGTGGCGAGGACCTCGCCGCGCGGCCGCGCCGACTGGACCTGCTCGATCACGATCTTGAAGCCGGCGCCCTCGAGGTTCGGCTGGGCCACATCGATCAGCTGGCCGACCACCTCGGTGACGCGGACCTGCTTGGGACCGGTGCCGATGGTCAGCGTGATCTGACTGCCCGCGTCCATCTCGATACCGGGCGAAGGATCCTGCCCGATCACCTTGTCCTTGTCCTGCGCGCTGGACGGTTCCCGCTTCACGTCCGGATTGGCCTGGAGGCCGGCGTTGTTGAGTTCCTGTTCGGCGTCCTGCTGGGACAGGCCGGTGAGCCGGGGGACCGGCACCTGCTGCGGACCGGTGGACACCTGCACGGTGATGGTGCTGCCCTCGTCGGCGCGCGAGCCGCCCAGCGGCTGGGTCGCGATCACATTGCCGGCACTGATCTTGCCGTCGGGTTTCTCCTGGACGGCCACATCGAAGCCGAGCGAATCGAGCTTCTTCTGGGCCTCGGTGGCGGAGGTGTTGGACAGATCCGGGACGGCCACCTGGTCGGGTCTGCTGCCCGGGCCGAGCAACATCCAGAACAGCCCAAAGGCCGCCACCACCGCGGCGACCACACCCGCCGCGATATAGGCCGTGCGGCGTGAACGGCCCCCGGAGTCGTGCCCGTAATCGTCGTAGTCGTCGTCCTCGCCGCCGCCGCGATAGCCACGGCCGGAACCGTCCGCGGGGCCGAGCATGGTGGTGCGGTCCTCGTCGGTCATCACCATCGGCGCACCGGGTTTCTGACCGCCCAGCACCCGGATGAGATCCGCGCGCATCTCCGCCGCGCTCTGATAGCGATTGGCCGGATTCTTGGCCATCGCCTCGAGCACCACCGAGTCCAGTTCCCGCGGCACCCCCTCGTAGACGAGCGAGGGCAACCGGGGATCCTCCCGGACATGCTGGTAGGCGACGGCGACCGGGGAGTCACCGGTGAACGGGGGCTGACCGGTGAGGATCTCGAACAGCACACAACCGACCGAGTAGACATCGGACCGGGCGTCCACTGTCTCCCCACGCGCCTGCTCCGGCGA
Source organism: Nocardia rhamnosiphila NBRC 108938 (assembly GCF_000720425.1). Lineage (GTDB taxonomy): Bacteria > Actinomycetota > Actinomycetes > Mycobacteriales > Mycobacteriaceae > Nocardia > Nocardia rhamnosiphila. Next base: position 381,271 of record NZ_JOAJ01000009.1, on the reverse strand, counting down.
CAGATACTGGGCGGTGCCGATCACGGCCGCGGTGGCGGTCATCGGATTGGCGGCATCGGCGAGCGCGCGGGCGATACCGAAATCCATCACCTTCACCGCGCCGGCGCGGTTGATCATGATGTTGGCGGGTTTCATATCGCGGTGCACGATCCCGGCCTTGTGGCTGAAATCGAGCGCCGCGCACACATCGGCGACGACCTCCATCGCGCGCCGGGGCGGGATCGGTCCCTCGTTGCGCACGATATCGCGCAGCGTGTCACCGTCCACGTACTCCATCACGATGAACGGCAGTGGTCCGCCGTCGATCTCGGCCTCGCCGGTGTCGTAGACCGCCACGATGGCCGGATGGTTCAGCGCCGCGGCGTTCTGGGCCTCACGTTTGAAGCGCAGATAGAACGTGGGGTCCCGGGCCAGGTCGGCGCGCAACACCTTGATCGCGACATCGCGGTTGAGCCGGAGGTCGCGTGCTTTGTGGACTTCGGACATACCGCCGAACCCGATGATCTCGCCCAGCTCGTAGCGAGAGGAGAGATTCTTCGGGGTCGTCATGGCTGTCCTTGCAAATTAAGGTCCGGCGCGATGTTGTCGACAGGGTTCCCCGGGAAGGGGATATCGATCGTCGGGACCGGCGGGCGGCGACGTGTGGTGGTCTCCTCTTCCTCGCCGGTGGTCTCTTCGCTCGCCGTCGTCTCGGTGGTGCTCGGCGCCGCGGAAGTGGTGGTGGTCGGCGGCTGAGTTGTCGTGGTCGAGGGCTGCGGCGGTGTGGTGGTCGTCGCGGCCGGCGGCGCGGTGGTGGTGGGCTCCACGGGCGGCGTCCACACCGGAGGCTCGGTCACTTCGTAAGTGGTGGTGACCGGCGCCGGCAGCGGGCGGGTGGTGGGTGCGGTGGAAGAGGTGACCGGCGAAGTTCCCGCCGGGTTGGTGTCACCGCCGAACAGCAGCCACACCACGGCACCACCCAGCAGCAGCGCGCCGATACCGAGCGCGATCATCCACTTCTGGTTCTTGTTGAGGATGCCGCCGCCGGGGTTGCCGCGGTAGTCGTCGTCACCGGGGTCGTGCGCGCCGCGGTCGTACGTCGTCGCCGGCCCGGCCATGGCGGCGGGAGGCGTGTTGTAGCGGACGGTCGCGGTCTCGTCGTATCCCGGCTGCGGAGCCGCGATCACGCTGGTGGGCCCGGCCACCGGGAGATTACGGGGCGGGGGCGGGCGGCGGCCCGAGCGCACCGCGGCGACCGCCTCGGCGAATTCACCGCCGTCGGTGTAGCGCTGGGCCGGGTCCTTGGCCAGTGTGATCTCGACCAGTTCGCGCACATTCGGCGGCAGGTCGGTGGGCATCGGCGGCGGCACGTCGCGGACGTGTTTCATCGCGACGGTGAGCGCACCGTCTCCGGTGAACGGCCGCTGCCCCGCGAGCGCCTCGTATCCGACGACACCGAGGGAGTACACATCGCTGGCCGCGGTGGCGTCCTCGCCGACCGCCTGCTCGGGCGCGATGTACTGCGCGGTGCCCATCACCATGCCGGTCTTGGTGACCGGAGAGGCATCGACCGCCTTGGCGATACCGAAATCGGTGATCTTCACCTGGCCGGTGGGGGTGACCAGGATATTTCCCGGTTTCACATCGCGGTGCACCACGCCGGCGAGATGCGCGACCTGGAGTGCGCGACCGGTCTGTTCCAGCAGGTCCAGGCCCTGGGCCACCGACAGCCGGCCGAGCCGGTTCAATACGGTGTTGAGCGGCTCGCCCTGGACCAGTTCCATCACCAGGTAGGCGGTTTCGCCGCCCTGGGGGTCGTAGGTCTCGCCGTAGTCGTAGATGCCCGCGATACCGGAATGGTTCAGTTGCGCGGTGGTCTTGGCCTCGGTGCGGAAGCGGTGCCGGAAGGTCGGGTCCGCGGAGAACTCCGACTTGAGGACCTTGACCGCGACCCGGCGATCCAGCCGGGTGTCCAGGGCTTCCCAGACCTGGCCCATCCCACCGGTGGCGATCAGCCGCTGCAGCCGGTAGCGGTCCGCGATCAACGCGCCGTTTGTCAGCATCGGGTTCCCCGCAGATTCACTCGCACATCCATCTCGTTCAGCGACCTCGCAGACCTGCGTCCAGTACCGCCCGGGCGACCGGCGCGGCGACCGACCCACCTGTTGCCGCCAGCGCCCGGTCACCGCCGTCCTCCACGATGACCGCGATGGCGATCTTCGGGTTCTCGGCAGGTGCGAAGGCTATGTACCAGGCATGCGGTGGAGTGTTCCGTGGATCGGCGCCGTGTTCGGCGGTACCGGTCTTCGACGCGATCCGATAGGACGTTCCGCCGCTGCCGGCGGTGTTCTCCTCCGAGGCGACCATCAGCTCGGTCAGCGTAGACGCTACATCGGCGCTCACGGCCTGGCCGACCGAGACCGGCTCGGTGGTGGACAGCTCGCTCAGATCCGGGTTCTGCAACTGGTCGACCAGGTAGGGCTCCATCCGGACACCGCCGTTGGCCACCGTAGCGGCGATCACGGCATTGTCGAGCGGGGTGAGCGCGACATCACGCTGGCCGATACTGCTCTGCGCGAGAGCGGCGTTGTCCGGGATGCTGCCCACGGTGCTCTCGGCGACCGGCATCGGGATCCCGCGATGCGGTCCGATACCGAACGCGGCGGCCTCGTCTTCCAGAGCAGCCGCCCCGACATCGACACCGAGTTCCACGAACGCGGTGTTGCACGACCGGCGGAAAGCCTCGTACAGGGTGGCGGTGGCACCGGATCCGCAGGTCGAGCCGTTGTAGTTCTCCAGGGTCGTGCTCGTGCCCGGCAGGGTGATGTTGGGCGCCGCGGTGAATTGGGACTGCGGATTCGCCTTCCCGTTGGACAGCGCGGCCGCCGTGACGACCACCTTGAACGTGGAGCCCGGGGGGTAGGTCTGCGAGATCGCCCGGTTGAGCATCGGCTGGTTCTCGTCGGCGCCGAGATCCTCCCAGGCCTGGGTGCCCTGAGCTCCGTCGTGCCCGGTCAGCAGGTTCGGATCGTAGCTGGGCGTGGACACCATGGTCAGGATCTTGCCGGTACTGGGTTCGATCGCCACCACCGAGCCGGTGTAACCCTTGCTGGTGAGTTCGTTGTAGGCGACCTGCTGCATCATCGGATCGATGGTGGTGACGACATTGCCGCCGCGCGGGTCCCGACCGGAGACCAGGTCGACCAGCCGACTGCCGAAGAGCTGGGCGTCCGAACCGTTGAGCACCGGATCCTCGGCCCGCTCCAGTCCGGTGCTGCCGTACTGCATGGAGTAGAAACCGGTGACCGGGGCGAAGGCCTGCGGATCGGTCGGGTAGACGCGCAGATACTTGTAACGGTCGTCGGTGGACACCGAACTGGCCAGCACGGTGCCGCCGGCCGAGATCTGTCCGCGCTGGCGGGAGTACTCGTCGAGCAGTACCCGCGAGTTACGGGGGTCGGCGCGGTAGTCGTCGGCCTTGATGACCTGCACGTAGGTCGCGTTGAGCAGCAGGGCGACGATCATCACCATGACCGCCATGGCGACGCGGCGTAATGGTGTGTTCAACGCTGAAGACCCCCTTGCCGTCGTGACACCATCACTGTCTGCGCTTCCGCCAGCGGCGCCGGGGCGGGTTCGCGGCGGCGGGCCGGCGCGGGTTCGCGCGCCGCGTCGGAGATCTTGATGAGCAGCGCGATCAGCACGTAGTTCGCCAGCAGCGAGGAACCGCCGTAGGAGACGAACGGCGTGGTGAGACCGGTCAGCGGGATCAGCTTGGTCACTCCGCCCACCACCACGAAGACCTGGATGGCGATGGTGAACGAGAGCCCGGCCGCGAGCAGTTTGCCGAAACTGTCCCGGATCGCCAGCGCGGTGCGCATACCGCGCAGCACCAGCACCAGGAACAGGATCAGGATCGCGGTCAGGCCGATGAGACCGAGTTCCTCACCGATGGTCGTCACGATGAAGTCGGTTTTGGCGAACGGCACCTGCGACGGTCGTCCGGCGCCCAGGCCGGTACCCGCCAGACCGCCGGTGGCCAGGCCGAACAGCGACTGCACGATCTGGTAGCCGGTGTTGTTGTAGTCGTCGAACGGGTGCAGCCAGGTCTCCACGCGTACCCGGACGTGCCCGAACATCTGGTAGGCGAATACGAAACCGAGGGCGAGCAGACCGCCGCCGATGAGCAGCCAGCCCACGCGTTCGGTGGCGATGTAGAGCATCACCAGGACCGTGCTGAAGATCAGCAGCGACGTGCCGAGGTCCTTCTCGAACACCAGGACACCGATGCACACGATCCACACGGCCAGGATCGGGCCCATATCGCGGGCCCGCGGAAACTCCATGCCGAGGAAGTGCCGCCCGGCCGCGGTGAACAGCTCCCGTTTCGAGACCAGCACCGAAGCGAAAAAGATGATCAACAGGATCTTCGCGAATTCACCGGGTTGCAGGCTGAGACCGGGCAGCCGGATCCAGATCTTGGCGCCGTTGACCTCGGACAGCGAACTGGGCAGGATCGCCGGGATCGCGAGTGCCACCAATCCGACGAGACCGAGGGTGTAGGCGTATTTGGCCAGCGTGCGGTAGTCGCGCAGCACCAGCAGGATCGTGACGAACAAGATGATGCCCAGCGCGGTCCACAGGATCTGCTGGTTCGCGTCGGGAGAGGGGATCTCCCAGGAGTTGTAGGCGGCGGTCTGCTGATCGGCCAGATCGAGCCGGTGGATCAGTACCAGGCCGATGCCGTTGAGCAGCGCCACGATCGGCAGCAGCAGCGGATCGGTGTAGGGAGCGAAACGGCGTACCGCCAGGTGCGCGACGGCGAAGAGACCGAGATAGGCCAAACCGAGCTTGGCGATATCCCAGGTCAGCGATTCTTCCTGGCTCGCTTCCACCAGTGCCAGTGCGGCGGTGGTGATCAGCGCCGCGAATCCGAGCAGCATGAGCTCGGTATTGCGCCGGGTCGTCGGCGACGGCGCCGGAGCGAAACCGCCCGGGGGGCTCGGAAAAGCCCCGGCGGACGGTGGTGCCGGTGCGGACATCAGTCCGTCACCCGGCAGTTCTCCCCGGCGATCTGGGGCTGAGCGGTGGTCGTCGGAGCCGGGACGGTGGTGGTCGGGGGCGCGGGCGGCGCGGGGTTCTCCCCGTTGGTGCCGGGCGCGGGCGGCTGGTTGGCCGGGGCGGGCGGAGCCGCGTCGGTGGGCGTCGGCGCGGGCGCCGCCGGAGCGGGGGCGGGGGCCGGGGTGGTGGTGACCACGCCCGGCTGCGCGGCCGAGGCATTCTTCTTGCACACCGGCAGCAGCTCACGGTCGGCCAGCACGGCCATCTGCTCGCGGGCCTTGTCCAGGGTGCCGGGCGGCAGCCCGCGCTCGACCTGGTCACGACCGGTCTGTTCCAGATCGCTGACCTTCAGAACCCGGCAGCCCTGCGGCAGGGCGGCGCCGCTCTCGACGAGGCTGAGCTCGCCCTTGGAGGTGACGCAGCCGACCAGGTTCACGTCGTGGATCGAGTAGCCCAGAATCGACCCGGGCAGACCCTGCATGACCACGACACTGTCGTTGTCCGCTCCGACGTAGTAGTTGGTCCGGATCATCTTGTAGCCGACGACCAGGCCGACCACCACCGCGAGTACGAGGGCGACCGCCAGCAACAGCCAGCGCAGTTTGTGGGACTTCTTCGGTTGCGGTTCGGGCTCCCCGGCGGCCCGGCGCGGGGCGGCGGCCGGCGGGCGCATCGCGGCGGCCCGCCCGGCCGCGGTGTTCGGCGGCGGGTTGTCCTCGGCTTCGCCGGATGCCGCGCCGGCCACGATCGGATGACTCTGGCCGTAGTCGAGGTCGATGACATCGGCGACGACGACGGTCACATTGTCGGGCCCGCCGCTGCGCAGCGCGAGCTCGATGAGCCGGTCGGCGCATTCGTCGGTACTGCCCTCACGCATGGTGTTGGCGATGGTCTCGTCGCTCACCACATCGGACAGACCGTCCGAGCAGAGCAGATAGCGGTCCCCGGCCCGGGCCTCGCGCATCACCAGGGTCGGCTCGATCTCGTTACCGGTGAGCGCGCGCATGATCAGCGAGCGCTGCGGATGAGTATGAGCCTGTTCCGCGGTGATCCGGCCCTCGTCCACCAGCGATTGGACGAATGTGTCGTCGCGGGTGATCTGGGCGAGTTCGCCGTCGCGCAACATATAGGCGCGCGAGTCGCCGATATGGACCATGCCGAGTTTCTTGCCGGCGAACAGGATGGCGGTGAGCGTGGTGCCCATACCGTCTAGTTCGGGCTCTTCCTCGACCTGTTCGGCGATGGCGGCATTACCGGCGTGGGTGGCCCGGTTCAGTTTGCCGAGCAGATCCTCGCCGGGTTCGTCGTCGTCCAGATGCGCCAGTGCGGCGATCATCAGTTGCGACGCCACCTCGCCGGCCGCGTGGCCACCCATGCCGTCGGCAAGGGCCAGCAGGCGGGCGCCGGCGTAGACGGAATCTTCGTTGTTGGCGCGGACGAGGCCGCGGTCGCTGCGCGCTGCGTAGCGGAGAACAAGTGTCACGATCGGAGCTCGATCACTGTCTTGCCGACCCGGACAGGAGTGCCGAGCGGAACGCGGACTGCGGTGGTGACTTTGGCACGATCCAGGTAGGTACCGTTGGTCGAGCCGAGGTCTTCGACGTACCAGTCGTCACCGCGTAGGGACAGCCGGGCATGTCGGGTGGAGGCGTAATCATCGGTGAGCACCAGCGTGGAATCGTCCGCACGGCCGATCAGCACCGGTTGGGTACCGAGCGTTATGCGGGTACCGGCGAGAGAACCTTGAGTCACCACAAGATATTTGGCGCCCTTCTGGCCTCGGCGCATGGACGGCAGCACCGCGGAACCGCGCGGTCCCCGGGTCTGCAGTCGTTTGCCGGAGGCCGCGTAGATATCACTGCGGAGGGTACGCAGGATTGCCCACACGAACAGCCACAGCAGCAGGAGGAACCCGGCTCGGGTCAACTGCAAGATCAATCCCTGCACGGCGCTCCACCTCCTGTTCGACCGTGTGTCGGTGCTGTAGGCGTGGTGCGACCCACCCCACTGCGATGCTCGTCCCGGCGGACCGCTGTGCGGTGCCGCGCGTGTGTTGGCACATCATAGGGCCGTCGGACGATACCGATCACGATTAGGCCGCCCCATTATGCGAGAGCCGCCTCGTGATCCGCACGGCGAGCCTACGGCATCAGACAATACGGATGAGGATCTCGGAGTGCCCGGCACGGATGACATCGCCGTCGGCGAGTTGCCAATCCTGCACGGGAGACCCGTTCACCAGGGTGCCGTTGGTGGAACCGAGATCGGACAACATGGCGGTCTGGCCGTCCCAGCGAACCTCGATATGGCGCCGGGAGACACCGGTGTCGGGGAGACGGAAGTGCGCGTCCTGCCCGCGGCCGATGATGTTGCTGCCTTCCCGTAGCTGGTAGGTCCGGCCGCTGCCGTCGTCGAGCGCGAGGGTCGCGGAGAAACCGGGCCCGGCCGCCGGCGCGTATCCGCCCGGTGCGCCGTAACCGGCCTGCTGGGCCTGCGGGGGATAGCCCTGGCCCTGCGGCTGGCCGTAGGCCTGCTGGTCGTACCCCTGGTCGTAGCCGGGCTGCTGGCCGTAGCCCTGCTGCTGGTCGTACCCCTGGTCGTAGCCGGGCTGGGCATAGCCCTGCTGATCGTAACCACCCTGCTGGGCATAACCCTGCTGGTCGTAGCCCTGGTCGTAACCCTGCTGGCCCTGATAACCCTGGTCGTAGCCGGGCTGGCCCTGATAGCCGCCCTGGTCGTAGCCGGGCTGCTGGCCGTAGCCCTGCTGCTGGTCGTACCCCTGGTCGTAGCCGGGCTGGGCATAGCCCTGCTGACCGTAGCCCTGGTCGTAGCCGCCCTGCTGGGCGCCGTAGGCCTGCTGGTCGTAGGCGGCGCCACCCTGCTGGTAGTCGTAGCCGTTCTGATAATCCGGGCCGCCGTTGTAGGCCGCGCCGGGACCGTAGTCCTCGGGGTACGCGCCGTTCTGCGGCCCGCGTCCCGCGGGTCCGGGAGCGTACCCGCGATTACGTGGATCGGACTCCGCGTGCTCACGGCTCGGGTCGTAGCCAGAGTTCTGCGTCATGGGGCCAGCTCCTGGTTGCGGGTTAGCGGGTCGTTGTAGCGGTTCGGGGCGGTGAGCCGGTGCGGCTCCGCGGCCGGCGTCGGGGTCGACGCGACCGCTCGTCCTGAACATTCCGGTGTGCAGCGTAGGGGATGCCTCGAACGCCACGTGTACTTCGCCATAGGTCTGCCAGCCTTGCTCACGGATGTAATCCTGCAGATGTTTGGCGAAAGCACGGGTTGTGAGGTCGTGATCGGCGTCGAGCTGCCGGTGGTCCGACGAGTTGATGGTGATCACATAGCTGTTGGGTGCGAGCAGATGCCCACCACCGACATCTCGGACGTTGTCGGCGGCCTCACGCTGCAGCGCTGCCTCGACCTCCTGGGGAACGACGTTCCCGCCGAAGACTCTGGCGAAGACGTCACCGACGGCGCCCTGCAGGCGACGCTCGAAACGCGAGACGATCCCCATCCGGGCCCTCCCTTCGGTGAGTCTCTCCTCATTCTTTACGACGACACGCGAATACGGCGTGTCGTTCTACGAGCACGTTCTCTGCATGATATCCACGTTCCGCTGTACCTGTAACTACCGGAACCGTGCCGGAGTTCCCTTCCCGGCGGTCCTCGTGCTCCGGGCCCTGGTCAGCGGCGGGTTCGAAAAGCCTGTGACCACGTGATTTCGTCTCCCGGACATCTCCGTGCTAGTGTCTGACCGTCGCTCGGGCGAGTGGCGGAATGGCAGACGCGCTGGCTTCAGGTGCCAGTGTCCTTCGGGACGTGGGGGTTCAAGTCCCCCTTCGCCCACCGAGAAGAAGCCGTGGATCCTCAGGGGTCCGCGGCTTCGTCTTTTTCTGCCGTCGAGTGTGTACCGCTCCGGCATCATAGTCTGCGAAATCCGGTGTGTGGCGTTGGTCATGCTCGGTCCGCCGTGGCTCCGCAGGATGCCTAGAACGTGTTTCAGAAACATGCCGGAAAATAAGCGGAACCCGTTGACTCCCGTTTCGAACCTGTTCTAATTCATGCCATGCGGAGATATGAAGGCCGTCGAGTACTGGTGACAGGTGCGGGATCGGGGATCGGCCAGGGCGTGGCCCTGCGACTGCTGGACGAAGGAGCCCGGCTCGTCGCCGCCGATATCAACGAGCCCGGTTTGGCAACCACAGTGGAGAAGGCCGGCGATGTGGGCGACCGGCTCAGCACCGTGGTGGTGAACATCGCGGATATCGAGTCGGTGCGCGCGGCCGCCGGGACGGCGCTCGAAACCCTCGGTGGGTTGGATGTGCTCGTCAACTGCGCGGGCATTCTGAAGCCGGCCCGTACACACGAGATGCCGCTCGACGAGTGGAACCGGGTCATCACCGTCAATCTCACGGGCACGTTCCTGGTGACCCAGGCGCTGCTGCCACCCCTGTTGGAATCCGGCCGGGGCGTGGTGATCAATCTGTCGTCGACGTCGGCCTTCCAGTCGGCCCCCTATCTGGCCGCCTACGCGGCCTCCAAGGGTGGCGTGGCCTCTTTCACCCACGCGATCGGTCTGGAGTACGCGAAGCAGGGACTGCGGGCGGTCAATATCGTTCCGGCCGGAATCATGAGCGGGATCACCACCGAATCCATCACCGAACAACCGGAGGACGCGGACTGGACCCTGTTCGCCCGGCTGACGGGTTGGTTGAACGGTGGTGCGCTGGGCACTCCGGAGGATATCGCCGGCGTCGTGGCGATGGTGGGATCCGATGACGGCCGCTACATCACCGGCACCGAGATCCGCGTCGACGGCGGCGCGCTCATGTGATGTCCCATGATGTTCCGAGGCCGCAACGGTGCTCGCGCGAGGCGCGATCGCCGCTGCGGCCTTATTTCTTTCCCCGGGTGCCGAATGCGCTGCCCGGGACCATGATCCGGCCCGGTCGCGGCGCAAGGTTGCGATGGCCGGCTCCGGCGCGAACAGCGCACCGAACTCTCGGTATGCCTGAATGAGACCGAGATCACACAAGAACTTTTCGATTGCGGCGGCGCTGCTGAGGGTTGCCTCAGTAGGCAGCTCCGGTGACCCAGCTCACGCCCTGGAACCACCATGGTTAACTACCGCGAGGTGTTTACCAGGCCGCTGTACGGGGGGTGTGGCGGGTTTGTACCGGCTAAACAAACTCTAGGTATTTTTCGTTCGTATCGCCTGTTCGGCAACCGCGTTAACGGCGCGCGAACGCGCAGGTCGGCGAGGGAACAACCGAGTTAACGGCCGTTCGGGGGAACCGCGTGGCGAACCGCTTTCTCGTTATCCGTAACCATGGTTACGGATATGTCTGTGACCAGTAAAAACCAAATGTACTTGCAAATGAAAGCACCGCTGTAAGTCCGGCACGCCCTGCTGGAAGTTAGCTGGACAAGGGTCGAGATGGGGGTTCCTGAAAGTTTGCCGAACTGCGACGCATACCTGTGACCTCAGCCGCAACGGGTTGCGTAGGGATAACGATTGTGTAGAGTCAACGGTAACGCTGGCCGCAGCTAGAGCGGCGACTCGCTGCGGCCAGCGGAATTCAAATGGGGGAATCCACGCAGGTCATTCGGTTCGCGTTGCTGCGACCTCATAAAACGCGGTCGATTGCCGTGTGCTCGAGGTTGTCTACCCGTTACCGCGAAAGTTGCGCTACCGCTACTTCTGCCATCATCGTCTCGGCGGGCCGGTCGGCACGGCTGCCGGCGAGGAAGATGTAGGTGAGAAACGCTGCCTCGACGGCGAATCCGATGGCGATCCGGGCCGGCGTGGGCAAGGCGCTCGGCGTCACGAATCCCTCCAGAAGGCCCGCTACCAGCAAGGTCGGTACCAAACCGAGCGCGATGGCGGCGGTGACGCGGCCCTGCCTGGCGACCGCTTCGGCCCGGCTGAGGCGGCCCGGATCGATCAGCGTCCAGCCGAGTTTCAGCCCCGCTCCGCCCGCGATGAAAATGGCTGTCAGCTCCAGCATGCCGTGCGGCAGCAGGAATGCGAAGAATGAGTCCAGTCGGCCGGCCTCGGCCATCAAGCCGGCCGTAATGCCGATATTCAGGGCATTCATGAACAGTAGGTAGAGCACGGGCACGATGAGTACACCCAGAAAGAGGGCCAGTGCGGATACCCACGCGTTGTTGGTCCAGACCAATGCGGCGAACGCGTCGTTGGAATGCTCGGTGTAGTAGGTCTCGAAAGCGCCACCGGGAGCGGTCAGCACACCGGTGTTGCCCTGCAGGCCCAGTGTTTTCCGGGCCGACGGATCGTTCGCGATCCAGGTCGCGAACCCCGCCGAGACACCCAGGAAGACCACCGCGACAGCCAGCCACCAGCCCAGTGCCCGATACACCGCGCCGGGAAAACCGTGTGTCACGAACCGGACGATCTCGGTCCAGGTGTTCGGTGCGCTGCCGACGATCCGGCCCCGGGCCCGGGCGATCACCGCGCTGAGTCCGGCCACCAGTTCCGGTTCGGGACTGTGTGTCTGTAACCGGGCCAACTGCTGCGAGGTGCGCCGGTACAGCAGCACGAGTTCGTCGGTTTCCGGCCCGGTAAGGGTGCGTTTGCGCGACAGCGAGTCCAGCCGGGCCCAAAGGTGCCGGTTCCGCGCGCTGTATGCGTCCACGTCCATGGGCTCGCCTCCCGCTCCCGCCTGTACCGCCGTCGTTTCCGCGCCGGCCACCCGCCGCGGACTGCGCCCAACGGCAGCGATGGTCCGTACTCGGCGAACCGATGGCGACGGATGTACCCCCGTGTCACCGACGCGGGGCCGGAAACCGGCCGCCGTGAAAGAATGCTATGCGATATGGCCGAATTCACGACGGGCGAAGCCGTGGCGATCGAACTGCCGGTCGCTCGCGTCCCGACCCGTGCGGCGGCGTTCGTACTCGACCTTCTCCTGCAGGCCGTGCTCGCGATCGTGTTGTTCACCGGCGTGCTGCTGCTCGTCGACGGCGACGATGCCGATCCGTGGTTCACGACCCTGACACTGGTGTCGCTGGTCACCGTGCTCGTCGGGTATCCGGTCGCGTTCGAGACGCTGTTGCGTGGTGCGACCCCGGGAAAACTCGCGCTCGGGCTGCGGGTGGTCCGCGCCGACGGTGGCCCGATCGATTTCCGGCACGCCCTCACCCGCGGCCTCACCGGCGCGATCGTGGATTTCTGGATGCTCGGGCTCTTCGGTGCCATCGCCGTGGTGAGCTCCATGTGCTCGCCGCACGCGCGCCGGGTGGGGGATGTGCTCGCGGGCACCGTGGTGGTGCATATGCGGCAGCGGCTGTCGGTGCCCGCGCTGGCCGTTCCGCCGGTATGGCTGACCGGCTGGTCGGCCGAATTGGATCTCGCGGCGCTGCCCGAGGATCTGGCCCTGGCCGTGCGGCAGTATCTGACCCGGATCAGTTCGCTGACCCCGGCGGCGCAGCACGAACTCGGATACGCACTCGTCCACGCGGTATGCGCCCGGCTGCGGGTCGCACCGCCGGCCGGGTACCCGCCGGTGCAGATCCTCGGCAGCGTGATCGCCGAACGTCAACGCCGTGCGCTTCCGGCGCCCCCGCCCCCGGCGGCGTTCGTCCTGCCGCCGGTGTCGTTCACTCCCGTGCCCTGAGGCCGACAGGCCGGCCACGGGATCAGAGAGCTCCGGAACGTTTGAGTTCCAGGTACTCGTCGGCCAGGGCAGCCGGCAGATCGGTTCCGGCCGCGGCGACCACCGCGATACCCATTCGGCGCAGCGATTCCTGAAGAACCGCATGCTCGGCGATCCGCGTTTCGGCGGCGGCTGCCCGGTACAACGCCGGCAGGCTGCCGCGGTCGGCGGCCGCTGCGGCGATATCGGGATCGGTGACCGACACGATCAGTACCCGGTGCCGCTCGGCCAGGACGGGAAGCACCGGAAGCAGGTTCTCGGTGACCGCCGCGCCGTCCAGGCTGGTGAACCAGACGATCAGGCTGCGCCGCCGGGCCCGCTGGACAGCGGCCCGGACCAGCCCGTCGGCATCCGTGTCGACCAGCGCGGGGGTGACACCGGCCAGGGCGTGCATGAGTTTGGGCTGGACGCCGCGGCCGACCCCGGTGGGCACCTCGGCGCGCACCGCCCGGTCGTAGGCGAGCAGGCCGACCATATCGCCGCCGGTCGCGGCCAGGCCGCCCAGCAGCAGGGCCGCCTCGATCGCCGACTCCAGGCGGGTGCCCGCACCCACGCGTCCCGCGCTGATCCGGCCGGTGTCCAGGAGCATGAGCACCTGCCGGTTGCGTTCCGGACGCCAGGTGCGGACCAGTACATCGGTGGCTCGCGCGGTGGCCCGCCAGTCGATGGAGCGGACATCGTCGCCCGGTACATATTCGCGGAAGGAGTCGAACTCGGTGCCCTGGCCGCGTACATCGGCCGGATTGCGGCCTTCCAGATGATGCAGCCGTTTCACCTTGGCGGCGAGGAGCCGTTCGCTGCGGAACGGGGGCAGAGCACGGACCCGGGCCGGGACCTCGCGGTGGAATTGATGCCCGGCCAGCCCGAGCGGCCCCCACAGACGCAGCGTCACCGGGCCGGCGGCGCGATCGCCGCGCCGGGCGGGAAAGAGATTGGTACGCAGCCGGATCCGGCCGGATGGCGGGACGGTGATCCGGTGTTCGCGCTCGGTGGCGCGGGCACTGTCGGGCCAGTCGTCCCAGAGCAGTCCCCGCACTGTCCGGGCGCCGGTATTGGTCAGCGTCAGCTCGACCTCCGTGTGCGCGCCCAGACGCAGCACCGACAACTCGGGCCGGTGCAGCGTCAGCTCCGCGCTCCGCGCGGCCAGCAGGCGGTCGGTCACGGCGAGCGCGAAGATCAGCGCACTGGCCATCAGAACCGCGACCCAGGACGGAGCCAGCAGCATGACCGCCGTTGCCGCGACGGCAGCGACGGTGACCAGCCGGCCGGTGACGACCACGCCCTACACCGGGACCGGGATCGACAACAGCAGCGAAGCCATCACCTGTTCGCCGGTGACTCCGTCCAACTCGGCTTCGGGACGCAGTTGCAGGCGGTGTCGCAGCGCCGCCACGGCAACGGTCTTCACATCGTCGGGCGTGACGAAACCTCGTCCGTTCAGCCAGGCCAGCGCCCGGGCCGCGGACATGAGCGCGGTGGCGCCGCGGGTGGACGCGCCGTGCTGGACAGCCGCCGCGGTCCGGGTGGCGCGGCACAGATCGACGATATAGGCGAGAACCTCCGGGCGGACCGTGATCCCGGCGATCGCGGACCGGGCAGCGGCGATATGCGCCGGCCCGGCCACCGGCCGTAACCCGGCCGCGGTGAGGTCGCGGGGGTCGAAACCGTCTGCGTGCCGCTGCAATACGCGGAACTCGTCGTCCCGGTCGGGGAGATGGATATCGACCTTGAACAGGAACCGGTCCAGTTGGGCCTCGGGCAGCGGATAGGTGCCCTCCTGCTCGATGGGATTCTGGGTGGCGACCACGACGAAGGGGTCCGGCAGCGGGCGGGGCGCGCCGTCGACCGAGACCTGGCGCTCCTCCATGGATTCCAGCAGCGCCGACTGCGTTTTCGGTGGGGTGCGATTGATCTCGTCGGCCAGCAGCAGATTGGTGAACACCGGACCGTCGCGGAAGGTGAACTCGGCCGAATGCGGATCGTAGATCTGTGATCCGGTGACATCGGCGGGCATCAGGTCCGGGGTGAACTGGACGCGGGCGTGCCGTAGGTCGAGGGCGGTGGCCAGGGCCCGGACCAGCAGGGTCTTCGCCACACCGGGGACCCCTTCCAGCAGTACGTGGCCGCGGCACAGCAACGCCAGCACCAGATACATGACGGCGTTGTCGTTACCCACCACGGCCTTGCCGATCTCGGTGCGCAGCGCCGCGAAGGCGGCGGCCGCCTCGGCGGGGGTGGGGTCCGTGGCTCCTCCCGTGTCGGCCTTGGTGGTGTCAATGCTGGTCATCCGACCTCCGCTTCGATCCATTCGAGTTGCGCGGCAACGATTTCCAGGGCCGATGCGTCGGGCACCGGCCCGTACAGGGCCGACCCGACGACCGCCGGGTCGGCGCCGATCCGCGCGGCGACCGCCGCCGTCAGTTTCTCCGGGGAGGCCCCGGTGCCGAGCGCGCGGCGTAATCTGCGCACGGTCGCGGCGCGCAACACACCCGCGATATGCGCGTGATCACCGGAGCGGCGGTAGAGCCCCGCCTGTCCGGCCAGCAGTTCATCGGCCGCGACCTCCACCGGCCGCGGTTCACCGACCACCGTGCCCCGGCGCCGTGCCCGCCACCACACCAGCAGGGCGGCGGCGATCAGGAACTGCAGTCCGCCGAAGGCCAGCCAGTCGGGGGTTCGCTGGAAAAGGGAGTCGTCGCCGGTCGGCCGGGGCAGGTCCGGGTCGTAGTCGCCGCTCGGCGGGTCCATCGGGGGCGGGTCGAGCGGCGGCGCGTCCGGGGCGCGCGGCGCGCTGGGCCCGGAGCAGCCCTGCAGTACCGCGTACAGCACCAGCAGGAGCACGGCCAGCGCGGCCGACCAGGCCCAGAACCGGGGGTCGCGCAGTACCGCGGGCCACTTCCCGGAACCCGGTCGCCATCGCGACCCGCGGCGGGCCGGTTCGATATCGAACGGTTCGGCCGCCGGGGGTGGCGCCGCCGCGGAGAACCGGTCGGCCCGCGTCAGGCGGCGGTACTCCTCTTCATCCGCCCGGCGGCCGCCGTAGACGACCTCGTCGAACGATCTGGCGGCGGCCGGGAGTTCACCGGAGTCCCCGGCGGGCAGGCCGGCCGCCGCTTCGTGCGAGGTTTCGCGGGCTGTGCGCGATCGGCGCACCTCGAGCAGACCGCGCTGTTCCAGCCCGCGCAGCACCGCACGGAAACGTTCGCGTAGCGCGGTATCGAAGTCACCGGAGGCGGCCGCGTATTCGGCGGCGGCCGAATGGACCGCGGCGGCGTCCAGCCGGGGCGGCTCCGGAACGGTCCGGGACGGCTCGGTCACCGGCCGCCTCCGTCGGGGATGCGGATATCGGCGCCCTCGCGCCGGCAACGCAGGTCCAGGTAACCGACCACTCGGGCGCTGGACTCCACGATCTCGGTGAAGGCCGCCAGCAGCAGGCCGGCGACGGTGACCAGCACCAGGAACGCCCACCGGTGGGTGCCCGAGATATCACCGACGAAGAGCAGGAGGCCCAGCAGCGGTGCCACGAGCAGTGTGAACAGCAGGTGCCGGCAGATCCAGAGGCCGGTTCGCCGGGCACGCAGGTTCGCGACCAGTGCGCCCGACCGCGCCAGCGCCGCCCCGGCGCCGACACCCTCGGCGAACAGCACCGGCACGGCCGCGAAATGACGCGCGCGCAGCCAGGCCAGCCAGAGCAGGCAGCAGGGATAGGCGACCACGAACCAGAACAGGCCGCCGAGAAAGGTGAACGGGAAGAGCGCGGCGCTGATACCCAGGACCGCGGCACCGATCGCGGTGAACGAGAGCTGGGTGAGCAGCAGCGGGCCCAGCCTCCCGGCGGTGCGGCGCAGACTTTCCCGCAGCCCGATCGGCTGCCGGCCGACCCGGGCCAGGCCGGTGCCGACCGTCACACCGCGGAGGACCAGCCGGACGACCCAGGCGCTCCCGAGTGTCGCGAACAACGCGGCGAGGGCGGTCCCCGTATCGGAGCCGTCGGTCAGATGCGAGACGAGTCCGATCGACCCGGCCACCATGAGTTCTCCGGCCACCAGCAGTACCGCGGCACAGCCCGCCAGCGTCCGGATATCGGCCTGTAGGAGCGCGAACGGCGCGTCGAGCAGTTCGCGGAAACTCAGCGGACGGATCGGAACCGTCGCTACCTGGGCTCGGCCTTCCGGATGTCTTCCCGCCCCGACGGAACCGGCCGTATCAGCGGCAGGCTGCACGCGGCCGAGTCTAATGGGCGCCGGTGCGGTCCGCGCCGGTCCGGAGCGAAGGTGGCGATATGTCTGCCGGTGCGGTGGGGCGCGGCGCGCGGGTGAGCATGCGGGCCGTGTGGCGGTCAGCTGCCCGGGGGCAGTTCGCGAGGCGCGGGGGTCTGTCGTTCGCCACCCGCGGGCAGCATGGCGGGGGTCGCCGGCTCGAGATGGGTCGTGGCGGACACGATGGCATCCGAGCCCAGGGTGATTTCGGCGTCCACCGCGTCGCCGCGGCGGCCGGCCGGACGGTTACGCACGGTGCGCGAATCCTCGATACCGCTGTCCACACTGACCTTCCGTGCCCGGCGCAGGGTAAAGGTGATCTCCTCGGCCTCGGTGAGCACCTGGCGGGCGGTGCGCAGCGGCCGGCTCGCCGTATCGACGGCGGTGTCGATGGCCGAGCTGACGAAACCCGGGACCAGCGGGCGGATCCAGCGGGCGGCGGTATCGGTGAACGGAACGGTGCCGATGATCGGGAGCTCCAGTCCCGCCGGCTGCCGGACCGCGACCTCTTTGCCCAGTGGTACGGGCAGGTCCGATCCGTCACTTCCCGGCGGCAACGCGTTGTTCGGGGCCGCCGCCGGTACGGCGGGGTCGGGGTCGCGTTCGGTGACGCCGATCTCCAGCCCGCCGAGCGCGGCGATGACCCGGGTGCGCTGGCGTTCCCGGTCGATGGTGGTGTCGGCCTCGGCCACCAGTTCGGCCGTGGTGAGCTGCTGCTGGAGCTGGATGGCGGCGGTATCGGCCCGGACCCGGGCCTCCTTCTCGGCGATGGCCGCGTCGGCGGCGCGTTCGGCGCGGTCGCGGACGGTGTCGGCGGCCCGGCGCCGCTCCTGCGCGGTCTCGCCGCGCCACCAGCGCAGGATCAGCGGCAGCAGGGCCAGCAGAACGAAAAGCGCCCAGATCAGCGCCCGGAGTGCCAGCGCGCCCGGCTCACCGACGGTGTATTCGTGTGCCGCCGACCATCGCGCACCGAACCCGCGGTCACCGCCGGCGGCCACCGCCTGCGCGTCGTGCAGGGCCAGACGGGCATCGGATACGCGCTGGTCCAGCGGGGTAACCCGGTTCTGCGCGGTGCTCAGCGCGGTGCGGGCGTCGTCGAGCATCGCGTTGGCGGTCTGCGCCTCCGGTCCACGACCGGGCACTCCGGTGATCTTGGTCTGCGGGCACTGCGGGGTGGGGTTGAACTCGCACCGGGCGATGATCAGGGCGTTGTCGATATCCGCGGTGGCCGCCGCGATGGTCCCGTCCAGCGCCGTGCGGTCGGTGACCGCGCGGTCCAGTTCGTCCTGCGCGGTTCGGACGGCGGGAGCCGAGGCGGTCGCGGTCGCGGCCCGCTCGTCGAGTATCCGGTCGACCGTGCCGCCGAACAGTACGGTCACCGCCATCTCGGCCACCACCACGCCGGCCAGCAGCGCAGTACCGACCCGCGCGGCGACCGCCGGAACATTGACGGTGCCGGCGGGCAGATCGGGGCGGCCGGTGGGCTGGGCCCCGGCCAGCGCCCGGCCGAGCAGGCCCGCGAGGAGGCCGCCCACCACGGCGATGGCGGCGACCGCGGCAGCTGGTTGATCGGCGGCGCTCATGGCGGAGGCGGTGACCGCGCCGGCGACGAGGGCGAACAGCGCCACCCCCGCTCCGGTGACGGTGTAGCCCGTGCGCTCGTATCCCTCGGCGGTTTCGGCGGGCTGCCCGCCGCCGAGCCGGATGAACATGCCGGTGACGCTCATGGGACCCCCATATCCTTCACAGCAGTCATCGGCACTCCTTTGGAGCAGGCATGCGGTCCGCGGAGGCCGCAGCGAAGGCGGAGGTATCGCACCATCGATTCGTTGTCTCAGCGTGACAGGACACACGCCTGTCCATCGACCCTTGGCGATCGGGTGTGGGGATCTTCACAGGGGTGTCGCGCAGCATACGGTGACCGATCCGCGCGCCGCGTCCCTCCCGTACTTCCGACGCTGCCGAAACTCGCGCTCGCGCAACGGAAGCGAGCTGTGAGTGGCCCGTAAAAGTGTGTCGTAAACCACTGGATAGATGGTTTGCTGATCAGATGCTGGAGGTGCCGATCAGCAAAACAGGCCGAACGGTCGGATCATGTTCTGTGCTTGTCACGACGCTGTCACGAACATCTCACCGAGGTGCGCAACAGTTAGCCGCAGGCTGATGGGTTTGCCGTCCGTCGGTCTCGGGAAATCATCTTCGATGCAGGTGAGCGTGGGTTCGGCGGATGCGGCGCGGCATCGGGAAAGGCTCGGAACCGATGGATCGCCGCTGTTCGGAGGGCCGATCCGGGATCGATTCACCCCCGAAAGCTGCTTTACACTAGAAAACGCGCATATGTGGAGGAACGAATGAAGAAGCCCAGCTAGACCCGATTATTAGGGCAACCTTGGTTGGTTGGGTCCCGGACCTGGCTTATCGTTTGCTCTTACGCCGCACATACCCATGTCCGGCCGAAGGGCATGCTCGGGCGACCACCGATCAGGCCAGCCTAGCGGGCGAAATCCCGCTCCCGGGTTCCGGACGCGTAAGCGTTTCGTTACCGGCGGGTACCTGCGCACAGCGACAGGTGGAAAAACTTCAGACGTGACTGCACGCCGAACACCATCAGCGCGGCTGGTGTCGGCCAACGTACGAACGCAGTCCAAGCAGGGAGCGTTCGACAGTACCGGCGTTCGACAGGGCGTTCTCGCAAAGGCCGCACCACGTCGAGGTCGACTTTCTCGAAGGCAGAGGCATGACGCAACTACCTGGCCACAGGTCCCCCGGACCCATCGGGCTCTACGACCCGGCGAACGAACACGACGCCTGCGGTGTCGCCTTCGTCGGTGATATGCACGGCCGCCGCAGCCGTGACATCGTCGACAAGGCTATTACGGCCCTGTTGAATCTGGAGCACCGCGGTGCCGCGGGCGCCGAGCCGAACTCCGGTGACGGCGCGGGCATCCTCATCCAGGTACCCGACCGGTTCTTCCGGGCAGTCGTCGACTTCGACCTGCCGGCGGAGGGCTCCTACGCCACGGGCATCGCCTTCCTGCCGCAGGCCCGCCGCGAGGCCGCGCGCGCCTGTTACGGCGTGGAGAAGATCGTCAAGGAAGAGGGCCTGACGGTCCTGGGCTGGCGCGAGGTACCGATCGACGAATCGTCGCTCGGTGCGCTGTCGCGTGATGCCATGCCGCTGTTCCGGCAGCTGTTCATCGGTTCGCCCGCCGATTCGGCCGAACCGCTGTCCGGGATGGATCTCGAACGGCGCGCCTACGTGGTACGCAAGCGGGTCGAGCACGAACTCGGTCGCGCGGGTGCCGGCGAGGGCGCGGTGGGCAAGGAGTCGGTGTACTTCCCGAGCCTGTCCGGCCAGACCTTCGTCTACAAGGGCATGTTCACCACCCCGCAGCTGCGGGCCTTCTACCTGGACCTGCAGGACGACCGGGTGGAGAGCGCCCTGGGCATCGTGCACTCCCGGTTCTCCACCAACACTTTCCCGTCCTGGCCGCTGGCCCACCCGTTCCGCCGGGTGGCGCACAACGGTGAGATCAACACCGTCGCCGGTAACGAGAACTGGATGCGGGCGCGCGAGGCGCTGCTGCGTTCGGACATCTTCGGCAAGGATTCGGCCGGCAAGAACCGGCTGGACAAGATCTTCCCGGTCTGTACCCCGGGGGCCAGTGATACCGCTCGCTTCGACGAGGTCCTGGAACTGCTGCACCTCGGCGGCCGCAGCCTGCCGCACGCGGTGCTGATGATGATTCCCGAGGCCTGGGAGCGCAACGAGAACATGGACCCGGAGCGCCGGGCGTTCTACGAGTACCACTCGATGCTGATGGAACCGTGGGACGGCCCCGCGTCGGTGTGCTTCACCGACGGCACCGTCATCGGCGCCGTCCTGGACCGCAACGGTCTGCGCCCGAGCCGGATCTGGGTCACCGACGACGGCCTGGTGGTCATGGCCTCCGAGGTCGGTGTCCTCGATATCGACCAGTCCAAGGTCGTCCGCAAAATCCGCCTGCAGCCGGGCCGCATGTTCCTGGTCGACACCGCCCAGGGCCGGATCGTCGGTGACGACGAGATCAAGGCGCAGCTGGCCGCCGAACATCCCTACCGGGAATGGCTCGACGAGGGCATCAAGAACCTCTCCGACCTCCCGGACCGGCCGCATATCCACATGTCGCACGATCGCGTGCTGATCCGCCAGCAGATCTTCGGATACACCAACGAGGAACTCGAGCTGCTGATCTCGCCGATGGCCAAGACCGGCGCCGAAGCGCTGGGTTCGATGGGTACCGACACCCCGATCGCGGTGCTGTCGGCGCGCCCGCGGCTGCTGTTCGACTACTTCTCCCAGCAGTTCGCGCAGGTCACCAATCCGCCGCTGGATGCCATCCGCGAGGAGGTCGTCACCAGCCTGCGCCGCCATATCGGTCCGGAGTCCGACCTGCTGCACCCGAGCCCGGAGTCCTGCCGGCAGATCGTGATCCAGCAGCCGATCATCGACAACGACGAACTGGCGAAGCTGGTCCACATCAACGACGACGGCAGCCAGCCCGGGCTGCGCTCGGTCGTCGTGCGCGGCCTGTACGAGGTCGCGGCCGGCGGCGAGGGCCTGCGCCGGGCGCTGAACGCGATCAACACCCAGGTCTCGGCCGCCATCGACGGTGGCGCCCGGATCATCGTGCTGTCCGATCGCGAATCCAACGAGAAGCTCGCGCCGATCCCGTCGCTGCTGCTCACCGCGTCGGTGCACCACCATCTGGTCCGGGAACGCACGCGCACCATGGTCGGTCTGGTGGTCGAGGCCGGTGACGCCCGCGAGGTGCACCATATGGCGACGCTGGTCGGTTTCGGTGCCGCGGCGATCAACCCCTACATGGCCTTCGAGTCGATCGAGGACATGCTCGAGCGGAGTGCTCTGCAGATCCCCGGCAGCACCGGAGACCTGCCCGCCGACTACCGCAAGGCCGTCGCGAACTACAACAAGGCCGCCAGTAAGGGCGTGCTGAAGGTGATGTCCAAGATGGGCATCTCCACCGTCGCCTCGTACAACGGCGCCCAGCTGTTCCAGGTGATCGGTCTGTCGCAGGAACTGGTGGACGAGTACTTCACCGGTCTGCGCTCGCACCTGGACGGAATCGGCCTGGATGAGATCGCCACCGATGTGGCCACCCGGCACTCGGTCGCCTTCCTGGAGAACCGCAACGAGCGCGCCCACCGCGAGCTCGAGGTGGGCGGTGAGTACCAGTGGCGGCGCGAGGGCGAATACCACCTCTTCAACCCGGACACCGTTTTCAAACTGCAGCACGCCACCCGCAGCGGTCAGTACTCGATCTTCAAGGAGTACACCAAGCTGGTCGACGACCAGTCCGAGCGGCTGGCCTCGTTGCGTGGCCTGTTCAAGTTCAAGAAGGGCGCGCGCTCCCCGATTCCGATCGAGGAGGTCGAGCCCGCCAGCGCGATCGTGAAGCGTTTCTCCACCGGCGCCATGAGCTACGGCTCCATCTCGGCGGAAGCGCACGAGACCCTGGCCATCGCGATGAATCGCCTCGGTGGTCGCTCCAACTCCGGTGAGGGCGGCGAATCGCCGGCCCGGTTCGAGCCGGAGGACAACGGTGACTGGCGGCGCAGCGCGATCAAGCAGGTGGCCTCGGGCCGCTTCGGCGTGACCGCGCACTACCTGACCAACTGCACCGATATCCAGATCAAGATGGCCCAGGGCGCCAAGCCGGGCGAGGGCGGCCAGCTGCCCGCGCACAAGGTGTACCCGTGGGTCGCCGAGGTCCGCCACTCCACCCCTGGTGTCGGCCTGATCTCGCCGCCGCCGCATCACGACATCTACTCGATCGAGGATCTGGCGCAGCTCATCCACGACCTGAAGAACGCGAATCCGCAGGCGCGGATCCACGTGAAGCTGGTCGCCGAGCCCGGCGTCGGCACGGTCGCGGCGGGTGTGTCCAAGGCGCACGCCGATGTGGTGCTCATCTCCGGCCACGACGGCGGGACCGGTGCCTCCCCGCTGACCTCGCTCAAGCACGCCGGTGGTCCCTGGGAGCTCGGCCTGGCCGAAACCCAGCAGACCCTGCTGCTCAACGGTCTGCGCGACCGGATCGTGGTGCAGGTCGACGGTCAGATGAAGACCGGTCGCGATGTCATGATCGCTGCCCTGCTGGGCGCCGAGGAGTACGGTTTCGCGACCGCGCCGCTGGTGGTCTCGGGCTGCATCATGATGCGGGTCTGCCATCTGGACACCTGCCCGGTGGGCGTGGCCACCCAGAACCCGGTGCTGCGTGAGCGGTTCACCGGTAAGGCCGAGTTCGTCGTGAACTTCTTCATGTACATCGCCGAGGAAGTCCGGGAACTGCTGGCGGAACTGGGTTTCCGCACCCTGGACGAGGCCATCGGCCGGGTCGATCTGCTCGACACGGGTAAGGCCAAGCGGCACTGGAAGGCCAGCAAACTGGATCTGTCGCCCATCCTCGACGATGTCGAGACGGCGTTCATGTTCCAGGACCGCCGCCGGACCAAGGAACAGGACCACGGCCTGGACAAGGCGCTGGACAACGAGCTGATCGCGCAGAGCCGCGACGCGCTCGAGTTCGGCAAACCGGTCCGGATCGATACCAAGATCACGAACGTGAACCGCACGGTCGGCACCATGCTCGGCCACGAGGTGACCAAGCTCTACGGTGGCGCCGGCCTGCCCGACGACACCATCGACATCACTCTCACCGGCTCGGCCGGTAACAGCTTCGGTGCGTTCGTCCCCGCCGGTATCACCCTGCGGGTGCAGGGCGATGCGAACGACTATGTCGGCAAGGGTCTTTCGGGCGGCCACCTGGTGGTCCGCCCGGCGCCCAACGCCCCGGCCGATTTCCGGGCCGAGGAGAACATCATCGCGGGCAACGTGATCCTGTTCGGCGCGACCAGCGGCCAGGCGTTCATCGGCGGTGTGGTCGGCGAACGGTTCGCCGTACGCAACTCCGGCGCCACCGCGGTGGTCGAGGGCGTCGGAGACCACGCCTGCGAGTACATGACCGGTGGCCGGGTCGTCATCCTGGGCGATACCGGACGCAACTTCGGTGCCGGTATGTCCGGTGGCCTCGCGTTCGTGTACGACCCCGACGGCACCTTCGCCGGCCGGCTTAACCCGGAACAGGCCGAGGCCGTCGAACCGCTGTCCGGTGACGATTTCACCTGGCTGCGCGACATCATCGGCCAGCACCGCGAGCAGACCGGCTCGGCGGTGGCCGAACGGATCCTGGGCGATTGGTCGCAGCAGGTCAACCACTTTGTGAAGGTCATGCCGCGCGAGTACAAGAAGGTGCTGCTCGCCATCTCCGAGGCCGAGAAGAGCGGTAAAGATGTCGATGAGGCGATCATGGAGGCCGCTCGTGGCTAGTAAGAAAACTCCGGCGGCGTCGATGAGGCGCTGTGACTATTCGAGGCCGCTCGTGGCCGGTAAGAAGATTCCGCAGGTGGCGTCGATGAGGCGCTGTGACTATTCGGGGGCCGCTCGTGGGTGACACCCAAGGATTTCTGAAGCACACGTCCCGGGAGCTACCCGAACGCCGTCCGGTGCCCTTGCGGCTGATGGACTGGAAAGAGGTCTACCAGGAGGGTTTCCCGCACCAGACCCTGCAGCGGCAGGCCAGCCGCTGTATGGACTGCGGTATCCCCTTCTGTCACAACGGCTGCCCGCTGGGGAACCTGATCCCCGAATGGAACGACCTGGTCTACAAGGACCGCTGGCGCGAGGGTATCGACCGGCTGCACGCGACCAACAACTTCCCGGAATTCACCGGGCGGCTGTGCCCGGCGCCGTGCGAGGCGTCCTGCGTGCTCGGGATCAACCAGGACCCGGTGACCATCAAGCAGGTCGAGGTCGAGATCATCGAGAACGCCTTCGACGAGGGCTGGGTCGCGCCGGTCTACCCGACCCGGCTCACCGGTAAGAGGGTCGCGGTCGTGGGGTCCGGCCCCGCGGGTCTGGCCGCCGCGCAGCAGCTCACCCGCGCCGGTCACACCGTGACCGTGTTCGAGCGGGCCGACCGCATCGGCGGTCTGATGCGCTACGGCATCCCGGAATTCAAGATGGAGAAGCGCTTCATCGATCGCCGCCTGGCGCAGATGGAGGCCGAGGGCACCATCTTCAAGGCCGGCGTCAACGTCGGTGTCGATATCACCGCCGACGAGCTGCGCGAGAAGTTCGACGCGGTGGTCCTCGCCGGTGGCGCCACCCAGGCGCGTGACCTGCCCATCCCGGGCCGGGAACTCGACGGGATCCACCAGGCCATGGAATTCCTGCCGTGGGCCAACCGGGTCCAGCACGGCGACCCGGTGACCGACGACAAAGGTCTGCCGCCGATCCACGCGCACGGTAAGAAGGTCGTCATCATCGGCGGCGGTGACACCGGCGCCGACTGCCTGGGCACCTCGCACCGGCAGGGTGCGGCCAGCGTGCACCAGTTCGAGATCATGCCGCGGCCGCCGGAGGAGCGGGCCGGTTCCACTCCGTGGCCGACCTACCCGCTCATGTACCGGGTGTCCTCGGCGCACGAAGAAGGCGGCGAGCGGGTGTTCTCGGTGAACACCGAACGTTTCGTCGGCGCGGACGGCAAGGTCACCGGGCTCGATGCGCACGAGGTCAAGATGGTCAACGGCCGGTTCGAAAAGGTCGACGGCACCGATTTCACCCTCGAAGCCGATCTGGTGCTGCTCGCCATGGGCTTCGTCGGTCCCGACAAACCGGGTCTGCTGACCGATCTCGGGGTCGGCTACGACCAGCGCGGCAATGTCCAGCGGGACAAGAACTGGTCCACCAATGTCCCCGGTGTCTTCGTGGCCGGCGATATGGGCCGCGGTCAGTCCCTGATCGTCTGGGCCATTGCCGAGGGCCGGGCCGCCGCGTCCGCGGTGGACCGGTACCTGGAGGGCGAGACGGCATTGCCCGCGCCGATTCCGCCGACCGCCGTCGCCCAGCGCTGACCTCGGCGCGGCGGTCCCGAACCGCCGAGCCGGAGATGCTGCGGCACAAATGAATACGCTACGGCGCGGTGTTCCCGGGTTTTTCCGGGGGCACCGCGCCGACGTATTTCGGGCGCGGGCCGAATTCGACACGCAGCTTTTCCGGTGAAATACGGGTGATCGCTCGTCTCCGGTGGTCAGGCCGGGGTTGGGCTGGCGATACCAAGATCGTCGCTCTATTGTTATCTGCGGTGTGTCCCGGTACGAGATCGTGATCCGATCGTGTAATTGTGACGCGTGGTTGTTGTTCACCTGTTACACACATCGGTGTCATCGGCCGGGGTCAGCATCTTGGCGATGACTTAACGGGAGCGTCCCGATCAGGGGCCAGGGTTGACTGGAGCAGAATGCAGTTCAAGAGGGTTGCCGCGGCGCTGGGTGCCTGTGCGGCGGTTGCGTCGGGAGTGGTTTTCGGGGGATCGGTGGCAACGGCCGACCCCGGATGCCCGAGTCTGTATGTGGTGGCGATTCCCGGGACCTGGGAAACCGGCCACGACAAGCGCCCCACGCCGGGCATGCTCGCCCGGGTGACCAACGGCCTACCGTCCTCGGCGAAGGTCGACTACGTCACCTACGCGGCAACCGCTTTTCCGTGGGAAGGCGATATCTACGCCGACTCCAAGAACGAGGCCGTGTCCAATGCGCGCGGCATGATCACCGATATGGTGCAGCGCTGCGGCGGCACCAAGGTCGCACTGGTGGGTTACAGCCAGGGTGCCGACGCCGCCGGGGATCTCGCCGCCGAGATCGGTACGGGCCTCGGCCCGATCCGGCCGGAGAGTATCGCGGGTGTCGGGCTGATCTCCGATCCGCGGCGGGCGCCCGGTGATGTTCAGGTCGGTCCGCCCGCGCCGGGTGCCGGGGCCGGCGGCCCCCGGGTCGGTGGATTCGGCTGGGTCAGCGACCGTACCCGCACGGTGTGCATCCCCGATGATCTCTACTGCGCCACCGCGTCGGACGATTTCGTCACCCGATTCGCCGGTTTCCTCGCCCAGAGTTCCGACGCCAACCCGGCCAATATCTGGCGTTACCAGCTGGAAGTCGGCGCCATCGTGAGCGATCTGATCTCCAACGGCGGTCTGCCCACACTGCAGGCCCAGCTGACCCGCGGCGCCAACGAGCAGCGGGTCAAGGATCTCGACACCTTCTACCGGTCCGAGTCGCATGTCGCCTACGGCAGCTACAAGGTCGGTGGCGGCCAGACCGCGCTGTCCTGGATGCACAACTGGATCGCCGGAATGGCCTGATCAGCCGGAGATATTGCGGGGGAGCAATTCCCAGACGTGTCCGTTCTCGTTGACGGTCGCCGCGGTGCGGCGACCGGTCCGGGAGAACAGGATCCGGGTGATCGAGCAGTAATCGATCGGGAAGGTCAGCGGCCGGGCCAGACCGAGAATGTCCTGCAGAGTGACATTGATGACGCCGCCGTGCGCGAACACCACCACGGTATCGGCGGCCGGGGTCGTGGAGGCGATCTCGGTGATCGCGTCGTGTACCCGGTGCCGGAAGGCATCGGCATCGATCTGCACCGGGAGGTGCCCGGCCTTGATCCGGTCGTAGGCGTCCCGGAACTCCACCTTGGCGTCCTCGATCGGGATATAGGACGGCAGGTCACGATCGTATTCGGCCAGATCGTCCATGGTATCCACGTCCAGGCCCAGCTTCGCGGCCGTCGGCGCGGCGGTTTCGCGGGCCCGGCGTTGCGGGCTGCTGATCACCCGCACGATGCGGTGGTGTTCCAGGGCGGCCGGTACCCGTTCGGCCTGCTCCACGCCGATGGGCGCCAGACCGGGGTCGGCTGCCTGCCCGGCGTTGTCGACCCGGAGCGGCTGGCCATGGCGAACGAGTATCAATTGCACGCGTCCACTCTGCCGCATCGGCCCGGTGGGTCGGCAGCGAGGTCGCGGAGCCGGTCGGCCGATCGATGAAATCCCGGGTGGTCTCGAAAAGCCCAGGGGCCGGTTCGCCGTGATCACGGCGAACCGGCCCCTGTGTACCGGGTGAGCCTATTGCCCGGTGGGCGGGTACGGCGGCTGGCCGCCCTGCGGGGGATTGGGGTAGTTCGGGTCGGACGGGTAGCCGCCCTGCTGCGGGTAGCCACCTTGCGAGGGGTAACCACCCTGCTGCGGATAACCGCCCTGCTGGGGGTAACCGCCCTGCTGGGGGTAACCGCCCTGCTGGGGGTAGCCACCCTGCTGGGGGTAACCACCCTGCTGCGGGTAACCCTGCGGGGGCTGGCCGGGCTGGGGGAACTGACCCGAGGAGTTGTTGTCGTTCTTCTTCTTACGGGCCAGCAGAATGACGCCGACGATGATCGCCACCACGAGCACACAGCAGATCAGGCCGAACAGACCGAAGCCGCCGCCCTTGCCCTTGCTTCTCTTGCGGGCGCTCAGCTCGACCGCGGACGCCAACGTATCGGTGTTGGCCCAAGCCGAAAAGTCCACCTGGCCGGCGTGGGTGAGCAGGTCCACGTAACTCAAATCGAACCCCGTTCCGAAGGTAGGCCCCTCCTCCCGGGGCCGAAGTCACTACACCGTACTTCCCCGAGCGGCGGGGCGGAAACATTCCCTCCGATCAGTACGGGGAAGTGCCTGATCATCGCGGCCGGACCAATGGGAACGGCTGGGTCTCCCGCAGTGCGCGCCCGGTCAGCAGCATGATCACCCGGTCCACGCCCAGGCCCAGACCACCGGTCGGCGGCATGGCGTGTTCCAGTGCGCACAGGAACTCCTCGTCGAGTTCCATGGCCGCCTGGCCGCCGTCGGCCGCGATACGGGATTGGGCGGCGAGCCGCCGCCGCTGTTCCACCGGATCGGTGAGTTCGCTGCACCCGGAGCCCAGCTCGATACCCCACGCCACCAGATCCCAGCGTTCGGCCAGTGCGGTGTCGCGGCGGGCCGGGCGGGCGAGCGGCGACACCGAGCTCGGAAAGTCGGTGTAGAAGGTCGGTTCCCGGGTGGCCTCCACCACCAGTCGCTCATAGAGGGCGTAGACCATCCGGCCCTCGTCCCAGCCGGGTTGATGGACGATATCGGCCTTCTCGCACAGTTCCCGCAGGTCCGGTAGGGCGGTACGGGGCGTGATATCGACACCGACCTCCGCCGACAGCGCCTCGTATATCGACCGCACCCGCCATTCGCCGGAGATGTCCACCGCGTGCAGCGAACCGTCCGGGGTAGGCCGCATGGCGATCATCGCGTCATTGGCGGCCAGCGCGGCCTGCTGCACCAGCTGCCGGCACAGCGTCATCATGCGCCGGTGATCACTATGCGCCTCATAGGCCTCCAGCACGGTGTATTCGGGCAGGTGGCGGGTATCGGCGTGGGTGTTGCGGAAACCCGGCCCCAGTTCGAACAGTTTCTCGACACCGCCGACACACAACCGTTTCAGCGCCGGTTCCGGAGCGGCCCGCAGATGCAGATCGGTGTTGTCGGCGTCGATATGGGTGCGCAGACTACGGGCCGCCGCGCCGCCGGGGCTGTGCTGCAGCACCGGGGTGGTGACCTCCAGGAATCCGCAGTCGTGCAGGGCGTCGCGCAGCGCCCGCAGCACCGCACTGCGCCGGGCCAGCAGTTCGCGCGCTTCCCGGTCGATCATCAGATCCAGGTAACCGCGCCGCATCCGGACCTCCGGGTCGCTGAGGCCGCGCCATTTGTCGGGGAGCGGGTGCAGGCATTTACCGAGCATCCGCCAATCCGCCACCAGCAGGGACAGTTCCCCGCGCCGGCTGTACCCCAGCTGACCGCTGACCGACACCAGATCTCCCAGATCGACGAGTTCACCGAATTCGTCGAGGCGTTGTCGGCCGAGCCGGTCGCGGTCGAGCAGCAGCTGGATATCGCTGGTCCAGTCCCGGACCACCCCGAAGATCACACCCCCGTAGTCGCGCCGGCGCAGCAATCGTCCCGAGACGCGGACCGTCGTACCGCGCGGTGTCCGGCGGGCGGCGGCGACCGTATGCGTCGGCGGGAACGGCAGGGGATAGGGATCGACGTTCGCGGCGGCGAGCCGGTCCAGCTTCTCGATCCGCACCCGCACCTGTTCGGGCCGGTGCGCGGTGATCGGCTCCGGTTCGATCTCCGCGGGCCCGGTATTCGTGCCGGCGCGTGCGGGAGCCGGATGTTCCGGCGCGGCGCGGTGCCGGCCGGTATGCGTGAAGGCCGTGGACCTTCCGTCCGCCCGTGGCAGCAGACCTTCGGCGCGCGCCGCGGCGACGGCGATCCGTGCCAGGTCGCGCGAGGAGTCGCACAGGACGTAGCGGGGATCCCACCGCGGCTGGTACCGCATACTCGCGCGGTGCCACTGGGCCAGCTGCCACCAGCGCGAGAAGGCCAGCGGCAGGGTGCGGGCACCGCGCACGAATCCGGCCGCGGTGTGCAGCGCGGCCAGGGGCTTCCGGGAGGTCGCCGGAATGTACTCGCGTGCCGCCGCCTCGAACACCGACCGGAACAGGGTGAAACTCAGCGAAACCTGGTGGATACCGTGCTGTTCGGCGCGCAACGCGAATTCCGCGATCAGCAGGTCGGTCGTCTCCGTGGTGCTGCCGGGTGCCCGGCGCAGCAATTCCACTGTGGCGCCGGTCTTCCCCCAGGGCACCAGGGACAGCATCCCCAGCACCCGGTCGTCGGTGTCGACGGCTTCCACCAGCAGGCAGTCACCGTCGCGGCGATCGCCGAGACGGCCCAGGGGAAGCGGGTACCCGCGTTCGGTCTCACTGTGCCGCCACTCCTCGGCGCGTACCGTGAGCCGGGCGAGGTCGGCGGTCCCGATATCGCGGTGCCGGCGGATCCGGACTGTCACACCCGCTTTCCGGAGCCGGGTCACCGACTGCCGGACCGGCGCGAGTTCCGGGGCCGCCAAGGAGAAACTGCGAGTGTCGAGGACGGCCTCCGCGCTGGCGGTCACCGCGGTGAGCCCGGCACGCTGGTAGACCGGTACGGCGGATTCGCTCGCTCCGATCACCGCGGCCCGCCAGCCGAAATCCCGGGCGTGCTGCCGCCAGGTCTCGATCGCCTGTGGCCAGGAGTCACGCGCGCCGATCGGATCGCCGAGGGCCAGGCAGACTCCGTACTCCACGCGATAGCCGATGGCCGCCCTGCCGTTGGGCGTGAAGATCAGTGCCCGGTCTCGCCGGGTCGCGAAGTAGTCGATCGAACCGGAGGGGTCCGCGCCCGCCAGCAGTTCGCGCAGCGCCGATTCGTCGGCGTCGGTGAGTGCGTACTCCGTGCGCTGGGTTCGGTGCAGGACCAGGGCGCTTGCGGCGACCGCCAGGGCGCCGAAGAGTCCCACCAGGAACTGGGCCGGGAAGGACGGTACGCCGGGGGGTTCCGGCGAGCCGGGTACCAGATGCGCGGTGAGTTCGGTGATCACCCACAGCGCACGCTGCGCGACGGACGACAGTGCTCCGGGAAGCAGCTGGACCACGACTCCACCCGCGACGGCCGCCATCAGCAAGCCGGCGGCCAGGGTCAGCGCGGCCGGGCGCAGCGCGCAGCGGCGGATCCGCGCGCCGAATTCCGCGCGGCTCAGGACCAGTACGGTCAGCGCGGCCAGATGGATCAGCGCGGCCACCGCGGCATGCCGGTCGTGTGCGCGCAGCAGATCGGCCAGGTTCGCCGGGACCCAGCTCGCCGTGTAGAGCACCAACGCCCACCAGGCGACCCGCTTGCGCCCGGCCAGTCCGAGCGTCAGCAATCCGAGCAGTCCGGCCCACAGCAGGTTGGTATCGGGTGCGTACAGGTAGTAGCGATCCAGGTAGTGGCGGGCGCCGGCGAGCGCCGTCGACAGGGTCGGGGAAAGACTCCACAGCAGGCAGGCGGCCGCGAGAACACCCGAGACCAGCGTGGCGACACGCGGTATCGCCGCGAACCGCCCGGGCGTGCCGGATGGGCCGGGTGGTGCGGGGTGTCGCGGTTCCTGCGTGGATATCACGGTTCCAGTCTGCCGCCAGGAATCACCGAATCATGGCTGTGGCCCGGCGTGTTAATGGTATATCGGTCCGGAAGCGCATGTATTTCCCTGTGCGCGGGCGCGGTTGGCCGATATGGGAAATCGGGTCCCGGGCGTGGCGCGCGAAGCTGCCGTGAAATGCCGGAAATGTCTTCTTGTTACGCATCCGGCGCTGTCCGCGCGCCGGGTGCCCGGGGCCGGTCGGAAAGCGCCGTGACCGGGGGAGTAAGCATGAACCTATGTCGGATCCCATCGATGTGCCGATCGACGACGGCGCCATACGGCTCGGGCAGTTCCTGAAGCTGGCCAATCTGATCGAATCCGGGTCGGAGGCCAAGACCGTTATCGCGGCCGGTCTGGTGCGCGTGAACGACGAGGTCGAATTGCGCCGCGGACGGCAGTTGCAGGTCGGCGATGTGGTCGCCATCGCCGGTCACTCCGCCAGGGTGAGCAGCGGATAACACCGGACCGGCCGTTGCCGGCACCGGACCGCGGCGATCAGGGTTCGGTGCGGACCACGATGCCGTCGTGGTCGCTGTAGAGCATCTCGCCGGGATTGAAGGTGACGCCCCCGAACTCCACCGGGACGTTCTTCTCGCCGCTACCGGTCTGGGTGCTCTTGCGCGGATTCGTGCCCAGGGCCTTTACGCCGATACCGAGGGTGCGCAGAATCGCGGAGTCGCGGACCGCGCCGTTCACCACGACCCCGGCCCAGCCGTTGTCGACCCCGCGGCCGGCGATGATATCGCCGACCAAGGCGGTGTGGATGCTCGCGCCGCCGTCGACGACCAGGACCTGCCCGGCGCCGGGCTCTCCGAGTGTCTGTTTGACCAGCAGATTGTCCTGGAAGCAGCGGATCGTGGTGATCCGGCCGGAGAACACCTGGTGGCCGCCGAACTGGATGAACTGGGTGTCACAACTGCGGATATCGGGCCCGATCTCGTCGGCGAGATCCGCGGTGGCCACCTGCTGCTCTGATTCGGTCACGGTCCCGATTGTGCCGGGTGCGTACCGGCAGCGCCCATCAACCCCCGTGCCCGGGCTGTGTCATCCGCGCGTCGCCGTGCTGTGGGCGGTAGCGCAGGTTGTACACCTCACGATCGCAGTCTTTGCATTTCTCGTGGTCGACCAGATCCGGATCCAACCCGTGCTGTACCAACCGGTAGCGCCGCCACACATAGGTCAGTGCGATCGTGAAGATGATCAGCGGAACGATCA
Source organism: Nocardia rhamnosiphila NBRC 108938 (assembly GCF_000720425.1). GTDB lineage: Bacteria > Actinomycetota > Actinomycetes > Mycobacteriales > Mycobacteriaceae > Nocardia > Nocardia rhamnosiphila. Next base: position 348,114 of record NZ_JOAJ01000009.1, on the reverse strand, counting down.
TCATGACGATCAGGCCCAGCTTGAGGGTCATCGGGCCCGGGAACAGCAAGATCAGCACGAAGAAGGGGATGATCGGTCCGACGAACCGGATCAGGTAGCGCTCCATCGCCCCGCGGCCGACGACGTCCTGGACCACCCACGCGTGCAGCTCCGCGGGCAGTTCGCCGCCCAGATCGTAGGCGATCCGTTGCTTGAAGGTCGGCTTGTCCATAGCTCCAGGCTATGCCTGTGTGATATCGCTCACCAGGGGTAATTCGGGCGTTGCGTTCAGCCCCGGCCGTGCCGCCGCTCGTAGGCGGCGCGCTCGCGCTCCGCGCGGCGGCGGACGTCGGCGTCGGCCAGCGCCGGATCCAGGCCGTGCTTGACCAGCCGGTTGCGCCGGAAGACGTAGGTCAGCGCCACGGTGAAGTAGATCAGCGGCAGCAGGAGCAGCGCCATCATCGACGCTCCTATCCACAGCGGCCCGGGGACCAGCAGGAACAGCAACAGCACCAGCACCAGCGGCACCAACATCCGCACCAGGTAGCGGCGGGTCGCACCCGGCCCGGTGAGATCGTTCAGCACCCAGTCGGAGTATTCGGCGGGCAGTGTGCGGCCACAGATGTACCCGATCCGCTGGAGGAGATTCGGAGTCGGGGCACCGGCAGCCATGGACCCAGGCTATCCCGTGACTGCCAGCGACGCCGCCAGCCCGAACACCACCGCCATCACCGAAACCTCCACCACCGCGCGCCGCAGCGAGCCCTCGGCCGGCATCTGATGCCGGGCCGCCGCCACCACCCAGCTCCGCCGCCACCACCAGCCCAGCGCCAGCAGGACCGCCAGCAGCACTGTCTTGGCGAGCATGATCCGTCCGTAGCCGGTGGTGACGAACGGTGCGATACCGCCGAGGCGCACCAGACCGTTGATCACGCCGGTCAACGCCACGGCGGCGATCATGGGCAGCGCGACCGCCGAGTACCTGGGCAGTGCGTCGGCCCACCCGCGGCGGCCACGCACCACCAGGGCCAGCGCCAGCAGCAGCCCGAGCCAGGTCGACGCCGCCAGCGCGTGGACCCCGGCCAGTACCGACCCGGCCGGTTGCTGCGACATATGCCCCGTGATCGGTCGCAGGGTCACGCTGACCGCGGCGAACACCAGCACCAGGTCCGGTGAGCGCTGCCCGGGCCGCCGGAAGGCGATCGCGGCGTACACCGCGATCGCCGCGGTGGCCAGCAGGATGGCCAGGCCGATCTGGCCCGCGCTGATCCGGGCCAGATAGGTGCCGAAATCGGCCGGGCTCAGCGCGGTCGCCCCCGAACCCGCCACCTCACCCGCGGCGAAGACCAGAGTGGCGAATTCCAGGCAGCACCACAGTCCGGCCAGAACCGCCATCATCCGCCAGGGGAGCTCGATCCGGTCCGCCAGCCGGGGCAGCACGGCCAGGCCGAGCACCGTCGCGCCCGCGATATCGGCGCAGAAGCGCACCGCCGAGGCCGCCGGAACCCCGCCGAGCGTCCAGGCCAGCAGCACCCCGATCAGGCCCGCCGGTATCACGAGTCCGAGCGCGAACCGGTCGTCGGTTCCGCTCGGGACGCCGTTTCTCACCGCTGGTTCTTGCCCTTGCCCAGGTTCGAGCCGAACAGCGCGAACCCGAGACCGCCGCCGAACAGGACGACCGCACCCACGATGTACACCCAGACCGGGATACCGCCGTCCGAGCCGCCGCTCTCACCGCGGGCGTTCGCGGCCGGGCCCGGAGTACCGGTACCCGGCTTGCTCAGCGTGAAAGCGCGCTCACCGTTGACCACGTGGCCGTCGGCCGAGGTGACCCGGAAGGCCATCCGGTATTCGCCGGCCGGACCGAGTTCACCGACCTCGACGCTGAGATTCCTGCCGTCGACGACCGGCTCGCCCTTGGACCACAGATTGCCGTCCGGACCAACAACGGTCATGGCCGGGAAGTCGGGCTGCAGCGGTTCGTTGAACGTGATGGTGGCGCGCTGCGGCCCCACCTCGACGGTCGCGCCGTCCGCGGGATCGCTGCCCACCACCGCGGAATGGGCGGCAGCCGGGCCGGCCAGCGCGCCGAGGGTCACCATGAGCAGGGTGGCGACCAGCGCGAAGCGCCGGCCCCACCGGGTCGTGCGCTGGTTCATCGCCGGCTCCGGACCACCGCGCCGACTCCGGCGCCCAGCGCCAGTGCGCCCAGCGCCAGCCCCAGACCGCCCAGCCAGCGGGCGGTGGTGTCGCCACCGTCGTCAGCGGGCGCGGCGGCCGCTTCGTCACCGTGACCGCCGTGACCGGCCTCGTCGCCGTTCAGCGCGAGGACGGGCGAGGGGTGTTCGACCGAATCGTGGTCGCCGGTCTCGTTCCAGCGCACGACGGTGCCGTCGCTGTAGGTCTGTTCCGCCGGGAAGGCGACCGACTCCGAGTCCGGGAACGGCCCGAGCGATACCGCGAAACGCTGGAACTCACCCGGCCGGATACCGGGGGATCCCGGGTTCGCGGTCCAGGTGACGGCGGTGATCTGGTCTTTGTCGTTACGGTCGAACTTCGCGGTCCAGCCGGGCACCGGTTCGGTGCGCGCGGTGGAGAACCCGGGCACGGTGATCCGTACCGAAGTGGTGGCGGCGGTATCCGATTCGGTCGGGACGCTGAAGGTGGCGACCGCGCCGTGACCGGGTGTGGCGTCCGGTGCGGAAACACTCACGTGCGCGGCGGCGGTACCGGCCGCGGCCAGTACGAAACCCGCGGCGAAGGTCGCGGTCAGACCACGGCGCAGGACGGGGGAGATCCCGTGGGACATGTGTTGGAAGCTTTCTCTCCGAGGGAAGGGGTGGCGGGGTCGGTGCGCGCGGGCGGTGCGCGTGGACCCGGCGCTCCCTTCGGAGAGCGATGGACCGTGACCGGGGTGGTCGCGGCGATACGGACCCGGGTCGGGCCCGGGGTGGGGCGTGGTGGTTCGAGCAGCGCGCGCAGTATCGAGGACGCGCAACGGTAGAGCCGCTCTGCCGTGGTGATCGCGAGCGCACAGACCACGACAGCGAGCAGGTGGAAGGCGATCATCGCCGCCCCCGGCAGGGCCTCGGACGCCGTCTCGACGGGGGAGCCGTGATGACCGGTGAGGCCGGTCAGCGCCCAGTGCCCGGCGAACTGCCCGGCTGCGAGAGCGATCAGCGTGCTCCGGCCCGGGCCGGTCCGCAACCGGCTCGATCCGCCGATGACCGAACCGGCGGCGGCGCCGGTCACCAGGGCCGTCAGCAGGAGTAACGCCGCTCCGGCGGAGGTCGGGTATCCGCCACCGGCGATGCCGTGGGCGGCGACGGCCAGGATTGCGGTAGTCGCGCCCACCACGCAGCCCCGCAGTGGTGCGGGAGACGGGTACGTGCTGGGCATCGCGGACTTTCGGATTCGGCCGACCTGACCGGGCCCGGCTGGTCGGGGAGTGGGCAGGGCAGTGTCCATGGTCGCCGACCGGCCCAGGGCTCGCGCACCCGGCCCGCAGATCGGACCGGGGACGCCCACTCGGCGGCCGGGGTCAGGCGACGCCGAGGCGAGCGAGGACGTCCGCCTCGATCCGGGACAGCTCGGTGGTGATGGACCTGTACACCGACCGCCGCCGCCCGGCGGGCATCTGGTCGGCGGTGCGGACGGCGGCGGTGAGTGCGTCGAGCCGGTTACGGGCGTCGGCGACGAACTGCTGGGTGTCCTTGTCCTTGCCGGACCGCCCGTCCGTGATCTTGTCCAGTGCGGCCTCGGTATTGCCGATCCGGGCCTGCAGCCGGCCACCGTGCCCGGCGTAGTCGCCGAGTTGGCTCACCCCGACGCCGAGTTGTTTGGCGCGGCGGGCGTCGAGCTCGCCGCGCAGATAGGTCGCGCCGCGGTAGGCCAGCGGGGCGAGCACCGGAACCAGCACCCGTGCCACTCCGATGTACTTCCTGAACTGGGCCGGGCTGAACGGATCACGTTCGGCCCGCGCCGCCGCTTTGAGGGCCGCCTTCTCCTCGGCCTGCAGCGTGGCGACCTGGGCCTTGGCGACCTTGCGCTGGGAACGGGCCTCCGCCCGTTGGCGTTTCCGATCGTTCTTCGCGCCGAGTTTGGCCTCCATGGCGGCCTTGTGCTTGAGAGCCTTGGCCTCGGCCCGCCGACTCGGCCGCCGTTTGCGCTTGGTGAACAACCCCATCGAAGGCCCTCCGTAATGCTGGTTCGCTACGGCGATACGACACGGAAAACCGCACCGTCCACCCGTGTCACACGGTTCGCCGACACCCTATCGGGTTACCGGCCGCGGCGGCGACAGACTCTGCCCCCGGCGGTGCGGCGATGCTGTTCCCGGATGCTCGATTGGGTGGTCTGTCGGGGACAGGGACCATACTGCTTGCGTGCAACCGGGCAGTGTCGACAGCGAAGACCCCTCCCACGCCGATCACGAGCGGCGGGAGTCCGCCGCGCCCGCCGGGCGGATTTCCGCCGGTGCGGGCCGGCTCGCGTTCCTCGATGCCCGGGGTCTGATCGGCTGCCGGCACCGGCTCGGGATGGACGCCGCGCACCCGGAACTGCTCGCCGAAGTGCGAGAGGACACGGGGGTGCAGCAGCGGCGCGAGGCGGCACAGGCCCATCGCGAACGTGTCCGCGACACTCTGGTCGCGGCCGACCCCGGTGGCTGGGTGATCATCGACCCGGCGCTGCCGGCGAGCGCGCGTGCCGAGGCCACGCTGCGTGCCTGCGCGGCGGGCGCGTCCCGGATCTGGGGTGGGCTGCTGCCGCAGGAGCCCGATACCGGGCGTCGCGGCGGCGCCGAGATCCTGCTGCGCGACGAGCGCAACGGCGGCTATATCCCGGTCATCGTGGTCAACCACAAGGTGACCGATCCGCGCCGCCCGGATCCGGCCGAATTCCACCCGCTGACCTCGGATCTGTTCTCCTGGAACCCCGTTCCCGACCGCGCCCGCAAACTCCGCCAGCAACCCCGCGACCAGCAGCGGCTGGCCCATGTGTACCGGATGCTGGAGCGTCACGGGCTGGCGCCGGCCGCTCGGGTCGGCGGGGTCATCGGCTTCCATTTCGACCGGATCCTCGTCCACGACCTGACCGCGGTGCTCCCCGACTACGACAGCCGTTTCGCCGACCGGATCGCGGTGGTGCGCGGGCAGCTGGAAACCGTGCCGTCGAAGGTCCCGGAATGCCGCCAGTGTGTCTGGTGGAGCCGGGGCGCCGAGGGCGGGTGTCAGGCCTGGTTGAACGAGCATCGTGATGTGAGCGTGGTGGCGCCGGGTTCGCGCGCGGAGGTGCTGCGCGGGCACGGGGTGCGGACCATCGACGAACTGGCCGCCTGGTCCGGGCCCGAACCGGAGGACTGGCAGCACGGGCCGTTCGAGGAGGCCGTGGTCACCGCCCGGGCATGGCTGGTACAGGCACCGCTGGTGCGCCGGTTCGACCGGGTCTGGGTGCGCCGGGCCGATGTCGAGGTGGATGTCGATCTGGAGAGCTATCAGGAGGAGGGCGCCTACCTGTGGGGGACCCTGCTCGACGGGCGGTACCGGGCGTTCGTCACCTGGGATCCGCTACCCACCGAGGACGAGGGCCGTTCCTTCGGCGAGTTCTGGACCTGGCTGATGGAGATCAGGGCGCAGGCCCTGACCGCCGGGAAGACCTTCGCCGCGTACTGCTATTCGCGCAGCGCCGAGGACAAATGGCTCTACGAGTCGGCGCGGCGGTTCGCCGGGCGTCCCGGGGTGCCGACCGAAGCCCAGGTCACCGAGTTCGTCGATTCCATCCAATGGGTCGATATGTTCCAGGCGGTCACCGATCAGTTCATCTGCCCGAGCGGTAAAGGACTCAAGAAGATCGCACCCGTGGCCGGTTTCGCCTGGCGCGATCCCGAGGCGGGTGGGGAGGCGTCGATGAGCTGGTATCGGCGTGCGGTCGGCTACGACGCCGAGCCCGACCTCACCCAGCGCACCCGGCTGCTGGAGTACAACGAGGACGATGTCCGGGCCACCGCGGTCCTGCGTGAGTGGATGAACCCCCGGGTACCGCGGGAGCACAGCGCCGAACGTGAGGTGCCCGCGCTGAGCGACTTCGCCGCGCCGCCCGGAACACCGCCCGACCTGTGGACGAGTTCCGCGCAGGCTTGATTACCATTGTCCACCGTGACAGAGCACGTCGAACAACTCGAGTTCCAGGCCGAGACCCATCAGCTGCTCGAGCTGATGATCCACTCGGTCTACTCCAACAAAGACACGTTCCTGCGGGAGCTGATCTCGAACGCTTCCGACGCGCTGGACAAGCTGCGGCTGGAGTCCTACCGGGACAAGGATCTGCACGTAGACACCGACGACCTGCACATCGAGCTGGAGGTCGACGGGGATCAGCGGATCCTCACCGTCCGGGACAACGGCATCGGCATGTCCCGTGCCGAGGTGGTGGACCTGATCGGCACCCTCGCCAAATCCGGTACCGCCGAGGTGCGCCGGAAATTGAACGAGGCGAAATCCGAGGCCGCGGCCGGGGAGCTGATCGGCCAGTTCGGTATCGGCTTCTACTCGACCTTCATGGTCGCCGACAAGGTGGTGCTCACCAGCCGCCGGGCGGGGGAGACCACCGGCACCCGCTGGGAGTCGACCGCCGGTTCGGGCACCTACACCATCGAAACCCTCGACGAGGCCCCGCAGGGGACCGCCGTCACGCTGCACCTGAAGCCGGCGGACCCCGAGGATCATCTCTTCGACTACACCCAGGAACACAAGCTCCGCGAGATAGTCAAGAAGTACTCCGATTTCATCGCTTGGCCGATCCGGATGCAGGTCGAGCGCACGGTCACCGAGGGTGAGGGTGAGGAGAAGGAGGAGAAAACCGTCATCGAGGAGCAGACGCTCAACTCGATGAAGGCCCTCTGGACCCGCCCGCGCAGCGAGGTGTCCGAGGAGGAGTACCAGGAGTTCTACCGGCACGTCAGCCACGCCTGGGACGAGCCGCTGGAGATCATCCCGCTCAAGGCCGAGGGGACGTTCGAGTATCAGGCGCTGCTGTTCCTGCCCTCGCAGGCGCCGTTCGATCTGTTCACCCGCGAACACAAACGCGGTGTCCAGCTCTATGTGAAGCGCGTGTTCATCATGGACAACTGCGAAGAGCTGATGCCGGAGTACCTGCGTTTCGTCAAGGGTGTGGTCGACGCGCAGGACCTCTCGCTCAACGTGTCCCGGGAGATCCTGCAGCAGGACCGGCAGATCCAGATGATCCGCAAACGTCTGGTCAAGAAGGTGCTGAGCAGTGTCAAGGATCTGCAGGGCGCCGAGGACCAGGCGAAATACCGCACCTTCTGGCAGGAATTCGGCCGGGTGCTGAAGGAGGGCCTGCTCTCCGACTTCGACAACCGGGAAACCATCCTGGAGGTGTCGTCCTTCGCTTCCACGCACTCCGACACCGAGGCGACCACGCTGGCGCAGTACGTGGAACGGATGCCCGAAGGGCAGGACGCCATCTACTACATGACCGGCGAATCCCGCGAGCAGGTGGAGAAATCGCCGCATCTGGAGGCGTTCCGCGCCAAGGACCGCGAGGTGCTGATCCTCACCGATCCGGTGGACGAGATGTGGGTCGGGTCGGTCACCGACTTCGACGGTAAGCCCTTCCAGTCGATCGCCAAGGGCGAGGTCGATCTGGAGACCGAGGAGGAGAAGAAGGAATCCGAGGCCCTGCGTGAACAGCAGGACAAGGATTTCGCCGAGGTGCTGACCTGGCTGGGCAAGGCCCTCGAGGACAGCGTCAAGGAGGTCCGCCTCAGCTCGCGTCTGACCAGTTCGCCGGTCTGCCTGGTGGGCGATGTGTTCGATATGACGCCGATGCTGGAACGGATGTACCGGGCCTCGGGGCAGGAGCTGCCGCAGTTCAAGCGGATCCTCGAGCTCAACCCCACCCATCCGCTGGTGACCGGTCTGCGCGATGCCTACGACGCCCGCCGGGACGACGCCGACGCGGGTAAGGTTCCCGAGCTCACCGAGACCGCCGAACTCCTGTACGGCACGGCTGTGCTGGCCGAAGGCGGGGAACTGAAGGATCCGGCCAAATTCGCGCAGATCCTCGCCGACCGGCTGACGCGTACGCTCTGAGGGGTGCAGCCGGGCTTCTTTCGTCCGCGAACCGTCTACGGAAGTAGGCGAGCGCGGACGGCGGGCGCCCGGCCGTAGGGGAGACCGTGGCCGCTGCCGCGGTCTCCCGGTACGCGCTGAGGTATCGACGAGATCGGATACGACCGTGCCCGAAAACTTACTCGCCGCCGTGGATCCCTGGGATCTGGTCGCCGAGGACTATGCGGTGTCCACTATTTCGGTGATGCGCCCGTTCGCCGCCGCGGCAGTGCAACTGGCCGGCCTCGCCGGACATACGCCGCCCGCCCGTGTGGTCGATGTCGCGGCCGGTCCCGGCACGCTGAGCCTACTGGCCGCGGAGCACGCCGAGCGGGTGGACGCGATCGATTTCTCCGCGCCGATGATCGAGCAGCTCGAGCGCGCGGTGACAGCGGCCGGTGTGGGCAATGTGGTGGCGCGGATCGGTGACGGACAGGAATTGCCGTTCGCCGATGCCGAATTCGACGCGGCGTTCTCCATGTTCGGGCTGATGTTCTTCCCCGACCGTGCGCGCGGGTTCGCCGAACTGTTCCGGGTGCTGCGGCCCGGCGGGGTCGCGGTGGTATCGAGTTGGGCGCCGGCCGACCGGTCGACCTGGATGCAGATGTCGTGGCGCGCGCTGGGCTCCGCCGACCCGAGTATCCGTCCACCGGCATCCAACCTCGAAAGTTTGGAGAACCCCGAGGTATTCGAGCGTGAGCTGCGCGCGGCGGGGTTCGAACGGGTATCCGTGGTGCCCCATACCGTGGAGATGGTCTTCGCCGATGCCGACGCACTGCTCGCCCGGCTCACCCGCGGTATAGCGCCCCTGGAGTTGATGCGGCGCAGTATCGGTGACCGGGCGATGGCCGAGCGTATCGAGGCCATGCGCTCCTACCTGACCGAGCATTACCGGCCGGGCAGCCCGCTGACCACCACGGCATATCTCGGGGTCGGCTACCGGTAACGGTTGTGCGCCGCCGGGGCGTGCGGCGCGGGTCGGTCGGGCGACGCGTCGGGCGGTCACCGGATCGCTTCGGGCGCAAACGGTTTCGCATGGCCGTCAACCTGCGGTTTGTAACATGTCAAGGGATGTAGGCGATGCATCGTCCGGGATACGCGAATCGTGTTCCGGATAGGAGATCGATCATGTCGACCACCCGTGCGGCGCGCCGCGGATTGCGCCACACCTCGCTTCGGATCGCGTTGCTCGGCGCGCTGATCGCCGCACCCGCCCTGGTGGCCGTACCGGCGTCGGCGGAATCGGGTGCCGGCCCGATCACGACGCATTTCGCTCCCGTCTCCGAGGACTACGACACCTTCGGCTACGACAAGGACGGCTACGACAAGGACGGCTACGACCGGTTCGGTCGTGACCGCGGCGGCTACGACAAGGACGGGTTCGACCATTCCGGCTACGACCGCGACGGCTACGACGAGGACGGGCTCGACTTCTTCGGGCGCGATCGCGGCGGCTACGACGAGGACGGGCTCGACAGTTTCGGGCGTGACCGGGCCGGGTACGACCGCCACGGCTACGACCGGTGGGGTTACGATCGCCGCGGTTTCGATCGCGAGGGATACACGCGCGCGGGCTGCCGTGTCGACGGCAACGACCGGGAGTCGGCAGACCGTGCGGTCTGCGATGCATGGCGGGCGCGCCTGGCCGACCGGCAGCGTCCGCCGGCAGACCGGCAGCTCCCGCCGACCGGCAGCGCCGGCTGACCCGCATTCGGTACGCCGCACCCGGAACACGAACGCCCGCCGCCCCGGATCGCCGGGACAGCGGGCGTCGTTGTACGGCCCGAAGACTACCGCGGCGCCATGCGCAGCGCACCGTCCATGCGGATGGTCTCGCCGTTGAGGTAGTCGTGTTCGACGATGTACTGCGAGAGCTGCGCGTACTCGTCCGGCCGGCCCAGCCGGGACGGGAACGGCACACCGGCCTCGAGGCCCTGCCGGTATTCCTCGGTGACACCGGCCAGCATCGGGGTGTCGATGATGCCGGGGGCGATGGTGTTGACCCGGATACCGAACTGCGCGAGGTCACGCGCGGCCGGCACCGTCATACCGTGCACGCCGCCCTTGGACGCCGAGTACGCGATCTGGCCGATCTGGCCCTCGAACGCCGCCACCGACGCGGTGTTGATCACGACACCGCGCTGTCCTGCCTCGTCCACGGCGTCGGTCTTGGCGATGGCGTCGGCGGCCAGGCGCATCACGTTGAAGGTGCCGAGCAGGTTGACGGTGATGACCGTGCGGAACAGCTCCAGATCGTGCGGCCCGTTCTTGGACAGGATGCGCCCGGCCCAGCCGACCCCGGCGCAGTTGACCACGATACGCAGCGGCGTACCCGATTCGACCACCTTGGCGACAGCGGCGGCGACCTCGTCGTGGCTGGTGACATCGGCGGCGAGCAGGGTGACCCCGTCGGGGACATTGTCGCCGGCGCGCTCGATCGACTGCGGGACATCGAGCCCGAAGACGGTGGCGCCCAGATCGGCGAAACGCTTGGCAGTGGCGGCGCCCAGACCGGACGCGCCCCCGGTAACGATGGCGGCGGAACCCGAAATCTCCACGATGGTCCTCTCGTTCGTGACAAGCCAGTTGGCCTAACGTCAATTGCACCCTAACCGGTGCGTGCGGAGAGTTCGTGGACGGTCCCCTTGCGCTGATCGGCCAAATCGTACTCAGTAAAGAACCTAGGCCCGGCGCTGCGAGATCTCGGTGGTGGCGGCCTCGGTGGCGAGCCGGTCCGCGGCCGCACGGCGTGCCCGTAGCAGCCAGAGCGCCGGGGCTGCCACAGCCGGTACGAGCAGAGCGATACCGGCCGCGCCGACGAGCGCGAGGTCCGGGAATGTGGTGTTTATGCCGGTGAGCGCCCCGATGAACAGGAAGAGCAATCCCGACCCGAAGCCGATGGCGCGTTCGGGCAGGTGCTTGCCCACCAGGATGCCCGCGGCGATGGCCAGGGCATCGGCGGCGACCATGCCGATCGTCGAACCCAGCCAGACCGCCGCCCAGTTGTTGTCGGTGGCCAGCGCCGCGGTGGCGAACATGGTGCGGTCACCGAGTTCGGCCAGCAGGAAGGCCGAGAGCACGACCAGGAAGGGCGCCGTGGTGGCGAACCGTGACGGGGCCGGTTCCTCGTCGTCGTCCGCACCACTGATCAACTCGCGCAGTGTCCACAGACCCACGGCGAGGAATGTGATCGATGCCACCGCCGCGATGGCGGTGGTGGGCAGGGCCGCGCCCAGGAAATGCCCGATGGCGACCGAAATGACGTGCACCGCCGTGGTGGCGGTGGCAATTCCGCCGAGCACCACCCACCAGCGGTAGCGCAGGGCGAACGTCAGGGCCATGAGCTGGGACTTGTCACCCAATTCGGCCAGGAAAACGATGCCGATGGCGAGTCCGACGGTGGCGATCATCTGACGAATGCTCCCGATCCGCCGGCCGGAAACGGGTTCGCCTCCGGCCGACAACGAAATTGCTGTACGGCCGAAGGTCTCGCCCACCGGAAGGACCGGTTCACACGACCGGACCCACCGACGTGCGGCGGGTCAGTATGTCGACCGCGTGATTGGGGGCTACTCCCCTTCGCTGTCGGCAACTCTACCGCACCCACTCCGGTGTCGCAATTACGCAACGGCGAAAAATGGCTTCTGACAATAAGTTTGGTTAAGGTAGCGACATAGTTAGGGGGCCCTGATAACCGTTGTCCGGCCGTCCGGAACGGATTGATGGCATCGCTGCAGCAAACAGATCGCAAGCCCTGAACCGCGGCATGTGGGGTCCGCGACGACCGCACCGATGGCGGAAGCGTCCTTATGAGTCGTGTAAGCCCCACCGGCCGCTGAACAGCCGGATCACCGGAAGAAACGATGCCGCGAGACCGGACGGACGCCTGACGGAACCGGTCGATCGGTAAACTACCGACCAACGAGAGGACCACTCCAGATGTCGATCGAGAACCGCCTTGCTGTCCTGGAGGCCCAAGTGGTGCAGATCATCAACGAGCGGGATCGGGAGCCGGAATCGGTCCGGGCCCTGCGAGCTCGGATCGACAGCAATCACAATGCGGTCCTGGGCGAACTCGGCAGTCTGCACGCGGATGTCCAGGATCTTCGGACCGGCCAGGCTCGGCTCGAGGCCGGGCAGACGAAGCTGCGTGGCGATGTCCAGGAGTTGCGTGGCGGTGTCCAGGAGTTGCGTGGCGGTGTCCAGGAGTTGCGTGGCGGTGTCCAGGAGTTGCGTGGCGATGTGCAGGAGTTGCGTGGCGGTGTCCAGGAGTTGCGTGGCGATGTGCAGGAGTTGCGCAGCGGTCAGCAAGCCGTCATGGACAGGCTCGCGGAGATCTTGGCGAAACTGAAGTAACCAGCGGATCGTCGTCTCTCCGGGAGCGGGCGACGGCATCAATGCGAGCCCGGCGCTCTACCGGGCTCGACACCCGGCTCAGGCGGCCAGCAGCATGGCCAGCACGGCGGTATCGGGGTCGCTGATCGGGTCCAGGCCGACCCGGCTCACCAGTGAGGTGACGGTACCGTCCGCTTCCGCCTCGGCCCAGGCCGCGCGGTGTTCGAGGCCCAGGTGGGGCAGGCCCGGCAGCAGTACACACCCGGAGGCGGCGCCGGTGCACTCCGGCAGGGACGGATTGGTCTCCGCCGGCGGGTGCAGCATGAACAGGGCGGGCGGAATATGCTCGGCGAACCGGCCGGGCCGCACGCCGTCCTCGCCGAGGACCGGGCCCTCGGCGATCACCAGGCCGACGGTATCCGGCTCCGGCTCGTCGGGTAGTTCCTCGCGGACCCCGAAAACGGTCGAGGTGGTCAGCAGGCCGGGCATGGACGCCACCCGTACGGCGAGTACCAGCAGCTGCGACCACTCTTTGGTGGTGTCGGGCCAGCGTCCGGAGATGACGAACCCGCGCAGCGTGCCACCGGCGTGGAACGGCGTGACGCCGATCGGACTGTTGCTGCGCATGAGGCCTCCCGTGCGTAACCGGGGGCGGCTTTGCCCGTCCTCGAACTATCGTGGAAGAAGAGGATCGCGCAGAAGGTATCTGGCACACAAGTACCAGAGAGTGCCAATTCGGGCAGAAAAGGCAAAAGACCCGCAGGCTCGGCGGCCCGCGGGTCCTTCGCGAAAGCGATCACTCAGCCGAAGATGAGGCCCTGCGCCTGGCTGGTGGCCTTGGCGAAGCGCTCCTGGACGTCGGCCCAGTTGACCACGTTCCAGAAGGCCTTCACATAGTCGGCCTTGACGTTCTTGTACTGCAGGTAGAAGGCGTGCTCCCACATATCGACCTGCAGCAGCGGAATGATGCCGAGCGGGACATTGGCCTGCTGGTCGTAGAGCTGGAAGGTCAGCAGCTTCTGGCCCAGGGTGTCGTAACCGAGCACCGCCCAGCCCGAACCCTGCAGTCCGTTGGCGGCAGCGGTGAACTGCGCCCGGAACTTGTCGAAGGAGCCGAACTGGTCGTCGATGGCAGCGGCCAGCTCACCGGTCGGCTTGTCGCCACCATTGGGGGAGAGGTTCTTCCACCAGATGGAGTGGTTGACATGGCCACCGAGGTGGAAGGCGAGGTTCTTCTCGTGCAAGAAGATGGCGCCGTGATCATCGGCTTCGCGCGCGGCTTCGAGCTTCTCCAGCGCGGTGTTCACTCCGGCGACATAGGTCGCGTGGTGCTTGGAGTGGTGAATCTCGTTGATCTGCCCGGAGATATGCGGCTCCAGGGCGCCGTAGTCGTAATCCAGATCTGGCAGCGTGTACTCAGCCACGAATGTCCCTTCCTTGTCGGGTCGAGTGCGTCCTGTACGGGATGCTCCCGACCATTCGTACACCCGATCGGTCCAACTCGCCCCGACGCCCCACCATTCCACATCGGGTCGCAACCGACCATTCGAGATCGAATGGGCCCATGCCGCACGGCCCGGTGAAACCTGTTCCGGAGCGGTACGAGGTCGACTCTCGTACCCGCGCCGAGCCCCGCGGCGAAGCGTCGCGCCCGCCCACTGTTGCTCCGGCGCCGCACGGCACGGTGTCCGGCCGATGCGCAGCTCGGACAGCGCCGGGACCCGGTGCTACAGCGGGGGCGCGATACCGGGATGGGTGGCCCGGGGATCACCTTTGGCATGTGCGACCCACCAGCGTTCGGACCCGGCGACCAGCTCCGGCAGTGGCACGGGCCGGCCGCCGGTGGTCTGTGCGGTGACGGTGTCGAACCACACCCGGATATCGAGGGCCCGGGGATCGATGCCCTCCTCCTGGGAGAACTCCAGAACGTGCCGGGAGATCCCGGTGTCGATGGTGGTGTCGAAACTGAGCAGCTCGCTCCACAGGGTCCAGCCGCTGTCGTCCAGATCGACGAATTCCCAGCCGTGCAGGCGGCTACCGCCGAAGCTCGCGACGGCAGCGGGTAGTCCCGGCAGCTCCAGCGGCATAACCCGCGGTTCCAGGTCGTCCCACCGCTGTATCCGCAACGATGCGGCAATCCTGGTGACTCCCTTGAACACCAGCCGCACCCGCCGGCAACCGTTACCCGATTCCGGGTGTTCTTCCGATATGCCGGAAATTTGCTCCGGTAGGCTCAGTACCTCTAGGTCGAGCTCCAGTCGCTGGGCCTCGGAATCTATTTCCAATCCCAGACATCCGGCCTCCGACAGCGCCTTGTCGAGGCCGGCCGCGTCCAATTCGTCGAGTAACCCCCTGGTCGATGTCATGGCGACAGGTTACCGAGGTCATGGCCGGGAACAGGGGATTTCGCCGATTTCCGGTTCCGGTGGAACCGATCCGGGCTTCCCCGCGTCCAACTCGGTATCGGGTCACGCAACGGCGCGTGACCCGATCGAGTGGCCGGGCGGCCGCTCCGGGATTTTTGGAGGGGAGTACCGGATCGGCCGTACGGTGGCACCGTTATCGCAGGTCACAGGGCATCTGGTGAGCTACCTGGGATATTGGTGCGCTGAATAATAGCTGATACCAGCGTCTTTCGTGGTGGGTTATGCGCATAACTCATGAAAAGCCGTCGGCGTCGGACCGCCGTGGGGTGGATTTCGAGAGGATGGGTGGCAGCCGGCGAATATGTCGCATCGTCCGGCGTGTCGGCGTGCGTGACGTCCGGCCGATCGGCTCCGGGCGCGCAGGTACGAACCGGGCGCCCGCTCCCACGAGAGCCGGGCAGCCTCGGAGGTGGTTATGGCAGGATCAAGGGGGTGACGAGCTTCGGAGTCCCGTCGGTACCGGTCGAGGCCGTACCCACTGAATTCGACCATCCGCCCGGGGAGGCGGCTACCGCCGTCCTGCTCGATGTGCGCGAAGACGACGAATGGCAGCTCGGCCACGCACCCGGCGCCGTGCACATCCCGCTCGCCGATGTGCCCGCACGCTATGGCGAACTGGACCCCGACGCCGATCTGTACGTGGTCTGCCGACAGGGCGGTCGTTCGCTGGAGGCCGTGAAGTTCCTCGCGAATGTGGGGTACGAAGCGGTGAACGTGGCAGGCGGGATGGTGGCCTGGCAGCAGACCGGTCGTCCACTGACCGCCGAGGGTGCCGAGCCCGCGAAGATCTACTGACGAAAAGCGAGGTGCGCGGTGAGTACGGTGGTGCAGCCATGTGCCCGCTGCGGTACACGCTGGGCGGTGCAGGGTCCGCCGATGCACTGGTGCCCGCGCTGCCGCGGGGTACTCCTCTCACCGGGGCCGATCGATGCCCCGCCGGAACGCCGTAACTACCGCTGGGTCGCCCGCCGGCCCGGCCGGGCCGGACACCCGTCCCGGGACGCGGCCACCGGCCGTCCGAGCACCGGGACCCCGCACTACACGGTGATCCCGCGCTGGGGTCTGCGGGATCGGCCCGCCCCGGAGCGTGAAGCGGACCGGCACCACCCCCGTCCGCTCAGCACACTGACCCGCTGGACGCACGCCGCCCTCTTCGCCACGGCCGTACTGTTCGCGGTATCCGCCGTGGCCGAATCGGTGCGCTATCTGATCCTGCTGCGCAACCGCACCCGCCTCATCGAACCGCCGCTACTGTGGTTCTCCGACGCCTTGGTGAACACCGCGGCGCTGTTCGCGCTGATCATGGCGCTCGTCGCCGCGGTGGCCACGCTCGGATGGCTGATCGAGGTCCGGCGCGCTGCCTTCGCGGCGGCCGGTCGCCGCGACCCCCGCTCGCCGCGCATGCTCGCGCTGGGCTGTCTGATCCCGGTCGTCAATCTGGTCTGGCCCGGCGTGTTCCTCACCGAGGTGGTGTCCGGCCGTACCGACCCGCGGGCCCGAATCGCGATCCGCGTCTGGTGGGCGGCCTGGGTGTTCGGTGGGCTGGTCACCGTCGCGGCGCTGTACTGGCGGACCGCGGACTCGCTGCAGGCGAAGGCCGACGGTGTGCTCTTCACCGCATTCACCGACGCGGTGGCCGCCGCCGTCGCGGTGCTGACGCTGTGGGTTGTGCGCACGCTGGAGGGCCGCGACCTGCGTGGTCGCAGCCGGCTCGCCCAGCGCTGGGTGATCGCCGTCGACCCGGCGACACCGTTGATCGAACCGGTGCACCCGGGGACGACCGCTACGGTGAGCACCGCGGCGGACGCCGACAGCGCCGATTCCCCCGACGGCGCCGACCGAGCACCACAGGAGGTTGTGGCCAAGTGAGCGAGGGCACTGACCAGTCGGTTCAGAACGGCCGTGCGCCGTTCGTGGTCGCGCACCGAGGTGCCTCGGCGGCGCGCCCCGAGCACACCCTGGCGGCCTATGAACTGGCCTTGGAAGAGGGCGCCGACGGGGTGGAATGCGACGTCCGGCTCACCCGCGACGGACATCTGGTGTGCGTGCACGACCGCACGGTGGACCGCACCTCCAGCGGCAGCGGCCTGGTCAGCGAGCTGACGCTGGCCGAACTGAAGGATCTCGATTTCGGTGACGGCGCCCCGGCCGGGGTCCTCACCCTCAGTGAGCTGATCGGGCTGGTGCTGGATTGGCGCAGCCGGCCGACGAAACTGTTCATCGAGACCAAACACCCGGTCCGGTACGGCTCCCTGGTGGAGAGCAAGGTGCTGGCGGAACTGCAGCGCTTCGGGATCGCCACCCCGGCCTCGGCGGCCCATTCCCGTGCGGTGGTGATGTCGTTCGCCGCCACCGCGGTCTGGCGGATCCGCCGCGCGGCGCCGCTGTTGCCCACTGTGCTGCTGGGCGAATCATCGCGCTACCTGGGTGGCAGTGCGGCGACGACCGTCGGGGCGACCGCGGTGGGTCCCTCGGTGAAAACCCTGCGCGAACACCCGGATCTGGTCGACAAGGCGGCTGCGGCGGGCCGCGCCACCTACTGCTGGACGGTCGACGAACCCGACGATATGCAGTTGTGCGCGGACCTCGGCGTGAGTTGGGTGGCGACCAATCATCCCGGTCGCGCGAAAGCCGTGCTGGCCAACAGCTGAAGGGTGTGGCCTGCGGCTGATCCGGCGTGGTGCCGTGTAGTTTGACCAGCCGTGGGTAAGAGCAAACGCAATAGTCCGAAACCCGGCGGCAACCGGGCCCAGCGTCTGGCCGAACGCCGGGCGGCGTTGCAGGAGAACGAACAGGCCGTGGCCCGGCCGTTCCAGGGCTTGGCCGCCGAATGCGATCTGGTCGCGCTGCGGGAGTTCGTGCCGTCGGCGACTGCCGAGCTGAAGTTGGCCGACGGCGTCGCCGCCGAACGTGCCGTGGTGCTGGCAACTGTGCTGCCGGGCGCGGTCTCCGCGCTGGTGCGGGCCGGGGACGCGCCCACCGGTTACGTCGGTGTGCAGGTGCAGACGCCGAGTTCGGATCCGGCCGCCGATATCGCCGCCTCCATCCTGTGGACCCAGTCGGCAGATCCGGGCGATTCGCTGGCAGTGGCGCACGCCGCGCCCGGCGGGCCCACGCTGGCCGATGTGCTGGTGGCCGACGCCGCGCTCGAATTGACCGTGCACCAGGACTTCGACTGGTGGGTGCCCGAGGGTGTGCAGCCCGATCCGCAGATCGCCGCGACCATCGAACAGGCGAAACAGGCCATCATGCCGTCGGATCGGCTGGATCTCGGAGCGGACGCGATCGGGGCCCCCTGGTGGGTCGACGCCGGGGACAAAGCCCACCTGCGCTGGGTACGACCGGAATCCGAGGACGACCTGATGCTGGCACTGGCCCGGTTGCACGCCGCGGGCGGATTGCATCTCGGGGAGGGCTCGCGGTTCGCGGGGTCTTTCCGCACCCATGGCCTGCTGGTGCCGGTGTTCGACCTCGACCCGGACCGGCATGTCAGCGAATGGCGCTCCCCGGCAGCGGAGTTCGGGGCCCGGCTGACCGACGCGCTCGCGGTGGAAACCCCCCTGACCTCGGAGCAACGGCGCTCTCGGGACGGGCTGCGGTCACGGCAGGTCACCCTCCGCTGAATAAACCGGAATATTTTTAGAAAAACTCTTCTTTCCGGCGGCGATCTCGGCTAGGTTTCAGAGGTCGCCGTTTCTGGAACCCCCCGGCGACGCAACGTCAGCCGACACAACGACCCGGCGCCGGCTGACGTAACGGAGCATCGGCCGCCCGACCTCGGCGCAGTGGGCCGGGACGGCCGATGCTCCAATCATCACCCGGGGCCGACATCGGCCCGCCGCGGTTCCGTACTCACGGAACTCATCGGCGGGTGGACGCGGGCCGTTACCGATCAGACATGGCCTCCGGCGGCCGACGGCGCACCCGAAACCTTCGACGGGTCATCGCTCATCTCACGCGCGATGAACTCCTCGAGATCGAACAGGTTCGAACCCGCCCGGTCGGCGACGGTGAGCAGGGTGGTCATCTTCGCCACTTCCTCCACCTGCTCCTTGAGGAACCACTGCATGAACTGCTCGCCCAGATAGTCGCCCTCCTCGCGGGCCGTACTGGCCAGCTGGACGATCTGATCCGTGACGGTCTTCTCCTGGTCGAGCGCCATGGCGATCGGCTCCCGGGCGTTCTCGAAATGCGATTTCGCCGCATCGATGCCCGTGAGGTCGACACTGATGTCCCGATCCAAGAAGTACTGGACGATCATCATCGCGTGATTCCGTTCCTCCACGGCTTGCGCGTAGAAGCGCTTGGCGAGCTGCGGAAGGTCGGCATTGTCGTACCACACCGCGATGGCGATGTACTGGTGCTCGGCATTGAACTCGTGTCGAATTTGGTCGTGTAGGAGGCCATGGAATTTGCTGCGGGGACTCTCCGGATGATTGGACATGCCTTGACATTAACGCCGAAAAGTAAGGCTGTCATCCAAGTGCAGCCTTATTGAGGATAGTGTTGCCTTATGGAATTGAGGATAGTGTGCCTTATCGATTACGGCTCGCTCCAGCAATTTTCGGCACGGATTGATTCACCACAGGAACCGTCGAACGCAGCTCCCGGGCCACGAACTCTTCCACGTCGAGAAGGTTTCCGGCCGCGCGATCCGTCACAGCCAAGAGTGTAGACATACCGGCCACGTCCTGTTGTTGGCATTCGAGCAACCAACTCATGAATTGCTCTCCCAGATAGTCGGACCATTCCCGGGCCAAATGCGCCAACTCGGTCACCTGATCGGTCGTCGTCTCCTCCCTGGCCAGCAGGAAAGCTATTGCCGCGCGCGGCGATTCGAAAGTCTGTCGCACTTCCGCCAAACCCCCGACCGTGATCTCCAGATCCCGGTCGATCAGGTACTGCACAATTCGCAGCGCATGTCCGCGATGCTGCTCGGAACGCACATAACAATGACCGGCCAATTGTGGTAACCGCTGGATATCGAAGTACACCGCGGCCGCCAGATACTGCTGCCGTTTCGGCCTCGAGACTCGAGCTTCGCTCATGCGCTTTCGAGGCCGAAACGGCGAGACGGGCCTCAACCCTTCGAGGTGTCTCGTAAAACTCGACGCTGCGGGTTGCGTCGGCATTCGATGTCTCTGCGGGTGGCCGGGCGCGGAGGGGCGGGCGAACAACCTTTCGCTTCGGCGAGAAGATTCTTCGGTGCGCGGGCGCCTATTCGCCGGCCAGGTCCGCGGGGATCGGGTCGCCGTCGGCCAGGGCTTCGAAGAAGCGGCTTGCGTCGGGGTCGGCCCAGAGGAGGACGTTTCCGCTGTCGGTATCGGCGAAACCGCCGACCGGGACCGTGGTGGCGAGGGTGTCGCCGCGCAGTGCCCACGCGAGGCGGGCCAGGTCCCAGATGTGGTCGTTCTTGTCCACGGTCAGTGAATCGGCGGTGTCGCCGGCCATCGGCCACAGGGCGAAGGGGTTGACCAGGGTGGCGGGACTGGTCGCCTTCTCCAGCAGGGCCGACAGGAACAGCCGCTGGTTGTTCATCCGGTCGATATCGGCGAGGGCGGTGGCGCGGCTGCGGACGAAACCGAGGGCCTGCGGGCCGTTCAGTTCCTGACAGCCGGCCGGGAGGTCGATACCGGCCAGGGGGTCGTTGATGGCCTGCGGCACGCAGACGTCGATACCGCCCAGCGCGTCCACGACGCCGGCGAAACCGGCGAAACCGATCTCCGCGTAGTGGTCGATATGCAGCCCGGTCGCGATCTCCACTGTTTCGGCCAGCAGCGGTGCGCCGCCGAAGGCGAACGAGGCATTCAACTTGTCCTGGCCGTAACCCGGAATATCGACATAGGAGTCGCGGGGCAGGCTCACCAGCGTGGTGCGGCCCGAGGGCGGGACGTGCACCAGGATGATCGTGTCGGTGCGCGGATCGCCGACCTCGCCGCCGGTGGCCAGACCGCTGGTCTGCTCCTCGGAGAGTCCGGCCCGGCTGTCCGAGCCGACAAGCAGCCAGTTGGTGCCGGCGGTGTTGCCCACCCGGTCCTCGTAGTCGGTGAGCGCGTCGATGCGGGTGAGCGAACCGTCGAGCTTCACGACCCCGTAGACGAGCAGGGCCAGCAGAGTCAGCAGGATTGCCAGGAACCAGCGGCCGATATGGCGTTTACGGCGCGGACGCCGGGGCGGGGGCGCTGCCGGGCGGCGGCCCGGTGGGTTCCCCGTCGGCGGCGGCCGGCGGCGGCCGTCGCGGTACGGGACCGGGCGCTGGGTAGGGGCGTGGTCACCTTCGCGGTACGGCACCGGACGTTGCGTCGGGGGTTTGCCGCCGCGGCCCGGCGCGGGTGGCCGGGCAGGGGGAGCGTTACGACCTTGCGGAGTCTGTGACCAGGCCCGGGGTGGTTCGTAGCGTTCGGTGGGGCGGCCCGGCTGTCCCGGGCCGGGATTACGGCGCATGACCTGCGGTGGTTCTACCGGTGGACGACCACCCGGCGGAGGTGGGGGCCGGCGCGCGCCGGCTCGTCCGGGTCCCCCGCTGTGCGGCGGCACCCGGCGCATACGTGGGTCGTCGCCGTTCATCATCATCAAACTGTACTTATCGATCGGTGCCTGTTCTGTCGGCGCCGGCGGCGTCCGTTCGACCCGCAGGTGAGCGCACTGCGCCGGTATAGACGGCTTACCCCGCTAGGGCAGCCAGGACACCCGGCCGTGCAGCAATCCGTAGCCGACATAGGCCACTGTGTCGATCACGGCGTGCGCGATGATCAGCGGCCACAGCCGGCCGGTGCGCTGCCAGAACCGGCCGAAGATCACTCCCATCACCACATTGCCGAGACCGCCGCCCAGCCCCTGATACAGGTGATAGCTCCCGCGCAGCAGCGCGGACGCGGCCAGCGCCGAATTGTCCGACCAGCCCAGTGCGCGCAGCCGGGTCAGCAGAAAGGCCACCACCACGATCTCCTCGGCCGCCGAGTTCGCGCAGGCCGAGAGCACGAGGGCGGGAATGCGCCACCAGTGGTCGCTCAATGCGTCGGGCACGATCGTCACATTCACGCCGAGCGACTGCGCGATCAGATACAACCCAAGACCCGGCAGCCCGATGACGGCGGCGAGCGCCAGACCGTACAACCCGTCCGGCCGGAAACGGGCACGCGCGAGTCCGATCGCCCGCGGACCGATACCGCTACGCCACAGCAGGTAGAGCGCCAGTCCGGCCCACGCCGCCAAACGCAGCACTCCGAGCAGCTGGAAGAGCAGATCGATGAAGGATTGGGTGGCCCGCGACGAGTTCAGCGCGACCGTCTGCTCGCCGACGCCGCCCGGTGCGAGCGCGCTCTCCAGCAGTGACAGCGCCGCGTTCATGCCGCTGAGCCCGAAGGTCACACCGAGGACGACCAGGATCTCGAGCCGGATCCCCCGCTGCTCCCCGGTCCGGTCGTCGACCGGGCTGCTCTCACGCATACCCAGAATCTACGTCCCGAGGGGCCGGTCACCGCGCCGCAGGCGGCGCCGATCGGGTCAGCCGCGGCGCAGGCCGTTGAGGAAGGGGCAGCCGGCCAGAGTGCGGACGGCGCGTCCCAGGGCTTCGATGTCTTCGGCCGGGGTCGCGAAGGGGAGGCGGAAATCGTGGTCGCCGTCGATACCTTCGATGCGCAGGGTGAGGCCGTAGCGGTCGATGGCCAGGGGGTGGATGCGGCCGTGGCGGAGTTTCGCCGGTAGATGCCGGGCCAGCTGGGCGACCACGTCGGCGTGGTCGGCCTCGAGGTGTTGGAGCCAGGCCGATTCCATTCCGCAGAAGGGGTCGGGAGCGGCCAGCCGCAATTCGTCCACACAGACGGATTCGGCTCCGGAGGAGTCCGCCACCACGGCCGAGTTCAGTACCAGGCGCAGCAGGGTGGCGGTGTGGCCGATATCGAGGAGGCCGGGGTGCGGGTGTTCCTCGGCGACGGCGCTGACCAGCGTCCGCTGGGCGCGGGCCGGTACCCCCCGGATCCAGCCGCGCAACCAGACCAGGGCCCGGACCGGTTCACGCAGGGGAAGTGGCGCGTGATCGGTGAGTTCGAGGACGGCGGGTGCGCCGGCGATGGCGGTGTGCGCCGCGTACACGGCCGCGCTGTCGTCGGGTACCGCGATCACCACGTCGCCGCATTGGCGCAGGAAATGCACCGATACCGGGGTCGGGTCCGCGCCGGGGAGAGCGAGCACTGCCTGTTCGGCATGCACGCAGGCGCTGCGGACACGTTCGGCGGTGGACGGGGCGGGTGCGGCGGCGATCGGCGCCATCGGTACCTCCATTGCGGGCGTGCCCGACTTCACAAACTTTGATTTAGGTAAACCTAAGCTAAGTTATAGTCGGATGTGGCGCAAGGGCATCGATGGTGCAGGCGTCGGCGGATACGACCTGCCGTCCGTGTTCAGGGGGTATGCGCGGCGGGGTCGCGGACGTCCCGGGCATACGATCTCGGTGTGGTAGCTGGTGAATCGCAGCCGGTACTCGTCGAACTGACCGTCCCGAAGCGCACGATCGAACGCGGACTCGTCGACGGCCTGGTGGTCCCGACCGGAACGTTCGCCGGGGTGCGGATGGTCGAGCCGGCCCTGTCCGACGAAGGGGTCGCCGACCTGTTGGCCGAGGTCGCGCACAGCCCGGACGGCTTCGCGGCCCGCGCCGATACCGCCGCCCGCGCGCTCGCCATCGTCGCCGCCACCGCCGCCGCGCTGTGCGGCGACGATATCCGCACCGCCCTGCGCAGCCCGGATACCGACTTCCTGGCCGGCCTCTCCGGTGGCGCGGTCGATGCGGTGCGCGAGGTGCTGCTCGGAATCGAGAGCGATGAGCCCGCCCAACTGGATCAGACGCTGCGGGCCGCGCTGAGCTGACCGGAGTGGCCCCGGAGGCAATGGTCCGGTACCGCGGGCACACGCTCGAACCCGGCTCCGAGGGCCGTCGGTAGTGCGCCCGGGTCACCGGGCCCGACCTGTTGATGGTCGCGCGATCGTCCGGATCCCGTGGTCGGCGGGCCCGGCGCACGCACCAGTAGTCTCGTAGACGTGCCGCGTATCGCGTATTTCGGTCCGTCCGGAACTTTCACCGAGATGGCCCTCGCCGAATTCGAGAGCTCGGGGTCCTTCGACGGGCCGGTCGAGCGGATCGCCGCGCCCAGCCAGTCCGCTGCCCTGGAACTGGTCCGGGCAGGCGAGGTGACCGCGGCGGTGGTGCCGATCGAGAGTTCTGTCGAAGGCTCCATCTCGTCGACTCTCGATTCGCTGGCGATCGGGCCCCGGCTGCAGATCATCGCCGAGGTCGAACTGGAGGTGACCTTCACCATCGTCGCGCGTCCGGGTACCGAGATCGGCGCGGTGCGCACGCTGGCGGCGTATCCTGTCGCGCTCGCTCAGGTCAGGCAGTGGGTCCGGCACACCTGGGGCGAGGTGGCGCTGCACACCTCGAGCTCGAATGCCGCCGCCGCCGAAGATGTGCGGGCCGGGCTGGCCGACGCCGGGGTTTCCACCATGCTCGCCGGGGAGCGGCTCGGACTGACCGCGCTGGCCTCGGGCGTCGCCGACCACGAGCAGGCGGTCACCCGGTTCGTCCTGGTCACCGCTCCGCGGGTGGCGCCGGCCCCCACCGGCGCCGACCGGACCTCCATCGTGCTCGAGGAACTGCCGAATATGCCCGGCTCGCTGATGCGCGCTTTCGCCGAATTCGCGACCCGCGGTGTCGATCTCACCCGGATCGAATCCCGGCCCACCCGTACCGGTATGGGCACCTACCGCTTCTACCTGGACTGTGTCGGCCATATCGAAGACGCCGCGGTGGCCGAGGCGCTCAAAGCGCTGCACCGCACCGCGCGTATCCGGTTCCTCGGATCCTGGCCGGCCACCTCGGCGACGGGCACCCCGCCGCCGTCGGACGAGGACGCCGCGATCTGGTTGACCCAGCTACGCAAGGGGGTGGCCGACCTGTGATGCGGTACTGCGATACTGCGATACCTCCGCCTTCGCTACGGCCTCCGCGGACCGCATGCAACGGTTTCGAGGAGGCGCTGTGACGCGGTACCTCCGCCTTCGCTACGCCCTCCGCGGAGAACCTGTAACAGCCTCGAAGGAGAAAGCATTCTGAGCGCGAAACTGATCTTGGTGCGGCACGGGGAGACCGAAGGCAATGTCGCCAAAATCCTGGACACCAAACTCCCCGGCCTCCCGCTGACCGAGCGCGGCGTGGCGCAGGCCAAGGCATTCGGTTCGGCGCTGACCGCCCCGCCGCGTGCGCTGTTCCACTCCCGGGCCCTGCGCGCTCGCCAGACGGCCGGCTATATCGAGGCCGCTACCGGTGTGACCGCGACAGAGCGTGACGGCGTACACGAGGTGCAGCTGGGCGCTCTGGACGGGCTGAACACCAAGGAGGCCCACGACCGGTTCCAGGCTGTGTACCGGTTGTGGCACGAGGGCCGGCTGGACGAGCGCATCGACGGCGGCGAAACCGCGCAGGAGGTGCTGGATCGCTTCGTTCCGGCGGTGACCGAACTGCGGACCGAGTTCCTCGACGGTAACGACAGCGGCGATGTTCTGGTCGTCACCCACGGCGCCGCCATGCGTTTGGTCGGCAGGTTCCTCGCCGGGGTGGCGCCACCGTTCACCACCAACAACCACCTGGACAACACCGAAACGATCGAACTCGTCCCGCGCCCGGACGGCGGCTGGGAGTGCGTCCGCTGGGGTCGGTTCACTCCGCCGTTCGGGGTGAAGGCGGAAGTCGGCGCCGACGACCCGATGGGCTGAGGCCGCCTAGGCGAGGTTCGGGCTCCGAGGGAACTCGGTGCGTTCGGGCAGCGAGTTGATCAGATCCTGGAGTGCGATCCGGAGCCGGGAATCGGTGCCACTGCTGAACGAGGTCCATTTGGTGCCGTCATCGGCCAAGCTGGCCGTTGCGATGAATCGGCCCGCCCGGGTATCGAATACGGCGATATGGTTTTCCGCGATATCGCGGCTCGCGTCGCCGTACACCACACCGACGATCTCCGCGTGCGAGTCGCAGTGCGCCATCGCCGAGGCGATCGCCTGCGCGTCGCGCGGGGGATTACCGACCTTCGACAGCCGGGAGGCGGTGGCCGTCGGATCTCCCGCGTCGTCGAAGATGGGTACGAGTTGTTCGGTGGGCGCGTTCATCCCGGTGAGTTCCAGTGCCTCGGCCGGGCCGAGCGCCATGATGACAGGGCCGGGCAGATCCTCGGTCGCCTCGTCGATCACATAGGTCTGCGGTCCGCGCAGGGCGACGGTCACCAGGTCGTCACCCTTCGCCAGGCACATCCGGCTCACCTGCCCCGCGACGATCAGGCGGAGTGCGACCACCCAGTGCGGCCGATACAGGCCGCGGAGGCGTTCCGCGAGTTCCGGATGAATTCGCTCACCGTCCAACAGGTCCCGGTCGGTGAGCGACCGGGCCGCGGCGTCCATCGCGGCGTCGTGGTCGACCTGATTGTCGTAGCGGCCCCGTGCGTCGAGCACGACGGGTACCTCGTCGATTTCCAGTGCCTCCAGGAGGTACTGCATTTCGTCGAGGGACAGCGTGACCGCCGCCAGTGTCGACGGTCCGCGCCCTGCTCCGAGCACTGTCACTTGTCCGCTCGTGGCGGTTCGGCGCCGATCACGCCGTCCGCGATGTAGCGACCGTCGGTGAAGTGATCACCGCGCAGATACTCGGCGCCGTCGTGTTCCTGCTCGTCCTCGCCGGCGGCGCCGCGCGAATTGCCCAGCAGCGGGCTGGTGGACGAGCCGGTGCCGGCCGGACGCACCGGTGCCGCCTCCCCGCGCGTGACCGCGAGGGTCTCCGTGGCCGGGGCTGTGGCATTCGCCGCCGGGGCGCCCCACCCCTCGGGTACCTTCAGGCCACCGTTGTTCAGGCCGAGTGCCGAACTACCGGGCATACCGCCGGCCCGGGTGGCCGCCGCCGCGGTGGCCGCTACGCCTCCGGTGACCATCGAGGGCGCCAGCGGCGCCATGGCAGCCGGTGCCGGGGCGGAGGTGGTGGCCGCGACGAGCGCGTTCGCCCCGAGATTGCCGACCGTGGTGACGCCGGTGCTCGCCACCGAGCCGGCGACATGCGCCGCCTGTGTTGCCGCGCTGGCCAATCCGGGGTTCTGTGCCAGCGCGGTGCCGGCGGAGGCCAGCATCTTCACCGGGTCGCCGTTGGCCTCCTTCATGGCCTCTTCGGCGGAGGAGGAATCGACCTGACCGGCGCCGTTGGCGATCGGCGGGGGATTGAGGAACTCACCGGGGGTGAGCACGGTCGCGGTGATGGCCGCCTCGTAGGTCTCCATGGTGAGCGCGGCCCGCAGATCCAGGGCGGCCTTGGCGGCCTCGGCCACCTCGGAGGTGCCGTTCAGGACGCCGCCGGTGGAATGCGCCGCGACGCGAGCGGCATTGACCGCGGCGATCTCGGGCAGGCTCGGCATGGCGATCGAGGCGACGGTGTAGGCGGTGGCCTGCGAGGCGGCCTTGGTGCCGAGGGTCGCGGCCATCGCGCCCTGCTGCTCGGCCCATCCGGTGAAGCCGACGAGCCGGGCCAGGGCGCCGATACCGTTGACGCTCTGCATACCCACGCCGAGCTCGGCCATGACCCGGACGACGGTGGCGGTGGCGTCGACCCACGCACCGGTGAGCCCACCCCATGCGCCGGCGGCCGCGCTCATCGGAATGGCGTGCGAGCCCGCGTTCAGCGCAATCGAATTCCCCTCGGCGAGTCTGGGCAGCCAGAACACCCCGGTGATACCTGCGGTCATGCTTGTCTCTCCCCTTGTGAACTATCGATGGTGAATCGGCGGTCTTGCCGCATACGCGTCGTGGTCACCGTGCTCTGCTCCTCGGTTCCGGCCTTCGTGTGGGCCCGCCGTACCGCCGCATCCGCTCCGCCGGATGGCCGCGGACGGACTCCGCCCGGCAGCACCACTAGACCGCGATCGACCCGAACGGCGCCCCGGTCAACGCCAGCACACCCGCCGAGGCCGCGTCCTGGACCAGGTACTGGGCCAGTTGGGTGCGCAGGATCGCGGCCGTGTGGTGCAGTTCGAGGACGGCCTGGGCGAGCGAGGTCTGATGGGTGGCGGCGGCCTTGTTCATATGCATCGCACCGTGTATCGAGGCCTCGTCCGCGCCGGACGGCACGACATAGGTGGCCGGTACGGTGGCCGCGGCGACCCCGGCCAGCCTGTCGGCGAGCAGATCCAGCTCGACCGCGGCGGCGAGGATGAGCTCCGGTGTGACGTCGACGTTGCCAATCATGTCCTCGACTCCTTCTGGTGGCGGCTCTTGGGCGGAACCACGAGAATTCCCCCTACGAGTAGATCGGACGCGATACCCCCGCTGGCGGTTCCATCGATTCCGAAACTTTCTCCGTCGGCCCAGCCCCCGCCCGTGCATCCCCTGCCGGCTCGTTGCGTGGACCGGTCTGAGCTTAACCCCATCCCAGCTGATGGAGACGGTCTTCGTCAATCCCGAAATAGTGTGCGATTTCGTGGATCACGGTGATTCGTACTTCCTCGATCACCTCGGCCTCGTCCGCGCACACGTCCAGCAGGGCGTCCCGGTAGATGGTGACGGTATCGGGCAGTGAGCCGCCGTAGTGGCTGTCGCGCTCGGTCAGCGCGATCCCGTGGTAGAGACCCAGCAGATGCGGGTCATCGGGATTTCGCGGTTCGATCAGGATCACCACATTGTCGATGGCCCGGGTCAGCTCGGCCGGGATCTGGTCCAGCGCATCGCCTACCAGTTCCTCGAATCGTGCCTCGGACATGCGGACCGGCATCGTCGTGCTCCGGCTACCGGGGCGCGGGACGCGGTTCCGGCTGCGGGGGCAGCGGTGCGGCGCCGGGCAGCGGCTTGGGCGTCGAACGTCCGGAGTTGGGCGGCGGCACGGGTTCCTGGCCGTTGATGAGCAACCGGCCCCGCGCCGGACCCACGATCGGCGCGAAACCCTCTTGGTCGGCGCCCTTTCCGATCATGCAGTCGAGTTTGCGGCTACCCGCCAGCCAGCTGCGCACATCGATGAAGTCGAAGAACACCGTGAGCGTCTTGTCCCGCAGCACATGGGGGCCGCCGAGATATTCGTTGGTGAGGCGGCCGCATTCCTCCTCCAGGTACCGGTCCTGGTCCTCCTTGGCCGGTGGCCCGCCCGGGAAGCGCTGGGACAGATCCACGGTGGCCGCGATCTCGACCGCGTGTTCCTGACCGCAGTCGATCGGATCGGTCGGGAGGTTCTGGCTGATACCGAGGCAGACGCCGGCTTCGTAGATCTTCGACTGGTCGCCGTCGGAGACCCGGCCCGTGGTGGCGATCGGGTTGCCGCTGAGCCCCGGGACCTGCAACCCGCAGCGCAGGATACGGTCGCCGGAGTTGATCCAGCCGTCGTTGCTCGGATACATCAACCCGACGGCGTAGCGGCCGCGCGGATCGAGCCGGCCGTTCAGATACCGCTGCGCGGCGGGCACACAGTGTTCCTCGCGGAGCTCGGTGAGCCGCAGGGAATCCGGCCACAGCGCTTCGGGCCCGAATTCGGATCCCGGGTAGACACTCAGGTCGATGGTGTCGGTGACCTCGAAGAGATGGTCGTCGGCGCAATCGAGTTCGACCAGATCGGAATGGTCGGGTTTGGTCCAGGTGAGACAGTCGCCGGTGCCGACGGAGGCGAACACTTTGTCGGCCTTGGCCACCGAGCCGCCCGGGCTGCGGGCCTGCAGATTGGAATCGTTGTCGAATCCACTGATCAGCATGGTGCCCAGTGCCGCGAGCACCGCGCCCACGGCGACCGCGAGCAGGCCCCAGCGCAACCTGGGCGCCGGAATCCGACGCGGTTTCCCGCCGGTCCGGCGGGAACTGCCCGGTGCACCGGCGCGGGGCCGGTTCCGGCGCTGCCCGGCCGCCGCGCTCCGGCCCGGGGACTCCGGCCCCGCCGGTCCGTCGGACCGCGGACGCGCGGCATCGGTCCTGCGACCGCGGCCCGGACGGGCGGCACGCGAGCGCAACGATTGGGCGCCGCGAGGGCCGCGCCGGCTGGTGGGCTCAGTTTCGGAGGACATCGCGGTCCATCATGGCAGCGCCGCACCCGAACGTGCCACGAACCCGGCCGATCGGGCTCGCGCGCGTGTTGTCCGGAGCGGGTCCGCGGCGGGCCGGGGCGATACTCGGTTGAGGCGGGAATTCCGCGACCATTACGCTGGTCAGCCATGATCGACCTCCGCCTCCTGCGCGATGATCCCGAGCTGGTCCGCGCCTCGCAGCGAGCCCGGGGCGAGAACCCGGCCCTCGTCGACGCGCTGCTCACCGCCGACCACGCGCGCCGGTCCGCGATCGCGACCGCCGATAAATTGCGTGCCGAGCACAAGGCCATGGGCAAGCAGGTCGGCAAGGCGAGCAAGGAGGAGCGCCCGGCGTTGCTCGCACAGGCCCAGGAGATGTCGGTGCGGGTCAAGGAGGCCGAGACCGCCCAGCATGCCGCCGAGGCCGAACTGCAGGAGGCGCACCGGGCGATATCGAATGTCGTCCAGGACGGGGCGCCCGCGGGCGGTGAGGACGATTACGTCCTGCTCGAGACCGTCGGCGAAGTACCCGAATTCGATTTCACACCGCGTGATCATCTGGACCTGGGTGAGGCGCTGGGGCTGATGGATATGGAGCGCGGCGCGAAGGTGTCGGGGTCGCGGTTCTATTTCCTCACCGGCTACGGCGCGCTCCTGCAGCTGGGTCTGCTGCAACTGGCGGCCCAGCGGGCGGTGGCCAACGGTTTCACCATGATGATCCCGCCGGTACTGGTCCGGCCCGAGATCATGGCGGGCACCGGTTTC
Source organism: Nocardia rhamnosiphila NBRC 108938 (assembly GCF_000720425.1). Lineage (GTDB taxonomy): Bacteria > Actinomycetota > Actinomycetes > Mycobacteriales > Mycobacteriaceae > Nocardia > Nocardia rhamnosiphila. The sequence continues at coordinate 317,415 of NZ_JOAJ01000009.1, read as the reverse complement.
CTGGGGCAGCATTCGGCCGAGGTGTACCACCTGGAAGAGGACGATCTGTACCTGGTCGGTACCTCCGAGGTGCCGCTGGCCGGCTATCACGCCGACGAGATCCTGGATCTCGCCGCCGGGCCGAAGCGCTACGCGGGCTGGTCGTCGTGTTTCCGGCGGGAGGCCGGTAGCTACGGCAAGGACACCCGCGGCATCATCCGGGTGCACCAGTTCGACAAGGTCGAGATGTTCGTCTACTGCCGCCCCGAGGACGCCGACGCCGAACACCGGCGGTTGCTGTCCTGGGAACGGGATATGCTCGCCGCCCTCGACGTGCCCTACCGGATCATCGATGTCGCTGCCGGTGACCTGGGCAGTTCGGCCGCGCGGAAGTTCGACTGCGAGGCGTGGGTGCCGAGCCAGGGCACCTACCGCGAGCTGACCTCGACGTCGAACTGCACGACCTTCCAGGCCCGGCGGCTATCGGTCCGTTATCGCGACGAGAACGGTAAGCCGCAGACGGCCGCGACGCTCAACGGCACGCTCGCGACCACCCGGTGGCTGGTCGCGCTGCTGGAGAACCATCAGCAGGCCGACGGTTCGGTGCGGGTTCCCGCAGCTCTGGTGCCTTTTGTCGGTACCGACCTGCTCACTCCGCCGAACTGATGTGGTTGCGCGGCGAGAAATCGGGGTACCTCATATCCCCGGTTGGGTCGCCGGTGAGCTGATCAGTTGTTTAGGCTGTTCTTCGTGCGAGGAAGCGGGTCTCGCGGCGATACCCGAACGCGGGTACGGGCCGCGTCTGGTGTGGCAACGGCCATGGTCATGTCCCGGACCACCGGGGCCTTCTATGTCATGGGCGGGATCCTCGGTCTGCTGGTGACCGCCCTCGCGCCCACCCAGGTGCTGCACCCGGGCGACGAGGGCAACCGAACGCTGGTCGGTTCGGCCGCGGCGGTCGCCCTGTTGCTGGGGATAAGCCTGCTCGGGTGGGGTCCCCGGATGCCGCACTGGCTGCACCACGTCTACGTCGTCCTGGCGACGGTCCTGGTCACCATCGCCGTGCACTCGTTCCCCAATACCGTCGCGGCGATCACGCTCGCCTCGTTCTACGTGTTCGTGGCCTGCGACGCCGCGCTGTTCTTCGCCTGGACGCAGGCCGCGGCCCATATCGCGCTGTGTATGGCGCTGTGCCTGTGGGTGCTGCCGACCCGTGCCGGTCTGCCGTGGTGGTCCGGGCTCATCCCGGCGGGTATCACCTTCGGTGTCGGGGTCGTGGTGGGCATCCTGACCCGGATGGCGTCGGAGGCCGATATCGATACCCTCACCGGGTTGCTGAACCGCCGGGGTTTCGATCGCGCGCTCAATACCGCTCTGGAACAGGCCGATCGTTCCGGCCAGGCACTGGCGCTGGTCCTGGTGGACCTGGACCGCTTCCAGAAGGTCAACGATCATCTGGGGCACCGCGCCGGTGACGCGGTGCTGCAGAAGGTCGCCGATACCTGGGCCGCCCTGCTCGGGCCCGATCAGCGGCTGGCCCGCTACGGCGGTGACGTGTTCGCGGCACTGCTGCCCAATACCACCGAGCAGGCCGCCATCCTGCTCACCGAGGAGCTGCGCGCCGCGGTGAGTACCGGGTGTTCGGCGGGCGTCACCTCCTGGCAGCCGGGGGAATCGGCGTCGTTGCTGGTCAGCCGGGCCGATGTGGGTCTGTACCGGGCCAAGCAGGCGGGTCGCAACCGCACCGTACTCGAGTCGGGGCATCGCACGCCGCTGGCCGTGGAACTGCGCGAAGCCATCGACAACGGCAGTCTGGACGTGCACTACCAGCCGATCGTCAGCCTCAGCGACGGCGGCGAGAAGGCGGTGGGGGTGGAAGCGCTGCTGCGCTGGTCGTCCAGCGCCCAGCCCGATGTCACCACCGAGGGGCTGATCCGGGTCGCCGAGGAGTACGACCTCATCGCCGACCTGGACGAACTGGTGTTGCGCCGGGCCTGCGCGGACGCCGCGCAGCTGCAGGAGACCTTCGCCGCCCTGGAGCTGACCCTGAACGTGAACGTGAGCGGCCTGGAGCTGGCGGAGTCGGGATACGCGGACAAGGTGGCCACGATCCTCGAGACCACCGGCTGGCCCGCGGAGCAGCTGGTCCTCGAGGTGACCGAGACCGAACTGGCCGCCGAATCCGATACCGCCATCGCGAACCTGCACACGCTACGCGACCGTGGTGTGCGGATCGCCATCGACGATTTCGGCACCGGGTACTCCTCGCTGAGCCGGCTGGCGACCCTGCCCAGCGACATCATCAAGGTGGACCAGTCGTTCGTGGCCGCCATCCGCTCCGATTCGCCCGCCCCGCCGCTGCTCGGCGTGATCGCGGCCCTGAGCAAATCGCTGGATCTGCAGGTCATCGCCGAAGGCGTGGAGACCGAGCACCAGGCCGCCGTACTGACCGAACTGGGTTTCGCGCTGGCGCAGGGTTACCACTACAGCGATTCGCATCCGGTGGCCGAACTGATCGGTGATATGAACAGCGGCCGCCTCGGCGGGTTGAGCACCCGCGCACTGGGCGATGCCGCAGCCGACGACAACGGCTGGGTACCTCTGTGAACTCCGGCCGGTAGCGACCCGCGTTCCCACAACGTCTGCGGTGCGCACATAAGAAAACCGCTTGACCCGCGGGCACGCCTCGCGGATGCTGATCGCTATGCGACTGGTCTTCTACCACCGTTGAGCCGGATCCACGGATTCCGGCCGTAAGTCTGGACTACGCGCGCTCGCCCTGCGAGCGACCCTGTTCGCTGCGACCGGGGACCTGGTTCCCTACTACGCGCTGTACGCGCTCCTCTTCGCCGATCACGGCTTCGGTCCGGGGCAGATCTCGCTCCTGCTGGCTTTCTGGTCGGTGACGGCCTTTCTGTTCGAGGTCCCCTCGGGGGCGTGGGCGGATACGGTGTCCCGGCGCGGACTGTTGATTCTGAACGGCTTGCTGATGTCGGCCGGTTTCGTGGTGTGGACGGTGGCGCCGTCCTATGCCGGCTTCGCGCTCGGGTTCGTGCTGTGGGGCGTGGCCGGTTCACTGCGCTCCGGAACGTTCGAGGCGCTGCTCTACGACGAACTCGCCGCCCGCGGTGCGGCCCGGGCCTATGCCCGGGTGATCGGCTACACCCGCACGGGGAGCGAGTCGAGCGCGGTGCTTGCCATCCTCGCCGCGACTCCGCTGTACCTGTGGGGCGGGTACGAGCTGGTGGGCTGGGTCAGTGTGGGGTGCGCTGTATTGCACACCGCGCTGGCCGCGAGCCTGCCCGCGGCGCCGAAATCCGTCTCGGCCGCCGATGTGGGCGAGCTGGAGGAGACGGGCGCCGACAGTGCGACCCCCGCGGTCATAACCCCGAGCCCCCGGCCGGTGACCACCGGTCCAGGGGCCCGGGCCGACGCCCCGGCCGCGGCCGGGGCGGGAACGCTGGGACGGTATCTGCTGATGCTGCGTACCGGTGTCGCCGAGGCGGTCCGGGTCCGGCTGGTCCGGCACGGTGTGGTGCTCGGGGCACTGCTCTACGGGATCACCGCGTTCGACGAGTACTTCGGGCTGGTCGCCGGGGAAGCGGGTGTGGCCACTTCGTTCGTTCCCGTTCTGGTGGGTGTGACCGTGGTCGGGTCACTGCTCGGTTCGTTGCTGGCCGGCCGGACCGAAGCGCTTCCCGCGCGCATTCTGGCGTGGGCGCTGGGGGCGGCCGGGGTGCTGTTCGGTGCGGGCGCGGTGGTCGCCGGGCTCGCGGTGCGCTGGCCGGGCGCGGTCTACCTGTGTACCGGACTGGGTTTCGCCTCGATCGCCGCCGCCTACGGGGTGGTGTACAACGCGGCGATCGTCGCCGAGGCCCGGCTCCAGGACGCCATCGGCGGGCCCGCGCGTGCCACGGTGATGTCGGTGTCCGGACTGCTCGAGGAACTGCTGTCCCTGGCGGTTTTCGGGTTCGTCGCGCTGGCCACACTGTGGCTGTCGGTCTCCTCGACGATCGCGCTGCTGGGCGTCGCCATCCTGGCACTGGGCGTGCTGACACCGTTCTGGCTGCCGCCGCGGCCGGGATCGGAGACCGATGCGCAGACCTGAGCCGCGGATGGCCGGCCCGGGCACCGCGCACGCCGGCGTCGGTAGGGTGCGGTCATGGTTTCGCGGCGGTGGGGTCTGGGTTCCGGGCTGTTGATCGGAGCCGGGGTCGCCGTCCAGGGGCGGATCAACGGTGAGCTGGGGGCGCGGCTGCAGGACGGGGTCGCGGCGGCAGTCGTGAGCTTCGGCAGCGGTTTCCTGGTGCTGGCGGTGGCGGTGCTGTTCAGTTCTCGGCTCCGGGCGGGGTTGCGGGCGGTCCGTCGCTCGGTCGCCGCGGGCGAATTGCGGCCCTGGCAGTTGCTGGGCGGGTTGTTCGGCGGGTTGTTCGTGGCAAGCCAGTCGTTGACGGTCGCCGCGCTCGGAGTCACGGCGTTCACGGTCGCGGCGGTATCCGGTCAGCTGCTGAGCAGTCTGCTGGTGGACCGGCTCGGAGTGGGGCCGGGCGGCCGCACCCCGGTCACCACGGCGCGGTTCGGCGGCGCGGTGCTGGCGGTGGGCGCGGTACTGCTGGCCGGCTCCGGGGGCTCGGCGCCGGAATCGCTGCGCACCTCGTCGTGGCTCGAAGGTGTCCCGGGACCGCTGCTCCTGCTGCTGCCGGCGGCGGCCGGCATCGGGCTGGCCTGGCAGCAGGCGTGGAACGGCCGGATCGGTACGACCGGGAGCCCGTTCGCCGCCACGGTGATCAACTTCGCGGTCGGCCTGCTGGGCCTGCTGATCGTGGAAGCGCTGGTGGTGGCCCGGACCGGTGTGCCGGCCGAATTCCCCCGCGAACCGTGGTTGTATCTGGGCGGTGTGATCGGAGTGCTGTTCATCGCCGCCGGTGTGCTGGTGGTGCGATGGGTGGGGGTGCTGCTGATGGGTTTGAGCACGGTGGCGGGCCAGTTGACGGCGTCGCTCGTACTGGACCGGTTGTTGCCCACGGGCGCGGAGCTGTCCCTGGTGAAAGTGCTCGGTTGTGTCCTGACCCTGATCGCGGTGGTCGTCGCGGCCAGAGCGCCGGTTCCGGGGGACCGCGAACCCGTGAGCTGAATACGCGCCGGGCCCCGGATCTGGAAGATCCGGGGCCCGGCGGGGACGTGCCCGGTCAGTGGGTGGGGCGGAAATTCCGCAGCCGCAGACTGTTGCTGACCACGAACACCGAGGAGAACGCCATGGCGGCACCGGCCAGCATCGGATTCAGCAGGCCGGCCATGGCCAGTGGAATCATCGCGACGTTGTAACCGAAGGCCCAGAACAGGTTGCCCTTGATCGTGCCGAGAGTGCGGCGGGCGAGCCGGATGGCGTCGGGGGCGGCGGTGAGGTCGCCCCGGACCAGGGTGAGGTCGGCGGCCTCGATGGCGATATCGGTGCCGGTGCCGATGGCCAGGCCCAGATCGGCCCGGGCGAGCGCGGCGGCATCGTTCACGCCGTCACCGACCATGGCGACGCGTTTGCCCTCCCGCTGCAGGCGTTCGATCACCGCGACCTTGTCCTGCGGCAGCACCTCCGCGATCACCTGGTCGATACCGACCTGGCGGGCGATGGCATCCGCCGCGGTGGCATTGTCCCCGGTGAGCATGATCGGGGTCAGACCGAGCGCCCGCAGGCGGGAAACCGCTTCGGCGGAGGTCGGTTTCACCGTATCGGCGACCACGAGCACCCCGCGGGCCCGGCCGTCCCAGCCGACCGCCACCGCGGTGCGGCCCTGGCTCTCGGCCTCCCGCAACGACTCCTGCAGCGCATCGTCGAGGTGCAGTGCGTAGTCGGCGAGCAGGCCCGGCCGGCCGACGACCACCGCATGGCCGTCCACCACGCCCTCCACGCCGAGTCCGGCACTGTTCCGGAAGCTCTCGACCGGGGACAGCCCGGCCGTCCGTTCCCGGGCACCTTCGGCGATGGCACGGGCGATCGGATGTTCGGAGGAGTCCTCCAGCGATCCGGCCAGCCGCAGCACCTCGCCGGTGTCTTCGCCGGCGGCGGCCACCACGTCGACCAGGGCCATCCGGCCGGTGGTCACGGTGCCGGTCTTGTCCAGGACGACCGTATCCACCTGGCGGGTCGATTCCAGCACCTCCGGTCCCTTGATGAGAATGCCGAGCTGGGCGCCGCGTCCGGTACCGACCATGAGCGCGGTCGGCGTGGCCAGGCCCAGCGCACAGGGGCAGGCGATGATCAGGACCGCCACCGCCGCCGTGAACGCCGCGGCCACCGAACCGCCGGTGCCGAGCCAGAATCCGAGCGTGGCGACCGCGAGCGCGATGACGATCGGTACGAAGACACCGGAGATCCGGTCGGCCAGCCGCTGGGCCTGCGCCTTCCCGGTCTGTGCGTCCTCGACCAGTTTCGCCATCTGCGCGAGCTGGGTGTCCGAGCCGACCCGGGTGGCGCGCACGGTGATCCGGCCACCCACGTTCACGGTGGCGCCGGTGACCGCGTCCTCGGGCCCTACCTCCAAGGGCACCGATTCGCCGGTCAGCATGGAGACATCGACCGCCGAGGCGCCGTCGGTGATCACGCCGTCGGTCGCGATCTTCTCGCCCGGCCGCACCACGAAACGGTCGCCGACGGACAGTTGTTCGACCGGTATCCGCTGTTCGGACCAGTCGTCCTGCCCGGTCCGGCGCAGGACCGAGACCTCTTTGGCGCCGAGTTCGAGCAGGGCCCGCAGCGCCGCACCCGCCCGTCGCTTGGACCGGGCCTCGAAGTACCGGCCGGCCAGGATGAAGGTGGTGACCCCGGCCGCGGCCTCCAGATAGATGCTGCCGGTGCCGTCCATCCGGGCGATGGTGAACTCGAAGGGGTGCGTCATCCCCGGCGTACCGGCGGTGCCCCAGAACAGCGCGTAGATCGACCAGCCGAACGCGGCCAGGGTGCCGAGCGAGACCAGGGTGTCCATGGTCGCGGTGGCATGCCGCAGGTTGGTCCAGGCCGCCCGGTGGAAGGGCAGCGCGCCCCACACCACGACCGGCGCGGCCAGGGTCAGCGACAGCCACTGCCAGTTGGTGAACTGCAACGCCGGGATCATCGCCATGGCGATCACCGGCACGGTCAGCACCAGCGAGATCAGCAGCCGGGTGCGCAGCCGGTCGGCGGGGTCGGCCGGTTCGGTGGTGTCCGGTTCCGCGGCGGGCGGCTGCGGCAGGCTCGCGGTATAGCCGGCCTGCTCCACCACCGCCACCAGATCGGACGGCGCCACGGTGTCCGGGTAGTGCACCCGGGCCTTCTCGGTGGCGTAGTTGACCGTCGCGGTCACACCGTCGAGCCTGTTCAGTTTCTTCTCGATGCGATTGGCGCAGGATGCGCAGGTCATCCCGCCGATCACCAACTCGACCTGCGCGGTCCGGTTATCGGTCTGCGCGGTGTCCGGTGCAGTCTGTGTACTCATCGTTGGCTCCGTTGGCCGGGGGTCAGTGCCCATGGCCGTGTCCGGTGGGTTCGGGGGCGGTCTGCGCGTCTGCCGGGGTGTGCCCGGCCTGGTCCCCGGCGGTTTCCGCGACGGGCACGGTGAACTCGGCGCGGTGTACGGCCCCGCCGTGGCGGAACTCGAAGAACAGCCGGTAGTCGCCCGGTCCGGGTGCCGTCACCGCGAAGGTTACGCCCGGTCCGGCCGGGGTGCTCCCGTCACCCGGGTGACCGGCCGGATGGACGTGGAGATAGCCGAGGTCGGCGGTCCGCAGCGCCACGAGATGACCGTACGCCCCCAGATAGGGCTGCAGGTCCGTCACGGGCCCGCCGTCGCGGGTGACGTTGAAAGTGACATCGGTGGCGCGCCCGGGAGCGACGGTGCCGTTCAGGGCGACGGTGTAGCCGTCCACGGTGACGGTGGTGTTCGGCGCCGGTAGCGGACGCGGCGTGTACTGCCCGGCGACCCGCAGTTCCGCTCCCAGAGTGAAGGGTTGCCCCTCGGCGGTGACGAAATCGGCGAAGACCCGGTGGTCGCCGGCACGGGTGAGGTCGACCGGGGTGCTCCAGGTGCCGTCCGGTCCAAGCGCCGGGTGCAGATGCTGGTAACCGGCGGTATCACGGCGAACCAGGATCAGATGCAAGTCTTTCTCGTGGTTCGGGGTGTACCGCGTCACCGGCCGCCCGGTGCTGTCCTCGATCCGGAACCGCAGGGTCGCCGCGCGGGTGGCGCTGGTGACCGGCTCGTCCAGGACCAGGGTGTAGCCCCCGGCGCTGCTGGTCAGCCCACCGGGGGTCGCGTCCCCGGCGGGTTCCCCGGCCGCGGCGTCGTGGGCTTCCGGTTCGCTGTCCCCGGTGCCGGCCAGGGCACCGACGCCCAGCGCGACCCCGAACAACGCGACGAGTCCGAGCGCGAACCCGGCGAACTTTGTCGGCGTATTCATTCGATGCTCCGTTTCCGTGGAGGCTCCGGCGGCTCTCCGCCCTCGCGCTCTCCAGTTGTTACGGTACCCCCCTAGGGTATTTTGTCAACAGGGCAGGTGGGAAGGTTGATCGGTCGCTTGACGCCAGGCTCGGCGCTGTTTGCCCGTTCGCCGCTCATTCCGCATGCTCGGCGAGCCTCGCATCCGACCGCCTTCGCGAGCAGCCCGGCGCGGGGTTGAGGCCCCCTTGGTCTCGCCGTTTCGGCCTCGAGACTCGCGCCTGCGGCGCATGCGCTTCGAGGCCGAAACGGCGAGACGGGCCTCACCCCTTTGAGGTGTCTCGTAAGACTCGACGCACGTGGGTTGCGTCGGCGTCCGAGGTCCCGAGGCGGAACACGGACCAGGACGTGCCGCGGGACAGGACGTGCCGCGGGACAGTTCTGATCCCGGTCAGGTCCGGGTGGGTACCCGAACGGCCCGGTGGTCTCCGATCCCGTTCCGGGAACCGCGCCGGACCCTACAGGCGCCGGAGCCTATGGCCGTTGGATCCGCCTCCGGGCGTACTCCTCGGCTTCCAGGACCGCGGCCTGCTCGAGCGTCGGAGCACTGCCGCCCAGCCGGGCCGGGACCCACGGCCGACCGGCGGGCATCGGGTACCCCTCCTGCGCCGCCGTCAGGAGTTCGCTCATCCGGCCGCGTAGCGCAGTGGTCACCTCGTCGACCGAACCGGCGGCGACCAGCGGTTCGCCGATGCGGATGTGGACCGGGAAGTTGTGCCGGCCCAGTTGTTTCGGGAAACCTTTGGTCCAGATGCGGTGTGCTCCCCAGATGGTGAGTGGAACGATCGGGGCCCCCGACTCCAGCGCCATGCGCGCCGCACCGGATTTGAATTCCTTCAATTCGAAGCTGCGGCTGATGGTGGCCTCCGGATAGACCACGACGAGCTCACCGTCGCGCAGCGCGTCGACGGCCCGGCCGAACGATTCCGCGCCGGCGGTCCGGTCGACGCCGATCGCTTTGCAGTGCTTCATGAGAAATCCGACGATGCCGTGCTCGAGTTCGGCTTTCATCATGTACCGCACATTGCGGCCCGACCGGCGTCCCACGACCCCGACCTCCATGAAATCCAGGTAGGAGGTGTGGTTCACCGCAAGCACCGCGCCCCCGGTGCGCGGGATGTTCTCCTGCCCGCGGATATCGAGGCGCACCCCCTGCGCGAAGAGGACGGTGTGCGCCAGCCCGGCCAGCACATCGAAAACCGGCTCCCGCGCCATCGCAACTCCTGCTCACTACCTGCGGGTTACCCGCTGCTCGGCACCTACCCGCCCATGGTGGGTAACGTTACGCGCCGGTGTCGTCCTGGCCGGTGAGTTCGGCCCGTCTCCGGGCGATCCGTTCCGCGACCTCGGCGGCGTCCATCGCATCGGCTTCTTCCAGGGTAGGCGCACCGCCCCCGAGCCGGGCCGGAACCCAGTAGGCACCGGGTTCGTGGGCGTAGTTCTCCTGCAGGCCGCGCAGTAGTTCCTGCATGGCGGTCTTGAGTTCGGCGGTGAGTTCGGACGCCGGTTCATAGGGCTGGATCGGTGTGCCGACGGCGATGGAGATGGGGGTGTTGGTGCGGCCCAGCCGTTTCGGATGACCTTTCGTCCAGACCCGCTGGGCGCCCCAGATGGTGATCGGGATGATCGGTACGCCGGCCTCGATCGCCATCCGGGCGGCGCCGGATTTCAGGTCCTTGATCTCGAAACTGCGGCTGATGGTGGCTTCGGGATATACGCCGACCAGTTCGCCGCGCCGCAGATAATCCACCGCGGCCTTGTACGAGTCGGCGCCCGCGGCCCGGTCCACCGGAATATGTTTGAGAGCACGCATGATCGGCCCGGCGATCTTGTTGTCGAAGACCTCGCTCTTGGCCATGAAGCGGATATAGCGTTTGGGGGTGCGTACCGGCAGACCCGCATAGGTGAAATCCATGTACCCGGTGTGGTTGACCGCGAGCACCGCGCCCCCTGCCGCGGGAATGTTCTCATCGCCGGTGACGGTGAACTTCAGGCCCTCGAGAAAGAAGACGGTCCGGGCCAGCCCGATGATCGTCCGGTAGACGGGTTCCACAAGTCCGCTAGCGTAGTCGCTGTCATGATGACCGGCAGCGTCCGGTCCGCCGCGCGCGCCCCGGCCCGCCGGATCCCGGGCCCGCCGTGGTGCGGTCGAACCCCGATGTCTCGACCGAACCGCTATGTACCGCAGGAAAGGTGATCGTCGAAGTGGAACGCGCCCGTCCCGTACCGTTGCGCCGAATCGGCCGTGAGACCGCGCGACGCGCCCGCGTTCGCGCTCTCGCCGTCGGGCTCGCGGTATCCGGAGTGCTGCTCGGCACCGGATGCGACTCGGTATCCGGAATCCCGGGCGACGATGCCGGCAGCCCGCCGGTGCAGGCCTCCGAGGGCGACGCGCCGAGCACGGAGCAGCAGGCGACGTCCGCGGGCGCACCGCCGTCGGTTCCCCCACTGCCACCGGTCCCCGCCGACGCGCCCGCGGTCGGCGCGGTCCCCGGGGTGCCCGACGCCGCCCCCGCGCTGCAACGGTTCGCCGCCGACCTGCGGTCGGCGGATATCGCGACCCTGCAGAGCACCTGCTGGACCATTCCGCCGCTCACCGTGCAGACCATGTACACCGACCGCGACGCCGTGCTCAGCGCGCTGGCCCAGCCGGGTGCCGCGGTGGACGGCATGCTCACCTGGACCGACGGAGTCACCACGGTCACCGTGGACGAGCACCGGGTGGCCGCCGGGTATGCCTGCGGCCGGGTGTCCGAGGCGGGTGTGGAACCGGTCTACGACGCCGCCGACGCCCGGCACACCGTGCGCCGCTACCTGGCCCGCTCGGCCGGGCAGCCGCTGGACCCCGCCGACCTGGAGGAGCAGTACCCTCTGGTCTGCGCGGCGAGCCCGGCCACCTGGGATCCGGAGGCCACCGGCGCGCCCGTGGCCGCGCCGCTCGCCGAGAATCCCGGTACGCTCGGCTCGATCACCGGATTCACCGATCAGCAGATCAGTTCCCAGCCGCTCACGACCGGATATATGGCCGTCGCGGTGCCGGTGACGAATGAGTCCGGAATCACGCAGAACCGGACATTTCTACTCGAACAGGGTGATGACGGCTACTGCATCGGGGACATTTCGTCCTGAAGCACTACCCTGGAGGGCCGTAAACGGTCAGGAGGAGCGAGCTCGTGCAGATCACCAGCGTCGGACATGCGGGATTCCATATCCGGACCGCGGCCGGTTCGATCCTATGCGATCCCTGGGTGAACCCCGCGTACTTCGGTTCCTGGTTCCCTTTCCCGGACAACACCCAGCTCGACTGGGAGGAACTGGGTAACTGCGATTTCCTCTATGTGTCGCATCTGCACCGCGACCATTTCGACGCCGCGCATCTGGCCGAGTACGTGAACAAGGACGCGACCGTTCTGCTGCCCGACTACCCGGTCCCGGATCTGCGCCGTGAGCTGGAGAAACTGGGCTTCCACAAATTCTTCGAGACCGAGGATTCGGTCAAACACAAGATCAACGGGTCGATGGGGATCGGCGGCGGCGATCCGGGCGCCGAACTGGAGATCATGATCGTCGCGCTGCGCGCCCCCGCGGACGGCCCGATCGGTGATTCCGGGCTGATCGTCTCCGACGGCGAAACCACCTGTTTCAATATGAACGACGCGCGGCCGGTCGATATGGACGTGCTGCACGAGGCGTTCGGCACGATCGATATTCATCTGCTGCAGTACTCGGGCGCCATCTGGTATCCGATGGTCTACGACATCCCGGCCCGGACGAAATCGAATTTCGGTAAACAGAAGCGGCAGCGCGGAATGGACCGGGCCCGCAGCTATATCGAGCAGGTCGGCGCCACCTGGGTGGTCCCGTCCGCCGGACCGCCGGTTTTCCTCGACGACGAACTGCGCTATCTCAACGACGACCACGGTGACGAGGGCAATATCTTCCCCGACCAGATGGTCTTCCTCGAGCAGATGCGCGAGCACGGTCACGACCGCGGCGTGCTGATGGTGCCCGGTTCGGTGGTCGAGGTGCACGGCGCCGAACTCGAACTGGATCACCCCTACGATCCCGACACCATCTGGACCGACAAGGCCGCGTACATCGAAAAGATGGCGCAGCGGCTGGCGCCGGTGCTGGTGGCGGAGAAGAAGACCTGGGCGCCCGCCGAGGGCGAACCTCTGCTGGAACCGCTGCAGGCGCTGTTCGAGCCGATCATGGCGCAGAGCGATCTGATCTGCGACGGTATCGGTTACCCGGTCGGGCTCGTGATCGGCGAGGAGACCGTGGTCCTGGACTTCCCGAAGCGGGCCGTGCGCGCGCCGCTGGAGGGCGAGGGCAAATACCGCTACGGCTTCCGGATCGCCCCCGAACTGGTGCGCACCGTCCTGCGGGACAACGAACCCGACTGGGTGAACACCATTTTCCTGTCCACCCGTTTCCAGGCGTGGCGGATCGGCGGGTACAACGAGTACCTGTACACCTTCTTCAAATGCCTCACCGACGAGCGGATCGCCTACGCGGACGGCTGGTTCTCCGAAGCGCACGACGATTCGGCCTCGGTGGAGGTGGCCGGTTGGGAGATCCAGCGTCGCTGCCCGCATCTGAAGGCCGACCTGTCGAAATTCGGTGTGGTGGACGGAAAGACGCTGACCTGCAACCTGCACGGCTGGCAGTGGGATCTGGAGTCGGGCCGCTGCAAGACCTCCAAGGGGCATGAGCTGCGCTCCCGGAAGGTGTCCGAACCGGCCGGGTAGCGCGGTGTGGTCGGTGGATATCCGGCCCAGAGCCCTCGCCGACCTACCGGCATGTGTTGCGGCCCTGCGCCGAGTGCATGAGGCGGATCGCTATCCGGCAGCGTGGCCCGAGGACCCGGTCGGCTGGCTGAACCCGGCGAAGCTGGTCGACGCGCGGATCCCAGAGAGCGATGGCGCCGCCTCCACTACCTCTCGACGGATTCCTGGGCTGCCGTTGGTCACGTGGTAGGTGGCATACCTGCCTGCGGTTCTGCGGCCGGCAAGGTTGCGCCTACCCGGATTGCTCGACGACACGTACCATAAACCGGTACCATTCAGTGGCGACGCAGGGAAGGGAACGGCCGATGACCAGCATGTCCGCCAGCGAGGCGCGGGCCAACCTGTACCCGCTTATCGAACAGGTGAACGACGACGCCGTCGCCGTGCATATCACCAGCCGCAAAGGCAATGCCGTGCTGATCTCCGAGGACGAGTACAACTCTCTTCGCGAAACCCTCTACCTCATGCGTTCTCCCGTCAATGCTGCGCGCCTCGCGCAAGGTATTGCCCAGCTCGAGGCCGGTGATTCTGTCGAAGTGGACTTGGCGAAGCTCGCCGAAGAGCTCGAATGAAAGTCACATTCGCGAAGGTCGCATTCGAAGACCTCGGCCACTGGATCTCCACCGATCGCAAAATGGCGTTGCGGGTCATGCGTTTGATCGACGATATCGACCGTGACCCGTTCACCGGGTTGGGCAAGCCCGAGCCGTTGAAGGGCGATAAGTCCGGGTACTGGTCTCGCCGGATCAACGACGAGCACCGCCTGGTCTATGCCGTCTCCGGCGACAACATCCTTATCGCCCAGGCTCGCTATCACTACTGACCTTCATCCGGCCGTAACCAGGGTCACTCCGGCCCGAAGGCGTTCCACCGCCCTTCAGGGCGAATTACGGCAACGGTAGAGTCACGCCATGGCCTCGCGCATTATCCGGGTCGCGACCCGGGCCAGTCCTATGGCAGTAGCCCAAGCCGAGCAGGTCGCGGCCGGTCTGTCCGAGTTCGGTGTCGAAACCGAACTGGTGAAAGTGACCTCCGCCGGCGACCGCTGGATGGGTGATCTGGCGAAGCTCGGCGGCAAGGGGGCTTTCGTCAAGGAGATCGACGACGCGCTGCTGGAGGACCGGGCCGATCTCGCCGTGCATTGCCTGAAGGACATTCCCGGCGATATCCCGATCCCGGAAGGTATCGCGTTCGCCGGTTTCCCGGAGCGCGACGATGTGCGCGACGCGATCATCACCAAGGACGGCCGGCCCTTGGCCGAGCAGCCGCCGGGGACGGTGGTCGGGACCAGTTCGGTGCGCCGGGCGGCACAGCTGCGCCTGCACTATCCGGGGCTGGTGATGAAACCGCTGCGCGGGAATATGAACACCCGGCTGGAGCGGCTGGAGGACGGTTACTGCGATGTGCTGATCGCCGCCGTCGCGGGGATGCATCGCATCGGCCGGCAGGACCGGATCACCGAAATCCTGCCGCTCGAGGTCATGTGCCCGCCGATCGGCGCGGGCGTGCTCACCCTCGCCTGTCGCGCCGCCGACGACGAGGTCCGTGAACTCGCCGGGCACCTCGACCATGCCGAGACGCGCCGCGTCGCCGACGCCGAACGCGCCATGCTGCACGCCCTGCAGGGGCACTGCAATTCCCCGATCGCCGGGGTCTGCGTGATCGAACCCACCGGCCGGCTGTCGCTGCGCGGAAAGGTGTTCGATCTCGAGGGCACCCGGTGGCTGGATTCGCAGCACTGGGGCGTACCGGAGGATCCGCAGGCCCTCGGTTTCTTCGTCGGCTCCGATTTGCTGCGTCAGGGCGCCCGGGCGATCATCGATTCCATCCCGCACTGAGTTCGCCCGCAGACGCCGCGCACCGGAGGCCGGTCCTCGCCGAGAGGACCGAACTCGCGATCACTCAAAACTGTTCTCGCCGAATTTCTCTCACTTCTCGACCCCGGTTTCTCCCTCGGTCACCTCACCCCGAGGGTCTCGCAGATCCGCCCACGCCCGAAAATAGGTGGCGCGGAGGTGCGAGATGGGCAAGTCGGATGGGTTGCCGCAGTTGCTGCGGAAGCTCGCCGGTCGGGTCGCGAAAGCGGCGACCGGCGGGGCCTCGGCGTCGGTGAAGCGCGAAAAGGACATTCTCGAAGTAACGACCGGTCATCATCTGCCGGCTGCGGATGCCGCACACGGTGTCACCTGGCAGCAGATCTCCCGCGAACCTCTCTCCCATCACAGCGGCGGGTCGACTCGAGTCGTGACCGGGCTGGGCGACGATATCGACGATATCGTCGCGTTCTCGCCCACGCTGACCGCCATGATCACCAGGCTTCGTGCCGAAGGGTGGCACGTCGGCCGGGCCGATACCGCGCGAGAGGGTGACCGGCCCTTGATGGTGGTGGCCCCCGACAGCGAAAGACCGCAGGTACTGGTGGCCCCCCTTGTCAATCCCGGGCAGACTGTGGGGTCACTGTCGAGCGCCGTCGGACAGGCGCATCACCTGCTGGATCATCCGCGGCAGGACGTTCGTCGACCCGAGCCCGACGAGCGCTGGGAGGACTGGCGTGATGCAGCCCTCGCAAAGCACTTCGATCCCGACGCCGAAGGCTATCTCGCCGCCGCCCGCATTGCCCGGGAGATGGAGCGGGCCCACGGCCCGAGTATTACCGTGCCCCTCGGGCAAGCCCTGCGTCGACTTGACGATGCCATCGAAGCCGGTGACGCGGACCGCGACTGGGCCGTGGCGGTGCTCGCCGAGGAGATCGGAAACCATCCCAGTGCGATTACGCCGGGTATTACGCGGCGCGAAGAGGCCGAAGCCACCTTGCGCACACTCTGGGACCTCGGCCCGGACGATCATTGATCGCCACAGGGAGCGACAAGGAGACCGGCACTACCATCGACCGGAGACTCGATCCGGTGGTCGACTCGAACACTCCGAGCCCCATTCCGAGAAGTCGGCGCACGCGATCCAGCGCAGAGCGAACCGACGGCCCGCGGAGTGACTGCTCGTAACTGCCGAGGCATTGCGTCCCGATTGCGAAGGGCCGTCGCCGAGCAGGTAGGCCGTTCGCGGGCGATCGATTCGGCCGTATCTCGTGCACGGCATTCAGCTCGGGTCCGACCCGCGGACGGCGCTGAGCCAGGTCCCGGTCGCGGCCGCGACGCACATGGCGGCGACGAACGCGCCGGTCCCGCCACCCATCACGTACAGCCACAGCAGCGCGACGAACGGGGCGGCGACCGCCGGCTGGGCGTCCAGCAGTAATCGGCGGGTGGTCTTCGCGGCGGTGGCCACCCGGGCCTCCGCGTCCGGGTCCACCCGGATCGGATTGTCGACCAGGCGACCGGGCGGTTCGGTCTCCCGGGCCCGGCCGGCCGGGAGTACCCGGAACTCGCGCGGTCCACCGGGCAGCTCGGTGCCGCCGGGATCGGGGCGCAGCACGATCTGCCGCTCGGTCACCAGGGCGGTGCCGCCGGTGAAACCGATCAGCTCCGGCGTGAAGTACACCGGGAGCCAGCTGTCGTCGCCATTGTCGCGCAACTCGAGCCAGGAGCGGCTGACCAGCTGGTATTCCTGCCTGACCCGCCGTACCGCCACTGTCCTGGACTTCTCCGCCCCGAAGCCCACCGCCCCCAGCGCGACCGCGGCCCGGTACCCGCTGTATCCCACGATGCCCGCGCCGACCACCACCAGCGCGCTGAACTGGTCCGGATCGGCGAACGGCGCCCACGCGGTGAGTACCGCGAGGGCGCCGATGGTCACGCACAGCGGATAGGCCAGCGGATGGCCTATCCGGGAGCTCACTTCAGGAAACCGATTTTCGTGTAGTCCAGGGAAGCCAGTCCCGCGGCGCCGTAGTTGGCGAGGTTGTCGCGGACGCCGACGTTTCCGGCCGACTGCACCAGCGGGATCGAATGACCCTCGGCCCAGACCTCCTGGTCGACCTGATTGGCCAGTTCGATGGCCTTCTGCGGGTCCAGTTCGGTCAGCGTCTTCTCGATGAGATCGTTCAGCTCGGGCGATCCGATGCGACCGTAGTTACCCTGCAGATTATCGGGGTAGTAGCCCCAGATCTGCGGGATGCTGCTCAGCGGGAACGCGTCACCCATCCACACCCACTGGCCGACATCGAAATTGCCGGGCTGGATGTTGTCGGTGAAGAAACCACTGCCGGGTTTGGTCTCGATGGCGAGTTCGATCCCCACCTGCCGCAGGTTCTGCTGGATGATCTGCGCGACCTGCACCCAGGTCTTGTCGTTGTACATGACATCGCGGATCACCAGTTTGCGGCCGTCCTTCTCCCGGACGTCCCCGTTCAGCGTCCAGCCGAGGGCATCGAGTTCCTGCTTCGCGGCCTCGGGGTCGAAGGGCAGACTGTTGTCCTGATAGCCCTTCTGACCCTGGATGAAGATGTGGTTGTTAAGCGGCTGCGGGTCATTCACCAGGCCGTTCTGCATGGCCTTGGCGATACCGGCGCGGTCGATCGCCTTGATGATGGCGACCCGAAGTTTCGGGTCCTCCAGCAGCGAGCCCGGGGCGCCGTTGAAGGTCAGATGCGACCAGCTGTTACCGGGAGCACGCCGGATCGCCACCCCGGGGGTGTTGCGGGCGGTCTGCATATCGTCGCGGGTGGCCAGGCCGATGGCGTCGATCTCGTTGTTGGCCAGCGCCGGCACCATCGCTTCGCTCGACAGCACGCTGAAGGTGATGGTGTCGAGTTTCGGCGTCGCGCCCCACCATTTCGGATTGCGCCCGAGCACGATCCGGCCCTGGCCACGGTCGGTGGACTGGATGACGAACGGACCCGAGGTCTTTCCGGGGGCGTTGCGCCAGGCCTCGTTGAACGCGTCCGGTGTGGCCGTGGCTTCCTTCGGCAGCAGCATGGAGTTACCGGCGAACTGACCGGCCCAGTCGGCGTAGTGGCTCTTGAAGGTGATGATCGCCTGGCGGTCGTCGGTGCCGCGTTCGACCTTCTCGATCCGGTCGAATCCATTGGTGTTGCCGATCAGGAACTTCGGATCCTTGCCGCTCATGGCGTTGGCCTGGGAAGCGATGTCCTCCCAGGTGATCGGGGATCCGTCGGACCACACCGCCTTGGGATTGATGGTGTAGGTGACCTGCTGCGGCTCGGTATTGGTCAGTTCGACGCCGGTGAAGAAGTCGGTGTTGACCGAGATGGCACCGGCCGCGTCGGTGGTGAACGCGCGCGGCAGCATCGGGCGCATGATGCCCGCCGATTCACCGTCGGAGTCGATCTGCATCGGGTTCCAGTGCTCTGGATAGGACGTGGCGGCCAAGCGCAGATTCCCGCCGTCGCGCAGTTCGCTCACATCGTGCGGGTTGATGTCGTTGACCGTGCCCAGTTCGGCGACCGCGCCCTCGGGTGCCCCCGAATCGTTCGCACCACAACCGGCCGCGAGCAGGGCTACGGTGCACAGCGGTACCGCGAGCCTCCGCAATGATCGAATCCTCATGGCCGTTCATCCTTCCTGCCGGTGGGTCCGGAGAACACGTCCGTCAACCCTCTACCACGGGTACGGGCACGGCATCGATCAGTGATCGTGTGTATTCGTGTCCCGGATCGCCGAAGATCTGTTCCGCCGGACCCGCTTCGACGATCTTGCCCCGATACATCACCGCGATATCGTGGGCCAGATTGCGCACCACCGAGAGGTCGTGGGAGACGAAGAGGTAGGAGAGTCCGCGTTCGGCCTGCAGGTCGCGCAGCAGATTGAGCACGCCCGCCTGGATCGAGACATCCAGTGACGACACCGGCTCGTCGAGCACCAGCAGTTCGGGGTCCAGGGCCAGCGCCCGGGCGATGCAGATGCGCTGTTTCTGGCCGCCGGAGAAATCGCCCGGATAGCGGTCGGCGTGTTCGGGCCGCAGGCCCACCTGCCGCAGCAGATCCGGTACGCGCTGGGCGATCTCGGATTTCGGCCGCTTCGCGATGCGCATCGGCTGGGAGACGATATCGGAAACCGGGAGCCGCGGATCCAGTGAGGCCGTGGGATCCTGGAAGACGATCTGTAGTTTGCGGCGCAGTTCACGACGTTGCGCGGCGCCGAGGGTGGCGGTATCGCGGCCCATGATCTCGATGGTCCCGGCCTGCGGTTTCACCATGTCCAGGATCTGGGTGAGGGTGGTGGATTTACCCGACCCGGATTCGCCGACCAGGGCCAGGGTGCGTCCGGCGCGGACCTCGAAACCGATCCCGTCCACGGCGCGGACCTCGCCCTTGCGGCGGCGCAGTATCACCCCGGAGGTGATGGGGAAGGTTTTGACCAGATCCGTCACTTTCAGTACCGGCTGCGGGTCGGTCGCGGGAAGCGCCGCCGGCTCGCCGATCTCGCGGCGATAGGCGTCGAACAGCGCCGCCGAATCGACCTCGTCCGTACGGATGCACGCCGCGCGATGGCCCGGAACGGTCTCGGCCAGCGGGGGTTCCGCGGCGCGGCAGTCCTCGACCGCGACCGGGCAGCGCGGCGCGAACGAACATCCCCGCGGCAGCGCGTGCATGGCCGGAGGCGCGCCGACGATCGGGATCAGCGGTGCCCGGGGCGGCCCGTCCATCCGCGGGATCGAGCCGAGCAACCCCACGGTGTAGGGCATCCGGGGACTTCGGAAAACCTGGGCGGTGGTGGCGGTTTCCACGATCCGGCCCGCGTACATCACGGCCACGCGATCGGCGAGGGTGGCCGCGATACCCATATCGTGGGTGATCATGACGACGCCCGCGCCGGTGATATCGCGGGCTTTGCGCAGCAGGTTCAGAATCTGCTTCTGCACCGTCACATCGAGTGCGGTGGTCGGTTCGTCGCAGATGATGAGCGCCGGATCGTTGGCGATCGCCATGGCGATGACCACCCGCTGGCGCATACCGCCGGAGAATTCGTGCGGGAAGGCCTTCGCGCGCAGTTCCGGGTCGGGAATACCGACCAGATCGAGTAGTTCAACCGCGCGTTTCGCCGCCTCGGCCTTGCTCATGTTCCCGTGCGCGAGTAGTGCTTCGGCGACCTGATCGCCCACCCGGTACACCGGGGTGAGCGCCGAGAGGGGGTCCTGGAACACCATGCTCACCGCGCTACCACGCAGTTTCGACAGTTCCCGGTCGCCGAGGCCGAGCAGCTCCCGTCCGCGCAACCGGATCGAGCCGGTGACCCGGGCCTGTTCGGGCAGCAGACCCATCACGGCGAGGGAGGACACCGATTTCCCGGATCCGGATTCGCCGACGATCGCCAGGACCTCGCCGTCGGCGACCGTGTAGTCCACCCCGCGGACCGCGTCGACGCGGCCTTCTTCGCTGGGGAACGAAACGCGCAGATCCGATACCTCCAGCAGGGGCGCACGGCCCTGGCCCGAGCCGGATGCACCGGGTACGGCCCGGTCCGCTGCCGATTGCACCGTCGTGGTCTCTCCGGTCATGTCCGCGCTTCCTCCGCCTGCCGGGACTTCTCCGCCGCCTTGCGCGCCTTCCGCGACGGCCGGGACCGGGCGCGTTTCGCGCCGGGGTCGAAGGCGTCGCGCAGGCCGTCGCCGACGAGGTTCGCGCAGAGCACGGTGATGATCAGCAGACCGCCCGCGAAGAGGAACAGCCACGGATAGGTCATGGCGGAACTGGTGCCGTTCGCGATCAGCGTGCCCAGCGACACATCCGGCGGCTGTACCCCGAAACCGAGGAAGCTGAGCCCGGTTTCGGCCATGATCGAGGCGCCGACGGTGAGCGTGGTGTCGATGATCAGGATCGAGGCGATATTCGGCACGATATGGGTGAGAATGATCGTCCGGGTCGGCGCGCCCATATAGCGGGCGGCCCGGACGAATTCGCGTTCGCGCAGGCTCATGGTCAGGCCGCGCACGATCCGCGCGCTGATCATCCAGCCGAACACACTGAGCAGGATGATCAGCAGCACGATCGAACCGCTGCCCTTGGTACGCGGCGCGAACAGGGCCACGATGATGAAACTCGGCACCACCAGCAGCAGGTCGACCACCCACATGATGGTCCGGTCGGTCCAGCCACCCAGCAATCCGGCCACCGCGCCGGTGACGGCGGCGATGGTGGTGGAGAACACGGCCACGCACAAGCCGATGATCAGCGACTTCTGCAGCCCGCGCAGGGTCTGGGCGAGTACGTCCTGGCCGATCTCGGTGGTACCGAAGGGATGCTGTGGGCTCGGCGGTTGGAGCAGGGCGGTGTAGTCGATGTCCTGATAGTCGTAGGGCAGGAACGACGGCAGTGCGAAACTGGCCAGGAACATCAGGATCAGCACCGCGGTACCGACCAGCGCGGGTTTATTGCGCAGGAAGCGGCGCAGGATGAGTTTGCGCCGGCCGGAGGCGGCCGGTTCGGGCGCGCCCTGGACCAGGATCTCGGTTTCGTTGATGCTCATGCTGTGTCCTCGGGCATGATCGGGGGCCCTGCGTGGTTACGCTTCGCTGCCGCCTCCGGGCCTGACCCGCTCATCCCACACGCACCCGGGGGTCGAGAATCGCGTAGACGATATCGGAGAGCAGACCCGAGACCAGGACCACCAGCCCGGCGAACGCGGTCACCGTGGCGACCACGTAGATGTCCTGGGCGTTGATGGAATCGACCAGCCATTCCCCGACGCCGTGCCAGCCGAAGATCTTCTCGGTGAAGGTGGCGCCGGTGATCAGCCCGCCGAGGCTGTAGGCGAACAGCGTGGCCATCGGGATGAGGGCGGTTCGCAGACCGTGTTTGTAGAGGGCCCGGTTGCGGGTGAGTCCTTTGGCGCGGGCGGTCCGGATGAAATCGCTCTGCAGGACATCGAGCATGGCATTGCGCTGGTAGCGGCTGTATCCGGCCATCCCGCCCAGGGCCAGGGCCAGGGTGGGCAGCACCAGATGTTGCAGGCGGTCGACCAGTTGGGCGCCGAGCCCCTCGATACTGGTCGCCGACGTTTCGCCGGTGTAGAGGAAGATCTGTGTCCCGGTGGCCGAGTTGATCTCGAGCGCACCGAATTTCAGCAGCGTCGCCAGCAGGAACACCGGGGTCGACAAGATCAGCAGTGATACGACGGTCGTGAAATAGTCACTGAATCTGTACTGGCGGATCGCGCCGGCCGCACCGATGAGCACACCCAGGACCGTGCCGATGATCGAACCGAGGACCAGCAACCGCAGACTGACCCCGACCCGGCGGCCCAGTTCCTCGCTCACCGGCTGCCCGCCGAGCGTCTCACCGAAATCGCCGTGCACCGCACCCGTCACCCAGGTGACGTAGCGCTGCGGAATCGGCTCGTTCAGATGTAGTTCCTCGGCCTTGGCGTCGATCACCGACTGCGGCGGTCGCGGATTGCGCTGTTCCAGGCTGTCCAGCGGCCGGAAGGTCAGCGAAGCGAGGCTGAAGGTGAGAAAGGACGCCAAGAGCAGCAGCACGACGTAGTTGAGCGCCCGTCGTAGCAGAAAGCCGGCCATCGTTCCCCTCGATATCAGGTGTAGCCCCTGATCATAGGGAGCGATCCCCGGGGATGCGCGACGGACGGCCTGCTGCGTGTTCGCCCCGCGAACGGGTATGCCCGCCGGTGCGCCGCGGCCGACCCAGCAGAATGGAACGGGTGAGCGCAACGCGGCAGACCCGACCGGAACTGGTGGCCTCCGATGTGGACGGCACCCTGATCGATCCCTATGAGCGGGTTACGGCGCGGACCCGGGCCGCGGTGGCGGCGCTGGTCGCCGACGGAGTGCCGTTCGTGCTGGCCACCGGACGTCCGCCGCGCTGGATCGCCCCGGTGGTGGCCGGGCTCGGGTTCGCGCCGCTGTGTGTATGCGGTAACGGCGCCGTGCTCTACGACGCCGGGACCGACAAGGTGCTCGGTGCCTCGGTGCTGGATGTGGAAACCCTGGCCTGGGTCGCCGATATCGCGGAGAAGGTGCTGCCGGGATGCGGGCTGGCGGCCGAACGGATCGGCGCCAGCGCGCACGACGCGGCCACTCCGCAATTCGTCAGCTCACCGCAGTACGAGCACGCCTGGCTGAATCCCGACGACACCGCCGTGGCCCGCGACGAGGTCATCGACACCCCGGCGATCAAGATGCTGATCCGGCTACCCGGCGCCCGCAGCGGCGATATGGCGGTGACGCTGGCCGCCCATATCGGCGACCGCGCCGATATCACCTACTCCACCGAACACGGTCTGATCGAGATCTCCGCGCCCGGGGTCACCAAGGCGTCGGGGCTGCGGACCCTGGGCGAGCGGCTCGGAGTCGATCCCGCGGATATGGTCGCGTTCGGCGATATGCCCAACGACATCCCGATGCTGCGCATGGTCGGGCTGGGGGTAGCGATGGGGCACGCTCATCCGGAGGCGCTCGCGGCCGCCGACGAGATCACCGGGACCAACAGCGAGGACGGTGTCGCGCAGATCCTCGAACGCTGGTGGCCGGGGGAAGGGTAGTCGCGGCGGAGCGGCGGACCACCCGTGACGAGACGACCGCGCCGGATCGTGCGGGGCACGATCCGGCGCGGTCGGTACGCGGAGGTCAGGCGGCCGGTGGGGGCGGTGCCGCGGGCTCCGGCGGAGGTGCCGGACCGGCTTCGGCGGCGGGTCCCGGACCTGCTTCGGCCGGCGGCGGACCGGCCTGGGCGGCGGGCGCCGGCGTGGACTGCGGAACCGGGGGTTGTCCTTCGGCGGGCCCGGCGACAGGTGCGGGAGCTGCCGCAGCTTCCGGGACCGGGCCCGCGACCTGCGGTACCGGTGATTGTCCTTCGACCGGCCCGGCGACAGGTGCGGGCGGTGCCGCGACCCGCGGGGCCGGACCGGTGCCGGGTATCGCGTGCGGCGCGGTGCCGGGCCGGGTGTCCTGCCCCTGTAACTGCTGCTGGTAGGTGTCGTTGTAGGTCTTCCAGACGGTGGTGACGATATCGGCCACCTGGTTCAGGATCAGGGAGCCGTTCTGGAAGTCGGTGCGCAGCCCCTCGGGGACCGGGTAGGCGTCGGTGAGCGGCAGGCCGAGCGCACCGGTATCGGCGCCGAGTTCCAGGAAGCGATCCAGGACCTTGCCCACGACCTCGTGCACCTGGCCGTCCGGTGTGGTGTAGACGTAGCCGTTCACGAATTGGGCGTACTGCTGTCCCTGGGCCGCGGGCATCGGCTCGGACGCGGCCTGGCCGAGTGGCCCGTCCGGACCGCCTTTGGAGACCCAATATTTCGCGATCACATTGTCGTTCACCATGGTCAGCAGTTTGGCGGTGAGATCGGCCAGTGCGGCGAGATCCGAGCGGGCGGCCCGGCTGCGTGGGGTCGACGACCGGGTCGCGCCCGCTTCGCCGGCGGCGATCGTGCGGATCCGGTCCATCTGCGCGTAGGCGGCATCGCCGGGGCAACTGGTGTTGCCGACGTCGCGGTGCGCGAAAACCACCGGCAGATGCACTTCCTCACCCTGCGCGTACGGGGTGAACTCGGTGCCCTCCGAATACATGGTGGTCTGGCCCTTGGGGTCGAGACCGGCGATCCGGGCCCGCCAGCCGATGAATTTGCCGGTGGCCTCGATCGAGGCGTCGGTGGGCTGTTCGACCTGGTAGTCGCCCATGATCGCGACTCCGGAGGTGTTCTCGTTGAAACCGCCCGCGTGCGCGCCCTGCACCGGTTTGTCCAGGCCCCCGTAGCGCCCCTCGAAAATCTGCCCGTACTTGTCGACCAGTGCGTTGTATCCCATATCGCACCAACCCAGGGTCTGCGAGTGGTACGCGTAGATGGCGCGGACGATCCCGGCCGATTCGGATTTGCTGTAGTCGTTGCGGCCGGCCGTGTGATGCACGGTGACTCCGCCCAGCCCGTCGTCGTAGGTGGGCTCCTGGCAGCGGATCGATTCGTCGGCGCCCCACTGGTTGCGGGTGATGACCCGGGGGCCGCCGCCGGGCAGGGCGGCGGCGATGTCCTGGAGTTGATCGTCGACCGCGCCGCGACCGGGGTCGATGAGGACGGCGGTGAGGTCGGGCGGCTGCTGCGGACCACCCGCCGCGGCGGGGGTCCGTCCGAGCGGATCGTCGCCGTGCTGCTGCGGTTTCCGGGTGACGAGCACCTGCACCGAGGTGGTGTTGCCGACGTAGATGGGGTCGGTGCCGGTGGGGCCACCGGCCGCTACGCCGTCGGCGCCGTCGATCGGGTTGGCCTCGTACCACTGGCCCCAGCCGCCGTCGGGCTGTTTGGCCCGGATCATGACGGTGGTATTCGCCAGGTCCGGAGCGGTCAGCGCGACCATGCTGAAGGGCTGTTCCCGGTTCAGTTCCTTGACCTGCGCACCGACCGCGTCCATGAATTCCGGCGGAATGACGCCGGGGGTGAGCGCGGGGGTGTCCGCGGGCGGGGGCCCGCCCTCGGTGACGAACCCCAGACCGGGCTGCCGTCCCGGCAGCCGGCGGCTCGGATCGGTGGGTGTGGTCGTACCGTTCGGGGTGATGCCGGGCACGCCGAGTGCCTGCAGATCGCCCAGGCGCAGGTCCGGCAGGTCGAGGCCGGTCAGCTCACCCAGGGGTAGCACGGTATCGGGGGCGTTGCGCAGCGCGAGTTCGGTGAGTTGGGGCGGCACCGCGGTGAGTTCGATCTGGTCGGTCGATTTGCCCGGGTCGGTGACCGTGGGCAGCAGGATCGGGCCCGCTACCGCTACTAACGCGACAACCGGCAGTACACAGGAACGCTTCGGTTTGCGGTAGGGCACGAGCTTCTCCAATCAGGGTTGCAACCAGTGATCGGTGAGCAAGTCATGCTTGCGAACTTCAGTCCCACGGACCACACTAGCCACATTCGTCACAAATCTAAACCTGAGGTTGAGGCTTTCCTGTTCGCTCGAATGTAGCTCCCGGAGCGTGGCCGGTCGAAACGACATGCCGACGTCGTACCGAGTCGAAAGCGTCCGGGCTGACGATGGGAGTGCTCGCATGTCATATAGAAACAACATGACTCGTCCGAAAGCCTCAGGGCGTATGGGGAACACGCTGGTAGTTCCTGGTATGCCGCAGTCGATGAGAGGCCGGCGGATCCGTCCAGGCCCATTACTCGCCTGTGGGGCGACCGCTCTGGCCATCGGCGGGGCGCTCCTCGTGCCCGGCCCGGGAGAGGTATACCGGATGCTTGCCGAGGCCGGTCCGGGGCACGGGCGCGGACTGAGTCAGCACGGTGCGCTGCGCAACGCCGACAACGGGGAAAACGTCGACCAGATCCTCGCCTACTACTATCCGGGCGCCGAGATCGGCACCATCGGACCGGCGTCGGTATCGGTCCGGCTGCAGGAACAGGACGGCGCCGATCTGGTCGTCACCTCCGCCGCCGGTATGCGGCTCGCCGGACAGGAACTACAGGCCGGCGAGGCCGTCCGGCTCACGCCGCTACCCGACGGGGGCGCGCACGCGGTGGTCACCCAGGGCTGCGACGGACCGGTCCTGTGGGAGAACCCGATCCAGGATCCGTGGGTCTATCCGATCGACCCCAACCCGAACCGTCCGGCGGCGGAGCATCTGACGTTGTGCGGCGGCGGCGCCTACCGCGGGTCCCTCGGTGTGGCCGCCGAGAACGGGGACGCCCGCACCGTCAACCGGGTGGACATCCAGGACTATCTGCTCGGCGTGGTCCCGGCGGAGATGCCGCCGGACTGGGCGCCCGCCGCCCTGGAAGCCCAGGCGGTCGCCGCCCGGTCCTACGCGCTCGCCGAAACCCGCGAGCCCTACGCACAGACCTGCGATACCACCGACTGCCAGGTCTACAGCGGTACCGCTCAGGAGGACCCGCGCACCACCGCCGCGGTGGAGGCCACGGCCGGCCGGGTACTGCTGCGCGACGGGCGGATCCTGCGCGCCGAGTACTCCGCCGCACCCGACGGCGGGGCGCCGGCCGATATCCAGGCCCTTGAGGTGGGACCGACACCCGCCGAACTCACGGTCACCACACCGATGCCGCTACCACCGCCGGTGAACCCGCTGCCGGAGGGCGCCGCTCCGGAAACCACCGAACCGTGGAACGAGGCCTCGCCGGAGGGCACGAAATCGGGTGCACCGGTGCCGCGTACCCCGGAAGGCTCGCTCCCGGTATCCCCGGGCGGGACGCTCCCGGGTGTCGCGCCGGGCACGACCCCCTCGCCGATCGATACCGCCTACGCGGAGACGGGTGGTATGCAGGGCGCGCTCGGATTGCCCGTCACCCCGGAACTGCCCCTGCCCGAGGACGCGGGCAAATACCGGCTGTTCGAGAACGGCGTCATCGTCTACACCGCCGACCTGGGTGCGCAGGTCGTCGACTTCGACACGTTGATGCAGCTCGTACCCGGCCTCACCGACGGCGCGGCGCCCGCCGATACCGAATCCGGCAGTTCCGGGCCGGGCACGGCCGATTCCGAGGCGGCGACGATTCCCGGCCGGATGCCGGCCGGCCGCGCCGCACCGGACAGCACACCGGAGTTCGGCATCCACCCGGCCGGGTCCGGCACAGTCGACGGCGACCGGCCCGCGCCCGTACCCGGAGCCCAGCAGATCCCGACGAGAATGGAGACCACCGAGGTGTTCTAGTCACCACCGTCGCCGGACGGCTTGACCTTTACGTTGCGTCAACTTGCAGGCTGGTGGCACCGACGCGGAACGGAAGAGGTGAAGGTCGTGGGCGCGGGTTCACGCAACGACGAATGGTCCATCCAGGATCTGGCGAAAGCGGCCGGAACCACCAGCCGCACCCTGCGCCACTACGGGCAGCTGGGGCTGTTGCCGCCCAGCCGGATCGGCGTGAACGGCTACCGCTACTACGACGAGCGCTCGCTGGTCCGGCTGCAGCGGATCCTGCTGCTCCGTGAACTCGGCATGGGCCTGCCGGTGATCGGAGAGATCCTCGCCGGGGAGCGTGACGCGATCACCGCGCTGCGCGCCCAGCTGGACCTGCTGCGGCAGGAACAGGACCGGATCGGCCGCCGGATCGTGTCGGTACACACCACATTGGGCAAGTTGGAAAGAGGTGAACGACTCGTGGCGGCGGAAGTCTTCGAGGAATTCGATCACACGCAGTACAAGGACGAGGTCGTCGAACGCTGGGGCAAGGACGCCTACGAGGGTGGTGACCGCTGGTGGCGTTCGCTGAGCGCCGCGGAGAAACAGGCGTTCCAGCAGGCACAACTCGATATCGCCGCGGCCTTCGGGCGGGCGCGTAAAGCCGGGCTCACACCGGACAGCGCCGAGGTCCAGGAGATCACCGGGCGGCATTACGAATGGGTGACCGGCGGCTGGCAGGGCCGCCGTCCCGGCGCGCAGGAATTCACGGGCCTGGGTGAAATGTATGTCGCCGACGAACGTTTCGGAGCCAACTACGACGTGCACGCGGAAGGCACGGCGGAACTGATCCGGGACGCGATGCGCATCTACGCCGAGAACAATCTCGAATAGCGAAGGCGTCCGCCGAGCACCCGCATACGAATACGTGTGCGGGTGCTCGTGTTTCACATTTGCCGGGAATCGGCGCGCCGACGGTCGCCGACGACGCGCGGTACAGTGCCCGAAACCGTGACGAGGGGGAGGTCCCGTGAGTTATCCGTATGGTCACCCGCCGCAACAGCCCGGCCCGCCGTTTCCATCGCCGCCGTATTCGCCGCCGCCCGCCTACCCGCCCCCGCCTGCGCAGCAGATGGGCTATGCGCCGGGGCCGCAGTTCGCCGGCACCTACGGATATCAGGCGCCGCCCAGTGGGGGGACCGGTATCACCGCCGGGATTCTCGCCCTGCTGGGTGGGGTCGCCAGCGCGTTGTCCGCCTTCGGAATGTTCGTGCTCGCCTCGGCCACCTCCGAGAGTTCGCTGACCAACGGCGCCGTTCTGGCCACCGGCGCCCGCCGCCGGAGCAGTTCCAGCTCGAGTTCCAGCGGGCCCGATATCGATTTCGATTTCGACCTCGCAGGTACCGGTGTGGTGCTCGGCATCGCCTACAGCGTCCTTGCTCTGTTGCTCCTGACCGGCGGCATCCTGCTGCTGCGTCGCAGCAATACCGGGCGAGTGATGGTCATCCTCGGTTGCGTGCTCTCGATCGTGCTGACCGTCGTCGTGATCGGTGTGGTCGCCGTCGGTGGCGGTATCAGCGTTCTCGGTGCTCCGCTCTTCGCCGTCCTCACCCTCGTGCTGGCGGCCATCGCTCCCACCAAACGGTGGATCGAGGCCGCCCGCACGCCCGTTCCGGTCGGTGCCTACGGCGTCGCCCCGTACGGCTACCGCTGACAGCGCCGGTGAACGGCACTTTTCCCGCGCCGGGGCCGGACCGCGCCGGCCCCGGCGCGTGTTTTCCGCGACGGACGGCGCGGAAAGCCGCTCACCTGGCAATACCCCTGACCTTCCGACTCCGACTGGCGCCGCGAAACGCTTCCGATACGCTGGGCTCCCGTGACCGCCGCATCGTCTCCGGGTAACTCAGATAACACCGCACAGTTCGACTTGATCGTCGTCGGCTCCGGCTTCTTCGGGCTGACCATCGCCGAGCGCAGCGCGAACTTACTGGGCAAGAGAGTCCTCGTGCTGGATCGCCGCCCGCATATCGGCGGTAATGCCTATTCGGAACCCGAACCGGAAACCGGTATCGAGATCCACAAATATGGCGCGCATCTGTTCCATACCTCGAACAAACGGGTCTGGGACTATGTCACGCAGTTCACCGAGTTCACCGGCTACCAGCATCGCGTTTTCGCCCTGCACAAAGGTCAGGCGTACCAGTTCCCGATGGGGCTGGGCCTGGTATCGCAATTCTTCGGCCGGTATTTCACCCCGGACGAGGCGCGCGCACTGATCGCCGAGCAGTCCGCCGAGATCGAGACCGCCGACGCGCAGAACCTCGAGGAAAAAGCCATCTCGCTGATCGGGCGCCCGCTGTACGAGGCGTTCGTCCGCGACTACACCGCCAAACAGTGGCAGACCGACCCCAAGGAATTGCCCGCCGGCAATATCACCCGGCTCCCGGTCCGCTACACCTTCGACAACCGCTACTTCAACGACACCTACGAGGGCCTGCCCAAGGAGGGGTACACGAAGTGGCTGGAGAACATGGCCGCCAGTGACCTGATCGAGGTCCGGGTCGACACCGACTGGTTCGATGTCCGCGACGAGCTGCGCGCGCAGAATCCGGATGCCCCGGTGGTGTACACCGGCCCGCTGGACCGCTACTTCGACTACGCCGAGGGTGAGCTGGGCTGGCGCACCATCGACTTCGAAACAGAGGTGCTGCCCACCGGCGATTTCCAGGGCACCTCGGTGGTGAACTACAACGACGCCGATCCGGCCTACACCCGGATCATCGAGCCGCGGCATTTCCACCCGGAACGGGACTACCCGACCGACAAGACGGTGATCATGCGCGAATACTCGCGTTTCGCCAAGACCGGCGACGAACCGTACTATCCGATCAACACACCCGAGGACCGGGCCAAACTGACCGCGTATCGCGAGCTGGCCAAGAAGGAGACCGTCGGCGCGCAGGTCTTGTTCGGCGGCCGCCTCGGTACCTATCAGTACCTGGACATGCACATGGCCATCGCGAGCGCGCTGAACATGTTCGACAATGTGCTGCGTCCGCACCTGGAGACGGGTGCGCCGCTGGCCGAGGAGAACAACGACGTATGACCTCTGCATCACTGGCGCACAGTGCGTCCGCGACCCGAGCGAAATCGCTGCTGCAACGGGTGATCCTGCCCCGACCGGGCGAGCCGCTGGATGTGCGCACCCTCTACCTGGAGGAGTCGGCGACCAACGCGCGGCGCGCCCACGCCACCACCCGGACCTCGCTGTCGATCGGTGCGGAGTCCGAGGTGTCGTTCTGCACCTATTTCAACGCGCTGCCGGCCAGCTACTGGCGGCGCTGGAGCATGCTCGACTCGGTGGTGCTGCGGCTGGAGTTGGCCGGGCACGGCCGTGTCGACCTGTACCGCTCCAAGGCCGACGGTTCCCGTATCCACGTCCAGGGCCGTGAGTTCGCGGTGGCCTCCGGCGCGGAGACGGTGTCGGTCGAGATGGAGGCCGATTTCGGCCCCTTCGAGGACGGCGGCTGGCTCTGGTTCGACATCACCACCGACACCGCGGTCACCTTGGTGTCCGGAGGGTGGTACGCGCCGATCGAGGCACCGGGGGAGGGCCGGATCGCGGTCGGTATGCCGACCTTCAACCGTCCCACCGACGCCGTGACGACGCTGAAAGCGCTCGGAGCCGATCCGCTGGTGCTGGCGCAGATCGACGCGGTGATCATTCCCGACCAGGGCACCCGCAAGGTCGTCGACGAGCCCGGATTCGACGAGGCCGCCGCCGTCCTCGGCGCCCGGCTCGCCATTCACGATCAGCCGAATCTCGGCGGGTCGGGCGGGTACAGCCGGGTGATGTACGAGGCGCTGAAAACCACCAGTGCCGAATTCATCGTCTACATGGACGACGATATCGAGATCGAGCCGGATTCGATCCTGCGCGCGCTGGCGTTCGCCCGATTCGCGAAATCGCCGGTACTGGTGGGCGGCCAGATGCTCAACCTGCAGGAGCGCTCGCATCTGCATGTGATGGGCGAGGTCGTCGACCGCAACATCTTCATGTGGTCGGCCGCGCCGAATGTCGATTACGACCACGATTTCGCCAAATATCCGCTACGCGACCGCGACAATTCGAAACTGCTGCACCGGCGTATCGATGGTGATTTCAACGGCTGGTGGACCTGCGTCATCCCGCGGCAGGTGGCCGAACAACTCGGCCAGCCGCTGCCGCTGTTCCTGAAATGGGACGATGTCGAATACGGGTTGCGCGCCCGGGAAGCCGGATATCCCACGGTCACCCTGCCCGGCGCCGCGGTCTGGCATATGGCGTGGAGCGACAAGGACGACGCGATCGACTGGCAGGCGTATTTCCACCTGCGCAATCGCCTGGTCGTCGCCGCCCTGTACCAGCCGGGCACCGGCCGGAGCATGATCGCCCACACGGTCAAGGCGACCCTCAAACACCTGCTCTGCCTGGAATATTCGACGGTCGCCATCCAGAATCTGGCGATCCGCGATTTCCTGGCCGGTCCGCAGCGCCTGTTCGAACTGTTGCCGAGCGCGCTCGGCGCGGTACACGAACTGCGCAAACAGTATCCGGACGCGGTGATCCTGCCCTCTTCCACCGAACTTCCGCTGGCCAGCGGGATCGGGGTCGGCGCGGTGGGCGAGCCCGCCAATCCGATCGCCAAGATCGTGCGGCTCGGTAAGGGCCTGCTGCACAACCTGCGGCCGGCGCACGAGGAACACCACGACCGGCCCCAGCTGAACGTGCCCACCCTGGACGCGCGCTGGTTCCTGCTCTCGCAGGTCGACGGGGTCACCGTCACCACCGCGGACGGGCGCGGCGTGGTGTACCGCAAGCGCGATCCCCGCCAGGCCTACGGCCTGCTCCGGGAAGCGCTGCGGCTGCGCAAGGAACTCGCCGCGCGACTGCCGGAGATGCGGGGGCGCTACCGCGCCGCGCACGCGGAACTCACCGGTACGGCGGCGTGGGAGAAGGTTTTCGGGGTCGACAGCAGCGAGGAGAGCCAGCGGTGAACGCCATGAACCCGAGCCTGCAGGATTCGGGTACCGGCCGGGCACCGGCGGAAGTCAAGATCCTCGAAGCGGTTCAGGGCGCCATCGCGACCCCGCCGGTGATCTCGGCGGCACGCGGTATGTCGCATTTCGGGGAGCACGCGCTCGGCTGGGTCGGTATCGCCGCGGTGGGCGCGCTGGTCGACAAACCCCGGCGTCGGCAGTGGGCCGGGGTGGCGGTCGGCGCCGTGGGGGCGCACGCCGCCTCCATCGTCATCAAGCGGATCGTCCGCCGGCCTCGCCCGCACGCACCATCGGTGCAGGTCAACGTATCGACGCCGAGCAAGCTGAGCTTCCCCTCCTCACACGCGACCTCGACAACCGCGGCGGCGGTGCTACTCGGAAAACTGACCGGGCTACCCTTGCCTGCGGTGCTCGTACCGCCGATGTTGCTGTCCAGAGTCGTGCTCGGGGTGCATTACCCCTCCGATGTGCTCGCCGGTTCCGCGCTCGGTGCCGCGTCCGCCGCCGCCCTGCTCGCCGCCGAAAAGAGACTCGACAGTGACCGCACAAGACGAAAAGGCGCTGCCCGCCATGAGTGAAGAGCCCACCGGCGCCGATCTGGCCGAAGCCGAAGTGAAAGGGCCTCCCAAAACGCTGGTCGGGGGCCTGGTCAAGGCAGCTCGTCCGCGCCAGTGGGTGAAGAACGTCCTCGTGCTGGCCGCCCCGATGGCGGCGGGTTCGGTGACCGATCTCGATGTGCTCGCCAATGTGGCCATCGCCTTCGTCGTCTTCTGCATGGCCGCGTCCGGTGTCTACCTCACCAACGACGCGATGGATGTCGAGGCCGACCGGGCCCACCCCACCAAGCGGTTCCGTCCGATCGCCGCCGGTGTGGTCCCGGTGAATCTCGCCTTCGCGCTGTCGGCGGTGCTGCTGCTCGGTTCGCTGGCGCTGTCGTTCCTGGCGTCCTGGCAGCTGGCCGTCACGATGGGCGTGTACATCGGAGTGCAACTGGCGTACTGCTTCGGTCTCAAACACCAGGCGGTCCTGGACATCTGCATCGTGTCCTCCGGCTTCCTGTTGCGTGCGATCGCCGGCGGCGTGGCGGCGGGGATCCCGCTGTCCCAGTGGTTCCTGCTCATCATGGCGTTCGGCTCGCTGTTCATGGCGGCCGGTAAGCGCTACGCCGAGCTACAACTGGCACTGTCCACCGGTGCGAAGATCCGTAAGTCGCTGGAGTACTACACCCCGACCTACCTACGGTTCATCTGGAGTCTGGCCGCGACCGCGGTGGTGGTCTTCTACGGTCTGTGGGCCTTCGAACAGGGCGCGGCCAAGGACACCGAATGGTTCGCCCTCTCGATGATCCCGTTCACCGTCGCGATCCTGCGCTACGCCGTGGACGTCGACGGTGGTGAGGCCGGTGAACCCGAGGAGATCGCGTTCGGCGATCGCGTCCTGCAGTTGCTCGCCATCGCCTGGATCGGAGCGGTAGGTGTCGCTGTCTATCTCTTCTGACGAGATTGCGGTAGCCGAAACAGAACAGCCCGACGAGCGCGCCGCCACCGAGCGGCGGCGTTCGCCGGGCAGTCCGGTCTCGCGTGCGGTGTTCGCGGGCGGCATTCTGGCGACCGTCGCCCTGTTCGCGTTCGGTGGCTGGGAACGGCGCTGGATCGCCGACGACGGACTGATCGTGTTGCGTACCGTGCGCAACCTGCTGGCCGGCAACGGTCCGGTCTTCAACGCGGGCGAACGGGTGGAGACCAACACCAGTACGGCATGGACCTATGTCGTCTGGTTCTTCAGCTGGCTCACCCAGGGCCGGCTGGAATACGTGGTGCTCGGTGTCGCACTGACGCTGTCGCTGCTGGCGGTGCTGTTCGCGATGCTCGGCACCGGCAAACTCTGGGGCCCGGCGTCGTCGACGCTGCTGCTGCCCGCCGGAGCGCTGGCCTATATCTCCGTGCCGCCCGCCCGCGACTATGTGACCTCCGGTCTGGAGAATTGCCTGGTCATCTGCTGGATTGCCCTGCTGTGGCTGCTGCTCGTGCGGTGGAGCAAGGCCGAACAGCCGACCGTGCCCGGGCTGCTGGGCCTGGCCTTCCTGGCCGGTCTGGCACCGTTGATCCGGCCCGAGATGACCGTGGTGGGCGGCCTGGCGCTGCTGCTGATCTTCTTCGCGCCGATGCCGCGGTCGCGGCTGCGCCCGTGGTTGCTGCGGGGCCTGGTGGTCGCCGTCGCCGGCGCGGTTCCGCTGCTCTACCAGGTCTGGCGGATGGGCTACTACGGCCTGCCCTACCCCAATACCGCGGTCGCCAAGGACGCGGGCGGGGCGAAATGGGGCCAGGGTTTCACCTATCTGTGGGATTTGGCCGGTCCCTATTACCTCTACGTACCGCTCGTCGTTCTGCTGGTCGCGGGTCTGGTGGCCGCGCGGGCGCATTATGTGCGCCCGGATACCGGTACCGCGGTGGACCGGGAGGCCGGTCGGTTCCGGCAGTTCCGGGAGCGGTTGCATTCACCGTCGGCGGTGGTGGCGCTGGTGCTCGGTGCCGCGGTGCTGCTCACGATCTACGCGCTGCGCGTCGGCGGCGATTTCATGCACGGGCGGATGCTGCTGCCGCAGCTTTTCCTGTTCCTGCTGCCGGTCGCGGTGCTGCCGGTGCGGCTGCCCGAGGGCGGTCTGCGGTCGCTGACCCGCCGCGAGGCCCCCACCTTCGCGGTCCTGGTCGTCGCGCTGGTGAGCACGGTGGCGTGGGCGCTGCTGGCGTCGGGTACCACCGCCATCAAGACCGGCACCCACATCAACAAGTCCGGGATCGTGGACGAGCGGATCTACTACGTCCTCAACACCGGTCACGATCACCCCATCCGGGCCGAGGACTACCTCGACTACGCCCGGATGCGCCCCATGGTGGAGGCGATCGAGAACACGCCGGACGGCGGTCTGCTGCTCAATTCCCCGTCGTTCATGATGTGGTACATCGCCCCGCCGCCGCTGCCGATCCCGCCGGGTGGGGCCGGCCATACGGTCTACTTCCTCAACCTCGGCATGACCAGCATGAACGTTCCCCTGGACGTCCGGGTCATCGATCCGATGGGCCTGGCCTTCCCGCTGGCCGCGCACACCGACCGGCTCACCGACGGGCGGATCGGGCACGACAAGAGCCTGTATGCGGACTGGGTGATCGTGGAGACCGGCATGGTGGATATCAAGCCCTGGCTCCCCTGGTACATGGACGAGGACTGGGTCAAGCAGGCCCGGGTGGCGATGTCGTGCCCGGACACCTACGCGCTGACGCTCTCCTACAAGGGCCCGTTGACGTTCGAACGGTTCAAGCACAATCTGCTGCACGCTTTCGATTTCGCGTCGTACCGCATAGACCGGGTACCGAAATATGAGATTCAGCGCTGTGGGCTCGTCGATCCGATACCACCGGTGCGCTGAACTGCGGTTTCCCCGACAGTAGTTCGCCTGTTCGCCGCGTCTTCGCATTCCTGGTGGGCAGGTGAACTGCGGTCGGGTTAAAGTGCTGGCGTCCGGCCCCGGCTCGTCAGGGGCCGGGGACCGGTAGTCGTACTGCGCGGCCGTGGGTCGCACGACGGAGGGCGGGAAAAATGCGAGGGGTTATCGGCCGTGATGTCCGGAGCGCACGTCCGGGGCGGCGGCTGGGCGGTCGGCTGAAGCGCACGGTGCTGCTGTCCCTGGCGGCCCTGCTCCCGGTCGGTGCCTCGGTGGCCGGGCCCGCGGCTCCGGCATCGGCGCAGTTCGATCCCAGCGGTATCGATTTCTGGGTCGATTCGGAGATGGGCCCGATCAAGTCGCGCGTGTTCCGCGCCGCCGACGGAAACACCGGCCGGGTCGTGTACGCCCTGGACGGGATGCGTGCCCGCGACGATCTGAGCGGCTGGGAGATCGATACCGATGTCGCCCGGGAACTGACCAAGTGGAATATCAACGTGGTCATGCCGGTGGGCGGCCGGTCGAGCTTCTACGCGGACTGGAATGCCCCGAGCGATTTCTTCGGGCTGGGCAGTTCGGGTAGTGCCGGCGGCGCCACCGGTTCGGCGGCCGATTCGGGCTCGGGCCTGGCTTCGGGTTCGGCGGCCGGGGTCGGGCGGACCACCACCTACAAGTGGGAGACCTTCCTCACCCGCGACCTGCGCTGGGCGCTGCGCGACCGGCTCGGCTTCAACCCCAACGGCAACGGCGTGTTCGGGCTGTCCATGGGCGGCAGCGCGGCCCTGGCGCTGGCGGCCTACCATCCCGATCAGTTCCGGTACGCGGGCTCCTACTCCGGATATCTGAACGTTTCCGCGCCCGGTATGCGCGAGGCGCTGCGCGTGGCCATGCTCGACGCCGGCGGTTTCAATATCGACGCCATGGCGCCGCCGTGGAGCCCGCAGTGGCTGCGGATGGATCCGTTCGTGTTCGCGCCGCAGCTGCGCCAGCACAACACGCGGCTGTGGATCTCGGCCGGCAGCGGTCTCCCGGCCGCCACCGACGGTCTGAGCTTCGACACGATCAACGCGATGGGTCTGGAGGCACTGGCGCTGGCCAATACCCGGGCGTTCCAGGTGCGGATGATGACGCTGGGCGCGACCAATGCCACCTACGACTTCCCGGCCGTCGGCGTGCACAACTGGCAGTACTGGGCGACCGAGGTCTACCGGATGATCCCGGATCTGTCGGCGAACATCGGCTGACCGGCCGCGGGCCGGCACTGTCCGGCCGATGTCTTTGCGCGATTGTTGCCAAGGGGTATTGCCGGCTGGTTCGGCAACGAATGTGTACGCCACCTCGCAAACATCTGTGACCTACGCCACTATTTGGCAACATGAACGCGGGTATAGCCGACTGATGTACCAGGAACATGTATCCAGATAACGGCTTCCGTCTCCGGATGGGCGCTGTGGTCTATGTATCCGAGATGGGGCCGGTAATGTAGCTAGGTACTTGCTGTCCGGCTGTCCAGGCGAAAGGTCTAGTCGAATGCGAAGTGCGCGCAGACCCGGATCGGTGCGTACCCGGCGGTGGGTACAGCGATGGGCAATGGGTGTGGCGGTGGCGCTACTGGCCCCCCTCACGGTGGCTCTGTCCGATGTGGCCCCCCGGGTCGAGGCGGCCCCCAACCCGGCCGGCTTCGATTTCTGGGTCGACTCACCGGAGATGGGCCCGATCAGGTCGCGGGTTTTCCGCGCCAAGGACGGCAACACCAGCCGAGTGGTCTACGCCCTCGACGGTATGCGCGCTCCCGAAACGCATAGCGGCTGGGAGAACGACACCAACGTCGCCAACGCGCTGACCGACTGGAATATCAACGTCGTCATGCCGATCGGCGGTATGTCCAGCTTCTATGCGGATTGGAACGCGCCCAGCTCGTTCCTCGGGATGGAGCCGACCGGTTCGTCATCCGGCTCCGGGGCCCTGAACGTCATCTCCGGAGGGCCGGGCAAGAGCTACCGCTACGCCTGGGAGACCTTCATCAACCAGCATCTGCGGTGGGCCCTGAGTGACCGGCTCGGCTTCAATCCGAACCGCAACGGTGTATTCGGTCTGTCGATGGGCGGCAGTGGCGCCCTCGCCCTGGCCGCCTACCACCCCGACCAGTTCAGCTTCGCCGGGTCCTACTCCGGCTACCTGAACGTCTCCGCGCCCGGTATGCGCGAGGCCATCCGGACCGCCATGATCGACGCCGGCGGCTACAACGTGGATTCCATGGCGCCGCCCTGGGGCCCGCAGTGGCTGCGGATGGACCCGTTCGTCTTCGCGCCGCTGCTGCGCGATCACAACACCCGGCTGTGGATCTCCGCCGGCAGCGCGCTGCCCGGGCCCGCCGACGGGTTCGACGGCAACACGATCAACGGTATGGGGCTCGAGGCTCTCGCATTGGCCAACACCCGGGCGTTCCAGGTGCGGATGATGACGCTGGGCGCGAACAATGTCACCTACTCGTTCCCGGATACCGGTATTCACTCCTGGACTTACTGGGAGGCCGAGGTGTACCGGATGCTCCCCGATTTGTCGGCGAATATCGGATAACGCCAGTTCGGGGTCCCGTTCGCGGGGCCCCGGACGTAGTGCGATGTGCCCGCCCGGAAGGAATCGTTCGGGGCGGGCACACTACTGTCGATAGGAATTCGTCCTCGGTTGGTATTCCGTTACACAAGCCAGGTCGGAGCGCGATTTCGATAACAGCCGAATATCCCGGCCCGCCGAGACATCACCGCTCCGGCAAGGTATCGTCACGGGGCGATCACAGCGGTTCTCGCGGCGGATTTCGGCCATCCGATCGGCACGGCCTTGCTCGGCTCGATGAGGTCGAATAAAGTCCAGCGAGCACATCTGTGACCAGATCGTTGTAGCGCTGTCGGCCCAGTGGTAGGTCGGGACCCGGTCGCCGGCGCCGCCGAGGAGAAACGGGGTGTTGTCCGCACAGCGGTAGCGACAACGCCACAACAGCAGAAAGAGAGCAGAATTCATGCGTTTCGGCAGGGCAGCCGGCCCGAAGAGAAGTACCGGGCGGTCGCGGGCACCCCGCGGCTGGCGTAACCGGATTCTGGCTATCGGTGCGGCAGTGCTCGCGCTACCCGTCGCGGCAGGTATCGCGGCCCCGACCGCGCTGGCTTCGCCCGCGGCACCGGTCAAGCGCGGCGCCTTCGAAGAGCTGCTGGTTCCCTCCAGCATGGGTCCGATCAAGGTCCAGGTGCAGTGGGCGGCGCGCGGCGGCAATGCCGGGCTCTACCTGCTCGACGGTCTGCGCGCGCGCGACGACCGCAATGCCTGGTCGTTCGAGACCAACGCGCTGGAGCAGTTCGGCAACGACAACATCTCCCTGATCATGCCGGTCGGTGGCCAGTCGAGCTTCTACGCCGACTGGTACTCGCCCAGCAACACCAACGGGCAGAAGTTCACCTACAAGTGGGAGACCTTCCTGACCCGGGAACTCCCCGCCTTCCTCGAGGGCCACGGCGTCTCGCGGACCAACAACGCGATCGCGGGTCTGTCCATGGGCGGTAGCGCCGCTCTGGCCCTGGCCGCCTACCACCGCGACCAGTTCCGCTCGGCCGCCGCCTACTCCGGCTACCTGAACATCTCGGCGCCGGGTATGCGTGAGGCCATCCGTATCGCCATGCTGGACGCCGGCAAATTCAACGTCGACTCGATGGCCGCGCCGTGGAGCCCGCAGTGGCTGCGGATGGACCCGTTCGTGTTCGCCCCGCAGCTGCGTGGCCTGCCCATGTACATCTCGGCGGCCAGCGGCCTGCCCGGCCCGTACGACAAGCCGGCCGGTGCGGTCGGCGCGTTCAACACCGGTAACGCCATGGCGCTGGAAGCACTGTCGCTGGTGAACACCCGTGCGTTCCAGGCCCGCCTGAAGACGCTGGGCATCAACGCCCACTTCGACTTCCCGAACGTGGGCACCCACTCCTGGAAGTACTGGGAGGGCCAGCTCTTCGCCTCGCGCAAGATGTTCCTGGATTCCACCAACGGCTGGTGATCGAAGGCACGCCATTCGGTTGCCGCTGAACCGATAGTTCTCCCCAACGGCGCCACCCGCTTCGTATCGAAGCAGGTGGCGCCGTTGTCGTCGGATCGCACGGCGGTGGGGAACTGGTTTGCTGCCCGCGCGTCCTACCGGGTATCCGCACGCCGCGGCGGTACAAACAGTGGGTGGCAGGGATGACACGCGCACACCGGGGGACGACGGTCGGCCGGTGCCGCGGACGCGCCCGGCGGCAGCTGACGGCCTGGGCCGCCGCGCTGGTGCTTCCCTTCGCCGCGGCACAGGTTCCCGCCGTCGCCCAGCCGACCGTTGCCGCGTCCCCTGCCACGATCCGGAATGTGGTCTGGCACACCGACCGCGATGTTGCCGTCTGGGTCGACTCACCCGCCATGGGCGTCCCGATCCAGGTGCGGCTGTTGCTCGCCCGGGACTGGAACACTCAGCCGGACGCGAAGTTCCCGGTGCTGTACATGCTCGACGGCCTGCGTGCCACCGACGACGAGAACGGCTGGATAAAGGACGCCGGGGCGGTGGATTTCTACGCCGACAAGAACACGACCGTGGTGCTGCCGGTCGGCGGGCAATCGAGTTTCTACTCCGACTGGCTGCAACCGGACAACGGTAAGAACTACAAATGGGAGACCTTTCTCACCAAGGAACTCCCCCCGCTGCTGGAGAGTCAGTGGCGCGCCACCTCGGCCAGGGGAATCGCCGGACTGTCCATGGGCGGAACCGCCGCAATGTTCCTGGCCGCGCGCAATCCGGAGTTCGTGAAATACGCCGCTTCCTATTCGGGTTTTCTCACGACCACCAGCCTCGGTATGCCCCAGGCTATTCGGCTGGCAATGGCCGATGCGGGCGGCTTCGACTCCGGTGCCATGTGGGGACCGCCCGGAAGCCCGCAGTGGGAAGAACACGACCCGCTGCTGCTCGCCGATCGGCTGAAAGGTAAATCGCTCTACATCTCCAGCGGGACCGGTGTCTCCGGCAAACACGACGAGGGCGGCGAAATT
The DNA here is from genome assembly GCF_000720425.1 of Nocardia rhamnosiphila NBRC 108938. Taxonomy (GTDB): domain Bacteria; phylum Actinomycetota; class Actinomycetes; order Mycobacteriales; family Mycobacteriaceae; genus Nocardia; species Nocardia rhamnosiphila. The sequence goes on along the minus strand of NZ_JOAJ01000009.1, from coordinate 276,156 downwards.
CCGGGGGTCAGCACCAATATGTTCGGGATGGGCCTGGAGACACTGGCCCTGCTGACCTCGCAGAACTTCGTGGACAAACTCGGCGAGCTGGGAATCCCCGCGACCGTGAACTACCGGGCCGCGGGTACCCACACCTGGCCGTATTGGGATTTCGAAATGCGGCAGTCGTGGTCGCAGGCCGCCGGCGCGCTCGGGGTGCCCGCCGGCAAGCCCGAATGCGCGGTCACGGGCGCCATCGGCGCGGTCGCCGGCGGCAACGACCGGCTCGGCGACTGCCTCACCGGCGAATACCAGGTACCCGGCGGGCTGGCTCAGGATTTCCGGCACGGCCGCGTCTTCTACTCCCCGGATACCGGGGCGCAGCCGGTGGCCGGCCGGATCGGCGGGGGCTACCAGGCGGCGGACGGGCCCCGTGGCGGTCTCGGGCTACCGACCGGCGTCGAACAGCCGCTACCGGACGGCCGCGGCCGCTTCCAGCCGTTCCAGCACGGCTCGCTCTACTGGACCCCGGAAACGGGCGCGCAGGTGGTGCGCGGCGCGATCCTCGAGGAATGGGGCAGGCAGGGCTTCGAGGGCGGCCCCGCGCGCTACCCGGTCGGCCCCGAAGTGAAGACGCCGAACCGCGACGGTGCGGTCCAGTCCTTCGAAGGTGGGCCCTTCTATTTCAGCCCCGCCACCGGCGCACATCGCGTCGAAGGGATGATCCTGGCCAAGTACGCCGAACTCGGCTTCGAGAACAGCCGGCTCGGTTTCCCGGCCGCCGCCCAGGCCCCGCTGAAAGACCTCGGCCAGTTCACCCGCTTCGAGGGCGGCAGCATCTACTGGAGTCCCCTGTCCGGCGCGTGGGCGGTTCGCGACGGACCCATCATGGACGCTTGGCGTGACGCGGGTTACGAGGCCGGCCGGATCGGTTTCCCGATCAGCGACGAGTTCGCGATCCCGGGCGGAGTCCAGCAGAACTTCCAACGAGGCTTTATCACTGTCCGCGACAACCGCACCGAAGTGCACGGTTGAACAGCACCCACCGAGTGATGCCGATCACCCGATGCAGCAAACCTGCTCGAACGGCACCACCAGCCGAGCCCGGCTCGTGACCAGCACCGTCACGCCCGGGCACCGAGCCAGCAGAACAGCGCGGCCCGGTGGCCGCGAGGGCGGCTGCGGCCCGTCTCGCCGTTTCGGCCTCGAAAGCGCAGGAGCCGAAGGCTCGAGTCTCGAGGCCGAAACGGCGAGACCAAGGGGGCCTCAACCCCGCGCCGCCGGAGGCGGCGCCAATAAACACAGCACCTTCGCGGACAGGTCTACGTCTCAGCCGTCGTGCGTGGCTCCAGGCCGTGGTCTTCGTGAGTGAGCTCACCCCCGGCTTTCGCTGGTGAGCTCACCCCCGCCTTCGCAACCGAGCCGCTCCCACCCGGGTGGGCTTTCCGACTCCCGCCCCGTCCTTTGCCTCCACACCATCACCGATCCACCCGCTCACCGCGGGTTCGGCCCGCCCGATACGGGTCGATCCGAACCTGCTCGCCCGGGCAGTCCAGCGGTGATTCCGGGTCTAGTACTACCCTCGGGGGTCGCGGCCCGGGCCAACCCGCCGGGCCGGGACGCACACCCGACCGTCAACCCAGTGGTTCGGCGGCCCCGACTCGAGCGGCCGTGAACCCGTGCGCATCCGTGCGCCGGAACACAGGATGGAATGTATGTATCGGACCCGAGGCACACTGCTCGGAGTGGTGGCGGCGGTGGCGGCCGCCGGATTGCTCGCCGGCTGCGGCAACGACGATTCGACCGCGACCGGCACCCCGACGCTGTCGACTTCGGCAGGCACGACGTCCGCGAGTGCGGCCCCCGCGCCCTCGAGCGAGAGCCCGGCCCCGGCCCCGGCACCGGAGGGCGAAACGCCCGCGCCCGAGCAGCCGGCCGCACCCGAGGCGCCGGCCGAGGAGCCGGAGCGTCCCGCCCCGGTGCCGCCGCAGGAAACCGACACCGGGCATCTCGGCGCGAAGGAGCAGACCTTCGTCGACGAGCTGGCCAAGCAGGGTGTCACCCCGTCCTCCCCGGATATCGCGCTGAGTATCGGCAACTACGTCTGCCAGGGTGTGGCCGCCGGGACCTCCGATGCCGATATGGCGACGTTCGTGAACGCGATGGCCGGTTCGGATCCGTCGTTCGATCCCGCGAAGATGCCGGTGGAGCAGGCGGGTCAGATCTACATCAGCACCGCCAAAGCGCACTACTGCCAGTGATAGCCGATGAGTAGAGGACGTACCGGGTCCCGTCGGTCCCGGCCGAAGGGTTGTCTGACATTGCTCGCGGTGGGAGTCGTCGGGCTCGTCATCGTGATCCTGCTCTGGTATCTGCTGGCCGGCTGCCTACGGGAGCCCGGGCCGGGCCCGGGTCCCGAGCCGGGGCCCGGGGAGCCGACCAGTCAGCCCGCGAGCTGCCCGGATGTGCAGATGATCTCGGTGCCGGGTACCTGGGAGTCCAACAGCACCGACAACCCGTACAACCCGACGGCCAATCCGGCCTCGCTCATGCTCAATGTGAGCAATCCGGTCCGGGAACAGTTCCCGGAGGGCCGGGTCGACGTGTACACCGTCCCCTACATCGCGCAGTTCTCCAATCCGATCGCGATTCCGCCGGACGGTCAGGCCTCCTACAACGCCAGCCGCACCGAGGGCAGTCGGCGGACCTTCGATTTCCTGACCCAGCGCCACCAGGAGTGCCCGCTCACCACCTATGTGCTGGCCGGATTCTCGCAGGGCGCGGTGATCGTCGGTGATATCGCCGAACAGATCGGCAAGGGCAACGGTCCGGTACCCGCGGACCGGGTGCTCGGGGTCACCCTGATCGCCGACGGGCGGCGGTCCGGTGAGACCGGTGACGGTCAGCCGATCCAGGTCGGCACTCCGCCGCCCGGGGTCGGCGCCGAAGTGGCGCTGGCCGGGTTGACCGTTCCCGGAATCACCATGACCGGCGTCCGCAAGGAGGGTTTCGGCGAATTGGCCGATCGGGTGTACACGATCTGCGCGCCCGGTGACCTGATCTGCGACGCGCCCCGCAACGCGCTGAGTCCGGCCAATATTCTCGGCAGTATCGGGACCCTCGCTCAGGCCGTGGGCAACCCGGTACACAGCCTCTACCACAACTTCGTGGTGGACCCGGACGGCACGACGGCCACCCAGTGGGCGGCCGACTGGGCGGTCGGTCTGGTCGGCAGCGCGCCGTCTCCGCCGCACTCGTGATCCGCGGATACGGGGCAGACGACGCCGTGGCGGCCGTCTTGTGACAATTCACCGCAGTCAGCGTGGTCCCCGCTGCCTGGCAGGCTGTAAAGTGCGCTGGTGATCGCGCATCCCGGGCCCTGCGCCGGCACGGGATGCGCAGACTTCCGATATCCAGGAGCATGAGTTCATGACAGAAGCCGCCGCACCGGTGGATGAGTTGAGCGCGCTGGGCACCACGCTGCGTAAGTTCCGCTTCGCGGCCGCGGGTGAGGGAAACAAGCAGGAGGGCGGCGCCCGCAAGTTCATCCAGACGGCGCAGCAGGCCGAGGAGTACGGCTACGACACCTTCGTGGTACCCGATCATCTCGGTGACCAGATCGGCCCGATCGCGGCCCTGGGTGCGCTCACCCAGGCCACCGACCGGATCCGCCTCGGTACCTCGGTGCTGGCCAACGGTTTTCGGCACCCCGTGGTGCTGGCCAAGGATCTGGCCACCATCGATGTGCTGTCGAAGGGCCGGCTCGAGGTGGGCATCGGGGCCGGCTGGAAGGCCGACGAGTTCGAGGCCGCCGGGCTGGACTACGACCGGCCCGGGGTGCGACTGGCCAAGCTCGACGAAACGCTGACCATTCTCGATACGCTGCTGCGCGGTCAGGAGTGCACCTTCGAGGGCAAGTACTACCAGGTGCACGGTGTCAAGGGGACCCCACGGCCGCGGCAGGGCCCGCGGCCGCCGCTGTGTACCGGAGGCGGCGGTCCCCGGATGCTGAAACTCGCCGCGAAGCACGCCGACATCATCTCGATCGTTCCGGTCACCACGTCGAACGGTAAAGGTCTGCTCTCGGGTATCACCCTCGACAAGACCATCGAGAAGGTGAACCTGATCAAGGAGGCCGCCGGGGACCGGTTCGAGCAGATCGAGCTGAACTGGGCGATCACCGCCATCGTCATCACCGACGACCGGGAGAAGACCGCCGAGATGGCGCTGTCGGCGATCGAGCGCGGGTTGCATCCCGACCTGGAAGTCGACGTCAAGCTCTCGGTCGAGGAGATCTTGAGTTCGCCGTATGTGGCGATCGGCACGTTCGAGGAGATCGCCGACCAGATGCGCCGTGTGCGGCAGCTCACCGGTATGTCCTATGTGGGGATATTCCCCACCCAGATGGACGCATTCGCGCCGGTGATTCCCTTGCTCCGGGAGGAGTGAGAAGCTCGTCTCTGTAACATGTCTCTGGTTTGAGAACATCTAGCCGATAGCGGTCACCGCGCAGACCGCACCCAGAACCCGCAGGGTCGGTTCTCGAATGGAGAGCGCCCGTGGCGAAAGCGAGTCGGGGCCACACAGTAAATAACGGCAATCGTGCCGTTGCCGCGTGCGCCTCGGAGGAGAAGGAATGGACGAGACTTTCGACGACTACCTGGACGAGAACGGGAACATCACCATTCCCGATGATCGCACCCTGGTCGACCACGTCGAGAAGCACACCCGTAACGACGCGAACACCTTGGCGTACCGCTACATCGACTACTCGCGCGAGCGCGATGGCGAGGTACACGAGCTGACGTGGCAACAGTTCGGGGTCCGGCTGCGCGCGGTGGCCGGTCGCCTGCAGCAGGTCACCACTCCCGGTGACCGAGTGGCGGTCCTCGCGCCGCAGGGACTCGACTATGTGATCTCATTCTTTGCCGCCATCTATGCGGGCACGATCGCGGTGCCGCTGTTCGATCCGGACGAACCGGGTCATACCGACCGGCTACACGCGGTACTGGGTGACTGCAAACCGTCGGCCATTCTGACCGCCGGTTCGGCGGCGGCCGGCGTGCGTCAGTTCTTCCGGGGGCTGCCCGCCGCGCAGCGGCCGCGCATCATCGCCGTGGACGCGATTCCCGACAGTGTCGGTGACAGCTGGGCGCGCCCGGATATCGCGGTGGACGATATCGCCTACCTGCAGTACACCTCGGGTTCCACCCGGACCCCGGCCGGTGTGGAGATCACCCACCGGGCCGTGGGCACCAACCTGCTGCAGATGGTCGACGCCATCAACCTCGACTGGAACTCCCGCGGCGTCACCTGGCTGCCGCTGTTCCACGATATGGGTCTGCTGACGGTGATCCTGCCGGCCGTGGGCGGCAAGTTCATCACCATCATGTCGCCGGCGTCGTTCGTGCGGCGGCCGTACCGGTGGATCAAGGAGCTGGCCGCCGCCTCCGACGGTGCGGGCACCTTCGCCGCCGCCCCGAACTTCGCCTTCGAACACGCGGCCGTACGCGGTCTGCCGAAGAACGGCGAGTCGTTGGACCTGTCCAATGTGATCGGCCTGATCAACGGCAGCGAACCGGTGACCACCTCGTCGATGAAGAAGTTCAACGACGCGTTCGCGCCCTACGGGCTGCCGAAGACGGCCATCAAACCGTGCTACGGCATGGCCGAGGCCACCCTGTTCGTCTCGGCGACCAAGGCCGAGGACGAGGCCAAGGTCACCTATGTGGACCGCACCGAGCTCAATGCCGGGCGCATGGTGCGCGTCGAGCAGGGCACCGAGAATGCGATCGCCCAGGTGAGCTGCGGCTATGTGGCGAAATCCCAGTGGGCGGTGATCGTCGATCCGGAGTCGGTCGACGGTGACGCCCGGGAGCAGCCCGACGGTCACGTGGGTGAGATCTGGCTGCACGGCAACAATATGGGCATCGGGTACTGGGGCCGGGCCGCCGAGACCGCGGCGACCTTCCAGAACAAGATCGTCACCCCGCTGGCCGAGGGCAGCCACGCCGCGGGCACCACGCCCGACGCGTACTGGATGCGGACCGGCGATTACGGCGTGTACTTCGACGGTGAGCTCTACATCACCGGCCGGGTCAAGGACCTGGTGATCGTGGACGGACGTAATCACTACCCGCAGGACCTGGAGTTCTCCGCGCAGGAGGCCAGCAATGCGCTGCGGCCCGGGTTCGTCGCGGCGTTCTCGGTACCGGCCAACCAGCTGCCGGCCGAGGTGTTCGCCCAGGGCAGCCATTCGGGTCTGAATTTCGACGCCGACGACGCCTCCGAGCAGCTGGTGATCGTGGCCGAGCGCGGTCCGGGCGCCGGTAAGGCGGATCCGTTGCCGATCGCCGACGCGGTTCGTGCCTCGATCTCCCAGCGTCACGGCGTGACGGTGCGGGACCTGCTTCTGGTACCGGCGGGTTCCATCCCGCGTACATCCAGCGGCAAGATCGCCCGGCGGGCCTGCAAGACCGCCTATGTCGAGGGCACCCTGCGGGGCGGTTACACCCAGCAGGCGTTCCCGGACGCGCCCGAGGAATAGGCCGGCAACGAGTCGGGTCGCGGCCCCGAGTGAGCGAAGCGCCCATCCACCACAGCGATGCAAGGCTGCTGCCGGGCACCGCGTAAAGACAGGTAGCTTGAGGACTGATGGCTGAGAACGAGGGCATGTCGCCGGAGACGACCGAGAACCTTTCCACCGAGGAGGGCCGCGCCGCCGGATCCGGCGACGCGTCCTCGGCGGGCGTTACCACGCCGGGCACCGAACTCACGGTCGCCGAGCTGCGGGAATGGTTGCGGCGCTGGGTCGCCGAGGCCACCGGGCAGTCGGTCGACAAGATCACCGTGGACCGTCCGATGGAAGAGTTCGGGCTGGCTTCCAGGGACGCGCTCGCGCTGGGTGGTGAGATCGAGGAACTCACCGGTGTGGTGCTGAACGCGACCGTGGTGTACCAGCACCCGACCATCGCCTCGCTGGCCGATGTCATCGTCAACGGTCCGCCGGAGATCACCGCCGAGGCCACCGACGACCAGTTCTACACCGCCGGGTACGCACCGGGAGACGCGCACGATATCGCCATCGTGGGCCTCTCGACCCGGCTGCCCGGCGCGGGCGACACCCCGGAATCGACCTGGGAATTCCTGATCAACGGCGGTGACGCCATCCGCGACCTGCCCGAGGGGCGGTGGGCGGAGTTCCTGAGCGAACCGCAGTTGGCGCAGGCCGTGGCCGAGGGCAATACTCGCGGCGGCTATCTGGACCAGGACGTCGTCACCGGATTCGACGCCGAGTTCTTCGCCATGTCGCCGGTGGAGGTCGAGCGGATCGACCCGCAGCAGCGGCTCATCATGGAACTCACCTGGGAGGCGCTCGAGCACGCCCGGATCCCGGCCAGTGACCTGCGCGGTGAGTCGGTCGGTGTGTATATCGGGACATCCACCACCGACTTCCAGTTGGTCGCCGCGATGAGTCTGGGTGAGACCGATCCGAACGTCCCCGCTTCGGCGGAGGGCTACAAGATCACCGGCAGTGCCAGCAGCATCATCGCCAACCGCGTCTCCTACTTCTACGATTTCCGCGGTCCTTCGGTCGCGGTGGATACCGCCTGCTCCTCGACCCTGGTCGCGGTGCACCAGGCCGTGCAGGCGCTGCGCGCCGGTGACGCCGACGTCGCGCTGGCCGGCGGGGTGAACATGCTGCTCATGCCGATGACCACGCTCGGTTTCGACAAGATCGGCGCGGTGGCGAAGGACGGTCGGATCAAGGCGTTCTCCTCCGACGCGGATGGGATGGTCCGCTCCGAGGGCGCCGGGCTGGTAGTGCTCAAACGGCTCGCCGACGCCGAACGCGACAACGACAACATCCTCGCGGTGGTCAAGGGTTCCGCGGTGAACAGCGACGGCCGGTCCAACGGGCTTCTCGCGCCGAATCCCGACGCCCAGGCCGATGTACTGCGCCGCGCCTACCGTGACGCCGGTATCGTGCCCTCCACCGTCGACTACATCGAGGCCCACGGCACCGGCACCCTGGTCGGTGATCCACTCGAGGCCCAGGCGCTGGGCCAGGTGGTCGGTGCCGGTCGCGCCGCCGACGCGCCCGTGCTGCTGGGTTCGGCGAAAACCAATTTCGGGCATCTGGAATCCGGCGCGGGCGCGGCGAGCCTGGCGAAGGTGCTCCTGGCGTTCCAGCACGATGTGCTGCCCGCCACCATCAACTACGCGGGCCCGAACCCCTACATCCCGTTCGAACAGGCCCGGCTGAAGGTCGTCGACGAGCCGACCCCGTTCCCGCGCTACAGCGGTACCGCCACGGTCGGTATCTCCGGCTTCGGCTTCGGCGGAACCAACGCGCACGTGGTGGTGCAGGAGTACGTGCCCGCCGCGCCGGTGGAGGTTTCCGAGCCGTTCGTACCGGGCGCGGACAGCGACACCCTGGACGTGGCGAGCACCGATGTGGTCGCCGAGGCCGAGGCGGTCGCCGCCGAGGCCGCTCCCGAGCCCGAGTGGTCGGGCGACCGCGCCGAGCCGCTGCCGGTGATCCTGGCCGTATCCGCCTATCTGCCCTCGCGTCGCCGCCAGGCCGCCGCGGACCTGGCCGACTGGCTGGAAACCGAAGCGGGACAGCGGACTCCGCTCGTGGATGTGGCCCGGTCGCTGGCCCGGCGCAGCCACTGGCGCTCCCGTGGTGTGGTGCTTGCCAAGGACCACGCCGAGGCCGTGGCCGGACTGCGGGCGATCGCCGCCGGTAAACCGGGCCCGGGCGTTTTCACCGCCGATGCCCCGGCCGCCCAGGGACCCATGTGGGTGATGGCCGGGTTCGGCGCCCAGCACCGGAAGATGGGCAAACAGCTCTACCAGGAGAACGCGATCTTCCGGCGCACCGTCGACGAGGTCGACGAACTCGTGCAGGACGAGGCCGGGTACTCGGTGCGCGAGATGATCCTCGACGACGGCCAGGACTACGACGTGGGCACCTCCCAGGTCGGCATCTTCACCATCCAGCTCGGTCTGGCCGCGCTGCTGCGGGCGCACGGCGCGGAACCCGCCGCCGTGGTCGGGCACTCGATGGGCGAGGTGGCCGGCGCCTACATCTCCGGCGGGCTGCCGCTGGAGGACGCGGTGCGCGTCATCTGCGCGCGGTCGCGGTTGATGGGCGAGGGCGAGCAGATGCTCTCCGACGCCGATGTGCGCAATATGGCACTGGTCGAGATGAGTGCCGACGAGGTCGCCGCGCTGCTGCCGGAATTCCCCGATGTCGAGGTCGCGGTGTACGCGGCACCGACCAATACGGTGATCGGTGGTCCGGTCGACCAGGTCTCGGCGATTGTCGGCCGGGTGGAGGAAGCCGGTAAGTTCGCCCGCGTCCTGCAGACCAAGGGCGCCGGGCACACCTCCCAGATGGACCCGTTGCTGGGCGAACTGGCCGCCGAACTGGCCGGGATCGAGCCCACGAAGCCGAAGGTCGGCCTGTACTCCACGGTCGACAAGGAGCAGTACTACGCGCCCGGCCACGATCCGGTGCACACCGAGGACTACTGGGTGAAGAACATGCGGCACAGCGTGTACTTCACCAATGCGGTGCGACTCGCGGTCGATTCCGGGATCACCACATTCCTGGAGCTGGCGCCGAACTCGGTGGCACTGATGCAGGTGCTGGGCACCACCTTCGCCGCCGGGCTCCCCGACGCGCAGCTGATTCCCACGCTCAAGCGCAAGGAAGACGAATCGGCCGGTGTCATCGCCGCGCTGGCGCAGCTGTACGTGCACGGCCATGCCGTGGACCTGGGCTCACTGGTACCGGCCGGACCGTACGCCGATATCCCGCGTACCGCGTTCGTGCGGAAACCGTACTGGCCCAAGATGAGCGGTTTCTCGGCCGGTGGGAACGCCCGGGTACCGGGCGCGTCGGTCGCGCTGCCGGACGGCCGGCACGTCTGGGAGGTCCGGGCCGCATCGGTCGACGATCTGCCCACGCTGGTGCGTTCGGCCGCGACGCAGGTACTCGCGGACGTGAACCCGGGCGCCAGTATCGCGCACGCGCCGCTGCCCGCCACCGGCACGCTCGTCACGACGCTGACCCCGCATCCCGGTGGCGCGTCCATCCAGGTGCACGCCCGCGACGGTGCGCAGTTCCGGCTGCTGTTCGACGCGGTGGTCACCTCGGGTGCCGCGCTGCCGGTGCCCGCCGAACCGGCAGCGCGCCCGGCCGTGCCCGCGCTCACCGAACCCGAGGTCGTCGAGGTCGTCGACACCGCCGGTTTCGGCGACCGCTGGAACCCGGACAGCGGCCAGACGGTCGAGGAGCGGCTGGCGCTGATCGTCGCCGAATCCATGGGTTACGCGGTCGAGGATCTGCCGATGGAGATCCCGCTCATGGAACTCGGGCTGGACTCCCTGATGGCCATGCGGATCAAGAACCGCGTCGAATACGAATTCGATATCCCGCAGCTGCAGGTCTCCGCGGTTCGTGACGCCAGCCTGCACGAGGTCGGCAAGGTGCTCCGCTACGCGATCGAGCACCGCGACGAGGTCCAGGCGATGGCCGACCAGCAGGCCGGCGGGGAAGCGGGCGCGCTGAGCGTGGACGACGACTTCGTGAACGCCGCCAAGGCCGCGATGGAAGCCGGGGAGAACCCGGTCGCCGTGCTGAACCAGGGGACGGGCGCCGCCGCGGAAGCGCCGGCAGCGACCGAACCGGCGCCGGCCGCCCCGGTGTCTCCCGCCGCGCCGAAGGCCGAACCGGCCGCGGGTGCCGCGCTGTTCGGGGGCGGGGTCGTAGGGTCGGACCAGGACAACGTTCCGCCACGTGACGCTGCCGAACGCCTCACTTACGCGGCCTGGGCGACCATTACCGGCGAATCGGCCGGGGGGATCTTCAACACCCTGCCGATCCTGGACGAGGACACCGCCGAGAAGCTCGCCGCCCGGCTCACCGAGCGGGTCGGCGCGGAGGTCACCCTCGACGATGTGCTGGATTCGGAGACCATCGAACAGCTCGCCGACGTGGTTCGCACCCTGCAGGACAGCGGTGCCGATGTCGACGGCTTCGTCCGCCCGATCCGGGCACGAGGCGAGAATTCCGCTGCTGTCCCGGTGTTCGTCTTCCATCCCGCCGGCGGGAACACGCTGGTCTACGAGCCCTTGCTGAAGCGGCTGCCCGAGGGGACGCCGATGTACGGCTTCGAGCGGGTCGACGGTGCGATCGAGGAACGGGCCCGGGAGTACGTACCCGAACTGCGCAAGCTGCAGGGCGAGGGACCCTATGTTCTCTATGGCTGGTCGCTGGGTGCGGTCCTGGCGATGGCGGTGGCGCAGATCCTGCGTGCCGAGGGCGCCGATGTGCGCCTGGTGGGCCTGATCGACCTCGCCATCCCCGCCGAGCCGGAGGACAACAGCCCGCAGGAGCGGTTGGAGCGTATGCGGCGCTACCAGGCGTTCGCCAAGAAGACCTTCAATGTCGCCGGTGAGCTCGACGACGACCAGCTCCGGGAACTGGCCGACTCCTCCGAGGAGGAGCAGTTCAAGATGATCACCGACCTGATCAAGATGACCGGGGCCAAGATCCCGGGTGGAGTGCTCGAACACCAGAAGACCTCATGGATCGAGAACCGAGCGCTGCAGCGGGTTCAGCCGACGCACTACGAGGGCGATGTGGTGCTCTATCTGGCCGACCGCTACCACGACGGCGCGATCGAACTCGAACCCCGCTACGCCGAGCGCCGCCCCAACGGCGGCTGGGACGAGTACCTGCCCAACCTGGAGATCGTGCACATCCCCGGCGACCACCTCCAGATCATCGATGAACCGAGGATCGGCCGAATTGGTACGGACCTGACCGCTAAACTCGACCGGATCACCTCGAGCGCGGCCGGGAAAGGGAGCTAGTGAGCACGACTGCCGAGAAACTCGCCGATCTGCGTAAGCGGCTGGAGCTGGCGCAGGAACCGGCGGGGGAGGCCGCTGTCGCGAAACGGGCGCGTAAGGGGATCCCCAGCGCTCGTGACCGGATCAAAATGCTGCTCGATCCGGGTTCGTTCGTGGAGATCGGCGCTCTGGTCCGGCGCCCGGGTGATCCGGACGCGCTCTACGGCGACGGTGTGGTCACCGGCCACGGCCTGGTCGACGGCCGTCCGGTCGCGGTGTTCTCGCACGATCAGACCGTGTACGGCGGTTCGGTCGGCGAGATGTTCGGCCGCAAGGTGGCCGCGGTGATGGAGTACGCGGCCAAGGTGGGTTGCCCGCTGGTCGGTATCAACGACTCCGGCGGTGCCCGGGTGCAGGAGGCGGTGTCCTCGCTGGCCTGGTACGCCGAGCTGGCGACCCGGCAGGAGCTGCTGTCGGGAATGGTGCCGACCATTTCGCTGATCCTCGGCAAATGTGCCGGTGGCGCGGTGTACTCGCCGATCAACACCGATGTCGTGGTCGCCACCGAGGCGGCGTACATGTTCGTCACCGGTCCCAAGGTGATCCGTGAGGTCACCGGTGAGGACGTGAGCCTGGAAGAGCTGGGCGGGGCGCACAGCCAGGCCCAGTACGGCAATATCCATCATGTCGCCAAGGACGAGCAGGCGGCTTTCGAATGGGTTCGGGAATACCTGTCGTACATGCCGACCAGCTGTCAGGAGAAGCCGCCGATCGTGAACCCCGGCCTCGAACCGGAGATCACCGATTCGGACCGGGAACTGAACTCGCTAGTGCCGGATTCGGATAATTCCGGTTACGACATGCACGAAGTGCTGCTGCGTATCTTCGACGACGGCCACTTCCACGAATACGGTGCCGAAGCCGGTCGCAATATCATCACCGGGTTCGCCCGGGTGGACGGCCGCAGTGTGGGCGTGGTGGCCAATCAGCCGATGGTTTACGCGGGCGCCCTCGACGCCCGGGCCTCGGACAAGGCCTCGCATTTCGTCCGGCTCTGCGACGCCTACGAGATCCCGCTGGTCTTCGTGGTCGACACCCCGGGCTTCCTGCCCGGCGTGGAACAGGAGAAGGTCGGCGTGATCAAACGCGGCGGCCGGTTCCTGTTCGCCTTCGTGGAGGCGACCGTGCCGAAGGTGACCGTGGTGGTCCGCAAGTCCTACGGCGGCGGCTACGCGGTGATGGGCTCCAAGCAGCTGGGCGCCGATATCAACCTGGCCTGGCCCACCGCCCGGATCGCCGTGATGGGTGCGGAGAGCGCGGTCAGTCTCATCGGGGCGGCGCAGATCGCGGCCGCGCCCGAGGAGCAGAAGGCGGAGGTACGCCGGCAGATGATCGACTTCTACAACGCCACCATGGCCACGCCGTGGGTGGCGGCCGAACGCGGATTCATCGACGCGGTGATCGAACCGTCGCAGACCCGGCTGGAACTACGGCGGGCGCTCCATCTGCTGCGAGACAAGACCGTGGTCCGCAACCCGCGCAAACATCACCTGCTGCCGCTGTAGCCGCTCAGTGGTTCGGGTTGTCCCGGTGGAACAACCCGAACCGTCACGTACCGGTCCTGATCAGCCGCTGATCGCCGCGGATTCGATGACCACGTTCTCCACCGGCACGTCCTGGTGCATGCCCTGCGACGAGGTGGACACGCCGGCGATCTTGTCGACCACGTCGGTGCCGTCGGTGACCTCGCCGAAGACGGCGTAGCCCCAGCCCTGGCCCGCCGGCTGGGTGTGGTTGAGGAATTCGTTGTCGGCGACGTTGATGAAGAACTGCGCGGTCGCCGAGTGCGGATCGTTGGTACGCGCCATGGCGACCGTGTACTTGTTGTTCTTCAGGCCGTTGGCCGCCTCGTTCTGGATGGGCGCCTGCGTGGGCTTCTGCTGCATCTGGCCGTCGAAACCACCGCCCTGGATCATGAAGCCCGGGATAACGCGATGGAAGATCGTGCCGTCGTAATGTCCCGACTTGACGTATTCGACGAAGTTACGGACGGTGTCCGGCGCCTTCGCCTCGTCCAGTTGGAGGCCGATGGTTCCGTAGTTCGTCTCGAGATTCACCTTGGTCATGCCCCTACCTTTCCATTACCGCCGCTAGACCCCGCGCTTAAGGGGGTGTTTCCCGGCAGATTGTGCCAGCCGCCCGTCTTTACCCCATTCGGGTGGTTTGTATGCCCCGGATGCCGGGTGTGTTTTCGTCCGGATCGGGTACGCGCCGGGGCACCACCGGGCCCCGCGCGCCGCGCCCAAGTAGCATGCCAGCGTGCCAGAAGTCGCCACCGCAGTACTGACGAAGACGCCACCGGAGCCGGAGCCGAAGGTCGCGCCGAAGGATTTCCGGATCGCGCGTCTCGTCGCGATCATCACCGGTGTGCTGGGGGCGCTGTTCGCGATCGCGACGCCCTTTCTGCCCGTCACCCAGACCACGGCGACGCTGAGCTGGCCACAGCACGACAGTCTGGCCAATGTGCAGGCGCCGCTCATGTCGCAGGTGCCGATCGATCTCACCGCGACCATCCCGTGCGCGGCGGTGAACCAGCTGCCTCCACAGGGCGGCATGCTGCTGGCCACCGCACCCCCGCAGGGTGACCGCGCGGCGCTGGAGGCACTGTTCGTCCGGGTCTCGGAGACCTCGGTGGACGTGGTGGACCGTAACGCGGTCGTGGCCAGTGCCGACCGGGCGGAGATGGCCAACTGCTCGGCCATCACCATCCGGTCCGACATCGAGGCCACCAGCGCGGCCTTCGTCGGGCTCACCACCGAGACCGGCGAGCCCAACGCGGGCCGGCTGGTCGGTGATCTGCGTCCGCAGATGGTCGGTGTGTTCACCGATATGACCGGCGGTATCCCGGCCGGGCTGAGCCTGGAGTCCACGATCGACACCCGGTTCAGCTCCAGCCCCACCTGGATCAAACTCGCCGCGATCGTGGCCGCGGTGCTGTGCACGGTGCTGTCGCTGGTGGCCTTGGCGCGACTGGACACCAGTGACGGGCGCGGCCACCGGCGCTTCCTGCCGGCGCACTGGCTGAAGCCCACCCTCGCCGACGGCGGCGTCGTCGGCACGCTGTTGATCTGGCATTTCCTGGGGGCCAACACCTCCGATGACGGCTACATCCTGAGCATGGTCCGGGTGGCGCCGGACGCGGGCTATATGGCCAACTACTTCCGCTGGTACGGCGTGCCCGAGGCGCCGTTCGGCTGGTACTACTACGTGATCCAGCTGTTCGCCGAGGTCTCCACGGCCAGCCCGTGGGTGCGTCTGCCCGCGCTGGCGTGCGGAATCCTGTGCTGGATGGTGATCAGTCGCGAGGTGGTGCCGCGGCTCGGCAACGGCCTGCGCGGCGCGCGGGGACGCGCCTGGTTCGGCAGCGTCCCGCTGTGGACCGGCGGTCTGGTCTTCCTGGCGTTCTGGCTGCCCTACGACAACGGTCTGCGGTCGGAGCCCATCGTCGCCCTCGGCGCACTGCTCACCTGGGTTTCCATCGAGCGCGCCATCGCGACCTCCCGGTTGCTACCCGCCGCGGTGGCGGTGGTGGTCGCGGCGTTCACGCTCGCCGCCGCGCCGACCGGCCTGATGTGTGTGGCCGCGCTGCTGGCCGGTATCCGGCCCATCACCCGTGTCATCGTGCGCCGGCACCGGGAGCACGGCACGGTCGCGCTGCTGGCGCCGCTGGCCGCGGCCGGCTTCCTGGTGCTCACCGTGGTCTACGGCGACCAGACCTTCGCCGGTATCCAGGAGGCGAACCGGGTCCGGCAGCTGGCCGGGCCCAACCTGGCCTGGTACGAGGACTACCTGCGGTACTACTACTTGTTCGTCGAGACCGTCGACGGGTCGCTGTCGCGCCGCTTCGCCTTCCTGGTCATGCTGCTGTGCCTGTTCACCACCATGCTGGTGCTGTTGCGCCGGCGCCGGGTGCCGGGTGTGGCCGCCGCACCGACCTGGCGGTTGATGGGTGTGGTGTTCGGGACGATCTTCTTCATGATGTTCAACCCGACCAAGTGGACCCACCACTTCGGCGCCTACGCCGGAATCGCGGGTTCGCTGGCCGCGGTGACCGCCGTCGCGGTATCGGCCTCGGCGCTGCGGGCACGCAAGAACCGGGCGATCTTTTTGGCCGGGTTGCTGTTCACGCTGGCGCTGGCGTTCTCCGGGATCAACGGCTACTGGTATGTGTCCAGTTACGGGGTGCCCTGGTTCGACAAACGGGTGGTGCTGGGCGGTATCTCCTCCAACACCGTGATGCTGGTGCTGTTCGCGGCGGCCCTGCTGC
Organism: Nocardia rhamnosiphila NBRC 108938; assembly: GCF_000720425.1. GTDB lineage: Bacteria > Actinomycetota > Actinomycetes > Mycobacteriales > Mycobacteriaceae > Nocardia > Nocardia rhamnosiphila. The sequence continues at coordinate 259,982 of NZ_JOAJ01000009.1, read as the reverse complement.
TCGTCGGCTGGCACACCCTGCGGGAGGGTTACGCCAAACCACCGAACTCCACCCGCACCGCCCGGGGCCGCCGGGTCCGTAAGTTCGCGGCGATCCCGCTCACGCTGGTGGCCGCGGCCATGGTGCTGTTCGAGGTGCTGTCCCTGGCCAAGGGCGCCTACTCGCAGTACCCGGGGTATTCGCTGGCCCGCGGCAATATCGACGCGCTGACCGGGCAGAGTTGCGGTCTGGCCAACGATGTCCTGGTCGAATCGAACGCGAACGCCGGCCGGCTGAACCCGATCATCGACCCGGCGAATCCGCCCACCAACCCGAACGATCCACTGGCCGGGGTCGACCCGGTCGGATTCTCGCCCAACGGCGTCCCCGATGATCTGTCCGCCGACGCGGTCGAGGTGAAACCGGGTACCGGCAACACCTCCAATCAGTCGGTGGGCGCCGCGTTCGCCGAGGGCCAGAACGCCGGTACCGGCGGCGGCCAGGGCGCGCAGGGTGTGAACGGCAGCACCGTGGCCCTGCCCTTCGGCCTGGACCCGGCCACCACGCCGATTCTGGGCAGCTATCAGGAAGGTGTGCAGCAGCCCGCGTTCGTCTCGTCGAGCTGGTACGAACTGCCCGAACGTTCGCCCGACCATCCGCTGGTGGTCATCACCGCGGCCGGGCGCATCCTGTCCTACGACGACACCGGTGCCATGCAGTACGGCCAATCGCTGACCGTCGATTACGGCAAACGGCAGCCGGACGGTTCGGTCACCCACCTCGGCACCTACCTGCCCCGCGATATCGGCCCCTTCCCGTCCTGGCGCAACCTGCGGGTGCCGCTGGACGAGATCGCCCCCGAGGCCGACGCGGTCCGGGTCGTCGCCAACGACCCGATCCTCATCGGCGACCAGTGGCTGGCGTTCACCCCGCCGCGGGTACCGAAACTGGAATCCGCCAACGACTACCTCGGCTCGCAGCAGCCGATCCTGCTCGACTGGGCGGTCGGCCTGCAGTTCCCGTGCCAGCGCCCGTTCCGGCACGTGAACGGGGTCGCCGAGGTACCCGAGTTCCGCATCCTGCCGGACCGCCCGCTCGCGGTGAGCTCCACCAACACCTGGCAGGCCCAGGAGTTCGGCGGTCCACTCGGGTTCTCCCAGATGCTGGCCAAGTCGACCACGATCCCGACCTATCTGAAGAACGACTGGGGCCGGGACTGGGGCACGCTGGAACGCTACGACCAGTACTACGACGCGGTACCGGCGGAACTGGCGACGGGGACCGAGACCCGCAACGGGTTGTGGGATCCGGGCAGGCTGCGGGTTTTCTGACCTGAACGACCACGGCGACCGGCATCGGAATGCACAATTTCGGTGCCGGCCGCCGCGTTTCTGATCAGGAGGTTGTGATGGGGATCGTCCAGATCGAGATCGATGAAGAGGAACTGGAATCGGCGAGGACGCTCGGTGGGCATTGGACCGCAACCGAGGCGGTCGCCGAAGCATTGCGTCAGTACAACCAGCATCTGGTTCGTAGCGAGCAGCGACTGAACCGCGCCGCCGCGCTCAGGTACTACTTCGAACTGGCACAGGACTGGGATATCGAGGGAGCCGAGGCCGCGCACGTCGCGGAGAAACGTGCCTACAAGCGATGACCGGGTGCCTATGGTGTTTTCTCGAGGGCTCCGGAAAGCCGGCCGGGCAGCTTTCGGTGGCCGACGGCTCCGATAGTCCGATCCGTGTGAACGGTCGTCCCTGGGAACCCTGCACTAGGCTGACCGACGCCCAGTAGGTGGATCGGGAGCCGGAGGTAAGTACGCCGATGACGACGAGTCGCGGCGCGCGGTTGGTGCGTCAGGTCGGGGCCGGAGTCGGCGAAGCGGTGCTCGCGACGGTGGTCGCGGTGGTGGTGGTCGCCGTCGGGCTGGTCGCGTTCTCCCTGGTGCAGTGGCCCGCGTTCAATTCCTCCAATGTCGTACGGGCACTGACCACCGTCGGTCAGGTGGGGGCCGCGGCGCTCATCGCGGGGTCTATCGCCCTGCTGCGACTGCGGCGTTCGCGACGGCTGGCGAAACTGCTGTCCTGGGCCGGTATCTCGGCGTTCGTCACCGTCACCCTCGGGATGCCGCTGGCGGCCACCAAGCTGTACCTGTTCGGCATCTCGGTGGACCAGGAGTTCCGGACCGAATATCTGACCCGGCTCACCGACAGCGCCGCGTTGCGCGATATGACCTACGCCGAGCTGCCGCCGTTCTATCCGGCCGGCTGGTTCTGGGTCGGCGGCCGGGTGGCGAATGTGCTCGGTATGGACGGCTGGGAGGTGTTCAAGCCGTACGCGATCGGGTCGATCGCGGTGGCCGCGGTGGTGTCGCTGGTGCTGTGGACCCAGTTGATCCGCGCGGATTGGGCAGTGGGGGTCACCAGCGCGGTGACGGCCGTGGCCGTCACCTATGCCGCGCCGGAGGCCTACGGCGCGGTGATCGCGATTCTGCTGCCGCCGGTACTGGTGATGGCCTGGGGCGCGCTGTACCGGCCCGCCGAGCTCACCGGCGCCGGGGCGAAGACCGGGGACGGAGGCGAGCCGGAAAGCGGTGATCGCACCGCGGGCGGCTGGGGGGCAGTATTGGGAACCGGGTTGTTCCTGGGCCTCGCCGCAGCCTGCTACACGCTCTATTTCGCGTTCGCCGTATTCACCGTCGTACTGATGGCGGTCGTTGCCGCGGGACTCGGTCTGCGGACGCGGTACGCCGCCCGGACACCGCGCCGGATCGCGGCGCACACCGGGGAATCGCATGCGCCGGTCGGTAGCGCCGGCCGGGCTGTCGGCGCCCCGCTGCTGCGGCTGATCGTGATGGGTGTGATCGCCGCGCTGATCGCGCTTCCGGTATTCCTGCCGTTCCTGGCCCGGATGCTGGATCGGCCGAAACTGCAGTCCGGCGGCGCGTTCCACTATCTGCCCGAGGCCGGGTCCGAACTGCCGTTTCCCATGGCGCATTTCTCGCTGCTGGGCGCGCTGTGCCTGATCGGAACCATCTGGCTGGTGATGCGCGCGAGTTCTTCGCGCCGCGCCCAGTCGCTCGGCCTCGGCGTGGTCGCGGTGTACCTGTGGTCGCTGCTGTCGATGCTGGCCACCGCGGCCGGGTCCACACTGCTGTCGTTCCGGCTGGAACCGGTGCTGCTGGTCCTGCTGGCGGCCGCGGGCGGGTTCGGTTTCGTGGAGGGGGCACGGGCGGTGTACCAGGCGCTCAACGAACCGGCACGGTTCCGCTGGGTGGCCATCGTGCTGGCGACAGCGGGCGCGCTCGCCTACTGCCAGGACATTCCCCATGTCCTGGCCCCCGAGATCACCACCGCCTACACCGATACCGACGGGGACGGCCGGCGGGCCGACCAGCGCGACCCGTCCGCGGTCCGGCACTACCACAATATCGACGACGCATTGCGGGCCCAGACCGGACGCGACCCCTCGGAAACAGTGGTGCTCACCGGCGACACCACCTTCCTCGCCTACTACCCGTACTTCGGTTTCCAGGGCATGACCTCGCACTACGCCAATCCACTGGCCGATTACGCGGATCGGTCCGCGGCGATCGAGCAGTGGAGCGAGAAGGACACACCGGGCGAACTTCTCGACGCGCTGGCCGCGGCGCCGTGGCGCGCGCCCGACGCGTTCCTGTTCCGTCGCAGTGGCGACGAGTACACCCTGCGACTGGCCGCCGATGTGTACCCGAACGACCCGAACGTCCGTCGCTACACTGTCGCGTTCCCCGCGAAATTGTTCGAGGACCCGCGTTTCACCGTGACCGATATCGGCCCGTTCACCCTGGTCGTCGTGAACCGCTGAGCGATACCGCCCGCCGCCGGCCACCCGGTTGCCGCCGCGTCCGGCCGGGTGTATTTCCGCCGCCGAGCCGGCCGCGCGCGGTCTGCGGGTGAGCTCCGCTCGGCAGCGCCTATTAGAGTCGAGCCCCGTGCGACCGGACCGATCTCCTCGAGCGTTGAACCGTATCCGCCTGCTGGCTCTGGTATCCGGGCTACTCGGGTTCGTGCTGGCCGTCGCGGCGCCGCTGCTGCCGGTGCGCCAGGAACGTACCGCCCTGGACTGGCCGCAGGCCGGCGCCGCGAGTATCGAGGCGCCGCTGGTGAGTTATCAGCCGCTGCGGCTGGACCTCACCGTGCCGTGTCCGGTGCTGAACACCGCCGAAGGCACCGTGGTGGAGACGGTGCCCGACGGATCGGGCCAGTCGTCGGCGCGCGGGCTACGGGTCACGGTGACCGGTGACACCCTGTCGGTGGTGCTGCGAGATGTGCCGCTGCTTTCCGCCGAGCGCGCCGAACTCGGCGGCTGCCAGGCCCTGACCGTCACCTCGTCGGCCGCCGTGACCACCGCGGAACTGACCGGCATCGCCCGAGCCGACGGAACACCGTTCCGCGCTCAGGTGGACCGGGATATCCGTCCGCAACTAGTCGGAGTGTTCACCGACCTGCCGCAGGAGCAGCTCGGCGGTATCCGGTTGCACGCCGATATCGACTCGCGTTTCACCTCGTCCCCGACTCCGCTCAAGCTGGCCGCGATCGTCGGCGCGGTGGTGTTCACGGCGCTCGCCCTCATCGCGCTGCATCTACTCGACACCACCGACGGCCGGCGCGCCCGCCGCTTCCTGCCCGCGCACTGGTGGCGCTTCCGGCTCGCCGACGGCGCGGTGCTCGGTGTACTCGCCGGCTGGCACATCATCGGGGCCAACACCTCCGACGACGGCTACATCCTGAACATGGCCCGCGTTTCGGACAAAGCCGGCTATCTGGCGAACTACTACCGCTGGTTCGGGGTGCCGGAAGCGCCGTTCGGCTGGTCCTATGAAGTGCTGGCCTGGATGACGCGGGTCTCCGAGTCGAGCCCGTGGATGCGGCTGCCCACGCTGCTGGCCGGGATCGTGTGCTGGCTGGTGATCAGCCGGGAGGTGCTGCCCCGGCTGGGCGCGCGGGTACGGGGCAATCAGATCGCCCTGTGGACCGCGGGCCTGGTGTTCCTGGCGTTCTGGCTGCCCTACGACAACGGTCTGCGCCCGGAACCGCTGATCGCGGCCGGTGCGCTGCTCACCTGGTGTTCGATCGAACGCGCGATCGCCACCGCGCGGCTGCTGCCCGCCGCGATCGCGATACTCATCGCGGCCTTCTCGCTGGCCGCCGGACCCACCGGGCTCATCTGCATCGCCGCGCTGATCGCCGGTTCCCGGCCGGTACTCCAGATCATCATCGCGCGTGCCCGGGGCGGCGCTTCCCGGGCGCAGGCACTGTGGCGGTACGCGAGCCTCATCCTGCCGGGTCTGGCCGCCGGAACCCTGGTGCTGGTGGTGATCTTCGCCGATCAGACCCTGTCCACGGTGCTGGAGGCCACCCGCGTCCGTACCGCGGTCGGGCCGAATGTGGCCTGGTTCGACGAACGCACCCGCTGGGATTCGCTGCTCATGCTCTCCCCGGACGGTTCGCTGGCGCGGCGGTTCGGGGTCCTGCTCATGCTGCTCTGCCTGCTGGTGTGCGTCCTGCAGGTGCTGCGCAAGGGCCGGATCCCCGGGACCTCGCGCGGCCCGTCGGTGCGGATCCTGGGCATCGTGTTCGCCTCGCTGCTGCTGATGATGTTCACACCCACCAAATGGACCCATCACTTCGGCGTCTATGCGGGCCTGGCAGGTTCGCTGGCCGCGCTGGCCGCTGTCGCGGTGGGCACCAACGGTATCCGGGCCCCGCGCAATCGCGCCCTGTTCGCCGCCGCCGTGCTGTTCCTCTTGGCGATCACGTTCACCGGCTCCAACGGCTGGTGGTACGTATCCAGTTACGGTGTGCCGTGGTGGGACAAGGCGCCGCTGATCGCCGGTAAGGGCCTGTCCACGCTGTTCCTCGGCCTCGCCGTGCTCGCGCTGCTGGTGGCGTTGTGGCTGCACTATCGCGCGCCCTACCGCGGCGGGCTGCCGGCACGGTCGGCCCGGTACGCGTCGGCGCCGCTCACGGTGGCCGCGGCATTGCTGGTGCTCTTCGAGATCGCGTCGCTGACCAAAGCGGCCGTGGGGCAGTACCCGGCCTATTCCGTCGCCAAATCGAATGTCCGTGCGCTGGCCGGTGACCCGTGCGGGCTGGCCGACGATGTGCTGGTGGAGACGAACACCGCCGATTCCCTGCTGCTCCCGTACGAGGGCAACCCCGCCGACGGCCTGACCTCCACCGACCCCGAGGCGCAGACCGTCGGATTCACCCCCGACGGGGTGGCCGAGGATCTGACCGCCGACGCCGAGGAAACCACCTCCGGCGGTGCGAATTCCGTCGAATCCGATACCGAGAACAAGACCACCGACACCACCGGCGCCGGGACCGGGGGCGGCACGTCCGTGCAGGCCGGTATCAACGGCTCCACGGTGGCGCTGCCGTTCGGTCTCGACCCGGCCCGCACCCCGGTGCTCGGCAGCTATATGACCGGCGACCAGCAGCAGGCGAAGCTCACCACCGGCTGGTATCGCCTGGATCTCACCGACGACATGCGGGCCGATCCGGCCTACCGGGTGCTCGCCCTGACCGCCGCGGGCCGGATCAAATCGGTGGATGCCGACGGTGTGCTCACCTACGGTCAGGACCTCACAGTGGAGTACGGGACGCGCGGTGCCGACGGCACCATGACGGTGCTCGGATCGGTGACACCGCTGGATATCGGTCCCAATCCGTCCTGGCGCAATCTGCGCGTACCCCTGGACCAGCTGCCCCGGGAGGCGAACGCGGTCCGTCTGGTGGCCGTCGACAACGACATCACCGCACGGCAGTGGCTGGCGATCACGCCGCCGCGGCTGCCGCGGCTGGCCACGCTGGATTCCGTTGTGGGACATACCGACCCGGTGTTGCTGGACTGGCATGTCGGGCTGGCCTTCGGCTGCCAGCGGCCGTTCGACCACAGCCACGGCGTCGCGGAGGTGCCGCGCTGGCGGATCCTGCCCGACCGCGTCGGTTCCGACGCCTCCAACGCGTGGCAGGACCATATCGGCGGCGGCCCGCTCGGCTGGACCGAGCTACTGCTGGAAGCCGATTCCGTGGCGACCTATCTGTCCGACGACTGGGCCCGGGACTGGGGTTCGCTGGAGCGTTTCACCCCGTACCGGCCCGACGCGGTACCGGCCGAAACGACCGTCACCGAGGTGGATCGGGGCGGTATGAGCACCGACGATCCGATCAAGGTGAGTTGAACGAGGTTGCGCTACATCGAGACTCGTCTATCAAGTGTTGTGGCTCACATATCGGTTTATTTCCATGTGAGGGAATTGCCGAACGGATGACGAACGGCAGCACGGCCCGTAGGCTGGTTCGCATGACTTCGGCCTTCGACGATATGGAACTGCGCGATCTCGTCGGCTTGCTCACCGATGAGGAGCAAAGGGAACTACGACCGTCGGTACTGCGCGTCCTCGGGCGCTTGCCGTCCCAGGAGGTGCTGCGCCGCGAGCTGGGCCAGCGAATGACACGCGTGTGACAGCGGTTGCGGCCACCGCACGCGGTGGCCCGCCGGAAGTACCGAATACGACGAGGGCCGTCGCACACCGGATCGGTGTGTGACGGCCCTCGAACATTGTGCGAGTGAGCCTGTATCACCGGCGCTGCCGCTGATACAGGCAACGCCGGTGCCCGGCGGAGCTAGACGGGCAGCCTGCGGAAGATCGACCGCGGGATATGGCGCAGGATCATCATCACGTACCGGAACGCGCCCGGTGCCCAGATGAGCTCCTTGCCCTTCTCCGAGGCGTCCACCGCCAGCGCGGCGACCTCTTCCTTGTCGACCGTGAACGGCGCCTCTTTGGCACCGGTGGCCTTCCAGTGCTCGATCGTGGTGGTGGTGCGCACCTGACCGGGCCGGATCACCAGTACCCGGGGACCGTGCGGGCGCAGCGCCTCGCCGAGCCCCAGATAGAAACCGTCCAGCCCGGCCTTGGTGGAGCCGTAGACGAAGTTGGAGCGGCGCACCCGCTCGCCGGCCGCCGAGGACATGGCGATGATCCGGCCGAAGCCCTGCGCCTTCAACTTCTCGCCGGTCAGCACGCCGACCGAGACCGCGGCGGTGTAGTTGATCTGCGCGATCTGCACCGCTTTGCGCTGGTCCTGCCACAATTCCTCGGCATTGCCGAGCAGCCCGAACGCGACGATCGCGACATCGACATCCCCATCGGCGAAGGCCTGGTCGACGACCTTCGGATGGCTGTCGGTGTCGAGCGCGTCGAAATCGATCACATCGACCTGGCTCGCACCCGCGGCCTTGGTCTGCGCCACCGCGGTATCCCGCAGCGGATCGCCCGGCAGGGTGGCCAGGATCACCCGGGCCGGTCCCTTCTTCAGGTACTCCGCGACGATCGCGAGGCCGATTTCCGAGGTCCCGCCGAACAGCAGAATGGACTGCGGATTGCCTACCGCGTTGATCACTGAAGCTCCAGCCTTCTCGCCATATCGGACATGAAAACGCCTGTGGGGTCGACGCTGCGGCGGACCTTGATCCACTCGTCGATCCGGGGATACATCTGATGGAAGTTCTCGGCGGTGGTGCGCGAGTCCTTACCGGTGTAGAGCCGTCCGCCGAACTCCAGTACGCGCCGGTCCAGTTCGGTGACGAAGTCGTTGAGACCGGGCGCGATCGGGAAGTCCAGGCAGACGTTCCAGCCCGGCATGGGGAAGCTCAGCGGCGCCTGGTTGCCCTCGCCGAAGTACTTGAACACATTGAGGAACGAATAGTGCCCGCTCGCCTGGATGTCGATGAGGATCTGCTTGAACTCCTCGACCGCCTCCGGCGGCACCACGAACTGGTACTGCAGGAAACCGCGCGACCCGTAGGCCCGGTTCCATTCGCCGAGCATATCGAGGGGGTGGTAGAACGCCGTCAGATTCTGCGGCTTCTGCCGGTAGGTGGCGCCCTTGCGGTACCAGATCTCGGTGGCGAGGGTGAACGTCTTGTTGTTGAGCAGACCGTTGGGGAACACATCGGGGAACGTCAGGAACGTCTTCCCGGTGAAGCCCAGCGGATTCTTGCGGAGCTTCTTCGGCAGCTGGTCCAGCTTGGCCAGCGAACCCCGCGAGATCACCGCCCGGCCCAGTTTGGGCATCGGGCTGAGCGCGTCGAACCAGGCCGAGCTGTACTCGTAGTTGTCCTCGGAGCCGTCGCTGTGGAACGCGATGGTTTCGTCGAGGCCGGAGGTCACATCGCCGTCGGCGATGAAGTACGCGGTCTCGGTCGGCGTCATCTCGATGGTGGCACGCAGGATGATGCCGGTGAGACCGCAGCCGCCGATGGTGGCCCAGAACAGCTTGGCGTTCTTCTTGGGGCCGATGGTCTGTACTTCGCCGTCCGCGGTGAGCAGCTGGATGGACCGCACATGGTTACCGAAGCTGCCCGCGCTGTGATGGTTCTTACCGTGGATATCGGAGCCGATGGCGCCGCCGACGGTGACCTGCCGGGTGCCCGGCAGTACGGGAACCCACAGGCCGAACGGGAGCGCGGCCTTCATCAGCTGGTCGAGCGTGACACCGCCGTCGACATCCACCAGCCGGGTGTCCTGGTCGATGCGATGGATTCGGTTCAGAGCGGTCATATCGATGACCAGCCCGCCCGCGTTCTGCGCATTGTCGCCGTAGGAGCGGCCGAGCCCGCGGGCGATCACACCGCGCCGCAGATGCTCTGGTTTGCCGTCGTTGTCCTCGGCGACCACGGCGACCGCGCGGGCGATGAGTTCGGGGTCGCTCGTCGAGAGCACTTCGGCGGTGGTGGCCGCCGTACGGGCCCACCCGGTGAGCGTCCGGGTTCGCGTGGGTAGCGTGAACCCCGTACCGGCGCTAACTGGATCGCCGGCCGGCGGGGTCTCGGTACCGGACGCCTGAGTCGAGGTCGGAGCTTTCGTGGACATCGGCTTAGAGGCTACAGGCTGTATTGGATTGCGGCGCCTTCGGCGCCGTGGGGTCGGGGCCCTGTGACCCCGGTTCTTCACTCCTCCGTTCAGTCGCCGCGCTCCTTCGCTCTGTCGCTCCAGACCGGGGCGGGCCCCGACCTTGGACGCCGACTATTCGGAGGGGACAGAGGTGCGCGGAGACCTGCGTCTCGACCGGCCTGGGTAGGTTCACGACTCTGTAGGTGCTCAACGGTCGCCGCCCTATGAACGGTCGACTGCACCCGCGGGCCCACGGGCGCCTCTGGACAAGTACATTTCCGTCGGTGGGCCCTGAAAGCAACGCAGTGAGCCGGAGCCCCCGGGTGACGCCGGGCGGCACCGGAGATGTCTCCGTCTCGGCCGAGGAGCCGGCCGTCGCCGTGCGCGAGCCGGACGATGCCGGATCCGGGAGCGCGCAGATCGGTCTGGTGACCCAGCTGGTGCGGTTCGCCGTCACGGGGGCGCTGTCGGCCGTGGTCGACTTCGGGCTCTACGTGCTGCTGCTCGAGGTGGCGGGTCTGCCGGTGAACCCGGCCAAGGCGATCGGTTTCATCGCCGGCACCACGACCGCTTACCTGATCAACCGCCGGTGGACCTTCAACGCGGCCCCGAGCCGGGCCCGTTTCATCGCGGTGGTGATCCTGTACGCGCTGACCTTCTGCGTTCAGGTGGGTATCAACTGGGTTTTCTACCACGCCTTCGACGAGGGGCTGTGGTGGCGCGTCCCGCTGGCCTATGTGATCGCGCAGGGAACGGCCACGGTGATCAACTTCGTGGTCCAGCGCCTGGTCATCTTCCGTATCCGCTAGTTCCTCCGCACACAGCGATGAGCCCCGGACGTCGGAGACGTCCGGGGCTCACTGCTGTCGGGTTTCTGTTGTTGTCGGGTGCTACCGAGGCCGCGGCGCGGCCGGTGCCTCAGGCGCAGGCGACGCTGGCCAGCCGCTGCGGCCGACGGGCGCGCACGGAACGGACGGCGGCGCCGATCGCGACCACCGGCGGGATCCAGCGGGCTTCCTCCGGGTCCACGCCCCAGCTGGCCGAACCGGCCGAGAGGTGGGTGGGCGGCAGCGGGATGCCGTCGCCGTCGGTGTGCACGACCGCACCGGCAGCCCGCAGCGCCTCGACGGCACGTTCGGCCTTGCGCATCCCGGTGACCAGATGGATCTCCCGGCGCTCGGCGCCCGGGATCTCGATCACCGGACCGGTCAGGTTGTTCGCTCGCAGATACCGGCGGACCGACGCGGCCAACTCCCCGGTGACCTCGACGGCGGAAAGGTCTGCGTCGGTGATCAGGCACAGGCCGTTGGTCGTTTCGGCGACCGTCCAGCCACGCTGGGCGTAATCCCGCGCGGCAGCGGACTTGGCGGCCGCCGAGACGGAAGTCGGAAACGTCGTACGCACTGTCATCTCCATTCCCCGGTATAGATAAGCTCCGGCTTTCATGGGTCGTATCGGTGCCGGGTGCCCGGGGTGTTACGCCGTTCCAGCGATTTTTTTCGACTGTCGGCTTCCTCTCATTTGTGGCAGCAGTCGACATCAACTGGTACAGGACGATCATCGGGATCCTGGTTGGCTTCGCGCACGCAATCCGGGAAGGATTCCGTTATGGCCAGCGAGGCAGCGGACGAATCCCCGAGAACCGGTCCGGCGGCGGCCGGAGCACCTGAGCCGGCGGTTCCTCCTACAGCCGGCGCAGGAGTGAGACCGCCGGAGGAGGACGATACTGCGGATTCGCCTGCTCGGCGAATCCGGCGGAAGCTCAGTTGGCGCGCTGAGGCCGCGCAACGCTTCGCCGACGCGGCCGCCGCCGCGGACGAACCCCGTCCCGAAGCCGGTGCCCGGTCGGTCCGGCAGTGGGGCGCCGACGCGGTCCGCGGGCTCCTGGATGTGCGGTTCCGCCGGCCCGCCACCAGGACGTTGCTGCCGCTGGTCTACCTGCTCGGACTGGTCTTCGCGGTGACCGTGCCGGTGGTGCTGACCGTGCTGGCCTGGCGGATCTCGGCGTTGCTCGGGGTGCTGACGGCCCTGCTGGCGCTGCCTTTCGCGCTGACGATCGCCGCCGCGGTCCGTCTCTTCCTGGAGTTCCTGGTGAACGCCTCCCGACTGGCGACCCGGGTGGAACACATCAGCGATCTCGCCGACGACCTGTTCCAGGTGCTGTCCGAGGTGGCCGAACCGGTGAACCAGCTCTCCGAAGACGTGCGGGCGGTGCAGTTCTGGCGCTTCCGCCGGGGGTCGCGCAAATAACTCCGTACCCCCCGTAATAGTGCCGGCGGCGAATAGTAGGGCAGATCACCGATACCGGACGGCCGCATGGCCCGGCTGCGAGCGAAGCCCGATCGGCCCGTGGCGCGACCGTTCGGTTCAGCGGTCCCGCAACCGGGGGGCCGCGGCATCCTTCGGGGAGCGCAGAAAGGTGAGCCGCCGCCCGTCACGGCCGGTCTCCGGCCAATCGATCGCCAGGTCCGGATCGAAGGCGTCCAGATCGTGGTCGTGCTCGGGGCTGTACTCGAGTGAGCACAGATAGGTGAGGACCGAATCGTCCTGCAGTGACAGCACCGCGTGCCCGAGCCCTTCGGACAGGAACACCGACCGGCGGTCCATCTCGTCGAGCACCACGCTGTCCCAGCGGCCGAAGGTGGGGGAGCCCGGCCGCAGATCGACTACGACATCGAGAAAGGCGCCACGTCCGCAGGTCACATATTTGGCCTGACCGGGGGGATCGTCGGTGTAGTGGATACCGCGCAGGACGCCGGCGGCCGAAACCGAGGTGTTGACCTGCCGCAGATCGAAGGACCGGCCGGTGGCCTTCTCGAACTCCGAGGCCCGGAAGGTCTCGGCGAAGGCGCCCCGGTCGTCGCCGTGGATTTTCGGTGTGAAAACCCAGGCGCCGGGGACCGACATCTCACTGATCCGCATCTACCCACTCACCAACTTCGTCCGTGCTCGAGCAGATCGAGCAGGTACTTACCGTAACCGGAACGGGTGAGCGGGTCGGCGAGCAGGCAGAGTTGCTCGTCGTCGATATAACCCATTCGCCACGCGACCTCTTCGGGCACTCCGATCTTCAGGCCCTGCCGCTCCTCGATGGTGCGGACGTAGTTGGCCGCGTCCAGCAGTGAGTCGAAGGTGCCGGTGTCCAGCCAGGCGGTACCGCGGGCCAGTACGTCGACACGGAGCTTGCCCGCCTCCAGATAAGCCCGGTTGATATCGCTGATCTCGTATTCGCCACGGCCGGAGGGGCGCAGCCCGCGCGCGATCTCCACCACGTCGTTGTCGTAGAAATACAGTCCGGGTACGGCATAGTTGGACCGGGGCAGCTTGGGTTTCTCCTCGATGGAAATCGCCTTGCCGTCGGCGAATTCGACCACGCCGTAGGCGGTCGGATCGGATACCCGGTAGGCGAATATGGCGCCGCCGTCGATCTCGGCGAACCGGTTCAGGCTGGTGCCGAGGCCGGGTCCGTGGAAGATGTTGTCGCCCAGCACCAGGGCGGCCGGATCGCCGCCGATATGCTCGGCGCCCAGTACGAACGCCCGGGCCAGACCGTCGGGCACCGGCTGTACGACGTAGTCGATCGCGATGCCGAACTGGGAGCCGTCACCCAGTAGGCGCTTGAAGGATTCGGCGTCCTCGGGCGTGGTGATCACCAGGATGTCCCGGATCCCGGCCAGCATGAGAGTGGACAGCGGGTAGTAGACCATCGGTTTGTCGTAGACCGGGACCAGCTGTTTGCTCACCCCGCGCGTGATCGGATGCAAACGCGACCCGGTGCCGCCCGCCAGAATGATTCCGCGCATGTTCGGTCAGTGTGCCAGCCCGGGTGAGTGCGGCTGCGTGCGGCGGTACTTCGCCGCGCCGTCGGGTGCGGCCGGCCGGGGCCGGTTCCGCGGGCGAGCGCGCGGTGGGCCGCCCCGGCGCCGTTTGGTGATGAGCCTTCCTGGGTACTCACCGGCAATGAGGGCGATACAGGGGTCCGATCCAGATCCGTCTCGATATTTCTGTTGAGGATTCGGTCGAGTATCCGCCCGAATTCCGTGCCGGTGCGGTTTTCCGTGTACGGCTGTGATATTGCGCCCTCGAGATCTGATAGGTGCGAAATGGGATTGAGAGGGGAGAGGCTTTGTCGGTTCCGGCTGTGGACGCGAGAAAACGAAACCCGGACAAGGGGTATGTAGCGCTTTTGGGTTGGAGTCTCAATGCGGTCGAGGCGATAGATCGTTTCGACAGGCGTTACGTTGTGGTGGCCCCGGAATGGGCGGAGGGGTACTGTGCGGAGCACGGGATACCATATATCCTCTGGAATTTCGAAAGACTGAACGAACGTTCGGTGGAAATCGCCGAGACGTTGCGTGACATGGGTGTCGACGTCGCCATCCCGATCTTCGAGGAAACCGTCGAATGGGCGGGGGCCATAAATTCTGTACTGATGGACAATCCGCGGCTCTTCGGTCAGGCGATGCTGTTGCGGGACAAAGCTCTGATGAAACGGCGTGCACAGCTCGGCGGTATCAGGGTGGGAATCTTCGAGGAAGCGCACGAGCGCGACGACGTGATTCGTTTCCTGAAACGGGTCAACCAGACGTTGATGAAACTCGACGGCGACCCCAACGACCCCATCCACATCAAGGCGTTCGACAAGGCCGGTTGCCTCGGTCACCGGGTCATCCGTACGCCCGACGAGATCGAGACCATCCCCGACGACGAATTCCCGGTACTGATGGAGTCCCATCTCGACGGCTGGGAATTCGCGGTCGAGGCATGGATCCACGACGGCAAGATTCGATTCCTGAATATTTCGGAATATGTGACACTCGGCTACTCTGTTTTCGTCCCGGCGACCCCGGAACTGGAGAAGTACCGGCCGGAGATAACTCGCCAGGTGGAACGGCTCATCAAGACGTTCGATATCGAATTCGGTTTCGTCCATCCCGAGTATTTCGTGACCAGTGACGGCGAGATGTATTTCGGTGAGGTCGCCTACCGGCCGCCGGGATTCAAGGTGTTCGAGTTGCTGGAGCGGGCGTACGGTTTCAACGCCTACCACGGGCTGGTGCTCGCGTTCGACCCCAAGACCACGGAAGAGGAGATCACGGAATTCTTCCCGGAGGAGGTGGTCGACGCCAAAGGGCATGCGGGCACCTTCGGGGTCTACCCACGCCGCCGGGTGGTCAGTCGATTGTCGGTCCCGGAAGAAACCGAAGATCACGAATATTTCGATTCCCACGAGCTCACCGCTCCGCTGACCGAAAAAGTGATGAAACGTACGGCTTTCGGAAACCATTGGGGTCTCCTGTACTTCTTCGGAGAGGACCCGTACACTCTCCGGGACCTGTTGAAAAGGCAGGAAGAGCTCGATTTCTATATTTGATCCGTTGTCGGCAACGGGTTCGTCGGGGAGGTTCGGCGATTGAGTCCACTCAGCAGCGGTGGGGAGTCCATGGACAGGCATCTGGCCCGATTGGACGACGCCACCCAGGCACTTGCGGATGCCGGTGATTTCGGTAAGCAGGTCAAGCTGTCGCGGGTATTCGGCGCGCTGCGCCGAGTACTGCTGCTGCCCGGAGGCTGCGCCGCGGTGCGGTCGCGTGCGGCGCGGCTGGATACCGCCGGACTGTTCCTCGGCACCGACTGGGCGCGCCCGCAGATACTCATCCCGTCGCTGAGCAGCGGCTCGCTGCGCAGTACCAACCCGGACACCGTCGTCCTCGAGACGGTGAGCAATCTGCGGCTGCTGGAGGTCGCCAAGGGCGCGTACGTGCATCCGCAGATTTCCGCGGAGCAGGCCCACCACCATGTGTCGCAGGTGCTCGCCATCAATCTGTCGTTGCTGTTCACACCGCCGTCCGAGGCCGAGCGGACCCAGCAGGGACGGATGGCCCAGGTCCCGCGGGAGTTGCTGCGGCACCTGGTGGAGGAGGTGGGCTACGAGAAGGTCCTGGAGAGTCTGGTCGACGAGATCTGGCGGATCCTGCGGCAGCGCCCGATCCAGGTCGACTCGGTGAAACGGATGATCACCCAGATCGCGGTGGCGCGCAGTAATCCGGATATCGATCTGGGCGCCGGCGGGCTGGGCGCGGACCGGTTGATCAGCAGCCTGTACGGCACCACCGACTCCTGCCGTGAGGATCCCGGTGTCGAGGTGTATCGCGCCCGGCTGGAAACCATGGACGACAGCGCGCTGCAGTACGAGACAGCGGGTTTCGCGCGCTCGATGCACGATACCGGCCTGGTGTCGCCGTACCACGCCGTCCTGTTGCGCTTCCTGCTGAGCAAGGGCGAGTACCTGCTGGGCGAGGCGCTGGGATTGTCCAGTACCGGACGCGAATGCCTGCTCTGCTACCACGAACTGGTGCGGCAGCTGATCGACGAGGCCGTGCACGTCGAGACGGCCCAGTGTATCTACGGGCTGGCGCTGATGCTGGAACGCGGCATCCTGTACCAGCCCCCGGTCGCCCCCGCCCTGTGGCGGCAGATGGCGCTGCAACTGTCGGCGCATTCGCAGCAGCGCCTGACACAGGCCTTCGGACCGGATCCGTCCCCCCGCGCCCGCTTGCTGGCGGGCATGTTGTCGGTACTCGGGCTGCCGCTCGGTATCGGCCAGGGCGACAACCCGACCTGTCAGTCCGCGCGGGCGCTGTCCATGTGGGCCTACAACGACCCCGATTATCTGCTGCAGACATTGGCCTGGGCCGCGCGCGACGACGAGGTCGTCATGCATTTCGAGGGCGAGCAGATCTCCTCGCGTAACAGTGCCGGCGGGGTCGCCACCGAGCTACCGGTGGACCTGGACCCGGTATCGCTGCTGGTCGTGCCCCATCTGGACCGGATCTACGCGGAGATGGGACGGCGTTGCGTGGATCGGGAGGGCGACCCGCACCGCTGGATCAACCCGGAATTCCACGGGTGGTGGTCCGGGCGCGGTTTCCGGATCAATGTCGACGTGGCGACCGGCAACCTGACCGATCTCGACGAATTCCTGCGCCATTTCTATGCGAGCTACCACCCGTTCCACAACGGCAACCAGCCGCTGATCCACCCGCAGCCGGCCGGGGTCGCCGTGACCGACAGCGCCGCCCGATTCGTCGGCTGGCACGCGATCACGGTGCTGCGGGTGGCGCTGGATCCGCAGGAGCGGATGCGGGTCTATTTCTACAACCCGAACAACGACAGCGGGCAGGACTGGGGAGACGGCGTGGTGGTCGGCACCGCCGGGCACGGCGAACGGTTCGGGGAGGCATCGCTGCCGTTCGAACAGTTCGCCTCGCGTCTCTACATCTTCCATTTCGATCCGCTGGAGCCCGGCGAACTGGCCTCGGTGGACCGGGAGGAGCTGGACCGGGTGGTGGGCTATGTGCACCGCAGCTGGGGCGCCGACCGGTTGCCCGCCTGACCGTTCAGTCCCGGTACCGCTCGACCAGTTTCGCGAGTTCGTCCAGATCGCGCAGGGAATCCGCTTCCGGCTGTGTTTCCAGTTTCAGCGTCACCCGTTCCACCCCGGCCTCGGCATAGGCGTCGAGTACCGCCGGGTCCGCCGGAGCCGGGGTGACCGTGACCGGTAGCCCGCTGTCGGTGAACTCCGCGAGTTGCGCCGGTACCGCGGCGGCATCGGAGACGCCGTTGGGGATCCAGCCCACCCCGTGCCGGCGCGCGCGCCGGGCCGCGGCCTCGCCGCCGCCGATGAAGAGGGGCGGATGAGGCTGCCGGTGCGGTTTGGGCCAGGCGAAGATCGGGTCGAAATCGATGAACTCGCCGTGGTATTCGGCGAGGTCCTGGGTCCAGATCGCGACGATCGCCTCGAGTTGTTCGTCCAGCAGGGCGCCGCGGGTGCGCGGATCGGTGCCGTGGTCGGCCATCTCCTCGCGGTTCCAGCCGACGCCCACGCCGAAGACCGCACGGCCGCCGGAGATGTGGTCGAGGGTGGCGACCTCCTTGGCGGTGTGGATGACATCGCGCTGGATCAGCAGGGTGACCCCGGTGCCCAGGACGAGCCGGTCGGTGACCGCCGCGATCGCGCCGAGGGCGACGAAGGGATCGAGGGTGCGGAAATAGACGCGGGGGAGGTCGCCGCCACCGGGATACGGGGACTCCCGGCTCGCCGGAATATGCGAATGCTCGGCGAGGAACAGCGATTCGAATCCGCGTTGCTCGAGTGCCGGCCCGAGCGCGGTCCCGCTGATTCCCTCGTCGGTCAGGAAGGTATTGACGCCGATCTTCATGACAGACCGAACATCGTGCGCACCCGCGAATATTTCGTGGGTGGGCACGACGCCGGAGATCTGCGGCGGCCTACCGGGCCGGGCCCGATCCGTTGGGCGGGAACGGTTCGTTGATGGTGGTGACGTACTGGATCACCGCGCCGATGATCACCGGGGCGGTGACGAAGAGCTGGCCGGCCACCGTGCCCAGGGCGCCGATCGCGACGATGCCGCCGAGGCAGCCGATCACCGCGGCCGGTACGAATGGACCGAACAGCCCGACGATGGTCGCCGCGGCCACGGTCGCTCCGGCGATACCGCCGAGCACACAGCCGACCGCGGCGCCGCCCAGACCGCCGACCGCGGTGCCGATCGCCGCTCCGGTGGCGATGGTGTCCTTGAGCCGGGTGAAGGCGGCGACCTCGCGGTCGTAAGGGGTCTTCCAGGGCGCTGTTTCCTGATGGGGCAGCGCGGCCGGTCGATATACGGCCCGGTCCGGGTCGAGTTGCGGGGTGAGCGTCGCTGTGTGGCCGGAGATCTCCGCCGCGATGGGGAACTCGAACTCGTCGAGCCGGAACGTCAGCGGCGTGCCGGCCACTACCGTGCCATCGGCAGCTTTGATCTTGAAAGTGCCGTCCTCGACCACCATGGACCCAGAATCGGTGGTGACGACGGAACGCCCGTCCACAACCTCCGCGGTGAAGCCGACCGGCGCCGGCAGGTCGGTGGGCGCGGCGTGGGCACTGCCGGATGCGATGCCGAGTGCGGCGATGAGCAGCGTCGACATCGTGGTCAAACTCCTGACGAGCATGTATGTATTCACCTCATATGGGAGTGCGGGCACAGATACGTGTCAATCGAACGGAAGCGGCCACCCGGTGGGGTCCGGCCGAATCCAGACAAAAAGGTTATCGGCCGGGCAGCGACGTCCGGTCGACGGGGTCGCGAAAAGTACTCCTTCGCTTGTCTTTTCGGAAAATGTCGTGTTCCGGATCGACCTGCGCCGTCGGCCGCGCCGTCTTCCGGCGCGGATATCGGATGTCGGCACCGCGCCCCGGCCGCCGCCGGGCCACCGAGCGCTGCCCGGCCCGGTGACCAGGACGTAGAGTGAACGGGTGCGTCTACTCGTGACCGGTGGAGCCGGGTTCATCGGAGCCAACTTCGTCCAGCACACGGTCGCCGAACGGCCGGATACGACGGTGACCGTGCTGGACGCGCTCACCTACGCGGGCAACCGGGCCTCGCTCGACCCGGTGGCCGATCGGATCGACTTCGTCCACGGCGATATCGCCGACCTGGACCTGGTCGACGAACTCGTGAGCGGAGTGGACGCGGTGGTCCATTTCGCCGCCGAATCACACAACGACAACTCGCTGGCCGAACCCTGGCCGTTCGTACAGACCAATATCGTCGGCACCTATTCGCTGCTGCAGGCTGTCCGCCGCCACGATGTGCGTTACCACCATGTCTCCACCGACGAGGTGTACGGGGATCTGGGCCCCGACGACCCCCCGTTCTCCGAACGCACCGCCTACAACCCGTCGAGCCCCTACTCGGCGACCAAGGCCGCCAGCGATATGTTGGTGCGCGCCTGGGTGCGCTCCTTCGGTCTGCGCGCCACGCTGTCGAACTGCTCCAACAACTACGGGCCGTACCAGCATGTGGAGAAGTTCATTCCGCGCCAGATCACCAACCTGATCGATGGGGTGCGCCCCCGGCTCTACGGCGCCGGACATCAGGTCCGCGACTGGATTCATGTGGAGGACCACAATCGTGCGGTCTGGGATGTGCTCGATCGGGGGCGGATCGGCCGCACATATCTGATCGGGGCCGACGGTGAACTGGACAATCGGACGGTGGTGGAATTGCTACTCGCCGAATTCGGGCGGGACCCGGGCGATTTCGACCATGTCACCGACCGCGCCGGACACGACCAGCGTTACGCGATAGACGCGGGCCCACTCCGGACGGAACTCGGCTGGCAGCCGCGCTACGCGGACTTCCGGGCGGGCCTATCGGCCACGGTCGCCTGGTACCGGGACAACGAAGCCTGGTGGCGTCCGGTCAAAGCCGCTACGGAGCGTGCGTACGCCGACGCGGGGGAGCGGACCATCTCCGCGTCATGACAACGCCCGGTCCCGCCGTAGCGTGGACCGGGCGTATCCGGTGCGATCGCGGTCAGGCCCAGACGTAGATGTGGTATTTCGCCACCGAGGCGATCAGGGCGATCAGGGCGGCGACGACGACGGTCACCGCGGCGTAGCGGCCGGGTTCGCGGTCGCCGGGTCCACGGAGGCGGAAGGGCATCCAGCGCAGCAGTACCGCGAACGACACGATCGCCAGCGGCACGAAGTAGCGGCCCTGGACACCGTCGATGATGTAGTAGCCGACCGGGGTGAACGACATGTAGAGGGTGACGTAGATCATCGCGACACTGGCCGCCATGGTCAGCGCCACCACCAGCGTGCGCCGGAAATCCGGGCGATCGAAGCGCTCCGCCATGCCCACGCTCACCGCGAAGGCCAGCAGGCAGGCCACGATCGCGGTGGCCGGCACGTCGATATAGGCGAAACCGAGTTCCCCGAAGAATTCGTTGAACCACTCCTGGTCACGCCGCAGAATGCTCTCCCAGAAGGTCCGCAGGAAGCCGAACGGGTCGGTGATGATGCCGATCAACTGCTCGCCGGTATCCACGGTGTACCACTGGTGCGGGGGCCGCATCAGGCTGGTGCCCTCGCCGGTGGGCGCGGCGATCTTCATCCACACCGCGAACCCGATCGCGCCGATCGCCGCGCACACCCAGGTGAGCCACCGGCGCCAACCGGTCAGGCCCATCCGCTCGGCCGGAATCAACACCACCAGCATGGCGAGCAGTACATACGTGGGTTTGCACAGCGGCAGCGCGATCGCGGTACCCAGCACCGCGACGGTTTCCA
Organism: Nocardia rhamnosiphila NBRC 108938; assembly: GCF_000720425.1. Classification (GTDB taxonomy): domain Bacteria; phylum Actinomycetota; class Actinomycetes; order Mycobacteriales; family Mycobacteriaceae; genus Nocardia; species Nocardia rhamnosiphila. The sequence goes on along the minus strand of NZ_JOAJ01000009.1, from coordinate 238,923 downwards.
CCCGGCCCAGCCGGTCCCCGAGGAACAGGCCCTTCACCAGGAGCGCCGACACCAGGACGGCCAGGGCATTGGTGAGGGTGTCGGCGGTGATCGTCCCGGCCTGGAACACCGCGATGGGCAATACGGCCACCGTGAAGGCCAGCCACTGGATGCGGTGCGCTCGCAACGCCCACAGGGCGAAGCCGACCACGAGCAGGTAGGCGGCCAGCCCGGACAACCGGGTGAGGCGCACCATGGTGCCGGCGTCGGCGTCGATCAGTTCGGCGAATCCGATACCGATCGCACTGGGCACGTAGGGGACCGCGGAGTAGGCGGCGGTGTTGGTGAACCAGATGATCTTGCGTTCATCGGTGACCGGGGCATCGTTCAGCCGCTGGTAGGCGGCGGGATCGGCCACATCGGGGTACGGTTCGCCCGGGTTGTGGGTGTAGTCGTCGATGGCGTAGCCCATCAGCGCTTCGATCGCCGCCGGTACCTCACCGCCGTAGGCGACGCCGCGGTCGTCGTCGATCCGGGTGGGGCTCAGGCCGCCGTGGGCCACCTGGTAGGCGCGCCCGAACTGGGTGATTTCGTCGTGCCCCCAGAACGGCGGGCTCATCACCGCGAACACGAGCCCGAAAATCCCGGCCAGCAGAGTGAACGCGACGGTCGCCGGGCCCATCCGGCGCAGCAGGACCTCCCCGGCGCGCCGGGGACCGGCCAGGACGGAACGACTCGCGGCCTGCTCGTCTCCGGCAGGGCGGGTCGCGGTCTCGGCGGTCAACGGATGTCCCCGGCCGCCACCTGATCGATCCGGGAGACAGCGGTTGTAGCCGCGACGCTCGCGCCGGGGGCCTCGTAGCGGAGATAGATCAGCCGTGCCGCCTCGTGCCGGGACCGGCGGATCCCGTCGAGGATCAGACCGGCGGTCCAGGCCAGAAACCCGACCAGCAGCAGAGTGCAGGCCAGGAACAGGGTCGGGAAACGGGGCACGGTGTGGGTGTCGTAGTACTCGATGATGATCGGGACGGTCAGCACCACCGAGATGAGCCAGCTCACGGTACCGAGCAGGCCGTAGAAGGCGACCGGACGCTCGTGGCGGGCCAATCCGGCGATGAGCGCCAAAATCTTGAAACCGTCGTGGTAGGTACGCAGTTTGCTCTCACTGCCGGCCGGGCGGTCCCGGAATCCCACCGGTACCGCGGTCTGCGGGACCCGCAGGTGCAGTGAGTGCACGGTGAGTTCGGTTTCGATCTCGAATTCCCGGGAGACGGCGGGGAAACTCTTCACGAAGCGCCGGGAGAAAACCCGGAAGCCGCTGAGCATATCCTCGACGTTCTCGCCGAAAACCTTGCCCACCACACCGTTGAGGACTTTGTTCCCGGTCTCGTGGCCCGCCCGGTAGGCCGATCCCGTCTCGTCCTGTTTCCGGACGCCGAGGACATGGTCGTACGGGCCCGACAGCAGGGTTTCGATCATCGCCGGCGCCGCGGACGCCTCGTAGGTGTCGTCGCCGTCGATCATGAGATAGATATCGGCTTCGATATCGGCGAAAGCGCGGCGTACCACATTGCCCTTGCCCTTGGCCCGCTCCGCGCGAACGATCGCTCCGGCGGCCCGGGCCTTCTCGGCGGTGGCGTCGGTGCTGAGATTGTCGTACACATACACGACAATTCCGGGGACCGCGGCCTTCAGATCGGTGACAACCTTGGCCACCGACGCCTCTTCGTTGTGACACGGGACGACGGCGGCAATACGCAGTTCGGTGGATTCCACCTGGTCAAATCCTCGAAATCGACGGATATGGGAACACCGGGAGAGTACCGGGTCTGTGACATTGGGCATGATCGAGGGCCCTACATGGTCACACTGCGCTACCGCCTCCGGGCCTGACTCGCTCATGCCGTGCCGGAGAGGATGGCTCAGGTCACTGCGGTACCGTCGGCGCGTGTCATCTGGTGAGTCAACGGCCGCTGTCGCCGCCGACGCGCCGGCCCCCCGTTCGCTCGCCGAACGCCTGCGGACCGGGCTGCGGCAGAGTGCGGCGTTCCTGGTCGTCGGCGTGGTCGGCTTCCTGGTCGATGCGGGGACCTACAACCTGCTGGTGTTCAATCTGGGCGCCTGGGGTGGCGAGGGTCTCATGCACGACATCCCGTTGCCCGCCAAGATCATCGCCATCGCGGTGGCCACGGTGGTCACCTACTTCGGCAACAAGTGGTGGACCTTCTCGCACAAGCAGTCCGGCAGCCCGGCCCGGGAGTACCTGTCGTACGCCGTGATCAATGTGATCGCGATCGGACTGCAATTGGGTTGCCTGGGTTTCTCCAGGTACATCCTGGATCTGGCCACGCCGCTGGCGGACAATATCTCTGGAACATTGGTCGGTCAGATCGTTGCCGTGGTGTTCCGGTATTGGGCTTATGACAAGTTCGTGTTTACCGGGGAACCCGATCGGGAAACGACCAACCGGGCGACCGGCGTGGCTGATTGATATCCTCGGGCCCGCCGCGAACCGTATTCAGGGACATGTCTGTCCCGTCGGCACAGCATGAACGAGTCAGGCCCGGAGGCGGAAGTGCGATACCTTCGCCTGCGCTTCGGCCTCCGCGTCAGTACGCGGGACCGATCGCCGGTCTCGCTCATGCGCGAAAATATTGAGGATTTCGAGGACTTCATGGACCAGTCGGCTATGCAGGCCGTTACCGAGACGAACGATCACGCTACGGTCGCGCCGGAGTCGCTGCGCGCCGAACACCACCGGGCTCCGCGCAGACTGGTGCTCGCCCGGGGCATCTTCACCGGACCCTCGGCGAAGATCAGCGACGAGCTGTACGCGGTGGTCAAGGGCCGTGCCACCCGCGACCGGATGAGTCTGCACCTGGACAAGGGCTCGACCGCGCACACCAACACCTACTTCGGCCGTTTCGCCGCCAGCTACTGGCAGCGCTGGACCGTGGTCACCGAGGTGCAGGCCACGATGATCCTGCAGGTCGGCAAGCACGCCAGGGTGCGGATCGTGGCCTCCGATATCGCCGGGCACCGCCGGATCGTCGGCACCGCCGAGGTCACCGCCGGCGGCCCGCTGACCCTGACCGCGCCGCTGGACCAGTTCGTCGACGGTGGCGCCCTGTGGCTGGAGTTCGAAGCCGTCGGTGGCGACCTGGAGATCTCCGAACTCACCTGGACCGCGACCGCGCCCGAGACCGTACGCCCGGTCGCCATCGCCATCTGCACCTTCAACCGCGCCCAGGACTGCGCCGAGACCATCGCCGCACTGGCCTCCGACCAGACCGTCCTCGGCTCGCTCGACGCGGTGTACGTGGTGGACCAGGGCACCGATCTGGTGGAGAACCGGCCGCTGTACCAGGCCACGCGGTCCATGTTCGGGGACAAACTGCGCTACATCCGCCAGCCCAATCTGGGCGGGGCGGGCGGTTTCACCCGCGGACTGTACGAGGTGTCCGCGGCCAACGAACACGCCGACGTCATCCTCATGGACGACGATATCCTCTGCGAACCCGAGACCGTGCTGCGGTTGCAGGCCTTCGCCAACCTCACCGTGGAACCGACGCTGGTCGGCGCGCAGATGCTGTTCCTGCTCAACCCCGACTACCTGAACGTCGGGGCCGAGGACGTGCACCTGCACCGGCTCATGCACGGCCAGAAGGTGCCCAAGGCGCTGCGCAACACCAGCATGCTGAAGAAGAACCAGGAACGCCGCGTCGACGCCGGATACAACGCCTGGTGGACCTGCCTCATCCCGGCCGAGGTGGTGAAGAAGATCGGGCTACCGCTGCCGATCTTCTTCCAGTGGGACGATGTCGAATACGGGGTCCGCGCCCGCGAACACGGGTTCGTCACGGTCACGCTGCCCAACGCGGCGGTCTGGCACGCGGACTTCTACTGGAAGGACTTCGACGACTGGGCGCGGTACTTCAGCACCCGCAACTCGCTGATCGTCAGCGCGATGCACGCGGACCTGAATCCGGGCACGGTCACCCGGCAGCTCTTCCGGAATATCTCCGAATACCTGGTCGCGATGCAGTACGGGCTCGCGCACACCACCCTGCAGGGCATCGAGGACTTCCTGTCGGGACCGTCGATCCTGCGGGATGGCGGTATCGAGCCGCTGAAACGGGCCCGGACCAGTCGCGCCGATTACACCGAGACCGTGAAACATCCCGCGGCGTCACCGCCGGTGGATTCCTCCGAGATCCGCGTGCGGCGGGCCGGCGGCGAACCCAGCCGGCTGCTGGCGGTGCTGATCAAACGCGGGATCCAGCAGTGGACCGGCAAGGTCCAGTACGGGCTGGTCGGGGTGACCCGCGAAGACGCGCACTGGTGGCATGTCTCGCTGTTCGACCATGTCGTGGTCACCGATGCCTCCCAGTCCGGGGTCCGGGTCCGCAAGCGCGACAAGGCGACCGCGCGCGCCCTGCTGCTGCGCACGATGCGGGTGCTGCGCCGGCTGTACAAGGAACTGCCGGACCTACAGCAGCGCTACCGCGCCGCGCACGCCGAACTCACCAGCCGGGAGAACTGGGAGCGGCTGTACGGGATCGACTCCGACCGGAACTGACCCGGACACGTTCTGCCCGAACGGGCCACGCCGTATCCGCGGCGTGGCCCGTGGTAGTCAGAGGAACAGGTCGGTCGTGAGGGGTTCGTCGCCCGGGGTCACCCGGTACTTGTCCAGGTCGGTGATGCCGTGGGTGGCGAGCACGTCGTCGTCGATGAAGAAATTGCCGGTCGTCTCGGTGGCCGGTGAGGTGAGTACGAGATAGGCGGCGTCGGCGTAGATATCCGGGGTCCGTGAGGTACGGACCATCTCCTCACCACCGAGCAGATTGCGTACGGCCGCGGTCGCGATCGTGGTGCGCGGCCAGAGCGAATTGACGCCGACACCGTCGGATTTCAGTTCCTCGGCCAGCCCCAGCGTGGTCAGCGACATCCCGTACTTGGCGATGGTGTAGCCCAGGGAGGATCCGGCCCATTTGGGGTCCAGGTTCAGTGGCGGCGACAGCGTGAGGATATGCGGATTGCGGCCGGCGGCGGCGGAGTCGCGCAGCGCTGGAATGCACAGCTTGGACAGCAGGAAAGTGCCGCGGCAGTTGATGTCCTGCATGAGGTCGTATCGCTTCATCGCCAGCGAATCGGTGGGGGACAGATCGATGGCGGAGGCGTTGTTGACCACGATATCGATACCGCCGAAGCGCTCGGTGGTCAGCCGGACCGCCTCGGCGACCGATTCGTCGATCCGCACATCGCCGACGAACGGCAGTACGGTCGCCCCCGCCGCCTCCAGTTCCGCGGCGGCGGTGTGGATCGTGCCCGGCAGTTTGGGGTGGGGCTGATCGGTTTTGGCGATCAGCGTGATGTTCGCGCCGTCGGCGGCCGCCCGTTTGGCGATCTCCAGCCCGATCCCGCGGCTGCCGCCGGACATGATCATCGTCCGGCCGCTCAGCGGTTTGTCTCCGGTAGCTGTCATTGCCTGCCCTCCTGTTGGTCGCGGGCGCCGACCGCCGTGCGTTCGGCGCTGCGCTTCGAGCGTAGGCAACAGGTCCGTGCTTGCCCAGGGACCGCGCGATCGGATGCGCGGGTGTCGGGCAGAGGGCCGACCGGACACCGGAGCCGGGCGCGCGGCCGCCGCCGGACCGCGGAGGCGGCCGGGATCATGGGCCGGCCGGGTCCGCATGCGGCGGGGCCCAGGGGGCTCGCCGCATGCGGACATCGCTCACATCGTGGCGATCATCAGGATGTTCAGTAGGAAGATCAGGGCGACGAACGCCCAGATCACATACATGACCACCATGCCGGGGGTCTTTTGCGGAACCGGCCCGATCGCTCCGTTGAGGAAGATGAGCGCCGGTGTCCGGTAGTAGTACCGGACCGCCTGCCCGGGCTGCACGGGCACCGCGACATCGGCGGGACCCATATCGAACAGCCACGGCGTGGCGACCCGCACGTGGTACTGGCCGGCGCCGACCGGAATATGGTTGGCGCCCCACCGGGTGTTCGGCACCCGCTGCCCGTTCACCGTGATCTTGGGTTTGGTGATCGCGAGCAGGAACGCCATCGGGGTGTAGGAGCAGTCCACCGTGATCCCCGGCGGGTCGTTGGGCGCCGCCTGGGGCGGCTGGCCGTAGGGCCCGGGCTGCCCGCCCGGACCGAACTGGGCCGGGGGCTGCCCGGGCGGCTGCGCGTACGGGCCGCCGGCGTACTGCGGCTGGGCGGGAGGCTGACCATAGCCCTGCGGCGGCTGTCCGGGCGGCGGGGCACCCCACGGCTGCGGCCCGCCCTGTGGCCCCCCTGGATACTGTGGCTGCCCACCCTGGTTCGGTGCCGGCGGCGCGAACTGTTGTTGCGGCGGCGGGAACTGGCCGGGTGCGGGCTGGCCCTGTGGCGGCTGACCGCCGGGGTAACTCATCGATCTCCTCCCGAATCATGCAGATTGCCAGCCGAACTTACCCGGCGTGGAGGAAACTCTCGCATCGGCCGTCAACCCTGGTTGTCCGGTGGGGCGTCTACGGGTGCCCGTGGACCGGTGGGCGCTGCCGGTGTGGCCCGTCCACAGTCCACGCACGGCCGGAGCGAAGGCGGAGGTACGCAGTGCGCGCACGGCCGGAGCGAAGGCGCAGGTACGCAGTGCGCGCACGGCCGGAGCGAAGGCGGAGGTACGCCTAGTCCGGTTTCTGGAACTGCTCGTTGCGGCCGAGGCTGCGCAGATGGAACCACTCGCGCAACCCCGCCGGGTCGCGGCGGGTCACCAGGAAGAACCAGGAGAACCGAATCCATTCCTGGGGCAGCAGTTTTCGCATACCCGGCTGGGACATGAGATAGCCCCGGTTGCGGTAGGTGAAGTACCGCTTCACCGGATCGTCCGGGTACTGGGTGTGCATCCGGCCACCGAGAATCGGCTTGAACTCGGCCGCGCCGTTGGGGTGCAGGTACGCGGTTTGCAGGCAGGTTCCGAAGGGTAATCCGGAGCGGACCAGCCGCCGGTGTACCTCGACCTCGTCGCCGCGCACGAACAGCCGCAGATCCGGTACGCCGATCACATCCACCGCCTGCGCGGAGATCAGGGCGCCGTTGAACAGCGAAGCGATGCCGGGCAGGAAGTCCTCCCCGCCCAGTTCGGACCGCAACCGCCGCCACACCACGCCGCGGCGCAGCGGAAACGCCAGCCGGTCCGGTTCGTCGATATCGCACACGACCGGCGAGACCTCCACCAGTTCGTGGCGTCGCGCGCAGTCGAACAGGGTCGCCAGGACCTCGGGGCCCTCGGGCCGGCCGTCGTCGTCGGCCAGCCAGACCCAGTCGGCGCCCAGGCTCAGCGCGTGCAGCATGCCCAGCGCGAAACCGCCCGCTCCGCCCAGATTGTGCGCCGAGCCCAGATAGGTGGTCTCGATGGGCTGATCCGCCACCAGTTCGGCCACTTCGGCTTCGTTGCCGTTGTCGATCACGATCAGGTGGTCGACGGCGCGTGATTGCGTGGCGACCGCTTTCAGCGATTCGGCGAGCAGATCGCGGCGCTTGTGCGTGACCACTACGGCCACGATCTTGGCGTCCGGTCCGTACTCGACCTCCGGCAGCACCGCGGCGGCCGGGTCGTGCTCCCGCGCGGGACCCGGAGCCGAACGCCGGGCGCCGTCGGTGCCGCGCCCACCGGCGACGGGCGCGGCCTCCGCGTGATCGCGCTTCTCCTGCGCTTCCGATACCGGCTCGCCTGTGTACTCGTCGGATGCCGGCGCGGGGGCTACGTCGTCGCGCTCGTCTGTCGCCTCCGGCGCCGACTCGCTGCTGCCGTGTCCGCCGGTCGCTACCGGCTCACGCTTTGCTTCCGCCTGGAGGGAGCCGGGCTCGCTCGTGCTGTCCTCGGGCTCTGCGTGGTCACGCGCCGCTTCCGCCCCGGAGCCCGGCTCCCTCGCGCTCTCTTCGGGTACCGGCGAGGGCTCTGCGTGGTCACGCGCCGCTTCCGCCCCGGAGCCCGGCTCGCTCGCCCTCTCTTCGGGCACCGGCGAGGGCTCTACGGGGTCACGCGTCGCTTCCGCCTCCGGGCGGGACTCGCTCATGCTGTGTTGTTCTCCAGTTCTCGTTCACCGTCGGCCGACTGCGGTGCTGGTTCGTCGTCGGCACGATCGGACTTCTCGGCCTCGATCTCCCGCAGGACCGCCGCCACATGATTACCCGCGTCCGGGCCCTCGTAGGCCCGCACGACCTCTTCGATCCCGCCGTGCAATCGGACCTGGCCGTGATCGATCCACAGTGCGGTATCGCAGAGCTGGGCCAGGAACTCGTTGGAATGGCTGGCGAAGACCAGGATGCCCGAACGGGCGACCAACTCCTGCAACCGGATCCGCGCCTTCTTCATGAACTCCGCGTCGACCGCGCCGATCCCCTCGTCGAGCAGCAGGATCTCCGGGTCGATGGAAGTCACCACGCCCATCGCCAGGCGCACCCGCATACCGGTCGAATAGGTGCGCAGCGGCATGGACAGATATTCGCCGAGTTCGGTGAAATCGGCGATCTCGTCGATCTTGGCCATCATCTGCTTGCGGGTCTGCCCCAGGAACAGGCCGCGGATGATGATGTTCTCGTAGCCGGAGATCTCCGGGTCCATCCCGACGCCCAGATCGAACACCGGCGCGACCCGGCCGCGGATCCGCGCGCTACCGCGCGAAGGCTCGTAGATCCCGGACAGCAGCCGCAGCAGCGTGGACTTGCCCGCGCCGTTGTGGCCGACCAGGCCCACACGGTCGCCCTCTTTCAGCGACAGGTTGATATCGCGCAGTGCCTCGACCACCACGACATCGGATTGATTGCGGCCGATCGAACCGCCCGCCTTACCCAGGAACGCTTTTTTCAGCGACCGGGATTTCGCGTCGAAGATCGGGAACTCCACCCACGCGTTGCGGGTTTCGATACTCACGTGATCACTCATGATCGCCTGACTCCTAAACCCAGTAGGGCACGCGCGAACGGTACTTCTTCAGGGCGATCGCGGCGGCGATCCAGCCCACCACGGTGATGGCGCCGACGATCGCCCAGTGGTAGAGCTTCTGGTCGTCGCCGAGCAGCGGTGCGCGCACGATCTCCAGATAGTGGTAGGTGGGCACCACTTCGGCCAGCCGGGCCCGTTCCGCGACCTGACCGCCCTGCTCGTGCAGGCTCTTGGTGTTCCACATCACCGGGGTCAGCACGAACAGCATCAGCGTCATACTGCCCAGGATCGGCGCGATATCGCGGTAGCGGGTGCTGAAGATACCGAACAGCACCGAAACCCACATCGCGTTGAGGAACAGCAGCACCAGCGCCGGTATCGCGAAGACCACGGTCCAGTGCAGATCGCGCCAGACACCGAAAAGGGCCAGCACCACGAAGTAGATTGCCGCGTTGTGCGCGAAGAACAGCATCTGCCGCCACACCAGCCGGTACACGTGCACGCTCAGCGCGGACGGCAGCTGTTTGATCAAGCCCTCGTTGGCGACGAACACCTCCGCGCCCTCGAGGATCGAGGCGTTGATGACGTTCCACACGATCAGGCCGACCGCCACATAGGGCAGATACTCGGTCAGTGGCTGACCGAGCAGCGCGGCGTACAGGATCCCGATGGCGGTGGCCTGCACGCCGGTGGCGATGGTGATCCAGAACGGACCCAGCACCGACCGCCGGTAGCGCTGTTTGATGTCCTGCCAGCCCAGCGAGAGCCATAGTTCGCGCTGCCGGAACCCGTCGCGGATATCGCGCCAGGCCCGCGACCAGGACTGCGAATCCGACTCGATGGGGTCCGCGGCGGTCACCTCGGTGATATCGGAGACGGCGGTATCGGCGCCGGCGACCGGGGTCTGCTCGGAACTCACGGGCTTCTCATCTGCGGCGGGGTCGTGGTCGGGTCGCACCGGGCTTTCGTCGGTGCTCTCCGGATTGTCAGGGTTTACCAGGTCGGAGCGAGCGGAAGCTGCAGGCACGGTGCACGACACTACCTCGGTCGGCGGGTCGCGGTACCGGCCGGTTATATACCACCGCGTTCAGAGGTATTGCCCGGTGCCTCCGATTGACTGGCCCGGCTGCGCGCCGCGACCCTCGGCGGTATGGATACCCGGAGGCAGGGCCCCCTGGCGCATCTGCTCGAGTTGCGCCCGCGCGGCCATCTGCTGGGCGAACAGCGCCGTCTGGATGCCGTGGAACAGACCTTCCAGCCAGCCCACCAGCTGCGCCTGGGCGATACGGAGTTCCGCGTCCGAGGGGACGGCGTCCTCGCTGAACGGCAGGGCGAGCCGTTCCAGTTCCTCGCGCAGTTCCGGCGCCAGGCCCTGCTCCAGCTCGCGGATGGAGGATTTGTGGATCTCGGCCAGCCGGGTCCGGCTGGCGTCGTCGAGCGGAGCCGCCCGTACCTCCTCGAGCAGCTGTTTGATCATGGTGCCGATCCGCATGACCTTGGCCGGTTGCTCGACCATATCGGCCAGCGATTCGGAGGTGTCGCGCTCGGCGCCCTCCTGCTCGGGCGCCTCCCGGCCGGGGTAGGACGCGCTCGCCGCGGCGCCCGCGGGCAGCACCAGCGGACGGCCCTCGGGACCGATCACGACAACGGGATCCGATGCGTCATCCGATTGCGTCATGGTCCCCATCATGTCGTGTTCGCGCCGAACGCGCTAAAGCCGGTGGTGGTGGCGCGGGTTGCAGACCCCGGACCAGGGTTACCGGAATATGGGCCCTGCCTTAAAGTGACCTGCATGACTTACGACGTCGCGCGGGTCCGGGGACTGATCCCCTCCCTGGCCGACGGCTGGATCAACCTGGCTCCGCAGGCGGGCATGCTTGTTCCGGATTCTGTCTCGCGCGCGGTGTCCATCGGTTTCCGCTCGTCGTCGTTCTCCCACCTCGGCCGTCACGGTGCCGCGAAACGCAGCGCCGATATGCTGCACGACGCCCGGGTGGCCGTCGCGGACCTGGTCGGCGCGGACCCCAGCGGGGTCGTGCTGGGACCGGACCGCGCCGTCCTGCTGGCCTGGCTCGCCGAGTCCCTGAGTTCCCGGCTGGGCCTGGGCACCGGGATCGTGCTGTCCCGGCTGGACGACGAGGCGAACGTGGCGCCGTGGCTGCGGATCGCCAACCGCTACGGCGCCCATGTGCGCTGGGCCGAGGTGGAGATCGAGACCTGCGAGATGCCGGCCTGGCAGTTCGAGGAGCTCATCGGGCCCACCGCCCGGTTGGTCGCGCTCACGGCCGCTTCACCGATCGTGGGCTCGGCGCCCTCGGTGCGGGTCGCGGCCGAACGAGTGCACGAGGTCGGTGGCCTGCTGGTCGCGGACGCGGTCGGCGCCGCGCCGTACGCGCTGCTCGATATCGAGGACCTGAACGCCGATGTGGTCGCGTTGAGCGCACCGAGCTGGGGCGGTCCGCAGGTGGGCGCGCTCGTCTTCCGGGACCCGGCATTCCTGGACCGGATTCCGTCCATGGCGTTGAACCCCTACGCCAAGGGCCCCGAGCGGCTCGAGGTCGGCGGGCACCAGTACGCGCTGCTGGCCGGTCTCACCACCTCGATCGACTATCTGGCCGGCCTGGACGAACGGGCCCGCGGCACCCGCCGGGAACGGCTGGAAATGTCGATCACCTCGCTGCAGGACTACCACGACCAGCTGTTCGACCATCTGATGAGCACCCTGGAGAAGATCGGCGGACTCACCGTGATCGGCCGGGCCTCCACCCGGATCCCGACGGTCAGTTTCACCATCGACGGTATGCAGGCGGAGAAGATCGCCGCCGAACTGGCGGACAAGCGCATCACTGTGCTGGCGGGCTCACACGGCGGCAGCCGGTTACTGGACGCATTGGGTGTGAACGACGAGGGCGGCGCGGTGACCATAGGTCTCGCGCCGTACACGACTCGCCGGGAGATCGATCAGTTCGGCCGGGCCCTGGCCGCGCTCGGCTGACCGGCCGGCCACGCTCGCTTCTCTCGGGCACGCGCGCAGGTCTTCCGGGGTCGGGCTGCGCGCGTCCGTCGGCCCGGCCGACTCGATCAGTCGTTGCCGATCCGCAGGATCACCTTGCCGAACGTGTCGTGTTCGTCGAGCAGTTCGTGCGCCCTGGCCGCCTCGGCCACCGGGACCTCGGCGTGGATCACCGGCACGACCGCGCCCGTCTCCAGCAGCGGCCACACGTGGGCCCGTACCTCGGCGATGATGTCGGCCTTGCTGCCGCGGCCGGTGGCCGGGCGGTCGCGCAGTTTGATCGCGCGCACCGTCCCGCGTCTGGCCATGAGTTCGCCCAGGTTCAGCTCGGCGTTCACCCCGCCCTGCATACCGATCACCAGAATCTGCCCGTCCAGGGCCAGCGCGGCCACATTGCGCCCGAGGTAGGCGGCGCCCATGTTGTCGAGGATGATGTCCGCGCCCGGTCCGCCCAATCCCTGCTCGGCCCGGATCAGATCGACGAAATCGTGTTCTCGATAGTTGATGAGCACGCTCGCGCCCAGTTCCGCGCAGCGCGCCAATTTCGCGGCCGATCCGGCCGTCACCGCGACTCGGGCGCCCAGCCGGTCCGCCACCTGGATGGCGTGGGTGCCGATACCGCTGCCACCGCCGTGGATCAGCAGCAACTGCCCGGAGTGCAGGCCGGCGGTCAGCACCAGATTCGACCAGACCGTCGCCGCGACCTCGGGCAGCGCCGCGGCCGCCGCCAGATCCAGGCCGTCCGGTACCGGTAGTACCTGGCCGGCCGGGACCACCACTTTCTCGGCGTACCCGCCGCCGGACAGCAGCGCGCACACCCGGTCGCCGGCCGACCAGTCCCGGACACCCTCGCCGACGGCCGCGATCACCCCCGAGCATTCGAGTCCGGGCACGGCGGTGGTGCCCGGTGGGGGCGCGTACAGGCCGCGCCGCTGCAGGAGGTCGGCCCGGTTGACCCCGGCCGCCACCACGTCGATCAGTACCTCGCCGTGCCCGGGTACCGGGTCCGGGGCATCGGACCACTCCATCACCTCGGGGCCGCCGAATCCGTTCAAGTTGATCGCACGCACGGGACCCATACTGCATCAGAAATTGCCGAGAGGGTGCCCGCGACTGGCCGGACACGGCTACCGTGAGCGCCGTGAGCAGCTTCATCGACTTCCAGAACGAGATCTACCTCCAGGGAATGGGCGGGACGGTCCCGGAACTGCCGATGACCGCGGACGGTTTCGCGGACCGGGCCCGGGAGTTGCTCGACGCACGCGCCTACGCCTACGTGGCCGGTAGCGCCTCCACCGAACGCACGGCCGTGGCCAACACCTCCGCGTTCGATCGGTACCGGATCGTGCCGCGCATGCTCTGCGGGACCAGCGGGCCGGGCGCGCGCGACACCGCGGTCGAGGTACTCGGCACCAAGCTCGCCGCCCCGGTGCTGACCTCGCCGGTCGGGGTGCTGGAACTGCTGCACGAGAAGGGCGAGGTGGTGGTGGCCCAGGCCGCGAAGGAGCTGGGCGTCGGTACGGTCCTGTCCACCGCGTCCTCCGCGACCATCGAGGAGGTGGGTGAGGTCGCGGGCGACTGGTGGTATCAGCTGTACTGGCCCGCCGACGACGAGCTGGCGCGCTCGTTCGTGGAGCGTGCGCAACGGGCCGGCGCGAAGGCGATCGTGGTCACCGTGGACACGCCCTCGCTGGGCTGGCGGCCGCGGGATCTCGAACTGGGACATCTGCCCTTCCTGCTGGGCAAAGGTATCGCCAACTATCTGTCCGACCCGGTCTTCCGGGCGAAGCTGTCCGCGCCGCCGGAGGAGAGCGAGGACGCGCTGCGGATGGCGATCCTCACCTGGGTCGGCCTGTTCGGTAACCACGCGCTACGCCCCGCCGACCTGGCCAAGCTGCGGGAATGGACCGATCTGCCGATCGCGGTCAAGGGTGTGCTGCATCCCGACGATGCCCGGCTGTTGGTCGACGCCGGCGCGGACGCGGTGTGGGTGAGCAATCACGGCGGCCGGCAGATCGATAATTCGATCGCCGCGCTGGACGCGCTCGGCGCGGTGGTCGGCGCGGTCGGGGACCGGGCCGATGTGCTGTTCGACTCCGGTATCCGCTCCGGCTCGGATGTGCTGGTCGCCCTCGCCCTCGGCGCCAAGGCGGTGGGTTACGGCCGGCCCTGGGCGTATGCCCTCGGTATCGCCGGCAGTGTGGGCGTGCGTCACGCACTGCGTCTGCTGCTCGCCGATTTCGATTCCGCCATGGGACTTTCCGGTTGCGCCGACCTCACCGGCATCACCCGCGACCTGCTCGCCGTACCCCGGTGACCGCGCGGCCGGCCACTGGGTGACCGGTGGTCGGCTTTGGGTCGCTCCCGGTCACATCGGTTACCATCGAGGCCCTGGAGACGTGGCAGAGCGGCCGAATGCACTCGCCTTGAAAGCGAGAGTCGTGAGAGCGACCGGGGGTTCAAATCCCTCCGTCTCCGCCAGAATCGGCACATTGATCTATCACCGGCGTGCGGGTCCGGTCCGCCGTCGCAACGGTTTGCTCGGCCGGGGCGGCCCCCAGGACTGAGCGGCGAGGCCGCTGACCGAGCGGTTGTCCCCCTGGCCGGGCTGTGCAATGGTTTTCCGATTGCATAGTGCGGTGTGGGAGCGCCGCTGGAGGGAGGGGTCCAATGCCGGAAGAACTCGATGTCGATCCGGGCGAAATAGACAAATTCTCCGCGAGCTTGCAGAAGCTGGCGGACGAGAACGCGAGCGCCACCGCCTACATAGACAAGTGGTTGGTGGTCGACAACACGGTGTGGGGTGACGGTGGACTGATCCGCCTCGGGCTCGGCGCCATCAGTGAGGCCTACGACAAGCTCAAGCCGAACTACGAGACGCTGGGGACGCTGTCCGCCGCTGCGGCGACCGAACTGGCCGCGGTGGCGCAGATGTACCGGACCACGGACCGCGCGAATGCCGCGGCATTGGACCGCACGTACGAGGCCGGTAAGTGATGGCCGGCGCACCTGTCGAGAAATTGGCCGAGCCCGCGCTCGAAGACCCGATGAACGATAATTTCGAGCTCATCGTGACCTCCAACGAGATTTCACCCACCTACTGGGCATGCACGTGGCTCAAGAATGTCGTGGGTGTTGATCCGGTGGAGTGGTTGGCACAGAAGATTTCCGGTGATTGGGAGGCTCTCCAGAAAGCGGGCCGGGCGGTCGAGAATCTCGCGGCCTACAACGCGAGTTTCTCCGCCGAGATCGAGAACGCGGCCAAGGCCGTCGACCCGACGTGGGACGGCAATGCGGCAGTGAACGCGCAAACGTACTTCGCGGAGTTGGCTGCGGCGGTCGCCGCGCAAGTCGAATCCCTGAACACGATCGCAGATGAGATCAAGAACTTCGCGAACGCGGCGTATTACGGCGCGAAGACGATCGGCGACGGTGTGCAGACCCTGCTGGATATCGGCGCCATCGCTCTGATCCAACTGGCTGCGCTGAAAATGTCCGCGGTATCGGGCGTTGGCATTGTCGCCACTGCGGCACTGGCCGCGGCTGCGACCTTGACCACCCTGCGGGCCATTGCCGCATTCAATATGCTGGTCTCCGAGTTGACCTCGGTCTATATCGGCTTGGAGGGGATAGCCGGGCTCGTCTATGCGGGCATAGGCGCGATCCAGTCCGCCGATCTGCCCACGTTGCCGCAAAAGTCCTACGACCACCCGGGGGCCTGACATGAGTTCACCCGAGCCGATACACGACCTCGCGCGGGGAGATATCGCGGTGTCGCGTCAGCTCTCCCAGGCACTCCAGGTGATCATGGACGGCACGGCGGATCAGCGATTGAAGAGCCAGATTCGGGCCATTCTCGATGGCCGAGCCAGCGCCCGGGAACTGATGCACAGCGACGCTTTCAACGTGGTCCTCGATCAGACCATACCTGCGGCCATGCAGGAGTTCGCCGAGATGCCGGAGGAGGAGCGGCAGCGGCTCGCGGAACAGGGACAAGCGCAACTCGATCGTCTCCGCGATCAGCCGTCGGCATGGTCGGCCCCGGCACCGCCGGCCGATCCGGCGCCTTCGGCCCCGCCGCCACGGGTAACGCCGCAACCGCCCTCACCTCCGGTCGGCGCCGCGCCGCCGGGCGGGCGCAAATCTTACCGTGACCAGGTCGTCACCCCCGACGAACCCGATGAGGACGACCTCTACTTCCGTGATCGCTGGAAGAACGGCTGGATGCAGTGACCGGCCGGCAGAAAGTGCTCTTCGATACGGAGCCGGACCCGGACCGTGTCCCGATATTGTCGACTGCACCGCTCGAACTGAAACTTGCCGAGTCCCTACCTGATGTGTGTAGTGAACACGGCCTGCCAGCCATCGAGAGTCGTCCTTTCGTAGTGAATTCCATGGGGCAGGCGGGATCGGAGATACCGACCATGCGGGTTTTCCTCAGGTCGATCCGGCCGCCTTGGAAGCCTCAGGAAAACTACGGGGTCCAGGCTCGCCTGCGATTCGAATGTCCGGCTTGTGAGTACTGCCTGTACGAGGTCCGGCGTTTCCGGCGCCGGGCTCTGCTGGCGCTGTCGGCCGTCGTGCTGACGCTCGGGGCACTGGTGGCTGCGATCCTCTTCGAGGTGGCGCAGCTCTATGTGTCGCTGGGTTTCACGGCAGTCCCCGGATGCTTCCCCATCGCGGTGGCTGTCGGCTTGGTCGCGTGGATGCGGTCCGACTACTTCGCGGATGTCTGGTTGACCGATTCGACCGAGCAATTGATCGTGTCGGCCCATCCGGACTTCGCCACCGCGGTCGATCGGCTTCGAGCGGAGTCCCGGGACCGATGAAGTGGTGTGCCGTGTTCTCCGCAGCGTGGTGGCCGGTACTCGATGCGTCCGGGCTCAGGTCCGGATCGCCTCGTCCACCAGTTTCATCTCGTTCCACAGCCGGTGCCAGTCCGCGGCCCGTCCCGGCTGCCCGGCGTACGCCTGCGTGAGCGTCTCCAGGAACTTCTGCGTCTTCGCGGAGTAGGCGTATTCCTCGGCCGGTGTGCGTGGGCGGCCCCGCTCCGCCGCCAGAACCCGGCCGCCTTCCGGCGGCTCGGACCATTCGCCCGTCGCCACCCGATGGTTCTCGTACAGCAGGCCGAAGCGGGATCGCACCCGGATCTCGTCGACGGCCACCGGTGGGTGCGGCGATTCGAGCAGGCGTAACAGCTCGGCCGAGCCGTCGAAGCAGATGTCCTGCGCACGGTCGGGCACGTACCGGCCGGTGCCGTCGCGCAGGCGCTCGCCGAGGAAGCGGGTGAGCACCGACGCCCCGCTCTCCCCGCGCGAGACCGCCACGGCATCGACGGCCGAGTGGTACTTGTGCATCTGGAAGCGATCGATGACCCCCGCCGCCCGTGTCGGGTTGCCCGCACCCTCCTCGAGGACGGCGTTCCGGCGGCCCGCGATCACATGGTCGATAGCCATATCGAGCCATCGTTCCGCCGTCGGGTAGAGGTGATCACCGGCCGTGAAATCGTCGAGCGCACGGAGTTCGGCGAACATCGGGTGGTACCGCATGTAGTTGTCGGCGATCAGCGGGACCGCGCCACCGCGATCGCGGAAGGACGCGACGATGGCCCTTATGGCCGTGGACTTTCCGGCACCCGGCTGGGCGAGCGCGACGACCAGCCGGGGCCGCCCCACCGCGGCCGTGGCCCGACCCGGGATATCCAGCTGTTCGGGAACGATTCTCGTCTCGAAGATCCGGCGCATATCGTGATCGGACAACGCGAAGCGAAGGGCGCCCTTGCGCAGTTGATCCGCGAATTCGTGTCCGGATCGGCTCAGTTCACCGCTCGCGGTGTAGATCGCGTTGCCGATCCGTCGGACTCCCCGCGCCGCGACCGTCGTCACCGGGGATCGCAAGCACTCCACATCAACCCACAGGATGTGATTCTCTCGGATTCTCGCCGGTGGGCATTGCACGGTGGCATCCGGCCGTCGGCCCGGTGACGTGCCGGAGCGGCTGTCCACGCATTCGCCGGGAGAGCTGCCGGGTGCGGGTCCCGCGTACCCGGTCACTACCTGGCGTCATATGGGGTAGGCCGGAGCCGCCGGCGCGGAACACGGCCCGTATGAGCGCTGTGGGCGCCGGTGTTGCGTACGGTGGACACGTGACGCAATCGAGCGACGTAACCCCCGGACCGGCGGCGCCGCCGGCCGCCGGGCGGTGGCCCGCGGTTCTCACCTGGCGTGCGCACGACGGCTCGCGGATGGAATCGGTTCGCGTAACGCTCAACGGCAACCGGATCCGCGCCAGCGGCCGCATCATCGGCAGCGGCTGCGGCGAGCACACCGCGTTCAGCGCCTCCTATGACCTGGTCACCGATGAGAACGGGGCGACCAGGCGGCTATCGATGAGCAGCACCACCGCCGCCGGGGAGCGGCACGCGTCCCTGGCCCGCGACGAGGAGAACTACTGGCTCGTCGACGCCACCGGCACCCATATCCGGTCCATGTTCGGCGGCGCCCTGGACGCGGATGTGGTGCTCAGCCCGTTCTTCAACACCCTGCCCATCCGCCGGTTCGACCTGCAGCACGCCATGGAGGATGTGCAGGTCCCGGTGGTCTATGTCCGGTTGCCGGAGCTGACGGTGCAGGAGGCCGATCTCACCTACAGCAGCGCGGGAGACGGGATCAGCGTTCTTTCGCCGGTGTCCAGCGCGACCCTCACCGTCGATCCCGACGGTTTCGTCTTGGACTACCCGGGTCTGGCCGAGCGGGTCTGAGGACGGGTCAATCGCCGGCCGGAGCCGCCGCGAGGTGGGTGACGACCCCGCCCGCCCGGCCCGCTTCCTGCAGTTTCTCCAGCCAACCCGCCGTGCCCGGGAAGACTCCGGTGATCTCCCAGCGTTCGGCCGTTTCGTAGCGCTGCCGGGCGGCGTGACCGGCCGCGGTCAGATCGGCGAGGGAGGTCTGCGCGCTCAGGGACTCCCGCGCCTCACTCAGCGCGGTCAGCGTCTCGTCCAGTACCGCCAGCAGGGCCTCGGAGTTGGGTTCGCAGATCGCCCGCACCAGATCGGGTGCGGTGCCCGCGACCCGCGTGCCGTCCCGGAACGACCCCGCCGCCAATCCGAGCGCGAGGTCTCCGCCGCGGGCCCCGGCCACCGCCAGCGCCTCGGCCAACACATGCGGTAGATGGGAGATCCGGGCCACGGCGCGATCGTGTTCGGAGGCGGTCACGGGGACGGCCACCGCACCGCAGTCCAGGGCCAGCCGCGTGACACGCGTCCAGACGTCCGCGTCGGTGCCCGGGTCCACCCCGACCGCCCACGCCGCGCCGCGGAACAGTTCCGCATCGGTTGCCTGCCAGCCCGATTCGGCGGTGCCCGCCATCGGGTGCCCGCCGACGTAGCGGGCTTCGAGTCCGTACCGCCGCACCGCCGCCGCGACAGGGGCCTTCACACTCACCACATCGGTCAGCGCGCACCCCGGCGCGTATTCGGCGATCGCGTCGAGCATTGTGTTCACCGCCGGCATCGGCACCGCCACCACGATCAGGGCATCGGCCTCGGCGGCCCGGCGCAATACCGCGGCGAGATCGTCGCCGACATCGAAACCCGAGGTCCGGGCCGCCGCCACGCCCGGCGCCGAGCGGTTGTATCCCCAGCACGTCCGACCGGCCGCGGTCGCCGCACGCAGCAGCGAGCCGCCGATCAAACCCGTTCCGAGAACACAGAGCGCCGTATGGTCGTCAGCAGTCACCGGAACAGATTCGCATACGACTTCATCTAACGGCCCCGGGCCGACTACCGTTGCGCCCATGGCAGCACAGCGCGCGGGCACGAACAAGGCGGCGTCGGATGATTACGACGACGTGGAAGGGTTCGCGGTGGCCGTTGTCCGGGAAGACGGTACGTGGCGGTGCACTCCGCTGACCTCGGCCGCGCTCACCACACTGTCGGCCGCGGAGAACGAGCTGAAGGCGCTGCGTTCCTCCGGCGCGGTTTTCGGGCTCCTGGATATCGACGACGAATTCTTCATCGTGGTCCGGCCCGCCCCGAGCGGCACCCGGCTGCTGGTGTCGGACGCGACCGCGGCGATCGACTACGACATCGCCGCCGATGTCCTGGAGGAACTCCATATCGAGATCCCCGATATCGACCCCGACGAACTCGACGATGTCGAACCGTGGGAGGAGGGCGACCTCGGCATCCTGGCCGATCTGGGCCTGCCCGAACCGGTGCTCAGTGTGATCCTCGCCGAGACCGATCTCTATCCCGACGAACAGCTCACGATGATCGCCCAGCGGCTGGGCTTCGCGTCGGAGTTCTCCGCGGTGCTCGACAAACTGCCCCGCTGAGGTGAGCGTTCCGCTCGCCGATATCGAGATGGTGCGTACGGCCCTCGCCGTCGCCGCCACCGCCGACCCGCGGGACGTTCCCGTGGGCGCGGTGGTGTTCGACGATCAGGGCCGGGAGCTGGCCCGTGCCACCAATGCGCGGGAGGCCTCCGGCGACCCCACCGCGCATGCCGAGGTGCTGGCCCTGCGCCGCGCGGCCGCGGTCCACGGCGACGGCTGGCGGCTCACCGGCACCACTCTCGCGGTGACCCTGGAGCCGTGCACCATGTGTGCCGGCGCGCTGGTGGCGGCCCGGGTGGATCGGCTGCTGTTCGGGGCGTGGGAGCCGAAGACAGGGGCGGTCGGTTCGCTGTGGGATGTGGTCCGGGACCGGCGCCTCAACCATCGTCCCCAGGTGCGCGGCGGGATCCTGGAGCCCGAATGCGCGGCGATTCTCGACGACTTCTTCCGGACCCAGCGCTGAAGCTTCTTCGGATAGGGTCCCGTGCGGGTGGGCGCCGCGAAAGTTCGCAGGTCGGGCACCCGATTTAGGGATACGAGGCTGTTCCGGTATTGTTGCGGGCGGTGGCGTGTCCGAGCGGCCTAAGGAGCACGCCTCGAAAGCGTGTGAGGGGTAACCCCCCTCCGAGGGTTCAAATCCCTCCGCCACCGCTTCAGCCCCTTACCTGTGGTGAGGGGCTTTTTCAATGGAAGGGCCGGGCGGGCACCGCTTCGGACGCCGGGGCTGCCCGCGTCGCAGAGCAGCGTTCGAGATGCAGTGTGCAGGTGGGGTTCACCCGCGGCAGGGCGCGCGCGGCGGCTTCCTGCATGGGAGTGGGCCCGCAGACATACACGGCCGCATGCGGGTTCGCGCGGGCGAGGATCTCCTCCATATCCGGAGGCCCGAACTCGTCGTCCGGCCGGATTACCGCGCCGGAGACCCGGTCGAGGAAGGGCATCGACTCCCGGCTGCGCCCGATGTAGACGAGGTTGCCGCGCCGGCCGGCCGCCTGGGCCATGGGGAGGATGGGGGTGATCCCCATGCCGCCGGCGACGAACAGGTACTCCTCCGCGTCGATGAACGGGAAGGTGTGCCGGGGGCCGTGGACCCGCAGTGCGTCACCGCTGCGGAGGCTTTCATGGATTTCGATCGAGCCGCCGTTGCCGTGCGGCATGAGCCGGACGGCGATGCGGTAGGCGGACCGGTCGCGGGGATCGCCGCACAGCGAGTACTGGCGGCGGCGCCCGGACGGTAGGGACAGTTCCAGGTGGGCGCCCGGTAACCAGGCGGGTAACGGATCGCCGTCGGGATCCACCAGGATCACCGTCACCACATCGACGGCCTTGCGCCGGATCGCGGCGACCACGAGTCTGCGATTGAATCCACTGTGCCAAAGCACCTTCGAGTGCGGCAGCAACGAGGCGGGCCGGTGGGCGACGAATATCGATCGGCAGACGTCCACGGCCGTGCCGATCATCTGGAAACCGCGCGCCGGTACCTGGGTGCCCATCAGTTGGCTCCCGATAGTCGGGATGTACGACGCACCAGGGTGAAACAAGCGACTGCTCGGCTGGTCTGCACCATTCGGCGAATCTACATCGCAACATAATTAATAGCAATGTTGCAATATTGCGAGTGCCCGATAGGTGTTTGCGCTCACGCGGTACTTGCTAGCGTTAACTGCATGTCCGCCGCGTATACATCGTCACCCGGACTGCAGGACGGTATCGAGGCTCGCATTCTGGACGCGGCGTTGATCAGATTCAGCGAGTTCGGCGTCAAGAAGACGACCATCGAAGACATCGCCAGGCAGGCCGGTGTCGACCGCGTCACCATATATCGCCGTGTCGGTTCCCGCGACGATGTGGTGCAGGCGGTCGTGAGCCGAGAGGTAGCCGCGGTCCTCATCGAGGTCGATGCCATCTCCACCCGGCACACCACCCTGGCCGATCTGGTCGCCGATATATTCGTGACAGTAGTCACACGGTGGCGGGATCATCCGCTGGTCAAGCGCATGCTGACCGTCGAGCCCGAACGCATTCTGGAAAAACTGACCGTGGAGGGCGGACCGGTCTTCGCCATGTCGGTGGCGGCCGCCCATACCGCCCTGTGCCGCGCCGCCGACGCCGGGCTGTTCACCGAACCCGCCGATCTGCTGACCCGTGCGGAAGTGGCGTGCCGGCTGGTGCACTCGTTCATCCTCTGCCCGTCGGGCCTGGTGCCCTTGGAATCCGACGAGCAACTCGACGAATTCGCCCGCGCCTACGTAGTTCCCATCGTGGCCTCCGGACAGTGAGGACCGCGCCGCCGGGCGGCGGTGCAGAGGACAGCAACTGACCGCAACGGATGCCATGCTCGCGCCATGACCACTCCACCACTGATCAGTCCCGTGTCCGAGCTCGGCAACGGTTACGGCAGCCTCAATGCATTCGCCGCGGTCAAGGGGCCCGGTGGCGCCCGGGCCTTCATCGATTTCCTGGGCGCGGTGTTCGGCGCAACGGAGACTCCGGAGGCGCACGCCGTCGATACCGACGGCCTGCTCATCCACGCGGAGGTGCGGATCGGCGATTCCTGCCTGATGGTGGTGGACTCCAAACCGGACTGGGTGTTCACGCCCGCCCTGCTTCAGGTCAATGTGGCCGACTGCGACGAGATACTGCGCCGGGCCGCGGCGCGGGGCGCGCGGATCATCACCGAGACCACGCCTTTCTACGGTGCTTCCTCCCTCGCCCGCTTCATCGATCCGTGGCGCAATGTGTGGTGGCTGTTCGGGCCCGCGATCGAGAACGCACCGGAGCCGACCTGGGACCCGGACGCGGCGACGGAAGAGTCCGAGATCCACGCGACCATCTGCCGGGCCATGCGGGAATTGTCCGCGCCGACGGGCTCGGCGCCGTAGTACCCCGCGACCGCGGGTTCCGGCCGGTGCTCGTAGCGACACTGTCACGGTTCCGGCGCGGACCGTGGAAATCACCGGGCAACCCGCGGCGCCCTGGAGAATCGAAGGTATGACCGGTCTCGTCCTGACGCCCCAACGCCGAACCGAATTGGCCGCGTTGCTCGACGACGAGGCCCGGTTACGGACCGAATACCCGAAGGTCGCCGAATACCTGACCACCGCCCCACTGCTGGACGGGACCGGCGACCCGCACGCCGACGCGGCCTTCGACCTGCGGCTCGTGCACTACATGACCGGCGGCGAAACCGAATCGGGCAATCCGTACTGGGATATCGTCGGCCCGGCCGTCGGTGCAGACGGCGACCGGCGGGTCGTCCACGGCGGCAACCCGCGGGGGAGCGTGCGGCTGGGTTTCGCTCAGACGATCCTGCAGGCCGCCTACGCCTACGCGATCCCGGCACCGGAGACGCTCGACTGGATCGTGGCCTTCGGCGCGGGACGCCCGCTGGTCGAGCTGGGGGCGGGGCGCGGCTACTGGGCGAAACTGCTCGCCGACCGGGGAGTCGCGATGACGGCGTTCGACTCCGCGCCCCCGGATACCACGGTGAACGTGTCCTTCCCCGGCAGCGCCGGGCATCCGGCGGTGTGGTTTCCGGTCGGCGCGGCCGAGGGGTTTGCGGCCGGGTTGGACGCGGAATCGGTCCTGTTCCTGTGCTGGCCCCCGGGGTGGGGCGATCGTATGGCGTCGGCCGCACTCGAACTCTTCGAGTCCCGCGGCGGCCGGCGCCTGATCTACGTGGGCGAACCCCGGGGTGGCAAGACCGGCGACGACGCGTTCTTCGATCGCCTCGCGGCCGGGTGGTCGCTGGAATCGGTGGACGAGCGGCACGTCCGCTGGTGGAATCTCGGCGATATCGCCCAGGGGTGGGTACGGAACGGAAACCGGCGCCGGGCCTGATACCAGCGTTACCCGGAAGGCGGGAAGGCGCCGTGGTCGGCGCCTTCCCGCCGCATCCGCCTACCCGGCGCCACCGCAGCGGATCGGCCGGTTGCCGCGGTCTGTCACCGCAGCGTGTATCCAGCCGGCACGCGACCGCGAAAAAGGCCTCGAGTCCCCCGCGGCGATACCGTCCCGATCCAGCGGAGCAGGCGGGCCTCGTGCCGGATCGCCGTCAGGAGGCAGCGCCCTTGCCGGACGACCGTGGTCGCGCCCGGAACCGAACCACGTAGATCGCCACTCCCACCGCGGTAGCCGCCACCCCGGAAGCCACTGCCGTCCAAGGCAGAGTGAAGGCCAGTACGAGGCATCCGAACAGGCCGAGGACCGGGATCACGCGCGGTGGCCGGTTCTCGGCCGCGGTCAGCGTCCGGGCCGAGGCGTTGGCGACGGCGTAGTACAGGAGCACACCGAAGGAGGAGAACCCGATGGCCGAACGCACATCGGCGGTCGCGGCCACCACCGCCACGACCACTCCGACGACGATCTCCGCGTGGTGCGGCACTCCGAACCGGGGATGCACCGCCGAGAGCGCTCGGGGCAGATATCGATCGCGCGCCATGGCCAGCGCGGTGCGCGAAACCCCCAGGGTCAAGGCGAGGAGCGAGCCGAGTGCCGCCGCGGCCGCCCCGGCGCGGACCACGGGTTCGAGCCAGGTCACGCCGGTGGCCTGCACGGTCTGCGAGAGGGGCGCGGTCGCCTCCGCCAGCTGCCGGGGACCGAGCACAACCAGTGCGGTCACCGCGATCACTGTGTAGACGGCCAGGGTGATCGCCAGCGCGAGTGGGATCGCCCGCGGGATCGTGCGTGCCGGATCGCGTACTTCCTCTGCCAGGGTGGCGATTCGCGCGTACCCCGCGAACGCGAAGAACAGCAGTCCCGCGGACTGGAGAATCCCGCCGAAGGACACCTCGTCGTCGACCGCGAGGCGCCCCATATCGGTGTGCCCGGTGGTGAAGGCGGCCACCACCACAGCGGCCAGCACGCCCAGCACGACGGCTACCACGATGCGGGTCACCTCGGCCGATTTCTCCACGCCGCGGTAGTTGACCGCGGTCATCGTCACCACGGCGGCGACGGCTACGGCATGCGCCCGCTCCGGCCATACATAGACGCCCACGGTCAGCGCCATCGCCGCGCACGAGGCAGTTTTGCCGACCACGAAACTCCAGCCCGCCAGAAACCCCCAGAACTCCCCGAGCCGCGCCCGGCCGTACACATAGGTGCCGCCGGAAACCGGATACCGTGCCGCCAGCCGAGCCGACGAGGTGGCGTTGCAGTAGGCGATCACCGCCGCCACCACCAGCCCGGCCGGTAGCCCGGCCCCGGCCGCGCGCGCGGCCGGTCCGAGCGCGGCGAAGATCCCCGCTCCGATCATCGAGCCCAGACCGATCACCACCGCATCGGAGAGCCCGAGCCGCCTGCGCAGGCCGCCGGAACTCCCCTCCGGCGAATGGTCCGGAGTAAACGATTGCTCGGCCACAGCTTCTCCTAGCAGAACGCCGAGCCGGCAGCTCGGACAACCGACGGGCCGATTCGCAACCTATGCCCCGAGCGGCGCCTCCGCTACCCGACCGGACGCCCGGTGCGCTCAGTCGATGCCGGCGCGATACCGGGTCACCGCTTCCTCGACCTGCCTGCCGTCACCGGAGCTCTCCCGCTCGACGGCCCTGAGCACGTCCGCGATCTTGGCCATGCGCCGCTCGACCTGCGCGCGGTAATTCTCGATATCGGGCTCGTCGTAGCCGGCGATCGCCGACAGGACCTCGTCGAGCTCCGTCGCCACATCGGCCGCGCCCAGCTCGACCAGGCGGTCGCGCACAGCGGTCAGCTCGTCGCTCCGGCCGCGCAGCTCCTCGGGCCCCAGTTCGGACAGATACTTGTCGCCGCCGCTCATGTCTGCATCCTCCCGGCTCCGGGTCGTCATGGGTTCGGTCCTCGCCGCCGGTATAACCACTTTTTCGCTGAGCTATCTCCCCGGAGATGAGCTGTCCAACGAGTAGGGCTGTGGTTTACATCGCGTCACTCGGTTGCTCCTAGCTTCAATGGACACCGAGGCCTTGACGAGATTGCAAGGGTCCGAACGATTTACCGCGCTTTTACGACAGGGTCACGCAGATCCCTCCGCCGGGGGTGGCCTTCCGGCTGGGGCTTATGCGACCAGCGATACCTCGAGGCGCTGGCCGACCGCGCGGGCCAGCCGGTCGAGCATGTCGATGGTCGGCACACGCCCGCCGCCCTCGATCTTGGCAATCGTGGGCTGAGTGGTGCCCATGCGGCGGGCGAGCTCGGTCTGGGTCGATCCGGCACCGGTACGCGCGGCGTAGAAGAGTTCGGCCATTCGCAGCGCCATGCCTGCCTCCTCGTAGGCGGCTTCGTATTCGGCGCGCGCTTCGTCGGTCATCTGCGCCAGCCGGGCGCCGAACACCTCATCGTGGCTCATCATCTTCATCAGCCCTCCTCCATGTCCTTGTCGATACTCGGCCGATCGGGCAGTCCATAGGGCGCTGAGCTCTCGCGACATACCTGCGCATGGCTCCCGGCCGGAGGCGGTTGCCGCAGCCGGTGGGATGGAGCTCCGGTACGCCGGAGGAAAGTAAGGACTCGTTTGTACGGGCAAAGTACGGGATTCCGGCCCTCTCATCGAGAATGCCGATCGGCCCCCGATCCGCTTTCGCGGATCGGGGGCCGATCTCTGTGCGCCCGAAGGGATTCGAACCCCTAACCTTCTGATCCGTAGTCAGATGCTCTATCCGTTGAGCTACGGGCGCGTACGCGTATTCAGTTGTCGCCCGGTTTCCCGGGCGTGGCGGAGGCGAGAGGATTTGAACCTCCGGTCCCCGTGAAGGGACAACTCATTAGCAGTGAGTCCCATTCGGCCGCTCTGGCACGCCTCCTGGAGCCTTCTCTTCGAGGGCGCCGGCCCTTTCGGACCGCCGAGCAGAAAGGCTACCCGAGCCTGTATGAAAACTGCAAAACGGCTGGTCGATCAGCGTAAGTGGCTGTCGAACCAGTCGAAAATGCGGGTTCGGGAGTCGACCAGGTCGTCGCCGTCCTCACCGCCCGGGTGGTCGGCGCGGTGGAGCTGACCGGGGTAGGTGACCACGAGGCTGGCGGTGGCTGCGGTGGCGGCGGCATCGCGGAGGGCGTCGACGTCGTCGGCGGATATCTCCGCCTCGGCGCCGAACAGGCCCAGCCACGGGGCCTGTAGGCGTGGTGCGGCCACCACCAGTGCTTCGGCTTGTTCGGTGATGGGTGTGGAGATGCCGGTGGCGCCGACGCTCACCGCGGCGCCGACGGGGCGGTTGGTGGCGACAAGGAAGGTCGCGGTGCCGGCGGTGTCGAAACCGAGCACGCCGATGCAGTCCGGGAAGACACCGCGGTGGGTGAGCCAGTCGAAGCAGGCATCGAAATCCTCGAAGAGTTCGTCGCCGTACACCCCGGACGACGACGCGGTGGCGCGGTGGAACAGGTTCGGTGCGACGACCAGCCACCCCTCGCCCGCGAGGGCGCGCATGAACTCCAGCAACGATCCGGTGAACTCCCGGGCCTCGTGCAACAGGACGATTCCGCCGCGGGCGTAACCGTCCGGTTCGATGACGGTGATGGGCACATGTTCGTCGGCTTTCGGGCTGGTGGCAGCCCCTGTCGGCTCTTGGTCGTGTCCGTTCGCTTCCGGTTCGCCGCGCCGCAGCAGCGCGATATCGTCATAAGTGCCCGACATGTTCCCAGCGTAGGGCGATATCCCGGGACCGGGGAGAATTAGCGGTTGAGCAGCCCGAACGTGGCTCGATCGAGACCGGAACTAAGCTCGTTACGTGACCGCGCACATTCGGCCGGACCTCGATTCCATTCCGGCATACGTTCCCGGCCGCAGCCATCCCGGCGCGGTCAAACTGGCGAGCAACGAGACCACCATCGGTCCGCTGCCCGCCGCGAGCAAAGCTATCGCCGAGGCGGTGGAACTGGCCAACCGTTACCCGGACAACCAGTCCGGCGAACTGCGAGCGGCGCTGGCGCAGTTCCTCGGCGTCGAGCCGGCGAATATCGCGGTCGGCTGCGGGAGTGTGGCGCTGTGCCAGGAGCTGGTCCAGATCACCTGCGCGGACCCGGCCGACGAGGTGCTCTACGCGTGGCGTTCGTTCGAGGCGTATCCGATCATCAGCCAGGTCGGCAACGCGACCGCGGTGACCGTGCCGCTGCGCGATCATGTGCATGATCTGGACGCGCTGGCCGCCGCCGTCACCGAGCGGACCCGGCTGGTGTTCGTATGCAACCCGAACAATCCGACCGGCACCGCCGTGGGCCGGGCGGAACTGGAGCGGTTCCTGGACCGGATGCCCGGCAATGTCCTGATCGCTCTGGACGAGGCGTACTACGAGTACCTGCGGATGACGCCCGGTGATCATCCCGACGGGGTCGAGCTGGCCCGGAACCGGCCGAATGTGGTTGTGCTGCGGACCTTCTCGAAGGCCTACGGGCTGGCGGGGCTCCGGGTCGGGTACGCAGTGGGCGCGCCGGAGGTCATCGCGGCGCTGCTGAAGGTGCACATCCCTTTCAGCGTGAGCCGGGTCGCGCAGGCCGCGGCCATCGCCTCGCTGGAGGCCCGCCACGAACTGCTGGACCGCACCGAGGCGGTGATCGCCGAACGCGACCGGATGCGTACCGCGCTACTGGCGGCGGGCTACCGGGTGCCGGTGAGCGAATCCAATTTCCTGTGGATCACGCTGGACGCCGCGACCACCGAATTCGCGGACGCGAGCGCGGCGGCGGGTGTGCTGATCCGGCCCTTCGCCGGTGAGGGCGTCCGGGTGACCGCGGGTGATCCGCACGAGAACGAGCTGTTCCTGCGTTTCGCGACCGATCCGGAGACCGCGGCCCGCTTCGCCGGCGGCGGTGCTTAACCGGCGGTTCGGTCGAGTCCGAGCCCGCCGGCGATGGTGGGCCAGGAGGTGACCAGTTCGTCTGCCCAGTACGGCCACGAGTGGGTGCCGGTCGGGCGGAAATTGGCCGTGTAGGTGATGCCCAGGGTGTCGAGGCGCTGGGCCAGGCGGCGGGTGCAGAAATCGGTGGCGGCCTCCAGTGGGCCGCCCATCACCACGCTGGTGGGGGTTTCCGGGTTGGCCAGGGTGTCGTGGACACCGGGGCGTCCGCTGCCCACCGACAGGTAGAGCGCTTTGCCACGCAGCGCGGCGGCGTGCAGGGTCACATCGTGGGCGAGCCAGGCCGGATCGTCGGGGGCGCCGAACATGTTCTCCGGATCGCCCTTGTAGGTGGAGACGACCACGCGGGCCTGGGCCTGGCCGAGGTCGGTACCGGTCGAGAAGCATCCGCTGTGCGCGCCGACCGCCGCGTACAGGTCGGGTTTGCGGATGGCGAGCATCATCGCGGCCTCGGCGCCCATGGAGGTGCCGATCACGGCATTGCGGCCGTTCCCAGAGAATTGCGCGTCCAGCAGCGGGGGCAGTTCCTCGGTGAGGAAGGTTTCCCATTTGTTGACGCCGAGCACCGGGTCGGGGCGCTGCCAGTCGGTGTAGAAACTGGCGGGTCCACCGACGGTGAACACCACATTGACCGGTTTGTCGGCGAAGAACCGGGCGGCGTTGCCGCGGTCGAGCCAGTTGTTGCTGTCCGGCTGGGTACTGCGGCCGTCGAGCATGTAGACGGTGGGGCGCGGGGTGCTCCGGTCGGTGGGCAGCAGCACCAGCACCTGCACTGTGCGGTGCATGGCCGGTGAATCGACGAATACCCGCATCAGCCGGTCGTTCACCGGTTCGGTGCCGATGATCGCGGCATGCGGCGCCGGGACCGGTTCGGCTTTCTCCACCGGGCCGGGGTCCTCGGCGGAACCGGTATCGGGCCGCGCGGGCGCGGTGTGCAGCGGTTCGGGGACGGCCGCCGCGGCGCCGGGCAGGACCGCACCGGACAGGGCGAAAGCGCCCGACACCACGGTGGCCAGACCGACACGCAACTTCATGGCGCCCATCCTGCCAGACCGCCGGGTCCGGACCGCGAATCTGAAACCACCAGTGATAAACCCCTGACCAGGGTTTTCTATGGCGTTGTCGCTGAGTAACTCTCGATCGGCCGTAATCGACTCGCGGGATGGGCGCATATGTGACGGTGGCGTATCTCACGGCCGCCCGGCCGGTGGTCCGTGACCGGTGAAGCCGCCGGAATTCGCGGAGTAACCTCCCTTCCGGAGCCGGACCGGATGGAGAGGAACTTCGTGACGGGCGCGCGGATGGTGGGGCTTTTCGCCGGGATCGGAGGACTCGAACTCGGGCTGTCGGCGCACGGATGGCATTCGACGTTGCTCTGTGAAATCGACCCGGGCGCACGGGCGGTGCTTTCGAGCCGCTTTCCCGACGCCGAACTGCATACCGATATCACCCGTTTGCGTGCGCTGCCGCCGGATACCGAACTGGTCGCCGCGGGTTTCCCGTGCCAGGACCTGTCCCAGGCGGGCCGCACCGCGGGTATCACCGGAACCCGATCGAGTCTGGTCGACCATGTGTTCCGGCTGGTCCGGCGCAAACGCGGGCCGCGCTGGCTGCTCATCGAGAACGTGCCGTTCATGCTGCAGCTCGGGCGCGGGGCGGCCATGCGTCATATCACCACGGCCCTGGACGAACTCGGCTACACCTGGGCCTACCGGGTGGTGGACGCGCGGGCGTTCGGTCTGCCGCAGCGGCGCAATCGGGTGATCATGCTCGCCTCGCGTACCGAGGATCCGCGCACGGTGCTGTTCGCCGACGACGCCGGCCCGCGGCTGCTGGGTTCCCCGGAACACGACCCGTGCGGTTTCTACTGGACCGAGGGTGTGCGTGGCCTGGGCTGGGTGGTCAACGCCGTCCCGACCTTGAAGGGCGGGTCGGGTCTGGGTATCGCCAGCCCGCCGGCGGTGCGGCTGCCATCCGGGGAGATCGTCACGCCGGGGATCACCGACGGCGAGCGGTTACAGGGCTTCGCGCCCGGCTGGACCGAACCGGCGCTGGACGCGCCGGGATTCCGGCCGGGGCAGCGCTGGAAACTGGTGGGCAATGCGGTGAGTGTGCGGATGGCGTCCTGGGTCGGCTCCCGGTTGCGTACTCCGGCGGAGCCGATTCCGGGACATATCCCGCTGCCGCCGGGCAGTCCGTGGCCGGGCGCGGCATGGGGGCGGGCCGGGTCGGCGTTCGAGGTGCCGATCTCACCGTGGCCCGTGCACGATCCCTACGAGGACCTGCGCTTCTTCCTCACCGATACACAGTTGCTGTCGGCGCGGGCCACCGCCGGTTTCCTGCGCCGCACCGGGATGGGGTCGCTGCGTTTCCCGGCCGGATTCCTCGACGATGTGCAGGCCCATCTGGATCGGATGGGAGGCTGGGCGGCATGACCGGCGACCCGTCCGGCGCCGGCTCGTGGCGCCCGCCGACCGACGCGGCGACCAGTGCGCGGATGTCGCGGCAGCGGCGCGCGCACACCGCCCCCGAACTGGCTCTGCGCCGCGAACTGCACCGGCGGGGCCTGCGCTATTTCGTGGACCGCGCGCCGATCCGGGGACAGCGGCGCCGCGCGGACGTGGTGTTCCCGCGCCGGCGGATCGCGGTCTATGTGGACGGCTGTTTCTGGCACCGCTGTCCCGACCACGCCACCGACCCGAAGAACAATGCCGCCTGGTGGGCGGCGAAACTGGCCGGCAATGTCGCGCGGGATCGGGCCACCGACACGGCATTGCGCGAGGCGGGCTGGCAGGTCGTCCGGATCTGGGAACACGAGGATCCGGTGCGGGCCGCCGACCGGGTACAGGCCGCCCTGGGCGCCGATCCGCCGGGCCCGGAAACCGCTGGGACAGAGACGTAGCCCGGAAGTAGTGTCGTCAGGCGTGCCCAGCGATTTCATCGAACTGCTCACCGCGCGGACGCAGGCGGTCACCGACGCCACCCGTGCGCTGCTCGCCACCGTCGACACTCTGGACGACGCAGCGGTCGCCGCCCCCTCCGCGCTCCCGGGCTGGTCCCGCGGCCATGTCCTGACCCACCTGTCCCGCAATGCCGACAGTCTGGTCAACCTGCTGCTCTGGGCGCACACCGGGGTGGAGACGCCGCAGTACGCCAGTGCGGCGCTACGGGACTCCGATATCGAGGCGGGTGCGCCGCGCCCGCTCGCCGAACAACGGGCCGATCTGGTGGAGTCGGCCGATCGGCTGACCGGGATGGCCGGGGTGCTCTCCGCCGAACAGTGGCGGGTGGAGGTCCGGACCAGGCAGGGCACCCCGATCGAGGCGACCCGGATCCCGTGGATGCGGTGGCAGGAGGTGCTGATCCACCACCTGGATCTGGACGCCGGCTATACCCATACGCACTGGCCGGCCGATTTCGTGGCCGAACTGCTCGCCGAGGCCGCCGTCGACCTGGGCGGGCGTGCGGGGGTGCGGCCCTTCGCCGTCGATGCGACCGATACGGGTTTCACGGCGATCATCGGGGCGGGGGAACCGGAGCAGGTCGTGGCGGGGCCGGCGTCGGCGCTACTGGCCTGGCTGCTGGGCCGTGGTGCGGACGGTGCGCTACCGCGGCCGCTGCCGGACCTGCCCGCCTGGCGCTGAATGCACCCGTCCGCCCGGCGCTGAATGCACCCGTCTGCCCGGCGCCGAGTGGACTGGTCCGCCCGGCGCGGAGGGAGTCTGCCCGCCCGGCGCGGAGCGGACTTGTCCGCCCGGCATGGACAGCGCGCTGCCGGAACTGCCCGGCGCTGCCCACTTGGCGCGCCGCTTGGCGCTGTGCTCCTGACGCTGTCCACTCAGCGCTGTCCGCCCGGCCCGCGCCGGATGCGCATCCGGCACTGCGCGGAACTGCTCGCCTGGAGCCCGGCGGCGAGTGACCCGGAAACGAAAACGGCCGGCGTCCTTTGTGGACGCCGGCCGTTTCGCCGAGATACCGGTGGGTCAGACTCCGGCGGGTTCCGATTCGGCCGCGGGGGTCTTGGCGCGCTGCTGGAGCTCGCGAAGCTTCGTCCCCTCGACGTCGATATCCGGCAGGATCCGGTCCAGCCAGGCCGGCATCCACCAGGCCCATTTGCCCAGCAGCGCCAGCAGCGACGGGATCAGCACCATCCGCACCAGGAAGGCGTCGAAGAACACACCCGCCGCCAGGGCGAAGCCCATGGACTTGGAGGTGATGTCCGGCGAGAGCATGAAGCCGCCGAATACCGAGATCATGATGATCGCGGCCGCGGTGACCACGCGGGCCCCGTGGTGGTAGCCGCTGACCATCGCCTCCTTCGGATCCTTGCCGTGCACGTACTCCTCGCGCATCCGGGTCACCAGGAAGACCTGGTAGTCCATCGCCAGACCGAACACCAGGCCGATCAGCACGATGGGCAGGAAGCTGATGATCGGATGGGTGTCCTTGACGATGCCGAAGGCGCCCTCCTGGAAGATCAGCACCGTGACACCGAAGGTCGCCGCCATCGACAGCAGGAAGCCCAGCGCGGCGGTGAGCGGTACCAGGATGGACCGGAACACCAGCAACAGCAGCACGAACGCGGCCGCAGCGACGATGGCCAGGTACGGGATGATGCTGGTCAGCAGCACACTGTTGACGTCGGCGTAGATGGCGGTCTGGCCGGTGACGCCGTACTCCATGCCGTATCGATCCTGTAGCGCGGCCTCGGCGTCGCGGGCGTGCGCCACCAGGTCCTGGGTCTCGGCACTGTTCGGGCCGGAATCGGGCACCACCTGGAACAGCGCGGCCTGCCCGTCCTGGCTGGGCTGCGCGACGCTCAGGTAGTCCACGCCGTCGTAGCTCGCCAGCTCGTCCCGCAGTGCGGTCAGCGCGGCGTCGCGCTGATCCTGCGGGGTCTCGGAGAGGTCGACCGCCACCACGAGCGCGCCGTTCTTGCCCTCGCCGAAGCCCTCGGTCTGCAATTCGTAGGCCTTACGCACCGAGGAGTCCTCGGGCATGCTGTCGCCGCCGGGCAGGCCCAGGTTCAGCTGGGTGGCCGGGGCCGCGAGCGCACCCAGCACGATCGCGCTCACCACCAGGGTCAGCACCGGTACCCGGGCGATCAGGCGGGCGAAGCGCATCCCGTTGGTGACCGAATCGTCGTCCTCGGGATCGTGCCGGGCGACCAGCGGCAGTTTCGGCTTGAACAGGAAACGGCCGAGGGCGCCGAGCAGTGCGGGCATCAGGGTGATGGCGGCGAAGACCGCGAACCCGGCGGCGATGGCCCCGCCGATACCCATCATGGTGAGGAAGCCGATCCCGACCACCGAGAGCCCGAGCAGCGCGATCACCACGGTGAGTCCGGCGAACACCACGGCCGAACCGGCGGTGCCGACCGCGACACCCGCGGCTTCCTCGGGCGAATCCTGGACCACCAGCTCGTGTTTGTACCGGGAGACGATGAACAGCGCGTAGTCGATGGACAGCGCCAGGCCGATCATCGAGGCCAGGATGGGGGTGAATGTCGGCACCTCGGTCAATGAGGTGCCGGTCAGGATGAGGGCGCCCGCGCAGGCGACACCGACGATGCCGGTGACGATCGGGACGAACGCCGCCACGATGGCGCCGAAGGCGATGATCATGACGATCAGCGCGACCCCGATACCGATCATTTCGGCCTGGCCGGATTCGGCCTGGGTCTGGGCGATGGCGCCGGTGAGTTCCACGGTCAGGCCGGCGTTGCGGCCCTCCTGGGCGATGGCCTCGGCGGCCTGCCGGTTCTCCTCGGTGATATCGGAGAAGGTCGGCATCGTGAATTTCACGTCGAGCACGGCGACGGTTTCGGGGTTGCTCTCGTTGAGCACGTTCAGCGGCGCGCCGCCGCACAGGCCCTTGAACTCCGGTGAGCCCTGACCGTCGAGGCAGTTCGGCTCCGGCAGCGGCGGGGCCTCACCGGGCGCGAGTTCGGCCGCGGCCTGCGCCTGGGCCTTGGCGGCTTCCTGGCTGGCGGGCATCATCGAGGTGGCCAGGACCGGGTTGACGGCCTGCTCGGTGTGATCGACGATGTCGAGTTCGTTCAGCCGCTGGACCAGGGCGTCGAGCGCGGCCATATTCGGCTCGTCGGTGAGTTTGCCGTTCTGGGCCGCGATCACATAGGTGCCGTTGATGGCATCGATGCTGAACATCGCCGCCATCTGCGGCATATGTTCCTCGAGGATGCCGGTGGCCTTCTCCGACGGTAGTCCCGGCATCTCGAAGCTGTCCTGGAACGGTTTGGACAGCGAGGCTGCCGCCCCACCGAGCAGTACCAGGATCAGCGCCCAGACAGGCAGCACTATCCATTTCCGGCGGAAAGCGAACTTTCCCCATCTGTACAGGAATACGGACACGAGGGATTTCTCCTAGCGAGGCCGGGACGGTGTGGTCATTGCGCGTGACGAACTGACGGCCGACGTCGCTATCGCGGACCGGGGCTGCGCGGGCCGGACGCTTTCGCGTGCCCGGAGCCGATGGATCCGCCTACACGGTGGACGCCAGATGTATCTACCGTACGGTAGGTAGGCTACCGGGAGGTTAAGTGGAGGAACAAGCTCGACTTCCGGTGCCGACCGGACCTGTCACCGGGAGAACGAGAAGGGGCCGAGCATGGCGAATCGCAGAACTGGCGACCACGTTACCGCAGGTCGAGATACCAAGCGGGCCATCCTGGACGCCGCCGTGCGGCTGTTCGTGGCCAAAGGTTATGAAGAGACGAGCCTGCGCGAAGTGGCGGATGCGGTCGGAATCACAAAGCCGTCGCTCTACTATCACTATGCCTCGAAACTGGAACTGCTCGTGGCGATAGTCAACCCCCTCCTCGACGATCTGCGCGCACTCGCCGAGGAAGTCGAGCAGATGCCGTCGGACGCCGCGGCCCGCCGGACCGCTCTACAGTCCTATATCCGGACCATGATCCGGCACCGCGACGCAGGCGAGATGATGCTGCGCAATGCCGTGCCGATCGTCAACGCGCTGGCCGACCAGTATCCGGTGATCGTGGACGCCAACAAAGCGCTACGGAACTGGCTCGCCGGGCCCGAGCCCACCGCGGTCCGGCTGCTCCGGGCAAGCGCCGCCATGGAAATTCTGGCCGTTGCGCTTGTTTCGAACGAGATCGCACAGGACGCGGGAGATGATGTGGTGGAGGCGACGCTGCTGGATGCGGCGCTCGCGGTTCTGCAACTCGGCGCCGACTAGGTTTGTCGCGTCATCGTGCCCCGGCACAGCGAAAGGTCAGGTCAGTCGTGCACATCACCGCCAAGGTGGATCATGCCGTGCGGACCCTGCTCGAGATCACGGCATCCGATCAGGCTGCCGCGGTGAAGGCGGAGTCCATCGCGGCAGCTCAGCGCATACCACCCAAAGTGCTCGAGAGTGTCCTGGCCGAGCTGCGCCGGGCCGGACTGGTGACCAGCCGGCGCGGCCCGGACGGCGGTTACCGGCTGGCCCGCCCGCCCGCCGATATCTCCATCGCCGATGTCATCCGTGCTCTCGAGGGCCCGCTCGCCTCGGTACGTGGCCTGCGGCCCGAAGAAGTGCAGTACGCGGGTGTGGCCGAACCGCTGCAGCAGGTATGGATCGCGTTGCGGGTGAATTTGCGCGCGGTGCTGGAGAACGTGAACCTGGCCGATATCGCCGCGAACGGTCTGCCGGAATTCATCGGGACGCTCACCGCCGACCCGGGCGCCTGGGTGCGCCGCGCACCGCACCGCACCGACCCGCCGAAAATCACAGGCAGCCCCACCGGGGCAGACGGTAGCGTGCGGTCATCATGTTGATCCGACTGCTCCGTGGTTTCCTGGGCCCGTACCGGAAACAGTTGACCGGGATCGTGGTACTGCAGCTGATCTCGGTAATCGCGATGCTGTACCTGCCGAGTCTGAACGCCGACCTCATCGACGAGGGCGTCACCAAGGGCGATATCGGCTACATCTGGACGGCCGGGCTGCGGATGCTGCTGGTCTCCGGTGTGCAGATCATCGCCTCCGCGTCCTCGGTATTCCTGGCCGCGCAGGCGGCGATGAGCGCGGGCCGCGATTTGCGCGGCGCCCTGCTGCACCGGGTGGGTGCCTTCTCGGCGCGTGAGGTCGGGATGTACGGCGCGCCCTCGCTGATCACCCGCAACACCAATGATGTGCAGCAGGTCCAGCTACTCATCGTCATGGCCGCGACCGTGGCCGTGATGGCGCCCATCATGTGTATCGGCGGCATCGTGATGGCGCTGCGCGAAGATTTCGGGTTGTCCTGGCTGCTGTTGATCGCGGTGCCGGCGTTGGCACTGAGTATGGGTTTCATCATCGCCCGCATGGTGCCCGCGTTCCGGCAGATGCAGACCCGCCTCGACCAGGTCAACCGGGTGCTGCGCGAGCAGATCACCGGGATCCGCGTGGTCCGCGCCTTCGTCCGCGAGCCGCTCGAGACGTGGCGGTTCGGAGTGGCCAATACCGACCTCACCGATATCTCGGTGCGGGTGGGCCGGTTGATGGCGCTCATGTTCCCGACGGTCATGCTGATCAGCAATGTCACGTCGGTGGCGGTGATCTGGTTCGGTGGTAAGGCCATCGATACGGGCGAGATGCAGATCGGCTCGCTGACCGCGCTGCTCTCCTACATCATGCAGATCCTGATGGCCGTCATGATGGCATCATTCCTGGCCATGATGGCCCCGCGCGCGGCGGTCTCGGCCGACCGGATCTCCGAGGTCCTCGATACCCCGTCGTCGGTGCGTTCACCGGACCTGCCGAAGCCGTTCCTGGGTGATCCCGCCGAGGTGCGGGTGCGGGATGCCGCATTCAGCTTCCCCGGTGCCGAGAAGCCCGTGCTCTGCGGGATCGATTTCGCGGTGCGTCCCGGGGAGACCGCGGCGATCGTCGGTTCCACCGGGTCCGGTAAGACCACCCTGCTGAATTTGATCCCCCGCCTCATCGATGTCACCGAGGGCACGGTGGAGATCGGCGGCACCGATGTGCGCGACCTCGACCTGGCCGAATTGCGGTCGCGCATCGGACTGGTTCCGCAGAAGGCGTACCTGTTCTCGGGCACGGTCGCGAGCAACCTGCGCTACGGCGATCCGGATGCCACCGACGAGGAACTGTGGCGCTGCCTGGAGATCGCCCAGGCCGCCGACTTCGTGCGGGCCATGCCCCAGGGCCTGGAGACCCCGGTCGCGCAGGGCGGGACCACGGTATCGGGCGGGCAGCGGCAGCGGCTGGCCATCGCCCGGGCGCTGGTGCGCCGGCCCCGGGTGTATCTGTTCGACGATTCGTTCTC
Organism: Nocardia rhamnosiphila NBRC 108938; assembly: GCF_000720425.1. Taxonomy (GTDB): domain Bacteria; phylum Actinomycetota; class Actinomycetes; order Mycobacteriales; family Mycobacteriaceae; genus Nocardia; species Nocardia rhamnosiphila. The sequence goes on along the minus strand of NZ_JOAJ01000009.1, from coordinate 200,546 downwards.
CGCGCTCGACGTGGCCACCGACGCGCGGCTGCGCGCGGCCCTGCGCCCGGCGACCGCGGACGCCGCGGTGATCATCGTGGCCCAGCGGATCGCCACCATTCGCGACGCCGACCGGATCGTCGTACTCGAGGACGGTGAGATGGCGGGGGTCGGTACCCACGAGGAACTGCTGCGTGATTGCGCGGAGTACCGCGAGATCGTCGAATCCCAGCTGAGTGTGGAGGAAGCACGATGAGGCCGGGGAATCCGGGGGCGCCGGACGCCAAACCGAAATCCTTCAAACCTTCGCTGAAACGGCTGGTGCGGCGGCTCGCGCCGGAGCGGATGCGGGTGGGTGTGATCATCGGGCTGGGCATCGTCTCGGTGGTGCTGAACATCGCCGGGCCGTACCTGCTCGGCAAGGCCACCAACCTGATCTTCGACGGAGTCGTGGGCCGGCAGCTGCCCGCGGGAGTGAGCAAAGAGGAGGCGATCGCCGGACTGCGCGCCCAGGGGCAGGACACCATGGCCGACATGCTGTCGGGGATGGATGTCGTACCCGGTGTCGGCATCGACTTCGATGCGGTCGGGCGGGTGCTGACGCTCGTGCTCGCGCTCTACCTGGGCGCCGCGGTGTTCGGCTGGTTGCAGGCCTTCCTGCTCAACGATGCGATCAACCGCGTGATCAAACGGCTGCGCTCCGATGTCGAGGACAAGATCCACCGGCTGCCGCTGAGTTACTTCGACTCCTCACCCCGCGGCGATGTGCTCAGCCGGGTCACCAACGACGTGGACAATGTCTCGCAGAGCCTGCAGCAGACCATGAGCCAGCTGCTCATCTCGGTACTCACGGTGATCGGCATCCTCGGCATGATGTTCTGGATCTCGTGGCTGCTGGCACTGGTCGCCCTGCTGACGGTGCCCGCGGTGGTGGTGGTGACCGCCCAGATCGCCAAACGGTCCAAACCGCATTTCGTGGACCAGTGGAAGTACACCGGGCTCGTCAACGCCCAGGTGGAAGAGGCCTACACCGGGCACGAGGTGATCACCGCGTTCGGTCGCAGCAAGCAGGTGGGCGCCGAGTTCGACGAGCGCAACGACCATCTCTACACATCCAGTTTCCGAGCGCAGTTCATCTCCGGTCTGATCATGCCGTCCTCGATGTTCCTCGGAAATATCAACTACGTGCTGATCGCGCTGATCGGCGGGCTGCGGGTCGCCTCGGGTCAGCTGTCGCTGGGCGAGGTGCAGGCGTTCATCCAGTACTCGCGCCAGTTCAGCCAGCCGCTCACCCAGATCGGCGCCATGGCCAACCTGCTGCAATCGGGAGTGGCCTCGGCGGAGCGGATCTTCGAGATACTCGACGCCCCGGAACAGAGCCCCGACCCGGCCGAGAAGGTCACCCGCCCGCCCGAACGCGGCCGGGTGGAATTCGACGACGTCTCCTTCCGCTACGAACCGGAGACGCCGATTATCGAGCACCTCTCGCTGGTCGCCGAACCGGGACATGTGGTCGCGATCGTCGGGCCCACCGGTGCGGGCAAGACCACGCTGGTCAACCTGCTGCTGCGGTTCTACGAACTGGACTCCGGTGTGATCACCGTCGACGGGGTCGATATCACCGCGTTGAGCCGGGAACAGTTGCGCTCGCGGATCGGGATGGTGCTGCAGGACACCTGGCTGTTCAAGGGCACCATCCGGGAGAACATCGCCTACGGCGATCCCACCGCGAGCGACGACGATATCCTCGCCGCCGCCCGCGCGGCCTACGTGGACCGTTTCGTGCACGCCCTGCCGGACGGCTACGACACCGTGATCGACGAGGAGGGCACCGGGGTCAGCGCGGGTGAGAAACAGCTCATCACCATCGCGCGGGCCTTCCTGTCCAAACCGGCCATCCTGGTGCTGGACGAGGCCACGAGTTCGGTCGACACACGGACCGAACTGCTGGTGCAGCAGGCCACCGCGGAACTGCGGCGCGACCGGACCAGCTTCGTGATCGCACACCGCCTGTCCACCATCCGCGACGCGGACCTGATCGTGGTGATGGAGGCGGGCCGGATCGTGGAGACCGGGTCGCACGACGATCTGCTGGCGCGGCAGGGGGCGTACTACCGGCTCTACAGCGCCCAGTTCGCGGCGGCCGCGGTCGAGGCCTGAGCGGTGGCCTGAGAGGATGACCGCCGTGTCGGATGGCGTCGGATTCTCGTTCAGTGTCGGTACCCGCCTCGAGGGGCGGCACGGCCGCACCGGGGTGCTGCGGACCCCGCACGGAACCGTCGCGACCCCCGCCTTCATCCCGGTGGGCACCAAGGCGACCGTGAAGGCGGTCCTGCCGGAGGCGATGAAGGAACTCGGGGCGCAGGCGCTGCTGGCCAACGCCTACCACCTGTACCTGCAGCCCGGACCCGATATCGTCGACGAGGCCGGCGGCCTGGCGGCCTTCATGAACTGGCCGGGCCCCACCTTCACCGACAGCGGCGGCTTCCAGGTGATGTCGCTGGGGGTGGGATTCAAGAAGGTCCTGGCCATGGAAACCGTCGATGTGCGCAGCGACGACGTCATCGCCAAGGGCAAGGAACGCCTGGCGACCGTGGATGACGACGGGGTGACCTTCCGGTCGCACCTGAACGGGTCGAAGCATCGCTTCACCCCCGAGTTCTCGATGGGGATCCAGCATCGGCTGGGCGCGGACATCATGTTCGCCTTCGACGAGCTCACCACATTGATGAACACCCGCGGGTACCAGGAGAAATCGGTGCGGCGCACGCACGACTGGGCACAGCGGTGCATCGATGAGCACGAGCGGCTCACCGCCGAGCGCGCACACCGGCCCTATCAGGCGCTTTTCGCGGTGGTACAGGGTGCGCAGTACGAGGACCTGCGGCGCAAGGCTTCCCGGGAACTGGCCGAGATCCGCGGTGCCGCGGGAAGCGGTTTCGACGGATACGGGATCGGCGGGGCACTGGAGAAGCACAATCTCGGCACCATCGTCGGCTGGTGCTGCGACGAACTACCGGAGGACAAGCCCCGCCATATGCTGGGGATCAGCGAACCGGAGGATATGTTCGCCGCGATCGAGGCCGGCGCGGACACCTTCGACTGCGTGAATCCGTCCCGGGTGGGCCGCAACGGCGGAATCTATGTGGAGGCCGGCCGGTTCAATATCGACACCCTCCGCTTCAAACGGGATTTCACGCCTATCGACGAGACCTGCGACTGCTACACCTGCGCGAACTACACCCGCGCCTATATACACCACCTGTTCAAGGCCAAGGAGATGCTGGCCTCCACTCTGTGCACGATCCACAACGAGCGCTTCACCATCCGCCTCGTGGACCGTATCCGGGCCAGTATCGACGGGGGTTACTTCGACGAGTACCGCGCCGAAGCACTCGGCCGCTGGCAGGGCCGGATCACCGCACCGTAATTTCGGCGTCGCCTCCGGCGCTGCGGGTGTGCCGCATCCGGGCGGTGGTCGCCGACTGCGGACCGGAGTGTGTTGTGCCCGGCGCGGTGGCCGGGCACAACAGGTCCGGGTCAGGAGCGCAGCGGGGCGGCGTCGCTCGGGGCGTAGGTCGGTTCGTGTTTCTTCAGCAGCGCGATCACCTGGTAGGTCACCGGCAGGACCAGCACCTCGCAGAGCGTTTTCCACAGGAACCCGATGATCACATAGTTGACGAACTGTCCCCAGCTGTCGATACCGATGGCCGTGGCGGCGATCGAGCAGAAGATCAGCGTATCGGCGAGTTCGCCGACCACCGTCGAGCCGATCAGCCGCGCCCACAGATATTTCTCCCGGGTCCGTTCCTTGATCAGTACCAACGTCGCGGAGTTGAGTAGCTGACCGACCACATAACCGGCCAGACCGGCCGCCACCAATTGCGGTGTGCTGCCGATGACGCTGCGGAAGGCCTCCTGGTTCTCGTAGAACACCGCGGCGGGCAGCCGGATCGCGACGGCGAAGCAGATAACAGTCAGCAGCAGTGCGGCGAAACCATAGAAGACAGCGTGCCGGGTGGCACGGAATCCGTAGACCTCGCTGAGCACGTCACCGACGATGTAGGCGAGGGGGAACAGGAAGAACGCGGCATCGGTGGTGATCGGCAGGATTTCCAGTGGTCCGAGGGTCAGCGAACTGCCGGCGAAGAATTGCACCCCCTTGGTCGCGCAGATATTGGAGACGATGAGTGTTGCGGTGAACAGTACGACGATCGGTGTGTAGTACCCCCGCGCCACCTGTGCGTGGGCCGCATGTGCGGGCGCGGGGTGTCCAGACTTGCCGGGTAAGGGGGTTTTGTTCGAATCTTCCACCCGACTATCCAATCAAACTCTCGAATAGGCTGTAGTCATGACGAACCCCGGTGAATCCGACGAGTGGTGGAAGCAGTACGGGGGGTCGGGCGTCTCGTCGGACCCCGCTGCCGGGCAGCATCCGTCCGAACCTTCCAGTTATCCGTCGGCACCGCAGTACCCCTCCACCCCGGCCGCGGCCCCCGCACCGCCGCCCGGACAACCGTCGTACGCGACCCCGCCGCCCGCGGCCCCCTACCCCGGGACGCCGCCCTACTCGCCCTACGGTGCGCCGGGGGCGGGATATCCGGCGGGCTACCAGCCCTACGGTTATCCGGCCAATCGCGGTACGAACGGCCTGGCCATCGCTTCACTGGTCACCTCGCTGGCCGGTTTCGCGACCTGCGGCGCCACCTCGATCGTCGGGATCATCCTCGGCGTCATCTCGCTCAACCAGATCCGCGACAGCGGCCAGGAGGGCCGTGGGATGGCGCTCGCCGGTATCTGGATCGGGGTGGGCCTGATCGCCCTCGGACTCATCTGGTTCGTGGTGATGATCGTCGCGAGCGCCGCGGGGGCCTGACCCGCCGGGTGCTCAGGCCGCGATGACCTGGGTACCGCCCGCGAGTTTGTCGTTCCAGCCCTGCCGGTTCGGGTTCTTGTCGAGCGTGGCGGCCGTGTAGAGCATGAGCGCGGCCCCGGCCACCCAGCCGACACAGGGCACGATCAGCACCGCCAGGAAGATATTGCGTTTCAGCGAGAGCAGCGGCGGGACGGTGGGTGCCCCGTCCGGCGCCACGACTTTGAGGCCCAGGATTTTCTTACCCAGGGTGGCGCCGGTCTTCCACTCCATGAGCACGTAGTACACCAGCGTGACCGCGAAGATGATCGCGTAGCTGACCGCCGGCCCGGTGAGACCGGTCAGGTTGGGCATGAGGACGAAGTTGAGCAGCAGGGCCAGCGGGAGCGCGATGATGAGATTGTCGATCAGGCGGGCCGCGAATCGCGGCCACAGGTTGCCGGGGACGCCGAACGCGGGCTGATAGTGCCCGTACTGCTGTCCGCCGTACTGTGCTTCCGGAAACACCGTCTGCTGGTAGCGGGGAGCAGGCTGGGCCGGAGGGGCGGGCGGAGCGGGTGGGGCCTGCTGCCCGTAGGGCTGTGGCTGTCCGGCCGGCGGGTTGTAGTGCGGCGGCTGGGGAGCGTACGGGTCCGGCTGTGGCGCATATCGGCCCGGCGGAGGAGCGTACTGCCCGGGCTGCGGGTACTGCGGGGGCTGCCCGTACGGCTGCCCGGCCTGGGGGTGGTTGCTGGGGTCGTACCCGCCACTGGTCATCTCGCCTGCCTGAACTCGAAATCCGAAGACCTGGTCGCAGGCCAGGTTACGGACAGCGGCCCGCGACCACCAAGCTGTCGGGGTCGAGCACCCAGGGGTCGCGAGGGAGCCGGGCCGGGTCGAATCCGGGGAGCAGTTCGGCCGCGCGGTGGCCCGCCAGGCCGAGCGAGGCGGCGAGCCTGCCCACCACCCGGTCGACGGTTTCGCCGCGCGCGAGCCGATCGGCCAGTGTGACCGCACCGTCGCGTTTGGCCAGCCGCTTGCCCTCGGTGTTGAGCACCAGCGGAACATGCGCGTACTCGGGTACCGGGAGTCCGAGCAGGGTGGCGAGATAGGCCTGCCGGGGTGTGGACGGAAGCAGATCGTCACCGCGTACCACCTGATCGACCCCCCACTCGGCATCGTCGACCACGACTGTCAGGTTGTAGGCGGGTATGCCGTCGCCGCGGCGCAGCACCAGATCGTCGACCGGGCCCCGGTACCGGCCGTGCAGGCGATCGACGATCTCGAATTCCGTACGGGCCGAACGCAGCCGCAACGCGGCGGGCCGACCGGCCGCGCGACGCTGCGCGCGTTCGGCAGGGGAGAGGTCACGGCAGGTGCCGGGGTAGGCGCCCAGCGGTCCGTGCGGCGCGGTGACGGCCTGCTGGATTTCCTTTCGGGTACAGAAGCATTCGTAGGTCAGTCCGGCGGAGGTGAGACGGTCTACGGCCGCGGCGTAGTGATCGAGGCGGTCGGACTGGTGGGCCACCGGTCCGTCCCAATCGAGTCCGATGGCCCGCAGGTCGGCGAGCTGGCGTTCCTCGGCACCGGGCCGCACTCGGTCCAGATCGTCCACACGCAGCACGAACCGGCGGCCGGTGCCGCGGGCGAAGAGCCAGGCCAGCAGGGCGGTGCGCAGGTTGCCCAGGTGCAGATCCCCCGAGGGGCTGGGCGCGTACCGCCCCGCGGGTGCGGCGGACGTGGTGGACGGCATCCGGGTCATGGTATGTCTCGGCGCAGCCGGGGCATCAGCCCGGACGGGTCGATATCCGGTGGCGCGGGGCGTTCGTGTCCGGCGGCGACGTCGTTGTTTCCCGGGGTTGCGGCCAGGTCGGTCAGCAGGGCTTCGGCGTGCGCGAGGAGGCCCGGTCCGTCGAGGTCGTAGGGGAGTTTTCCCGGAGGGTACCCGGCGGCGGCCGGATCGAAGGCCCGGAGCCGCCCGACAGCGCGTTCCAGCAGCGTACGTGCGCCTTTCGGGTTCCCGCGCTGGATATGGGTGAGGCCGACCGCGTACTGCGCGAGACCCTGCCACAGCATGCGTTCGGCATCCGGGCCGTTCTTCCAGACCGACTCCAGTACTTCGTGCGCATTGAACGCCAGCCCCTGATCCAGCAGCTGTTGGGCGTAGTCGAGGGCTGCGGCGGGTGCGAGGTCCAGGTCGTCGGGTATCCGCGGTACGCCGGGACTTCCCGGCGGCAGCGGGCGCCCCAGTCGGTCCCGGGGCCTGGCGTTGGTGGCGCGCCCCTGTTCGTCTCGATCGCGTTCGGGCATGCCGCCATCATCCCGCCGCGGCGCGGCCGCCGGAGCGGTAGGGGTATTGACAAATGATAATCAGACCATCACATAACAATCACTTTTGGCTATTAGTGGACCCGCCCCGGCTTTTTTGAAGCAAAGTCATCCTTATAAGTCCGCAATTACGCAGCAATACGGCATCTTAGCAGTGTTGCCAAACGCATTGGCGCAGTTCACAAGAGAGCGGCAAATCCGGTGTGAACCTGCTAGTGTTCGAAGGGCGGGCCGCCCTCACGTGGGGTTTTGGTCACCGCGTCAGATGTGTTCGCGGAAGTGCGAGTCCGATCCTGGCATACCGGATATTTGCTCGCTATCTGCGCGTGCATCCGTGTATTCGGTGGTATCCACCGGATACCAGCTAGTCAGGAACTATGCAGGTATCGAATATCATTATCGACGCAGCGAAGGAGTGCAGTGCCGTGAAGGTGGATATGACGGGTGCTGTGTGGCGGAAGAGTACATACAGCGGCCCGGACGGGAACTGCGTGGAGGTGGCATTTCTCGTAGACGGCAACGTGGCGGTCCGTGATACGAAGGATCACGGCAGTGGGCCGGTGCTGGCCTTCGCGCCGGGCGAGTGGGCCGAATTCCTGTCCGGAGTATCGGCAGCGGACTTCCGCGGGGCCTGACGGTTTTCCTGATATCAGGCAAGGTGGCCCCGGACCCGTTGGGTCCGGGGCCTTTGCGTGCGCGCACCGCGGATGGGTCACATCCGGCGGCATCCATTAGGGTCGGCCGGTGATCCCGCTGGCGCCCCCGGACGCGACCATGTACTGGCTCTCCCGGCGTACTCGCAACGACCAGTTCCTCCTCTACTGTTTCGCCGAATCCGCCTGGGAGAACAGCCGACTGCGTGATGCGGTCGTCCAGCGGTGCGCCGCGATCCCCGAGTTGCGGGTCAGGCTGCGCCCGGACCCCACCGGACTGTCCTACCCGGTGTGGGTTCCCGCCGACCCCGAACCGGACCAGTTCGTAACGCACCGGCTCGAACGGCCGCACTGGCCCGACCTGCTCGCGGTTCTGGGACGGCTACTGGGCACCGGAGTCGATGCCGCCCGGCATCCATGGCGACTGCACATCTTCCGCGGTATCCGGGAGAGTCCGGCGCCCGATCCGGCGGTGACCGTGGTGGTGCTGCAGATCTCGCACGCACTGGTCGACGGCCGCGGCGCGTCCCGAATCGCCAGGGCCCTGTTCACCGACGACCCCGGCACCGCGGCCACACCGGGTACACGCCCGCTATCGCGTGCCCGGATGGCGGTGCGCGCGGGGCGCGGGGCGCTGGCCCTGCCACCGGGTATCGCGCGGACCTTCCGGCGCGGCCTCGCCGCCGGCCGGGCCCGGACCGAACTCGCGGAACTCACCGCGGCCGGACGGGTGCCACCGGCCGCGCCGGGGTACCCGCCGGAAGCCCTCAACGTGCCGGGCGAGGTCACCGGCCATTCGGTGCGAATGCTGGTTTGCCGGGCGGCGGATTTCCGGATGCCCGGCCGCAGCGTCACCGTGGTGGGCTTGACGGCCATCTCGCTCGCGCTCCAGCGGTATCTGCGCGAGCGCGGTGCGGAGGCCGCAGCCCTGGGCGCCCAGGTACCGATGGCGATACCGCCCCGGCCCGGGGTCCACAACAATTACCGCAGCCTCGGCGTCGATCTGGCGATCGGCGAGGACGACCCGGCGCGGCGTGCCGCGGCGATCAACGCGGAGCTGGCGGCCCGGCGGGAACGGGCCGTCCATCCACTGCTCGACGCGCAGGACGCGGTGACCGCGGTTCTCCCGCCGCTGCTACTGCGGCGCGACGTACGGAACTACCCGATCGATCTCGTGCCGGAGCGGATCACCGGTCATACCGTCGTCTCCAGCGTCGACCGCGGCCCGGCCGACCTGCGCTTCGGTGCGGCCCCGGTCCGATTCACCGGCGGCTTTCCCGCGCTGGGCGCGGTGATGCATCTCACGCACGGCATCCACGGGATGGGCGACACCGTCTCCTTGTCCCTGCACGCCGACCCGGCGGTCGTTCCGGACCTCGACGACTATGTCGAACACCTGCGGACGGCATTGCACGCCGTGCGTGGCGCCGGTTGAGTGGGGGCGACTGCGCGTCGACCGCTCAGTTCGGTTCGATCTCCAGCTCTTCGCGGGTGGCGCCGATGAGTTCGCGTTCGGCCGCCCGGACCTCGCCGAGCAACTGGTTCTTGTGGTCGCGCGCGGCGCGGATCTCCTCGGCCGGGGCGTCCTGCAGTTTCTTGCGCTGGAGCGTGAGCGCGGCCAGCAGCCCGTCGGAGAGGGTATCGGCCAGCCGGCGCCACTGCTTGTAGTGCTGGTCCGAGCCGACCAGGCGCAGTACGTTCGCTCGCTCCGAACCGTCCTCCAGATCGTGGATCAGATCGCCGATGAGCTCGTCGGTCCACTCCTCGTCGCGCCGCAGCGCCTGGCAGATCCGGCCGGACATGCTCAGCGTATCGGCTATCGCGGTGACCACGGTGCCGCGGCGCCAGTTCTCACCGGCCTGCCCGAGCGCCACCGCGTGCGCGGACTCGACCTGGTGATGGGCGGCGTCGAGTTGCAGCCGGGTCGTGTCCACCTGGCGTTTGGCACTGTCGTTCTGTTGCTGGGCGGCGGCGGCCAGGGTGCGCTGAGCGCGCTCGTCGGCGGCGGCGATCGCATCCCGGTTCGTCCGGTTGTTGACCAGTACCGCGATCACCGCCACGCCGCCGAGGACGAGCGAACCGAGCAGTGGCAGCCACGACTGCCACCAAGCCGGGGAACTCTGAACGACTTCGATCACCTGGGGATCCACGGCGCCCATCATGGCACCGTCGGCGCGAGCGGGCGCGACGGCCGTCACAATTGGGTGATCAGCGCGGCAAACTACTGGATATCTTGCTGGATAACGGGATTCGTGCTATGAGACCGGTCGGTGTGCCGGGGTCCGAACCGGGTATGAGCGGGCGTTTTCACGATGCGCCGGGGTGGCAGGTATGCTGCTCGGCGGAGGATTCGCCTAGTGGCCTATGGCGCTCGCCTGGAACGCGGGTTGGGTTAACAGCCCTCGCGGGTTCGAATCCCGCATCCTCCGCCACCGAATCCGCCGGTAGCGATCCCGCTACCGGCGGATTCGTTCTATTTGCGCAGTTCGTCGAGGACTTTGCCGACCTGGTCCCGGCATATCCGGTCCACCGTCGACCGATCCACCACGCCGTCGTGGGTGATGTACATGTTCACCTTGACCGAGACATTGCTGTCCTTGGCCGCGACCGTGTAGTCCAGGGTCTGGAAGGACGAGTAGTCGTTGATCTGGGACGAGTAGTAGGCGTCCTCGCCCAGTCCGGTCACCGCGCCGGAGGAGTAATCCGTGCCGGTGGTGGCGGTATCGGATTTCTTCCAGTCGTCGTAGCCGTACGAGCCGTATTCGCTGTCGAACGTGACGTCGAGGCCGAGGCGGGCACTGTTGGAGTCGGTGCCCTCATTGCTGACCTGGCAATTCAGCGATCCGCCCCCATAACTGGCCGGAGCGTCCTCCTGATGGGTGGTCTCGTCGCGGTTGGCGGCCCACTGGTCCAGGACGGAGGCGTCGATGAGGTCACAGGCGTTGGTGACGTTCTCCATGCCGTAGTCGCCGTCCGCCCCCTCGGACCCCGAGTCGGAGTTCACCAGCGCGATTCCCCCGATCCCGCAGATCAACAGGATCACGAACAGCACCGCTCCGACCACGATCAGGGCCGTGTTGTTCTTCGACCGCGAACGAGCGGCCGCGGCGGCACCGTATCCGGTGGGGCTTCCGAAACCGGACGGCCCGGACTGCCACGCGGGGCCGGGGGATGGATACTGTGGCTGCCCGCCGGAGTACTGTTGCTCGCTCGGATACTGCTGTTGCCCGCTCGGGAACTGCTGCTGACCGCTCGGAGCCTGCTGTCCGCCGGGGTACTGCTGTTGCTGTCCGCTCGAGTACGGCTGCCCACTCGAGTACGGCTGCTGACCGCTCGGATGCTGCTGCTGACCGCTCGAGTACGGCGGCGCCGCCGCGTGCGGGTTCTGATCGCCGGGGAATTGCGCGGCGGCGTTCGGGTTCACCATCGTCGGATCCGCGCCCGGGGTGCTGCCCGGCCCCGACTCGCCCGCCCCGGGTGTCTCCCACCACTTCGTCTGTTCCGCGCGCTCGTGCTCCGGCGGATTCTCCTTGGTCATCCTCGCCATCCCCTCGTGTGGTGAGGGAATATCCCCCTCCGACTCAGAAGAATGGTAGCGAGCACGGGGCCTGCTCGTACCCGGCCCGGTGTGAGCGGTATCGGCCCCCTGCGGCGCGCGGCGGAGGTAGCCGCTACACTGGCCGACGGATCCCGCGCGGCGCGCATCCTGTGAACTCCCCCAGGGCCGGAAGGCAGCAAGGGTCAACGGGCTCTGCCGGGTGCGCGGGGTCCCCTTATTCAGGCGGAGCTTTTACTCGAGACTTACCTCAGCGCTCGCCTTCTGCCTTCTTCTGCTCCGGATGTCGATCTCTGTGGTCGAGGTCGGGTAAATCGAACACAGCGCGCAGACTCCGAACCCCTCCCGGCGGTGACGGGTGCCCGGGTAACGTGGCTCGGGGCGGCCGGATCCAGCGGTCGTCCGTAAGCGAGCACTCACCAGGTGGAAAGGCTGTCCACGATGCCCCGGCAAACGCAGATCGGTTTGATGAGTCCCGAGGAACTCACCGCCGAGCACGAACTCCAGTCCGCGAACTACGCGACGCTGCAGGCTGCTCAGCTCACCCTCGATCTGACCCGGGGAAAGCCCTCGCCGGAACAACTCGCCCTGTCCTCGGCGCTGCTGTCGCTGCCCGGCGACGGTGACTTCCGCGACGGCACCGGTACCGACTGCCGCAACTACGGTGGGCTGCACGGACTTCCGGAACTGCGGGCCATCTTCGGCGAACTGCTCGGTATCGGCGTCGACAATCTGATCGCGGGCAACAACGCCAGCCTGGAGTTGATGCACGACACCATCGTCTTCGCGACCCTGTTCGGGCTACCCGATTCGCCGCGGCGGTGGGCCGACGAGCCCACCGTCAAATTCCTGTGCCCCAGCCCGGGTTACGACCGGCATTTCGCGATCACCGAATCGCTGGGTTTCGAGATGATCACCGTGCCGATGCGGCACAACGGTCCCGACACCCGGGTCGTCGCCGAGCTGCTGGCCGACGATCCGCAGATCAAGGGCATGTGGGCGGTGCCGAACTATTCGAACCCGACCGGTGTCGTCTTCTCCGAAGACGTGGTGCGCGAACTGGTTTCGATGCCCGCCGCGGCCCCCGATTTCCGGCTGTTCTGGGACAACGCCTACGCGGTGCACCCACTCACCGATACCGCGGCGCCGGTGTTGGATGTCCTGTCGCTGGCCGCGGCGGCCGGTAATCCGCACCGGCCACTGGTTTTCGCCTCGACCTCCAAGATCACCTTCGCCGGCTCCGGGGTCAGCTTCTTCGGCGCCTCGACCGAGAACTTGAACTGGTACCTGAGCCATGCCGGTAAGAAGAGCATCGGCCCGGACAAGGTCAATCAGCTACGCCATCTGCGGTTCTTCACCGACGCCGCCGGCGTGCGGGCACATATGCAGAAGCATCGCGCGATCCTGGAGCCGAAGTTCGCGCTCGTCCTGCGGATTCTCGAGGAGCGGCTGGGCGCGTCGAAGGTCGCGTCCTGGACCGAACCGAAGGGCGGATACTTCATCAGCCTCGATGTACTCGAGGGCACCGCGGCGCGGGTGATCGAACTGGCGAAGAACGCCGGAATCGCGCTGACCGCGGCCGGTTCGGCCTTCCCGTACAAGAAGGACGTCGAGGACAAGAACATCCGGATCGCCCCCAGTTTCCCGGCGCTGCCAGAGCTGGAGCAGGCCATGGACGGCCTGGCGACCTGCGTGCTGCTGGCAGCGACCGAGAAACTGCTGAAGTAGGAGCCGGAAGGTCCGGGGTCAGGCGGGTTTGCGGACGTGTACGGCGAACATGGTCACCGAGAGGTGGATATCACCGGCCGCCGCACCCCGGGCCAGATCGGCGAGTAGTTTCTCGCGTTCGGCCTCGGTGATCACCCGCCGCGCCACCGCCATGGCGGAGACCCGGCTGACCAGCGCTCCGGCCCCGACCGAACGGTCCTGGATCAGCGCCTGCGAGCCGGTACTCGCCACATCCAGCCCGGCCGCGGTCAGCAGACCTGCCAGCCTGCGGCCCGAGTAGGGGTTGGTCGTCGCCGAGACGAGAGTATCCACGACCTCGCGGACCACGCGATGCTCGCCGGGGTGCACGATGGCCGATCCCCAGTCGGCATCCATCACCACGGCCCGGCCCCCGGGACGCAGTACCCGGGCGATTTCGCGCGCGGCCCGGGCGGGTGCGGTCAGATGCTGGAACACACGTTCGCACAGCACGGCGTCGAAGGCGGCGGACCCGAACGGAATGCCGTAGGCGTCACCGGAATGGAATGTGGCCGACGAACGCGCCTCGGCGGCGCGCGCCACGGCCGCGGCGAGCAGGTGCGGATCGGGTTCCACACCCGACGCCGAACCGGTGGGCCCGACCGCGTCGGCAAAGGTGATCACCTCCGATCCGGTGCCGGAGCCGATATCGACCGCGTGCTCACCCGGCTGCAGCGCCAGGGCCTCGTGTGCCCAGTCGCGTAGCCGGGTGAGTCCCGGAAGGGTGGCCTGTAGATCGCGGATATCGACCAGCTGGTCCTGCCCCGCGGCATCGAAACGGTCGGGGCGTAACCCGAAACTGTCCATGGGTCCGTGTCCATCCAGTGTGGTGGGTGGCTTTGTCGCCGTGTCTGGCATGGGGGCGAGCCTAATAGGTGCAGCTGGGGAAGCACATCCATAGACCGCGCACGGCCGGAGCGGAGGCGGAGGTACGCAGGGAGCACATGGCCGGAGCGGAGGCGGAGGTACGCAGGGAGCACATGGCCGGAGCGGACGCGGAGGTACGCAGGGAGCGCATGGCCGGAGCGGACGCGGAGGTACGCAGGGAGCGCATGGCCGGAGCGGACGCGGAGGTACGCCTGGTCGAGAACGGCGCGGCGGCCGTGGGATCATCGCTGGTAGTCCAGAGTGAGGAGCAGGGCATGGCCAAGTTGTGTCTGGCGCAGGAACCCGAGGCCGACGAGCTGCTCTCGGAGAGCTCACTGGCGCTGCTGATCGGGATGCTCCTGGACCAGCAGTACCCGCTCGAGCACGCTTTCCGGGGCCCCAAGAAGCTCGCCGACCGGATGGGCGGACTGGACATCCACGCGATCGCCGCCGCGGATCAGGGCGAGTTCGAGGAGTTGGCCGCGACGCCGCCCGCCATCCACCGATACGGCCGGTCCATGGCCCGGCGGATCCAGGACCTCGCCCGCTACGTGATCGAACACTACGACGGGGATGTGGCCGCGATCTGGACCGCCGGCGACCCCGACGGCAAAGAAGTACTGAAGCGGTTGAAGGCGCTGCCCGGGTACGGCGACCAGAAGGCCCGGATATTCCTGGCACTGCTCGGTAAGCAACTGGGGGTGCACCCGGCCGGGTGGGAATCGGCCGCCGGGGACTACGCCGAACCGGGTTCGCGACGCTCGGCGGCCGATATCGTGGACGGCGAGACCCTGCTCGAGGTGCGTGCCTTCAAAAAGCAGATGAAGGCTGCCGCCAAGCAGAAATGATCCCGACCTCCGCTCTGCGCGTGGATCAGCGTATTCGCGCCAGCCGGGTGAGCTCGGCGGCCAGATCGGATTCGCCGACCGGGGTCAGCGCCAGATGGCTGCCCGCGGCGAGCAGGTAGCGGCCGTCGCCGGTGAAATCCAGCCAGGTGCGATGTACCGGTGGCGGTGACATGGGGTCCTCCGGGGCCACGGCGACCGTGAAGAACCCTCGTGCGTCGATGGGCCGGTGCAGGATCTCGCGCAGCCGTTCGGCCCGGCCCGGCTGTTGCCGGCCCGGATCCGGGCAGAGGACGGCCTCCCGTGGTTCCCGCATGGCCGGAAGGGTTCCGGGTGCGGCCGGCCCGAGCACGGTGGTGAGGTGCTTACCGATATTCCGGGCGTGACAGGCCGTGACGCTCACCTGCCCCGAATGCGCGCGGATCACCGCGCCCCAGTTTCCGAAGGCGACGGCGAGCGCGAGGATCGGGTCGGGCCGGCGCCGGTCGCCATCGAACTCATCGCCGAAGACGGTGACCCGGGTGACATCGGTGCGGGCGAGGAAACGCAGCGTACCGGTGAGATCGGCATCGCTGTTGGGCGGAAACCGGGAGTCCAGCCCCAGCGCGGCCCGTGCGCTCTCGGTGCCGACGGTGGCCCGGGGAGCCAGATCGATGGGGTGGGGCCGCCGGTCGAGCCCGGTCTCGGTCTGCCAGATATGACCGAACTCGTCCGGCGTGAACACCCAATCCATCAGCGGTTCCCGTCACCCGGTGGGGTTCTGTCCGGGTCCTCGGTCCCGGTGTACTCACCGAAGACCGGCGGGACGGCGGGCGGGGCAGCGGTCAACTGCTCGTTCGGCCTGTGTAGATAGTCCGGACTGCTGCGTTCGCCATCGGGTGCGCGTGAGGGCACCGGTCCGGGGGCGGCCGGCAGCGGGAATCCGCTCGGCCGCACCGTCCGGGTCCAGGGAGGTTCGGATTTCTGGTTCGTTGCCGCGTCCGTCCCGGCGCCCGTGGGAGCGAGTGATTCACGTGCCGCTTCGGTGGTCGGGCGGGACGGGACCGAGCGGGCTATCTGTTCGCTCTGACCGGATCGCTGGGCCGCCGCGGCACCCGCGTCGGAATCGGTTGCGGTGAGGGCGGGTTGGGGCGCGGCCGGTGTCGCCGAGCCGACCGGGGCCGGTCGGTGACCGCCGTGCGGGGCAGCGGGGGTGGTATCGGCGCGGCCGGTTGTTTCTGCCGGACTCCATCCGGCCGCCGCGGGCGATCGCGGCGGTACCGCCGCGGGAGTGGGGTTCGGATCGCCTCGGTCCGGAAACCCGGCCGCCTGCGGTATCGGGCCCGGCGTCCGGAGGGGACCGGGGGAGCCGGCGCTGCCCGCGGTGCCGCGGTCCGTGATGGGCGCAGTGGACAGCGCGGCCGGGGCGGTGGCGGCCGCCGCCGTGCCCGCCGAACCGGCAGTGTTGCTTCCCGGTGGGGAGACGGACGGATTCACTACTGCGCCGGAAGGCAGCGTTGCTGTTTCGGAAGGCGGCGTTGCCGTAGGGGGAAGTGGCGCCGACGTATCGGGAGGTAGCGCCGGTGTACCGGAAAACGGTGCCGGCACATCGGGAGAGGACTCGGAGGCCTCGGGAGAGGGCGCCGGTGCCGCGGGAGAAGACCCGGGTGCCGCGGTCTCGGTGTCCGGCCGCGGTGTTGCTGCCGGTGAATCGTCGCTTTCTCCGCCGCGTACGGCGACGGGAGCTTCGGGATCCGGCTCGGCGCGGCCCGGGTCGGGATCACCGCCCGGCTCTTTCGGGTTGCCGTCCGGCGCGGACGCCGGGCTCGCCGACTGCGGCGGGGCGACCGCCTCCTCCGACGGGGTGCGGCTGGGCCGGGATTCCGCGAACGGCGGCGCCGCGGGTGTGTCCGGCCGTGCCGGTGCCCCGGCGACGGGTGGCTCGCCTTGCGGAGCCCCGGCCACCGGCGCGGTGAAACGGGGGACGGCGTCGCCGCTGGCCGGGATCGTCGGGTTGTAGCCGAAGGTCATGGCGTCCTGGGCCTCGGCCGTCAGGGTCGCCGCGGCGGTGTTGTAGGCAGTGCGCCGCTGCACTCCGGCAGCCGCCTCGACAGCCGGATCCGGGTCCGGCAGATAGGGGCCGGGTGGTGGCGGGATCGCCGCGCGAACGGATTCGGCGGCGGTGGAATCGGCCGCCAGCTTCTGTTCGACGACGCGGCAGACCGCTACGGCGTCGTCGCCGGCCCGGACGAACGCGGCGGCGGCCCGTGCGGCGGCCACCGCCGCGAGCCCCGACCAGTCACCGGATAACCGGGTGAGATCGCGGGCGAATTCGTCGAAGGCCGTCTCCACCGCGGTCGCGGTATGGCCCCAGGTATCGGCGAGACGGCTCAGTTCGGCCGGCGCCAGTTCTTCGTGTACCAGGTCCCAGATCTGCTGATGGGTGTACGCGCCGAATACTTCACGGTCGGGTACGTAGGCCGGGTCTGTGCCCGCCCCCGCGGTACCCGGCTGCCCCTGCTGCGCCACTGTCGGCCCCCTTGGTTGTGCGATCCGGCGCACCGCTCCGGCACATCGGACCGCATGGTTTCAATTTTTCTGCACCCCTGCGTAATTGGACATACTGCCGCATCTCATGCGGTATCCGCCACCGTGCGGGCGATGGCCGCGCTGTTGGCGGCATCGGCCTCGAGAAAAAGAGCGGCGGCCGCCAGATACGCGGCCTTGTGCCGCAGCGCCGTCTGTTCGAAGGCACTGAGGGTGTCCAGGTACTCCTGCCCCTTCGCGGCGAAACCCCGCGTCAGTGCATGGCCCGACGGCAGCTCCGGGAACCCCCGTACCCCGGTCAGGGCGGTCGCGTCCACCCGAGCCTGCCGTATTCGCTCCGCGAGCCGGTCGCACGATTCGGCCAGGCCGCGCGCGGCCGCTTCGGTCATATGGAACTCTCCGGCCCGCGCCGCCTCGTACAGGCGGACGGCTGCCGATTGACCCAGATCTGGTACAGGCATCGTCTTCCCCCTTCGGACTCCCCACCGTGCGCTCGGAGCATAGCAGCGGAAAATGCCGTGTACCAGGGTCTTCGCGGTTCGTCGGACGGGCCCGCGGGAGCGCGGGCGACGCGGCGGACCGGACCCTGCGCCCGGCCGTGCCGACGGGCTCCGAGCGTCTGCCGGTCCACGGGGAATATTGTCCGTGGTTGTCCGGGAAATATTCTCCGGAGATCGGCGGGGAATATTCCCCGGACGTCGGCGGAAAATAACGGGTTTCAACTGTGGCCTTATTTCCCGGACGATAACGGAGAATTCGATCGGGCTACGTTTCGAATTCACCCCGGGCCGGGTAGGAGGCCGATACCACACCACCGGGCCGTCGAGAATGACCGTGCACCGCGCGACCGTGGGCGATGCGGCAGTGAAAATATGGGGTCGAGCAGGGCGGACACCCGGGTCCGCGAGACGAAGATCGTCGAAACCTTGGTGTTGCGCCCGGGGAGATGTTAATTTATTTGTTATGTCTACCAGCAGCGCCGACTCGCGGAAGGTCACCTATGTGACCGCCGCTCTCGGTCTGCGTCTGCCCCTCACCCGCGAGTTGTGTTGCCGCCGTTACCGCGGTTGAGCGATTTGGATCTCCCGGCCGCCTCGTTTCAGTTGTAGGCATATCCCGTTTCGCGGGAAATATTCATCGAGGAAATTCATATGGCTGTCCGCACCGCCGAACGCACCGCGTCGCAGGCGTCCACCGTTCGTACCCGAGTTCCTCGTCCGGTCGTAGCCCCCGACCTGCGGTTATCGGACAATCCCGCGGCGGCCGTGCTCCGGGCCGCCACCACCGGACCGGTATTCCGGGACAAGACCGCGCGGGCCACCGGATTGAGCATCGCCACCGTCAATCGCCAGGTGTCCTCGCTGCTCACCGCCGGTCTGCTGCGTGAGCGCGCCGATCTGACCGCCTCCGGCGCGGTCGGCCGGCCCCGGGTGCCGTTCGAGGTCGACCACGACACGTTCGGAACCCTCGGTGTGCACATCGGTGCGGCGTCCACCCGGATCGTGGTCTCCGATCTGCGGGGCCGGATTCTCGGCGGTCTCACCATCGCCACCCCGCAGACCGGCCAGGATTTCGCGGTCAAAACCGTCGCGCACAGCGCGAAATCCTTTCTGCAGCGCTGGTACCGGCGCACCCCGTTATGGGTCGGCGTCGCGATCGGCGGCCGGGTGGATCCCGGCACCGGTATCGTCGACCACCCGAAACTGGGCTGGCAGGCCGCGCCGGTGGGTGCGGTGTTCAGCGAGGTGCTCGGTCTCCCGGTGACGATCGCCCCGCACGTCGAGGCCATGGCCGCATCGGAACTGCTGCTGCCGGGCGTGAGCCAGGACGCGGCGGAGGACTCCGGCCGGGCCGCACACGGCAGCAGCCTCTACTTCTATGTCCGGGAAACCGCCGGGATCTCGGTGACCTTGGACGGCCGGGTGCACACGCCGAGCAACGGCCCGGGTTCGATCGCGCATCTGCCCACCGGCTCCGATGTCGAATGCTCGTGCCGCCGGCGCGGCTGCCTGGAGGCGACCGTCGGCGATCGTGGGCTCCACGCGCGCGCCGTCGGACGGGGAATCATCCCCGCGCACAACGGTAAAGCCAGCTCGAGCATCGCCGACCTCTACCGGGCGGCGGCCCGCGGTTCCGAACCGGCCCGCGAACTGCTGGCGGAACGGGCCACCGTGCTCGGCCGGACAGTGGCACTGGTCCGGGACATGCTCAACCCCGACCGGGTGGTGCTCGGCGGGCAGGCGTTCACGACCTACCGCCCCGGGCTCGCGCATGTGGCGCGTGCCTTCAACGAATCCACGATGCTGCCGCCCACGGATATCCGGGTCACCGGATACGCCTCCAAGGTGCAGGAATTCGCGGCCGTCGTCACCTCGCTGAGCGCGCTGTACGCCGATCCGCTCGCCGCGCTGCGCCGGGTCACGGCATGAGGGCGAGTCGGGCCCGGAGGCGGTAGTGCGATACCTTCGCCTGCGCTTCGGCCTCCGCGTCAGTGTGTTGACCGGTCGCCAGCGCTCGCTCATGCCCGGTGAAAGAAGCATGAGGCGCTGACGCCCGGACGTGCCCCGTGCGGCGATCGCCGCACGGGGTTTTCACGTTATTTCGCGGGGAACAGCGATTCGATCGCGGTGATGAAATACGGGAAGTGCACGGCGAACCGGTGCAGGTCCCGGTCGCCTTCGAAACCGCCGAACCAGTACAGCCCGGGATCGTCGTCGGCGGAGGGGTCGATATCGCGGAAGGTGCGGACCCAGTTGTCGGCTCGGCTCCAGACCACCATGTAGGGCAGACCGCGGGAGAACACGAGTTCGCGGTCGCCGGGTGGGATCTGCCGGCTGGTGACCTGTTCCAGACCTCGCTGCAATCCGCGGACCTGCGCGGTGAGTGTCCGGCCGAAGGCGGTGCGCACCGGCAGGAACCGCTGGGCCGCGAGCAGCGCGCCACCGGCCAGCGCGATCGCCACACCCACCAGGGCATGCCCGGCCAGTAGGGCGGCGAGGACGGTCACCGCGGCGCCGAGAACGATCAGGCCGCCGCCCAGCCATAGCGGGATCCGCCGGCGCATGGGGTCGATGAAGGCGCCGCGGTCGACGGCGTCGGTGACCATGGCCCGGCGCAGCGGTTCGGTGGGCAGTCGGCCGGGCGCGGCGAGTTCGGCCATCGTGACCGCGTCGGTACCGGGCGGCAGCAGTGCGTCGTAGACCGTCCGCTCGTAGGAGCGCAGCTGGTCGTCGGCCGGATTCACCCGGGTCAGCCGCCACTGGGTCTCACCGATGCGCGAGATCCACAGATAGTTGCGGACCGCGAGATCCACCACCGTGGCGGCGATATCGGTCGGGTCGGAGTGACCGTCGAGCAGGACCCCGGCCTCACCCGGCAGGATGCCGGCCGGGGAACTGAAGTGGGTGCGCCCACCGCTGCGCACCAACGGTTCCATCGGCTCGGCGGGGACGGATTGCCGGCGCACCCAGAAGATGTAGGCGGCCAATGCGACGAGGGCGGCCACCAGCAGGCCGAATGCGACGAGCACGGGCCCGGTCACCGCGAACGGTGAATCGCCGGGGCCGGTGATATCGGCGTTCGGCGGTACGGTGCCCGGCGGAATCTGCAGGGTCAGGTCGACCGATTCGCCCTTGCGCAGATTCGTCTGGTCCAGGTACATGACGCCGTCCGGTTCGACCCGGACCTGCGCGCAGGGCCGGGTGTTGCCGATCGGGCCCAGCAGGCATTCCACGATGCCCATCTCGAAACTGGGGCTGATGAGCGAGGCATGGATCTCGGCGAGATCGACATTGAGTACCCCGAACCAGCGGAAGACCTGACTGCCCTCGGCATCGCTGACCGTATTGCGTACCGAATAGCGGACCGTGGTCTCCCCGGGACCCGCGTCCACGGTGAACAGATCATCGGCGATCGTCGCGCTGCCCGGGCCGCTGGTCTCGATA
Source organism: Nocardia rhamnosiphila NBRC 108938 (assembly GCF_000720425.1). Lineage (GTDB taxonomy): Bacteria > Actinomycetota > Actinomycetes > Mycobacteriales > Mycobacteriaceae > Nocardia > Nocardia rhamnosiphila. The sequence goes on along the minus strand of NZ_JOAJ01000009.1, from coordinate 179,250 downwards.
TCGGTGACCGCGAACCGGCGTTCGGAGTCCTCGCTGATCTGCACCCGCAGCGGTAGCGTCATGGTGAACCGTTCGCCGGGCGGAACAGTCACGCGCTCGGTCACTTCGAGTATGCCCTCGCGGTTCAACGTCATATCCAGATACAGGATCGAACCGACCGGCTCCTGGGCCAGGGCTGCCGGCGCGCTCGCCCCGAAAACGGCGAGTAATCCGGTCAGTGCGAGCAGTAGCGCGAGCGCGCCCCCCCGAAATGTGAGCATGACTGGTTACCTTAGACAGCTTGCTATCCTGCGTCAGCGGCTGTTGGTGTTCGGAGAAGGCGAGGGGGTCCGGGGGAGTGACGCAACCACCTTACGGGCGCGGACCGGTACCGCCCGGCAGGCAGCCGATACCACCCGGTGGCCGGCCCCCGTACGGTCCCCGGCCCGGTGGACCGCCACGTCCGCCCTATCCGCCCCAGGGTGGTGGTTATCCGCCGCCGCCCGGGCCCGGTCACCGTCCCCCGCAGCAATATCCGCACCGGCCGCCGCCGGGCTATCCCCGGCAAGGCCCGATCTCCGGTTATCGTCCGATCGTCGCCCCGCCCATGCCGCCACCGGTGCCCTATCGGGTACCCAATGCGCCGCGGCCGCGTAGCCGACGCAGCAGTGGCAGTACATTGCTGGTGGTGCTCGCGCTGATCCTGGTGCTGGTCGGCGCACTCGTGCGGGGCGCGTTGAATTCCGACGGTTTGAAAGTGCTGGGCCCGCAGCCGGAGCACAGTTACGACGCCGGTGAAACCGGTCCCGCCGAAACCGGGAACAATCCGCTACTCACCGACCCGGATGCGACGCTTGTCCCCGCGAACTGCGAATACGCGCCGTGGTCGGCGGATGAGGATACGGCCCGGGCGTTCTTCGACAGCGCCGAGAAATGCCTGGAGGCGGCCTGGCAGCCGGTGCTGGCGGATGCGGGCCTGCCGTTCGAGCCACCGACGGTGCTGGTGTCGGCGGATACCGAGGGCATCACCACGCCGTGCACCGGTTCGACCGACAACTTCGCCGCGTTCTACTGTCCGGCCAACCGGACCATCTATATGCCGGTCAGCCAGTTGCAGACCGACTACTACCACGACAACTGGGTGGTCTACCTGTCGGTGTTCGCCCACGAATACGGGCATCACATCCAGAACATGTCCGGAATCCTGCTCGCCGCCAACAGTGCCCGGGTCGACGCGGGGGCGCGCAGTCCGGAGGGGCTCGAACTGTCGCGGCGAGTGGAACTGCAGGCCAACTGTTTCGACGGTATGTATCTGATCTCCTCGGCCGACGGCGGGTCGCTCACCGATGACCAGATGACCGACGCCCGGACCGACGCCGATCACCGTGGCGATCAGCACGGCGATATGCGAGATCACGGCACCCCGGACAACGGCGGTCGCTGGTTCGGCCTGGGCGTCGAACACAATCTGACCGCCGAGTGCAACACCTTCACCGCGCCGGCCGACGCGGTGAGCTGAATCAGCCGGACGAATCCGGTTCGCGTATCCGTGCGCGGAGGTCCATCACCCACTGGGTCATTTCGGCGGGAGACCTGCCCGGGCCCATCAGCTCGGTGAGTACATGCCCGAAACATGCCGCGTCGAGCACTCTTTCGGCGACGGCCATCGGATCACCCCAGGGTAGATAGGGTTTCGCGAGCAGCAGGGAGGCGATGCCGTGCGCCGCCGCCCACAGTTCGAGCACCAGCGGGGTGGGGTCCGCGCGGTCGATGAGGCCGTCGGACATGGCCGCTTCGACCGTGGCGGCGAAGTACCGGAACGCGCCACTGGTCAGCACCATGTCCACCGCGCCCTGATGAGTGGTCGGGATGGTCGCCAGCCGGTACTGCTCGGGGTGGTCCAGGGCGAACCGTACGTAGGCGAGGCCGAGCCGGTGCAGGCGCAGCGCCGGCGGGTCCGCTGGATCCACCGCCGCCTGCATCGCGGTGTTCAGTGCTTCGAAGACCTCGGCCACCGCCGCCTCGATCAGCGCGTCCTTGTCGGCGAAGTGGCGATAGATGGAGGGTGCGCTGACCCCCACCACACCCGCGACCGCGCGGATCGATACCGCGCCGACGTCGCCGGTGCGCTCGAGCAGCTCCCGGGTGGCGGTGATGATCTCCGCGCGTAGCCGGCTTCCGTGCCCGCGTGGGGAGCGTGGCCGCCCGGTCATACGCGCACCGGTGGTTCGGCGGTCGCTCCCGGCGCGTCCACGGGCTCCTCGCTGAACCCGATCCGGTCGTGCAACCGCGCCAGCGGTTTCGGCGCCCACCAGTTGAGCGGGCCCATCAGTTTCATCAGTGCCGGAACGAGCAGGGCCCGGATCAGCGTGGCGTCGGCGAGCACCGTCAGGGTCAGGCCCAGGCCCATCAGCTGGATGAACGACACCTTGGAGGTGGTGAGGGCGCCGATCACAATGGCCATCAGCACGGCCGCGGCGGTGAAGATCCGTCCGGTGCGGGCCACCCCGACCGCGACGGCTTCGGTGTTGGCCTCCCGGGCCGACTCCGTGCCGCCGTACTCGGCGCGCCGACGCAGCCATTCCTCCCGGATCCGCGAGAGCAGGAATACCTCGTAGTCCATGGACAGCCCGAAGGCCAGGCAGAACATGAGAATCGGCATGGTCGGCACCAGATAGCCGACAGCGGTGAAGCCGAGCAGCCCCTGCAGGTGGCCGTCCTGGAAGATCCACACCATGGCGCCGAACGCGGCGGTCAGCGAGAGGGTGTTCAGCAGCAGGGCCTTCAGCGGCAGGATCAGACTGCCGGTGAACAGGAACAGCACCACGAAGGTGGACAGCACGATGAGCAGACCGGCCAGCGGCAGCCGCTCGGCCAGTGCGTCGAGCGAGTCCTCGTTCACCGCGGCCGAGCCGCCGAACAGGGCCGGGGCGGGTGGGTCGATCGCCCGCAACGCGTCCAACTGTTCCGCGCCGGCCGGGGAGAACGGGTCGACTGTGCTGTTGACGGTCAAGTACGTGCCGGTGTCGTTCGCCATACCCGGCGGAGTGGCGGCTAGCCGGTTCCCGGAGACGTACACGCCGGCGCTGGACAGCACCCCGGTGATGTTGTCGACCTCGGACAGCCGGGCGGCGTATTCGCCGACCCCGCGTTCGTCGCGATAGCCGTCCAGCACGATCGTGGTGTTGCCGCCGGGATCGGCGCGCGGGAACTCCGCCCGGATCTCGTCGCCCACCTGCCGGCTGGCCGCCGAATCGGGCAGCACCCGCTCATCGGGGTAGCCGAATTTCACCGAGAGGAACGGCGAGCCGAGCGCCAGCATGAGCGCCACGATCACCACGGAGACCGGGACCGCGGCCCGCATGACCCGCTTGACCAGGCGGTACCAGCCGGTCTGCTCCGGCACCATGGCGCCCAGCGGCTTTGGTTCGCGGCCGAACAGGCGCAGTATGGGGGCCCGCAGGTCGAGGGCGTTGACCCGGTGGCCGAGCAGTACGAGCGCGGCGGGCAGGACCACGATCGACGCGACGGCGGCCGCGATCACCACCGCGACGCCGGAGTAGGCGAACGAGCGCAGGAAGTACAGGTCGAATACGAGCATCGCCGACAGCGACAGCGCCACAGTGACCGCGGAGAACAGCACGGTGCGACCGGCGGTCTGCAGAGCCCGGACGGTGGCCGCGCGCGGGTCGCGACCGGCCGCGAGTTCCTCCCGGAACCGGCTGACGATGAACAGGCTGTAGTCGATGGCCAGTGCCAGACCCAGCGCGGTGGTGAGGTTCATCGCGTAGATGGAAACGTCGGTGAACAGGGTGAACAGCTTGAGGATCGCCAGCGTGGCGGCAATCGCGAACAGTCCGACCAGCAGCGGCAGCGAGGCGGCGACGAGACTGCCGAATACCAGGACGAGGACCACCAGGGTGAGCGGGATCGCCGCGGTCTCGGCGACGGCCAGATCGTGCGTGATCTGGTCGTTGACCTCGTGGAACGTCGCCGCGGTACCGCCGGCCCGGACGGTCACCCCGGCGGCCGTTCCGGTGACCTGCTCGCCGAGCTCGCCCGCTGCTTCCTGGATCTGGGTCTCGTCACCCGCGAAATTGACCGCGATGAGCCCGGATTCGCCGTCGGTGCTGCGCAGCACGCTCGCGACCGCCGGTGACGGCGCGGTCCAGTACGACTGGACGCTGTCGGTGTCCGGGTGGGCCCGCACGATATCGATGACCTGCAGGGCGCGGGTCCGCACCGGATCCGCGTCGACCCCGTCCGGCGATTCGACGAGGAGGATGTAGTTGGGTGCGGCGCCGTCGAAGTTGTCGGTGAGCTGCTGGGCGGCGCGGATGGATTCGGCGTCGGCGGAGACGAATCCGCCGGATTTCAGCCCGGCGGCCGCGGTGGCCCCGAAGACCCCGCACAGCAGGGCGACGGCCAGTGCGCCGATGAGTATTGCGCGCGGGTATCTCGTGGTGAACTGCGCGACGCGGATCAACATGTGGTGGCCCCCGAATCAGTAAGTTAGTGGCGTTAGCGTAACGCTGTTAACCCAGGGAGGGAAGAGGCGAGCCGGGCTGCCTGGTGGGCGGGTACCCACGCCGGGTGCGCGTTGTCGGTCTCCGCCGGTAACCTCTGGCCGTGGCTCTGTACCGGAAGTACCGACCGGCAACGTTCGCTGACGTGGTGGGCCAGGAGCATGTCACCGACCCGCTGTCTACCGCGCTCGACACCGGCCGGATCAGTCATGCCTATCTCTTCTCGGGTCCGCGCGGCTGCGGTAAGACCTCGTCGGCCCGGATCCTCGCCCGCTCGCTGAACTGCGTGCAGGGCCCCACCTCCACGCCCTGCGGCACCTGCGCCTCCTGCCTATCGCTGGCCCCGGGAGGTGGGGGCAACCTCGACGTGATCGAACTGGACGCCGCCAGCCACGGTGGTGTCGACGACACCCGCGAACTACGCGACCGGGCCTTCTACGCGCCCGCCGAATCCCGCTACCGGGTGTTCATCGTCGACGAGGCGCATATGGTCACCACGGCCGGATTCAACGCGCTGCTGAAGATCGTCGAGGAACCCCCGGCGCATCTGATCTTCGTCTTCGCCACCACCGAGCCGGACAAGGTGCTGCCGACCATCCGCTCGCGCACCCACCACTACCCCTTCCGGCTGCTGCCCCCCGCCACCATGCGCGGCCTGCTCGGCGGCATCTGCGAACAGGAGCAGGTGCCGGTGGAGGAAGCGGTGTATCCGTTGGTGATCCGCGCGGGCGGTGGCTCTCCGCGCGACAGTTTGAGTGTGCTCGACCAGTTGCTCGCCGGCGCCGGGTCCGAGGGCGTCACCTATTCGCGCGCCGTCGCACTGCTGGGGGTGACCGATGTGGCGCTGATCGACGACGCGGTCGACGCGCTGGCAGCGGGGGACGGCGCCGCCCTGTTCGGCACCGTCGACCGCGTGATGGAGGCCGGGCATGATCCGCGCCGGTTCGCGGTGGACCTGCTCGAGCGGCTGCGCGACCTGATCCTGCTGCAGGCCGTACCCGACGCCACCGAACGCGGACTCGTCGCCGCGCCCGCCGACCTGCTGGACCGGATGCGCGAGCAGGCCGCCCGGCTCGGGCCCGCGGCCCTCACCCGCTACGCCGAACTCCTGCACGCCGGGCTGGGTGAGATGCGGGGGGCCACCGCGCCGCGGCTGCTGCTCGAGGTCGTCTGCTCACGGATGCTGCTGCCCGCCGCGGACGAATCCGAGGCCGCGACCCTGCAGCGGCTGGAACAGCTGGAACGGCGGGTCGCCGCCGGTGTCGTCGCGGCCCCGGGCGCGGCGCCCGCGGGCGGGGCGCCGGCATCCGGTCCCACCGAGGCCGCCCCGGCGCCCGCGCGGCCGGCTGCCGCGTCGGACCCGTCCCGCCGCCGGGGGGCCGAAGCCCTGGCCGCCTTGCGGGAATCCAAGACCGGGCGGTCGCCGGAACGCGCGGCTGCCGCCGAGCCGCCGGCGGCCGGAGTGGCGGATGCGCCGCATCCCGCGCCCGACCGGGGCGGTCCGGACCAGGAGATGTCACCTGCCCCCGCGGGATCGGTGGATGCGGTCGACCGGGGCTCGGTGGAGCCGCGGCGTCCCGAACCCGACGGCGGTGCGGCCGAGACGGCAGCGGCCGGTCCCGCACCGGCCGCGGCGCCGCCGAAACCGGACCAGGCTCCCGAACCGGACTCGACCGGCCGCCCGGTGCAGGCGGAATACGCCCGCACCCCCGGCGCGCACACTTCGCGCGGTACGAATTCGACCCGGGCCGACAGCCCGGTGAGCCCGGAGACCGCTGCCCGTCCGCCGGTGAGTACACCACCCACCGACCGCGGGGCGGCTTCCGATATCGCCCCCGCGCCCGCGGCGGCCGGACCTGCGGCCGAACCGGCCGTGGTGGCCGAGGGGCCCGGCGCCGAATCGGCCCCCCCGGCCGGACCCGCTGCCGAATCGGATCCGGCGGCCGGCCCCGGCACCGATCCGATCGGGCCGCCCGGACCCGAGGCCGACGCGACGCCGACCGATCCGGAGTTGCTGGCCGCTGTGGAGGCCGCCTGGCCGGAGATCAAGCTCGCGGTCAAGGAGTTCGGGCCGACCATCGGCGCGATGCTCACCTCCGGGGCGTCGGTGGCCGGGGTCGAAGACGGCGAGATCGTGCTGGCCCACCATGCCGCGCTGGTCCAGCGGCTTTCGCAGCCGCAGCCGTTGTCGGCGGTCCGGTCCGCGGTGCGCGCGGTACTCGGCCGGGAACATCCGGTGCGGTGGGTCGTCGCGGGTCAGCAGGTCGCGCGGGGTCCCGGTGGACGTGAGCGGGGCGGACGCCGGGCCGGTGACTCGGAGTCGGGTGATTCCGACGGTGGTCGCCGAGGGGGTCCACAGCGCCCGGCGCCGAGCCGGGCCGCCGCGGAGGCCCCGGCCGAGCCCCGCCGGGCCGACAGCGACGGCGGGCCGCAGGCCGGTCCTGCCGGTAGTGGATCGGTGAACGGTGCGCGGACCGGCGCCGAACCGGCTCGCCGGCCGCGGTTCTCGCGGCCGAGCCAGGCCAAGGCCGGGGCCGCGGCGGCGAGCCCCTACGACGACATCCCGCCCCCGGACTATCCCGACCTGCCCGATGATCCGGGTGATCACGGTTACGCACCGCAGAGCGTGCCCGCGTCCACTCCGGAGGAGGAGCAGGAGATGCTGGCGGAGTCGGCGCAGCCGGTCGCGCCGGGTGATCGGCGCGACCCGGACGAGGTTGCTCTGCGGCTACTGGCCAGTGAGCTGGGCGCCACCCCGTTGAACGGTTGACAAGCACCGTCTCGACCACGTTAAGTTAACCGGAGTTCGCATCCGGCGGTACGATGGGCGGGTAGCTGCGGACTTCGGCGAGACGAGGTTCTATGGTGGGCCGTGAGGTACGGGCTGCTCGGTACCCCCTCGGCGACCCGTGCCGTGGTTTGTACAGCGTATGCCCGCGCGGGTGACCGGCCCGTCAGCGCTGCTCAACTGAATACGGACGGTCGGTCGAACGGCCGGTCGGCGAGGTAACTCGCGTCCGCTCCGCCTGGTGCGGGTGGGCGTATTCCTAGGAAGGGACATTCCGATATGACCACAGAGGCCTACATTTACGAGGCCATCCGCACCCCGCGCGGCCGCAACAAGAAGGGGTCGCTGCACTCGGTCAAGCCGATCGATCTCACCACCGGGCTGGTGCAGGAGCTGCGCAACCGCTTCCCGAACCTCGACGAGGACCGGATCTCCGACCTCATCCTCGGTGTCGTCTCCCCGGTCGGTGACCAGGGCTCCGATATCGCCCGCACCACCGTGCTGACCGCCGGCCTGCCGCAGACCGTCGGAGGCGTGCAGATCAACCGCTTCTGTGCCTCCGGCCTGGAAGCCGTGAACATGGCCGCCCAGAAGGTGCGCTCCGGCTTCGAGGACCTGGTCCTGGCCGGCGGTGTCGAGTCCATGTCCCGCGTGCCCATGGGCTCCGACGGCGGCGCCTGGATGCTCGATCCGGCCACCAACTACGACACCTACGTCGTACCGCAGGGCATCAGCGCCGACCTCATCGCCAGCATCGAGGGCTTCTCCCGCGAGGACGTCGATGCCTACGCCGTGCGCTCGCAGGACCTGGCCGCCAAGGCGACCACCGGCGGCTACTTCGCCAAGTCGATCGTCCCGGTCAAGGACATCAACGGCCTGACCGTCCTGGACACCGACGAGCACATGCGGCCCGGCACCACCCTGGAGGACCTGGCCAAGCTGAACCCGTCCTTCGCCGGGATCGGTGAAATGGGCGGCTTCGACGCGGTGGCGCTGCAGAAGTACCACTTCGTGGAGAAGATCGACCACGTCCACCACGGCGGCAACAGCTCCGGCATCGTCGATGGTGCGGCGCTGGTCCTGGTCGGCACCGAGGAGGCCGGCAAGGCCTCGGGCCTGACCCCGCGGGCCCGTATCGTCGCCACCGCGACCAGCGGTGCGGACAGCACCATCATGCTCACCGGCCCCACCCCGGCGTCGCAGAAGGTACTGGCCAAGGCCGGTCTGACCGTCGACGACATCGACCTGTTCGAGATCAACGAAGCCTTCGCCTCGGTGGTGCTGAAGTTCCAGAAGGACCTGCAGATCCCCGACGAGAAGCTCAACGTCAACGGCGGCGCCATCGCCATGGGCCACCCGCTCGGCGCCACCGGCGCCATGATCACCGGCACCATGGTCGACGAGCTGGAGCGTCGCAACGCCCGCTACGCCTTGATCACGCTGTGCATCGGCGGCGGCATGGGTGTGGCCACCATCATCGAGCGCGTCTGACGCCCCCCGACCCCTTATCTTCACGAGGAGACAGAAAAACCGTGAGCGAAGCCAACATGATCGGTTGGGAGAAGGATTCGGACGGCATCGTCGTGTTGACGATGGACGACCCGAACCAGGGCGCCAACACCATGAACGACCTCTACAAGAAGTCGATGACCGCGACGGTCGAGCGGCTCGAGGCCGAGAAGGACGACATCACCGGTGTCGTGCTGACCTCCGCGAAGAAGACCTTCTTCGCCGGCGGCGACCTGAAGAACATGATGCAGGTCGGACCGGACAACGGGCCCGAACTGATGGCCGAGCTGACCGAGATCAAGTCGGCGCTGCGCCGCCTGGAGACCCTCGGCAAGCCGGTCGTGTCCGCCATCAACGGTGCCGCGCTCGGCGGTGGCCTCGAGATCGCGCTCGCGACCCACCACCGGATCGCGGCCGATGTCCGCGGCTCCCAGATCGGCCTGCCCGAGGCCACTCTGGGCCTGCTGCCCGCCGGTGGCGGCATCATCCGCACCGTGCGCATGCTGGGTCTGCAGAACGCGCTCATGGGCGTGCTGCTGCAGGGCCAGCGCAACAAGCCGGCCAAGGCCAAGGAGATCGGCCTGGTCGACGAGCTGGTCGGCTCGATCGAGGAACTGGTACCCGCCGCCAAGGCGTGGATCAAGGCCAACCCCGAGGGCGGCGTCCAGCCGTGGGACAAGAAGGGCTTCAAGATTCCCGGCGGCACTCCCGCCAGCCCGTCGTTCGCCGCGACCCTGCCCGCGTTCCCGGCCAACCTGCGCAAGCAGCTCAAGGGTGCCAATATGCCCGCCCCGCGCGCCATCATGGCCGCGGCGGTCGAGGGCTCGCAGGTCGATATCGACAATGCGTCCCTGATCGAATCGCGTTACTTCGTGCACCTGCTCACCGGGCCGGTCGCCAAGAACATGATCCAGGCGTTCTTCTTCGACCTGCAGACCATCAACAACGGTGGTTCGCGTCCCAAGGATGTGCCGAAGAAGGAGATCAAGAAGGTCGGCGTGCTCGGCGCGGGCATGATGGGCGCCGGTATCGCCTACGTGTCGGCGAAGGCCGGCTACGAGGTCGTACTCAAGGACGTGAGCATCGAGGCGGCCGAGCGCGGCAAGGGCTACTCGGAGAAGATCGAGGCCAAGGCGCTGTCCCGGGGCAAGACCACCGAGGAGAAGTCCAAGGCGCTGCTCGACCGCATCAAGCCGACCGCCGACGCGGCCGATTTCGCCGGTGTCGATTTCGTGATCGAAGCCGTCTTCGAGAGCACCGAGCTCAAGCACAAGGTCTTCCAGGAGATCGAGGACATCGTCACCCCCGACGCGCTCCTCGGCTCCAACACCTCGACCCTGCCGATCACCGGCCTGGCCGAGGGCGTGAAGCGCCAGGAAGACTTCATCGGCATCCACTTCTTCTCGCCGGTCGACAAGATGCCGCTGGTGGAGATCATCAAGGGTGAGCGGACCTCCGACGAGGCCCTGGCCCGGGTATTCGACTACACCCTCGCCATCAAGAAGACCCCGATCGTGGTCAACGACAGCCGCGGCTTCTTCACCTCCCGGGTGATCGGCACTTTCGTCAACGAGGCGATCGCCATGCTGGGCGAGGGTATCGAGCCCGCGACCATCGAGCAGGCCGGTTCGCAGGCGGGCTACCCGGCGCCGCCGCTGCAGCTGACCGACGAGCTGAACATGAAGCTCATGCAGAAGATCGCCAAGGAGACCGCCGACGCGCTCGCCGCCGGTGACGCGGCCATGGGCACCGAACGGCACCCCGCCCTCGACGTGATCGACTACATGATCGAGCAGGGGCGCCCGGGCCGGCTGGAGAAGGCCGGCTTCTACGAGTACGACGAGAACGGCAAGCGGCTCAACATCTGGCCGCAGCTGCGTGAGCACTTCAAGACCACCGCCGGTTTCGACGTGCCGCTGCAGGATCTGATCGACCGCATGCTGTTCGCCGAGGCCCTCGAAACCCAGAAGTGTTTCGACGAAGGTGTTCTGGAGTCCACCGCGGACGCCAATATCGGCTCCATCTTCGGTATCGGATTCCCGGCCTGGACCGGTGGTGTGCACCAGTACATCGTCGGCTACCCCGGCGGCCAGGAGGCCTTCGTGGCCCGCGCCGACGAGCTGGCGAAGAAGTACGGCAAGCGCTTCGAGGTCCCGGCTTCGCTGCGCAAGTAGGTTCCGGGGCGGCCGGCCCGGGTGGCCGGTCGCGCTGATCCGCTCGGCACAACCCGCCGCACCGTGAGGTGCGGCGGGTTGTGTTGTTTCCATCGGAAGCCTGGGCCGCCGCAGTGTCGGGCTCCGCCCGCGTTACCGCATCGGAACAGATCCGGAATATCGGGTCGGACCGGCCATCCGCGCCGGCGCGCAATATCGGAATACTGTGGATGCCTGGGGATAATTGCGCCCCTCCCGCGCAGGTGGCCGCGGCGGGTCGGCCCGCGAGGGCGCTGTTCGCGGCCGGGTGCCGAGCCCGGTCGGCGGCCCGGCGGAGGCGCACCGCAACCCCGGGACAGGACACGCGAGCCGGGTGAAACCACCCATCGGGGTATCGGGCGCGCTACGTTGGAAGTGAGGACCGGAACGGTTGTCGCGGCGTGATTCGCCACCGCAGCCGATTCGTTACGAGTGCGAGGTGGTGAGATGACTCCACGAACGCGTTCGGGCCCCGGGGGCCGCGAATCGGATAACGCCTACGTCGCTCCCGACGCCGCCGGTCCGGCGGATTCCGCTGCCTCCGAGAACCACGCTGTGCCGCAGGATGCCGAAGCCCATGCGGAATCGGCCGACCGCGGCGCCGTGCGGAGTGTGACGCCCGAACCCACCATGGGGGTCGCCGCCCCCACCGAAGCCGATCCGCAGGAAGCGGAACGGATAGCCGAGGAACTCGCGGCCCTGGGGTTCACCGAAGCCCACGAGATCGGTCGCGGCGGGTTCGGGGTCGTGTACCGGTGTGTGCAGCGGGCCCTGGACCGCGTGGTCGCGGTAAAGGTGCTCTCCTCCGATCTCGATCCCGAGAGCCGGGAGCGGTTCCTGCGTGAGGAACACGCCATGGGCCGGCTGTCCGGGCACCCGAATATCGTCGACATCCTGCAGGTCGATGTGACCGCCAGCGGACTGCCGTTCATCGTGATGCCGTTCGCCACGCACGGGTCGCTGGAACGGCTCATTCACGAGACGGGCCCGCTGAGCTGGGCCGATACCCTCAGGGTCGGGGTGAAACTGGCCGGTGCCATCGAGAGCGCGCATCGGACGCGGATCCTGCACCGGGATGTGAAGCCGGCCAATGTGCTGCTCAGCTCCTATGGTGAGCCGCAGCTCACCGATTTCGGGATCGCCCGGATGCCCGGGGGTTTCCGCACGTCGAGCAGCCAGATCACCGGTTCGCCCGCGTTCACCGCCCCCGAAGTCCTCAAGGGCGCCGACCCCACCGTCCGCTCCGATGTGTACGGGCTCGGCGCGACCCTTTTCGCCCTGCTCACCGGCCATGCCGCGTTCGAGAGGCAGGCGGGGGAGCGGGTGGTCGCGCAGTTCCTCCGCATCACCACTCAACCGGTGCCGGATCTGCGGGAGCAGGACATTCCCGCCGATGTGGCGGCGGTGATCGAACAGGCCATGGCCCAGGAACCGGAGGAACGGCCGGCATCGGCCTACGAGTTCGGCGAGATGCTGCGCGCGGTACAGATCGCACACGATCAGGTCCCCGACGAGATGGCGCTGCTGGATCCCGAGGTCACGGCGGTCGATGCCGTGCCGCCCGGCCACGACCGGGCGCCGGCCGTGACCGCGCGGCGCAGCTGGCCGCTGCTGCCGCCGACACTCGCGGGGCGTAAGGGCGCCGACGACGCCGGATCCGGCGCGTTCGGTGTCCCCGGAACGCGCAAGCCCAGGCCGGGGTCGGGCCCGCACAGCAGCGCATCGGGCCGTCTCGGCAGCTCCGGCCATGCGCTGGAACATTCACCGGCCACGCTGCCGCCGAGTCCGGCCACCAAGTTCCGCCCGCCCACCCCGCCCCGGGAACCGGTGCGCCGGCCGCGCTTGCTGGACATTCTGCGTGAAGGTGTCGGCCGCCGGCTCACCGTGATCCACGCGCCGGCCGGTTTCGGTAAGAGCGTGCTGGCCGCGCAGTGGCGCGATGAACTCGCCGGACTCGATATCCCGGTCGCCTGGATAGGCATCGACAGCCGCGACGACAACGAGGTCTGGTTCCTGGCCCATCTGATCGAGGCCGTCAACCGGATCCGTCCCGAGATCGGTACCGGGCTGTGCCAGATGCTCGAGGAGCGACCCGCCGATACCGTCGCGTTCGCGATTTCGAGCCTGATCGACGAACTGCACACCAGCGGAAAGCCGGTGGTCGTGATCATCGACGACTGGCACCGGCTCACCGATCCGGGCGCCCTACGGGTGTTGTCGGCACTACTCGACAGCGGCTGCCATCATCTGCGGTTCGTGGTGACCAGCCGGGACCCCTCTGACCTGCCGATGGGCCGGATGCGGATGAACGACGAACTGGTGCAGATAGATTCCGAGCAACTGCGCCTGACCCGCGCCGAGATCGGCGAGATCCTGGTGCAGCGCAACGGGTTCTCGCTCGATACCGGCCAGCTCGACCGGGTGTACGCCGCCACCGACGGCTGGCCCGCCGCGATCCAGCTGATCAGCCTCGCGCTGCGCGACGACCCGGACCCCGGGGACCTGTTGAATCGTATGTCCGAAGGCGGGCACGGTATCCGCGAGTACCTCGCCGAGAACGTGCTGGACACCTTGGAACCGGAGATGCTGGACTTCCTGTCCGATTTCGCGGTGATCGAGCATGCGAACGGGTCCCTGGCCATCGCTGTCACCGATAGCGACGAGGCCCCGCGCCTGCTGGAGCAGGCCGAGCGGCGGGAATTGTTCGTGCGCCGCACCGACGAGGATCCCGAGTGGTACCGGATGCAGCCGCTGTTCGCCGAATATCTGCGGGCGCGACTGGAACGGACCCGGCCGGGCCGGATGAAGACGCTGCACCGGCGGGCCGCGCGCTGGTTCGCCGAACATCAGCTGCTGCGCCGGGCGGTGGATCATTCGCTGGCCGGCACCGACTTCAAAACCGCGCTCGACCTGCTGGAGAACGGCGGTATGGATCTGATCGACGGTTCGCGGGTGGCGACGCTGCTCGGGTCCGTCTCCAAACTGCCCGTGCAGCAGGTGGCTTCGCGGTCGAAACTGCTGATGGCAGTGGCGCGCGCGAATGTGAACCTACAGCAGTCCACCGCGGCGCGCTCGGCCCTCAACCGGCTGTCCAATGTACTGTCCCGGAGTCCGGAGGACGACAGCGATGTACGCACCCAGCGTTGCCAGGCCGCGGTGCTCGCCGCCTCCGACGAGATCTCCCACGACCGCACCGCCGGTGTGCTCGAGCAGGTCGCCGAACCACTGAAGCATCCCGACGAGCTCCCGGCGTGGACGGTGGCGACCGCGGCGAATATCAGCGCCTACGTCCGGCTCTGCGAATTCGACTATCCGGCAGCGGCAGCCACGCTGGAGTGGGCGCGGCCGTATCAGGAGCGGTCCCGCGAACCGCTCGGCGAGATCTTCGCCTGGTGCGGCCGCGGACTCCTCGCCTACGAACAACTCGATATCCCGTCCGCGCTGAGCGCCTACCGGCAGGCCTATGACATCGCGCAAACCCGGTCCGGGCCCCGCTCACACGGCGTGCGGGCGGTCGCCGGGCTCCTCGGTGAATTGGAGTACCGGCGCGGTGACCTCAGTGCCGCCGAGGAACTGTTCGACGAGAGTTATCAGCTGGTCGCACGGATCGGCCCGATCGAATCACTGATCGCCACCATTGTGACCGGCGCCCGGGTGAAGGCGCTGCGCGGCGATCTCACAGCGGCGGCGGTGCGCCTGGCCGAGGGAGCGCGGATCGCCGCCGATCACCAGCTGTCCCGGCTGGCCGCCCATATCCGGGCCGAGCAGATCCGGCTGGGCATAGTGCAGCCGGGTCCGGGCGACCGGCCGGAAGCCGCGGACAGCACCGCGCGCGGCCTGGCGAGATTGTCCGGGCGCGACCGCGGCCCCGGCCCCGACGGTGCGCCGACCGTGCTGAATATCGAAGCCGGCGAGGTCACCGTGATCCGCGCGCTACTCGAATCCGGTGACCGGCAGGATCACGAGCGCGCGGCCCGCCATGCCCGTGCCCTCTACGGGCGCACCGGCGAACAACAGCGACCCCGAGCCCAGCTCGATATGTCGCTGCTGCTCGCCGAATGCCTGGCCACCGCGGGCTGGGTGGGCGAATCGGCCGCCCTGTTGGCGCCGGCGGTCTCCACCTGCGCAGAACTCGGCTGGACCCGGCCGCTACTGGATGCCGGGCCCGCGGTCCGCGAGATCCTGCGCGTGGTGCGCGACGACCTGCCGGTCACCACGCCGGACGGAACGGACACGGTCCGCACCCTCGGTGAGATCCGTGTCCCGATCCGTTTCCTCGACGAACTGCTCAGCTGAGCAGCCGGTTACGGCTGCCACCAAGGCCGCAGTGGCACCTCGGGCCGCCCGGCGGATCCGAGTTTCACGCCCAGTACCTGGTGCAGCTGCACCACATTGCGTTCGAAACCGAGCCGGCTGCCCGCCATATACAGGCCCCACACCTTGGCGGTGCCCTCGCCGGCCTCGGCCACACAGGCATCCCAGTTGGCGACCAGGTTCTTGCACCATTCGGTGAGAGTCAGCGCGTAGTGCTCACGCAGGTTCTCCTCGTGCAATACTTCCAGGCCGACGTTCTGGATATCGCTGATGATGCGACCGGAGCCGATGAGTTCCCCGTCGGGGAACACGTACCGGTCGATGAAATCGCCGGCCTTGGTGGTGCGGGTGTTGTCCGGCCGCGTGATGCAGTGGTTGAGGAAAAGACCACCCGCACGCAGCTTGCTCTGGATGAATCCGAAATAGTACGGGTAGTTCTGGACACCGATGTGCTCGGTCAGTCCGATCGAGGACACCGCGTCGAACTCGGTTTCGGTGATGTCGCGGTAATCGGAGTGGCGGACCTCGGCCAGCTCGCCGAGACCGTCCTCGTCGATCTTGCGCTGCGCCCAGGAGGCCTGCTCGGCCGAGAGCGTGGCACCGATGACCCGGACTCCGCGCGCGGCGGCGTACCGGACCATGCCGCCCCATCCACAGCCGATATCGAGTAGGCGATCGCCCTCCTTCAACCGCAGTTTTTCGAAGACCAGCCGGTACTTGTTCTCCTGTGCCTGCTCCAGCGTCCAGTCCCGCTCGCCGTAGCACGCACAGGTGTATGTCATCGACGGGCCGAGGACATACTCGTAGAACGTGTTCGAGACGTCGTAGTGATGGTGGATGACCTCGGCGTCGCGGGCCTTGGAATGCCGCAGTCCCTCCAGGGCGATCCGCCGCCAGCGCGGCAGTGTCTCCTGCGGGGGTGGCGGGACCGGGCGCAGCCGCTCCCAGCCCAGCGAGCGGGCGATCGCCACCAGCGACAATGCCGACGGACGTTTGAACTTCAGGTCCGTCATGGCGGCGAGGATGGCATACGGGTCGCCGGGGTGCACCCCGGCCGCATCCATATCGCCGGATATGTAGGCGCGGGCCAGCCCGAGGTCACCGGGCGCATTGGCGAGATAGTTGATTCCGCGCGGATTGCGGATATCGAGTGCGAATTCGGAATCCACCGGGCCGGTGGTGCTGCCGTCGTAAGCGGTCAGCTTGATGGGAACATCGCCGTCGACCAAGGTTTCGACAACCTCGGCGATGCTGAGCCGGGTGCCCAGGTCCGCGAAAGCATCGGATCTATCCTTGAATGTCGTCATCTGCGTTGCACCGCCTTCGAGTACAGATCCAGCAGGCGCTGGCCGGGATCGTAGCGTTTCTTCAATGCTTTGTAACTTTCACCGCCGTAGAGGGCGGCAAATTCCTCGGGCTCGTAAAAGGAGTCCGAGTACAGGGATTTGTGTCCGTCGAATTCGGTGACGGTTTTTTCGATGGCACGGTTCGCCGCGCCATCCAACTGCCCGGGCGATTTCGGAACCGCCGACCAGAAGCCGATATTCACATAGGTGCGACCGGGTCGCAGCGGGTACAGCGGCCAGGGGCGATCGCTGTCCGGGGTGCCGGAATCGCGCAGCCGCAGCGGGCACAACCAGATGGGTTCGATGGGGATTTCGCGCAGGAACCACTCCACGAAATCGGCGGTGCGCTCCACCGGGACCTCGATGTCCTGCACCACGCGCTCCTGCGGCGGCTCACCTTTCCGCGCGGCCAGCTTGTCACCGATGTTGTAGCGGTGATCCAGCGCGATCAGCTTCCAGTAGAAGCTGCTGCGCCGGTAGCGTTTCGGCCAGAAGCGGCGGACCTTCGGGTTCTGCGTCCCGAAGGCGCGCGAGCACCAGAACCAGTCGGTGTCCCATCGCCAGAGATAGTCGTGGACGGTCAGCCGGTCACGCTTGGGCGCCGGGCCGTCGTGCTGGATGGAGCGGTAGTAGATATCCATTCCGGTGTAGTCGCTGACCGGGCCCGGTTCCTCGGTCTGCCGGCCCAGCGTCAGGTAGCTTTCCCCGGCGCTGAATACCACCCCGTCCAGGTAGTCGACCCGCTCACCGTCATGGCTGCGGTCCAGTACGACCTGCTCGAGGACCGACTCGAGTTCCCGCAGATCGTGGAACCGCAGGTGGCGCAACTCCACATACGGCAGCACCGGTTCCAGCTCGATCTTCAGGCGGGTGGTGTAGCCGAGCGTGCCGTAGGAGTTCGGGAAACCGCGGAAGAGTTCGGCGTCGGCCCCGTCCGGGTCGATGGTGACGATCTCACCGGCCCCGGTCAGCACCTCCATCTCCAGCACCGATTCGTGGGGCAGACCGTTGCGGAAGGAGGTCGATTCGATCCCGAGCCCGGTCACCGCGCCACCCAGGGTGATGGTCTTGAGCTGCGGCACCACCAGCGGCGCCAGGCCGTAGGGCAGCGTGGCGGCCACCAGTTCTTCGTAGGTCGTCATCCCCGCGACCTCGGCCGTTTTCGAATCAGGATCGACCTCGATCACCCGGGTGAGGCCCGAGACGTCCAGCCCCGGTGCCGTGTTCTTCGCCCGCGCGCGGAAGAGATTGGAAGTCTTCTTGGCCAGTCGCACATCGGCGTCGTCCGGGATGGCACGATAGCTCGCGAGCAGGCGATCGACGCCTGCCCGATATGCAGCGAACCCGGATTCATATGCGGCCGGACCGTGGCCGGCCTTCCCCAACAGACTCATTGCCACGTCTAGACGCTAGCCCCACTCGGTCTCGAGCGGCCACAGCGGGGGGATTGTCGGTGGCGAAATGTCACATATCCGTTGCATCGTGTTCGAAGAACTGTTCACCCGGGTTGACCGCTATTCCTGAATTGTCGGTATTCATACGAACTCGTGCGCGAAGGGGATAGGTACCGGATACGGAGACGTTCAGGGGACTTGCTTGTGAAATGTGAGGGTTGAACGCGATGACGGTGGTGAGGAAGCACGTTCGATCGCGGCGAGGGACGGTGGGGTTGTTGCTTGTGAAGGTGGGTGGTCGGCCTGCTCGTGAAGGTGAGGGCCGTCCCGTCGTTCAGCGCCCGAAGTGCATGCGCCGCAGGCGCGGGTCTCGGGCGCTGGACGACGGGACCAAGGGGCCCTCGACCCCGCGCGGTCGTAGGCGGCGCCGATAATAGAGCCGACAACACATCCCGATAAGGAGTTCACCGTGGGACAGGTCAAGGCCGGCAGTTCGATCGAGGTCGCCGCAGACCCGCAGCGCGCGCTGGCGGCGGTCACCGATTACACGGAGGTGCGCCCGAAGATCCTGTCGGCGCACTACCGCGACTACAAGGTGGTCGAGGGTGGGCAGGGCGACGGCACCGTCGCCGAATGGACATTGCAGGCCACCGAGAAGCGAGTGCGCAATATCCGCGCCCAGGTCTCGGTCGCCGACAATGTCGTCACCGAGAAGGACGCCAATTCCTCGCTCGTCAACACCTGGACGGTGGCCCCGGCCGGATCGGGTTCGACCGTCACCCTGGAGACCACCTGGCAGGGCGCCGGCGGTGTCAAGGGCATCTTCGAGGGCATCTTCGCCCCCCTCGGTCTGCGCAAGATCCAGGCCGAGGTACTGGCGAACCTGAAGCGCGAACTCGCCTGACGGGCCGCGTCCGGCCGGGCGATCGCCGGCAGCGGATATCCGATCCGTGCCGGTGACCGTCCGGCCGGTGCCCGTGTGGTGGGCCGGTACGGCGGCATCGGCCGGCCGGTCTACCGGCAGGCCTTCCTCAGGCGAGGACGAACGACAGCATCACCGGGGTCCGGTGTTCGCCACGCCACCAGGAGTAGCCGAGCCATACACCGGGCACGACCTCCCGGATCTCGTCGTAGACCTGCGGCGTGATCGCGGGTGTGTAGTCGAGCACCCAGGTCGGTTCACCGTCCTCCCGGGACGGAGCCAGATAGACCTCGGCCGGCCAGCCCGCGATATCGGCACCGGTGACCCGGTTGGTCAACCGGCCGCCCTCGGGCCCGGTGTCGAAGGTTTTGCCGAGCCAGAACGTGGGCGCGATGGGTTCGGCGACAGAACTCGAGGTCACCCAGCCGTTCTTCACCCCGGACGGCACCGCGCCGGCCTGGGCGGCCAGGTAGATCTCGGCGTGCTGCCGGGCGGTGCAGTGCGAACGTAAGGATTCGACGGTGACCGCCGGTGCGGCCGGATCGATGACGCAGCCGTTGCCGTGGTCGGTTACCTCGTGGGGATCGGCTTCGGCGGTCGCCGCGCGGAACACGCCGGATACCATGATGAGCGCACCCAGCAAATATCCCTTGGACACAGTTTGCTCCAGTAACAATCAAGATTTCGGCACGGCGCAATCACACCGGCGAAGTCGATCTTAGGGCGGCGTCGGGTGGCGGCGGAATCGGCGGCCGAGGCGGTCTAGGCTGAATTGTGACCCGTCCGTAGAGAGGAATCCCGTGCAGCCCGATGGTCAGTTCGATATGCAGCAGTTGCTCCAGCAGGCCCAGCAGATGCAGGAGCAGGTGATGGCCGCGCAGGCCGAGATCGCCGCGGCCGAAGTGGACGGCCAGGCCGGCAACGGTCTGGTCCGGGTGACGATCAAGGCGACCGGCGAGGTGCAGTCGCTGACGATCGCCCCCGAGGCGGTCGACCCCGAGGATGTGGAAACCTTGCAGGACCTGGTGATCGGCGCCGTCAACGATGCCATGGCCAATGCCCAGCAGCTGGCGGCCGAACGACTCGGACCGCTGGCCGGCGGCGGCGCACCGGGTCTGCCCGGCTTCTGATCGCGCCGGGGAATCGCGGTGTACGAGGGTCCGGTCCAGGATCTCATCGACGAGCTGGGGAAACTCCCCGGTATCGGCCCCAAGAGCGCGCAGCGGATCGCGTTCCATCTGCTGCAGGTGGAACCGCCCGAACTCGACCGGTTGCAGGCGGTATTGCAGAAGATCCGCGACGGTGTGCGCTTCTGCGCGCAGTGCGGCACGGTCGCCGACGGCGAGCTGTGCCGCATCTGCGCCGACCCGCGCCGCGATCGCAGCATGATCTGCGTGGTCGAGGAACCCAAGGATGTACCGGCGATCGAGCGGACCCGGGAGTTCCGGGGCCGCTATCACGTGCTGGGTGGCGCGCTCGATCCTTTGAGCGGGGTGGGCCCCGAACAGTTGCGGATCCGGGAACTGCTGACCCGCATCGGCAGCCAGGACGACGGGGTGGATGTCACCGAGGTGATCATCGCCACCGATCCGAACACCGAGGGCGAGGCGACGGCGACCTATCTCGTCCGGATGCTGCGTGATTTCCCCGGGCTCACCGTCACCCGGCTCGCGTCCGGACTGCCCATGGGCGGCGATCTGGAGTTCGCCGACGAACTGACCCTGGGCCGGGCGTTCTCCGGCCGCCGCGCGCTGTGAGGACCGCCGCGACCAGGGTCGCGGCGGTCACAGCGTCAGCGGTTCCCAGGTGAGCCGGTCGAGCCGGGTGCGGTCCTCACGCGCCCAGTCCCAGATGAGGCCGGCGACCGTATCCGGGCCGGTGACGCTGGTGGTGAAATGCCGATCGGCTCCACCGTCGCGGTATTCGAGGGTGTACTCGTCGGCGGATTCCCGGTAGGTCTGGATGTAGATCTCGGGAGCGCGTTCCACGATCAGGTACGGGTTGGGATCGATGAGTTCGTGTGCCCACAGGGTGGCCAGTGTTTCGGTCAGGTACGGGAACTCTCCCGCCCCGCCGTGGGTCACCGTCACCGGGATATGCCCGGCAGGGTCGATCAGCCAGGTCAGCTGCGGATCGTAGATCGCGTAGTTCCGCGGTGTCGCCAGCTGGAACAGCAGATCCCGGACGAAACCGATTGCGTCGTAGGGACTGGGCACGGGCAGCATGGCCCCGGTCGGTGTTCCCTCCAACGGCGTCACGCTCAGGAAACTGTCCTCCTCGGGTAACTCCGCGTTGCGCGCGCCGAGTTCGGCCGCGATGGCCGCGATCTCCGCTGTCGCGGGGAGTCCCTGCTGAGTGGTGAGATACGCGTCGACCTCCGCGGGAGTGACGGCGACACCGGACGGCAACAGCACATGGTCGTAACTCACCAGGGGAGTTTATTGCCCTGCCCGAGGACGCCGAGACCTCGGGCTCCGGGCGGCCTCAGGCGCGCAGGCGTTCGCGCCGCAGCTGGTCGACTTCGGGGAGGTCCAGCGGGGGCAGGGAGTCCACGCCGAGGGCCTGGCACAGCAGGTGGTCGGCGAGTTCGGGGTTGCGGGCCAGGGCGGGGCCGTGCATGTAGGTGCCCAGGACCGAGCCCTGCACCACGCCTTCGAGTCCGTCGCCGACCCCGTTGCCGATACCTCGGGTCACCCGGGCGAGGCCGGTGGCGTCCGGGCCCAGGGTGGTGCCGCCGCGATGGTTCTCGAACCCGGTGAGCGGTGCGGACAGGCCGGTGAGCAGCGGGTTCGTCGTCACCTCGCCGATCGCGCGGGTCTGTTGCGGGGAGGTGGTGGCGTCCAGCAGGCCGACGCCTTCCACCCGTTCGCCGCTCGAGGTCTCGTACCACCGGCCGAGGACCTGGATCGCCGCACAGATCGCCAGCACCGGGGCGCCGCGCCCGGCCGCGTTCTGCAGTCCGGGGTAGCGCAGCAGATGGCGGGTGGCCAGGCGCTGGGCGGAGTCCTCGGCGCCGCCGAGGGTGTAGATGTCCAGTGAGTCCGGCACGGGGTCGGGGAGGGTGATTTCCACGATCTCGGCGTCGATATCGCGCAGCCGCAGCCGCTGCCGCAGGACCAGCGCGTTGCCGCCGTCACCGTAGGTGCCCATCACATCGGGCAGCACCAGGCCGATGCGTACGGTCGAATCACTCATCGGTTCCGCTCCTGGAGGTCACGGTTGAGGTCGCGGAACGCGGTGTAGTTGGCGAGAACTTCGACCGGGCCCGCCGGGCAGGACGCGATGGCGCGTACGGGGTCCGCGACGGTGGTGTGCGTGACCCCGGCGTAGGTGAGGCGCACCGCGAGGTCGGTGGCGCGTTCCCCGGCGGCGACGACGTGCACGTCCTCGAAATGCTCGAACCGCACATCCCACAGCCAGGACAGGTCCTCGCCGTCGGGTACCTGGCCGTTCACCGCGATCACCAGCCCGGAGGCGCTGTGGTCGATCATGGACAGCGCTTCCTGCCAGCCGGCCGGGTTCTTGGCCAGCAACAGCCGGGCGGCGTGTTCGCCGACCTGGACGGTGCGGTAGCGGCCCGCGATCTCACGCACGGTTCCGGTGGCGGCGCAGGACTGTTCCGTATCGGCGCCCAGCGCGACCGCCGCGGCGACCGCCTGAGCCGCGTTGCCCCGGTTCGCCCGGCCGGGCAGCGCCAGCCGCAGCGGCAGCCGGACGCCGTCGGGGCCGCAGAGTTTGTCGCCGTCGAGCCACCAATCCGGCTGGGGCCGGGCGAAATCGGTACCGGTGCTGTACCAGTGGGTGCCCTCCCAGAGGATCGGCTCCCCACTGCGCGGACAGCTGGTGGCGTCCATGGCCCAGCCGCTACCGGCGGCGACCCACACCACATTCGGATGGTCGTAGGCGATGGAGGTGACCAGGACATCGTCGCAGTTGGCGATGACGACGGTATCCGGATGCCGCGCCAGACCTGAGCGCAGCCGGCGTTCGATCATATTGATCTCACCGACCCGGTCCAGCTGATCGCGGCTGAGGTTCAGCAGTACGACCGCCTCCGGTTTGAGGGCGTCGGTGACATGCGGAAGATGCAGTTCGTCCACTTCGATCGCGGCCAGTCGCGCGTCCCGGTGGACATTGAGCGCCGAGACGATCCCGGCGTCCATATTGGCGCCGTCGGCCTGCGTGGCGACCTCGCCCAGCGTGCTGAGCGCCGCGGTGGTCATCCGGGTGGTGGTCGATTTGCCGTTGGTGCCGGTGATCAGCACGGTACGCCGCCCGCGGCCCAGCTGCTTCATGATCTGCGGGTCGATCTTCAGCGCGAGCAGCCCGCCGATCATCGACCCGTTGCCACGGCCCGCCTTGCGGGAGGCCCATGCCGCCGCGCCGGCCACCCCGAGGGCCAGCCGCCCCCGCACCGATATCTCTGCCACGCCGGGCAGTCTAGTGACCCGTCGCGCGCGTCCTCGCGCGGCGCGGGCAGTCGGCCGGGAAACGAAAAGGCACAGGGGCCCGGAGCCGGATATGGCTACCACTTCGGTTCGACAGGATCGGCCGGACTACTTCGCGGTCGTTTGAGCATTTCGATGTCCCGGTCGAAGACCGCGCGTCTCTCATAGGCTGCGTCGACGACTGGATCGCCGGGTCCGGCGCCGGTCCGGCGGATATGGTTCGCGAGGCGGTTGTCGAGCCAGCGGCGTTGCTCGGTTATGCGTTCTCGCGCGGCCGTGCGTTCGGCCGGGGTGCCCTCGCGTGCGATCGTTTCGTTGTTGAACACTCTCCACCGGGTACCGGTGTCGTCGAGTGTCCGGCGCAGTTCCGGTGTCGGCTCCCGGGGCAGCAGCACATGGTCGATATCGCTCACGCTCACTCCGCCGTGTATCTGTGCCTCCACGTAATCGGAAGCGGTGAACGAAGGTGTGTGGTACTCCCGATCCATCGTCAGCAGCGGGCGGTCCCAGACCGTGGTGGGGACCGGCAGACCGTCGGCCTCGGGAGGAAGCCCCAATGGCTTCTGAAGTGCTCCGAAGGATTCGGGCTGGGGATTGAGGATATGGGAGGGGAACGTCGATTCCCGGTAGTTCCAGCTGTCGCCCACGGTGAAAGTGGTCCGTTGCAGTACCTCCGGTTTGAAGACCACCTGCACTTCGCCGTAGGCGCTGAGGAGATCACTGTCACCGATGCCCTGCTTCCACTCGGAATCCGCCAGCCTTTCGAACCAACCGAGCCCGTGCGGTCCTGTAGCCGCGGCATACTCTCCATTCACCATCACATAGCCGTAAACCGGGCGCCGGTCGTCGGGCAATATCTTTCGTTCGTAGCCGAACCAGGTGTGTTCCTGCCAGGCCCGCCCCTCTACCTTCGCACCACCGGCGGATTTCCCGGTTTCGAATTTCGTCTTGAACCGTCCGTCGCGTAGGACGGCCTCCAATACTTCGGGCCCGACCCGAGTCGCGACCGGTCGGCCGGCCAGGAGACGTCGCAGATGAGCGGTGACGTCTGCGCGTAACCGCGTGGGGTCCACGCCCCGGGCAGTCGCGATATCGTCGAGTCTGCGATTGATGGCTGTCAGATGTCTCAGGGTCTCCAACTCACGCGGGGACAGCTCTGAGGTGCGGTCCAGTGTGTTCCAGTACACGGCCGACTCACTCTCGCGGCGCGCGGTCCTCATGCGCTCCAGGAGCTGGAATGCTCGATCGGTGGGCACCGGGAACGGCACGATTCGGTCGGCGGCTGGTAGGTCGCGGGCCCAGATCATGACCTGTGTCGGGTCGTCGACTGTTCCGGGCCAGTACCGCAGGTGGTTGATCGTCGTTTCCGTGCGATGCCGGTAATTCGTTGCGCCGTTCTTGAATATCGTGGCGAGTTCACCGGAGACTCGCTGATAGATGCTCGGCAGCGCTCTGGAAATCATGGGGACCGGTCTCGCACTCGGGGCCTGATGTGGCTTTCGACAGCCCGGTCGCTACGGGAGCAACCCGAGTCGGTGCACGTTCGTCACCGCATGGATCGTAGAGGGATCCCCCGCTTCCCGTGCCGCATCGGCTCTGGTTGTGGGCACGGTCGGCCGTTCATCAGATCTGCACGTCGAAAACGTTCGGCCGTCCCGCCGCGTAGGCGTCGGCATCGGCCAGTCGCAACGGTTCGAGTTCGGGTGCTCGCCAGAGGGTGTAGGTGGGGCAGCGGGGTGCGTCCGAACCGGTGACCTCCAGGAGCGCGTTCACCGCTGCCCGGGCCGATTCGTTGGCGCCCTCCATGGTGGCCAGGTCGATATTCGTGCGCACGTAATCGCCTGCCAGATAGAGGTTCTCGACACCGCCGTGCGGTTCGGGCCGCAGCTCCCACGAGCCCGCGGTGTTGATCAGCAACGGGTCGGCGTTCGCGTTCTCACCGCGTGCGGCGTTCCAGGTGATCCCCGGGTCGAGGAACCAGGAGTGCAGGTCGGCATCACCCAGTACCTGATCGCGGTCGTTGAGGTGCGCGAGGATCTGGGCCCACGTCTCCTTGGCGATCTCCTCGTGGGTGCATTCCTTCGCGGTCTTGCCGAACAGGATGCCGGGGGTGTTCCAGTCGGAGATGTCCACCGACAGGCAGTCGAGTACCGTCCCGTCGCCGTATTGGTCCAGTTTGCGCGACCACAGGCTGTTCTGCGCGATGGAGGTGAGCGACCAGGGTGAGTCGATATAGGCGGCGTGACCGCTGCCCAGCCCGGGCCGGTGCCGCAGGTAGAACTGGATACCGCTCATCCAGTCGGTGAACAGCCGGCTCATCGACGCCAGTTGCGGCCAGGCGGAGAGGATGTCGGCGTTCCACAGATCCCGGGCGCGTTCGGCGGGCAGCGCCACGACGAAGTGATCCGCCGTCACCGTTTCGGCCGCCCCGGATCCGGTGACGATCCGGGCGCCGGTGATGCGCCGGTCCCGGACCTCCAGCCCCCGCACCTCGGCGCCGACTTCGAAACGGACGCCCAGTTCGCGCAGCCGCGCCACCCAGGGGTCGATCCACGCGATATTGGTGGGACCGTCGAGTACTCGGTCCAGGTCACCGTCGTGGCCGATCTGCATCGGGTTGCCCAGGAACTGTTCGCCCATCGACCCGATCGTGCGCACACTGGCCAGTTCGTCCTTGGCCGCGACCAGCAGGCTGGTGAGAGTGCGCGAGACCAGCGCGCGGAACTCGTGCGACCGGGCGTGGGCGCCCACGAAATCCGACCAGGATGTGTGCTCCCACTGGCCGAAGCGGCGCGCGTCGCAACTGGTGTTGAAGACCAGCAGCCGGTTGGCGAAGAAGAGGCCCTCGGCGGGCGGCATCTTCAGCGTGGTGGAGATGACCGAGGCCACGCTTTCCCGCATCCCCTCGGCTGACGCGGCGTCCACGCGGCCGAAGCCGAGCGGCGCACGGATATCGTCGGCATCGGCCCGCGCGAACCGGGCGTCGGGGACGCCGACCAGGTTGTCCCATACTCCGTTCGCGTTCCCCTCGAACGGGATCCGCCGCATGGTATCGGGAATATGCTGGTAGAAGCCGGGAAAAAAGCGGAAGCCGTGTTCGCCGGGCAGATCCGGCCGGCCCTCGGTCCCGGTGCCCGGCACCGGCATACTGCGTGCCTTGCCGCCGAGCGCCCGGCGTTCGTACACGGTCACCTCGAAGCCGCGTTCGGCGAGTTCGTGGGCAGCGGTGAGCCCGGCGACGCCGCCACCGAGTACAGCGACCCGTGCGGTGGTCCGGGCTCGGGCGGTGGTGCCGGGTAGTGCGGCTACGGCCGCTGCCCCGATGCCCGTGGCCGCGGTGGCGCGGAGCACGGTTCGCCGGGTGTACGCGCCCACCCCGGCAGATCGACCTGGAACCTTCGTGGCACCCGACGCGGGCCACCGATGCTCTGCCATGTTGTCTGCCGCTGCCTAACCCGGGGTAGCTGTCTCGATCGCGCCAACTTTAAACGGGTTCCGGCCGCGCCGGTGCACCGACCGCGCGATCGATGCGGCGACGCCTCACCTGACAGCGGGTTCCAGCGTCCGCGGCGCACCGATATCCGCTGTCGCGGGCAGACCGTCCGTCTCGCCGGACGGCTCCGGGGGAGTGGTCTTCCGGGCTCCGGCCGTCGCCGCGAACGCTCCGGCGATCACGATCACCCCGCCGATCAGACTCGCGGGCGCCGGTGTCTCGTCCAGGAAGATCCAGGCGGCGGTGAATCCGACCACCGGGACGAGCAGTGACAGCGGCGCGACACTGCCCGCCGGGTACCGGCTCATCAGATATGTCCACAGACCGGAACCGACGATCGTGCCCAGCACCACGATGTAGACCAGGCCGGCGAGTGCGGGCCAGCCGTCGGCCGAGAAGGTGCCGGCCAGCGCCCGGACGCCGGTGGTCGGGCCTTCCCAGAGCAGCGAGAGCGCGAAGAGGGGCAGCACCGGCACGGCGGTGATCCACAGCGTCAGATGCAGCGGATTGGTGCCCGGCGATTCCACCCCGGCCTGACGTGCACCGAGATTGCCCAGTGCCCAGCCGAACCCGGCCGCCAGCGTGAGCAGCACCGGCAGCAGAGCGGCGTGCGCGAACTGGTTCCAGCCGATGACGGCCATCCCCGCGACCGCGACGGCGAGTCCGGCGATCTGCACCGGCCGCAACCGCTCACCCAGTAGCAGCGCCCCGAGCAATACCGTGAACGGCGCCGAGGATTGCAGGACCAGTGAGGCCAGGCCGGTGGGCATGCCCACCCGCATGGCGGTGAACAGGAACGCGAACTGCAGCATTCCGAAGCCCGTGCCGTACAGCAGGAGCCAGCGCGTCCGAACGGCGGGGCGCGGGATGAACAGCAGCGCCGGTATCGCGATCACCGCGAACCGCAGTGCGGCGAAGAAGAACGGTGGCAGATGGTCGAGTCCTACGCGGATGCCGAGGAAGTTGAGACCCCACAGGAGAATGACGGTCAGGGCGATCATGCGGTCACGGGGGGTCACCCGATAATCATGGGATGATTCGACCTGTCAGCACAAACGAATTGTTATGGATTGATGATTTAGTATCGCTTAATGGTTGGTGCGCATGCGTCGCTGTCGGTGGAACGGCTCCGTATCCTGCGCGAATTCGCCGACCGCGGCACGATCGGCGCGGTCGCCGCCGCCCTGTCCATGACTCCGTCGGCGGTGTCACAACAACTCAAAGTGCTGACCAGGGAGGCAGGCGTCACCCTGCTCGAACCGAGCGGCCGCCGGGTCCGCCTCACCGACGCCGGGCACGCCCTCGTGGTGCGGGCCGACGAGGTCCTGGCCGCACTAGAGCGCGCAGTCGCGGAGATGGCGCACTATCGCGGGTCCCCGCACGGACAGGTCCGGGTGGGAGTGTTCCCCTCCGGCGGCGCGCTGCTCCTGCCCCATGTACTGCCCGCGATGGCCGGCAGCGGGGTGGACATCGTGGCCGGTGACGAGGACGTGCCGCCGCACGAGACACCCGGTCTGCTCGCCGACTACGACATCGTGCTGACCCATCGCGACGAACGCGCCGCACCGGTCGCGGGGCCACGGGTGAGCTCCCGGGTACTCATGCGCGAACCCATCGACGTCCTGGTGGCGCCCGACCATCCGCTGGCCGGAAAGGACGCGGTCACGGCCGAGGAACTGGCCGAGGAGGCCTGGCTGAGCGTGCGCGGCGGCTTCCCGGTCGACGATGTGCTGCGCTCGATCGCCACGATAACCGGTGTGGAGCCGCGAATCGTGCAGCGACTGAACGATTTCCGGATGATCGAAACGCTGGTCGGCGCCGGATACGGCGTCGCGCTCATGCCCCGCTACGTCGTCACCCACCCGGGGTTGTCCCAGCTGCGACTGTCCGGGGTGCGTGCGGCCCGCCTCTACGACCTGGTCACCAGGCCGCGCGCCGAGAACCGTCCCGCGATCGCCGCGGTACTGGACTCGTTCACGGCGGCGGCCCGGCGGGTCACCGCCGAACCGCCGCCCGGGACCGATCAGTAGCGGTTGCCGTACGGATAACCGTCCACATTGGCGAAATCGTCGGCGACCATCGCGGCGAGCTCCAGCAGGGCCTGCCGGGTCGGTTTGCTCACCAGCTCCAGATCGATTTCGGCGCCCTCGGCGAGATGGTCGTCGAACGGCACCACCTGGACGGCCCGTGTGCGGTCCAGAAAAAGCCGGCGCAGATGGTCCAGATTCACCGAGGTGGACCCGCGCCGGGACGCGTTGACCACCACCACGGTCTGCTGCACCAGATGCGAATAGCCGTGGTAGTCCAGCCAGTCCAGGGTGGCCGAGGCGCTGCGGGCACCGTCGATGGCGGGGGAGGTCACCAGGACCAGCGAACTCGCCATATCCAGCACCCCCGACATCGCCGAATGCATCAGTCCGGTACCGCAGTCGGTGAGGATGATGTTGTAGAACGACTGCAGGATGCCGATGGCACGCCGGTAGTCGGCCTCGCTGAACGCCTCCGATACCGCCGGGTCCTGCTCGCTGGCCAGCACCTCCAGCCGGCTCGGCGACTGCGAGGTATGCGCGCGCACATCCGAGTAACGGGTGATGTTCTGGTCTTCCAGCAGGTTGCGCACGGTGGAGCGGGTCTGGCGGGGGACCCGGTGGGCGAGAGTGCCCAGGTCGGGGTTGGCGTCGATCGCGATCACCCGGTCACCCCGCAACGATGCGAAAGTGGCGCCCAGTCCGACGGTCGTGGTGGTCTTGCCGACCCCGCCCTTGAGGGAGAGGATCGCGATCCGGAAATCCCCGTAGACCGGTGCGTTCACCCGGCCCACCAGATCCCGGTGGACGACATCGGAGGCCGATTCACCCGGGTTGATCGCCCCGCGCGAGACCTTGTGCACCGCCCGCCGCCAACCGCTGCGCGGCGCCTTACGAGCTCGTTTCAGCAGATTCAGGTCGTTGACCGAATTACCGAGCTGACCCGGCTCGGGCATCTGGCGCGGTGCGAACTGCTGCTGCCCGGGCTGGCCCTGCGGACCCGGTTGGCCGGGCTGCTGGTACTGCTGCTGGGGCGGCTGCTGTGAGACCGGCGGCCGACCGGGATCGCCCCAGGCGGGAGGCTGGAACTGCCCGGTCGGCGGATTGTGCGCGGCCGGGGGCGGTGCCGGCTGGTACTGCGGCTGCGGTACCGGTGGCGGCGCGGCCGGCATCGGAGGCGGAGCCCAGCTGTAGATCGGCCCGCCCGCTTCGCTCTCCGGCGCGGGCGGCGGTGCGTAGCCACCGGGGGGTTGGGGGGCCGGTGGTGCGTACGGTGGTTGTTCCGCAACCCCCTGTCCCGGAAAGAGGTTCGGATCCTGTTGCGAATACTGCCCGGTCGGCGGACCCGAAACCGCGAAGGGGTCGGGCGGGTTCTGTCCCGGTCCACCGGGCTGGAACTGGCCCGGGGCCGGCTGTGCGAACTGTCCGCTGCCGTGCTCGGTGTTCGGGGCCTGGAACTGCCCGGCATCGGGTTGCGTAAATTGCCCGCTCCCCGGGCCGGTATGCGGAACCTGGAACTGACCCGGTTCCGGTTGCGGGAATTGCCCGCTGCCGTATTCGGTGTTCGGAGCGTGGAACTGCCCGGTGTCCGGCTGTGCGAACTGCCCGGTGTCCGGCCCCGCGAACTGGCCCGGCCCGGCCTGGAACTGCGGGAACTGTCCGCTGCCGTATTCGGTGTTCGGGGCCTGGAACTGCCCGGGGCCGGCCGGTGCGGCGTCCGCGCCGGGCCCGATGTTCGCCGGCTGGAACTCGTTCGGATCCGGTTGCGGTAACTGTGCGCTACCCGGAGCCGGAAACTGCTCCGGGGCAGGCGCACTGAACGCCCCGCCGGGTACCGGCGGGGCGAATTGGTCGAACGGGGCGTTTCCGTAGAGGGCGCCACCGTCGGCCGGTGCCTGCGGTGGGGGCGCGAACCCGTTGCCGTCCGGCCAGGGCGGGGTGCCCGGTTCGGCCGGGCCCGCGGCCGGGTAGCCGCCTTCGGCGCCGCCGTCGGCCGGCGCCGGGGTCGCGGAATCGGTGGTGCGGGCAGCTTCCGGGTCGCCGGGAGCCTCTTGTTCCGGGGACTTGTCCGGGGTTTCGGTTTCCGTGGCCGAATCGGTCTCGCCGGGGCCGGTTTCCGTGGGCGGCGCTTCGGCAGACACCTGCTCGGTGGGCTCGCCCGGCTCGGCGAGCGGCTCCGGTTCGTTTCGCGCCGGAGCCTCGGGCGGTACAGCCTCCGAGTCGCCGCCGCGGCCGGCGGTATCCACCGGTTGACTCGAGGGCCAGGGCTGGGAAGTCGGATCGTGTTCGTCAGTAGTCACAGTTCCCCCATCTGCTCGGGATTTTCGAGCAGAGAGCTCGGCGGCGTGGAGTCCGGACCAACGCTAGCAGGTACGCGAAGGTTCGCATGCCGGACGGTTTACCACCGATGAGGCCGCCGTCACCGGTACCGGTGACGGCGGCCTGAACAGCGGTCGCGGGTTACTGCTTCTGGGCGGCCCGGTTCACGGCCGAGACCACGGCGCGCAGCGAAGCGGTCGTGATGGAGGTGGCGATACCCACGCCCCAGACGATCCGGTCGCCGATCGCGCATTCCACGTAGGCCGCGGCCTGGGCGTCGTCGCCGGCGGACAGTGCGTGCTCGGAGTAGTCGAGCACCTCCACCTGATAGCCGACCGCGGCGATGGCGTCGACGAAGGCCGCGAGCGGTCCGTTGCCGCTGCCGGTGACCTCCTGCTCGACCCCGTCCACCTTGACCACCGCGGTGATGCGGTCGGTGCCGCCGTCGGTCTCGGCCGCGGTGACCTTCTGGCGCATCCGCTCCAGCGGCCGGATCGGGGTCAGGTACTCGTCGGCGAAGGCGT
The DNA here is from genome assembly GCF_000720425.1 of Nocardia rhamnosiphila NBRC 108938. Lineage (GTDB taxonomy): Bacteria > Actinomycetota > Actinomycetes > Mycobacteriales > Mycobacteriaceae > Nocardia > Nocardia rhamnosiphila. Next base: position 147,469 of record NZ_JOAJ01000009.1, on the reverse strand, counting down.
CCCACATCTCCTTGGGTGTGATCTCACCGCCTTCGCCGTCGGTGATCTGCTGGATGGCCTGTGAGAACTCGATCTGCAGCCGGCGCGGCAGGGCCAGCCCGTGATCGGTCTTCATGATGTAGGCCACGCCGCCCTTGCCGGACTGCGAATTGACCCGGATGACCGCCTCGTAGGTGCGGCCCACATCCTTCGGGTCGATCGGCAGGTAGGGCACCTCCCAGGAGATATCGTCCACATCGGCGCCGGCCGCGTCGGCGGACGCCTTCATGGCGTCCAGGCCCTTGTTGATCGCGTCCTGGTGGCTGCCGGAGAAGGCGGTGTAGACCAGGTCGCCGCCGTAGGGGTGGCGCTCGTGGACCGGCAGTTGGTTGCAGTACTCCACCGTGCGACGGATCTCGTCGATATCGGAGAAGTTGATCTGCGGGTCCACGCCCTGGGAGAACATGTTCATGCCCAGGGTCACCAGGCAGACATTGCCGGTGCGCTCACCGTTGCCGAACAGGCAGCCCTCGATACGGTCCGCGCCGGCCTGGTAGCCCAGCTCCGCGGCCGCGACCGCGGTGCCCCGGTCGTTGTGCGGGTGCAGCGACAGCACGATCGAATCGCGGCGGGCCAGGTTGCGGTGCATCCATTCGATGGAATCGGCGTACACATTGGGCGTCGCCATCTCGACGGTGGCCGGCAGGTTGATGATCAGCGGCTTGTCCGGGGTCGGGGCGATGATCTCGGAGACCGCGTCGCAGACCTGCTTGGCGTATTCCAGCTCGGTACCGGTGTAGGACTCGGGGCTGTACTCGTAACGCCAGTTGGTGTCCGGGTAGCGCTGCTCGGTCTCCAGACACAGCCGCGCGGCGTCGGTGGCGATCTTCTGCACGGCGTCGCGGTCGGCGCGGAACACCACCCGTCGCTGCAGGATGGAGGTGGAGTTGTAGAAGTGCACGATCACGTTCGCCGCGCCGGCGCACGCCTCGAAGGTGCGCTCGATCAGTTCGGCACGGCACTGGGTGAGCACCTGGATGCTGACGTCGTCGGGGATGGCGCCGTCCTCGATGATCTCGCGGACGAAATCGAAATCGGTCTGGCTGGCGGACGGGAAGCCGACCTCGATCTCCTTGTAACCCATCCGCACCAGCAAATCGAACATCCGGCGCTTACGGGCGGGGCTCATCGGGTCGATCAGCGCCTGATTGCCGTCGCGCAGATCGACGGCGCACCAGGCGGGCGCTCGGTCGATCACTTTGTCCGGCCAGGTGCGGTCCGGCAGCGTGACCGGCTCGACTTCCTCGGCGAACGGGCGATAGCGGAAGACGGGCAGGGACGAGTTCTTCTGCTTGTTCCACGCGGGCTGGTCGGCGGGCGCGGGTTTGGCGGGCGCGGTGATGGTGCGCGTGCCGGATACGAAGGCGTCAGCGGGTGACATGCGATTTCTCCGTGGGTGAGATTGTTTCCCGAAATGGGTCGACCGGCGCGGCGGAACCCCGCGACGGGAAGCCGGTCCGATCAGACCCCGTCGCGGCGGCTGAGAAGAAGTGCCCGCTGCATGACCCGTGCGAGTCTACCTCCTCTGGTGTCGGGCCTGCGGAGGCGGTCCGGAGGGCCGGTACTTCACAGTGCGGCGCGGTGCTGCCGCCGGAGACGGTCGCCGTGCCGTGGGCGGGTGCCGGTGGCGCGGTGTCGCGATCGTCGTGAAGTTATTCGCCGGGCGCGTCGCGGCTGTTTCGCCCCACCGGGCGCGAGTGGACCGCGCCACCTCCCACCGACCCGTCCGGCCGCGTCGCGCGGAGCGCGACGGACGCGACCTCCGCACGGCGGGGTCGCCCGGACCCGTCGCGATCTGCGGGACGGGCAACCGCTAGCGTCCCCTCAGTATTGCGAGTGACCGGACGCCGGTCCGGAAAGGTCGAGGGTTCGAGCATGACTTGGCTGGAGATGCTGGCCGTTTTCGGCGCGGGTATCGCCGCGGGTGGCATCAACACTGTCGTCGGGTCCGGGACTCTGATCACTTTCCCGGTACTGCTGGCAATCGGCCTGCCGCCGGTGACCGCGAATGTGTCCAATACGGTCGGACTGGTGCCCGGCTCGCTGAGCGGGGCGATCGGCTACCGGCGGGAACTGTCCGGGCAGTGGGGCCGGGTGCTGCGCTACAGCTCGGCGTCGCTGCTGGGTGCCGCGGTCGGCGCGGTCCTGCTGCTGACGCTGCCCGCCGGCGCGTTCGCCGCCATCGTGCCGGTACTGATCATTGTGGCGCTGGTACTGGTGGTGGTGCAGCCGCGGCTGTCGGCGTGGGTCCGGGAGCGGCAGGGCGAGGCCGAGAACGTGCCCCCGCACGGCGGCCCGATTCTGCTCGCCGCCATCTTCGGCACCGGTATCTACGGGGGTTACTTCGGCGCGGCCCAGGGTGTGCTGCTGCTCGCGCTGCTCGGGGTGTTCGTGCACGAGGACATACAGCGCCTCAATGCGGTGAAGAATGTGCTGGCCCTGCTCACCAATGGCCTCTCGGCTGTCATTTTCATCGCTGTCGCCGAGGTGGATTGGCCGGTCGTGGCCCTGATCGCGGCCGGCGCGATCATCGGGGGACAGCTCGGGGCCAAGGTCGGGCGGCGGCTGCCGCCTGATGTGCTGCGCGCGGTGATCGTGGTCGTGGGCACCATCGCGGTTGTCCGGTTGATCTTCGGCTAGCGCCCCCGGAGCCGAATCGGCCTCCCCGCCACGACTGTTCACGCCGGTCGATTCTCGGTACCATCCGTGCGCTGTTGCGTTATCAGAGAGGTGTGCTGGGGTGGATAGGCGTGCCCTTTTCAAGGCCGCGGGGGCGGCTGCTCTTATCGGTGCGGTGGGATCGGCGGTCCCGAGAGCGGAGGTGGGTCTGCCGCGGGCCGCGGCGGAGCCGATCTGGCACGAACTGTTCGCACAGTGGGTTCCGGAGATCTTCGGTCCGGTGCCGGCGCCGCCCGAGCACACCGAGGCCATAGTGATCGGTTCCGGCTTCGGCGCGGCGGTCAGCGCCTTGCGGCTGGCCGAGGCCGGCGTCCCGACCACAGTGCTGGAACGCGGCTCCCGCTGGCCCAACGATCCGTGGCGGGAAATCTTCACCGGCGACGACCTACCCGACGGCCGCGGTTTCTGGCATACCACCAGCTTCACCGGCGTGACCAAGGTGCCGATGCAGTTCGCCGATTTCGGCGGTGTGCTGGACTGCACCCGTTTCCAGGGGATCGATGTCTGGCGCGGCGCCGCGGTGGGGGGCGGCTCGGTGATTTTCACCGGCGCGATGATCGCGCCCGAACGCCGTTTCTTCGACCATGTCTTCGGCGGTGTGGTCGACTACGGCGAACTGGACGCCGTGTACTACCCGCGAGTGCGCGCGAAACTGCGGCTCGACCAGATGCCCGAGGACATCTACCGGTCGGCGCCGTTCACCCATTCCCGGGCCTGGGACGACCAGGTGCGTAAGGCCGGGTACCGGCCGGTGCCCAACGATTCGATCTTCACCTGGGATGTGCTGCGTGGCGAACTGGCGGGGACCGTGCGGGCCTCGGCGACCGCCGGGCGTAGCAATCTCGGCAACTCCAACGGCGCTAAATTCGACCTCAACCAGAATTATCTGAAGGACGCCGAGGCCACCGGGAAAGCGAAGATCTACCCGGGCCACCGTGTCGATACGATCGCCCAGGAAGCCGACGGCCGGTTCGTGGTCACGGTGACCCACCTCGCCCCGACCGGCGCGATCCGCGGAAAACGGACCCTCACCTGCGACAAACTGTTCCTGGGCGCGGGTTCGGTGGGCACCTCCGAATTGCTGGTCCGGGCCCGGGCGACCGGCACGCTGCCGCGGCTCAACGAACATATCGGCGACGGCTGGGGCACCAACGGCGATGTCGTGCTCGCGCGCGGGGCGAGTTCGGTCGCGGGCAACGGGCAGGGTGTGCCCAGCGCCAGCCGGATCTTCGACGACACCGGTACGGCACTGTCCCTGGAGAACTGGTACATCCCCGGGATCCCGTTCGAAACGGGTGCGCTGGCCTCCCTGGCGATGGTCCTCGATCCGACCCGCGCGCGGTTCGGTTACGACCCCATTTCCGGCGGTGTCGGATTGAGCTGGCCGCGGCGGGCACAGGACGAGGTGACGGCGGCGGCGCGTGCGGTGGACCGGCGTATCGCCGAGCGGGCCGGTGCGCTGGCCGAGTACAGCGCCCTCGGATACGACGCCAACGCCCAGTTCACGGCGCATCCGCTCGGCGGCGCGGTGCTGGGCAGGGCGACCGACTCCTATGGCCGGGTGCACGGGCATCCGGGCCTGTACGTCATGGACGGCGCGGCGATCCCGGGGAGCACGGGCACCGTGAACCCGTCGCTGACCATCACCGCGCTGGCCGAACGCAATATGGAGGCGATCATCCGCGCGGGTCGCTGACCCGGCGTGAACGGCGGCGGTGACCGCGCTACCGGAATACCCCGGTCGCCCGCCGGGCGAGTCCTGCTGAGTGGTGCACCCGCCGCTGACCGGCGCCGTACGCGGGCCATGTGCCGGGGCGGCGGGTAATACTGGGCGGCGATCTTTCGGCGTCGAAGGGAATGCAGGTGTCAACACCGTCGTCCACGGAGTCCGGTCCCGGGTACGTACCCGAAACCCCCGAGCCCGAGAGTTTCCCCCGGAAACCGCCCGCCCTGTGGACCGATTTCGTCATGCTGGCGCTGGCCGCGATCTCGGTCGTGCTGGTGTGCTGGATCACTTTCTTCGAGGTCGCACCCGAGACCTACCGGGTGATCGTCGGGGTCGACTACGCCGTCTGCGCCGTTTTCGCGATCGAGTTCCTGTGGCGCTGGCGCCGGGGCGGTTGGCCGTGGACCTTCCCGTTCGTCTACTGGTACGAAGTCGTCGGCATGATCCCGGTGGCCAGTCCGTTCTTCCGGGCATTCCGGTTGCTGCGGATCGTGGTGATCCTGGTCCGGCTGGCCCGCGTCGCCGACCGGGTGTTCGGTGATCGCGTCACCGCCGCGGTGATCAACCATTCGGTGGGCACGATCGTGGAGGTCATCAAGCGCCCGATGACCATCGCGATCATGGAGGAGGTCACCGCGGTCCTGCGGACCGGGCATTACACCCGTAATATCGCGGCAGCGCTGGAAGAGAACCGCAGCGAACTCGACGAGATGATCGTCGAGATGATCAAGAACGATCCGCAGACCGGCCGCGTCCGCTACATCCCGTTCCACGACGAGATCATCCGCCTGGTCGCCGACACCGTCTTCCGGATCCTGTTCCAGGTGCTGGCCGATCCGCGCACCGATGAACTCGTATCGGACATGATCCGGGAGAACGTGGACCAGATCCGCGAATCTGTGCGCACCGGGGTCAAGGTGTCGCCGTCGGCTTACGGTCCGACCGCACATCACCTCACTGCCCGTCACCTCACTCGGCGGGATGTCTGATGTGGTCGCGGGTCTCCGCGAATCGCAGAGTCTCCCAGCCGATGAGCGCGGTCAGGACCGCGCTCAGCACGGCCAGTGCCGCGAGGGCCGGTAGTTTCGCGGCGAGCGGGGTGAGTGCGCACAGTGCCACCGCGGTGACCGGCCGGAGCCATCCGGTCCGGCCCGTACCGAACCAGCCGAATCCGATCAGCCCCACCAGGTAGAGGACCACTCCGCCGTACAGCGCGACCAGCGGTATGCCGGTCAGCGCGTCGGTGAGCGTGTGCTCGCTCTCGTCGCCGACGTAGGACAGCACCTTCTTGAGGCCGAGCGAGAGGGCGATGATCCCGACGATCATCGGGAAATGCCAGAAGGTGTAGCAGGTCCGGGCGATCTCGATCTGCCGGGCGCCGGTGGCCGCCCGCAATGCGCGTTCGACCCGGAGGGCATCGGTGTCGAAATAGGCCCACCACAGCAGACCCGACACCATGAGCCCGAGCATGGCCGCGACCACGATCGGCCAGGAGACGGGCAGCCCGGCGACACCGATACCGATGGCGACGATGGATTCGCCCAGCGCCACGATGATGATCAAGCCGTGCCGTTCGGCGAAATGCGCGGGGGAATTCAGCCGCCAGTTGTTCCCCGCGAAATGTGTCCACAGATAGTCGCCGCCGATTGCCGCGATCCAGAGGCAGATCTGGATGGTGCCGCGGGTCTCGGCGGCGATCACCAGGAGGGTGGTGCCCACGGTGATGGATCCGAGCGCCCAGCGCAGCACCTGTCCCCGCAACTGGGCGTCCGCGGCGCTGGCCAGCCAGAACATCGCGAGATGGACCAGCCGGACAAGCAGGTATGCCATGGCGAAGACCAGCGGGCCGTACCAGCCGCCGGGCAGGTCGTCGAATGCTTCCGGAATCGCGATGGCGGCCAGAAAACCGCCGCCCATGGCGACGAACATGGCGACCCGGGTCACCCCTTCGTCGGCCCGCACCACATTGCCGAGCCAGGCGTAGTCGATCCACACCCACCACAGCACCGCCAGGACCAGCAACGAGCGCAGCATATTGACTGCCGTGGGCTCCGCGGCCGCCAGATCGGTGACCATCGTGAAGGCAAAGACCAGGACCAGGTCGAAGAACAGTTCCAGCTGGGTGACCGAGGCGTTCTCGCCCATCGGCTGGATCCGGCCGCGTCGCGTGAGACCTGGCATGGGCCCTATCGTGGCAGCTCCGGGGCCGTTCGAACGGAGATCGCGCGTACGCCGCGCGGGCGCGTCGGGCGGGCTCAGACGAGGTCGTAGGTCTCGGATTCGGGGAACTGCTCGGTGTAGGCGACGAAATTCTCCACGAGGGCCTCGTAGGATTTGCGGACCGCCCTCTTGCCCAGGAATCCGGGCACGGGCAGCGGCGTGTACTGCTCGACGTGCAGCAGTACATCGCTACCGGTTTCACCGGCGGTGACCTCGAAGGATCCGCCGCCTCTGATACCGCGGGTGCTGTCGGAGACCTCCCACGACATCCGGTTCTCCGACCAGTCGAACTCCCACACCTGCATATCCGGGGTGTTGGAGACCGAGACCTGGATGAAGACCCGGCGCGGCCGGCCCGCTTCGTCGCGCCCCGCCACGCGCGCGTCCTCGAAATCGGGCGACCATTCGGACAGCATCTCGACCGCCATCAACGCGTCCATCACCTGGCCCGGGTCGGCCTCGACGGCAAATCTGATATCGGTCTTCGTACGCATGCTGTCCCTCGCACCCCCGGTTATTACGAATCGGCCACGATTCTTCCTCGGGGTTCGCGTGATCGTCAACACGCTCGTCAGCCGCGGCGGTGATTCCGCCGGCGGGTATACCGGCCGCAGAAGTTTGCGGGGCCGGTCCTGAACCGGGGTCCGCTGTCCTGTCGCGTGGGCAGGTCAGGGTGTTCGTTCGACCGTCGCGTCCGGGCCGGGAAAGACCAGGGACTCGTGTCCGTCGTCGAAACGCACCAGATACGGCGGTGTTCCGTCGCGGCCGTGAACCTCTACGATCTCTCCCTCGTGGTCGACCTCGCCGACGGTGTGCCCGTGCACGTGCAACCGGTCTCCGACGTTTGCCATCATGCAGCCCATTATTCGAGCCCTATGGTGCGCATCACAACCCCGATGGGATTGCTATCGGTCTATTGGTGGCGGCTCGTAATCAATTCGGGCGCCGGTTATCGAGTGTGTTCGTGTTCGTTCGTTCGATCGATGGCCGGTTCGATATACGCCGGAAGCGGCGTGCGCACGCCCACCCTTGACGCCACTCCATATGTAGTACTACGTTCTAACCACTTCATTTGGAGTACTACGAACAGGGCGGTATCTCATGCGAAAGCTCGTCTACTACGTGGCCGTCTCCCTCGACGGCTATATCGCCGGTCCCGATGGAGAGGCCGACTTCTATCCCCTCGGCGCCGATATGGCCGAGTGGATCAACGAGCGCTATCCCGAATCCGTCCCCGGGCATATCCGTGAACAGGCGGGTATCGCACCCGACGTGCCGAACCGGCACTGGGACACGCTGATCATGGGCCGCGGCACCTACGAACCCGCACTGTCGGCGGGCATCGCCAGCCCCTATCCCCACATGAAGCAGTACGTCGTCTCCACCACCTTGGGCGGCATCGCCGAGCCGGAGATCGAATTGGTGCGCACCGATCCGGTCGAACTGGTGCGGCGACTCAAGAAGGAGGAGGGCAAGGACATCTGGCTCTGCGGCGGCGGCACCCTCGCCGGTGCGCTGCTCGAGGAGATCGACCAGCTCATCTTCAAGAGCTACCCGGTGCTGGCCGGAGCCGGCGTCCCCGTCCTGGGCGGAGTTTTCCGGCCCACGCGGTTCGCTCCCGTGCGGCGGCAGGAGTTCGGCAACGGAGCGCAGGTGAGCTGGTTCGATCGGATATGAGAGCCATTCGGGCGCCCGCCGGGCCCGCCCGCGCGTGCGGCGGGCCCGCGAGCAGGTAAACGTGACGTCACACGGCTGTGTGTTATTCCACAGCCGGGCCGGATACTCCCGGAACAGCGTGGCCGGCATCGGTACGCTATTGCACTGATCGCCTGTTCGCTGACATTGGAGGACCCCTCGTGGCACTCGTTGTCCAGAAGTACGGAGGATCCTCGGTAGCCTCTGCCGACCGGATCCGTCGCGTCGCCGAACGGATCGTCGAGACGAAGAAGCAGGGCCACGACGTGGTCGTGGTGTGCTCAGCTATGGGCGATACCACCGATGAACTGCTCGACCTGGCCGAGCAGGTTTCGCCCGCGCCCCCGGCCCGGGAGATGGACATGCTGCTCACCTCCGGTGAACGCATTTCCAACGCCCTGGTGGCCATGGCCATTCACAGTCTCGGCGCCGAGGCGCGGTCGTTCACCGGCTCCCAGGCCGGTGTCATCACCACGTCGGTGCACGGTAAGGCCAAGATCATCGACGTGACGCCGGGCCGTCTGCGCGAAGCCCTGGACGAGGGCACCATCGTCCTGGTCGCGGGTTTCCAGGGCGTCAGCCAGGACAGCAAGGACGTCACTACGCTGGGTCGTGGTGGTTCCGACACCACCGCGGTCGCGCTGGCCGCCGCGCTGGAGGCCGACGTCTGTGAGATCTACACCGATGTGGACGGGGTCTTCACCGCCGATCCGCGCATCGTGAGTGATGCGCAGAAGCTCGAGCAGGTCTCCTACGAGGAAATGCTCGAGATGGCGGCCTGCGGGTCGAAGGTACTCATGCTGCGCTGCGTCGAATACGCGCGCCGCTACAACGTGCCCGTGCATGTGCGTTCGTCCTACACCGACAAGCGGGGCACCTATGTATACGGATCGATGGAGGACATTCCCTTGGAACAAGCAATCCTGACGGGCGTCGCGCACGACCGCAGCGAGGCCAAGGTGACCGTGGTCGGACTGCCGGACGAACCCGGATACGCCGCCAAGGTGTTCCGTTACGTGGCCGAAGCCGAGATCAACATCGATATGGTCCTGCAGAACATCTCCAAGGTGGAGACCGGCAAGACCGACATCACCTTCACCCTCCCCAAGGCCGACGGCGTCCGGGCGGTGGAGATGCTGAGCAAATACCAGAGCGATATCGGCTTCTCCCAGGTGCTCTACGACGACCACATCGGCAAGGTGTCGCTGGTCGGAGCCGGTATGAAAAGCCATCCCGGGGTCACCGCCACCTTCTGTGAGGCGCTGGCCGAGGCCGGTATCAATATCGACCTCATCTCCACCTCCGAGATCCGGATCTCGGTACTGGTCAAGGACACCGAACTCGACGACGCCGTGCAGGTGCTGCATCGCGCGTTCGATCTCGGCGGCGACGAGGTCGCCGTCGTTCACGCCGGAACGGGGCGCTGACTTGATCGGGTCAGGCGCGGAGGCGGTAGCGCAGCGTAACCACGTAGCGCTCCCGATCGAGTCGAGAGGATAGAGCGATGGGTGTGCGTGTAGGTGTGGTCGGCGCGACCGGTCAGGTCGGCGCCGTGATGCGCAAACTGCTCGAGGAACGCGATTTCCCTGCCGACGAGGTGCGGTTCTTCGCCTCGGCGCGATCGGCCGGTAAGAAGTTGCCGTGGCGCGGCGGGGAGATCGTGGTGGAGGACACCGAGACCGCCGACCCGTCGGGCCTGGATATCGCGCTGTTCTCCGCCGGCGCCACCATGTCGCGGGTGCAGGCGCCGCGGTTCGCCGCCGCGGGGGTGACCGTGATCGACAACTCCTCGGCCTGGCGCAAGGACCCCGAGGTCCCGCTGGTGGTCAGCGAGGTCAATCCGGAGCAGACCCGCAATCTGGTCAAGGGCATCATCGCCAACCCCAACTGCACCACCATGGCCGCGATGCCGGTGCTCAAACCGCTGCACGACGCGGCCGGGTTGCAGCGCCTCATCGTGTCCAGTTATCAGGCGGTATCGGGTAGCGGTCTGGCCGGTGTGGAGGAGCTCGCCTCGCAGACCCGCGCGGTCATCGACGACGCGGAGAAGCTGACCCACGACGGCAGCGCGGTGGATTTCCCGGCCCCGAACAAGTACGTCGCCCCGATCGCGTTCAATGTGCTGGCCCTGGCGGGTTCGCTGGTGGACGACGGTTCCGGGGAGACCGACGAGGACCAGAAACTGCGCAACGAGAGCCGCCGGATCCTGGGCCTGCCGGAGCTGCTGGTGAGCGGGACCTGTGTCAGGGTGCCGGTGTTCACCGGGCACTCGCTGTCGGTGAACGCCGAATTCGCCGATCCACTGTCGGTACAGCGCGCCAAGGAGATCTTGGCCAAGGCGCCCGGGGTGGAGTTGGTCGACGTCCCGACGCCGCTGGCCGCCGCCGGTAAGGACGAATCGCTGGTCGGCCGTATTCGCCAGGATCCGGGTGTCCCGGACGGGCGTGGGCTGGCGCTGTTCATCTCCGGCGACAACCTGCGCAAGGGCGCGGCGCTCAACACCATCCAGATCGCCGAGGTGCTGCTCGCAGATCGCTGACGGCGTGGTACGCCGCCCGGCTCAGTGGATTCCCGGGGTGCGCGGATCATTTCCGAGGCACACCAGGAGGACACAGCCGGGCGGCGCGTCGCTGAACGGCGCCGCCAGCGGTTCCCCGAGGCAGGCGAATACATCGCAACCCGGGTACGCGGACCCGCCGATGCCGAAGACCGCGAGCAGGATATCGGTATCGATATAGGAGTTCGGGTCGGTGCGCAGCGGCGGTTCGACGTACGGGCCGGGGTCGGGGACCGGGGGTTCGTAGAAGGCGGCCATGAGCCGCCGGAAGAATTCGTGCGGCAGTTCGTCGGTGTGCGCGATGACGCCGGCCGGGCCGTAGGCGCTCATGTTCCCGAACACCCCGGTCCACACCACCACCAGGTCCAGGCTCGGCATGACGAAGACATTCTGCAGGCCGACTCCGGACATCGCATAGGTGTCGGGCGGCAGGAACGACGCGTTCTCCGCACAGCCGGGACCGGTCCAGAACAGATATCCGTAGCAGGGGTTGGTGGTCGAAGGGGCGGTCGCGCGGGACAGATACGCGGCGGGCACGAGCTGGCGGCCGTTCCAGTTGCCGTTGCCCGCGATCAGCAGTCCGAGCTTGGCCAGATCGTTCGGTGGAATCAGCAGATGCGCGTACCCGTAGGTGTGACCGGATCGGTCCCGCGCCCAGTACCGGTCGCCGCGTTCGATGCCGAGCGGCCCGAACAGTTCCCGCTGCGCGAAGTCCTGCAGCGGTTCACCGACCGCGAGCTCCAGCACATATGACAGCAGGTCGACGGTGCGCTGGCTGTAGGTGAAGACGGTGCCCGGTTCGTGGTCCAGTGGGACGCCCAGGGCCTGTACCGCGCTGTTGGGGTCGAGCGGTACCGCTCCGGTGAGACCCTCGGTGACCACGCCGGTGCGCATCCCCGAGGTCTCGGTGAGCAGATTCTCGACCGTGATCGCCCGGTGCTGCGCGTCGCCGAGTTCCGGTGGCAGATACCGGCCGATGGGCGCCTCGATATCGATACGTCCCGCTCCGGCCGCGATCCCGGTGAGCAGCGAGACCACGCTCTTGGTCACGCTCCATACGTTCCACGGGGTATTACCGGTGCGTGCGTTGCCCGGGCCCTCGCCGACCAGGCAGTTATGCCGGAAGACCTGGATGTTGAGGCGATTGCGGGCCGCCGCGAAAGTCAGTGCGTCGGTCAGCCGGGCCGCGTCCAGCCCGACCTGTTCCGGCGTGGCGCGGGCCGGTTCCCGGCCGGAGGACACTTCGCACCGGGCGGGCGTGCCATCGGTTTCCGGTATCGCCTGTGCCTGTGCCTGCGCCGCGAAGAGCTGTCCCGCCATCAGTGTTACCGCTGTGACCCCCGCCAGGAGCCCACCGAAACGCACCATGCGGATCACCCTAATGGGCAGGCGGTCGCAGGGCCGGTTATCTCGGGGCCCGGACAGCACGACGCCCCTGCCCGATCGGAAGACCGGCTCAGGGGCGAGCTACCGGCACGATTCGCGCGGTGCCGGCGGGTTGTCGGCGCGGGGCCCGATCAGAGCAGACCGAACCAGTAGACCGCACAGGCCAGGGCCCATAACACCAACGTATCCATCCACACTCCCACTTGTTGTCGTAGCGGATAACTCCATGATGCCCGAGATGCACCGATCCCGGAGCAGGTCCCCCGGCTGTGCCCCGACCTTGTCTGCACTGTGACGAATCGTGGTTGCAGCGTTATAAGTTCACGTTAAGTGCCTGCCAAGCGCGGGGCCGCATTGTTGGTGTCGAGGCCGGGACAACCGGTAACGAGGACACCGCGAAGAGGAACCCGCAATGATCAGCAAGCTGACCGCCACGCCCGCTCCGGGCGGTGCCACCGCCGCGGTGGCACCGGCTGCCGAGCCCGCCGCGGCGACCGAAAGTGAGCCGGGCACCGCTCCGGCCGGCCGGGCCACAGTGGCGACGAGGTCGTCGGCGCCGGCCCATTCGACGACCGCGCCGCGGCGCGCGGTCGCCGTGGACGAGGCGGGCGGATCCGGTACCGCACCGCGACCGTCTGTGCCGCGCGAGCCGGTCTGTTCGGCGCCGACGGGCCGGCGATCGGTCGCGCGGGCGGCACCGAACCGGGCGAGATGGGCGCCGACCTGCAAGCGACCGGCTGCCTGATCCAGGTGGTCGCACCGAACTCGGCGTAGCCGGCTGCCGCGGTGGCCGGATGCGCCTCCGGTGGGGGTGGGGTACGGACCGGTGCCTGGGGAGGAACCGGAAAGTGCCCGGTGGGGATGGGGCGGATTCGGGGGGTCCGCCGGGAGGGGCGAGGTGGTTCCGGGCCTGGGGAGGAACCGGAACCCCTCGGAGGGTGGGGCCGCGGGAACCGGTGGGGAGCCGGGGAACGCGGGTGGGTGGGTCGGTCTGTCCCGCGGGGTGGCAGACCGGCCCATCGGCCGGCGGCAGCGTTCGTCCGGGCCGGTCTCGCGGGGTGACCGGCCCGGACGGCCATCGAGCGATAGTTCGGCTCTTCCGGATGCTCGGCAGCGGAATCGGAAACGGCGACGAGTGTGGTCGATCCGGTCCGCTGCCAGCGGAAGGTAACCGTTCGAGGAATCGGCGATGGTGGTTGCGTTTGGTTACCGCGGCAGAGTTCCCTGTTCCGCCGCGGGGAGGTCGGTGGAGTAATCGGGCAGCGTGTAGTCGTCGGTAGCGGACAGCATGCGGGTCATCAGTGGCTGCATGATCGTGGAGGTGGTGAGTCGGACCAGGGCCAGTGAAGCCCGGATACCCGCCCGGGTGCGCGGGGTCATGGCCTTCACCCCGCCGGGCGGGAGCTGCTGCGCGGATTCCACGAACGGGCGCAGGATCTCGCTGTACCGGGCCAGTGCGGCGGCCGGCCGGTCCGGTGTGCGTGCGATCTCGCCGACCAGTATGTAGGCGCCGACCAGAGCCATGGCCGTGCCCTGCCCGCTCAATGGTGACCCGCAGTACCCGGCATCCCCGACCAGCGCGATCCGCTCGGTCGTCCAGCGGGGCATGGTGATCCGCGCGAGTTCGTCGAAGTAGAAGTCCTCGGCCCGGTCCATGGCGGCGTCGACTTCGGAGACCAGCAGACCACCGACCGCGAGACCTTCGCGCAGCAACCGCTTCTGGGCCGCCGTATCGCGCCGCAGTGCGGGGTCGGCGGGGCGCCGGATGGTGATCATCGCCTTGGTGGTGGTGGGGTCGGCGTCCGGCCGGAACCCGAGGAAGGTGCCGCCGGGCAACAGTTGCACGGTCATCCAGTGTGGGCGGATCCCGGCCGGGGTCGGCATGGTGAAGTACGAGGTGTATCCGCCGAGATAGGTGCTGAACTGCTCTTCGGGGCCGAAGGCCAGCCGCCGGGTGGTGGAGTGCAGGCCATCGGCGCCGACCACCAGGTCGAATTCCTCAGTGGCTCCGGAAGCGAATTCCACCGAGACGCCGTGGGCGTGCTCGCGCAGTGCGTGGATCCATTCGCCGTACCGGTAGTCGATACCGGGCGTGCCGGGGCGCGCGGTCTCCTCGGCGAGGGCGTCCAGCAGGACCTGGTTCAGATCGCCGCGGGTGATCTCTATTTCGGCCACCGCTCCCTTGCCTTCGAACAGTTCGGCCGGCATCCGGGCTGCTTCGCGACCGGTGGAGTCCACGTACACCATGCCCCGCTCATCGAGCTGGTGCCGGCGGATACCCGGCATGAGACCCATCCGCTCCGCCACGACCCGGCTGGGCCCACGCAGGTCGACGGCCTGGCCACCCGGCCGTGGCGCGGCCGCGCGTTCGATCACCGTGGGCCGGATTCCGGCACGCAGCAGTTGCAGGGCGACCGCGTTACCGGCGATACCGCCGCCGGAGACGAGTACGCGGGGTGTGGCCGGGGTGGTCTGTGTGGTCATCGGTGTCCTCGCTCGGAAGTTGCTCGAATGTCTTAGACATATGTCTAACACAGATGTAGAACGAATGTCTAGAACAAATGTCTAATACGCGGTTAGAGTGGGGGCATGGGAAACAAGGAGGACCTACTTGCGGCCGCGCGTACCTGCATCTACGAACGCGGGTTCGCCGCCACCACGGCCCGCGATATCGCCACCACTGCGGGAGTCAGCCTGGCCGCCATCGGTTACCACTTCGGTTCGAAGGACCGTCTGCTCACCGAGGCGTTCACCGACGAGACCGGCCGGGTGATCGGTGACGATCTCGAAAGGCGGATCAGAGCGACCGCCGGCCGGTCGGCGGGCGCGGCGTTCCCGGAGGTCTGGGACGGTATCGCCGAGTTGTTCGACCGCAATCGGGATGTGCTGGTGGCGAGTATGGAAAACGTGGTCCGCATCTACCGGACCCCCAGCGAACAGCCGCGGATGGGGGAGATGTACGAGATCGCGGTATCCGGGATCGCGGATCTGGTCGCCGAGTCCTATCCCGGCCTCGACGGTTCCCGGGCACGTGCCGTCGCGGAGTTGTACTTCGTCATACTCAACGGCCTGGTGATGCAGTGGATGAGCAGTCCGGGGGCGGAAGTGCCCAGCGGAGCCCGGCTCGGAGCGGCGATAAGCGCCCTGACCTCGGACGAACGTCCGGGATAGAGCGTGGGAACACTGACTTCCCGGTCGGTTCCGGCAGGCGCCGCCACGCACGGGCGTCGATGACTTCGGCCTTCGTTCCGATACTGCCCGGGCGAGGCGAGGGGCAGCGAACGCGGAATCCTTCGGCGTTCACCGGCCGCGAGCACCCGATGCGGAATACCACCGCTGATTCCCACGTTGGCCCGGTTCGATAGCTATCGAACCGGAAGGTGGGACGAACTATGCGGGTCATCGGTTTCGACGAGCCCGGAGGGCCCGAGGTGTTACGCGCATTCGAACTTCCCGAACCTGCCGTCGGTCCCGGGCAGGTGCGGATCCGGGTGCGGGCCGCGGCCGTGAACCCCTCGGACACAGTGACCCGGAGCGGGCTGGTGCACGACCGGTACGCCGGCGTGACCCCGCCCTACATCCCCGGCTGGGATGCGGCGGGAACCGTGGACGAGGCCGACCCTGACACGGGATGGCGTACCGGCGACGAGGTCGTCGCGATCACGCTGCCGGTGCTCGACGGCGGCGGTGCGTACGCCGAGAAGATCGTCGTACCGGCGGAATCGGTGGCCGCGCTCCCGGCGGGCCGGGATTTTGCGTCCGCCGCCACCCTGCCGATGAACGGGCTGACGGCCTGGCAGGCCCTCGACCGCCTGGCCCTGGAGCCGGGGGCATCTCTGGTGGTGACCGGCGCGGCCGGTGCCGTCGGCGGCTACGCGGTCGAGTTGGCGAAGCACGCGGGGCTCCAGGTGATCGCCGATGCTGCCCCCGCCGACCGCGATCTCGTCCGGGCCCTCGGCGCGGATATCGTCGTCGACCGCGGTGCGGAGACGGTCGCGCAGATCCGGGCCCATTTCCCCGATGGGGTGGACGGCGTGGTCGACGGCGCCCTCCTGCGTGACCACATCACCCCGGTGGTCCGCTCCGGCGGGGCCTACGCCGCCTTGCGGCCCGAGCGGCTGAACGGCGGAGTCGCGCCCCGCCCCGGCCTGACCGTGCACGAGATCATGGTCGGCACCGATATCCGGCAGAAGGACCGGCTCGATCGCCTTTCCGAGCTGGTCGCCTCGGGCGTGTTGACCCTACGGGTGGCGGATCTGTTGCCGGCCGAGCAGGCGAGCGAAGCCCATCGCAGACTCGAAGGAGGCGGGGTGCGCGGACGGATCGTCCTGGAGTTCTGAACTCGGATACCCGGCCCGGCCGGATCGATTGCTACGAACCCGTTGGCGTGTAGCTCGGCCCGGAATACGAAAAAGGCCCCTGACCAATGGTCAGGGGCCTAGTCGTGTCTCGACCAACACGAGTCGGGGTGGCGGGATTTGAACCCACGACCTCTTCGTCCCGAACGAAGCGCGCTACCAAGCTGCGCCACACCCCGTGAAGCGGACCTGCGATAGCTTACATCAGGTCCGGTCCGGAAATGAAACCGACTGTTCAGGGCCTCTTTTCCGGTAGTCGCGCGGACTACCGGGCGACTGCCTGCGATGCCGACACCCCGTGGCCGGAATCGGCGGCGGGCTGTTTGGGCGGGACGGCGACGAGGGTGAGCAATGTGGCCTCGGGCCGGCAGCAGAAGCGGTACGGCGCCCAAGGGGAGGTACCGATTCCCGCGGAGACGTGCAGCCGGGTGTGCGCACCCCATTTGGACGGACCCTTGACCCGCGACCGGTCGATCTCGCAATTGGTGACCAGGGCGCCGTACCCGGGCAGGCAGAGCTGGCCGCCATGGGTGTGCCCGGCCAGGATCAGGTCGTAGCCGTCATCGGCGAAGCGGTCCAGGACCCGGGGCTCCGGGGAGTGCGTCAGGCCGATGCGGAGATCGGCGAGCGGGTTCGGGGCGCCGGCGATGGTGTCGTAGCGATCGCGCTGCAGATGCGGATCGTCGACACCCGCGCTGGCGATGCGGATCCCGCCGACCTCGATATCGCGGCGGGTGTGTGTCAGGTCCAGCCAGCCGCGCTCGGTGAACGCCGCGCGCAGATCCTTCCAGGGCAGCGGGGCGCCGTGCACACGTTTGTGGTTCTTGTCGAAATACTTCAGCGGGTTCTTGGGGACCGGCGCGAAGTAGTCGTTGCTGCCGAACACGAACAGGCCCGGTCGGGACAGGAGTCCACCCAGCGACTGGACCACCGCGGGCACGGCCTTCTGATGCGACAGGTTGTCGCCGGTGTTGATCACCAGGTCGGGCTCGAGCCGGTCGAGCTCGCGCAACCACTGCTGTTTGAGCTTCTGCCCGGGCGTCATGTGCAGATCGCTGATGTGCAATACCCGCAGCGGCGCCGAGCCCGGCCGCAGCACCGGCATCGTGGCTTCGCGCAGAACAAAGGCATTGCGTTCGATCAATGAGGCATAGCCGACTCCGGCCGCCGCGGCTCCGGCGGCGCCGAATACGGTTCGGCGAAGGACCGACGTCGAGATCACGGGCATTTGCCCAGCATAGGTGACCAGGTGGCTGGGCGCGCAGCGTGTTGAGCCACAGTTTCGGCCATATGGCGGGCAGGTGACACACCGCCGCGGCCGAGGACACGCCTGTGGCCTCGGGAAACGACCGATCTGCGCGGGAGCGAACACGCCCGGCCCAGCGGGTTATCCGGTGGGCGTGGCGGGGTGCAGCGGCTACCGTTCTGCCCATGTCGGAACTGAAATCGAGGCTGCGCGCCGATATGACCGCTGCCATGAAGGCGAAGGATTCGCTGCGGCTGAACACCCTGCGGATGCTGCTGGCCGCCATCCAGACGAGCGAGGTCGCGGGGAAGGAAGCCCGCGAACTATCCGACGCCGAGGTGGTGGCGGTGCTCACCAAGGAGTCGAAGAAACGCAACGAATCGGCCGAGATCTACACCCAGGCGGGCCGTGGTGAGCTGGCGGCCAACGAACACGCCGAGGCCCGGATCATCGACGAGTATCTGCCCACCCAGTTGACCGACGCCGAGGTCGCCGACCTGGCCGATACCGCGATCGCCCAGGTGGCCGAGGAACTCGGCGAACGGCCCGGGATGCGGCAGATGGGCCAGGTCATGAAGGTGGCCTCCGGGCTGGCCGCCGGCAAGGCCGACGGCTCCCGGATCTCGGCGGCGGTGAAGGCGCGGCTGTAGGCCGCGCCCGCACCGCCGGGGTCAGCGGGGGATGGGCACCGGAATGGGGATCGGCGGCAGGAACGGCGGCAGCGGCAACCCGGGGGCGTTCGGGGTGGTCGCGGCCGGCCGGCCCGGCGGCGGTGGTTCGCGGACGGTGCCGTCACTGAGGTAGATCGTCACCTGCGAGCCGGGGATCGCCGACCCGTTCGGCGTCGATCCGGTGACCGTGCCCTTGGGCGCCGAACCCGGTGAGGTCACCGAGGTGACCTTGAAACCGGCCCCGGTCAGGGCCCCGGTCGCTTCGCCCGCGGTCATCCCGACCACATCGGGCACCTGTGCGTTCTCCGCGCCGCGGACGTATTTCTCGTCGACCGGCGGCAGGGCCGGCGGCGGGAAGTTGCCCACCACCGGCTTGACGGCGCCGAACCAGGTCCGGGCGGGCTCGTTACCGCCGAACAGGCCGTTGGCGTCGCTGGCCGGACAGTTGCGCAGCGGGAAGGAACAGATCTCGCCGGGGGTCGGGCTGTCGCCGTAGACGTAGACCGAGCCCGCGAGCGAGTTGGTGAAGCCCAGGAAGGCCGAGGACCGGTGGCTTTCGGTGGTACCGGTCTTGGCCGAGACAGGCAGGTTCCAGCCGGTGTTCCCGGCGGCCGCCGAGGCGGTACCGCCGCCGGCGGAGTCCTTGCCCATGGCATTGGCGAGGGTATTCGCCAGACCCGGTTCGACCACCTGTTCACAGGCCTGTTCGGTGAGCGGAACCGGCTTGCCATAGCGGTCGATCACTTCCGCGATGGGCGAGGGCGGGCACCAGGTTCCGCCGGAAGCGATGGTCGCGGCGACATTGGACAGTTCCAGAGGATTGACCGCGAGTGGGCCGAGGGTGAACGAGCCGAGATTCTGGCCCTTGATCATGTCGGCGAGGCTCTGGTTGTCGTCGTGGCCGGAGGTTCCGGGATCGGTGTAGGAGCGCAGGCCCAGCCGGACGGCCATATCCACGGTCGGGGTCACGCCGACGGCCTGGATGAGTTTCACGAAGGCCGTGTTCGGCGAGGTGGCCAGCGCCTCGGTCACCGACATCGGTGACCGGTAGTTGCCCGCGTTCTCGACGCAGTAGGTCTCGGGTGGGCACCCGGGGGCACCGCCGTTACCCATGCCGCGGGCATCGAACCGGGACGGCACATCGAGCTGGGCGTTGGTGCCCATGCCTTTCTCCATCGCCGCGGCGGTGGTGAAGAGCTTGAACACCGAACCCGCGCCGTCGCCGACCATCGTGTAGGGCTGGCCGAGCAGGGTTTCGTGCGCGTCCCGGTTCAGGCCGTACGTGCGACTGCTCGCCATCGCGAGCAGCGGGTGTTTGTCCTTGCCGGGCCCGATCAGCGACATGAGCGAGGCGATGTTCTCCAGATGGGGGTCGGCGTTCGCGTTGACCGAACGCTTCACCGAATCCTGGACGGCGGGGTCCAGGGTGGTGCGGATCAGGTAGCCGCCCTTTTCGATCTGTTCCTTGCTGAGCCCGGCCTCGGCCAGGTACTGCAGGGCGTAGTCGCAGAAGAATCCGCGGTCGCCCGCGGCGATACAACCCCGGGGCAGGCCCTTCGGTTCGGGCAGCACACCCAGCGGCTGCGATTTCGCCGCGTGGAACTCCGCGGCGCGGCTGGGGATGTTCTGCATCAGGGTGTCCAGCACGGTATTACGGCGCGCGGTGACCCCCTCGGGATTGGTGTAGGGGTTCAGCTTGGAGCTGGACTGCACCATTCCGGCCAGCATCGCCGACTGGGCGATGTTCAGGTCCTTGGCATCGATGCCGAAGTAGGTCTGGGCGGCGTCCTGGATGCCGTAGGAGGAATTACCGAACGGGACGAGGTTCAGGTAGCGGGTGAGGACTTCGTCCTTGGTGAGCTCCTTGTCCAGGGTCAGCGCCATGCGGATCTCGCGGATCTTGCGGGCGGGTGTGGTCTCGATGGCGGCCCGGCGTTCGGCATCGGTCTTGGCGACCACGAGCAGGTTGAAGTTCTTGACGTACTGCTGGTCGATGGTCGAGGCGCCCTGCTGGACCTCTCCGCTGCTGGTGTTGGTCAGGAAGGCGCGGATGGTGCCCTGCCAGTCGACGCCGTGGTGGTCGGCGAAGCGCTTGTCCTCGATGGAGACGATGGCCAGCTTCATATCGTTGGAGATCTGGTCGCTGGGCACTTCGAACCGGCGCTGCTCGTAGAGCCAGGCGATGGGATTGCCGGCCGCGTCCACCATGGTGGACACGGCGGGGACGGTTCCCTCGACCAGTTCCGCGGACACGTTGTCGACGGCGTCGGCGGCGCGATTCGAGACGAATCCGAAACCTCCGGCGACCGGGAACAACAATCCCGCTACGAGCACGGAGGCGAGTACACAGCTGCCCGCCAGCTTGAGGAGCGCACGTGTGATCGGCACAGCACCAGCGTAGAGGGTCACCGTTCGGGGTTCGTGAAGTGTGGACGCCGGGTGTTGTGTTCGCTGATCAGTGTATTGAGCGGGGAGTATCGCGCAGGGCGCTTGACGTGCGTTTACGGGGCGGAAGGCAGGTGTCGCCCGCCGGGCCGCAGGCACGGACGTACCAAAAAGTCATCACTCGGTCTTGCGCAATGGGCATACCTTTACCTAGATTGAGAGCTCAGTGTGATAGAGCTAACACTCAATGTGGAATGTGGTGCACTTCGCAGCGGGGTTCGGGTTGCTGCGTAGTGGACGCGATTCCGGAGCGCCGTGACCCGGTGTTCGGACTGGCAAAGGGGCACACCAAATGCACATGACAACCCCCGTCGCTCGATTGGACGTAGAGCAGGCCGAAGCAAGGATCGCCTGGGTGGCCCAGGCCCGATGCAAGGAAGTGGATCCCGACCAACTGTTCGTACGCGGCGCGGCCCAGCGCAAGGCGGCGACGATCTGCCGGCACTGCCCGGTCCTGATGGAGTGCGGGGCGGACGCTCTGGACAACAGGGTCGAGTTCGGGGTGTGGGGTGGTATGACCGAGCGGCAGCGGCGGGCGCTGCTCAAACAGCATCCCGAGGTGACCTCGTGGTCGGATTTCTTCCACGCGCAGCGTCAGCACCAGGTGGCTATGTAAACCCAAATCCCTATTGGACGACCGACCGCCGGGCACTTGAGATTTCGAGTGCCCGGCGGTTTGCCCGGTCGGGACGCGCTGAGCCGGCCCGGACGGCTCAGTGGTCCTCGGGAGTCCGCGTACCGGCCAATTGCGCCCCGACCGCTCGTAGGGCGTCGAGGTCGGTCACATCGAACGGCAGCGCCGTCACCGAGACGATCGGCACCCGCGGATGCGCGCCCGTGAACCGGTGCAGCAGGTGCTGTTCGCGCCGTGCGGTCGCGACCCGCTGAGCGTGGACGCGCAGCACTCCCGCCGATAGCGGATCCGAATCATCGAGCCCGTCGGCGGCCGTGAGAGCGTGATCCGAGGGCAGCGAGCACAGCACCGGATGGGTCCGGTTGAGTACCAGCCCGGCCAGCGGCATCTGTTCGGTGGACAGCCGGTCCACGAAGAACGACGCCTCGCGCAGCGCATCGGGTTCCGGTGCGGCGACCACCAGGAAATGAGTACCGGGCCTGGCCAGCATGGCGAATGTGCGGTTGGCCCGCTCCTGGAAGCCGCCGAACAGCGATTCCAGTGATTGCAGGAAGTTCGAGGCGTCCTTGAGCATCTGGCCGCCCACGATGGTCGACACCCCGCGTACGGCCAGGGCCATGGCGCCCGTGACGAACCGCCCGACGCCCCGGCCGGGAGCCATGATGACCCGGATCATTCGGCCCTCCAAGAAGGTGCCGAGCCGTTTGGGGGCATCGAGAAAGTCCAGGGCGTTACGTGAGGGCGGGGTATCCACGACGATCAGATCCCATTCGCGGTGCCCGGCGAGCTGGCCCAGCTTCTCCATTGCCATGTATTCCTGGGTGCCGCCGAACGAGGAGGCCACCGCTTGGTAGAAGGGGTTGGCGAAGATCTGCTCGGCCTTGTCGGCGGAGGTGTGCTCGAGCACCATCTCGTCGAATGTGCGTCGCATGTTCAGCATCATGGCGTGCAACTCGCCCTTCGCCTCCGGCCCCAGTTCGACCCGCTGCGGACGGTTGTCCAGGTCCGCGACGCCCAGCGACTGGGCCAGTCGGCGAGCCGGGTCGATGGTGAGGACGACGACCTTGCGTCCCTGCTCGGCCGCGCGCAACGCGATCGCCGCCGCCGTGGTGGTCTTCCCGACGCCGCCCGAACCGCAGCACACCACGACGCGAGCCGTCGGGTCGCCGAGGATGGTCGAGATGTCGAGGGGGGCCGGGCCTGCCGGTCGGGTGCTCATCGGACTCCCTGCTCGCTCAGATGGGCGGCCAGTTCGTAGAGACCGCCCAGGTCCATACCGTTGGGGAGGGCGGGCAGCAGCAGCCGGGCGACCTCCAGATCCAGCAGTTCGGCGGCGCTGGTGTCCTGGGCGCCGAGGGTGGCGGAATGCTCCACTGTCTCGGTGAGCAGGCCCGCGAAGTCGGCCGCGGATAGGGTGATCCCGGCGGATTCCAATCCGGCGCGCACGGCGTCGGTATCGAGTTCACCGGCTGCTGCGGCGGCCCGCGTCTGTGCGTTGAGCGGGCTGTGCGCGGCGCGGTTGACGATCACGCTGCCGATACGCAGGTCGTTTCCGCGCAGCTCGGCGATGGCATCCAGGGTCTCCTGGACCGGCAGTGCCTCGAGCAGCGTCACCAGATGGATCACCGTCTGGTCCGAATGCAGCAGTTTGGATACCCCGTCGGCCTGGGCGGCGATCGGGCCGCCCTTGGCGAGTTCGGCCATGGCCTGGGTGACGTCGAGGAAACTGGCGATCCGGCCGGTCGGCGGTGCGTCGACGACCACCTCGTCGTAGACGGGACGCCCGGTTTTATCGGACCGGACCACGCATTCCTTGATCTTGCCGGTCAGGATGACATCGCGCAGGCCCGGCGCGATGGTGGTGACGAAATCTATGGCGCCCATCCGGCGCATCGCGCGGCCGGCGAAGCCGAGGTTGTAGAACATATCGAGGTATTCCAGGAACGCGTGCTCGATATCGAGTGCCAGGGCCACCACTTCGCCGCCGCCGTCGGCGGTCGCGATCTTCGTTTCGGTGGGCGGCAACGGCGGCAGATCGAACAGCTGGGCAATCGACTGGCGGTTCTCCACCTCGACCAGCAGCACCCGCCGCCCCCCGGCGGCCAACGCCAGTGCCAGGGACGCGGACACCGTCGACTTACCGGTGCCGCCCTTACCGGATACGTAGTGCAGGCGGGCGTTCGTCGCGCTGTCGGGCCACCCCGTCTTCAGGCCCGGTTCGGCCGATTCCGACATCGTCGTTGGTTCTGCCACGGTCGCGAGCCTATAACTCGCACCGGACGGACGCCCGCATACTGGGGTTTGTGCGGATGTGGTGTACCAGACACCGGGACCGCCCCTCTATCACCGGACCCGCGGTTGCGCCGTGGGCCTCGCGGACGGCACCCAGTAGGCTCCGTGCGCATGAGCGATGTGACCCAGTGGGAATACGCGACCGTACCGCTGCTGACGCATGCGACCAAACAGATCCTGGATCAGTGGGGCGCCGACGGCTGGGAGCTGGTGACCGTGCTGCCCGGGCCGACCGGTGAGCAGCACGTGGCCTACCTCAAACGGCCGAAGCAGTAAGTGCCATGGCGGAATCCGAAGCGAATCGGCCCGTGACCGAATGGCGGGCCAACCTCGACCGGCTCGGTCTGACGGTGCCTCCCGTGGTGGCTCCGGTGGCCGCGTACGTGCCCGCGATACGCACCGGCAACCACGTCTACACCTCCGGGCAGCTGCCGTTCGTGGCGGGAGAGCTGTCGGCGATCGGGAAGGTCGGGGCCGAGGTCTCGCTCGACGAGGCGGTGACCGCGGCCCGCTGGTGCGCGGTGAACGCGCTGGCTGCCGTGCACGACCTGGTCGGCCTCGACGAGGTCGTGCGGATCGTGAAGGTGGTCGGGTTCGTCGCCTCGGCACCGGGATTCACCGATCAGCCGCTGGTGATCAACGGCGCCTCGGAGTTCCTCGGTGAGGTGTTCGGGCCCGCGGGCGCGCACGCGCGCTCGGCGGTCGGGGTCTTCGAACTGCCGAAGAACACCCCGGTGGAGGTCGAACTCGTCGCCGAGGTGCGCTGAGCAGGACGGGCGCTCCTGGTTCGGCAGACCCGCCGCGTTGCCCATAGATTCGAACGGGCGACTTTCGAATTGGAGGTGTTGTGGTGACACTCACCCATCCGGCCTACGGGCAACTGCGCGTGGTGACGCCGTCGGCGTCGGTACTGCTCGCGAACAATCCGGGACCGATGACTCTGGACGGTACGAACACCTGGATCCTGCGATCACCCGATCGCGCGGACTGTGTGGTGGTGGACCCGGGCCCGGACGACCCGGAGCACATCGCGGCGATCGCCGAGGCGACCGGCGGCGCGGTGGCGCTCACCCTGATCACCCATCGGCATCCCGACCATACGGGCGGTATCGACGAGTTGGTGCGGCTGACCGGGACACCGGTACGGGCCATGGACCCGGAGTTCCTGCGCGGCGAAGTGGCGGTGCTGACCGACGGTGAAGTGGTCGAGGCCGCGGGTCTGCGGATCACGGTGCTGCACACTCCCGGGCATACGGCCGATTCGGTGAGTTTCCTGCTGGCGGACGCGCTCCTGAGCGGGGACACCATTCTCGGCCGCGGCACCACGGTGCTCGATCGTGACGGCACGCTACGGGACTATCTGGGGTCGATGGACCGGTTACTCGAAGCCGGTGCCGGGCGGGCCCTGCTGCCCGCCCACGGTCCGGATCATCCGGATGTGGAACCGGTGGCGCGGTACTACATCACGCATCGGCACGAGCGGCTCGCACAGGTCCGTACGGCGCTGCAAGCGCTCGGTGCGGACGCGGACGCCATGGATGTGGTGCGCAGGGTGTACTCCGACGTCGACGAGAGCCTGTGGCCGGCCGCCCGCAGCTCGGTGGAATCACAGCTCACGTATCTGCGGTCGGAGCGGGACACGCAGAACTGAGTCGAGCGTATTCGGCAGCGGGCGGCGCTCCGAGGGGACGATAACCCTCGGAGCGCCGCCCGCTCTACGCAGTAGCGCCGGAAGTACCGAGCGCGCCGGTATCAACCGGTGACGGCGGAGCCGGTCCGCCCTCCGCAATCGGGCGGATACCCGGGCGTGCCGGGAAGTTGGTGCCGCGGTGTCAGCGGGCCCGGCGGGCCAGCCGCTCGGAATCGGAGATCAGCACACTCTTGCCCTCGAGGCGCAGCCAGCCGCGATGCGCGAAATCGGCGAGCGCCTTGTTGACCGTCTCGCGGGAGGCGCCGACGAGCTGGGCGATCTCCTCCTGGGTCAGGTCGTGGGTCACCCGCAGCGCGCCGGCCTCCTGGGTGCCGAACCGCTGTGCGAGCTGCAGCAGCGCCTTGGCGACCCGGCCGGGGACGTCGGTGAAGATCAGGTCCGCCAGGTTGTTGTTGGTCCGGCGCAGCCGGCGGGCGAGTACCCGCAGCAGCTGTTCGGCGATCTCGGGTCGCTGATCGATCCACGACTTGAGCGCGTCCCGATCCATGGTCACCGCGCGCACCTCGGTCACCGTGGTGGCCGTCGAGGTACGTGGCCCCGGATCGAAGATCGACAGCTCGCCGAACATATCCGACGGACCCATGATGGTCAGCAGGTTCTCCCGGCCGTCCGGGGACCGGCGGCCCAGCTTCACCTTGCCGGACGTGATGATGTACAGCCGATCACCCGGTTCGCCCTCGTTGAAGATGACGTGGCCGCGAGGGAAATCCACGGGCTGCAGCTGTTTGGCGAGCGCAGCCACCGCGGTGGGCTCAACGCCTTGGAAGATGCCTGCTCTGGCGAGGGCCTCGTCCACGAATGTGCTCCTTAGGGAAATGGCTGTAGTCGTCGGGCGGACCGATGCGGTTCGGCCGACAGTGCAGTCTACGCGGCCTTATCGACGCGCAGTGACAGACACCACGTAAGGAAGGTTAACCGTGGGCGAGTCGGGGCGGTCCGGCCGCCCGCGCGATCGGACCGCACGGGCAGGGTCGATCAGCTCGCACGGGCGATGTCGACGGTCTCGCGCGCCTCCTCGCTGCGATTACGGCGGCGGCGCATACGCGCGACCGCCGCCGGTAGTCCGAGCTTCGTCAGCTCGTTGACCTCGGCGTTGCTGGCCTTGTCCAGGTAGGCCTGGACTTCCTCGTCGGGCTCGAGAAGTTTGCGCAGACGGTTCTCCACCCGTTCCATGCCGAGTGCGAACAGCATCAACACCACTGGGAAGAGCACCACAGCGAGTCCTTGCATGCCGGGTAGTTAACACGGTCGAGGTCTCAGATGGAATACGGGAGTAGAACTGAGAAGACAACGTTGTCGGACGGTTCCGTATGGTGGACGGGTGCGTACCTCCCCCTCAGAAACCGTCGGAAGCGACATTTCCGGCACTGCCGAGGCGGCTGTCGTGCGCCCGGCCGCCGGCGCGGCGCGCACCCGTAAATCCAGTACTCGACCGGCGGAAACACGTTTGGGTCTGGTGCGTCGCGCGCGCCGGATGAACCGGCTTCTGGCGCGCGCATTTCCCGACGCCCATTGCGAGTTGGATTTCGGTACTCCGCTGGAACTCGCGGTGGCCACGATCCTGTCGGCGCAATGCACGGATGTGCGAGTGAATATGACCACTCCCGCTCTGTTCGCCGCCTATCCCGACGCGCGGGCGTATGCCGAGGCCAACCGTGCGGAGCTGGAAGAACTCATCCGTCCCACCGGTTTCTATCGCAACAAGGCGAATTCACTCATCGGCCTCGGACAGGCACTCCTCGAACACTATGACGGTGAATTACCTCACACGATGGCGGAGCTGGTCCGTTTACCGGGCATCGGCCGAAAAACCGCCAATGTGATTCTCGGTAACGCATTCGGAATTCCGGGTATCACCGTCGATACCCATTTCGGCCGGTTGGTTCGTCGCTGGGGGTGGACCGCCGAGGAGGATCCGGTAAAAGTCGAACACGCGATCGGTGCGCTGATCGAGCGCAAGGAGTGGACGATGCTGTCGCACCGGGTGATCTTCCACGGCCGCCGTGTCTGTCACGCCCGGAAGCCGGCGTGCGGGGTCTGCCTGCTGGCCAAGGACTGCCCCTCCTTCGGGGCCGGGCCCACCGATCCGGAAGCGGCGGCCAAACTCGTGAAGGGACCCGAGGCGCCGCATCTGCTCGAACTGGTGGGCCGGTGAGTCGCGTACCGGTTTTCTGGAAATGGGCATTGACGGCGGTAATCGTGGCATTTGCGGCCGCGATCGCTTTCTGGCCGCGCGGTGGTTCGGAAAACGCCGGGCACGTCGCACAGCCCACCCGGACGATCGATCCCGCGCTGCGGGCGGCGTCCGGGGCCGCGCAATGCCCCACCGCCTCGGCACCGGCACAGCGGCCGGGTCCGCTGACGGATGTGGTGCTCAGCTGTCTCGCCGATGCCTCGCCGGCGTACCCCGGCCGCCTCACCGGCCGGCCCGTCGTGCTCAACCTGTGGGCGTACTGGTGCCAGCCGTGCCGTACCGAACTGCCGCTCTTCCAGGAGTACGCCGATCGGGCCGGCTCCGCGGTGCAGGTGGTCACGGTGCACAGTGACCCGGACGAGGCGAAGGCGCTCGCGTTGCTCGCCGCCCTCAACGACGATCTGCGGGCGCAGGGACGCGCCGAACTGCACCTGCCGGGCCTCCAAGACCCCGAAGCCCAGGTCCGCGCCGCCGCGCAGGCCCCGACGGCCCTGCCGATCACCGTTCTGGTCCGCCCGGACGGTTCGATCGCGGACTATGTCGCCCGCCCGTTCCGCGACGCGGACGATATCGCCGCCAGTGTGGCCGGCGCACTGGGAGTCACCGCGTGAGGCGATACCTCCGCCTTCGCTTCGGCCTCCGCCGACCGGATGTAACCCTGCCGCGGGAGGCCCGGTGAGGCGATACCTTCGCCTTCGCTCCGGCCTCCGCGGACCGCAAGTAGTCCCTCCGAGGGAGGCCCCGTGAGCGAAGATCGAGTGCCGCCCTGGCTGAGTGGGGCGGCGGGGCCGGGCCGGCCCGATTTTTCCGACACCCTGGGCCGGACGCGGAGCCTGCGGCGCGCGGTGGCGGGCAAGGTCCGCGAGGCCGCGGTGCTGGTGCTCTTCGCGGGTGATCCGGCCGGCGACCCGGCCGCGCCCGGCGGCCTGCCCGCCGACGCCGAGATCCTGCTCACCCAGCGCGCGTCCACTATGCGGCAGCACCGTGGGCAGGTGGCGTTTCCCGGCGGCGCCGTGGACCCCGGTGACAAAGGTCCGGTCGACACCGCGTTACGGGAGGCCTGGGAGGAAACCGGCCTGGACCGGACCGGCGTGCAGCCGGTCACCACGCTGCCGAAACTGTTCGTCCCGCCGTCGCGCTTCGATGTGACCCCGGTCGTCTCCTACTGGCGCACCCCGAGCGAGGTGCGCGTGGTGGACCGGGCGGAAACCGATCGCGTGGTACGGGTTCCGATGGCGGATCTCCTCGACCCGGCCAACCGCTTCCTGGTGCGCAGCGCGCTCGGGTACCGGAGTCCGGCCTTCCAGGTGGACGGAATGTTGGTCTGGGGGCTCACCGGCGGCATACTGGCCGGACTCATGACTTCACTGGGCTGGGAATCGGAATGGGACCGAACCGACGTGCGTGATCTGGAAGAGGCGTTGGCCGCGGTGGGGATGGTGTTGTGAGCTCCTCGGCGTGGCTCGATATAGCGGTTGTCATATTGGCTCTTCTGGCCGCCTCCTCCGGGTGGCGGCAGGGGGCGGTGGCGTCCGCACTGGCTTTTCTCGGGGTGGTGCTCGGCGCGGTCGCCGGCATCCTGATCGCCCCACACATTCTCGTGCACATCGACGAGGGCCGCAGCCGGGTACTGGCCGGGGTTCTGCTCATCGTGCTGCTGGTGATCGTCGGTGAGGTCGCCGGCATGGTGCTGGGCCGGGCGGCGCGCAGCGGGATGACCCATCCGTTCGCGCGCGGTGCCGACAGCGCGGTAGGCGCGGTGCTGCAGACCGGCGCCGTACTGGTGACGGCCTGGCTGCTGGCCCTCCCGCTGGCGACCTCGTCGCAGCCCGCCATCGCCTCGGCCATCAACAGTTCCCGCGTACTCGCCGACGTCAACCGGGTCGCCCCGGACTGGTTGCGCCACTTGCCCAACGAGTTCTCCAAACTGCTCAACACCTCGGGTCTGCCGGATGTGATCGGCCCGTTCGGGCGCGCGCCCATCGCCGCGGTGGAACCGCCGGATCCGAGCGTGCTGGCCAGCCCGGTCGCCGGTTCCCTGCAGCAGAGCGTGCTGCGTATCCGCGGTGTGGCACCGAGCTGCCAGCGGGCGCTGGAAGGTTCCGGGTTCGTGGTGGCGCCGGAGCGGGTGATGACCAATGCGCACGTGGTGGCCGGAACCACCAGCGTGACGGTGGATTCCGCGGCCGGACCGCTGGATGCCACGGTGGTCGAATTCGACCCGTCCATGGATATCGCGGTGCTGTCGGTGCCCGGGTTGGTCGCGCCGGTCATTCCGCAGGCGCCGGAGCCGGCCGGATCGGGTGAGAGCGCGATCGTGCTCGGCTATCCCGGCGGTGGCCGGTACACGGCGAGCGCGGCCCGGGTGCGCGAGACGCTGGACCTGACCGGTCCGACCATCTACCGGGACGGCACGGTGGAGCGTGAGGTGTACACCGTGCGCGGCTCGGTGCGGGCCGGTAATTCTGGTGGCCCACTGGTCGATACCGAGGGCAAGGTGCTGGGCGTGGTGTTCGGCGCCGCCGTCACCGACGACGACACCGGTTATGTGCTCACCCTCGACGAGGTCCGGGAGCGGATCGATATCGCACCCTCGGCCAGTTCGCCGGTGGACACCGGGCCCTGCGTACTGAGCTGACGGCGGGCAGCCGGCCGGGTCGGGCGGTACCTCGGGTGGTGTTGCCGGCGGGCTCGACGCCGGGGCCTCGGCGACCCCGCGACGATGCGCCGGTAATCGGGCAGCCCGTCGGCGCGGTACCCGAACCCGCACAGCGGCTGCGCCGGGACCGCTGCTGTCGGATCTCGCCCATGGACACACCGGGTCGATGCCGAATGTGGCCGGTGCCCCCGGGCGTACGCGAGCTGCGAACGCTGCCCCCACAGTGCTCGTCAGGCGTAACGACCCGGTCTTCGCCGGTCCGTCCCGGCGAGCAGTTTCTCGATCTCCGCGGTGACCGCGTCCGGGTTCTCCAGATGCGCGAAATGCGCGGCATCCCGGATGGTGACCACCCGGCGGTGCGGTGACAGCTGCGGGCCGCGGTGCACCGTGGCGGGCAGGATGTAGCGGTCGAATTCGCCGCGCATGGAGACCACCGGGATATCGATCGGCCGACGCATCACGGCCATGAACCGGCGCCCGTCGGCCCGCCACTGGCTGCGGAAGG
The DNA here is from genome assembly GCF_000720425.1 of Nocardia rhamnosiphila NBRC 108938. Lineage (GTDB taxonomy): Bacteria > Actinomycetota > Actinomycetes > Mycobacteriales > Mycobacteriaceae > Nocardia > Nocardia rhamnosiphila. Next base: position 116,452 of record NZ_JOAJ01000009.1, on the reverse strand, counting down.
CCCAGCGCCGGTATTCCAGCCCGCAGTGGGCGGTCCCGGGAATCTGGATGGCCGAACGCATCCGGTTCGCGCTGTCGGCGAATTCCGCGGTACGCGCCCAGGACCGCGCGCCGCGGCCGGCCAGGATCCGCACGGCTCCGGCACCGTCGTCGCGGGTGAGCCGGTGCTCGGGGTAGCGGGGAAGCTGGTCGCGCAGGAACTCCGGTAACCACGCTCGACGCTGGGCGTTGTCCCGCAGTACCGAACTCTTCAGGGCCGCCGGATGCGGCGAGGACACCACCGCGATCGACCGGACCAGCCGTGGGTGCAGGACCGCGGTCGCCCAGCAGACCAGACCACCGTCGGCATGCCCGACCAGAGTCGCGCCGGTGTGCCCGAGCGCGCGGATCAGCCCGGCGATGTCACCGGCCAGTGTCCAGCCGTCGTAGCCGCGCGGCGGTTTGTCGCTGTCGCCGTAGCCGCGCAGATCGACCGCGACCACATGGTTGCCGAGGTCGGCGAGTGCGGTGAGTTGATGGCGCCACGACCACCAGAAGTCCGCGAACCCGTGCAGCAGGACGACCAGCGGCGCGTCCGGATGCTCCGGTCCGGCACTCGCGATGTGCAGGCGTATCCCGTTGGCGTGCACATCGCGGTGCGTCCAGGGGCCGCCGAAGCGCACGCTGGACGGGTCCGGTGGAAAGTTCGACGCCACGTCGTCCGAGCGTAGTGAATGCCGGGGCGTCGCGGTGTGCCGGTCCCGCCTACCGCTGCGTGGTCTTCTCCAGCGCGCTGGGCTCGTCGTGGCTGCCGAACCCGGAGGGCAGGACCGTACGGGTCTGCTTGAGCGAATCGATGGTCTTCTCCGGCGCGCGCAGTTTCTTCACCTTGCGGTAGCCGAGGAACGCCAGCAGCGCGGTCACCAGGATCATGAGCGCGAAGACGATCCAGAATGCGGCCCACCGGGTGAGCCAGATGTCCAGGGTCTCGGCTACGGCGAAGAAGAAGAAGAAACTGCTGAACAGCAGTACGGTCAGTGCGCCGATGAAGAAGACGCTGCCCTGCAGGCCCTTCTTGATCTCACCGGTGACCTCGGCCTTGGCGAGGGCGACCTCGGCGCGGACCAGGGTCGAGACCTGCTCGGAGGCGTCGCGGACCAGACTGCCGAAACTGGCCGATGCGTGCGGGTCGATCTCGGACAGCGGAATCGAGGTGACCGTGCCGCCTCGTACACCGTCTCCGTTACCGCCCTGTGTGACACTCACGTGGTCGACCCTCTCCCTGTCCCGATCCTGCTCGGTCTTACTGTTCTGGTTCTAGCGCATCCGCGTCGCGCCGTGCTCGGTGGACACGCCCACGCCGCAACAGTAGCGCCGAACCGACCAGCGATGCGGCCATGGACGTCACCAGGACCGCGGCCTTGGCGAGTTCGGCGGAATCGGGATAGTCCTCCAATGCCAGTTCCGCCACCAGCAGGCTAACGGTGAACCCGATCGCGCCCAGCACCGACAGGGCGAACATGTCCCGATAACCCAGATGCGCAGGCCGTTCGGCGATTCCGGTGCGGACGGCCAACCAGCTGATCCCGAAGATGCCGGTGGTCTTGCCGATGAGCAGACCGAGAATGATCGCCAGCGACAGCCGGTCGGTGAACAGATCGCCGAAAACTTCCGCGTTGATCGGTACCCCGGCCGCGAACAGCGCGAACAGTGGTACGCACAGCCCGGCCGAAATGGGTTGGAACCGGTGCTCCCAGCGGGCGGCCGGCGCTTCGGCTTCGCCCTCGTCCGGGCGGACCCGGGTGAGCAGACCGCAGGCCACGCCCGCCAGCGTCGGATGGATATGCGCTTCGTGCAGCGCGTACCAGCAGACCAGGGCCAAGGGAATGTAGATCAGCGGGGAGGTCCACCGCTTGTGCTGTGCGAACCACCAGCCCGCGCAACAGGCCAGTGCGGCCGCCAGCCAGGCGAAAGCCAAGCCGGTGGTGAACAGTACCGCGATGAGCGCGATCGCCATCAGATCGTCGACCACGGCCAGGCTCAACAGGAAGACCCGTGCGCTGGCCGGGATCCGGGAACCGGTCATGGCCAGCACCGCGAGGGCGAAGGCGATATCCGTGGCGACCGGAATCGCCCAGCCGCGGTCCATTCCGTCGACCCCGAAACCCACCGTGTAGGCGATGATCGCCGGCGTCACCACCCCGCCGGCGGCCGCGATGATCGGGAGCGCGGCGCGTTTGGGGTCGGCGAGTTCGCCCACGACGAGTTCGCGTTTGAGTTCGAGACCGGCGACGAAGAAGAAGACCGCGAGCAGACCGTCCTTCACCCAGTCGGCCAGGGTGAGGTCCAGGTGCAGCGGCGGGATCGCCAGGTGGGTTTCGGTGAGTGTGAGGTAGCTCTGCCCCCACGGCGAGTTCACCCAGAGCAACGCCACCGCGGCCGCGATGAGCAGCAGTGCGCCACCGACGGTTTCGGTCCGCAGGTATCGGGCGAGTTCCGGCCGGGGGTTGGTGACCACGGGGAAACCTTTCGGTCGCACGGACGTCTACCGCGCCCGCCGTGGAAGTTTCCTTCCGTAGACACGCGCGCATCTCGCCGACCAGACTTCCCGGCACACCTGGAGCAATTGTATTGGCGCCGCCCCCGACGCCGCGAAACGGGTCCCGCCCACGCAAGCCGACCGGCCGGAGAAGGCCGTGGGTTCGCGTGGGCGGGCGCCCGGACCGGTTTCGGTCAGTCGGCCCGGCCGGCCCGGATGGATTCGAAGACCTGCGGATCGACCAGGGTCGAGGTATCACCGAGCTCCCGGCCCTCGGCCACATCGCGCAGCAACCGGCGCATGATCTTGCCGCTGCGGGTCTTCGGCAGTTCGGGCACCACATGGATCTCGCGCGGGCGGGCGATCGGACTGATCTCGCGGGCCACCTCGGCCTTGAGTTCGTCGACCATCGCGGCCCCGGTGTCGGTGGCCTCGGCGGTGAGGATGACGAAGGCCACGATGCCCTGACCGGTCGTCTCGTCGGTGGCGCCGACCACCGCCGCCTCCGCCACACCGGAATGCCCGACCAGCGCCGATTCCACTTCGGCGGTGGAGATGCGGTGACCGGAAACATTCATCACATCGTCGACCCGGCCCAATACCCAGAGGTCGCCGTTGACATCGAGTTTGGCGCCGTCGCCGGCGAAGTACCAGCCCTGGTCGGCGAAACGATCCCAGTAGGTGGCCCGGTACCGCTCCATATCGCCCCAGATACCACGCAGCATCGACGGCCACGGCTGGTCCAGGACCAGATAGCCGTTGGCCTCGGTCTCGCCGCGCCGCACGGTCTTGCCCTCTTCGTCGACCACCGCGGCCGAGACACCGGGCACGGGGGTCATGGCGGCGCCCGGTTTGGTCGCGGTGATACCGGGCAGCGGGGAGATCATGATGGCGCCGGTCTCGGTCTGCCACCAGGTGTCCACGATCGGGGCGGTGCCGGAGCCGATCACGTCCCGGTACCAGCGCCAGGCCTCCGGGTTGATCGGTTCGCCGACCGACCCGAGCACGCGGATGCTGGACAGATCGTGCGCATCGGGGATCTGGCGGCCCCATTTCATGAAGGTGCGCACCAGTGTCGGCGCCGTGTAGTAGATGGTGACGCCGTACTTCTCGATGATCTGCCAGTGCCGGTGCTCGTCGGGGAAATTCGGCGTCCCCTCGTAGAGCACCTGGGTGGCGCCGTTGGCCAGCGGGCCGTAGACGATATAGCTGTGCCCGGTCACCCAGCCCACATCGGCGGTGCACCAGTACACATCGGTTTCGGGTTTGTGGTCGAAGACCACCCGGTGGGTGTAGCCGGTCTGGGTGAGGTAGCCGCCGCTGGTGTGCAGGATGCCCTTGGGCTTACCCGTGGTCCCCGACGTGTACAGGATGAACAGGGGATGTTCGGCGTCGAAGGCCTGCGCCTCGTGCACCGGATCGGCCTGCGCGACCGTCTCGTGCCACCAGAGGTCGCGGCCCTCGGTCCACTCGACCTCGGTGCCGACCCGGCGGACCACCAGGACGTGCTCGACGCTGGAGGGCACATCGCCCTTGGCGAGCAGCGCTTCGTCGACGGCTTCTTTCAGCGGTGCGGGATTACCGCGTCGCCACTGACCGTCGACGGTGATGACCAGCCGCGCTTCGGCGTCGTCGATCCGCTGGCGCAGCGCGGTCGGCGAGAAACCGGCGAAGACCAGCGAATGCGGCAGCCCGAGACGGGCACAGGCCAGCATCGCCACGATGGTCTCGGGAATCATCGGCATATAGATCGCGACCCGGTCGCCCGCGGTCAGCCCGAGTTCGGTCAGGTAGTTGGCGGCCCGGCTCACCTCGGCGAGCAGATCGGAATAGGTGATGGTGCGGGAATCGCCCGGCTCGCCCTCCCAGTGCAGCGCGACCTTGTCGCCGCGCCCCGCCAGCACATGCCGGTCCACACAGTTGTAGGCGACATTGAGCCGGCCGCCGACGAACCATTTCGCCACCGGTGCGTCGGTCCAGTCGAGTACCTGGCTCCACCGCTCGTGCCAGTGCAGGTGGTCGGCCTGCTCGGCCCAGAACGCTTCGCGGTCCTGCGCGGCACGCTCGTAGATACCGGCATCGACATTCGCCGCGGCAGCGAACTCCGCACTCGGCGGGTAGGCGTCCGGGTGATCGGCGGTTTCGGTCATCTGAGTCACTTCCTTCGCGTTACCTGCACCATAAGGGGCCATATGTGACCCTAGACTCTCGCTCCGGCCCGCCGAGGTGATCCCGGGACGAATGGTCGCCGGTGCCCGGTGAGCGGCAGTCGGCGTCCGACGAACGGCCGCCCGCGGCGCGGCGGCGGTCGCGCCGTCGATACGAGAGTTCACGAACCCGGCAGGAACGCGCAACGGGCCCTATAGTCTGCTGACAACTCTGCGGGGTGCCGAGGCCGTGGTCGTGACGAGCCGGGAGGGTGTGTGAGGGGATCGTCGTGGGTGCTGCGGGCGGCTGCCCTGGTACTCGTTCTGGTCGGCGCGACGGTACTGCCGGCCTGCACGGTGACACCGGCCCTCGGTGAATCGATCGCGGTCAACGGGTCCGAACCACAGAACCCGCTGGTCCCGTCGAATACCAACGAGAACGGCGGCGGGCGCATCGTGGACCGGTTGTTCGCCGGACTGCGCCGCATCGCGGCGGACGGCAGTCTGCACGACGAGGTCGCCGAATCGATCGAGACCACCGATCAGCAGTTCTACCGGATCCGGCTGAAACCAGGCTGGACCTTCTCCGACGGTTCCCCGGTGACCGCGCACTCGTTCGTCGACGCCTGGAACTACGGCGCCCTGGTCACCAACGCGCAGCTGCAGAGCTACACCTATGCGCCGATCGCCGGGTTCGAGGATGTACAGGCCGACCCGCCCCGGGCGCCGACCATGTCGGGGCTGCGGGTTCTCGACGATCTCACCTTCACCGTCGCGCTGAAAGAACCCACCATCGACTTCCGGACCCGGCTGGCCTATGCCCCGTTCTATCCGCTGCCCGCGGCGGCGTACCGGGATATGGAGGCGTTCGGGCAGCGACCGATAGGTAACGGGCCGTACCGTTTCGCGGCCGCCGATGCCTGGCAGCACGATGTGAAACTGGACCTGGTGCCCAACGAGAGCTACCGGGGCGGGCGCCCGGCCCGTAACAAAGGCCTGACCTTCGTGTTCTATTCGGACTTCGATGCCGCCTACGCCGATCTGCTGGCCGGCAACCTCGATGTGCTGGATACGGTTCCCGCCAGCGCGCTGACCGTCGTGGACGACGATCTGGGGGAGCGGGCGGTCTCGGCCCCGACCGCGCAGAACCAGTGGATCGGGACCCAGCCGGGCCTGCCGCATTTCGGCGGAGAGGAAGGTCGGCTGCGCCGGCACGCGATCTCCATGGCGATCCAGCGGCAGGCCATCGGGGACAAGATCTTCCGGGGCACCCGCGCCCCCGCCCGCGACTACACCTCCCGGGTACTTCCGGGCTACGACGGTGATCTGCCGGGTGCGGAGCTGCTGGACTACAACCCCGACGAGGCCCGCCGGCTGTGGGCGAAGGCCGATGAGATCGCACCGTGGTCCGGGCGTTTCGAGATCGCCTACAACGCCGACGGCGACCATCAGGCGTGGGTGGACGCGGTCGCCAACAGCATCAAGAACACCCTCGGTATCGAGGCCGTGGGCGCGGCCCTGCCGACGTTCAAGCAACTGCGCGATCAGATCACGTCCCGGACCGTCGGCAAAGCGTTCCGGTCGGGCTGGCAGGGCGACTATCCGACCATGCTGCAGTTCCTGGAGCCGGGTTTCCTGAGCAACTCCGAGACCAACGATTTCGACTACCACAACCAGGAATTCGACGCGCTCGTCGCGGCCGCCGAGGCGGCGTCCACCGAGGCCGAATCGTGGGCGCTGGTGGGCCGGGCGCAGACGCTGCTGTTGCGCGATATGCCGACCATCCCGATCTTCGACTACGTCAACTCGGCCGGGTATTCCGAGCGGGTGCGCGGTGTCGTCTTCGGCTGGAACGGACTGGCCGATTTCGAGAACATCGAGCTGATATGACCGCCGCCGGCGAATCCTCGCCCCGACCGCAGGAGTGCCCATGGCGTGGTATGTAGTGCGGCGGCTGCTGCAGATGATCCCGGTGTTCTTCGGCGCGACCCTGCTCATCTACTTCCTGATCTACAAGGTCTCCGGCGGCTCGGTCGCCGCGCTGGCCGGTGACCGCACCCTCACACCCGCGCTGGAGGCGCAGCTGAAGGCGCGCTACCACCTCGACCGCTCCTTCCTGGTGCAGTACTTCTACTACCTGAAGGGCATCTTCACCTTCGATCTCGGCACCACGTTCTCCGGCCGTTCGGTGAAAGACGAACTGGCCCGTGCCTTTCCGATCACCATCCGGCTCACGCTGCTGGCGCTGCTGTTCGAGGCGGTGTTCGGCGTGCTGTTCGGGACGCTGGCCGGGCTGCGCAAGGGCAAGCTGTTCGACTCCACCATGCTGGTGCTGAGCCTGGTGGTGATCGCGGTGCCGGTATTCGTCCTCGGTTTCCTCGCGCAGTACCTGCTGGGCGTCGAATGGGGGATCGCGCCGGTCACCGTCGGTGCCGATGCGAGCTGGGGTCGCTTGATCGTGCCGGCGCTGGTGCTCGGCTCGTTGTCCTTCGCCTATGTACTGCGGCTGACCCGCAATGCCGTGGCCGAGAACCGGGACGCCGACTATGTCCGTACCGCCACCGCCAAGGGCCTGCCGCGACGCCGGGTGGTCCGGGTGCACATCCTGCGCAATTCGCTCATCCCGGTGGTCACCTTCCTGGGCGCCGATCTGGGCGCGCTGATGGGTGGTGCGATCGTGACCGAGGGCATCTTCAACATCCCGGGCGTCGGCGGCACCCTCTATCAGGCGGTCGTCCGGGGGGAAGCTCCGACTGTCGTCTCGTTCGTCACGGTCCTGATCGTGGTGTTCCTGCTCGCCAACCTGCTGGTGGACCTGCTGTACGCCGTGCTCGATCCGCGGATTCGCTATGCCTGAACAGGAGCGCGGTCATGTCCGATGACAAGCCGGCCCGGCCGACCAGACCCGACCGGCAACGCTGGGTCGCCGCGGCGGACGCAGTGACCGTGGAAACCACCGATCGGGTGCGGGTGGCGGGCGCACCGCGGGGGTTCTGGGGGCAGGCCTGGCGCGGTCTGCGCCGCAATCCACTGTTCCTGATCTCGGTGGCGCTCATTGCCCTTGTCCTGGTGGTCGCGGCCTTTCCGGGGCTGTTCACCGATCAGGACCCGCGCTACTGCGTGGTCGACAACAGTCTGTTGCCGCCCAGTTCGGCGCACTGGTTCGGATTCGACCTGCAGGGCTGCGATATCTATGCCCGTACCGTCTACGGGGCTCGGGCCTCGGTCCTCGTCGGGGTCGGCGCGGCCCTGCTGTTCGTCCTGATCGGCGCGACGCTCGGCGCGCTGGCCGGTTACTACGGCGGCCTGCTCGATTCGGTGATCTCCAGGATTTCCGAGATCGTGTACGCCGTCCCGCTGATGCTCGCCGCCATCGTGCTGATGCAGCTGTCGACCACGCGCACGGTCGGGCTGGTGATCGTCACCCTCGCCGGTTTCACCTGGCCGCAGGCGGCCCGGATCGCCCGCGGCGCGGTGATCGCCGCGAAGAACAGCGAATACGTCCTGGCAGCCCGGGCGCTCGGCGTCTCCCGTTTCGGCATCCTGATCCGGCACGTGCTGCCGAACTCGCTGGGTCCGGTGATCGTGGTGACCGCGATCTGGCTCGGGGTCTTCATCGTCACCGAGGCCACACTGTCGTTCCTGGGTGTCGGCCTGCCGCCCACCGAGGTGTCGTGGGGCGCCGATATCGCCACCGGTCAGCAGCAGTTGCGCGGCGGTTCGCTGATCCTGTTCTATCCGGCCACCGCGCTGGCGCTGACGGTTCTCGGTTTCATCATGCTCGGTGACGCACTCGGCGACGCCCTGGATCCGAAAGGCCGGGCGTCGAGGTGATCACTGTGGGCGAGCGGATTCGAGGCGGGGAGCAGATATGACCGACGACGCCCGGGCAGAGCGTCCGCTGCTGCGGATCCGGGATCTGCGGATCGCGTTCGGAGACGGGGACAACCGGGTGGACGCGGTACGCGGCGTCGACCTGACGGTGTATCCCGGGGAGACGGTGGCCATCGTCGGCGAGAGCGGTTCCGGGAAATCGACCACCGCCCACGCGATCATCGGCCTGCTCCCGCGCGCCGGCCGGATCGTCTCGGGCAGTATCGAATTCGACGGCACGGAACTGACCGGCGCGGCCGAATCGCGTCTGGTGGAGCTGCGGGGTACGAGAATCGGTTTCGTTCCGCAGGACCCGATGTCGAACCTCGATCCGGTGCACAAGATCGGATTCCAGATCCGGGAGACTCTCGCGGCCAACGGTATCGCCCGCGGCCGCGCCGCCCGGGATCGGGCGGTGGAACTGCTGCGCTCCGCGGGGATACCGGATCCCGAGCAGCGGGTCGACCAGTACCCGCACGAATTGTCCGGCGGCCTGCGGCAGCGCGCGTTGATCGCGATGGCGTTGTCGGGACGCCCCGGGCTGCTGATCGCCGACGAACCGACCTCCGCTCTCGATGTCACCGTGCAGCGCCGGATCCTCGACCATATCGACAGCCTCACCGGTGAGTTCGGGACGGCGATGTTGCTCATCACCCATGACCTCGGCCTGGCCGCCGAACGCGCCGAACACCTGGTGGTGATGTATCGCGGCCGGGTGGTGGAATCGGGGCCCGCGCTGGAACTGTTGCGCGATCCGCGGCACGAGTACACCCGCAAACTGGTCGAATCGGCACCGTCCCTGGCGGCCGCCCGGCGGCCGGAGCGAGTCCGCGAACTCGCCACCCGGGATGCCGTCCTGGTGGCCGACCGGCTCACCAAGAGATATCGGACCCGCGGTTCGGTGCCGTGGCGACCGGGAGAATCCGTTGCCGTCGAAGACGTCTCGTTCACGCTGCACCGTGGGCGCACCACCGCACTGGTCGGGGAGTCGGGGTCCGGAAAGTCCACGGTTGCGCAACTGGTGCTCGGTCTGCTGGAACCCAGTTCCGGATCGGTCGTCTTCGACGGCGGGGATATCGGTCGCCTGAAAGGGCGCGAGCAGACCCGGTTTCGCCGCCGGGTGCAACCGATCTTCCAGAACCCGTACGCCTCGCTGGACCCCCTGTACTCGATCCATCGGTGTATCGACGAGCCGCTGCGAACCCACGGGATCGGCACTCGCACCGAACGGGAGAGCCGGGTCCGCGAACTGCTGGAACACGTCGCGCTGCCCGGCAGCGTGCTGGACCGCTATCCCGACGAGCTGTCCGGCGGCCAGCGGCAGCGCGTCGCCATCGCGCGCGCCCTGGCCCTGGAACCCGAACTGCTGGTCTGCGACGAAGCGGTCTCGGCGCTCGACGTCCTGGTCCAGCAGAACATCCTCGATCTGCTCACCCGGCTCCAGGACGAACTGGACCTGACCTATCTGTTCATCACCCACGATCTGGCGGTGGTCCGTCAGCTCGCCGACGAGGTCCTGGTGATGCACCGGGGCCGGATCGTCGAAGCGGCCCCGGTCGGGGAGATCTTCGAATCCCCGCGCGAGGAGTACACCCGCCGCCTGCTCGCGGCCATCCCCGGCCGCGAACTGCTCACCGGCTGAACCCGGCCGCTACCGCCGCCGGCGGCGGGGCGGTTCTCGCCTGCGGGGCCGACGCCCGAGCCGGGATCCGGCGGCGGTAGCGTGCTGATCCGTGACCGATCCGCTCGCGCCGCTCATCGAACTGCCCGGGGTCCGGGTCGCCGCCGACAAGGCCCGCGACGCGCTGGCCGAGGTCCACCGGCACCGGGCGAACCGCCGCGGCTGGGCCACCACTGCCGCGGAGGCCTCCGTGCGTGCCGCCCGCTCGTCGGCGGCGCTGGCGGGTGGCAGAACGGAATTGCCGGCCGACGGCGCGATCAGCGACCCGATCCTGGCCGGTGCGCTGCGGGTGGGACAGGCACTCGACGGCGACGCGCTGCGCAACCTGGTCGGTATCTGGGAACGTGCGCCGCTGCAGGCACTGGCCCGGCTACACCTGCTGGCGGCCGCCGACCTGGTCGCCGAGGAGGACGAATTGGGTCGTCCGCGCGCCGACGGCGGCGTCGCGGAACGCCTGGATGTGCTGGCGCAGACGCTGCTCACCACCTCCGCGCCCGCACCGGTCACCGCGGCCGTGGTGCACGGTGAGCTGCTGACCCTGAAACCGTTCGGTTCGGCCGACGGACTGGTCGCACGGGCCGCCTCCCGGCTGGTGACGGTGGCAAGTGGGCTAGACCCTCGCTCGCTCGGCGTGCCCGAGGTCTTCTGGCTGCGCCGGCGGCAGGCCTATCTGGATGCGGCGGCCGGGTTCGGGTCGGGGACCGCAGAGGCTGTCGGCGGCTGGGTGCTGTTCTGCTGCGGCGCGCTCGAGGACGGCGCACGCGAAGCGACATCGATTGCGGACGCCGCTGCCGGCTGATCAGGGCGCATCCGCCCGCGGGTAGATCTCCCTCGAACGTCAAAGCGGGCGGCGTGGTCGTGAGACCTCACCGCCCGCGAGCACGGACTACCTGGTTACCATGCGTGCTGGTTTGGGTTGTGTTCTCCGGCCTCGGCGTTCCTCCGGGCTCCGCAGCAGCTCATCCCCGCAGCTATGCGAGGCCATCGCCGGCAACGGACCGGATTTCGCAGGCCCACAACGCTTCTGCCCTTGTCGCGGCGAGCTCCGCGTGGGTACCGGGTGTCCGTGCTGGGAAGGGTGGGTCGGGAGACTGAGCCTTCTCTTCCGGCTCCGCCTTGGCCTTCCTTCCTTCCGTGCCTCCATTTTTACACTGTGACTGCACTCACATCAAGGGCTGACGCAACTTCGTGGAACAAATGGAAATCGGGCACATCGGTCGGAGTCTTATGCTATAAGCCCAGGTCGTAAGGGTGTTCATCGTCGTCGCAGCAGTCGGTAGGTCACTGCTCCCGCGACAAGTGCGCTGACCGCGACGGCAAGTCCCGTGGCCACGGTTTTCGACGGCGCCTGAAAGCGTGACCACAGTGAGACCGGGTTGGAGAAGCCGAGTACGGGCCAGCCCCGATTCGTTGCCTCGCGGCGCAGACCGCGGTCGGGATTGACCGCGGTGGGATGGCCGACCGCCGTCAGCATCGGCAAATCGGTGATCGAATCGGAATAGGCGTAGCAGCGCGCGAGGTCGTAACCCTCTGTCGCGGCGAGCTTTTCGATCGCGGTGACCTTTCCTTCGCCGTAACAGTAGAAATCGACCGCACCGGTGTACTTGCCGTCCACGACCTCCATCCGGGTCGCGGCGGTATGGGTGGCGCCCAGCGCTTCGGCGATCGGAGCCACCACTTCCTCGCCCGAGGCGGAGACGATCACCACATCGTGTCCGCGAATGCGGTGGTCGGCGATGAGGTCGACGGCCTCCGCATAGATCAGCGGGTCCACCAGCTCGTGCAGGGTTTCCGCCACGATCGACCGGATCTGGGCGACATCCCAGCCGGCGACCATATCGGTGAGGTGCGCCCGCATCCGCTCCATCTGATCGTGGTCGGCGCCGGAGAGCAGGAACATGAAGTGGGCGTAACTGCTCTCCAAGACGGCCCGTCGATTGATCAGGCCCTGATCGAAGAACGGTTTGCTGAACACATAAGTGCTCGATCTGGCTATCACCGTCTTGTCCAGATCGAAGAAGGCGGCGATGCGGCCGTTCTCGTGGTGCCGATCGCCGGGAGATGGTGTCGTTTTACCGGAGCCCGTCACCGCTCCAGGATAGGCATCAGCGCGTCGCGTGTCGTGCCCGCTATGCGCCCGTAAGCGTGCTGACCAGTGCTTTTCCCATTAGGAGGGGAGTGAAGGTGACCTGTGGAACTTCTTTGTCGTCGGGCTTGCGTTCCGGCCCGTTCTTGGGTGTAGTATTGCTGGCACCTGGACATGTTCCAGGCGTGTTCAGCCCGACCCCCCGGGGCTGAACCCCGACGGCCCCAGCCTCCTCCCCCCCCGGCTGGGGCCGTCCTCTATCCAGGGGACGGTCGCCGGCCTCGAAAAGTTCTCCACAGCCCGCGAGTTGTCCACAATCGCCGCAGCCACCGGTTCCAGCAGGTCCGCTCGGGCGAGGCTGGGTCCATGGATCACGACGCGACGCGCACCGCCGGGGAGCCACCCGCGGTGCTGGTGCTCATCCGGGACGACCGGTTACGCGAGGAAGTTCGCCGGGTCGCGGCCGCGGCCGGCCGGCGAATCGATGAAGCCGAGGCGCCGGCCGGCAGGCATCCCTGGTCGGCGGCACCACTCGTGGTGCTCGACACCGAGGCCGCCGTGGTGTCCGCGAGTACGGCACCCCCGCGGCGCAGCGGCGTGGTCACCGTCACCGACGGCGAACCCGGACTGGCCGAGTGGCAGGCGGCCGCGGTGATCGGCGCCGAACGGGTGATCGCGCTCCCGGCCGCCGCGGTCGAGCTCATCGAAAAATTCGCCGAGTACGGCGAACAGCGCACCGACGGCGGAGTGGTGATCGCGCTGGCCGGTGCGGGCGGCGGCGCCGGAGCGTCCGTCCTCGCCGCCGCGACCGCGCTGCGCTCGGCTGCCGCCGGGTTCCGGCCGCATACGGTGCTGGTCGACGGCGTGCCCCGCGGCGGCGGCCTCGATCTGCTGCTCGGTATCGAGGGCGCGCCGGGCCTGCGCTGGCCGGATCTGGTCGTGGACGACGGCCGGGTCGCCGCCGCGGAACTGCACAATGCGCTCCCGGCCGCGGGCGGCGGCCTGTCGGTGCTGTCCAGCGGCCGGGGCCGGGGCCGGACCGGCCCCATCGGCGCGGCCGCCGTGCACGCGGTCGTCGACGCCGCGCGGGGCGCGGGCGATCTCGTGGTGTGCGATATCTCCAGCGAGCGCGGGCCGCATACCGACCGGATACTCGATGCCGCCGATCTCGTGGTGCTCGTCGTGCCCGCGCAGCTGCGCGCGGTGGCGGCAGCCGGTGCGGCGGCGGAATGGATCGCGCAGCGCAACCCCAACCGCGGCCTGGTGGTGCGCGGTCCGGCGCCGGGCAACCTGCGCGGCCACGATATCGCCGCCGTGCTGGAATTGCCGCTGCTGGCGGCGGTCCGGGCGCAACCGGGCCTGGCCGCGCGGCTCGAACGCCGGGGTCTGCGGCTACGGCGCGGGCCCCTGCGGGACGCCTGTGATGCGGTACTGGCGGTGCTGAGCCCACCCGACCCGCGGCGGGCCGGATGAGCACCGGCGCCGAACACCCGGGGGTGGTGACGACCGAACTGCTGGAACGGGTTCGGGAACGGCTGGCCGGAGACCGCGCGGAACCCGAACCCGCACGGGTCGCGGCGGCCATCCGTGCCGAAGCCGGGGGCATGCTGGGGGATACCGATCTGCTGCGCGCCCTGCGGTTGCTGCAGACCGAACTCACCGGAGCAGGCGTCCTCGAACCCCTCCTGCACGATCCCGCGGTCGCCGATGTGCTGGTCACCGCTCCGGACGCGGTGTGGATCGATCGGGGCCGCGGGGTCGAACGGACATCGACGACCTTCCCCGACGAAGCCGCCGTCCGACGGCTGGCGCAGCGCCTGGCCCTCTCGGCGGGCCGTCGCCTCGACGATGCCCAGCCCTGGGTCGACGGGCAATTGTCCGGCCGGGAACTGGTGCTGGGGCAGAGCTTCGGTGTCCGGCTGCACGCCGTGCTCGCCCCCACCGCCCGCGGTGGCACCTGCCTGTCGCTCCGGATCCTGCGTCCGGCGACCCAGGGACTGGACGCGCTCTCCCGATCCGGCGCGGTACCGCCCGGCGCGAAAGTCCCACTGCAACAGATCGTTCGCGCTCGTCTGGCCTTCCTCGTGGTGGGGGGCACCGGCGCGGGGAAGACCACCTTGCTCTCGGCGCTGCTCGCCGAAGTGGGCCAGGGGGAGCGCATCATCTGTGTGGAGGACGCGGCCGAACTCGCACCGCCGCATCCGCATGTGATCCGGCTGGTGGCCCGGCCGCCCAATATCGAAGGGGCGGGAGAGATCACGTTGCGTGATCTGGTCCGGCAGGCATTGCGCATGCGTCCCGATCGCATAGTGGTCGGTGAAGTGCGCGGTGCGGAGGTCGTCGACCTGCTCACCGCATTGAACACCGGACACGACGGCGGCGCGGGAACGATCCACGCCAACTCGATCCGAGAGGTGACCGCGCGGCTCGAGGCGCTGGCCGGGCTGGGCGGAATGGACCGGTCGGCGCTACACAGTCAATTGGCCGCTGCCGTGCAGGTGGTGCTGCACGTCCGGCGGCGTGCCGACGGGTTCCGGTACCTCGCGGAAATCGGTGTGGTGCAGCGGGACAACGCCGGCTGGGTGGAGATCCGCCCGGCATGGCGCGCGGCCGGTCCGGCACCCGCCGCCGGGGTACTGCAGGCGGTGCTCGCGGAACGGACCGGGTGATGTTCCCGGTCGTGACAGCGGTCGGCCCGGTCGCGGCGGCCCTGGGTTGCACCGCTCTGGCGCTGTTGCTCACTCCGGGGCCTGCCGGCAGGCGGCGATTCGGCAGCGTGTTCGAAGTCCGCAGGGTGCGCGTGTTTCCGCTGCGGTGGGTGATGTTCGGGGCGGGCGGTACCGGATGTGCGCTGGCGTTCGCGCTGGGGAGCGGCAGCCTGCTGGCCGCGCTGCTCGTCACGGGGACTGTCGCGGTGCGGCTGCGCCGCTCCCGCCGGGCACTTCTGCACCGCACCGAATGTGGACACCTTCTCGACGGGCTCGAGGCCGTGGTCTCCGAACTGCGGGTGGGGGCACATCCGAGTGCCGCGGCCGCGGTCGCCGCCCGGGAGAGCAGCGGTATCGCGGCGGCGGCCTTCGCGGTCGGTTCGGCGCGCAGCAGGCTGGGCGGATCCGGCGCGGCGGGATTGCTCCGTCCCGACTCGGTGATCGCCGCCGAACTGGGCCGGGTGGCCGATGCCTGGCAGGTCGCCGAGCGGCACGGTCTGGCTCTCGCCGAGCTCCTGGCGGCGGCCCGCGCCGACCTTGCCGCCCGGATGAGATTCCGGACCCGGACCGACGCATCGCTCGCCGGTGCTCGCGCCACCGCGGCGATTCTGGCGGTGCTACCGGTGGTGGGTATCGGTCTGGGGCAGTTGATGGGTGCCCATCCGCTCCAAGTGCTGTTCGTCTCCCCGGCGGGCCGCTTTCTCCTGCCGCTCGGCGCCGGCCTGGCCTGTGCCGGGTTGCTCTGGGCGGACGAGATCACCCGGAGGGTGGCCCCGCGGTGAACCCGGACCTGCCCGCCGACTCCATCCGACCGAAGCCGGACGCGGTCTGCGCCGGATCGATGTCCGCCCGGTCGGCCTCATCGAACGACACCGAAAGGAAAAGCGATGGCGATCCACGGCTGGCCGTTCATCCTGCTGTCGGCAGCAATACTGCTGGTACCGGCCCCGGCTCCGGCGGTCGCCCGGTTGAGCCCCGGCACGGCTCTCCGGCGGGTGCGGTCCCGGAAACCCGTCGCGGCCGCCGACCCGGTCGCGATCGCGACGCTGTTCGATCTGCTCGCCGCCTGTCTACGGGCCGGTTTGCCGGCCGCCGCCGCGCTGCGTGCGGTCGCGCCGGCCGCGGCCGATTCGCTGTCGGATCGGCTGCAACGGGTGGCCGATCTGCTCGCCCTCGGTGCCGACCCGGCCGTGGCGTGGGCTCCCACCGAGTCCGGCGGCCCGAGCGCTCCCGAATTCGACGCGCTCGCCCGGCTGGCGCGGCGTTCGGCCCGCTCGGGTTCGTCACTGGCCGCGGCCATCGGCGAACTCGCCGAGGAGCGCCGCACCCAGGTGGAGGAAGCGGCTACCGCGCGGGCCGAACGGGCCGGCGTCCTGATCGGCGGACCCTTGGGCCTGTGCTTCCTACCGGCGTTCATCTGCCTCGGCATTGTGCCGGTGATCATCGGCTTGGCGGGTGGGGTGCTCGGCGGGGGCCTGCTGTGACTCCGCGGTCGGCGGCGGGTATCGAGATGTGCTCGTACGGAACGGCTGTGCGAGCCGAGGAGAGAGGGGGTCGGGGTGCTTATGAGCCGAACGACGATATGGAACGCGCGGGATCTCGTGGGGGGAGCATGGCGAAGGGCGAAGGCCCGGCTGGTGCGCGTGGTGTCGGAGGAGGAAGGGATGAGCACAGTCGAGTACGCGATCGGGACCATAGCCGCGGCCGCTTTCGGCGCGGTGTTGTACACCGTGGTGACCGGCGAGAGCATCCCCGACGCGCTGACCGGGATCATCGAGAAGGCGCTGAACACGAGCGTCTGAGGTATCCGATCGGCGCACCGAGCGCCGTCGCCGTCGACGGCAAGGGGGCCGTCGGTGCGTTCCGGCGCCCGGTCACCGGCGAGACCGGGTCGGTGACCGTCGAAGCGGCGATCGCGCTCGCCGCGATCGCCGCTACCGCTGCCTTGTGTGTGGGAGCGGTACTCGCGGCGGTGACCCAGGTGCGGTGTGTGGATGCCGCGCGTGAGGCGGCCCGGCTGGCGGCCCGTGGCGATCGCGGTGCCGCGGAGGTCGCCGCCCGCCGGGTGGCACCCGAGGGGGCGGAGATCTCGGTGCGCTACGAAGGCGGTCGGGTGATCGCCGTCGTAGCCTCCGATACTCCACTGTTACCCGTTCTCCGGCTGCGCGCGGAGTCGGTGGCCGCGACCGAGCCGGATCCGGGCCCGTGAGCCGGCGAGGCCGAATGCCGCCGGCTCGGGGTGCGCGGTGCGTGCGTGCCGTCCGGGTGATTCGGCCTCCCGGTTCGATCGGGTATCGGACACGGCACCCGGTAGGAGAGGAGGGCTCGGCGACGGTCACGGCATGTCTGGCGCTGGCGGGCTTGATCGTGGTGACCGTGCTCGTCGTCCAGTTCGGCGGGGTGGTCGTGGCGCGGCACCGGGCGCAGGCCGCGGCGGACCTCGCCGCCCTGGCCGCCGCGGGGGAACTGTGGAACGGTGCGGAAGCCGGATGCGCGGCGGCAGAATCACTCGGCCGGCGCGTGGCGGCTCATCTCGCACGGTGCGAGATAGACGGCTGGGATGTCGTGATCACGGTCGAAGAAAAAGTACCGTTGGGTCCGTTCGGGACACGGAGTATACGAGCGATTGCGCGAGCCGGGCCGGTCGGAGAAGCGACGTGATCGGCCTATACCGAATTTTGTTAACGACGAATACGGTAATCACTTAGCGACAGCAATTAATGGTCCGTTACTCGCATTCATCATTTGTTCCGGAATTGATACGAAAGAGGCCTCTGTAGCTACCGACCGGTCCTTTAGCAACAATACAGTTAATATGATGCTTATCCTCTTAATTCGACGGCCCGGTCGGCGTACTGTGGCCGCCCTGGGTTACCCGGCAACGCCGTGACCATCGAGTTGCCCCATAGCTGTGGTGCATCGACGCTCCCGACCCGTCGGCTCGGCGAGAATCGCGGTCAACAACCGGATCGCCCCGGCTTTGTCGAGGGGATCGTTGCCGTTTCCGCACTTGGGCGACTGCACGCAGGATGGGCACCCGCTACGGCACGAGCACGCCTCGACAGCCGCGAGGGTGGCGGCGAGCCAGCGCCGCAGCATCGTGTAGCCGCGCTCGGCGAACCCCGCCCCGCCGGGCTGACCGTCGTACACGAAAACGGTGGGCAGGCCCGTATCGGCGTGCCGAGCTGTGGAAACCCCGCCGATATCCCATCGGTCGCAGGTCGCCACCAGCGGCAACAGGCCGATCGCCGCGTGTTCGGCGGCATGCAGCGCGCCCGGTACCGCGGCGGCGTCGATCCCGGCTCGGTCCAGCAGTTCCGGCGTCACGGTGTAGAGCACGGCGGTGGTGGGCAGGGTCTGCTCGGGCAGGTCGAGTTCGACCAGGTCGAGGACCTCTCCGGTGACCAGTGTGCGCAGGTAGCCCACCACCTGGCTGCGTACGGTCACGTCCGCGAAAGCCGCGGTGACCTCGCCGAAGATCGTGCTCTCGCGCACCGTGTCCAGAGTGAGGGAGGTGATCCGGCGGGCGCTGGTGGTCCAGCCCGGGGTATCGGCGCGGACCAGGGCGACACCGCCGTCGAGGTCCAGCTCCTCGACCACATAACTCTCGCCTTGGTGCAAGTGGACGGCGCCTTCGTGCAGGGTGGCCGGGGCCCTTCCGGCGTCCGCCGTGCCGAGGAGGCGTCCCGTCTCGGCCACCACGATCGCGACCGGGGTACCGATGCCGCCGCGGACGTCGACCGCGTCGTGCGGTGGTTCGGCGCCCGTATAGAACCAGCGGCTGCCGCCCTCGGCTTCTCGGCGCCGGACGAGCCCCTGACCTGCTAATTCCGTAAGTACTCCGGGGGCGCCGAACGCTCGGGCCTCCGCGTCGGCGATGGGCAGTTCCATGGCCGCGCACAGCAGTTGCGGACCGAGAACATACGGGTTCGAGGGATCGATGATGCTCGCTTCCACCGGGCGGTCCAGCAGGGCTTCGGGATGGTGCACGAGATAGGTGTCCAGGGGGTCGTCACGGGCCACGAGCAGGGCCAGCGCACCCTGTGTCCGGCGGCCGGCCCGGCCGATCTGCTGGCGGAACGAGGCGACCGTGCCGGGGAAGCCGGCCAGCACCACGGCGTCCAGGCCGGCGATGTCCACCCCGAGTTCCAGGGCATTCGTTGTCGCCACGGCCAGCAGGGACCCGTTCGAAAGCCCGGCTTCCAGGGCTCGCCGATCCTCGGGCAGGTATCCACCGCGGTAGGCGGCGACGCGTTCGGCCAGGTCGGGGTCGATTTCGGTGAGGCGCTGCCGGGTGTGGACGGCGATCAGCTCGGCCGCCCGGCGCGACTGCGCGAAGGTCAGCGTCCGCGCTCCCTCCACGACCAGGTCGGCGGTGATACGTGCCGCCTCCGTGGTGGCACCGAGCCGGACGGGCGCACCGTTCTCCCCGGTCACCGCGGTGAGCAGCGGCGGTTCCCAGAACGCGACGGTGCGTGGCCCGCGTGGCGACCCGTCCTCGGTCACCGCCACGCAGTCGGCGCCGACCAGCCTGGACGCTGCCGCGGCCGGATCGGCGGCCGTGGCGGAACAGAGGACGAAGACCGGATCGGCGCCGTAGTGGGCCGCCACCCGGCGCAGGCGGCGCAGGACCAGCGCCACATGGGAGCCGAACAGTCCCCGGTAGGCGTGGCATTCGTCGACGACTACGTAGCGGAGTCGCCGGAAGAAGCGTGACCAGCTGCGATGCGAGCGCAGCAGGCTCAGGTGCAGCATGTCCGGGTTGGTGAACAGCCAGCGGGCCTCGGCGCGCACCCACTGCCGGATCTCGGTGGGGGTGTCGCCGTCGTAGGCGGCGACGGGAATCCGGCGCAGGGATCCGTGCCGGGTGAGTTCACCGACCATTCGAAGCTGATCGGCGCCCAATGCCTTGGTCGGGGCGAGGTAGAGCGCGGTCGCCCGCTGGTCCTCGTGCAATGTGGTGAGGACGGGGAGCTGGTAGCCGAGCGATTTTCCGGACGCCGTCCCGGTCGCCAAAACCACGTGCTGTCCACGGGCGGCATGGTCGGCAGTGGCCGCCTGGTGGCGCCACGGCGCTTCGATACCTTCCGCACGCAGTGCGTTCACGACTTCCGGCGCCGACCAGGCGGGCCAATCGGCCGGTACGGCGGCCCGGCCGGGTACCTCGGCGATATGGGTCAGACGCGAATCAGTGGCCGGAACGCCATCGAGGACACGATTCAGCAACGATCGCCCATAGGACTGATCGGGCCGGATCTCTCGGGTCATGCCTGGGCGCCTTCCGGGTCTTCGAACAATGTGAAACACCGCCGTCCGCCTCGTGTCACCTGCGGGTTCGATACCCAATAGCGATCTGGGTCACAACCGGGTACGCGGTCCGGGCGCTGGTTATCGGAAGGCAAACATACCGGAAGTTCAGATTCGGACGGACTAACCCTTACCTCCGCATTCGCGAGATCATTTTTTTTGCAAATTGTCGGTAACTCCGCTGTTGAATTTCCCAAAGACATGGTTCACTGGTTCTCGGTCGCAAGCTTCTGTGTTCGAGGGACGGATGCAAAGTCCTAACCCTGGCAGGATCGATGTTGCGAACGGCATACGTTGGCCCCCATAGGAGTCCAGAGTAGCGCCGACCGCAACAGGCCCGGTGGACGAAACCCAGTTGTCCGCCGTTCCGAGTAAGAAAAGAGAAGGAACAGAATGGCACAGGGAACTGTGAAGTGGTTCAACGCGGAGAAGGGCTTCGGCTTCATCGCGCCCGAAGACGGCTCTGCGGACGTCTTCGTCCACTATTCCGAGATCCAGGGTTCGGGTTTCCGTACCCTCGAAGAAAATCAGAAGGTCGAGTTCGAGGTTGGCCAGGGCACCAAGGGCCCCCAGGCCACCGGAGTTCGCGCGCTCAGCTGAGCGAGTCCACCTCCCAGTCCGTCCCTCGCCTCCCGTAACGGGAGCGAGGGACGAACTATATGTGGAGTATGCGTACCTCCGCGTCCGCTCCGGCCATGCGCTCTTTGCGTACCGCCGCGTCCGCTCCGGTCATGCGCTCTTTGCGTACCGCCGCATTCGCTCCGGTCATGCGCTCTTTGCGAACCGCCGCATTCGCTCCGGTCATGCGCTCTTTGCGAACCGCCACGTTCGCTCGGGCTGTGCATGCCTTGCGTACCCAGGCATACGGCCCGGCCATGCGCTTTCTGCATACCGCGATGCCTGCTCCGGTCGTGCGCTTTTTGCGTACCGGGGCGCCTGCTCCGGTCGTGTGCTCTTTGCGTACCCCGGCGCCCGGCCCGGCCACGCGCTTCTTGCGCACTCGGGCCTCCGCTCCGGCCGAGCGTACTGGGCATACTCGGGCATCGGCTCGGGCCACGTGCTCCGGGCTCGACCGGGCATCCGTGCCGGCCGAGCCCTCTCGACCCGCCCGGGTATCCGGGCCGACTACGCCCGCTGGGCGCGGTCGGGCACCCGATCCGGTCGTGCCCTCCCGGCATAGCCGCGCATCGGCTCGGAGCCTGTGGTCGCGGCGCACCGGAGTGCCCGCCCCGGCCGTGCGCTCGTGGGCATCGGCTCCCGTCGTGCACTCGAACCGCCCCCGGGGAAACGCTTCGTTCGTGCGTCCAGGCGGCTTCCGCGTGGACGCCGCGCCGGTACGTCAATTGCCCGGCGGCCCGTCCGCCATGCGCGTTCGGCATATCAGCGCAGCCGAGCCGGGGAGACGTCCTTGTGACGGTGCGTTCGCTGAACCCGTGCTCTTCGCGCGCGGCGATGCCCATACGGCTTCCTTTCCAGGAAGCTCTGTATCTATTGCGGATGCGCTTTTTCCGGAGCCGGCACCTGCCGTGTGCTCGGCGGGTAGTGTGGCGCCGACCGGGGCCGGAGGGTGGCGTGCCGCGCTGAGGCGGGGCACTCCCGTCGCTCGCCACTCGCATCCGTCGAACGTGCTCCGCGCCACGCGCGGGCCGGAGACGGATCGGCCTTCGCGCACACCGGTCAAGTCGATGCTGCGTGGATTCGTGACGCACCGTGCGTGCCGACTGTCGGCGCGGCCCTGCATACTGAACGGCATCGACGCGCCATCGCCCGATGGTCGCAACCGTTCGACCACGCGCGGCGTCGAGGTATAAACGTGACTGGTGGTGATGTAAGGCGTCACCATCTGCTCAATCAACCGCGTCCTGCGTACCGAGCAGTGTTCAGCGGGTCGAGAAGGAAAGGGATTCGCCGGTGGCAACACGAGACCGAAACGCAGCCGAGGCGGGTCGTCCCGTGCGTCGTCTCGTCATCGTCGAATCCCCGACGAAGGCCCGCAAAATCGCGCCCTACCTGGGGCGGGACTATACGGTCGAGGCATCGGTCGGCCATATCCGGGATCTGCCGCGCGGTGCGGCCGATGTCCCGGCCAAGTACAAGGGCCAGGACTGGGCGCGGCTCGGGGTGGACGTCAACAACGACTTCGAACCCATCTATGTCGTCAGCCCGGAGAAGAAGGGCAAGGTCACCGAACTCAAGGGTCTGCTGGCCGACGCCGACGAGTTGTATCTGGCCACCGACCCCGACCGCGAGGGCGAGGCCATCGCCTGGCATCTGCTGGAGACGCTGAAGCCGAAGGTGCCGGTCCGGCGGATGGTCTTCCACGAGATCACCGAGCCGGCGATCCGCGCGGCCGCCGCCGACACCCGCGATCTGGACAACGACCTGGTCGACGCACAGGAAACCCGGCGCATCCTGGACCGGCTGTACGGCTACGAGGTCAGTCCGGTGCTGTGGAAGAAGGTCATGCCGCGGTTGTCGGCGGGCCGGGTGCAGTCCGTGGCGACCCGGGTGATCGTGCAGCGCGAGCGGGAACGGATGGCGTTCCGGTCGGCGGAGTACTGGGATATCGCCGCGAGACTGGATGCCGGCGGCGAAGCCGACTCCGCCAATCCGCGGGTCTTCTCCGCCCGCCTCGTCGACGTGGACGGCTCGCGGGTCGCCACCGGCCGCGATTTCGGGTCCGACGGCCGGCTCAAGGCCGATTCGCGGGCGCTGGTGCTGGACGAGGCCCGGGCCCGCCGCCTGGCCGAGGCCCTGCACGGCGCCGACCTGGTGGTGACCTCCGCCGAGTCCAAGCCCTACACCCGCAAACCGTATGCGCCGTTCATGACCTCCACGCTGCAGCAGGAGGCCGGTCGCAAGCTGCGGTTCACCTCGGAACGCACCATGCGCACCGCGCAGCGGTTGTACGAGAACGGCTACATCACTTATATGCGTACCGACTCGACCACGCTGTCGGAGTCGGCGATCAATGCCGCGCGCACCCAGGCCACCCAGCTCTACGGTGCCGAATTCGTGCATCCCACCGCCCGGCAGTACACCCGGAAGGTGAAGAACGCGCAGGAAGCGCACGAGGCCATCCGTCCCGCGGGCGACACCTTCGCCACCCCGGGCCAGCTGCACGCGCGGCTGGACAACGACGAGTTCCGGCTCTACGAGCTGATCTGGCAGCGGACCGTCGCCTCGCAGATGGCCGACGCCCGGGGCACCACCCTCACCCTGCGGATCACCGGCACCGCCGGCACCGGCGAGGAATGCGTGTTCTCCGCCTCGGGTCGCACCATCACCTTCCCGGGCTTCCTGAAGGCCTATGTGGAAAGTGTCGACGAGGAGGCCGGCGGTCAGTCCGACGACGCCGAGACCCGGTTGCCGCAGCTCGCGGAGGGCGAGGGCGTCACCGCCGTCGAGTTGAACCCCGACGGGCACAGCACCAACCCGCCTGCCCGCTACACCGAGGCCTCGCTGATCAAATCGCTGGAGGAACTCGGCATCGGGCGGCCGTCCACTTATTCGTCGATCATCAAAACCATCCTGGATCGCGGCTACGTCTACAAACGCGGTAGCGCGCTGGTGCCGTCCTGGGTGGCCTTCTCGGTGACCGGGCTGCTGGAACAGTACTTCGGCCGCCTGGTCGATTTCGATTTCACCGCCGCCATGGAAGACGATCTGGACGCCATCGCCGGCGGCCGGGCGCAGCGCGGAAACTGGTTGTCCAGCTTCTACTTCGGGGGTGACGACGGCGCCGAGGGCTCGGTCGCGCGGTCCGGCGGTCTGAAGCGGATGGTCGGGGAGCGGCTCGACGATATCGATGCCCGCCTGATCAACTCCATCAAACTCTTCAGCGACGACGCGGGTCGCGATGTGGTGGTGCGGGTCGGCCGGTACGGGCCGTACCTGGAACGGATGGTCGCCGATCCCGACAAACCGGATGCCGAGCCGACCTCCCAGCGCGCCAATCTCCCCGATGACCTGCCGCCCGACGAGCTCACCCCGGAGGTGGCGGAGAAACTCTTCTCCACTCCGCAGGAGGGCCGCACCCTGGGCAACGACCCGGGCAACGGGCACGAAATCGTGGTCAAGGAAGGACGTTTCGGTCCGTACGTCACCGAGATCCTGCCGGAGACCGACGACGACCAGACGGCCAAGAAGACCGCGAAGAAGAACGCGCCGAAACCGCGCACCGGGTCGCTGTTCAAATCGATGGACCCGGCCACGGTCACGCTCGAGGACGCGTTGAAACTGCTGTCGCTGCCGCGCGTGGTCGGCAACGACCCGGCCTCCGGCGAGGAGATCACCGCGCAGAACGGCCGGTACGGGCCGTATCTGAAGAAGGGCACCGATTCACGGTCCCTGGCCACCGAGGACCAGATCTTCAATGTGACCCTCGACGAGGCCCTCAAACTCTATGCCGAACCCAAACGCAGAGGTAGACAGGCCGCGGCAGCCGCGCCGCTCCGGGAACTCGGCAACGATTCCGCCACCGGGAAGCCGATGGTCATCAAGGACGGGCGTTTCGGGCCCTATGTGACCGACGGTGAGACCAACGCCAGCCTGCGCAAGGGCGACGAAGTCGAGTCGATCACCGACGAACGCGCTTCCGAACTGCTGGCCGACCGGCGGGCACGCGGTCCGGTGAAGAAGGCGGCCAAGAAGACCGCCAAGAAGGCCCCGGCCAAGAAGGCCGTCGCCAAGAAGACCACCACCGCGGCGAAGAAAACGACCACCGCGAAAGCGGCCGCGAAGAAGACGGCGGCCAAGAAGGCTCCCGCGAAGAAGGCCCCGGCGAAGCAGTCCGCGGGCCGGTCGTCTTCCCAGAGCGAAGACTAGACGGCGGTTGTCTGTCGGACCGTCGCAGTAACGTCGCGCGCGAAATACCGTCCGAAGACAAGGAGCGCCGATGCCCGGTAGCCGGGAACGCGAGGATCTCGTCCAACTGCTCGACGAACAGCGTGAGATGTTCCGGATAACGCTGCGGGGTATCGACGACGAGCAGGCGCGGCAGCGGACCACCGCCAGCGAACTGACCCTCGGCGGCCTGCTGCACCACATCGTCCGCTGTGAGCGGGATTGGACGAAGGTGCTGGTCGAGCGGGACGAGAACGCCGAAACGAAGCTCGAGGACTACGAGGGCGAATACGTCATCGGCGACGGCGAGACGGTCGCCGGTCTGCTCGCCGAATGGGAGCGCGTCGCCGCGAACACCGCCGAGATCGTCCGCGCCGTGGACGATCTGGACGCGTCGATTCCCACGCCCACCAACCCGTGGGTACCCGGCCGGGTGTGGTGGTCCGCGCGGTTCCTGATCCTGCACATCCTCCGTGAGATCGCCCACCACAGCGGGCACGCCGATATCATCCGCGAACAATTGGATGGGGCGAACACCACCGCGCAGCGCGCCGGGTAGTCCGGCGGGGGAATTCCGGCAGCCGAGAGCAGGACGGTGGGAGCACCTGTACTGGTGTGCCCCGGGGGCCGGTCGTGGCCGGTCGAGCGTATTAGGGTGTGAGCGTGGTGGGTGTCTTCGAGCGTCTCGTGGGTCAGGATTCGGTGATCGCCGATCTGACCGCCGCCGCGGTCGCGGGCCGATCCGGTGTGGCCGAGGGCGCCATGACGCACTCGTGGCTGTTCACGGGTCCGCCCGGGTCCGGTCGCGAGGTCGCCGCGCTGTGCTTCGCGGCCGCGCTGCAGTGCACCGATCCCGAACAGCCCGGGTGCGGCCGATGCCACGCCTGCACCACCACCATGGCCGGCACGCACGGCGATGTCCGGAGGGTGGTCCCCGAGGGCCTGAGTATCTCCACCAAGGAGATGCGCGGGATCGTGCAGATCGCGGCCCGGCGCCCCAGTACCGGCCGCTGGCAGGTGGTGGTGATCGAGGACGCCGACCGGCTCACCGAAGCCGCGGGCAACGTACTGCTCAAGGTGGTGGAAGAACCACCCGAGCGCACTGTATTCCTGTTGTGCGCACCCTCGGTGGATCCGGAGGACATCTCCGTCACCCTGCGCTCCCGCTGCCGGCACGTCCACCTGATCACCCCCTCTGCTCCGGCGATAGCCCAGGTCCTGCGCGAACACGACGGCCTCGATCCGGAAACCGCCGACTGGGCGGCTGCCGTGAGCGGCGGTCATATCGGCCGCGCCCGCCGCCTCGCCACCGACGACGAGGCCCGCGCCCGCCGCCGTCGCGCCCTGGACGTCGTAACCGCGGTGGCCCGCGGCACCGCCTACCTCGCCGCCGACGAACTGGTGAAGGCCGCCGAAGACGAGGCGAAGCAGCTCAGCGCCGAACGTGACGAACGCGAACGCGACGAACTCGCCACCGCCCTCGGCGCCGGTGGCACCGGTAAAGGCGCCGCGAGCGCCACTCGCGGATCGGCCGGTGTCCTCAAGGACCTCGAGCGCCGCCAGAAATCCCGCGCCACCCGCACCGGCCGTGACGCCCTCGACCGTGCCCTCCTCGATATCGCCGGCCTCTACCGCGATGCCCTCGCCATCGCCTTCGGCGACCCCACCGGTATCACCATGACCCACCCCGATATGGCCGACCGCGCCCACGAGCTGGCCCAGCGCGTCCGCCCCGAAGGCCTGCTGCGCTCCATCGACGCCGTGCTCGCCTGCCGCGAGGCTCTCGACCGGAACGTCAAGCCCCGTTTCGCGGTGGCCGCCATGGCCGCCACCCTCATCGCCCAAACCTCCTGACCAGCCGTTTTCGCGTTCCCAGGTAGGAGACGATAGACTCGCCACGCCGAAAGGCACGCCGCCTTAGCTCAGTCGGTAGAGCGCTTCACTCGTAATGAAAAGGTCAGGAGTTCGATTCTCCTAGGCGGCTCCAGGTCAGAGGCCCTTTCCGATTCGCCGGGGAGGGCCTTCAAAGTCTCAGTGTGCCAAGAGTGTGTCAAGGCACAGGGGAAGCCCCCGGATTCAGCTGAAGCGCGCTGCCCCGCCGCCTTCGAGTCCTCGGCGTGCGTCTCGGAGTAGACCGACAGGGACATCGATGGGTCGTGTCCGTGCCAGGCGGCGACGATGTGGACCGGAATGCCCAGCGTGAGCATGAGCGAGACCGAGGTGTCCCGCAGCCCCTTCAGCTGGATACGCCGCAGCCCGGCGCCCTTCGCGATCTTCTGGAACTCATCCGAGTACCGCTCCGGCCGGAGCGGCGTACCCGCCTCGTCCACTGTGATGAGCCGATCGTCGGACCACGGGACGCCGAGCGCCAGGCACTCCTCCCGCTGCACTGTCTTGAGCGCCCGGAGCGCTTCGGCCAACTCGGCGGGCGGCGGGGAGGTCACGGCGCGAGCGGCGGGACTTGGCAAGTTCTCCTCCGTCTCTGTCTCGTTTCTGGACCGGCCGGGCTGCGGCCAGAACACTGCCCACAGCAGTACGCCCAGCGGCAGGCCGATCACGACGACGAACCCGAGCGCGGT
This sequence comes from Nocardia rhamnosiphila NBRC 108938, assembly GCF_000720425.1. Taxonomy (GTDB): domain Bacteria; phylum Actinomycetota; class Actinomycetes; order Mycobacteriales; family Mycobacteriaceae; genus Nocardia; species Nocardia rhamnosiphila. The sequence goes on along the minus strand of NZ_JOAJ01000009.1, from coordinate 88,709 downwards.
CACCAGCGCCGGTCCATATCGACGACCGGCCACCGGTACCCGCGCGGGTACACCTGCATCGGGGTCGCCAGCGCTGCCCGTTCGGTGATCATGTTCCGCACCGGATCAGCGTGCTCGAACGACGGCACGATCACGGCCGTGGCGCTGTGCTCGAGCAGGGCGCCGGTCAGGATGAGCGCGGTCGCCAGCGGTCCGCAGTCGAGATAGACGGTGTGCACCAGGCGGTAGCCGTAGCGCTGCGCTATCTGGTGGATATCCACGCCGTTGCCGTGCGCGTTCCTGCGTATCAGGCCGATCGCTTTCGGTGTCTCGCTCTGCATCGTGGTTCCCCTGTCGTATCCCCGGCTGGTGTGCACCCGCCGCCGAGGGCTCGACCATTCGGCGGCGGGGCTGTGCAGAGCGTCACACCGGGGAGAGCGGAAATTGTTCCTGGAGGGAACATCTGGGGCCGCGCTCGGTCGCCACGCCGTCGCCCGAGACTTGAGGGACAATGCACGTAAGGCGTGGGTACTCGACAGGGAAAGCGCAGGTGCGCGGCATGACCGACGAACCGGATACCTTCATCGGGCAGCGGGTGCGTCAGGTCCGGGCGCGGCGCGGTATCTCTCAGCAAGTGCTGGCCGATCGATCCGGGCTGAGCCGGTCGGTGATCGCCAAGTACGAGACCGGGCTACGGCCGGTAGATTCCCGCCGCACCCTGCTCGCGCTGGCCGGTGCGCTCGGCTGCACACTCGGGGACCTCACCGGCAGCGATGACCGGATAGACCCTTCTACCAGTGCATTCCACCGCGCAGTGCCCGCCATCGAAACCGCGCTGTGGACCCAGGGCAATGTCACCGACACCCGCCCGCCGCGCGCTCTGGACGAGCTGGCCGCCGCCGTGGAGCACGCTTCCCGGCTGCGCCATGCCGGGGATTACGCAGCCCTCGGCCCACTGCTGCCGGACCTGCTGACCGACGCCTACCGTCTGACCGATGACGGAGACCCGGCCGCATGGGACCTGCTGGCCACCGCCGCCTACGGTGTGGCCTCCGCTCTGCGCCAGCGCGGGCACGACGCGCTCGCCTGGACAGCCGCGCAGGAGTCCGAGCGGGCGGCCGAGCGTGCCGACTCACTCGCCCCGGTCGCGGCAGCGGCGTTCCTGCGGTCCCAGATCCTCGCCGCGCGCCCCGGCGCGCTCACCGCCTCGTTGACCACCGCGATCGGCACAGCCGACAGGTTGGCACCGCAGGTTCGCACACTCGGTGAACTGGAAACGGTCGGCATGGTGCGCCTACAGGCCGGATTCACCGAGACGCTGGCCGGAGGCGATCCGGCACCCCACCTGGGGGAGGCGGCCGAGATGGCGGCGCGGCTCCCCGATGCGCCGGGCGGGCGCAGCACCGCGCGCAACCGGACCTTCGGCGCGGCCAATGTCGCGCTGTGGCGGATGAGTTCGGCTTTGGAACGACGGGAGCCCGGGGAAGCGCTGCGCTACGCCGAGACGCTGAACCCGGCCGACCTGCCCAGCGGGATACGGCACGCTCAGTTCTTCGTCGAGCTGGGCCGCGCGCACGCGATGAAGCGTGACCACCGGGCGGCGCTGCACGCACTGCTGCGCGGAGAGCACGCCGCGCCCCAGCATGTGCGCGGGATGGCTCCGGTTCGTGAGCTGGTGGGCTCGATGCTGCGGCAGGCGCAGCGTGACCTCACCACCGGGGAACTGGGACGGCTGGCGCAGCGGGTCGGCGTGGTGCCGTGAGCCTGGGCCGGTAATCGCCCGGAACCCGTTGGTAGTGCGTAAAATCGATGGTCGAGGCATGACGCGATACGGCAACGCAAGGCATGGTGTGTCACGGCCTGGCATGGGTGAAGGACCGGCGGATACTTGGATTCAAGAGGTCGTCGCAACACCCGCGGCGGACTCAAACGTGAACTCGTCACCGCTTTGCGGTGGGGCTGCGGCGGTCGTGCTGTTTCCACTGGCCCCGTCCGGTTTTCAGCGTGCCGACAGTGTGCCGAGACGGGCAGAAACACAGTGGACGGAATGGTTCGTGTTGGACATAGAAACGCCTCTGACCTGAACCGCCGGACAGATGAGCACATTTCGGCGCTCACTCGTAATGAAAGGTCAGGAGTTCGATTCTCCTAGGCGGCTCCACTCGGAAACCGGCTCTAACCAGCTGATTTCCGCCTATCGCGACGCTTCCAGCGAGGTGTCACAGCGGCCGTCTTGTCACGGTTCGTCACAACGACCTCCCCGATCCCGCCAACGACCCGGCCCCTTTGTGAAGGTTTCGCAGGCGCTCGACGGGTCTGACCCGGTGAACGCTGTCCCCGCGGCAATTGTCAGCCGAGCTGTTCGGCCAATCCTACGATGATGTTTTCGGGGCCACGGACGTAGCAGAGCCGGTAGATGTTCTCGTATTGCACGACCTCGCCGACGAGTTCGGCGCCGCGGTTGCGCAGACGGGCGATAACGTCGTCGATATCGTCGACGGCGAACATGACGCGACGGATACCCAGCGTGTTCGCCGGCGCGTCTTTCGGTTCGGGGGTGATGGCCTTCGGCTTGTGGAACTTCGCCAGCTCGATTCGGCCGGGGCCGTCCGGGATCCGCAGCATGGCGACGTCCTGCCGGACGTCGTCGAGTCCGATGACGCGTTCCGCCCCACGCCACTCGAGTGGGCCCTTGCCCTCCAGTTCCATACCGAGTTCGACGAAGAACGCGATGACCGCGTCCAGGTCCTCGACCACGATCAGGACGTTGTCCATACGTTGAATCGCCATGTCAGGCCTCCATTGGTGTAGTGCGGCGGCGCCCGCATCTGCCCCTGGGACGGAGCCGACAAGTCATTATCGACATCCTCGGCCTCGTCGCTTCGGCAATATGGGAGCGCTCGTCGTGGGCGCGGTGGCAGTGGTGACGCGCAACGATACGTGCCCATCTCGTGGTGGCCGGCGGATGTGGATGCTCCGTCTGTGTGCCGGTGGCATCGAACAGCCCGGTGCCACCCGTCCGTGTCGGGCGGAGGGCACCGGGCTGTTGTTCGTGTTCACTCGGCGAGGCGGAAACCTGCCTCATGAACCGCGGTGGCGACTGCCTCTCGGCCGATCGGCTCCGTGGCGGTGACGGTGATCAGACCTCCCGCCACATCGACGTCGACTGTCCGGACGCCCGCGATCCGGCCGACCTTATCGCGTACCTTGCCGGCGCAGCAGCCGCAGGTCATTCCGGTGACCTCGAGCGTTGTCGTGTTCATCTCGCTGTTTCCCTTCTTGTTCGATGGAATTCGACGGTCGTGCCGACCGGCTACGACGTGGGTTCGGTGCGGCGCATGGTCGCCGCCGTGACGGCGGCGCCGATGAGGGCGATGAGGGCCGCGCCGATGAATGCCGCCGAGAACCCGTTGGTGAGGTCCGGCAGACTGTCGCTGCGGTCGGCGCCGAAGGAGGCGGCGACCGCGGTCATGGCCGCCAGGCCCAATGCGGAGCCGACCTGGTAGCTCACATTGACGATGCCCGAGGCCAGGCCACCCTCCTCTGGGCGCGCGGCGGAGATCGCGGTGCCCAGTGACGGTACGAAGGCCAGCGACATCCCGGCGGCCGCGACCAGTGAGGCCGGCAGGACGTCCACCCAGAAGTTCCCGGTCGGACGCACCAGCGACATGATCGCCAGACCGAGCCCGAGCACGGTCAGTCCGGCCACGATCATCGGCTTGGCACCGAACCGCTGCATGGCGCGGGGCGCCAGCACGATCATGCCGAGCATGATCAGGGTGGTCATCGGCAGCAGGGCCGACCCGGCGGGGAAGGCGCTGTAGCCGAGTACCTGCTGCAGGTACAGGTTCAGGAAGAACCACATCGGCACCCAGGCCGCGCCGAGCAACAGCTGGGCGATATTCGCGGCGGCGATATTCGGTGCGGCGAAGATGCCGAGGCGCATCAGCGGTTCCCGGCGTCGCGCCTGGATCAGGACGAAGGCGGCGAGCAGTGCGGCGGCGGTACCCAGGACACTCCACGTCTGTCCCGACATCCAGCCGACCTCCGGCGCCCGGACGATGCCGTAGACGGCCGCGGCGAGACCGGCCGTGACCATCACCGAGCCGAGCAGATCGACGGAACCGGAACGGGCCGGCGCGTCGGGCATGAGGGCGGGGACCGCGAGCAGGGCCAGCAGTGCGATCGGGATGTTGATGTAAAAGACCCAGGGCCAGCTGATGTATTCGGTGATGACGCCGCCGAGGAAGACTCCGGCGGTGCCACCGGCCGGGGCTGCCGCGCCGTAGACGGCCAGCGCCTTGGTCAATTCTCCGGGTGCCGAGCCGAACAGCATCATCAGCAAGGTCAGCGCCGAGGGGGCGATCAGGGCGGCACCGCCACCCTGGATCGCGCGCCCTGCCAGTTCGATCGCGACATTGCCCGCCGCACCCGCGATGACCGATCCTGCGAGCAGGACCGTCCATCCGGCGGCGAATACCCGCCGCGCACCGAGCAGATCCGACAATCGCCCGCCGAGTAGCAGCAACCCGCCGAAGGCGATGACGTAGGCGTTGAACACCCAGGTGAGGTTTTCCTGGGAGAACCCGAGATCGGTCTGCATCTTCGGCAGGGCGATACCGATGATCGATGTGTCCATGATGACCATGAACTGGGCGGCGGCGATGACCGCCAGCGCCCACCACTTTCGCGTGGCGGTCCGCGTCTGCGTACTCATGACATTTTCCGTCCTTCCGGAACCTTGCGAGGTAGCTACCATACCCCCCTAGGGTATCGGTTGGTCAATAGGGAACATGGCCTGTGGTTGCATTCGTCCTGTTCCCGATGAAGTTCTCGGAGCGGGGTTGCATATACCCCCGGTGGGTATTACCTTTCCGATGTCACCACATCGATCGGAAGGCCGCGACAATGACCACTCGGACCCACACCCATCACCATGGCGAGCACGCCGCTCATACCGGTCACGCCGACCACGGCCACCACGCCGGGCGCACGGCGCCGGCCGCCCACGCCGGGCACGGGGACCATGCCGCACACGGCGGCGCGGCACCGGGCGGCCTGCAGATCACCCAGGACGGGTACACCTTGGAGTTGGCGGAGCCGATCACCGGCGCGGGGGAGATCGACTTCCTGTTCCGCGTGCTGGGTCCGGACGGGAAACCGGTCACCGATTACTCCGCTCTGCACGACCGCGACCTGCACCTCATCGTGGTGCGGCGCGAACTGACCGGGTTCTGGCACGTTCATCCCGAGCTGGGCGCCGACGGCACCTGGTCGGTGCGGCTGAACCTTCCGGAGGCGGGGGCCTACCGCGTGTTCGCCGATATCGCCCCGCGCGCGCTCGGCAAGACCCTCACCCTCGGTGCCGATCTGGCGGTGGCGGGGCAGTACGCGCCGCGGCCGGTACCGGCGGCCGCGCGCACCGCGGTCGTGGACGGATACGAGGTGAGCCTCGACGGTGATCTCGTGCCCGGCGACGGTCGCCTGCTCACGCTCACCGTGCGCAAGGACGGCGAGCCGGTCACCGATCTGCAGCCCTACCTGGCCGCCTACGGCCATCTGGTTGTCCTGCGCGCCGGTGATCTCGCCTATATCCACGTGCATCCGAACGGCGAACCCGGCGACGGGGTGACCGCGCCCGGCCCGGACGTCACCTTCCATACCGCCGTACCCGGACCCGGCACCTACCGCCTGTTCCTCGATTTCCGGCACGGCGATGTGGTGCGTACCGCCGCCTTCACCCTGCCCGCCGAGACGCACTGATCACGTCGGTGGGCGGGCACCCGGTGCGCCCGCCCACCGACGACGAAGGAGTCCGACATGTGTGAGTGCTGTTGTCGAACCACCCGCGGCCCACCCCCTACTCGCCCGAGGAAGTATTCGCGATGCGCTCCGCGCCCATGACCCGCTCACCGTTCCGCAATCACGACTATCTGCGCCTTTTCACCGCCCAGGTGACCGGCCTGTTCGGCACCGGATTGACCACCGTCGCACTGGGATTGCTCGCCTACGAACTCGCCGGGGCGGCCGCTGCCGCCGTCCTCGGCGCCGCCCTGACCATCAAGATGGTGGTCTACGTGACGGTCGCTCCGATCGTGGGCGCCTATGCCGACCGTCTCCCTCGCCGACTGTTCCTGGTGGCACTACATCTGATCCGCGCCGCCGTCGTGCTCGCATTGCCGTTCATCGATCAGATCTGGCAGATCTATGTGCTGATCGCCGTACTGCAAACCGCTTCCGCCGCCTACACTCCGACCTATCAGGCGGTCATTCCCGACCTCCTGCCCGATGAGCGCGAATACACCCGAGCCCTGTCGGCGGCCCAGCTGGCCGCGACCATGGAGACCCTGTTGAGTCCGATGCTGGCCGCCCTCGCGCTGACCGTGATGAGCTTCCACTGGTTGTTCATCGGGACCGCGATGGGCTTCGCGGTCTCGGCCGCGTTGGTGCTCACCACCCGTATCCCGAACATGACCGCGGCGACCGAGGGCTCCTTCCGTGAACGGATCACGGTCGGACTGCGCATCTTCGCGGGCACACCGCGACTACGCGGCCTGCTCGCTCTGAATCTCGTTGTCGCGGCCGCCGGGTCCGTGGTGATGGTCAACACGGTCAACTACGTCCGCGACGTCCTCGGTGGCACCCAGTCCGGCGTCGCGCTGTTACTGGCCGCCAACGGGTTCGGGACCATGCTCGTCGCCCTGTCGCTTCCCCGAGTCCTCGATCGCCTCGGCGCCCGACCGGTCATGCTCACCGGCGCGGTCGGCCTGCTCGCCGCACTCGGAGCGGCCATCGCCCTGTCGTTCGCCGGCTCCGGTGACTGGCGCGGGGCCGCCGCCATCGCGGTATGGGCCGGCATCGGTGCGGGCACCGCGGCGATACTGACACCCACCGGACAGGTGCTGCGCCGCTCCTCCCGGCCGGCCGACCGTCCCGCGCTGTTCGCGGCCCAGTTCTCGCTCTCGCATATGGCGTGGCTGCTCACCTATCCCATCGCCGGGTGGCTGACCACCGCTGCCGGTTTCACCACGACCTGGGGGGTTCTCGCCGTCCTCGGGACGGTGGGGTTGGTTGGGGCACTGCGCATGTGGCCACGTCGCGACCCGGAGGTACTGACCCACCTGCATGCGATCGGCACCATCGACCCGGCGCGCCTCGCCGGCGCCGTACGCGTGGACGACCGCTACTACCGGCAGGGGCCCCCAAACCCCCCCCGAACCGGAAAAGCGGGGGGCCCCCGGAAATGGGGCCCCCCGCCGATTTGCCGGCCCACTCGCCGCGGCGATAACCGCTGGTCGGGTCGGCTTGTGGACTAGTGTCGGTGCTCGTGCTCATCGCTATCGCAGTGTTCGCGGCGGTTTCGGCGCTACTTCATGTCTACATCTGGTATTTGGAGTCGTTCGCGTGGACCGGTGCCGCCCGGGGTGTGTTCGGCACCAGTGCCGAGGAAGCGGCGGCGACCCGGGAGCTGGCCTTCAATCAGGGCTTTTACAACCTGTTCCTGGCAATCATCGCGGCGGTGGGGATCGTGGTCGCGACGGCCGGGGATCGAGGTATCGGGGTGGCGTTGATCTTCGCCGGTACCGGGGCGATGCTGGGTGCCGCGCTGGTGCTGCTGCTCTCGTCTCCGGACAAGCGTGCGTCGGCGGTCAAGCAGGGGGCGGCGCCGCTGGTGACCGTTGCGCTCGGGGTCATCTGGGCGCTCTTCGGTTGAGCCGACGGTTCCGGCGGGTTACGCGTGCTGTGCGGAGCCGGCCTGCTCCAATAGCCGGCTGAGGATTTCCAGCCGGTTTTCGCGCAGGCCCGGGCGCAACCGTTGGCCGCGTTCGAGGGTGGCCAGGCCGTGCAGTGCGCTCCAGCCGGTTTCGGTGAAGGTTTCCACGTCGTGGTCGCCGGCGAAGGGGGCCAGTGCGGCGACCAGTTCGGCGAACGCGTCGCGTAGGACCTGGGTGGCCTCGGGGCCGAACTTCAGATCGGTGGACATGGCGAACATGGCGTCGTAGACGGCGGGATGCTCGGTGGCGAATTCGATGTAGGCGCGGGCGAGGGCCGCCAGCGCGTCGGCCTCCGACTCGGCGCTGGTCCGGGCGTGGTGCAGGGCCGCGGCCAGTTCAGCGATGCCGTCCTCGGCGACGGCCGTGACGATGGCGCGTTTGCCGGCGAAATGGCTGTAGAGGACGGGTTGGCTGTATTCGATCCGGTCGGCCAGCTTGCGGACGGTCACCGCGTCCCAGCCCTCGGTCTCCGCCAGTTCGCGTGCGGTATCGATGATCAGCCGGTGGCGTTCCGCCCGCTCCCGTTCCCGTCTCTTCTGAACACTCATGCTCGAAACTCTAGCATCGCTAGACAACGAAGCCAGGGTAGGTTAGTGTCGCTCTAGAACTTAGCGATGCTAGAAATCGGAGCAATCATGATCACCACTCGGCGTATCGCCACCGCACTGTCGCTGATCGGGGCGGCGTTCATCCTCTACATCGGGATCAACTACCTGATCGCCCCCGAGTCGATCGCCACCGGATTCGGCCTGCCCGAGTGGCCGACCGGTGACGCCGCCGCATTCATGAATTTGAAGGGCGTACGCGATACGGCCAGCGGGATCCTCCTCCTCGCGCTGCTGGCGCTCGGGCAGCGTTTCGCGCTGGGGGTCGTCATGCTCGTCGTGGCGCTGATCCCGATCGGCGATATGGCCACCGTGCTGGCCTACGACGGCTCGACGGCAACCGCCTTCGGAGTCCACGGCCTCACCGCACTGCTCGTGGGCCTCACCGGGTTGCTGCTCATCCGCGAGTCCACTGCTTCCGTCCCCGTCCCGGCGTAACTGCCGAACCGACCATCACCAGCTGAAATCCGTAAGACTCAGGAGCCTGTCATGTCCATGTCCATTCAGATCCTCGCCGCCGTCGCGGTTCTCGCCAATGCCGTCGTCTACGGCACCGATGTCTTGGGTGCGCTGGTCATGCGGTCGGTCTATCGCCGGCTCGACGACGCCACCATGACGCTCAGTGCGGGCTGGGGGCATTACTACGCGGATTCGCGGATGCCGCCGGTCGGCGTCACCGGAGTGGTGGCGGCGTTGGCGGCCGCGGTCGTCGCCGCCCTGACCGGGGCTGTCGGTGCCGCTGTTTCGGCGGGGCTCGCGGTGCTCGCCCTCGTGGTGTGGCTCGTCCTCTATGCGCGGATCGCCAAGCCGATCAATACGGCACAGAAGGCCGCCGCTCGATCCGGCGTGATTCCGCCGAATGCCCGTGCGCTGCAGGAGCGGTGGGACAGCATTCTCTATCCCCGGGTGATCCTGCAGGCTCTCGCGCTGGTCGCGTTGCTCGTCACCTTGGTCATCGCTTGATTGCGAGTTTCCGGTTGGCCGGGCGGGACGAATATCCGCCCGGCCGACCGCGTTTGTCGGCGGAGCCGGCCGGAGCGGTTACTCGCCGGCCGGCTCGATTCCCTCGAGTGCCGGCTCGACGAATTCCCGCATCGGAATCTCCAGTGCGGTGCACAGTGCGTGGAGCTGCTGCATATCCCGGCGAGCGCTCGGCGTTTTCGAATCGCTGGATCGTGCTGACGGCGAGCCCGGTCAGGGCCGCGAGTTGCTGTCGGCGTGAAGTCGCGTCGCGCCCGGGCGGCCCGGAGCTCGGCCCCACGTCAGAGCACGATGACGTTCTTGCCGCGGGTATGGCCCGACTGGCCCGCGGCGAAGGCATCGGCGACTTCCTCCAGGGAGAAGGTCGCCGCGACCGGGACCACGAGGTCGCCCTTGGCGGCAAGGTCGGCGAGGCGCTGGGTCTGGGTGCCGTCCGGGCGAACCCAGACCGCATGGCCGCCGTGTTCGGTCACCGAGCCGTCGGCGATCGAGGCATGGCGCCCGTTCTTCGCCAGAACGGGCAGGGTGGTGTCGAGCTGGCCGCCGACGAAATCGGCCACCGCCTGCACACCGTCCGGGGCGAGTTCGCGGATGCGTTCGACCACGCCTTCCCCGTAGGCCACCGGTTCGGCGCCGAGTTCGCGCAGGAAATCGTGGTTGCGTTCCGAGGCGGTACCGAGGACGCGGGCGCCGCGCGCCCGGGCGATCTGGACGCCCAGGCTGCCCACCCCGCCGGCCGCGGCGTGGATGAGCACGGTGTCCTCGGCGGTCACCTGGAGAAGATCGAGAGTGCGCAGGGCGGTACCGCCGGCCAAGGGCAGCGCGCCGGCCTGCTCCCAGGGCAGATCCGCCGGTTTGCGGGCCACGCGCGCCGCCGGGACGGCGACCAGTTCGGCGAAGGTGCCGTCCTTGAGGACATCTTTGCGGGCGTAGGCCAGTACTTCGTCACCGACCTCGAATTCCGGGGTGTCCGTACCCTTGTCGACCACGATCCCGGCGACGTCCCAACCCGGGATCACCGGGAAGGTCGCATCGATCAGGCCGTCCAGCGCACCCGACATCAGTTTCCAGTCGACCGGATTCACCCCGGCCGCGCGCACCTCGATCAGTACCGAACCCGGGAAAACTTTGGGTTTCGGCAGGTCACGCACCTGGATATCGCTGTTGTCGGTGGTGTAGCGGTCGTAGGTCGCTGCGCGCATAGTCCAGTCCTAACGGTTGCGGTCGTCATTGCGTGCAACGACGCGCCGCAAGCGATATTCCGGAATCCGTACGGCGGCGGCCGACCGGTGCGGAGGGTCCGCCGAGCCGGGCGACACTGACCGGACTCGGGGACTTCCCGCTCAGCCCGCGGCCGCGGACCGGGGGCTGGTGCGGTTCAGGATGGCGGTCAGCTCGTTGTTGAAATGGTCGATCCGCTCGATATTGCCCAGGTGGCCGGTGGGCCAGACCTGGTAGTCGGGCCGGTGACCGGCCTCGATCATGGTGTCGGCGATGAGGCGCGACATCCGTTCGGGCAGCAGGCGGTCGTAACGGCCGGCGATGATCGTGGTGGGCACGGTCAGATTCGCCGCGGCCGCCCCCAGCTGCAGATCCGCCAGGATCGCGGCGTGCCGGCCGCGGGCCAGCGGACGGCACGAACGCACGATGTTCAGGGCGAATTCGGCCTGTTCGTTGGTGGCCCCGCGGGCCATGATGCGCTCTTTCAAGATCTCGCGGGCCGCCCAGCCGCCGGGCAGGGGCAGGGGTGTGGTGAGGATGGACTCCGCGACGATCATCGGCAACCGGATCGGCGACCCGAGCAGACTCAGCGGCTGGCTTCCGAGGCTGAGCGGCTTGTTCAGCAGCGGCAGCAGATCGGTGTCGTAGCGGATATTGCCCGAGGTGGTGTTGGCCAGTACGACCGCGCGGGCTCGCCGGTCCACCTGGTCGGGATGGCGGGCGGCCCAGGCCTGCAGGGTGATGCCACCCATGCTGTGCCCGACCAGCAGGGCCTGCTGGCCCGGTCGCAGGGTCGCGTCGAGGACAGCGGCGAGATCGTCGGCGAGGGTGCGGTCGCCCAGCGGTGCGCGGCCGAGGGTGCTGTCGCCGTGGCCGCGCTGATCGTAGGCGATCACACGGTAGCGGTCGCCGAAGGCGTTGATCTGGGGGTACCAGTACTCGATACAACAGCTCCAGCCGTGGACGAGCACTATCGGCTCGGCATCGGCGGGACCGTAGGAGTGCACGCGCAGGCGGGCGCCGTCGACGGTGGTGACGGGAACGACCTCGGGATGGGCGGCCGGCGCGTTGTAGTGGGCCGTACGGAATCGGCGCGCGCGCAACGTAGCTCGGTACGGGGCGGTCAGAGCCCCTTGATGCGCCTGCGACAGCGCGGTTATCGATTTCACCAGCATCAGAACACTCCTTTGTGCCTGCTGACACGGTAACCCTGCAAGCTGGGTGCTTACAAGAGCAAGCGCCGTTCCGGTTCGCTTCATCCGGGATGTCGTTGTTGTCCCGAATATCGGTGCGGCACGGGGCACTGTTAGCTGAGGATTGCCCATTCGCCGGAAGTTCTATGCCTGTTCGATGCAACCGGGGCTTGCTTCGATGCAACCGGAGCAAGCACCTCCGGTGGTTGTGGCGTCAACCCGCGGGCCGCGACTACCGTGAAGGTCGTGAACGACTCGGACGCAGCCGACCCGCGCGAGCTCGGGGGCCCAGGGGTTCCGGAAGCGGCCGGGCCCGGATGGCGTGGACTGTTGCTGCCCGGGGCGGCGGCCGCCGCGGGGGCCGCGGCGGTGCTCTTGCTGCACGTCCGCGACCCGCATATCGAGGGCGCGTACGGGCTGTGCCCGGTCTATGCCCTGTTCGGTGTGTACTGCCCGGGTTGCGGGGGTATGCGCGCAGTACACAACCTGACCGAGGGACATCTCGTCGATTCCCTGCACAGCAACCTGCTGGCGCTGCCGGTGCTGACGCTCTACGTGTTGTGGGTGGGCGATTGGGCGATCCGGGCGTGGCGGGGCGAAGGCCCGCGCGTGCCCGGAATCAGCAGCTTCACGATGTGGACGCTGCTCGGCTCGATCGCCGTCTACACGGTGGTGCGCAATACCCCTTGGGGCACCTGGCTGACGCCGGTCTGACAGAAAAGGTTCAGATGCGCGATTCACTCAAGGACCGGATACGCGACAAATTGCTGCGGCAACTGACCGAGGACGGCCCGATGGGTGCCGAACCAGAGGATCCACGGCTCATCTCGGTGGTCGCCGACCTCGAGGCGCTGAACAGCGTCGCCGACGACGATCCACTCGTCGAGCAACTCGCGGGTCGCTACCTGGTGTTCTGACCCGCACTGCCGCCGACCGGCGGCAGCTGCGGCAGCGGTTCGGCATAGAGCCATTCCTGCCACAGCGGCTGCATGGGGACCACGCTGTAGTGGCCGACCAGGTCGGTGAACTCCTCGGTGGAGACCGAGGCGTGCCGGTGGCGGGCGGTCCAATCGCGGATGAGCCGGAAGAACGCGGTATCACCCAGCTCCAGCCGCAGGGCGTGGAGCGTGAGAGCGCCGCGTTTGTAGACCCGATCGTCGAACATCAGCTCGGGTCCCGGATCGCCGACCACGATGCTCTGCGGTTCCCGGCGCAGGGTGTGCCAGGCCGCGCGGGCCAGCTGATCGGCGCTGGGCCCGTGCGCGGCCTCGGACCAGATCCACTCCGCGTAGCAGGCGAAACCCTCGTGCAACCAGATATCGCACCAGTGCTGGATGGTGAGGCTGTTGCCGAACCACTGGTGGGCGAGTTCGTGCGCGACCAGGCGTTCGGCACCGCGGCGTCCGTCGCAGTGGTTGGCGCCGAATACGGAGATGCCCTGCGCCTCGATCGGGATCTCGAGTTCGTCCTCGGTGACCACGACCGAATAGCTCTGGAACGGATACGGGCCGAACAGGTCGCTGAACACCGACATCATCTCGGGTTGCCGGGCGAAATCGTGGTCGAACGCCGCGCGCAGCGGCGTCGGTATCACCGCGTGGATCGGGACGGGCGTACGCCGGTCGGTGAGCTGGTGTCTGCGGTAGCGCCCGATCTGCACGGTGGCCAGGTAGGTCGCCATCGGCTCGGTCTGTTCGTAGACCCAGGTGGTCTGGCCGGCTTTGGTCTGTTTGCCGACCAGTTCGCCGTTGGCGAGGGTGAAGTACGGGGTATCGGTGGTGATGGAGATCCGGTAGCTCGCCTTGGAGCTGGGATGGTCGTCGCAGGGAAACCAGGACGCGGCGCCGTTGGGCTGGCTGGCCACCAGCGACCCCTCGGTGAGTTCTTCCCAGCCGACCTCGCCCCAGGGTCCGCGGACCGGTTTCGGAGCGCCGGCGTACTGCACCACCAGTTGCAGGATCCCGCCTGCGGGTATCCGCTCGCGCGGGGTGACGGTGAGTTTGCCGCGCTGATGAACGTACTTACCGGCCTTGCCGCCGTTGACCAGCACCTTCGACACCGCCAGCGCCTGGGACAGGTCGAGGGAGAAGCGTGGGCGCTCGGCGGTGGTGACGGCCGTGATCACCGCCCGCCCGGCGAGCCGGTTACTGGACACCTTGTAGTTGAGGTCCAGTTCGTACCGCGATACCCGATAGCCCCTGTTTCCGTTCTGCGGTAGATAGTCGTCGATGGGGGCGTCGTAGAACCTGCTCCCCATCAGCTGTCCGTGTCCTCGTCGGATTCGGGGTCGGCCGCCGGGCCGGTCCAGGGGGCGATGGGGTTGCCCCACCATCTGGTGGAGGCCGGTACGGTATCGCCGCGCATCACCAGCGAGGCCGGGCCCACAGTGGCGGCCGCGCCGAGCGTGGCGGCGGGCAGGGCGACGCAGTGCGGCCCGAGAGTGGCGCCGGGCTCCAGGGTCACGGTGTCCATGGCCATGATGCGGTCGTGGAACAGGTGGGTCTGCACCACACAGCCGCGTTCCACGGTCGCGCCGTCACCGAGTGTCACCAGGTCTGCCTCCGGAAGCCAATAGGATTCGCACCATACCCCGCGGCCGATCTTCGCGCCGAGCGCGCGCAACCAGAGGTTCAGTACGGGCGTACCGGTCGCCGCGCGGGCGAACCAGGGCGCCGCGACGGTTTCCACGAACGCGTCCGACACCTCGTTACGCCAGACGAACGAACTCCACAGCGGATGCTCACCGGCCCGGATCCGCCCGACCAGCACCCATTTCGCGGTGACCGCGCTCGCGCAGGCCACCGCGCCCGCGACCATCAGCACCACCCCGGACAGCAGTGCCGCTGCCGGATAGCCGAAACGGTCGGCCAGCCGGGCCAGCGCCAGCAGGACGCCGAGGCCGATGGCGAAGGTCACCACGACCGCGGCGAGGCGGCAGGTTTCGAATGCGCCGCGGAAGACGCGCAGCCGCAGCGGCGGATCGAAGGTGCGGTCGGTATCGGCGGTGCCCGCTGCCCGGCGCAACCGGACCGGCGGGCTGCCCAGCCAGGACGAGCCGGCCTTCGCCTTGCTCGGCGCCGCCGACAGCACCGCGACCAGTCCGTTCTTCGGCACCCGCCGGCCCGGCGCGGCCATTCCGGAATTGCCGAGGAACGCGCGTTTACCGACCTTGGCCTCACCGATGTACAACCAGCCACCGCCGAGCTCGTAACTGGCGACCATGGTGTCGTCGGCCAGGAAGGCGCCGTCGGCGACGGTGGTGAACTTGGGCAGCAGCAGCACCGTGGAGGCCTCCACCCGTTTGCCGACCTTCGCGCCCAGCAGGCGCAGCCAGACCGGGGTGAGCAGCGAGGCGTAGAGGGGGAACAGGAAGGTACGGGCGGAGTCCAGCAGGCGTTCGGTGGCCCAGACCTGCCAGCCGACCCGGCTGCGCACCGGGTGGTAGCCCTCGGTGAGTCCGATACCGAGCAGCCGGACCGCGACGACGGTCGCCACGGCGTAGACCATCAGGCTGAACACGGTGGCGACCGGTAGCCAGAGGAAGGCGGGCAGCAGGGCGTCCGTGAAACCCGCGGTGTTGCGGATACCCCAGGTGATCACGGCCAGACCCGCCGCGAGCCCGAACAGCGGCAACGCACCCAGTGCCAGCGAACCGATCCCGAAGGCCAGAACCCAGTGCACGGCCCGCTCCGGCGTCTCCGCGGGCCAGCGATGCCGGGCCTTCCCGACCTTCACCGCCGGTGAACCCGCCCATTCCTGACCGGCCTTCACCTTGCCGGACACCGCCGAACCCGCCGCGATCTCGGCGTCGCGGCCGATCCGGGTCCCGGGCAGCAGCACCGATCGGGCGCCCACCACCGCGCCCCGGCCGACCACGATCGAACCGATGTGCACGGTATCGCCGTCGATCCAATAGCCGGACAGGTCGACCTCGGGTTCGACACTGCAGCCGTCGCGTAGTTCAAGCATGCCGGTCACCGGGGGCAGCGTGTGCAGATCGACACCCTTCCCCACCTTCGCGCCGAGGGCGCGCGCGAACGGCACCATCCATGGCGCTCCGGAGAGGTTCTCCGCCCCGCTGGCCTCCGATAGCCGGACCGCCGCCCACAGCCGCAGGTGTACCGAACCGCCGCGTGGGTAACTGCCCGGCCGCACGCCCGCCAGCAGGGCCCGGGCGCCGACCACGCAGATCGCCATCCGGCCGAGCGGGGTGATGAAGATCAGGAACAGCAGCGCGGTCCACCACCAGGACAGGCGCGGCAGCCAGGGCAGCAGCTCGAACCACGCGGCCACCCCGGAGGCGACGGCCAGCCAGGTGACCCATTGCAGGCCGGTGAGCGTCGTCAGGGCGACGGTGCCCAGCACCTGGATCCACTGCGCCGACGGCGGGGTAGGGCGGATCGGGCGGGTCTGTGCGACAGCGGCCGGGGCGCTCTGGTCGAGCAGTTCTGTGAGTGCGCCGAGGCGGGGATGGTCGTACACATCGGCCACCGTGACCTGCGGATATCGCGCCCGTAGTCCGGTGACCAGTTGCGCCGCCGACAGCGAACCGCCGCCGAGTGCGAAGAAATCGGCATCTGCGCCGGTGATCTCGGCACCGAGGACATCGGTCCACAGCTGCGCGACCCAGGCGGCGGTGCCGGTGAGCCCGTGGTCGATTCCGCTGCCGGCCTCGGCGAGTGGCCAGGGCAGCGCGTTCCGGTCGACCTTGCCCGAGGTGCGGGTCGGCAATTCCGGGACGACCACCAGCCGGGGGATCAGCGGGGCCGGGAGCTGCCCGGCGAGCCGGGCGCGGGCGGCGGCCAGGTCGTAGTCCGCGGCGACACCGGTGAGATAACCGATCAGGACCGGTGCACCGGTCGCCGTGGCGCGCACCGCGGCGGCCGCGCCGCCGACCCCCGGTAGATGCTGCAGCGCGTTGTCGATCTCGCCGAGTTCGATCCGGCGGCCGCCGATCTTCACCTGATCGTCGGCCCGGCCGAGGAAGATCAGCCCGGCCTCCTCGTTACGGACCAGGTCGCCGCTGCGGTAGGCGCGGTCCCAGCCCAGCGTGGGCAGGGGCGCGTACTTCTCGGCGTCCTTCGCCGGATCGAGATAGCGGGCCAGCCCGACGCCACCGATCACCAGTTCACCGGTCTCGCCCTCGCCGACCGGCGCGCCGTCGGCGTCGACCACCACCAGATCCCAGCCGTCCAGCGGGAGACCGATCCGCACCGGTCCGGTGCCGTCCAGCAGTGCGGCGCAGGCGACCACGGTGGCCTCGGTGGGGCCGTAGGTGTTCCATACCTCGCGGTCGGGGTCGGCGAGACGTTCGGCCAGTTCCGGAGGCACGGCCTCACCGCCGAAGATGAACAGCCGGACCGATTCCAGGGCCTCTGCGGGCCAGGTCGCGGCCAGGGTCGGGACGGTGGACACCACGGTGATGCCCTGCCGGACCAGCCACGGGCCGAGATCGGCGCCGGTGCGGACCAGCGCGCGCGGTGCGGGCACCAGACAGGCGCCGTGCCGCCAGGCCAGCCACATCTCCTCACAGGAGGCATCGAAAGCGACCGAGAGGCCGGCCAGGACACGGTCGCCGGGCCCGAGCGGCGCGTCCCGGAGGAACATGCGGGCCTCGGCGTCGACGAAAGCGGCCGCGTTGCGATGGGTCACCGCGACGCCCTTGGGAGTGCCCGTGGAACCCGAGGTGAAGATGATCCAGGCATCGTCGTCCACCGTGGGCGTCCGGTCGGCGCCGTCGCCGGCTTCCGCCGGATCCGGGCGTCCGGCGACCGGCCGGATGCCGTCGGCCGTCACCTCGGCCGTCACCCGGGCCTCGGTGAAGACCAGGTCGGCCCGCTCCTCGGGATCGTCGGCGTCCACCGGGACATAGGCGGCACCGGCGTGCAACACCGCCAGGATGGTGAGGTAGAGCTCCCAGGTACCCGAGGGCATACGCACGCCCACCCGGTCGCCGCGGCCCACCCCGGCGGCGGCCAGGTCCCGGACCGAGTTCTCGATCTCGGCGCGCAATTCCGCGTAGGTCAGGGTGCGGTCCGCGGTGGCGATCGCGGGGGCGTCGGGATATTCGGCGGCCGTCTCGGCGACGATATCGACCAGGGTGCGCGCCGGTGGCGCGGCCTCGGCCCGCCGTAGCGCGCTCTCCGCATCCAGCTGCGTCCGCATCTGTCCGGTCCACCTTCCATCGCCCAGCCGACGGACTGGTTCTCTCATACGAGGGTTACCGCACGGCAAACAGCGGTCGACCGGGTGAACAGATTACTCGGCCATGGGTAACACCCGATGTCGGCAGGGAGGGGCGGGGCCGCTATTCCACGTCGTCGGCGAGCAGGGTCGGCCGGTAGTACCGGCCGTTGTAATACAGCAGGGGGGCCGCGGATGCTTCCTCGCCGGTGTCGTCGTGCACCCGGACCACCCGGCCGACCACGAAGGTGTGATCACCGATCGGGATGAGCTGCTCCACGGTGGTGCGCAGCCACAGCGGGGTGCCGTGCAGCACCGGTTCGCCGGTGTCCAGGGCGCTCCACAGGGCGGGATCGTTGAACCGGTGCGCGGCGGTCCGGGCGAAACGCTGGGCCAGGTGACGCTGGTGCTCACCGAGGAAATGGATCACCACGGACTCGGCGGCGGTCAATGCCTCCAGGCTGGAGGACGTGTGGCTGATGTTGAACGAGACGAGCGGCGGGTCGAGGGACAGCGAGGCGAACGAGGTCGCCGTGAAACCGACCGGACCGGCGGCCGAGCCGAGCGTCACGATGGTGACGCCGGACGGGTAGTGGCGCATCGAGGCGCGGTACTGCTCGGCGGTGATACCGCTGAGGTCGTCGGGGATCCGGATTCCGGTATCGGGCCGTGGTACTTCGGTCACCTCGCCGACGCTACGCCCGGAACGGCGTGCCGCAGCGAGCTGGTCCACTGTCCGGGAGGCCGGCGAGCGAGGTCAATCCAGGTCGATGGACAGCCCCGCGGTGATCCGCAGCAGCTCGGTGTAGGAGGTGCGGAAGACGGTTCCCGGGCTGCCGCCGGCGGCCCACAGTTCGCGGTGACCGGACAGTCGCGCATCCACCCAGGTGGGCAGATTCGCCGGGTGACCGATGGGCGCCACACTGCCCGGCAGCTGGCCGGTGTAGCGCATCACCAGATGGGGTGGTGCGGGAATCAGCGTGCCCTCGAGGCGTGCGCCGGTACGTTCCGGATCCACCCGGTGCGCCGCCGAGACCAGCAGCAGGATCGGTTCGTCGCCGAGTAGGAAGACCTCCGAATGCACGAGCGCCCCGAGTTCCACCTCCATCGCCTCGGCGGTCTCCGCGGGACCGGTCGCCGATTCCGGCGCGGTGACGATCAGCCCGTGGTGACCGCGAGCGATCAACGTATCCGAGACCCGGCAGGTTATCTGTGGAAGCGACCTGCGCATGGGCACAGGGTAGAGCGATATACAGTGTCCCGCGCGACTTTCCCCACTCACCGGACGAGGTCTTTTTCGGCCCCGGCCCGGTCCCCGGACCGCGGCCGGTCCGGTGCGCGCCGCCCACCGCCCGCCGTACCCCCTTAGGCTGGGCAGATGACAGATTGGCAGGCTTTCACCGTCGAAACCGACGATCACGTCGCCCGGGTGACCCTCACCGGGCCGGGTAAAGGTAATGCGATGGGCCCGGATTTCTGGCGGGAGCTGCCGGAGATCTTCCACGGCCTCGACGCCGACCCGGAGGTCCGGGCGATCGTGCTCACCGGCTCCGGGAAGCACTTCTCCTACGGCCTGGATCTGCCCGCGATGAGCGGCACCTTCGGCCCGCTGATGGCCGACCGCGCGCTGGCCGCCCCGCGGACCGATTTCCTCGCCGATATCCGGCGTCTGCAGGCCTCGATCACCGCCGTCGCCGAATGCCGCAAACCGGTGATCGCCGCGGTGTCCGGCTGGTGCATCGGCGGCGGCCTGGACCTGATCGCCGCCGCCGATATCCGCTACGCCAGCGCGGAGGCGAAGTTCAGCCTGCGCGAGGCGAAGGTCGCCATCGTGGCCGACGTGGGATCGCTACAGCGGCTGCCGGGGATCATCTCGGAGGGCCACCTGCGTGAACTCGCCTTCACGGCCAAGGACATCGACGCGGCCCGGGCGGAGAAGATCGGCCTGGTCAACGATGTCTTCGCCGACCAGGAGGCCGCCCTGGAGGCAGCCCACGCCACCGCCCGCGAAATCGCCGCGAACCCGCCGCTGGTGGTGCAGGGCGTGAAGGATGTACTGGGACAACGGAACTCCGCCGCGGTAGCCGAAGGCCTGCGCTACGTCTCGGCTTGGAACGCCGCCTTCCTACCGTCCGAGGACCTGACGGAAGCCATCCAAGCGGTCTTCGAGAAGCGAACCCCGGAGTACAAGGGCCGCTGAACGCCGCGCCCTCGGCAGGTCTTGCCGAGTACGGCTGCCCGCGGGCCCGGATGCGAGCTCAGCCCGGGCGATCGAGTCACCATGCGGCCCCGGACGTCGACTGCCGACGCAACCCGCATGCGTCGAGTTTTACGAGACACCTCAAAGGTTGAGGCCCGTCTCGCCGTTTCGGCCTCGAAGCGCATGCGCGAAGCGCGAGTCTCGAGGCCGAAACGGCGAGACCAAGGGGGCCTCAACCCCGCGGCGCCGAAGGCGCCGCCAATAAACACAGCACCTTCACGAGCAGGTTCACGCTCTCGCCTTCACGAGCGAGCTCGCACCCCACCTTCACCAGCGGCTCACACCCCGCCTTTGTCGGTGGAGCCCACCTCTCCGCCTACCAGGTCAGTGAGAGGCCCCCCGCGCTCGCGGGCGGAGGCGCTCCCCGGGCTTCGTGGGCAAGCCTGCTTCCCGCCTTCACAGGTAAGCCGCACACCGACCCTCGCGACGGACGTAGCTGCCTCACCTTCCCGAATGAGCGTGCCACCTGGCCTCTACCTGGAGCGCACGCTCACCCCGTGAGCAGAACCCCTGTGCCCTGGAGGACGTCACCGACCTCGCGGTCCGGCCGGCTCGCAGGAGTTCCGCCCACCGGGCTCAGTGGCCCTGTTCCTCCAGACGCTTGAACGACGCCTGGATCTCGGCTTCGGCTTCCGCCCGGCCCACCCATTCCGAACCCTTGACGAACTTGCCCGGCTCGAGGTCCTTGTACCGCTCGAAGAAGTGCTTGATGGCGGCCAGTTCGAATTCCGGGACGTCGCCGAGGTCCTGGATGTGGTCCCAGCGGGGGTCGCCGGCCGGGACACAGAGGATCTTGTCGTCGCCGCCGGCCTCGTCGGTCATCTTGTACATGGCGACGGGACGCGCTTCGACGATGACGCCCGGGAACACCGAATCGGGCAGCAGGACGAGCGCGTCCAGCGGGTCGCCGTCCTCTCCGAGCGTGTTCTCGATGTAGCCGTAGTCGGCCGGGTAGGCCATGGAGGTGAACAGGAACCGGTCGAGGCGCACGCGCCCGGTTTCGTGATCGACCTCGTATTTGTTGCGTGAACCCTTGGGGATCTCGATGGTGACGTCGAACTCCACGCCAGCTCCTTCCGCTGCTCTCACGATGCGCCGTGGTGGCCGGCCTCGCCGACGCACCCGGTTGTTCGCCGAGAACGGTAGCCGAACACCGATATTGTTGTCGGCGGGCACATGGGTTCAGTGGGGGCTCGGGTGTGATAGTCGGGGACAAGGGAGAAGACGGGCAAC
This sequence comes from Nocardia rhamnosiphila NBRC 108938, assembly GCF_000720425.1. GTDB lineage: Bacteria > Actinomycetota > Actinomycetes > Mycobacteriales > Mycobacteriaceae > Nocardia > Nocardia rhamnosiphila. Next base: position 67,279 of record NZ_JOAJ01000009.1, on the reverse strand, counting down.
GTGGTGGTGCAGGGCGGCAGCGGTAGGTATGGTTCGGCCACGCGCCGGCGCCGCGGTGTACGGACTTGGTCGATCATCGTGCTGGTGGTGCTGGCCGGGGCGGCGGCGGTGGCCGCGGTGATCCTGAAACCGTGGACGCCGGAGTTCCGGCACGGTGGGCTCACCATCGCCGCGCCGCCCGCACCGGCCATCGTTTCCCCGGAGGTCGCGCCGGCCCCGGATACCGCGCCCGCGCCGAGTGCGGCGGGTGTCGCGGCGGCGCTCGGGCCGGTGGTCGCCAGTCCCGATCTGGGTGGTTTCGCCGGATCGGTCACCGATGCGGCCAGCGGCACCGTGTTGTGGAGTGAGCGCGCCGACGAGCCGCGGGTGCCCTCGTCGACGGCAAAGATCATGACCACCGCGGCGGCGTTGCTCACTCTGCCCGCCGATCAGCGAGTGCAGACCAAGGTCGTCGCGGGTTCGGCGCCCAACGAGATCGTGCTGGTGGCCGCCGGTGATCCCACGCTCACCGCCCAGCCGGGCGGGCAGGGTTACTACCCGGGTGCGGGGAGTCTGCTGGATCTGGCCGCTCAGGTGCGCAACGCGGATATCCGGGCCGACACGGTCGTGGTGGACACTTCCGTCTATTCGGGCCAGACCATGGCCCGCGGCTGGGATCCGATCGATATCCCCGGCGGCTCCATCGCTCCGCTGGAATCGGTGATGCTCGACGGCGGCCGGCTCGATCCCGCGGGCGAGTATTCGCCGCGATCGGGGACTCCGGCGCTGGATGTGGGCCGGCGGCTGGCCACCGAACTCGGTCTCGACCCGGCCAAGGTGCGTATCGGTTCGGCACCGCAGGGCACCAAACGGCTGGGTGAGGTCGCTTCGGCGCCGCTGCGCGACCGGCTGCGCGACATGATGGTGTATTCGGACAATGTGCTGGCCGAGACCATCGGCCGGGAGGTCGCCCAGGCCACCGGGCGGCCGATGTCGTTCGAGGGGGCGGCGGCCGCGGTGGCGGCGGTGCTGGCCGAGCACGGTTTCGATATGACCGGGGTGACGATGTTCGATTGCAGCGGACTCTCGGTGGACGACCGGATACCCGCCCGGCTGCTGAACCAGGTCCTCAACACCGCGGCCGGCCCCGAACCGGATACCGAGCCCACCACCTCCGCTCCCGCCCCGCTCGCGCCGCCGCTGGGTGCGGGCGCGGGCCGGCAGGCGCAGCCGGAACCGGCCGCCGCCACGCTTACAAGCCGTTTGGTGCCGATGCTGGACTATCTGCCGGTCGCGGGCGGTACCGGCTCGCTGAGCAGCAGATATGTCACCCAGAACCAGGGCGGCGCCGGCTGGGTGCGCGCCAAGACCGGAACATTGTCGGTGGCCAGTACGTTGGCTGGTTACGTGCTGGATCGTGACGGCCGGGTCCTGACCTTCACACTGATGTCGAGCGATCGGCCCCCGGAGGTCAGTCGGCCCGCTTTGGACGCCGTCGCGACCACGTTGCGCAACTGTGGATGTTCCTGACGGCTGGAGGGCGCATGACGATTCGACAAGGTCCCGACGGGCCCGGCGCCCGGACAGTGGCCGAGAACGGCGGCTCCGGTGGCGAGCACGAGCGACGTACGTTTTCGGGTTCGGTGGATTGGCGCTGGGCGGCCCGTACCGGTGCCGCGCTGGTACCGGCCGGGCCCCGTACCTCCCGGCCGGCCGCGGAGCAGGCGGTAGCCGAGCTCAGCGAGGCCTCGGTGCGCGCCGAGGCGCCCGTGCGGGCGGTGACCGGCCTGCTCGACGACCAGCCCGTTCCCGCGGCCCGGATCGTGGACCGGCCCGGCTGGATCGGGGCGGCGGCCGATTCCATGTCGCAGCTGACCGGCACCGGAACCACGGACCGGTCCGGCCTGTTCACCGGTAAACCGGCCGGGGTGCAGGTGGGCGCCATGCTGGCGTTCCTGTCCACCGCGATCCTGGGCCAGTACGACCCGTTCACCGGTCCGGATGGCACGCTGCTGCTGGTGGCCCCGAATATCGTGGGGGTCGAGCGCGCGCTCGCGGTGCCGTCGGCCGATTTCCGATTGTGGGTCTGCCTGCACGAGGTGTGCCACCGGGTCCAGTTCTCGGCGTCGCCGTGGCTGGCCGGGTATATGCGCGAGAACGTCGAGGTACTCGGCGAGATCGGTGACGAGGCGACCTCGGAGATGCTGTCCCGGTTGCTCACCGAGGTGAAACTGCGGCGCAGCGGCCAGGTTTCCGACGACCCGGCCTCGCGCGGCGTGGTGGGACTGCTGCGGGCCACTCAGCCGCCGGAACAGCGGGCGGCACTGGACCGGCTGCTGCTGCTCGGCACTCTGCTGGAGGGGCACGCCGACCATGTGATGGACGCGGTCGGCCCGAGTGTGGTGCCCTCGGTCGAGCAGATCCGGATGGCGTTCGACAAACGCCGGACCCGGCCCGCGAACCCGGTACAGCGCCTGCTGCGCGCGCTGCTCGGTATCGACGCGAAGGTGGCGCAGTACGTGCGCGGGAAGGCCTTCGTCGACGAGGTGGTGGGCACGGTGGGCATGGAACGGTTCAACGTGGTGTGGACCGATGCCGAGACGCTGCCGCGCACCGACGAGATCGACGAACCGCGGCGCTGGATCGCCCGCGTCCTGGACTGAACGGTGCCCTCCGCCGAACAGCGGCCGATCCGGTTACCGGAGACGCCCGCGGTGCTCGGTGTGCGGCAAGCGGTGCGGGCGTGGCTGAGCGCGTTCGGCCCGGAGAGTCGGTGTGTGGCCGTCGCCCTGTCGGGCGGCGCGGATTCCCTGGCGCTCACCGCTGCCGCTCTCGCCGAATCCGCGGAAGTGCATGCCTTGATCGTGGATCACCGGTTGCAGGACGGATCGGATGTGGTCGCGGCGACGGCCGCGGCGACGGCCCGTTCACTGGGCTGCCGGTCGGCGCGGGTGCTGCCGGTCGAGGTGGGCGGGCCCGGCGGGATGGAGGCGGCGGCACGGCACGCGCGCTACGCGGCGCTGGCGGACGCGAGATCGGGTCTGCCGGTGCTCTTGGGCCACACCCTCGACGATCAGGCCGAGACCGTACTGCTGGGACTCGGGCGGGGGTCGGGCGCGCGGTCGATCCAGGGGATGGCCCTGAGCGACGGCCCGTGGGGCCGGCCGCTGCTGGGGGTCCGCCGGCAGACGACCCGGCGGTTCTGCGCCGACCTCGCGCTGACGCCCTACGAGGATCCGCACAACAGCGCCCCCGAGTTCACCCGGGTACGACTGCGTGCCGAGGTGCTGCCCCTGCTCGAGGAGGTGCTCGGCGGTGCGGTGGCGCCGGCGTTGGCCCGGACCGCCGAACAGTTGCGCGAGGACAATGCCGCTCTGGACGCGTTCGCCGGCGAACTGCTGTCGCGGGCCGGCACCGGAACGCCGGTCTGCGCTGTGCTGGCGGAGGCCGCCGTCGCGGTGCGCCGCCGGGCGGTGCGGGCGTGGCTGCTCTCCCAGGGCGTTCCCGGGGTGACGGGAACACATATCCGCGGTATCGACGACTTGGTGGTGGCCTGGCGGGGGCAGGGCGGGGTGGCCGTGGGAGGCGGTGAGCGGGGGACCCGGTTGGTCGTCGTTCGCGAGCATGGCAGGCTGACACTTGCCCGCACCGATCGGGAACGCCGAGACCGAAGGGAAACCAGTTGACGTGTACGGGGACGATATCGATTCGGTCTTGATCACCGAAGAAGAAATCGCGGCGAAGGTCAGCGAACTGGCCGAACTGATCGCCAAGCGGTACCCGGCCGACGCACCGGAGGGCGATCTCCTGCTGATCGGTGTGCTCAAGGGCGCTATTTTCTTCATGACGGATCTGGCCAAAGCTCTGCCGATGCCGACTCAGATGGAGTTCATGGCCGTATCGTCCTACGGGTCCTCCACGTCGTCGTCCGGCGTGGTGCGCATCATGAAGGACCTGGACAAGGACATCGCCGGCCGCAATGTGCTCATCGTCGAGGACATCATCGACTCGGGCCTGACCCTGTCGTGGCTGATGCGTAACCTCTCCACCCGCAACCCGGCCTCGCTCGAGGTGGTGACGCTGCTGCGTAAACCCGACGCGCTGCGCACTCAGGTCGAGGTCGCCAATGTGGGGTTCGATATCCCGAACGAATTCGTCGTCGGTTATGGCCTCGACTACGCCGAGCGTTACCGGGATCTGCCCTATATCGGCACGCTGCACCCGCGGGTCTACGGCGGCGAACAGGCCTGAAACGAATCGTGGCCAGGTGGGCTCGCCCACCTGGCCACGACTCGTTTCGCCGGGTCAGGCCGGGATGGCGGGGGGTGCCGCGAAGCCGCCGGACACGGCCCGCTGGCCGAATTCCAGAATCGTCGGCCGGGTGTCGTCGGCGCGCCAGGCCACCGCGAGCTCGCACGGCGGGAGACCGGTGACCGGACGGGCGGTGAGTCCGGGCCAGCGGTACATCGGCACATTGTTCTCGGCGAGCAGGCACAGGCCCAGTCCGAGGCCGACGGCCTCGAGCCGGTCCTCGGGGGTGGCCGCTTCGGCGCCGATGGTGGCGGGGCGGCCGTTGCGGGCGTCGTTACCGAGCCAGAAATCTCGGATGGCGCCGGCTTCGGCGGGCAGCGCGATGAACCGTTCGTCGAGCAGGTCCGCGAAATCGATCATTTCCTGATTGGCGCGGGGGTGGTTCTCCGGTAGGAGCACCCAGCGGCGCTCGGTACGCAGTACCTGCCAGCGGTAGCGGTTCTGGTCGGGCAGGGGCAGCCAGACCAGCGCCAGATCGGCCTGGCGGCCGGCGAGGCCACTGGACGGGTCGGTCCAGGCGGCGGGGTGCAGGGCCAATCGGTGGCCACTGGCGCTCTCGAGATCGTGCAGCAGCCCACGGCCCAGCGTCGACTGCAGGCCGACGCGCAGGACTTCGCCCGCCTCCTGCAGGGAGCTGTTGGTGGTTTCCCAGAGCTCCAGGATCTTGCGGGCGCCGCTGAGCAGTTCCTTACCGGCAACCGTGAGCGCGACACTGCGCTGGTTGCGATCGAACAGGACCACATCGAGCTGACGTTCCAGCTGCCGGATCTGACGCGACAGGGTCGGTTGGGCGATGTGCAGCCGCTGGGCGGCGTTGGTGAAGTGCAGTTCCTCGGCGACGGCGACGAAATACCGCAGATCGCGCAAATGCGGGTCCATAGCACCTTGCTATCAGAATCGTTGCTGAATTTCCAGCCCTAATTTGTTCAGTGGGTCCGCATATCGGGTCCGAAACAGTCAGCAGGTTTGTTAGTGACAGCTTATGGGGTGGCGCGGTGATGTGCATCATCAGTTCTTCGCATCGCCGACGGCCGGGCGATACGACGTAAAATACGGCGCGTTTGCCGTGGTAGGGCTGTTTGTCCAGTCCGTGCTGTCACCTCGGCCTATGGAGCTCCGGTTCGGTCCGAAGGCGGTCGGGCGAAACGATTTCGCGCCACCGTGTGATCGACTATGTACGTCAAGTGACATTGATCACAATAGGGTTTCGGTGGGGTCCCGATGGACTCGTGGCGGTGCGCCGCGACCCGTCCGGTGACGGACCGCGGCGCGGCGGCAGCGGCTCCGGGTCAGCTTCCCCGGACCCGGTCCTCGTAGGCCTTGCGCTCATCGGCGTTCACATCGTCGAGGAAGGTCTGGGCCGACCCCATCGACCGCCCCAGGGCGTCCCCCACCGACTGCGGCAGCAGATTCACGAACACCGACATGGCGCCCGCCGCCCGGGTGACGCGAGCCTTGGACCGGGGCTTGGCGATCAGCCGGACCACCGCCGCCGCGATATCCTCCGGCTCCGCCGCGGGCAGGCCCTTCGGCGCCGCCACCCCGGAACCGAGTTCGGTCCGGGTGAGCGTCGGTAGCACCGAGGAGAACGCCACACCGGTGCCCCGGTACTCCTCACGCAGGGTATCGGTGAAACCGAGCACCGCGTGTTTGGAGGCGTTGTAGGTGGCCAGACCCGGAATATGCGTCTCGCCGGCCAGCGACGCGATATTGATGATGTGGCCGCTGCCGCGGGCGAGCATGCGCGCCAGCGCGATCTTGGACCCCAGGATCACGCCGTAGACATTGATTTCCAGGATCCGCCGGGTGATCTGGTCGGCTTCCTCGACCAGCCGCCCGGTCGGCATGATGCCCGCATTGTTGATCAGGACATCGATCGGACCGATCTCCCGTTCCACATCGTCGAGGAATGTGGTGAAGGACTGGATATCGGTCACGTCGAGCCGGCCGTAGTAGTCGAAATCGTGGTCGGTGCCCGATTCCTTGACGGTCTTCTCGTCGATATCGCCGATCGCGATCTTGGCGCCCAGTTTCTCCAGGGCGACCGCGGTGGCCAGGCCGATACCGCGGGCGCCACCGGTGATGACGACGACCTTGCCGCGAATGGATTCGGTCTTACTCGCCACGGTTGTCTCCCTTGAGTCGCAGCAGCGCGGGAATATCGATCCGGCGCATACCGCGCGCTCCGGCCGCGCGCATGGCGCCGAGCCCGATCAGGATCTTGTTCAGGTCATAGGGCATCCAGGTGAGTTCGCGTTCCTGGGTGGGCAGTATCGGCGTGGTGATCGCCTTGGCCCGGCAGTACTTGCGCACCCCGTTCGGGCCGCCCCATCGCGCGCCGACACCGGAATCGCCCCAGCCGCCCATCGGCAGCGCGAAATTGAACAGGTTGGCGAAAACGTCGTTGATATTGACCGCGCCCGCCTGCAACGCCCGCGCGACCCGTTCGCCGCGTGCCTTGTCTCCCGTCCACACCGTCGCGGACAGCCCGTACACGGAGTCGTTCGCCAACCGGATGGCCTCGGCCTCGTCGGCCACCTTCATGACGGGCAGTGTCGGCCCGAAGGTTTCCTCGGTGATACACGACATGGTGTGGTCGACATCCACCAGCACGGTGGGCTCGAAGAATGTGCCCACACCCGTCCGCTTGCCACCGGTCAGGACCTTCGCGCCGGCCGCTACCGCTTCGTCGATATGCCGCTGGACGATGCCGACCTGATTCTCGTTGGCCATGGCGCCCACATCGTTGCGGGGTGTGCGATCGTCGCGGCCCTGTCGCAGGGATTTGACGTTGGCGGTCAGTTTGGCGACGAACTCGTCGTAGACGGGCGCCTCCACATAGACCCGCTCGACCGAGATACAGACCTGTCCGGAATTGAACATGCCGCCGAAGGCGATGCCGTGGGCGGCGCGGTCGAGATCGGCATCGGCCAGCACGATGGCCGGGTCCTTACCGCCCAGTTCCAGGCTGTAGGGGATCATCCGGGCGGCGCAGGCCGCCGCGATCCGGCGGCCGGTCGCGGTGGAGCCGGTGAACTGGATGTAGTCGGCGTGCTCGACCACCGCCGCGCCGGTGGCGCCCGCGCCGGTGACGACGGAGAGCACCGGGGGAGCGCCGATCTCGGCCCAGCCGCGGGCGAGTTCGAGCGCGGAAAGGGGGGTCACCTCGGAGGGTTTCAGGATCACCGCGGCGCCGGCGGCCAGCGCCGGGATCACATCGAGCAGCGGCATGGCCAGCGGGAAGTTCCACGGCGTGATCACACCGACCACCGGATACGGCTCGAATACCGTGGTCAGCCGTTTCACCCGGGACAGCGGGCTGTGCGGGGCGGGATGCTCGTCGGCGAGGAATTTGGCGGCGCGGCGCGCGTAATAGCCGATGAGGTCACTGCCGAAGATCGGGTCGATGAGCGAATCGACCCGCGGTTTACCTGTCTCGGACTGTAGGACGTCGGCCAGCACCTCGGTGTTGTCGATGATCCAGTCCTGGAGTTTGAGCAGCCATTCCTTGCGCTCGTCGGCGCCGATGGCCTGCCATGCGCGCTGGTGTTCACGCAACTCGGCGATGGCCGCGACCACCTGCTCGGCGGACATATCCGGTACCGAGCCGACCACCTCTCCGGTGGCGGGATTCAGGACTCGGATCTCCGAGTCCCGGGGCGGGTCCACCGTTTTCACCGTGGCGTCGGGTTGTCCCGATTCGGTTTTGGTCACTGCGTTCTCCCACTGCGTCGTGCTCGGAACCGCTGGGGCCGATCATTGTGAATCAGCTCACCGGATCGATCGTGACACACTGTGCGAGACACCGCGCCCGGTCGCGGTGTCCGATGCCGGGATCTATTGGGATTCGCGAGCCAACCGGCGCAGTGGCGGCTCGGTTGCCGGGGGCACCCGGCGGTCGGGTAATTCGGCGAGCAGTTCGGTGGTGGCCGCGGCGACGGCGGCGACGGCTTTGTCCACGGCGGGTTTGGTGGCCGAGCTCAACCCGGACAGGCCACCGACCTTGCGCACGTACTGCAGTGCGGCGGCATAGATCTCCTGCTCGGTAGCGGCGGGCTCCAGACCTCGCAAGACGGTGATGTTTCTACACATGAATGCACATTAGCGCTGCAACACAGCCCGTGACAGGCCAAGGAACAAATGTGAAAATACGTTGCCCGGGCCGGGCGGGGCCCGCGCGTCCTAGACTCACGGTATGGCTGCTGCCGGATTGCCCACGCCGACCCCTTTTCCCTATCCGGAGCTCGACAAGCGCGAGGAGGACCACTGGTCCGGCGCGCAGATCGACGACGACCGCCTGCGCGCGTTGTCCCTGGGCGCCTTCTACTCGGCGCGCTGGGACGCATTCCATGACGCGCTCCTGCTGGGGCCCGAACGCGACCATCCCCTCGGCGACCGGCGTGAGCTGGCCATCGACACCCTCACCGGGGCCTGGGGTATCACCGACGGCACCGAGGCGCGCGCGTCCATGGAACAGCTGCTCGAGGGGATGCACGCCCCGCTGTACGCCCTGGTGCATCCATTGGTCACCGCCTCGCTGAATGCCAGCGAACGCGACCGGTTCGGCGAACGCGCCGATCGGCACCGCGCCTTCCTGCGGCAGGTCGCCTCGTTCCGCGGTATCGACAATTCCGAGGCCCTCGTCCGCGACTACGACATCTGGTCCCAGGCGATCAAAATCGGTTTCACCGACCATCTGTCGCGTCCCCTGCCGGCCGATATCCACGCCTGGGATCTGGCGCGGGTGGTCGCCGTGGCGCGTATGTCCTACACCGCCGGCTATATCGAAGCCGATGTCGCGTGGGATTACCTGGGCCGGGCGCTTCCGCTGGCCCAGCGTAAGTACCGCAACTGGCGGCAGTTCGGCGATGCCTACCTCACCGGCTGGACGTATTGGCAGGCCTGTGAGGACCTGGCGGAGCTGAAAGACGGTGGCGTCGATCGCCGCCTGGAACTGATGCGCCTGTGGCTCCGCCCGAGCAGCCCCTGGCGCCGCATCGGTTTGGTGTAGCGCACTCCGGCTACTGCCACCGATGCGGCTCGCCCGCGGGAGCTACCCCTGGGTGGCCAGCCATTGGTCGAAGGTCGTCGGGGCGATTCGCGCGTGCTCGGCGGGCAGCAGTGTATTACCGGCCATTTCCGGCCCGAACAATGACGACCAGGTCGGCACCAGCCGGACCGAGCGACCCCGCGCCTCGTTGGTGCGGCGGGCCATATCGACCAGGTCCTGTGGTTCCGGTCCCGCGATATCGCGATAGCGGCCCTGCGGCGCGCCGGTCGCGACCTCGGCGAGGATATCGGCGACGTCGGCCGGGGCGATCGGCTGGACGAGCAGCGGCGCGAGGGTGGCGACGCCGTCCTGTTCGGTCCACCCGGTGACGGTCGCGGCGAAATCGTGGAACTGGGTTGCCGCGACGATCGTCCACGGCACCTTTCCCTGCTCCACCAGACGTTCCTGCTCCCGCTTCCCTGCGTAGTGCGCGTTGCCCTCCACTCGGTCGATACCGACGATCGACAGCAGGACATGGTGTCCCACCCCGGCGCGCTGTTCGGCCGCCAGCAGGTTGCGGGTGGTGCCGCCGAGATAGTCGACGACCTCGTCGCGGTCGGTGCTTTCGACGCTGGTGGCGTCCACCACGGCATCGACGCCGGTGAGGGCGGTGTCCAGTCCCGCGCCGGTGCGCAGGTCGACGCCGAGTGAGCGGCTGATGCGGACGACCTCGTGGCCGGCGGCGCGCAGCGCATCGACGGTGAGAGTTCCGATATTCCCGGTGGCGCCGGCGACGGCGATTCGCTTGGTCATGGGGCTGTCTCCTCCAGCGGTGGTCTCCTACTACCGGAACATTATCTCGGACTAAATAGATCCGCAATATCTTGGATAGAATCGCAGGCATGAAGTTGCCGGTGAGTACCGAATGGCTGTTGCACTGCGCTACATCACTGGCGCAGCTCGAACCGGGAACGACCGCGTCGGCGGCGCAGCTGGCCCAGTACTTCGATCTGCCGGCGCCCTACCTCGCCAAACAGCTCCAGGCCCTGGTCCGCGCCGGCCTGCTGAGCGCCACCACGGGCCCCCGGGGCGGATTCCGGCTGGCCCGGCCCGCCCGGGAGATCACGCTGCTGCAGATCGTCGAGGCGGTGGACGGCGGCGCCTCGCCCTACGAATGCCGCGAAATACGTCAGCAGGGTCGCGGCGGACTGCCCGTGGAGGAATGCCGCGAGCCGTGCCTGCTCGCCGTGAAGATGGCCGAGGCGCACGAGGCGTGGCGGGCGAGTCTGGCCGCCACCTCACTGGGCGATCTCGTCGCCGAGCTACCCGAATGGGCTCCGGAACGGACCCGTCGACGCCTCGTGGGGTCGCAATAGCCGGAACCGGTACCGGTTCGGTCCGGCTCGTCGGGTGCGGCCGCGCCGACTCGGCCGGTGGCGGCCGCTCGGCCGCGCGCCGCTCCGCATACCCGGCCCCACGCTCCGGAGGTCCCCGCCCGGCCGGCCGTGACTCAGATGCCCGGAAGTGAGCGCAGAATCCCGCGGCCGTACCGCTGGAACTGGGTGTCGTCGACCATGCCCAGGGAATGCCGCTCCACCAGCAGCTCCCATTCCGAGTACAGATGCGCGACGCTGGGATCTGCGGGACCGGCCGCACCGTCCACGGCCACCAGCCGCACGGCGAAGTTGATCGCGGTGGCCAGCCGTTCGGAATCGGCGCGATCCATCGCGGTGAAGTACATCGTCGTATTGCCGTCGTGTACTTCCACCAGGGGACGGCGGTCCCGCACCCGGATGTCCTGCACCACCGAGACCGCCTCCTCGGTGGCGCGGGCCCGCATGATGACGGGGATCGGCAGTTCGTGGGCATACGCCTCGCCGGTGCCGAGCGAGACCAGCAGCAGCCGCGTCGTGGTCACGGTGAGCAGGCAGGGGTCGTCCTCGCCCACCGGCGGGTGCGCGACGACACTCGCGGTTTCCAGCACGTATTCGTCGGGGGTGACGTAACCGGCCAGATCGGCCACCGCGGCCTCGCCCCGCCCGGTCGCCGACATCCGGCGTACCGCCCGCTCCACATCGGCGCGTACCGGCCCGTGCTCGGTCTCTTCGGTGGGCGGCGCGATCAGCTCGGGAGCGGCGATGTCGATCCGCTGCGCGGCCAGGATCTGGTCGTTGATGCGAGAGACGATGCCCGCGGCCGCCGGTACATCGTGTTCGGCGATCAGCACGGGCAGCGGGGTCCGGTCGGCCGGAACGCCGACCAGCACGGGGGTCGGATAGCGCAGATATATCTCGATGACCACCGCGTCGTCGGCTCGCCGGCTGAGTCGCACCTCCAGTAGGTCGGTCACCGCGACGTCGAGGACTCGCTCGCCGTCGCTCTCGGATTCGCCGTCGGCACCGGGACGCAGGACGACCAATCGCCCTTCGCCGTGCCGCACGATCGCTGTGGGTGTCCGTAACTCGACTATGTCCATACCCCCTGCTCGGGTCGTACGCGATCATCATCGGTCCAACATGCGTGCCATGATTGTGATCACTACGAGATATCACAGAACACGACCCCGGGAACCACCGTGGTTTTCCGGCCGTTTACCTCTTGAACTGCATCACCTGCCGAACTACTGGCTTGCGACGAGTCAGGAAGCGCGATGTTTCGACTAGACCGTACGCGGTAACGTGGCATGTCCGCACCCGAATCCGCCCACCGGGCGGCAACGGATGCGGGTTGCGCCGCCCGAGAACGACGCATCGCTAGGCAAAACGCGGAGACGCCTGAAAGGACTGGCCGCCCGGCCGACGCTCTATGAACCGCAAGACAGTGTTTCGCACCCTGGCGATAATCGCGGGCATTCTGCTCGTGATCTATCTGTTCAGTTACTTCGGCAACGACACCCGCGGCTGGCAGAACGTCGACACGTCGGTGGCGATCAGCCAGCTCGCCGACAAGGAGAACGTCGCCCACGTTCAGATCGATGACCGCGAACAGCAATTGCGGATCGAACTGAAGAACGGGAACGACGCCACCCAGGGCGCCGACAAGATCATCGCAAAGTATCCCGGCGGCAGCGATACCTCGGCCCAGATCTTCAAGGCCGTTCAGGATTCGGGCGCCCAGTACAACACGGTGGTCAAACAGGAGAGCTGGGTCACCCAGATCCTGCTGTTCGTGCTGCCCATGGTGATCCTGCTCGGCCTGTTCATCTTCGTGATGTCGCGCATGCAGGGCGGCGGCCGCGGCGGCATGATGGGCTTCGGGAAATCCAAGGCCAAACAGCTGTCCAAGGATATGCCCAAGACCACATTCGCCGATGTGGCCGGTGCCGACGAAGCGGTCGAAGAGCTCTACGAGATCAAGGACTTCCTGCAGAATCCGGTGCGCTACCAGGCGCTGGGCGCCAAGATCCCGAAGGGCGTCCTGCTCTACGGCCCCCCCGGCACCGGTAAGACGCTGCTCGCGCGTGCCGTGGCCGGCGAGGCGGGCGTACCGTTCTTCACCATCTCCGGCTCCGATTTCGTGGAGATGTTCGTCGGTGTCGGTGCCTCCCGCGTCCGCGACCTCTTCGAGCAGGCCAAGCAGAACAGCCCCTGCATCATCTTCGTCGACGAGATCGACGCGGTCGGCCGTCAGCGCGGCGCCGGACTCGGCGGCGGTCACGACGAACGCGAACAGACCCTCAACCAGTTGCTGGTCGAGATGGACGGCTTCGGCGATCGCACCGGCATCATCCTGATCGCCGCGACCAACCGCCCCGATATCCTCGACCCCGCCCTGCTGCGGCCCGGCCGGTTCGACCGGCAGATCCCGGTCAGCAACCCGGACCTGGCCGGCCGTCGCGCCATCCTGCGGGTCCACTCGCAGGGCAAACCGATCTCCCCGGAAGCCGATCTCGACGGTCTGGCCAAGCGCACCGTCGGTATGTCGGGCGCCGATCTGGCCAATGTCATCAACGAGGCCGCCCTGCTCACCGCGCGGGAGAACGGTTCCACCATCACCGGTGACGCACTCGAGGAGTCGGTCGACCGGGTGATCGGCGGCCCGCGCCGCAAGAGCCGGATCATCAGCGAACACGAGAAGAAGATCACCGCCTACCACGAGGGCGGCCATGCGCTGGCCGCCTGGGCGATGCCCGATATCGAACCGGTCTACAAGGTGACGATCCTGGCCCGCGGCCGCACCGGTGGGCACGCGATGACCGTGCCCGAGGACGACAAGGGCCTGATGACCCGCTCGGAGATGATCGCCCGGCTGGTCATGGCCATGGGCGGACGTGCGGCGGAGGAACTGGTCTTCCACGAGCCGACCACCGGGGCATCCTCCGATATCGACCAGGCGACCAAGATCTCCCGCGCGATGGTCACCGAATACGGTATGAGCGCCCGGCTCGGCGCTGTGCGGTACGGCCAGGAACAGGGCGATCCCTTCCTGGGCCGCTCCATGGGCACCTCCTCGGACTACTCACACGAGGTTGCCGGCGCCATCGACGTCGAGGTCCGCAATCTCATCGAGGCCGCGCACACCGAAGCGTGGGCGATCCTGAGCGAGTATCGCGATGTGCTCGACGATCTGGCGACCGCGCTGCTCGAACGCGAAACCCTGCACCGCAAGGATCTGGAAACCATCCTCAGCGTGGTGCAGAAGCGGCCCCGGATCACCGCGTTCAACGATTTCGGCGATCGCGTGCCGTCGGACAAACCGCCGGTCAAGACTCCGGGTGAGCTTGCCGCCGAACGCGGCGAACCGTGGCCTCCGCAACCCGCCGTCCCCGCCGGCGTCGGCCCGCTCGACCCCGCGCCCGCCGGGAGCGTGCCGCAGCCCGCGGGCTTCCCCGGTGGCGCGGTCCAGCAGCCCGGCTACGGCCGGCCGCCCAGCGGCTACCCGGCGCCGGCGCAGCCCGCTCCCAGCTATCCCCGCGGCGCCACACACGGCTCCCGGCCGGACTACGGCGCCCCCGCCGGCTGGTCGGCGCCCGGATGGCCGCCGCGCGAGGATCCGCAGGCCCCGCCTGCCGACCGCGGCTACAGCGGCGGGCAGGAACAGCCCCGGTACTCGCATCCCGACCAGGCGCCCGCGCACGACCGCGGGCCCGACGAATCCGGTTACGGCTCCGGTGAGGATTCCGGACATGGTGGCCCGCACTCCTCCTGGGACAGCCCGAACGGTCGGCAGTAAACCGGCGCCGATTACGCTCGGAGGGGTTCGGCGCCCGGTGTGTACTGCCGGGCCCGAGATGTGGAGGTGTCCTCGAATGTCGACCGATCAGCAGACCAACGGCTACACGGCCGATATCCCCGCCGAGCTGGGTGAGAGCGGCGAGCCCGCCGCGGAGCTGGTCGCGCTGCACACCGGTAGACGCTTCGATCAGCCGCGCGCCGAGGCGGCGGTGCGCGAACTGCTCCTCGCGGTCGGCGAGAACCCGGACCGGCCGGGGCTGCTCGATACCCCCGCCCGGGTGGCCCGCGCTTATCGGGAGATGTTCGCGGGGCTGTACGTGGAACCGGACGCGGTCCTCAACACCACCTTCGACGAGGAGCATCAGGAACTCGTCCTGGTGCGCGATATCCCGATGTACTCGACCTGCGAACATCACCTCGTGTCGTTTCACGGCGTCGCCCATGTCGGATATATCCCGGGCCCGCACGGCCGGGTGACCGGGCTGTCCAAACTGGCCCGGCTGGTCGACCTCTATGCCAAACGTCCGCAGGTGCAGGAGCGGCTCACCAGTCAGATCGCCGACGCGGTCATGCGGAAACTGGATCCGCGCGGCGCGATCGTGGTGGTCGAGGCCGAGCATCTGTGCATGGCCATGCGCGGTATCCGGAAACCCGGCGCCAGCACCACCACCTCGGCCGTCCGCGGAATCCTGCAGACCAGCTCGGCCTCGCGCGCCGAGGCCCTCGACCTGATCCTGCGCAAGTGAGCGACCAGCGCACGGCCGTGGCAGTACCCACCCTCACCGGCGTGCGGCCGCGTCCCGGCGTGGAGCCACGCCCGGGCCGCTCCTGTGTCGTGATGGGTGTGGTCAACGTGACCAGCGATTCCTTTTCCGACGGTGGCCGCTATCTCGATCCGCAGCGGGCGATCGAGCACGGTATCCGGCTCTACGAGCTGGGCGCCGACATCATCGATGTCGGTGGTGAGTCGACCCGGCCCGGCGCCGTGCGCGTCGAGGTGGAGACCGAAGTCGACCGGGTGGTGCCGGTGCTGCGCGGGCTGGTCGCGGCCGGGATACCGACCAGCGTCGACACCATGCGGGCCCGGGTTGCCGAAGCAGCCGTCGCGGCCGGGGTCACGGTGATCAACGATGTCTCGGGCGGCCGCGCCGACCCGGCGATGGCCGCGGTCGTCGCCGCTGCCGATATCCCGTGGATCCTCATGCACTGGCGGGCCGCGTCGGACTACCGGCACACCGGGCCGGCCGACCACTACGACGATGTGGTGGCCGAGGTCCGTTCCGAGCTGGGAATGCAGGTGCGGCACGCGATCGACGCGGGTGTCGATCCCGCCCGGATCATCC
The DNA here is from genome assembly GCF_000720425.1 of Nocardia rhamnosiphila NBRC 108938. Lineage (GTDB taxonomy): Bacteria > Actinomycetota > Actinomycetes > Mycobacteriales > Mycobacteriaceae > Nocardia > Nocardia rhamnosiphila. Next base: position 51,482 of record NZ_JOAJ01000009.1, on the reverse strand, counting down.
TGGACCCCGGTCTCGGATTCGCGAAGACCGCAGAACACAACTGGGCGCTGCTGGGAGCCCTGGACCGCTTTGTCGCCGACGGGTTTCCGGTGCTGATCGGCGCTTCGCGGAAACGGTTCCTGGGGTCGCTGCTGGCCGACGGTGCCGGCCCGCGCCCGCCCGCCGGCCGGGAAACCGCCACCGCTACCGTTTCCGCGCTCGCGGCCTGGCACGGTGCCTGGGGTGTCCGGGTCCACGATGTGCGTGGTTCGCAGGACGCCCTCGCCGTGACCGACGCCTGGCGTCGCGCGCAACGGCCGGGAACGCCGCGGTGAGCGCACCGGTACCCGGCCCGGACCGGATCGAGCTGCGGGGGTTGCGGGTTTTCGGCCGGCACGGAGTTTTCGAGCACGAACGCCTCGACGGGCAGGAATTCGTGGTGGACCTGACCGTCTGGTCGGATTTCGGCGCCGCGGCGGCCACCGACGATCTCACGCGTACCGTCGACTACGGCGCGCTCGCGGAGCTGGCCGTGCGGATCGTGGCGGGTCCGCCGCGGCATCTCATCGAAACCGTCGCCACCGAGATCGCCGACCGGGTACGCGAAGTGCCCGGGGTCGCCGATGTCGAGGTGGTGCTGCACAAACCGGCCGCGCCCATCCCGCACGAATTCGCCGATGTGCGGGTCGTCACCGCGGGCCGCCGGGAGCAGGGGTCGCCGTGACGCGTGCCGTGCTCTCGATCGGTTCGAACAAGGGAGATCGGCTCGGACTGCTGCGCAGTGTCGTCGCCGGGCTCGGTGCGCGGGTGCGCGCCGTATCACCCGTCTACACCACCGCGCCGTGGGGCGGGGTGGAGCAGGACGATTTCCTCAATGCCGTGCTGGTGGCCGAGGACCCGGACTACGACTGCCGTGCCTGGCTCCGGCACGGACAGCGGTTGGAGCAGGCCGCCGGGCGCGAGCGGGCGGTGCGCTGGGGTGCCCGGACCCTCGACGTGGACATCGTCACCTGCGCCGAGCGGGCCGGCACCGGACTGAATGTCCTGCGCAGTACCGATCCCGAACTCACCCTGCCGCACCCGCAGGCGCACCACCGCGCGTTCGTCCTGATTCCCTGGCTGGATGTGGAGCCCGACGCGTCCTTGGCCGTCGACGGGACCGAACGCGGCGCGCGCGAACTACTGGCGGAGCTGGACCCCGCAGAACGCGACGGTGTGCGGCGCACGGAATTCACGCTCCTACCCGCCGCCAGGACGTTGCCATGACGCGATACTGCGATACTGCGATACTGCGGTACCTCCGCCTTCGCTGCGGCCTCCGCGGACCGTATGTGTCTTTTTCGAGGAGCGTTCCGTGACTCTTGGGGGCGGTCGTATGGATGCCGGTGGCGGCCGTGGTGGGGACGGCGACGACGGCGGGGGGATGAAGCTCAAACCCACGCGCATCCGGGAATTGCTGGCCAATGTCCTGATCGCGGCGGTGATCGCATGGGTGGCGACGCGGCTGGCCTACGCGAGTTTCCCGCCGATCTCCACCATCGCCGGCGCCTCGCTGTATCCGGTCGCGATTCTGGAGGCCGCCCTCGGCTTCTATATCCGGATCCGGGTGAGCAACAGTCAGATCGGCGCCGATTCCCGCCAGTTGCACCCGATCACCGTCGCCCGGGCTCTCGCGCTGGCGAAGGCCTCGGCTCAGGTGGGGTCGCTGGTGGCCGGAGTGTGGCTCGGGTTCCTGCTGTGGATCTTCCCGCAGCGGGGGGATCTGCGGGCGGCCGACGCGGACTATCCGGGCGCGCTGATCGGATGCGGGGCCGGTATCGCCCTTGCCGTGGCCGCCCTGTGGCTCGAATACTGCTGCCGGGCCCCCGACGATCCGACCGACGATCCGGCGCCGTCGTAGGTCGGATCGCCGTGATCGATCCCGCCCTTTCCGACCTGGGCGATGATGAATATCGCGGCTACCCTTGCGGTCATGGTTTCACCGTCCCGCAGTAGTACTTCCGCGCGCGGCCGGGAAGATGTGGGCAAGCTCTTCCTCGGCGCACTCGTCCTACTGGGTCTGGTGGCCAGCGTATTTCTCGTGCTGAGCGACAGTCTGCAATTCATCCGGGTCGGATTGGTGGTGGCGCTGTGGGCGGCGGTGCTGGGCGCCTGGGCGGCCGGCCGGTACCAGGCGAAAATGCGTGATCTGCGCCGCATCTACGAACTGGAACTCGAGCGTGAGATCAGTGCCCGCCGTGAGCACGAACTCGGCGTCGAATCGCGGGTGCGTGCCGAACTGGGTGCCGACGCGACGGAAATGGCGGCGCTGCGTGCCGAACTGACGGTGCTGCGGCGGCAGTTGGAGCGGCTCTTCGACGGAGATCTGCCGGAGGAGCGGCCCGCGCTGCGCGCGTCCGCCTTCCGTCTCCAGGAGCTGTCCGGCGCCGAGGACCGGCCGGGGCTCGCACCCGGCTGGCAGGGACCCGAAGAAGGCGAGCGACGGGCCGTGGACGCCTGGGCGAACGCCGCCGCGGGCTGGTCGTATGCCGCAGACGGCTGGGTCGATACCGAAGCCGGGACCGCCGAACCGGCGAGCGACACCGGTGAACGCAAGGCGGTGACCCCGGTCTACGAAACCGACCACCCGGGCCGGCCGCGGTTCGCGAGCCCCGACGACGCGCCGGTCACCGCGGAAACGGCGATCGTCCGCCTCGACGACGATCCGCCCTACGGGCCGCCCACCTCCGAAATCTCGGGGCCGAGCTGGTCGGACGCCTTCACCGAGGTGTACGACGAACCGGACGGCGACGACGACCGCTACCGCCCGCTGCTGCGCGACGAACCCTTCTACGGTCCGCCCGCACCGGACAGCGAGGCCCCGGACTCCCGCCCGCCGGTCGCCGCCGTGCCCGCAACGGCCGTAGCCGCCGAACCGGCCGAGCCCGTGGTCGACGGCATGTCCATCGATGGAGATACCCGAGAACCGGCCGCGTCCGCGGCGGGCAAGCTGTTCCCCCGTTCGGCGAACTCCCGGCGCCGCCGCACCCAGTCCGACGCCGCCGGGAACCGACGGCTGTCGGTCGCCGAGATCATGGCCAACCTGCGTCAGGAAGAGGAGCAGCGCAGCTCCTGAAGTGCGGCATATATCACCCGGGGCGCCCATGGCGCATCGGCCGGAGCCGGCCCTATCCTCGACTCGTAACGTCCGGTACCCGCAGCGCGGGACTGGAACGACTTCGAGAGGACACTGTTGACCTCGCCACGCGTGACTCCTGGCAACCCGGCCGCGAGTGGTGATCCAGCGCCCGCACGACTGACGGTAGGCATCGTCTCGGCGGGACGTGTGGGATCAGCCCTCGGCGCCGCGCTCGAGCGCGCCGGACATGTGGTGTTCGGCGTCGCCGCGATCTCCGACGCTTCGGTGCGCCGCGCGCAGTCCCGGCTGCCCGAATCGCAGATCCTCCCGGTCGAGGAGGTCGCGGCCCGCAGCGAGCTGCTGATCCTGGCCGTCCCGGACGCCGAGCTGGCCGGTCTGGTCCGCGGCCTCGCGAGTTCGGGCACGGTACGTCCCGGCACGATCGTGGCCCACACCTCCGGAGCCAACGGCATCGGTGTACTCGCCCCGCTGCGGGAAGCCGGTGCGCTCCCGCTGGCCGTGCATCCCGCGATGACCTTCACCGGTCACGACGAAGATCTGTCCCGCCTGGCCAACGCCTGTTTCGGGATCACCGCCGCCGACGAGATCGGCTATGCCATCGCCCAGTCCCTGGTGATCGAGATGGGCGGCGAACCGGTCCGGGTGGCCGAGGAACACCGCACGCTCTATCACGCCGCGCTCGCGCACGGCAGCAACCATCTCGTCACGCTGGTACTGGACGCGGTGGAGGCGCTGCGTCAGGCGCTGGCCGGACCCGGTCTGCTGGGCCAGCAGACGGTCGACGACCAGCCCGGTGGCCTGCCGGAACGTCTGCTCGCCCCGCTGGCCTCCGCCGCCCTGGACAACGCGCTGCGCCGCGGCCAGGCCGCGCTCACCGGTCCGGTGGCCCGCGGCGACACAGCGGCCGTCGCGGCGCACCTGGAGGCCCTCACGGCGGCGGATCCCGAGATCGCCGCCGGGTACCGCGCCCTGTCGCGGCGTACCGCCGAACGGGCACAGGCCCCCGCCGAACTACGCGAGCTGCTGGAGGACCACCAATGAGGCGATACCTCCGCCTTCGCTGCGGCCTCCGCCGATCCCAGGTACTGCTTTCGGGGGAGGTTGGATGAGGCGGCATCTTCGCCTTTGCTGCGGTCTCCGTGGATTCCAGGTATCGGCTTCGAAGGAGGCTCTATGACGAACCCGTCCCTGCGCGGTGCGTACCGTGCCGGCGAGCTCACTGTGCAGCACGATCCGGCCGTGCTCGGCAAAGTCGTTCGCGCGCTGCGCGGTACCGGCCGCACCGTCGGCCTGGTTCCCACCATGGGTGCCCTGCACGAAGGCCATCTCGAACTGGTGCGCCGTGCCAAACGGACCAACCAGATCGTGGTGGTGTCCGTCTTCGTCAACCCGCTGCAGTTCGGCGCCGGCGAGGACCTGGACAGCTACCCCCGCACCCTCGATGCCGACGTGGAGTTGCTGCGCGGCGAGGGAGTGGACCTGGTCTTCGCGCCGAGCGCGGCGGATATGTATCCCGAGGGCCCGCGGACGACCGTGCAGCCCGGACCGGTCGGCGCCGACCTCGAGGGCGCCTCCCGGCCGACCCATTTCGCCGGGATGCTCACCGTGGTGGCCAAACTGCTGCAGATCGTGCACCCGCACGAGGCATTCTTCGGTGAGAAGGACTACCAGCAGCTCACGCTGATCCGCCAGATGGTCCGCGATCTGAACTTCGACGTGAAGATCGTCGCGGTGCCGACCGTGCGCGAATCCGACGGCCTGGCGCTCTCCTCGCGTAACCGCTACCTCGATCCCGGCCGGCGCGAGCTCGCGACCACGCTGTCCGCCGCGCTACTGGCCGGCGCGCGGTCCGGGGCGGCCGGCGCGGACGCCGTCCTGGAGGCCGCGCACGCGGTCCTGGCCGCCGCCCCCGAGATCGAACTGGACTATCTCGAACTGCGCGCCGCCGACCTGGGTCCCGCCCCGGAATCCGGCAACGCCCGGCTGCTCATCGCGGCCCGCGTCGGCACCACCCGGCTGATCGACAACGCTCCCGTCCGATTGGGAGCCCCGCTCGACGGCCACCCCGACGCCGACCTGGTGACCCCCGACTCTCGGCGGCCCGTGCCGAGCGGCCCGAACGGGACGAGAGCCCAGTGAACCCGCTGTCCGCCCGATCCGATCGAGGCGCACGCCCGTTCACACCTTTCGTCTACTCCGGACGGTCGGCCATCAATACAGAAAGGCGACGATGATGTTGCGCACCATGATGAAATCGAAGATCCACCGGGCCACCGTGACCCATGCCGATCTGCACTATGTCGGGTCGGTGACCATTGATCAGGATCTTCTCGATGCGGCCGATCTGCTCGAGGGTGAGCAGGTCTGCATTGTCGACATCGATAACGGAGCCCGTCTCGAAACCTATGTGATCGCGGGCGAGCGCGGGTCCGGGGTGATCGGTATCAATGGTGCCGCGGCTCATCTGGTCAACCCTGGTGACCTGGTCATTCTCATTGCCTACGGCATGATGGACGAGGCCGAGCTGCGCGAGTACGACCCGAAGGTCGTGTTCGTCGATGACCGTAATCGTCCGGTCGAGCTGGGCTCGGATCCGGCGCACGCGCCGGCGGGCTCGGATCTGATCAGCCCGCGCAACCTGACCTTCGTCTGACGGCGCGGTGACCGCATGCTCCTGACCATCGATGTCCGTACGACCAGCACGGTGGTCGGGCTGACCGCGGGTTCCGGATCGCAGGCCGAATTGGTCCGGCATTGGCGGATCCATACGAATCCGTTGCATACCGCCGACGAGTTCGCGATGAGTCTGCGCGGGCTGGTGGGCCCCGATCTCGATGCGGTGACCGGGGTGGCAGGTCTGTCGACGGTGCCGCCGGTATTGCGCGAGCTGCGCTTCATGCTGGATCGGTACTGGCAGCACGTACCGCATGTGCTGGTGGAACCGGGCGTCCGGACCGGTATTCCGCTGCTGGTGGACAATCCGAAAGAGGTCGGCGCGGACCGGATAGTGAACAGTCTCGCCGCCCATCATCAGTTCGGTGGCGCCGCGATCGTGGTGGATTTCGGTGTGTCGATCTGCGTCGATCTCGTATCGGCGAAGGGGGAGTTTCTCGGCGGTGTGATCGCACCGGGGGTGGAGACCGCGACCGAGGCGCTGACCGAGCGGACCGCGTTGCGCCGGGTGGAGTTGAGCAGGCCCCGGTCGGTGGTGGGTAAGAACAGCGTCGAATGCATCCAGTCCGGGGCGATCTTCGGTTTCGCCGGCCTGGTGGACGGGCTGGTCGATCGTATCCGGGACGATATCGACGGTTTCGCCGATGCGGGGGTCGCGGTGGTGGCCACCGGTGCGGCGGCTCCGCTGATCATCGATGAATCAGAGACCATCGAGCACCACGAGCCCCATCTGACGATCACCGGTCTGCGGCTGGTCTTCGAACGCAATCAGCGCCGCGCTCGTGGCTGATACCGCCGTCCGAGCCTGTGACGTATTCCGCTGATTCGAATGTGGCCGAGCCGACGCCGGCTTGCTAAGCTCACCGTGTGCTGAACCGCATGCGTACCCAGGAGTGTTGTCGAGGCTGATTCGCCTCGACCGTTCGAGGCATTCTGCAGTCCTCGACCGTTTCTTTACTTCCTGGAGATGCGCTTATGCATTCGCCTGTTCTCTCGTCCGTAGTGCGTCGGCCGGCCCGCGATAATCCCGCCGCGGCCGCGAATCCGATTCCTGATCGTCCGATCGCCCCGGCCCTGCCGACGCGGCTGCGCCCGGCGGATCTGCTCCGCCTGACCGACGAGACCGGTGAGGACGTGCTCGCCGGACGGTACGACCATCTGCTTCCCGCGGACGGTCTGTGGCCGGCGGTCGACCGCTGGGCCACCCGCCTGGTCGCCGACGACGAGGTCGATGTCTGGCTGATCAGCTGGACCCCGGACAAATCCACGAAACTGCACGATCACGCCGGCTCGCTCGGCGCGCTCACCGTGCTCAGCGGGGCGCTGGCCGAATACCGTTGGAACGGTACCGAATTGCGTCACCGGGTGCTGGCCGCCGGCGATCAGGCCGCGTTCCCCATCGGCTGGGTGCACGATGTCGTGCGCGCCCCCGACCGGATCGCGGTATCGGGCCTGTCCGGTACCGGACCGCTGGACCCCACCTTGAGCGTGCACGCCTACTCGCCGCCGCTCACCGCCATGTCCTATTACGAAGTGACCGGACACGGCAGCCTGCGGCGTACCCACACCGTTCTCACCGACCAGCCCGAAGGTGACCTCTGATGTCGCGACTGACCATTGATCAGATGCTGGACCAGGCCCGCGCGCAGTTGCGGCGGATCCATCCCGTAGAACTGCCCGCCGCGCTCGCCCGCGGGGCGATTCTGGTGGATATCCGGCCCGCGGCGCAGCGGGCCAGGGAAGGGGCACTGCCCGGAGCCCTGGTCATCGAACGGAATGTGCTCGAGTGGCGGCTCGATCCCAGCAGCTCGGCGCGCCTGGCCCTGGCCACCGATCACGATGTCGAGTGGGTGGTGGTCTGCTCGGAGGGCTACACCTCCAGCCTCGCCGCGGCGTCGTTGCGCCAATTGGGGTTGCATCGCGCGACCGATCTGGTCGGCGGATACAAGGCGCTGGAAGCCGCCGGTATGCGATCGGTGGCCACCGGTGCCGCGCACTTCACCAGGGAAGTTCGTTCGCTCGCCGTTCTCTGAATTGTTGTCCTCGGCCGAATGCGGCCGGACGACAATACATTTCCGCTGTGCGTCGGCGCCCCGGGAAAATTCTAAGCAACCAAATGGTCTATTTCTCCCGGGCCGCCCTGCCGCGCCTTCCACAAGTGATTCCATATCGCGCGGTTGGGGCGGGCGGATGACGAATCGATTTGCGGTGCACGCTAGGGTGGTTCGCTGTGAGCAACCCGAACATCTCGTCATCCGGCGGCTCCGCGGGCGTTGTTCCCGCGGGGCGATCCAGCCGCTCTGTGGAGGTCGACGACGTCCCCGAGCAGATGCGGATCCGCCGGGAGAAGCGGGAGCGGCTGCTCGAGTCGGGCGGGGAGGCCTATCCCGTTTCGGTGCCGCGCACCCATGGCCTGGCCGAAATCCGGGCCGCCTATCCGGATCTCGCGGCCGATACCGCGACCGGCCGGATCGTCGGTGTGGCCGGCCGGGTCATCTTCATGCGAAATACCGGCAAATTGTGCTTCGCTCAGCTGCAGGAGGGCGACGGCACCACTTTGCAGGCCATGGTGAGCCTGAACGGTGTCGGTGCGGACGCGCTGGCGGCGTGGAAGGCCGATGTGGATCTCGGCGATATGGTTTTCGTGCACGGTGAGGTCATCTCGTCGCGTACGGGTGAATTGAGTGTCATGGCCGATTCCTGGTCCATGGCCGCGAAGGCACTGCGTCCGCTCCCGGTAGCGCATAAGGAGATGGGCGAGGAAGCGCGGGTCCGGCAGCGCTATGTCGATCTGATCGTGCGCCCGGAGGCCCGCCGGACGGCCCGTACCCGGGTGGCGGTCGTGCGCGCGCTGCGCAACGCGCTGGAACGCCGTGATTTTCTCGAGGTCGAGACGCCGATGCTGCAGACGCTGCACGGCGGCGCGGCCGCCCGGCCCTTCCGCACCCACTCCAATGCGCTCGATATGGATCTCTACCTGCGCATTGCTCCGGAATTGTTTCTGAAGCGCTGCGTGGTCGGCGGGCTCGAGCGCGTCTTCGAGATCAATCGCAACTTCCGTAACGAAGGTGCCGATTCCACCCATTCGCCCGAGTTCGCGATGCTCGAAACTTATCAGGCGTACGGAACCTACGACGACTCCGCACGTATGATCCGGGAATTGATCCAGGAAGTCGCCCAGGAAGCGCTGGGAACGCAGGTCGTCACACTTGCCGACGGTTCGGAATACGACTTGAGCGGTGAGTGGACAACGGTCGAGATGTATCCGTCGTTGTCCGAGTCGACAGGGGTGGAGGTCACTCCGGAAACAACTGTTCCGGAATTGCTCGAGCTCGCCGATCGGGTCGGTCTGGAAATTCCCGAAGGGAAGGGCTACGGCCACGGCAAACTGGTGGAGGAACTGTGGGAGCACAGCTACGGCGACAAGCTGTACGTGCCGACTTTCGTCCGCGATTTCCCGGTCGAGACGTCCCCGCTGACCAGGCAGCACCGGTCGCGGGCCGGTGTCACCGAGAAGTGGGATCTGTATGTCCGGGGCTTCGAGTTGGCCACCGGCTATTCGGAGTTGGTGGATCCGGTGATCCAGCGCGAGCGGTTCGTCGATCAGGCGCGCCTGGCCGCGGCCGGTGACGACGAGGCAATGGTGCTCGACGAAGACTTCCTGGCCGCGATGGAACACGGGATGCCGCCGACGACCGGAACCGGTATGGGAATCGATAGGTTGTTGATGGCGCTCACCGGATTGGGAATCCGGGAAACGATACTGTTCCCAATAGTGCGGCCGGTCGGCCGTTGAGCGAACGGTTTGCATAGCAGGCCGCTCGTCTTGGAATTTTCCGAATTCGAGGTATTCTTGCCTCGGGTAATCGGCCTGATTTTGCGGGCCGCACGATTTCGAGAGGACGTTCATCTCATGGCAAAGAAGGTCACCGTTAGCCTGATCGACGATGTCGACGGTGAGTCCATCGCGGACGAGACCATCGAGTTCGCAATCGATGGGGTGTCGTACGAGATCGACCTGTCGTCGACGAATGCAGCGAAGCTTCGGGACGAGTTGGAGCAGTGGGTGACCAGTGCCCGCCGGGTGAGCGGCCGGCGTCGGGTGAAGGCCGCTGTCGCGGCCTCCGGGAACACCAAGGCACGCGCCACGATGGATCGCGAACAAAGCGCGGCTATTCGCGAGTGGGCGCGCCGGAATGGTCACAAGGTTTCCGCGCGTGGCCGTATCTCCGCCGATATCACCGACGCGTACAACAAGGCCGCGAAGGGATAGTTCTTCTTTCAACCGTCGGGCGTGCTGATTATTCGCAGAACACGCCGACGGCTGGTCTTCTCGATAGCTATTTGGAATTACCGCTGGCCCCGGCGTCGAACGCCGGGGCCGCTGCGCCCGGCGGCGTTCCATCTTGCCCGAGCGGCCGACTGCCCGGCACCATAGATGTGATCGGCCGGGCCCGGTGCGCCGCAGTGCAAGAGGTCCGCAGTGTTCGGCAGTTGCTGCCGATATGGAGAGGTGAGGTATCGGCGCAGTGTCCGGATCCGTCGGTTCGTTCCTTCGATTCACCGATGACGAAGGCCGTAGGCGCGAGGTGATGTTGAGCCCCGATCGGCAGCGGATCACCATCGGCCGCTCCGCGGGTGCCGATCTGGCGCTGCGCTGGGACGCCGAGGTGTCGCGGCTGCACGCCGCCGTCGAATACCTCGCCGCGCACTGGACCATCGTGGACGACGGCCTTTCCCGTAACGGCACGTTCGTCAACGGCGAACGCATCAACGGCCGCCGCCGGCTGATGCCCGGCGACCGTATCCGGGTGGGCACCTCGCTGGTGTCGTTCCACGACTTCAACGGCGTCGCCGACGACGCCACCCGCGCCTCCGGCGCGAGTATGCCCACCGTGCGCTCGCTGACCGAGGCACAGCGGGGAGTGCTCATCGCGCTGTGCCGCCCGTTCAAAGGGGATGCCGGTTTCGCCGCCCCGGCGACGAACCAGCAGATCGCCGACGAGCTGTTCCTCAGTGTGGACGCCGTCAAGACCCATCTGCGCGCGCTGTTCGCCAAGTTCGGCGTCGAAGACCTGCCGCAGAACCAGAAGCGGGTCCGGCTCGCTGCGCTGGCCATGCGCAGCGGTCTGATCACCGATCGCGATCTGTGACGGCCGTCCCCCGGCCGCCTGCACCTTGATTACCGGATATCCCCAGCTCTGGGAGTCGTCCTGTTCGCTCTGGGCAAAACCGGAGTGGGAAACCAATCGGTGGGTAAGGGCGTTATGAGTGAATAGGTCTGCCGTCGGGCCCACATCTTTAGGGTGGAGCGGCGGCGGCGTAATCCCCTGCCAACTAGAGTGGGAGGCGGGGGCCGCAACCCCTGGCCTTCATGGCAGGCTGAAGCCGACGGTTGTCCACGACACACCACGGCGTCAGCCGGCCATAAAGTCCGGAGCAGGAGAGTGAGGGAGCGATGTTCGAGAGGTTCACCGACCGCGCGAGGCGTGTCGTCGTCCTGGCCCAAGAAGAGGCCCGGATGCTCAACCACAACTACATCGGCACCGAGCACATCCTGCTGGGTCTGATCCACGAGGGTGAGGGTGTCGCGGCCAAGTCCCTGGAGTCGCTCGGTATCTCGCTGGAGGGCGTGCGCAGCCAGGTCGAAGAGATCATCGGCCAGGGCCAGCAGGCCCCGTCCGGTCATATTCCGTTCACCCCCCGCGCCAAGAAGGTGCTGGAACTGAGCCTGCGCGAAGCGCTGCAGCTCGGTCACAACTACATCGGCACCGAGCACATTCTGCTCGGCCTGATCCGCGAGGGCGAGGGCGTCGCGGCCCAGGTGCTGGTCAAGCTCGGCGCCGACCTCAACCGGGTCCGCCAGCAGGTCATCCAGCTGCTGTCCGGATACCAGGGCAAGGAGCCCGTGGAATCCGGCGCCCGGGGCGAGACGGGTACCCCGTCCACTTCGCTGGTGCTCGACCAGTTCGGCCGCAACCTCACCCAGGCGGCCCTGGAAGGCAAACTCGACCCCGTCATCGGCCGCTCGAAGGAGATCGAGCGGGTCATGCAGGTGCTCAGCCGCCGTACCAAGAACAACCCGGTCCTGATCGGCGAGCCCGGTGTCGGTAAGACAGCCGTGGTCGAGGGCCTGGCCCAGGCCATCGTCAACGGCGAGGTCCCGGAGACGCTGAAGGACAAGCAGCTCTACACTCTCGACCTGGGTTCCCTGGTCGCGGGCAGCCGCTACCGCGGTGATTTCGAAGAGCGCCTGAAGAAGGTGCTCAAGGAGATCAACACCCGCGGCGACATCATCCTGTTCATCGACGAGCTGCACACATTGGTCGGCGCGGGTGCCGCCGAGGGGGCTATCGACGCGGCCTCCATCCTGAAGCCCAAGCTGGCCCGCGGAGAGCTGCAGACCATCGGCGCCACCACCCTCGACGAGTACCGCAAGTACATCGAGAAGGACGCCGCCCTGGAGCGCCGGTTCCAGCCGGTGCAGGTGGGCGAGCCGACCGTCGAGCACACGATCAATATCCTCAAGGGTCTGCGCGACCGCTACGAGGCGCACCACCGGGTGTCCATCACCGACGGTGCCCTGGTGGCCGCGGCCACCCTGGCCGACCGCTACATCAATGACCGGTTCCTCCCGGACAAGGCGATCGACCTGATCGACGAGGCCGGTGCCCGGATGCGCATCCGCCGGATGACCGCGCCGCCGGACCTGCGCGAATTCGACGACAAGATCGCCGACGCGCGCCGGGAGAAGGAATCGGCGATCGACGCGCAGGACTTCGAGAAGGCCGCGCGGCTGCGCGACAAGGAGAAGCAGCTCGTCGCCAAGCGGGCCGAGCGCGAGAAGCAGTGGCGCTCCGGTGACCTGGATGTCGTGGCCGAGGTCGACGACGAGCAGATCGCCGAGGTGCTGGCCAACTGGACCGGTATCCCCGTCTTCAAGCTCACCGAGGAGGAGACCACCCGTCTGCTCCGCATGGAGGACGAGCTGCACAAGCGGATCATCGGCCAGGAGGACGCGGTCAAGGCCGTCTCCAAGGCGATCCGCCGTACCCGCGCGGGCCTGAAGGATCCGAAGCGTCCGTCCGGCTCGTTCATCTTCGCCGGTCCGTCCGGTGTCGGTAAGACCGAGCTGTCCAAGGCGCTGGCGAACTTCCTGTTCGGCGACGACGACGCGCTCATCCAGATCGATATGGGCGAGTTCCACGACCGGTTCACCGCTTCGCGGCTGTTCGGTGCCCCTCCCGGGTACGTCGGCTACGAAGAGGGCGGCCAGCTCACCGAGAAGGTGCGCCGCAAGCCGTTCTCGGTCGTGCTGTTCGACGAGATCGAGAAGGCCCACCAGGAGATCTACAACACCCTGTTGCAGGTCTTGGAGGACGGGCGTCTCACCGACGGCCAGGGCCGGACCGTGGACTTCAAGAACACGGTGCTGATCTTCACCTCGAACCTCGGTACCTCCGATATCTCGAAGGCCGTGGGGCTGGGCTTCACCCAGAGCAACGCCGAGGGCTCGAACTACGAGCGGATGAAGCTCAAGGTCAACGACGAGCTGAAGAAGCACTTCCGGCCGGAGTTCCTCAACCGTATCGACGATGTGATCGTCTTCCATCAGCTCACCACCGACCAGATCGTGGAGATGGTGGATCTGATGATCGCCCGCGTCGAGCGGCAGCTGAAGAACAAGGATATGGCGATCACGCTCACCGAGAACGCCAAGAACCTGCTGGCCAAGCGTGGCTTCGACCCCGTGCTCGGTGCCCGGCCGCTGCGCCGCACCATCCAGCGTGAGATCGAGGACCAGCTGTCGGAGAAGATCCTCTTCGGCGAGATCGGCCCCGGCCAGACCGTCCAGGTCGATGTCGAGGGCTGGGACGGCGAAGGCTCCGGCGAGGACGCCCGCTTCACCTTCTCCCCGAAGGCCAAGCTCACCAAGGAAGACGGCGACAAGAAGCCCGAGGTCGTGCTCACCGGCGCGGGCGAGGGTTCGACCGAAGCCGCTTCGGGCGAGTAGCCACAGCGCGGTAAAGGGCCTGCCCACCGGTGCCACACCGGTGGGCAGGCCCTTGTCGTGTGGGTGAGAGGCCGCCTGCCCGTCGCGAGACATGCCGGTCGGTGCGCGCGCGTACGGTGGGGGCAGTTCATTCGATACGAATCGGGGGTATCACCATGACGAATCCGGACCTGACCACGATCGCGGTCCTGCTCGACCGTTCCGGCTCCATGCAGACCATCAAATCCGATACCGAGGGCGGGCTGGCCGCCTATTTCGACGAACAGCGGCAGGCCGAGAAAGCCGTGCGGGTCACCCTGGCGCAATTCGATACCGAGTACGAATGCGTGTATTCGAACGTTCCGATCGATCAGGTACCGCCGCCGGTGCTGCGGCCGCGCGGCGGTACGGCGCTCTACGACGCCATCGGCAAACTGGTCACCGATCTCGGTACCGAACTGGCGGCCCGGCCGGAGGACGAGCGGCCCGGCACCGTGATCGTGGTCGTCCTCACCGACGGGCACGAGAATTCGAGCCGCGAATGGACGCATGCCGCCGTACGGTCCCTGATCGAACAGCAGCAGAACGTCTACAGCTGGGATTTCCTGTTCCTCGGCGCCAATATGGACGCGGTCGAGATCGGGAGCGGTCTCGGCTTCGCCCCGCAGCAGTCCATCACCTACGGGGCGGCCCCGGCCGGTGTCGCCGGGGTCTTCCGGGCGGCAGGAGCGTATTCACGGCGTCTACAGGCCCCGGCGGGAGCATCGGGCTCGGCGCGCGCGGCCGGGTTCACCGAGCAGGAGCGCCGCGACGCGAACCCGGGCTGAACCGAGGGTTCACTCGGGTGCGGCGGTCCCCGGATCGGCCGGGGCCCCGGTGGATCCGCGTGGCTCGGCGGTCACCGCTACCGGGGCCGCCGGTTCGCGAGAGCCGTTGTCGCCGGGTTCTTTACGGGCCCGCGGCCGCGCATCCGGGTCTATCGCGATCCGCAGGGGGCGGCTCGGTAGCCGCGCCGCTACCCGGTAGCCGCCGCTGGGTTTGGGGCCGGCGGTCAACGCGCCACCGAGCGCGTGGGTGCGCTCCCGCATGGCGATGATCCCCATCCCACGGGTGGGGCCGGTGTGTTCGGGTTTACCGCTGGGACGGGTGTTGTCGACGGTCAGATCCACGGAATCGGCGGTGTACCGCACCGTTACGGTGGCCTCGGAACCCGGGGCGTGGCGTACGACATTGGCCAGGGATTCCTGGACGATCTGAATTGCCGCGTCGTCGATCGCCGCGGGCAGGGAATCGGGAGTTCCCAGGACCCGCATGTGCACCGTCAACCCCGCCAGCCGGGGTTTGCGCAGGAGTTCGTCCAGGTCGGACATGGTGGGATCGGGTTCGCGAGGGGGCGGGGACGGCGTTTGCGGGGCGGCCGGTGGGCGGCCCGCGCCTGCTCCGTTCCGTTGCGGCCGGTCGCTGCCGGGCCGGTCGCGGCGGCCGAAACCGGCTCGGCGGGAACGCTTCGCATGCTCGCGCGCGCCGTCGTCCTCGGCCGGGTCGTGGTCGCGAGACGGCGGTGCCGGTGTGCCGGAGGCGGGCCCCACCGCCTGGATCGCGTGGCGCAGTGCCTGCACATCCTCGAGCGCGTTGCGGCTGGTGGTTTTGATCTCGGCGACCGTCCCCGCCGCTTTCGCGGACTTGTTCTCCACCTGCTGGAGGGCCATCCCGGCCTGCACATTGATGAGCGAGAGATTGTGCCCCACCACATCGTGCAGTTCCCTGGCGATCAGCAAACGCTCCGTGCCGACCTCGAGTTCCCGTTGCTGCCGCGCTGCCGTGCGTTCGGCGGTGTCCAGCGCCTGCCGGGTCTGTGCGAGCAGGCGCCGGTGCCGCAGCACTTCGAACAGTGCGGCGGCCAGCGCAACCCAGCCCAGTAGCCCGACCATCTGCCAGCTCGTCATCGCGAACGCTCCACCTGCACCACCCTATTCGCCTGTTGTGCTCGGTCGTCGGCGCACATCCGGATTTCCGGTGCCGCAATGGTATTCCGATGACGAATGCGCCGGTTCCGGGTGGGTCGGTCGGCAGCGGCGCGTGATCACCGCATCTACGGCAGTAGCCGCCCCGGCGCGGGTATGGTCCAGTGATGGTCGACCAGCAAGTGCGTGTACCGGACCTGTCCACACGGCCGTACGAACTCACCGTGGAGCGGGTGATGACGGCTTCACCCGAACTCCTCTACTTGGCGTGGACCCAGGGCTTCGATATCTGGCTCGCGGAACCGTCCTCGGTGCGGATGCGGCCCGAGGTGAACGAGCCGTTCTATTTCGAGACCCGGGAGGAGGGGAACTTACGGCCGCATTACGGCCGCTTTCTCCGTCTGGAACCGGGCCGGCTCATCGAATTGACCTGGGTGACCGGCGCCGGCGGCACCGAGGGCGCGGAAACGGTGGTGCGGGTGGAGTTCGTCAAACAACCCCGCGGTATTCGATTGAGGTTGCGGCACAGCGGTTTTGCCGACGAAGCGGCCCGCGACCGGCATCGGGAGGCCTGGCCCGCGGTGCTGGCCCGGCTGGACGAACGAACTGCGACGAGGTGAGGGTACGAGTAGGTTCGAGTCCGACTCGCAACGAATCGTCTTCGAAAGGATCGTGATGCCCACACGTACCGCGCGCACCGCATGGACCGGTGGTCTGCAGGACGGCTCCGGCCAGGTCGAGCTGGTCAGCTCGGGGGTCGGCAAGTACGAGGTGTCGTTCCCGAAGCGGTCGGCCGATGACGCCGACGGCACGACCAGCCCGGAGGAGCTGATCGCCGGGGCTCATTCGTCCTGCTACGCGATGGCGCTGTCGAATGAGATCGCCCAGGCCGGCGGTACCCCGCAGAGCCTCGACGTCTCGGCCGCGGTGACCCTGGGTCCCGACCCGGCGGGCGGTTTCCGGATCAGCCGGATCGCCCTGACGGTGCGCGGCCGGGTGTCCGGACTCGACGAGGCGGGTTTCGCGGCGGCGGCCGCCGCGGCCAAGGCCGGATGCCCGGTCAGCAAGGCTCTGGGCGGAGTGGACGAGATCACCCTGGACGCTGCCCTGGAATCCTGACATGCCTGTCCCGGGCCCCGCGCCGGGGCCCGGGATCGCCGAGAGCCCCCTACCGGGCCCGATCGGCGCCGTGCCCGGGCCGGAACCACGCCCGGGCACTCGGTGTGTACATGGCGGGAATCGCGACGAATACCGCGCAGATATGGCCGGCACGAGTGAGTGCCAGAAATACGGTCCCGGTGCCCATATCGGTGAATACACCGGCACCCTCGGCCGCCAGCATCCGAACGGGCTCCACCACCAGTGATGCCGTGCCGACCACGCCGATGCCCACGGTGAGCAGGTTCCTGGCCCAGCGCTCGCCCCGCAGCATTCGCCACGCGATACCGAGAACCACCAGATAGATTGCGGTGCGCGGCAGCCAACCGGCGGTGAGCGCGCCGATATCCGTAACGTCGTCCGGCAGGCGCGCGCCGCGGACCGCGGTTTCCGCGATACCGCAGCCCACGGCCGCCACGAGCGCGACGAAGGCGGTCGTGACGGCCGCAGGCCGCCGAGCGAGTGGGCTGCCCGGGTGGGCGAGCGCGGTGTCGTTCATACACCGAACCTGCCCGATGCAGGGCGCTTCCCGGATCAACCCGCGGTAGCAGCGGCCTCCGGTACCCGGGTACTGCCGCGGGTGCTCCACTCGGTGAGCGCGGCGAAGGCCAGGCCGATACCTACCCACAGCGTGGTCGACACCGCCAGCGACGCGGCCCGAAACTCCCACAGCAGGGAGGCGGGGAAGTCGGCTCCCACTTCGTCGATCTCGGGCAATACCGTGTAGCCGAGGGTGACGACGATTACGAAACCCACCGCCGCCGCGACGAGCCGGAGGGATTCGGGCCGCGTCCGCAGCGCTTTCCAGATGGACACACCGGCCGCGACGGCCACCAGGCCGAGCAGCACCGCGGCCACCCACAGCAGTGTGCGCTCGTTGATCGTTTCCGGGTCACCGACCGCCGGTGGGTTGGCCGGATATTCGAAGAACGGTACGGCCACCACCGCGACCCAGCCGGCCAGGCCGAGTCCGAGCACCAGCCGATGACCGGGGAGCGCGGTGAACCGCCGGGCGTAATGCGCCGCGGTCGCGACGATCGCCCCGAACGCCATCCCGGCCAGCGCGGCGGCCAGGAACTGCCCGAACTTCTGCCAAGGCCTGCTCACCACGGCCTCGTCCCCGTGCGCGTGCGCTGTCTCCCCGTGCGTATGTCCGGTGCCGGAATCATGGGCATGCTCCGGCGCGGGCGCCGCGGCCTCCTCGATGGCGATGGCGGCCTCGACCCGGGGTTCGCCGACGAAGTTACCGACGACACCCGCGAGGAGACCGGCGATCAGACCGGCGAGCAGACCACGGAGCAGCAGGGCACCGAAAGATCCACTCAATGGCACGGGACACCCAGCAGGTGGCGCCCGTCGTGCATCAACTCGTGCAGGAACATTCCGCCGCGGGAGATGACGCCCTGGTCGAATCCGACCAGGTAGAGCGTCAGCAGTGCCAGCAGAACGACGCCGACGGTGACGAGCACGGTCGCTGCTGTATCGGCAGCCCTGCTCGGGACATGGGTTATGGCCATGGTGGATCCTCCTCATCCGGATGCTCGCGTCCGGTTCGCGAGTTGCGCGTAGGTGCGGGTGTCTGACTCTGCCCACCCTTTCCGGCGTGGACATCACAGTGGCGCGACCGCTCCGGGTTCTCACCGGATTACCGCATCACCTTCGCTTTCACTTGAAACTGTGACACCGGCTGTTGCCGGTCGTCAATATGCCCGCGAACGAGCACTGGCCACGCCGCCGGGGGCGGAGGCGTGGCCAGGGTGTGCGGGATGGTCAGGAAGCGGGCTTTCCCGCTACATCGAGTACGACCTCGAACTCCAGCAGCGAGGCACCGGTGGCGACCGGCTTGTTCTGCTGTCCGGCATGCGCCTCCTTGGCGGGGCCGTCGCGCCACGCCGCGAAGGACTCCTCGGACTCCCATTGGGTGACCACGAAGTACCGGTTCTCGCCGGCCGTGGGCCGCAACAATTGGAAGCCGAGGAACCCGGGGGAGTTCTCGACCGCGTGCGCGCGGTGGGCGAACCGCTTCTCCAGCTCGGGGCCCGCGCCCTCGGGGACCTCGATCGCATTGATCTTCACAACAGCCATACCCCTGAGCTTAGGTATCGCGGGTCCGGATGGGACAGTGCCGCACGACACAGCGGGGCCACCGCGCGTGCCGCCGGGAGCGCCGCCGCACCCGGTGGAGGGATGTGAATAAACTCGGCCCGGTGTTGCACGACGAAGGTGGGACCGGGGTCCCGATACTGCTGCTGCACGGATTGATGGGCAGCGCCCGCACCTGGCAGGACCAGGTCCGGTGGCTACGCGACCACGGGCGGGTGTTCACCTTCGACGCCGCCGGGCACGGGCGCCCCGCCCCGCCCGAACTCACCACCGACGCCCTCGTCGCCGATCTGGCCGACGCCACCGCGCGAATCGGCGAGCCGATGATCGTGATCGGGCATTCGATGGGTGGTCTGCACGGATGGGTGTTCGCGGCCACGCATCCGAGCCGGGTGCGTGGGCTGGTGGTGGAGGATATGGCGGCCGATTTCACCGGCCGTACCGCCGCCCACTGGGCCGCGATGGTCGAGGCCTGGCCGCAGCCATTCGCGGACGAGGCCGCCCTGGTGGCGCATTTCGGCCCGGTCGCCGGTCGCTACTTCCGCGATTCGTTTCAGCGCGGCCCGGACGGTTACCGGTTGCACGGCGAGGTGGCCACCTTCCGGGACATCTCGGAGGAGTGGGGGGTCCGGTCGTTCTGGGGGGAGTGGGGCAGGCTCACCGTGCCCACGCTGCTGATCGAGGGCGAATACACGATCACCCCGCCGGGGCAGATGCGCCGGATGGCCGAACTACATCCCGCCGCCGAACACGTCCTGGTCCCCGAAGCCGGTCACCTGGTGCACGATGACCAGCCGGAGCGCTACCGGGCCGAGGTGGAGCGTTTCCTCGCACGCGTCCTGCGCGGAGTCCGCGAAACCGCCGCCGAGATCTGAGCACCCCGGCCGGCGGGCGGGCTTCAGCCCTCTCCGGCCAGGGCGAACCGCCCGTCGTCGGTCTGTTCGATCAACCCGTCCACCAGCAGCGAATCCAGTGCGCGGTCGCGCTGGCCGGGGTCACGGGTCCAGGCGAGGTCCAGCCGGACGCGTTCCACCGGTGCGTGCGCGGCCCGCAACACGTCGAGCAGCCGCCCGCGTGCCTGCCGGTCGGTGCCCTCGTACTTCTGCGTCCGGCGCGTCGATTCGGCCACCGGCCGGCCCGCCGTGACCCACGCGCAACGCGGCAGCGGGCAGCGGGTGCAATCCGGGGTCCGCGCGGTGCACACCGTCGCGCCGAGTTCCATCAGGGCCGCCGAGAACACGGCGGCCCGGTCGATGCGGCCGGGCAGCAGCGCCTCGGTCTCCCGTAGATCGCGCGCGGCCGGATTACCGGCCTCCCGTCCGTGTACGGCCCGCGCCACCACCCGGCGGACATTGGTGTCCACCACCGGAACTCGCTGCCCGTAGGCGAAACAGGCGACCGCCCGCGCGGTGTAGGCGCCGATCCCGGGCAGTCCGAGCAGCACCTCGACATCGTCGGGCACCTGGTCACCGTGCTCGGCGGCCAGGACCTGCGCGCATTCGTGCAGGCGCAGGGCACGGCGCGGGTAGCCGAGTTTGCCCCATGCCCGCAGTACCTCGCCCGCGCTCGCCGCCGCCATGGCCGAGGGCACCGGCCAGCGCCGCACCCATTCCCGCCAGATCGGTTCCACCCGCGACACCGGTGTCTGCTGCAGCATGATCTCGCTCATCAGGATCTGCCAGGCGCTCACCCCGGGCCGCCGCCACGGCAGGTCCCGGGCCGTGCGGGCGTACCAGTCGATCAGGGTGTCGGAGTCGATCGCGCCGGGTTCGACCGACACGACACCGCGCCCGCCCGAACCCGGTTTTCCGATACCTGCGCTGCTCACCCGACCCGCTCCGTTCACCTCACCGTGCAGTTTTACCGGTTCGGCGTGAATGGACGCCGCGCTGTAACGGGACGGAAGCAAGCGAGCCCATCGAATCGTGCAGAATGGACACCATGCCTCAGTCCAACCCGGTAAGTGCCTGGAAGTCGCTGCGCGAAGGCAACGAGCGCTTCGTGAACGGCACGCTGCTGCATCCTAGCCAGGGGGCCGCCGATCGAGCCAAGCTCGTCGCCGGCCAGCATCCGACCGCCGTGCTGTTCGGCTGCGGGGATTCCCGAGTCGCCGCGGAACTGATCTTCGATCAGGGGCTCGGCGATATGTTCGTGGTGCGCACCGCGGGCCACGTCATCGACGCGGCGGTGCTGGGATCGATCGAATACGGCGTCGGCGTGCTCGATGTACCGCTGATCGTGGTGCTCGGGCACGACAGTTGCGGTGCGGTCAAAGCGACCCTCGAGGCGCTGGACGGCGGCGAGGTACCCGGTGGATTCATCCGCAGCATCGTCGAGAAGGTCACGCCGTCGATGTTGATCGGGCGCCGCGAGGGGCTCGAATCGGTGGACGAGCTCGAAGCCCGCCACGTGGTGGAGACCAGCCGCCTGCTGATGGAGCGGTCGATGATCGTGTCCGAGCGGGTGGCGGCCGGTAAATGCGCGATCGCCTGCGTCACCTACAAACTGGTCGACGGCCGGGCGAAGCTACATCGCGTGGTCGGCAATATCGGGGAGACCGTCTGACCCGTGGCCGCTGTCGGCGCCACCTTCGGGTGTGCCGTTGACGACCGCTGCCGCCCGCTGCGCTTACCGTTGACACGTGTTGGAACCGACAGGACCGTTACCGCCGGAGATCTACTGGCGGCGTCGTGTGTTCGCCATCGGCGCGCTCGTGGTCGCGCTCGCGGTGGTGATCTGGCTGGCCGTCACCGTCTCCCGGGGCGGTGACGCGCCCGATGCCGCCGCGGCGGCATCGACCTCCGAGACCACCGAGCCCGGCCCCGGGCCGGCCGCGGCGTCCACCACCACGGCCACCGGTACGCGGGCGTCCGGCACGGTATCCGGTACGCGCACTACCGAACCCACCCCGGCGGCCTCGGACCAATGTGCCGACCAGTCACTGGCGATCAAGGTGTCGGTGGGGCAGCCCACCTACCAGGTGGGTGAGGAACCGGTATTCGGCATCGTGATCACCAATATCTCCGGTGCGCCGTGCACCCGGGACATGGGATCCGGGCTGCAGCGCGTATCCGTGCATTCGCTCGACGGTGGGCGGCAACTGTGGGCGAGCACGGATTGTTTTCCCGACGGCGATCCGGATGTGCGCACCCTCGACCGCGGTGAGCAGGCCGCGTTCACGGTGACCTGGACCGGCGCGACCTCGCAGCCGGAATGCGCGGGGGAGCGGGTGCAGGTACCCGCGGGCGCCTACAACGTGGTGGCGCAGATGGGTTCGGTGCACAGCGCGCCCGAACCCTTCAACATCGCCTGAGCGCCGGTCACTTCTTCGTCAGGCCGGCCAACCGCAGCGCGCCGCGCAGACTGGACGCCTCGTGCAGGGTCATCGGTGTGGCCTTACCGTCGGTGCCCGGCGGGACCACCGCGGTGGTGAACCCGAGTCGTTCGGCCTCGGCGAGCCGGCGGGTCACCGAGGTGATCCGCCGGACCTCCCCGGCCAGCCCCACTTCGCCGAGGATCACCCAGCCGGGCGGCAGCGCCGTATCCCGGGCCGCGCTGGCGATGGCGAGCGCGACGGCGAGGTCCGCGGCGGGCTCGGTGAGCCGCATACCGCCCACAGTGGCCGCGTAGATGTCCTGCTTGCCGACATAGAGACCGCACCGGCTCTGCAGCACCGCAAGCACCATGGCCACCCGGTTGTAGTCCAGGCCGCTGACGGCCCGGCGGGGCGCCGGCGCCTGCGTTTCCACCGTGAGCCCCTGGACCTCGCCCACCAGCGGCCGCTTCCCGTCCATCGCGACGGTGACCGCCGTACCCGGCACCGAATCCGCGCGATGGTGCAGGAACAGGCCGGAAGGGTCTGTCACACAGGTGATTCCGTCGTCGTGGAGTTCGAAACAGCCCACCTCGTCCGCGCTGCCGAACCGGTTCTTGATCCCGCGCACCATCCGCAACGTGGTGTTCTTGTCGCCCTCGAATTGCAACACCACATCGACCAGATGTTCCAGTGTGCGTGGACCGGCGACCGCGCCGTCCTTGGTGACATGTCCCACCAGCAGTACGGCGATACCGCTCGCCTTCGCCAGCGATGTCAGCGCCGCGGTCACCGCTCGTACCTGGGTGACGCCCCCGATCACGCCGTCGGTATCGGCGGCCAGCATCGTCTGTACCGAATCGACCACCAGCAGTGTGGGTTTCACCTGATCGACATGTCCGAGCACCACCGAGAGATCGGATTCGGCGGCCAGATACACCCGGTCGTGCACCGCACCCGTCCGGTCGGCGCGCAAGCGCACCTGTCCCGCCGATTCCTCCGCTGTCACGTAGAGGGCCCGCTCGTCGCGCTGCCGCGCCCAGCGATGCGCCACCTCGAGCAGCAACGTCGATTTGCCCACTCCCGGCTCACCGGACAGCAACACCACCGACCCCGCGACGATCCCACCGCCCAGCACCCGGTCCAGCTCGGACACCCCCGTGGGCCGCGCCGTGGTCGTCTGCGAATCGATCCGGGAGATCGGCGCCGCGGCGGTACTCGGGAGCATCGCCTTACGCGCCGGTCCCGCCGCCGCGGCCGCCACCGGCATCGCCTCGTCCACGGTCCCCCAGGACCCGCAACCGGGACACTTACCGACCCATTTGGCGACTTCGTGCGCGCACTCCGAACACCGATAGACGGGCCGTTCAGGCCTCGAGACTCGAGCCTTCGGCTCATGCGCTTTCGAGGCCTGAACGGCGGGACGGGCCTCGACCCTTTCAGGGCCTCGTAAGACTCGGCACCAAGAGGGTGCCGCTATTCGTGAAAGCGATCAGACGCCAGGCAACCGAGCGGTCGAGTCGGCATCCGATCAAGACATCGAATGCCGACGCGACCCGCATGCGTCGAGTTTTACGAGACACCTCAAAGGGTTGCGGCCCGTCTCGCCCCTTGGCCGAAGGTGCTCAACGGTCGGCCTTCCGTGGAAGGCCGACCGCACGTCGCATGAGCGAAGCTCGAGTCCCGAGGCCGAAACGGCGAGACCAAGGGGGCCTCAACCCCGCGACGCCGCAGGCGCCGCCAAAAACACAGCACCTTCACGAGCAGGCCAACGTCCATGCCTCGGCGACCGAACCCGCCCCGTGGAGCGCGCCTGCTCGATTCGCTCGGCGCCGAAGCCGAGGGCCTGGACTCCGGCAGGTCGGCATCGGCGCCCGGAAAGCTCAGTGGCCGCCGGCCGAGCCCGTGGTGCTCTTGGAAAGTTCCGATTCGTGCCGAGGCGCTTCTACACCGGCGTCGACCGGGACCTGGACCACGACATTCCCATTGTTCTTGAAGCTGAAGGTGACGTCGTATGCGAGGCCCGGGATGATGTCCTTGGTGAGACCGGTGATCTCGATGCGGGCGGGTGTGGTCTCGCCGCCTTCGGTCTTGATCGTTTCGCCGCTGGTGTGGGTTTCCGCACCGGCCTGCGGGGTGGAGACCACGACCGTCTCGGAGGGGGCGATCTCGAGTTTGTCGCCTTTGGCCGGGGTGATCTGGACGGTCCCGAGGTCGGTGGTGACGCCGGTGAGTTCGTCGGTGCCCACCGCGCCGTTGTTCACGATGGACAGCGCGAGCGCGGCCTTACCGCCGGTGGTGTGGGTGGTGGTGCCGCTACCGGGGAACACGATGTGCACGTTGCGCAGGGCGATATCGCCGGCGTTGGCCGTGTTGCCGTTGATGGCGGCGACCTGTACGGCGGTCTGGGAGATCTGGCCGGCGCCGCAGCCGGACAGGACGAGCGCCGCACCGGCGGCGAGCGCGGCGGCCGCCACCATGCGGCGCCGCCGGGTCGGGACCGGGCCAGCGGCA
This sequence comes from Nocardia rhamnosiphila NBRC 108938, assembly GCF_000720425.1. Lineage (GTDB taxonomy): Bacteria > Actinomycetota > Actinomycetes > Mycobacteriales > Mycobacteriaceae > Nocardia > Nocardia rhamnosiphila. Next base: position 26,646 of record NZ_JOAJ01000009.1, on the reverse strand, counting down.
GTCACAGCAGTCAGGGCAGTCACGGGTTGTCCTCCATGTCCGAGTGGGCGCACTCCAACTAGGCACTGTAGTAGTTGGGTTCGGGCCTGGGGAGCACCGGGCGGTGTCAGGGGGGATTACGTGCCGCGCGGTGTGTGATTTGTCGCACGTCACGGTGTGTCCGGTGGCTCGCGGATCGTAGTCTCGGCACCGCCCCCTGTGTGCGTCGTGGAACGCCTCTTCGGCCGGGTGTCGCGTATATCCCGGCGCGTCGCGCTGACCGGTAACGATCGGGCCTCCGCGACCCACTTGCGCGACCGCGTGGAGTGGGTTTACATATGCCCTCGGAGGGCCCGTGCCCGACACCCGTTCGGGCACAACGTGATGCACACCAAACTCGTCCTGTCAAGCCCCAGTACCTGGTCGTTGTGGCCCTGACCTGCGCAGTTGATCGCGCCGTTATCGAGTCGCGTGTTAAACTGTGAACATCGAAAGGGGCACGGGACACATGATTTTTAAGGTCGGAGATACCGTCGTTTATCCCCATCATGGGGCGGCTTTGATCGAAGCTATCGAGACCCGCACCATCAAGGGTGAGCAGAAAGAGTATCTGGTCCTGAAGGTCGCACAGGGTGACCTCACTGTTCGGGTTCCCGCGGAAAACGCGGAATATGTCGGCGTGCGCGATGTAGTGGGCCAGGAAGGTCTGGATCGGGTCTTCCAGGTGCTGCGTGCGCCGCATACGGAAGAGCCCACAAACTGGTCCCGCCGTTACAAGGCCAACCTCGAGAAGCTCGCCTCCGGCGATGTGAACAAGGTGGCCGAGGTTGTTCGCGACCTGTGGCGCCGGGAACAGGATCGTGGCCTGTCCGCGGGCGAGAAGCGGATGCTGGCCAAGGCTCGGCAGATCCTCGTCGGGGAGCTTGCGCTCGCCGAGGGCACCGATGACGGCAAGGCCGAGACGCTTCTCGACGAGGTCCTCGCCGCGGCTTCCTGATCGTGCACAAAATAGACGGTCCCGGCCGTGGCGCCGGTCCCGTCACCGCACTGGTTCCTGCCGCCGGTCGTGGCGTGCGCTTGGGTGCAGATGAACCCAAAGCGTTCGTCCCGATCGGCGGCACTCCCATGCTCACACTGGCTGTGAACGGGCTGGTGGCTGCCGCGGTCGTCGACGAGATCATTGTGATGGTGCCCGCCGAACACGTCGACCGGACGGCAGCTCTCCTACCCCCCGATGCTCCGGTGCGGATCGTGGTCGGCGGCGCCGAGCGCACCGATTCGGTACGCGCCGGCCTCGCCGCGGCCGGTGATACGGCGTTCTTCCTGGTGCACGACGCGGCCCGCGCGCTCACTCCGCCCGCGCTGATCGCCCGGGTGGTGGACGAGCTGCGTGCCGGTCATCCCGCGGTCGTGCCCGCACTGCCGGTGGTGGACACCGTGAAAACCGTCGATTCCGGCGGGAAGGTCACCGGTACACCGGATCGTGGGGCGTTACGGGCCATCCAGACTCCGCAGGGCTTCGCCGCGGGGGCATTGCATGCCGCGTACGCCGACGCGGGCTCGGCGACCGATGACGCCGGCCTGGTGGAGCGGCTGGGCGTCGAGGTGCGTACCGTCGCCGGTGACCCGCTGGCCTTCAAGATCACCACCCCGCTCGATCTGCGCCTGGCCGAATCCCTGCTCACCGCGCGCCCGGCGGTGACGCCGTGCTGAACATGCGAGTGGGGATCGGTACCGATGTGCATCCGATCGAACCGGGTCGTCCCTGCTGGATGGCCGGTTTGCTGTTCGACGGCGAGGACGGTTGCGCGGGACACTCCGACGGTGACGTCGCCGCGCACGCCCTCTGCGACGCCCTGTTGTCCGCGGCGGGCCTGGGGGATGTGGGCTCGGTCTTCGGCACCGGCCGGCCGGAATGGGCCGGGGTTTCCGGGGCCGCCATGCTGAAAGAAGTGCGGCGACTGCTCGACGACGCCGGATACGAGGTCGTCAACGCCGCCGTTCAGGTGATCGGCAACCGGCCGCGGATCGGTCCGCGCCGCGCCGAGGCCCAGCAGGTGCTGGGCGATCTGCTGGACGCGCCCGTATCGGTTTCCGGTACGACCAGTGACGGCCTGGGTCTCACCGGGCGTGGTGAGGGGATCGCCGCGGTCGCCACCGCGCTGCTGCACTGTCCCGGGCGGCCGAGTGGACAGCCCGGAGACGGTGGCGAGGTGCGACCGGCATAGGGCCCGCGAGGCCGCCCGCTCAGTTCTGTGGCCCGGCGCCGGGCCGAGCAGGTCTCTCCGGTGATCGGTTCGAGCCGGTGAGCCGCTCGGCGCGACAACTGCCGGCCGTGAACCCGCGGCAGTGGAATACCGAAGTTCCCACGCGCGGCCGAGCCGACTGCCGGTACACCCGGCCGCACCGCTACCCTGCCCATATCCCCCTGCACCAAATCCGAGTGCAATCCATACACGAAACTAGGATCGACTGCCGTGACGCTGCGCCTGTTCGACACCGAGAGACGGATCCTGCGTGATTTCACGCCGCTGGTACCCGGCCACGCCTCGGTGTACCTGTGTGGGGCGACCGTGCAGGGGCTACCCCATATCGGTCATGTACGCAGCGGGGTCGCCTTCGACATTCTGCGCCGGTGGCTGGCGGCCAACGGTTCGGACGTGGCGTTCATCCGCAATGTCACCGATATCGAGGACAAGATCCTCGCCAAGGCGGCCGCGGCCGGTCGACCCTGGTGGGAATGGGCGGCGACGCACGAGCGCGCCTTCGACCAGGCCTATCGGCAACTCGGTGTGCTGCCGCCGTCCGCCGAACCGCGCGCGACCGGCCATATCACCCAGATGGTCGACTTGATGCAGCGTCTGATCGACCGGGGGCACGCCTACGCCTCCGCGGGCAATGTGTATTTCGATGTCCGGAGCTACCCGGATTACGGACATCTGTCCGGGCATCGGCTCGAAGATGTGCACCAGGGCGAGAGCGCCGGCCTCGGTAAACGCGATCCTCGTGATTTCACGCTGTGGAAAGCCGCCAAACCGGGCGAGCCGACCTGGCCCTCGCCCTGGGGCCCCGGGCGGCCCGGTTGGCATCTGGAGTGCTCGGCCATGGCCGAGTTCTATCTGGGGCCGGAATTCGATATCCATTGCGGCGGAATGGACCTGGTCTTCCCGCACCACGAGAACGAAATCGCGCAGTCCAAGGCGGCCGGGGACGGTTTTGCCCGGTACTGGCTGCACAACGGCTGGGTCACCATGGGCGGCGAGAAGATGTCGAAATCGCTCGGCAATGTGCTGTCCATTCCGAATGTGCTGAAATCGGTGCGCGCGGTGGAATTACGCTTCTACCTGGGTAGTGCGCACTACCGGTCGATGCTGGAATATTCGGACAAGGCGTTGCACGATGCCGCCCAGTCCTATCAGCGGATCGAAGCGTTCGTGCAGCGAGTGGCCGAACGCGGCGGGGATATTCCGATGGGTAAATGGACCGACGGATTCGCCGCCGCGCTCGACGATGATCTCGGGGTGCCGAAGGCGCTCGCCGAGATCCACCACGGCGTGCACGAAGGCAACCGCGCCCTCGACGCCGGCGTGCTCGACACCGCGCGGGAACACGCCGGGCAGATCCGGGCCATGCTCGATGTCCTGGGCGTGGACCCGCTCGACCCGCACTGGCACAGCGCTGCCGATCATTCGGCCGCCGACGCCGCCCTGGACGTGCTGGTGGGCGCCGAACTGGAACGGCGGCAGCAGGCCCGGGCGGCCAAGGACTGGGCGACCGCCGACGCGGTCCGCGATCGGCTGCAGGCGGCCGGAATCGAAGTAACCGATACACCCAACGGTGCCGAATGGTCGCTGGGCGCACCTACCCCTGGAAAGGCGGGCTGATGGCCGGCAATTCACAACGTCGCGGTGCGATTCGTAAAGGCGGCACCAAGAAGGGCGCCGTGGTCGGGTCCGGCGGCAAGCGGCGTCGCGGGCTGGAGGGCCGCGGGCCGACGCCACCGGCCGAACAGCGCACCAAACATCCGGCGGCGCGTCGCTCGGCGGCGAAAGCCAAAGCCGCGCAGAACAATCCGCCCGGTCGCGGGCGTCCGGCCGGTAGGCGCAGCGACGACGGCCCCGAACTGGTGCTGGGCCGCAATCCCGTGGTGGAGTGTCTGCGGGCCGGGGTTCCGGCCAGCGCCCTGTACGTGGCGGTGGGTACCGAGAACGACGAGCGGCTCACCGAGAGCGTCCGCCTCGCCGCCGATACCGGGATCTCCATTCTCGAGGTGCCGCGCACCGATCTGGACCGGATGAGCTCCAACGGTCTGCACCAGGGCGTGGCGCTGCAGGTGCCGCCCTACCGGTACGCCCACCCCGACGACCTGCTGGCCCGGGCCAGGGAATCCGCCGAACCGGCACTGCTGGTGGCGCTGGACAATATCTCCGATCCGCGCAACCTCGGCGCCGTCGTCCGCTCGGTCGCGGCCTTCGGCGGGCACGGTGTGGTGATCCCGCAGCGCCGCAGCGCCAGTGTGACCGCTGTCGCGTGGCGCACCAGCGCCGGCGCCGCGGCCCGGCTCCCGGTCGCCCGTGCCACCAATCTCACCCGCACGCTGAAGGATTGGGCCGCCACCGGTGTTCAGATCGTGGGCCTGGACGCCGGCGGCGATCTGTCCCTCGACGATTTCGATGCCACCGTCCCGACGGTGATCGTCGTCGGATCGGAGGGCAAGGGGCTGTCGCGGCTGGTCCGTGAGACCTGTGATTCGGTCCTGAGCATCCCGATGGCGGGCCCGGTGGAATCGCTGAACGCCTCCGTCGCCGCGGGCGTGGTGCTGGCCGAAACCGCCCGGCAGCGCCGCGCCTGAACGTCCGAGCACGGCGTCCCGTCCGCGCCGGCCGACGGGTCGGTGGCCGCCGGCTCGGCGCGGTGATCGGGCGTGTCGGGGAGCGGTCAGCGGGCGGTTCGGAAGTGAATCCGCCGCGCCCGGACCGCAAATCCGGCACCGCACCGTAGAATTCGTCATGTGGTGATACCCAACGCGCCCATCGGTAAGCCGGTAGAGCACCCGCATGCGACAGCGGTGCTGTTCCTCGGTGCGCTCAGCGTGCTGTGTTGCGGGCTGACCGGACCGGTGGCCTGGGCGATGGGTAAACGCGCACTCGATCAGATCGAGGAGTCCGGCGGCGCATACGGTGGCCACACGCAGGTTGTCGTCGGATTCATCCTGGGCGTCATCGGCACCATCCTCATGGTCGTGATGGCGGTGCTGTTCCTGGTGGTGCTGCTCGGCGGGGGCTGAGCGGCGTCAATCCAGGCTCTGCTGCCCGGACCATTTCGTTCGCGCCCAGTTCGGCCATTCGTCATTGATCGAGCCGGACCACGAGGGCTGGCGGCGCTCCCGGAAGGCCGCCATCGCCTCTCCGGCATCCCGGCCCTCGGCGATGTGCTCGTTCAGATCGGCTTCGAGCCGCGCGACCACGTCCGGTTCCAGTCCGACGCCCTCCCACAGCAGCCGTTTGGACAGCGCGGCGCTCAACGGGGCCGAGCCGCCCGCGATATCGTGGGCCACCGCCATCGCGGTCGGCACCACCTCCGCCGCCGGCAGGCAGGCATTGGCCAAACCCATGGCCCGGGCTTCCGCCCCGTCGAAGGTACGGCCGGTGAGCAGGATATCGGCGGCATTGGCCAGCCCGGCCAGCCGCGGCAGCGTCCAGTGCACATAGCCGTCGGCGAGGACCCCGCGCCGGACCTGGCTCAGCGCGTAGACCGCGTCGTCGGCCATATAACGCAGATCGCACTGCAGCGCCAGCGCCAGCCCCGCACCCACCGCGTGCCCGTTGACCGCCGCGATCACCGGTTTGCGCACCCGGAACGGCGGCGGATCGATACTCGCGCTCACCTCGCCCACCCGGTCCGACAGATCGGCGCCCGCGCAGAAAGCGGGCGGAGTACCGGTGATCACCACGACCCGGATGGCGTCCTCGGTGTCACACCGTTTCAGCGCGGCCCCCAGGGCCTCGGTCATCGCAGGATTGAAGGCGTTCTGTTTCGCCGGCCGATTCAACGTGAGGACGGCGATGCCCGCTGAGACATCGACGAGCAATTCCGAACGGGTTGAGGCCCCCTTGGTCTCGCCGTTTCGGCCTCGAGACTCGAGCCTTCGGCTCCTGCGCTTTCGAGGCCGAAACGGCGAGACGGGCCTCAACCCTTTGAGGTGTCTCGTAAGACTCGACGCATGCGGGTTGCGGCGGCATTCGATGGCCGGCTCGGATGCCGACTCGTTCGAATCGGAAGCCGACTCGACCACCCCGCCCGCCTGCGTCTGATCGCCTTCACGAACATCAGCCCCCACTCGGTGCCGAGTCTTACGAGGCACTGAAACGGGTCGAGGCCCGTCCCGCCCCTTGGCCGAAGGTGCTCAAAGGTCGCGCTCTATGGACGGTCCACCGCACGTCGCATGAGCCGAAGGCTCGAGTCCCGAGGCCTGAACGGCGGGACCAAGGGGGCCTCGACCCCGGGGCGCCGCAGGCGCCGCAAATAAACAGCACCTTCACGAGCGAGCCCGCCTTCCCCACCTTTGCGGACCAGCCCACAAGCTCGATCCCGTCCGCGGCAGCACGCCAGAGCACGCAGGCCCTCAGCAAGCGCGCGAGAACTACCGCAGTACTTTGCGGCTGATGGCGTATTTGTGGACCTCGGTGGGGCCGTCGTAGAGGCGGAAGGGGCGCATATCGCGGAAGATCATCTCGACCACCGTCTCGTCGCTGACGCCGATGCCGCCCAGGATCTGGACGCAGCGGTCGGCGACCTTGAACAGTTCCTCGGAGACGAACGATTTCGCCATCGAGCTCTCGTGGCGGGCCTTCTTGCCCTGGTCCATGAGCCAGCAGGTGTGCCAGATGGTCAGCCGGCACTGGTGCAGCGCGATCTCGTTGTCGGCGATCATGAACGAGACGCCCTGGTGTTCGCCGAGGGTTTTGCCGAAGGCGGTGCGGGTTTTGGCGTGGTCGATGGCGATGCTCTGGGCGCGTTCGGCGGCGCCGAGCCAGCGCATGCAGTGGGTGAGGCGGGCGGGGGCCAGGCGCAGCTGGGCGTAGCGCAGTGCCTGGCCTGCTTCGCCGAGCAGCGCCGACTTCGGGAGGGTGAGGTTGTCGAAGCGGACAACACAGTGCCCGGCCACATAGTTGCGGTCCATGGTGTTCATGGTGCGTTCGATGACGATGCCCGGGCGGTCGCCGTCGGTGAGGAAGAGGGTGGGTCCGGCGGGGAGGTGGGGGTTGTCGCCGAGCAGTGCCATGATGATCCAGGTCTTGGCGCCGTTGGCGCCGGTGATCAGCCATTTGCGGCCTTCGATGACGAAGTTCTCGCCGTCGAAGGTGGCGGTGGTGGCGAGCTGGCCGGGGTCGGAGCCGGCGCCGTCGGGTTCGGTCATGGCGAATACCGAGCGCTGATGCCCGTCGATGACCGGCCGGAGGTAGTGCTCGGTCTGCTCGGGGTTCGCGATCTTGGAGAGCAGGAACATATTGCCTTCGTCCGGAGCGGCACAGTTCATGGCGACCGGACCCAGCGTCGACCAGCCGGCGGCTTCGTAGAGCACCGCCTGCTCCACGTGGGTGAGGCCCCGGCCACCGAGCGCGGTGGGAGCCTGGATGGTCAGCAGGTCCTCGGCGCGGGCGAGTTCCACGAGTTCCTGGCGGAGTTCGTCGGTGGGGCCGTGGGAGGTGAGTCGCGGGTCGCGCTCGTAGGGCACGATCTTGTCTGCGACGAATGCGCGGACCCGGTCACGTTCGGCGGCGAGCTCGGCGGGAATCGTGAAGTCGATCATGTGGTCACCTTCGTCCGGGGGCGTTGAGGACGAGCATACGAAACTTCGCCGCCCGGACTGAAGGCACCTGCCCTCAGGTGCTCAGCGGACCCGGGCGACCTGACGCTGCCGCGCCCCGATCACCCGGCAGACCAGGTAGATCACGAACGAGATCGTGGTGACGAAGGTGGAGACCGGCGCCCCCGGCGCCAGCGACAACAGGATGCCGCCCACTGCGGCGATCTCGGCGAAGATCACCGCAAGCACGGTGGCGCGCACCGGGTCGGCGGTCAGCTGCGCGGCCGCGGCCGCCGGGGTGATCAGCAGTGCGAGCACCAGCAGGGCGCCGACGATCTGGACACCGAAGGCCGCCGTGATCCCGAGCATCACCGCGAACAGGATGGACAGCGCCCGCACCGGCACACCCCGGGCCACCGCGACCTCCGGATCGGTGCTGGCGAACAGCAGCGGACGGTACACCACGGCCAGTACGGCGAGCACCGCGGCAGTGCAGGTGGCCAGTAGTGTCAGCCCGCCGAAACCGACGCTCACGACCTGCCCGGTCAGCAGCGAGAATTTCGACCCCGCGCGTTCGGGACCGAGCCACAGGAACAGCACCGACAGGCCGAGTCCGAACGACAGCACCACCGCGATCACCGAATCGCGCTCTCTGGCCCGGGTGCCGAGCACGCCGAAAAGCACGGCCGCCACCACAGAACCGGCGATCGCCCCGAGCCCGACGCCCGCGCCGACCAGCAGCGCGGCGGCCGCACCGGTCAGCGAGAGTTCGCTGGTGCCGTGTACCGCGAATGACATCTGCCGGCTGATGATCAGCGGGCCGATCACCCCGGCGAGCAGCCCGAGCAGGGCCGCCGCGACAACGGCCTGCTGTACGAAGTCGTAGCCGAGCAGGTGTGCGGTGGTCTGGATATCGAAGATTTCGCCCAATACCTCGGAGAGCTTGTCCATCTACCCGTTCGCCTGTCCCGCTCGCTGGGTGAGTTCGGCCAAGGGGTCACCGGCGTGCGGGGTCCCCGGCTCCCCGTGGCAGTGGGCGCCGGCGGTGCCGAGGGCGTCCATGGTGTCACCGGTGCCGACCACGACCAGCCTGCCCCGGACACGCAGCACGTCGACCTCGGTCTGGTACAGCTCCGAGAGCACCGCGGAGGTCATGACCTCGTCCGGGGTGCCGATCCGGAATTTCCCGCCGACCAGGTAGAGGACCCGGTCCACCAGCGGCAGGATGGGGTTGATCTCGTGGGTGACGAAGAGTACCGATGTGCCGTGGCGGCGGCGCCGGGCGTCGATCAACCCGGAGACCAGCTGCTGGCTGGCCAGGTCGAGGCTCAGCAGTGGTTCGTCGCAGAGCAGTACCGCGGGGTCGCCGACCAGTGCCTGCGCCACCCGCAACCGTTGCTGTTCGCCGCCGGACATGCTCTCCAGCGGGGCCCTGGCGAACCTCTCCGCACCGACATCGGCGATCGCGGCGGCGACCTTGCGCCGGCGCTCGGCGCGCGCTCGCAGGCCCAGCCCCCAGCGGTGTCCGTCCACGCCGAGACCGACCAGATCGACGCCGCGTAACTGCACACCCGCGTCGATGGTGCGCTGCTGCGGTATGTAACCGATATCCGGGTGACCCGCGCGCGGCGCGGCGCCGGCGATCCGGGCACTGCCCGAGCTCAAAGCCAGTTGGCCGAGCAGCACCCGGAGCAGCGATGTCTTGCCGGAGCCGTTCGGCCCGAGCACCGCGATGAACTCACCCCGGGCGATGCTGAGATCCAGTTCCCGCCACAGGACGCGGTCGCCGAACGCCAGAGTGGCCGATTCGAGCCGTACGGCGGGTTCCGGCGCGGGCCGAGCGGAGTCGTCGAAGCGCTCGGCCGCGACACTGCCGTCACCGCCCGTCGTGGCACGGGGCGCTGTCGAGGCGATATCGCTGCTCATATCGATCCATCCGTTCCTCGGGTGCCGTCAGCCGATGGCGTCGGCCAGCGCCTGGGCGTTCTGCGTCTGCCACGTTACGAAATCCGTTCCGGACGGCAGGGTTTCGGTCACCTCTACCACCGGAATGCCGGCGGCGACGGCGGCATCGCGCAGATCCCGGCCCACCTTGTCCTCGGTTTGCACGTTGTAGATCAGGACCGCGACCTGCTTGCCGGCGATCAGATCGCGGGTGGCGGCGACCGCGGCGGGCGACGGATCGGTCTCCTGCTCGATCGCCTCCTGGTAGTCCCGGGGCGTCCGGTCGACGGTACCGGCATCCTGCAGCAGGTAGTACGCCAGCGGTTCGGTCTGCAGGACCGGGATGCCGGGGTGGTCGGCCGCGATCGCGTCGGTGCCCGCGCCGACCTGTGCCAGCCGGTCGGCGAACTGCGCCGCCCGATCGGTGTAGTTCTGGGCGTGCGCGGGATCGATTTCGGCGAGGCGGTCGCCGATCTGTCCGGCGACCAGGGCGACGGTTTCCATGTCGTACCAGACGTGCTCGTTCGAATCGTCCCGGATGGCCTGGTCCCGGGCAGCGACCGCCTCGACGGTGCGCTTACCGCGGCCCTCGATCGCCTTCGCGACGAATTCGTCGTAGTGGCCACCGTTGTAGACGACCAGATCGGCGTCGCTGAGCTGCGCGGATTCCGATGCCGAGGTCTCATGCGAATGCGGGTCGGCGGAGGGGTCGGAGATGATCGCGGAGACGTCGGCATCGGGCCCCGCTACGGTGCTCGCGATATCGGCCCAGACATTGGTCGAGGCGACCACCGATGGTTTGCCGGAATCGGAGCCGGCCCCGCCGCAGGCGGTGAGCGCCGCGGCCGCCGCCACCCCCACGGCGATGATCAGAGCGCTACGGGCATAGTGAGGTGACACGGCAAATACCTACCAGGGTTAATGGAAATCGTTTCCGTTTTACTTTAGCAGCCCTGGTGAGAGGTTCTGAACCGACCGCCCAGTTCTAACACTCCTCGCCACGCGACCATTCCATACGCGGCCCGTCTCGCCGTTTCGGCCTCGAAAGCGCATGAGCCGAAGGCTCGAGTCTCGAGGCCGAAACGGCGAGACCAAGGGGGCCTCAACCCCGCGACGCCGCAGGCGGCGCCAAAAAACACAGCACCTTCGCGAGGGGGTCCCGCATGTCTTGCGTTGGCGAGGGGGCTTCGCCTGTTCTCACGTTCGGAAGATGGCCGGCATGGTCTTGCGCTGACGAGCGACCCCACCTGCTCTCATGGTCGCGGGCGAGCCCGCCTGTCGACCCGCTCCATCCACCCGAACCCATGAAAACGGCGGGCCGCATCCGCGACCCGCCGTCTTTGCTCACCGAGCGATTACCCCTATTTCCCGAGCAACTGCGCGCACCGCAGCAGACCCAGGTGGCTGTAGGCCTGGGGATGGTTACCCAGGGACCGTTCGGCGACCGGGTCGTATTCCTCACTGAGCAGCCCGGTGGGCCCGGCCACATCCACCAGCTGCGCGAACAGCGCTTCGGCGTCGGACCGTTTGCCGATCAGCAGGTAGGCCTCCACCAGCCAGGCGGCGCACAGATGGAACCCACCTTCGCCGCCGGGCAGGCCGTCGTCGTGGTGGTAGCGGTACACCGTGGATCCGCTGCGCAGTTCGGCTTCGGTGGCCACCACCGTCGCGGCGAACCGCGGGTCGCTGGGATCGATCAGGCCGCTGAGTCCGATGTGCAGGGTCGCCGCGTCGAGGTCGGTGCCGTCGTAGGCGGCGGTGTAGGACTGCACTTCGTCGTTCCAGCCCTTGGCCTTGACCTCCGCCGCGATGGTGTCGCGCAGCGGCGCCCAGTCGCCGTCCACGGGGCGGTCGAACTTCTCCGCCAGGGTCAGCGCCCGGTCGATCGTGAGCCAGCCCATCACCTTCGAGTAGACGTGGTGGCGGGGGTTGCCGCGGATCTCCCAGATGCCGTGGTCGGGTTCGGTCCAGCGGCGCTGTACCGCCGAGACCATGGCGTGCACGAGTTCCCAGTCGGCGTCGGGCAGCACCTTGCGCGGATCGGTGGTGCCCTGATTCTCCCGGGCGTGGGCCAGGCTGGTGATGAGGTCCACGATCGGGCCGAAGACGTCCAGCTGGACCTGCATGTTGGCCGCGTTGCCGACCCGCACCGGCCGCGATCCGGCGTAGCCGGGCAGCTGGTCGATCACGGCCTCCGGTGGCAGGGTTTCGCCGTAGATGGTGTACAGCGGATGCAGGCGTTCGGGGCCGGGCAGGGTTTCCAGCACTCGGTGCACCCATTCCAGATACTGTTCGGCCTCACCCAGCGAGCCCAGCGAGACCAGGGCGCTGGCGGTGAGCGCGGCATCGCGCAGCCAGCAGTAACGGTAGTCCCAGTTGCGGACGCCGCCGATATCCTCCGGCAGCGAGGTGGTGGCCGCGGCCAGGATCGATCCGGACGGCGCGTGCACCAGCCCGCGCAGGGTGAGCGCGGACCGTTTCATCAGGTCGGGCTTGAGGGCGGGCAGGTCGAGGGTCGCCGCCCATTCTTTCCAGTAAAGTTCGGCGATCCGCCGCCGTTCGTCCTCACCGGTGGCGGCGGGCGTCAGATCATGTGTGCCGCAACGCAGTTCCAGCACGATCGGGCCGTCGGACGGGTCCACGACCGCGGTGGCCGAATCGTGTGCGCCGTCGCTGTGGATCTGCCACTGCACCCCGGGGGCGCGCAGCACGACCGGATCGTTGGTGCCCCAGACCCGCAGGCCGTCGGTTTCCACCTGGATGGACACCGGAACCTGGCCGAATTCCGGGCGCGGGGCGAAGGTGATCTCGGCGGGAGCCGTACCGGTGATCACCCGGGTGAGATCGGTGCGGTCGGGGTCCACGTCATGCGGAAGATAGTCGGTGACCTGCAGTTTCGCCCAGCGGGTCTCGACGGTCATGGTGCCGTCGACGTATCGCTGGGAGAGGGGCAGGCCCGGCCGTTGCGGGGTGATGGAGAAGTGCCCGGCGTCCATACCGCCCAGCAGGTGGGCGAAGACGGCGGCCGAGTCCGGTTCCGGATGGCAGAACCAGGTGACGGTGGCATCGGGGGTGACCAGCGCGACCGAACGCGGACTGGCCATCATGGTCAGCCGTTCGATCCGGGGCGCGCTGGCGCCGGCCAGCCAGGTGCGGCGTTCTTCGAGCAGGAAGGCCAGCGCGTGCGAGACCGCCTCGGTGCTGTCGACCCGGTATTTGGCCAGCGATTCGCCCTCGCCGACCTTGATGCCGATATCCGGTCCGGTCAGCGCGCGGAACGCTTTCTCGTCGGTGACGTCGTCGCCGAAGAACACCGCCGCCGACGCGCTCTCCTGATGGCGGACCGTGCTGAGGGCCGAACCCTTGTCGGTCGGCACCACGGCCAATTCGATCACGGCTTTGCCCTCGGTGACCTGCACGCCGACCCAGCAGGCCGGGCCCTGGCGGGCCTGGCCGAGGGCGCGGCGGCCGATCTCGGGGGTGGCGTTGCGCACGTGTAGCGCGACGCTGGCGGGTTTGGTCTCCACCGTGACGCCCGGATGGTCCGCGGCGATCTTGTTGAGGGCGGTCACCACTTCCCGTAGCAACTGCCTGGCGTCACTGTCGATGGCGTGGACGAAACCCACGTCGAATTCGGAGCCGTGGCTGCCGATCAGCTGCACCTCGACCGGTAGCCGGGAGAGTGCGGCGAGGTCACGCAGCGCTCTGCCGGATATGACCGCGGCCGTGGTGCCGGACAGCCCGGCCAGCGCGCGTAATGCCCGCACGGATTCCCCGTGCGGGTACGCCTTGGCCGGATCGGAGACGATGGGAGCGAGTGTCCCGTCGTAGTCCGATGCGACGAGCAGCCGAGGGACGCGCGCGACCGTCGACAGCGCTCGGCGGAGTTCCAGTGGCAGATCCTGTGCGCTCACACATCCAACCTATTGATCGGAGTTTTCGTTAAGAGGGGGCGCGCATGACAATACTGTGTCACGTCCGCTGATCCGATTCGGCGGGAAGTGTGGGCGGGTGCCCTCGGCTCGACGTGCGGGTGAAGGTGCGCCCGGCGCCGGCCGGCGCGGAATCCGCGGGCCGAGCTCACCGGCGCCGGAGGCGGATTGCGAGATTTTTCGGGCTTGCGCGACACCGCAGCGAACGCCTGGATATCGCCGTGCCGCACCGGTGTCGGCGAGCCACCGGTGGCCCGGTCACCGGGCGCGGCGGCGCAGGCGTCAGGAGCGCTGACCGAGCAGGAGATCGACGGTCAGCTCGAGCCGTTCGGAGACATCGGTCGCGGAGGCGCGGCGGGTGAGCCAGGCGACCAGATTCGACAGCCACACATCGCTGATGACCCGGGCGATGGCGAGCTGGCGATCGGTGGGTTCGCCGTCGTTCATGGCGCGGGCGAACACCCGGTCCATCACCTTGCCGACCCGGTCCACCTCGGCGGCGGCCGAGGCGTCGGCGAACATGAACGCGCGGGTCATGGCCTCGGTGAGCAGCGGGTCGCGTTGCATCATCCGGGTGATCTGGGAGAGCAGCGCGTGCATCCGCTCCTCCGGTGACTGACCCGCCAGCGGTTTGCGTTTGCCCTCGAACTGCTCGAACTCCCGGGCCAGCGCCGAGACCAGCAGGTGCACCTTGGATGGGAAATACCGGTACAGGGTGCCGACCGCGACATCGGCGCGTTCGGCGACCGCGCGCATCTGCACCGCGTCGTAGCCGCCTTTGGAGGCGAGCGCGAGGGTGGCGTCCAGGATTCGCTTGCGGCGTTCCCGCTGCGCGGCCGAGCTCAGTTCGTCCTCCCGCAGCGTGGTGACGGGGGCGGCTGTCGCCGCACCCGGATCGCCGGGCTGGGAACGGGAGGGGCTGGCCATGGAGTGGACTTCCTTTCCGTGACGTGTCGCGGACGTCAGCGCGTGCGGCGATGCGGTGGGAGCTTCTCTTGACTTCCGCCCACCGTGGATATTAGAACATGTTCTAGGTGTGGGAGTCACGCCGGAAAGGCGGTATGGACTGTGACCATCGCCACCACTGACGAGCATAAAGCCGTTCAACAGTCGATGAGCGGGTGGGCAGCAGCGGCACAACCGATTGCAACAATGCGGGCCGACGCGACCGACTTCTGGCGTACGTACTGGGCAACGCTTACCGATCTCGGGATCTTCCGGGTGGCGGTGGCCGAGGAGGCGGGCGGCGCGGGCGGATCGGTCTCCGATCTGGCCGTATTCATCGAACAGGCAGCACACGACATGGTCGGCGGCCCGCTGCTGACCACGGCGATCGCCGGCCTGGTGACCGGCGGGCAGCTGCCGGAGGAGCAGCCCTGCGGGATCGCGCTGGACACGGTCGCCGGGGACGAGACCGCGCCCGGCGGCGGACCGGCGGTGCCGGTCCTCGACGGTGCCGGAACGCTCAGCGGTAGCTGGGAATCGGTACTCGGCGCCGCGCCCGGAACCGCGGTGCTGCTGCCCGTGGACACCGCGGACGGCCGGCGCTGGTGCCTGCTCGGCCCGGATACGCCCGGACTGCAACTCGAAGCCCTGGAACCGCTCGACCTGACCACTCCGCTGGCCCGGGTCCGCTGCACCGAGGTCCGGATCGACCCGGACGCGGTGTTCACCCCCGATTACGCGGTGGAAGACCTGCTGGTCGCGCTGGTCGTGGCCGAACTCGCCGGCGTGACCGGCTGGTGCCTGACGACCGCGGTCGACTACGCGAAAGTCCGCGAGCAGTTCGGGCGGCAGATCGGGTCGTTCCAGGCGGTGAAACACATCTGCGCGTGGATGCTGTGCCGCACCGAACTCATCCGGTCGGTGGCCGCCGACGCGGCCGCCGCGGTCGACTCCGGCGGCGCCGAACTGCCGATCGCGGCCGCTATCGCCGCCGCCATCAGCCTGGACGCCGCGGTGGACACCGCGAAGGACTGCATCCAGGTACTCGGCGGGATCGGCTTCACCTGGGAACACGACGCCCACCTGTACCTGCGCCGGGCGACCGCGCTGCGCCAGCTGCTGGGCGGCGCGCCGTATTGGCGGGCCCGCGTCACCGAGCTGACCCGGGCCGGTAAACGCCGCACCACCGGCGCCGACCGGGTCTTCGCCGACGCGGCGCTGGCCGGCGGTGAGACCGATACCGAGGTGGCCACCGATGAACTCGCCGCCGAGGTCGCGCGTATCGCGGCGCTGCCGGCCGGGCAGCAGCGCGGTGCGCTGGCCGACGCGGGGCTGATCATGCCGCACTGGCCGCAGCCCTACGGTCGCGGCGCCGATCCGATGACCGGATTGGTGATCTCGGAGGAGTTGCGCCGGGCCGGGCCGACCGTTCCCGACCTCACCATCGGCGGCTGGGCGATCCCGACCCTGCTCCAGCACGGCACCCCCGAGCAGATCGAACGGTTCGCCTGGCCGACCCTGCACGGTGAGGTGGTGTGGTGCCAGCTGTTCAGCGAACCGGGGGCCGGTTCGGATCTGGCCGCCCTGCGCACCACCGCCGAACGCACCGAGGGCGGCTGGGTGCTCAACGGCCAGAAGGTGTGGACCTCACTGGCCAAGGAGGCGAACTGGGCCATCTGCCTGGCGCGCACCGACCCGAGCGCGCCCAAGCACAAGGGCATCAGCTACTTCCTGGTGGATATGCGCAGTGCCGGGATCGATATCCGGCCGCTGGTGCAGATCACCGGCGAGGCCCGGTTCAGCGAGGTTTTCCTGGACGGGGTGTTCGTCCCGGACGACTGCGTGGTCGGCGCGCTGGGCAACGGCTGGAAGATCGCCCGTTCCACGCTGTCGGCCGAACGGGTCGCCATGAGTGGTAACGGGATCGGGCCGGCGCTGGAGGAGCTGATCGCCAAACTTCCGGCGACCGGACGCGGGTCGGAGCTGCTGAACGATCGGCTGGGCGGTTTCGTCGCCGACGCCATCGCCGGGCTGCTGCTGGAACAACGCGCGGCGGTCCGGATCCTGGCCGGCGCCGACCCCGGCGCGCAGAGCAGTGTGCGCAAACTCGTGGGCGTGCGGCACCGGCAGGCGGTCGCCGAGTTCGCCGTCGAGGTGGCCGGCCCGGCCGGCGCGCGGGCCACCGAGGACACCTCGGAATTCCTGCTCACCCGCTGTCTGTCGATCGCGGGCGGAACCGAGCAGATCCTGTTGACCGTGGCAGCCGAGCGGATTCTGGGACTACCCCGCGACGCGGCCGGTTAGTTCGTGCGACGACTGGAGAGCAGAACGTGGACTTCACCCGAGACGAGGCTCAAGAGGCGGTGGCCGAGGTCGTCGTCGGACTACTGGAGCGGGAGGCGGCGCGCGACGCCGAACTCTGGCCCAAGATAGCGGCTACAGGCCTGCTGTCGGTAGCGCTACCGGAGCAGTTCGGTGGCGACGATATGGGCATCGACGCCGTATCGGTGCTGCTGACCGAGCTGGCCACCGATGCCGTGGCCGCCCCGGCGCTGCCCACCCTGGGCTTCGGCGTGCTGCCGCTGCTGGGGGCGGCGCCCGAGGCGGTGGCCGCGGAGGTGTTCCCGGCGGTCGCCGAGGGCGCGGTGCTGACCGCGGCGATCAGTGAACCCGGCGCGCCCCTGACCACCGAGCCCACCACCAAGGCCGAAGTGACCGGCGACAAGGTGCGGATCACCGGGTACAAGGTGGCCGTGCCGTGCGCCGATCAGGCGCGCTGGCTGCTGGTGACCACGGATTCCGGGGTCGCGGTGGTCGATTCGGATGCCGCGGGTCTGTCCCTGGCTCCCTCGGCCGTATCCGGTGAACTTGCCGAATTCTCCGTGAAACTGGACGCGGTCGAGGTGCCCGCCGACCGGCTGCTGCCGGACGCGGGCCCGCGGCTGCACCGGTTCGCGCTCGCCGCCATCGGCGCGGCGGCCGACGGTTTGCTCTCGGGTGCGGTGAAATTGACCGCCGCCCATGTGGGCACCCGGCAGCAGTTCAACCGGCCACTCGCCGAATTCCAGGCGGTGGCCCAGCAGATCGCCGACCTCTATGTGGTGTCCCGGACGCTGCATGTGGCCGCGGTCTCGGCCAACTGGGCTCTCGGACAGGATGATTCGAGTCCGGAGCGGCAGCAGCGGATCGACGACGATCTGAACGTGCTCGCCTACACTGTGGCCGCGGAACTTCCGCGTGCCATGCAGAAATGTCACCACCTGCACGGCGGTATCGGAGTGGATGTCACCCACTCGATGCATCGCTACTACTCACAGTCCAAGGACCTCGCCCGCTGGCTGGGCGGCGCCGCGTTGCGGCTCGAACGATTGGGGGCAGGGTGTTCATAGATCTGACCAGCGAACAGCGCAAACTACGCGACGACCTGCGCGCCTACTTCGCCGATCTGGTCACGCCGGAGGAGTCCGCCGCCATGGCGGTCAACCGGCACGGCGACGCCTACCGTGAGGTGGTGCGCCGGATGGGCCGCGACGGCTGGCTGGGTGTCGGCTGGCCCAAGGAGTACGGCGGCCAGGGTTTCGGCCCGGTCGAACAGCAGATTTTCTACAACGAGGCCTCCCGGGCCGATGTCCCGCTGCCGCTGGTCACCCTGCTGACCGTCGGCCCGACGCTGCAGCAGTTCGGCACACAGGAACAGAAAGAGAAGTTCCTGCCCGGGATCCTCGCCGGGGATATCCATTTCGCCATCGGATACTCCGAGCCGGAGGCCGGTACCGATCTCGCGGCACTGCGCACCAGCGCGTCCCGCGACGATTCGGGCGACTGGATCGTCAACGGTCAGAAGATCTTCACCACCGGCGCCCACGAGGCCGACTACATCTGGCTGGCCTGCCGCACCGGCCCGGTGGCCGACCGGCACCGCGCGATCACCATCCTGATCGCGGATACGAAGGATCCGGGCTACTCCTGGACCCCGATCATCACCGCCGACGGCGCCCACCACACCAACGCCACCTACTTCGACAGCGTCAAAGTTCCGGCGAATATGCTGGTCGGGGAAGAGAACAAGGGCTGGCGCCTGATCACCACCCAGCTCAATCACGAGCGGGTGAGCCTGGGCCCGTCCGGCAAGATCGAACAGCTCTACGACCGGGTCCGCGATTGGGCGCGGCCGCGCGGCGTACTCGACGATCCCGACGCGCGCGCGGCACTCGGGCGCATCCACGCCATGACCCGGCTCAACGAACTGCTGAACTGGCAGGTGGCGGCCACGGCCGACGATCCGAACATCGATCCGTCGCAGGTCATCGCGGACGCTTCGGCGACCAAGATCTTCTCCACCGAATCGCTGCAGGAGGCGGGCCGGCTGGCCGAGGAGATCATCGGCCGGTTCGGCGACCCGGCCGAACCCGCGACCGCCGAGCTGATGACCTGGCTCGACCGGCGGACGAAGCAGAACCTGGTGGTGACCTTCGGCGGCGGCGTCAACGAGGTGATGCGCGAACTCGTCGCCTCGGCGGGCCTGAAACTGCCCCGCGTACCCCGCTGATTCGATGAGCCCGGCCCCGGCCCGCCGCCCCCGCCGCCGGCCGGCGGTCGCACCCTCTCGAACCACCCGACCCTAAGGAGCAGCGTGCCGGACACAAGTACTCCGGAAGCGATCATCGCCGCCGCGGAGCAGATCAAGGCGGCCGGGGCCAGCGCGCCGCGGCCCGGCCGCGACCCGGTGAACCAGCCGATGATCAACAACTGGGTGGAGGCGCTGGGCGACAGCAACCCCGTCTATGTCGACGAGGCGGCCGCGAAGGCCGCCGGTTTCGACGGGATCGTGGCCCCGCCCGCCATGGCCCAGGTGTGGACCATGCTGGGTCTGGGTGGTCGCCGTCCGTCCGACGATCCGATGGAGGCCACCAACGCGCTGCTCGACTCCGCCGGGTACACCTCGGTGGTAGGCACCAACTGCGAGCAGATCTACCACCGCTATGTGCGGCCCGGCGAAGAGGTGAGCATCACCAGCGCGCTGGACAGCATCAAGGGCCCGAAACGTACCGGGCTGGGTGAGGGGTTCTTCCTGACCTACCGCACCAGCTGGTACGTCGGCGACGAACTCGTCACCGAGATGCTCTTCCGCATCCTGAAGTTCGCCCCGGGTGCGGCCGCCGCCCCGGAACCGGCACCCGCCGAACGGGTGCGGCCGCTGGTCTCCCAGGACACCGAGTTCTTCTGGGAGGGCACGAAGGCCGGCGAGCTGCGTATCCAGCGGCTTCCCGACGGCTCCCTGCGTCATCCGCCGATCCCGGCGATCTGGCAGGACAAGACCGAACCGGTCGGCTATGTGGTGTCCTCCGGGAAGGGCACGGTGTTCAGCTACGTCGTGCACCACGCGCCCAAGGTGCCGGGCCGCGATCTGCCGTTCGTGGTCGCGCTGGTGGAACTCGACGAGGGGGTGCGGATGCTGGGTGAACTGCGCGGTGTCGGACCCGAGCAGGTCGAGGTCGGGCTGGAGGTCGTGGCCGGTTTCGAGAAGCTCGACGACGATACGGTGCTGCCGTTCTGGAAGGTGACCCCATGACCGCCACATTCGATCCGGCCGCGGTCCGGGTCGGGACCGAGCTGCCCGAACTGTCGATCCACGCCGATCCGACGTTCGTCATCAGTACCGCACTGGCCACCCGGGACTTCCAGGACGTGCACCACGATCGGGACCAGGCGATCGAACGCGGTTCGAAGGACATCTTCGTCAATATCCTCACCGATACCGGTCTGGTGCAGCGGTTCGTGACCGACTGGTCGGGTCCGAGCACGGTCGTCAAATCCATCGCGCTGCGGCTCGGGGTGCCGCTGTACGCGTACGACACGCTGACCCTCACCGGCAAGGTCGTCGAACTCGACGGCGAGGACGTCCGGCTGGAGGTCGTCGGCAAGGACAGTCTGGGCGATCACATCGTCGCGACGGTGGTCGCGACCGTACCGGGTGCCGGAGGTGGGGCGTGAGCGCAGCCGCGACGCACAGTCGGTGTCCAGCCCGCGGAACGAGGAACGCATGACCACTTCGCAACATCCCCTGTCCGGCCGGGCCGCCATCGCGGGGATCGGCGCCACCGATTTCTCCAAGGAATCCGGTCGCAGCGAACTGCGGCTGGCCGCCGAGGCCGTCACCGCGGCCCTGGCCGACGCCGGGCTCACCCCGGCCGATGTCGACGGCCTGACCACCTTCACGATGGATACCAACCTGCAGGTCGCGGTCGCCCGCGCGGTCGGCATTCCGCAGTTGAAGTTCTTCAGCCATATCGGGTACGGCGGCGGCGCGGCCTGCGCGACCGTGCAGCAGGCGGCAATGGCCGTGGCGACCGGGGTCGCCGATGTGGTCGTGGCGTACCGGGCGTTCAACGAGCGGTCGGTGTCCCGGTTCGGGCAGTTCTCCACCTCGCTGGCGGCCGCGCCCACCTCCTCGGGTATCGACGCCGGCTGGTCGTATCCGCACGGTCTGGGTACGCCCGCCGCGCAGGTGGCGATGGTCGCCCGGCGGTATATGCACGTCTACGGCGCGACCTCCGCCGATTTCGGCCGGGTCGCGGTGGCCGACCGCAGGCACGCGGCGGTGAATCCGAACGCGTTCTTCTACAACAAGCCGATAACCCTGGACGATCACCAGAATTCGCGCTGGATCGCCGAACCGCTGCATCTGCTGGACTGCTGTCAGGAATCCGACGGCGGTGTGGCGATCGTGGTGACCAGTGTGGAGCGGGCACGGGATCTGCCGAATCCGGCGGCCGTGATCACCGCGGCGGCGCAGGGCAGCGGCGCCGATCAGTACGTGATGACCAGCTACTACCGCGACGCGTTGACCGGGTTGCCGGAAATGGGCCTGGTCGGCGACCAGCTGTGGGAGCAGAGCGGTTTGCGGCCCGCCGATATGCAGGCCGCAATTCTGTACGACCACTTCACCCCGTTCGTCCTCATGCAGCTGGAAGAACTCGGTTTCTGCCCGCGCGGTGAAGCGAAGGATTTCATTGCCGACGGGGCTATCGAAATCGGCGGAAAACTCCCGATCAATACCCACGGCGGGCAGCTGGGGGAGGCATATATCCACGGCATGAACGGCATTGCCGAGGGTGTGCGCCAGTTGCGGGGAACGTCGGTCAATCAGGTCGACGCGGTGGAGAACGTCCTGGTCACCGCGGGGACCGGGGTGCCGACCTCGGGGCTGGTGCTGAGCGCGGACCGGGTCGCGTAACCGGGCCGGCGCCGGCCGCGGTGTCAACCGTGATAGACACCTGCCGTGCCGCGTCCGGGGTGCCGGTCGCGGCGCGGCGTCTGTTCGACGTCCGAGTTGAGCGGGTGGATTCGGACATCGGGAATCGGTCACCCTGTCTGCGACGAGGTTGTGAGTATTCACGGCGGGGAACAAGATATAACTGTCGATCCCGCAATGGGCAGTACGTTTGCCGGCAAGGGGCTGATAAACGTGAAAAACTCGTCATTTCATATTGCCGATTCGCTCCCGGACCGGCCGTCCGGCATGTAAACATGTGGCTGTTCTTGGCAGTGAGCAGGTTCGAGGTATCGGGTTGGCCGGGTCGCGGGCGCTGATCGCGCGCATTGTGGCGGTGTTCGCGCTGTTGTTTTGCGCTGTCATCGCGCTGCGCGGGCATATCCCGGGCATGCCGGACGGTAGCGGTTCGGCGGGCAACGCGCCCTCGGCCCTCACCGTGGCGTTGATGCCGGTGCTGCTCACCGTCTCGGTCGTGGTGTTGCTGGCCGGTGTGATCGCCTCCCAGCATCGGCTCCCGCTGGCCCTGCCCGACCTCGACTCCGATACCGAGTCGCACTGGCGGCTGGGCCGCCTCGGCCTGGCCGTGCTGTTCCTGCTGGCCCTCGTCGGTGTCCTCGCGGCGATCGTGTTCGCCGTCTACTTCATCGGGTTCCAGCGCGTCGCCGAACCGGTTCCGGCCGCACCGCCCGGTTCTCCCGCCCCACAGCACCCCGCGACGCCGCCCGGGACGCAGGAGGATCAACCGGTCCTGACCGGAACCGGGTTGTTCCTGGCCACGGCGGCCGCGGGCACACTGGTGGCGGTGGCCGTGACCGGTCTGGCCGTCGTCACCGTCAACACCCAGCGGCGCGAACGAGCCGAGGAACCCGACGACGGGTTGCCGGCTACCGGGGACCCGCCCACCACCGATACCGACACCCTGGTCAAAGCCGCCGAGATGGGGTTGGCCGCCATGAACGCGGCCGGACAGGACCCGCGCGCCGCGATCATCGCCTGCTATCTGGCAATGGAACGCGGCCTGGTCTACGCGCGCGGTCTGGCCCCGCTGGCCTCGGATACACCCATGGAAGTGCTGGCGCGCGCATTCGAGCACGGGGCCCTGCACGAGGCCTCGGCCCGGGAACTGGTCGCGCTGTTCGAAGAGGCACGGTTCAGCCCGCATTCCATGCTGTCCTGGCAGCGGATGCGGGCCGAACAGCTGTTGCGCGTAGCGCTCTCCGACCTGCAGAGCACCCCGGACCCGGCCGTATCGGCCGCCCCGGATCCCGGCGGCTATCCGCCCGCCCTACCGCCGCATGCCGGTGCGCCGAGCGGGGTGCTGCCGAGATGAGCAGACCCTGGATCGTCGTGGCCGCCATCCTCGCGGTCGCGGGCATCGAGGTGGCCGCGTGCCTGCGGGCCCGGGAATTCGTACTGATCGCGGCCGGGGTGCCGGTCGCGATCGCGCTGTGCTGCTTCGTCTGGGTGCTGCTGTGCCCGGAGAAGAGAGAAAAGGAACTCGCCGACGACATGGAGAACGGGCCCGCCGAGATGCTGCGCCACTGGCATGCCCGTGCCGAAATGCTCGTCGACCGTGCCGAAGGTAGCCGCGCCGACTGGGATCGGCATCTGCGACCGCTGCTGGCCAAGGAGTTCCAACTGTCCGCCGGTCTGCGGGTCAGCAAGAACCGGCGGGCGCTGGAAAGTGCCGGGATCCATCTGTTCGGCGCCGAATTGTGGCGCTGGGTGGACCCGGCCGATTCGGCGCTGCGTGACCAGAACACGCCCGCGCCGGGCCGCGCGGCTCTGGACGAGATCCTGAGCCGCCTTCAGAGAATGTGAAACGGGTCGACCCATTGCGAGAAAACACATGACGATGCCCTTGGACGCGACCGTCCAACGCACCGAAGCCGTGCTCCGGGAGGTTTCCCGGGTGGTGGTCGGCAAACGCGAAGAGCTACAGCTCATCATGATCGCGATCCTGTCCGGCGGGCATGTGCTCATCGAGGATCTGCCCGGACTGGGCAAAACACTGATCGCGCGGTCGTTCGCGGCCGCCCTCGGCCTGGACTTCACCCGGGTGCAGTTCACCCCCGACCTGCTGCCCGCGGACCTGCTCGGCTCCACGATCTACGACATGTCCACCGGTCGTTTCACGTTCCGCCGCGGTCCGGTGTTCACGCATATGCTGCTCGCCGACGAGGTGAACCGCACCCCGCCGAAAACCCAGGCGGCGCTGCTGGAGGCGATGGCCGAGGGACAGGTCAGCATCGACGGTGAGACCTTCCCGCTGCCCCAGCCGTTCATCGTGCTCGCCACCGACAACCCCATCGAATACGAGGGCACCTATCCGCTGCCCGAAGCGCAGCTGGACCGGTTCGCCATCCAGTTGCGCCTGGGCTACCTGTCCGAGCAGGACGAGACCCAGATGATCCGCCGCCGTCTCGAACGCGGCGCGGCAGAGCCCCGGGTGAACCAGGTGATCGACGCGAAGGGCCTGCTGGAGATGCGAAACGCGGTGGAGTTCGTATCGGTGCACCCGGACGTGGTGGGCTATGTGGTGGCGCTGGCGAGCGCTACCCGGGCCCACGCGCAGGTCGAGGTCGGCGCGAGTCCGCGCTCGGAGCTGGATCTCGTGCAGATGGCCCGCGCCCGGGCCCTGCTGAACGGCCGTGACTTCGTGGTCCCCGAAGATGTGAAGGCCCTGGCAATCCCGGCCATGGCGCACCGGATCACCCTGCGGCCGGAAATGTGGGTGCGGCGCATCCGCGGCGAGGATGTGATCAGCGAACTGCTGCGCCGCCTGCCGGTTCCCCGCGCCGCCACGCCATGAGACATCGCGACGCCAGTGCCACGGTGGAGGCCCGCCTGCGCTGGCGTCCCGCCCCGCTGACCTACCTGCTCGCCATCGCCTCGGCCGTCGCGCTGCTGGTCGCGGTGGTGGCGGGCAGCTGGCAGCTGGTCGTGTTCGCCTCGCCCATGCTCGGTGTGCTGGCCAGCGCGCCCTGGCAGGTGTCGCGCACCCGGATCCAGGTGGATGGCGGCGGTACCCAGCGGTGTTTCGAGAACGAGGAGGTCACGGTAACCATCGCCGCCTTCGTCGATCAGGGGCAGGCGCTGCTGCGCTGTAAACCGGTCGCGGTCGACGGGATGACGGTGACGGTGGAGGAGTCCGCGGATTCGGGGACGGCGCCGGCCGGGCTGCGGTTGACCGTGTCGGCGGCGCGCTGGGGTCGGTATCCGATAAAAGTGCGGGTGAAGGCGTTGAGCCCGGCCGGGATGGCGCTGGCCACCGCGACCCTGCCGGCCGGGGAGATCTACGTCTACCCGATCACCGATCCGCAGCGGATGCGCCTGCCGCGCACCGAACTTCCCGAACGGCTCGGCGTGCACCTCACCCGCCGGCACGGTCCGGGCGTGGAATACGCCGATATCCGCGCCTACGCTCCCGGCGACCAGTTGCGCATCGTGAACTGGCCGGTGAGCGCCCGCCGCGGCCGCCTGTACGTGACCGAACGCCTGACCAACCGTTCCGCCGACGTCGTCGTCCTGGTGGACACCTCACAGCAGGCGCCCGGACCCGCCAGCGACGCGCTGGAACTGTCGGTGCGTGGGGCGGCGCAGGTGGTGCAGTCCACGCTGCAGGCCGGCGACCGCACCGCTGTCGTCTGCCTGGGGCAGTCGCCGCGCTGGCTGCGTCCCGATATCGGCCGCCGGCAGTTCTATCGCATCGTCGACACCGTGCTCGACGTCGGCGACGAGTACATCCCCACCACCGGCACCCTGGCGCCCTACGCCGCGGTCCCGCTCGGTGCGGTCATCGTCGCGTTCACCACCCTGCTGGACACCCAGTTCGCTCTCGCGCTGATCGACCTGCGTAAACGCGGACATGTGGTGGTGGCGGTGGATGTGTTGCGCGGCAGTCCGTTCGCCGGCGATCTGGACCCCACCATGGAGAAGATGTGGCAGCTCGAACGGATGTCGATGTACCGCGATATGAGCACGGTGGGGGTGGATATCGTCCCGTGGGCCGCTGACACCCGCCTCGACCAGACCATGCGCCTGCTGCCCCAGCGCCGCCGGATGATCCGGGTACGCCGATGATCAAATTCCTGGCGCATCTGTCCGGCACGCTGCTGGTGCTGCTGGTCGCCCTGATCCAGCCGTGGGCGGCCCCGGCCGCGATCGTGCTGGTGGTGGTCGGCTGGTGGTGGCGCTGGGCGGCGGTCGGCGCTGTTCTGCTGGTGATCGGGGTCCTCGCGCTCTCCGACACCGGCCTGGTCGCGGCGGCCGCGGCAGGGCTGGTGGCCACCGCTTATCTGTTGAACATCGCGACCGTCACGGCGCCGCGCGGGGTCGTTCCGACCACCCTGCCCTCGGTCGTGGGGGCGGTCCTGTGGACGGCGGCGGCCGGGTCGGCCGCGTTGCTTCCGGTCGAATTGGTGTGGGCGCCGGTGGTCGCTCCGGTGCTGGTGATCCTGTTGTCATCGATCCTCACCTACAGCATCACCACGGCGCGCCGGCGGCCGCCCGCGGTATCGGCGGCGGACACGGGTGATGAACCGGCAGCTCGCGCCGATCGGTGAGAAGAGTGTGGATTCGGCCCCCGCCCCTCTCAAGGTATAGCGCACCCCGGGGCTTGCGGCAAGACCCCGGTCGTACCGCATACTCGCTGGCCTAGCTGTACTGCCCAGGCAGGTTGGTCAACCGGCTGATGGGGGCCTTCCTGCCGATGGCGGTGTGTTGCCGGTGGTGATTGTAGGTGTGGAGCCAGGCCGGTA
>NZ_JOAJ01000008.1 GCF_000720425.1 Nocardia rhamnosiphila NBRC 108938 | reverse complement strand
ATCCTCCACACGGGGGTATGAAGAACCGAAACCAAATTAAATATTTGGCACTGACATTCATCAACACACTATTGAGTTCTCAAAGAACACACGCACACATTTAAGCGACTGGACTCAACCAGGGCTTCAATGGGGCAGGTTTTCTAGCTTAACCGTCCAGTGGCTCAGAGTCAAACTCCGCTCTTCGGCCGGCCTGTCAGGCGCTCCTCGTACTACCTCGTTGTCCCTGGCCCCTCCGGCTCGGCGTTTCCGCCTCGCTCCGGGCCCCGGGTCGGTGTCCGTGTCGCTCTGACGTTGAATAAGTTACGCGGCGGGGAACGCTACGTCAAATCGCCACTTCGGCAGGGCGTTTGCGCAGTTCAGAGGCTTGCCGAGAGGCGATCAGGCGGGCTGGACCGCCGAAGTGTGACCCAGCCCACCAAGATCAATTTCCGGAGGCCCGTCGGACACCCGCGAAATTCCGCTTGCCACGGCGCAATACGAGCCATTGTCCGTGCAGGTAATCGCCGCTTTCCGGAGACCAATCGAGGTCCTTCACGCGCTCGTTGTTGACCGACGCGCCACCCTCGTTCACCGCTCGACGGGCCGCGCCACGGCTTTCACACAGGCCGGACGCCACCAGTAGATCGACGATCGTGTCGCCCCCGGGCGCAACCTCGGCGACCTTCCCGTCGACCGCTGCTTCGCGCAGCGCCGCGGCGAGGGTCGGCTCGTCCAGATCCCGGAGCTCGCCGCGTCCGAAAAGCGCCTGACTCGCCAGCTGTACCGAGCGGGTGTTCTCTGCTCCGTGCACCAGCGTGGTCATCTCCGCCGCCAGCCGGCGCTGCGCCTCGCGGGCATGCGGCCGTTCGACGGTGGCCTCCTCCAGTTCGGCCAGTTCGGCGCGGTCCAGGAAGGTGAACCAGCGCAGGTACCGGACGACATCGGCATCGGCGGTGTTCACGAAGTACTGGTACCAGGCGTAGGGACTGGTCAGCTCCGGATCGAGCCAGAGGCTGCCGCCGCCGGTGGACTTGCCGAACTTCTTACCGTCGGCGGAGGTCACCAACGGCACCGTCAGCGCGTGAACGGCGGCACCGTCCACCCGCCGGTTCAGTTCCACGCCGGCGATGATGTTGCCCCACTGATCGGAGCCGCCGACCTGCAGGACACAGTCGTGCGTACGGCGTAACTGCAGGTAGTCGTTGGCCTGCAACAGCATGTAGCTGAACTCGGTGTAGGAGATGCCCTCCCCGTCGAGGCGCCGTTTGACGGTGTCGCGGGCGAGCATCACGTTGACCGAGAAGTGCTTGCCGATATCGCGGAGGAAGTCGATCGCGCTCAGCGAGCCCGTCCAGTCCATGTTGTTCACGATCAGCGCGCCGGTCGGTGAATCGTCCAGGTCGACGAATCGCTCGAGTTGCGAACGGATCCGATCCGCCCAGGCGGCGACGGTATCGGCGGAGTTCATCGTGCGCTCACCGACGTCGCGCGGGTCGCCGATCAGTCCGGTGGCGCCACCGGCCAGCACGATCGGCCGGTGGCCGGCCCGCTGGAACCGTTTCAGCGCCAGCAGCGGCACCAGATGGCCGGCATGCAGACTGGCCGCGGTGGGATCGAAACCGGCATAGAGATTGCGCGGGCCCGAGCCCAGCGCCTCCCGGAGCGCGTCGAGGTCGGTGGACTGCGCGATCAACCCGCGCCAGGTCAGTTCGTCGATGATGTCGCTGCTCACGGCTCCATCTTCGCCTACGTCCGCAACCACATAACGCCCGGTGCGGCCATCGCCACCGCGGTGCGCCGGCGCGGCGGAGAGGAGCCCGGCGAGCGGCGGGACCACTGTGCGAGGCGGCACCGAGACAGCGCCTGGGATCGGGCGACGCCGGGAATCCCGGTCGAGCTCGCCGGGTGTTCCGCCTACCCGGCACGTGCGGGGAGCGACGCCCGCGGCCGAGGTTACGAAGTGCGCCGGGGCTCCGGGGCGGGACCGGTCGCCCGCGGGTGATACCTGCGGCGCGACCGGCCCGGGGCAGGCTGCGATCGGGCGGCGGACTGCCGATCAGGCGGATTCGTCGATGCGCGGGGCGCGTGGGCTACGGCGGTAGGTGGAGACGGCCGGGGAGTCGGGCAGCCAGACGCGCCAGGGGCGATCGGCTTCGCTGCTCACCCCGACGCGCGGTCCGGCGGAGATCCGCGCCGGGTCGATCGGGCGGCCCAGTTCCAGCCGGATCGGGGATCCGGGATCGAAGACATCGGTGCCGTAGTCGGCCAGGCCGATGCCCAGCGCGCTCCCCAGGTTGCCGGGGCCCTTGGCCAGGTCCGCTTCGGTGCGGGCGCCCGGCCGACGGCCGCGCACCGTCTCGTGACCGGCGACGATCTCGGCGGCGCGCAGCAGCACGCCGCTGGCCACACCGTCGGGTCCGCTGATGATGTTGACGCAGGTGTGCATGCCGTAGCTCAGGTAGCAGTAGAGGTGGCCGGGCGGACCGAACATCACCGCGTTACGCGGGGTCCGGCCGCGGCCGGAATGGGCGGCCGGGTCGTGCCAGGGGCCGGCCGGATCACCGCCGTATGCCTCGACCTCGACGATGCGGGCGCCGACCGGGCCCGACCACAGAATCGCGCCGAGCAGACGCTGGGCGGCGGTCAGCGGATCAACTGCCAGTTCCTCAGCACTCACGGCGTGGATTGTCGCAGCCTGCACCGACCAGGTGCCGCGGGGGCGTCGGCGGTCGAGATCCGGGGCACAGACAAGCGGGGTCGACAGATCGATCACGCCGGGGTCTTGCGGGCCGGCTCCAGTCGGCGAATAATTCATCAGAGAATGAATTCAACACTCGATGAATAGGGGCCGACCATGCCCGATACGGGCGCGACCGCCGCGGTAGAGGTGCGCAACCTCACCGTTCGGCGCGGCAAACGCGAAGTGCTGCACGATATTTCGTTGACCATTCCGTGCGGTTCGATCAGCGGGCTACTGGGCCCGTCGGGTTGCGGGAAGACCACGATGATGCGCAGCATCGTCGGAACCCAGCTGGTGGCGGCCGGGGAGATCACCGCGCTCGGGCTGCCCGCGGGCAGCGCGGCGCTGCGGCGACGGATCGGATATGTCACCCAGGCGCCGAGCATCTACGCCGATATCAGCGTGCGCGACAATGTCGCCTACTTCGCGGCGCTCTCCGGAGCCGGTCGAGACGCTGTCGACTCCGCCCTGGGCGCGGTCGGGCTGCTCGACCATCAGTCGCAGCGCGGCGACGAACTGTCCGGCGGACAACAGACCCGGGCCTCGCTCGCCTGTGCGCTGGTGGCCGGACCGGAGCTGCTCGTTCTCGACGAACCCACGGTCGGCTTGGACCCGGTGCTGCGGGTGGAGCTGTGGAAACAGTTCCACGAACTCGCGGCGGGCGGGACAACCCTGCTGGTGTCGAGCCATGTGATGGACGAGGCCGAGCACTGCGACCGGTTGCTGCTCCTGCGCGAAGGCGATCTGCTGGCTCAGCTGAGTCCCGACGAGCTGCGGGAACACACCGGTGAACAGAACCTGGAACAAGCGTTTCTCGCCCTCATCACGATGGGAGCTCCGGTATGAGTGGGCAGCGAGCGGCATCGACACAGCGAGCGGCATCGACCGCGATCCCGGACGCCGGCCGGACGGGGTCCGGCGGGCCCCACTCGAGTGGGCCCCGCCCGGGGCGGGCGTATCTGGCCACGACCACCCGGATTCTGCGACAGCTGCGCAACGATCACCGGACAGTGGCGATGATCCTGGTGGTACCGGCCCTGCTGATGGCCCTGCTCTACTTCATCTACCGGGACGTCCCCACCCCGCCCACACAGTCCGCGACCCCGTTCGACCGCATCGGGATCAGCATGCTCGGCATTCTGCCGTTCATCGTGATGTTCCTGATCACCGCGATCGCCATGCAGCGCGAACGCACCTCCGGAACGCTGGAACGACTGCTCACCACACCGCTGAGCAAACTCGACCTGCTCGGCGGGTACGGCACGGCGTTCTCCCTCGCGGCCGCCGCGCAGGCAGCGGTGGCCTGCCTGGTGTCGTTCGGCCTGCTGGGTCTGGACGCCGCCGGGAATCCCGGATGGGTCGTGCTGATCGCGATGGTGGACGCCGTGCTGGGGGTCGCGCTGGGGCTGCTGTGCAGTGCGTTCGCCCGGACGGAATTCCAGGCGGTGCAGTTCATGCCGCTGGTGGCGGCGCCGCAGATCTTCCTGTGCGGCCTGCTGGTACCCCGCGCTCAGCTACCGGACTGGCTGGAGGTGATCAGCAATGTCATGCCGCTCAGTTATGCGGTCGACGCGCTGCACGAAGTCTCGGTGCACACCGACCCGACCGGGTTGATGTGGCGGGATCTGGCGATCGTGGCGGCGTTCGCGGCGGTCGCCCTGTGCCTGGGTGCGGCCACGCTACGCCGCCGTACCGCATGAGCGCGGCGGAACCCGCCGGCCCGCGTCCGACCCGGCCGGGCCGCCGTCCCGGCCGGTCCGGCACCCGGGACGCGATCCTCGCCGCTGCCCGGGAGCGGTTCGCGAAATCCGGATTCGACAAAACCTCCATCCGGGCGGTCGCGGCGGACGCCGAAGTGGATCCGGCGCTGGTACACCACTATTTCGGGACCAAGCAGCAACTGTTCGCCGCGGTGGTGGAACTACCGGTGGACCCGGAGATCGTGCTGCGGCAGGTGGACGCGGTACCACTGGACCGGCTCGGCGAAACCATCGTCGCCGCGGTGGTGGGCCTGTGGGATTCCCCGGCGGGCGCCGGCGCGGTGGCACTGGTGCGCAGTCTGGTGGCGAGCGGAGATACCTCGCTGGCCCGCGATTTTCTCCTGTCTGTGGTGCTGGAGCGGGTGCGGCAGCGGATCGCGACCGATGCCGACGACGGCCGGCTCCGGGTGGCGTTGGCCGCCTCACAGATGGCGGGCCTGGTGATCTCCCGCAAGATCCTGGCCCTCCAGCCGGTGAGCGGACTGCCGCTGCCGCAGCTCGTCGCGGCCGTCGGGCCCACGGTGCAGCGTTATCTCACCGGGGATCTGGGTCAGGACTCGACCGCCGCCGGTGAGCCCTGACCCGGGCGATCACTCCCCGTACTGGCGGGCGAAATCGGCGTGCTCGGCGTCGTCGACCGGACGCGCCTCGTCGGCGAGCAGCACCGGGATACCGCTGTCGATCGGATAGGCCAGGCGCAGCCGCGGGTTGTACAGCAGATCCGCGCCGTCGGCGGCGCGCACCAGATGCAGCTGACCTTTGTCCTGCGGGCACGCCAGCAGATTCAGCAAGGTGGGGTCCAGAATGGTTTCCTCCGACATGGGGTTCAACCTACCGGTCGGCGGAACGAGATCGAGCGGTGGCCGAAATAGCTGCCGACCGCGACCGTGCCCATCACCACGACCGCGGCCGGCGCTCGGGGAAAACCGAGCACTGTGACAGCGAGTTCGAGCAGCAGGGCGTTGGCAACCAGTCCGCCGCTGTTGACGGCCACGAACGCGGCGAAATCCCGCAACACCCGGCCGCGGACGCGGAATACGAGGTTGCGGTGCAGGACGAAGGCGATCCCGACACCGGTGGCGTACGCGGCGGCCACCGCCACCGACGGCGGCACGGCGGTCCCGAGCAGCCACAGCCACCCGACGGTCAGGCCGATTCCCATCGCGGTGTTCACGGCGCCGACGACCGCGAAGGCCAGTTCCTGCCGACGCACGAGCCGGAGCAGCGGGCCCGGGTCGGCGGCTTCCGCGAGCGGGCTGTCGCGCGAGGTCGCCGGGTGTCCGGCGGAATCGGTCACGGGCGCGCGGCGACGGGACCCGGCCCGCCGGCCACCGGACCGGCGGGCGGAGCCGTCAGGTCATCAGGAGAAGCCATCGGGTCGGCGGGCGGTGCAGCCGGGCCGACGGGAAGTACAGCCGGTCCGGCGGATGCAGCGGGCGGTCGGGCATGACGTCGGCGGCCACGCCGGTGGCCGATCTCCAACACCGCGAGACCGGCCAGTCCGGCTGCCGCGAGCACGGCGCCGATCTTCCAGCCGGGCGGCCGCCAGGTCAGTTCCAGTTCGCCCCCGCGGGTGCCGGGCGGGATGTCCACGGCGACGAAACTGTTCGCGACCACATCGATCGGGAGCTGCCGGCCATCGAGGTGCGCACGGTACCCCGGCCAGCCCAGCCGGGCGAAAACGATCCGGCCACCGGCGGGCGAATCGACTCGGACCCGGCTGGTGGTGTCGGATTCGGCGGTGGCACCGACGGCGACACCTTCGGTGTGGGCTACCCGGCCGGTGCGTCCCGACACCGGACCGCCTTCGCGTTCGAGGACCGCGATGTACTGCTCGTGCCCCGGATAGTCCACCCATTTCCAGCCCGCGGGCGCGGGCTGTTCGCGCGCCCCGGGGAACAGCGCGCGCTGCAGCACCACGCGGTCGACGAGCATCAGATCCACCAGGGGCCGCCCGGTCTCGGGTTCCGGCGCGAAGGCCCGCCGATAGGCGTCGGGGCAGACGCTGACGTCCCAGCGCATACACAGCAGATGGCCGAAGTAGAAATGACCGTTGGGGGTGTAGCCGCCCACATAGTCGGCCTCCAGATTCTTCGCGTAGTTACCGAAGGCCAGCGAACCGTAGGCGCCGTCGAGGGTGCGTTCGCCGGGGGCGATCAGCGCCCGGTCACCCAGTTGCAGGGTGGTGCCGGGGAAATCGGGGAAGGCCGCTTTCATCTCCGACCGTTTCGTGGGCAGATTCCAGCTCATGGGCGTGGGCTGAGCCGCGTGCACCTGGAGATAGGCGATCGGCGCCACCGCGGCCAGTGTGAGCAGGCAGGCCGCGGTCCGCCCGCGGGTCCGGCCCAGCCACACCACGGCCGCCCCCAGCGCGCCCACCCCGGCCGCGGCCAGCAGGTGGCCCGGCGCCTCCGCCGGCGCGGCTGCGGCGGAACGCGCCAGCAGCAGGACGACCAGTACCGCGGCGGCGACACCGCGGCGGCGGGTTCCGGCGACCGTGCCGAACCGGCCGAGCAGGACGCACACCAGCACCAGCAGGGCCAGCGCGACCATCGGCAGTACCCGGGCCGGCCAGCGCAGCGGACCCATGGTCCCGGGCCCGGCGGTCCACAGCAGAGTCAGGACGGCGAACACGGCCGGCCCGCTCAGCTCCCGCGCCGCGCCCGCAGCGCGTTTCCAGTCGACGAAAGCCAGCGCCGGGATCAGGAACCAGGCGATATAGACCATGGGCAGTGGCTGCACGTATCCCCACCAAGAGGTGAAGGCGGGCAACGTACTGGGCAGGCTGGCGTTCAGCGATTCCGACCACGGCACGGCCAGGAACTGGTCGTTGCGGATCTCCGAGGCACCGCGCCAGGTGACCTCCGCGGTGAGCAGACTCGGTAGATAGGTCGCCAGCCCGGCCGCCGCCGCGCATCCGGCCACCAGGGCGAGCCGGACCACCGGCGCCCACTGCCGCCGATACACGAATTCGCCGATGAGCACGGTGGCGAACAGCACGGCCGCTTCCACCGCGGGAAACACGTACTGCACCGAGATCGTCAGGTAGAGGAAGACGAAAACCGGGACGGGTCCCCCGCGACCGCGGGCGTAGCGCACACCCGACGCCCAGGCGTGCACCAGCCAGGCGGTTCCGGTGAACGCGGTCATCCAGCTGGCGGCGTCGAAGAACAGCAGGAAACCGCTACAGGGGAAGGCCACGCCGGCCACCGCCGACCAGGCCGGGCGGCCGCCGTAGGCCAGGCAGACCCGGTATACGCCGAGCCCCAGCACGACCGCGAACAGCAGTTTGACCAGCGTGGCGTACAGCGCGAGATCGTCCATCGAGACCGCGAGCAGATCGATCAGCAGCTGCGGGGGGTTGAGCAGACCGGTTTCCTCGATCGCGTAATTGCCGGCCAGCCAGTTCTCCGGCACCAGCACCGGGAACCTGCCCTCGCGCAGGGCACGGCCGGTCATCACCCACAGCGGCGCGTACTGGGACTCGGTGTCGTCGGTGTAGAAATGCCGGGAATTCGCCAGGAGGACAGCGAGATAGGCGGCGACCACCCCCGCCGCGCACACCAGACCCCACCGGAACACATCCCGCCGACTCTCGGCTCGACCATCCGCCACGGGTCCCAGACCCTACCGCCCACACCGGGTTCCGCGGCCGGAACGACGCGCTTGCGAATCCGGCCCCACTGTCCGCACCGCACCTGCTAGAGTTCGCATTTCTCGGGCTCACCAGCGTCATCGAGACCCGGCACGCGTTATCCACCGTCGAAAGTCGATCTCGCCAATGCCGTTTTCTCCCAGCTTCGTGTCCGCCCGGGCCGCCGATCGGCCGCCGGCGGCCCGCTCCATCCCTGATCTCGCCGCCGCGGCCCTACGACCCGAAACCGACTACCCGTCCCCGGGCTTCGAATCCGATTCGCCCGAAGTATGCGGTATTTCGGTCGTGGTCCCGGTGTACCGCGGCGAACAGACCGTCACCGCGCTCGTGCGGGAACTGCACGCGCTGGGCGTACCCACCGCGACACCCGGCGGGATCGGCTTCCGCGTCGCGGAGATCGTGCTGGTCCACGATCACGGCCCCGATCGCTCCGATCTCGTGCTGCAGCGGCTTGCCCGCGAATACCCGCAGGTCCGAGTGATCTGGTTGAGCCGCAACTACGGACAGGACGCGGCCACCATCGCCGGGCTGGCCGCCGCCCGGGGTCGCTGGATCGTCACCATGGACGAGGACGGGCAGCACGACCCGGCCTGTCTCGCCGCGTTCCTGGACGCCGCGTATCGCGAACGCGCCGACCTGGTCTACTCCCGGCCCACCAACACCCGGCCGCACGGTGCACTGCGCAACCTCACCTCACGCGGCGCGAAACTGGTGCTGGCCACCCTCTTCGCCTTCCCGGCCTCCACCCGGTTCGAGAGTTTCCGGCTCATCCGCGGCGATATCGGGCGCCGGCTGGCCGAGGTCGCCGCCAACGGCGCCTATCTCGATGTCGCATTGACCTGGGTCGTGGGCCGGACGGCGACGGTCCCCGTGCTGTTACGCACCGAGGGCCGGGCCGAATCCGGTTACAACTACCGGCGACTGTTCTCGCTGTTCTGGAAGATGGTGCTGTGCACCGGAACCCGCGGACTGCGCCTGGTGAGCCTGCTCGGTGTGACACTGGCGCTGGCCGGGGCGGTGCTGGCCGGCGTGATCATCTACACGGCGCTGACCGGCGACGGCGCCGACCCGGAGGGCTGGGCCTCCATCATCGTGGTGCTGCTGCTGTGCTCGGGGGCGGTGCTGTTCTCCCTCGGCCTCATCGCCGAATACCTCGGGGTGGTCCTGCACATCCTGGTCGGCAAACCGCTGTATCTCACGGTGGAATCACCGACGCCCCGGCCACCGGAGGAGATGACGGCCACGGCCGGGCACCGGCCCGCCGAGGCGGCGGCCGGGTGAGCGGGCGGATCATCTTCAGCCGGCCCTATCGGTCGGCCGCGGAACTGTCGAATGTGACCGCCGTACTCGATTCCGACCACTGTCACGGTGACGGCCCGTTCACGGCCGCGGCCACCGCGAAACTCGCCGAGATCACCGGCGCCCGGCACGTTCTGCTGACCACCTCGTGCACCCACGCGCTGGAACTGGCCGCGCTCCTGCTCGAGCTGGGGCCCGGCGACGAGGTGATCGTGCCGAGTTTCGCCTTCACCTCCACCGCCGCGGCCTTCGCGGTCCACGGCGCGACCTGCGTTTTCGTCGATATCGACAGCACCACCGGCAATATCGACCCGCAGGCCGCCGCGGCGGCGATCACCGACCACACCAAGGCGATCGTGGTCATGCACTACGGCGGAGTGGCCGCCGATATGGCCGCTCTGCAATCCCTGGCCGACCGGCACGGTCTCGCACTCATCGAGGACAACGCCCACGGGCTGGGCGGAACCTGGCGGGGACGCGCGCTCGGCACCCTCGGCACGCTGGGTACCCAGAGTTTCCACGACACCAAGAATGTGCACTGCGGCGAGGGCGGGGCACTGCTGCTCTCCGACGACATCCTGATGGGCCGCGCCGAGATCATCCGGGAGAAGGGCACCGACCGTGCCCGGTTCCTGCGCGGTCAGGTGGACAAGTACTCCTGGCAGGACATCGGGTCCAGTTATCTGCCCAGTGAGCTCAATGCCGCCGTGCTCGACGCCCAGCTCGCCGAATTCCACACCATCCAGCGCGCCCGGCACCGGGTGTGGCACACCTACGCGGCCGGGCTGGGCTCCTGGGCGGCCGAGTACGGGGTGGCGCCGATGTCGGTGCCGCCGGACCGGCGTCACACCGCGCACCTGTTCTATCTGCGTATGCCGACCGAAGAGGCCCGCGACGGCCTCATCCGGCATCTCGCCGACTGCGGGATCGTGGCGCCGTTCCACTATGTACCGCTCGATTCCAGCGCGGCCGGGCTCAAATACGGCCGGACGCCCGCTCCGTGCACCCGCAGCGCCCGGTTCGCGGCGAGCATCGTCCGGTTACCGCTGTGGCCCATGCTCACCCGGGATCAGATCCACCGGGTACTCGACGCGGTCACCGCGTACCGGTGCTGAACCGGACGCGGCCCACCGCGGTCACAGCCTGCCGGGGTCGGTCTCGGTGAGTACCTCGTAGCTCTCCGATTCCGGGTCGTACCACCAGGTGAGCGGGCCCGGCCGGGGCCCGCCCGCAGCCTTGACCGCGTGCGCCGACGGGCGGAACGACGGACTGCGCGGAATATCGTCGACGACATAGACGATGTCCGGGCGCTGGTCTGGCGCCAGCGAGCGCAGGGCATCGGTGATATCGCCGGGCTCGAGCCGGAACCCCGGTCGTACGCTCACCGCCGCGACGGCGAGCACCCGGTCATGCGCGGGCAGTGCGAAGGCCACTTCCATATCGACGGCGGCGACATCGTTGAGCACATCCACGATCGGCTGGGTGAACACCGGGCCGCGGCGGGTCCGGATGACGGTGTCGATACGGTCGACCAGCCAGTAGTCGCCGTCGCTGTCGCGCCGGAACAAATTCTCGGTGGGCAGCCAGGAGTCCTCGGGGTCGAAGACACCGCGTAAACCGCCCAGCGACAGGTCCACGCTCGCCCCGGCCGAGCCGATCAGCAGCCCGACCTCGTTGTCGGCGCACCGCCGCGCGTATCCGTGGTCGTCGACCTGGACCTGGCCGGAGACCGGATCGTAGGCCACCAGTTCCACCCGCGCGGTCCCCGGCACCGGCCGGCCCTTGCAGCCGAACTTCACCCCCGGCACATTCGCCAGCACCACATCGCCCTCGATGGAGGCGTAGAACTCGAGCACCCGGGCGGGGCCGAACTGTTCGACGGTGCGACGCCACAGACCGGCGGGCATCCCGGAGCCGATGAACAACCGGATGGGATGCGCGTGCCCCTCCGGGAAAACCTCGGCGTCGAGAATATCGCGCAGCATCGTCCACGTGTACGTCACGACCGTGACCCCGTAGCGGTGGACTTCCTCGGCGAAACGACCCGGATCCAGGGACCGGGCCAGCGCGATCCGGCTCCCACCGGCGATGGCTCCGCCCAGGCTCACCAGCAGCCCGGACGAATGGTGCAGCGGCGCCAGGCAGTACACCGTGTCCTTGTTGTCCAGATCGGCCGCGGAAGCGGTACCGAACGCCGACAGCGCCCACCGGTGGTTGGTGATGTATTTGATGTCCAACCGGTCACCGACGCCGGCGACCAGGATGAAGGCCAGTTCCCGTGCGCGTCCCGGGTTCGGCCGGTACCAGCCCGGCACCCGGACCTGCTCGGGATCGATCTGCTCGAGATCCACGAGATCGGTTCCGGCGGGCACTGCCAGGCCGCGGGCGTCGCCGCCGCCGAGGACGAACACCCGGGCACCGGTGGCAACGGCATGGTGCATGTTCTCCGGATCCGAGACCAGCACCGCGGTCCCGGTCTGCGCGAGGGCGGTGTTCAGATCGCTCTCGGGTGCCATGAGCACCGCGACGGCACCGATACGCGACAACGCCGCCAAGGTCACCAGCGCACTGGGCCGGGTCTCCATCACCACCCCGACCCGGGTCGCGGGCCGGATCCCGACCGAGATCAGACCGCGCACCACATTGTCGATCCGGATATCGACAGCGGCATTGGTGTGCACCCGGTCGTCGAAGAGGAAGCATTCGCCGCGTGGCGACCGGCGGGCCTGTTCGGCCATCAACCGGCCGATGGAGATCCGGGTCGTCGATTCGATCGTGCCCAGACGGGTCAGCCTGGGCAGCGTGCGCGCGGCGCCCTCGACCACGCCCACCGATCCGCGCAGCGTATTGGCGGCCAGATGTTCGAGAGTGCGGCCCACCTCGGCGCCGGCCTCGGCCAGCACCGCCGCGGTGTGCACCGCGCGCAGCAGGGCGGTGCGCGGTACTCCCTCGGCGACGTGATCGGTCATCGGCACGATCTCTTCCGGCAGCGGATTACCACCCTCGACCCAGCCCACCCAATCGCGCACCTGGGGCCAGGTGAACTTGGTGGCGGCCGAGCCGGCGACGAGACCGAAATGGCCCGAGACCAGTGTCGACTCGTACACCTCGGCCCGCGGCGCGGCCCGCACGATCCCGCGCACCGCCGCGGGCTGGCCGATCTCGTCGACCTCGCCGAGGAAGGCCAGGATCGGGCATTTCAGATCGGCCAGGGAGATCGGCTGATCGCGGATGACGAAACCGCCCAGCATCATGCGGTTGTGCACCACGAACTGTTTGAGCAGATCGGCCGCGGCGGGCCCGGCGTAGCCGATCCAGCCCTCGTTGGTCAGGAAGCGCCGCTGCCGTTCCTTCGGCAGCAGTGCTTCGCGGTCGTGCAGCTGGCGTAGGAAATCGATCCGCGCCTTGGCGGTCTTCACCGGGTCGAGGAGCTGGAATCCGATCCGCACCATCCGATCGGTGATCGGCAGCCGGGGCACGACGTGGTCGGCGGCGAAGTCCACCAGATCCGATACCGCGGCATGCGGCAGGCCCAGCGGCATCCCGGCCACGATATCAACGGGGCTGCCGAAGGTCACGATGCTCGCGATCCCCTTGCTCGCCCGGAAGGCCGCGGTCTGGTAGGCGAACATCCCGCCCTGCGAGTACCCCATCAGATGCACGTCGCGGCCGGTGGCGGCGCAGACCGTATCGATCGCGGTGTTCACCGCGAGCACATGATCGGCGAGATCGCGTTTCCAGCCGCCCTCCTCCACCGACGGTGAACCGAAATCGATGACCCAGCAGTCGATACCGCTGCGGTGCAGGATCCCGACCGCGCCGTCGTCGCCGTTGACGTCCCAGATATCGGCGTTGACCATGAGCGGCGGTACGAAGAGCACCGCCGGACCGGCGGTGGGGGCCGCGGGGAAGTAGTGACGCAGGCGGTACATGGGCCGTCGCTCGGCGATCTCGAACGGCGAGGACTCGGTATCCCTGCCCAGTCCGCCGAAGCGGATCACCTCGAGCCCGTTCTGCGCGGTCGACATCACCCGCCGCGCCGTCCCCGCCAGACCTCGCACACTCAACTTCACGTTCCGCTCCCAGCCCTACCGTGGCGTGGCATACCTCACAATCCCTGCGGTATGCCCAAAGCCTGCCATATCGCACCCCGTACCTGTGAGGTCCGTTGTGACATCTCCATCATGTACCCGGCACCTCGCCGGGACCCCGCGCCCGCGCCGATAGGGTGAGGATCGTGACCGACCCGACCCTCCCGCCGGCCCGCCCGGCCGCCCCCACCGACCGGGAAACACTGCCCGTCGAGCTGGTGGACTCCGCCGGCAAGACGGTCGGCTCGTGCCCGGTGGCCGAGGCCCACCGGCCTCCCGGCCGTCCGCACCGGGCGTTCTCGGTGCTGATCTTCGACACCGCGGGCCGGACGCTGCTGCAGCAGCGCGCGCCCGGGAAGACGCGGTTTCCCGCGCGCTGGTCGAATACCTGCTGTGGCCATCCCGCCCCCGGCGTCCCCGTCGCCGAGGCCGCCGGAATCCGGCTGGCCGAAGAGATGGGGCTGCGCGTACCGCTGACCGAGGTCGGTATCTACAGCTACCGCGCGGGTGACCCGCGCACCGGGTTCGTCGAGGACGAATGGGATCACGTGCTGGTGGGCGTGCTCGACGATGCGCAACCGGCGCCGGACCCGGCCGAGGTCGCCGACTACCGCTGGGTGCGCCCGGACGAGTTGCGCACCCGGCTACGGGAGGACCCGGACGCGTTCAGTCCCTGGCTCGCCGGAGTACTGGAGATCGCCGCCGCCGGACCGCCGGTTCCGGCCTGACCCTGCAGCCGGTACGGCACCGGATGTCGACGACATCATGGTTTCTACATCCCGGCCGAGCCCAGCGCCTGCGCGATACCGCTGAGAAAATCGGAAACAACCAGATAAGCCACCGCGAGTGCGACCAGTATGAATTCCATGCCGGCTTCATCGGCCGACAGTGACCGGCCGTTATCTCGGTTCCCTTCACGCCGTCTCCTCGGGGGCCGGGAGGTCGTCCGCTCTGCGGCCTGGCCGGATAGCCGGACCCGACGTGGCGCTCGCTCATCGCCTGGCATTCCGGCCGGAAGCTCCAGGTGATCGTGCCCGAGTTCGGCATCTTATAGCTAGATGCGCATATCTAAGTAATCACATCTTTCGCCGTTGAGCCGTTGAGCTGTGAGCCGTGAGAATGGCTTCGCCGACGCATCGCGGAGCGGTCCCGAGGCCGACGACGGCGGTCGAGTCGCCGGTAGGCTCGTACCGGGACGTCGTTTCCGCACCGGCCGGGCGGGCCCGGCCGGTGTGCCGGGTCCGGTCCCGGGACGCCGGGTCAGTCCAGCCAGCTCCGGATCTGCTCGGCGGCCGCGCGGATCTCGCCGAGCTGTTCGGCGACCCGCTCCCCCGCCGTGCCACCTCGGGCATTACGCGACGCGACGGAGCCGGCCACCGTCAGTACCTCGCGTACCCGCGGGGTGAGCGCCGGATCGATCGCCGCGAACTCCGCATCGGTCAGTTCGTCCAGACCGACCCCTCGCGCCTCGGCGGTCCGGACACACGCGCCGGCCGCCTCGTGCGCGACCCGGAACGGCACCCCGTGCCGGACCATCCATTCGGCGATATCGGTCGCCAGGGTGAAACCGGCGGGCGCCAGCTCGGCCATCCGGCCGGTGTGGAAGGTGAGCGTGGAGACCAGGCCGGCGATGGCGGGCAGCAGCAGTTCCAGCTGGGCCACCGAGTCGAACAGCGGTTCCTTGTCCTCCTGCAGATCCCGGTTGTAGGCCAGCGGCTGGGCCTTCAGGGTGGCGAGGAGCCCGGTGAGGTTGCCGATCAACCGGCCCGCTTTTCCGCGAGTGAGTTCCGAGACGTCCGGGTTCTTTTTCTGCGGCATGATCGACGAACCGGTCGACCAGGCGTCGGCGAGGGTGATGTAGCCGAATTCCGGCGTACTCCACAGGATGATCTCCTCGGCCATCCGGCTGAGGTCGACCCCGATCATCGCGAGGACGAAGGCGGCCTCGGCCGCGAAATCCCGGGCCGAGGTGGCATCGATGGAATTGGCGGCCGCGGCGGTGAAATCGAGTTCGGCCGCGATGGCCTCCGGATCGAGGCCGAGCGAGGACCCGGCGAGCGCGCCGGACCCGTACGGCGAAACCGCGGCCCGCTTGTCGAAATCACGCAGCCGGTCGATATCGCGCAGCAGCGGATGCGCGTGGGCGAGCAGATGGTGGGCCAGCAATACCGGCTGCGCCGCCTGCAGATGGGTTTTGCCCGGCATCACCGCGTCCGGATGCGCCGCGGCCTGGTCGGCGAGGGCGTCTACCACCGTGACCAGTCCGGCCGCGATACGCCGTACCGCGTCCCGCAGCCACATCCGGAACAGCGTGGCGACCTGGTCGTTGCGGGAACGTCCGGCGCGCAACCGCCCGCCGAGCTCCGGGCCGACCCGGTCGATGAGTCCGCGCTCGAGCGCGCCGTGCACGTCCTCGTCCGATTCCGCGGGCGCGAAGGCGCCGGATGCGACATCGGCGGCGAGCCGGTCCAGACCGGCGAGCATGCCGCTCAGATCGGCCTCCGACAGCAGCCCGGCCTTGTTCAGCACTCGGGCGTGCGCCTTGGAGGCGCGGATATCGTAGGGCGCCAGCACCCAGTCGAACTGGGTCGATTTACTCAGCGCCGCCATCGCCTCGGCGGGACCGGAGGCGAACCGCCCACCCCACAACGCGCCCTCGTTGGTGCCCACTACCTCTCCCACGTCTCGATCGGCCGTACCGGCTGCGCTGTGCGTTACTTCTGGTTCAGATCCCGCTTGGCCGCGACCTTGGAGGACAGGCCGTGGATCTGCACGAAGCCCTTGGCCAGCGACTGGTCGAAGCTGTCGCCCTCGTCGTAGGTGGCGAGGTTGAAATCGTAGAGCGACTGGTCGCTGCGCCGGCCGTTGATCACGACGTTCCCGGCGTGCAGCACCATCCGGATATCACCGGACACATGCTGCTGGGT
Source organism: Nocardia rhamnosiphila NBRC 108938 (assembly GCF_000720425.1). Lineage (GTDB taxonomy): Bacteria > Actinomycetota > Actinomycetes > Mycobacteriales > Mycobacteriaceae > Nocardia > Nocardia rhamnosiphila. Next base: position 471,589 of record NZ_JOAJ01000008.1, on the reverse strand, counting down.
CTCCGCGACGAAGGCGTCCAGCGCCCGCTTCAGCGGCGAGAACCACAGGCCGTCGTAGGCCAGCTCGCCCCAGCGCTGCTCGACCTGCCGCTTGTAGCGGCCGAGCTCCCGCTCCAGTGTCACGTTCTCGAGCGCGCGGTGCGCGGTGATCAGCGCGATGGCGCCGGGGGCCTCGTAGATCTCCCGGCTCTTGATACCGACGAGCCGGTCCTCGACCATATCGAGCCGGCCCACACCCTGCCGGCCCGCGCGGCTGTTCAGTTCGGTGATCGCCTCGAGCACGCTGACCTGGCGGCCGTCGATGGCGACCGGAATGCCGCGTTCGAAGGTGACGATGAGTTCGTCGGGTGCCTCGAAGTTGACGGTCGGATCGGTGGTGTAGTCGTAGACGTCCTTGGTGGGTGCGTTCCAGAGGTCCTCGAGGAACCCGGTCTCGACCGCGCGGCCCCAGACGTTCTGGTCGATGGAGAACGGCGACTTCTTGGTGACATTGATCGGGAGCTTGTTCTCCTCGGCGAAGGCGATGGCCTTCTCCCGGGTCCAGGCGTAGTCGCGGACCGGGGCGATCACGTTCAGGTCGGGGGCCAGGGCGCCGATCCCGACCTCGAAGCGGACCTGATCGTTGCCCTTACCGGTGCAGCCGTGCGCCACGGTGTCCGCACCGTGGAACTTGGCGGCCTCCACCAGATGCTTGACGATGAGCGGACGGCTGATGGCCGAAACCAGCGGGTATTCACCCTGGTAGAGCGCGTTGGCCTGAATGGTCGGCAGGCAGTACTCGTCGGCGAACTCGTCGCGGGCGTCCACGACGACCGCTTCGACGGCGCCGCAGTCCAGCGCGCGCTGACGCACCACGTTCATATCCTCGCCGCCCTGCCCCAGGTCGATGGCCACGGCCACGACCTCGGCGCCGGTCTCCTTGCCGATCCAGCTGATGGCCACGGAGGTGTCCAGCCCACCGGAGTAGGCGAGTACGACGCGATCGGACATGTTCTGGTGCTCCTCGGATGATGTTCGGTGGTGCGGGTGGTGTTCTGCGTGCGCGGCCCGCCGTCTTCCCAGCAGTATGCTGGCCCGTTGCCGGATCGGCTCGCGCCGCCGCTACAAATGATTATGCACGATGGTGCAATCTCATTCATAATCGGGGTGTCAACGCCCGCTACCTGGCGGTATATCGAGCCCAGAAGTGGCCGCCGGCGATGATCGCCCCTTCCCCGCCCACCTGCCTTATGAGACGCTGATCACAACGATCGGCGCTCGACAGGTAGAGGAGGACGAACCGTGCAGACGTTGCAGCAGTGGGCGCAGGACAATTACGAGACGATCGGCTACTACGTCGTCACCCTCGGCAATGCCGCCCTGGCCCTCGGCAAATCCGGTATCGAGATGGCCACACCGCTCCTGCAGGATCTGGTCAACAACCGCTGAGCGCCGCTCATTACCCGGCAGTTCCCCCATCAGGGTCCCGTACCCGAAAGTGCGGTAGCGTCACGACGTTCGGACGGGAGCGGAAGGAGCGGTGGTGCTGGGGGTGGGCGCGACCTTCGCGGGATACCGGATCGAAGGGGTGCTGGGACGGGGCGGTATGGGAACGGTGTACCTCGCCCGCCATCCGCGGCTACCGCGCAGTGTCGCGTTGAAGCTGCTCAGCCGGGAGGTGAGCACCGATCCCGAACTCACCCGCCGGTTCGAACTGGAAGCCGATGTCGTCGCCCGGCTGGAGCATCCCGGAATCGTCGGAGTGTTCGACCGGGGGACCGACGACGGACACCTGTGGATCGCCATGCAATACATCCGGGGCACCGACGCGGCGACCTGGGACGCCCGGGCGCATCCGCCCGCGACCGCGGTCCGGTTACTCGGCGAGACCGCGGCGGCGCTCGACTACGCGCACAGCCGGGGCGTACTGCACCGTGATGTGAAACCGGCCAACATCCTCATCGCCGATGCCGAATCGCTGCGTGAATCCCATTCGGTGCTGACCGATTTCGGTATCGCCCGGCTCACCGACGCCAATACGAAACTGACGGCCACCGGGGCATTCACCGCCACCCTCGCCTACGGCTCCCCGGAGCAGTTGTCCGGTGCGCAGGTCGATCATCGCTCCGATCAGTATTCGCTGGCCTGCACCCTGTTCGCGGTTCTCTCCGGCCGGCCTCCGTACGCGTCGACGAACCCCGGCCAAGTGGTGATGGGGCATATCTCGCAACCGCCGCCGCGCCTCACCGCCACCCGCCCCGACCTGCCCACCACTCTCGACCCACTGGTGGCCCGCGCAATGGCCAAACAGCGCGAAGACCGCTTCCGCGATTGCGGTCAATTCATCACCGCGGTACGCGAGGCCCTGGAGGGCAGGCATATCGCGGCACCGCCGACGACCCCGGTGACACCCGTGCCGGTCGCGCAACCGGTGCGCACGCACACCCCGCCGGAAGCGCGCGTGGGCCACGCTTCCTTGCCCCACCCGTTGCCGGCGCGGCAGCGGGTGGTGACCGACCCGCGGCCGCCGGTTGCCGGCCCACGATCGGCGGGTAGCCGGTCATGGCCGCAACCGCAGGCACCCGGGCCGCGGCCGTCCCGCGCGACCGCCGTCACCGCCGGTATCGCCACCTTGTTCGTGGCGGTGTTCCCGGTGTTCGTCTTCTGTGTGGGGCTGGTGGAGACAGCCCGGACGATCGCACAGGGCGCTCCAGCCGGGCGCGCGGATCTCGTCTACTCCGTGCTCGCGCTCCTGTTCATCGGAGTCGTTTCCCTGCTGTGGGCCGGCGCCGGCCTGCTGTTGCTGGCGGGCCGACGATCGGGCCGCGTACTGACGCTGGTGAGCTCGGTGATCGGCGTACTTTCGGCGATCGCCGGAACGGTGGCCGCCGTCGCCACACGCGAGTTGGCGGTTCTGGCGCTCACCGGTCCATTGCTCGTGCTGTCGGCGGTCGCGTTCGGCTGCGCCGCATCCCGCGCCACCGGGCGGTGGCTGTCGTATCGCACCTCCGTGCGGGCCGGCGGACCCAGGTACTGACCGCCGGGTACGAGCGCACCGGTCAGGCGAGGTTCTCGATCTTCGCGGCCAGTTCGGCACCGGTGAGGGGCTCGCGGGCGATCACCGCGATGGTGTCGTCCCCCGCGATCGTGCCGACGATATAGGGCAGCGAAGCGCGGTCCAGGGCGCTGGCCAGGAAATGCGCGGCGCCCGGCGGGGTGCGCAGGACCGCGATGTTGCCGCTGGAATCGGTGGAGACCAGCAGGTCACCGAGCAGTTTGGCCAACCGCCCCGTGCCACCGGTGACCCCGCGCACCGGGCTGCCGTCCTCCGGCACCACGTACACGCCGGCGCCGCCGTCGGCGGCCCGGAGTTTCACCGCGCCCAGTTCGTCCAGATCGCGCGACAGCGTCGCCTGGGTGGTCTCGATCCCCTCCGCGGCGAGCAGGGTGGCGAGTTCGGTCTGACTGCGCACCGGGTGCGCGGCCAGCAGCGCGATGATCCGCGACTGCCGGCCGGCGCGGGTGGCGGCGGTGACCGGTCCCGCCGAATGTATCCGGGTCTCGCTCATCGTCGTCGGGCGTCCTCGCGTGCCAGCAGCCACACCAGCAGCGCCTTCTGCGCGTGCAGCCGGTTCTCCGCCTCGTCCCAGACCACGCTCTGCGGCCCGTCGAGTACCTCGTCGGTGATCTCCTCGCCGCGATGCGCGGGCAGGCAGTGCAGCACGATGGCGTCGGCACCGGCCCGGGCCAGCAACTCGGTGTTCACCTGGTACGGCCGGAACGGGCCGACCCGGTCCAGACCGTCGCTCTCCTGCCCCATGGAGGTCCAGGTGTCGGTGACCAGAACATCGGCGCCGTCGGCCGCGATCAGCGGATCCTCGGTGACGACGATGCTGCCGCCGGTTTCGGCGGCGCGGGCCTCGGCGGCTGCGACCACCGCGGGCGCCGGGAGGAAACCCGCCGGCGCGGCGATCCGGACGTGCAGTCCGGCGGTGACCCCGCCCAGCAGCAGCGAATGGGACATATTGTTGGCGCCGTCGCCGAAATAGGCCAGCCGCAGCCCGCGCAGCCCGCCCTTGTGCTCGGTGATGGTGAGCAGATCGGCCAGTACCTGGCAGGGATGGAATTCGTCGGACAGCGCGTTGACCACCGGAACCGTGGCGGTGGACGCCATCTCCTCCAACCGCTGCTGGCCGAAGGTCCGCCAGACGACGGCCTCGACATAACGCGACAGCACCCGCCCGGTATCGGCCAGCGTTTCGTCGCGCCCCAACTGGGTGGTCTGACCGTCCACCACGATCGCGTGCCCGCCGAGCTGGGCGATACCCAGCTCGAAGGAGAACCGGGTGCGGGTGGAGTTCTTGTCGAAGATCACCCCGACACCGCGCGGGCCTTCCAGCGGACGGTGCGCGAACGGGCTTTTCTTCAGTTCGGCGGCAAGAGCCAGCACCTCGGCCTGTTCGGCGGGTGTCAGATCGTCGTCACGCAGGAAATGGCGGACAGCGGTGGCCGGTTGTAGGGAGGCGGTCATCCGCGCGGTCCTTTCGTTTCGGCCAGCACCTCGTCGAGGATCCCGGGCAGATCCAGCACGAGATTGTCGGCCTGGGTTTCGGTGAGCACCAGCGGCGGCGCCAACCGGATCACATCGGGTTTGGCCGGGTTCACCAGATATCCGGCGGCCCGCGCGTGGGCCTCGACCCGGGGCGCCACCGGGGCGGTCAGCCCGATCCCGATCAGCAGTCCGGCACCGCGCACATCGGCGATCAGCGGATGCTCGAGCACCGCGATCCCGTCGCTGAGCCGTTTACCCACCGATTCCACGTGTTCGAGCAGCCCGTCGTCCTCGAGCGTGCGCAGCACGGCCAGGGCCGCGGCCGCGCAGACGGGATTACCGCCGAAGGTGGTGCCGTGCATACCGGGCGTGAACAGTTCGGCCGCCGGCCCGGTGGCCAGCACCGCCCCGATCGGCAGCCCGGCGCCCAGCCCCTTGGCGAGGGTGATGACATCGGGGGTGATACCGAACGACTGGTGCGCGAACATCTTGCCGGTGCGGCCGATACCGGTCTGCACCTCGTCCAGGATCAGCAACGCCCCGGCCCGCGCGGTGATCTCCCGGGCCCGCACCAGATAGTCCATCGGCGGTACCACCACACCGCTCTCGCCGAGCATCGGCTCGAGGAAGACCGCGGCCGTATCGGAGTCGACCGCGCGCTCCAGGATCCGCGCGTCGCCGTAGGGGATGTGCACCACCCCGGGCGGCATGGGTTCGAACGGTGCGCGTTTGGACGGCTGACCGGTGAGTGCGAGCGCGCCCATGGTGCGGCCGTGGAACGCCTCGTCACAGGCGATGATCTTGCGGCGACCGGTGAGCCGGGCCAGTTTGAAGGCCGCCTCGTTGGCCTCGGTGCCGGAGTTGCAGAAGAAGGCACGACCGTCGCCGTCACCGAAATGCCCGAGCAGCCGCTCGGCGAGCTCGATCACCGGTTCGCTGCCGTACAGGTTCGAGACATGGCCGAGCGTGCCGAGCTGGTCCATCACCGCGTTCAGGATGGCCTGATGTGCGTGACCGAGGCTGTTGACCGCGATCCCGCCCACGAAATCGACATAGCGGTTGCCGTCCGCGTCGTACACCACCGCGCCGGTCCCCCGGGTCAGCACGACCTCCGGAGTGGGGTAGTTGCGCATCATCACGTTCGACCAGCGTTGCCGCAGTTCCGCAGTGTTCATGCTCTGACTCCGTTTTCCTCGTTCGCCGGCGGTGTGACCATGGTCCCGATTCCCTCCCCGGTGAAAAGCTCCAGCAGTACCGAATGGGGTACGCGACCGTCGATGACGTGTGCGCCCGATACGCCCCCGCGGACCGCGCGCAGACATGCCTCCATTTTGGGGACCATCCCCGCGTCCAGGGACGGCAGCAGGTCGGCCAGCGCGTCGGTGTCGATCACACTGGTCAGCGAGGAGCGGTCGGGCCAATTCGTGTACAGGCCCTCGACGTCGGTGAGGACCACCAGTTTCTCCGCGCCGATCCCTTCGGCGAGCGCGGCGGCCGCGGTATCGGCGTTGATGTTGTGCACCACACCGTCGGCGTCGGGGGCGATGGTGGACACCACCGGGATCCGGCCCGCGCGAATGAGGTCGAGCACCGAATCCGGATGCACATCGGTCACATCGCCGACCAGTCCGATATCGGTGGCCTCCCCGTCCACGAAAACCGTGCGGCGGGTCGCGGTGAACAGCCGCGCGTCCTCACCGGAGATCCCGACGGCGTAGGGCCCGTGCGCGTTGATCAGCCCGACCAGTTCCCGGCCGACCTGACCGAACAGCACCATCCGCACCACATCCATCACCTCGGGCGTGGTGACCCGGAACCCGCCCCGGAACTCCCCCGTGAGGCCGAGGCGTTTCAACATGGCCGAGATCTGCGGCCCGCCCCCGTGCACCACCACCGGGTGCACCCCGACGGTGCGCAGGAATGCCATATCGGCGGCGAAAGCGCGTTTGAGGCCGTCGTCGATCATGGCGTTGCCGCCGTATTTCACGACCACGATCTTGTCGCGGAATTTCTGCAGCCAGGGCAGCGCACCGGCGAGGATATGAGCTTTGTCCAGCGCGGACAGTTCGCGCAGCGCGTCGGTCATGAGCTGTAGGCCGAATTCTCTTCGACGTAGCCGTGGGACAGGTCGGTGGTGCGGACCGTGGCGGTGCCGTCGCCGAGGCGCAGGTCGACGACCACCTGGATATCGGCGCCGGACAGGTCGACCTCGCGCGCGCCGGGCGCGCCCGTGCCGTCGATGCAGACCGGGAAGCCGTTGAACGATACCGAGATGAGGTCGGGGTCGAGCTCGATGGGCGCGGTGCCCACCGCGGCCAGCACCCGCCCCCAGTTCGGGTCGGAGCCGAACATGGCGGTTTTGACGAGGCTGTCCCGGGCGATGATCCGGGCGGCGACGAGTGCGTCGTCCTCACTGCGCGCGCCCTCGACCGTGACCAGCACCCGCTTGGTGACACCTTCGGCGTCGGCCATCAGCTGACCGGCCAGATCATCGCAGACCGCGAGCACAACCGCATCCAGTTCGTCCTGGGTGGGCGTGACCTCACTGGCGCCGTTGGCCAGCAGCAGGACCGTATCGTTGGTCGACATCGCGCCGTCCACGTCGAGACGGTCGAAGGTGAGCCGGGTGGCCCGCCGTAGCGCGGTGTCGAGTTGTTCGGCACTGGCCACGGCATCGGTGGTCAGCACGACCAGCATGGTCGCCAGGCCGGGGGCCAGCATGCCCGCGCCCTTGGCCATCCCGCCGACATTCCATTTGTCCGGATGGTGCAGGGATGCTTCTTTCGGCACGGTGTCGGTGGTCATGATGGCATGCGCGGCATCGGTACCGCCGGACATCCCGCCGCCCATCTCGTGCACGATCTCGGTCACCGCGGGCAGCAGTTTGTCCATCGGCAGCCGGTCGCCGATGAGGCCGGTGGAGCACACCGCGATCTCCCCGGCGCCGGTTTCGGTGCCCCAGTTGCTCAGCGCCGCGGCGAGTTCCTCGGCGGTGCGATGGGCGTCCTGGAAGCCCTCGGGTCCGGTGCAGGCGTTGGCCCCGCCGGAGTTCAGGATCACCGCGCGCAGCCGGCCGGCCTTCAGGACCTGCTGCGACCACAGCACCGGTGCGGCTTTGACCTTGTTGGTGGTGAACACACCGGCCGCTGCGTAGTCGGGGCCCTCGTTGAAGACGAGCGCGAGATCGGGGCCGCCCTTGGCCTTGATACCCGCGGCGATCCCGGCGGCCCGGAAGCCCAGCGGTGCGGTGACGCCCTGGTTGTGCACGAGGTTTCCGTTCTGGTCGGTGGTCACGGGGCCACTCCTACGGTGGACAGCCCGGCGGTTTCGTCGAAGCCGAGCGCAAGATTCATGGACTGCACCGCGCCGCCGGCGGTGCCCTTGGTCAGATTGTCGATCGCACCGATCACCACGAGCAGACCCGCGTCGGTGTCGACGGCGACCTGCAGCGTGACGGAGTTGGCACCCAATACCGACCCGGTCTGGGGCAGGACGCCCTCGGGCAGCAGATGCACGAAGGGCTCGTCGGCGTAGGCCTTCTCGTAGACGGCGCGTGCCTCGGCCGCGTCCACCCGCACCGGCGCGGTGCAGGTGGCGAGAATTCCGCGTGGCATGGGCGCGAGCACGGGGGTGAACGACACCCGGACCGGCTCGCCGGCGACCGCCGACAGGTTCTGCGTGATCTCCGGGGTGTGCCGGTGCGCACCGGCCACGCCGTAGGCCCGGGCGGACCCCATGACCTCGGACCCGAGCAGGCCGACATCGAGTTTACGGCCGGCCCCGGAGGTGCCGCTGACGGCGACGACATGCACCGTCGGCTCGACGATGCCCGCGGCGACCGCGGGAGCCAGCGCCAGGCTGCTGACCGTCGGGTAGCAGCCGGGGACCGCGATACGGGTGGCGCCCCGCAGCGACTCCCGTGCACCGGGCAGTTCCGGCAGGCCGTACGGCCAGCTCCCCGCATGGGGTCCGCCGTAGTATCGGTCCCAGGCAGCCGGATCGGTGAGCCGGAAATCGGCACCGCAGTCGATGATCACCGCGGATTCCGGTAGCTCGGCCGCCAGTGCCGCCGACTGCCCGTGCGGCAGGCCGAGGAACACGATGTCGTGGCCGGCCAGTTCGGCGGCCGTGGTCGGGGCGAGGATCCGGTCCGCCAGCGGCAGCAGCTGCGGCTGCAGTGCGCCCAGGGCGGTGCCCGCGTTGTTACCGGCGGTCAGCGCCCCGATCTCGAGGCGCCCGGCTCGGTACTCCGGATGCCCCAGCAACAGACGCAGCACTTCCCCGCCCGCGTAACCACTGGCACCGGCGACGGCCACGCGCAGGGGTCCGTTCCGGTCGGGCATATCCGTGAGATCAGCCATGTCATGATTATGCACGACCATGCAAGCTCATTCACAAACCGGTCCCCGTAGGCCTCCCGTCAGCGGCCGGATGAATTCGCCGCACCCCATCGGACGGGCGATCACGGGCCTTCCCGGTCCACGCCACCCGGCCCGCCGCTCTTGATCACACAGCCTGCGCCAGCAGTGTCTGCGTGGCGGTCCCCACCGGCCCGGTCCGGTCGTACACCGTCGCGGTGTTGAGTGCCCCGCCCTCGGGCGCGATTCCCGTGCGAGTGTCCAGGCCGATCCAGTCACCGGCCGGATCCCGGTACAGCGCGAGCGCCAGGTCGGCATTGATGACGGGGTATCGCACGAGGTCCAGGCACAGGGCCGCGCCGTAGGCGGAGTCCACGACGGTCAGCGCCCGCTGCCAGGCAGAGAGGTCCTCGTCCGGCAGGAGCGGGATCCGCGGCCGCGCCCAGACCCGCGCCGGGCCGAGCTCGTCGAACCCGCCCTCGGCGAAACACCAGTCGACCGCCGACATGTATCCGCCGAGATAGGCGCCCGGAAAACGCACCGGGCGCGGCGACGGCTCCGGCGCGCGCAACCCGGCACCGCCGGGCCGGGACGGGTAGTCCGCCGGCGTCACCGGCATACACCAGGCCCGGGCCGTGAGCACCGGCCGATCACCGACCCCGGCGACGGCTTCCACGAGTTCGGTGCGCCGCCCCGGCTTGACGGTGGCGACCCGGATCCGCAGGGGTTCCATCGGGACCGGTGCGAGAGTGTCGACGGTCAGCCGGGCGAGGCGTTTGCGGTCATCCGGTACCAGATGGTGTTCGACGGCCCGGGCCAGCAGCGCCGAACAGGGGCCCAGATGCTGCGTATCCGGACCCCACGGCGACCCGGCGCCGGCCGTGGGAGCGAACCGGCCGGCGTCGAGCCGTTCGAAGAAGCTCGACGCCGGCGGCGGGGTGAGATGTCGGTCGCGCTCGGTCATGGTCGCTCCTCCAGGACTGCTCGGACCGCGGTGCGCACCAGATCGTCGACCCAGGACGGCGGGGGACGGAGTTCGGCGAGATGCCGGCGTACCGCGCCCGCCGGCACATCGAACACCGCGAAACCCAGGCGGTGGCCGTCGAGATCGGGGTGCCGGGCGCGCAGCGTCCGGTAGGCGACGGCCGCGTCGTCGTTGAGCGCGCGCAACTGCTCGCCGAGTTCCCCGGGCCACCGCTGGGCCAGATCTTCGCGGCGGTGCAGCAGTAGAACCGCCGCTTCGGCGGTGTGCGTGCGACACCAGCGCACGCTGTGCATCGCGGCGGCCTCGATATCGCCGCTCTCCAGCGCCGTGACGAACCCGGCCTGGAAGCGGCGGATCCCGCGGATCCAGAGTTCGGCGATGATCAGGTCCCGGGACGCGAACCGGTGATAGATGGAGCCGATGGGTGCGCCCAGACGGCGGGCGATCGCCCCCATCGTCGCCGCCTGCGGACCCTGCTCCGCGATCAAAGCCAGCGCGGCATCGAGAATCTCGTCCCTGTCGTACTTGGCGGATCGGCCCACCTCGCAATATTAGAATCGATGCTCTAGAAAGTAAATTCCAATATGCCGATCTGCGGTCGAAACTCGTGAGGGGCGTACTGGGCACACCCGCCCCGGAACCCGGCCGGACATCGAGAACACCGGCCCCGCTCGGCGACTCGCCGACACTCGCGGCGAGACCCCCGCTCCCACACCCGCCGACGCCCTCACCACATCGGCTAGCATTTAGAACATGCGTTCGAATGGCAGGCTTCGAGATCGGCTCGGCGCCCTGGAGCGGGCCGTCGACGCACTGCTCTCCTGCGACCTCACCACGGTCCCGGACGGCGAACTCGGCACCTCACTCGCACGGCTCGAGTCACACACCCGCACCCTCGTCGGCCTCACCGCGCGGCTGGCGCACGAGCGCGACCACCGGAACAGGCGGGTCGCGGCACCTCCCGGCAACACACCCACACGAGACGCCGCGGAGACCCGGGCCGCCGCGCCGAACCGCACCTCGCACTCGCCCCACCCGAACCGATCGGGCATTGTTGCCGATGACCGCAGCACCGTGGCCCGAGGAGTTACCGTGACCGCACCCGTGCGCGTGGAGCGCACCGGCGACGTCGTCGTCTGGACCATCGACAATCCCGAGCAGCGCAATCCGATCTCCGACGAGGCGACGATCGAAGCCCTGGAGAACGCCGTCCGGGCCGCCGACCGCGACCATTCCCTCCGGGTGGCCATCCTCACCGGAGCGGGTACGGCGTTCAGCGCCGGCGGCAATGTCAAGCACATGCGGGACAAGGCCGGAATGTTCGGCGGCGCCCCGGCCGACCTGCGCCAAGGCTACCGGCGCGGTATCCAGCGCATCCCCAGGGCGCTGTACCACTGCGAGATCCCCACCATCGCCGCGGTGAACGGCCCGGCGATCGGCGCCGGCTGCGATCTCGCCCTCATGTGCGATATGCGGATCGCCGCGACCACCGCCACCTTCGCGGAGAGCTTCGTCCGCCTGGGCCTCATCCCCGGGGACGGCGGGGCCTGGCTGCTGCCGCGGGCGGTGGGGATGGCCCGCGCCAGCCAGCTGGCGTTCACGGGCGCCGCCATCGACGCCGCCACCGCACTCGACTGGGGAATGGTCAACGAGGTCGTCGAACCCGATCGGCTGCTCGACGCCGCCCACCGGCTCGCCGCCGAGATCGCGGCCAATCCACCGCACGCGCTGCGGATGACCAAACGCCTGTTGCGCGAGGGCCAGCAGCAGAGCCTGGAAACACTGCTGGAGCTCTCCGCCGCGATGCAGGCCCTCACACACCACACCGCCGATCACGACGAAGCCGTCGCCGCCATGCTGGAGCGGCGCACGCCCCGTTTCACCGGACAGTGACGACCGGCCCGATACCGGCGCGTCAGGAATATTCGGAGATCAGCGTCGCCACCGTGGCGGGCGCGAGTGCTTCGAATACGTGCGGAACATCGGCCGGATAGGCGATGTAGTCACCCGGCGTGAGTTCCACGAGCTCGTCGGCCGTCCCGACGAGCGCGCGGCCCGCGCCGAGCAGTACATGTTCCACCGTTCCGGGAAGGTGCGGCTGGGAGGCCCGCCGCGGCCCGGGCTCGGCGGCGACCCGGTAGATATCGCGGCGCACCCCCGCCGGGCCGACCGCCAGCAGCGTGGCCCGGTAATCGGCCTCGGCCGAGAACACCGCCGGCCCCTCCGCAGCCCGGATCACCCGGATCTGCGGGCGCGGTGGGTCGAGCAGGCGTGAGAAGGGCACCTCCAGCGCCAGGCACAGCGCCCACAGGGTCTCCAGGCTGGGGTTGCCGCTGCCGGATTCGAGCTGCGAAAGGGTCGATTTCGCGATACCGGCCCGCCGGGCCACCTCGGTCAGAGACAGCTCCGCGCGCAGGCGCTCCCGGCGCAGCGATGCGGCGATCACCTGCTGCGGGGTCCGGTCGCGACCTGCTCCGGGGTGACCGGGCGGCCCATTGTTCGGTTCAGAATCGTTTTGTTCGGTTTGACGAACAGTGGCGTCCATGTTCACTATGGTAGCCATGCGTTCGTTATGGCGAACGGTCGATCCGCCGACCCGATCACTGATCACCGCACTCTGCGCCGCGGTCACGGTGGCCGGTATGTCCTACGGGGCCACTGCGGTCGCGGCCGGTTTCCCCCTGTGGTTCCCGGTCGTGCTCGGTGTGCTCGTCCTGGCCGCCGGATCGGAATTCCTGTTCGTCGGGATCGTCGCCGCCGGCGGCAGCCCGCTCGCCGCCCTGTGCGCCGGCCTGCTGATCAACGCACGCCATATCGGCTACGGCCTCGCGGTCCCCGAGGTCCTCGGCACCGGGTGGCGCGGCCTCCGCGGCGCGCACCTGCTCAACGACGAGACCGTGGCGGTGGCGCTTGCCCAGCGCACCACCGGCCACGGCCGGGCCGCCTACCTGGCCTGCGGCGCCGGCATCCTGGCGGTCTGGCCCGGCGGGACACTGCTGGGCGGCCTGCTCGGCACCGCGGTGCCCGACCCCGGTGTCTTCGGGGTGGATGCCGTGTTCCCGGCGGTATTGCTGGGGCTGATCATGCCCGCGCTACGCGAACCCACGGTCCGGCGCGGTGCCCTCGCCGGGTCCGCCCTCGCCCTGCTCACGACTCCGCTGCTGCCCGCCGGCCTGCCGATTCTGCTCGCCGCCGTGGCCGCCGCCCGCACGATTCCACGGCCGTGGGCGCGATGAACGGCCTCGGATACCTGGTGGGCGCCGCCCTCGCACTGGCGGCCGGAACATTCGCCTTCCGCCTCGCCGGGCCGGTACTGGGGCCCCGGATCACTGTCTCCGCCCGGACCACCGCGCTTCTGGAGAACGCGTCCGTCGTCGTCCTCGCCGCCCTCGTATGCACCACCGCCCTGACCGAGGACGGCACCGCGGCCGGGATCGCGCGCCCGGCCGGAGTCCTGACCGCCGGTGTGCTCTACCGGTTCCGGGCGCCGCTGCCCGCGGCCCTGGTGGCCGCGGCCGCGACCACGGCCGCGCTGCGGCTGGCGGGCGTACCGTGACCTCGCGGCGACCCGGGAACCCGCGCCCCGGGTCTAACGCTTCTCCACCACACGCTCGCCCTCACCCGGTTTCCAGATGGTGACCCGCAACAGATCGTCGCCGACCTCGACCGACGACGCCGAGGTCAGGTCGGCCACGAAGAAGTGCTCGAACGGCTGGTTCCGCAGATCCAGCCCGCTGTCCTCGTACAGGTACTCGGCGAAACGCGCGTGCAACGCGGTATCCGGATCATCGATCACCAGACCGAACAGTTTCGCGTCCCCGTCGGACACCATCGTGTCCTCGGTCGCGGTGTGCAGGCAGAAGCGCGGATCGCGCGCGAGATCCCGGAATTTGGTGGTGCCCGGCATCCCGACGATCACCAATTTCTCCTCGAAGATGAGCGGCTCCACCGGACTGATCCGGGGGAATCCGTCCGAACGCAGAGTGGCGAGCATGCACAGATTGCTGGTCGCGGTGTGGCGACGACGGAAGATCTCGCTGATCCGCGGCGCCTCGGCGGTGAATTCACTCCAGGTCGTCATACAGCCGACGGTACGACGGCCGGCGCCGCCGCGGGTGACACCGAGCCCGATCCGAGACGAACAGCGCCCGCACCGGTACCCGTACCGCCGGCCGGCGCGGGTCAGCCCGAGTTGCGCAGCGCCGTGGCCAAACCGTTCATCGTCAGCAGGATGCCGCGTTTCACCAGTTCGGAATCGTCCCCGGCACGCAACCGGCGCAACAGTTCGACCTGCATCTGGTTCAGCGGTTCCAGATACGGGAACCGGTTGCGGATGGATTCCGCCAGCGACGGATTGTCGGCCAGCAGATGGTCGTTGCCGGTGATGGCGGCATGGACGGCGACGGTCCGGGCGTGCTCGCGCTCGATCATCCCGAAGATGCGTTTGCGCAGATCGATATCGTCGACCAGTTCGGCGTAACGGGCGGCGATATCGAGGTCGCTCTTCGCCATCACCTGCGCGAGATTCGACAGTACGGTCCGGAAGAACGGCCACCGGCGGTACAGATCCGAGAGCCGCGCGAGCCGGTCCGGATCGCCGTCGATCCACTCCTCGAGCGCGGTCCCGGTGCCGTACCAGCCGGGCAGCATCACCCGGGCCTGGCTCCAGGACATCACCCACGGAATGGCCCGCAGATCCGAGACCGAGTTGGTGGGTTTACGAGAGGCGGGACGGCTGCCGATATTGAGGTCGCCCACCTCGGCGACCGGAGTCGACTGCCGGAAGTACTCCACAAAGCCGGGGGTTTCGTGCACCAGCCGCGCATAGGCGGCGCGGGCCCGGTCCGCGAGTTCGTCCATGAGCGCGTAGGAGGGTTCGGCATCGGCGCCCAGCCCCTCGACATCCAGCAGCGTCGATTCGAGGGTGCCCGCGATGAGCGATTCGAGATTGCGGTGCGCGGCGCCGCGTTCGGCGTATTTCGCCGCGATGACCTCACCCTGTTCGGTCAGCCGCAGGGAACCCCGCACGGCGCCGGCGGGCTGCGCGAGGATCGCGTCGTAGCTGCGGCCCCCGCCGCGCCCGACGGTGCCGCCGCGACCGTGGAACAGCCGCAGCCGGATCCCGTATTCGCGCGCCAACTCCACCAGGTCCAGTTCCGCCCGGTACAGCGCCCAGTTCGCGGCCAGGTATCCGCCGTCCTTGTTCGAATCGGAGTAGCCGAGCATCACCTCCTGGCGCATTCCGCGTGCCACCACCAGCTCCCGGTACTCCGGCACCTGCAGTGCCGCGGCCAGCGTCGACGCACCGGCCGCCAGATCCTCGATGGTTTCGAACAGCGGCACGATCCCGGCCGGGCAGGAGGGGCCGCTGTCCGCGTCTCCAGGATCCAGCAGGCCGCCCTCCTTGAGCAGCAGGGCGGCCTCGAGCAGATCACTGACCGAGGTACACATCGAGATGATGTAGTTGGGGACCGCGTCCGGGCCCAGCGCGGCCACCACGGCGGCGCCCGCACGGATGATTCCCAGCTCTTTGGCCGCCTGCTCGCCGATCCGCGCCCGCGGTCCCAGCAGCGGGCGGCGGGTACGCAGTTCCCGGGTGAGCAGGTCCACCCGCTCGGACTCGGGCAGGCTCGGATAATCCGGATGCACGCCCGCCCAGGCCAGCAGTTCGGCCACGACCTGCTCATGGGTTTCGGAATTCTGACGCATATCCAGGCCCTGCAGATGGAACCCGAAAGTCTCCACCGCACAGCGCAACGCCGCGAGGTGGTCGTCGGCGAGCAGTGCGTCTCCGCCGGCGCGCAGCGAGGCATCGACGGCGTCGAGATCGTCGAGCAACTCCTGGGGCGTGCCGTAGGGAGCGCCGGCGGCGCCCTCGCCGGCGGCGGACGATTCGAACTCCCAGGGGCCCGCCGCCTCGGGGTCCAGCGCGGCGACAGCGCGCCGCGCGGTCGCGGTGAGCCGGACCCGGATGCCGTACAGCGCCCGCCGATACGGTTCGTCGGCGTAGGTCTTCGGGTCCGGATAGCCGCCGTCGGCGAGCGCGCGCAGTCCCGCGGTCACCGGGACCAGCCGCGCCGACAGCGCCAGTGTCTTCTCCAACTGCACCAGTTCGCGCAGGTAACGCGCGAACGCCACCCCCGCGGCCTGCGCGGCCGCCGTGCGCACCACCTCCGCCGTCACATACGGGTTACCGTCCCGGTCCCCGCCGATCCACGAACCGGGCCGCAGCATGGGTTTCGACAGCAACCGCTGCTCGGGCCAGCGCGACCCCAGCGCCGTGCGCACGCTCGCGTTGATGGCGGGGATGACATCGAACAAGGTGAGTTCGTAGTACCGCAGCCCGACCGCGATCTCGTCCTGGATACGCAGCCGCGACAACCTGATCAGCGCCGTACGCCAGAGAGTGAGTACCTGCCGCCGGATCTCGAGCTCGAGCTGTTCCCGTTCGGATTCGGGGGCCCGCTGCCGCCGGCGCATCAATTCGGTGACGCGGGTCTGGGTGTCGAACACCGTACGGCGCCGGGTCTCGGTGGGATGTGCGGTGATCACCGGGGACACCAGCGCGTCGGCCAGCAGTTCGGCGACCCGCTCCCCCGGCACCGCGGCCGCGTCCAGTTTCCGGTAGGTGGCGGCCAGGGAGGAGTCCTGCGGGGCTTCGCCCGCTGCCTCGTGCGCGGCGCGGCGGCGGTCACGCTGGATGTCCTCGGCGAGATTGGCCAGCAGGACGAAATAACTGAAGGCCCGGATCAGCGGCAGTGCCACCGCGATTTCCACCCCGGCCAGCATTTCGCCGACCGCGCTGCGCTCCACCTCCTCCCGCCGGACTCGGAACGCCTCCACCCGCACCCGCTCCACGAGGTCGAAGACCTCGGGGCCCTCGTGATCGCGAATGGTGTCGCCGAGCACGCCGCCGAGGAACCGGATGTCCTCGCGCAGCGGCAGGGTCGCGTCGTTTCCTTCAGCGGTCTGCGCATCGCCCATGATCAGAAGTATGGACGGCCACCGTGCCGGTAGCTGTGACGACGCACACGGCCGGGGCCGGCCGGGTGCGCCGGACGCCGCGGAACCCCACTATCGGCACAGGTGACGCCCCTCCTGCCCTCAGCCCAGTGGCTGGGAGAAACGCAGGAAGTTTCCCCAGGGATCGGCGAAACCACAGTCGCGCACGCCATAGGGTTGATCGGCGGGTTCCTGGGTGACCCGGACCCCGGCGTCGCGCAGCCGCGCGAAGGTCTCGTCCACCGCTTCCGTGACGAAGATCAGCGTGCCGTGCGCCCCCGCGGCCAGCCGGCGCCGCGCCTCGGCGCGCTGCTCGGGATCGGGCACCATGGACGGGGTCTCCAGGATGAACTCGATACCGGGCTGTCCGGCCGGCCCCACGGTGACCCAGCGCAGCGGGCCCAGCGGCAGATCCGCGCGGACCTCGAGGCCGATCACATCCCGGTAGAACTCGAGGGCCTCCTGCTGATCGCCGACCAGCACACCGATATGCGACAGTGCGAGGTCTTTGCCGTGGGTCATTCGATTCTCCTTCGCCGCGGGCACGCCCGTACCTGGTCCGGCCGGGTATTCCGCCGGCCGGTATGTACATCACACACGACGTGTCCCGGTCGCGGAATTCATCGCCCGGCCCGAAAATCGGTCAGCGCACCGCGACACCGGCAGCCCGGGACTGCTTCGCCAGCCATATCGCGGTCGCGACGACACCTCCGGTGAACACCAGTTCGGCGCAGTTGGTGAGCAGCATGGGTGGCATGGCCGCCGAGACCACCGTCATGATCACGGTGGTCACGGTCCAGAGCCGGTAACCCCGCGCCCGCCACACCGCCACCGCCGCCACCAGCACGACCACCACCGTCACCACCGGCGGCAGCAGTCCGGCCACCGACGCGTGCGCGGTGGTGTAGCGCACGGTGCCCGCCCACTCCCGCGGTTCCAGCGTGAGCGGGGTCAGCTCGCTGGCCACCCCCACCACGATGACCGCCGCCGTCAGCGCCGCGACCGCGGCCGGTACCCACCGAGTCCGCGCCCACCCGACCCCGGCCCGGGCCGCGGCGGCGCACGCCCACGGCATCAATAGCGGGGTGAGCACGATATGGGCGACGAAACGGGGCGCCGACCAGCTCTCCAGCGTCGCACCGGCACCGATCCAGCGCCCCGCCGCGAGTACCGCGTTGTCGTAGGCCAGGGCCGCGCACACCACGGCGGGTACGAGGAGCAGCCGGTCACCGGTCACCCGGAACCGGAGCGCGCACCGGCCGGCGAGCGCCAGCTGACCGGCGGCGAGCACGGCGAAGAGTACGGACGCGAGCACGAAAATCCTTTCCGGCCGCGGTGGGCCGGGACCGGCCGCCAGGATACTGCCACCGCGGCCACCCGACCGCCCTCGCGACCCGGCCGCGATCCTCCGGAGTCACTGCCGCCGCGGCCACCGGATCGCCCTGCGGCCGGTCCGCGACGCTCCATCGTCGCTGCGTCGCGCCGACTGCCCGGCTCACCCGCGCCGGCGACCCCGGACGCGGATTCGCGCCGCGGCACCCGGCGTTGTCGTGCCGAGCTGCCGCGCTCCGGCACCGAGGGCTTTCGCGAACCGGAAGAGGCGGGCGGCACCAGGACCCACCTCCGCGTATCCGGCCGCCCGATAGAGCGCACGTGCCTCGGGCTGCCGGTCGCCGGCCGTGACAAGGGCCTCCCGGTAGCCCAGCCGGACCATCTCGGCTTCCAGTTCCGCGAGCACCCGGGTCGCGAGTCCGCCACGCCGGTACTCGCGCGCGGTCCAGACACGTTGGACCTCGGCGGTCGTCGGATCGAACCGGCGGAATCCGCCGCCCGCGACCGGGCCGCCGTGGTCCACCAGCACCAGCAGATCACCGTCGGGGGCGGAGTAATCGGCGGCCGGGCAGTCCCGGAGCCGCCGGTGGATCGCACCGGCCGTACCGCCGTAGCGGATGCTGTGGTCGATGGCGAGTTCCGCGAGCAGCGCCACGGCCAGCGGATGATCCTGGTGGACGTGATACAGACGCGGACCGCGGGCCCGCGTATCGATCGCCGACGGTGCACCCACGCTCGACCTCCATCACCCCTGGCCGTTGCGCCACACCACTCGGCCGATCCGGATGGTGAGGGTGAGATTAACGAACGGCAGGGGGTCGGCACACCGATTCCGGTCGCGTGTTGTCGAACTCTGGACACTGTTACGTTCCGTTTACACCACCCGCTGTTCACCGGCCGATAAACCGCGCACGCACAGCGGCTCTGTCGTCCTACCGGGTCGCCGCCCCGGTGAATATCGCGCGGAAGCGCAGTGCCGGCAGCAGCGCCACTCCCACCAGGACACCGCTCACCCACATCGGCCCCCGGTCACCCCAACCGGTCCCCAGGGCCAGCCCCGCCAGCGCGGGCCCCGCCGCGGCACCGACGTTCAACGCCGCCGTCGCATAGGAGCCCGCCATGGTCGGCGCGCCCGCGGCCTCGTAGAGCACGCGTGCGATCAGCGGGCTCCCCACCCCGAACGACAGCGCCCCCAGCACGCACACCAGGACGAGCAGGGCGACGGGACGGTCGGCGGTCAACGCGAGCGCGAACCAGCCGCCGCACAGCAGCGGGCCCCCGACCGCGATCACCACCGCGGCGTACTCGTCGGACAATCGCCCGGCGACTGTCACACCGGCGAAGGAACCCACGCCGAACAGCACCAGCACTACCGGCACCCAGAAGGCGCCGAACCCACCCGTCCCGGTGACCAACGGCGCGAGGAAGGTGAAGCTGCCGAAAGTCGCCGCGTTGACGAGCGCCCCCAGCAGCATGACCACGAGCAACCGCGGACGTCGCAACTGCGCGAGTTCGCGACGGAGGTAGGGGGCGGCGGTCTGCCCCGAGTGGCCGGGCATTCCGGCCACGACGACACCGGCCGCGGCCGGCAGGCACAGCAGCGCGAGCGCCCAGAAGGTGGCCCGCCAGCCGAGCATCGCCCCGAGTAGTGCGCCACCCGGCACCCCCGCCACCGTGGCGAGGGCGGTACCACCCAGCAGGATCGCCAGCGCCCGGCCCTGCCGTCCGGCGGGGACCAGCGCCGCGGCCGCGGTCAGCGCGACCGCGAGGAACCCGGCGTTCGCGACGGCGGCCACCACCCTGGTGGCGACCAGGACGGAGAAACTGCCGGTCACCGCTCCGGCGATATGCGCGGCCAGGAACAACAGCAGAAAACCCAGCAGGCTCGAGCGGATCGGCCAGTTCCGGGCGAGACCCGCCATCAGCGGTGCGCCCACAACCATTCCGATGGCGAACGCCGAGGTCAGCAGGCCGGTGGCGCCGAGGTCCACACCGAGATCGGCCGCGATATCCGGGACGAGACCGGCGAGCATGAATTCCGAGGTGCCCATGGCGAAGACCGCCAGGGCGAGCAGGTAGAGAGTGAAAGGCATGAAGGGCTCCGAGGTGGAAGAGACAGGAATCGTCTCGTCACCCCGGTCAGCGCCCGGGAATCACCGGATGACCGTGCGGCCGGAAGGCGGCACGGTGAACGGGTAGCGAAAGGTCAGGGGCTGACGGGGATGACCGGCAGCCCTGCTCTGGATGCCTCCGGGCTCGACACGGCAGGAAGACTACCGGCTCACCCGGCCTACCGCACAGCTGTTTTCGCGCCCCGCGACAACGACCCGCCCGTACTCTCGATGCCCGCGCCGAACTCAGCCGGGCTCGTCGAACCGGACTCGCACGCCGACACGGCCCTTCTCGTCGCGCCGGGCGGTCGCGTGCCCGCGCCGATCGCCGTCGCGGAAGTGCAGCACGAGGGGCGCGCCCGCGCCGAGGAAATTGCGCCACCAGGTCTTCTTATCGGGCATGGCGACACCGATGAGCAGGCCGCCGTCCTTCTTCAGATAGTTCACCGGGGTCCGGAACGTCCGGCCCGATCGCCGCCCCACGTACTCGATCTCCACGAAACCCTTACCCAGCAGGGGGCCCAGCACCGGTGCGTCGAGCAGGGCGACCACCCCCGTGTTGAAGCCCCGGACCGCCCGGCCCAGCAGTGTCGTCGATGCCACGGTTCCTCCTGATAGCTGTTCCCCCGGCGATGCCTCGACCCTAGCGCGGTGCGGCGCGGGCCGCCGGTCCGGCGACGCCACCCGGGGCGCGCGGATTCCGGCGGGCCGGGCGCGCACCCGATCGCTGCCGGTTTGCGCGGCGCAACCCCGGCTGCCACTATCACCTGCGGTGTAGCGCCGGGACCTCGCTCGCAGCGGTACCGCTCAGCGGCCGAGACCGGGACCGGCGGTGAACAGCAGCGTTCGATACGGAGTGGATTGATGCTCAAAGGTTTCAAAGACTTCCTCATGCGCGGGAACGTCATCGATCTGGCCGTCGCCGTCGTGATGGGCACCGCGTTCACCGCGGTGGTGAGTTCGGTGACCAAGGGCGTGGTGGAGCCGTTGCTGGCCGTCCTCGGCGGCAGCGGCCAGTTCGGTTTCGGTGTCACACTGCTCGCGGGCAAACCCGCGACCTTCATCGCGCTCGGCCCGATCATCAGCGCCGCCATCGATTTCGTCATGGTCGCGGCAGTGCTGTACTTCGCGCTCATCCTGCCGATGAAGACCATGCAGAAACGCTTCTACGCCCGCAACAAGGTGGACGCCGAACCGTCGACCCCGGCCGATATCGCCCTGCTGACCGAGATCCGCGATCTGCTCGCCGAACGTGCCGAACTGGACAAGAAAGACACCGCGCAGGTGCGCTCCTCCTAGACCGCGGACGTTCGCGGCCGGCGGTGACCGGCCGATCGTTCGAATCACGCCTCGTATAAACCTGTTCACCGGCCGGCGAAGCGCATACCTTCCCCCGGTGAGCTCGACCGTCCTGCATCCCGCGACCCTGACGCTGCGCGGGGTCCGCCGCAGTTTCGGACCCACCACCGTGCTGCGCGATATCGAGCTCGATATCGCACCCGGGCAGATCATCGCGCTCGTCGGCGCGTCCGGGTCGGGGAAATCGACCCTGTTGCGGCTCATCGCCGGCCTCGATCGGCCCTCGGCCGGTTCGGTGACCATCGACGATCGGCCCATCACCGGGGTCGACCCGCGCTGCGCGGTCGTCTTCCAGGAGCCGCGCCTGCTGCCGTGGCGGAATGTGGCCGGCAATGTCGCGCTCGGGTTGCCCGCCGGAACGGGCCGCGCCGCCGGCGCCGCCGCCGTGCGGACCTGGCTGGACATCGTGGGGCTCACCGGTTTCGCGGAGTACCGGCCGCGCCGGATCTCCGGCGGGATGGCCCAGCGGGCGGCCCTGGCGCGGGCCCTGGTGCGGCGGCCCGGAGTGCTGCTGCTGGACGAACCCTTCGCCGCCCTGGACGCGCTGAACCGGCTGAAAATGCAGAACCTGCTGCTCGAGGTGCACGGTGAGGTGGCCACCACGGTGGTGCTGGTCACCCACGATATCGACGAAGCGCTGGTACTGGCCGATCGGATCGTGCTGCTGGAACCGGAGCCCGGTCGCGGCTCCGGTATCGGGTCGATCTTCGAGGTGCCCGGTCCGCGGCCCCGGGAACGCACCGACGGCCGGCTCACCGCATTGCGCGCCACCCTGCTCGACCGGCTCGGAGTCCCGAGCCCGGCGCGGCCCCGGCCGCCGAGGTTCTCGTGAAGGAGACCGTCCGATGAAATTCCGTGCCGCCCTGGCGATCCTGACCGCGGCGGTGGCCGCGCTGACCGCCGGCTGTGTCCAGGGTGAGGGGTCCGGTGACGCGGGCGGCGCCGATATCGCACTGGACTACGCCTACTACAACCCGCTCAGCCTGGTCGTGCGGGACCAGAGGCTTTTGGAGAGCGCCGGTTACGACGTGACCTGGGTGCTGTCGGCCGGCAGTAACAAGGCCAACGAGAATCTGCGCGCCGAAGCCATCGATGTGGGATCGACCGCCGGATCGGCGGCGCTGTTGGCGCGGGCCAACAACACTCCGATCAAAGTCGTCTCGCTGTACAGCAAACCGGAATGGACGGCACTGGCCGTGGCGCCCGGCTCCCCGATCGGTACGGTCGCGGACCTGCGCGGCCGCAAGATCGCGGCCACCAAGGGCACCGACCCCTACTTCTTCCTGTTGCAGGCGCTCGCCACCGCCGGGCTCACCGGCAAGGATGTCGATATCGTCAACCTCCAGCACTCGGACGGAAAGGTCGCGCTGGAACGCGGTGCGGTAGCGGCCTGGGCCGCACTGGACCCGTATATGGCGCAGAGCCGTCAGGAGGGCAAATCGCAACTGCTCTACCGGAACCCGGATTTCGCCACCTACGGCACCCTCAACGCCCGGGAGGATTTCCTCGCCGAACATCCGGACCGGGCACAGGCGGTCGTGGACGCGTACCGGACCGCACGTGAGTGGGCGCTCGCGCATCCCGCGGAACTGACCGCGCTGCTGGCGCGGGAGGCGAGCGTCACCCCCGAGGTCGCCGCGGAGGAACTGGACCGGACCGTGCTCGACAACGACCCGGTACCCGGCCCGGAGCTGCGCACTGTGCTGGAGCGGGTGGTGCCCATCATCGTCGGTGACGGCAGCGTGCGATCGGCGGAAGCCGCGACCGGCGCGCTGGAAAGCCTGTTCGCACCGGAATTCGCGGCGCGGGCCGCTGCATGAGCACCACAGCGCAGGTCGCCGATACCGCCGCGGACACTCCGCGGCCCGTCGGCCCACCGCGGTGGGCCCGGGTCGGACTCGGCCTGATCGTGCCGCTCACGCTGCTCGCCCTGTGGCAGCTCGTCACCGTGGCCGGCCTGTATTCGCCGTCCCAGCTGCCGCCGCCGGCCGATGTGCTCTCCGCCGCCATCGACCTGCTCGGTGACGGCGCGCTGTGGCACCACCTCGCCATCAGTGTGCAGCGCGAGCTCATCGGCTACCTGGCCGGCGCGGCGGCCGCGCTGGCCCTGGGCGCGCTGATCGGGCTGTCCGACCTCGCCCGGCGCCTGCTCGCGCCGACGGTCGAGATCCTGCGCACCGTACCGTCCCTGGCCTGGGTGCCGCTGCTGCTGTTGTGGCTGGGGATCGGCGAACAACCCAAGGTGGTGCTGGTCGCCATCGGCGCGTTCTTCCCGATCTACACCACCACCGCTTCGGCGCTGTCCCAGGTGGATCCGCAGCTGATCGAGGTCGGCCGCGCCTACGGCCTGCGCGGCGCGGCCCTGCTCACCCGGATCATGCTGCCCGCCGCGGCGCCCTCGATCCTGAACGGGCTGCGGCTGGGCCTGGTGAACGGCTGGCTGTTCCTGGTCGCCGCCGAACTCATCGCGTCCTCGAAAGGCCTGGGGTTCCTGCTGATCGACAGTCAGAACACCGGCCGCACCGACATCATGCTGCTGGCCATCGTGCTGCTGGCCGGCCTCGGCAAAATCAGTGATATCGCCTTCGGCGCGGTGGAACGGGCGGTCGTGGCCCGGCGGTGAGTGATCCGCCCGATCGACGCTGCGGTGCCGCCTCCACTACTCGGCCGGTGTGAGGATCGCCAAGATCTCGTCGGAGTAGTAGAAGGGTTCCAGTCGTTCCCGGATCAACCGGGCCAGCACCCCGTCCCGCTCGGCGGCCGCCACCACCGCCGGACCGTAGCGCAGGATCTCGGTGACGATGTCCTCGCCGGTGAGGCCCAGCTCCGCGAGCAACTCGGCGAGCGTATGGTCCCGGTACTTCTCGTGGAGAACCTGCACGCATTCGGCCACCAGCAGGCCGAAGTACTCCTTCTCGCGGGTGGTCACCGCGATGCGGTAGCAGAGCCCGACGAGTTCGTGGAGGTCCTGTTTCGTCAGGTACTCCCGCAGGCCGCTGATCGGTTCGTCGGCGTGCAGATCCCAGAACTCCATGGTGGCGTCGTGCACGGGGGCGTCGCGCAGCATTTCGCGGATGGCGTTGTTGGTGCGTTTGAGGGCGTACAGGGCGCCCTTGCCCGCGATATCACCGAGGATGCTGTTGGATTCGGCGGCCTTGCGGGCGCGGTCGGCGGCCGACTGCCCGATCGACATGAGTGTGCCCATACCGGGGATCTTCTCCGCGCGCTGCCGGTTGGCCTCCACGAAGTCGCCGACCAGTTTGTCGACGAACTTGGAGGCGACGGTGGCCACCAGGGGACTGTCGGTCAGTCGTTCCAGAACCCGTTCCTGGGTCCGGTGCATATCCACGATCTTCTGCAGCAGCGCCTCGACCGGTTCGCGTTCGACCAGTTCGCCCAGGGTGTGGTCTTCGTTGGCGGCGATACTGTCGTAGATCGCGTCGGCGAACAGACCGGCGGTATCCGCCAGGACCGCGCTGCCGCCCACCTTGTCGACCAGGGTGGCCACGGTCTGCTCGAGTTGTTCGACCTCGACGACCTCGCCCGCGCGCACCGTGCCCGCGACCTCGAGCGCGGCCGCCACATCCCGGGCGACGACTTCGGCGAACCGGTCCCCGCTCACTTCGTTCAGCAGCCACTGCACCTGGGCGTCGAGCAGCCGGCCGGCGAGTACCCGTGCGGTATCGACCTCGGTCACAGATTCTCCTTCTGAGCGGCTTCATACGGTCGGCGCAGGCCACAGCGAAGGCCGAGGTATCGCCCCCGCCCCCTGTCGCTCCGGCGCGGGCCGGGCGGGATCAGGCCCCTTCGCCCTCGTGCAAGGAGGTGCGAATCTGTGCCAGACGTTCCCGCGCGGCCTGTTCACGCGCTTCCCACTGTTCGTCGGCGCCGCGGCCGGCCGGGCTCTGCCTACCGAGTGCCCGCGCACCGAACGCGGTGCCGAAACGCCGCTCGACCTTATCGCGAACCGAACCGAACGTCGGCACACCGGAAGCGCTGTAACCACCGGCCGCTCCCCCGCTCGGCCCGGCTGCCGCGCCGGCACCCCCACCCACCTGCGACGACGAACCGAGGTCCGAGGCGGCCCCATAGCCGGGGGGCTGCGGGGTGCCGGGAATCACACCGGGCGCCACCGCGCTCTGCCCGGTTTCCGACAGCAGCCGGGTGGCGGCCTCGTACAGCGGGGCCAGCGTGTCGCGGCCCGCCGCGGCCACCACCAGGACGGCCAGCAACTGCTCGTCGGGCAGGGCCGCCAACCGAGCGGCGAGCGCGCCCGGATCGCCTGTGCTGGGTTCAGTCATGCGACCACCCTACGATGTCCGGTCCGCCCGTTCGGACGGACCGACCACGTTGCCGGAGAACGGCTCTCCTAGGACCGGATCACCGCGCCCACCGCGTCCGCCGCGGCGGCCACGGCGGCATCGCGCGCCGCACTGGCCTCGTCCTCGGTGAGAGTG
This sequence comes from Nocardia rhamnosiphila NBRC 108938, assembly GCF_000720425.1. Classification (GTDB taxonomy): domain Bacteria; phylum Actinomycetota; class Actinomycetes; order Mycobacteriales; family Mycobacteriaceae; genus Nocardia; species Nocardia rhamnosiphila. The sequence continues at coordinate 445,454 of NZ_JOAJ01000008.1, read as the reverse complement.
CGGTCGGTGGCCCGGAAACGCAGGGCATAGGTGAGCGATTTACGCCCCTCCCCGGCCTGCGTACCCGCGTACACATCGAACAACGCGATATCCTCGAGCAGTTCCCCGCCACCGGATCGCAGTGCGGTCTCCACCTCCGCCGCGGGAACATCGTGCGCCACACTCACCGAGACGTCCTGCAGCACGGCCGGGAACGGCGAGATGGCCGGCGCGGGCCGGGCCTCGCGCAGCGGCAGTGCGTCCAGATCCAGTTCCAGGGCGCAGGTGCGCGGCGGCAGACCGGAGCGCTCCAGTACTCCGGGATGCAGTTCGCCGGCGTAGCCGATCACGACACCGTCCACCGTCAGCTCGGCGCACCGCCCCGGATGCCACGGCAGCTGCTTGCCGGGCCGGCGTTCGAGTTCGACCCCGGCGGCCTCGGCGACCACATCGGCGAGCGCGAACGCGTCGGCGGCTTCGGCCGCCCGCCCCGGACCCCACGGACCGCGGGGTTCCCGGCGGCCGGTGAGCACCACCGCGACGTGCTGGGGCTGATCGGGCAGCGAGGCCAGCAGTTCGGCGACCTCGGTGTCGGTGGGGCGGCGGTCCACCGGCAGCGGCGCCACCGGCGCGGTGCCCGGGCCGGGCAGGACGACCTGGGCGATCCCGTAGAGCGACAGATCACGGGCGCCACGGGAGATATTGCGGACCGCGATCTCCAGCAGGCCCGGCAGCAGCGTGGTGGCGAGCTCGGCGCGCTCGACGTCCAGCGGGTTCAGTACCCGGGTGGTGGTGCGGCGAGGGTCGTCGGCGTCCAGTCCCCAGGTGTCGAAGACCCCCGCGGGCAGGAACACCGGCGGCGGCACCTCGACACAGCCGGCGAAGGCCAGCGCCCGGCTCACCGCGCGGCGGCGGCGCTGCACCGCGGTGAGGCCGCGCCCGGCGGGCGCCTGCGGCAGCACCAGCGGGATCTGTTCCAGACCCTCGAGCCGCAGCACCTCTTCCACCAGGTCGGCCGGCTGGTCGAGATCCGGCCGCCAGCTCGGCGGCGTCACCACCAGCTGACCGTGGCCGCTGGTCTCGTCGACCGCCACCTCGACATGGCAGCCGATCTGGGTGAGGCGGCGCGCGGACGTGCCGGGAGCGTACTGGACACCGGCCACCCGGTCGGGCAGGTCGATATCCATCCGGATCGGTGCCGGCGGGGTCAGCGGCAGCCGGATATCGGTGAGCGTGGGCTGCACCGTGCCGCCGGCGATCTCCGCGAGCAGGGACGCGGCCCGGTCCAGCGCGGCCAGGTTCAGTTCCGGGTCCACCACCCGCTCGTAGCGTTTACTCGCCTCCGACACCAATTTGTGGCGGCGGGCGGTGCGGTAGATGAACAGCGGATCCCAGGTGGCGGCCTCGAGGACGATATCGGTGGACTCCGCGCTCACCTCGGTGGACGCGCCACCCATCACACCGGCCAGCGAGACCACCCCGGTGTCGTCGGCGATCACCACATCCTCGGCGTCGAGTTCACGTTCGACCTCGTCGAGAGTGCGCAGGGTCTCACCGGGGCGCGCGCGGCGCACCACCAGACCGCCGCCGAGTTTCGCCGCGTCGAAGGCGTGCAGCGGCTGCCCGAGTTCCAGCATCACGTAGTTGGTGACGTCGACCGCCGGGGAGATGGGCCGCACGCCCGCCAGCAGCAACCGGCGCTGCAACCACCACGGGCTCACCGCGTGCGGATCGATCCCGGTGACCCGGCGGACACCGAAGCGGGTGCAGCCCGATTCCGGTACCACGTCCACCGGCCAGGCCTCGGGCCCCTCGGGGAGCGTGCGCACGGCCGGGTCGGCGTATTCGAGATCGAAACCGCAGGCCAGTTCGCGGGCCAGGCCGCGGACCGAGAAGCAGTAGCCCCGGTCGGGGGTGATGTTCAGTTCGATGACGGTATCGCCGAGACCGAGCAGGTCGTTGGCGTCGGTACCGGGTTCTGCGGTGCCGGGTTCCAGCACCAGGATGCCCGAATGGTCCTTGCCGATACCGAGTTCGGCGACCGAGCAGATCATGCCGTGGGATACATGGCCGTAGGTCTTGCGGGAGGAGATGGCGAACCCCCCCGGCAGCACACCGCCGGGCAGCACCACGACGACCAGGTCACCGACCGCGAAGTTACTGGCTCCGCAGACGATCTCCTGCAGGTGTTCCGCGCCGATATCGACCTTGCAGAACCGGATGGGTTTCTTGAACTCGGTGAGCTCGGTGATCTCGGCGACCCGGCCGACCACCAGCGGGTGTTCGATATCCCCGCCCACTCGTTCCAGCTCGTCGACCTCTTCGACTTCGAGCCCGACCCGGACGAATCCGGCGTCGAGTTCCTCCGGCGTCACCTCCCAGTCGGGGACGGTGCGGCGGATCGTTTCGGTCAGCCAGGACTGCGCTACTCGCACTGTGACGTTCGCTCTCTCGCTCGAAAAAGGTCAGGACCGGATACCGAAGGGCAGGGTGAACCGCACATCACCCTCGACGATGTCGCGCATATCGGGAATGCCGTTGCGGAACTGCAGCGTCCGCTCCAGCCCCATACCGAACGCGAAGCCGCTGTACTCGTCGGGATCGATCCCGCTGGCGATCAGCACCTTCGGGTTGACCATGCCGCAACCACCCCATTCGACCCAGCCGGCGCCGCCCTTCTTGTCCGGGAACCAGACGTCGACCTCGGCCGAGGGTTCGGTGAACGGGAAGTAGTTGGGCCGGATCCGGGTGGTGGTCTCGGGACCGAACAGGGCCCGCGCGAACGCGTCCAGCGTGCCGCGCAGATGCGCCATGGTCAGGCCCTTATCGATGGCCAGCCCCTCGACCTGGGAGAACACCGGAGTATGGGTGGCATCGAGCTCGTCGGTGCGGAAGGTGCGCCCCGGGCACACCACATAGATCGGCAGGTCGCGTTCCAGCATGGACCGCACCTGCACCGGGGAGGTGTGGGTGCGCAGCACCTGGCGCGAACCGGCCGGTGCGATATGGAAGGTGTCCTGCATGGTGCGCGCGGGGTGGTCGGGCAGGAAGTTGAGCGCGTCGAAGTTGAAATGCTCGGTCTCCACCTCCGGTCCCTCGGCGATCTCCCAGCCCATTCCGACGAACACATCGGCGACCTGCTCGGAGATGACGGTGATCGGATGCCGGGCACCCACCGGCCCCCGGTCGGCCGGGAGCGTGACATCGATCGCCTCGGCGACCAGCACCGCGGCATCACGTTCGGCGAGCAGCGTCCGCTGCCGTTCCTCGAACGCCTCCGATACCCGCGCCCGCGCCTTGTTCACCCGCTTACCGGCGTCGGCTTTCTCCGCTTTGGGCAGCGATCCCAGCGACCGCTGGGCCAGCGCGATCGGCGACCGGCCGCCCATATGCTCGGTTTTCGCGCTCGCGAGCGCGTCCAGATCGGCAGCGGCCGCGAAGTCCTTCTCGGCCGCCGCGGCCGCGGCGGCCAGGGCTTCTTCGGTGAGGGCGGATTCCTGCCCGCCGGTCGCTGCGCCTGCGTCGGTGTCGTCGGCCACGGTCTACTCGTCTCTCCCCTGGGCATCGGTGAGCGGGCGCGGTCGGCTCCGGCGCCCGTATTGCTGCTGGTGGAATCGTATTCGATGGCCCCCACCGGGCTCACGCCGATATCCCCCGCCGCTCACTGCCCGGTACACCGACACCGTCAACCGGTAAAGTCCCCTCCGATGACGAACGCCTTGACCCGCACCGAGACGCTCGCCGGACGTGCCCGCCGGCAGGCGGTCTGGCTGCTGCCGCTCCTGGCGGTGGTCGTGACGTGGGTGTGTATGTCGCACCCGATCGATCCGTTCCGCGCCATCAGCGGCGAGTACATCGACCTCGAGGTCTATCGGCTCGGGGTCGAGGAGTGGCGGGCCGGCGGCGATCTCTACGGTCATCTCCCGGAGACGGCCGCCGATATCAGCCTTCCGTTCATCTACCCGCCGTTCGCCGCGCTGGCGCTCGGGCTCTACGCGTTGCTGCCGTGGGCCGCCTCGGTGATCGCCTATCTGGTGGTCTCCATCGGCGCGCTGGCGATGACCCTGTTCCTGGTGGCCCGGCAGGTCTGGCCGCGTCAGGACCAGCGCAAACTCGCCCTTGTGGTCACCGCGACCGCGACCCCGCTCGCGCTGCTGCTCGAGCCGGTCTGGTCCACCCTGGATTTCGGCCAGGTCAACCTGATCCTGATGGGTCTGGTCGCCGCCGACTGCCTGACCCGCAATCCGCGCTGGCCGCGCGGGATGCTGCTGGGTATCGCCGCGGCGATCAAACTGACCCCGGCGGCTTTCGTCCTGTATTTCCTCATCCGCAAGGACTACAAGGCCGCCACGACGGCCGCGATCAGCGGTGCGATCGCCACGGCGATCGGTTTCGCGGTGATGCCCGACGAATCGGTGCGGTACTGGTTCGGCGGCTTCGGCAATGTCGGTGGGCTCAGCGGCTCGGAGTTCCAGACCAACCAGTCCATCCAGGCCGTGCTGGCCCGATTCGAGGTCACCGGCACCCTGGCCACCGCGCTGTGGCTGCTCGCCGCCCTCGCGCTCGTGGCGGTGGCGGTGGCGGCCATCCGGCGCACCGGGACACCCCCGATGATCGCGCTGGCGGTCAACGCGGTGGTGGCGTTGCTCGTTTCGCCCATTTCCTGGTCGCACCACTGGGTATGGGTGGCGCCCGCGCTACTGGCGATGATCGGCTACGCGACAATCCGGCCCTGGTCGCAGGCGCGCGGCTGGTATGCCGCGGCGGTGGCGACCGCGGTGGTCTTCGTGCTGGCCAAACACAGCGACCTGCCCGGTAACGACGGCCGGGAGCTGGACTGGTCGGCCTGGGACAAGGTGATCGGCAACGGCTACGTCTGGTTCAGCCTGCTGCTGGTCGTGCTGTACGCGACGGCGAGCCGGCGGCAGCGCACGCCCGGCCCGGCCGTTCCCGCCGGCGCCACGGAATCGCTGGTCTCGGTCCGCGAACGCTGATCGGCGACGCGCCGGTGCGCGCCGCCGATCGATTCGTCCGGTACCGGGTTCCGCCCGCCGGTGCGGACGTTACTCGTCAGCTCACCGGTTCCCGCACGGTCGCCCGGCCCGGGAGCAGTGCGGCGGCCAGCGCCCCCGCCGCGACGATCCCCGCCCCGACCCAGACCGCCGGTACCAGCCCGTCCACATAGCTCTGTGGGTCCGTGTACGCACCGTACGAGGCGAATACGGAGGCCAGGACCGCGATACCCACCGCCACGCCGACCTCGCGCACCGTGTTGTTGGTGCCCGAGGCCACGGAACGGTCCGCCTCCGGTACGGCCCCCATCACCACTGTCGCCAGTGGCGCGAAGGTCAGGCCCATCCCCACTCCCGCGAGCAGCAGCGGCGCCACGAACGTGCCGTAGCCGAGGTCCACCGAGGTGATGGCGGCCATCCAGGCCAGCGCCACCGCGAGCAGCGTCTGCCCGGTGACCAGCAGGACCCGGGCCCCGACGCGGTCGATCACCAGGCCCGCGAGCGGGGCCACCACCATCGGCGCCATGGTCCACGGCATGGTCCGGATACCGGATTCGAACGGGCTGTACCCCTGCACCACCTGGAAGAACTGGGCGAGCAGGAAGATCGACCCGAAAACGCCGATCGAGAAGGCGAAGGCCACCACATTGGCGACGCCGAAGGCCCGGATCCGGAACAGCCGGGGCGCCAGCATGGGGGCCGCGGCCCGGTTCTCCCAGGCGATGAGCGCGCCCAGCAGTACCGCGCCGCCGATCAGCGCGGTGAGCACCCCGCCCGAATTCCAGCCGTCGTCGGCGCCGTGCACGATGCCCCAGACGACCGCCAGCACGCCCGCCGAAGCCAGGACCAGTCCCACCGGGTCCAGGCGGCCGCCGCCGCCCCGCGAGTCACGCAGTGTCCAGACCACCAGCGGCAGCACCAGGACGCCGATGGGCACATTGACCCAGAAGATCCACTGCCAGCTCAATCCGTCGACCACGGCGCCGCCGAGCAGCGGGCCGACGGCCACGCCGAGCCCGGCGATACCGCCCCAGATCCCGATGGCCGCGCTGCGCAGCCGCTCCGGTACCGCGTCGGAGAGCAGGGTCAACGACAGCGGCATCACCGCGGCGCCGCCGAAGCCCTGCACCACCCGCGCGGCGACCAGCATCGCCGGATCGGTGGCGAGCGCGCAGGCCGCCGAGGCGGCGGTGAACACCGCGATACCCACCAGGAACACGCGGCGGCGGCCCAGCCGATCGCCGAGGGCGGAGGCGGTGAGCAACAGGGCGGCGAACGACAGGGTGTAGGCGTTGACGAACCATTGGAGGTCGCCGAGCGAGGCGTTCAGTTCGGCGCGGATCACCGGGAGCGCGTTGGTGACCACCAGATTGTCCAGCGTGACCATGAACATCGGAATACCGACCGCGGCGAGTACGGCGGCGAGCGGCCGCCGGCCGGGGCCGGCCGCCGGTGTGGCCACCGGGGGCGCGAGTGGTGTCGTCGCTGGTGAGGTCAAGGTCTCGGTCATTTCCAGTCCTTGTTGTAATCGACTGATAACTAATCTGGTTACGACGGTATGCATCGACTGATAACATGTCAAGAGCGAACGAAACGACGAGGAGGACCATGCCGGAATCGACGAGCCGGACCAGGATGACCGCCGGCGAACGGGGGGCTCAGGTACTGACCGCGGCGGTCGAGGCCTTCGCGGAATCCGGCTACGCGGCCACCCGGACCGACGAGATCGCCCGCCGGGCCGGCGTCTCTCAGCCGTACGTCATCCGCCTCTTCGGTTCCAAACAGCGTCTGTTCCTCGCTGCCGTCGCCCAGGTCTGCGATCGCATCGAGGAGGTCTTCTCCGAGGCCGCCGCGGGGGCCGGACCGGAAACCGGCTTGGGCGCGCTGTCGGAGGCCTATGAGCAATTCCTCGCCGAGCGCACCTTGCTGCAGGTGCTCCTGCACGCCTTCGCGGCGGCCGGCGATCCCGAGGTCGGCCCGGTCATCCGCGACCGGTACGGCCGCATCTACCGGCTCGTCCGAGAACTCACCGGCGCGCCGGTCGCCGATACCCGGCGATTCCTCTCGACCGGCATGTTGCTCACCGTGATGGCCGCGCTGCGGGTCACCGGCCCGGAGGCCATCGCGGCCGACTGGGCCCAGGACATCCTCACCGATCTGTACGAGCACGGAATGTGAATCGCCGCTCCGCACCGAACCGGCTCACCTCGGCCGACGCCTGATCAGCCGCGTCCGAAGCGGGTACGCGAGTTCGCGTAGAGGCAGATCGCGGCGGCCGTGGCCAGGTTCAGGCTTTCGGCCCGACCCCGGATCGGGATCCGGATACGGTGCCGGGCCCGGCGCGCGACCTCCGGGTCCAGGCCGTGGGCCTCGTTACCGAACAACCAGGCGACCGGCCGGGTGAACAGGTCGCCGGCGTCTTCGAGATCGACTTCGCCGGTGGCGGTGGTCGCCACGGTGGTGATACCCGCGGCCTCGATACGGTCCAGCACCCCGGCGGTATCGCGGGCGCGCACGATCGGGACGTGGAAGAGGCTGCCCGCGCAGGAACGTACGCATTTTCCGTTGTGCGGATCCACACTGTCCCCGGCCAGCACCACGGCGTCCACGCCGACCGCGTCGGCCACCCGGATCAGGGTGCCCGCATTGCCCGGATCGGCGATCGCCACCGGCACCGCCAGTATTCGCGGAACACTCGCTCCGGAATCCGTGGCCAGAATCCGGTCCAGCGGTACATCGACGAGATCACAGACGGCTACCAGACCGGGCGGCGTGACCGTCTCCCCCAGCGCCTGCGCGGCCCGGTCGGAGACCAGCGTGGTGCGCACACCGTCGGCCTCGGCTCCGGCTATCAGCGCATGCTCGCGGGTCGCGCCCTCGGCGGAGTAGAAGAGTTCGCGGACCCGGCCGGCCGCGAGGGCGGCGCCGACCGAATTCGCGCCCTCGGCCAGAAATCTGCCGGCCCGCTTGCGCGCTACGCCACGATGGAGTTTGACGGCGGCGACCACGCGGGGATTCCGCACGTCGATGGGTTCATATCGGTCGGGCACCAGGAGATCGTAGAGGGTGCCGGCGCCCGCAGCGGCGGGCCGCCACCGCCGTGCGCTCGGTGACAAACCCCCCACATGCCTCTATTTTAGAGGCATGCGAACCACTTCACCTGTGCTCACGGCATGGCGGACCGGTAGAACCGACGAGCTGGCGGCGGCCGTCGCCGACGCAGTGGTGTTCTCCAGCCCGGTGACCGACTATCGCGGACGGGACGCGGCGCTGCACATACTCGCAACGATCGGCGAGGTCATCGAAAACCCCGGCCTGATCGAACAGCAGGAGGGCGAAACCACCACGTTCAGCCGCTTCGCCGCATCCATCGGCGGCGACGAGCTCCACGGCCTCCTCCACGAAGAGCGCGATTCGACCGGGCGGCTCGTCCACATCACGCTGTTCCTCCGGCCGTTGGCGGTGCTGCACACGGCGATTACCGCGATGCGAACCCGGCTCGAGCGCTCACCGCTGCCCGTGCGGCCCGAATGAAAGCCGATTCCGTGTCCTCGATCCCCGAACCCGGAAGGCCGGTCCGCGGATCGTCCACCGGCCGGCCGGTCATGGCGCTACTGGATCTGATCGGCCGGCGCTGGGCGCTACGCGTGCTGTGGGAACTGCACTCGGCCGCGCACCCCCTGACCTTCCGCGATCTGCGGGCACGGTGCGACAACATGTCCTCCAGCCTGTTGACCCGCCGACTGCACGAACTCACCGAAACCCGTCTCGTCGAACGAGTCGATGCGGGGTACACGCTCACCGAGCCCGGAGGCCGGCTCCTCGGCCATCTCCGGCCGCTCTCGGCCTGGGCCGACGGCTGGTCCGCGGAACTCGGCGCCGGGCATCCCGGAGCAGACTAGGAGAAGGTCTCCAGGAATTCGCGTACGAAACACAGCGGGCAGATGGGATCGAACGGTGCCGTCGTCGGCTCGATCCGCTCCGCGGGCAGGGCGGGCCGCACCGCGGTCTCCGCTGCGGCAGCCGAGGCCGGTGGCAGGCCGATCGCCAGCGAAACGGCACCCACAGCAACAATATTCAACATCCTACGGTTCATGATCGCTCCTCGGCCTCGTCGTTGCGAGCAGCCACGGTATCAACCCGGTCGCACCCGCGCCCCGGATTCGAGGCCCTGGTGCGAGCGGGCCGGTGACACGTGCGAGTTGTCTCAGGCGAACCGGGAGACACCGTCTTGTTTCAGGCGAACTGGGAGACACCGTCTTGTTTCAGGCGAACTGGGAGACACCGTCGAATTCGGCGAGCGGCGCGGGGCCGGTGACCTCGTATTCGAGCAGGAGCAGGCCGCTGGGCGTGGCCTCGTGGCGGGTCAGGCGCAGACCCGTGGCCGGTCCGGCGCCGGTGAGCAGCCGCCGACCCGTCCGCAGCACGGTGGGCGCGACGGCCAACCGGACGGTATGGACCAGCCCGGCGGCCAGCAGGGCGTCGCCCAGCCGGGAGCTGCCGTGGATCTGCAGTTCGCGTCCCGGCCGCCGTAACAGCTCCCCGACCGTGGCGACCGGGTCCCCCGCCAGCACGGTGGTCGGTTCCCACTCCCCCTCTGTCAGGCTGCTGGAGACCACGTATTTCGGCAGGGTGTTCATCCGCTTCGCGAACGGGTCGGCGGGGTCGGTGATCGCGGGCCAGTCGCGGGCGAAGGCTTCATAGGTGCGGCGGCCGAACAGCAGTCCGTCGGCGGCGTCGAGCCACTCGGAGGTCCGCCGCACGAAGACCTCGTCCAGATGCGGGACCAGCCAGCCGCCACGGTCGAAACCGTCGCTGGTGTCCTCGGCCGGGGAGCCCGGCCCTTGCGCGACTCCGTCGAGGGTGAGGAATTCGGTGAGCACGAGTTTCATGCCCGCACCTCGCTCTCGACGAGCGCGGTGAGCTGATCGGTGACCGTGCCCCACCCGTGCGCGAAACCGAGTTCCTCGTGCCGGGCCCGCGCGGCCGGATCGCCGTGCCGGACCAGGACGTGATAGTCGGTACCGTCCGGGTGGTCACGCAGAGTGATCTCCGCGGTCATCACGATCTCTCCGGTGGCCGGCCGCCAGCCGCTGTCGAGCGCGGTGGTGAAGACCAGGCGTTCCCGTTCGTCGGCCAGGAGGAAGCAGGCATCCAGATGCGGGACGAAATCGCCGCCGTCCGCGCTCATCCTGGTCACGAAGGCGCCGCCCGGGCGGACCTCCAGCCGTTCGACCCGGCAGCGGGCCGGGGCGGGCAGCCACCAGCGGGCGAGGCTGCCGGCGTCGGTCCACGCGTTCCACACACTGCCGCGCGGCGCATGGATCACCCGGTGCAGAGACAGATCGAGATCAGGATTCATCGGTGGGCTCCTCGGTTGTCAGCAGGAATTGTTCGAGTCGGTCCGTGCGGTCTTCCCAGACGCTGCGCTGTTCGGCCAGCCAGCCGTCGATCAGTGCGAACCGGTCGCGATCGAGTTCGCACCGGCGCACCCGCCCGGTTTTGATCGTCCGGATCAGCCCGCTGTTCTCCAGCACCCGCAGGTGCTTCATGAACGACGGCAAGGTGATCGGCAGATCCCGGGCCAGTTCGCCGACGCTGGCCGGACCGGCGCCGAGTCGCTGGACCACCCACCGCCGGGAAGGGTCCGACAGTGCGGCGAACACACCGTCCAGCGACTCCGAATACTTTGCCATTTGGCTAAGTATTGCCCAAGAGGCATCGCAGCACAAGAGGGCCGATCAACTGTCATGACAATTACTGTCTAGACAGCTAATATTGGCGGATGGAGAACTCCACCGCCCTGCGCACCGCTTCCCTGCTGCACGACACGGCGCGGACACTGACGAGGTTGCTCGACCGGCAGCTCGCTCCCCACGACGTGACGGCCCAGCAGGCCGCCCTGATGATCAACCTCGCCGGCGGAGAGACGAGCCCGAACCGGCTGGCCGTGCTACTGGGTACCGATACCGCCGGAACCAGCCGGCTCATCGATCGACTCGCGGTGAAAGGCCTGCTCCGGCGGCACCGCGGAACCACCGACCGGCGGTCGGTGGTCCTCGAACTCACCGATACCGGGCAAAAATTGATTCCCGCTCTCGTTCCCACCTTCGGCCGGGTTGCGACCGACCTGTTCAACGGACTCACCGACGCCGATATCCGGCGCGTGGGTGATGCGCTCGAACGCGCCCTGAAGAACACCGAAGCGCGACATCTCGACGAGCGCGCCAACGCGTGACCGGCAGGTCCGGCCGAAGCCCCGCCGTCGCGGGTGTCGTTCACTACGCCTTGCTCCGGACAGCAGGAAGGCCCCCTCCCGAGGGAGAGGGCCTTCCGCACGTCGGTGCGGATATCGCGTCCGCGGCCGGAATACGACTCAGGCAGCCGGGGCGTTGACATCCTCGGGCAGCGCGGCCTTGGCGACGGCGACCAGACCGGCGAACGCCTCGGCGTCGGAGACGGCCAGCTCGGCGAGGTTCTTACGGTCGACCTCCACACCGGCGGCCTTCAGGCCCTGCACGAAACGGTTGTAGGTGATGTCGTTGGCGCGGGCCGCGGCGTTGATCCGGGCGATCCACAGCTTGCGGAAATCACCCTTGCGGGCCCGGCGGTCCCGGTAGGCGTAGGTGAGCGAGTGCAGCTGCTGTTCCTTGGCCTTGCGGTACAGGCGCGAGCGCTGCCCGCGGTAGCCCTTGGAGGCCTCGAGGATGGAACGGCGCTTCTTCTGAGCGTTGACGGCCCTCTTGACGCGTGCCACTGGTCAGTCCTAATCGATCTTGGGGGTGCCCGGTCGAGCGCACCCGAGTGGGTCGGTTCTTCGTCGTCCGGTCGCGGATGCGGTACCGGACGGTATCGGTCCCGGAAAGGGGATCAGATACCCAGCAGCTTCTTCACACGGCGGACGTCGGACGCGGCGACCGACTCCGTGCCGTCCAGACGACGAGTCCGGCGGGTGGGCTTGTGCTCGAGCAGGTGCCGGCGGTTGGCCTGCTGACGGCGCAGCTTGCCCTTACCGGTCACCTTGAAACGCTTCGAAGCGCCGCTGTGGCTCTTCATCTTCGGCATGGCAACCTCAATCTGTGTCGTGCCCGCGCAGGGGCGGACCAGGTGTACTGATCAGCGTTATTGCGGGCTCGACGCAATACCGCTGCGGCGTTCGCCGCGATATGTGCGGCGGAGCGCCGCAGTGTTCACGGCAGAAGCCGTTGTTATTGCGCGACCGGCCGACCGGCATTCGGCGCCGCGCTGCCGGGCTGCGACCGGACCGAATCCTCGGCGGCCTTGGCCCGCGTCTTCGCGCCCTTGTGCGGGGCGAGGACCATCGTCATGTTGCGACCGTCCTGCTTGGCCGAGGTCTCGACGAAACCCAATTCCGCCACGTCGGAGGCCAGCCGTTGCAACAGCCGGAAACCGAGTTCGGGCCGGGACTGTTCGCGCCCCCGGAACATGATGGTGACCTTGACCTTCGACCCCGCCTCGAGGAAGCGCACCACATTGCGCTTCTTGGTCTCGTAGTCGTGATCGTCGATCTTGGGCCGCAGCTTCTGTTCCTTGATCACGGTCTGGACCTGGTTCTTCCGGGACTCGCGCGCCTTCTGCGCGGTCTCGTACTTGAACTTGCCGTAGTCCATGATCTTGCAGACCGGCGGACGTGCGTCCGGCGCGACCTCTACGAGGTCGAGGTCTGCTTCCAGGGCGACGCGTAGTGCATCTTCAACACGCACGATCCCAACCTGTTCACCGCCGGGTCCGATGAGCCGGACCTCGGGAACACGGATGCGATCGTTGATGCGGGTCTCAGTGCTGATGGGGCCTCCTAGGTCTAGCGGTGTCGTCCGACGACCGCTCGCAATGAACCCCTTGTTCAACACGAAGGCCCCGGTGCGGTATTTCACCGCCACGAGGCCCGATGTCGACCGGTCCACGCAGGTCGTATACGCCTACGCCGCGATCACGCCGGAGCGGGATCGCGAACCCGCCCGGGAAGGGCGGGTGACCGGACCGTTTGACCAGGCGATCACTCGCCGGCAACGGTGGGAGTCGGGCTCCACTTGTCTGCCCCGGACAGGACCGGGGCGGTCGTCGCCGAAAAGTCTAACAGCCGGGGTTCCGATCCGGCGAATCGCGCCCCCGGGGCCCCGCGGTAAACCGCTTGCCCCGCCGGTCGGCAGCGTGCCAGGCTCGACGCCCATGAGCAGCCGACGTGACCTGCTGCGCTGGCAATTCGACCTGGTCTGGTCGCTGTCCCAGCTGCATTTCGAGGCACTGACCGACGACGATACGCACTGGACGCCCGCCGCGGTGAGCTGGACGGTGCACCGCGGTGCCGACGGCCGCTGGCGCCCGGATTTCGCGGAGACCGAACCAGACCCCGTACCGGTGCCGACCATCGGCTGGCTCACCTGGCATATCGACTGGTGGTGGAGTTCGGCCGTCGCGCACGCCGAGGGCAGGCCGGTACCCGAGCGCACCGAGGTGTACTGGGCGGGCGATATCGCCGCGGCCCTCGCCCGGCTGCACACCCTGCGCGAGCAATGGCTCATGGTGCTCGACCGCGCCGGCGAGGCGGAACTCGATGCCGCCACCTCCTACCCCTGGCCGGCGGAGGCCGGACTGACCGTCGGGCATCTGGCCGCATGGGTCGATGCCGAACTGATGAAGAACGTGACCGAGATCGGCCAGCTGCGCATGCTGCGCGCCGCCGGACCGGTGAGCTGACCCCCGCCGGCGGTTCTCTAGCCTGGGATCATGACCGAACAGCCCGAAGGCGATGTGCGCGAACTGGCCGAAATCCCCGCCGTGGAGGTGATCAGCCGTGCCGCCGTGATGCTGATGAGCTCGGCGGCGGAGAAACTCGGGCTCGGCGACGACGATCCGGACAACAGCCCGCGCCGCGATATGGACGAAGCCCGGCGGGTGATCACCGCGCTGGCCGGACTCATCACCGCCTCGGTGGAATACCTCGGGCCGCACGCGGGACCGTTGCGGGAGGGGCTGCAGTCACTGCAGAAGGCATTCCGGGAGAGTTCGGCCGTACCCGACGCGCCCGGCGCCGGCCCGGGTGAGAAGTACACCGGTCCCGTCTACTGACCTCCCCGGGTGTCCGGCCCCGACCGATGAATGGGCGGCGTCCCCACCGGATATCTCCGCTCGCCGGGCCGATTCCTGTCGACCGGCGGTACCGAGTACGGAAGCCTCCCGTTCGCTGCCCGGCGGCCGCCGGCACGACCGAGCGTTACGGTCCCCGCACTCGGGCCCCCGGCCACCGACCCGGTCCGACTCCGGACCGGCAGCGCGTACCTCGAACTCCTCGCAATCCACACCAGCAACCGACCGTTTCCGAGGCGGCGTGGCGTGGGTATCAGCGGGCCCGGACGTCGTCGCCGGCGGGCAGGAGTTCCGTCGAGGCGAGTGCGGCCGGGCTCGCGGAACTCGGCTATCTCCGCCGGTCCCGCCGAATCGGCGCGACCGGCTCCGCGGCGTAGGCAGTCACCGACGCCGAGAATCGAGAGCAGTTGCCTGTCGGGGCCGCCCGGCACCGAGCCGGACGGGCCCGACTCCACCCTCAGCGCAGGGCAGCAGCCTTGCGGGCGAGACGTTTCGCCTTCTGCGGGTCCGGTGCCGCCGCGGTGGCTTCCGCTTGGCCGGCGGTCTTCTTCTTCGCCGGTGCCGCGGTCTTGCGGGCTGCCGGGGCAGCCTTCTTCGCAGCGCCCTTCCCGGGGGCCGCGGGTGCCGGGGCGGCCGGCTCGGCCAGGATTTCCTTCAGGAACTGGCCGGTGTAGCTGCCGGCGTTCGCCGCGATGTCCTCGGGTGTCCCGTCACCGACCACCGTGCCGCCGCCCGAACCGCCTTCGGGACCCATATCGATCACCCAATCCGCGGTCTTGACCACGTCCAGGTTGTGTTCGATGACGATCACCGTGTTGCCCTTGTCCACCAGGCCGTTGATCACCGCGAGCAGTTTGCGGATGTCCTCGAAGTGCAGGCCGGTGGTGGGTTCGTCGAGAATGTAGACCGTCCGCCCGTTGGAGCGTTTCTGCAGTTCGGCGGCCAGTTTCACACGCTGCGCCTCACCACCGGACAGTGTCGTCGCGCTCTGCCCGAGCCGTACATAACCCAGCCCCACATCGACCAGGGTCGACAGGTACCGGTGGATGGAGGTCACCGGTTCGAAGAACTCGGCGGCCTCCTCGATGGGCATATCGAGGACCTCGGCAATGGTTTTGCCCTTGTAGTGCACCTCGAGGGTTTCCCGGTTGTAGCGGGCGCCGTGGCAGACCTCGCACGGCACATACACATCCGGCAGGAAGTTCATCTCGATCTTGAGCGTGCCGTCGCCGGAGCAGGCTTCGCAGCGGCCGCCCTTGACATTGAACGAGAACCGGCCCGGCTGGTACCCGCGCACCTTGGCCTCGGTGGTGGAGGCGAACAGGCTGCGGATCTTGTCGAACACCCCGGTATAGGTGGCCGGATTGGACCGGGGCGTACGCCCGATGGGCGACTGGTCGACCCGCACCAGCTTGTCCAGCTGATCGAGACCGTTGACCCGGGTGTGCCGGCCCGGCACCTGCCGGGCGCCGTTCAGCTTGTTGGCCATCACGGTCGCCAGGATGTCGTTGACGAGCGTGGATTTACCGGACCCGGAAACACCGGTGACCGCGGTGAGCACGCCCAGCGGGAACGCCACATCGATATTCCGCAGATTGTTCTCGGTCGCCCCGACCACGGTGACCCGCCGCTTCTTGTTCACCGGGCGCCGCACCAGCGGGATCTCGATTCGTTCCCGGCCCGAAAGGTAGGCCCCGGTCAGCGAGTTCTCGTCGGTGAGCAGGTCGGCGTAGGTGCCGCTGTGCACCACCCGGCCGCCGTGCTCGCCGGCGAGCGGACCGATATCGACCACCCAGTCCGAGGCCCGGATGGTGTCCTCGTCGTGCTCGACCACGATCAGGGTGTTGCCGAGGTTCTTCAACCGGGTCAGCGTCTCGATGAGTCGGCGGTTGTCGCGCTGATGCAGGCCGATCGACGGCTCGTCCAGCACGTAGAGCACCCCGACCAGACCCGACCCGATCTGGGTCGCCAGCCGGATGCGCTGCGCCTCACCGCCGGAGAGGGTGGCCGCGGCCCGGGACAGCGTCAGATAGTCCAGGCCGACGTCGAGCAGGAAGCCCAGCCGTGCCTGCACCTCCTTGAGCACCTGCCCGGCAATGGCCGCCTGCCGTTCGCCCAGGGTCAGCGCGTTCAGGAACTGTGAGCAGTCGCGGATGGACAGTTCGCTGACCTCGGCGATCGACTTCCGCTCCGCATCCGCCGTGAGGGTGACCGCCAGGATCTCCGGCCGCAATCGCGCCCCATTGCAGACCGGGCACGGCACATCGCGCATATAGCCCTCGTAGTGCTCCTTCATCTGCTCGGACTCGGTGGAGTCCAGCCGCCGCTGCAGGAAAGGCATGACCCCTTCGAAATCGGCATAGTAGGAGCGTTTCCGGCCGTAGCGGTTGGTGTAGACGATGTGCACCTGGTCGGAACTGCCCTCGAGGACCGCCTTGCGCGCCCGCGGCGGCAGGTCCCGCCAGGGGGTGTCCAGGTCGAACCCCTGCGCCGCCGCCAGCCCGGACAGCAGCCGCAGGAAGTATTCGGCGCTCTGCCCGCGCGACCACGGCGCGATGGCCCCGTCGGCCAGGCTCAGCTCCGGATCGGGCACCACCAGTTCCGGATCGACCTCCTTGCGGATACCCAGACCGGTGCAGTCCGGGCAGGCGCCGTAGGGCGAATTGAAGGAGAACGAACGCGGTTCGAGGTCCTCGATATCGAGGGGATGGCCGTTGGGGCAGGCCAGTTTCTCGGAGAAGCGGCGCTCCCGGTCGTGCGCGTGCTCGTCCCGATCCACGAAATCGAGCACCACGATGCCGTCGGCGAGACGCAGCGCCGTTTCGATGGAATCGGTGAGCCGCTGTTTGGCGGTCGGTTTCACGGCGAGGCGGTCCACCACCACCTCGACATCGTGCTTCTCCTGCTTCTTGAGCTTCGGCGGATCGGTGAGCGGATACACCACCCCGTCCACCCGGACCCGGGCGTAGCCCTGCGCGTGCAACTGGTCGAAGAGGTCGACGAACTCGCCCTTGCGGGTGCGCACCACCGGCGCCAGCACCTGGAATCGGACACCCGGTTCCATGGCCAGGACCTGGTCGACGATCTGCTGCGGGGTCTGTTTGGCGATCAGCTCCGAGCACACCGGGCAGTGTGGGACACCGGCGCGGGCGTACAGCAGTCGCAGATAGTCGTGGACCTCGGTGATGGTGCCGACCGTGGATCGGGGGTTGCGGTTGGTCGATTTCTGGTCGATCGAGACGGCCGGTGAGAGCCCCTCGATGAAGTCCACATCGGGTTTGTCCATCTGGCCGAGGAACTGCCGGGCGTAGGCCGACAACGATTCCACGTAGCGGCGCTGCCCCTCCGCGAAGATCGTGTCGAACGCCAGGCTGGACTTACCCGACCCGGACAAACCGGTGAAGACGATGAGACTGTCGCGGGGCAGATCGAGGTCGACCCCCTTGAGATTGTGCTCCCGCGCTCCGCGCACAGTCAGGCGTTCCGCCACCAGGTCGGTCCCTTCTCGTCATCGTTCGTCGTTGCCGGTGCCGCCGCGCCCGTCGCACCGTGTGGGTCACACCGTGTCCGCGACAGCGCGGTGAACGGCCCGATCCGCCCGGCCGGTATCCGCGGCCCGGGCCACAGGGCGGGCCCGCGGTGATGGTAGGACCGGCCACCGACAAGTTTCGCCGGACGGTCCGTTCCGGGCGGTCACGGGGCGTGACCCGACTGCCGCGCCTACCCTCGTCGGGGCGCCCCGGCAGGATTTCGGGGCGGGCGCCGGCAACCGGCGGCACGCGCCAGGCCGGACGGGCTCACCAGTCCAGAGTAGGCCAACCCGGGGTGTCCAGGGGGCGTGGCACCGGCCACTCCCACCCGGTCCGGGCCGTCAGACGGCCGGACCCAGGATCACCGTGGAGTTGTTCCCACCCATCCCGAGCGACAGCTTCGCGGTCAACCCCGGACCCGCCGGGGCCGGCCCGTTCAACAGCCGCGGATGCGCCGGCGCCACCGTCGGCGGCGCCGGGACGATGCCGCGCTCGTATCCCAGCGCCGCCGCCGCGAGCTCCACGGCCCCCGACGCGGACTGGCAATGCCCGGCCAGCGGCTTCATCGAGTACACTGCGGGCCGGTCGCCGAACACGCGGGCAAGCACATCGCGTTCGGCCCGGTCGCACTGGGCGGTCCCCGTACCGTGCGCGTTCAGGTAACCGATATCGGCCGCGCCGACACCGGCGTCGAACAGTGCGCCTTGTACGCAGTCCACGATCCGGTCGTGGCTCGGTTCCACCGAGACCACGTGGTGCGCTTCGCTGTTCATCGCTCCGCCGAGAATCCGGGCGTACGCCCCGCCGGATCCGCGACTCAGGACGAATCCCACCGCCGCCTCCCCCACACTGAATCCCCGGCTGCCCTCCTGGAACGGCCGGCAGCCCTGCAGCGATTCCACATCGACCACCGCGGCGCCGAGTTTCGCGAACTGCCGCACCAGTTCCGGGGTGCCCGACAGGTCCGAGGCCACGCACACCACATCGTCCACCAGGCCGGCGGCCAGCCACAGCCGCGCCTGCAGTATCGCGACATTGGCCGAACTGCACGCGGCCGACACGCCCATCACCGGGCCGGTGAACCCGAACGCCTGGGTCACCACCGAGACCGGGGTGGACGGCAGCAGCCGCAGGAAATCCCGGCCGCGGAACCCGGCGCCGGCGGGACCGGAGAAGTCCCGCTGGTGCCGGACATCGCCGAGCACGGCCGCGTGCACCAGCCCGACTCGCGGGCCGGGTTCCCAGCCGCGGGCCCGGGCATCGGCCACCGCCTCGTCGACCGCCGCGAATACCGCACGCCCGTACCGGGTGCCGTAGGCGGGATCACCGCCCTCCGGGACCAGCGCGGCCCAGCCCCCGGTCGCGGGGTCGATTCCGTAGCCGGGTTCGAATCGGGCCGCGGAGCGCCCGCTCAGGATTCCCTCCCAGAATGTCTCTCGCCCCCATCCGTATCCGGTGACCGCACCGATCCCGATGATCGACATAAGATCGATGCTGAATCCGGTCCCCGCCATGACAATCTCCTCGCCGGTCCCCGCCCTCGGCACCGCCGGGAACACGTCTTGGCGTGATCAATCCAGATCACGTCCACTATGTCCGATTTTATGCGTGTGGATACCGGAGTAGAGCCGTGTTTGAATGTCCGGGTCCGCCGACGATGGGGGTTGGTATGGGAGAGCGCAGGGCGTCCGCCGCCGAGCAACTCGCGCATCGGTACCGCTCCCTGGTCGAGCACTCCCCCGACGGCATCTGTGTGCACGAACGCGGCATCGTCGTCTACGCCAATCCGGCAGCCCTGCGGATCATGGGCGCCAAGAACCTGGCCGAGGTCCTCGGGCAGCACATCGCCCGTTTCGTGCATCCCGATTTCCGCCAGCCCATGTACGAGCGCATTGCCGGTCTCACCGCGACGGGTAACGCGTCCGAACCCACCGAGATGGTGTTACTGGCACTGGACGGGCGCGAGGTTCCGGTGGAGACCGTCTCGGTGCTCACCGCCTGGCACGATCGCCTCGCCTACCAGGTGGTGATCCACGATCTGACGGCCCAGAAAGCCGCTGAACGCGCCCAACGGCGGGCCGAGCAGCACTTCACCACGGTGGTCTCCCAGCTCGAGGAAGGGGTGGCTGTTTTCTATCGGGACGGAACCATCGCCTCGGCCAACCCCGCCGCCCGCCGGATCTTCGGAATCGACGACCGGATACCGCTGGTGGGCTCCAAGATCACCACGCTGCCGCTGGAACTACTGGACTCGAACGGCCAACCCATGCCCCAGGAACGGCACCCGGTGGCGCGCACCCTGGCCACCGGCGAAACCGTCACCGGGTACGTCTTCGCGATCGTCCGCCCCGACGGTCAGCGCCGCTGGCTGGCGGTGTCGAGCCGACTGCTGAACCCGGACGAACCGGGCACGGCCGCGGTGTGCTCGTTCGCCGATATCACCGAATACCTGGCCAGCCGCCGGCAGCTCGAATACCAGGCCACCCATGACCCGCTCACCGGCCTGGCCAACCGGTCGCTGATCCTGTCGCAGCTGTCCGGAGCGCTCGCGGCCAGCGGTACGCACCGGGTGTCCACGGTGATGTTCATCGACCTCGACGGCTTCAAATCGATCAACGACACCATGGGCCACGCCATCGGCGACACGGTGCTACGGATCGTCGCGCACCGACTACAGCGCGCGTTGCGCAGCGAGGATCTGGTGGGCCGGCTCGGCGGGGACGAATTCCTGGTCCTGCTGGCCGGGCGGCCCGGCGACGAGGAGCTCGAACCGCTGGTCCGGCGATTGCGGGCCGCCATGGCCGAACCGATCGTCGCGCGGGGACACCGGATCGCGGTGAACGCGTCCATCGGGGTGACCACCTTGGAACCCGGCGATACGCGCACTCCGGAAGCGGTCCTGCATGATGCCGACGTGGCCATGTACGAGGCCAAATCGCCGAGCCGGCGCGATGGCACGCGCGGGCGCGGATTGCGCGGCGACAACTCGCACGTCTCCTGATCGCGCCGGTGTGACCTGCGCGAACAACATCCGATACGAACCCGCAGTAGACTCGACAACTCTGTGCACGCCATCCCGCCGTGCCCCGCCGAGCCCGTCCCGCCGTGGGTGAGAAGGAGTCAGAACTTGCCCGACAACCGCACCGAGGAACGCCCCACCGAACCGGCTCCCGACGTGGCGCCTCCGGATACGGCGACGCGGGACCTCGACCACGAACAGGCGTACCTGTCGGTGCTGTACGAGCGGCTCGACGGGATGCGCGCCTACGCCGACAATCGGCTGCGCACCGTGCTGCTGGAAACCGGGGGGACCCCGCAGGCCCGTACCGAACGGGAGTCGTTCACGCAGCTCTACACCGAGGACCTGGCCAAATACGACGCCGCCGAGCACGGCCTGTGTTTCGGCCGCATCGATCTCACCGCCGCGGACGAGGATCCGGAACAGCGCTATATCGGCCGGCTGGGCATCCTCGACGAGGACAACGACTACGAACCCCTGCTGCTCGATTGGCGGGCCCCGCTGGCGCGGCCGTTCTACCTGGCCACCACCGCGGCGCCGGACGGAGTGCGGCGGCGTCGCCACATCCGCTCCCGGAACCGACGGGTGACCGCGGTCAACGATGAATACCTCGATCTCGAGGCCGCGCACCGGGCCGGGGTCACGACCTCCGACGGCGGCGTCGGCAGCGAGAGCGCCCTGCTGGCCGCGCTGAACGCCGCCCGCACCGGCCAGATGGCCGACATCGTGGAAACGATCCAGAGCGAACAGGACGCCATCATCCGCGCCGAGCACAAGAGTGTGCTCGTCGTGCAAGGTGGGCCGGGCACCGGTAAGACCGCGGTCGCCCTGCACCGTGCCGCCTATCTCCTGTACACCTATCGCCAGCAGCTGGCCAAGAGCGGCGTACTCATCATCGGCCCCAACGCCACCTTCCTGGACTACATCGGTCAGGTGCTGCCGTCGCTCGGTGAGACCGGGGTCCTGCTGTCCACCATCGGCGATCTGTACCCCGGTGTGAAGGCCACGCTCACCGACTCCCTGCGCGCCGGAGAGCTGAAGGGCTCGACGAGTGTGCTGGAAATCCTGAAGAACGCCGTACGCGACCGCCAGCAGGTGCCGGGCGAACCGATCACCCTGAGCTTCGACGGCTACCCGGTGACCCTGGACCGCAAGATCGTCACCCGGGCCCGCGGCCGGGCCCGCTCCTCACGCCGCCCGCACAACCTGGCGCGGCCCATCTTCGCGTCGATGGTGATCGAGGCGCTCACCGACCAGCTCGCCCAGACCATGGGCGCCGACCCGGCCGGGAACGGCCGCAGCCTGCTCAGCGCGGCGGATCTGTCCGAGATCAGCGACGAGTTGCGCGCCGACCAGAAGGTCCAGCGCGTGCTGGCCGAGTTGTGGCCGATGCTCACGCCACAGCAGGTGCTGGGCGATCTGTTCGCCGACCCGGACCGGCTGGAGCGCGCCGCCGGTAAGGTGCTCGAGCCGGCCGACCGGGCCGAACTGCTGCGCACCGGTACCGGCGAATTCAGTGCCGCCGACGCCCCGCTGCTGGACGAACTCGCCGAACTGCTGGGCACCGACGACGCCGAGGAACGCGAACGCGCCCGGCGGCGCTGGCGCGCCCAGCTCGCCGAGGCGCAGGACGCCCTGGACATCCTGACCGGATCGGCCCCGCAGGACCTCGAGGACGAACTCGACCCGGAGATCCTGATGGCCTACGACCTCATCGACGCGAGCCAGCTGGCCGAGCGCCAGCAGGTGCGCAATCGCCAGACCACCGCCGAACGCGCCGCGGGCGATCGCACCTGGACCTACGGGCATGTGATCGTGGACGAAGCGCAGGAACTGTCGGAGATGGCCTGGCGCATGGTGATGCGCCGGATCCCGAATCGATGGATCACCGTGGTCGGCGATATCGCGCAGACCGGTGATCCGGCGGGCGCGAGTGCCTGGGCGGACATGCTGGAACCGTATGTGGCCACACGGTGGAAACGCACCGAGCTCACCGTCAACTACCGGACCCCGTCGGAGATCATGGCGGTGGCGGCGGACGTACTGGCTGCGATCGACCCCACCGCCGAGGTGCCGCGTTCGGTCCGCGATTCGGGCGTGCCGCCGCGGGCGCATCGGGTCCCGGCGGCGCATCTGTCGGCGAAACTTTCCGGTCTGCTCGCCGAGGAGCAGGGCCCGGGCACCGCCGCGGTACTCACACCGGCCGCCCTGGTGGACGAATTATCCGGGCTGGCAAGCGAATACGTGCGCGTGCTGACGGTGACCGAAGCGAAGGGTCTGGAGTTCGACGGGGTGTACCTGGTGGAGCCCGGTGCGGTGATCGCCGAATCACCGCGCGGCCGCAACGATCTGTACGTCGCGATCACCCGCGCCACCCAACGGCTCACCGTGGTGCACAGCGGCGATCTCCCACCGGAACTGCGCCGCCTGGCCGAGTGAGGCCGCCGGAACGCGGCCGCCCCGCCCGGAAGCCGAGTTCCGGGCGGGGCGGATGGTCCGCGATCGCGATATCAGCGCACGGTGTGCACGATCAGCACATCGGACTTCGATTTACGCGCCACATCGGAGGGCACGGAGCCCAGCAGCCGGCCGGCCAGGGTGTTCAGGCCACGGTTACCGACCACGAGCAGATCGGCCTGGGTTTCCTTGACCAGATCGAGCAGGGATTCGACCGGTTCGCCGACAATGGCCTTCTCGACGATCTCCTTGGCCCCGGCGGCAGTGGCCTTGTCGCGCGCGGTGCGCAGGATCTCGTTGGTGGGCGCCGAACCACGAACCTGGTACGCCTCGTCCTTGAGCATATCGCTCGCGGCGGCGACGTCACGGTCGTCGGTCGGGTAGTAGGCGCAGGCCACGATCAACGTCGAGCCCGCGGCTCCGGCCAGTGAGGCGGCCTTTTCCACGGCGACGTACGACGAGTCCGAGCCGTCGGTACCGACGACAATGGTCCGGTAGGCGGTCATTCTCTCCTCCAACTGTGCGGGGTATAAACGCGGCTGCACCGGTTGCTCGTGGAATGTCGGGCGACGGCGCAGCGACTGCGTAGACCATAGCCGGAACACCGGCCCGAATATCCGGATTCGTTGTACATCACAGACGCGTTCTACGGCGGTGTCGTTTCACATTTCACCCCGGACGAACGACGAATGCCGCGTCTACCTGGCACTTCTCCCGCCGGCGCGGGTAAACCTGTGAGGGGTCACAAGGAATGCGAACACCCTTGGCGCCGTGGGACTTTCCTCACAGTGCCGGTGTACACAGCATCCAGCGGGCACCGGCACCATTTCGGGCGCGATCAGAGGGAGAACAGCGGACCGGTAATCGTCAGGCCCAATTCCTCGGTGTGCGCGAAAAACGCGAACAACATCAGGCAGGCGCCGGCGAGTGCGAGGTCCTTGTTGAACTGGATCGTCTCCGCCTGGGTGGCCTCGGCCTCGGTTTCCTTCCAGAAAGCGTGCATCATGATCATGGTGGGGACCAGCATGATCAGCAGCAGCAGGGCGCCCGCATCGGCCCAGATCCCGAACAGGATGCTGATACTGCCCAGCAGCATGAGCAGCCCGGACCCCCGCACCGCGAGTTCCGGCACCGGTACCCCCTTGGCCCGCGCGTACCCCGCCATGGCCTTGGTCTGGGTGAAATGCCCCAGCGCCGAACTCAGGAACAGAATGACGAACATCACGCGGCCGATCAACACCACGACATCCATGTACAGCTCCTCATCTGTCGCCGACGGTACCGCTTCGCCCGTGAGGCGTCTCCGATTATGAGGCCGGCATGACCTTGGAGGTCACCTCATCGCGCGAGCGTAACGAATTCTTGGCGTATTCCAGGGGAGCCATTCCGACTTCGGCCGTGAACTCACGGGTGAAATGCGCCTGATCGAAATAACCGAGTTCGGCCGCGAGGGCCCCCAGATCCGCGATACGACCGCGGGCCAGTAGATCGGCTCCGTCCTGTAATCGATATCGCCGCAGCACCCATTTCGGTCCCGCACCGATATAGCGGCGGAACAGCCGCTGCAGCGTGCGCACCGGTACTCCGAATCGATCCGTGACCTGATCGACCCGGGTCAGGTCGGGATCGCCGGCCATCGCGGCGGCGATCGTCAGCACGAGCCGGTAGTTGGGGTCGTCCCGGCGCGCGCGGGTGTGGAGATAGTCCTCGACCAGGCGGCGTCGGCCGGGATCGCCCGGTTCGGCGAGTACCCGGTCGACGAGGTCGCCGGTATCGGGCAGCACCTCGTCCAGCGGTACCGCGCGATCCCGGAACACACCGACATCGAGCCCGGTGAACGCCCCGAACCCGCCGGGCCGGAATCGGACGCCGAAGGTCTCCCCCCGGCCGATCAGTTCGCGCACGTACTTCCTGGTGCAGACACCGTTGACGAACCCACCGCGGCGGTCGCCGTCGCGTTCGAAGGTGATGTGTACGCAGGGATACGGCAGGACCTCGGCGTGGTAGGGCGCCCGGCCGCGCACATCCCAGCGCACCGACCAGTACCAGTCGACATAGTCCGATACCGTGCCGCCGGCCGGCAGGCGGTTCAGCGTGCGGTACCGCTCCTGCTCATGCGGATGCAGGATCGCCTTGCGGTCACCGGCCGCGGGCACGTCGGTCGCCGGTATCCGCGCGTCAGCCACGGCCGCAACCTTCCGCGCGCCGGCGGGTCCGTCCCGGCACCGGCCTGCGGCAGCCGGGAGACGTCAACAGTCCGGACGCGAACAGACGCCCATGTCCGGGCCCGACAGTGCCGGCCCGGTGCAGCCGGGGCGAGCAGCGGCCGGAACCCACGGCGATCGGGCACGGAGGTACCGAGCGCGGCGGGCACTCGCACGGGCGCGCGACCGAATGCCGGGCGCCCGGGCGCGGGTTCGCACACGTTTGCCCGACCCAGCGGCGCGACCCGGCACGGGCGGCCGGGGACGGCGGGTGATCGTCACCCACCGGACGCCACAGCCCGGCTGTGCGGGCGGGCCCGAGCCGAACCGCAGTGAGCTGTCGCTTTCTTACAAGAATCCGCGGCCCCGGCGCGGCAGAGTCATGGGCATGAGCGAAACAGTCGATCCCATCCCCGCGGGCTACCACTCCATCACCGTGTTCATCGCGGTCTCCGACGGCAATGCCGCCATCGACTTCTACACCGCGGTGTTCGGCGCCGAAGTGATCTCGCGCAACGATATGCCCGACGGGCAACCCGCCCACGCCGAACTGAAGATCGGCGATTCCACCATCCAGCTGGGGCTCCCGGTACCGGACCAGAATGTGCTGGCGCCCAGCGGCGACTGGGTACACACCTCGCTGGTCCACTACTGCCCCGACGTCGACGCGGTGATCGCCCGTGCCCGCGAGCACGGCGCCCGGGTGGCCGAGGACCCGGCCACCTTCGTCACCGGCGACCGCTACGGCGCCCTGAAGGACCCCTTCGGCCATCGCTGGGTCGTGATGACCCGGGTGGAGGATGTCTCCCGCGAGGAGGCCGAGCGTCGCGTGAACGAATGGATGGCCACGCAGGCCTGAACCCGAGAGCCGGCGCGGTCCGGATCCGGTCACTGCAATCCGGCCGCATCCATACCGCGCAGCTCCTTCTTCAGGTCGGCGATTTCATCGCGCAGCCGGCCCGCGAGCTCGAACTGCAGCTCGCGGGCCGCGTTCATCATCTGATCGGTGAGTTCGGCGACCAGGTCGGCCAGCTCGGCGCGCGGCATGGACTTGATATCGCGCCCCTCGACGATGCCCGCGCTGACCGCCCGGCCGGGTTCGCCCTGGGCCCGCCGGCCGCGGCTGGCGTTACGGCCGGAACCACCGACCTCCACCTCGTCGCCGGCCTCGGAATAGACCTGGTCGAGAATATCGGCGATCTTCTTGCGCAGCGGCTGCGGATCGATGCCCATTTCCGCGTTGTAGGCGAGCTGTTTGGCGCGCCGGCGCTCGGTCTCGTCGATGGCGTCGCGCATCGAATCGGTGATCTTGTCCGCGTACATGTGCACCTCGCCGGACACATTGCGAGCGGCCCGGCCGATGGTCTGGATCAAACTCTTCGTACTGCGCAGGAAGCCTTCCTTGTCGGCGTCCAGGATCGCGACCAGCGATACCTCGGGCAGGTCCAGGCCCTCGCGGAGCAGGTTGATCCCGACCAGCACGTCGTACTCGCCCAGCCGTAGCTGCCGCAGCAACTCGACCCGGCGCAGGGTGTCGATCTCGGAATGCAGATAACGCACCCGAACGCCGAGACCGAGCAGATAGTCGGTCAGGTCCTCGGCCATCTTCTTGGTGAGCGTGGTGACCAGGACCCGCTCGTCGCGCTCGGTCCGCAACCGGATCTCGTGCAGCAGGTCGTCGATCTGCCCCTTGGTGGGTTTCACCTCGACCTTCGGATCGACCAGGCCGGTGGGACGGATGACCTGCTCCACCACCTCACCGCCGGTGCGGCCGAGCTCGTAGTCGCCGGGGGTGGCCGACAGGTACACCGCCTGCCCGATCCGTTCGGCGAATTCCTCCCAGGTGAGCGGGCGATTATCCACCGCCGAAGGCAACCGGAAACCGTACTCGACGAGGTTGCGTTTCCGCGACATATCCCCCTCGTACATCCCGCCGATCTGCGGCACGGTCACATGGGATTCGTCGATCACCAGCAGAAAATCGTCCGGGAAATAGTCCAGCAGGGTGGCCGGCGCCGAACCGGCGGGCCGGCCGTCGATATGACGCGAATAGTTCTCGATACCGGAGCAGAAGCCGACCTGCCGGATCATTTCCAGGTCGTACTGGGTACGCATCCGTAACCGCTGCGCCTCGAGCAGTTTGCCCTTGCGTTCGAGCTCGGCGAGGCGTTCCTCGAGTTCGGCCTCTATAGCGACGACGGCCCGTTCCATCCGCTCGGGTCCCGCCACATAATGGGTGGCCGGGAAGATACGCACCGTATCCACCTTGCGCACGACATCGCCGGTGAGCGGGTGCAGATAATAGAGTTCCTCGATCTCGTCGCCGAAGAATTCGATCCGGACCGCCAGTTCCTCGTAGGACGGAATGATCTCGACGGTATCGCCGCGCACCCGGAACGACCCCCGCGTGAACGACATATCGTTGCGCGTGTACTGGACATCCACCAGCATCCGCAGGAATGCGTCGCGGTCGACCTCGGAGCCGACCTCGAGCAGGACGGAGCGGTCCAGATAGGACTGTGGCGTGCCCAGACCGTAGATACAGGACACCGACGCGACCACCACCACATCCCGGCGCGACAGCAACGCGGAGGTCGCCGAGTGGCGCAGGCGCTCCACATCGTCGTTGATCGAGCTGTCCTTCTCGATATAGGTATCGGTCTGCGCGATATACGCCTCGGGTTGGTAATAGTCGTAATAGGAGACGAAATACTCCACCGCGTTGTGCGGGAACATTTCGCGCAGTTCGTTGGCGAGCTGCGCCGCCAGTGTCTTGTTCGGGGCCATCACCAGCGTCGGCCGCTGCAGCCGTTCGATGAGCCACGCCGTGGTCGCCGATTTACCGGTACCGGTGGCACCGAGCAGCACCACATCGGGCTCACCCGCGGTGATCCGGCGCTCGAGTTCCTCGATCGCGGCGGGCTGATCACCGGCCGGCCGATGCGGGCTGACCACCTCGAACCGCCCACCGGTGCGTTCGATCTCACCGACCGGGCGGAACTCCGATCGGGCCAGCGGAGTCTCTCCGTCGGCCTCGGTCCCGCTGACGCCGGCCGCACGGAGTTCGGTTGCGAATGCCATGCCCCAAGACTAAGCGCGGACACCGACAGAATCCCGCCCGCGACCTGTGCCGGAGCCCACGTCCCGCGGCCGGGCCCGGCGGGACGAAGCGGCGGCCCCTACTCGCCCGGCCCGCCCGGTGGGTAGATTCAGCAGCTGTGACACAGGCACCGAGCGTGGACGTCCACCGGCCGAAGGTGGAGTACTTCGATATCGCGGAACTGACGAACACCGATCCGAAGGGTTTCGTCCGCGATGTGGAGCGCTACCACCTCGAGCCCTGGGGGCTCTACATGGCGCGGACCGCCGATCACCCGCAATTCCACTACATCGAGTCGTGGCTGCTCCCCGAATTGAACCTGCGCGCGACGGTGTTCCATTTCAATCCGGCCCATCGGCGCGATCAGGACTATTACCTCGATATCGGCGAATTCGGCGAGGTCGGGCCGAAGAAATGGCGCTCGGTGGACCATTATCTCGATCTGGTGGTCCGCACGGGAAGAGAGACCGAACTCCTGGACGTCGACGAACTCCTGGCGGCACACACCGTGGGCCTGCTCGATGCCCGTGCCGCGGAGCGAGCGGTGGCCACGGCCACCCGGGCCATCGACGGTATCGCCGCCCACGGCCACGACTTCCTGGCCTGGACGGCCTCGCTGGATATGCCGCTCACCTGGCTGTAACCCGCCGGCGCGCCGGGACCCCGCCCGCCCGCTCCGCGGAGCGGGCGCACCGCCCGGGCACATCCGCTACCGCTACTCCGGATGCGCGGCCCGCCAGGTGAGCACCCGCTGGTACACCGCGTCGAACCAAGGTTCCTCGACCGCCAGGTAGGCGGCGACGGCTTCCTCTCGATCGAGCCCCCCGGCCGCGGCCGCCGCCTTCTGCTTCACCTCGGCGTATTCCGCCCGTGCGGCCGGTTCGGCGCGCAGCCAGTCGCGGAAGGCGAGCGCGAACACCTGCCCGGGCCCACCGGCGACCCGCAGATGGACATAGGCCGGGCGCCCGGGATCGGCGCTGCCGTGCACGCGTTTCTCCCAGCGCCCCGGATCCACCTCGGCTCCGGCACCCGGCTTCGGATTGTCGTGGGTGTGCTGCGGGATCACCGGGAATCCGGCGGCGGCCAGCGCGTCGCGGATACCGTCGGCCGCGGCGAGGTCCGGCACGGTGATCTGCAGGTCGAGGAGGTCTTTCGCGGGTAGGCCGGGCACCGCGGTGGAACCGATATGGTCGATCCGCACAGCGGCGGCGCCGGCGGCCACCCGCAGCCGCGCGATCAGCCGCTGCGCCTGCGCGGCCCATTCCGGATCCGGGTCCACGAGACGGGGCGCCGGCCGCACGGCGTCGCCGGAACGCATATTCGCCTCGAACGGGACCAACCGCTCGTCCCACAGCCGCGCCACAGCGGCTTCGACCTCGCCGGCGGGGCCGTTGTTGTCCAGCAGCACATCGGCGGCGGCCCGGCGCTGCTCGTCGGTCGCCTGCGCCGCGATCCGCGCCCGCGCATCGTCCTCGGCCACCCCCCGGAATTCGACCAGGCGTCGGATCCGGGTCTCGGCGGCGACATCCACCACCAGCACCAGGTTCATGAAGGGTGCCATATGGTTTTCCACCAGCAGCGGAACATCCTGGACCACAACGGCGTCCGGCGCGGCGGCGGCGAAGAGTTCGGCCGTGCGCTGCCCGACCAGCGGATGGGTGATGGAGTTCAGAGTGGTGCGTGATTCGTCGTCACGAAACGCCTTGGCCGCCAACGCGGGACGATCCAGGCTGCCGTCCGCGGCCAGGATATCCGAGCCGAACGCCTCGACCAGGGCGGCGAGCCCCGGCGTTCCGACCGCGACCACTTCCCGTGCGATGACATCGGAGTCGATGAGCACCGCGCCCCGCTCCACGAGCGCTCGCGCGACCGTCGATTTGCCCGCTCCCATACCGCCGGTGAGGCCGATTCGCAACATTCGCCCAGTCTCGCATCCGCCCGTACCGCCGCAGCGACGAGGTTTCGCGCACTACCCGCTCGACACGCCCAGGCGTGGGGGAACGGCGCAAATGTCCTGATTACGCCAGTGACTGCGTTAGTGTTCGGCCTGAGTGCACGCCCCGATTCACCGCTTCTGTTACGGATAGCAAAGGAACGAGCATGCGCATCAGGTACTACCGCACAGGCCGGCACCGGCTGGGGGCGCCGGGGCGCGTGCACTGTCTCACCATTCCGGCCGTGGCGGCGTATCTGGCGAAGAACCGCCGCCCCTGGCTCAGCCTTTTCACCATCGCACCCCGCCACAGTCTCGCCGCTCATCGCCCGCGTCCGTCGATGGTCTGGCCGCGCTGGGTCCCGGTCCCGGCAGGTTAGTTCCCGGCGGACAACGGTGGCCCGGTCCTCGGACCGGGCCACTGTTGTATCCCGGGCGCTAGAGCCCCAATCCATCGATCAGCTCGTCCATCTCGGCTCGGAAGAGTTTGGCCGGGTCGGCTGTCTGCGGCCGCAGATGGCCGTACACCTCGAGCGCGATGAGGCCGTGCATCCGGCCCCACATGCGCAGCGCGAAAGCCAATCCGGCGGGCGGCAGTTCAGGGAACTCCGATCGGACGTGCCCGGTGAGTTCCGGGGCGAAATCGGCCCAATCGACCTGGTCATCAGCCGCCCGGCCGCGACGGTGGGGCCAGACGGCCGCCGCCAGGCCGACCAATCCCGTGCAGGCTCGCAACTCCGCCGCCGCGGCCGGCCCGCCCGGAGGTGGCCGATAACCGGGGACCGGGTCCCCGTAGACGAGCCGGAATTCCGCGGGGCGCTCCACTGCCCAGCCGCGCACCGCCTCGCCCCACGCCACAATCCGGCCGCCGGGATCCGCCACGGGGATCACGTCCCGTGCCGCCTCGAGACGGTCGACCAGGGCCGTGTAGACGTCGGCGATCAAGGTGGAGATCAGATCGTCGCGGGTCGCGTAATAACCGTAGACAGCGCCCGCCGTCATCCCCATTTCCCGGGCGATCGCCCGCAAGGCGATCGCGTCGGGGCCGCCCTCGGCGAGCAGCCGTAATGCGATCGCCTTGATCTCGCGGGTGGTCTCCGCCCGCAACCGCTCCCGGCGGCTCATCACTACTTCGGCCACGCTTGACACTCTACAGAGTTGCTAGTCTCCTATGTACAATTTCTGAACGCCGTGTAGTAAATGCACGGCATGCACTAGGAGTGGGTATGCATATCGGAGTTTTCGGTGCCACCGGCGTGATCGGCTCCCGAGTGGTCGCCGAATGCGTACACCGAGGTCATCGGATACGGGCTTTCACCACCGACGAATCCCGCTTCCCGCGGGAGCGTGGCGATATCGACTGGCAGGTGGCCGACTGGCGCGACGTGGACAGTATCGCCACCGCGATCGCCGGGCTGGATGTGGTGATCAGTGCGGTCAACGCCGGCTATGGAATCGAGGAAACAATCGCGCGCGCAGGCGATTTCGTCACGGGGGCGGAGGCGATGGTGGCGGCCCTGGCACGGCATCCGGCGACCCGGGTACTCGTGGTCGGCGGCGCGGGCAGCCTCGAAGTCGCCCCCGGCCGGCAGCTCGTGGACGAGCCGGACTTCGCGGACAACCTTCCCGCCGCACTCGGCGTACCCCGCGAGTACCGCCGAGTCGTCGCCGCGTTGCGAGACGCACTGAATATCTATCGCACGTCGAATCGTCTCTGGACCTACCTCAGCCCGTCCTCGGGCCGTATCGACCCCGGTGAACGGACCGGCAGATTCCGGATCGGCGGCGACCAACTGCTCGATACCGGCGGCCGCGATATCTCCGCCGAGGATGTCGCGGTGGCGCTCCTGGACGAAGCGCAGCTTCCGCGGCACATCCAGCGCAGGTTCACCGTCGGGCACTGACGCGGAAGACCCCGGTCCACCAGGGACCGGGGTCTTCCGTTCGGCTATCGGCTATCGATGGTCGCCTCAGGCGTTACCGGACAGCTTCTCCCGCAGGGCCGCGAGCTGGGCGTCGCTGGCAAGCGAACCGCCGCCCGACTCCGGCTGGCTGGTGCTGGACTGCGCGCCGCTCTCGGAGGAGTAGTTCGACGAACCGCCACCGCCCGCGGCCTCGGCCGCGGCGTCGGCCGCCATCTTCTCCATCTGCGCGGTGTGCATCTTGTGCCGACGCTCGGCCTCGGCGTAGCGGCCTTCCCACTCTTCGCGCTGCTTGTCGAAGCCCTCGAGCCATTCGTTGGTCTCGGGATCGAAGCCCTCGGGGAAGATGTAGTTGCCCTGCTCGTCGTAGCTGTCGGCCATACCGTACTTCGACGGATCGAACTCGGCGCTGTAGTCCTCGTTGGCCTGCTTGAGGCTCAGCGAGATCCGGCGACGCTCCAGGTCGATGTCGATGACCTTGACCATGGCGTCGTCGCCCACGACCACAACCTGGTCCGGGACCTCGACGTGGCGCTCGGCCAGCTCCGAGATGTGCACCAGGCCCTCGATGCCCTCTTCGACGCGCACGAACGCACCGAACGGCACCAGCTTGGTGACCTTGCCGGGCACGATCTGGCCGATGGCGTGGGTGCGAGCGAACTGCCGCCACGGATCTTCCTGGGTGGCCTTCAGCGACAGCGAGACACGCTCGCGGTCCAGGTCGACGTCGAGAACCTCGACGGTGACCTCGTTGCCCACCTCGACCACCTCGGACGGGTGATCGATGTGCTTCCAGGAGAGCTCGGAGACGTGCACCAGACCGTCGACACCGCCGAGATCGACGAAGGCGCCGAAGTTGACGATAGAGGAGACCACACCCTTGCGGACCTGGCCCTTCTGCAGCTGGTGCAGGAATTCGCTGCGCACCTCGGACTGGGTCTGCTCCAGCCAGGCACGGCGGGACAGGACCACGTTGTTGCGGTTCTTGTCCAGCTCGATGATCTTGGCCTCGATCTCCTTGCCGACGTACGGCTGCAGATCACGGACCCGGCGCATCTCGACCAGCGAGGCGGGCAGGAAGCCGCGCAGACCGATGTCGAGGATCAGACCGCCCTTGACGACCTCGATCACGGTGCCGCGGACGGCCTCGTCCTTCTCCTTGAGCTCCTCGATCGTGCCCCAGGCGCGCTCGTACTGAGCCCGCTTCTTGGACAGGATCAGGCGACCCTCTTTGTCCTCCTTGGTGAGGACAAGAGCCTCCACCTCATCGCCCACGGAAACGACCTCGTTCGGGTCGACATCGTGCTTGATGGAGAGCTCGCGAGACGGAATGACGCCTTCGGTCTTGTAACCGATGTCGAGCAGGACCTCGTCGCGGTCGACTTTGACGATGGTTCCTTCGACGATATCGCCGTCGTTGAAGTACTTGATCGTGGCGTCGATGGCGGCGAGGAAATCCTCGGCGGAGCCGATGTCGTTGACGGCTACCTGCGGCGAGGTGACGGTGGTGGGCATGTGGCGGTTTGCTCCGGACGGATTGTGATCGGTTGCGGACATTGAGACTTTCGGTACGCTGCGATACACCCAGCGGCTCCAGGTGTGATCACTTGCGCGTTCAGCGTACGCGACCCGGAACCGGGCGGGCAAACGACCCCCCGCAGCGAATCTATAGGCTTCGAATCGTGTCCGACGACCTCGTTCAAGATCGCCACGCTCAGGCCACCGAACTACTGGGCACCACGGGTGCGGCACGCCTGCGGATCGGCTCGGCCGAGAGCGAACGCGCGAACCGGCGCTGGTGGGACGCCGACGCCGGCCAGTACCACGATACGCACGGGGATTTCCTCGGTGCCGACAGTGTCGGCGGCGAATTCGTCTGGTGCCCGGAGGGCCTGCACGAAGGCGATATGGGTTTCCTCGGCGAGGTCACCGGCAAACGGATTCTCGAGGTCGGCTGCGGGTCGGCACCCTGCGCCCGCTGGCTGGCCGGCCGGGGAGCCCACCCGGTCGGGCTCGATATCTCGCGGGGAATGCTGTCCCGGGGGCTGGCCGCGATGACGCGGGGCGGACCGCGGGTGCCGCTGGTGCAGGCGGGCGCCGAGGCCCTGCCGTTCGCGGACGAATCCTTCGATCTGGCCTGTTCGGCCTTCGGCGCGGTCCCCTTCGTCGCCGATTCCGCCCTGGTGATGCGCGAGGTCGCCCGGGTGCTGCGGCCGGGCGGGCGCTGGGTGTTCGCGGTGAACCATCCGATGCGGTGGATCTTCCGCGACGATCCCGGCCCGGACGGTCTCGAAGCGGTGATCCCCTATTTCGACCGCACCCCGTACACCGAGATCGACAGCGAAGGCCGGTGCACCTATGCGGAACACCATCGCACCATCGGTGACCGGGTCCGGGAGATAGTCGGGGCCGGATTGGTGCTCGACGATATCGTCGAACCGGAGTGGCCGGAATGGCTGGACCGGGAATGGGGCCAGTGGAGCCCGCTACGCGGTCAACTGTTCCCGGGCACAGCCATCTTCGTGAGCCATAAACCCGACCGACCGTAAGGCTCGGCGGCGAGCGCTCCTCGGCGCCGAAGAGTGGAGTGCGCCGAAGGTGCGACAGCGGTCGCGGGACACGTCGGCGGTGACGGACACAAGAATCTCCCGGCTCGCCCGGAGACGGGCGAGCCGGGAGCCCGGTCCGATCAGGATTCGTCGCCGCGGGTCGGACGCGGAGAACGTCCGGCCTGCTCCAGCGCGCGCCGGAGGGCGAATTCGATCTGCGCGTTGACGCTGCGCAGATCGTCGGCCGCCCATCTGGCGATCGCGTCGTGGACCGCGGGGTCGAGCCGGAGCAGGACCTTCTTGCGTTCGGCCATCAGTTGTACAGCGATCCCGCATTGACCACCGGCTGTGTCGGCCGGTCACCGCACAGCACCACCAGAAGGTTCGAGACCATGGTGGCCTTGCGTTCCTCGTCCAGTTCGACCATGCCCTCGGCGGTGAGCCGGTTCAGCGCCAGCCCGACCATGCCCACCGCGCCCTCGACGATCTGCGTCCGGGCGGCCACCACCTGCGCCGCCTGCTGACGGACCAGCATCGCCTGCGCGATCTCCGGCGCGTACGCGAGGTGGGTGATCCGCGCCTCGATGACCTCGATCCCGGCGGTCTCGGTGCGGTCACGCAATTCCACTGTGAGTTCCTCGGCGACCTCGGCGCCGTCACGCAGGCTGGTGCGGTCGGCGTCGTGGGCGTCGTAGGGGTGGGTGGTGGCCAGGTGCCGGACCGCGGCCTCGGACTGGGTTTCCACGTATTCCTCGTAGTCGTCCACGGCGAAGGCGGCCTTGAAACTGTCGACCACCTTGTAGACGACCACCGCCGCGATTTCCACCGGGTTACCGTCGGCGTCGTTGACTTTCAGTTTCTGTGTCTCGAAGTTCCGGACCCGCAGCGAGATACTGCGGCGATCGGTCAGCGGCAGGACCGAAAAGAATCCGGGTTCGCTCACCGAGCCGATATAGCGGCCGAAGAACTGGACGACCTTGGCCTCGTTGGGGTTCACCACCGTCAGGCCGGTGATGCCGAGCAGCAGGATCACCGCCAGCACGCACGCGACGATCGCCCCCGCCAGGCCCGCGGCGTTCCGGTGCTGTGCGAATGCCGCGAATCCCGCGATCGCCACCGCCGCCAGCGCGATGGTGAGTACCAGCCAGATCAATAGCACGACGAACCCGTTGACCCGCGCGGCGTTCCGGAATGTCATGACATCCTCCCTCTATCAAAGTGATATCACCAAGATAGCATCGTGCGCACTGGACCGGGCGCGCACGATACGAATCACGAGCCGCCCGGCCCCGCGGCCGGTTAGCACCGATTGCCTGCGACCATGTGCGGATGGAACGGACAGCACAGGGTGAGCGGTTACGCCTCGGCGTGATCGAGGGCGACGGGATCGGGCCCGAGGTGGTGGGTTCGGCGCGGCGGGTGGTGGACGAGGCACTGTCCGCCGCCGGCGCGGCCGCGGTCGACTGGGTCCCGCTGCCGATGGGCCGCCGCGCCATCGACGAATTCGGCACCGCCCTCCCGGAAGCCACCCTGACCGGCCTGCTCGACACCGACGGCTGGATCCTCGGCCCGCACGACAATGCCTCCTATCCCCCGGAGCACCGCATCGCGCCGGGCGGTGCGATCCGGCGTCATTTCGGCCTGCACGCCAATATCCGGCCCGTCAAAGCATTTCCCGGTGTCGCGGCGGTCGCACCGGATATCGACCTGGTGGTCGTCCGCGAGAACAGCGAGGGTTTCTACGCCGACCGGAACATGGCGGTCGGGTCCGGGGAGTTCTGTCCCACCCCGGATATCGCCCTGTCGGTCGGCCTGGTGACCCGGGCGGCGTCCGAACGGATCGCGCACGAGGCCTTCCGGCTGGCCACCGCCCGGCGCGGGCGGGTGACCATCGTGCACAAAGCGAATGTGCTGCCACTGACCATGGGATTGTTCCGCGACACCTGCTATGCCGTGGCACGCGAGTACCCCGATGTGACGGTGACGGACGAACACGTCGACGCGGCCGCCGCGCATCTGGTCCGCGCCCCCGGTGATTTCGATGTCCTGGTCACCGAGAACCTGTTCGGTGACATCCTGTCCGATCTGGCCGCACAGCTCGGCGGATCGCTGGGTACGGCCGCCTCCCTGAACTGTTCGGCCGACCGGGCGATGGCACAGGCCGTCCACGGCGCCGCCCCCGAGCTGGCCGGACACAACCGCGCCGATCCGGTGGCCCTGCACCTGTCCGCCGCCATGCTGCTGCGCTGGCTGGCCGACCGGCACGGCCGGCCGGTCCTCGCCGGGGCCGCGAAGCGGATCGAGCACGCGGTCGCGGCGACCTTCGCCGCCGGTATCGCCACGGCCGACCTGGGTGGCCAGGCGTCGACCGGCGAATTCACCGAACAGGTCACCGCACGGGTCCACTTCCGGTAGGCACGGACGGCTACTACAGCAGCCGGGACAGGAACGCTTTGGTGCGGTCGTGCGCCGGATTCGTCAGCAGATCGCCGGGCGGCCCCGCCTCGACCACGACTCCCCCGTCCATGAACACCAGCCGATCGGCCACCTCGCGCGCGAAACCCATCTCATGGGTCACCACGATCATCGTCATACCCGAGGCCGCGAGCTCGCGCATGACCGTGAGAACTTCACCGACCAGCTCCGGGTCCAGCGCGGAGGTGGGCTCGTCGAACAACATGAGTTTCGGGTCCATCGCCAGCGCCCGGGCGATCGCCACCCGCTGCTGCTGGCCGCCGGACAGCTGTGCCGGATAGGCACCTGCCTTGTCGGCCAGCCCGACCCGGTCCAGCAGTTCCTTCGCCCGCGTCACCGCGTCGGCCCGGCGGGTCTTCTTGACCTGGATGGGTGCCTCGATGATGTTGGCGAGCACGGTGCGATGCGGGAACAGGTTGAAATGCTGGAAGACCATGCCGATCTCCCGCCGCTGGCGGGCCGCGTCGCGCGGATGCAGCTCGTAGAGCTTGCCGGCTTGCTCGCGGTAGCCGACCAGTTCCCCGTCCACGTACAAGCGACCCGCGTCGATCTGTTCCAGATGGTTGATACACCGGAGGAAGGTGGATTTTCCCGACCCCGAGGGCCCGATCAGGCACAGCACCTGACCGTGCCGCACGTCCAGCGAGATGCCCTCGAGGACCCGTAGCGCCCCGAAACTCTTGCAGACCCGGTCGGCGCGGACCATCGGTTCCGTCGCGCTCATTTCGCCCGTACCTCTCCGCGCGCGTCGGCCAGCTCCTGGAGCTGTTTCGCGGTCAGTTGCCGGGATATACCCCGCGAATAGTATTTCTCCAGGTAGTACTGGCCGACCATCAGCACGCTGGTGATCGCCAGATACCAGGTGGCCGTGACCAGCAGCAGCGGTATGGGCAGGAAGTTCACCCCGTAGATATCGCGGGCCCGGCCGAACAGATCGGTACTGAGCGGTATGGCGGTGACCAGCGCGGTGGTCTTCAGCATGCTGATGAGTTCGTTACCGGTCGGCGGGATGATCACCCGCATGGCCTGCGGCAGCACCGTCCGCCGCATGGTCTGCGACCAGGACATACCGAGCGCGATGGATGCTTCACGCTGGCCTTCACCGACCGAGTTGATCCCGGCCCGGACGATCTCGGCCATATACGCCGCCTCGTTGAGTCCCAGCCCGATCACGGCGAACGCGAACCCGGCCTGCAAACTCTGCACATCGACCTCGAACAGGCGCGGACCGAAGGGCACACCGAACGCGACGTTCTGGTACAGCGACGGGACCAGCCCCCAGAAGACCAGTTGCACGTACACCGGGGTCCCGCGGAACACCCACAGGTAGACCCAGGCGCTCGCCCGCAGCACCGGGTTCGGCGACAGCCGCATCACCGCCAGCGTGGTACCGAGTACGACGGCGATGACCATCGCCAGCACGGTGAGCTCCAGGGTGACCACCGCGCCCGCCGCGATCCGGGTATCGCGCAGATACTGCCAGTACACATCCCAGCGGTACGCGGGATTGGTGGCCGCGCCGTAGACGAACAATCCGGCCAGCGCCAGGATCAGCGCGGCGGCCGCCCAGCGGCCGGGCCGCCGCAACGGCACCGCGGCGATGGGCTCGGGTTCGGCGGCCGCGGCGGCGGCCCCGGTCGGATCGGCGGTCATCGCGTCGACTCCCTCGCACCGTTGATCACGGAGGTACGCAGCGCGCCCTCCTGGACTCCCCAGTTCTCGGTGATCTGGCGGTACTGCCCGGTATCGATGAGGTGCTGCAGCGCGTCGCGCAGCAGCGGCGCCAGCGGCGACCCTTTTACGATGGCCCACCCGTAGGGCGCGGCGTCGAAGATCGGGCCGGCCGGTTCGATCTTGCCGTCGGTCTGTTCGATCGCGTACGCGGTGACCGGGGAATCCGCGGACATGGCGTCCACCTGACCTAGGACCAGCGCATTGGTCACCGCGCTCTGTTCGTCGAACGCGTCGATGATGATCGGGTCCCGGCCCGCGGCGACACAGGCTTCGCTCTTGGCCGGGACTTCCTCGATGTGCTCCACGGTCGTCGCCTGGACCGCGACGCGCTTACCGCAGGCGTTCGCGGGGTCGACGTGCCGGCCGGTGCGCTGCGCCCACTGCACCCCCGCGCTGAAATAGGTGACGAAATCGACCTGCTTCTCCCGCTCCACCGAATCGGTGATCGAGGACATGCCGATATCGTAGGTACCGGCCTGGACCGCGGGAATGATCTTCTCGAACGCCGATTCGGTGTAGCGGGCGCGCAGACCGAGCACCGCGGTGACCGCGTCCATCAGGTCCACGTCGAAACCGACGATCGCGCCGTGCCGGTCACGGTACTCGTTCGGCTGATACGGCACATTGACCCCGACCACCACCTCCCCGGCGGCGGCGATATCGGCCGGCACCCGCGCGGCCAGCGCGTCCACCGCGCGCACCGCGACCTTGGGCGGGACCGGCCCGGTGTCCTCCACATTGGTCACGCACCCGGTCAGCAGCGCGATACCGGCCAGCCCGCAGACCATGCGCCGCACCCGGGCACCGGATCGATCCACCACCGCCACCACCTGCCGCTCGCGAATAATCGTGGGCCCTCGGCCGCTCGTCGACCTTGTCAGGCACAGTAGGCGACCGCGGCCCGCGGCACACCCCGAGTAACCCAAGATTGATCTCCGGGCGCGGCGCCCGGCACAGCCACCGCCCGTCCTCCGGCGGCCGACCCGCTACCGTCTGCAGATCATGGTGCAGTCGGTGGAATTACTGCTCGACGAGGCGGCCGAACAACGTATCCGGCGGCAGTGGGACCTGCTCGCCGAAGCGGGGCTGCCCGGGCTGGGACAGGGCAGGCGCGACGGAGACACCGAAAGTCACCGGCCGCACATCACCGTGGCGGTGGCCCGGCAGATCTGGCCGCGGATCGAACAGGAGCTCGACCGGTTGCCGTTCCGGCCCTTCCCGGTACGTCTCGGCGGCGTGCTGGTGTTCGGGGCGCGGCGGCCGATCCTGGTGCGGGCGGTGGTCCCGTCCGAACAACTGCTGGCCTGGCATCGCCGCATCCACCAGCTGGTCGAACCGTGTCCTGATATCCCGGCCAATCTGCGCCCCAACCAATGGACACCGCATGTCACGCTGGCGCGGCGGGTCCTGCCGCAGCGGATCGGTGACGCGGTGGCCGCCGTCGCGGCCGACCGGGACACCACCGCGACCGTGGTGGGTATCCGGCGCTGGGACGGCGACCAGCGCCGGGCGTGGTCGGTCGCCGAACACGGCTGACCGGAGCCGGACCGACCGTGGACCCCGCCACGTAGGGTGGGGACCGGTGGCGTACGACACCGCCGCGGAACACCGCGGCCGGGGCCGGCGTTACAGCCTGAAACCGACCACGAGAGGACGTCATGGCCACCCAGACACTGACGCAGCAGAACTTCGATGACGTAGTCACCAGTAACGACGTCGTACTCGTCGATTTCTGGGCTTCCTGGTGCGGACCGTGCCGCAGCTTCGCCCCGACCTACGATGCGTCGTCGGAGAAGCATCCCGATGTCGTGCACGGCAAGGTCGATACCGAGGCCGAACAGGGCCTGGCCGCGGCCGCCAATATCCAGTCCATCCCGACCATCATGGCCTTCCGCGAGGGTGTACTCGTCTTCGCGCAGCCCGGGGCGTTGCCGCCCGCGGCGCTCGAGGACCTGGTCTCCCAGGTGAAGGCACTCGATATGGATGAGGTTCGTCAGCAACTCGCCGAGCAGCAGGCGACCAACGGCGAAGCAGCCGAATAGAATTGACGAACGACGGCGGGCTCCACACTTTCCGGGGATGGTGTGGAGCCCGCCGTCGCGTTGTCGTACGGTGCGGTCGGTAGCCCACTGGTGACACAGCCGGGCACAAGCCCGTCGACAGCCCGCGCACGGCCGGAGCGAACGCGAAGGTACGCCTAGCGCAGCGCTCCCAGGCGGTTCACGCTGGCGATCATGGCCCGCACCGAGGATTCCGCGCCGTCGGCGGCGAGGGCAGCGCCCCAGCCACGGCGACCGTCGGATTCGCATTGCACGAAGGTCGCGGTGCCCGCCGCCGTGCGACGCTGATGGAACCGCAGGATCTCGACGGGGTAGCCGGCTTCGTAGAGTGCCGAGGTCATGGCGGCGATGGGGCTGCCCGCCGCCACGACCGAACGGGACCAGCCCGCGAATTCGAGGGTCGCGGTGAAGGCGCCGCCGCGCGCACCGGTGGACGACCAGCCCGCGAGCCGGATCGGGCCGGCGCATTCGCCGTAACGGTCGTGGAATTGATCGGCCGTCAGTTCCGCGCATTCGGTACGCAGGCTGCGCGGGGCGGCCGTGGTCAGGGCGTCGTTTTCCAGAGTCAGTGTGGTCATGAGCACGTAGGTCTTCCCAGAGATGGTCGGCAGGTTTGGGGGACCAGCAAAAGCAGAAAAAGGGGGCCCGCAGCGAGGGGGCCGGTCCGAATCAGACCCCGCTACGGCGGGTTACTACTACGGCAAGTAGCCGACGAGCCGACTCCGCGGTACGCGAGAGGAGCACCGCACCGTCGCGATCTGCGAACATCGGCGCGGCACACAGGCCGGCGGCAGGAATTTGCACGGGGTCGAGAATAAAGACTCCCCGGGAAGATGGCAACCATATTCGCGCGCCGTTTCTCCTACCGCCGAGTACCGTTCTCCCTGGTCACCGGCAGACAACCCGAAATCGCCGCCGGGTGCCGGTGACCGACCGGACGCCGCGCCGCCGGCTACACAGCTCGAGCGAGCCACGCCGAACGGCACCCCACCCCCGGCGGGCCGGACGCCACCGCGACCCATCGACCGCAAACCGGCTCTTCTCGATGCGGATTGGGACATTCCATGATCGGCCCCCGAATCTTTTGTTCGCCCCGCAGCCCGCCTACCCGGCCCCGCAGTCCCGGACGACAGGCACGGCACACCGTCATCGCTTTACGGCCCGGGCTGCGCGCGTCCGGGCCGCGAGCGACGGCGGCCAGGTGGCGAGTGACCTTCGTCACTCGCCACGCCGCGGACCGCACTTCGAGAGCGGACGGCATCCGAGGGCACCGGCAGTGGGCGCGGTGGCCTGGCCCGCTCAGAATATGAATGAGGTGCCGTAACCCGTCGTCTGCACAGTGCCACCGGGGGTATCGGCACGCACGGTGACGAACGGCATGGCCGAGGCCGGGGACAGACAGCCGTTGACCTGCAACGGGGTATTGCTGTGCGCGAAGGTGTACGGGAAGGTCGATTCCTCGTCGAGTTCCGCCGCGCCGACCACGGCCGTCGTCACCGTGCCGGGCGCCAAGTTGACCGCGAGCTCGCCGGCGAGGCCGGTCTCGACACCGAAGGCCTGCGCCAGAGCAGCACCCACACCGGTACTGACGCCGACCTCGGGCGGTGTCAGCACGTCGAGCCAGGGATCGACCATAGGCTGTCCGTTCCCTTCGGGGTCCGGCTCGGCCATAGGCGGTTCGACCGCTCCGGGGGCGAGATCGACCCCGAAGTCGACACCCACCTCAGGTGCGACCTCGGTGGAGGCACCGACACTCGGTGCGATGGCGACCGAGATTCCGTTGGCAATATCGACGGCGCAGCCGAGCAGATAGCCGGCGACGATCTCACCGCCGCGCAGCGGTGAGCCGCCGTCGGCGGCGACCGAGAAGTCCCCGGATACCTTGACCGTATGCGCGAAGGGCACCCCCATCGCCGTGTCACCGGACGGCTCGGAAGTACTGGAATTCGCGGACGCCACCACGCGCAGCCCACCGGAATCGATTTCCCCCGGCGCTGCCCGCGCCGTGGTATCGACAGTGGAGACAGCGCCGGTGACGACCGATATCACCGCGGCGAGCGTGGCCACAATGGATGAATACTTGTGGTTCATCGTGCTCCAGTCCTCATGTTCGGATCGAAAATTCACACGAACTCGGACACCGCCGACTGTCCCGAAATCCGGATCGCACAGGCGAACCCGATTTCCAGGCGATTACCCCGGAAGCAATATCCGTACCGCATCCGAGATTCGCCGATGAATCGGTAAGCAGTACTCGCGGAGCATCATAAACACCTGTGCCCGGTACCGGGCACAGGCCACGCGCCGAATACTCCACTGATCGGCGCACAATCGCCGTCCATCCCGGTTCCGGAACCGGATCGGCACGAGCAGACGGCACCTCGCGGCAGAAATCGGTCACGACCTCTGTCCGCTGTGGACAGCACGGCACGGTCCGGGCCCACCGACGATCATCCGTCCCGGCGGGCGCTGCGGACCGCTGCCGCCGCGCGGCTCAGTGCGCCGCCGCGTCCCAGCTGCGCCCGACGCCGACCGAAACACTGAGCGGGACAGAGAGTTCGATGGCGGAGGCCATCTGCTCCCGAGCCAGCTCCCGCAACTGTTCCCGCTCACCCGGCGCGACCTCGAAGACGAGTTCGTCGTGGATCTGCAGCAGCATCCGCGACCGCAGCCCGGATTCGGCCAGCGCGCTGTGCACATTGATCATCGCGACCTTGATGATATCGGCGGCGGTGCCCTGGATCGGGGCGTTGAGCGCCATCCGCTCGGCGGCCTCGCGGCGCTGGCGGTTGCTGTGGTCGAGGTCGGGCAGATAGCGGCGCCGGCCGAAGAGGGTCTGCGTGTAGCCCACCTTGCGGGCCTGCTCCACCACGGCGTGCAGATAGTCGCGGATACCGCCGAACCGGGCGAAGTAGATATCCATCTGCTCCTTCGCCTCCTGGGTGCTGATCTTCAGCTGAGCGGACAGACCGTAGGAGCTGAGGCCGTACGCGAGACCGTAGGACATCGCCTTGATCCGGCGGCGCACCTCCGGGGACACCTCGGAGATCGGAATGTCGAACGCCTTGGAGGCGACGAAACTGTGCAGATCCTCGCCGGAGTTGAAGGCTTCGATCAGGCCCTCGTCCCCGGAGAGATGGGCCATGATCCGCATCTCGATCTGGCTGTAGTCGGCGGTCATCAGCGATTCGTAGCCCGGGCCGACCACGAACGTGTCCCGGATCATCCGGCCGGTATCGGTACGGATGGGAATGTTCTGCAGATTGGGCTCGGTGGACGACAGCCGCCCGGTGGCGGCGATGGTCTGGTTGAAGGTGGTGTGGATCCGGCCGTCGTCGGCCACGGATTTCAGCAGGCCGTCCACGGTGACCTTGAGGCGGGTGGCGTCGCGGTGGGCGAGCAGATGCTGCAGGAAGGGATGCTCGGTCTTCTCGTAGAGCGATTCCAGCGCGTCCGCGTCGGTGGTGTAGCCGGTCTTCGTGCGCTTGGTCTTGGGCATATCGAGTTCGTCGAACAGCACCACCTGCAGCTGTTTCGGCGACCCGAGATTGATCTGCTTCCCGATCACGTCGTAGGCGGCGTTCGCGGCCTCGGCGACCTTGTCCGCGAACTGCCGCTGCAATTCGCCGAGCTGATCG
The DNA here is from genome assembly GCF_000720425.1 of Nocardia rhamnosiphila NBRC 108938. Taxonomy (GTDB): domain Bacteria; phylum Actinomycetota; class Actinomycetes; order Mycobacteriales; family Mycobacteriaceae; genus Nocardia; species Nocardia rhamnosiphila. The sequence goes on along the minus strand of NZ_JOAJ01000008.1, from coordinate 400,734 downwards.
GTGTCGACGGCGATACCGGCGTCCTCGAGTTCGGCGAGCACCCCGAGCAGCGGCAGTTCCATCTCGTCGAGCAGCGGCGTGGATTCGATCTTGGCGAGCTCTTCGTCCAGGGCGTCGGCCAGATCGGCGACCGCGCGGGCCCGCAGCATTTCGTTCTGCGCGAGTTCGGCGTCGACCGCGTCCTCGGCGTCCAGCAGGGAGAGCTGCGGCGCGGCCTCGGTCTCGGTGCGCAGTTCCCGGTGCAGGTACCGCAACGACAGATCGTCGAGGTTGAAGCTGCGCTGGCCCGGGCGGACCAGATAGGCGGCCAGCGCGGTATCGCTGCTCAGGCCCCCCAGCGTCCAGCCGCGACCGCGCAGCGCGTGCAGCGCGCCCTTGGCCTCGTGCAGGGCCTTGCTGTGCGAGGTATCGGTGAGCCAGGCACCGAGCGCCGATTCGTCCTCGGCGGTGAGGGCGGTGATATCGATATAGCCGGATTCGCCGTCCGCGGCGGCGATGGCGAGCGCGCGCACGTCACCGGCCGCCGGTGTACTGGTGCCTGACAACGAAATACCGTGCCGGGCACCGGATTTCGCGTGTTCGGCGAGCCAGTCCGCCACGCTGCCGGGCTCGAGTGTGCGCCCGCTGATCTCGAAACCCGATTCGGCCTCCACGGTGGGCGGGGCCAGGGTTTCGAAGAGCCGGTCGCGCAGTACCCGGAATTCCAGATCGTCGAACAGCTGGTGGATCCGCTCCCGGTTCCAGGCCCCCTGCGCCAGCTGATCAGGGGTGTAGGGCAGCGGGACGTCGCGAACCATCTCGGTGAGCTGACGGTTGAGCACCACACTGCTCAGATTGGCGCGCAGCGAATCACCGACCTTGCCGCGGACCTCGTCCACCTTGTCGACGAGTGTGTTCAGATCCCCGTACTCCCGGATCCATTTGGCGGCCGTCTTCTCCCCCACGCCCGGGATACCGGGGAGGTTGTCACTGGGGTCGCCACGCAGCGCCGCGTAATCCGGGTACTGCGCCGGGGTGAGACCGTATTTCTTCTCGACCTCCTCCGGAGTGAACCGGGTGAGATCGGAGACCCCTTTCCGGGGATACAGCACCGTCACGTCGTCACAGACCAGCTGGATCGAGTCACGGTCGCCGGTGACCACCAACACCCGGTATCCCTGCGGGACGGCTTGGCTGGTGAGCGTGGCGATGATGTCGTCGGCCTCGTAACCCTCGATCGCCATCACCCGGATACCGAGCGCGCCCAGCACCTCTTTGGTGAGTTCGACCTGCCCGCGGAATTCGTCGGGAGTCGCCGACCGGTTTGCCTTGTACTCCGGGTAGGCCTCCACCCGGAAGGTCTGCCGGGAGACGTCGAAGGCGGCGGCCACATGGGTCGGTTTCTCGTCACGCAGCAGATTGATGAGCATGGCGGTGAACCCGTACACCGCATTGGTGGTCTGCCCGGTGACCGTCTGGAAATTCTCCGCGGGCAGCGCGAAGAAGGCCCGGTAGGCCAGCGAATGCCCGTCCAGTAGCAGCAGCGTGGGCCGATCTCCCGAGGAACCCGGGGCGGCGGAGGCGGACGTCGGCTGCGCAGTGGTCGGTGAGGTCACACCCCGAGAGTCTAGGGACCCCCACCGACACCCGCCCACACCCGTACCGGGTCGGCCCCGCCCGGCACCATCCCGTATCGGACCGGCCCGCCGACGCCCTGCTACCGGGTCGTCCCCGGCGCGCGCCGCGCCGCCACCGGGTCGACTCGAGCCGACACCATCCCCGTACCGGACCGGCCCGCCGACGCCACTCGGTTCCGGCTCACCGCCACCGACACCATCCCTGCACCGGACCACGTCGGCCGGCCCCGCACACCTCAGATGCCGGTGATCAAATGGTACGCCCGGAAGCCGGTGGCCGGCCTCAGCCGACTCCCAGGTAGGCGGCCTGTACCGCGGGATCGTCGAGCAGCTCGCGGCCGCGCCCGGTCTTGGTGATCTTCCCGGTTTCCACGATGTAGGCGCGATCACTGCGGGCCAGCGCCTGCCGGGCGTTCTGCTCCACCAGCAGCACGGTGGTACCGGTGGCGTTGATCTCGGCGATGATCCGGAAGATCTGCTGGATCACCATCGGTGCCAGGCCCATGGACGGTTCATCCAGCAACAGCAGCCGCGGCCGGGCCATCAGCGCCCGCCCGATGGCGAGCATCTGCTGTTCGCCGCCCGAGAGCGTGCCGCCGGCCTGTTTGCGCCGCTCCAGCAGCCGCGGGAACAGTTCGAAGACCCGGTCCAGAGCCGCCGCGTACTCGACCTTCTTCGCGAAAGGCCGGGCGTAGCAACCCATATCGAGGTTCTCCTGCACGGTCATCCCCGGGAACACACCCCGGCCCTCGGGCGCCTGCACCAGCCCGGCGATCACCCGCTCGTGCGCCTTCAGCCGACTGATATCGCCGCCCTCGAAACGGATCTGCCCGCGGGTCAACGGCAGCAGCCCCGACAGGGCACGCATGGTGGTGGTCTTCCCGGCGCCGTTCGCGCCCAGCAGGGTGACCAGTTCCCCCGGGGCGACCCGCAGCGAAATACCGTGCAGGGCTTGGATCCTGCCGTAGCCGACAACCATATCGGTGACCTCGAGCAGTGGCTCGGTGCCGGTGTCCTTCGCGAACTGGTCCGGTGCCGTGGTCATCCGCGCTCCTCCGATCCGTGCCCGGCGGCATCCGCCGCGTTCTTCTCCGCGCGCAGCGCCGCCGTGGACGCCGCGAGATCCGCCGAGGTCAGCTCTTCGTCCGGGACGCCCAGGTAGGCGGCGATGACCGCCGGGTCGGTGCGGATCTGCTCGGGTAGGCCGTCGGCGATCTTGCGCCCGAACTCCAGCACCACGATCCGGTCGGTGACACCCATCACCAGCCGCATATCGTGCTCGATCAGCAGTACGGTGAACCCGTCGTCGCGGATCTTGCGGATCAGGTCCATGAGCGCGGATTTCTCGCTCGGGTTGAACCCGGCGGCCGGTTCGTCCAGGCACAGCAGCTTCGGTTCGGTCGCCAGCGCCCGCGCGATCTCGAGGCGCCGTTGATCGCCGTAGGAGAGGTTGCGGGCCTTCTCCACCGCGCGCGGCGCGATCCCCACGAACTCCAGCAGTGCCATCCCGCGTTCGATCGCGTCGTGTTCCTCTCGCCGATGCCGCCGCGTCCGCAGAATCGCGCCCGGCACCGAGGTGCGGTGCCGGGCGTCGGTGCCCACCACCACGTTTTCCAGTGCGGTCATCTCACCGAAGAGCCGCACGTTCTGGAACGTCCGGGCGATCCCGAGCCGGGTGATCGCGTTACGTTTGCTCTTGGTGAGCGGTTTCCCGTCGAAGTACACCGCGCCCGCCGCGGGCCGGTACACCCCGGTGATCGCGTTGAAACAGGTCGTCTTCCCGGCGCCGTTGGGGCCGATGAGGCCCAGGATCTCACCGCGCCGGATCTCGAAACTCACCGACTCCAGGGCGGTGAGCCCGCCGAACTCCACGGTGAGGTTCTCGGTCCGCAGCAGTGGCGCACCGACCTCGGTGCGGATCTCCCGGTGCGCGGCCACCACCTCGGCCACCGTCGCCGCGTCGGCCAGCGCCGGATCGACGGCGGCCACATCGACCTCACCGGCCGATTCGATCGGTTGCTCGGCCGCGTATCCGGCGGCCAGGTCCTCGTTGTCGAACAACGCGTCACCCGCGTTCGGCCCGGTCACGAGGTCACCTCCGTGGCGGGCCGGCGGACGGCCCGCGCGATCTGCCGGCCATAGGCGAGCAGTTTCTGCCGGACCGGGAACAGGCCCTGGGGTCGCAGAATCATCATCACCACCAGTGCGATTCCGAAGTACAGATATTTGAGGTCACCGAGACTCTGCGCACCGCCGGAATAGAACATGAGCACACTGCTCAGCAGCAGCACCGCGTACACCGCCGCGAGCACGGACACCGCGAGATATCCCCAGCGCCACGGGCCGGTCAGCTCCCGGGCCCGCAGCCGCCAGCCCACCAGCAGCGCCGCGATCACCACGACCGCGACCGCGAGCTGAACGTATCCGGTGGTCTCGTCATCGGTGATCTCCACCGACATCAACCGGTTCGGCAGGTACACCACCAGGAAGGCCCCGACGATCACGCCGAGTTTGTTGCCCTGGCCGCCGATCACCACCGCGCACAGGAACAGCATCGAGTTGATGATGTTGAACCCGGTCGGGTTGATGAACTGCACCTGCCCGGCGAACAGGGCGCCGGACAGGCCACCGATCCCGGCGCCGATCATGAACGCCCACAGCTTGAATTTGAAGGTGGGCACACCCATGATCTCGGCGGCGTCCTCGTCTTCGCGGATGGCCACCCACGCCCGGCCGACCCGGCTGCGTTCCAGGTTGCCGACCAGCAGCAGCACCGCCACCACGGCGAGCATGCCGACCCAGTACCACCAGGTCCCGGAGTTGGCGCGGTCGATCAGGTCGGAGCTGCCCGGATCGCCGACGTTTCCGGCCGAGAACACACCGTTGGGCCGGGACTCCGATTCGCCGATGTGCGGATAGGCGATGCCGGACAGACCCAGGCTGCCGTTGGTGAGTTCACCCAGGTTGTCGGCGAGCAGGCGGACGATCTCACCGAAGCCGAGGGTCACGATGGCCAGATAGTCCCCGCGCAGCCGCAGCGTCGGCGAACCGAGGATCAGCCCGGAGACCGCGGTCACCAGGATGGCCAGCGGAACACAGGCCAGCCATGCCCAATCGGAGTGCAGCCAACCGCCGTCGGTCTGGTTCCACGGGCTGTTCGGGCTGGTCAGCAGGCCGACGGTATACGCGCCGACCGCGTAGAAGCCGACGTAGCCCAGATCCAGCAGCCCGGCCTGGCCGACCACCACGTTCAGGCCGATGGCGATCAGGGCGTACATGGCGAACTGCGCCATGACCCCGCCGAAGCTGGTCCCCGGGGTGTCCAGCAGCGGCGGCGGGAACAGCGGCAGCAGCGCCAGCACCGCGAGGGCGGGGATACCCACCGCCCATTGCGCCGGGCGGCTCAGCCCGGCCCACCAGGCGCGGATCTCGTCGCCCAGCCCGTGCCCCGCGGTTTTCTCGATCTGCACCGTGTTCATGTGCGGGCCCTCCCGAGACTTTCACCGAGAATGCCGGTGGGCCGGAAGAACAACACCAGCACCAGCACCACGAACGCCACCACATCCCGCCATTCGGTACCGAACAGCATCTGGCCGTAGTTCTCGACCAGGCCGAGCAGCAGTCCACCGAGCAGAGCGCCGCGCAGGTTCCCGATACCGCCGAGCACGGCGGCGCTGAACGCCTTGATGCCGAGCACGAACCCGCCGGAGAAGATGATGGCGTTGGGGATCTTCATCACGTACAGCATTGCGGCGGCACCGGCCAGCAGACCGCCGATGAGGAACGTCAACATGATGACCCGTTCCCGCGATACCCCCATCAACGTGGCGGTATCGGGGTCCTGGGCCACCGCGCGGATACCGCGCCCGAACCGGGTGCGGTTGATGAGCACCTCGGCCAGGACCGCCAGTGTCACCGCCGACACCACGATCACCAGCGTCACATTGGTGACATCGGCGCCGCCGATGGTGAACTGCACCGTCGGTTCGACCAGCATGATCGGCTGCTGCGCATTGGTACCACCCAGGTCCGGCCAGAGCTTCGGCAGCACGAAGTGCACGAACTCCTGGAGTACGAACGACATACCGATCGCGGTGATCAGGAAGGTCAACGGTTTGGCACCGCGGCGGCGCAGCGGCCGATAGGCCGCACGCTCCAATCCCACCGCGGCCGCACCCGACACCGCCATCCCGAAGAGCATCGCCAGGCCCATATAGGTCACCGTGAGTATGACGCCCTGGCTGTAGACATTGCCGCTGGGCGCGAACCCCAGCAGCATCAGACCCACGTACTGCCCGAACATGCCGAGCATGAATACCTCGGAATGCGCGAAATTGATCAACCGGAGTACCCCGTAGACCAGGGTGTACCCCACCGCTACCAGCGCATATATCGCACCGTAGGACAAACCGTCGACCGTGAGCCGCCAGAATTGATCGATAACACCCTGGTAGTTGAAGTCGATCGATCCCTGCGCGAGAACGGCCGCGGCGGCCGGCAAGGATGCTGTCATTCGAAATCCGCCCTCATCGTCATCGGACCCTCACCCGAGCAGCGCGCGGTACGCGCCCCGGCGAATGCCGGAGCGCGTACCGCCCGCCGACCGTTATCCGACCTTGTAGACCCAGATCAGCGCGGAGGACAGTTCACCGTCCGCATTCCACTGGTAGTGCCGGGCCAGACCGTCCCCGCTGTACCCGCGGACGAACTCCAGCAGGTCGGGGCGGGTGAGTTTGCCGGCATCGATACCGGCCGCGAGGATGGTGGTGAGGTCGTAGCCCTCCACCGAGTACACGCCCGGCGCCTGGCCGTTCAGTTCCTCGTAGGCCTGGGAGAACTCGTCCGGCCCGGGGCCGCACGGGCACGACAGCAGCGCACCCTCCGACGAGCCGCCCGCCTGGGAGACGAACTGCGGATCGTTGGTGCCGTCGGCGGAGACGAAGGTCGCGTCCACGCCGCCGGATCGCAACTGCTGCACCAGCGGTGCCGCCTCGGCGTAGTACCCCGAGTAGAAGATCGCGTCCGGCCGGGCGCCGGAGATCTTGGTGACGGTGGCGGAGAAGTCCTTGTCGCCCTTTTTGATACTGGCCGCGCAGGCCGGATCGGCGGCCGCGCCCAGGCCGGCAGTGATGCTCTGGGCCAGGCCCACACCGTAATCGGTGTTGTCCTGGACCACGCACACCTTCTTGTAGCCGGCCGTGCCGACCAGGTACTTCGCCACCGACGGGCCCTGCACATCGTCATTGGCCAGGCCGCGGAAGAAGGTCTTCCAGCCGTTCTTCGTCAGCGTGGCATTGGTGGCCGAGGAGGAGACCGCCACCAGCCCGGCATCGCTGAGGATCTGACCGGTGGCCTTGGTCTCCCCGGAGAACGCGGGACCGACCACACCGAGCACCGACGGATCGTTCACGATCTGCGGGATCACCTGGCTGGCCTTCTGCGGATCGCCCTCGGTGTCGTATTCCTTCAGCTTGATCCGGCAGCCCGGATTCGCCTTGTTGTGCTGGTCCAGCGCCAGTTTCACACCGTTGACGATATTGATGCCCAGCGCCGCGTCGGGGCCGGTCAGCGCGCCGGCCATGGCGATGGTGGTGGTCGGCGGGCAGGTCGCCGCCCCGTTACCGGCCGGATCGGCCGCGGCGCCGGTATCGGCGGCCGGCACTTCCTTACCCGCCGAGTCGATCTGCATCAGCGGCTGGATGGACAGTCCCCCCGCTCCCGCCGTATCCGACTCACCGGCGGTTTTGTCGCCGCAACCGGTCAGGACCAGCGCCGCGGCAGCGCCGATACTCAGTATTGTGCGTACCGTGCGCCCGCGCCGGGGGACACCCGGCAGCCAAGTAGAATCAAGCACGATCTACCCCTATGTTCCTCATCAACCTCGGCCGGCCGAGGAAGCCGAAAACTCCGACTCGTGAGAAACATAGCTCCGGCATGTTGATCCCGTGTCACATTCGGATCATCGGGATGATGTCTTCGCAAATTATTTTCCGGCCGGTGTTTCCGGGCGGTTAAGGCCGGTACGCGCCCGCCGCGGGGCTACTGCGGGGTGAGATTCTCCAGGACGACCTCGGCCACCGCCTTCATCGTGGTACGGCGGTCCATGGCGGTGCGCTGGATCCATTTGAAGGCCTGCGGTTCACTGAGCCCCTGGGTCTGCATGAGCACACCCTTGGCCCGCTCGACGAGTTTACGTGTCTCCAACCGCTCGGACAGGCCCGCGACCTCGCTCTCCAGCGCGGTGATCTCGTGGAAGCGACTGGCCGCCAGTTCGATCGCCGGAACCAGATCGGATTTGGTGAACGGCTTCACCAAATAGGCCATGGCACCGGCGTCGCGCGCCCGCTCCACCAGATCACGCTGACTGAACGCGGTCAGGATGACCACGGGCGCAACACGTTTGGAGGCGATCTCGGCCGCGGCATCGATCCCGTCCCGGCGCGGCATCTTCACATCCATGATCACCAGATCCGGCCGGTGCTCCACCGCGAGGTCCACCGCCTGCTGACCGTCCCCGGCCTCCCCCACCACCTGGTATCCCTCTTCGGTCAGCATCTCGACCAGATCCATCCGGATCAACGCCTCGTCTTCGGCGACGACCACGCGTTTCGCCGCGGCGTCCGCACTAGTGCTCATAAACGACCCCTCTGGTTCCGATGCCTCGTCCCGAGAGCACGGACGACGGATCTCGGCCGAGGTACGGCCGTCGATCCGCCGTCACGCGATCGGGTGGTGTAGAGACTACCTTTCACCGGGATCGGCGGTGCATATACCCTGCGTAACCGGGTTCCGGCACTCTCGCGGCCCCCGCGATTGGGTGTTCCGGGCCGGCAGCGGATACTATGTGCACCCGGTGCGCCGAGTTGGCGGAACTGGCAGACGCGACGGTCTCAAAAACCGTTGTCCGAAAGGACGTGTGGGTTCGAGTCCCACACTCGGCACCAAGGTCGGACGGTATTTCCGAATCCGGCCGATTCCCCTCCGTCTCACGCAGTCCGCGGTGGGTCCGCGGCTGCTCACACGCCGGGGTCCATTTTCTCCCACACCGCGTCCGGATCCTCCGGGATCAGGTCACCGGCCGTCCGCGCTCCCGCGCCTTCTCCGATGAACGACACCGGCGGGTCGATCCGTGCGGTCGTCCGGAGCCGCGATCTCCGGCGTACCGGCGTCGCCGCGGGGCAATATCGCCTGCCGCGGGACACCCGCAGCCGGTCCGATGGCGAGCGCGACTCCCGCCGCCACATATCACCCACGTACTGCGCTATCGGGGTGGTCGCTCCGGGCTCGACGAACATCATCTCGTCGTCGCGCGTACGGGCCTCGTCGATCGCGTGCCGGGTCCTCCTGATCCGCGCGGCGGGCCGTCGGCGGCGAGGCGTTGGGCCGGCACCCGGGCCCGCCGGGCGCGATATCGGGAAGCGGGGTCAGACCCGTGGCCCGACCGCGGGAGGCGCCCAGCTGCCGTCGAGAATGCCGGATTCGGGCCAGTAGGCGCGCAGGACGAGCGAGAATTCGTCATCGGGTGCGGGTAGCCAATTGGCGAGCTGTTTCGGATCGCTGGGACCGGCACCGCCGACGGTGAGGGTGAGCGATCCGTCGTCACCGTAGGTGAGGTCCTGATTCCTGGTCCCCAGCGAATACCGGTCCAGTTCGTTGGAGTGGAAGAGGTGGCGGCTGTTGTAGACCGTCAGCGACCAGAACCCCCGCACCGGCGGCAACTGCCCGGCGGGAAAGTGCACCGTGTAGGTGCGGGCACCGTGCAGGCGGTTGCCGGCGTCGTCGAGATCCTGGTAGTAGCAGGCGGTTTCGTCCGGTATGCCGGCGAAGATGTTCGCTTTCGCCATCGCGGTCCGGGAAAGGTAGTCGGTCCCGAACGCGGCGCCGTTGTGCCCGGTGGTCCAGTGCCGGGCCACCGGGATGCCGATATTGCGGAATTCGAACAACTCCCCCACCGCCCCATCGGTGTCGACCGCGGCCTGCCGCAGCACCTCCGCGATCTCGCGGTCGTGCGCGGCCGCGGCGAGCACTGCGCGCAACCGCGCGTACAGGGCCTGCTCACCCGGCCGCGGCGGCACCTCGTCGAGCACCTCACCGAGTACGCAGAAGAACTGTTCCGGATCCACCCACTGCCGCTCGTACCGGCCGCGGGGCGCGGACCCCCCGCCGAAGGAGGGCACCGACGACCGGTCGGCGATCCGCATACTGCCGTCGAACTCCGACAGCGGATACATGGTGATCCGGTCCACCAGCGGCGCGATCACCGCACGGTCGCGCGCGGTGTCGTCGAGGAAAACCCGGGGGATCACCGCCCCGCAGCGGGTGTCGTAGCGGAAGACGCCGGTGATCCCGGCGGGCACCGTACCCGTCCACAATTCGTGCGCGAGCAGATAGAACCCGGGCGTGGTCCGGTACACGGCACCGAGCCGGGCGAACGAATCGGTGCGCTGATCCACTGCCCGATACACCCAGAACCGGTCACCGAATTCGGGTACCTGCACCACCGAGGGCTCCAGCCGCCCGTCCAGCACCCCGAACCCGTGGACCACGTCCTGATCCGGGCACGCGACGAGACGTTCCTCGGGCCGGAGATAATCGCTCAGCATGCTCAATGTGCCGGGCGGACCGGCCGGCACGGTTCCGGCCAGCAGCCCGGGCTCGGCGAGCTGATTCATCGCGACGCGGCGGTTGTGCATGTTCACCAGCGGCCAGCCCCACAGATACGCCGTCCGCGCCACCGTTCGCGCGTATTCCGGGGTCACCGTCGGTCCCGCGAAACCCACAGAACCGGCCATGAGCAGCCACCTTCCCCTCACTCGACGGGTCCTCCGGGCATACTTCGGCCACCGTACGCCGCGGATCGTTCCGGGCATCCGGGCATCCGGGCATCCGGGCATCCGGGCATCCGGGCATCCGGGCATCCGGGCATCCGGGCATCCGGGCATCCGGGCATCCGGGACGGATCCTCTCGGAATTAGAACTCCGCAGGCGGACCGCACGGCCCCACCGGAGGGAACGGCACGGTCTTCACGGAAACATTTTTCGTACCGCCGGGAAAAATCGGGCCGGATTCGTGTACGGCACGCTACGCGCAGATGAATTGACACCCGGAGCGCTGTGAAATTGCACAGAGACCGGTGCTCAGCGCGGACGGCGCGAATTACCGTTGCCGCTATGCACATCCTGTTCGTCTGCAATGGAAACGTGTGCCGCTCGGTGATCGCCGAACGGCTCACCCGTTCCATCGCAGTCGAATACCGGCTCACCGGCATCACCGCCGAAAGTGCCGGCACCCGGGCCCTGGTGGGCTTTCCGGTGGAACCGCGGGCGGCCGAGGCCATCACCGGGCTCGGTGGGGATCCCGGTGGTTTCCGTGCGCGCAAACTCAGACCCGAGCATATCGATCGCGCGGATGTCGTACTCACCATGACCGAGAACATTCGCGACGAGGTGGGCGACACGGCAGCCGGCTCGAACTCACGGACCTTCACGCTGCTGGAGGCCTACCGGATCGCCCGCGTCACCGGTGCCCGGACCGTGGCCGATCTGCATCGCCACCGGCACAACCTGTCGCGGGTCGGGCGGGAGAACATCGCCGACCCGGTGGGCCTGTCGGCCAAGGCGTACTGCGAGGTCGGTGACCGGATCGCCGACGCGCTGGTACCGCTGCTGGTGGCCCTGGCCCCCACCGCCACGCCCGGGGATCGGCAGTGGGGCCGGCCACCGCTGGTGGTGCAGCCGAATGCCGCCGCCCCCCGGCTCTCACCACTGGTCGCGGCCCAGCACACCGGCTGGTACGCATGAGGCCCCGAGCCCGAACACCGGTCTGACCGGCGCGCGGTCCGCCGCGGGAGCCGACCCGCCGATTCCCCGCCGTGCCGCGGCAGGCCGGGCCCCGCGGACCCGCGTCCGGCCCGCCGGCGCCCCGGACAACCGCGAATACCGGCGTGCAACCTGACTTTCCACGTTCCGGGCACTACACTCGCCATCCGGACCATCGTTCCGAAGAATCCGATCCCGTTGCAGGTTCGACACACGACAGGAATCAGGCATGCCGAAACGCATTTCGGATGTTTCGCTTCATGTTTATGTGACCCCGGAAATCCTGGACGATCTCGTCGACACCGTCCGAGCGGAACTGGACGAGCATCTGGGTGACGGTGATATCTGCGCGTGGCGTTTCACCCTGCCCGTCGCCGAGGACGATTCCCGGCACCGCGAGTTCGACAGCCGCTGGCGCACCGCGAATCCCGGGGCGCAGCCGCAGGGGCACGCGACATTCGAGATCGCGCTGAGCCTGGCCGGCGATCCGGCCGAACTCACCGACGGTTATCTCGCCGCCCTCGAACACCGGCTGCTCCGCGGATTGGACGCACACGGCCCCGGCGCCCCGTTCACCTTCAGCGCCGAACAGCGCACCGATCTCGGCCGGGAACCGCTGTTGCCGGAGCGACTCTGATCCGGCAGTTCGCGTCTGCTCAGCGGCGAGCCGGGAAGTGCCGGATCACGCCTTCCTGCACGGTCGTGGCCAGCAGGTCGCCCGCGCGCGAGTAGAACCGGCCCGTGGCCAGGCCTCGCGATCCCGCGGCGACCGGGGACTCGGTGGAGTACAGCGCCCAGTCGTCGAAACGGAACGGCCGGTGGAACCAGATGGAATGGTTCACCGTGGCGGCCACGATCCGGTCCAGACCCCACGACAGGCCGTGCGTGGTGATGATCGAATCGAGCACGGTGGTGTCGGAGGAATAGCTCAGCGCCGCGACATGGATCAGCGGATCGTCGGGCAGAGTGCCGTCGGCGCGCATCCACACCCGGTTGTGATTGAGCTTCTCTCCGGTCCCCTTGAGAATCCAGGCCGGATCGTTCGTGTACCGCATATCGATCGGATGCGGGGCGTTCACGAACATCTCGAGTTTGTCCTCGAACCCGGCGAAGCTCTCCTGGATCCGCGGCAGGGTCTCCGGGTCCGGCACCTCGGGCCGCTCGTGCGCGTGCTCGAGGCCCTTACCCCACTCCTGGAACGAGGCCAGCATGACGAACAGTTCCTGGCCGTCCTGGGTGGCGGTGACCGTGCGGTTGGCGAATGCCCGGCCGTCACGATGCCGCTCCACGTGGTACTCGATCGGCTTCTTCACATCGCCGCCGCGCACGAAATGAGCGTTCAGCACGTGGATCGGACGATGTCCGGCGGTCCGGCCCGCCGCGATCACCGCCTGGGAGACGAGTTGACCGCCGAAGGTCCGGCTGGACACCTTCTCGGGATGGTGTCCGAGAAATACGTCCTCGGACACCTCGTCGAGGTCCAGCAGTTCCAGCAGGGTGTCGAGATCGGTGTGGTTGTCCGTCTCGGTTTCGTCGACCGGCGCGCTCACCGAGCGGCTCCGCGATCCTCGGTCATCAGTGGTCCTCCTCGCCGATGCGGTGCACATGGATCAGGTTGGTGGAACCGACGGTACCGGGAGGGGAGCCCGCGACGATGACCACGAGGTCGCCCTTGCGGTACCGGTTCATGCTCAGCAGCGCCTGATCGACCTGTTTGATCATGGCATCGGTGCTGTCCACGGTAGGCACGATGAAGGTTTCGGTGCCCCAGGTCAGTGCCAGCTGGCTGCGTACTTCCGGAAGGGGGGTGAACGCCAGCAGCGGCAGCGGCGTGTGCAGCCGGGCCAGCCGGCGGACCGTGTCACCGGACTGGGTGAAGGCCACCAGGGCCTTGGCGTTGAGACGTTCCCCGATATCGCGGGCCGCGTAGGAGATCACACCGCGCTTGGTCCGCGGGGTGTGGGTGAGCGGCGGGACATTGGTGGATTCGGTCTCCACCGCGTGCACGATGCGGGCCATGGTGCGCACGGTCTCGATCGGGTACCGACCGACCGAGGTTTCCCCGGACAGCATGACCGCGTCCGCGCCGTCGAGCACCGCGTTCGCCACATCCGAGGCCTCCGCGCGGGTCGGCCGGGAATTCTCGATCATCGATTCGAGCATCTGGGTGGCCACGATGACCGGCTTGGCGTTCTCCCGCGCCATCTGGATCGCCCGCTTCTGCACGATCGGCACCTGCTCGAGCGGCAGTTCCACACCGAGGTCGCCGCGGGCCACCATGACCGCGTCGAACGCCAGGACCACGGCCTCGAGGTTGTCGATGGCCTCGGGCTTCTCCAATTTGCCGATCACCGGCACCCGGCGACCGACCCGGTCCATCACATCGTGGACGAGTTCGATATCCGAGGGGGAGCGCACGAACGACAGCGCGATGAAGTCCACGCCCAGGTTGAGCGCGAATTCCAGATCCTCGATGTCCTTCTCGGAGAGCGCGGGCACCGAAACGTCCATACCCGGCAGCGAAACGCCTTTGTTATTGCTGACCGGGCCGCCCTCGGTCACCTCGCAGACCACGTCGTTGCCCTCGACGCGGATCACCTCGAGCCCGACCTTGCCGTCGTCGACCAGCAGCCGGTCGCCGGATTTGGCGTCGGCGGCGAGCTGTTTGTAGGTGGTGGAGACGCGGTCGTGGCTGCCGACGATATCGTCGACGGTGATACGCACGGTCTCACCGGTCGCCCAGACCGTCCGGTCCTCGGCGAAGCGACCCAGTCGGATCTTGGGGCCTTGCAGATCGGCGAGTATGCCGACGGCGCGGCCGAGATCGTCGCAGGCCTGCCGCACCTTCTTGTAGTTTTCGGCGTGGTCGGAGTGCTCGCCGTGGCTGAAATTGAGCCGGGCGACATCCATACCACTCTCGACGAGCTCTCGAATACGTTCCTCGGTGGCAGTGGCCGGGCCGAGGGTGCACACAATCTTCGTCCGTCGCATCACGTGTCGAGCCTAATCCTGCCGAGTTGTCCCGTTCCGCCCGCCCCCGGGCGATCCGCCGACCGCAGCATACGGCGGATCAGCGGGTAGACCTGCGAAGCTAACTCTGCCATACGGATTTAACTGCATAGCTACACGACGGTGAACTCCACGCTACGGCACCCGAAGTCGGCGTGCCCGCGGCCGCATCCCCGGGCGTGGACAACGCCCCGCCGCACAGCGACACGCGGACCACCCGGGAAACAGAACAGACCCCCGGGGCGCCGGGGGTCTGCGGAAAGCGTGTCGCGGGTCAGTTCTCGCGCAGGGGCCGTCCCTGCGGGTCCTGCACACTGCCGGTGAGCATCATGATGCCGTCGATGAGCGGCCAGATACCACCGAAGCCACAGGTGAGCCAGGTAACCGCGATCTGGGCGATCGCGATACCGGTATCGCCGATGTAGAACCGTCCCGCACCGAACGCGCCCAGGAAGATCTGCAACAGACCGGCGGTCAGTTTCTGCTTGTCCGAGTACGGCACGCCGTTCATATCCCGGCCGTACGGCGCCTCGGGGTCCATCGGGTTGTATCCGCCGGGGCCCATCGGGGGGCCGTAGCCGGCCGGCGGCTGGCCGTAGCCGGGAGGCGCCCCGTACTGGCCCTGCGGCGGGTACGGCTGCGGCTGGGACGGATAGGACTGGTAGGGCTGCGGTTGCGGCTGCGACGGGTAGCCCGGCGCACCGGGCGATTTGCTCAGGTCCGGCCCGGTTCCGGGTGGGCCGTACTGCGGCCCGCCCTGCTGGTACGGATCGGTCATCGTTCCTCCTTGGTCGGTGCCCCCGGCAGCGGAAGACAACCTGGTGTCGCCTCCCCTCCGACAAGATGCTGCCAGACGCCCGCACCGCCCGCCGAACGGAGTCCTATTTGCCTCGCGGAGCAGCGGATTCGGCGGCTTCGCCGTCCTTCTCGGGCACGGAATCATCGGATGACCCGGTCGCGGTCGCCGCCGATTCCGCCTCGGCCGAGCCGGAACCCGACTTCGCCTCCGTCGCATCCGGGTCCGCGGCGCCCGAATCGGTCTCCCCGGCTTCGCCGAGCGCTTCCTTTCCTGCCGCAGGCTCGGAAGCCGATGCGGCACCGGCGGTTCCGGCGTCCCCGACCTCATCCTTTCCGGCGCCCCCGGCCGCGTCCTTTCCGGGGTCCCCCGCCTCGCCCTTTCCGGCATCCCCGGCCGCGTCACCGGCGGCGTCCTCGACCGTCTCGCCGGTGGCGTCTGTCGCCGTCGCCACCGAACCCGCCGCGCCGGCGGCCCCCGCCGCACGCAATGCGCCCAGCTGCCACGGCCACGGCCGGGGAGCCGCGTCCGGGCTCAGCTGCTCGGGGGTTTCGCGCCCCTTGGTCGCGAACAGGACATAGGCGACCGCGGCGAGGAACACCAGACCGGAGGTGAACGAGTTGATCCGGATACCCGCGATCTGCGTGGCCTCGTCGTCACGCATGAGCTCGACGAAGAACCGGCCGAAGCAGTAACCGGCCACGTACAGGGCGAACAGCCGGCCGTGGCCGATCCGGAAACGCCGGTCGATCAGCACCAGCGCGACCACCACCAGCACGTTCCAGATCAACTCGTAGAGGAATGTGGGGTGCACGATCGAATGCACCTCGCCGGAGGAGACACCGTTCATCATGTCGAGCCGGCCGGAATCGTCGAACCGGAGATAGATCTCCAGGCCCCACGGCAGATCGGTTTCCCGGCCGTAGAGCTCCTGGTTGAAGTAGTTGCCGAGCCGCCCGATGGCCTGCGCCAGCAGAATCGCCGGGGCGACGGCGTCGCCGAGCGCGGGCAGCGGGATCTTGTAGATGCGGCAGGCGACCCAGGCACCGATGGCGCCGAAGAAGACCGCGCCCCAGATACCGAGCCCGCCCTGGTAGATCTTCAGCGCATCCACCGGGTTGCCGTCGGCGCCGAAGTACTTCTGCCAGTCGGTGGCGACGTGGTAGAGGCGTCCGCCGACGAGCCCGAACGGGACGGCGAAGACCGCGACATCCAGCACGGTGCCGGCTTCGCCGCCACGGGCCTGCCAGCGTTTCTCGCCCCACCAGATGGCGACGATGATCCCGAGGATGATGCAGATCGCATACGCCCGCAGCGGGAACGGCCCGATTTCCCAGACGCCCTGCGGCGGACTGGGGAGATAGGCCAGTAGATCGGCGGCGTGCGGGACGGCGCCGCCGGGGGTTCCGGCGGTCGCGACGGTATCCGGTGCGGCGATAACGGTCACGGGGCAACCGTAGTCGAGCCGATTATCCAGGCAAGTACGGGCTCCACCCGTGTGTCACGGGAAGCACGCCGATCAGGAGGTGACAGTCGCCGCGCGGACCCCGTCGGCCAGCTCGCCGGTCAGGGCACGGACCGCGTCCAGGCCCTGTGCGGCGGCCGATACGAGGGCGGACCCGACGATCACACCGTCGGCGTACGCGGCGATCTCGGCGGCCTGCGCGCCGGAGCGCACTCCCAGGCCCACACCGATCGGGATTTCGCTGTGCTCACGGATTCGCGCGCACAGAGCGGGCGCCATGGTCGAGACGGCGTCGCGGGCGCCGGTGACACCCATGGTCGACGCGGCGTAGACGAAACCGGAGCTGGCCTCGAGGGTGGAGGCCAGACGCTCCTCGGTGGAGGACGGGGCGACCAGGAAGATCCGGTCGAGATGATGGGCGTCGGAGGCGGCGAACCAGTCACCCGCTTCCTCCGGGATCAGGTTCGGGGTGATCAGTCCGGCACCACCGGCCGCGGCCAGGTCGCGGGCGAAACGGTCCACACCGTACTTGAGCACCGGGTTCCAGTAGGTCATCACCACGGCCTGCGCACCCGCACTCGTCACGGCCTCGACCACGGAGAACACATCGCGCACCCGGACCCCGCCGCGCAGCGCCTGATCGGCCGCGGCCTGGATGGTGGGTCCGTCCATCACCGGATCGGAATAGGCGACGCCGACTTCGACGATATCGCAACCGGATTCGACCATCGCGCGGACGACCCGGCGCGATCCCTCGAGGTCCGGGTATCCCGCGGGCAGATACCCGATCAGCGCGGCCCGGTTTTCGGCCCGGCAGGCGGCGAAGGTGGGGCCGAGTCGGGAATCGGAACTCACTGACCGTTCTCCTTGCCGGTGTCCGGATCGTCGAAGAGCCCGAACCAGCGGGCGGCGGTATCCATATCCTTGTCACCACGACCGGACAGGTTCACCAGGATGATCGCGCCCTCGCCGAGTTCCCGGCCGAGTTCGATCGCCCCGGCCACCGCGTGCGCCGATTCGATGGCCGGGATGATGCCCTCGGCGCGGCTCAGCAGCAGCAGGGCGTCCATCGCGGCGGTATCGGTGACCGGGAGATACTCGGCGCGGCCGATATCCTTCAGGAAAGCGTGCTCCGGGCCGACGCCGGGATAGTCCAGCCCGGCGGAGATGGAATGCGAGTCGATGGTCTGACCGTCCTCGTCCTGCAGCAGGTACGAGTAGGCGCCCTGGAACGCACCCGGGGAACCGCCGGCGAAAGTGGCCGCGTGCCGTCCGGTCTCCACACCGTCACCGGCCGCCTCGTATCCGATCAGCCGGACGCCGGGGTCGTCGATGAAGGCGTGGAAGATTCCGATGGCGTTGGAGCCGCCGCCCACACAGGCGGTCACCGCGTCGGGCAGGCGCCCGGTCAGGGACTGCACCTGCGCGCGGGCCTCCAGTCCGACGACCCGCTGGAAATCGCGGACCATCACCGGGAAGGGATGGGGTCCGGCGGCGGTGCCGAAGCAGTAGTAGGTGTCGTCGGCATTGGTGACCCAGTCGCGCAGCGCCTCGTTGATCGCGTCCTTGAGTGTCTGCGAGCCCAGGGTCACCGAGACGACCTCGGCGCCGAGCAAGCGCATCCGGGCCACGTTGAGCGCCTGCCGCGCGGTATCCACGGCACCCATGTAGACAATGCATTTCAGGCCCAGCAGCGCGCACGCGGTGGCGGTGGCGACACCGTGCTGCCCGGCGCCCGTTTCGGCGATGATCCGGGTCTTGCCCATCCGCTTGGCGAGCAGCGCCTGGCCCAGCACATTGTTGATCTTGTGCGACCCGGTGTGGTTCAGGTCCTCGCGTTTGAGCAGGATTCGCGCGCCGCCGGCGTGCTCGGCCAGGTTCACGCATTCGAAGACCGGCGACGGCCGGCCGGTGTAATCGCGCTGCAGCCGGTCCAGTTCGGCGAGGAAGTCCGGGTCCAGCCGCGCCTTGTCGTATTCGGCGGTGACCTCCTCGATCACCGCCATCAGCGCCTCGGGTACATGCCGGCCGCCGTAGACGCCGAAATGGCCACCCTCATCGGGTTCGTGCTCGCTGCGCTGGGCCACCCCCCGGCTGGCGGCGGGCAGCGGGGCACTGGTGGACGAGGGGCCGCCCGCGGCCATCATCGCCCCCGCCGGGCCGGTTTGGGGCAGGACGGATGCGTGCCCGCGGTGACCAGTTCGGATACCGCCGCGCGCGGGTCGCCACTGGTGACCAGCCCCTCGCCGACCAGTACCGCGTCCGCGCCGGCACCGGCACCGGCGTAGGCGAGCAGATCGGCGGTGCCGCGGACCCCGGATTCGGCGATCCGGATGACCTCGGTGGGCAGGCCCGGGGCGATCCGGGAGAAGCAGTCCCGATCGACCTCGAGAGTTTTGAGGTTCCGGGCGTTGACCCCGATGACCGTGGCGCCCGCGGTGAGCGCCCGATCGGCCTCTTCCTCGGTGTGCACCTCGACCAGCGCGGTCATCCCGAGCGATTCGGTGCGGTCGATGAGCGAGGCCAGAGTGTCCTGCTCCAGCGCCGCGACGATCAGCAGGATCACATCGGCGCCGTGCGCCCGGGCCTCGTGGATCTGGTAGGGCCCGACGACGAAATCCTTGCGCAGCACCGGAATGTTCACGCTGGCCCGGACCGCGTCCAGATCGTCGAGCGATCCGTGGAACCGGCGGCCCTCGGTCAGCACGCTGATCACGCGCGCCCCACCGTCCTCGTAGGCCTTGGCGAGACTGGCCGGATCGATGATCTCGGCGAGTGCCCCTTTGGAGGGACTGGCCCGCTTCACCTCGGCGATCACGCCGATACCGTCTTCGAGAAGGGCGGCCTTCGCATCGAGCGGCGGGGCCGCGGCGGCGGCCGCTGCCTTCACTGCCGGGAAGTCCAGCACCGCTTCCCGAGCGGCTACATCCGAGCGGACCCCGTCGAGAATCGAGTCGAGTACCGTCATCTGGCTCGAATCCTTTCTGGGGAGACGCGAGTTATTGCCTGCAGGATTCCCCCAGGCGATGTCTCACCGATGCTGAACAAGAGTAAATGGAAGCGCGCGACGCCGTGACGCCGGGGGCGGGTCACACCGCCCCGGCCGACCTGCTAAGGGACGTCACCGGATTCCTTCGAATCCGCTTTTCCGGCCGTACCCGGCCGGTTCTCGCCGTCTCCGGACCCCTCGGGAATGTTTCCCGAGGCCTCGGAATGGGTAGCGCGCGTGTTCGGTGTGTCGCCCGGCGCCGCCGGCTCCGTGTCCGCGGGATCGGTCGGGTCGGCACCGGCATCGAGGGCGTCCCACAGCACCCGTTCCGGCAGCGGGCCGCCCGCCGTACCCTCCTGGACCGCCCGCGTCGCCGCGGCCTTGCGGGTGGCGGGGGCGTCATATTTGCCGGAGAGCTGTTTCGCCCCGGCCGGCATCCGGGCCAGCAGCAGTCCGGCGCCGAACGCCGCCACCGCCCCGGCCAGCGCGAGCACGGCGGCACCCGGTGCCGTCACCAGCTCCTGTACCTGGGCCCGGCCGGGCAGTTCGGCCAGCGCCGCCGCCCGTTGCTCCGTGGCCCCGGACCCGGTGATCAGGGCCAGTGCCGGAACGGCGGTCACCGCGGCGATCAACGCCACCAGAACTCCCACCAGCCGGCGCACCCACCCACGGGTCGCCAGGACCGCCGCGATCGCGGCCAGCAGCACCAGCGCCAGCGGTGTCAGCGCGCCGAACCAGACACCGCCGTTCAGTGCGTCGGTGCGCGGCTCGGTGAGCCCGTCCGCCGACGTGACGGTGACCCAGGTCAGTCGCGAGGACCCCCACAGCGCGGCCGCGGCCACGGCGAGCAACCCGATCGCGGGCACCGGGTACCGGCTGCCCGGGGCGGGCCCGGCCGGCGTGGCGGCGGGCAGTTCCTCGTCGCCCCAGTCGACGGACCGCGGCCGGGTCGCGCCGGAATCGGCACCACCCGGGGCGGCTCCGCGGGTGTCGCCGGACCCGGGGCCGGCGGCCGGATCGCCGGGCGCCGTCATACGCCGCCGCCGGGCACCGAGGCGGCGGATGCGCGATCCCCGTCCCGGCGCGGGTCGGCGTCGGTGCCCTCGTCGAAGGCACGCACCGTTCCGGCGGCGGCGACCGCGCGCAGGACGGCCATCGCCTTGTTACGGGATTCGGTGTCCTCGTACTCGGCCTCGGAGTCGGCCACCACACCGGCGCCGGCCTGCACGTAGGCGATCCCGTCCTTGAGCAGCGCGGTACGGATGGCGATCGCGGTATCGGCGTCGCCGGCGAAATCGAGGTAGCCGACCACCCCGCCGTACACACCGCGCCGGGTGGGCTCGAGTTCTTCGATCAACTGCATCGCGCGGACCTTGGGCGCCCCGGAGAGCGTGCCCGCCGGGAAACACGCGCGCACCGCGTCCAGGGCGATCTTGCCCGGGGCGAGCCGCCCGGTGACCGTGGAGACCAGGTGCATCACATGGCTGTACCGCTCGACGTGCCGGTATTCGGTGACCCGCACCGTCCCGGGGACACACACCCGGCCGAGATCGTTACGGCCGAGATCGACCAGCATGAGATGTTCGGCGTTCTCCTTCTCGTCGGCCAGCAGACCTTTCTCGAGCAGCAGATCGTCCTCCTCGGTGGCGCCGCGCCACCGGGTCCCCGCGATCGGATGCGTGGTCGCGACCCCGTCCTGCACCGCCACCAGCGCCTCCGGGCTGGACCCGACGATGGAGAACGCGGTGTTACCGTCCCCATCCGGAATGTGCAGCAGGAACATGTAGGGGCTCGGGTTGGCCGCGCGCAGCATCCGGTACAGATCGATCGGCGCGCCGCCGTAATCCATCTCGAAGCGCTGCGACAGCACCACCTGGAATGCCTCGCCGGCCTCGATCTCGGAGACCAGGCGACGCACACCGGCACCGAACTCGTTCGGGGTCCGGGCCCGCCGGAACTGCGGTTCGGGCTGATCGAACACCGAGACCGTGGAGGGGGCGGGCGCGCCGAGCGCGGCGGTCATCCGGTCGAGCCGGGCGACGGCGTCGTCGTAGGCCGCGTCGACGTTCTCGGAGGTGCCGTCCCAGTTCACCGCATTGGCGATCAGGGTGATCGCGCCCTCGTGATGATCGAACGCGGCCAGGTCCGTGGCCAGCAGCAGCACCATCTCCGGCAGTCGCAGATCGTCGAGCGCGTGCTCGGGCAGCCGTTCCATCCGGCGTACCGCGTCGTAGCCGAGGTAACCGACCATGCCGCCGGTGAGCGGCGGCAGCCCGGGCAGCCGTTCGGTGCGCAGCAGTTCCAGGGTCTCGTGCAGCGCCGCGAGCGGATCGCCGCCCGAGGGCGCACCCGCCGGAGTGGTGCCGAGCCAGGTGGCGTCGCCGTCCACGACGGTGAGCGCGGACGGGCTGCCCGCGCCGATGAACGACCAGCGCGACCACGATCGGCCGGTCTCCGCGGATTCGAACAGGAAAGTGCCCGCGCGGTCGCCGGCCAGTTTGCGGTAGGCCGACAGCGGAGTCTCCGAATCCGCCAGCACCTTCCGGGTCACGGGAACGACCCGGTGTTCGGCGGCGAGTTCGAGGAATCGTTCGCGGGAGGTAGTCGCGGGAGTGGGCGCGCCGTGCATTTGCCCTATCATTCCAGTTCCGTTCCGAGGCGTCACGACGCACCCCGCGCGACCCGCCGTCACAGGTACTGTCCGGGTATGAAGATCGGCTCGCTCGCGCCCTCGTTCGAACTCCCGGATCAGAGCGGTACGCTCCGCTCCCTGGACTCCCTGCTGGCGGGCGGGCCACTCGTCCTGTTCTTCTACCCCGCCGCGAACACTCCGGTATGCACCGCCGAGGCCTGCCATTTCCGTGATCTCACCGCCGAATTCGCCGCGCTCGGCGCCGGTTGCGCCGGGATCAGTGCCGACGCGGTGGACGTGCAGGCCGGGTTCGCGGGAGCGCAGCGGCTGGAATATCCGCTGCTCTCCGACGCCGACGGCACGGTCGCCGAGGAATACGGAGTCAAGCGCGGCCTGCTGGGCAAGCTGATGCCGGTGAAGCGACATACCTTCGTGATCGGTACCGACCGCCGGATCCTGACCGTGATCAGTAGTGAACTACGCGCGAATGTGCACGCCGACAAGGCGCTGGAGTTCCTCCGCGGCCGCACCGCCGCCTGATCCGCCGCGGGGCCGCGTGGACCCTGTGAATGAACTCACCTTCGTTTCCGAGATGCCACACGACCGAGCGAAGTCGTGGCAAACTCTCCATAGCCGAGCGACCACTGCCGCAATCGTCGCCGGGGTGGAGAGAAGGCGGACAAGTGACGGATTGGCTGAACCCGGTCGAAGGACGCGCCTGGCGCGCGGTGGTGGCACTGTTGAACCGTCTGCCGGGGGCTCTGGACACCGACCTACAGCGGGAATCCGGTGTCACTCATTTCGAGTACTGGGTGCTCACCCTGCTCTCGGAGGCGCCGGACCGGCGGCTGCAGATGAGCGAGCTCGCACAGAGAGCTAACTCATCGCTATCCAGGCTGTCGCATGTGGTGTCCAAGCTCGAGCGCATGGGGTGGGCGACCCGCACGGCGGCCACCGGGCGGCGCGGGGTACTGGCGCTGCTCACCGACGAGGGCCATCAGAAGGTCGTGGAAGCAGCGCCCGGCTATATGGACGTCGTGCACCGGTTGGTGTTCGAGGGCCTGGACGCCGAACAGACCGCGGCCCTGGCCGACCTGGGCGAAACCCTCACCACCCATCTGGGGACGGTACTGGGGTCCGGTCGGCCCACCGCCTCGGATTCGCGGCGCTGACCCGCCGGCCTACTCTCCGGCCAGCAGTACATCGGTGTCGAAGCACGTATGGGTACCGGTATGGCAGGCCGCGCCCTCCTGGTCGACGATCAGCAGCACGGTGTCGCCGTCACAGTCCAGCCGCACCTCGTGTACGTACTGGGTGTGCCCGGAGGTCTCGCCCTTCACCCAGTACTGCTGCCGGGACCGTGAGTAGTAGGTGGCACGGCGGGTGGCCAGGGTGCGCGCCAGCGCCTGGTCGTCCATCCAGGCCATCATCAGCACCTGGCCGGTGCCGCGTTCCTGCGCGACAGCGGCCACCAGCCCGGCCTCGTTGCGCGCGAGTCGGGCGGCGATCGCCGGATCGAGGATCTGGTCCATCACCGCACCACCAGATCCGCGGCCCGCATGGCGTCCTTGACCTGCGGGATGGTCAGATCGCCGAAGTGGAACACGCTCGCGGCGAGCACGGCGTCCGCACCGGCCTGCACGGCCGGGGCGAAATGCTCCACCGCACCGGCGCCACCGGAGGCGATGACCGGGATCGAGACCGCCGCCCGCACCGCGCCGATCATCCGCAGATCGAAACCGGCCTTGGTGCCGTCGGCATCCATCGAATTGAGCAGGATCTCCCCCACCCCGAGTTCGGCGCCGCGAATCGCCCATTCGACCGCGTCGATTCCGGTGCCGCGCCGTCCGCCGTGTGTGGTGACCTCCCAGCCCGAAGGGGTGGCCGGCTCTCCGTCGGGCACGGTCCGGGCGTCCACCGACAGCACGATGCACTGCGACCCGAATCGCTGCGACATCTCGTGCAGCACCTCGGGTCGCGCGATGGCGGCGGTGTTCACCGAGACCTTGTCGGCTCCCGCGCGCAGCAGCCGGTCCACATCCTCGACGGTGCGGACCCCGCCGCCGACGGTGAGCGGAATGAAGATCTGTTCGGCGGTGCGGGTCACCACGTCGAGCATGGTGCCGCGGTCGCCACTGGAGGCGGTGACATCGAGGAAGGTGAGTTCGTCGGCGCCCTGGGCGTCGTAGGCCGCCGCCAGTTCGACCGGGTCACCGGCATCCCGCAGGTTCTGGAAGTTCACCCCCTTGACCACACGCCCGGAATCGACGTCCAGGCAAGGAATCACCCGAGTAGCAAGCATGGATTCCTCATCTCTCCTCCTCGCCGCGCGGACCGGCCGTATCCACCCGGTCGGAGACGGCGGTGTACCCGCTGCCCCGGGTCGCGGCGATCATATCCAGCAGCTCGGCGTGCACACCCGGCGCGGCCGCCAGCACCGAACCGGATTCGATGGTCCAGTCCACGCCCTCGAGATCGGTGACCACACCGCCCGCGCACCGCACCATGAGCGCACCGGCCGCGTTGTCCCACGGGTGGTGCCCGAAGACGATCGCCCCGCCCAGCGTGCCCTCGGCGGTGAAGGCCAGGTCGATACCGGTGGACCCGTGCATCCGCACCCGCGAGGACAGGGCACTCAATGTGCCGAGGACCCGATGCCGGAACAGGCCCGGCACCCGTCCGGTGGATTCGATATTGAAGGCCCCGAACCCGATCATCGCCTCGTCGAGCACGGCGGGGGCCAGCGGCGGCTGCGGTTTACCGTCGAGCAACAGCGGACCGCCCGCGACCGCCGCGTATCGGCGGCCCAGCGGCGGGAACCATGCCAGGCCCAGTACCGGCTCCCCGTCGCGGACCAGCGCCAGCAGCGTGCCGGTGAGCGGGTGCCCGTTCGAATAGTTGAAGGTGCCGTCGATGGGATCCAGCACCCACGCGGTACCGCTGGTGAGCGCGGGCCCGCCGAACTCCTCGCCGTGCACCTCGATCCCGGTCCGGTCGACGAGCCGGGCGGAAATGGTCCGTTCGAGTTCCAGATCGAGTTCGGTCGCGAAATCCCGCGACCCCTTGGCCACCGCACTGGGTGCGCCCCGGCCCTCGAGAAAACGGCCGCTCACCCCGTCGAGGATTTCGGCGGCGGTGGTCAGCAGAGTGGCCAGTTCGCTCTCTGTTCCGGTCATCGTCTCGGCCCCCGGTCGTCGCGGTTCAACGGACGGCGGCCAGCGCCTCGGGGAGGGTGAACCGGCCCGCGTACAGGGCCTTGCCCACGATCGCTCCCTCCACACCCTCGGGCACCAGGTCGGCGATCGCGGTGAGGTCGGCCAGGGCGGACACCCCGCCGGAGGCGATCACCGGCGCGTCGGTGGCCATGCACACCTCGCGCAGCAGGTCCAGGTTCGGTCCGGTGAGAGTGCCGTCCTTGGTGACATCGGTGACGACATACCGGGAGCAACCGTCGCGTTCCAGGCGTTCGAGCACCTCCCACAGGTCGCCGCCGTCGCTGACCCAGCCGCGCCCGCGCAACCGGTACTCCCCGTCGACCTTCTGCACATCCAGCCCGACCGCGACCCGCTCGCCGTACTCCGCGATCGCCCGTGCACACCACTGCGGGTCCTCGAGGGCGGCGGTGCCGAGGTTGACCCGGGCGCAACCGGTGGCCATCGCGGCCTTCAGCGATTCGTCGTCGCGGATTCCGCCGGACAGTTCGACCGCGACATCGAGTTCGCCGACCACCCGGGCGAGCAGTTCACGGTTGGAGCCACGGCCGAACGCGGCGTCCAGATCGACCAGATGGACCCATTCGGCGCCGTCCTCCTGCCACGCCAGAGCCGCATCGCGGGGCGAACCGTAACTGGTTTCGCTGCCCGCCGCGCCCTGTACCAGGCGGACGGCCTCTCCATTGGCGACATCGACAGCGGGCAGCAGCACAAGACTCACTCGGAACAGCCTAGTAGGTACGGCCGGACAGAACCCATCCGCAGTCCACGCGCAACCGGACCGGAGGTGGCGGCGTTACCGGTTAGCCCGGCGTTCGCCGGTCGCCCGGGCGGATGCCCACGCCCACCCTCCGGCCGGCGCGCACCCACCCGCGGCCGCCCGCTAAGGTGACATCACCCACTGGGGCGGTCGAGGTGCCCGCTACACTCGTCCCGAACGCGTGAGTGGTCAAGGACGCGGCATGTCACGATTTCGAGAAGGTTCGGAGTAGGCGCCATCGATACCGGTCAGTTGATCGCGGATCACTACCGCCTGGTCGAGCAGATTGGTAGCGGCGGCACAGGCGTGGTCTGGCGTGCCGTCGACGAGCGTCTGCAACGGTCGGTGGCGATCAAGCAGATCCACATCAAACCCAGTCTGCCGCCCGCGGAGCGCGATGTGCTCCGGCAGCGAGCGACCCGGGAGGCCCGCAACGCGGCCCGGTTCCAGCATCCGAATGCCATCGTGGTCTTCGACATCACCGAGCACGGCGGCGATCCGTGCCTGGTGATGGAGTACATGAAATCCCGCAGCCTGGCGCAGGTGCTGTCGGCGCAGGGACCGCTACCCCTACCGCAAGTCGCCCGGATCGGCGAGCAGGTGGCCTCGGCGCTCATCGCGGCGCACCAGGCCGGCATCGTGCACCGCGATGTGAAACCCGGCAATGTGCTGCTCGACGATCACGGCACCGTGAAGATCACCGATTTCGGTATCTCCCGGGCCACCGGCGATGTCACGCTCACCGAAACCGGCCTGATCTGCGGAACCGCCGCGTATCTCGCGCCGGAGGTGGCGCGCGGCGCCGATCCGACCCCGGCCGCGGACGTTTTCGCACTCGGCGCCACGCTCTTCCACGCGCTGGAGGGTGAGCCGCCGTTCGGGTCCGGTAATCCGCTCAAAGTGCTCTACGCGGCGGCCAACGGCCAGGTGAGTGAACCGCAGAACGCGGGTCCCGCCACCGATTTCGTGCTCGATCTGCTCAGCTCGGATCCACGGGACCGGCCGACCATGCGCGAGGCCCGCGAAGCGCTGTCCCGGTTCGCCGGATTCGAGAACGCGGCAGCCGAGCACGGCGGTTTCGTACCGGCGCGCGAAGCCTTCGACCGCAACGGCCACGGTGGCAACGGCCACGGCGGCGCCGCGGTCAGCACGATGGAATCGCCGGCCCCCGGCCGCTACGGCGGCCCGGCCGAGGAGCCCCGGCCGCGGCGCCGGCCGGAACCACGCTCGGCGGGACGCAACGGGGAGGAGTCACGGCCGCCACGCCGGCCGGCGAACCATCCCCCCACGAGCACCCAGCCGGTCGCGCGGAAATCGGGCGGTAACGGCGGAGTCAAACGCGCGGTGGTCATCGGCGGTATCGCCGGGGCCGCGGTCGTCGGCGGGGTGCTGTTCTTCAACTCCTCCGATTCGGGTGACAGCGGTTCGGCACAGGCGGACACCACGACCAGCGCCACCGTCTCGAACTCCCCCGATACCCCGGCCGCCAGCAGTCCCACGGTCGGTTCCACGGCCAGCACCGGCTCGGTCGAATGGGTGCAGGCCGGACAGTTGATCGAACAGTTCTATCTGGATCCCGCCGGGTCCTGGTCGCTGCTGACCCCCGCCGCCCAGCAGGTGTACGGCAGCCAGCAGGAGTTCCAGCAGTACTGGTCGACCCGCACCGTGCAGAATTTCAGCCGGATCGAGGCGTACAAGGGCAACAACCCCGACGGTTCGGTGGATATGCGGGTGAACAACCTCAGTTACGGCGGCCAGACCCGTACGCCGACCCTGCGGATCATCAGCTCCGGCGGCAGTCTGCTGATCGACAGCGATACCCGCTGACGGCCGGTCGGCTCCGGGGTACCGGAGACCGGCCGGGTTATGGTGTGCGACATGGATATCCGGGGGATGCTCGCCGACGAGCGCGCCGAGATGACCGCCCTGCTGCGGGAGCTGTCCGAGGCGGAGTGGGATGCGCCGACCCTGTGCACCGGCTGGCGGGTGCGGGAACTGGTGGCCCATCTGCGCTACGACAGCATCTCCCTGGCCGAGTACGCCGGGATCACGGTACGCAATCGCTTCTCCATCGACGGTGTCAACAACGCGATGGCCGCCATCGGAACGCAGCGGGCACCGGCGCAGCTACTGGCGGAATTCGCCGCGGCCCCCGGATCGGTATCGCGCTGGTGGCCCCGCCTCGGTCTCGCCGATCTGTTCGTCCACCAGCAGGACATTCGCCGCCCGCTCGGCCGGACCCGGGACATCCCCGCCGACCGGTTGCGCGCCGTGCTCGATTGGCCCGACCCGTTCGCCCGTCCCGGGCGGTATACGAAGGGGTTACAGTTCGCCGCGACAGATTTCGACTGGGTCAAAGGGTCCGGTCCTGCGGTGCGGGGCCGGGGCGAGGCGCTAGCGTTGGCGATGGTTGGCCGTCCGGTGGTCCTCGACGAACTCGAGGGCGAGGGGGTGGCGGAACTGCGTCGCCGCTGTAGCTGAACATCAGAGTTCGCTCCACCGATGGGAGACGCGTAGATGACCGAGTCCGCGCTGTCCGCGATGGGCAGGATGACCGGCGAATGGAAGACGACCACGAGCCTGTATCCCGATATCACCGGGCATACGGCGATCGAGTGGATGCCCGACGCACGGTTCCTGACGGTCCGCTACACGGTCCCGGATCCCGGGGTCAGCTGGACCTGGCTGGTCGGCGCCGACGACCTGTATCAGGAGCGCCTCGTCATCCTGCACTACGACCAGTTCGGTGAGCACCGGATCTACCAGGGTTCCTTCGACGGACCGCTGTGGCGGGTGTGGCGCGATGCGCCCGGCCATTCCCAGCGGTTCACCGGGAACCTGGACGAGACGGGGACCACATTCCGCGCCACCTGGGAGCGCTCGGACTCCGAACTGGATCCGCGCAGCTGGGAGCACTGGCTCGATTTCGTCTACACGCGGATCTCCTGATCACCGACCACACAATTATTCGGTAGTAACGGCCCGTTAGGCTGGAACGGCACCCTGTGCTGATGTAACCAGGCCGAAGACGAGGACCGAAACCACCATGACATCCCGTATCGAGCTCGCCCGCGTGGATCTGCGCGGTCGCACTCCCACGACCGCGCAACTGCGCACCGCGCTACCGCGCGGTGGTGTCGATGTGGACTCGGTACTGCATCAGGTGCGGCCCGTGGTGGAGGCCGTCCGCGACCGCGGCGCGGCGGCGGCGCTGGAATTCGGCGCGAAATTCGACGGTGTCACGCCGGACTCCGTGCGTGTCCCGGCGCAGCGGCTCGCCGCGGCCCTGGACGAGCTGGAACCAGCGGTACGCGCCGCGCTCGAGGTCGCGATCGACCGCACCCGCGCGGTGCACGCGGATCAGCGGCGCACCGACACCACCACCGAGGTGGTGCCGGGCGGGACCGTGACCGAGCGCTGGGTTCCGGTGGAGCGGGTCGGGCTGTACGTGCCCGGCGGTAACGCGGTCTACCCGTCCAGCGTCGTGATGAACGTGGTCCCGGCCCAGGCCGCCGGAGTGGAATCGCTGGTGGTGGCCTCGCCGCCGCAACAGCAGTTCGGCGGGCTCCCGCACCCCACCATCCTGGCCGCCGCCCGGCTGCTGGGCGTCGAGGAGGTATGGGCGGTCGGCGGGGCGCAGGCGGTGGCGCTGCTGTCCTACGGCGGCACCGATACCGACGGCGCCGATCTGCTGCCGGTCGACCTGATCACCGGTCCCGGCAATATCTACGTGACCGCCGCCAAACGGCTCTGCCGCGGCCTGGTCGGGATCGACGCCGAGGCCGGTCCCACCGAGATCGCCGTACTGGCCGACGCCACCGCCGATCCGATCCATGTGGCCGCCGACCTGATCAGCCAGGCCGAACACGATGTGCTCGCCGCCAGTGTGCTGGTCACCGACAGCCCCGAACTGGCCGATGCGGTGGACGCGGCGCTGACCGCGCAGCTGACCGTGGTGAAACACGCCGAGCGGGTCACCACCGCGCTGACCGGGACACAATCGGGCACCGTGCTGGTCGACGATATCGAGCAGGGCCTGCGGGTGGTCAACGCCTACGCCGCCGAACACCTCGAGATCCAGACCACCGACGCCGCGGCCGTGGCCGCCCGGGTACGCAGCGCGGGCGCGATCTTCGTCGGCCCCTACGCCCCGGTCAGTCTGGGCGACTACTGCGCCGGATCGAATCACGTGCTGCCCACGGCCGGTTGCGCCCGGCATTCGTCGGGGCTCAGCGTGCAGACCTTCCTACGCGGAATCCACGTGGTGGAGTACAGCGAGACGGCCCTGAAAGATGTGGCCGGACATGTGGTCGCGCTGGCCGACGCCGAAGACCTGCCCGCCCACGGTCAGGCCGTCCGCGCGCGTTTCGAGACGCTGTCGTGACCGCGCCCGACGCCGCGGCGACGACCGCGACCGCGATTCCCGGATCCGCCATCGGCCTCGACGCGCTCCCGCTGCGGGAGAACCTGCGCGGCAAATCCCCCTACGGCGCACCGCAACTCAGCGTGCCGGTGCAGCTCAACACCAACGAGAATCCGCATCCGCCGAGCCGCGCGCTGATCGACGATGTGGCCGAGGCGGTCCGGGCCGCGGCCGCCGACCTGCACCGCTACCCGGATCGCGACGCGGTGGCCCTGCGCGCCGATCTCGCCGCCTACCTCACCCGGCAGACCGGGGTCGCGGTGGACGCGGCCAATGTGTGGGCGGCCAACGGGTCCAACGAGATCCTGCAGCAGCTGCTGCAGGCGTTCGGCGGGCCCGGCCGGCGGGCACTGGGTTTCGTGCCCTCGTATTCGATGCACCCGATCATCTCCGAGGGCATCGATACCGAATGGGTCGAGGCGAAGCGGGGCGCCGATTTCGCGATCGATATCGACGCCGCCCTCGCCGCCCTCGCCGAACGGCGGCCCGATGTGGTTTTCGTGACCAGCCCGAACAACCCGACCGGGCACAGTATCGCGCCCGCGGATCTGGCCCGGATCCTCGACGCCGCGCCCGGAATCGTGATCGTGGACGAGGCCTACGCGGAATTCTCCGCGGCGCCCAGCGCCGTCGGCCTGATCGACCGATACCCCGCCAAACTGGTGGTCAGCCGGACGATGAGCAAGGCGTTCGCGTTCGCCGGCGGCCGCCTCGGCTATCTGGTCGCCGCGCCCGCGGTCATCGACGCGCTGCTGCTGGTGCGGTTGCCCTATCACCTGTCGGTGGTCACCCAGGCCGCGGCGCGGGCCGCGCTGCGCCATGCCGACGAGACACTGGCGAGCGTTGCCGAACTGGCCGCGCAACGTGACCGGGTCGCCCGGGCGCTGACCGATATGGGATACGAGGTGGTCCCCAGCGACGCCAACTTCCTGCTGTTCGGGAAGTTCGCGGATGCCGCGCGCGCCTGGCAGCACTACCTGGACGAAGGCGTGCTCATCCGCGATGTCGGGATCGGCGGTTATCTGCGCGCCACCATCGGGCTGGCCGCGGAGAACGACGAATTCTTGCGGGTCAGCGCGAAACTGTCCGCCACCGAACCGACAGCGCACAGCTGAGCACCGAGACGGAAGTGAGTATGAACCGAACCGCGCGGGTGGAGCGCACCACCAAGGAATCCGCCATCCTGGTGGAACTGAACCTGGACGGCACCGGCAAGACCGATATCGCCACCGGGGTCCCGTTCTACGACCATATGCTCACCGCGCTCGGCACCCACGCCAGTTTCGATCTGACCGTGCGCGCCGACGGTGATATCGAGATCGAGGCCCACCACACCGTCGAGGACACCGCGATCGTCTTCGGGCAGGCCCTCGGACAGGCGCTCGGCGACAAGAAGGGCATCCGCCGGTTCGGCGACGCCTACATCCCGATGGACGAGACCCTGGCGCACGCCGCCGTGGACGTCTCGGGCCGGCCCTACTGTGTGCACACCGGCGAACCCGACCATCTGCTGCACGCGGTCATCCCCGGCGCACCGGTCCGCGGCCGCAACGACCCCGGGGCACCGTATTCGACGGTGCTCAACCGGCACGTGTTCGAATCGATCGCTCTCAATGCCCGGATCGCGTTGCACGTCCGGGTGCTCTACGGCCGCGACCAACACCATGTGACCGAGGCCGAGTACAAGGCGGTGGCCCGGGCGCTGCGCGCCGCCGTGGAACCCGATCCCCGCGTCCAGGGTGTGCCCTCGACGAAGGGAGCGCTCTGATGCGATCCCTTCGCCTCCGCTCCGGGCTCCGCGGACCGTATGTACTACCTATGAAGGAAGTGCTATGACGTCGGTGGTTTTGTTGGATTATGGGTCCGGGAATCTGCATTCGGCCGAGCGGGCGCTGGTGCGGGCCGGCGCGCGGGTGGAGGTGACCGCCGACCCCGAGGCCGCGCTCGCCGCCGACGGTCTGGTGGTCCCCGGTGTCGGTGCCTTCGCCGCCTGTATGGCCGGTCTGCGCGAGGTGCGCGGGGAACGGATCATCGGGCAGCGCCTGGCCGGTGGGCGGCCGGTGCTGGGCATCTGTGTGGGGATGCAGATCCTGTTCGACCGTGGTGTCGAGTTCGGCGTGGAGACCGAGGGATGCGGGGAATGGCCCGGCACCGTCGACAAATTGGACGCACCGGTGCTGCCGCATATGGGCTGGAATACCGTCAGCGCGCCGGCCGACAGCGTGCTTTTCGCAGGTATGGACCCCACCACCCGCTTCTATTTCGTGCACACCTACGCCGCCCGCAGCTGGGAGCTGCCGCCCAGCGACCACCTCGCCGCTCCCGGACTGACCTGGTGCGAATACGGCACCGGCCGGTTCCTGGCCGCGGTGGAGAACGGCGCGCTCTCGGCGACGCAGTTCCACCCGGAGAAGTCGGGTGACGCCGGGGCGCAGCTACTGTCCAACTGGGTGAAATCGCTCTGAGCCGCGGCCGCCCGCTAGGCGGCGCATTTGGCGTTCGGTGGCGGCGGGGGCGCGGCCACGACGCCGCGGGCGACATCGACCACGTAGTCGCGATTTCCGTCGAGCGGTTCGGTCCCGAGTGCGAGCCGCTCCACCACACAACCCGCCTCGAACAGGGCCGGGCCGACATTGTGGCGGCCCGGTTCGACCGTTCCGTTCAGGGTGCGCCCGCTGACGATCGAGTACAGCGTGCTGGGTTTCCCGGCGAGCATCAGGGCGGCCCGCATCTGGGTACTGGCCGCGAACGGCACCACCTCGTCGGCGGTGCCGTGGATGAGGAAGGCATGCCGGATACCCATCCGGCCGGCCTGTAGCGCCGGCGACCGTTCCGCATAGGCAAGCGGGCAGGTTAGGGGGATACAGCCGCCCGCGTCCCGCTGGATCTGCGCCTGCAGCGCGGGATAATCCGACGCGGGCCCCGCCCAGTGCGTGGCCAGGTCGGACGGGCCGAACGTATCGACCCAGTAGTCGAACAACCCGGCCGGGCCGTAGGCGGCGGCCAGGCCGGAGGTCATCGCGCCCTGGCTCCAGCCCCACAGGATGGTCCGCGCGACGCCGGGATGCGCGCCCTTGTACCACTGGGTCGCGGCGACCAGGTCCCGCCAGCCGGCCCACAGGTTCCACTCCCCCGTAGGCCACGTGGCACTGCCGCGCATATCCATGGACAGGACCGGGGTCCCGGTCCGCGCGGCGATCGCGGTGACGTACTCGGCGTACTGGGCGGACGACCCCTTGTGTCCGTGCGCCGCGACGATCAGCGCATTCCCGACCGCGCAGCCGTGCGGTTCGTAGACCAGGCCGGTGGCCCGCTCACCGTCGACCGGTACCGCGACCGGCCGGGTCTGGACCGAGCACGCCTGGGTGGCGCCGGCGGGCGCGGCGGCCGGCAGCATCGCGGCCGACGCCGCCAACAGCACCCCGGCCAGGAAGCTCATCACGCGTCTGCTCATCCTTCGAATATTCCACGGCGCGGCACACATTCGCAGGAACCGCGCCGGGACCTGCCGGGATGTCGGAGCTCGCCGCTAGCATCCGGGCCATGTATTCGATCAGTACCGCACAGCGCCGGGCCCGGATCGGTGTCCGGCACCGGCTCGCCGGCGCGCACCGCGGCGCCGGCCCGGCCGAGATCGTGCGGTCGCTGGTGGTGCTGCACGCCACCGACCCGGCCACCGTGCACCTGTCCGTGGCGGCACGCGGTCACGACCTCGGCCCCGCGCAGGTGGAGCGGGCACTGTACGAGGACCGGTCGCTGGTACGCATGCTGGCCATGCGGCGCACCATGTTCGTCGCACCGGTCGAGCTGGTGCCCGTGCTGCATGCCTCCTGCGGTACCGATCTGGCGGTCAAACAGCTCCGAACCTATGCGCGGTACCTGGAACAGGCGGGCATCGGCGAGGGTGACGCGGCGGGCTGGCTCGCCGATGTCGCCGATCGCACCCATCGGGCACTCCTGGCCCGGGGCAGCGCGACCGGGGCCCAGCTGAGCAAGGACGTCCCCGAACTGCGTACGCAGATCAATACGGCACCGGAGAAGGCGTATTCACGGCCGACGAGTATCACCAGCTGGGTGCTGGTACTGCTCGGCACCGAGGGCCGGATCGTGCGGACCCGGCCGAACGGCACCTGGTCGAGCAGCCAGTACTCCTGGGCACCGGTCGAGTCGTGGCTGGCCGGACCGCTTGCCGAACCCGGAATCGACGAGGCCCGTACCGATTTGGTCCGGGCCTGGTTGCGCGCGTTCGGCCCGGCGCCGATCGGCGATATCAAATGGTGGACCGGGTGGACGCTGGGGCAGGTACGCAAAGCGTTGGCGGCGCTGGACACCGTGGAGGTCGAGTTGGACGGTGACACCGGCGTACTCCTGGCCGACGACCTCGAACCGGTGGCCGATCCACCGCCGTGGGCCGCGCTGTTGCCCGCCCTGGACCCGACTCCGATGGGCTGGCAGTCGCGCGCCTGGTATCTCGGTGAGCATCAGCCGCGGCTGTTCGACCGCAACGGCAATATCGGGCCGACCATCTGGTACGACGGCCGGATCGTGGGTGGCTGGGCCCAACGCAAGGACGGCGAGATCGTGACGCGGCTCCTGGAGGATATCGGCGCCGACGGGGCGGCCCTGGTGGCGGCCGAGGCCGAGCGTGCCGCCGGCTGGTTCGGTGAGTTGCGCCCGATCCCGCGGTTCCGCACCCCGCTGGAGCGGGAACTCACCGCATGAGACCGGGCATCTGCGGACCGTCGTCGAGAACACCCGGGCGGTGGGTTTCTGCGAGCGGATGGGATTCACTCCCTTCGGCCCCACTCCACTGGTACCCGGTCTGCGGTCCCGGGGCGAGCGAGCGGGTCCATCGGCGCACCATGGTCCGCGACTGCTGATTCCGCGGGGCGCCCCGTTACCCCGGGGTCAGTCGCGGGAAACGGTCGACCAGCTGCCGCCGGCCACGGCGGCCAGCTCGGCCCGGGACGAGACGCCGAGTCTGGTGTACAGGCGAGTGAGGTGGGCCTCGACGGTTTTCTCGCTGACATGGAGTTCTTCGGAGATCTGCTTGTTGGTCCGGCCGAGCACCACACGGGACACGATTTCGGTCTGCCGCTCGGTCAGGTCGCCGAGCCGGTCCGTGGTCGCCGGAAGCCGGTCGCGGCGTCTCGATGACCGGCCTCCGCCCACCCGGTGCAAGCCCAGGAGGGCCCGTTCGGCCAGCCGGTCCGCCCCACAGATCTCCGCGGTGCTCAGCGCGCTGTCGAATGCCCGTTCGGCGGCGGCGGTATCGGAGCCGGACAGCGTGTGCCCGAGCAACAGTCGCGCGCGAGCGACCTCCACGGGAGTTCCGGCTGCCTCGTACGCGGCGACGGACTGCTCGGCGGTGACGCGGGCAATAGCGCTGTCGCCACAGGTCAGCTGGATCCTGGCCCGGCAGTATTTGGCGTCACCGGCGCGCATGGACAACATCGGCATCGCCTCGGCGATGCTCTCGACCAGGCGCGTGGTCTGTTCGGCGGCGTCGACACGCCCCAGTGCGAGTTCACCGTCGACCAGGTAACGGTAGAAGTACGGCATCGTGGTCGGAAACATCGGCCGCTGCTCGTGGCCCCCGGCGACGGCGAGCAGTTCGCGGCGGCCGTGGCGGTAGCGGCCCGCTTCGATCAGCGCGGCGCCGTGCACCAGGGGAGCGTGCCAGGCGAACAGCGCGTTCGGCGCCTGGGCGTTCACCCGGACGGCCAGCGCTCCGGAGGCGAGGGAATCGGTGACCCGCCCCAACAGCATCAGCAGCCAGCAGCGTGTCGCCTCGGTCCATGCCACCATCGGCGAGTTTCCGAGCAGTAGCGCGCTTTCCACGGCGCTCGCGGCGGTCGCGAGCCCGGCCGCCAACCGGCCCTGCATGAGAAAGGCGAGTGCGTGCAGATGCTGCAGTTCCACCAGATGCCTACCGTGCCCGGTATCCCGCGAGAGCCGGATACCGCGCGCCGCGTGCCCGGCCGCGGACGCGAACCGCTCCAGCGATACCTCGGCGTACACCACATTGGTGAGCCCGTCCAGCAGGTCGGGTGCGACCTCGGTGTCGGTGAGCGCATCCAGCGCCGAGGCGGCCTCGTCGAGGTGCGCCGACGCGTGCACGAGCGAGTCCCCGTACTGCAGAGTGCCCATATAGGCACCGGCGGCGGTCGCGGCCAGATACAACCGCCGGTCCGCGCTGTGCTGCGCACTGTGGCGCACCTCCCGGGCCACGCGGGCCGCTTCGTCCCAATGACGCATCATCAGATGGTTCTTCGCCAGCTCGAGCCGGAGCGCGCCCGCCGCGAGACCGCCCGGCGGGGTCAGCGCCAATGCCGCGGTCAGCAGCCGCCCGCCTTCAGTGGCATTGCCGAGTCCCTGCTCGGTCAGCGCGATCCGGGTCAGCACACCGGCGCGGTCGGTGACGGCGTCGGCGGGAATGAGGTCCAGCGCGTGCCGCAACACTTCACTGCATTCGTCGAGACGACCGGTCGCGTTCAGCACGTCGGCGAGCGAAAGGGACAGCGAGAGTCGATGTCCGGCCGGTGCGTCGTCGCTCAGCAGCCGCAGGGCCGCACGGAACCAGCGCGCCGCGGCAACCGGCGCCCGGGGGGCGGCCGCCACGCCCGCCTCGGTGAGCAGGGTGATCACCTGTTCGTCGCCGACCGTGCCACAGAGCTCCCAGTGGTGGGCGCGTATCGACAGGGCCGCACCACGCCGCGCCAGCGCTGTTGCCGCGCGACGATGCGCCTGGGTGCGCCATCCGTAGCCCGCGGCCTCGTAGACGGCGAGGCGGACGATGGGATGCCGGAACACCAGCCGCCCCGGTGTCGCCGACCCGTGCACGATGCCGGTTTCCACCACTTCGTTGGTCGCGCGACGAGCCTGCACTGTGGTCAGTTCACTGATCTCGACGGCGAGATCCCATTCCACGGAGCTACCCGCGACGGCCGCGGCGTGCAACAGCCGGCGGGCGTCGGGAGACAGGGCGCGGACCTCCTGTGCCAAGGCCGCCCGGATGGCGGCGGGAATCTCGGCCGGGCCGGGGCCGGCATCGCCCGCCGCCGCGGTCGCCGATCGCCGCCAGACCCGGGCGAGCTCTTGGAGATAGAAGGGATTACCGCCGCACTGGTCGTGCAATTGCGTCAGTTCGCCGTCGTCGAGATCTTCGTCGTGGACCAGTTCGGCGGTTTCGCCCAGCGACAGTGCCTCCAGTTGCAGCACCGTGAGGGTGCGGTCGTAGGCGGCCCGGTACAGGGCCGCGGACGCGATATCGGGGAGCGACGGGCGGCGATGGGCCAGCAGCAGCATCAGCCGGGGCGACCGGTGCCGCAGCAGGTGCACGACCACTTCGACGGAGGCGTGGTCTGCCCATTGCACGTCGTCGAGCACCAGCAGCACCGGCCGCCGTGCCGCGAGCCGATGCAGTACCGATCGGATGGCGTGATGACAGCGATGGCGCTCGATCTGCAAGGTGGTCGCCAAGGGTGTTGCCCACGCCGCCAGCGAGGGCAGCAGCCGGCCGAGTTCGGCCAGGCTGTCGCGGCCGAGGGCGGTGAGATCGGCACGGCGCAGTGCGCTCAGCGGCTCGTCGAGGGCGTCGATCACGGCGGCGTAGGGGATCGCGTGCTCGAGTTCGGTTCCGCCCCCGTGCATTACTTGGAAACCCAGCGCCGCGGCCCGGTCGGCGGCTTCCCGCAACAGCCGGGTCTTGCCGATACCCGGTTCACCGGTGATCAGGATCGCACCGTCGGCGCCCTGCCGGGTGGCGAGCAACGCCGCCTGAATCGCCTGCAGTTCCACGGTTCTGCCCACCAAGGACAGACCGTCTCGTCCCGGTGAAATCACCGATCCACTACCTCCGGGCCCAGCGGCCCGGTTCGCCGATCTCTCCGGGCCTTGGCCGAGGATGGTAGCCAGCCCGAGTCCTTCTGTCGCGCTGAGTTTCTCGCCCGCGGTGCCCGAATGTAGGGATCTCCCTACTGTCCGCGGGCTCACGATATCGGTGATTCTGGGGATCGGCAGCGGCGCCGGCACGAAATCCGTGGCAGGCGGCGACGCGCCGGAGCAGAGATTGGACGCACGCAGTGAACCCGCCCGCCAGGCATCCCCGAGTATCGGTCCCGGTAGTGACCGTTCCGCCACACGCGATACCGCACACCGAGCTCGTCGACGCGGTACGCGGCCGGTACGAGCGGGTGTTCTCGCCCGGTAGTCCGCGGGCCCGCGCGGTCGAGCGCGCCCTCACGATGGCCGGACGGCTCGCCATCGATGTGCACCCCATGCACCTGCGCATCGAGGAGATCATGACGATGCGCGGGTTCGCGGCCCGTAACGCCGCGGCCTGGGACGCATTCCACGCCTATGCGGTACCCGCCGCGCGGGCAGCGCTGGGTTCGGTGGGTCGCAGCGGCACCGATATCGACCTGGTCGTCCTCGAATCGTCCACGCTGATATCGATGCCCTCCCCGATCAGCGCGCTGACACAGGCCCTGGGACTGCGCCGGGACTGCGCCGCGCTACCCGTCTCGGGGATGGGGTGTCGCGGCGGCGCGCACGCGATCACGATGGCGCACAGCTGGCTGCGGGCCCACCCCGGCGATACGGTCCTGATCGTCACCGCCGATACCGCGTCGCCGCATTTCCATGTCGAAACAGAGCTGGACGAAGCCGGGCTGGTCGGCAGTATCGTCTCCAGCGCGCTGTTCTCCGATGCCGCGGCGGCCGCTGTCGTGTCCACCTCGCTCGAGCAGGGCGTAGAGCTGCTCGATATCACCCGCTCCGAGGTGCCCGGCACCTCGGACGCCATCACCTGGGTCGTCACCGACGAGGGACCGCGGTTCCGGCTCACCACCGACGCGGTGCGTTCCATCCCGGCCGTGGCGCCCGCGTTGCGGGCGCTCCTGGGCCGGCAGGGATGGACCGGTGCGGATCTGGCCGTGTGCGCCCTGCACGCGGGCGGCAACAACATCATCCGGGATGTCCAGCAAGCCCTGGGCCTCGACGCACACCAGGTCGCACCGGCCTGGCAGTCGCTGACCCGCGGAAATCTCATGTCGTCGGCCGTGCTGGACGCGATCGCGCTGATCGCCGCGGATCCTGCGCTGTGTCCGGCGTGGGGCGCGCCGCTCCTGGGCGCCGGGTTCGGACCCGGTTTCGGCACCGACGCGTTCCTCGGCCGGGCCCTGCTGCCCGCGGTCCGGGCCGCGGCGGCGGACCGCACAACAGTGGTACGCGGTGATGTCGCGGTCGGCTGACCGCGCGGACCGCGGATCGAGAGAGAGGAAAGTCATGCCACAGCCCATCGGGCGCCCGGAGCGGATCGTCACCGTCGAGGAGCACGTGCTCCCGGGTTTCCTGAGCGAATACCTGGACGGCGCCCGGAACAACCTGGATGCCGCGTACTGGACCGAGGCCGAACACCGGCTGCGCGACGTCGGCCACGAGCGACTCGCCGCGATGGACGCCCACGGCGTGACCGTGCAGGTACTGTCGCCGA
The DNA here is from genome assembly GCF_000720425.1 of Nocardia rhamnosiphila NBRC 108938. Classification (GTDB taxonomy): domain Bacteria; phylum Actinomycetota; class Actinomycetes; order Mycobacteriales; family Mycobacteriaceae; genus Nocardia; species Nocardia rhamnosiphila. The sequence continues at coordinate 360,517 of NZ_JOAJ01000008.1, read as the reverse complement.
CCGCGCCCGGTATCCAGATCGAGCCGGATCCGGCGAAGGCCACCCGCCTCGCGGCCCGCACCAACGACTGGCTGGCCGAGGTGGTGGCCTCGGCACCGGACCGGTTCGCCGGGTTCGCGACGGTCGCGCTGCAGGACCCCGCCGCCGCGGTACGCGAGCTGCGGCGGGCGATCGGCGAGCTGGGCCTGGTCGGAGTGCTGATCAACGGCCACACCTGCGGCTCCTACCTGGACGAGCCGCAGTACCGGGAGTTCCTGGAGGCAGTCGCCGGCCTCGGCGTCCCGCTGTATCTGCATCCGGCGAACGCACCGGACGCCGCGGCCTGGACGGCCGGTCATCCACAGTTGCGCGGGCCGCTGTTCGGCTGGGGCGTCGAAACCGCCGCCCATTTCCTGCGGCTGCTCTGCGCGGGCGTCTTCGACCGCCCGGCGACCAGTGAACTCACCGTGATCCTCGGCCATGCCGGTGAAGGCCTGCTCGCCGCCCCGTCCCGGCTGGACTCCCGCTGGCAGGTGGCCAACGCGCAGCGGCACGGCCTCCGGCTCGACCATCCACCGTCGCACTACCTGCGCACCAACTTGTTCGTCACCACCTCGGGGGTGACCGACCCGTTGGCGTTCTGGGCGGCGGTATCCGGGGCGGGAGCCGGCCGGGTGGCCGTGGCGCTGGACTACCCGATGGAAGAGATGGGTCCGCAGCTGACCGCGCTGCGAGCACGGTGGCGGGTGGACGAGCTGGGCGTCGCTGCCGACGACGACCTGCTGGAACGGGTCGCCTGGCGCAATATCAGCGAACTGCTCGGGCTGACGCCGGCCGCGCCTCGGCCGGCTCCGGCCACGGCGGTCCCGGCCGCGCCCAACGGCGCCCCGGTGCCGAGATGACCGGTGCGCTGGCGCTCGGGAAAGATACCGTTTCCGGTACGTCCGGCCGGGCCTGGTTGCTCGGCGCCGCCGCGCTGGTCCTCGCCGGATTCGCGCTGCGCCCGCCGATCACCGGTTTCGGCGCGGCGCTCGAATTCGTCCCGGCCGCGACCGGCATCGACTCGGCGGTCCTCGGCTGGATCGTCACCATGCCACTGTGGTGCTATGCGGTGGGCGGCCTGCTGACCCCTCGACTGGCGGCGGCATGGGATCCGGCGCACGCCTTCGCGGCCGCGCTGGCGATCATGGCGGCCGGTCAGATCGTGCGTGTTGCCGGCGGTCCCGGACTGCTGATCGCCGGGACGACGGTGACGGCGCTGGCCACCGCGGTGGTGGCGACCCTGCTGCCGGTTCTGGCCGGGCGCTCCGGTCACGGCGCGACCCGGATGACGGCTCTGTACGCGCCCGCGATCGGTATCGGCAGTGCCGCCGGGGCGTTCCTGACCACGCCGGTGAGCGCGGCCGGTTCGTGGCGGTGGGGTCTCGTCCTGTGGGCGCCGGTATGCGCGATCGCCCTGGTCCTGTGGCTGGGCGCACTGCGGCGGGCCCCCGCGCCCGCCGCGAGCGCGGTGCCCCCGCCGTCACTCCGGCGGATACTTCTGCCCCGGGATCGGCTGTCCTGGTCGCTGATCGTGTTGTTCGCCGCGTGGGCGACCACCGCGTTCGGCGTCATGAATCTGCTGCCGTCGTTCTACCGCGAGGCCGGCACCGACCCCACCACCGCAGGACTGTTGCTCGGTATCGCGGCCGCCGCCGGCCTTCCGGCCGCGGCGCTGTTCCCCGGGTGGGTACGCCGCGCACCGGCCGGCCCCCGCCGCGCCCTGCCGCTCGTCGTCGCCACCCTGACCCCCGCGGTGGGCCTACTGGGTCTGTATCGGTATCCGCAGGCGGTGCCGTGGCTGTGGGCCGCGATGATCGGGATCGGACTGGGCACTCTGTCGCTCATCCTGAGCCTGGTCTCGGTGCGCGCGCCCGACCAGGGTGCGGTGACGGTGTTGTCGGCGACGACCCACGGAATCGGCTACGCGCTGGCGGGTGCAGGGGTCGCGACGCAGAGCGCCCTGCACATGTGGAGCGGCTCCTGGGGGCCGGTCCTCTGGCTGCTGGCCGGTCTGTGCCTGGTTCAGCTCCTGGCGGGTACGGCCGTGCCGCAGCCGCCGCACCGGCCGGACCCCGGTGCGCACGCGGCTGTCAGCGGACCCTGATGCGCGACCGGCGGACCGGGCGTGACCGGAACCGTCCCGGGGCCCGGCTCCGGTCACGCCCGGTCGCGGGCCGCGGACTCCGTATGCGCGTCGAGGATCCGGGTGAGCAGACCGACGAGTGTGCGTCGCTCGGCCGCCGAGAGGGCGCCGAGCAGTTCGTCCTGCGCCCGGTCCAGCCGGCGGTCCAGGTCGTCCAGGTGTGCGCTGCCCGCCTCGGTGAGGGTGACGATATTGCGCCGGCGGTCCTCCGGATCGGCGTCCCGTTCCGCGAAACCGCGGCCGACCAGGTCGTTGAGGACCGCCACCATATCGCTGCGGTCGATACCGGTGCGACGCCCGAGTTCGGCCTGACTGGCGGCACCGGACTCCCGCAGGGTGGTGAGCACGGCGTAGTGGTATCGCCGCGACCCGGTATCGGCCATCGCCTGTTCGGTGGCGCGGGCGGCGAGCAGCGCGGTCTGGTTGATCAGTCGGGTCGGCAGGGAACGCAGCCTGCCGGGGACGTCCGCGTGCGCGATCTTCATCACCGGAATCTATCAAGTAATTGTTGGCGACTCCCACAAACCGGCCGCCGACGCGGACCGCGCACCGCCCCGGCCGGGCCGGTCAGCGTGTCGCCCACGGCGCGGCGATCAGTGCCTCGGCGTCCCCGTCCGAGATATCGATATCGAATACCTCGCCGAGCACCTTCGCCAGCTCCGCGAGTTCCAGCTCCCGGGAATCACTCGTCCCGTCCGGATATTCGGTGGTCAGTGTGCGGCCGTCGAGCGTGTGATGGACGCCCGGAAGGAACCGCTGCACGAACGGCCGCTGGGTGAACGGCGAACGCGGCGAGGTGGAGACGAAATGGTTACCGACCTCGTAGTCGATCCGGTACTGCGGTGCCGGCGTGAAGGTGTAGCGGTCCACCCAGCCGGCCGACGCGAACTGGTACAACACCCACTCGTCACCACCCAGCTCACCCCGGGTGCGTTCGAGCCGGAACCGCCAGCCGCCCAAAGTGAACTCGTCCGGATGATCGACCAGCGGATAGGGTTCGGACGGCCCGGCCCCGAACCCCACATCGGCCAGCCACACCCGGTCGTCGTCGGAGACGGTGATTCGCAACAGCGCGTGGGTGGCCGGGCGCAGCCCACCCGACCCCATGGTGACGCGGCCGGACAGGCCGGTGACACCGAACCCGAAACGCTCCAGCGCCGCCGCGAACACCGTGACGTTCTCGTAGCAGTAGCCACCGCGCCGCTGCCGGATCAGTTTGTCCTGCAAGGTGTCCAGATCCAGCGGCACCGGCCGCCCCAGCACCGCCTCCAGGTTCTCGAACGGCACCGCCGTGGTGTGTGCGGCCACCAGGTCCCGCAGCACGGCCAGTGTCGGAGTGCGCGGGCCGGTGTATCCGATCCGCGCCAGATACGCGTCCAGATCCAGTGCTGCGCCGTTCCAGTGATAGGCGGCGTCGGCCGGTTTCGCCATGTCATCCCTTTCGCCCGGGTACGGAACGAGCAACCGCGCGCACGCGCCGGATGTTCCACTTCTTCACGAAGCCGGCACCCGGGGCCGGCCGGCCCGAGTCGGATGCGCCCGGTGAACATCCGATAACCCGGGTGGGTCCGGGGGCAGCGCTCACGACATCGTCGAATTGCCGGCGATCCGGGCGTACGCCTCGTCGAAGAGCGCCCAGCCGTCGCGGTGGCCGACCGTAGCTGCTTCTGTCATCCAGCCACGCCGAACGGCCCCGTCGACGAATGCCCGGACCACGCGGGGCGTGTTCAGGTTGAGCAAACGGTCACCGATCCAGATGACACCGGCCGCGGACACACCTCCATCGGGGATGTGGCGCTCACCGCCGGGGCGGAAGACCAGTGTCAGGCCGGCGACCGACCCGCGCCGCCGGAGCCGCAGGACTTCCTCGCACCCGGGAACATGCCGGTGCGCGGTCCTCCAGAAATATTGCTGCTCCCCCACTGTGAGCACGCGGTGGCGGCCGGTCTTTCTCATCGCGCGATGGTAGGCGCAAGTCCCCGGTCGCTGCCATCGGATCGTCGGCCTCGACCGAACAGGTCGAGGCCGCCTACCGCTGGGCAATCGGCCCCGGTCCACGCGCAGGCCGCGGTGAGGCCCAGAGTGCGGCCGCGGCAGAATCACGGCGCCGTCTCCGGCGCGACGGTATTGCGCGGCGCTCCGTCGATACCGCTACATATCGAGGCCCAGGTCCAGCACCCGGACCGAATGGGTCAGGGCGCCGACCGCCAGGAAATCGACGCCGGTCCGCGCGTAGTCCGCGGCCATATCGAGGGTGAGGCCGCCGGAGGATTCCAGCTTCGTCTCCGGTGCGAGGGCATTACGGCGCTGCACCGCGGCCTGGGTCTGCCAGAGCGGGAAATTGTCGAGCAGGACCAGTTCCACCTGCTCGCCGAGTACGGCGTCGAGCTGGTCGAGATCGTCGACCTCGACCTCGCAGTCGATCTCCGGCGCGGCGGCACGGACCGCCCGCAGCGCCTCGACCACCGAACCCGCGGCGACGACGTGATTGTCCTTGATCAGCGCGGCGTCGCCCAGACCCATGCGATGGTTCACGCCACCGCCGGCGCGCACCGCGTACTTCTGCAGAGCGCGCAGACCGGGCAGCGTCTTACGGCTGTCCCGGATCCGGCACCCGGTGCCTTCGACGGCGTCCACCCAGTCGGCGGTGGCGCTGGCGATACCCGAGAGATGACACATCAGGTTGAGCATGGTGCGTTCGGCGGTGAGCAGGCCGCGGGTCGGGGCCACCAGCGCCAGTACCGTCTGCCCGGGCGCGATCCGGGTACCGTCGGGCACCCGCTCGGTGACTTCGTAGCCGTCGGCGCCGATCACCTCGTCGAGTACCAGTAGTCCGATATCGATTCCGGCGACGGTGCCCGGCTGCCGGGCCACCACCGCGGCCTTCACCGCCGCGTCCGCGGGGACGGTGGCCGTGGTGGTGATATCGGGCCCGTAGCGCAGATCCTCGTCCAGCGCGGTACGGATGAGAGCGCGGACTTCCGCGAGATCCAGACCGGGATCCAATGTCATCGTCTTCTCCTCGTTCTCGATCCGAGCGACCGGACGCACGGGATCGCTTCGTCGGCGGACGCCGGACCGGCCGGCGCCGGTAGCGGACAGGTCGCGACCGACGAGTCCAGTCGACCGCTCACGACGGTGCCGCCAGCGGCGTCGGTTCGGTGACCACTCGCGGCGCCCCGCCCTCGTCGAGGCGCACCATGATCGGCTGTGCCGGGCCCGGTGCCGTCCGCGGATGATCGGAGCGGGTATGGCAGCCGCGGCTCTCGGTACGCACCCGCGCCGCCAGCAGCAGCGCCCGCGCTGTCACGGTGAGCGCGGCGTCCTCGACCCGGGCCACGACATCCGCGGGCGTCCCGGATCGGGGCGCCGGTACGGCGGTCGCCGACGCGGCCGGCTCGTCACCGCGCGCGGTGTCGACCAGCCGGGCCGCCCGGGCCAGCCCGGCACCGTCGCGCACGACCGAGGCGTGCTCGGTCATCGTCTGCTGGAGTACCGGCCGCGGCAGCACCGGCCGGACCTTCCCGGATCCGCCCGTGGCGCCGGCCGGTTCGCCCAGCCGCTCCAGCGCCGCCAGCCCGGCCCGCTCGCCCATCACCAGCCCCTCGAGCAGGCTGTTGGAGGCCAGCCGGTTGGCACCGTGCAACCCGGTGCGCGCGACCTCTCCGGCCGCGTAGAGCCCGGGCACGCCGGTACGCCCGTGCAGATCGGTGACCACACCGCCGCACTGATAGTGCGCCGCGGGCGCCACCGGGATCAGATCGCGGCGCGGATCGATACCCGCGGCGCGGCAGGACATGGTGATCGTCGGAAAACGCCGGGTGAACTCGGTGATCTCCCGGGCGTCGAGGTACACATGGTCGGTGCCGAGCGACCGCATACGCGCCGCGATGGCCCGTGACACCACATCCCGTGGCGCCAGATCACCGCGCGGATGGACACCGGCGGTCACCGAATCGCCCAGCGCGTCCACCAGGCGGGCGCCCTCACCGCGCACCGCCTCGCTGATCAGCGGCTGCCGTCCGAAACCGTCGGGCGTGTACAGGACGGTGGGATGGAACTGCACGAATTCCAGATCCGCCACCGCCGCGCCCGCCCAGAGTGCCAGGGCGACACCGTCGGCCGTCGCGCCGGCCGGGTTGGTGCTCAACGCGTACAGCTGCCCGAGACCGCCGGTCGCCAGCAGCACCGCGGGCGCGTGCACGCGGCCGAGGCCGCGCTCGGAGACGGCGAGCACCCCCTGGACGCCGGTCGCGCCGGTGACGACCTCGAGCACCGTGGTCCCGAACAGCACCGGTAATCCGGCCGCCGACAGAGCCCGCTGCACTTCCGCGCCGGTGGCGTCGCCGCCGGCGTGGATGATGCGGCGGGTACTGTGCCCGCCCTCCCGGGTCCGCGACACCTGCCCGTCCCGGCCGAGGTCGAAGACCGCGCCGAGATCGGTGAGGGCCGCCACCGCGTCCGGGCCGCCGGCGACGATGGAGCGCACCGCGTCGGGATCGCACAGCCCGCCGCCGGCGGCGAGGGTGTCGGCGACATGGGAGTCCACCGAATCCCCGTGCGGCGCGACGACGGCGATACCACCCTGCGCGTACTGCGTGGCGGTATCGGCCGGGCCGCCCTTGCTCAGGATCAGCACCCGCGCCCCCGCCCGGGCGACCGCGCGGGCGGCGGTGAGCCCGGCGACCCCGCCGCCGATCACGACGAGGTCGGCCCGGGCCTCCCACGCGCGATCGAGTTGATCGGTCATCACGTACTCCACGTCCGTGGGGGCGTCGTCACGCCCGGCCCGGCGTCATTCCCCGCCGCCCGGAGTGCCGATCTCGATCATCCGCTGTACCGAATTCCGGGCCAGCGCCGCGGTCTCCGGATCGACGTGCACCTCGTCGCGGTTCTCCTCCAGGCAGCGCAGCAGCGCGGCCGGGGTGATCATTTTCATGTACTTGCAGGCGGCGCGGTCGTTCACGGCCCGGAAATCGATACCCGGGGCGGCCTTGCGCAACTGATGCAGCATGCCCACCTCGGTCGCGACCAGCACCTGGTTCGATTTCGCGGCGCGGGCGGCGTCGATCATGCCGCCGGTCGACAGGATATGCACCCGGTCGGCGGGAAATTCGCCCTCACCGGCCAGGTACAGCGCCGAGGTCGCGCAGCCGCATTCGGGGTGCACGAAGAGTTCGGCGTCGGGATGCGCCCGGGCCTGGTCGTTGAGTTCGTCGCCGTTGATCCCGGCGTGCACATGGCATTCGCCCATCCAGATGTGCATGTTCTCGCGACCGGTTTCGCGCTTGACGTGCGCGCCCAGGAACTGATCGGGCAGGAAGAGCACCTCGCGGCCGGGATCGATCGAGGCGACCACGTCGACCGCGTTGGACGAGGTGCAGCAGATATCGGTGAGCCCTTTCACCGCCGCGGTGGTGTTCACGTACGACACCACCACCGCGCCCGGGTGTTCGGCCTTCCAGTCGCGCAGTTCGTCGGCGGTGATCGAATCCGCGAGCGAGCATCCGGCGCGCTCGTCGGGGATCAGCACGGTCTTCTCCGGGCTCAGGATCTTCGCGGTCTCGGCCATGAAGTGCACACCGCAGAAGACGATCGTCTCCTCGGGCGCCTCGGCCGCGATCCGGGACAGCGCCAGCGAGTCACCCACGTGATCGGCCACGTCCTGGATCTCGGGCAGCTGATAGTTGTGCGCGAGAATGGTGGCGTTGCGCTGCCGGGCCAGGCGTTTCACCTCGGCCGCCCATTCCGGCGTCCCCTCGACCCCGGTGTAGCCCGACGGCCCGTCGCTGATCCGCTCCCGCAGGGCGGTACCCGGCGCCGGGGCCAATTCTGCTCCCATCGTCGCCATGGTCGCTCCTTCCTCCGCGCGATCGGCCCCTCTGCCGATTCGCACTCAACCAGGTTTTCGACTTATGATCGAAAACGTGGACCAGTTTAGCACCATCCATGAATCGCTCACCGCGGTGTTCCAGGTTCGCCGCTTCCCCGCCGATAACTCCGCAGGTCACGGCGGCGCAGCGGCCGGGGACCGCCGTCCGCCTCGCCAGCAGCGGGAACTCGCGGTCCTGCTGTGGCAACGCGCACTGGACCCGCAGCGCGGCACCTGGTCGCTCCCCGGCGGCCGGCTGCGCAGCGACGAGGATCTGGACACCTCGGCGCGCCGGCAGCTGGCCGAGAAGGTGGACGTGCGCGAGGTGGACCACCTCGAGCAACTGTCGGTGTTCAGCGCCCCCGACCGCGTCCCCGGCCCGCGCCGGATCGCCTCGGCCTACCTGGGCCTGGTCCCCCTCACCGCCGACCCCCACCTGCCGGACGACACCTCCTGGCACCGGGTGGCCGCGCTACCGGAGATGTCGTTCGATCACGGCACCGTGGTCGAACACGCCCGGGCGCGGCTGGCCGCGAAACTGTCCTACACCAATATCTCCTTCGCCCTGGCGCCGGATCGGTTCACCATGTCCACACTGCGGGAGATCTATTGCGCCGCACTGGGTTACGACGTCGATACGACGAACCTGCAGCGGGTCCTGACGCGGCGCAAGGTGATCACCCCCACCGGGGACACCGCCGCACCGGGACGGGCCGGCGGCCGCCCTGCCTCGGTCTACCGGTTCAGCGATTCCGGACTGCGCGTCACCGACGAATTCGCCGCCCTCCGGCCGCGCGCCTGACGCCGCCCGCGGCCGCCCCCGGCGCGGCGACCCGGGAACACCCACGCACCGCGAGCCGGGACCGAGCCGCGCACCGCACAGCCGGCGCGGGGGCGAGTACAGCGGCCGGCCGCGGGCTCACCGGAACGGACAGCGGAGCCGGAGCGGCCGCGGATACAGCAGCCGACCGGGACTCGAATGAGGGGGCAGTAAAGCCGGAGCGGAACAGGTACACGGGCGATCGCGGGCTCGTCAGAGGGGGCAGTGGACCCGCCCGCGCGCATCGGAGATCCGCTCGTGCGCAGCGGTCGGGATCAGGTCCGCAGCTCCGGCCGCGGTACCGGCTGCTTCTCCGGGCGCCGGGCCCCGCGGTCCAGCGGCCAGACGATCACCTCGATCATCCAGAACAGCAGCAGGAACAGCGTCACCACCGCTGTCGGGATCACCAGGAACAGGATCGAGAGCACCGCGATCACGGTGAACACCGCCAGGGCCGCCGGGGAGACGCCCTGCAACCGGCTGCCGAACCGCACCGCCGCCCACATCATCCAGCGGCGCGGCAGCGATACCGCGCATTCGCGCAGCGCCCGCCGGAACAGCCCGTCGGCGTCGACCTTGCTCACCGACTCCGAGCGGAGCAGATAGTCGTGCAGGATGGCCGCCCGCGTGTACACGCCGTAGCGCGGTATCAGCCACACCACCGGCCGCGGCACCGAAGCGAAATCGGTCCGGAATCCGACGGGTACTTCGAAATGTTCGTCCGCGCCCGCGTAACCCAGCGGTTCCCGGACCTTCCAGAACGTCCCATCGATCTCCTCGACCACGAGCGCACTGGTGAACCCCACGAAGCAATCTCCCTGTCTCCACATCGGATTCGCTCAGCCTACGACCGTTGGCGACAACCCCGGTAACCGGCCGCACGGTCGTCCCGCCCACAGGGGATACAGGAACACCTCGTACCGGCCGGCCGCGCTGTCGCGACCCATCGGCCGGGTACGCAACGCGCATCCGTCGTATGCCGGCCGGCGCATTCCGGCGGGCTGCCGGTGGATCACACTGTGCCGCAACTTCGTCGGACCCCGCGTGTGTCTCCGCGCGCGACAGCGGTCCGATTGCTCGGCGTGACCGTGGTGGCCTCGACTCCGCGCCCGTCAGCTCAGCTCTGCGGGCTCGGCGGAGCAGCGGGCGGCTCGCCGCCGGCCTCTCCGCCGAAACCGGTCCGCGCACCGGCCCGGGCCGGATCGGCGAATGGCGCGGCGCCGGGCGGGCCGGGGCGATACGCCACGTCATCGAACTCCGGATCGGCGTAGGGCTGGGGCCGGGAATCGCCGAAAGCACTGGCGAAGCCGGTCCCGAGATCCTCGGCCGGGCTCAGTCCGGCCAGCAGCAGGATCACCAGTCCGGCCAGCAGCGGCTGCACCACCAGCGCGAGCTGAGTGCCCAACTCCACGGGCAATGCGACGATCTGACCGACCGGTGGATCCTCGGGCCGCGAATTGTCCCAGGTGACAACCATGTTCCCGAACCATGCCATGGCCCAGGCGCCGGCCACCGAGCCCAGCAGCAGCCCGGCGCACTGGAGGGGACCGCGCATCCGGCGCCACCGCCATGCCGCCACCGCCGACAGGAAACCGGTGACCGCCCCGGCGCCGACGAACAACGCCGTCGCGTCGAACCGGTGCAGGCTCTCCCCGACCAGCGCGGCGCCGCGACCCGGCTCGACCACCAGCACCCGTTCGGTCGGCGCCAACAGCCCCCACAGGGCCCCCACCAGCACGCTCACCACTATCACCGCGAGCAGCAGGACGAGGGCGGCGCGCACTTCACGCCGCGTCCCGGCCCGGTTCCACCCGGCCATCGCTACCGCCTTTCCAGGCGGGTGGAATCGATCCGGCCGTGCCGGGAGCAGGTCGCCCACCAGCCGTCGGGGTCGATCTGCACCACCATGCGGCGACCGCAGTGCGCACAGAACCGTGGCGGTTCCAGCCCCATTTCCACCGCCCGGGCGATCGGTTCGTCGAGTCCGGGCACGATCGGCCGGCCCGTGAACGGGTTGTAGCGCGCGTCCATATCGCCGACAGTACTCACGACCTCGGTCCTTCCCCGGACGACATCGCCGATCAGAAGGTTTCGTTGAGTGCTTTGATCGGCATCTCGAGCTCACCGAGCAGGTCCAGGTCCTGTTCGGCGGGACGGCCGAGGGTGGTGAGGTAGTTGCCCACGATGACCGCGTTGATACCGCCGAGGATGCCCTGACGGGCGCCGAGATCGCCGAGGGTGATCTCCCGACCGCCCGCGAACCGCAGCAGGGTCCGCGGCAGGGCGAGCCGGAACGCCGCGACGGCACGCAACGCGTCGGCGGCCGGGAGGACCTCGAGGTCACCGAAGGGCGTGCCCGGCCGCGGGTTGAGGAAGTTCAGCGGGACCTCGTCGGGTTCGAGTGCGGCCAGGTCGGCGGCGAATTCGGCGCGCTGTTCCAGGCTTTCGCCCATCCCGAGGATGCCGCCGCAGCAGACCTCCATCCCGGCCGCACGCACCATCCGCAGCGTGTTCCAGCGTTCTTCCCAGCTGTGCGTGGTGACCACGTTCGGGAAGTAGGAGCGCGCGGTTTCCAGGTTGTGGTTGTAGCGGTGCACACCCATCGCGGCCAGCCGGTCGACCTGGTCCTGGGTGAGCATGCCGAGCGAACAGGCGACCTGGATGTCGACCTCGTTGCGGATGGCTTCGACTCCGGCGGCCACCTGGGCCATCAGCCGTTCGTCGGGTCCGCGCACCGCGGCGACGATGCAGAATTCGGTGGCGCCGGTCTTGGCGGTCTGTTTGGCCGCCTCCACCAGGCTCGGTATATCCAGCCAGGCCGCGCGCACGGGTGACTGGAAGAGGCCCGACTGGGAGCAGAAATGGCAATCCTCCGGGCAGCCGCCGGTCTTGAGGCTGATGATGCCCTCGACCTCCACCTCGGGGCCGCACCACTTCATCCGTACCTCATGGGCGAGTTCGAGCAGGGGTTCGAGACGGTCGTCGCCGAGGCGCAGGACGTCGAGGGTCTGCTCGCGGGTCAGCCCGATTCCGCGCTCCAGGACCTGGTCCCGCGCCAGGGTCAGCACGTCCTCGGTGGTCGCGGCGGTATCGGGTGTCCCGGCGGGTGCCTGTGTCACGGGCGGTTCCCTTCGTCCGAAAGGTTTTTCCTGGTTCCGGCCGGTGCCGAACCCAGAACTTGAACAGTGTTCAGGACAGGGTAGCGCCAAAGATTGAACAGTGTTCAGGCTGGGGTAGCGTCAGGAGGAGTCAGCGATATCGGGAGGTCCGCACCGTGCAGTTACACCGGGACGACGTCGTGGACGGCGCCCTCGCCATCCTCGACCAGTACGGCCTGGCCGACCTCACCATGCGTCGGCTCGCCGGCGCCCTGCGGGTCCAGCCCGGCGCGCTGTACTGGCATTTCCCGAACAAGCAGGCACTACTCGGCGCCGTGGCCGACCGGATCCTCGCCCCGATGGAGCATCCGGTGCGCGCCGGCGACTGGTCGGGGGCACTCGCCGAACTCGCCCATCGGCTGCGCGACTGCCTGCTCACCTACCGGGACGGCGCGGAACTGGTCTCGGCGACCTACGCCTCCCGCCTGACCACCAGCAAGGGCCGGGAACGACTCGCCGCCGCGGTCATCCGCGCCGGGATCCCGCGCGCGGAGGCCGAACTCGCCGCGTACACATTGTTGTACTACGTGCTCGGACACACCGTCGACGAACAGTCCCGGCTGCAGATGGATTCCGTCGGCGCCTTGGCCGCGGAGACCGGCACCCTCGCCGCCGCCGAGGATCCCACGGCCCGCTTCGATTTCGGCCTGCAACTGTTCACCGCCGGTATCCGGCATCGCCTCGGCGCCGAGATCCGCTGACACAGCGGGGGCGCGCGACCCTCGACCGAGGGGCACTCGACACAACCTTGAACACCGTTCAAGTATGGTTCCCCCCGTGACCCCCGATCCACTGGCCTGGCTCGACGACAACGCCGCCGCGCGCACCACCGCCGGACTACGACGGCGCCTACGACCGCGCCCGGCCGTCGCGACCGGCCTGGATCTGGCTTCCAACGACTACCTCGGGCTCGCCCGGCACCCCGAGGTGATCGCGGGAGCCGTCGCGGCCGTGCACCGGTGGGGCGCGGGGTCCACCGGTTCACGGCTGGTCACCGGTACGACCACCGACCACGAACTTCTCGAAACCGAACTGGCGGAGTTCACCGGATTCGCGGCGGGCCTGGTGTTCGCCTCCGGCTACGCCGCCAACCTCGGCGCCGTCACCGCCCTGGCCGGGCGGGGTTCGCTGATCGTCTCCGATTCGGGCTGCCACGCCTCCCTGGTGGACGCCTGCCGTCTGTCCCGCGCTCGGGTGGAGATCGCCCCGCATCGCGATATCGGCGCGGTACGCCGGCTGCTGGCCACTCGCAGCGAGGAACGCGCCCTGGTACTCACCGATTCGGTGTTCAGTGCCGACGGCGACCTCGCACCGCTGGCCGAACTCCACCGGGTGACCCGCGCACACGGCGCGGTACTGCTGGTCGACGAGGCGCACGGGCTGGGTGTGCGCGGTGCCGGTGGACGCGGACTCGTCCACGAGACCGGTCTGGCCGGCGAACCCGACGTGGTGGTGACCGCGACCCTGTCCAAAGCCCTCGCCGCCCAGGGCGGCGTGGTCCTCGGCGCCGAGCGGGTCCGGGCACATCTGATCGATACGGCCCGCACCATGATCTTCGACACCGGCCTGGCGCCGGCGGCTGTCGGTGCCGCCCGCGCCGCACTGCGGATCCTGCGCCGGGACCCCGGGCTGCCCCGGCGCGTGCTGGACCGGGCGGCCGAGATAGCCCGGATCGCCGGTGTGCCCACCCCTGATTCGGCGGTCGTCCCGGTGGTGCTGGGCGACCCCCGGGTCGCCTACGAGGCGGCGGTGGCCTGTCGCGAACAAGGCCTGGAGGTCGGCTGTTTCCGGCCCCCGTCGGTCCCGGAAGGCACCTCCCGGCTGCGGATCACCGCCCGCGCCGACCTGTCGGCCGCCGATCTCGCCACCATCGCCGTCGTCCTGACCCCGGTCCTCGTCCGGGCCCGCGGCGGGGTGGTGGCGATATGACTCTGCTTTTCGTCACCGGCACCTCGACCGAGGTCGGCAAAACCGTCACCACCGCCGCGCTGGCCGCGGTCGCGGTCGCGGCCGGTCGCGAGGTCGCCGTCTGCAAACCCGCCCAGACCGGTATCGCCCCCGGCGAACCCGGTGATCTCGCCGTCGTCACCGCCCTCGCCGGCGTGACCCGGACCGTCGAACCGGCCCGGTACCCCGAACCGCTGGCCCCCGCCACGGCCGCCCGCCGCTGCGGCGCACCGCTGCTCACCCTGGCCGAAACCGCCACCGCCATCGCCGCTCTCGGATCCGCCGACCTGGTACTGGTGGAAGGCGCGGGCGGACTGCTGGTGCGACTGGGCGAATTCACCCTGCTCGAGCTCGCCCGGGAGCTGGCGGCCCCGGTGCTGGTGGTCGCCGCTTCCGGTCTCGGCACCCTCAATCACAGCGAACTCACCACCTGGGCGCTGCGGCAGGCCGGGGTGGAATGCGCGGGTCTGGTGGTGGGTTCGTGGCCCGAACGTCCCGACCTCGCGACCCGGACCAACCGGGCGGACCTGCCGCGGGTCACCGGCGTCGAACTCATCGGTGCCGTACCGGCGGGTGCGGGATCGTGGTCCCCGGAGCGTTTCCGGGCGGCGGCCCCGGGCTGGTTCGACCGGCACTGGGCCGAGCGGTATCTCGGACCGGCCGCCGCCGAACCGGGGATTCGTCCACCGGTCGCCGCGGCGACTCCTTAAGGTTCGGGTACGGCCACCACCCGAATCCGGTGTGAGAGGCGGCGGCGCGTGCCGCGGTCCACCCGGCGCCGGGCACGCTCGCCGCGCTCACGGAGGGCCGGGCGATTCCCGGCCCAGCGGCACCGGCCGGCCGCTTCCCTGCCGGAAGTCGTACGAGGAAGGCACCGTATGCGCTCGCACCGGACCGGCGAACCCGATCCCGCCGACGCCGCGACCGCGCCGCTGTGGCGGGCGGTACAGGCCTTCCGGCTGGTCACCCTGCTGTACGCGGTGGGTCAGCAGATCGCCTCCGTGCGGTACTACGAGAACCAGCGGTTGAGCTGGGTTTTCATTGCGCTCATGGTGCTCTGGTCGGGAGTTTCGGCACTATTGCTCGCCCAGTGGCACACCCCCGATACCGCACGCACCCGCACGCTGGTGGTGGTCGGCGACCATCTCGTGGTCCTCGGCCTGATCGCGGCGACACCGCTGGTCGCCGACTACGACTGGTATCACGGACATCAGCCCCTGCCCACCACCATGTGGTCGGCGAACGCGGTGATCTCGGCCGCCATTCTGCGCGGCCCCGTCGCGGGAGTCGTCTCGGGCCTGGTCGTCGCGGCCACCATCATCACCATGCGACAGCAATGGGGCCAGGACGTCTGGGCCGATGCCACCGCCCCGGTGCTGGTTTCGGTGGGCCTGGCGCTGGGTCTGGCCGCGAATACGGCGCGACGCGCCCAGGAGCAGCTTCAGCGGGCGGTGCGGCTCACCGCGGCCGCCGAGGAGCGGGAACGGCTGGCGCGGCAGGTGCACGACGGTGTCCTGCAGATCCTCTCCTACATCACCCGGCGCGGCACCGCGATCGGCGGCCCGGCCACCGAACTGGCCCAGCGCGCCGGGGAACAGGAAATCGCGCTGCGACGGCTCATCTCCGAACAGGGCGCCGCGTCCGGCGGCGACGCGACGACCGTCGACCTGCGCCCCCTGCTCACCGCGCACGCCGCGCCGGACGTGGTGGTCTCGACCCCCGGCGATCCGGTGCGGCTCGGCCGCTGGACCGCCGACGAGATCGCCGCCGCCGTCGCGGCCGCCCTCGCCAATGTGGAGTTGCACGCGGGCCCCGCGGCCCGGGCGTTCGTGCTGCTGGAGGACACCGGCACGGAGCTGATCGTGAGTGTGCGCGACGACGGGGTCGGTATCGCTCCCGGCCGGCTCACCGAGGCCGAGCACGAGGGCCGGATGGGCGTGTCGCGATCGATCACCGGCCGGATCGCGGCGCTGGGCGGCACCGCCGAACTGCTCACCGCGGCCACTGTCGGCGAGGGCACCGAATGGGAGTTCCGTATTCCCCGCGGTTGAACCCGTTCCGCGTGTTCGGCGCCCCGGCGAGCCCCGTGGCTCTGGCAGGATGGGGACGGCGCGAACGCGGAAGGAGCGGCGGCGTGAGCGGACAGGCGGCGGAGACGATTTCGGTGATGGTGGTCGACGACCACCCGATCTGGCGCGAGGGTGTGTCCCGCGATCTCACCGAGGCCGGTTTCCGGGTGGCCGCCACCGCCGAGGACGCCGCGGCCGCCACTCGCCGGGCCGCCGCGACCCGGCCCCAGGTGGTGCTGATGGATATGCAGCTGCCCGACGGCAACGGGGCGCTGGCCACCGCCGAGGTGCTGCGGGTGTCCCCGGAGAGCCGGGTCCTGGTGCTCTCGGCGTCGGGCGAACGCGACGATGTGCTGGATGCGGTGAAGGCCGGGGCCTCCGGCTATCTGGTGAAGAGCGCGTCGGCGGCGGAACTGGTCGCCGCGGTCCGCGCGACGGCCGCCGGGCAGGCGGTGTTCACCCCCGGGCTGGCCGGCCTGGTGCTCGGTGAGTACCGCCGGATGGCCACCGCCCCGGCCGATCCCGGCGCCCCGCACCGGCCCGCGCTGACCGACCGGGAGACCGAAGTGCTGCGGCTGGTCGCCAAGGGCCTGTCCGCGAAACAGATCGCGACCCGGTTGGATCTGAGCCATCGCACGGTCGAGAACCATGTGCAGGCCACCCTGCGCAAACTACAGCTCGCCAACCGGGTCGAGCTCACCCGCTACGTGATCGAGCAGGGTCTCGACGAGTGATGCCGCGGTAGCTTCGCGTGATTCGGGTAGATCCCGGCGCCGGCCCGAGTAGTCCTACTCATCCGCGCGGCCGGGGGGCCGCCGACCATCGAGGTATGACGACTTCGATCGATCCGGCGCTGGTCGCCCGCCTGTCCGGCGAGTTCACCTCGATCGCCGGCGGTTTCACCACACTCGGTGGTCAGCTGAGTACCCTCGGCCGCGATCTGGAGGCGCTGCACCGGCAGGTACGTGCGGCGACACCGCAGCAGTCGGAGCCCGGTACCGCCGGTGCGTCCGCGCCGACGGCCGAACAGGGACCGGGCACCGCGAAACCCGCCGCGCCGCAGTCCCCTTCGCCCGCCGCCACACCGGACGCGGCGGGGACGCCCGGTGCGCAGGCCGGCGGGGCCGCGCCGGCACCGGCCGGCGGCCCGGTGCCGGCGCCTCCCGGCCCCGCGCCCTGGGGTGTCCCCGCGGCCACCGCACCGCAGCCGCCCTGGCCGGTCCCACCCCCGCACCCGCACAGTAGATATGCCGGCGCGTACCCGATTTACCGGAACCGGCCACCGGTACCCCCCGGCCGCGGCCCGGCCGGACCGGCCGCGCCGCGTACGCCGTGGTGGCAGCGCGAAGGCGTGATCAGCCGGCTGCTCGCGGTCGCGGGGGTGGCGGTGACCCTCATCGGTGTCGTGATGCTGCTGGTGCTGGCCGCCCAGGCCGGTATCTTCGGTCCGGTCCCCCGCGTCGTCGCCGGGGCGGCGTTCTCGGCGACCCTGGTCGGGGCCGGTATGCGGGTGTACCGGCGCACCGGCGGCCGGGTCGGCGGGGTCGCGCTGGCCGCCACCGGTTTTGCCGGCGCCTACCTGGATGTGATCGCGACGACGACGATCTACGACTGGCTGCACCCGGTACCGGGCTTCGCCGTCGCACTCGGTGTCGCCGCGGCCGGGGTGGGCCTGGCGGTGCAGTGGCGTTCCCAGGCCCTGGCGGTTCTCGTCGTCGCGGGCGCCGCGGTGCTGGCCCCGTTCGTCAGCACCGAGCTGTCGTTGCTCGCCTTCCTGATCGTGCTGCAACTGGCCTGTGTGCCGGTGCAGTACCGGTACGACTGGCCGTTCCTGCATCTGGTGCGCACGGTTCCGGCCGTACTCGCCACCCAGGTCGCCGTCGTCGCCGTGGCGATCGGTACCGACGATCCCGGCCGGAAGGTGCTGGTGCTCGTGGCCGCTGTCGCGGTCGCCGCGGTGGGCCTGGCGGGCACCGTCGTCGTGGTGCGGCACCGCGCCGGCGATATCGTGGCCACCCTGACCTGCGCGCTGGCCACCACCCCGTTGCTCGCCGCGTCCGCCCTGTTCGACCGGCCCGCCGCCACGGCGATCTCGTCGGGCTACGCCGTCGTCCTGCTGTCGCTCGCCGCGACCGCGCTGCTGCCGAAGGTGCGCGACATCGCCCGCGTACCCGGTCATACCGCCACCGTCGCGGCCGTCGCCGGTTCGTTCGCCCTGCTGGAAACCCTCTGGGGTGTGACCACCGAAGCGACGCTGGCCCTGGGCCTGTTCCTCGTCGCCGCCTGCTACCTGGGGATCGCGGGCCGCACCCGCAACCGGGTCGCGGCGGCGCTCGGCGCCGGGTACGCCGCCCTCGGCGGGCTCGCCTTCCTGGTGGTCGCCGGTCCGGGCACCCTGTCCACCGAATGGGTCGCCGTGCGCGAACTCTCGGCCGGGACCGCGGCCTCGGCGATCGCCGGGCTCGCGGTGGTCGCGGTGGCGCTGTGGGGTTCGGGCCGGTTCACCGCATCGCGGCGTCCCGGCGAATCCACCGACTCCCGCAGCACCCTGCTGTGGGTCGGCGGTAGCGTCGCGGCCCTCTACCTGGTGACCGCGACGACCGTCTCGCTCGGGGTGGTCTCCGGTACCGCCGACGGATTCGTCGTCGGCCACAGTATCGCCACCATCGTCTGGATGGCCGGTGCGCTGGCCGCCCTGCTGTACGGGCTGCGCCGGCTGAGCGGCGGGACGCCGACGGCCGCCAAGGTCGCACTCGGCTCCGGGCTGCTGGTCACGGCCGCCGCGCTGGCGAAATTGTTCCTGTTCGATCTGGCCACCCTCGACGGACTCATCCGGGTGACCGCGTTCCTGGTGGTCGGGGTGCTGTTGCTCATCGCCGGCACCCGCTACGCCCGGGCATTCGCCGAGAGCGGTGCCCGCCGGGACGATTCCGGGTCCGCCGCACCACACTGATCCCCGGAACGGGGTTCCGCCGCGGCCCCGGCCCCGGTGGCATGCGGCCACCGGGGCCGGGGCCGGTTCACGAACCCGCGCGGGCCGCCGCGACCATGGCGGCGGTGACGGTCGCGATATCGGCGCCGTCGCTGATATAGGGCGGCATCGCGTAGATCAGGTTGCGGAACGGCCGGATCCAGGCGCCCGCGGCGACGGCGGCCGCGGTGGCCGCCCGCATATCCACCGGCCGATCCAGCTCGATCACTCCGATACCGCCCAGCACCCGCACCTCGGTCACCCCGGGCAGCTCCCGCGCCGGAGCCAGACCCGCGCGCAGGCCGGCACCGAGCCTGGCCACCTCCGCCTGCCAGTCGCGCGCCAGCAGCAGTTCCACCGAGGCGACCGCGACAGCACAGGCCAGCGGATTGCCCATGAACGTCGGGCCGTGCATGAGTCCCCCGTGCGCGGCGCTGACGGACTCGGCGATCTCGCTCGTGCACAGCGCGGCGGCGAGGGTCAGATATCCGCCGGTGAGTGCTTTGCCCACACACATCACATCCGGTGCGACCCGCGCCTGCTCGGCGGCGAAGAACGTGCCGGTCCGCCCGAACCCGGTGGCGATCTCGTCGAACACCAGCAGGACCCCCTGCTCGTCACACAGCCGGCGCAGGTCGGCCAGGTAGCGGGGATCGTGCCAGCGCATCCCGCCCGCCCCCTGGACCACCGGTTCCACCACGATCGCGGCCAGCTCGGACGCGTGCCGGGCGACGGCGTGTTCCAGCTCCCGCACGTAATCGTCGCGGTAGTCCCGGGGTGGCGCGGAGACGAAGAGCTGTTCGGCCAGGACATCGGTCCACAGCGCGTGCATCCCACCCTCCGGATCGCACACGCTCATGGGCGTGAAGGTGTCGCCGTGATATCCGCCGCGCCAGGTCAGCAGCCGGCGCTTTTCCGGGCGCCCCACCGACCGCCAGTACTGCAGGCACATCTTCACCGCGACCTCCACCGCGACCGAACCGGAATCGCAGAGGAACACACGGTCCAGGCCCGTGGGGGTATGCCGCACCAGCAGTTCGCACAATCGGGCCGCCGGTTCGTGGGTGAGCCCGCCGAACATCACATGGCTCATCCGGCGCGACTGCGCCACCAGCGCTTCGTCGAGGACCGGGTGCCGGTAGCCGTGGACTGCGGCCCACCACGAACTCATCCCGTCCACCAGTTCGCGGCCGTCGGCCAGCGTCAGCCGGGTGCCCGCGGCCCCGGTGACGACCAGCGGTTCGGTGCTGGGCGGAAAGCCGCCGTAGGGGTGCCACACATAGCGCGCGTCGAGGTCGGAGATCTGCGCGGCGGTGAGTTCTGCGGGGGCGGCGAGCACGGCGATCCTCCACTCGTAGCGCGACCGCGGCCGGCCGCACGAAACCTTGAACGCCGTTCAAGTTACCAACCCGGACAGGCCGGGCCGCACACCAGGGACACGCCCGGCGCGCAGCGACCCGTTGCCGCCGGAAGCGGCCTCCCCACCGATCGCTCGACGTGGCCGCCGCGAAGGCGGTCGAACAGCACCTGCGGCATCGGCGCTGCGAACCGCTCCGCACCACGGCACATCCGCCGGCACCCCGGTCGCGTCAGCCGGCCCCGTCCAGCACCGCCACCACCCGGCTCAGCAGCCGCCGCAACTCCACCGCCCCATCCGCCCCCACCTCCGCCCGTATCCGATCCTCGATTCGCGCGATGCGCTCCCCCGCCAGTTCGAGCGCCACGAGTCCGGCCTCGGTACACACCACCCGCCGGGCCCGCCGGTCCTGTGGATCGACCTGCCGGCGCACCAGCCCCGCCCGCTCCAGCTGACCCACCAGTTCCCCCATCGATTGCTGGGTCATCCCGGCGGCCGCCGCCAATTCCCCCACTCGCGAGCCCGCCGGATCCAGATACCGGAACACCGCGTAGTGCGCGGGACGCAATTCCGCGGCCAGCCGCGTACGCAGTTCGTCGTTCAGTTCCGCTTCGACGGCCCGGGTGGCCAGCGTGAGCAGTTTCAGCAGCGACGGGGTCGTTGACATATTAAGAAGGTAACCTTTCTAATAGGGGGATGCCAGATCGGGTCTACTCCTTCCGCAACGGTCACCGCATCACCGTGGTCGACGAGGGCACCGACGCGCACGGCCCCTATCTGCGGCTGCGCCACGAACTACCCACCCCCGGCCGACAGGCGGGTCCGCACTGGCACCCGGTGATCGGCGAGAGCTGGACGGTACGGCGCGGCGCGCTCGGGTTCCGCGTCGACGGCCGCGACATCACGGCCGGCCCCGGCGAGACGGTGCGCGCGGCGGCCCGCACCGTCCACGAATTCCATAGCGTCACACCCGATACGGTGCTCGACCACGAGATCCGCCCACCGCTGCGGCATCTGGAGATGTTCGCGCTGTGGAGCGCCCTTGACCGGGCGGGGGCGACCACTCGCTCCGGCGTACCACGCAATCCGCTGGCACTCGCCCTGTTGTGGGAACTACAGGACGGCTACCTCGCCGGAATCCCGGCCTGGCTGCAGCGCGCGATCCTGGGAAGCCTCGCCGCAATCGCCCGGCGAACCGGTTACGCACGCCGCTGGACGGGCCCGGCCGACCGGACCTGAGCAATCGGCCAGTGACCCCCGGCATCCGCGCGCCGAAATGGCGCTAGTGTCATGTCCATGGACGCGTCCGACTCGCTGATCGAGGAAGTGACACCGCCCGTGGTGTATCCGCGTGGCACCCGGCCATCGGGCGACGCCGAGCATCCACGCTGATTCCGGCCAGTCCCAGCATCCCCGCGCCGGCCGGCTCCGGCGCCTTTCCACCCGCCGCGCTCCTCAGGACCCCGACCGAGAACTGTATGCCCGCAGACCCGCCGAGCTTCCGCCGCAACCCGCGCGCCACTCCGGTCCGCAGCACCTACCGGCTTCAGCTGCGCCCGGACGGACTCACCTTCACCCAGGCCGCCGCCATCGCGGAATACCTCCAGCAACTGGGTGTCTCGCATATCTACCTCTCCCCGGTGATGACGGCCGCGCGCGGCTCCACCCACGGCTACGATGTCACCGACCCCACCACCGTCTCCGCCCCGCTGGGCGGCCCGCTCGGACTCAAGGCACTCGCCGACGAGGTACACAACCGCGGGATGGGCCTGATCATGGACCTGGTGCCCAACCATGTGGGGGTCGCCGATCCGCAGCAGAACCTGTGGTGGTGGCATGTGCTGCAATACGGTCGTAAATCCCAGTTCGCGTCGTTCTTCGATATCGACTGGAGTCCGGGCAACGGTGTGGGCGGCCGGCTGGCGCTA
This sequence comes from Nocardia rhamnosiphila NBRC 108938, assembly GCF_000720425.1. GTDB lineage: Bacteria > Actinomycetota > Actinomycetes > Mycobacteriales > Mycobacteriaceae > Nocardia > Nocardia rhamnosiphila. Next base: position 338,231 of record NZ_JOAJ01000008.1, on the reverse strand, counting down.
CCGGTCCTGCGCGGCGCGAACGATCCAGCCGCCCTCACCGTCGACCGGTCCGGCCCCGAACCGCTGCTCGCGCTGCACGAACTCCGTTTCCCCATCGCGCCCGGCACCGACGGCGACAACGCACTGCGGATCCACGACAAACAGCACTACCGGTTGGTGAGCTGGAAATCCGGGATCTGCGGATATCGCCGGTTCCTCTCGATCAGCGGGCTGGCGGCGCTGCGCCAGGAGGATCCGGCGGTGTTCGAGGCCACCCATCGCGAACTCGCGGCCTGGTGTGAACACGATCTGATCGACGGTGTCCGGGTCGATCATCTCGACGGCCTCGCCAACCCGGCCGGATACCTCCAGCGCCTACGGCAGCTGATCGGGCCCACCCGACTGCTGCTGGTGGAGAAGACCCTCGCCAACCGGGAACCCCTCGACCCCACCCTGCCGATCGACGGGACCACCGGCTACGACGGCATCGCCGATTTCGGCGGGGTACTGCTCGAACCGGCCGGGGAACAGATCCTCACCGAGTTGTCCCGCCACATCACCGGGCACGGCAGCGATCGGGTGTGGGTCGGCGAGAAGGAGCACCGCATCAAGCGCGCGGTCGCGGAGAGCATCCTGGCGCCCGAGATGCGCCGCCTGGTCGCCGCGATCAAAGCCGACGCGGGCGCCGACGATTTCGACACCATGGCGCTCACCAATGCCACCATCGAGGTGCTGTCCTTCCTGCCCGTCGCCCGGGCCGACTACACCCCGCTGTACGGGATGATCAGCGCGGTGATCGCCGAGGTGGAGAAACGCAACGCTGAACTACGGGCGCCGCTGGCGGTCCTGGTGAGCGCGCTGATCGCCGGCGGTACCGCGTTCACCCGGTTCCATCAGGTGAGCACCGCGATCGGCGCGAAAGCCGTGGAGGACATTCTCTTCTACCGTGCGGTACGGCTGGTGGCACTACAGGAGATCGGCGGCAATCCGGCGCGTTTCGGCCGCAGCGTCAATGAATTCCATCTCGCCAACGCCTCGCGCGCCCGCCGCTGGCCCACGTCGATGACCACCCTGTCCACCCACGACACCAAACGCGGCGAAGATGTGCGGGCCCGGATCGGGGTGCTCTCCCAGGTCCCCCGCATGTGGGCCCGTGCGGTCACCCTGTGGCTCGAGAAGCTCCCCCCGCCCGACGGCGCCACCGCACTGTTCCTGCTACAGAACATGTTCGGTATGTGGCCGGCCGACGGGCGTCCGGCACCCTCGGTACCGGGTCTGCGCGACCGGGTACACCGATTCGCCGAGAAGGCGATGCGCGAGTCCGGGGAGCACACCTCCTGGGAGGAACCCGATACCGAGTTCGAGAACGCGGTGCACGCCTGGCTCGACCAGGTGATCGACGGGCCGGTCGGCCGCCAGCTCACCGATCTCGCCCACGATCTGGCCCCGCACGCATGGTCGGATTCACTGGCCCAGAAATTGCTGCAGCTGTGCGCGCCGGGGATCCCCGACATCTACCAGGGGTGTGAGGTCTGGGAGGACTCGCTGGTCGACCCCGACAATCGCCGCCCGGTCGATTTCGGGTCCCGGGGCGGAATGCTGCACACCCTCACCACGACGCCGCCGCTGGACATCACGGGCGCCGCCAAGATGTGGCTGGTCGCCTACGCGCTGTGGTTGCGGCGGGAACGCCCGGAATGTTTCGTCGGCGGTACCTACACCCCGGTGTTCGGGCACGGTGAGCACGCCGACAAACTCGTCGCCTACGCCCGGGGCCGGGTCGGCGCCGACCCGGAGATCATCGTGGCCGTCACCCGGCACAGTGTCGCGATCGGGGAGACCGGCTGGGGCGATACCTATCTCGAACTCTCGGGCGGGTCCTGGACCGACCGTCTCACCGGACATACATTCCAGAACCGCGCCCGCACGGAAAAACTGTTCGCCCGCCTTCCGGTCGCACTGCTGGTCCGCTGAGCGCGCCGCCGTCAGGATCCGGTCGCCGCGGCGGCGATCCGCGGGAACGGCGCCTGCGCTTCCAGCAGGAAACCCAGTTCCAGCAGCGTGCGTTCGCCACCGTAGGGACCGCTGAGCATGACCCCGACCGGCAGTCCGGCCGCGGTGAGACCGGCCGGAACGGCAAGGGACGGCGACCCGGTGACATTGTTGATCGGTGTATAGCCGACGAAGTTCGTGACCCGCTCGATCGATTCGGCGAACGGCACTCCCGGATTCAGGTATCCGATCTCGGGCGTGGTGTGGGTGAGTACCGGCGAGAGGACGGCGTCGTAGCGGGTGAGTACCGCGTCGTAGTCGGCGCGGGCCCGGTTCAGCCGGTACAGCGCACCCGGGGTGGCGAACAGCCGCCGGCGGAAGGCGGCGGCCAGCCCCTTGGTGAAGGTCTCCAGCCGGGCGGAATCGAAGGAGCGGCCGTGACTCAGTTTCCCGGTGACGCCCGACATCTGTGCGAGGAATCCCCAGTACTGCAGGAAATCGGCGACGAGCTCCGCCGAGACCGGTGAGGGTATCGGCTCGATAGTGTGTCCCGCGCTCTCCAGGATCCGGGCGGTCTCGGTCACGGCGGCCAGGGTCTCGGCGTCGGGTTCCAGACCGTTGCACGCCGTGGTCAGCAGACCGATCCGCAGTTTCCGCGTGGCGGGTCCCTCGACGGTGCCTATGGGCGGCAGTTTCGGATTGCGCCAATAGGCTTCGGCGGCCGCGTGGTAGGCGGCCTGATCACGGACCGACCGGGACAGCACACCCTCGGAGACGAGTTTGATCGGCAACTGCCGCGCCTGGGCGTTGTCCAGGTGCCGGAACCGGCTGGGTTTCAGCGAGACCAGACCCGCGCAGGCCGCCGGGATGCGCAGCGATCCGCCCCCGTCGTTACCGTGCGCCACCGGCACCACACCCGCCGCCACCAGGGCGGCCGATCCGCCCGAGGAACCGCCGACGGTGTACCCGGTGTCCCACGGGTTGCGGGTCGGGTCGCCGTGCTCGAACTCGGTGGTGGAGGTGAAACCGAATTCGGGCATGGTGGTCTTGCCCAGGACTGTCACCCCGGTGCTCAGTAGTTGTGCGGTGAACCGGCCGTGCCTACCGGCGGGATGCGCCGTGATCGCCGCGCTGCCGTAACAGCTCGGCAGCCCGGCCACATCCGCATTGTCCTTCACGAAGGCCGGAACCCCGTACCACACACCGTCTCCGGCCGTGGCCGGTCGCGGCTCCGGGCATCGATAGGCGATCGCGTTCAACCGCGGATTCACCGCTTCGGCCCGGGCCGAAGCCGCGCGGGCCAGTTCCTCCGGACTCGTCGCACCGGCGCGGACCAGGGCGGCGAGCGCCACCGCATCGTGTTCGCCCAGCGCGTCGTCGGTGAAGGCATGTACTCGATCGGTCATGAATCGGCTCGCGTGTACCTCGGGGATCCGGATATCCGACCCGGAGCCAAGTGGACGTGTGTTCAACTCGGCCCAGACTAGTACGGAGCGGAACCGCGCGGGGCTCGTCGCCCCCGGCGTGGCGCACGGAAGCGGCGGCTAACGGCGCGCCGAGCGCCACCACCCGGCGGACCACAGCAGCACGCCCACGGCCGCCCCCAGCAACACCCCGGTCTGAACCGACCCCAGGACAACCGCTGCCACCAGGAACACCAGCAGTCCCAAGACCAGCGCCTCCAGCTTGTACACCGGCCAGCGCGACCCCGCGATATCGACAGCCGCCGGACCGCGGACGGCGGTGAGCGGGGATGCGGTCATATGTTCAGGCTACCCGTGGAGCTGGTGTTCGGTCCATCGAACTTTTGTTTTCCCGCCCACATACTCCGCCGTCCGGCGCGAAACCTCGCGCGGCCGCCGGCTCGGTGGGCCGGGCCACTGCGCAAGCCCTGTCCGGCCAGGTCGGACCGCCCCGGGAACAAGCGGCCCCGTCCGGGACGTTTCCCGGGATATGCCATTGACTGGAGAATACGCACCGTCCACATCCGACTGGGCCCGCGAGCAGGCCGAGAAGATCGAGAACTCCGGCGGTACCGAGGGCACCACCATGCAGGGCATGCCGGTGGTGGTGCTGACGACCGTCGGCAACAAGAGCGGCAAACTGCGCAAGACCGCGCTCATGCGGGTCGAACACGGCGGCGAATACGCGATCGTCGCCTCGCTGGGCGGCGCGCCGAAGCATCCGGTCTGGTACCACAATGTGGTCGCCGAACCCCATGTCGAGCTGCAGGACGGCACCGTCACCAAGGACTACACCGCCCGCGAGGTGTTCGGCGAGGAGAAGGCACTCTGGTGGACGCGGGCCGTCGCCGCGTACCCGCCCTACGCCGACTATCAGCTCAAGACCGATCGCCAGATCCCGGTCTTCGTGCTCACCCCGCGCTGACGACACCGGTCCGGGCGTTATTCCGGCAGTCCGGGACCACGCTGCCCAGATGAACGAAAGTGCAGGACACGGCCACCCGCCGCGCGCTACGGCCGCGGTGGGTGGCAGCATGGACCGGGTGTCCGATGTGCTCACTCACCTGCCAGAAGCCCGTCCCGCGTTGACCGCGGACGAGATCGACGCCGCAGCCAAACGCATCGCCGACATTATCGAGCCCACTCCCCTACAACTATGCCCGCGCCTGTCGCAGCTCACCGGCGCCCAGGTGTACCTCAAACGCGAGGATCTCACCGTCGTGCGCTCCTACAAGCTGCGCGGCGCATACAACCTGGTGGTCCAGCTCAGCGACACCGAGCGCGCGGCGGGTGTGGTCGCGGCGAGCGCCGGTAACCACGCCCAGGGTGTGGCGTTCGCCTGCCGGGCCATGGGCATCACCGGCCGCATCTACGTCCCCACCACCACGCCCAGACAGAAGCGCGACCGGATCCGGGTCCACGGCGGCGAATTCGTCGAACTGATCGCCGTCGGCGAAACCTTCGACGCCGCGGCCGCCGCGGCCGCCGACGATGTCCGGCGCACCGGCGCCACCATGGTGCCGCCGTTCGACGACACCCGGACCGCCGCCGGTCAGGGCACCATCGCCGCCGAAATCCTCGATCAGCTCGGGACCGCGCCGGATCTGGTGGTGGTCCCCGTCGGTGGCGGCGGGTGCCTCGCCGGTATCGGCACCTATCTGCGGGAACGAGCCCCGCAGACGGCGATCCTCGCGGTCGAGCCCGCCGGGGCCGCCTCGATGACCGCGGCGCTGGTCGCGGGCGGGCCGGTCACCCTGCCCGAGGTCGACCCGTTCGTCGACGGCGCCGCGGTCCGCCGGATCGGCCGGGTGCCCTACGACGCGGTGGCCGGTTTCGGCGGGCGGGTGGTCTCGCACGGCTCCCTGCCCTTGCTCATCTCGACCGAACCCCCCGGCGGCGCCGGCTCCTTCCGGTTGCTGCGGGTGGACGAGGGAGCCGTCTGCACCGCCATGCTGGACCTGTACCAGAGCGAGGGGATCATCGCCGAGCCCGCGGGTGCGCTGGCGATCACCGGGCTGCTGGAATCACCCCCGGAGCCCGGGTCCACCGTGGTCTGTGTGGTCTCGGGCGGGAACAACGATGTATCCCGATACGGCGAGGTCATCGAACGTTCCCTGGTCCACCAGGGGCTCAAGCACTATTTCCTGGTGGACTTCCCGCAGGAACCCGGAGCGCTGCGCCGGTTCCTCGACGAAGTACTGGGTCCCGACGACGACATCACCCTGTTCGAATACGTCAAACGCAACAACCGGGAAACCGGGGCCGCGCTGGTCGGTGTCGAACTGGGCGAACGCACCGGCCTGCAACCGCTGCTGGACCGGATCGCCCATTCCCCGATCCAGTGTGAGCGGCTCGAACCGGGTTCCCCGGCCTACCGCTATCTGACCTGAGTGATCAGGCCGCGGCCTCCCGGGGTGCGCCGCGGCCGATCCGGGCGGCCGAGCGGGCCCCGGACATGACCAGGGGCAGCAGCCAGGCGAACGCGGACTGGTCCACGGCCAGCGTTTCCATCGCCAGCCGGTTGTGCACGAAACCGAGCGAGATACCGCTGTCCGGATCCGCCCAGCCGAACGAGCCGCCCAGGCCGATATGGCCGAACCCGCGGGGTGCGCCGAGGGTGGGCATGGCGTGGTACCCGAGATGCCACAGCGGTCCCATATAGAGGAACAACCCGGTATCGGGCCGGAACCGTTCGATCCGGCGGATGGCCTGCACGGTGGCGCCGGACAGGTACCGCCGGCCACCGGCGAGCCCGTTGCAGGCCAGCGGTTCGTACACCGCGGCCAGGCCGTTGGCGCTGCACACACCGTTGGCGGCCGGCATCTCGCTGTCCAGCACCGGCGGGTTCGGGCCGGACAGGATGGCCTCGGCGCCGGGGATGAACAGGGAGCGGCTGCTGACGCCGAGCGCGCCGGGAATGCTCTGCAGCAGGGTGACCAGCCGGGAACCGCGCGGCGTGCCGGCGAAGGAGAAGCCCGCGCCGAAGCTCTCGGCCGCCACGGTGACCGAACCCGCGGCCGGGCGGCCCAGATGCACACCGTCGGTGCCCAGTGGGAGCGCGACCTCGCGCTGGAACAGTTCCTTCATACTGACGCCGGTGACCTCCCGAGCCAGTCCGGCGAGCAGCCAGCCGAAGGTCATCGCGTGGTAGGCGGGCACGCCGAGCAGCCGGTCCGGGGTGGCGGCGGCCAGGCGTTCGGCCATGAGTTCGTGGTCGAGCAGTTCGGCGCCCTGCGCCGCCAGCGCGCCGACACCGGACAGACCGGCCGAATGGGTGAGCACCTGCCGGACGGTGATCTTGTCCTTGTTGTTACAACCGAACGCGGGCCAGTACTCACAGACCGGGGCGTCGTAGTCGATGAGACCGCGATCGGCGAGCCGATGCACAACCGTGGCCGAGATGCCCTTGGTCGCCGAGAACACCACCGCACCGGTGTCGCGGGTCCAGGGCCGTCCCGGCGCGGACTCCCCTGTCCAGATATCGAGAACCGGTTCCCCGTGCCGATACACCGCCAGCGCCGCACCTACGCCCTTCCTGCCACCGTAGACCCGGGTGAATGCGGACGTCAGCCGCCGAAATTCTGCTCCGGCGGTGCCGGAATAAGCGACGCTGCTCATCCTTACACAGTAAGGTCATCCGAGGTTTCCGGCAATGTCCGTCCGGGACGGTATACGGCCGGGTATGCTGCCGGACCCGCCGAGATCGGCCACCGGAAGCGCCCGACACCCAGGTGTCGCGCGGACACCCGAATGTAATCTTCCGGGACAGCTACTGCCCGGAAAATTCGATGCGGACACTTTCCCGGACCCGGCGTCAATTCCATCCACAACAGGAAACAGATCGGTAAAGAATTCATGCTCGCGCTCCGGCGTGGAATACGCGCCGCATCCGTCCACCCGCGCTCTGCTCTCACGCCGGGCCGTACCGGTGGCGGAAACACTTTCGCGCGGAATCCCCCGGTCGACAGTATCTTTCGATATCCGCACGCCGGTCACCGGCAATCGCGCCCGAAAGGAATCGCGGTTACCGGCGATACCGGCCCCCGGAAATATCGACGACACTGGATAAACGGTGGAAAGTCGACTTTCTCGGGTGGAATATCTTCCGTCGATATAGTGGCCCCCATGACCTCCTTGGCACCGCCGGTCGTGCGGGACCAGGTGCGCGGTGACGCGCTCCCGGTCGCCGACGCGGCCATCTACGCAGGCTGGTTTTCCTGCCTGGCCGACCCGACCCGGGTCCGGTTACTGCACCAGGTCGCCACGAGCCCCGCCGGCATCCACATCGGCGAAATCGCCGAAGCACTCGGTATCGGACAGCCGACCGTCTCCCACCATGTCCGCAAGCTCACCGACGCCGGGTTCGTGACAGTACACAAAGAGGGCACTGCCACCCTCGTCACCGTCGATCCACACCGCTGCACCGAACTGCCACATACCGCCGACGCGGTGATGGGCCTGCTCACCCCCCGGCCATCCTGCCCGGACGAGCCGCCGGGCGATATCACCGTCCGGGCGTTGACCGACGCGGACTGGGAAGCCGTGCGCGCCATCCACGCCGCCCGGGGGGCGGCCTATCCCGCTGTCGGCGCCGCCGACGCACCCGACCGGGAGGCCCTGGACCGCCAGTGGCTGCCCGGGCACCGCTGGGTCGCCGAAGCCGACGGCCGGATCGCCGGGTGGGCGGCCCTCACCCCGGTCTCGGGCCACGCGTTCTATCGGGACGTCGCCGACAGTTGCGTCATGGTCGCCGACGAACTCGAGGGTCGCGGTGTCGGCACCGCCCTGCTCCGCCGCCAGGTCACGGCCGCCGAGGACGCGGGCCTGCGCGCCCTGCAGACCACCGCGTTCCCGGAGGACCGGGCCGGGATCTCGCTGTATCACGCGGCGGGCTTCCGCACCGTCGGTATCCGGGAGCGTAGCGGCCGCTCCGAAGGCCGCTGGCGCGACGCGGTACTGCTGGAGCGACGCAGTCCGCTGAACTGAGCATCCGGCCGGGCGTCGCGGCGATCCGCACCGTTACGGCCCGGTCCGGACCGGTCGCAGGATCACCTTCAGCCACAGGGTCGACAGACCGCACAGCACACACAGCACCGCCACGCCGGCGCTCGCCCAATCGGCGGCCGACAGCCCCCGCAGGCCCGTCTCGCCGTATAGCGCGAGCGGATACACCCCGACCACGAGCATCGCGACGGTCCCCAGCAGCGAGACCAGCGAGGTGGGCAGCCAGCGCACCCAGCGGAACGGGCGCACCACCTCGTCCGGCGCCACCCCGGAGAACACGCGCTCCACCCGCCCCCAGGCCACACTGTTGACCACCAGGACCGCGAGATCGAGCAGGAGTGCGCCGATCGCGAACGACAGCGCCCCGGGCGGGGCGGCGGGTTCCGGCCCGGGCAGCGGCAGCAGCCCGGCCGCCGCCGGATAGCAGGCGAGGACGACACCGGTCGCGGCCGCCGCCGACCACAGCACCGACCACTTCCGGCGGGTGGCGGCCAGCGCGACCGTGGCGGCGCGTTCCGCCGGAGAGCACGCGTCGTACCATCCGGGCGCACCGGCGGAAATCTTCATAACAGCTGCCCCGCACCCCGTCGGTCCTGCCCAACACTGCCGCGGGCGGTCCGGGACACCGGCCGTCCGCCTGTCCGCCGACTCTAACCGTCCGCGCCGGTCGGGACACCGGTTCGGCGCCGGCCGGGCCGACGCGGCCGGGGACGACCGCCCGCCCGGTCACCCGGCCGGTGGGCCGCGCGATCATTACCACTGTGGAGCAACGACAGGCGGCGCACAGCACCGAAGAGGTGGTCGGTCTGGTGGCGCAGACATTCCTCCGGGACCGCGACCAATTCGTCGACGAGTTGTCGCAGATGATGCGCGCGCAGGTGCCGGCGCTTGATCAGGACCCCCGGCTGCGTGAACTGATGGAGGACGGGACGACCGACAACTTGATGGAAGTCCTGCAGTTCCTGCAGAACGAGGCCGCCGAAGACGATGTCCGAGCGCCGGAGCGGGCCCTGGTGTACGCCCGGATCCTCGCCCAGCGCGATGTGCCGGCGTCGGCGTTGATCCGGGCGTACCGGATCGGTCAGGCCGGCTTCCTGGACACCGGGATGCGCTACGCGATCGAATTCGGCGGCGGCGGCCCGGTGACCACGTCGGCGATCGTCCATATCGTCAACCGCACCTCGGTGTACATCGATCGGGTGTGCGAGCAGGTCGGTGTCGCCTACGAACGGGAACGTGATCGGTGGGTCGGAAACCGGGGCGGGCTACGGCAGCAGTGGGTGACCCGGCTGCTCAACGGCACCACCACCGATACCGAGGCCGCGGAGCAGGTACTGCACTATCCGCTCACCCGCGGGCACCTCGCGATCGACGCCTGGACCGACCCGCATATCGACCCCGCCACCGCCGTGGAGGTTTTCGACCACCTCCGCACGGCACTGACCACCGTGTTCGATCGGGCGCACGGCAACCTGCTTGTGCCGGTGGACGAACACGAGGCCCGGATGTGGTTCGCCCTCCCGCCCGAGACACCCGTCGACAGTGCCGCGATCGAACAGTTGCTCTCCGACCGGGCCCTGCCGGTGCGGGTGGCCTTCGGCGGTTACGGCAGCGGGGTCACCGGCTTCCGGCGCACCGCGGGTCAGGCCGACCGGGTACGCCGGCTCGCGCTGCTGGGTGGAGAGCACGGCGCCCGCGTCCTGTCCTATCCCGACGTGTCGGCGGTCGCGCTGCTGGCGAGCGATATCGATACGCTGCGCGAATTCGTCGCCGACGAACTCGGCGAACTGGCGGTGGACAACGAACGCAATCTCTGGCTGCGGGAGACATTGCGCGTATTCCTCGCCGTGAACCGCAGTTACGCGGCGGCCGCCACCCGACTGGCCGTCCATCGCAATACGGTCCAGTACCGCGTCCGGCAGGCGCTGAACCTCATCGGCGTGAGCACCGACGCACCCGGCGCGGACCTGTACCCGCGGCTGGCCCTGCAGGCCACCCACCTACTCGGCGCCGCGGTATTGCGACCGGAGCCGGGACAGAACTGACCCACGGCACCGATTCCGGCCGGCACCCGGCGGACGCAATGCGCCGCGCACGACGGACATTTCGCCGAGCGCGCCGCGGGCATGTGCTGAGCGCACAAATGCCGGCCGAGCTTTCATGCGGCCGGAATATGGTCCACCCCACAGCCTCGCCGTAAGGTTCAGTTATCCCCGGAAACCGGCGTCCACCTGAGTAGTTGGCTCGCCGGCAACCGGTTGGCCGCGCCCGCCCCGGGGGGTGTCGCGGACCCCATCCCATCCGTCGCGCCGGCGTCGTCGCGCTGCGCGCTGCCCTTTTCCAGGAGTCTCCGTGCCCTCGATCCAAACCGTCCGCGGTGCCGTGGACACCGCCGATCTCGGTGTCACCCTCATGCACGAGCACGTCTTCGTGCTCAGCTCCGATGTGCAGCAGAATTATTCGCAGGAGTGGGGTTCGGAGGACGAGCGGGTCGAGGACGCGGTCCGGCAGCTGACCATCGCCTACGACGCCGGGGTACGCACGATCGTGGACCCGACGGTGGTGGGCCTGGGCCGCTACATTCCGCGGATCGCGCAGATCGCGCAGCGGGTCCCGCTGCAGTTGATCGTGGCCACCGGCCTCTACACCTACAACGATGTGCCGTTCTTCTTCCACTACCGCGGACCGGCGCTCGATCCGCTGGTCGGCACCCATGTTCCCGATCCGATGGTCGATATGTTCGTCGGCGATATCCGGGACGGTATCGCCGGGACCGGCGTCCGGGCGGGCATGCTCAAATGCGCGATCGACGCGGAGGGACTGACGCCCGGTGTCGAACGGGTGATGCGGGCGGTGGCCCGGGCCCACCACGAGACCGGGGTGCCGATCACCGTGCACACCCACCCCGAATCGGGGTCCGGTTTCGAGGTCAAGCGCGTCATGTGCGCCGAGGAAGGCGTCGATCCGACCCGGATCGTCCTGGGCCACAGCGGTGACACCACGGATCTGGACTATCTGACCGCACTCGCGGACTCCGGATTCGTCCTGGGCATGGACCGATTCGGGATCAATCTCGAGACCACCTTCGAGGCGCGCGCGGATACCCTCATCGAGATGGTGCGCCGCGGCTACGCCGAACGCATGGTGCTCTCGCAGGACGCCAGCTGCTATATCGACTGGATGGAACCGGCCATGCGGGCGGCGGTCCTGCCGCAGTGGCACTACACCCACCTGTTCGACGACGTCTTCCCCTATGTGCTCGATCGCGGGATCGAGGAGCGGCAGCTGCAGACGATGCTCGTCGAGGTACCCCGCCGGTTCTTCGCGGCCGGGTGAACCGGTGGCCGCGGTGCCGCGGCCACACCCGACCCGGGTGCCCGGACCGGGTCGGGGCGGACGCTAGGGTGGTCGATCATGCCTGGTCTGCCCGTTCCGCGCGCCCGCGCGCTGCTCGCCGTTCTGCTGGTCGCCGTCGCCCTGCTGGCGACCGCGTGCGGCAGCGGCGGCGGTGACGGCGCCGCCCGCGACCTGTGCGCGCCGCCCGGACCGGAGGCGGCTACCGCGGCCCCGGCGAACCTCACCGCACCGGGTGCGGGCAAAGAGGATCGTTTCACCACCGAATCGACCGAACCGCCGGCCGCGGTGGACGTCTCCCGGCTGGGTCTGATCCGGCCAGGTGTGCTAAGCGTCGGTACCCTCTCCGACGCGCCGCCCAGTATCTGTGTGAACTCCGCCGGCGCGTTCACCGGTTTCGACAACGAACTGCTGCGGGCAGTGGCCGCGAAGATCGGGCTGCGGGTCGAGTTCTCCGGCACCGAGTTCGCCGGCCTGCTGGCCCAGGTCGCGGGCAAGCGGTTCGATGTCGGGTCGTCCAACATCACCACCACCGACGCCCGGCGTGAGATGGTCGGTTTCACCAACGGCTACGACTTCGGCTACTTCTCGCTGGTGGTCAAGGATGGCAGCGCGGTGCACGGGTTCGCCGATCTCGGGCCCGGTTCCCGCGTCGCGGTGGTGCAGGGCACGGTCCAGGACGAATACGTCGTCAACGAACTCGGCCTGGACCCGGTGAAATTCCCCGACTACAACACCGCGTACGCGAATGTGAAAACCGGCCAGGTGGACGCGTGGGTCGCCCCCTCGGCGCAGGCCCAGGGCGCGATCGCGCCGGGTGATGCGACCTCGGTCGTGGACAACTCGTTCAGTCTGGACAATTTCGTCGCCTGGGCGGTCGCCAAGGAGAACAAGCCACTGATCGACGCGCTCAACTCCGGGTTGGACGCGGTGATCGCCGACGGCACCTACGCCCGGCTCTACAGCGACTGGGTGCCGCGGGAGCTACCCCCCGGCTGGAAACCCGGCTCGAAGGCCGCACCGGCCCCGCAACTGCCCGATTTCGCCGCCCTCGTCGCCGAACAGGGCCCGCAGCAGCAGACCGCGCAGGCGCCGAAATCGACGCTGGAACAGCTCCGCGACACCTTCTTCGACTGGTCGCTCTACCGGCAGGCTCTCCCGGACCTGTTCAAGACCGGCCTGCCCAACACGCTGATCCTCGCGCTGGTCTCCGGCGTGCTGGGCACCCTGATCGGCATGCTGCTCGCGGTGGCCGGAATCTCGCGGACCCGCTGGTTGCGCTGGCCGGCCCGGGTGTACACCGATATCTTCCGCGGCCTGCCCGCGGTGGTCATCATCCTGCTCATCGGACTGGGGGTCGGGCCGGTGGTCAGCGGCCTCACCGGCAACAATCCCTACTGGCTCGGCGCGGTGGCGCTGGCCCTGCTCGCCTCGGCCTATATCGGCGAGATCTTCCGCTCCGGTATCCAATCGGTGGAGCCGGGGCAGCTCGAGGCCGCCCGGGCGATCGGCTTCGGCTACCGGCAGGCGATGACGCTGGTGGTGATCCCCCAGGGGGTCCGCCGAGTGCTGCCCGCGCTGATGAACCAGTTCATCGCGTTGATCAAGGATTCGTCGCTGATCTACTTCCTGGGGCTGCTGGCCACCCAGCGTGAACTGTTCGCGGTCGGCCGTGACCTCAACGCCCAGACCGGCAACCTGTCACCGCTGGTGGCCGCCGGCCTGGTCTATCTGCTGCTGACCATCCCACTCACCCATCTGGTGAACTACATCGACCGGCGGATGCGCACCGGCCGGCCCGATCAGCCGATCGACCCGGTCGAGCAGTCCGCCATCACCGAAGGCCGGGGGTAACCGATGAGCGCCTCACTGACCGGCACCGGACTCCACCTACGGCTGGGCGGTAATCAGATTCTGCGCGGGGTGGACATCCACGTCGACGCGGGGAAGACCACCACGGTGATCGGGCCGTCCGGTTCCGGGAAATCCACCCTGCTGCGCGTCCTCAATCGCCTGCACGAACCCGAGGCCGGGGACATCCTGATCGACGGCGAGTCGGTGCTCACCGAGAACCCCGACCGCCTGCGGCAGCGCATCGGAATGGTCTTCCAGCAGTTCAATCTCTTCCCGCACCGGACGGTGGCCGACAATATCGCGCTGGGACCGCGCAAGCTGCGCGGCCTGTCCAAGGACGAGGCCCGCACCCTGGCGCTGGAACAGCTCGAGGTCGTGGGGCTCACCGGCAAGGCCGACTCCCGGCCCGCCAACCTCTCCGGTGGTCAGCAACAGCGGGTGGCGATCGCCCGGGCGCTGGCCATGAAACCGGACATCATGTTCTTCGACGAGGCCACCTCCGCGCTGGACCCGGAACTGGTCAAGGGTGTGCTCGCGCTGATGTCGGAGCTGGCCGCGGGCGGTATGTCGATGGTCGTGGTGACGCACGAGATGGGGTTCGCCCGCAGCGTCTCCGACCATGTGGTGTTCATGGACGGCGGTGTGGTGGTGGAGTCGGGCAGCCCGGACCAACTTTTCGACAATGCCGGAACACCGCGACTGCGCAGGTTTCTCGACCAGGTGCTGTGACGCGACAATACTGAACCCATGAGCGAGGATCCCCCGGCGGCGAACCCCTACGGCACCCCGACCACCAGCGGACCGCGGCCCATCGGCCGGGCCCAGGGCCTGACCAACCGAGTGGTCCGCACACTGCTACGGCTACCAGGACTGTCCGGCGTGGTCGGCAAACGGCTGGCGACGCTGCATGTGGTAGGCCGGAAATCCGGTCGCGCCTACGATATCCCGGTCGCCTACACCGCCCACGGACAGACACTCCTGATCGGCACATCCCGGCGACCATGGGTGCGGAACCTGGCGACCGGCACCCCCCTCACCCTCACCCGCGGCGGCCGGCCCGAACAGTTCGACCCGGTCGTGCACACCACGGCCGAGGACGTGCTGCGACTGTTCGAGATCATCGCCCGGGACAACCGGACCAATGCCGGCTACAACGGCATCGGTTTCGATGCCGAGGGCAATCCCAACAAGGCCGACATCTACCAGACCTGGCAGCAGGGTGGTGTCGTCATCGAACTGCGGCCGGTGCGATGACACGGAACCGGCCGCGTATCGGGCGACCGCACCTGGCGTGAACGCCCGGTCGGCCGAGCCATCATCACGGGCCCCCGGTGCTCTGCGGTGCCCGACGATGCCACGGCTGGGTGAGTACGTACGCAGGGTTGACAAACGTGCGGGCGCCGGAGAAGCTGATCTGCGGAACAGCGGGGAGTTGCTTCGTATCGAAAAAAGGGGGACGTCAGTGCTTTTGCGTAGCCGATAACCGTAGTCGCATTCGAAGAGTAAAGCACGCAGAGGCAGGACTCGGCAGTATGTCACCACCGGGCTATAACGGCGGATTTTTCAATCACTACGACGACCCGGACGAGTTCTGGGACGAGGATCCACTGACCCCGATGCAAGGGGATGCAAACAGCTCGCACCCGACACCGATCACACATCCCGTTCCCCAACCCGCTGAATATCCCACCCCCGGAACGGGACCGGATCGCGAATCCTCGGCTCCTACCTGGACGCATTCGGATTCGTTCACTGCGGAAGATACGCAAGCCGCGCCGGGCTATTCGTTCGCGACAGTCGAAGTCGATCGAGGTCTGCTACCGATACAGTTGCGACTCAGCTCGCAGTGGCACCGCCACGTGGACCCCGGCGATACAGGCGACGAGTTGATGCGCGCATACAAGAAGTCGGTCGAAGCCTGTCTGGGCAAACTGGTGACCGGCGAATTCCGCCACGCTTGCCCGGTTCCCGACCGTCGCACGGTTCTGATGCTCCTCCTCGACACATCGAGCTGGTCGGAATATCGCGAAGCCCAGCGGCGCATACTCACGCGAGGCATCTTCGATGTGCACGGTCGAGCGCTGATCGACGGCGCACCTGCCATCTCGATCGCAGCGGACTGTTTTCAGCTGAAATCGATATACGTACGGCCGGAATGGGCACAAAAAGCCCATCCGATGGACCTGGTCGACGAATTCCTGTCTCTCGCGGATCGGGTTCGCGAGCTCCGGCCGAGTTTTCCGGTTCGTGGCGATTACTCGAGATATTCGGACGAGGATCTCGAATTTCATCATTCTCGCCATCGCGACAGTCTCATAGAAGGTTTGAGGGTCTAGATCATGGCCACACCGTCACAGCAAGCCATTACCGTTGCCGTAGGCGCAGTCCGCACCGCTGCCAACAATTGGGGCGAGGCCGCTGCTGCCTTGGAAACAGCGCGAGTCGCCACCGCGGGCGCAAAATTCGAACAGCTCGAAGCGGGCGTATTCGTTCTGGCATACGAAAAATACAAGGACGTTCCCGATTTCTTCGCCGAACGAATGAAAGAGGGAATTTCAGTGTGCAATGAAATTGCTACGACACTCCGCCAGGTGGCAGATACCTACGAAGCCGAGGATGCGCAGAACGCGCATGCACTCAGTAATCTCTACTAGGGGGGAGACAGCATGGCGGAAGATACGAATCCACAGACCAGAACAGACCTGACCACCAATATCGAACAAATTAGAACGAAGGCGGAAGAGCTCAAAGACCAGCCGGATAGAGTCAATGACGCATTCGGGAATATCGTTCTGGCCGTTCGCGTCACCGGTTGGGGATTTTTCGGGCTCGTGGGAGGCGGGGGCGCCGAAGCCGTCGTCGACCGACTCTGGGACGAGCGGGACAAGGTACTGAAATATATCGAGGACGCCGGCACCGAACTGGCGGAACTGATCAAGGGTATAGCGGTACCCATCACGTTCATAAATTACGCCAATGCATGGCGGGATGTCGCGAGCGCGATCACCAACGCCGGTACTCAGATCGATGAGACCAAACTCAATGCCCATTGGACCGGAATTGCCGCCGAGGCATACGAAAATTCTCGTATTCGGCAGGCGAAACCGTGTGGACAGCAGGCGCTTCCGGCCTCGTGCGAAACGATTGCAACCTCCCTGGAGGATGTCGCGGTAAAAACACTGGAACTCTATCGGGAAATAGTCGAAGCGATTCTCTCGTTGATCTCCAGCATCGGCGAGATAGTTGCGGCCGCGGCGACCGGCCCGGTCGCCGCGGCCCAAACCGGTGATATCGTCGCAGCAATCGGAAACGCCTACAATGCAATCGCCCAGGCGGTAGGAAGTATCGCCTCGTCGGCACAGAACAGCATCATCAATGGGAACAAGATCGCGCAGGCCAGTTCGGATATCGACGGACTACCCGATAATAAATGGCCGCCGATGGCCGTCGATGATAATTCCAAGTTCGATGACGCAACCGTATTGGACGGCACGAACAAATGGTCGGTCAAGACAGATAGGGTGACACAATGAGTGGGGTCGCGTGGCGCTCGAATGTCGCGGCTGCAGCAATCGTCTCCATTGCGTTCGTTCCTGCCTGCGGAGCGGACAGCAGCCATAACACTGCACCGACCGAATCCAGCCATACAATTCGAGACCAGTGCGACAGAACGCTCACCTTCTTCGAAAACGACCTCGGAATAGACGATTTGGCTATCGAATACGGATCCGACGATCCCGATGCCGAAATCGGCCGGGGAGCGACGTGTACGCTGACAAAGGCCTCCGTGGTGGGCGTGGGTGAAACGCGGCTTCGGGCAACGCTACCGAACGAGTCGGAACCCGCGTTGGTCAAGGGCGACCCGAACTACATTGCTCAAAATGGGTACGACGAGAAGGTGTGGGTGAACCAGTCCGATGGTTCGGTTCGGATCGTCACCACAGCGGACGGCTGGCAGGGAACGCTGAACCTCAATTCGGACCAGGTCAATAATGTCGGCGAAGAACCGAAACTCGATCTTTCCGACCATGATGTTCGTGCGGCATCGGAGTTCCTGATCGACTTGACCAGGGAATTGACGTCATAGAACTGAACTCGAGCTTTTACGGGGAGCGTGCCGACCTGATTTGTTCGGGTGGCCCGTGCAGCGGGTTCGCTACCGAGTTTCCCGGGCTCCGTAGTGGTCGTTCTGGCAACTGGTCAGGCGACTTGCAGCCTGCCCGGGCGGTGAGTGCGACAGTGGTGGCCAAGGCCGGCTGGACAGTCGTGACCGGGACCCGGCGAGCGATCCGGCCGGTGTCGAGACCAGGTCAGGCGCAGTGTTTTCGGTCCCAGCGACGGCTCGGCTGTCGCGCTGGGAGAAGTATTTATGGCCCCCTATCAGGTCGAGGACGAGTACGACGATCGCGAGGCACATCCGATCGACGGCCAAGCCGCGGAAGGGATTCTGCGCGCGCCGGTGTCGTTCATGGTGTGGTTGCGGTCTTCACACCGGACCAACGGCGGCGACACGGCATCGGTTTCCATGCCGAGGGCAATCCGAACAAGGCCACTATCTACCAGGCCTGGCAGCGGGGCGGTGTGGTGATCGAACCGGGTCCGCGCTCCGGTGACCGGAATCCGGCCGCACCGGTGTGCTCAGCGCTGACGCCAGCTCAGCGGCCCCGGTAGATCGACGCTGTTCTTCTTCGTGCGGGAGTTCCACGACCACGGGCCGATCTTGATACTCCACGAGGACAGCCCCGACTGGGTGTAATTCAACTTCAACGGTCCGAAGGACTGGCGTTTACGGAACCTGATGGGCATGAGCGAAACCTCCCTAGCTCTGCCCCAGGATAGCGGATCGGGCCGAGCCGCCGAGGTTTTCACCGGTCAGCCGACGACGCTTCGTCGAGCACGTCCGGTGTGCCGGGGACCCGACACCACAACAACGCCACCGGCGTCGAGCAGGCGGCACAATAACCACCTACCCGCCCGGACGCTCAGCTCGCCAGGCAGCCCGGCCCGAGCAGGGCCTTCAGATCACCCATGAGTGCCGAAGACGGCTCCACCCGCAAACTGTCGTCCAGTTTCAGCAGGGTCGTCTTCTCGCGCGCACCCACATGCCGGACATGCACATCCGAGGTCCCCGGATGCCGGGACAGCACTCGCTTGAGCTCGCCGATCTTATCCGGGGTGCACATCCGGGTGGAGATGGTGACGGCCAGCGGTTTCGCCACCCCGATCGCCGACAGATCCGGTACGGCGAGATCGTTGGCGATGAGCGAGATCCGGTCGTCCCGCATGGAGACGCGGGCTTTCACCAGGACCACCGCGTCCTCCACCACATCCATGCCGTACACGGAATAGGCCTGCGGGAAGAACAGTACTTCGATACCGCCGGTGAGATCCTCGAGCTGGCAGGATGCCCATGCCAGACCGTTCTTGTTGATCCGGCGATTCACCGAGGCGAGGATGCCGCCGACGGTGACCTGGGTACCGTCCTTGATATCGCCCTCGAGAATGGTCGGGATCTGGGTATCGGCCTGGGCGGCGAGCACGTGGTCGACGCCGTTGAGCGGGTGACCGGATACGTAGAGTCCGAGCATCTCCCGCTCCAGCGCGAGGCGATGTTTGCTCTCCCACTCCTCGTCGGGCACCTTCACATCGAAGACCGACGCCACCGATTCGCCGCTGTCGTCGTCCATTCCGCCGAACAGGTCGAACTGGCCGATGGCCTCGGCCTTCTTGGTCGACATGACCGCGTCGATGGCGTCCGAGTGCACCAGCATGAGCCCCTTGCGGGGATGGTTCAGCGAATCGAAGGCCCCCGCCTTGATGAGCGATTCGGTGACCTTCTTGGTGCAGGCCACCGTATCGATCTTGTTCAGATAATCGGAGAAATCGGTGAACTTCGATTTCTCGGTGCGGGCGTTGATGATCGAGTTCACGACGTTCTGACCGACATTGCGCACCGCGCCGAGCCCGAACCGGATATCCGCGCCGACCGAGGCGAAGTTGGTCTCCGATTCGTTCACATCCGGCGGCAGCACGGTGATACCGAGTTTGCGGCAGTCCGACAGATAGATCGCGGCCTTGTCCTTGTCGTCACCGACCGAGGTGAGCAGCCCCGCCATGTATTCGGCCTTGTAGTTGGCCTTGAGGTAGGCGGTCCAGAAGGAGACCAGCCCGTAGCCCGCGGCATGCGATTTGTTGAACGCGTATCCGGCGAACGGGAGAATCGTGTCCCACAGTGCTTTGATCGCCGGTTTGGAAAAGCCGTTGGACTGCATACCGGCCTCGAAGCCCTCGAATTCGGCCTCGAGTACTTCGGCTTTCTTCTTACCCATCGCGCGGCGCAGGATATCGGCTCGGCCGAGCGAATACCCGGCGACCTTCTGCGCGATCTGCATGATCTGTTCCTGATAGACGATCAGGCCGAAGGTGTCGGCGAGGATCTCCTTCAGGGGTTCTTCCAGTTCCGGGTGGATCGGCTTGACCTGTTGCCGGCCGTTCTTGCGATCGGCGTAGTCGTTGTGCGCGTTCATGCCCATCGGACCGGGGCGGTACAGCGCGAGCACCGCGACGATGTCCTCGAAGCCGGTGGGTTGCATCCGGCGCAGCAGATCGCGCATGGCGCTGCCGTCGAGCTGGAAGACGCCGAGAGTGTCACCGCGCGAGAGCAGTTCGTAGGTGGCCGGATCGTCGAGCGGCAGATTGTCCATATCGAGGTCGATACCGCGATTAAATTTGATGTTGTCCAGCGCGTCACCGATGACGGTGAGGTTGCGCAGGCCCAGGAAGTCCATCTTCAACAGGCCGATGGCCTCACACGACGGATAGTCCCAGCCGGTGATGATGGCGCCGTCCTGCGCCCGCTTCCACAGCGGGATCGCCTCCATCAGCGGTTCGGAGGACATGATGACCGCACAGGCGTGCACGCCCGCGTTACGGATCAGGCCCTCGAGGCCACGGGCGGTCTCGTAGATCTTGGCGACATCGGGGTTGCTGCCGATGAGTTCGCGGACCTCGGCGGCCTCCTTGTACCGCTCGTGCTGGGGGTCCATGATCCCCGACAGCGGGATGTCCTTGGCCATGATCGGCGGCGGCAGCGCCTTGGAGATCTGATCGGCGATGGCGAACCCGGGCTGGCCGAACTGGACGCGCGCCGAATCCTTGATGGCGGCCTTGGTTTTAATGGTGCCGAAGGTGATGACCTGGGCCACCCGGTCGCTGCCCCAGCGGTCGGTGGCGTAGCGCACCATCTCACCGCGGCGGCGATCGTCGAAGTCGATATCGATATCGGGCATCGAGACGCGTTCGGGATTGAGGAAGCGCTCGAACAGCAGCCCGTGCGGGATCGGGTCGATATTGGTGATGCCCATGGCGTAGGCGACCAGCGATCCGGCCGCCGAACCACGGCCCGGGCCGACGCGGATACCGACCTCACGGGCATGGTTGATCAGGTCGCCGACCACCAGGAAGTAGGCCGGGAAACCCATTTCGATGATTACGTCGAGTTCGAATTCCGCACGTTCGACGTACTCGCGCGGCACCCCGTCCGGGAAACGCCGTTCCAGGCCGCGGTGTACCTCCTTGCGCAGCCAGCCGGACTGGTCCTCGCCCTCGGGCACCGGGAAGACCGGCATCCGGTCGCGGTGCTCCCACACCTCGGCGTAGGACTGGACCCGCTCCCCGATCCAGACGGTGTTGTCGCAGGCGCCGGGCACTTCGGCATCCCACAGCGCACGCATCTCGGCCGCGGATTTCAGGAAGTATCCGTCCCCGTCGAATTTGAACCGGGTGGGGTCCGACAGGGTCTTACCGGTCTGGACGCAGAGCAGCGCCTCGTGGTTGCTCGACTGCTCCTTGGTGACGTAGTGGCAGTCGTTGGTGGCCAGCGGTGGGATGTCGAGGGCCCGGCCGACCTCGAGCAGGCCCTGGCGGACCCGCTTCTCGATGGACAGACCGTGGTCCATCACCTCGAGGAAGAAATTGTCGCGGCCGAAGATCTCCTGCCATTTGGCGGCGGCCTCCAGCGCTTCGCGCTCGTGCCCCAGCCGCAGCCGGGTCTGCACCTCACCGGACGGGCAGCCGGTGGTGGCGATGATGCCCTCGGCGTGGGCGGCGATGAGCTCCTCGTCCATCCGGGCCCATTTACCGAGCTGGCCCTCGATACTTGCCAGCGAGGACAGTTTGAACAGGTTCCGCAGCCCGGTCGCGTTCTCGGCGACCATGGTCATATGGGTGTAGGCGCCGGAACCGGAGACATCGTCGCTCTTCTGGCCGGGATCGCCCCACTGGATACGCTTGGTGTCGAACCGGGAGCCGGGAGCGATATAGGCCTCGATCCCGATGATCGGCTTGATCCCGGCCTTCTTCGCCGAGTGGAAGAACTCGGCCGCGCCGTACATGTTGCCGTGGTCGGTCATCCCCACCGCGGTCATACCGAGGCGGTCGGCCTCGGCGAACAACGGTGAGATCTTGGCGGCACCGTCGAGCATCGAGTACTCGGTGTGGTTGTGCAGATGAACGAATCCGGACGAGGCGGCCAAGATCTGTCCTTCCTCCCAATGGCTCGGCGGGGGTTGGTGTAGCGAGTTTATGCGCACCGTCCGACCGGTTCGGCGCCGGATGGGCGTGCCCGCGGGGCCCGGGCGTGTCGGCGCAGGTGTCCCGGCGCGGGAAACCGATTCGGCCCCCGGCACGCTCGGTCACTGGTAGGGTCGTGCCGCGTCACATCCGGCGGATCTCCGCCCGGCCCCCGATCGACCCCGCACGCGCACGACCGACCAGCGAGGTGAACGATGACAGCACGCAGGACCACGCTCGCGCTGCCCGCCGCAGCCGCACTCGCGCTGGGGACGCTGGCGGCCACCGCCGCTCCCGCCGCGGCCGACGGCGGCTCGTTCCAGACGATCTACTCCCTCACCGACGGCCCGTGCGTCGCCCAGGTCGACACCTCGGTCAACGGTCCCGGCTACCCGGAGCACGCGTCGTTCACCGTCTCGACCATCATGTTCGGCATCGGGTCGTGCACCCTGCCGATCACCCTGAACTGGCGCAATCTCGACACCGGCGAGACCGGGTCGGCCACCCAGAACGCGACCGGCCCGGGATACTGGATGAACGACGGCCGCTCGGCCCTGTTCCGTCCCGGGATCGGGCGTTTCACCGCGACCGTCAGCGTCGGCGCGGCCCACACCCCCGAATCGGGGTCCGTGGAATTCGTCGTCCAGAAGTACCAGGGGTGATCACCGGCCCCCGCAGACAGCCTCCGGCCCGTTCGGCGTAATCGGTTCCGGGCGGCCCCGAGCGGCCCTCCCCCGACCTCCTTCCACCCGGCGCGCTCGCGACGCCGGGCCTCCGAATTCGGCTCGCCGACGCGGGCCGGTCATCGCTTCCGGAGAAGGTTTCCCGCGGCAATGGCGGTTGCTGCGGGAAGCGTGAGACGATGACCGGCCCCCGTCGGCGAGCCGGACCGGCAACGATCGGCCGGCGGCCCGGGTCACGACAGTGTCCGGCGTGACGGGTAGGGCCGAGCCGCGGTGCGTACCGGCGATCCGGGCCGGGCGAGCCGCCGGCGGACACCGGCGATCCGGGCCGCGTGAGCCGCTGGTGCGCCTGCTCGTAGCATGTGCCCGGGTCGGTCGCCGGCGAGGCCGCGCGGCGGATCGGCGGATCGGTACAGCGGCGCGACGGCCGGGACGGGACAGGGAGTGCGATGACCGCGACCTTGCTCACCGTGTCCGGCGCGGCGGTACTGATCGCCGCGGCACTGCTCGTCTGGGCGCGGCCGCGGCGGATGGTCACCACCCCCGCCGAACGCGCGGTGCACACGGCGCTGCACACCGCCTCCCTGGCGGCCCGGCCGCTGCGCCGGGGCCTCACCCGGGAGTCCGCGCAGGAGGCCGCCCCGCATCTGCGGGCCCTGGTCGGGGCCGAGGGGCTCGGGGTGAGCGATTCCGAGGGGGCGCTCCTCGCCTGGGACGGCGTGCACGAGCCGCTGGCGGCCGAGTTCACCGGGACGGCCCGGCGAGCCGTCGCGGCGCAGCGGCCCGTACTGGCGCATCTGCCCGAGACCGATCATCCGGGGCGCACCCTGGTCACCCAGCCGTTGCTCAGTGACAACGGCACCGTCGTGGGGGCGCTGGGCATGGTCACCGGCAGCCGGCCGGGTCCCGGCGCGCTCGGTGCGCTGGCCGAAGTCGCCCGGTATGCGTGCGGCCAACTGGAACTCGCCGAACTCGACGCCTCCCGGGCCCGGCTCGACCGTGCCGAGGTCCGCGCGCTGCGGGCCCAGATCAGCCCGCATTTCATCTACAACGCCCTGAACACCATCGCCTCGTTCGTCCGCACCGACCCGGACCGGGCCCGGGAACTCATCCTGGATTTCGCGGACTTCACCCGGTATTCGTTCCGCGACGCCGGGGAGTACACGGTGCTGGCCGACGAACTCAGCAATATCGAGCGCTATCTCGAACTCGAACGCGCCCGGTTCGGGCCGGCGCTGCAGGTGCGGTTGCGGATCGCCCCCGAGGTGCTCGGCGTCACCCTGCCCTTCCTCGCCCTGCAACCGCTGGTGGAGAATGCCGTCCGTCACGGGCTGGCGGCCACGCCGGGTGGTGGCACGGTCACCATCGAAGCCCTCGACGCCGGGACCGACTGTGTACTCAGTGTGGAGGACGACGGCGCCGGTATGGATCCCGATCTGCTGCGGTCCGGAACACTGGACACGGCCGCGGAGGGAGCGCATATCGGCCTGGCCAATGTGGACGACCGATTGCGGGCCGCCTTCGGCAACGACTACGGGCTGGTGGTGGATACCGCGCCCGGCGCCGGGACCAGAGTGAGTATGCGGGTGCCCAAGTTCCGCCCCGGAATCCGGCCGTGACGCGAAACGGCCGAGCCCCGCTCACCCTCACAGAGCGGGGTCCGGCCGGCCTGCGCCGAGCAGTACGGGGCCCGGATACCGCCGACACGGCATCCGGGCCCGCGCTCAGTGCGCGACCGCTTTTTCGGCGCCCACGCCGGTCAGTGCCCGGACCTCCATTTCCGCGGCCTTGGCCGGATCTTCGGTGTCCTTGCCGCCGAGGTAGGTGCCGATCACGCCGAGCACGAACGCCAGGGGAATGGACACGATGCCCGGGTTGGACAGGGGGAACCAGTCGAAATCCAGATCCGGCAGCATCGCGGTCGGCGATCCGGAGACCGCCGGGGAGAACACGATCAGCACGACCGTGGAGATCAGTCCGCCGTACATGCTGAACAGCGCGCCGGTGGTGTTGAACCGCCGCCAGAACAGCGAGTACAGAATGGTCGGCAGGTTCGCCGAGGCGGCAACCGCGAACGCCAGTGCCACCAGGAAGGCGATGTTCTGGCCGTTGGCCAGGATGCCCAGGGCGATGGCCAGCAGGCCGATCACCACCGCGGTGATCCGGGAGACCCGGACCTGGGCGGCGTCGTCGGCTTTACCGCGCCGGATGACATTGGCGTAGATATCGTGGGCGAACGAGGCCGATGCCGTGATGGTGAGTCCGGCGACCACCGCGAGGATGGTCGCGAACGCCACCGCCGAGATGATGCCCAGCAGGATCACGCCACCGAGTTCGAAGGCCAGCAGCGGTGCCGCGGCGTTCTGTCCGCCGGCCGCGCCGAGTATCCGGTCCGGGCCGACGATCGCCGCCGCGCCGTAGCCGAGCACCAGGGTGAACAGGTAGAAGGCGCCGATCAACGCGATCGCCCAGACCACCGAGCGGCGGGCCTCCTTGGCGGTCGGCACGGTGTAGAAGCGCATCAGCACATGCGGCAGACCCGCGGTGCCCAGTACGAGCGCCAGGCCGAGTGAGACGAAGTTCAGTTTCGACATCTCGCTGCCGCCGTACTGCGCGCCGGGGGCGAGGACATCCCGCGCGGCCACCTTCGCGTTCTCGGACCCGCCGATCGCGCTCTGCGCACCGGAAAGGATGCCGGAGGGATCGAACCCGAACTTCGCCAGCACCATCACCGTCATCACCGCGGCGCCCGCGATGAGCAGGACCGCCTTGATGATCTGCACCCAGGTGGTGCCCTTCATTCCGCCCACCAGCACGTACACGATCATCAGCACACCGACCACGGCGATCACCACGGCCTGCCCGGTCTTACTGGAGACATCCAGCAGCAGGGCCACCAGACCACCGGCGCCGGCCATCTGGGCGAGCAGGTAGAACAGCGAGACGGCCAGGGTGCTGATCGCGGCCGCGGTGCGCACGGGCCGCTGCTTCAGCCGGAAGCTCAGCACATCGGCCATGGTGAACTTGCCGGTGTTCCGGAGCATTTCGGCCACCAGCAGCAGCGCCACCAGCCAGGCGACGAGGAAGCCGATCGAATAGAGGAAGCCGTCGTAGCCGTAGACCGCGATGGCGCCGGCGATCCCGAGGAAGCTCGCCGCGGACAGATAGTCCCCGGCGATGGCGATCCCGTTCTGCGGCCCGGTGAAACCGCGGCCACCGGTGAAATAGTCGGTGGCGCCGGAGGTGTTGCGGCCCGCCCAGAACACCACAACCATGGTGACCGCGACGAACAGCGCGAAGATGGCGATATTGGCGACCGGATTGCCGACCGTGGCGTCGGCGGCGTACAGCGTGTTCACGACCGGTTTCCTTCCAGTTCGGCGCGGAGCGCGGCGGCCCGCGGGTCCAGTTCCCGGTTGGCGAAGCGGACGTAGAGGCCGGTGATCAGGAAGGTCGAGACGAACTGGCCCAGCCCCAGCAGCAGTCCTATATTGATCTCACCGAACACCGGAGTGGCCATGAAATCGTGCGCGTAGGCGCCGAGCAGCACATAACCGAGGTACCAGAGCAGGAACAGGGCGGCCATGGGAAAAATGAAGCGGCGCAGCCGGTTACGGAGCTCCTGGAACTCCGGGCTCGCCTGCGCGGCGACGAAATCGGGCGGCGGGTCGGCCCGCTCCCCGCTTTTGTCGAGATCGATATCGGTCATGCCGGGTCCCTCATCATGTGACGTGTATTACCTGAGCAGAAGGTAGCGGCCCGAAGGGGATTCGAGACCCTTGTGACGGGAGTCACTCGGTGGAGACGGGGAAGTGTGCGGTGAGCGGTCGCTGGGCCGCGACGAGCGGTCGGGCCCGGTCGCTGCCGCCGATCAGTCCGGCCGGTGCCCGGGCACGCGGTCGGCGCCCATGCCCAGCCGCTCCGGGGCGTGCATCCGGACGAACGCCCGGCCCACTCCCGGCGGTCGCGGGGTCCAGCGGCTGACCAGCACCATGGTCGCGAAGGCCAGCGGGACCGCCACGGCCGCGGGATATCCGAGCAGCGCCGCGGCCCAGCCGTCCGCCAGGTGGCCGGAGACGCCGCCCAGCACGGAGACCAGGGTCGCCGCGCCCGCCACGGTGCCACCGGTCACCAGACCGGCGGCCGCGCCCACCGCGGTGAGGCCGCGCCACCAGATCCCGAGCACCAGCAGTGGGCACAGGGTCGCGGCCGCGAGCGAGAACGCCAGCCCCACTGTGCGGGACAGGTCCAGCGAGACCACGCCCAGCGACAGTGTCAGCGGTACCGCGCCGGCGACCAGCGCCGCGACCCGGAAGTCCCGGATCCGCCCGCGCAGCACATCCGTACTCAGCACGCCGGCGATACTCACCACCAGCCCCGAGGATGTGGACAGGAAAGCGGCCATGGCGCCCGCCGCGACCAGCGCCGCCAGCAGCTGCCCGGGCAGCCCCGCCAGCGCCGACGAGGGCAGCAGCAGGACCGCGGCGTCGGAGGTCCCGGTGATCAGCAGTTGCGGCACATAGAGCCGGGCGAAGACACCCAGCAGCACCGGGAACAGATAGAAGGTGCCGACCAGCGCGATCACGGCGAGCGCGGTGGAGCGGGCGGCCCGGCCGTCGCGGTTGGTGTAGAAGCGGACGAGGACATGCGGTAATCCCATGGTGCCCAGGAATGTGGCGATCATCAGCGAGTACACCTGATACCGCGGATGCGGTCCGGCGAAACCGCCACCGGGCAACAGCCAGTGCGCGCCGTCGGCCGGAGCGCCCGCCACCACCGGCACCGCCGCGCCCGGGTCGAGCACCAGCCGGGTGTCCCGGGCCAATTCGTGAATACCCGCCGCCAGCAGGACCGGACCGTCCACCGTGCGGTCGTCCAAGACCCCGTGCACCGAGACCCACTGCGGTGCGGCCAATTGCACGAGTACCGGAGTGGTCACCTCCACCGTGGTCTGTTCGCTCACCGTCGGCGGGGCGGGCGCGCCGAGTTCGCGATCGCCGCCGGGCCGGTCGGCGGCGAAGAAATGCACCAGCAGAACGAGCGCGGGCAGCGCCACCGCGGTCAGTTTCAGCCAGTACTGGAAGGCCTGGACCAGGGTTATCGACCGCATTCCCCCGGAAACGACATTGGCCACCACGATCACCGCCACCGCGACCGCCCCCACCCAGCCCGGTACGCCCAGCAGAATGCGCAACGTCAGCCCGGCGCCCTGGAACTGCGGGATCACGTACACCGCGCACACCAGCACCACCACCACGGCGGCGAGGCGGCGCAACCGCGGCGACCCCCACCGGAACTCGGCGAAATCCGGCACGGTGTAGGCCCCCGACCGCCGCAGCGGCGCCGCCACGAAAAGCAGCAGCGCCAGATACCCGGCGGTGAAACCCACCGGGTACCACAGGGCGTCGGCGCCGTATTTGGCGATCAGCCCGGCGACCCCGAGGAACGATGCGGCGGACAGATACTCACCGGAGACCGCGGCGGCGTTCCAGCGTGGGCCGACACTGCGGGAGGCCACCAGGAAATCCGAGGTCGTGCGCGCCCAACGCACCCCGTACACACCGAGGACGACGGTCGCCAGCGCCGCCGCGAGCAGCGCCGCCACCGTGAGGCCGGATGCGGTCACCATCCCGGCCTGCCCCTCGACCCGGTCCGTGCCCCCGGCGCGGGCCGCTCAATCACCGGTGAGCTCGAGGAAATCGTTCTCGTTGCGCTCGGCCAGCCGCAGGTACACCCGCCCGGTGAGCCACAGCAGCGGATAGGCGGCGCCGCCGAGCACCAGCCACGGCAGCCGGATACCCAGCATCACCGTCTCGGCGATCGCGGTGACGCCGAACAGCAGCGGGAGCGCGGCGAGGAGCAGCGCGATCACCAGACCACAGCTCAGGGCCAGCCCCAGTTGCGCCCGGATGAGCCCGCCGATCAGCGCCTCGCCGATCTCGGTCTGTTCGGCGACCTCCACCCGGGTCCGGACGCGGCGCGCGCCCCGGCGTTCGGCGAGCACCACCCGCCGGCGGGGCGGCCGCGGGGCGGGACCGATCATCGCCGGTCCGGCGCCGGATGCGGTCCGTGCACCAGTCGCTGTTTGAGTTCGCGCACCTGGCGACGGCTCACCGGAAGCTCCACCCGCTGCGCCCCGCGCAGACACACCAGCGTGCCCGAACCCACCGTCCGCAGCCCGGTCACCCGCCCGAGCGCCACCAGATACGAGCGGTGCACCCGCAGGAAATCTTCGCGCCAGCGGTCCTGCAACGCCGAAAGTGGGATGCGCACCAGATGGGAACCGGTATCGGTGTGCAGCCGGGCGTAGTCTCCTTCGGCTTCCACCCAGTTCACCTGGGACCGATGCACCAGCGTGGTGACCCCGCCCAGCTCGACCGGAATGACTTCGTGGCCCCCGGCCGCCCCCGGCTCCGGTTCCGGCTCGGCGCGGGTGCGGCGGTCGGCGATCCGCCGCACCGCGGCCCCCAGCCGCTGTCGGCGCACCGGTTTGAGCAGGTAGTCCACCGCGCCCAGATCGAACGCGGCCACCGCGTGGTCCTCGTGCGCGGTGACGAAGACGATCGCCGGCGGGTGCACGAATTCGGCGAGCACCCCGGCCAGTTCCATACCGTCCAGGCCCGGCATATTGATATCCAGGAAGACCGCGTCGATCGCGTGCGCCCGCAGAATCCGCAGCGCGCCGGTCGCGTCGGCGGCGCCGTGCAGTTCGGTCACCGCGGGTTCGGCGCGCAGCAGATAGAGCAGCTCGTCCAGCGCCGGCTGCTCGTCGTCCACGGCCAGCACCCGCATCCGCCAGACCCTTCCTGCTCCTTCGACTCGCCCATCGTAGTCATCGGGGTCCGGCCGCGGGTCCGGTACGGGGGTTCGGGGCCGATCAGGATCCGAGCTGGTCCATTCGCCGTTGCATCTCCTCGGGCTCGATATCCTCCACATGGGTGGCGACGGTCCACTGATGCCCCCACGGGTCCACGAACGAACCGGTCCGGTCACCGTAGAACTGGGTCTGCGGGGCGCTGATCTCGGTGGCGCCGGCGGCGAGCGCCGCGGCGTGGGCCGCGTCCATATCCGGTACGTACACATAGAGGTTGACCGGGGTGCCGCCGATCGAATGCGGGTCCCGGAACGCCATATCGGGGGCCGGGTCGCCGAGCATCAGCACCGAATTGCCGATCAGGAGCTCACAGTGCATCACGGTGTCGCCGGGACCCGGGATCCGCATCCGTTCGGTGGCCCCCAGCACCCGTTTGTAGAACTCCACCGCGTCCGCTGCCCCGGCGATCGCCAGACCGGGGGAAATAGTGGGATAACCGTCGGGAACAGGGGGAACATCGGACATCACGGGACCTCCGGTCTCGGAGAGTTGTGTCGGACACCTGTGAGCCTATGCCCGGTTCCCGCCGATGGCCGCGGACGAACACGGCCGCCGGATCAGCCGCCCCAGCTGACGTTCGTCTCGATGACCTGACGCAGCACCGTCGAGGTGCGCGGGTCGCGGTAGAACTGGTGGCCGCCGATCGAGATCGACCCGGCCACCGGCAGCGGCAGGCCGAGGTCCACGGTGATATCTCCGCTGCCCTGCATCGCGTAGTCCTCGATATCGAGCATGCCGGCCTCGTTCGGCAGATCCCAGATACTCGATTTCGGCGTCTGGGTGACGTCGAGCCGGATGGACAACCGTCCACCGTCGCGGGCGACCAGGGTGGCGGTGGTGACCTGGTCGAGGTCGACGCCGCCGCCCACGGTCTGCTGTACCCGCCATACCGCGCCCACCCCGACCGGTTCGTCGGGGAAGGTGATGGATCGGTAGACCGCCTGGTAGAAAGCCTGTTCCAGGGCAGCTCGCGCGGAATTCGAGGTATCGGGAGCGGGCGCCAGACGCAGCGCGGTGATCCCGCCGAGTTCGCTCATCTCGAACCCGGCGTGCGTCCCGTCGGCGGCGGTCAGCGCCTCCGACAACGCCGGATCGGACGTCGTCACCGAACCGAGGGCGAGTTCCACCCCGTCGGCATCGGTGGTGGCCGTCATCGGGATGGTCAGCGCCGGACTGGAGAAATCGCGGACCTGCTGGGAATCGATCTGCTGCTGGATACGGTGATCGGTGCGCAACGTCACCGCCTGGATCGTGCCGTCGTAGTAGGACGGCCGCAACATCGAACGGGGCTCCTCGCCGTGGTCCACCGTGGTGACCACGGCCGCCGCGATCGGCACGGTGACCTCGCCTATTCCGAGCGGTTCGGTGCCGTCGGCCTCCGCTCCGGAGTCGCCGCCGTCGCCGCAGCCGGAACCGAAAGCGGTGAGACCCACCGCGAGAACCACCATCAGCACTCTGGACCTTGCCAGGCGGGGCGTGGGAAACGAACACAACACCGTCACGCCCGACAGCCTACGAGGCGTACCTGAGCGTGGGCTGGGACATCGCGCCGACTTCCGGAAGCACCGCCCGGCACCGGCGCCGGCACCGCGACACACCGGGGCGGCGGCCCGTCACCGGTGCGCGCGGGTGCCCACGGTACTGGGCCGTCCCTCCTCGAGAGATGATGGTCGGCGTGAGTGAGGACCGGCCTACGCCAGAGCAGGACCCCGACGACCGCCCCGGCGGGACCGGCGCGCAGCCGCGGCAGCGGCTGCGGCTACTGCTGGCGGTCGCCGCGACGCTGTTCGCGCTCGACCTGGTCACCAAGATCATCGTGGTCGCCCGGATACGCCCCGGCGAACCGGTGTCGATCATCGGTGACTTCGTGGAACTGGTGCTGGTGCGCAATCCGGGCGCCGCGTTCTCCATGGCCACCGGCATGACCTGGTTGCTGACCCTGATCGCGACCGCGGTGGTGATCGGGGTGCTGCGCATCGGCCGCACCCTGCGCTCGACCCTGTGGGCGATCGGACTCGGCGGGGTCCTCGGCGGCGCACTCGGCAACCTGATGGACCGGCTGTTCCGCGCGCCGGGCCCGCTACAGGGTCATGTGGTGGATTTCGTCTCGGTCGGCTGGTGGCCGGTGTTCAATGTGGCCGATTCCTCGATCGTGTGTGGAGCGATCCTGCTGGTGACGCTCACCGTCTTCGGTTTCGAACCCGACGGCACCCGCTACAAGGACAAGGAGAAGGCTGCGTCCACCACGGATTCCGCCCCGGCCCCGCCCGACGAGCCCGGCCCCGGCCGGGACCGCTCCGCCGGTGACGCCGCACCCGAGGACTCCGCGGCCGGCGCCGCTCCGGAGTCCACCGCCGGCAAGGGGTCCGGAACATCCGCCACCGCCGACGGCAAGGAGACCGCCGCATGAGAGAGACCAGGACGATGCCCGTCCCCGACGGACTCGACGGGATGCGGGTGGACGCCGGCCTCGCGCGGCTGCTCGGACTGTCCCGGACCGCGGTCGCGGCCCTGGCCGAAGAAGGGTCGGTGCAGCTCGACGGAGTGGCCGCCGGCAAATCCGACCGGCTCACCGCGGGCGCCTGGCTCGAAGTGGTGTTCCCCGAACCGCGCCGGGAGCTGAATATCGAAGCCGAACCGGTAGAGGGTATGAAGATCCTCTACGCCGACGACGATATCGTCGCCGTGGACAAACCGGTCGGCGTCGCCGCGCACACCGGAGTCGGATGGAGCGGGCCCACCGTGGTCGGTGGACTGGCCGCGGCCGGCTACCGGATCTCCACCTCCGGGGCGCACGAACGGCAGGGCATCGTGCACCGCCTCGATGTCGGCACCTCCGGGGTGATGGTGGTGGCCCAGTCCGAACACGCCTACACCGTGCTCAAGCGCGCGTTCAAACAGCGCACCGTGGACAAGCGCTACCACGCCCTGGTCCAGGGCCATCCCGACCCCAGCAGCGGCACCATCGACGCCCCCATCGGCCGGGCCCGCGGTAACGACTGGAAATTCGCGGTCACCTCCGACGGCCGGCCCAGCGTCACCCACTACGACACCGTGGAAGCGTTCCAGGCGGCGAGCCTGCTCGATATCCATCTGGAAACCGGCCGCACCCATCAGATCCGGGTGCACTTCTCCGCCATCCGGCACCCCTGCTGCGGTGATCTCACCTACGGCGCCGATCCCCGGCTCGCCGAACGGCTCGGACTGCAACGCCAGTGGCTGCACGCCCGATCGCTGGGCTTCCAGCACCCCGCCGACGGCCGCTATCTGGAGATCACCAGCGAATACCCCGACGACCTCACCCACGCGTTGCGCGTGCTACGCGACGCCTGACCGCCTATGCCCGAGAGACCCGCAGCCCCGCCGCGTCGGCCCCGCAATATCCGCCGGGGGCTCGGCTACGGCGCGGCCGCGGCCGCCTGCGGTGTCTTCGTCCTCGCACTCGGCTACCTGATCCCTCCGGCCGAGGAGATCGTCTCCACCGACCGCCTCGGACCCGACCAGGGCGAGTCCATCGCCGAATACCTCGACCGGGCCCGGGAATCGCTCACCGGGACAGACAGTGCGGACCGGTGGGCGCTGGTGTCGTTCACCGAGTACCGGCCCGCTACGGAGTTACGCGGCCAGGTCGGGGAGCTGCGCATCGGCCAGGCGCTGTACCGGGTCCCGCTCCCCCGGGTCGCGACCCCGCTGGTCGCGGTCCAGACCCCCGCCGGTGACATCGCCCTGCGGCGCTCCGGCGCCGACGCCGCCTGGCAACTGACCGACCAACGCCGCTACATCGGCGACGACCGCACCGCCCGCACCCTGGACGTGGTCATCGCGCGCCTGCGCGCGGACTGCGCCTGCTCCCCCGGGGTCGTCGTCCGGGCCCCGCTGCCCCGGCTCCGCGAACTCGCCGGGCAGCCCGGAATCCGCGCGGTGCACGCGCTACCGGCCGACGCCGTCGCCGGACGGTTCGCCGTCGGCCCCTTGCTCCCCGACAGCCCCGACCCCGTGGGCCCGCCACCGGACGACGGGCCCGTCCCACCGGCCTGATCAGAAATCCAGTGTCACCACACCGTCCAGATAACGGCGGCAGCGACCGGTCAGCAACACCCGGTCCGCGACCAGCTCGACCCCGAGCGAGCCACCCCGCCGGGACAGCTGACGCGCGGTCAACCTGCTGCGCCCGAGCTCGGCACTCCACAGCGGCGCCAGCTGGGCATGCGCCGAACCGGTCACCGGATCCTCCGGCACCCCCACCCCCGGCGCGAAGAACCGAGAGACGAAATCCACCTCGTCCCCCCGGGCGGTGACCACCACACCCCGCTGCACCTTCGGAAAGGCACTCAAGGCCGGTGCCAGCTCCCGGACCTGCCGCTCACTGTCCACCACCACGACCACATCCGCGCCCGAGTACACCCGCACCGGCTCCACCCCCAGCGCCGCCACCAGTGCCGCATCCGGTTCGGCCGGTACGGAGGCCACCGCGGGCAGATCCAGCACGTACTCGTCGTCATCGGTGCGATCCACCCGCAACCAGCCACTATGGGTGAAGAAACCGACCCGGTCCTCGCCCGGCTGGATATCGCAGAGAATATGCGCCGCCGCCGCCAATGTGGCGTGCCCGCACATCACCACCTCGGTCGTCGGCGTGAACCAGCGCAGATGGTAGGCGGGCCGGCTCCCCGGCGGCACCCCTGCCTCCGTGGGTAACCGGGAGGTATAGAAGGCCGTCTCGGCGAGATTGTTCTCCTCGGCCAACTGTTGCAGCACGGTATCGGGCAACCAGGTGGGCAACGGCATCACCGCTGCCGGGTTCCCGGAGAACGGTGCGTCGGCGAACGCGTCGATCTGGTGCAGCAGAACCTCCATGCCACGAGTCTATTGGCGCTGTGTTTTCGGCGCGCTGGCGCGCGCGGGGTTGAGGCCCCCTCGGTCCCGCCGTTCAGCGCCCGAGACTCGCGGCTTCGCCGCATGCACTTCGGGCGCTGAACGGCGGGACGGGCCTCAACCCTTTCAGGGCCTCGTAAGACTCGGCACCGAGATAGCACACCCGTTCGTGAAAGGCGACCAGAACCCCGCCCGCCCAAGCGGTCGAGTCGGCATCCGATCCGACCATCGAATGCCGACGCAACCCCATGCGTCGAGTGTTGCGAGACACCTCAAAGGGTTGAGGCCCGTCTCGCCGGCTCTTACCTCAAGATTCCCCCGGCGCCGCGGGGATCAGTTTGTGCGACTCCCCCCGCACACTCGCCTGGACCCACCAGGCGACCTCCACCAGCACGATCCCCACCGCGCCGCAGGCGAACGCGGCCGTGGTCAGGCGCACGTTGGACGGGTCGAGCGCGAAGAATTCACGGGTGAAGGGGACCGTGAACAGCACCAGGTAGGCCGCCACCGAGACCGCGATCAGTACGACCTTCCACCAGGTGTAGGGGCGGGCGACGATCGCCAGCACCCAGACCGCGATCATGATGAGGGTGATGAGCGCGGTGGTGCCGGCCTGCATCTTCTGCTGTTCGCTGGCCTCCGGGCCGGCGTAGGCGATGAGGTAGGCGACAAAGGTCGCGGTACCGATGACCACGCCCGAGGGGATCGCCAGCCGCATCACCCGGCCGACGAAACCGGTGCGGGCCCGTTCGTTGTTCGGGGCCAGCGACAGGATGAAGGCGGGGATACCGATGGTGAACCAGGCCGCGATCGTCACGTGCCGGGGCAGGAACGGGTAGCCGATGGGTTCATAGCCGAAGATCTGCGAGCCCACACCGGCGACGCCGATCAGAAAGGCCAGCAGCACCGAGTAGACGGTTTTGGTCAGGAACAGGTTGGAGACCCGTTCGATATTGCCGATCACCCGGCGGCCCTCGCCCACCACATACGGCAGGGTGGCGAATCTGTTGTCCAGCAGCACGATCTGCGCGACCGCCCGGGTGGCCGGGCTACCCGCGCCCATGGCCACACCGATATCGGCGTCCTTGAGTGCCAGCACGTCGTTGACCCCGTCGCCGGTCATGGCCACGGTGTGCCCGCGGGACTGCAGCGCGCCGACCATGGCCCGCTTCTGGTCGGGGCGGACCCGCCCGAAGGTGGTCCGCTCCTCCAGTACGCCGGCGAGTTCGGCGCGGTCCTCGGGCAGGGTCCGCGCGTCGACGGCGTGGTCGCCGCCGGGCAGGTCCAGGGAGGAGGCGACCGCGCCCACCGAGACGGCGTTGTCCCCGGAGATCACCTTGATCGACACGTCCTGGCTCGCGAAGTAGTCCAGGGTGTCGCGGGCGTCGGGCCGTACTTTCTGTTCGAGGACCACCAGGGCGACCGGGGTGATGGTCCCGGGGGCGCCGGTCGCGTCCACCGCGCGGTCGCCGCGGGCGAGCAGGAGCACACGCAGACCGGTGGCGCCGAGTTCCTCGGCGGCGCGGGCATCGGCCGATCCGGAGTCGAGCAGCACGTCGGGTGCGCCCAGCAGCCAGTCCCCGTGCTCTCCGTAGGAGAAACCGCTCCACTTCTTGGCCGAGGAGAACGGTGCCACGGCCGTGTACTCCCAATCGGGTGCCCCCGGGAGTGCTTCGGCGATGGCCTGGACGCTGGCATTGGGCCGGGGATCGTCGGCGGCCATGGCGGCCAGCGCCTGCCGTGCCCGGTCCTCGGCGTCCGGACCGGTGTCGATCATCCGGAGTTCGGCCAGGCGCATACCGTTCTCGGTGAGGGTGCCGGTCTTGTCCGCGCACACCACATCCACTCGGGCCAGTCCCTCGATGGCGGGCAGCTCCTGGACCAGGCATTTGCGCTGCCCCAGCCGCACCACACCGACCGCGAACGCGATCGAGGTCATCAGCACCAGGCCCTCGGGCACCATCGGCACCAGCGCGGCCACCATCCCGGTGACGGCCGGCCGCCAGGACTCTCCGCTGGACACCAGCTGGTTGTAGATGCTCAGGGCGCCGGCGGGGATGAGCAGATAGGTGATGACCTTGAGGATGGTGTCGATACCGTTGCGCAGTTCCGAGTTCACCAGGGTGAACTTGCTGGCCTCGTCGGCCAGTTTCGCGGCGTAGGCGTCCTTGCCGACCTTGGTCGCCCGATAGGCGCCCGAACCGGACACCACATAGCTGCCCGAGAGCACCTGCGCGCCGGATTCTTTGGCGACATCGTCGGATTCGCCGGTGAGCAGAGATTCGTCGATCTCGAGCAGTTCGGCTTCGACCACCTCGCCGTCGACCACGATCTGGTCACCGGGTCCGAGTTCGATGAGATCGTCGAGGACCACCTCATTGGGCGCGACCTGTTCGGACTTACCGTCCCGGCGCACAGTCGGTTTCGCCTGCCCGACGATCGCCAACCGGTCCAGGGTGCGTTTGGCCCGGATCTCCTGCACGATGCCGACCGCGCTGTTGGCCACGATCAGCAGCCCGAACATTCCGTCGATCACCGATCCGGTGGCCATCACCAGGACGAACAGCACGCCCAGGATGGCATTGATCCGGGTGAACACATTCGCCCGGACGATATCGCGCACCGAACGGCTGGCCCGGTCCGGCACATCGTTGGTGAGCCCGTCGCGCCGGCGCTGCGCCACCTCCGCGGCGGTGAGACCGGGCATCCCGACGGACTGCACAGTTGTCGACATGGCTGTCAGAGTAGCCACCGCCGCGGTGCGCGGCTCACCAGGCGACGTTGATCGGGCCGGGCGTCCAGGTCCCGGAGTGATCCTCCTGCGTGGTGCGCGGACGGGCCGGGACCGCGTCGGGATCGATGGGGAGGAACTGCTGTAGTTGCCCCCAATCGCGATCCCAGTCCTGATCGAGATAGGTCGGCAGGGTGCGGGCGTGCAACAGCAGACCGGTCCAGCCCAACGGGCCGCCACCG
Organism: Nocardia rhamnosiphila NBRC 108938; assembly: GCF_000720425.1. Lineage (GTDB taxonomy): Bacteria > Actinomycetota > Actinomycetes > Mycobacteriales > Mycobacteriaceae > Nocardia > Nocardia rhamnosiphila. Next base: position 300,609 of record NZ_JOAJ01000008.1, on the reverse strand, counting down.
TCGTGGTTCTGCCACAGGTTGGTGTCGTTCGCGCCGATCCGGTCCGGCAGGATGCGGTATTTCGGCACCTCGGCGATCCCGATGCGGTGGTCGAACGGCCGCTGGCACGGGAACTGCAGGCCCACCGCCCAATCCAGCAGCACCGGATCGTCGGATCCGACCACTGTGTTCAGGTCCTGGGTCTGCGGCATCCGCGGCGGGGTGAAGGCCAGCCACTGGCGCGGATCGCGATCGCGGTCGGCGGCCACGATGCGCACGGTGTCGGCATCGGCGTAGGGCGCCAGCGGGACCCGCAGGTTGCGCCACGACGGCGCCGGGCCGATATCGATCGGATTCACCCGGCGCAGCGGCACCGGGGCCGCGGCCGAACCGCCCGGCGCGGTGGTGGAGCCGAATTCCAGTTCCAGGGACTGGCCGTGGGTCACCACACCGTCGGTGTCCTGCGACCAGATTCGGCCCGCGGCGCTGAGGGCGAGAATATCCGCGCGGTCGGCGACCGGAGGCAGCCGATACCAGCCGGAGGTCAGTTGGGCCGGGCCGTCGGCGTGATCGCTGCCCAGGACCGGAGTCCCCGGATCAAGGCCGAACGGCAATGCGGGACTGTCGGTTTCGGTCGCGACACCGGTGCCCGCGGTCGCCGCGCCCACCGAATCGGCGATGGCGGCGTCGGCGCCTTCCTCGGCATCGGCGCTCAGGTCCGCCGCGACTCCGGTGGGGCTGAAGCCCGTTCCGGTGCCGGCCAGGGCCGCGGCGGGATCACCGGAGAGCGGGGTGAGCATGCCGCGGTTGGGGTCGGTCTCCACCAGCACGTGCGGGGCCAGGCCGCAGGTGTTCCCGGCGAGCGCGCTCAGGTTCGAACTCGCCAGCGAGAAGGCCGGGTACTGGGAGACGGCGCCCTTCGCGAACGACGCCACCTCGAACAGCACCATGAACGCGGCGGCCACCGTCAGGGCCGGCACCTTGGCGAACCGCCAGCCCCAGCGCGAGATCCGGTGCTGCCCGTCGTCGGGTGCCCGCACATGCCACCACGCCGCCAGCGCCAGCAGCACCACCGCGCCGAGCAGGAAGACCTTGTTGAAGGCGATACCGGCCACCGAGGGCTGTTTGTCCCACCACGGGACGCTGTAGGAGGAGACGTACCACCAGCCGTTGGGACCGGCGAATACGAGAGCCAGCAGGAACGACACCGCGGCGGCGAACAGTGCCCGGTTGCGCGGCGCGCGCATGACCCGCGGCCCGATCGCGACGGCCGTCAACACCGCCACCGCGCCGGCCAGCCCGGCGAAGACACCGAGGTGGTGGGTCCATTTGGTCGGGGTGGTCATCATCAGCGCCATGGCGCCGACGGTGACTCCGAGGATGCGCCGCGAGGGCCCCACCGCGGCGGTGGGGATCCGGCCGCCCTTACGCAGCAGGGTGAGCAGGCAGACCGCCAATCCGGCGATCATCACGAAGATCCCGAAGCGGCGGGCCACCGAGCCGTCGACCGTACCCATGAACAGGTACTGGTAGCGCAGGTATTCGTCGAACCAGAGCACATGCGGGCCGGCCAGTTCGTGCACCCGGCGCATTTCCATCATGGCGCTGAACGGCTGGTCGGCGAAGGCCACCACCAGCACGAGGACACCCGCGGCGGCCAGCGGCAGCACTTGCGCGAGCCAGCCGATCCGCGGCGCGCGGGTGGCGAGGATCTTGATCAGCGGCCGCAGTCCGGCCAGCAGCGCGGCCACGCAGATGATGCCGTGCGGCCCGGCGGTGCAGCTGAAGGCGGCGATCAGCAGCGCGACCGCGAACGGCAGCAGCCGCCGGGTGGCGATACCGCGCTCGACCGAACACCAGGTGAGCAGCACCCCGAGCGCGACGATGGGCTCGGGCCGCAGCCCGTTGTTGTAGGGCAGCCAGACGGCCAGGAACACCAGCGCGCCGGTCCACGGGACGAATTTGGTGCGATGCAGCGCGGCCCCGAACCGGGGCACCACTTCGCGACTGATCACCAGCCAGGCCAGGATGCCGGCCAGCAGACTGGGCAACCGCACCCAGGGGCTGGCGGTGGTGAGATCGGCCATCAGGCCGATGAGGTCGTAGTACGGGGTGCCGACCGGGTTCTCCGGGACCCCGAAGTAGCGGAAGTAGTTCGCCATATAACCAGCGGCCTGCGAAGTGCGGCCCATGCCGAACTGGTAGCCGTCGTCGGAGGTGGTGGCGCCGATGAAATGCCAGAGCACCAGTGTGCCCAGCACCACCACATCGACCGGACGGAAGGCCCACCAGCGGGCCGGCAGGAACCGGCGGGCGCGGCGCCCGTCGAGGCTGTCCAGCCGGTGCAGCGCGAACAGGGAGATCAGTGTCGCGGCGACCGCCACCCAGATCGCGATCTGTTTCAGCGGAGTCGGGCTGGAGGTGAACCGGCTGTCGACCTCGGCGGTGACCCGGGTGCCCGCGGGATCGGTCAGATCGCTGAACACACCGACCAACTGGGGGCGGAAATCTCCGCTCAGCACCACCGGCTCGGATCCGGTGAGCGAGGCGACGGATTCGGTCATCCCGGCGCGCACGTCGAGTGCGCAGTTCGGGGGTAGTTCCGCGACCGGGACGCTGAACAGTGCTTGGTTGCGCAGGACGACGTCGAGCTGGGCCCCGGCCTCCGGTGTCGCGGGCCGGACCCGGGCCAGGAAGCCGTAGCGTTCAAGATCGGGTGCGCCGTAGGGCGCGGTGGCGGTGAGCACCCCGCCGCCGGGCCCGAGTTGCTGGATCGCCGCGCACGGCACCGAGGCCGTGTAATCCAACGGCGCGTACGCGACCAGCGGGGCTTCGATCGAGGCCGCGGAATCGTCCTGCGGCCAGGACAGTGTGGCGGTGTCGACCCGGACCGGCAGCAGGGGTACCGCTATCGCCAGCAGTGCTCCGATGAGCGCCGACACCAGCGCGACCGGCCGCGCCCAGCCACCCCGCGATCGGGATCGGGGACCGTCGGAGAGATCTGTCGGCTCGGGCGCCGCCACCACCATCGTGTCAGCCACGGGGCGCAATCCTAGCGGGGGCCGCGCACACCGCTGCGGCTGCGCTCACCGATCCCCTCGAAGCCATAGAACGAAACCGGCCGGTCCGCTATAGCGGACCGGCCGGTTTGCGGGCTGCGGGATCAGGCCGCGCAGGCCGGGGACTGCACCTGAGCCTGGGCGAGCATATTGCAGGTCCAGGTCTTCTCGACCTTCCACACACCGTCCTCGGCGACGAACGGGACATCGACCACGTTCTGGGTGTCGCCCAGCTTGAAGTTGGCCTTGGCGTTGATGGTGTCGGCGAAATCGTTGACCTCGGTGACCTCGATGGTGGCGCCCGAATCCGTGTAGAACTGGGCCAATTTGCCCGGCAGTTCCGGATCGGCCTCGGCGCCCTGCATCATGCCCAGCTTCTCCTCGTTGGGCACGGCCGGGTCGAGGGCGCGCTGGAGTTGAGCGTTCAGGTCGGCCACGGTGGGCACCGGCGGCAGATCGGACGCCTCTTCCGAGGCGGCCGCCGACGCGGACGTGGTGCTCGCGGCCTTGCTGTCCGAGTCGGAATCATCGCTACCACACGCCGTCAGGGTCAGCGCGGCCACGGCGGCCACGCCGGCGATCGCGATACGTCCGGTCTTGCGAAGCTTCAACTGCTCGTCCTTTGCGTTCGAGGGTTCGGGGTCGTGCACTACGACAGAGCCACCGGAACCGGCGACGCTGCCCGGACCAACCTACCCGGCGGGCCCTCAGGACAAGCTGGCGAGCGGATCCGCTGAGCACAACTCCGTATTGTCGGCAGCGAAAGTACGCGCGATCCCCGGTCCTGTCGAGCGGGTCTCGAACCGGACGGTCACTCGTCCGTGGCCCGCCCCCTGCACCCAGCCGAATCCGAATTCCGGATGCCGCACGTCCGAGCCCGGTCGCCAAAGCATACTGCTACCAGCGGAAACACCGGAATCCCGCGGACCTGGAGAGTTTTCGGCGCTACTGCCGGGCGGCGGGGCCGAAGCGGCCGTCGTGTCCACCGAACTCGCCGGTTCCGCCGGATGTCTTACCGAATCCACAGAGCTCTCTTCGACCGTCGTCAGAGAATCGGGGGCGTCACCCGACTCCTCCGCAACCCCGCCGGACGATGCGGCGGGCTCACCACCCTGCCGGTCCAGTTCCGGGAACAGCGATTCCTGCCGGATGCTGGACAGCCCGGCGTAGCCGACCCCGACCAACCGGATCGGGCCCAGCTCCCGCGGGTCGATCGCGGCCCGCTGCGCGGCGGCGGTCAGCGTGGGCAGATCCTCGGTCGCGTAGGGCAGGGTGGTGGAACGCGTGGTGATGCTCATATCGGCGCGCCGGAGCTTCAGCACCACGGTCCGGGCGGCGCGGCCGTCGCGGCCGAGCCGGCGGTGCGCGGCGGCGGCCATCTCGGTGATCGCCGGGCGCAGCCGCTCCAGGGTGACGATGTCGTGTTCGTAGGTGGTCTCGGCGCTGATCTGTTTGGCCTCGGCGCGTTCGGTGACCGGCCGGTCGTCGATACCGCGGGCGAGGCGGTGCAGCGCCGCGCCGATACTGCCGCCCAGGATCGATACCGCCTCGGCCTCCGGCAGCGCGGCGAAGGCACCCACGGATTCGATCCCGAGGGTGCGCAGCCGGCCCTCGGCCACCGGGCCGATACCCCAGAGCTTGCGCACCGGCAGCGCGGCCAGCAGCGCCTGCTGCTCACCCGGCGCGATCACCCGGATCCCATCGGGTTTGGCCATGCCGGAAGCGATCTTGGCCAGCTGTTTCCCGCTGCCGGCACCCACCGAGGCGACCAGGCCCGTACGCTCCCGCACCGCTGCCCGCAAGTCGGCGCAGAAGGCCTCCACCTCCGCCGCGCTCGCCCCGGCAAGTTCGGCGGGCTCGGCGAACGCCTCGTCGAACGACAGGGTCTCCAGTACCGGGACCCGGGCCCGCAAGGTATCGAAGACCCGGCCGCTCAGCACGCTGTACAGCGCACCGCGCGGCGGGACCACCACCGCCGACACCCCGACCAGCCGCCGCGCCTGCTGCATCGGCATGGCCGAACGCGCCCCGAACACCCGCGCCTCGTAACTCGCCCCGGCCACCACCCCGCGCGCACCGGTCCCGCCGACCAGCACCGGGCGGCCGCGCAGGGTGGGGCGGGTGAGCTGTTCACAGGAGGCGAAGAAGGCATCCATATCGATATGGAGCACCCAGCGCCGGGAAGTCTCGCCGATCGGTGGCGGGGCCGGTCCGGCGCCGGCCCCGGGATGCCGGCCGCTCACCACGGAGTGGCTCGCGGTGCACCGGCCGGCCACCGCGGCGGCACCCGGCGACGGCCGCTCCCGCCGCGGCCGCTGTCCCTGACCGTGGAGTCCATGAGCGCAGAATGTACGCGGCCGTACCGACAGGAGAAGGGATGCGGACCGATCCCGCCCGGTTGCCGGGAGTTCTCTGCGCCCGCCGACCTGTCACGGGGCCTTGCCGCCGGGCGGCCCGCCCGCCCCGATCGACCCGGCCACCCGGCGTTTCCGGGATCGCGGGACCGGGCCGGGATACCGCGCCCCGGCTGACGGGTATGTGATGATCGGACGATGAAGATCCGTAAGGCCGTCATTCCCGCTGCCGGTATCGGTTCCCGCCTGCTACCGCTGACCAAGGCGATCCCCAAGGAGATGCTGCCGGTCGGCGACAAGCCGGTGATCGAGCACACGGTACGTGAGCTGGTGGCCTCTGGGATCACCGATATCACCATTGTGGTCAGCGGCGGAAAATCACTGATCCAGGATCATTTCCGGCCCAATCCCGCACTCGTGGCCCAACTGCGTGCCGACGGCAAGACCGCCTACGCGGACGCGGTGGAAGAGGTCGGCGAACTGTCCCGGCTGGGTCACATCACGTACCTCGATCAGCACGGCCCTTACGGGAACGGGACCCCGGTACTCAACGCGGCCCGTACCGCCGCCGACGAACCGATGCTGGTGTTGTGGCCCGACGACGTCTTCGTCGCCGAGGAACCACGAGCGCAGCAGCTGATCCGCGCCTACGAATCGACGGGCTGCCCGGTACTGGCGCTGATGCCGATGAATCCGAACGAATCGCAGCGCTACGGTGTCCCGGTGGTCCGGGAGGACCTGGACGACGGCCTGCTGCGCATATCGGGCCTGGTGGAGAAACCCAAACCCGAGGATGCCCCCTCGGCCTTCGCCGCGATCGGCGGCTACGTGGTGACGCCGGGGATCATCGACGAACTGCGGGCGCAGACGGAAGACTGGTACACCCACCGCACCGGCGAGGTCTACCTGACCGATTCCATCAACGCCTATGCCGCCAACCATGCGGTCTACGGGCAGGTCATCCAGGGCCGCTGGTACGACACAGGAAACCCCGGCGACTATCTCATCGCGCAGTTCGCCTCGGCGCTGGCCCACCCCGACTATGGGCCACTGCTGCGCCGGCAGGTCGACTGACCACGGTTCGGCGGCGACGCTGCCGCCGCGGCCTCAGAAACGGCGGATGCTGTAGATGTAGAACTGGTCGAGCGGGCTGAGCCCGACCGGTACGCCGGCGCCGTAGGCATTGAGCACCTGGCCGAACCCGGCGTAGATCCCGACATGGGAGGCGTCGGAGTTGATGATGATCACATCACCCGGCGAGAGCGCGTACCGCGGCACCGAGGCACCCACTTCGGCCTGCTCCCAGGTGGTGCGCGGCAGCATCACACCCACCTGCCGGAAAGCCCACTGGACGAGACCGGAGCAGTCCCAGGTATCCGGGCCGGTGGCGCCCCATTCGTACATCTTCCCGGTCTGCGAGGTCGCGGCGGCCAGCGCGCCGAGCCCGTTGCTGCTGGAGACCGGTAACGCGGCCGAGCCACTGGCGCTGAGCGATCCGGATCCGGAGGCCGATCCACTGGCCCCGCTTCCGGTCTGCGCCCACCCGGGGGCGGCGGCGACGGCGCCGACGGCCGTCGCGAAAAGCATGCCGGCGATACCCCGGCGCAGTGCAATTCCGATCACTTGCCCACCCTTCTGCCCGTCGGTACCCGGGACACCGTGCGGCGTCCCGGTTTTCTCGCGGCATCCGCCACCGAGGTGGGGACACCGCCAACCACAGGGGTTACGCCGGGTGAATCGGCTCCGGCGCAACTTCACTCAGGTAGAACCGAACGAAATGATCACCGTTCCCGGTGGTCCGGAGGACCGGACTCAGCGGTATCGAGGATGATTTTGCCCGGCCCGCAGAAGGGCGACAAGCTTCTGGCAAACTTCCAGCATGTGATGAACATCACAAAAATGTTTATTGCGTTTGGGTGGCCACATCGTTCAGCGTCTTGAGAACCACATCCTTGGTATCCGACGGCGACTCCACGTAGACCCCCACCTGCCAGACCGGGTCACCACCCGGTTCCGCCGCGAAGAAGCGGCTGAAATCCACCGTGAACTTGCCTTCGTCATTGGCCGCGGTCTCCACGTAGGAGGTCCGGTCGTCGAACTTCCGCGCCCGGTCCGGCGCATCGAACCAGTCGGCCTCGAAACGCGCCCGCGTGGCGGCATCACATGTCGCTGGACATTTGCGGAGGATGAGGTTGACCTTCTGTCCCGCAGCGGAATTGCTCTCGTCCACACACCCCCACGCCTGGGCGTCCGGAATCTTGTCGATCGACCCCTTCATACATCCCCAGGAACCGGGCGCCCGAAAAGCAAAGGGCCAGTCCTTGAATGCCATCGTGTAGGTGCTCTCACCGGCCTGCCAGGTCGGGCCGAGCACGGCGACCGGCGCCAGTCCCTCGCGCAGCACCGGCTCGCCCGCGGAGGGCAGGGCGCTGGTGGTCGCGGTGGTGGAGGTCGCGGGCGCCGAACTCGATGACTGCACGGAACCTGTTATCTCCGCGGACGTTCCGGCCGCGGTGTTCTCCGCCGAACCCCGCGACTGCAGCGCCACCAGCCCGACGACACCGATCAGGACCAGCACCACCACGGCGACCAGCACCGCGATCAAGGGGCCGTTGTTCTTCGGCGGCGGCCCGCCGTATCCTCCGCTCCCCAGCGGCGGCACCTCCCATGCGCCCTGCTGCGGAGTGGGATGCGGGCCGTGGCCCGCGGTCTGCCCCCACTGCACGCCCGGATCCTGGTGCCCGCCCTGGGCCGGATACCCCTGCTGCCACTGACCCGACGGGGCACTCTTCTGTTGTCCCTCAGGGGAATGCTGCCACCACTCGTCGGGATTGTCCGAAGCCATAAGACTTCACCCTAGTGCGCGCCACCGGCTGGGTCATGGGCACGGACGCCGTCTCGCCGCTGCCGAACGCCCGCTGCCGGCCGGACCGGTGATCCGACCGGCAGCGCCGGCTCAGCCCGCCTTGACGATCCGAGCCCGCACCCCGCCGGTGAGCTCCGCGGCGTCCGGACCGGCCGGCCCGAACTCCAGCTCGACCGCCAGGATCTCCCCCGCGATCAACTCACGATGCGTGCGCGCCCAGTCCTGCCGGTCGGCCGGCACCTCGAGGACCGCGGTGATGCGATCGGAGACATCGAGGCCGAGCGATTTCCGGGTCTCCTGCAGATCCCGGATGACATCGCGGGCCCAGCCCTCTGCCTCCAGTTCCTCGGTGACCACCGAATCCAGCACCACCAGACCCGCGTTACCGGGCAGTGCGGCGGTCGATTCCGGTTCGGCCGCCACCAGCCGCTGGGTGTACTCCTCGGGCAGCAGTTCGATCCCGGCCGCGGAGACCACCCCGTCGGCGCTCTCCGACCAGTCACCCGCCTTGACCGCCTTGATCACCTTCTGCACATCCTTGCCCAGGCGAGGTCCGGCGGCACGTGCGTTGACCGCCAGCTCGAATCGGCCGTGCGCGGCGACATCGGTCGTCAGGTCGACCTTCTTGACGTTCACCTCGTCGGCGATGATATCGGCGTAGGGGGCCAGCCGCTCCGCGTCGGAAGCGGCGATCGTCACCTCCGCCAACGGCAGCCGCACCCGCAGTTTCTGCGCCTTGCGCAGGCTCAGCACGGTCGAACACACACTCCGCGCCTCATCCATCGCGGCGACCAGCTCCGGATCGTGCGGGAGGGTATCGGCGGCCGGCCAGTCCGTCAGGTGCACCGAGCGCTCACCGGTCAGACCCCGCCAGATGACCTCGGTGATCAGCGGCAGCAGCGGAGCCGCCAACCGCGTCACCACCTCGAGCACCGTATGCAGGGTGTCGACCCCGTCGCGGTCCTCGGCCCAGAACCGGGCACGCGACCGGCGCACATACCAGTTCGTCAGCGCGTCGGCGAAGGTACGCAGTTCCTCGCAGGCACCGGCGATATCGAACTCCTCCAGCGCCGCGGTCATCACATCGCGGGTCTGCGCCAGCTTCGCCAGGATGTACCGATCCAGCGGGTTGGTGGAATCCGTCCGCCACACCCCGGGTTCGGCGGCGTACAACTGCAGGAAAGTCCAGGCGTTCCACAGCGGCCGCAGCGCATGGCTCACGCCTTCGCGGATACCGCGCTCGGTGACGATGAGGTTGCCGCCCCGCAGGATCGGCGAACTCATCAGGAACCAGCGCATGGCGTCGGAGCCGTCCCGGTCGAACACCTCGTTCACATCCGGGTAGTTGCGCTTGGACTTGCTCATCTTGAGCCCGTCGTCGCCGAGCACGATGCCGTGCGCGACCACGTTTTTGAACGCGGGGCTGTCGAACAATGCCGTGGACAGGACGTGCAGGTTGTAGAACCAGCCGCGGGTCTGACCGTTGTATTCGACGATGAAATCGCCGGGGAAGTGCGAGTCGAACCACTCCTTGTTCTCGAACGGGAAGTGGACCTGCGCGTACGGCATGGACCCCGATTCGAACCAGCAGTCCAATACCTCCGGCACCCGGCGCATGGTGGACTGCCCGGTCGGGTCGTCCGGGTTGGGCCGGGTCAGCTCGTCGATCGCGGGACGGTGCAGATCCGTGGGCCGCACGCCGAAGTCGCGTTCGAGTTCGTCGAGCGAACCGTAGACATCGATCCGCGGATACGCGGGATCGTCGGACATCCACACCGGGATCGGGCTGCCCCAGTACCGGTTCCGGCTGATGTTCCAGTCGCGCGCGTTCTCGAGCCATTTGCCGAACTGCCCGTCGCGGATGTGCTCGGGCACCCAGCCGATCTGTTTGTTCAGCTCCACCATGCGCTCGCGGAACTGCGTCACCGCCACGAACCAGGAGGGCACGGCCATATAGATCAGCGGCTGCCCGGAACGCCAGCTGTGCGGATAGGAGTGGTCGACGGTCTCCTGCCGCAGCAGTTTCCCGGCGGCCTTGAGGTCTTTGATGATCACCGGATTGGCGTCGAACACCATGAGGCCCTCGTACGGCGGCACCATGGAGGTGAACTTGCCGCCCGGATCGAGCGGCTGCACCAGCTCGATACCGTTCGCGCTGCAAACGTCCATATCCTCTTCACCGAAGGCGGGCGCCATGTGCACGATGCCGGTACCGGAATCGGTGGTGACATAGTCGGCGGAGAGCACCCGGTGCGCATTCGGATGCCCGGCGAAGAAGTCGAACGGCGGCGTATAGCGCAGATCGACCAGTGCGGCCCCGTCGTACTCCCCGATCACCTCGGGCTGCTCACCGAGTTCCCGCGCATAGTGGGTGACCCGCTCGGCCGCGAGGACATAGCGTTTGCCGTCCGCGCCGCGCACCTGGACGTACCGGAGGTCCGGATGTACCGCGACGGCGAGGTTGGACGGCAGCGTCCACGGGGTGGTGGTCCAGATCAGCGCATTGGCGCCGTCCAGGTCACGCAGCGGATGGTCCTCGGGAACCGTGAGCACCATATCCACCGTCACCGCCGGGTCCTGGCGCATCCGGTAGGCGTCGTCGAGCTTGGCCTCCTGGTTCGACAGGGGTGTCTGCTCGTACCAGCTGTAGGGCAGCACCCGGAAGCCCTGATAGATCAGGCCCTTGTCGTAGAGCGACTTGAACGCCCACATCACCGACTCCATGAAGTCGAGATCGAGGGTCTTGTAGTCGTTGTCGAAGTCGACCCAGCGGGCCTGCCGGGTCACATAATCGCGCCATTCACCGGTATAGCGGAGCACCGACGACTTGCACGCGGCATTGAATTCCGCGAGCCCCATCGAGTCGATCTGTGATTTGTCCGTGATACCGAGCTGCTTTTCCGCTTCGATTTCCGCCGGCAGCCCGTGGGTGTCCCACCCGAAACGTCGCTCGACCCGCTTTCCGCGCATGGTCTGGAAACGGGGGATGACATCTTTGACATAGCCGGTCAGCAAATGACCGTAATGTGGCAGACCGTTGGCAAACGGCGGTCCGTCGTAGAAGACGAACTCCTCGGCGCCGGCCCGGTTGTCGATACTGGCGCGGAAGGTTCCGTCGGCGGCCCAGGTGTCCAGCACGGCCTGTTCCAGCTCGGGGAAGGACACACCGGATCCGCCGCCGAGATCGACGCGCGGATATGCGCTGCTACTGGATTTCTCGTCCGCCATCGCGGATACACATCTCCTCGTGCCCGGCGCGCCCTGAGGCGCGGTATCTCGGCACGGGGACGATCGCGGCGCAACGGGTGCGCCGGAACCGCGGTACCACCCCGCTTGTCCGGCCCCGGCGAACCGGGTGGACCTCTCGTTACGAGCTGTGACGGGCTCACCCGTTCGGTTCTACTGAGCGTGCGCGGCATACCGAGCGCCGCGCGGCGCCGTTCTTCCGAAAGCTCCCCGGTGATGGCCGGATCGTCGCCGACTTACAGGTTTGATTCTAACCAGGACGGTCAACCACTTATACAACCGCCCGCGGAGCCGCAGCACCCGCAACCCGGAAGGACGTTTTGGTTCTCGCCCGTTTTTCTCGTCAGCGCTTCGCGTGCTGATCCCGCGGCGGCAGTTCCTCATCGGGTGCGCGCATCGACAGCGCGCTCGCCAGCAACACCACAGCGCCGGCAACGCATACGGCGATGCAGCCCCATGCCCAGATCACCGAGCCGGTGGCCAGGGACAGGATCAGCAGGGCCAGGCCGATCGTGGCCAGCGCCAGTGTCAGGACAAGCATGATGACCCCCAGAACAGCAGGCCGGGCGCCCGTTCGCTCCCAGCGGTATCGGGCGTTTACTCGCCTTTGCCGAATGAGGCGGGAGCGAGCTGGTTGGCCCCGGTATCGAAGGAGTCACCCTCATCGACAGGCACGGCCGAACCACGGTTTTCCAGCTCTTCGAGCTGCGATTCCAGATACGACTTGAGCCGCACCCGGTACTCGCGTTCGAAGGTTTTCAGGGTCTGGATCCGGCTCTCCAGCACATTGCGCTGCTGGGTGATGGTGCCCATGATCTCGGTGTGCTTGCGCTCCGCGTCGGCCTGCAGCGCGTCGGCCTTCTCCTTGGCCTGGCGCAGCTGGCTGTCCGAGCGGGTCTGGGCGTCGCTGAGCATGGAGTCGGACTTGTGCCGCGCGTCGGCGATCATCTCGTCCGACCGCACCCGCGCGTCGTTGACCATCCGTTCGGAATTGGCCCGCGCGTTCGCCAGCAAATTCTCGGCTTCACTCTTGGCATCACTGGTAAGCCGATCGGCCATCTCCTGCGCCAGGCTCAGGACCTTGGCGGCCTGCATATTCGCGTCGGCCGCGGCGTCGGCGGCCGATGGGGCGGCCGGGACCACCGGGATCGGTGCCGACGGTGGTGCCTGGACCGGGGGTTTGATCGGTTCCGGAGGCGGGGCCTGCTGGACCGGTTTGCCCAGGCCCGGGCCGCCCGGGCCCCGGCCGGACTTGGCATCGGCCAATTCGGCATCGAGCTCGGCAACCCGCTGGCGAAGGTCGGCGTTCTCCTCGATCAACCGGGAAAGTTCCTGCTCCACCAGATCCAGGAAGGCATCGACTTCGTCCTCGTTGTAGCCGCGTTTCCCGATAGGCGGTTTGCTGAACGCGACGTTGTGCACATCGGCTGGGGTCAGCGGCATGGAAGGATCCCTTCGCGCGTTGGCAGATCTAGCGGCTCTGGCAAGTCTTCACGGCCCATTCTGTCACACCGGCGCTACCGGCTGTCCGAGCCGGCTCACGACCGACATCAGGATGAAGACCAGGAACAACAGAACCATAATCGACAAATCGAGCCGGATTCCGCCCAGGGAAACCGGTGGGATCAGCCGCCGCAGCAGCTTCACGGGGGGATCGGTGATGGTGAAGATCACCTCGAGGATCACGACGACCACCCCGGTGGGACGCCAGTCGCGGGCGAAGCTCCGGATGAACTCGACGATCACCCGGCTGATGAGCAACAGCCAGAAGATGAACAGTACGAAGTACAGCACCGCGAACAAGGCCACGACCTCACTCTGCCGCAAAATCGGCGCGGTGCAAAATGCCCGCGCCGATCCTGCCCGTACCACGCGGCGCCCGGCCGGGCGAGCCGCTCGCTATTTCTGGTTGTAGAACCCGGTTTCCGCGATCCGGCGACGCTCCTCGGCCGATACGTCCACATCGGCCGGGGAGAGCAGGAACACCTTGGTCGCCACCTTGTCGAACGAGCCGCGCAGGGCGAAGGCCAGCCCGGCGGCGAAGTCGACGAGGCGTTTGGCATCGGCATTGCTGAGGTCGACCAGATCCATGATCACCGGGTTGCCCTCGCGAAACCGCTCCCCGATGATCGCGGCTTCGCTGTAATCACGCGGACGCAGCGTGGTGATCTTGGACAAGGGACCTCCGTCCTCGAAGATCGCGGGACGGCGGGCGGCAACCGGTTCGGGACGGACCCGCTCGGCCAGCCGCCGCTCCTCGGCATCGGGATCGACTGCCAGCGCTCCCCTGGTCGCGCCGCGCAGCGAGGCACCGCCGCCCGGACGATACCGGCCGGAGGCGGCGGCGTCGATCCGGGTGGGGCGGCGTGGTCCCTCGTAATCGTCGTCGTAGGCGTCTCCCGGGTAGTCGTCCCGGCGCGGCGCGGGGTAGCTGGGCTGGTAGGACGACTTGTAGGGCACGTCACGGTAGTCGGGACCGTCGTAGCGGTCCTCGGGGTACCGGTCGTAGTCCGGACGATCGTCGTAGTCGCGGGGGGCGCGGTCGGAGTAGTCGCGGGGCCGGCGCCCGCCACGGTCCTCGACCCCGCGCGGGGTGCGATCGTCGACGTAGTCGTCCTCGTAATCCTCGAGCGGAACCATGCCGAAGTACGCCTTGAACTTGTGCAGCGTGCTCATGACCGTGCCTCGCTGTCGCTCGGCCCCGTCACGAGCACGCTCGTGGCTGCGCCCATAACTCGCTCGCTGCGCTCACTCGATGACCGCGCCTCGCTGTCGCTCGGCCCCGTCACGAGCACGCTCGTGGCTGCGTCGAGTACTCGCTCGCTGCGCTCGCTCATTCTGGTCGACCTTCCTTCGGCCCCGGTGGCGGCCGGGTGTTGAAGTCTTGCTCAGCCCTCGTCGTGTCCCAGCATATGTGTCGAATGTGACTGATGAGGTTTGTTTGCTACGCCGAGGTTATCGGCCGGGCACCCATGAGAGCGGTACCGACACGCACACACGTGGATCCATGGGCAATAGCTCTTTCAAGATCATCGGACATTCCGGCGGACAACTCCGTCGCCCCTGGATGTCCGGCGCGCAGCCGGGCATGTAATTCGGCCAGGCGGGCGAACTCGGCGTCCGGATCGGCGGCCCGCGGCGGAATGGCCATAATCCCAGCCAGACGCAGTTCCGCGGTGTCCGCGATCCGATCGGCCAGCGCCGGCAGCGCAGTCGGCTCCACCCCGCCCCGCGCCGGGTCGGCGTCCAGGCTCACCTGGATCAGCACCTCCAGCGGAGTGTCCCGCTCGCCGGCATCCAGGGCGGCCGCCGTGGCCGTGGCGAGCGCGGTCGCCAGGCGTTCGCTGTCCACCGAATGCACCGCGTGGGCCCAGCGCACCACCTGGCGTGCTTTGTTCCGCTGCAGCCGGCCGATGAGATGCCAGCGAATCCCGGGATCGTCCAACTCCGCGGCCTTGGCACCGGCCTCCTGCGGACGGTTCTCCCCGAAGTCGCGGCGGCCCAGACGATACAGCGCGGCGATATCGGAGGCCGGAAAATATTTCGTCACCGGCAGCAGCCGGACCTCTCCCGGATCCCGGCCCGCAGCGACGCACGCTGCATCGATACGGGCGAGCAGACGCGCGAGATTCACGGCCAGTTCCGCGGTACGGGAGTCGTTTCCGGCCGCGGCGTCCCGGCTGTCCGGGACAGACGGTTCCGGCCGAACGGCGGAAGCCGCCACTGTGCGGGCGGTTTCGGGTCCGCCGCGACCCCCGGCGCGAGCGCCGCTCATCTCCGCGTGCCGATCCGCCACGGTCTCTGCGCCGTCATCGGTCTCCCATCTCCCAGTGACCGAGCATCGGCCGTACGTCGAACATTATGCGCGAGTTCATATTTCGCGCCGACCGCCCGGCCGCGGCCACAGAATGCAGCGCGCGGACCACTCGGCCTTTCACGCTGTACCCGATTCCATCCAGATGACACTGCCCAATCGTCCGGTCGGAGCGCCGCGGCGGTGGCTGAACAATGCGGTGTCCTCGATGGTGCAGCGCGGGTCCTCGGCAACTGCCGTAACACCGGCGGCGGTGAGCTGCCGCCGGATGCCCGCGCGCAGATCCAGGCCGGGGGTGCCGCGCACCGTGGTGGTGGCGCTACCGGGCAGATGCGCTTCGACATCGGCCCGCATCGCGGCGGGCACCTCGTACTGCCGGCCGCTGGCGGCAGGGCCGAGCAGCGCACCGATCCGATCGGGCCGGGCGCCGGCGGCGACCATCGCCTCCAGCACCCGCGGCACGATACCGATACGCGCGCCCACCCGCCCGGCGTGTACGGCGGCCACGACCCCCGCCTCGTCGTCGGACAGCAGCAAGGGCACACAATCGGCGGACAGCACCACCAGCGCCAACCCCGGCCGGGTGGTGATCAGGGCGTCGGTGCCGGGAAACGGTTCGGTGCGGGGCCCGTCCACCGTCGCGATCGTGCGGCCGTGGATCTGTTCCATCCAGATCACATGATCGGCGGGCAACCCGAGCGTATCGGCGAGCCGGGCGCGGTTGCGCCGCACCGCCTCCGGATCGTCGCCGACATGATCGCCGAGGTTGAACGAATCGTAGGGCGGCGCGGAGAAACCTCCGGCGCGCGTGGTGACGACCCGTCGAACGGTGAGTACCGGTGCCGCTGTCATGCCACCGAGCCTAGTGGCAGTTCGGAGCAGCCCCGCCTCGTCCGGCGGCGGCACGCGCACCCGCGACAGCGGACCGCCCGCGCACTCGGCGCGGGCGGATCAGCACCGATGACACGGCACCGGGTTCAGCGGCGCATGAAATCCGGGACGTCCACATCGTCGTCGTCATCGTCGGGCAGGTCCGGCGGCGGCTGGATATGGGACCGGCTGTTGTGGGACAGCGTCGGATCCACCGGCGGACGGGTGCGTTCGGTATCGCGGTAGCTCGGGGCCGGGCCGCGCGCGATCGCCGACCCGGAGTCCGACGAGCGGGTCGAGGCCGAACCGTCCGATTGGCCGCGAGCCGACCCCAGTTCGGCGGTGCGCGACTGGCCGAGTTCCGCGGTCCGCGATTGCGCCGAGATCTCCGAGGTGCGCCCGGATCCGAGCGATCCCCGTGTGGTCGCCGGATCGAATGTCCGGCGCGCGGGACCACCGCCGTCGAATCCCGCGGCGATCACGGTGACCCGCACCTCGTCGCCGAGCGAATCGTCGATGACCGTACCGAAGATGATGTTGGCCTCGATATGCGCGGCCTCCTGCACCAGCGAGGCGGCCTCGTTGATCTCGAACAGGCCCAGATCCGAACCACCGGCGATCGAGAGCAGCACTCCGTGCGCACCGTCCATGGAGGCTTCCAGCAACGGGGAATTGATCGCCGACTCGGCCGCTTTGACCGACCTGCCCTCCCCTCGGGACGAACCGATTCCCATGAGTGCGCTACCGGCGCCCGACATCACGCTCTTCACGTCGGCGAAGTCGACATTGATCAGACCCGGGGTGGTGATCAGGTCGGTGATGCCCTGCACACCGTTGAGGAGTACCTCGTCGGCCGAGCGGAAGGCGTCCATCAGGCTGACCGCCGCATCGCCCAGTTGCAGCAGCCGGTCGTTGGGAATGACGATCAGGGTGTCGCAGGATTCGCGCAGCAGGTTGATACCGACCTCGGCCTGGTTGCCGCGCCGCTTTCCCTCGAAGGAGAACGGACGGGTGACCACACCGATGGTCAGCGCACCCAGTTTGCGCGCGATACTCGCCACGACGGGCGCGCCGCCGGTACCCGTACCGCCGCCCTCGCCCGCGGTCACGAAGACCATATCGGCGCCCTTGAGCACCTCTTCGATCTCGTCCTTGTGATCCTCGGCGGCCTTACGACCTACCTCGGGGTCGGCACCGGCGCCGAGCCCCCGGGTGAGCTCCCGCCCGACATCGAGCTTCACGTCGGCATCGCTCATCAGCAAGGCCTGGGCGTCGGTGTTCACCGCGATGAACTCGACACCCTTGAGACCCTGCTCGATCATTCGGTTGACGGCGTTCACGCCGCCGCCGCCGATACCGACGACCTTGATCACGGCAAGGTAGTTGTGCGGGGGCGTCATGAGCTCTCGCCTTCCTTCGATCCAAAGTCTGTCGTTTTCGGATGCTCGATATCGTTCCGCGCGACCACGATCCGCGGACCACGATCCGAGCAAACCCTGAACCTCAACCATAGGGTTGGAGTTATGTCAAGTATCCGACTGGTGCGGAACGCTATTCGCCGCCGTCGCGATCCGCTCGCAGGCGCGCCGAGACGATAACCAGTTTCTTCGGCGAACTTGCTTCTACCAGGGCGGTACGCGACGTATCGTAAACGGTTGCCCAGCCGCCCGCGCCCACATCGTGGGACGCCCCCGGCTCCCGCCATATGTGGTCTCCGGGTGCTCGTCCCGGGCCGAGGCGGAGCTGCGAACCGAACAGGGTCGAACCGAACAAGATTGCTGGGAATCATTTTACCGTGACCAGACTGGGACTCGAGACGTCGAACACGGTTCCCGGCTGAGTGAGCAGCGGCAGTACCACCGCCGATTTGCGTTCGCCGTCCTCGCTGCTGCCCCACAGTACCGTGCGACCGTCGCGCAATGTCAGGGAAATCTCCGACGGGCCCACGGCACGGATGGTTTCCACCTGCACCTCCAGCGCCGGCGGCAGTACCCGGGCCACGACGACCGCGGCCCGGGTGAGCTCGTCGGCACCACCCGGCCGGGCGGTGACCAACTGCGGCACTCCGATCGGCGCGGGCTCGATCGCGTACTCGATACCGTCGGCGTCCAGCAGATGCGCGCCCTCGGGGGAGTCGTAGTACAGCACCGGGGTTCGCGGCTCGATCCGCACCCGCACGGTCGACGGCAGCACCCGCTGGACCCGGGCACTGCGGACCTTCGGGATGGTCGCCACCCGGGCGGCCATCGCCGCGGTATCGATCCGCAGGATCGAACCGGTCTCCGGAACCCGGAGCAGTTCGCGGATCTGTTCCTCCGGGATCTCGCCCGCCCCATCGATCCGTACCTCGCGGACCGACAGCAGCGGCGAGAACCAGGCGAGCGCGGCCAGCGTGATGGCCAGGGCGAGCGCGGGTAGCGCCCACAGCCGGAAACGCCGCAATCCGCCCACCCCGAATCGTGGCGTCCCGGCCCGCACTCCGCCTCACCGCCCGTACTGCGGACGCGCGCGTAGTCCGTCCAGGATCTGGCTGCCGAGCATGGTGACATCGCCGGCGCCCATGGTGATCACGACATCACCAGGCTGGGCGAGACCCGCCACCTGGCGGCCCACCCGGGACATATCGGGTTGGTAGTGCACGGGTTTGTGCACCGACTGGGCGACCAGCGCGCCGTTGACCCCGGGCAGCGGCTCTTCGCGTGCCCCGTAGACATCGAGCACCACCACTTCGTCGGCCAGGTCGAGGGCCGCGCCGAATTCGGCGGCGAAGGTCGCGGTCCGGCTGTAGAGATGCGGCTGGAAGACCACGATCACCCGGCCCCGGCGCGACAGCGCACCGTCGCGCGCCTCCTGGTCCACCAGTTCGGCGGCGGCCCCGAGCACCGCCCGGACCTCGGTGGGATGGTGAGCGTAGTCGTCGAAAACCCGCACCCGGTTCTCCCGGCCCACGAACTGGAAGCGGCGGTGCACCCCGCCGAAACCCTCCAGCCCCTGGATGATCTCGTCCACGTCGGCGCCGGCGGCCCGCGCGGTCAGCAGCGCGGCCAGCGCGTTGAGCGCCATATGCCGGCCGGGCACGGAAAGACGCAGGGTGCGCGGGGCGGGTTCGTCGGCGAGCTGGAAGTGAGCGATACCGCCGACATCCCGCGGTTCCCAGCTGTGCAGGCGCACCCCGACCGGAACCGGCGCATCGGGCAGTTCCCCGGTGCCGTACCCGAGTACCCGCACGCCGCGGTCGGCCAGCCGTTGCCCGGTGCGCTCGGCGAGGGCCCGGGCGCCGGGGTCGTCCAGGCACACCACCAGCAGCCCGCCGTCGGCGAGGCGATCGGTGAAATCGTCGAACACCTGCACATAGGCGTCGTCGGAACCGAAGAAATCCAGATGATCGGATTCGATATTGGTGACCACCGCGACATCCGGGTCGTATTGCAGCAGGGACCCGTCGCTCTCGTCGGCTTCGGCGACGAAGATATCGCCGCTGCCATGGTGGGCGTTGGTTCCCGCCTCGTTGAGTTCACCGCCCACCGCGAACGACGGGTCCAGTCCGCAGTGCTGCAGGGAGACGATGAGCATCGAGGTGGTGGAAGTCTTCCCGTGCGTCCCCGAGACGAGCAGCGTGCGATGCCCGCTCATCAGGGCCGCCAGCACGGTCGGCCGCAGCAGCACCGGGATCTCGCGGCGGTGCGCCTCCACCAGTTCCGGGTTCGTCTTGGGGATGGCCGCGTAGGTCGTCACCACCACCGTCGGCCCGCCGGGCAGCAGATCCAGCGCACCGGCATCGTGACCGATCCGCACCTGGGCGCCCCGGGCCCGCAGGGCGAGGACACCGCGGCTCTCCTTGGCATCGGACCCGGAGACCTCGCCCCCGCGCGACAGCAGGATACGGGCGATACCCGACATCCCGGCGCCGCCGATACCGACCATATGCACCCGGGCCAGCTCCGGCGGCAGGGCGCCGGGGCCGGTTTCCGATGCGGTCATCTGCTCCCCGCTCACCGGCCCGCCGCCCGCAGCACGATCCGGGCGACCTCGTCGGCGGCATCGCGATGGCCGGCGCCGGCGGCGGCACGACCCATCTCGGCTATGCGTGCTGGATCCGTGAGCAGCGGTATCACCTCGTCGATCACATATTTCGGGGACAGTTCGGGGTCGGCAACGATTCTGCCACCACCGGCCGCGACAACGGGCCGGGCGTTGAGTTCCTGTTCACCGTTTCCGTGCGGCAGCGGTACGTAGACCGCGGGCAACCCGACCGCCGACACCTCGGCGACGGTCATCGCCCCGGACCGGCAGACCACCACGTCGGCGGCGGCGTAGGCGAGATCCATTCGGGACAGGTAGGGCACCGCCACATAGGGCGTAGCGGGATCGGTCGAGGAGACGTCCAGCGTGTTCTTGGGGCCGTGGGCATGCAACACGGAGATACCGGCCGCGGCCAGTTGCGGGGCCGCACCCGAGATCGCGTCGTTGAGCGACCGCGCCCCCTGGGAACCGCCGAACACCAGGAGCACCGGGCCGGTCGCGGGCAGCCCGAAATGCTCCCGCGCCTGCGCGCGCAGCCCGGCCCGGTCGAGGGAGGTGATCGCGTCCCGCACCGGGATACCGACGACCTCGGCATCGAGCCCGGAATCCGGTACCGCGGCCAGTACCCGGGTCGCGCGCCGCGCGCCGACCTTATTGGCGATACCCGCCTTCGCATTGGCCTCGTGCACCACCACCGGCACCGCGCGCCGGCGCCGCAGGGCCCCGCGGCCCGCGGCGAGGTAGGCGGGCAGCGCCACATAACCGCCGAACCCGACGATCACATCCGCCTCCACGGCGTCGATGATCTCGCGGGTACGCCGCACCGAGGCCCGGACCCGGCCCGGCAGCCGCAGCAGATCCGCACTGGGCTTGCGCGGCAACGGCACCGGCGGGATCAGTTCGAGCGGGTACCCCCGTTCGGGCACCAGGGTCGTTTCCAGTCCGCGTTCGGTGCCGAGCGCGGTCACCCGGATCCCGGGATCGAGTCGCCGCAACGCGTCGGCGACGGCCAGGGCCGGTTCGATATGCCCGGCCGTACCGCCACCCGCGACGATCACCGATATCGCGTCCGCGCCCGGCGCCGTGTGCTCGCCTGCGGACCGTGGTGCGCTCACCTGTTTCTTCCCCGTTCTCGTGCGTGTGTCACCGAATAGCTGGGTTCCCAGGCCCGGGTGGCCCGCAGGGTGTCGGTACCCCGGCTGTTGGCGCGCGGCCGGGCCCGCGCGGGCTCGTCCCGGGGCTCACTGCGGGCCGGGCGGCGCGCCGGACCCCGGTCGCGATCGGCCGCGGCGCCGCGGGCCCGCACGGGATGGTAGACCTCCGGTTTCGGCAGTCGCAGCAGGCGACTGACCCGCCCGTCCTGTCCGGCGTGCAGGGCCGCCACCGCCTCGGGTTCGTGCCGGGCCGCGTTGGCGATGATGCCGAACATGAACAGTGTCAGTGCCAGCGACGAACCGCCCGCCGACACCAGCGGCAACTGCAATCCGGTAACCGGCAGCAGGCCCACCACATAGCCGATGTTGATCAGTGCCTGCCCGGTGATCCAGGTGGTGGCGGTGGCGGTGAGCAGGCGCAGGAACGGGTCCACCGAGCGGGCGGCGATCCGCAGGCCGGCGTAGACGAACAGCGCGAACAGACCCAGCACCAGCGCGCAGCCCAGGAACCCGAGTTCCTCGCCGATGATGGCGAAGATGAAGTCGTTGTGGGAGTTGGGCAGATAACTCCATTTGGCCCGGCTCTGCCCGAGCCCGCGACCCCACAGACCGCCGTCGGCCAGCGAGTACATCGCCTGCCGGGCCTGATAGTTGATGCCCTGAGGGTCGTCGGCGGGATTGAAGAAGGCGCGCATCCGGTCGGAGCGGTAGCCGGCCGAAAGCGCGAGAGCGAGGGCGGCGATGGCGCCCGAGGCGAGGATGGCCACGAACAACCGCACCGGCAGGCCACCGAACCACAGCAGCGCCAGCAGGACGATGCCGAGGGCGATGGTGGTGGACAGGTTCGGCTGCAACACGATCAACAGGCACACCAGCAGGCCGGCCGGAACCAGCGGCACCAACAGGTTCTTCAACCCACCCGGATCGTTCGCCGCCCGCCCCGCGGCACGCCGCGAGATCAGCAGGTGGGCGCCCCACACCACGAACGTCACCTTCACCAGTTCCGACGGCTGGATCGAGAACAGCCCCAGATCGATCCAGCGGCGGGCGCCGTTGACCGTACTGCCGACCCCCGGGATCAGCACGAGAACCAGCAGCAGTACCGATACCGCGAATACCGGAAAGGACAGCTGACGCAACCGCCGGAACGGTATCCGCAGTGCGAGATAGAACAGCACCGCGCCGACCGTCGCGTACATCATCTGCTGGACGAACAGCGAATACGCCGACCCACCGTCGGCGTAGGACTCCACGCTGGAGGCCGACAACACCATCACCAGCCCCAGCAGGGTGAGCAGGGTGGCGATGGTGACGACGAGATGGAACGAGGCCAGCGGCCGCGCCAGCCAGGCGCCGAATCGGCCCACCTGCACCTGTCGCGTGCCGCGCGGTCTCATAACCGCCGCCCGAGGTCCTCGTCCTTCAGATCCTCGACCGCGCCGGCGAAGCTGCGGCCCCGGTGGGTGTAGTCGGTGAACATATCCAGCGAGGCCGCCGCCGGCGCGAGCAATACGGTATCGCCCGGTCCGGCGAACGCCGCCGCTTCCCGCACCGCACGTTCCATCACCGCGTCGGCGATTTCGGTGGTGCGGGTCCCGGTGATCGCCTCGTCCATGACTGCCTGCCCCATACCGGCATGATCCCGCGTATCCAACTCGACCACGGGGACTTCCGGCGCGTGTCGCGCCAGCGCGGCCGCGATCACCGGGGCGTCGGCACCGAACAACACGACGGCGACCAGCCGCTCGGCGACCTCCTCCACGAGGTCCTCGACGCCGGCACCCTTGAGCTGGCCGCCGGCGATCCAGACGACATGCTGATGGCCCAGGATCGACGACCGCGCGGCGTGCGGGTTGGTGGCCTTGGAGTCGTCGATGAACTCGACGCCGCCCAGTTCGCGCACCAGCGCCGACCGGTGCGGGCCGACCTTGTGCTCGATCAGGCCCTCACGGACGAACTGCGGCGCCACATCGATGGCCCGGGTCAGCGCGGCGGCGGCCAGGGCGTCGGCGATACCGGCGGGGCCGGGTGGGCTGATCTCCTTCGACTCGGCCAGGATCGCCGCCTTGGTGAAGGCCCGGTCCAGCAGTTTGCCGTCGACGACGCCGAGTTCACCGTCGGCCGGGACCCCGATCCGGAACCCGATCGTGCGGCGTGCCTTCGAGCGGCGGGCCAGGCGGGCGGCCACCGGGTCGTCGAGTCCGACCACCCCGACCCGCCCCAGCAGAGCCCGCGATTTGGCGGCGGCGTAGGCGTCGAGCCCACCGTGCCAGTCCAGATGGTCCTCGGCCACGTTCAGCACGACACCGGCCTCCGGCCGTACCGACGGCGCCCAGTGCAGCTGGAACGACGACAGTTCCACCGCCAGCACCTGCGGCCCGGGATTGCGGCGCAGGGCGTCCAGGATCGGCAGCCCGATATTGCCGCAGGCGACGCTGGGGATACCGGCGGCCCGCAGAATGGAATGGGTCATCTGCGTGGTCGTGGTCTTCCCGTTGGTGCCGGTGACCACGAGCCATTTGCGGACCGGACCGTAGATCCGCGCCTGATCCACCCACCACGCGAATTCGACATCGCCCCAGACCGGGATACCCTCGGACACCGCCGAGGCCAGGACCGGGGAGTCCGGCCGCCAGCCGGGACTGGTGATCACCAGCGCGAACCGCGACCAGTCGGTGTTCTCCACTTCGGCCGCGGGCACGACGTCCAGCCCCAGTCCGGCGGCTTCGGCCAGCGCCGCGGCACCGCTGTCGGTCACCACCGGCCGGGCCCCGATATCGCGCAGCGGCGTGATCAGCGAACGACCCGAGACACCCCATCCGGCGACCAGCACATCGCGGCCGCGCAGGAATTCCAGCATCGGGCCCGGCGAACGCAGGGCCCGGGGCGTATGTTCCTCCATCGTCAACTCACCCGACCGCGGAGAGATATTCGCTGTAGAACAGGGAGAGCCCGGCGGCCGAGGCCATCGCGGCCAGCAACCAGAACCTGATGATCACCGTGGTCTCCGCCCATTTGCTCAATTCGAAATGGTGGTGGAACGGCGCCATCTTGAACAGCCGATTGCGGGTGGTCCGGAACACCGCCACCTGCAGCACCACCGACGCCGCCTCGGCGACGAACAGCGCGCCGATGACCACCATCAGCAGTTCGGTGCGGGTGGTGATGGACAGCCCGGCGAGCAGCCCGCCCAGCGCCAGCGACCCGGTATCACCCATGAAGATCTTGGCGGGTGCGGCGTTCCACCACAGGAACCCGATACACGCCGCGGTGCCGGCCGCGCAGACCAGCGCCAGATCGAGTGGATCGCGCACGTTGTAGCAGCCGGTCTCGGGTTTGGTCTCGCACGAGTGGTAGTACTGCCAGAACGTGATGACGACGTAACCGCCGAGCACCAGACTCATCGAACCCGCGGCCAGACCGTCCAGACCGTCGGTGAGATTGACCGCGTTCGACCAGGCCACCACGATGAGGCAGACGAAGGCCAGGAACACGACCACGCTCATCGAGACGGTGTTGATATCGCGCACGTACGACAGCTGCCGGCTCGCCGGGGACAGGCCGCTGCCACCCGGGAACTGCAGCGCCAGCACTCCGAACACCACCGCGGCGGTGATCTGGCCCAGGTATTTGCCCGCGGCCGTGAGCCCGAGATTGCGGCCCTTGCGGATCTTGATGAAATCGTCGATGAACCCGACCACGCCCAGCGCGGTGGCCAGGCCCAGAACCAGCAGCGCGGAGGCGGTGGGGCCTTCGGCCTCGTAACCGATTCCGATCAGGTGGGAGCCGAGATACCCGGCCCACATGCCGATGATGATCGCCACGCCGCCCATGGTGGGCGTACCGCGCTTGGACTGATGGCTGGCCGGTCCATCGACCCGGATCTCCTGCCCGAAACCCTGCCGGGCGAATATCCGGATCAAGAGCGGCGTCAACAGGATCGACACCGTCAGTGCGATCGCCGCCGCGAACAAGATCTGTCTCATCGCACTGCCTCCGTGCTCACCCCGTCGGCGGCGCCGGCGCCGCCGGGCGCCGGTGTGCCGGCACCCGCGTTCTTCTCACCCTCGGCCAGCAGCCGTTCGGCCACCGCCCACATGCCGACCGATTGCGATGCCTTCACCAGCACCACGTCACCCGCGCCGACTTCGGCGGCGAGCAACTCCACGGCTGCTTCGATATCCGGGACGAGCACCGATTCCTCACCCCATGAGCCTTCCATGACCGCTCCCTGGTGCATGCCCCGGGAGGGTCGTCCGGTCCCGACCACGATGAGCCGGTCCACATCCAAGCGGACCGCGAGGCGGCCGATCCCGTCGTGTTCCACCACCGATTCCGGACCGAGTTCGGCCATTTCACCGAGGACGGCCCAGCTGCGCCGCGGGGCGTCGCCCGACCGGGCCATGGTGACCAGCGCTTTGAGCGCGGCCCGCATGGAATCCGGGTTGGCATTGTAGGAATCGTTGATCACCGTGACCCCGGCGGCACTCGTGCGTACGTCCATCCGCCGCGCCGACGCCGCCCGGGCGCCGCCGAGCGCGGTGACGAGGGTGTCGAGATCGGCGCCGCACTCCAGGGCCACCGCGGCGGCCGACAGCGCGTTACCGACCTGGTGTTCCCCGTGCACGGCCAGGGTGACCTGCCGGTCGCCGAGCGGTGTGTGCAGGGTGAACGAGGCACGGGCCTGTTCGTCGAGAGTGGTTGCGCCGGCGCGGATCTGCGCGCCCGCGGAATGACCGACCGTCACCACCCGGGCCGTCGTCCGCGAGGCCATCGCGCCGACCTTCGGATCGTCGGCGTTCAGCACGGCCAGACCGGTTTCGGGCAGCGCCTCCACGAGTTCGCCCTTGGTCTGCGCGATCGCCTCGCGGCTGCCGAATTCGCCGAGATGCGCGGTACCCACATTGAGCACCACCCCGATACTCGGGGGCGCCACCCGGGCCAGCGCGGCGATATGCCCGGGCCCGCGCGCCGACATCTCCAGCACCAGGAACCGGGTGTCCGGACCGGCGCGCAGGGCGGTCCAGGGATGCCCGAGTTCGTTGTTGAAGGAGCCGGGCGGGGCCACCACCGGGCCCAGCGGGGCGAGCACCGCCGCCAGCAGATCCTTGGTGGACGTCTTACCCGAGGACCCGGTGACGCCGACCACGGTCAGTCCTCCGGCCGCGACCAGCCTCGACACGCTCTCCCGGGCCAGCGCGGCCAGCGCGGTCAGCACCGCGGCGCCCGCACCGGTCGAATCATGGCTCAGCGCAAGCGCGCTCGACGGCACCGACCCCGGTGCGGGGGGCACGACGATGGCCGGCACTCCGACCGGCCGGGCGGCCAGTACGGCGACCGCGCCGGCCTCGATCGCGGCGGCCGCGTAGTCGTGGCCGTCGACGCGCTCGCCCGGCAGCGCCAGGAAGATGTCGCCGGGACCGATTCGGCGCGAATCGAATTCGACCGAACCGGTCACCCTCGCCTCCGGGTCACCGACGTCGTGCAGCGTTGCGCCCACGACCTCGGCGATATCCCGCAGTGTCATTTCGATCATGAAACTGTCAAGTCCTCCGCGCCCGTCGACCACGAACCGTTGTCCGCGCCCCCGGAACTGTGCCGCAGTGTCGAATCGATCGCCGCGGCGAGTACCTCGCGGTCGTCGAACGGATATTTCACCCCGTTGATCTCCTGCCCTGCTTCGTGGCCCTTGCCGGCCACCAGCACCACATCGCCGGGGTGCGCCCAGTCGACGGCCGCCGCGATGGCCGCGGTCCGGTCGCCGATATCGCGGACCTCGCCGCGCTGCTCGTCGGCGACGCTCTGCGCGCCCGCGACCAGCGACGCGCGAATCGCGGCCGGATCCTCGGTCCGTGGATTGTCGTCGGTGACGATGAGTAGATCCGCGCCGCGGGCCGCGGCCGCGCCCATCGGGCCGCGTTTACCGGTGTCCCGGTCCCCGCCGGCGCCGACCACCACCGCCAACCGGCCCCGGCTCCCCGCCGTGGCCAGGTGGGTGCGCAGCGTGGCGATCACCGATTCCACCGCGGCGGGTTTGTGGGCGTAGTCCACCAGGGCCAGGAACTCCTGCCCGCGCTCCACCCGCTGCATCCGGCCGGGTACGTCCACCGTGGCCAGTGCGGGCGCGGCGGTCCCCGGCGCCACTCCGGCGGCCGCGCACACCGCGACCGCGAGCAGCCCGTTGGCGACGTTGTAGTCACCGGGCAGCCGCAACCGCACCGGCGTCTCGCTGTCCGGACCGGCCGCGGTGAACTCCTGTTCACCGCCGTGCGCGCGGGCGGGACCGGCCAGCGACCAGTCCGCCGGTCCGGTGGTCGCCACCCGGATCGGCGCGGCGAGACCGTCGGCGAGACGGCGGCCCCAGGCGTCGTCCACGCACACCACGGCGGTGCGGGCGGCGACCGGGGACTCCGGTTCGAACAGCCGGCGCTTGGCGGCGAAGTAGTCCTCGAAATCGGCGTGGAAATCCAGATGGTCCTGCGACAGGTTGGTGAACGCGCCGACGGCGAACCGCACCCCGTCGACCCGGCCCAGCGTCAGGGCGTGGCTGGACACCTCCATCACCACCGCGTCCACGCCCTGCTCCACCATCAGCGCGAACATGGCGTGCAGTTGCGGCGCTTCGGGCGTGGTGAGCGCGCTCGGGACCCGGCGGCCCCCGATTCTGGTCTCGATGGTGCCGATCAGGGCGGTGGACAGACCACCCGCGGCCAGCCCGGCCTCCACCAGATACGACGAAGTGGTCTTACCGGAGGTGCCGGTGATCCCGATGATCCGCAACCGCTCGGACGGATGACCGTAGATCGCCGCGGACAACTCGCCGAGGACGGCACGCGGATTCTCCCGCACCAGGACCGGTACCGGCAGGTCACCGGCCAGTTCCGCCCCGGCGGCGTCGGTGAGTACGGCGACCGCGCCGCGGGCCACCGCGTCCGCGGCGAACCGGGCGCCGTGCGCCCGGGAGCCGGGTAACGCCGTGAACAGATCACCGGGC
Organism: Nocardia rhamnosiphila NBRC 108938; assembly: GCF_000720425.1. Taxonomy (GTDB): domain Bacteria; phylum Actinomycetota; class Actinomycetes; order Mycobacteriales; family Mycobacteriaceae; genus Nocardia; species Nocardia rhamnosiphila. The sequence continues at coordinate 272,250 of NZ_JOAJ01000008.1, read as the reverse complement.
AGAACCGCGTCGGAGCGCTGTTCTATCCCGGTGACGAATAGGTCGGTGGCGACCGGTGGCCGAAGTTCGGCGTCGATCAGATCCAGCAGGTCGGGCAGCGGTGTCGACAGCGGCCGGGCCGGCCGCAGCGAGGGCTGGCTGGACTGCGCGGGCACAGGATTCCTCTCTGCATGATGAAGCGCGGATACGACGACGAGTCAGGTTACCGACGCCGGGTCACGGTCGGGTAAGCCGGTTCGCCGAATCACGACGCCTGCAGGACGAACTGCCGTTCCGGCTCGCTCGACGGCGGAATCCGATCCCGCTGCAATGCCCAGGAGGCGATGTCGTGGAACAGCGGTGCGGCCGACTGCCCGCCGCTGCCGTCGGAGCTGCGCACCGGCGCGTCGAGCATCAGTCCGATGACATAGCGCGGATTGTCCGCGGGCGCGATACCGGCGAAGGTGATCCAGTACGACGAGCTCGAATAGCAACCGCAGTTCGGGTCGACCTGCTGCGCCGTCCCGGTCTTCCCGGCGATCCGGTATCCGTCGACCGCGGCGGCGGCACCGGTCCCCATCTGCACTCCGGTCGGATCGTTCTGCACCACCGACTGGAACATGGTGCGCAGTGTGCGCGCGGTCTCGGGGCTCACCACGCGCACCCCGTCGGGCGCCGGCTCCTCGGTGCGGGTCCCGTCGGGCGCGACGGTGGCGCGCACGATACGCGGCGGCATCCGGAGCCCGTCGTTGGCGATGGCCTGATACATACCGGTCATCTGCAAGGTGGTCATCGAAAGCCCCTGCCCGATCGGCAGATTGGCGAAAGTACCGCCGGACCACTGGTCCCGGGCGGGCAGCAGACCGGAACTCTCCCCGGGGAGTCCGACCTCGGTGCGCCGGCCCAGACCGAAGCGTTCGAGCATATCGGCGAACCGGTCCTCGCCGACCCGCTGCGCCAGCATCAGGGTGCCCACATTGGAGGACTTACCGAAGATCCCGGTCGTGGTGTAGGGGGCCACGCCGTGCTCCCAGGCGTCCCCGACGGTCACCCCGGACATATCGATGCGGCCCGGAACCTGATGCACCTCGTCCGGCGTGGTGAGACCGTATTCGACGGCCGCGGCCGCGGTGACCACCTTGTTGACCGAACCGGGTTCGAAGGGCTGGGTCACCGACGGGTTGTCCAGCCCGGCCGGATCCCAGTGCTGCGGACCGAGCGCCGGATTGAATGTGTTGTCGTTGGCCATGGCCAGCACCTGACCGGTTTTGGCGTCCAGCACCACCGCGGAGGCCGATCTCGCGCCCGAGCGATCCTTGGCCTGCTGCACCTGCTGCTGCACATGGTTCTGCAGATAGGAGTCCAGGGTGAGTTCGACATTGTTGCCGTCGACGGCGGGTTGGCGGTCGCGGAGACTGCCGGGGATGACCGCCCCGTCGGAGCCGCGGTCGTAGGTGTAGGAGCCGTCGGTGCCGGCGAGCGCCGAATCCAGCGAGGCCTCCAGCCCGACCCGGCCGTGGCCATCCCAGCCGGTGGCCCCGACGATATTGGCCGCCAGCGAACCGCCCGGGTATTCGCGCAGGTCCTGGCGTTCGGTACCGACCTCGGGGAACTTCGCGGTGATCTCGTCGGCTTTCCGCGGGTCGACATTGCGGGCCAGGTACACGAAGGTCTGGTCGCTGCGCAGTTTCTCCAGCAGCTCGGCTTCCTTCGGCCCCTCGTCACCCAGGATCCGGTGAACGGTCCGGGCGATATCTTCGAGCCGCCGATCCGGATCGGGCGCCGAATCGTCCTTCGCCCGGGCGTCGGCGAGATCCTTGCGCACCCGGACGGGCTGGAAATTCAGCGACTGGGCGGTGATGGTGAAGGCCAGGGATTTGCCGTGGCGGTCGGTGACGGTGCCGCGGGTGGCGGGGAGATCCTGGTAGGCCGTGCGCTGTCCGGCCGCCTGCGCCGACAGCGTGGGTGCGGCGATGGTCTGGATCCACAACAGTTGCAGGGCGACCACGGTCAACGCCACCAGCATGATCAACCGGCCCACGCCGAGCCGGATCCGCACCGGTCCGTTCGGCGTGGACCGCCCACCCGGACGTGACCGCCGGGGTGACTGCCGGGATCGGCCGGGCGCGGACCGCGCGACCTCGGCGGATCGCTTCTTCGTTTTTCCGCGATCGGTCGCGGCCCGGGATCTCGGCGCGGAATCGCGCCCGCGTCCCGACCCGCGCCGGTTCATCGCATCTCCTCACCCGCCGTAACGGGCGGCAGCGGCGCGACCGAAGTGGGTTCGACATCGCCCGGCGTCTCCGCGGGCGCCGGGGCCGCGTCCCCGGCCGGGGCGGGCGCTTCGACCGGGGCATCACCCTCGACCGGAGCGGACGCGCCGGCCGGAGCAGTTCCGTCGGCCGGTGCCGGCGCCTCGGCCGGAACGGCGCCGTCGGCCGGAGCGGTACCCGCCGGGGCGGGGACGCCCTCGCCCGGCTGCGGCGCGGGCGTCGGATCGGTCCCCGGGGCCGCGAGTACACCACCCGGGCTCGGCGCGGCCGAATCCGACCGCGGCAGCGCCGGGACCGGCACGATCCGCTCGCCCGGGTCCGCACCGGAGCCCGGAGCTCCGCCGCGGGGTCCGTTCAGCGGCGGGGCCGGCGGGCCCTGGGCGGGCTTCGGTTCACCGACCACGGTGACCGTTCCGTCCGCGGCGACGACCAGTCGCGCCGGATCCGTCGCCGGGATCATGCCCAGTTCCCGGGCGCGAGTGGCGAGTTCGGGCGGGGAATCGGCGGCGGCGACCTCCCGCTGCAATGCCGCGCGTTCGTCGGAGAGCACCCGGTTGGCCTCGCGCGCGTCGCTGAGCTGATAGCTGTCCTCGGCGGCGCGGGTGGTCAGGACCAGGGTGAGCGCGAGACCACAGCCGAACATGGCCAGGATGGCCGCGACGAACGGTCCGCGACCCGCCAGCTCCGACCGCGGCGCGGCCGGCGCCGGGCCGGACGGCCCGCCGGTGCGCTGCCGGCGCCGGGCGTAGGCCCGCTGCGCGGCACCGGATTTCACCCGCTCCGCGTCGTGTACCCGCCGAGCCGGTCGCCCGGTCTCGGTACGTGTGCTCACGCTCATACCTGACACCCCCGTATCGGTGTGATGGCCCGCGGTTTCGGCCCGCGTACGCCTGTGCTGTGGTCCGTAATGCCCAGCCGGTGCTCCCCTGACACCACCATTTCGCGAACACCGATGTGATGTCCGCATCCGGCACCAGCACCGTGGTACCGCAATCGCGCCACGCGGACAAGCGAATTCGCTGCTCCGCGGGCCACCGCTGCGGCGTGGCCGGTGCCGGTGCCCGGCTTCATCCCGCCTCCTGCACGATCTTCTCGGCGGCGCGCATCCGGACCGGCGCGGCCCGGGGATTCTCCTCGATCTCGGCGGGCCCGGCCTGTTCGGCGCCCCGGGTCAGCATGCGGAACTCCGGTCCCATACCCGGGAGTTCGACCGGAAGTCCCACCGGTGTACGCGATTTCGCGCGTTCGGCCAGCTCGTGTTTGACCACCCGGTCTTCGAGCGACTGGTAGGACATGACCACGATGCGGCCGCCCGGCCGCAGTGCCGCCAGCGCGGCCGGGAGGGCCGCGCGCAGCGAATCCAGTTCCCCGTTCACCTCCACCCGCAGCGCCTGGAAGGTGCGCTTGGCCGGATGCCCGCCGGTCCGGCGGGCCGGCGCGGGGATGGTGTCGTAGAGCAGACTCACCAGTTCGGCACTGGTACGCAACGGCTGCCGGGCGCGGCGCCGCACGATCTCGGCGGCGATCCGGTTCGCGAACCGTTCCTCGCCGTAGACCTTCAGCACCCGGGCGATCTCGCCCTGGCTGTAGCTGTTGAGCACATCGGCGGCGGTCGGGCCGGTGGTCGCGTCCATCCGCATGTCCAGCGGGGCGTCCACGGAGTAGGCGAAGCCCCGCTCCGCCTCGTCCAACTGCATGGACGAGACCCCGAGATCCATCAGGATGCCGCTGACCGAACCGGTGGCCGGCAGACCGGCCTCCGCGAGCGCGGCGGCGATTCCGTCGTATCGGGTGTGCACCAGGGTGATCCGGTCGGCGTAGGGCCGGAGCCGGTCGGTGGTGAGCGCGAGCGCTCGGGTATCGCGGTCGAGGCCTACGAGCCGGAGATCGGCGTGGGTGCGCAGGAAATATTCGGCATGGCCGCCGAGCCCCAGCGTGGCATCCAGATAGACGGCGGCCGGGCCGTCGAGCACCGGGTCGAGCAATTCGGCGGCGCGGGTGAGCAGAACAGGAACGTGTCGCGTGCCGTGCTGCTCACGGTTCAAATCGACCTCCCGGATTCATGCCTCGCTCCGTGACGACCCGATTCGGGTCGCATCCGCACCCCAGGTGGATGCGGATCACCGGCGCCGAAGCGGGCGAACAATTGATTGCGCGAGATGCGGCCACGCCGCCGATCGATCCGGCGCGTCCACGGGGTGAGCGACAGAAGGAAATCGGTGACGTAACGAATGCCGCGGGGTCTCTGACCGAAGCGGCACCTGGCGTCGGGGAAGTACGTCAGGGTCCGCATCCGGGCAGAGGCCGCGTGGCACTCGCGCGGGCTAGAAGATTCCGCCCAGTGCCTCGTCTCTCGCTTGTGCGTAGTCCTCCTCGTGCTCGGCGAGGTAGGTCTCCCACGCCTGCTTGTCCCATATCTCCAGGAAGTCGACCGAACCGATGACCGTACAGTCGCGGGTGAGGTTGGCGTACCGGCGATGTTCGGCCGACAACACGATCCGGCCCTGCGTGTCCAGCCGCTGTTCGTCCGTGCCCGCGGCCAGCGCCCGGATGAAGGCCCGCGCCTGCGGGTTGCTCCGGGATGCCGACGCGGCGCGCCGGGCGAGCGCACTGAACTCGTCCTTCGGATAGACGGCAAGGCTGTGGTCCTGTCCTTTGGTGACCATCAACCCTCCCGCCAGATCGTCTCGAAACTTTGCGGGCAACGTGAGTCGCCCTTTGTCGTCCAGACGAGGTGTGTAAGTACCGAGAAACAACCCGATACCTCCTACCGGACCACCTCGAATGGTGTTGACCGGCTACGCCGGTCGAGTGCCTCGCGGCCTCTCCTGTAGTGCGCGCTCCACATTACCCCACTTTCCCCCACTTTCAATCGAAACACGGGGTGATGTGCCTCCCCGGCCATCCGATTTCGCAGGTCACCCCAGCTATCACCGGCGGGGGTGACTTTTCGCGAGCTCTGCCTCCCTGCGCGCGCCTACGGCCCCCGACTCCGGCGGGTCCCGTCAACTTCCAGCAAACCCCCTGTTCACGCTCTCACGGCCGGGGCGGTGGGGCGTGGTGGGGGAACCCGGTGGGGCGGGGTGGAAGAAGGTGGTCCGGAGCACGTTCCAGCGGTCCGGCCGGTCACGCGCGCATCCCGCGAACGAACGGGTACGGCACAGATGCGAACAGCGGTGCCGCCCCGGAACGGGTGCGGCACCGCTGTCGGCCGTAGCGCCGGCGCGAACGCCGGGCGGCTACTCCTCGAACCTTCGGCGGAAGCGATCCTCCATGCGCTCGGTGAACCCACCGGAGCGGCGCGGACGCCCACGCCCACCGGCTGCTCGTTCCGATGATCCGGAACCGGCGGAATCGCTCGGTGCACCACTGCCGCGGCCGGGCGTGGCGCCCTTGGCGCCGCCGAGCAGGAGCAGTACTCCGGCGCCGAACATCACGATGAACCCGATCAGACTGATGATCGGAAAGCCGCCGGGTCGCACCGGAAGGGCGACACCCGCGACGAGTAGGACAAGGCCGAGTACGAACAAGGCCGCGGCCTGGAGTCGACGTCGACTCGAGGTCGTACGAAGACGTCCACCGCGGACGGACGACGCGAACTTCGGGTCCTCAGCATAGAGCGCGCTCTCGATCTGTTCGAGCATGCGCTGCTCGTGCTCGGAGAGTGGCACGGTACCTCCCCCGGCACTAGGTCGTGGCTGTCGCCTCCGGGTAGGCGACAGATAACCCCTTGGCGGCTATCTGTCATCAATGATACGAGTTCGCCAAGAGCGGTACCACCATATGGGTGCAGCCGAACGAAGTTCGTCGCCGGATCGAATCCCGCGCGGGCCGAATCCGGAGGTCCGGGGGCCGGGGGCGGTTCCTACCGGAGCGCGTCGTCTCCGTCACCGGCGGCGCGCAGCCGGGCGGCCGGCGCGATGAGATCTTCGACGTCGTGCAGGAACGCGGCCACCCGCGAGGAGAACTCGTCGGCCGCCGCCTCGTCGATTTCCCGGGGCAGCCCGGCCTCCAGCGCCGCCCGGGTCGCGGAATGGCCACTGAAATAGTCCGCCCACATCACGAATTCGGGCGCGGCGCGCTGCAACATCACCCACGCGTTACGGGAGCGGGCCCGCGGCGCGGTGTCGGCGCCGGTGAGCGCCAGCACCGCGCCCGCACCGCGCAGGGCCGCCAGATAGGCCACGCGGAAACGTTCCCGCGGATCCTGCTCCCCCGCCGCTTCCATGAGCAGCCCGTCGGCGCGCCGCAACAGCATCCCCGCCCGCCCCGGTTGTACCGGGTGCACGCTTCGATCCGACATAGCCGTCCCTCCGTATCTCGCCTGTCACCCCCCGCGGCGGTCCACCGGTATGGCAGGCTGAGCGTGCACCGTGGGGGCGAACAAGTTTTCGAACGTTTGGCTCGAGCTTGAATATAGAGACGACCACCGACATGTTCGTGTGCCGTAACCCGCCGCCCTGCCGACCGCGAAAGAGCCCACCGATATCGCAATGACAGCCGTCAAGTCGAATAATCTCCCCGTCCCGGTCGTCGTCGACCTCTCGGAAGCCGCGCTGCGCGCCCGGTTGCACGACGCCTTGGCGGTCTACGTCGCCGCCATGGACTATCCACACGGCACCGAGCACCATCGGGCACCGATGTGGACCGAGCACACCCACCGCGCGGGCTGGCACGCGGTCGCCGCGGTGGTGCCCGAGGACAACGGCGAGTTCGACCTGCGCCATTCCCCGATCGTCGCCATCGCCTACGGCTATCGGGGCGGCCCCCATCAGTGGTGGCAGCAGCAGGTGCACGCGGGGATGCGCCGCTCCGGGTGGCCGGAGCCGGCCATCGGGCAGTTGCTCGGCGACTATTTCGAACTCACCGAGCTCCATGTGCACCCGAGCGCGCAGGGCCGCGGTATCGGCGCGACCCTGCTCCAGCGGTTGCTGCGGGACCGCCCCGAGCGGGCCGTGCTGCTGTCCACCCCGGAGGTCGGCCGAGAGGACAACCGGGCCTGGCGCCTGTACCGGCGGATGGGTTTCCGCGACGTGCTGCGGGATTTCGTGTTCGCCGGCGACAACCGCCGCTTCGGGATCCTCGGCCGGTCACTGCCACTGCTGCCATGAGTGTGCTGATCATCGGTTCCGGCCACAACGCGCTGGTGGCGGCCTGTTACCTGGCGCGGGAGGGTCGCCGGGTCCATGTTCTGGAGAGCGATACGGTCCTCGGCGGGGCCGTATCCACGGTGGAGCGTTTCCCCGGCCACCGGGTCGACCGGGGCTCCTCGGCCCATCTGATGGTCCGGCACACCGGGATCATCGAAGAGCTCGAACTGGAACGCTTCGGCCTGCGGTACCTCGACTGCGACCCCTGGGCCTTCGCCCCGGCCTGCCCGGAGACCGGGGCGCCGCCGATCGTGTTCCACCGCGATCTCGAGCGGACCTGCGCGTCGGTGGCCGCCGCCTGCGGCGACCGCGACGCCGCGGCCTACCGGCGTTTCGTGGACGTCTGGGCGCCCCGGGCGCGACGGGTGATGCGCTCGTTCGGCGGCGCGCCCACCGGGGGCCGGCTGTTGCGCTCGTTCTGGGGGCTGGACGCCCGCGACGGCGGCAGCGCGCTGTCCCGGGAATTCCTGCAGTCCGGCGACGCGCTGCTGGACACCTGGTTCGACGACGAGCGGCTGAAGGCGGCACTGGCATGGTTCGGGGCGCAGTCGGGGCCGCCCATGTCCGAACCGGGCACGGCGCCGATGGTGGCGTTCGCGGCACTCATGCACACCCTGCCGCCCGGCCGGGCGGTGGGCGGCAGCGGTGCCCTCACCGAGGCGCTGGTCGCCCGGCTGCGCGGGGACGGCGGCGAGGTCACGGCCGGCGACGCGGTCACCGCGCTGACCCGCCGGGTCGACGGCTGGCGGATCCGCACCGCGGCCGGGCGCGAATACAACGCCGACACGGTGATCGCGGGCACCCATATCCTCACCACGCTGGAACTGTTGCGCGCGGGCGGCTTCGATCCGGAACCGCTGCGACGGTGGCAGCGGCAGATCCGGGTGGGCCCCGGAATCGGCATGGTGGTGCGGGCCGCGACCAGCGCTCTCCCGCGATACCCGGGCGCGACCCCCGCCGAATCGGCGACCGGACTGCAACTGCTGGTCTCGGACCGGCGCCGGTTGGCGCTGGCGCACGGCAGTGCGCTGGGCGGGCGGTTACCACCCCGGCCCGTCGTGCTCGCCATGAGTTTCAGCGCCCTGGACCCGAGTATCGCGCCCGCCGGGCAACATCAGCTCTCGCTGTGGTCGCAGTGGCACCCCTACCGGCTCGCCGACAGCGGTGGCTGGGCCCGGCACGCCGAAACCGAAGCGGACCGGATCATCGGCGAACTGGATCGGTACGCGCCCGGGTTCGCGGACTCGGTGCTGGACCGGCACGTCCAGACACCGGTGGATCTGGAACGCGAGATGGGACTGCTCGGCGGCAATGTGATGCACGTGGAGATGAGCCTGGACCAGATGATGCTGTGGCGGCCGCTGCCGGAACTGGCCGGGCAGCGGGTGCCCGGCGCGCCCGGGCTCTACTTGACCGGCGCGTCGACCCATCCCGGGGGCGGCGTGTCCGGAGCCAGCGGGCGTACCGCCGCACGCCTGGTACTGCGAGACAGCCGCGGGGTCCGCCGGTGGCTACGCCGCTAGCGGGCCCGGCGCCCGGGCGGCGGCGGGACCTGCTGCCAGCGGGTCTGCTCGTCGTGCTGGTCGGCACGCAGATCGCCTACCCGCTGACCACCGGGCCGGCCCGCGACGCGGTGACGGTGGCCGTGGTACTGCTGACAGCCGGTACGGCCCTGCTGCACGCGGCGGTGACGCGCGGGATCGGCTACGCGGCCGGGTTCCTGGTGATCGTCTCCGGCATCGGCCTGGTGGCCGAGGCGGTGGGCACGGCGACCGGGATTCCGTTCGGGTCCTACGACTACGCGGACGGACGGATCGGACCACAACTGTTCGACGTTCCACTGGTGGTCCCGCTCGCGTGGACCGGCGGGCTGTATCCGATCTGGGTGGTCGCGGGCCTGCTGTGCCCGCGGCCGGCGGCGCGGATCGGCGCGACCGCGGTGGGCGCGGTGGGCTGGGACCTGTTCCTGGATCCCCAGATGGTGGCCGACGGGCAGTGGCAGTGGCAGCACACCGATGCGGGACTCCCCGGTCTGGCGGCCATCCCATACACCAACTACCTCGGCTGGCTGGCGGTGGCGGCGGTGATGGCCGCGGCGCTCACCGCATGGGAGCGAACCGCGCGCGGACCCGAGCGGCCCGCGATCCCGGTTCTGATGTTCCTGTGGACCTGGCTCGGCTCCGCGCTGGCGCACGCGGTGTTTCTCGGCCTGCCGTATTCGGCCGGCTACGGGAGCATCGTCCTCGGGGTTCTCGGGGTTCCGCTGCTGGTCCGGCTGGTTCGCGACGCCACCGGACGCAGGGCCGGGCACGATCGGAGAAGCGTCGGGCCCGTCGCATGGCGTCGGTGAGTTCCGGCCTGGCACCATGTCATCCGTGCCTCCGAGTCCCGTTACCGCGAAACCCGGCTCCCCGGTCCCCGCTCCGCGCTCGCGCCGCCCCCTGCGGGCGCGGATAGCCGCCGCCCTCGTCCTGGCCGCCCTGCTCACCCCGGCGCTGGCCGGCTGCCTGCGCGTCCAGGCCTCGATGGGCCTGTCGTCCAACGACCGGGTGTCGGGCCGGATCGTGGCCGCGGTCGTCCCGGAGAACAGTGAGGACAAGGGCCCGCAGCTCACCGCCCCCGAAACCCTGGCGGCCAAAGTGCGTATCGAGCCGTACAACCAGGACGGGTACATCGGCAGCGAGGTGTACTTCGACGATCTCAACTTCGGCGAAGTGGAACAGCTGTCGCAACTCTCGGAGCAGGCGCAGGGCCTGTTCGACCTGCAGTTCCAGCGCAACGGCGACCTGGTCAGCCTCAACGGCCGAGTGGACCTGGAGACCTTGGCCCCGCACGGGTCCGATGTACAGCTGAGTGTGGCGTTCCCGGCCCGGGTCGCCAAGACCAACGGCAACCGCGAGGGCGATTCGGTGGTCTCCTGGAAACTGCCCGCCGGCGAGGTCAGCACCGTCCGCGCCGAGGTCGGTTACGCCGATCCGAACACGCGGTCCTTCGCGGGCTGGGCCGGAATCGTCGGCGGTATCACCCTCGCCGTCGCGGCGGTGGTCATCGCCCTCGCCTATATGGACCGCAATCCGCCCCGGCCGGGCGCACCGGCCGGTTTCTCGTTGCGACGCTGGTGGGACGAGGTCAAATCCAACGCGTGAGACCGTGGCTCCGGCGCGCGGTGACCGGCGGGACCGGTATCGCCGTGGCCGGTGCCGCGCTCACCGCATGGAACCGGCGCACCGTACCGCAACTGTCCCCCGCGCCCGCCCCGGTCACCGAGAACGTCACGGTCTGCGTGCCCGCGCGTGACGAAGCCGCCCTGCTGCCCGGTCTGATCACCGATCTGCGCGCCCAGACCGGGGTGGCGCGGTTGCGCATCCTGGTCCTCGACGATGCCTCCGGCGACGACACCGCCGAGCGCGCACGGCATGCGATGGCGGGCGACCCGCGCTGCGAGCTGCTGCGCGGTACCACCGGCCCGCCGCCGGGCTGGACCGGCAAGGCCGCCGCCTGCGCCGTCCTCGCCGAGCATGCCCGGCGGGCCGGCGGCGAAACCGGGGTGCTCGTCTTCCTCGACGCCGATGTCCGGCTCGCACCGACCGCGATCGCCGCGGCGGTGGCGTGTCTGCGAGAGCGCGGCGTCGCCTTGCTGGCGCCCTGGCCGCGGCAGCGAGCCGAGACCGTGGCCGAACGCCTGGTGCAGCCGCTGCTGTGCTGGTCGTGGGCGTCCACTCTGCCCGTCGCGTGGACCGATCGCGGCACCCGGGGTTCGACTGTCGTGTCCTGTGGCCAGTTCCTGGTGTTCGACGCGGCGCGGTATCACGCGCGCGGCGGTCACGCGGCGGTCGCCGGCAGTGTCACCGAGGATCTCGATATCGCCCGGGTCCTGCGCCGCGCCGGGGACCGGACCGCGGTGGCGGCCGCGGGGGGACTGGCGCGCACCCGGATGTACCGCGATGCGCACGAACTGGTGAACGGCTACGACCGCTGGCTCTGGTCGGCCTACGGCGGTTCGGTCGCGGGCGGGGTCGCGGTCGGCGCTGTCGCCGCGTGGGCGTACTGGCTGCCCCCGGTGGCGGCCGTGCTGGGCCGCGGCCGGCTGCGCCGGATCGGCCTGCTCGGGTACACCGCGGCGGTCACGGGCCGGTTGCTGGCCCGCGCCCTGGAGTCGGGCCGCGAGCCGGACCGCGGCGACCTCACCGACGCTCTCGCCCACCCGGCCTCGGTCGCCACCTACCTGCTGCTGTGGCAACACTCACACCGCGCTCGCCGTCGCAACGCGCTGACCTGGCGGGGACGCCCTCTGCTACCCGGCCAAGGGCTGGATTCTCGATGATTCTTGGTCTTGTGCCCGCCGGGCACCCGGCCGGATGATGAACCCGCCCGGCACGACCGGCGGGCAGGGCCTCGCGGCCCGGGTTTCGAGGAGGCTGCACCATGACCATCGTCGGCCACACCAGCGTCGATACCACGTGGACGCAATGGCTCGAGCGATGCTCGGTCCGGCTGCGCAGCCCGCGCGGCATCAGCGAACCGGTCGCCCGCCACCAGCTCAGCGAATCACCGGAACTGCTGCCGGGCCTGCCCGGCACCTGGTGGGTCATCGACGGCCGGGTGTTCATCGCGGCCAAGCCCGGCGACCGCCTGGACCACGCCGGTGAGCGGATCGCGGGGATCGAGATCCTCGACCCGGTCGACGGCGCCCCCGGACTCATCCTGCGCCACGACGACCAGGCGCTCGAAGTGATCCGCCGGGACGACCGGATCACCGTCCACGTCTACGCCCCGGCCGACTGATCTCCCCACCCCGGCCGGCCGGCGTCGCTCAGGCGCTGATCGGGGCGGTGGTAACGCCGTAACCCAGATTGGTCAGCACCTCACCGGTCGCCTTGGCGAAGTTGAGGGTGATGAAGTGCAGGCACGGTGCGCCCTCGGCGATCAACCGTTCCCCCATCTCGGTGGCGATCTCGATACCCGCGGCCCGGACCGCGGCACGATCCTCTTCCGGCCCGGAACCGGCGGCCCGGTGCAGCCGTTCGATCACCTTTTCCGGCAGCGGGCGGCCGCACAACTGCTCCGCACGCTCGACCGTGCGCAGCGAGGTGATCGGCATCAGTTCCGGAATGATCGGTTTGGCGCCCTCCACCGGGTCCAGCGCGGCGACCCGATCGCGCAGCCGGAGGTAGTCGTCGACGTCGAAGAACATCTGGGTGATCGAATACTCCGCGCCCGCACGCAGTTTCGCCGCCAGATGGGCGGTGTCGTGGTCGAGATCGAGCGAACGGTGGTGGCCCTGCGGGAACGAGGCGACCCCCACATGGAAATCGCCCAGATCGCGCACGATGCGCACCAGTTCCTCGGCGTACTCCACCCCCTCGGGGTGTTTGTACCATTCGCCCAGCGGATCGCCCGGTGGATCACCGCGCAGCACGAGGATATTGCTGATCCCGGAATCGGCGTAGGCCCCGACGATCGACCGCAGCTCGGCGACGCTGTGCCCGACCGCCGTGAGATGGCCGACCGGCAACAGGGTGGTCTGCAGGGCGAGTTCACCGGTGACCCGTACCGTGCGCTCCCGGGTGCTCCCACCGGCACCGTAGGTCATCGAGACGAACGCCGGATGCATCCGCTCGAATGTGCGCACCGCCCGCCACAACCGCTGCTCGCCCGCCTCGTCGCGGGGCGGAGAGAACTCCACGGAGAACGGCACCGCGCCACCGGCGTGCCGGCGCAGGCTCTGCACGACCGAAGGCGTCGCGGAGACGTCCGGTGACGTGGGGGACGGCCGGCCAGGGGTCGGGAGTCCCCGCGCGTTGTCGAAAGTCACCGGCTCAGTCTAGAGCCGCCCGGTATTCTCCCCGATGCTCTCCCACCGCCGCCACCGGATCCGCGTCATGGGCGCGCGCGTATTCTGCGATCAGGTCCCGCCGCCGCGGCGGGCGCACGTGGGTGGCTCCCGCGGCTACCGGCGCCCCCGGTTCCGGTAGCCGCTTGCCCACGCAATCGACGATCTGGGAGGTCACCCTGTCTGCCGGAACCGGTATCCCGACGCGGTCGGGTCCCCTCGCGGCCGTTCCCGGGACGGCGGCGTTCGCCACGGCCGTGGAGCAGGCGCTGACCGAATTCTTCGCCGGTCGCCGCGACGCGGTCGCCGAGCTGGGCCCGGTATTCGCCGACAGTGTCGAGGCCCTGGAATCGTTCACCCTGCGCGGCGGTAAGCGCACCCGGCCGGGTTTCGCCTGGATGGGCTGGCTGGGCGCCGGCGGCGATCCCGCGAGTGCCGCGGCGGCGGCCGTGCTCCGCGCCTGTTCGGCCCTGGAACTCGTCCAGGCCTGCGCGTTGATCCACGACGACATCATCGACTGCTCCCGCACCCGCCGCCGCTTCCCGACCGTGCATGTGGACTTCGAACAACGGCATCGGCAGGCGGGCTGGGCCGGGGATTCCGCCCACTACGGCGAATCGGTGGCCGTTCTGCTCGGCGATCTGGCGCTGGCCTGGGCCGACGATATGGTGCACGACGCCGGCCTGGACGCGGTGGCGCTGGCGCGCTTCGCCCCCGTGTGGGCGCGGATGCGCACCGAGGTCCTGGGCGGGCAACTGCTCGATGTGCACGGCGAGGCCAGCGGCGACGAATCGGTGGCCGCGGCGCTGCGGATCAATCGCTACAAAACCGCGGCCTACACCGTGGAACGCCCGCTGCATCTCGGCGGAGCGCTCGCCGACGCCGACCCCGGGCTCATCACGGCCTACCGCACCTACGGGACCGATATCGGGATCGCCTTCCAGCTCCGTGACGATCTGCTGGGCGTTTTCGGTGATCCGGCCGTGACCGGTAAACCGTCCGGTGACGATCTGCGCGAAGGTAAACGCACCGTGCTGGTCGCGGAGGCGCTGCAGCGCGCCGCGGAGACGGACCCGGCCGCCGGCGATACCCTGCGTGGCGCGATCGGCACCGACCTGTCGGACGCGCAGGTCGGCGAATTGCGCGCGCTCCTCATCGAACTCGGCGCGGTCGACGCGGTGGAGACCAGGATCAGCGCACTCACCGAGCAGGCCCTGGGCGCGATCGACGCCAGCTCCGCCACGCCGGAGGCGAAGACCCGGCTCCGCGAGATGGCCTTGGCCGCCACCCGGCGCGCGGCATGACCGGCGGCAGCAGGCCGGACACCGCCCCGGCCGCACACCGGTACGAGCGGAGGGGCCTGTCGTGAAGTCGGTCCCGGGGCCGGTGGAGCACGTGGTCGTGGTCGGTGCGGGGCTGTCCGGGTTGTCGGCTGCACTGTATCTGACCGGCGCCGGATGTGCGGTGACCCTGGTGGAACGTGCCGACCATGTCGGCGGCCGGGTCGGGCGGTACGGGTTCGCCGACTACGAGATCGATTCCGGCGCGACCGTGCTCACCCTCCCCGGGCTCGTCGACGACGCATTGGCCGCCGTGGGTACGGATGCCTCGAGTGCGGTGCCGCCGCTGCGGATCCGGCCGCTGACCCCGGCCTACCACGCCCGTTTCGCGGACGGGTCCGACCTGCGGGTCTTCTCCGATCCGGAACGGATGAGCGCCGAGGTGGCGCGCGCCTGCGGACCGGAGGAAGCCGTCCGGTACCGGCGGTTGCGGGACTGGCTGGGTCGCGTGTTCCGGGCCGAATACGACGAGTTCCTGGCGACGAACTTCGATTCCCCGCTGGATATGGTGCGGTATCCGGAGAAGCGGGCGGCCCTGCTCCGGCTGACCGGGCTCGGCGGCTTCGGCCGGTTGGGCACCCGGGTCACCCGGACCCTGCGCGATCCGCGACTGTCCCGGCTGTTCACCTTCCAGGCGCTGTACGCGGGGATGGCACCCGAACAGGCACTCGGCGTGTACGGCGCGATCCCTTATATGGACACCGCCCTCGGCGTCTACTTCCCCGACGGCGGAATGCGCGCGGTCGCCGAAACCCTGGCCGGCGCGTTCACCGCGGCCGGCGGCCGGCTCGAACTCGGCACCGAGGTCACCGGACTCGACTATCGCCGCAGCCGCAGCCGCGGCCCGGCCCGGGCCCGGCGGGTCCTGCTCGCCGACGGCCGCGCCCTGCCCTGCGACGCGGTGGTCCTCACCGCCGATCTCGGTGCGCTGGATCGTTTCGGCGTGCGCCCCCGCCGCGGATTGCGGGCCTCGCCGTCGGCGGTCGTCGCGCACGGCACGGTACCCGCCGGTATTGCCGGGAATTGGCCGGTGCAGGCCCATCACACCATCGACTTCGGCGCCGCCTGGGCCCAGACCTTCGCCGAGATCACGCCGCGGCGCGGCGGCCGGCTCATGAGCGATCCGTCACTGTTGCTCACCCGGCCCGCACTGAGCGATCCCGGGCTGTACCTCACCCGCGGCACGACCCGGTACGAACCGTTCTCGCTACTCGCCCCCTGCCCCAACCTGGATTCCGCGCCGCTGGACTGGTCCCGCCTGGGTCCCTCCTATCTGCGGGAACTGCTCGGGGTACTGGAGCGGCGCGGATATCACGGGATCGCCGAGCACTTCACCGTCGACCGGCTCGACACGCCCGCCACATGGCGCGATCAGGGCATGCTCGCCGGAACTCCGTTCTCGGCCGCGCATCTGTTCCGCCAGACCGGCCCCTTCCGTACCCGTAACCTCGTGCCCGGCAAGGAGAACGTGGTCCTGGCCGGATGCGGTACGACGCCCGGGGTCGGTGTGCCGACCGCGCTGCTGTCGGGAAAACTCGCGGCACAGCGCGTTGTGGGCGAGAATCGCGGGGTCCGGACGCGCGCCCCGGCCACCGTCCGGCCGCCTTCCGTGACGGAAGCCGTAAACTGAGCGCCGACCTATTCGCCCGCGGTTGCGACCGCCGACCATCCAGGGGGGAACGACACCAGATGCCAGCCCCCCATATGCACACCACGACCAGCACCGTTCCGGTCGCCGACACCGATCCGGCCGCCTCCGGGCCGTCGCCCGCGCGCACGACCGCGGGTACCGGTCTCGCGCCCGGCTTCTGGAGCCGGGTGCGTATCTGCGGCGATTTCCTGCGCAGCCCGGAAGGCCATGCGGCCCTGCTCGGGTTCGCCGGCGCCCTGATGATCACCTTCGGCGGATTCGGCGCCGGCGGCGTCCGTAAACGGGATCCGCTGCTCGAGGCGGTTCACCTGTCCTGGTTGCGGTTCGGCCACGGCTACGCGCTGTCGATGATCTGCGTCTGGGCGGGCGTGCTGATGATGGTGGCGGCCTGGGTCCGGCTGGGCCGGATCACGCTGGGCTACGGCGGCCACTCCGGTGAGGTGCGGCTCAACGAGCTGCGCGCCATCGTCGGTATCTGGATCGCGCCCCTCATGTTCGCGGTACCCATGTTCAGCCGCGACGCCTACTCCTACCTGGCCCAGGGTGCCCTGCTGCGCGACGGTTTCGACCCGTACCAGGTGGGTCCGGTCGCCAATCCGGGGATCCTGCTCGACAACGTGAGCACGGTCTGGACCACCACCACCGCCCCCTACGGTCCGGCGTTCCTGCTGCTGGGCCGCGCGATCACCGCGGTCACCGGCGACAGCGTGGTCGGCGGCACGATCGCCCTGCGGTTCGTGATGCTGCCCGGCCTGGCCCTGATGATGTGGGCGGTGCCGTACCTGACCAAGCACCTGGGCGGGAGGCCGACCGTCGCCCTGTGGCTGGCGGTGCTCAACCCGCTGGTGCTCATCCACCTCATCGGCGGCGTGCACAACGAGATGCTGATGGTCGGCCTGATGTGCGCCGGGATCGCGCTGGTGCTGGAACGCCATCATGTGGCCGGCATCGTGGTGGTGGCGATCGGGGTCGCGATCAAGGCGACCGCGGGCGTCGCCCTGCCCTTCCTGGTGTGGATCTGGATGCTGCACGAACGCGAGCGCCGCGCCGAGGACGGCCAGCGCGCCGCACTGGCCACCAGCAGCCGTGAGTTCCTGGCCCATCACTGGAAGATGTTCGCCAAGATCGCGGGTCTCGGTCTCGCGGTGTTCGCGGCGGTGTTCGTGGCGGCCTCGGCAATCGCCGGGGTCGGGATCGGCTGGCTCACCGCGCTGTCGGGGTCGCGCAAGATCATCAACTGGTTGTCGCTGCCCACCGTCATGGCACACGCCGTCACCTGGGTCACCCCCTTCGGGCTGGATTCGACCCTCGAGGTGACCCGCATGCTGTGCATGCTGGCCCTGGGGGTCCTCCTGGTGTGGACCTGGTGGCGGTTCAAACTCAGCGAACGCGACGCCGTCCTGGGCATCCTGATCGCCTTCGTCGCCATCGTGATCCTGTCACCGGCCGCGCTGCCCTGGTACTACTCGTGGCCGTTGGCACTGGCCGCCGGTTTCGCGCTGTCCACCACCACACTCATGACCCTGGTCGGTGTCTGTACCTGGCTGATGCTGGTGTTCCAGCCCGATGGTTCGATCGGTCTGTACAACTTCTGGCATGTCGCGGCCGCGACCTTCGCCTCCGTGGTCGCCGCGCTCTCGCTGCGCACCGTCGACCCGCTGCGGTTACGCGGTACACCCCGGGCGGTTCCCACGCCCGCTGTGTCCCGCGGTCTGTGACCGGCCGCGGTGGTGTGCGGCCCGGCGCGACGGCGCCGCCGGCCGACGCCGCCGCACTGCGGGACGCCTACCGGCACTGCCGTCGAGTGGCCGCGGCGCACGGGCGTTCCTATTATCTGGCGACCCGGCTGCTGTCGGCCGACCGCCGCCCGGCGGTCCACGCGCTGTACGGTTTCGCACGCACGGTCGACGATATCGTCGACGATCCGCACGCCGCCGGCGAGCCACGGCGGGCCGTGACCGCACTCGACGCGGTCGAGCGTCACCTCCGCGCCGCTTGGTCCCAGTCCATCGGCAGCCCGGTGGCGCCGCGCACCGATCCGGCGCTACCCGCGGCCTTCGATCGGGTCGTTCCCGCGCTCACCGACACCGTCGGCCGGTTCGCCATCGATCCGCGTCACTTCTGGACCTTCCTGGATTCCATGCGGATGGACATTCCCGGCTCACCGCTGTTCCGCAACCGCTACCCCACCATGGCGGCACTGCACGAGTACATGCGTGGCTCGGCCGCCGCCATCGGCCTGCAGCTGCTGCCCGTCCTGGGCACCGTCTGCCCGGCGGCCGAGGCCGAACCCGCGGCCGCCGCACTGGGCGATGCCTTCCAGCTCACCAATTTCCTCCGCGATATCGGCGAGGACCTCGACCGGGACCGGATCTATCTCCCGGCCGCCGAGCTCGCCGCCTTCGGCGTGGACGAGGCGCTGCTGGTCGATGGCCGGCGCACCGGCCGTACCGATCGCCGCCTGCGCCGGGCGCTGGCACATCTGATCGCCGTCAACCGTGATCTGTACCGCTGCGCCGGGCCGGGCATCGAGTTGCTGACCCCCCGGGTGCGGCCCGGTATCCGGACCGCCGCGGCCCTCTACGCGGCCATCCTCGACCGCATCGAGGACAGCGGCTACGCCGTCTTCGCGCAGCGCGCCGTCGTACCGCAGCGCCGGAGATTGCGGCTCGCCGCGCACGCGGCCCTCGGTACCTGAGGGCCGCGTAAACGGTCAGAAGGGTTCGGCGGCGGCACGGCGCAGCACCTCACGCGCCAGTGGCCCGTGCAGTGCCTCCACCGGTTTACCCGGTAGCGTGTCGTCCTCGGTGAAGATCCACTCCAGAATCTCCTCGTCGGTGTACTTCGCGTCGCGCATCACCGTGATCAGACCGGGCAGGAATCTCAGGATCGCGCCCGTATCGTCGAAGAAGATCTCGGGGACACCGACCACGCCGTCCCGCCGGACGGCCAGCAACTGGTTGTCGCGCAGCATCTGATGCACCCTGGTCACCACGACGCCCAGTTTCTTCGCGACTTCGGGCAGCGCGAGCAGGGGTACCGAGGCGGGCAGGACATCGGTACTACAGGGAAAGGCACTCACGGAAGACAACGGTAGACGCTGCCCGCCTCCCTGCCGTGAGACACCCGCGACGGCGCGGCCGATACCATCGACAGCAGCCGCGCGGGGCGGCCACCGTGGAGGACACGGTTCGAAGGTGGAGAGGTTCGTGACAGCCGGAGGAGAATTGATCGGCGCCGTACTGGATCGGCGCTACCGGATCGACGCGCCGATCGCCCGCGGTGGGATGTCGATGGTGTTCCGCGGGGTCGATACCCGGCTGGGCCGCCGGGTCGCCATCAAGGTGATGGATCCCAAGTTCTCCGGCGACCCCCAGTTCCTGAGCCGCTTCGAATTCGAGGCCCGGGCCGTC
Organism: Nocardia rhamnosiphila NBRC 108938; assembly: GCF_000720425.1. Lineage (GTDB taxonomy): Bacteria > Actinomycetota > Actinomycetes > Mycobacteriales > Mycobacteriaceae > Nocardia > Nocardia rhamnosiphila. Next base: position 252,611 of record NZ_JOAJ01000008.1, on the reverse strand, counting down.
GCCGGCCTCAAACATCCCTCCCTGGTCGAGGTCTACGACCAGGGCATGGACGGCGAGTACCCGTTCCTGGTCATGGAGCTGGTTCAGGGCGGCACCCTGCGCGAACTGCTGCGCGAGCGCGGCCCGATGCCGCCGCACGCGGTCCGCGCCGTCGCCGAACCGGTACTGGCCGCGATCGGCGTCGCGCACGCCGCGGGGCTGGTGCATCGCGATGTGAAACCGGAGAACGTGCTGATCTCCGATTCCGGCGATGTCAAGATCGCCGATTTCGGGCTGGTACGCGCGGTGGCCGCGGCCAACACCACCTCGGCCAGCGTCATCCTGGGCACCGCGGCCTATCTCTCGCCGGAACAGGTCACCTCCGGCAGCGCCGACGCCCGCAGCGATGTGTACGCGTTCGGCATCCTGATCTTCGAACTGCTCACCGGCCGGGTGCCCTTCACCGGCGACAATTCCCTGTCGGTGGCCTACCAGCGGGTGGAGAACGACGTACCGAGCCCCAGCGAGTTCATTGCCGGGGTCCCGCCCGAATTCGATCGGTTGGTCGCCCGGGCGACCGCCCGCGAGCCCGGGCACCGATTCGCCGACGCGGGTGAGATGGTCGCCGAACTGCGGGCAATCGCCGCCCGCCTGGAGCTGCCCGCCTACCGGGTCCCCGCGCCCCAGGACTCGGCCGAACACACCAGTGCCCGCCATCCGGTCACCCCGCCCGCACCCGAACCCGCCGCGGTCGCCGGGCCGCACGCCACGCGGATGGTGACCACGGCCCGCCCCCGGACCGAACCGCCCCCGCCCGCCTATATCCCCCCGCAACAGCCCACCCAGTACAGCGCCTATCAGGAGAGCCGGGCCAACCATCGGCGCAACGGCATGATCTGGGCCGCCGTGGTGGTCGTGCTGACCCTGCTGGTCGGCATCGGGGGCTGGTGGCTCGGCATGGGCCGCTACGCCACCGTCCCGTCCGTCGCCGGTATGACAGTGCAGAACGCCACCAGCGAACTACAGGACGCCGGATTCGAGACCGGCACCCGGGACAAGGCCTCCGATACCGTCCCCGTCGGCGGCGTCGTCGGCACCGATCCGGGTCCGGGCGCCCGCGAGACCAAGGGTTCCACGGTCGACATCCTGATCTCCAGCGGCAAACCCCAGGTCCCCGCGGTGTCCCCCGGCGCGGACTGGGACGAGGTCCAGCAGCTGATCCGCGACCAGGGCCTACAGCCGGTCGACGGCGGCGAAGTCGCCAGTACCGCGCCCGAGGGAACACTGGCCCGTATCGACCCCGGGCCCGGCACCGTCCTGCCCGCAGGCGCCCATGTGCAGGTCTGGAAGAGCAACGGATCCAAACCCGTCCAACTACCCGACCTGCGCGCCGACACCCCCGATCAGGCCAGGCAGACGCTCACCGACCTCGGACTGACGGTCGGCGGCGAACGCCCCGTCTACGACAAACTCGTCGAAGCCGGCCGGGTCATCGGCACCGACCCCGCGGTCGGCACCACCGTCGACGCGGGCTCCTCGGTCACCCTGCTGATCTGCGAAGCCGTCACCATGCCCTCGGTCACGGGGAAAAAGGTCTCCGAAGCCCGGCACACGCTGGAATCCCTCGGCCTGACGGTCCAGGTACGTCAGCTGGCCCCACTGGATTCCTCGGCCGTGGTTTCCCAGAACCCCCCGGCCAACGCCAACGTGGAGCCCGGCGCAACCGTCACCATCGTGGCCTTCCCCTGACAGACCACTCCCAGTAGGACAGCCGGCAACCCCGACACCGGTGCGCGCGAGCCCACATCACATCTCCACGAGCGCACCGTGACCCAGGTGCGAGACGGGGCTCGCCCGTGAAGATGTGACCGGGGTCGGCTCACGATGCGCGGGGTGGGCCGGGCGCACCTCATACCGATGCTTCACGGACGAACCGGTATCGCGGCAGTCCCGCCACCCGCCCTGTTCCGGCTCGAGACCGTCCGAGAGCTACCTACCGCAGCATCTCCGCGACCAGGAAAGACAGCTCCAGCGACTGCTGGGTGTTCAACCGCGGATCGCAGGCCGTCTCGTATCGACCGGACAGGTCGAGGTCGGAGATGTCCTGGGCCCCGCCCAGGCATTCCGTCACGTCTTCGCCGGTCAGTTCGATGTGCAGGCCACCGGGGTGGGTGCCGAGTGCGTGGTGGACCTCGAAGAAACCCTGTACCTCGTCGACGATGCGGTCGAAGTGCCGGGTCTTGAAACCGGTCGAGGATTCGTGGGTGTTGCCGTGCATCGGGTCGCACTGCCAGATCACCTGGTGGCCGGTCGACTGGACCTTCTGCACGATCGCCGGGAGGATCTCGCGGACCTTCGTATTGCCCATCCGGGAGACCAGGGTCAGCCGGCCGGGCTCATTGTTCGGGTCGAGCCGTTCCACATATTCCACCGCTTGCTCCGGGGTGGTGCTCGGCCCGATCTTCACGCCGATCGGGTTGGACAGCAGCTCGGCGAAGGCGATATGGGCACCGTCCAATTGGCGGGTGCGCTCCCCGATCCACAGGAAATGCGCGGAGAGGTCGTAGAGGGCCGGGTCGCCGGCCGAGTTGTGCGCGAGCCGCAGCATGGCGCGCTCGTAGTCCAGGACCAGGGCTTCGTGGGAGGCATAGATCCGGGCCGACTGCAGACTGGGGTCGGTGACGCGGCAGGCGGTCATGAATCGCAGACCGCGATCGATCTCCCCCGCGAGCGCCTCGTAGCGCGCACCGGCCGGGGACTGTGCGACGAAATCCCGGTTCCAGTCGTGCACCTTGTGCAGATCGGCCATGCCGGCGTTGGTCAACGCCCGGACCAGGTTCATCGCGGCACTGGCGTTCGCATAGGCGCGCACGAGGCGGGAAGGGTCGTGCTCCCGGACGGCCGCATCGGCGACCAGGGAGTTGACCATATCGCCGCGGTAGGACTTCAAACCGAGGGCGTCGGTATCGGAGGATCGGGGTTTGGCGTACTGCCCCGCGATCCGCGCGACCTTGACCACCGGCAGGCTGGCCCCGTACGTGAGCACCACCGCCATCTGCAGCAGGGTGCGGATATTGCCGCGGATATGCGGCTCGGTGTTGTCGGCGAACGTTTCCGCGCAGTCGCCGCCCTGCATGAGAAATGCCTCACCGCGCGCTACCTCGGCGAGCCCTTTCCGCAGCTCGTCGACCTCCGCGGGGATGCAGATCGGCGGCACGCTCTCCAGCACCGTGCGCATGTCCGCCGCCTGCTCCGGGTCCCAGGACGGCTGCTGCAACGCGGGGCGCGAGAGCGCGTCGTCGAGCTGTTTTCGCAGGTCACTGGGCAACGGCGGAAGCTCGGGCAAACGGTCGATGGGAACGTCGACGGTCCAGTTCACTCTTCCAGGATACGTTGCCGGGTTTATCGCCCCGCCTCCGGCAGGCCTGGTCGCGGCCCTGACGACCGGCCGGCGGCGACCGGCCGTCCGGAGCGGGCGGAGGCTGCGCGGGACAGGCCCTCCGACCGGCCTGGGTAGGCTCACATCACTTGTTCGCAGCCGATGGGAACCCACCTTTTGAGATATTTCTACGATGCGGAGTTCATCGAAGACGGCCATGTGATCGATCTGGTGTCGATCGCGTTCGTCTGTGAGGACGGGCGTGAGTTCTACGCGGTGTCCTCGGAGTTCGACGCAGGCCGCGCGGGTCCCTGGGTCAGCAGATATGTGCTGCCGAAGCTGCCGCCGCGGACTTCTCCGCTGTGGCGGACCAGAGAGCAGATCCGCGAGGATCTGTACCGCTTCCTGATTCCGCGTCCGACCGTGGCGCCGGAGTTGTGGGCGTGGGTCGGCGCCTACGACCATGTGGTGCTGTGCCAGTTGTGGGGGTCGATGGTGGATCTGCCCTCGGCGCTGCCCCGCTACACCAACGAGTTGCGCCAGCACTGGGAGGCGCACGGCCGGCCGGAACTGCCGCCGCCGCCGCGGGACGCCCACGACGCGCTGGCCGACGCCCGGCACAATCTCGCCAAATTCGAGGCCATCGAGGCAGCTCGCCGGCTCGCACGGTAGTGCCCGGCCGGGCCGGCCCGGCTCCGGAAACAACACAGGCCCCCTGTTTCCAGGGGGCCTGTGTGCGGTGCGGTACGGGTCAGTGCCCGTGCTGCCCGTTGCTGCCGTTGGAGCGGGCCTCCTCCTGTACTCGTTTGAGTACGGAGATCTGCTTGTGCTCTTCTTCCAGCTCGTTCGCGAAATGCTGTTCGCTCTCCCCGCGCGGGTCGGGCCGCAGGAAGCTGCCGGTACCCGGCTGGCCGGCCGAACCCAGCTGGTTCATCTTCTTGGGCACCACGGCGCCCTGATACTCCAGCGGGAGCGGGTGGCCGTGCGAGTCCACCGGGCCCAGCGGCTGGTGCACCTCGATGTACTCACCGTGCGGCAGGCGCTTGATCACGCCGGTCTCGATACCGTGCTCGAGGACCGCGCGGTCGCTGCGCTGCAGGCCGATGCAGAACCGGTAGGCGATGAAGTACGCCACCGGCGGCGCGACGAGCAGGCCGATCCGACCGATCCAGGTGGTCGCGTTCAACGAGATATCGAACTTGAGCGCCAGGATGTCGTTGACGCAGGACAGCGTGAGCACCACGTAGAAGGCGATGGCCATCGCACCGATGGCGGTGCGGACCGGGACGTCCCGTGGACGCTGCAGCAGATTGTGCCGCGCCGTATCGCCGGTCAGCCTCTTCTCGATCCACGGGTAGGCGATCAGCACCACGAACACCAGGCCCATGATCAACGCGACCCAGAACACCGCGGGCACGGTGTAGCGGCCCAGGTACAGCTCCCACGGCGGCATCAGACGGGCCAGACCGTCGGTCCACATCATGTAGAAGTCGGGCTGGGAACCGGCCGAGACCTGCGACGGGTTGTACGGGCCCAGGTTCCAGATCGGGTTGATCTGCAGCACACCGCCCATGATCGCCACGAAGCCGAGGGTGAACGCGAAGAACGCGCCCTGGTCGGCGGCGAACACCGGGACGATACGGGCACCGACCACGTTGTTCTCGGTACGGCCCGGCCCCGGGAACTGGGTGTGCTTCTGGTACCAGACGATGGCCACGTGCGCCGCGATGAGCGCCAGCATGATGCCCGGGAACAGCAGCACGTGCGCGATGTAGAGGCGCGGGATGATGATCTCGCCGGGGAAGTCGCCGCCGAACATCAGCCAGTGCAGCCAGGTGCCGACCACCGGGACACCGATGGTGATACCGGAGAACGCGGCCCGCAGACCGGTGCCCGACAGCAGGTCGTCGGGCAGCGAGTAGCCGAAGAAGCCCTCGAACATCGCCAGGATCAACAGCAGCGAGCCGATCACCCAGTTCGCCTCACGCGGTTTGCGGAACGCGCCGGTGAAGAAGATGCGGAACAGGTGGATGATGATCGAGGCCGCGAACAGCAGCGCCGCCCAGTGATGCACCTGCCGGACGAACAGACCGCCGCGCACCTCGAAGGAGATATTGAGGGCGGTCTCGTAGGCCCGCGACATACCGACACCGCGCAGCGGCTGGTAGGCGCCGTCATAGGTGACGTGCGCCATCGACGGGTCGAAGTACAGCGTCAGGTACACACCCGACAGCAGCAGGATGATGAACGCGTACAGCGCGATCTCACCCAGCAGGAACGACCAATGGGTGGGGAACACCTTGTTGATCGATCGCTTCATGAAGGCGGCGGCGCGGTAGCGCTCGTCCACTTCGTTGGCTTGTGCCGCAAGTTTGCGGCCGACAGCCTCTCCAGCACTCATGATCGACGCTCCCAGAAGGCCGGGCCGAGGGGTTCGATGAAGTCACCGTTGGCGACCAGGTACCCCTCTGAGTTTACGGTGATCGGCAACTGCGGCAGCGCTCGGGCAGCAGGACCGAAGATCGGCTTGCCCCATTCGGTCGCGGAGAACTGCGACTGATGGCACGGGCACAGGATCCGGTTGGTCTGCTGTTCGAACAGCGAGGTCGGGCAGCCGAGGTGGGTGCAGATCTTCGAGTAGGCGAAGTAGTCGCCGAAGTTGAAGCTCTCCTGACCCTTACGTTTGATCGCGTTCTTCGCGTCCTCGGTGCGCAGCCGGATGAGCATCACGGCATTGCGGATGCCGCGCAGCGACTGCAGGGTGGCGTGCTCGTCGCCGCGCCAGGATTCCTTCCACGGGAAGACCGTCTCCATGGCGCCCGCGTCCAGATCCTCGGGACGCACCAGCACGATGTCCTGCGGACGGCCGGTATCGCGACGGATGTAGACGGTTTCGCCCGGGTAGTCCGGGGTCCACCCCGACACCCACAGCGGCGACTTCTCGCGCTGGGCCCACGGGTTCTTCACCATGCCGCCCACGAACACCAGCAGCGCGCCGATGCCGAGGATGCCGACGCCCGCGCCGGCGGTCCGGGTGATGAGCTTGCGGCGGCCCAGCGTGGAGGTGTCGAGGGCGTCGCTCAGTTCGGCCGCCAGCGTCCGCCGGTCGACCTCGCTGGACTTGCCGTCGTGCCGGTCCTGGACCGACAGTTCCGCGGGAATGAACTTCTTCCGGATCAGCACCACGGCGATACCGATGGCCAGGATCGAGATGCCGAAGGTCAGGCCGTAGAGCGGAGTGGTGAGCGAGTACAGGCCGTGCCCGTCGTCTTCCTTGCCCTTGTAGTGCCAGGGCCAGAACAAGAAGACACCCACCAGGGCGGCCGCGGCCAGACCGGAGATCGCGAACCACAGCGCGACCTGCCGTTCGGCACGTTTCTCGGCCCGGGTGCCCGGCACCGGCCAGCGTTCCCGGCGGTAGGCGACCTCCACGCCGTCGCGGGCGGTGCCGAGGGCTACCAGCTCTTCCCGCGACATCGCGTCCAGTTCGGCCTCGGTCGGTTCCGCCGGGGTCGCGGCCGCGGAATCTTTGTCCAGGCGACCCATCTCGTTTCGCTCCTGTTCTTCACTCATGGCTTAGGTCCTCGATCCGATCCAGATCGCCGCACCGACCACGGCCACGATACCGAGGGTCCACATGGCCAGCGCTTCGGTGGCGGGACCGAAACCGCCCAGGCCCCAGCCGCCCGGCGGCTTCGCCTCGGCCGAGTCCTTGACGTAGGCGATGATGTCGCGCTTCTCCTCCGGTGACAGCTGCCGGTCGGAGAATTTCGGCATGTTCTGGGGGCCGGTGACCATGGCGGTCCAGAGCTGCGACTCGGTGGCCGGCTCCAGCGGCGGGGCGAACTTGCCCGAGGACAGCGCGCCACCACGGCCGGTGAAGTTGTGGCAGGACGCGCAGTTCATGCGGAACAGCTCGCTACCGCGGCCGATATCACTGCCGCGTAGCGATTCCTGTGCGATCTCACCGTTGGCGTCGCGCGGCACTGTCGGGCCGCCGCCGTTGGCCGCCACATAGGCGCCCAGGGCGTCGGTCTGGTGCGCGTCGAACTTCGCGGGTTTGCGCTCGGCCTGCGCTTCGTTGCGAGTCATCGGCATACGCCCGGTGGACACCTGGAAGTACACGGCCGCCTCGCCGACACCGATCAGGCTGGGACCGCGGTCGGCCACACCCTGCAGGTTGGCGCCGTGGCAGGTGACGCAGGAGGTCTCGTACAGCTGCTGACCCTCACGGATCAGCGCCACCGAATCCTCGTTCGCCGTGGCCACCTGCGGCTCGGGGGTGAGCGCCGAGGCGAGGAAACCGGCTCCGACGAGACCCACCATGAGCGCGAGGCCACCCGCTATCCGTCGGCGGACGCGGCGCTGCCTGCGCTTTTTGCTGGCCTCGCCGTGCCCACCGCTGGCGGGCGCTGGCGCTGTCGGGGGCGATGAACTCATCTGTGTCCCTTTGGAGTAGACGGAACCTGGTGGGCTGTTGACGTGTGCACCCGCGCTACGCCTGCGTGGTCACGCTGCGCTACCTCCTCCGGCGCTGAGGCTCGGGTGCAGGTCGGCGTCACCGGACGAAGTAGATCGTGGCGAAGAGCCCGATCCACACGATGTCGACGAAGTGCCAGTAGTACGAGACGACGATCGCGGCGGTGGCCTGAGCCGGTGTGAACTTGCTCATCGCGGTGCGCGCGAGCAGGAACAGGAACGCGATCAGACCGCCGATGACGTGCAGGCCGTGGAACCCGGTGGTGATGTAGAACACCGATCCGTAGGAGCTGCCGGAGATCGAGGTGCCCTCCGCCACCAGGTGGTAGTACTCGTAGCCCTGACCGCATACGAAGAACGCGCCCATGAGGAACGTGACGACATACCAGCGGCGCAGCCCGAACACATCACCGCGTTCGGCCGCGAACACGCCCATCTGGCAGGTGAACGAGGAGGCGATCAGCACGGCGGTGACCGGGATGGCCAGCGTCATGTTCAGTTCGGTCGGCGGCATCGGCCACTCGGGCGCCTGACTTCGCGCGACGAAGTACATCGCGAAGAGGCCGGCGAAGAACATCAGCTCGCTGGACAGCCAGATGATGGTACCGACGCTGACCATGTTGGGCCGGTTCAGCGAATGCACACGCTGGGTTATGGCCGATCCTGAGGTACCTACTGCGGTCGTCACGGGGGTAAGTATGACTCTTCGTAGTACGACAGTCGAAGTCGGGTTCCAAACTCGATCATCCGTGTCGTGATCGACCGGCCCCGTGTGTCTCTCGGGGCAGTTCGGCGTGTCGGCCGCTCCCCCGTCGTGCAGGCCCCGCCAGCAGCGCCGATGACGTCGTGCGGTGCGCCCGGCGGTAGGCGGTTTAGGGTGTGCACAACCGTTCGGTCACAGATATCGGTGCGACGAGGAGATTGAGATGAGCGTGCGCAGCTGGCCCCAGATGCTCGGGGCGCTCGCCGACGGACAGGACCTCACCGCGGACGATACGACCTGGGTGATCGACGAGATCTTCACCGACAACTCCACCGCGGCGCAGATCGCCGCGTTCGGGGTGGCGATGAAGATCAAGGGCCCGACCCCCGCCGAGCTGGCCGGTATGGCCCGCGGCATGCTCGAGCACGCGCGGCTGGTGAAGATCGACGGTGACGCGGTGGACATCGTCGGTACCGGTGGCGACCGCTCCGGCTCGGCGAACATCTCGACCATGTCCTCGATCGTGGTCGCGGCGGCCGGGGTGCCGGTCGTCAAGCACGGTAACCGGGCCGCGTCCTCCAAGAGCGGCGGCGCCGATGTGCTCGAGGCCCTCGGGGTGAGGCTGACCCTGGGACCCGAGTCGGTGGCACGCTGTGTACGCGAGGTCGGTATCGGATTCTGTTTCGCGCCGCTGTTCCACTCCGGCCTGCGGTTCGCCGGCCCGGCCCGGAAACAGATCGGGATCCCGACCGTCTTCAATGTGCTGGGCCCGCTCACCAATCCCGCCCAACCGCGCGCCGGCCTGGTGGGATGCGCGTTCCCGGACCTCCTGGCGACCATCGCCGGGGTGTTCGCCGAGCGGGGCGCCGGTGCGCTGGTGGTGCGCGGCCGGGACGGCCTGGACGAGATCACCACCTCCGAAGTCACCGATGTCTTCGTGGTCGCCGACGGGGTGGTCCGGGAAACCGTGATCGACCCGGCCCGGCTCGGGATCCCCCGGGTCCACCTCGACGAGCTGCGCGGCGGCGACGCCGAGGTGAACGCGGGGGTGGCCCGCGATGTGCTGGCGGGCAATCCCGGTGCGGTACGCGACGCGGTCCTGGTGAACTCCGCCGCCGCCATCACCGCCTACGATCTGTCCCGCGGTGCGGACACCGGCGCCGAACTCGACGATCAGCTGATGGCCGGGATCGAACGCGCGGCCACCGCGATCGACAGCGGTGCGGCCGCCGCCCTGCTGGACCGCTGGGCGGCGCTCACCCGGACCCTCGGCGACGACTGAGCCGCCCGGCTCACTCGCCGATCGAGAAACCGGCCTCGATATCGGCGCGCGAATACGATTTGAACGCGATATGCGTGACCGTGCGCTGGACGCCGGCGACCTTGTCGATCCGCGCGGTGACCACCTCGGCCACCTCCTCGTGGTCGCGGACCCGCACCAGCGCGATCAGATCGACGTCGCCGGCACACGAGTACACCTCGGTCACGCCCTCGGTATCGGCCACCGCCTGCGCGGTCTCCGGTATGCGCCCGTTGTCGGCCTGGATCAGAACGATGGCGGTAATCATGGGAACAGCCTAAGCATGGCGGCGACCGGTCAGCCGCGCTGTTCGTCGTAGGACTCGGCGGCGCGGGCCGCGCCCGCGGCGGCGTCGGCGGCCTCGGCCCAGCCGATCCAGCGGCCCGCGCCGCGGGCGGGTTCGGCGTAACCGTCGGTGGTGCGCACAATCCGCACGCCGGGGCGCTCGAGCCAGCGCGCGATCACCGCGACCTCGTCCGGGGACGCGCCCAGCAGGGGTGGTAGCCGGAGATCGGCGCCGGTGAGGGGCAATTCGTCCGTGGCCGCCTCCCCGGGCTCCGGCCCGGCGGGGCGCACGGTCTGCGCGGCGGCGACGATCTGCTCGACCACCGGCATCGGCGGGACGCCGCGCGCGGCCGTGCCCGCCCCGGCGAGGCGGCCGTGCCGGACGACGGCGAATTCCCAGCCGCCGGCACCGTCGGGATGCGCGGCGATCAGTTCGGCCGGCCGGGCCACCGCGGCCAGCCGCTGGGTGCGGCGCAGCGCGCGGATGAGGGCCGCGGTCCGGTCCCGCAGCCGGGCCGCGGATTCGTACTGCTCGTTCGCCGCGTAGTCCTCGATCCGGGCCAGCAGGGCATGGACCGCGGCATCGTCGGCTCCGGTGAACAGGGCGCGCGCGGCCGCGGGAGCGGCCGCGTAGGCCGCCGCGGCCCGCGGCTCGGGCGCCGCGGCCGGACAACCGCCGACGGCCTCCGGCGCACAGGTGTGCAGAGCCGTCCGGGACAGGCGGGTGGTGCAGGTGCGCAGGCCGCAGTACTCGGCGAGCGTGGCGGCGATCTCGACGGCCGCGGCGCGGGCATGGAACGGCCCCACCGCCGGACCGCCGGGGTCACGCACCAGGGTCAGCCGCGGGAAGGCTTCGACGGTGAGCGCGATCCACCAGGCGCGCTTCGGGAATTTGGACCGCCGGTTGTAGGGCGGGGCATGGGCGGCGAGCAGCCGCAGCTCCCGGACACCGGCTTCCAGCCCGTGCGCGCACACCACATGGTCGACCCGGGTGGCCAGCCGCACCATCTCCCGGATCCGGCCGCGGGTCTCCGAGCCGGTGAAATAGCTGCGTACCCGCCGGCGCAGATTCACCGCCGTGCCTATATAGAGGACTTCGTCCGACGGTCCGCGGAACAGGTAGACACCGGGCGCGGCGGGCAGGTCGACGGCGAGGGCACGTTTGGCCCGCTGCCCGGCGGTGACCTCGGGTAGATAGTCGATCAGTTCGGTGAGGCTGTGTACCCCCTGGTTCCCCACCCGGCCGATCAGCGCGTGCAGTACATCCACGGTGGCGCGGGCGTCGTCGAGCGCGCGATGGGTCGGGGTGGTGCTCGCACCGAGCACTCGGGCCAGCACCCCGAGCCGGACCGACGGCGCCTCGTCGCGGCCCAGCACCCGCCGCGCGAGCCGGACCGTGCACACCACCTGGGCGCGCGGCCACGGGGTGTCGCAGCGTGCGGCGGCGGCTTTGAGGAAGCCCATATCGAAGCGGGCGTTGTGCGCGACGAGGACCGCTCCGGCGGCGAACTCGAGGAATCCGGGCAGGACCGCGTCGATAGGTGGCGCGGCCCGCACCATCGCGGTGGTGATGCCGGTGACCTGCACGACTGCCGGAGGTATGGAACGGCCGGGATCGACCAGGGTCGCGAATTCACCGAGGACTTCGCCTCCGCGTACTTTGACCGCGCCGATCTCGGTGATCGCGTCGTCGGCCGGACTGGTGCCGGTGGTTTCCAGGTCTACCACCACGAAGGTCGTGTCGTAGAGCGGAGTGTCGAGCTGGTCGAACGCCAGTTGCCGGGCAGGCAGCGGGGCGGGTTCGGACACGGCGGCAGGCTACCGGGCGGCTACGACAGGTTCGGTATATCGGATCGTTGTCGGTGATCTTCAGCGGGCATCGAATCTGTCCGTATTCCCCCTCGGCGCACCGCTCACCACGTAAATGTGCGCCAGTTCACATTCAATGTTCGTTTGCTATGCAATTGCCCTATTCGGTACAAAATGGTCGAGGAATCCAAAACGGAGGGATCGTCGCGGAGCAAACCGGAACGGGCGTCCCGGCGCGGCCACTGTCCCAGCGCAGACATCCGCCCGCTCGAACTGGGAAAAATGATCGATCGCGCCGCCGGCGCCCGCTCAACGAGAGACGTCCACACACCCCTGTCTCATCCCCACGTAACCCCGGCGCAATTCGCTGGGGCTCTGTGATTTCGCTCGCACAATTTGCCGAGGGAAAGCTGCGGGACGCACGTTTATCGAGCCCAGGGGCTTTACAAATCACCGTGATCTGTTCGTAATCTTTTCGAGACCTCGCGGAGTTCGGCGCACCACCGGCGGTGCGACCGGGCGGGGAAATCGGAAGGACCGCATCATGGCGTTCAACACCGTCAAGCGACAGGCACGGCGCGTAGCCGTAACCGGAGCCGTCGGCGCTGCCACCCTGGGCGCATTCCTGCTCCCCGCCGCACCGGCCGCCGCCCAGCCGGTGACCATCGACGGCTTCGGCACCTTCGAGGTGCCCAACGAGATCCCGCTCCCGGCGGGTATCCCCGGCGTGCAGGTGCCCGGCGCCGCCGTCGCACCGCCCTTCGTCACCCCCACCAAGACCGCGGGCCGGCTGGCGCTCGACGCCGCGCTCTCGAAGGTCGGCGCCCCCTACGTCTACGGTGCGGCCGGCCCGAACGCCTTCGACTGCTCCGGTCTCGTGCAGTGGTCCTACAGACAGGCCGGGCGCGAGCTACCGCGTACCAGCGACGCGCAGCTCGCCTCGGGCTCACCGGTCTCCATGAACGACCTGCAGCCCGGCGACGTGGTGTCGTTCTACGGCGGCGGCCATTCCGGCCTGTACGCGGGCGACGGCAATGTCGTGCACGCCTCCACCGCCGGCTCCCCGGTCGCGGTCGCGCCCCTCTCGTCCATGCCGGTCGCCGGCGCGCGGCGCTACTGAGCGGCCGCCGCGGGGTCTCCGGCGCGACCTTCCCGGTTCCGGCCGCCGGCCGGACGACCGTGCCGGGTCGTACTGGACACCCCGCGGACCCGTCCGTAATCTAATCGAGACCTTTACGGGCGACTTCGCACAGAGCGTCATACGGAGAGCGGGGCACGGCAGGCTGTGGCAGGACACGAACAGCGGCAACGACGTCGGCGGGATCGGCGTCGCGGGCCCGGCCACAGGCGAGACCGGCATCCGGCACGTACCGCGCTGGCGGCCGGCCTCTTGGCGGCAGCCCTCTATGGTGGCGGTCCGGCCGGAGCCGACCCGGCCCCCGCGCCGACCTCCGCGAGCGAAGCCGTCCAGCAGATGATCGACCTGTCCCGGCAGGCCGAACAGCTCAATCAGCAGGCCCTCACCGCCCAGGCGGACCTCGACGCGAAACTGGCCGTCCAGCGCGATGCCGACGCCAAGGTCGCCGCGGCCGGCGCCGCGGTCGACGCCGCGCGCAACGAGGTGGCCCGCTACCGGCCGATGATCGACCGCACCGCCATCGCGGCCTACCAGGGCGCGCGTACCAACCGGTTGTTCTCGGTGCTGGTCAGCGACTCTCCGCAGCAGTTGCTGGATCAGATGTCCACGCTGGACGTGGTCGCCACCCAGACCTCCGACCAGTTGAAGCAGTACAAACGCGCCACCGACGCCGCGACCGCCGCCCAATCCGCGGCCCGCGCCGCCGCCGATACCGCCCGCGCCGCCACCGATCAGGCGAACACCGTGCGTGACGATGTCGGGCGCAAACAGACCGATCTGCAGAACGCGGTGGCACGGGTCATCGAAGTCTGGGGCGGTTTGTCGACCGCGGACCGGACCGCGCTGGCCGGTTCCCCCTTCCCACCCGGATTCGACCGCGACAGCCTGCTGCGCGATCTGGTACCCGGCAGCGGCACCAGCGCCCTGGCCGCCGGACTCACCCGCGTCGGCGACCCCTATGTCTGGGGCGCCACCGGACCCGACCAGTTCGACTGCTCCGGCCTGGTGCAGTGGGCGTTCCGGCAGGTCGGCAAGGAGGTGCCGCGCACCAGTTCGGCGCAGGCCGCCTACGGCACCCCCGTCGGCCGCGACGAACTCCAACCCGGCGACGTCGTCTTCTTCTACGACGACATCTCCCACGTCGGCATCTATGCGGGAAACGGCCTCATGCTGCACGCGTCGACGTTCGGCGTCCCGGTGGCCGTGGCCCCGATGGATTCCACGCCCTATCACTCCGCCCGGCGCTACTGACACCCGGAGCGAACCGACCGACAGCGCGCCAATACTGTGGGTCGTATGGCTCGAACTCTGCTGGTTACCAATGATTTCCCGCCACGGCCGGGAGGTATCCAGTCGTATCTGCAGGCGCTGGCCGGGCAGCTGCCTCCGGACGATCTGGTCGTCTACGCACCTCGGTGGCGCGGGGACAGCCACACCCGATTCGACGCGAACCAGCCCTTCCAGGTCGTCCGCCACCCCACCACCCTCATGCTGCCCACCCCCGCGGTGCTGCGCCGCGCCCGGAAGGTACTGCGCGCCGAGGGCTGCGAATCCGTATGGTTCGGTGCGGCCGCGCCACTGGCCCTGCTCGCCGCGCCGCTGCGGCGCGCCGGCGCCCACCGCATTCTGGCGAGCACCCACGGCCATGAGGTCGGCTGGTCGATGCTGCCGGCCGCCCGGCAGGCGCTCCGGATCATCGGGGACCACACCGATATCGTCACCTATGTCAGCAAATACACGCGCCGCCGGTTCGCCGCCGCGTTCGGACCCGACGCCGCCCTCGAATACCTGCCGCCCGGTGTGGACACCGAAACCTTCCGTCCCGATCCGGCCGCCCGCGCCGAACTGCGGAAACGCTACGGTCTCGGCGACCGGCCCACGGTGCTCTGCCTGTCCCGGCTGGTCCCGCGCAAAGGCCAGGACGTACTGCTGGTCGCCATGCACCGGATCAAAGAACGCATCCCGGGTGCCGTCCTGGTGATAGCCGGCAGCGGACCCTACGAAGACCGGTTGCGCGGTTTCGCCGACGCCCTCGGCCTGGCCGACGACGTGGTGTTCACCGGCCGGGTACCCGCGGCCGAACTGGCCGCCCACCACACCCTCGCCGACGTATTCGCGATGCCCGCCCGCACCCGCGGCGCCGGGCTCGATGTGGAAGGTCTCGGCATCGTCTACCTGGAGGCTTCCGCCACCGGCGTCCCCGTGGTGGCCGGAACCTCGGGCGGTGCCCCGGAAACAGTGCTGGACGGGAAAACCGGGCGCGTGGTGGACGGCCGCCGCGCCGACCACGTCGCCGACGCGATCGCCGATATCCTCGCCGACCGCGACGCGGCCGCCGAAATGGGCGCTGCCGGAAGGGCTTTCGTCGAACGCCAATGGCGCTGGGACACTCTCGGCGCCCGCCTCCGGCAGCTCTTGTGAGTTGGCGCCGCCCCAGGCGGCACCATTAACACAGCGCGCCGATGAGCACCTTCTCCGCTATCTATTACGCTCACCCGGGTGAGCAGTATCCAGGTCGCGGACCAAACCTTCCTCGCCGCTCCCGGCGCCGCGGTGGCGGCTGCGCTGGCGGGGCCGGGGCACTGGCGGCGCTGGTGGCCCGATCTCGAACTGGACGTCCGGGAAGATCGCGGCGACAAGGGAATTCGCTGGTCGGTGTCGGGCGCGCTGTCCGGCACCATGGAGGTGTGGCTGGAACCGTCGCTGGACGGCGTGATCCTGCACTACTTTCTGCACGCCGAGCCGCCGCAGCCGCTGCCGCCGCGCAAACTGGCCGCCGCCAACCGGGCTCGCCGGGTGGCGGGCAAGGTGATGTCGTTCGAGATCAAGGACCGTCTCGAGGACGAGCGCCCGGCCGGAGTCGCTCCTCACGACAACTGACCGATTTCGTACCGCACCGCCGAAAGGAACCCCTGAGACCCAATGGCCGACCGGACCCAGAGATCGATCGTCATCGCGGCACCCGCCCGGCAGGTGATGTCAGTTATCGCCGATCTGGCGTCCTACCCCGAGTGGGTATCGGCGGCCAAATCGGTGGAAGTCCTGGAGACGGGGCCCGACGGCCGGGCGCGTACCGCGCGCTTCGTGCTGGACGCGGGCGTGGTCAAGGACACCTACGTGCTGGCCTACACCTGGCAGCCGGACGATCTGGCCGTGAGCTGGACGCTGGTGAGCGGTGAACTGCAGAAGGTCCAGGAGGGCCGCTACGAGCTCGTCGAGCAGCCCGGCGGCGGCACCGAGGTGCGATACGAACTGACCGTGGATCTGACGATCCCGATGATCGGCATGTTCAAGCGCAAGGCGGAGAAGGTGATCACCGATACCGCGCTCAAGGAACTGAAGAAACGGGTCGAAGGCTGACCGGGCCGCAGCGCTCGGGAGATGATGCCCGCGGCGGCGGCCGGCCCGCTCGCGGCGCCCGGTCGCGCACGCGGGTCGAATTGTTCGTCGGTAAGGGCGGTGTCGGCAAGACGACACTGGCGTGTGCGCGCGCCATGAGTTGCGCCCGGGCGGGTCAGCGGATTCTGGTGGCTTCGCTCGACCAGGCGCATTCACTCGGTGACGCGCTGGGCTTCCGGTTCGCGCACGATCCGGGCGCCGTCCCGGGGATCACCCAGGTCGTCCCGGGCCTCGAGGTGATCGAACTCGATTCCCTGGCGCTGCTGGAGGAGCGTTTCAGCGCGCTCACCGAACTGCTGCGGACCGATCCGGGTCACGATCACGGTTTCGATCTTGCGGCCCTGGAGCCGGCCGAACTCACCGGTCTGCCGGGGGTGCAGGAGCTGCTGATGCTGGTGGAGATCGCCCAGTACGTGGCCGACGACGAATGGGACGCGATCGTTCTGGACTGTCCGCCGACGGCCGATATGCTGCGCATCGTCACCATGCCCGAGACGGTGCTCGGGTATCTGGACCGGGTCTGGCCGCCGCATCATCGCATGATGAGCTCGATCGGTACCGATATCCGCCGGGCCGTCCTGGCGGCGACCGTACAGCGGGTCGTCACCGCGGTCGGCGAGGTCCGGGATCTGCTCGCCGACTCCGACCGCACCAGTGCCCGGCTGGTCACCCTGGCCGAACGGGTCGCGGTCGCGGAATCGGCCCGGGTGCGTTCGGCCACGGCACTGCTCGGGTTGCGGCTGGACGCGGTGGTGGTGAACAAGGTGCTCGCCTCGGTGCCACCACCGGGGCCGGAGCCCCAGCATCCCGCCGTGCGCTGGTATCTGAATCGTTGCGCCGAACAGTGGGATGTGATCTCCGGATTGCAGCGGTCGATGCCGGAGGTCCCGGTACTCGTCGCGGGACATACCGGCGCCGAACCGGTGGGCCTGGGCCCGCTGGCGGCGCTGTCGTGCGTGGTCGCGGAGTCGGATGTGCTGCCCGGGAGCGGATACGACGGTGTCCGGCTCGACAGCGGGGGCGCGGTACGCGACGATCCGGGTTCGGCACCGATACCGGGAGCCGGCATCGCGCACACAGCGCCCGCGGTGCACCTGGAATCCGGGGCGGGGTTGCAGTCGGTGTACGCGATGCGTATCCATCTGCCGGTCGCCGATCCGGCGACACTGCGCCTGGGACGAGTGGAGGACGATTTGATCGTGGGAGCGGACGGCGTGCGCCGCCGGCTACGCCTGGCGCCCGTCCTACGCCGCTGCACCGTCAGCACCGCCGAGCTGGACAACGGATACCTCGTGATCCGTTTCCGCCCCGACCCGCAGGAGTGGCCGAAGTGACCGGAACCCGCTACCGCCAGCCCGAGGGCGTCGCCGAATTCGCCGACGAACTGCGGCTGCTCGCCGAAGCCGTGCTGGAACGCGTCGAACCGGTCCTGCGCGAGGCCGCGGCCGAGGGGCAGCCCGAGTGGAACAACTGCACCTGGTGCCCGCTCTGCGCCGCGGCCGCGCTGGTCCGCGGCGAACATCACGAGGTGCTGGCCACGGTGGCCGCGCACGGCACCGCGATCGTCACGGTCCTGCGTGAGGCCTTGGCCGGTGTACCGGTGGATCCGGTGGTGGCGCATCGGCACGGGCCGGAAAGCGGCACCGCGCACGAAGATTCCCGATCCACTGCGACCGGAGCCGACGGGGCGCCCGGCGAGGCCGACGGCGCCGATGATCCCGGCGCGGTGGCCGGCGGCCCCGATGCCGAGACTCTGCCCGGCGAACGCGCCGCGGATGCCGGAAAAGCGCGTTATGTCGGTATACCCGTGAACATCAAGCAGTGACCGGCTCCCGCCCCGGTACCCCGCTGACCGTCGGTATCGATATCGGCGGCACCAATATCCGCGCGTCGGTGGTCGACGCCGCGGGCGAGGTCCTGGACACGGTGCAGTACCCGACCCCGCATTCGGCGGTCGCGCTGGAGGCCGCGCTCGACCGCGCGGTCCGCGAACTCGCCGACCGGCATACGCTCGACGCCGTCGGACTTGCGGTCGCCGGTTTCATCTCCCAGGACCGCACCACCGTGCGCTTCGCCCCGCATCTGCCGTGGCGGGACGCGCCCGTGGCGAAACGGCTCACCGACCGCCTCGGCCTGCCCGTCCTGCTCGAACACGATGCCAACGCGGCGATGTGGGCCGAATACCGGTTCGGCGCCGCCGCCGGCGGGCACAATGTGGTGCTGGTGGCGATCGGTACCGGAATCGGCGCCGCGCTACTACTCGACGGCACCCTGTATCGGGGCACCTACGGCGTGGCCCCCGAACTCGGGCATCTCCAGGTGGTCCCCGGGGGGCGCGACTGTGGATGCGGGAAACGGGGCTGCTGGGAGCGGTACTGCAGCGGGACCGCCCTCGCCGAGACCGCTATCGAACTGCTGGCCACCGAAACCGCGCCCTCGGCGCTGGCCCGGGAGCTCGTCGCCGACCCCGGCGCGGTCACCGGCCGCCGTATCGCCGACGCGGCCCACGACGACGATCCGCTCGCCGTCCGGGTGATGGCCGATTTCGCCCGGTGGCTCGGGCTCGGCCTGGCCTTTGTCGGCGATATCTTCGACCCCGACCTGGTCGTCATCGCCGGTGGGGTGAGCAGTTCGGCGCCGCTGTTCCTCGACGAGGCCCGCGAAGAATACGCCGCGGCGGTCACCGGCCACGGCCATCGGCCGCTGGCCCGGATCCGGACCACCCAGCTGGGCGAGGCCGCGGGCATGATCGGCGCCGCCGAACTCGCCCGCTCCGCGCTCCTCGCCGGGGCACGGGGCGGGGGTACCGGCTCGGAACATCCGGTTTGCCCGGAAAAGGGTCTCGGCACGTTCACGTAACCGAAACGCACCGGTGAAATCTCGGCAGCGAGTGTGAGTGACATTGTTCGCGGGGCTTGGATGTGATCTGCGACCGGCGGTAGAGTCGGCTGGCAGAGGCATTCCCCCAAATTCCATCCCGGTTCTCGGAGTAAGGACGTCATGTTCTACTGGCTGCTTAAGTTTGTGCTGCTGGGTCCGTTCATCCACCTCTACAACCGACCCGAGGTGGAGGGCGTGGAAAACATCCCGGCCGAGGGCGCGGCCATCATGGCGGGGAACCATCTCTCGTTCGCGGATTGGCTTTTCGCCCCGCTGTCGAGTCCGCGCCGGATCAGCTACCTGGCGAAGGCCGAATACTTCAACACCCCTGGCCTCAAGGGGCGGTTCCAGAAGTTCTTCTTCAGCGCCTCCGGCCAGTACCCGATCGACCGCAGTGGTGCCGATGCCGCCGAGGACGCGCTCATCGCGGCACGCACACTGCTCGACCAGGGCCGTCTGGTCGGCCTCTACCCGGAGGGCACCCGCTCCCCCGACGGCCGGTTGTACAAGGGCAAGACAGGGATGGCCCGGCTGGCCCTGGAGACCGGAGTCCCGGTGATCCCGGTGGCGGTGACCGGCACCGACGAGGTGAGCCCGCCCGGACCGTTCCGGTGGAAACGGCGCAAGGTCACGGTGAAGTTCGGTAAGCCGATCGATTTCTCCCGCTACGAGGGTATGGGCGGTAACCGGTTCGTCGAGCGCGCGGTCACCGACGAGGTCATGTATGAGCTGATGCGGATGTCGGGCCAGGAATACGTGGACGTCTACGCCTCCAGCTTGAAGAAGAACGTCCCCTCGGGCCCTTCCTCCCACCTCCCGCGCATTCCGGAGTCCGCCGCGAGCTGAACGCGACGCGTACCATTGGTCGGATGACGGTTCGCGCCAAAATCTGCGGTATCCGGTCCCGATCGGACCTGGAAACGGTGGTGACCGCCGGCGCGGATGCCATCGGATTCATCTGCGGGACAACCCATTACAGTGAAGACGCATTGACGGCCGAGGTGGCCGCGGAATTGTCCGCGGCCACTCCGTCGTTCGTGAACCGCGTCCTGGTCACCCATCTCGAGGAGGCCGGCGCCATCCTCGACCTGGCCGACCGGGTCGGCGTGGACACCATCCAGGTGCACGGTCTGGTCGATCGCGCGACGCTGCGGGCCGTGCATGCCGCGGCGCACGGGCGCACCATCGTGCGCGCGGTCCACGTGACCGGCGCGGACGCGGTGGCCCGGGCTCGGGAGATCGCGGCGGACTCCGACGCGGTGCTGCTCGATTCCCGGACCGCCGACCGGCTGGGCGGGACCGGCCGCACCCACGACTGGTCGGTCAGCGCCCGGATCGTCCACGAACTCGCCCGGATGGGGCGGCCGGTGATCCTGGCCGGAGGCTTGAGCGCCGACAATGTGGAGCAGGCGATCGCCGCGGTGCACCCGTTCGGGGTGGATGTGAACAGCGGGGTCGAAACCGAGACCGGCGACAAAGATTTCACGGCCTGCCAGGCCTTCGTCAAGACGGCACACGAAAGCGATCGGGACCGGCCAGTTCCAGTCCCACCGCGCCGAGTACCAGAGCTCCAGCGAGCAGGGTCGCGGCGGTAACAGCCGAGCCCACAACCGCCGCCCCGATCATCGTCGCCACCACCGCCTCGTTGAGTCCCACCAATCCCGCGACCACTTCGTCCAGGTCGCGCAGCGCCAGCCAGTAGCAGGCGAATCCCGGGCCCAGGAGCACCGCGCCGATCCCGGCGAGGGCGAGTGCCTCCCCCGGCGTCGGTCCCGCTCCGGTGAGTGCGGCGAAGCCGAGCAGCGGAGCACCCAGCACCGACGCCGTGAGCAACTGCAATCCGGCCGCGGCACCGCTGGGCCGGCCCGCCGATTCCCGCGCCACCAGCGTGATCAGTCCCGCCACACAGGCCGCGCTGGCGACCGCCAGGACACAGCCGGCCAGCGCCGATCCCCAGGCGGTCTCCGCCGGTCGATGGGCGGCCACCAGCCAGATCGCCGCGCCCACGGCCATCAGTTCCGCCGCGACGGCGACCGTGATCGCCCGCCCACCCCGCACGATCTGCGTGATGATCATCAGCACCGGCGCGGTGAGATGCAGCGCCACCACCACGGGCAGCGGCCCGATGTGCAGCGCGGCGACATAGCACACGAGATTCAGCACCTCGAGGATGCCGAGCCGCAGGAACAGGCCGGGTGAGTCGCGTAGATCCCGCCACGGATCGGTGCCGCGCACCGTCGCGAAGGCCAGCAGGGCCACCGCGCCGCCGGCCGCGACCGGCGCCGCCGCGAAGCCCTCGGCGCCCACCCCCGCGATTCCCGCGCTGGAGGCGCCCCACAGACTGGTTGCCACGACCAGCAGGATCAGGCCACGTCCGGTGCTCGTCATGACAACAGGAAGGTCACCACGGGCAGGATCACCGCGGTGAACGCCGCGAACACCGCCGCCGCGGTCCGTACCTTGGGTACCGACGGCAGCCGGGTCGCGATCCCGGTATAGGTACCCAGTGCCACGAACATCGTTCCCCACACGACCAGCGACCGGCTCACCACGACACCGAGTTCGTCGGCGAACAGCACGGCCAGCACCGCGATGGTGACGCCGGCGGGCAGCGCCGCGGCGAGGGTCATCGCCCCGGCGTAGCTGTTCATCAGCACGACGTTTCCCTGGTACCCCACCACCTCCTGCGCGTCCCGGGGATGCACACCCTGCTCTCGGCAGATCATGTCGAATACCGTGGCGGGATTGACCCGCTCGTTGACCATGCGGCGCACCGCGGTCATCGCCTCCAGTCCCTGCACCGTCGCGTAGGAGGTCACGAAACCTTCGGTGGAGGTGCGGAAACCGCCACGGGCCGCCGCCAGGTCCTGGGTCTCCTGTAGTTCCAGCAGTTCCACCAGGCCGCGGCGCACCCCGGGGTCGAAAACCGTCCGCTCGTCGGCGGTCACCACCGCACAGACCGCGAGATGCAGGCTCAGATGCCGCCAGGTGTCGGCGACCTCGCCGCGACGGAACGGTTCCTCCTCCACGCGTGCCTCGCCCCGCCGCAGTCCGTCCAGCATCCGCTCCACGGTCAGCGCCCGGACCCGGTCGACCCGTTTCCCGCCCACCACAGCGATTTCCGGCCGGGACAGCAGCAGCGCCGCGTGCGCGCAGGCGTACATCGGCTGAATGCGGGGATCGTCCTCCAGCAGTAGCGAAACCACGAGGGAGGTGCCGTGCAGCAATGCCTCGGCGACCGATTCGTCGGTGGTGGCCAGATCCGCGAGCGCGTGCAGCGCGGCAGTGGTGGCGGTGAGCGATACCGGACCCACCGGGCCGGACAATCGCCAGCCCCGGGTCTGCGGGTCACGTTCGGACTGCAGTGCGCGCAGACATCCCACCACCGCCGGATCGGCGGGTGCGACACCCAGGCACGTCAGCGCCCTTAGACGCCACGACAGATCGATCGGGGACCGGAATTCCCAGGCCCCGCTCTCGGTGTCCACCACATCGCGTCGTACCAGGGCGCGCACCTCGTCGGCTCGCGGCACCGGACGGCCCGCGGCGGTGAGAGCGACCACGGCCTCGGCGGTGTTCTGCGGATTCGGCGGAACATCGGAGACCCACCCCCAGCCGGCGCCGCCGTGCCGGTCACCGAGCTGGCCCCGATGCAACCAGTCCACGGCCCACCCGATCCGCTGATCGATATTGGACACGCCGACCTCCCTCCCATCCATCGAGCCGTATTCCACAGGCGCTCAAGGACTTCGACCACCCTACCGCCCGGGCAGCGCGCGGACGGACGTTTACGTCTACGCTGTGGACCCAGGCACGGCGGCGGGAGACGTGCGGGCGGGGCCGGAGGGAGAATGTCGATGTTCAGGACTTTGCTGGGCGCACTGGGCGCGCATACCGCCGAGGTGGAGACCGAGTTGTCCACCCCCGGTGTGCAGCCGGGCCAGGCGATGCACGGGATCATCCGGATGCGCTGTCACGATCGGCCGATCCGGGTGAAAGGCGTCGCGGTGGAGTTGATCACCCGGGCCGAACGCGAGTACGACGACGGCGAGGCCCTGGTGGATATGGCCTTCGCCCGGCAGCCGGTGTTCGGCCCGTTCGAACTGCTGCCCGGGTACCCGCTGGAGGGCCGGTTCGAACTGCTCGCGCCGTGGGAGACACCCCTCACCTTCTACAACGGCCGGCATCTGCACGGGACCGCCGTCGCCGTCCGTACCCGGGTGGACGTGGACGGCGGCTTCGACGCCACCGATACCGATCCCATCGGCGTGGGTGCGCTGCCGCCCCAGCACGTCGTGCTGGCGGCGGTGGAAGCCTGGGGGTTCGGCCTGCGGCACGCCGATGTGGAGGCCGGCCGGGTGGACCGGATCCCGCATTCGCTGCCGTTCTTCCAGGAGATCGAATTCGGCCCGTCACCGCGCTTCCCGCGCCTGAACCAGCTCGAGGTGACCTTCCTGGCCGACCCGCACGGTATGTACGTGGTCATCGAAGCCGACAAACGCGCCGCGCTCTTCGCCCCCGGCCGCGATGTCATGGACACGATCCGAGTCGATTTCGCCACATTCGAACAGGTCGACTGGGTCGAAGTAATCGGCCGGCGACTCCACGCCATGGCTTGAGCCCCACCCGCCGAACAGCGGCACCGGACCCGCCCAACACCGGCGTCCACGCCGCACCGGCGCCGAGTTCAGCGAGGCCCACCAAGGGTCGAGGCCCGTCCGGCCCTTGACCGAAGGTGCTCAATGGTCGCACTCTATGGACGGCCCACCGCACATCGCATGCGCCGCAGGCGCGAGTCTCGAGGCCTGAACGGCGGGACCGAGGGGGCCTCGACCCCGCGGCGCCGAAGGCGCCGCCGATAAGCACAGCAAAACCCAGTATCGCCACGGCAGCCCAGCTGTGGTTAGCTTTCGTGCCATGAGCACGCCGCACATCGTTTCTCCTGCCGAGTACCTGCCTCGCGACACCGCGGATGTCGTTCGCACCGTGCGGAATTCCCGGGACTGCTCCAGGCCGCTCACCGTTCACGGGGGCGATCCCGCCACCGACGGCCTCACCCTGCCCGACCAGCAGACCGTGGTGTCGTTGCGCCGGATGAACGCGATCGTCGATCTGAATCTCGGCCGCCGCACGGTGCGGGTCCAGGCGGGGGCGCGCCTGTCCGATATCGACCGGCGGCTCGGCGCGCACGGTCTGGGGCTACCCGTGGTCGGCGATCACCGGGATATCACTGCGGGCGGGTTCGCCTCGGTGGGCGGGGTGAGCACCGCCTCGCACCGGCACGGCCTGTTCATCGATCAGATCGTCGACCTCGAGTACGTGGATACCGACGGCCGGATCGGCACCTGCGGGCGCACCCACCACACCGAACGGTTCCATCGCATCCTGGGAGCCGGCGGCCGGGCGGGCATCATCACCGCGCTCACCCTCGACACCGTGCAGGTCGACAAGGAAAACACCTGGCTGTCCACCGATTCGCACCGTTTCCTGGATTTCGACAGTTTCGTCGACTACGCCTACGCCGAGGTCGCCCGCCCCCGGGATGCCGTGCTGCAGGTGGGCCGCTGGGTGGATACGGCCCCGCTCAAGGTGTCCCGGCCGGTAATCGCGGGTCAGGTGCAGCTGGGCACCGTGCGGTTCGGCCAGTGGTCCAGCCTCTACCCCACCGCGCCCACCCGCTCCCTGCGGGCCCGTCGCGAGGTCGGCAGCCGGGCCCGGAAATCGCTGGGCGCCATCGCTTCGGCGACCCCCGGTAAGGCCGGTATGCCGGTCCGTAACGCCGCCGCCGGCGCGGTGATGTTCACTCCCAAGATCCTCACCCTGCGCGACGCCGAGTATCTCGCCGATACGGTGATCAGTTCCTCCGAGCGCGGCCCGGCCTACCGGGTGGGCGTATTCGCCCCGCTGTCCAACTACACATCGGTGTTCTACCGGCTGCACGATCTGTTCAACGGTCATCGGGAACGCACCGGCTGCTTCACCGTCATCTCGGCCATGACCTATGGGGTGCGCTCGCCGTATCTGCGGGCCGAATCCGCCGCCAACAACCTGCCCGCCGCCGACCACGGGCTGATCACCTTCACCTGCCGGCTCCGCCCACATGCCCTGCCGTCGGAGCAGCTGCGCGATATCGTCACCGGTATCGAGGAGATCTGCCGCTCGGAGAACAGCATCCGCTACGCGCGGGTCGGGGCCCTGTGACCCCGATTCTTCCCTCCTCCGCTCAGTCGCTGCGCTCCTTCGCTCCGTCGGTCCAGAATCGGGGGCGGGCCCCGACCGTGGAGGTGGACCATCCGGGAAAGGCAGAAGGTGCATGCCGTCGTGTACCTCGACCGGGCCGGGTAGGTTCACGACACTGTAAGTGCTCAATGGTCACCGATCCATGGACTGTCGACCGCACACGCTCCAGAAGCGCGGCGGGACGGGTCCTATAGGCCGCTGACCATCCGGAGTAGCGGAAGGTGTTGCGGTCGTGTGCCCGGCCGAGCACGGGCCGGGCGACGCCACCATCATGCTCACCGTTCGTCGCTCTACGAACGGCAGGCGCCCAGCCGCGGACCCCGCCCCTCCGGGTAACACCTGTGGGCGCGCCGACGTACGTCTTGGTCGACATGGGCAGGCTCGCTTCACTGTAAGTGCTCAATGGTCGCCGATCTATGGACGGCCGACCGCGCATCGCGGGAGACCGCCATCCACGGAAAAACCCCGCTGCCCGGAAGGCCAGCGGGGTTTTGCTCATGCGGTGACCGGCGCCGGAAGCGCCGCCACCGGCTCAGTGCTTCTCGGGACCCAGGTAGTACTCGAAGACCAGACCGCCGGCGGCGGTCAGGACCAGGATCACGCCGAACCCGAGCAGCCACGGCTCGAAGAAGGCGAAGCCCAGGGCCGTCACCGAGGCGGCACCCGCCAGCAGGATGGGCCAGAAGCTGCCGGGCGAGAAGAAGCCCAGGTCGCCGGCGCCGTCCACGATCTCGGCGTCCTCGTAATCCTCCGGGCGCAGGTCGAGCCGACGGGCGACGAAGCGGAAGTAGGTGCCGATGATCAGCGACAGACCGGCGGTCAGCACGATCGCCGTGGTGCCGGCCCATTCGATACCGGTCCGCGACTGGGCGGTGAAGAAGCCGTAGATGACGCCCACGAGAATGAAGAACACCGTGAGCAGTTCGAACAGCCGTGCTTCGATCCTCATCTCAGATCAGTCCTCACTTGCTTTCGGTGGTGTCGGTCTTGACCGTGCGATCGGTGTTGAACGGCTGGGTCGAGGTGGCCACCGGCGACTCACCGATGGATTCGAGCGCGGCGGCATTCGTCATACCCGATTCCCGCGCCTGGATGTAGCGCTGGAACTTGTCCGGCGAGACCGCGCGGACCTCGAAGTTCATCATCGAGTGGAACGTGCCGCACATTTCCGCGCAGCGGCCCACGAAGGCGCCTTCCCGGTCGATCTCGCTGATCTGGAAGACGTTGTCGGAGTTGTTTTCCTTCGGGTTCGGCATGACGTCCCGCTTGAAGAGGAACTCCGGAACCCAGAACGCGTGGATGACGTCCGCGGCGGCGAGCTGGAACTCGATCACCTTGCCGGTCGGGAGCACCAGGACGGGGACCTCGGTGCTGCTGCCGATCGTTTCGATCTTGTTGTAGTGCAGGTAGGACAGGATGTCGTTCTCGGGACGGCCGTGCACCGGGCCGGGCTGCGGATGGCCCTCTTCGTTGGTGCGGTCGGCGTACTCCTTCAGCTGCTGCTGGTTCGCGTCCTCACGTACCGTGTCGACACCGTTGTAGGTGAAGCCGTTCTTCAGGTCGACATCGCGGTAGCCGAACTTCCAGTTCCACTGGAACGCGGTCACGTCGACGACCACGTCCGGGTTGTCGACTTTCTCGTGCACGTAGTTCTGCACGACCACGGTGAAATAGAACAGCACCGCGATGATGACGAACGGGATCGCGGTGTAGGTCAGTTCGAGCGGCACGTTGTAGCCGGTCTGCCGGGGGAACTCCGGCGAATTCTTCTTCTTGCGGTGGAAGACCACGGTCCAGAAGGTCAGACCCCAGACCAGCACACCCATGATGAGGGCGGCCACCACCGACCAGGTCCACAGTTCCCGCATCCGGTGGGCCTGCGGGGTGACACCCGAGGGCCAGCCGAACCGCAACCACACATTGTCGATCGAGCAGCCGGATACGAGCATGGTGGTGATCGCCAACGACACGACCAGCCCGCCCCGCCGAAGGACTCGCCCCGACCCGCGCACGGCCGGAGCGGATGCGGAGGTACGCAATACCGCCAGGCCCGCCCGCCGCAGGACACGACCCCGCCGCCGGGCAGGCCGTGCCCCGATCTCGTCGCTCGCCTTGTGCGCCACGCTCAACGCCTT
Organism: Nocardia rhamnosiphila NBRC 108938; assembly: GCF_000720425.1. Taxonomy (GTDB): domain Bacteria; phylum Actinomycetota; class Actinomycetes; order Mycobacteriales; family Mycobacteriaceae; genus Nocardia; species Nocardia rhamnosiphila. The sequence goes on along the minus strand of NZ_JOAJ01000008.1, from coordinate 224,885 downwards.
CCTGGTCGCCACACATTCCGACACCGCATCCCCGTGGCGGGACCCGCCGCCGGGGATACTGACAAACAGCTCGTCCGGGCTACCCGGGCGGCTCCGCGCACCGCGCGACACCACCCGGAACAGTCCGAGTACTACGCAGCGTAGACCAAACACGCGCCCGGTACGCCGTCGGGTCGGCTTCGACACTCCGTACAGTGGCGCACGGGGCGGACGGAGGTGTATCGCACGGGGAATCGATACGTGCGGCATACTCGGACACTAGATTTCGCCCGCCGCGCCGGCTCCCCCGGGCGCGGATCCCCGACCAGTGGAAACGAGGTTAGCGCCGCCGTGTGTGGACTGCTCGGATTTCTGACATCCGATACCGCAGCGCCGGAAACGGTGCAGCGGGTATACGACGCGCTGCACTGTGTGCGGCACCGCGGGCCGGACGAGCGCGGCACCTGGCACGACGACCAGCTGATCTTCGGTTTCAACCGGCTGTCGATCATCGATATCGAGCATTCGCACCAGCCGCTGCGCTGGGGTCCGGCCGATGACCGGCAGCGCTACGCGCTGACCTTCAACGGCGAGATCTACAACTATCTGGAACTGCGCGAAGAACTGGCCCGTGAGCACGCGGCCGAATTCGGTGACGAACCCATGTTCGCGACCGAGGGCGACGGCGAGGCCATCGTCGCGGCTTTCCACTATTGGGGCCCGGAGGCGGTCCGGCGGCTGCGCGGCATGTTCGCCTTCGCGATCTGGGACACCCGCACCCGGGAGCTGTTCGTCGCGCGCGACCCGTTCGGTATCAAGCCGCTGTTCCTGGCCACCGGCCCGGGCGGTACGGCGTTCGGCAGCGAGAAGAAGAGCCTGCTGGAACTGCTGCCCGATCTCGGGCTCGACGAATCCCTCGACCACCGGGCGCTCGAGCACTACACGGTGCTGCAGTACGTCCCGGAACCGGAGACGCTGCACGCCGGTATCCGCCGGCTGGAGTCGGGCAGCTACGCGGTGGTCCGGCCGGGGGCGCAGCCGGAGATCACCCGCTATTTCGTTCCCGGATTCGGCGTCCGCCCCTTCGCCGCCGGGTCCGAACAGGCCCGCTACCGGGAGATCGCCGCGGCGCTCGAGGATTCGGTCGCCAAACATATGCGGGCCGATGTCACCGTCGGCTCCTTCCTGTCCGGTGGTATCGACTCCACCGCCATCGCGGCGCTGGCCATGCGGCACAACCCGAAACTGATCACCTTCACCACCGGCTTCGAGCGGGAGGGCTATTCCGAGGTCGATGTGGCCGCGGAGAGCGCGGCCGCGATCGGGGCCCGGCATATCGTCAAGGTGGTCTCCCCGGCGGAGTTCGCCGCCGCCATTCCGGAGATCGTCTGGTACCTCGACGACCCGGTGGCCGATCCGGCGCTGGTGCCGCTGTACTTCGTCGCCAAAGAGGCACGTAAGCACGTCAAGGTGGTGCTGTCCGGCGAGGGCGCCGACGAACTGTTCGGCGGCTACACCATCTACCGGGAGCCGCTGTCGCTGGCACCGTTCGAGAAGCTGCCGCGCGGGTTGCGCCGGCTGGCCGGAAAGGTCTCCGACCTCATCCCGGACGGCACCCGGGGCAAGAGTCTGCTGCACCGGGGGTCTTTGCCCCTCGAGCAGCGGTACTACGGCAATGCGCGCAGTTTCAGCGACGCCCAGCTGCGGTCGGTGCTGCGGGAGTTCCGCCCGGAGTGGACCCATCAGGACGTCACCGCCGCGATCTACGACCGGTCGGCCGGGTGGGACCCGGTCGCGCGGATGCAGCATCTGGATCTGTTCACCTGGTTGCGCGGTGACATCCTGGTCAAGGCCGACAAGATGACCATGGCGAATTCGCTGGAACTGCGGGTGCCGTTCCTGGACTCCGAGGTCTTCCGGGTGGCCGAGCAGATCCCGCTGGAGCAGAAGATCACCAAGAACACCACCAAGTACGCGCTGCGGCAGGCGCTCGAGGGCATCGTCCCGGGGCATGTGCTGCACCGTGCGAAACTCGGGTTCCCGGTGCCGCTGCGGCACTGGCTGCGCGGGACCGAACTCTACGACTGGGCCCGGCAGCAGATCGCCGAATCGCAGACCGATCACCTGCTGGACAAGGCGGCGATCACCGCCATGCTCGACGCGCACCGAGCCGGGGATTCCGATCACAGCCGTCGCCTGTGGACACTGCTGGTGTTCATGATCTGGCACGGGATCTTCGTGGAGGAGCGAATCAAGCCGGAGATCTCCGAACCCACCTATCCGGTCCAGGTCTAGGCGTACCTCCGCCTTCGCTCCGGCCGTGCGCAGGCTGTCGACGGGCTGTGCCCGGCTGTGCCACTAGCCCTACCGACAGCGAGGGCCCCGCTCACCCGGGTGAGCGGGGCCCTCGTTCGTTGTTACCGGAGGTTCAGCGCAGCAGTGACTCGAGTTCGGCGGCCGCCTCCGCGCCGTAGGCCTCGCCGAGCCGTTTGAGCGCGGCATCGGCATCCAGCGTCCATTCCTGGGTGCCGACCGTCTCCAGTACGAGTACCGCGACCAGCGAGCCGAGCTGTGCCGCGCGTTCGAGGGTCAGGCCGGCGGCGTGGGCGGTGAGGAAGCCGGCCCGGAACGCGTCACCGACACCGGTCGGATCCACCTTGGCGTACTCCGGCACGGCCTCCACGCGTACCTGGCTGCCGTCGGTGTCGACCACGAGCACACCGTCCTTGCCGAGGGTGGTGACCCGCACACCCACCCGGGTGGCGATCTCGTCCTCGGTGAGGCCGGTCTTCTGCTTGAGCAGACCCCATTCGTACTCGTTGGTGAACAGGTAGGCGCTGCCCTCGATGAGCTGGACGGCCTGGTCGCCGTCCAACCGTGCCAGCTGCTGGGACGGATCGGCGGCGAAGGGAACGCCCAGTTCCCGGCATTCGGCGGTATGCCGCAACATCGCCTCGGGATCGTTCGCGCCGACCAGGACCAGGTCGAGTTGCCGTTCCTCGGCCAGTGCCGTGAGCGAGATATCGCCCGCTTCGCTCATCGCGCCGGGATAGAACGAGGCGATCTGGGCCATGTCCTCATCGGTGGTGCAGACGAACCGGGCGGTGTGCGCGGACTCGGACACCCGGACCACCGAGCAGTCGACACCGTGGGACTCCAGCCACTGCCGGTATTCGTCGAAATCGCGCCCCACCGAACCGATGAGCAGCGGGGACTGCTTCAGCAGGCCCATGGCGTAGGCGATGTTGCCGGCGACGCCGCCGCGGCGGATCACCAGGTCGTCGACGAGGAAACTCAGCGAGACATGCTCGAGCTGATCGGGCAGCAGCACATCGGCGAATCGGCCGGAGAAACGCATGAGGTGGTCGGTCGCGATGGATGCGGATACAGCTATGGACACGTAGGTCGGCCCCTTCGGAATCAGCGCGAACAAGAAAGTGAACGGGGCCTTGCCCCCAAGGTTCACCGTATCAATTCGCCGGGGCTACGACTACGTGTCGTAACCGGCCTCGTGACAAATAAATGGTCACGTAACCCGGGTGTATCCAGAATGCCGGGCCGGCGCTGTCACCGGCCCGGAAGCACTCAGTTGAAGGAGTCGCCGCAGGCGCAGGAGCCGGTGGCGTTGGGGTTGTCGATGGTGAAGCCCTGCTTCTCGATCGTGTCGACGAAGTCGATCGCGGCGCCCTGGACGTACGGTGCGCTCATCCGGTCGACGGTCAGGGTGACGCCGCCGAATTCGGCGGTCAGATCGCCGTCGAGGGTGCGATCGTCGAAGAAGAGCTGGTAACGCAGACCCGCGCAGCCGCCCGGCTGCACCGCGATCCGCAGCGCGAGGTCGTCCCGGCCCTCCTGATCGAGCAGCGCCTTGGCCTTACCCGCGGCAGCATCGGTCAGCTGCACACCGTGGGTGGTGGTGGCGGTGTCGTTCTGCACACTCATGAACTCTCCTATGGACAGCGTGGTCGGTCCGTGAACAGCGCACGGTTCCGGGTGTCACAACACCCTCGGACGGGCTGCTATTCCCCATCTTGCCATCTCCTGGGCCCGCGGCCACACCACCCGTGCCACAGAGGGCGGCGCAGCCGGGTGAGCCGGGCCACGTCGGCCCGGCGGGGTGATCGGCCGCACCCCGGCCACCGCCCCGTTCACGGGCGGGACGGGTGACCGATTAGCCTGGTTACCGTGAAGTTGTTCCGACGCGGTGAGCCCAGCGGTACCGACGTGCCCGCTGACGGCTCGCGGGCCGCGACCGCCACCGCGAGCGCCACCGAGGCCGAGGCGGCCCCGGCCAAGGCCGCGCCCACGGCAGGCAAGGGCCGGCCCACCCCGAGTCGGCGCGACGCCGAGGGCAGGCGCCGCGGCCCGGTCGCCCCGCCCCCCATGACATCGAAGGAAGCGCGCGCCCGGCGCAAGGAGACGCGCGGTTCCAAGGAGGACCGCAAGGCGGCCTCCGCCGAGCGTCGCGCCGCCGCCCAGGACCGTCGCGCCCGGATGCTGGCGGGTGAGGACAAGTACCTGCTGCCCCGTGATCAGGGCCCGGTGCGCGCCTTCGTCCGCGATATCGTCGACGGCCGCCGCAACCTGGTCGGCCTGTTCATGCCGATGGCGCTGCTGCTGATCCTGTCCATGTTCGCGGCTCCGGCGTGGCAGTCGATCGTCACGCTGGCCATGCTGGTCATGATGGTCTTCATGATGGCCGAGGGTTTCCTGCTCGGCCGGGTCGTGAACCGCCGGGTGCGGGAACGTTTCCCGAAGTCCACCGATACCGGGTTCCGGCTCGGCTGGTACGCGTTCGTACGTGCCTCTCAGATGCGCAAGATGCGCGCGCCGAAGCCGCGGGTCTCCCCCGGCGACGCGATCTGATCCACGGGTGCCCGAATCCGTCTCTGCCCCTGGGCAGCGCACCCTCGTGCTCGGTGGTGCGCGCTCGGGTAAATCCGCGTTCGCCGAATCCCTCGTCACCGGCGGCGCGGTGCGCTATCTGGCCACCGCGATCCCCGATCCCGCGGATACCGATTTCGCCGACCGGATCGCCGCGCACCGGGCCCGCCGTCCCGCGGAGTGGACGGTGATCGATGCCGCCGATCCGGCGGCCGAACTGCGCACCGCCCATCCCGGCGCCACCCTGGTCGACGATATGGGCACCTGGCTGACCGCCCGGCTCGATGCCCGCGCGGGCTGGGATGCCCCGCGCGGCACGATCGGCCCGGATACCGACGTTCTCGTCGACGCCGTCGCCGGCTATCGCGAGCGGCTGGTGCTCGTCACCCCGGAGGTCGGACTGGGTGTGATCCCCGCGACCCGGTCGGGCCGGTTGTTCCGCGACGAGATCGGCACCTTGAATCAGCGACTCGCCCAGGTCTGCGACGAGGCTTTTCTCGTGGTCGCCGGGCTGCCACTGCGCCTGAAATGAGCACCGGCCGGGCGGGCGGCACCCGCCCTCTCCCGGCTCTCCGGCCCGGGTGCCGCGGCCTGTCGGAGTGCGGTGCTTGAATCGTGCGGTGCAGACCATGCCGCGCGCCGATATCTGGGCGGCGATACATCACGAACGGGCCGCCCTGGCCGACGAGCTCGCCGACCTGACCCCACAGCAATGGTCGGCGCCCTCCCTGTGCGGCCGGTGGTCGGTACAGGAGGTCGTCGCCCATCTCACCGCGGCCGCGAGCACCGGGCGGCTGCGCTGGATCCGCAGTATGCTCGGCGCACGCTTCGACGCCGACCTGCACAATCAGCGCCGCATGCGGGAACATCTGGGCACCGGCCCGGCCGAGACCCTCGAGCGGTTCCGCGCGACGGTGACGAAAACCACGGCGCCGTCCGGGCACACTGCGGCGTGGCTCGGTGAGATCGTGGTGCACGGCAGCGATATCCGGTATCCGCTCGGACTGGCCGGTGCCCCCGCGCTGCCCGCGGTGACCGAGGTCGCCCGTTTCTTCGCCGCGCGCGATTTCACGGTCTCCGGCCGCACCGCCACCGCGGGACTGCACCTGCAGGCCACCGACGGGCCGTTCGACACCGGCACCGGACCATCGGTGCGGGGCGGCACGCTCGCGCTGGTCATGGCGATGGCCGGGCGCGCCGAGTACTGCGCCGAACTCAGCGGTCCGGGGGTGGCCACCCTGCGCGAACGGATCGGCGGATGACACCTGGCCGCGTACCCGGACCACCGGCCCCGGCCCCGGGCAGGTGATGGCCGGCCGGGTACCTCCCGACAGGCGCCGCGCACCGGGCAATATTGTCCGGGAGGTGGACACGCCCGCGAGACAGATCCCGGCGCGGTGCCGCCGCGACAGCACCCGATCGGAAGGCTCGAACAGTGACAGAGGGATTCGCACCCGTTGCCCCGCCGGATGCCGGTGCCCGCGCGGCCGCCGAGCAACGGCAGGCGTCGCTGACCAAACCGCCGGGGTCGCTGGGACGGCTGGAAGAGCTGGGCAACTGGGTGGCGGCCTGTCAGGGTGTCTGCCCGCCTAAACAGTTCGAGCAGGCGCGGGTCGTGGTGTTCGCCGGTGACCACGGGGTGGCGCGGCACGGCGTCTCGGCGTATCCCAGCGAGGTCACGGCGCAGATGGTCGCCAACTTCCGGGCAGGTGGAGCCGCGGTGAACGCCTTGGCCGGGATCGCCGGTGCCACCGTGCGGGTGGTGGATATCGCGGTGGACGCCGACACCGATCCCACGGTGAGCACCCACAAGGTGCGCCGGTCCAGCGGCGCGATCGACCGTGCGGACGCGCTCACCGCCGAGGAGGCCGCCGCCGCGCTCGCCGCCGGCGCGGCCATCGCCGACGAGGAGATCGACGCCGGGGCCGACCTGCTGATCGCCGGGGATATGGGCATCGGTAACACCACCCCCGCCACCGCGCTCATCGCCACCCTCACCGGGATCGAACCGGTGCGGGCGGTAGGCCGGGGCACGGGTGTCGACGACTACGGGTGGATGCGCAAGGTGGCCGCCGTCCGCGACGCCATGTGGCGGGCCCGGCCCGTCGCCCGGGACAGTGTCGAATTGCTGCGCGTGGCCGGTGGCGCCGATATCGCCGCCATGACCGGCTTCCTGGCCCGGGCCGCCGCCCGGCGGACCCCGGTGCTGCTCGACGGGCTCATCGTCACCGCGGCCGCGCTGATCGCCGAGGATCTGGCGGCGGGCGCGGCGCACTGGTGGGTGGCCGCCCACCGGTCCACCGAGCCCGCGCACGCCGAAGCGCTGAGCAAACTGAAACTCACCCCGGTACTGGATCTGGATATGCGGCTGGGTGAGGGGTCCGGCGCGCTCACCGCGCTCCCCGTCCTGCGGGCCGCTGTCGCCGTACTCGCGGAGATGGCGACCTTCGCCGACGCCGGAGTCAGTACCGCGGACGCCGAACCGGCCACCGTCGACCTGCAGAAATGACCGCCGCGACGAGCCGCGCCCGATGCTGACCCCGCTGCGTCTCACCTTCTCCTGGCTCACGGTGCTGCCGGTGCGCGGGCCGAGCGAGGTGGACCGCCGGGCGGCGGGCCGGGCCATCGCGCTGGCACCGCTCGCCGGGATCGGGCTCGGGCTGGTCGCGGCCGCGCTGCTGTGGGTGCTGGCGCCCGCGGGGATCGCCGCCGGATTCGTCGCGGTCGCGGCCCTGGCACTGCTGACCCGGGGTATGCATCTGGACGGGCTGGCCGACACGTTCGACGGTCTCGGGGTCTACGGATCGCCCGAACGCGCGCGGGAGGTGATGAAGAGTGGGGGCGCCGGGCCGTTCGGGGTGGCCGCGATCGTGCTGGCCGCCGGCGTCCAGGCGGGCGCGTTCACCACACTGGCGGCCACCGGTCATTGGGCGGCGGTCGTGGCGGCGGTGGGTCTGGGCCGCGTCGCGGTGGTCGCCGCTTGCCGTCGCGGGATCGACCCGGCGCCCGGCGCCTGGTTCGGCGCGATGGTCGCCGGAACCCAGTCCCGTTCCGCGGTTATCGGCTGGGCCGCCGCGGGCACGGCGGCGGCCGTCGTCGCGGTGCCCGAACTGCCATGGACCGGGCCGCTGGTCGCGCTGGTGGCACTCGCCGCCGCGACCCACCTGGTCGGCCACGCGGTCCGCCGGATCGGTGGGCTCTCGGGTGATCTCCTCGGCACGGCGGTGGAACTCACCACCGCGCTGGCGGCCCTGGGTTTCGCGCTGGCCGCGAACTCTGTCTGAGCCACCGGAACTCCGTCCGGTCCACAAAGCCCGGCCCCCTCCGATGTCGCCAGGCCTCAATAGTGCGAACGCAGCGTCTCACCGCTCCACCGCGCCCCATAAGGTGGGGGTATGTCAGCCGAGCGCTTCTACTTCCGTCAACTCCTGGCCGGCCGTGATTTCGCCGTCGGGGACCCGATCGCCACGCAGATGCGCAACTTCGCCTATCTGGTCGGTGACCGGGACACCGGTGACTGTGTCGTCGTCGATCCCGCCTACGCGGCGGGCGATCTGGCCGATATCGCCGAGAACGACGGACTGAAACTGTCCGGGGTACTGGTCACCCACCACCACCCGGACCATATCGGCGGCAGCATGATGGGGTTCACCCTGCGCGGGGTGCGGGAACTGCTCGAGCAGGCCACGGTACCGGTGCACGTGAACGATCAGGAGAAGACCTGGGTCGCCGATGTCACCGGTATCGCCCCCAGCGAACTCACCGGCCACGGACACGGCGACAAGCTGAGTGTCGGCGCCTTCGATATCGAGTTCTTACACACCCCGGGCCACACCCCCGGCAGCCAGTGCTTCCTGGTCGACGGCAAACTCATCGCCGGCGACACCCTGTTCATCGACGGTTGCGGGCGTACCGATTTCCCGGGCGGTGACTCCGACACCATGTTCCGCAGCCTGCGCTACCTGGCGGATATGCCGATCAATCCGGAGGTCTACCCGGGGCACTGGTACTCGCAGGACCCGCACGCCTCCCTGAACAGCATCCGCGACAACAACTACGTGCTGCGGCCACGGTCGCTCGGCGAATGGCACGCTCTCATGCCGGGCTGATCGACGGGTCCCCGGGCACCGGGCACCGCGCTCGGTACCCGGGTGAGCGGTGGCTCCGGCGTCCGGTCAGAGCACCCGCATCCACTGGTGCACATCGGCGAAGGTACCGCGCTGGATACCGGTGAGCGTGTCGCGTAGCGCCATGGTCACCTCACCCGGCTCGCCGCCGCCGATGGTGAATTCACCGTCGGGCCCGAACACGGAACCGACCGGGGTGATCACGGCCGCGGTCCCGCAGGCGAAAACCTCGGTGATCTCACCGGATTCCGCACCGGCCCGCCAGTCGTCGACGGAGATCTTGCGCTCGGTCACCGGATAGCCGGAATCCGCCGCCAGGGTCAGTAGTGAATCCCGGGTGATACCCGGCAGCAGCGACCCGGACAGTTCCGGAGTGACCAGCCGCGCGTCCGATCCGGAGCCGTAGACGAAGAACAGGTTGTTGGTGCCCATCTCCTCGACATAGCGGCGTTCGACCGCGTCCAGCCACACCACCTGATCGCAGCCCTTGGCGGTGGCCTCGGCCTGCGCCAGCAGCGAGGCCGCGTAGTTACCGGCCACCTTGGCCTCACCGGTACCGCCGGGCGCGGCCCGGACGTACTCGGTAGACAGCCACACGCGCACCGGTTTCACACCGCGCGGGAAGTAGGCGCCGGCCGGGGAACCGAGCAGCAGGTACTTGTAGGCGGAGGCGGGCTTCACACCCAGTCCGGCCTCGGTGGCGAACATGAACGGCCGCAGGTAGAGCGACTCCTCGCCGCCCGCGGCGGGCACCCACTCCGCGTCGACATCGAGTAGCTGGCGCACCGATTCGATGAACAGCTCTTCGGGGAGTTCGGCCATCGCCAACCGGCGCGCGGACCGGCGGAACCGGGCCGCGTTGGCGTCGATCCGGAAACAGGCCACCTGCCCGTCCGGCTGACGGTAGGCCTTGAGCCCTTCGAAGATCGCCTGGCCGTAGTGGAACACCATGGTGGCCGGATCCAGGGTCAGCGCGCCGTAGGGTTCCACGACCGCGTTGGTCCAGCCGTCGGCCTCGGTGTAATCGATGGTGACCATATGGTCGGTGAAAAAGCGGCCGAAACCGGGGGCCGACAGAATCTCCTGTACCCGCTGCGCCGGGGTGGGCGCAGGATGAGGGATACGGGCGAACTGTGCAGCAGCGGTCATGACCAGCAGTCTATGTCCTGGGTCCGCACCGAATCCGCGGTGGTCCGTCTCGCGCGCCGGACGGGTCCGGACCGGCCGCGCCACAGCCGGTCACGGCGCCCCGGCCCGACCGTCTCAGCTGGTGTGCGCTTCGACGAACGGCGGCCGTACCACCGTGCAGCGCAGCGACCGGCCGCGGACGTCCACCGCGACCTCGGTGCCGACCTGCACCGCCGGGTCCAGCAGCGCCAGTGCGATCCCGGCCTGCTTGGTCGGCGAGAAGGTGCCGGAGGTGGTCACCCCGACCTTCGCGCCGTCCAGCAGCACGTCCTGGTTCTCCCGCGGGATCCCGCGGTCGAGCGCTTCCAGGCCGAGCAGGGTACGGCGCGGGCCGGCCGCCCGTTCCGCTTCCAGCGCGGCCTTGCCCCAGAAATCCGCTTTGGCCCAGCCCACCGCCCACGACGCGCGCGCCTGCACCGGCGTGATCTCGGGGGACAGTTCGTGCCCGTGCAGCGGATAGCCCATCTCGGTACGCAGGGTGTCGCGGGCACCGAGCCCGGCGACCTGGCCGCCGGTCGCCCGCACCTGCTCCACCAGGGCCCGGAACAGTGCCTCGGCGCCGTCCCAGCGCGGCAGGAGTTCATAACCGTGTTCACCGGTGTAGCCGGTCCGGCACACGCGCACCGGCTGCCCGGACCAGTCCGCATCGGCGAACGCCATATAGGACAGGTCCACCGGGAGTCCCAGCGCGGTGAGCACCTCCGCCGACCGCGGCCCCTGGACGGCGAAGACACCGTAGGCGCGGTGCTCCCCCGTGACCGTGATCGCCGGCGGCGCGGCCGCCGCCAGTTTCTGCACCACCGCCGCGGTATTGGCCGCGTTCGGCACCAGGAAGATCTCGTCGTCGCGGACGAAATAGGCGATGAGATCGTCGACCACGCCACCGTCGGAGTTGCAGCACAGCGTGTACTGCGCCCGGCCCGGACCGATCCGGCCCAGATCGTTGGTCAACGCCGAGTTCACGAATTCGGCCGCCCCCGCGCCGCGCACGGTCGCCTTCCCGAGATGACTCACGTCGAACAGGCCCACCGACTCCCGCACCGCGGTGTGCTCGGCCACTGTGCCCGCGTACGAGACCGGCATCTCCCAGCCGCCGAACGGGGCGAATTTCGCTCCGAGTTCGACATGCACTCCGTGGACAGGGCCCTGTTGCAGCTCGGCGTCACTCACCGGGCGAGCTTAGCCCGGTCCCGGCCGGGACCGGGCTGCCACCGCGCCGGGTCCGGTCGGCGGCTGCCGCGCCGTGACCGGCGGGTCAGGCCTCGAACCACATGGGGATCAGCGTGGGCCCCTCCTCGGGCAGGGTGTGCGTTTCGCCGGTGCGGACGAAACCCTGCCGGGTGTAGAGCCGCGCCGAACGTTCGGTGCTGGCCTCCAGGTACGCCGGGAGCCCCGCGGCACTGAACTGCCGGGTCCGCTCGGTGAGGATGGCCGCGCCCGCGCCCCGCCCCCGGTACTCCGGCACCGTGATGATCAGCTCCAGATAGCTGTGCGGGAATCTGCGCGGATGCTCTTGGGCCAGCAATTCCATCACATAGGCCGAACGCTGCAGCGGACGCAGTTCCGGCGCCTGGTCCGCGTGCCCACGCGCCGCGGCGGCGTCGGCGATCAGCCGGTCGGCCGAGGTGAGCTTCTGCCAGAACGAGATCGCCCAGATCTCGCCGTCGCCACCGGCCACCCAGATCTCGTCGTCCCGCAGGCCCCGGTCGATGAGCTGCGGAACCCACTCGTCGAGGAACTGATCCCACGGATAGTCGCGCATGATCCACTCGGTGACCGCCTCGTCGACGGTCGCTTTCCGGAACGCCTTCGTCAGCGGTTCGAGATCACTCGTTCCGGCGCGCCGCACGGTCAATTCTGTTCCCATACCGCCTCCTGTGAATGGTGTTACCAACAGCGAACTTATGTATTCCATCTGCGGAAAGCCACTATTTCGTCACGCTATTTCGTGTGATGGAATAGCGCTGTGACAGCGTGCGCGATATGCAGTGGAGTCCTGCGGCAACCGGACCGCGGCCGCCGGCGCCGGTACTGTTCCCGCTCCTGCCAGGCCCGCGCCTACCGGGCCCGGCGCCGGACACCCGCCGCACCGCCGCGTCCGCGGCCCCAGCGGTTGTCCAAACTCGTGATCGCCCACGCGGCGGTCGCCCTGGCCGACCGCGCGGGCACCGACGGCCTGACCATGCGCCGCCTGGCCGGCGAGCTGGGGGTGGCCACCGCCGCGCTGTACCGCTACTTCGACGACCGGGCACAACTACTGGTCGCGATGACCGATCTCGTACTCGCCGAAACCCCACCCCCGCCGCCGCATCTGGTCGACCGGCGGGCCCGGATCAGGTACGAGGCGGAGCAGGAGTGGCAGATCTACCGGCGGCATCCGTGGATCCTCACGGTGCTGGCGCGGATCCGCCCACCGCTGGGCCTTTCCCTCTTCGACACCCTGGAACGGACGCTGAGCGCGCTCGACACACCGGACATGTCCAGGACACAGCTCATCTCGACGTATCTGAGTTACTCCGCGCTGGTACAGGGACTCGCCCTGGTGTGGACCGCGGAACGATCGGACCGGATCGGTGGCCCGGATGCGGCCGCCGAGGTACCGGCCGAGGTGGCCGCACTCGTCGACCCGGTCGCGCGCCCGGCCCTGTACAAGGCGTTCGGTCCCACCGGGCCCCCGCCCGACCTCGATTTCGACGGGCTGCTCACCGACGCGGTGGACATGCTGCTCGACGGCGTCGCGGTACGTCGTACCGGGTCCACCGAATAGCCTGGGGCCATGACCGCAGTCGCAGATCGTCCGCTCGGACCGGAATTGGCACGTACCCAGACCATCGAACCCGGCACCGACGTCCTCGTCGTCGGCCTGGCCACCACAGATGACGGTCCCGTCCTCGTCCCCGAGGACCTCTTCGGCGATGTGCTCGACACCGATGTACGCACCCGGCTGCTCGACCAGCTCACCGCGGTCGGCGCCACGGGCAAAGCCGAACAGCTGGTCCGGATTCCCGCCCCCACCGGCCTGGACGACGTCGCCAGTGTGCTGGCCGTCGGGCTCGGCGGCGCCGCGGATATCGACGCCGAGCAGATCCGCCGCAGCGCCGGGGTGGCCGCCCGCTCCCTGACCGGGGTCGCGCGCGCGGTCACCACCCTGTCCGGCCTGGATATCGGCGCCGCCGTGGAGGGTTTCTACCTCGGCGCCTACTCGTTCACCCCGTTCCGCTCCCCGAAATCCGCGCCGAAGCCGCAAGCCGCGCCGCCGGCCCGCGTCGAACTGCTCGTCCCGGAACCCGAATTCGGCGGCGACGCGCTGCTGCGCGCCCAGCTCACCTCCGAGGCCGTGGCCACCGCCCGCGATTTCGTCAACACCCCGCCGAGCCATCTGTACCCGGCCGAATTCGCCCGCCGTAGCGCTTTGCTGGCCGAGGGCGCCGGCCTCGAGGTCGAGGTACTCGATGAGAAAGCCTTGGAAGACGGCGGTTTCGGCGGAGTGCTCGGGGTGGGTAAGGGTTCGTCGCGTCCGCCGCGCCTGGTCCGGCTCACCTATCGGGGCGGCGACAAGAAAGTCGCGCTGGTCGGTAAGGGCATCACCTTCGACACCGGCGGTATCTCCATCAAACCGGCCGCGAACATGGAGAACATGACCTCGGATATGGCCGGCGCGGCCGCGGTCGTGGCGACGACCCTGCTCGCCGCGCGGCTGAGCCTGCCGGTCACCGTGATCGCGACCGTCCCGATGGCGGAGAACATGCCGTCGAGCACCGCCCAGCGCCCCGGCGACGTGCTCACCCAGTACGGCGGCACCACCATCGAGGTCACCAATACCGACGCCGAGGGCCGGCTCATCCTGGCCGACGCCATGGTCCGCGCCGGTGAGGACGACCCGGACTACCTCATCGATGTCGCCACTCTCACCGGCGCCCAGATGGTGGCGCTGGGCACCCGCACCCCGGGTGTGATGGGTACCGACGAATTCCGCGACCGGGTGGCCCGGATCTCGCAGGGTGTGGGTGAACACGGCTGGCCGATGCCGCTGCCCGAGGAGTTGCGTGCCGATCTGGACTCCAAGGTCGCCGATATGGTCAACGCGACATCGCATCGGTGGGGCGGCATGCTCGTCGCGGGCACGTATCTGAAGGAGTTCGTGCCCGAGGGCGTGGAATGGGCCCATATCGATATCGCGGGCCCGGCCTACAACACCGGTGGGCCCTTCGGCTACATCGGCAAGGGCGGCACCGGCGTCCCGGTCCGCACCCTCATCGCCGTGCTCGAGGATATCGCCGCCGAATAGCGGCCCGCGGTTTGCCGGGCGGCCGTCCGGTCGCCCCAGCAACCGGAACGGGGGCAGGGGTCGCGCTGCCGAATTGCGGCGGCGCGGCCCGGGTGTTTCCGCCGGCGGGCAGGCGGTGGCGACATCCGCGACCGCCTGCCCGCCAGGCGCCCGGGTGCCGGGCTCGCCGGCCTGTTCGCGCCGGTTACCGCCGATCCCGCCGGCAGCCGAACCGGCCGCGAGATCCGGCAGGACGCGCGTGCCCCGGACGGCTCCGGCCACGCGGGCCGGTGCGGTGGCACGCCCGCCGGGTTCCTGCCCGGCAGGCGTTCACAGCTCGCCGAGTTCGCGCTCGGCCGCACGTCGGCGCTCGATCCGCCTGCGCGCGTCGTAATCGCGCATACGCTGCGGATACCCGGTGCGCTCCACGTCGTACACCGGGATCGACAGATCCCGCGCGAGGCGGCGGGCGCCGCCTTCGCCGACGACCCGCCGGGTCCATTCACCATCTGCGGCAACCAGCACCACCGTGACATCCGTCACAGTGGTCTTCGGTTCGACGAAGCCCTCGACCCCGGTGTGTGCGCGCACCCACTCGCGCAGATAGCGGGTCTCCGCGCCTCGACCTCCGGAAACTCCGCTGCGCCCGGCCGTGACACGACGGAAACGGTCCAGCAAACCCATTGCCGCCGACCTCCTGTTGACCACCCGAATCCCGCCGCATCCGGCGGTGATTCCATGGTGCCAGCTACCAAAATTGGATGCCCTCCGGTAAACGCGTCGCGCGGCGAATGCAAGGATGGTGGACGGAACAACAACCACACGGATCTCCGGCGCCGCGCAGAATGAACGCCGGCTGGAACACCGCCGCGACCCGCGGCAGGATCCACCGGAACGAACTGTTGTAGACCCGTCGAGCAGTTAGAGGAGTCAACGGACATGGCCTTCTCCGTCCAGATGCCCGCTCTTGGTGAGAGCGTCACCGAGGGAACGGTGACACGGTGGCTGAAGCAGGAAGGAGACACGGTCGAGGTCGACGAGCCGCTGCTCGAGGTCTCCACCGACAAGGTCGACACCGAGATCCCGTCCCCCGCGGCGGGTGTGTTGACGAAGATCGTCGCCAATGAGGACGACGTCGTCGAGGTGGGTGGCGAACTGGGTGTCATCGGTGACGCCGGCGAGGCCGCCGAGCCCGCCCCGGCTCCCGAACCGGCCGCCGCCGAACCCGCATCCGCTCCCGCCGAGCAGACCCAGCAGGCCCCCACCGAACCGGAACCGGCACCCGCCCCGAGCCAGGCTCCCGCCGCCGACTCCGCGGCCTCCGGTACCTCGGTGAAGATGCCGGAACTCGGCGAATCGGTCACCGAGGGCACCGTGACCCGGTGGCTCAAGGCGATCGGCGACGAGGTCGCGGTCGACGAGCCGCTGCTCGAGGTTTCCACCGACAAGGTCGACACCGAGATCCCGTCCCCTGTCGCGGGCACCCTGCTGGAGATCACCGCGCAGGAAGACGACGTGGTCGAGGTCGGCGGTCAGCTCGGTGTGATCGGCTCCGGCGCTCCCGCGACCGGTTCGGCCCCCGCACCGGCACCTGCCCCGACCCCCGAGCCCGAACCGGCTCCCGCGCCCGCTCCGGCTCCGGCCCCCGCTCCGGCCCCTGAACCGGCACCGGCGCCTGTCCCCGCTCCGGCACCCGCTGCCGCTGCTCCGGCCCCCGCCGCCCAGGCGCCCGCGCCGGCTGCCTCCGCCAACGGCGCCACCCCGTACGTCACCCCGCTGGTCCGCAAACTGGCCGAGGAGAACGGCGTCGATTTGGCGTCGGTCACCGGTTCGGGTGTCGGCGGCCGGATCCGCAAGCAGGACGTGCTCGCCGCCGCCGAGTCCAAGAAGGCTCCGGCCGCCGCGGCTCCGGCGGCCGCCGCTCCCGCCGCGGCACCGGCCAAGGCGGCCACCGCCCCCAGCCCCGCGCTGGCGGCCCTGCGTGGAACCACCAAGAAGGCCAACCGGATCCGGCAGATCACCGCGACCAAGACCCTGGAGTCGCTGCAGACCACCGCGCAGCTCACCCAGGTACACGAGGCCGATGTCACCAAGATCGCCGCATTGCGCAAGCAGGCCAAGGCCGATTTCGCCAAGCGCGAGGGCGTGAACCTGACCTTCCTGCCGTTCTTCGCCAAGGCCGTGGTGGAAGCGCTCGGAGTGCACCCGAACGTCAATGCCAGCTACGACGCGAACAGCAAGGAGATCACCTACCACGCGTCGGTGCACCTGGGTATCGCGGTCGACACCGAACAGGGTCTGCTCTCCCCGGTGATCCACAACGCCAGCGACCTGTCGCTGGCCGGCCTGGCCCGCGCCATCGCCGATATCGCCAACCGGGCCCGCACCGGCGGCCTGAAGCCGGACGAACTGTCCGGTGGCACCTTCACCATCACCAATATCGGCAGCCAGGGCGCCCTGTTCGATACCCCGATCCTGGTCCCGCCGCAGGCGGCGATGCTGGGTACGGGTGCCATCGTGAAGCGCCCGACCGTGGTCACCGACGAGTCCGGTAGCGAGTTCATCGGCGTCCGCTCGATGTGCTACCTGCCGCTGACCTACGATCACCGCCTCGTCGACGGTGCGGATGCCGGCCGGTTCCTCACGACCATCCGGCACCGCCTGGAAGAGGCGGCGTTCGAGGCCGATCTCGGCCTGTAAGGGGCGACGACGATGTCGGTTGTGGTGGCCGGTTCGTCCGGACTGATCGGAACCGCGCTCGTCGCGGCGTTGCGCCGCGACGGGGAGCAGGTGATCCGGCTGGTCCGGCGACCGGCCGCCGCGCCCGACGAGCGTCGCTGGGATCCCGCCCAGGGGGAACTCGACCCGGGGATCCTGGACGGCGTCGACGCGGTGGTGAACCTGTGCGGGGCCGGTATCGGCGACAAACGCTGGACCGGCGCGTACAAACAACTGCTCCGCGACAGCCGGATCACCCCGACCGATGTCCTCGCGACGGCGGTGGCCCGGGCCGGTGTCCCGACGCTGGTCAATGCCAGCGGAGTCCACTACTACGGGGACACCGGTGTGCGCGCGGTGGACGAGAGCGGCCCCCCGGGAACCGGTTTCCTGCCCACGCTGTGTCACGACTGGGAAGCCGCGACCCACGCCGCCACCGAGGCCGGGGCCCGCACGGTCCTGCTGCGCAGCGGCGTCGTACTCACCGGCGCCGGTGGCATGCTGCCCCAACTGCGCACACTGTTCCTGCTGGGTCTGGGCGGCCGGCTGGGCAGCGGACGCCAGTATCAGCCGTGGATCTCGCTCGACGACGAGATCGGCGCGATCCGGCATGCGCTCACCAGCGAAGCGGTACGGGGTCCGCTCAATGTCGTGGGTCCCGCCCCGGTCACCAATGCCGCCTTCACCCGCGCGCTCGGTAAGGCCCTGAATCGGCCGACACCGCTGTTCGTCCCGGGTATCGCGCTGCGCCTGGTGATCGGCGAGTTCGCCGAGGAAGCGATCCTGCACAGTCCGCGGGCCCTGCCGCGGGTGCTCGAGGAAACCGGTTACGAGTTCCGCCACGCCACCGTCGGCGCGGCGCTGGCCGCCGCGGTGGGCCGGTGACCGCCGGCGTCACCTCGGTCCGGGAGGCGCGGACCG
This sequence comes from Nocardia rhamnosiphila NBRC 108938, assembly GCF_000720425.1. Lineage (GTDB taxonomy): Bacteria > Actinomycetota > Actinomycetes > Mycobacteriales > Mycobacteriaceae > Nocardia > Nocardia rhamnosiphila. Next base: position 206,801 of record NZ_JOAJ01000008.1, on the reverse strand, counting down.
AGGATCTTCCCGCGATCCTGGAGATCCACAACCGCGCCATCGCCGAAACCACGGCCATCTGGGACGACGAACCCGTGGCACTCGACGAGCGCATCGCCTGGTTCCGCAACCGCACCGAGCACGGCCGTCCCGTACTGGTCGCCGAGGTCGGCGGCGAACTCGCCGGATACGCCAGTTACGGGCCGTGGCGGCCCAAATCCGGCTATCGCCACACCGTGGAGAATTCGGTCTATATCGCCGATCGGTTCCAGCGACGCGGTATCGGCGCCACCCTGCTGGCCGAGCTGATCGCCCGCGCCGAGCAGGCCGGTGATATCCACGCCATGGTCGCGGCCATCGAATCGAGCAATACCGGTTCGATCGCCCTGCACGAACGATTCGGTTTCCGTACGGTGGGCGTACTTCCGGAGGTGGGCCGCAAGTTCGGCCGCTGGATGGATCTGACGCTGATGCAGCTCACCCTGGAGATGAGCGTAACGTCATGAAGGTGAACAACACCCGCACCGCAACCCGGTCGGCTCGCTACGACAGCACCCCCGTCGACGTGCGTGAACTGGGTCTCATCGACTATCGGCAGGCGTGGGATCTGCAGCGTGAACTCGCCGCCCTCCGGGCGGACGGCGCCGGTACCGACACCTTGCTCCTGCTCGAACACCCCTCCGTCTACACCGCGGGCCGCCGTACCGAGGAGGCCGATCGGCCCACCGACGGCAGTCCCGTGATCGATGTGGACCGGGGCGGCAAGATCACCTGGCACGGTCCGGGACAGCTGGTCGGCTACCCCATCATCCGGCTCGCCGAACCGATCGATGTGGTCGACTACGTCCGGCGTCTCGAACAGGCTCTCATCCGGACCGTCACCGATCTCGGCATCGAATGCGGACGGGTCCCCGGACGCTCCGGTGTCTGGCTGCCCGCGTCCGGGTTGCTGCCCGAGCGCAAGATCGCCTCGATCGGGATCCGGGTGCAGCGCGGGGTCACCCTGCACGGCATCTCGCTGAACTGCAATGCCGATCTCGGCGCGTTCGGCGCCATCATCGCCTGCGGGATCCGCGATGTCGGCTCGACCAGCCTGAGCCAGGAACTCGGCCGCGAGGTCACCGTCGCCGACATCACACCGCGTATCGCCGAGATCATTCCGGCCGCACTCGACGGTGAGATCCCGGTCACCGAGCACGATATCCCGCGGGCCGCCACCCCGGCCGTCGCGGACCCCGCCGCCGCCACCGCGGCACGCGATCCGAAAGGTGCCACCGCATGACCTCCGCCCAAGCCCCCGCCGGCCGCAAACTGCTGCGCATCGAGGCCCGCAACGCCGAGACCCCGATCGAGCGCAAACCCGGCTGGATCCGCACCCGCGCCACCATGGGCCCGGAATACACCGAGCTCAAGGGACTGGTGAAACGCGAGGGCCTGCACACGGTCTGCGAGGAAGCGGGCTGCCCCAATATCTTCGAATGCTGGGAGGACCGCGAGGCCACCTTCCTCATCGGCGGCGAACAGTGCACCCGGCGTTGCGACTTCTGCCAGATCGACACCGGCAAGCCTTCGCCGCTGGACCGTGACGAACCCCGCCGGGTCGCCGAGAGTGTCCAGGCCATGGGCCTGCGCTACTCCACCATCACCGGCGTCGCCCGCGACGACCTCGAGGACGGCGGCGCCTGGCTCTACGCCGAAACCGTACGGGCCATCAAGAAACTCAACCCGGCCACCGGCGTCGAACTGCTCATCCCCGATTTCAACGCGAAACCGGATCAGCTCGCCGAGGTTTTCTCCTCCCGCCCCGAGGTCCTCGCGCACAACCTGGAGACCGTGCCCCGGGTGTTCAAGCGGATCCGCCCCGCCTTCCGCTACGAACGGTCCCTCGAGGTGCTCACCGCGGCCCGCGCCGACGGCCTGGTCACCAAGTCCAATCTGATCCTCGGTATGGGCGAAACCCCCGACGAGGTCACCCAGGCCATGCGCGACCTGCACGAGGCGGGCTGCGACATCCTCACCATCACCCAGTACCTGCGCCCCTCGCCGCGCCACCACCCGGTGGACCGCTGGGTGAAACCCGAGGAGTTCGTGGAGCATTCGAAGGTCGCCGAGGAGATCGGTTTCGCCGGAGTGATGGCCGGACCGCTGGTGCGCTCCTCCTACCGCGCGGGCCGGTTGTACGCCCAGGCCATGGCCCACCACGGCCGCCCCATCCCGGAAGCCATGGCACATCTCGCCGCCGAGGGCACCGCCACCCAGGAGGCCAGCGCCGTCCTGGAACGGTTCGGGTCCCGGGTCTGATCGCTTGCGTCCGGTGGCGGATGGGGTCCGCCACCGGATGCGCACTCGCACGCTGCTACGACGGCAACCCCCGGCCCCAGCCGTTCGTCCAGGGGCCGCTGAACCGGCAGATCCACAACCCCCATACCGGCAGATCCACAAGAATTGGTTCGGCAGATCCACAACCGCAGATGGCATCGGTTCATGCGCCAAGGAGTGGATTACCTGCCCCGGCGGGCTGCGGAACTGGTCGAGGAGGCTCTGCGCGACACGCGGGTAGTAATCGTCAACGGAGCCAGGCAGACCGGGAAGAGCACCCTGGCCGAGCATTGCGCCGCCGACTACCCCCAGGTCGTGAAACGGTATCTCGACGACCCCCGAACCCGAGCGTCGGCCCAGCAAGACCCGGTTGCGTTCCTGGACGCCCCAGGCCTCATGCTCATCGACGAGGTGCAGCGGGTCCCCGAACTCTGGCTCGCCATCAAACATCGGGTGGACCGTGATCCACGCCCGGGCCGTTTCTTGCTCACCGGCTCCGCTCGGCTAGAGCTTCAGGCGCTGCAGTAGCGCCGGGATCTTGGACGCCGACATGAGCGCCTTGAACTGCCAGCTGTCGTCGCGCGGGAGGATTCCGCCGCGCTGGGTGACATCGAAGGCGTCGTAGAGGGTTTCGCCCTCCTCCATCAGCCCTTCGGCGTTGAAGTGGTAGCGGTCGACCGCGGGACATTGGATGAAGCGGCCGTTGCCGTAGAGCACGGGCGCGCTGCTGTCGTAGGGGTAGAGGCGCAGAGGTCCGTCCCAGTGACCGCTGCCTATGTAGCGGATGACGACTCGCACCCGCCCCTCGGGGGTCACGTCGAGGTAGACCTGGCCGGGCAGCGGGTCATAACGCCAATCCGGGATGGCGTCGAAGAAGGCGAAATTGTATTTCACGAATTCGTCGATCCCGACGATGGTGCGGCCGAAGGTGGTGACGTCGGTGTAGCGGACGTCGGGCGCGTAGAGCTCGTGGTTGATGCTCATATCCCGCACCAGGAAACTCCACCAGTATTTCTTCGCCCACTCCATGAGCCAGGACAGGTCCTGGCCGAGTTTGCTGTAGAGCTCCAGTTTCCGGTCGAATTCGACGAACCACTCCTGGGTGGTGGCCTGCAGTTCCGGTTCCGGGGTCACCCGGATGGGTACCGCGCGGTTGGCGTCGAGGTATTCGGGGGCCGGCCGGGCGAGGCGGGGACGGCGCAGGGCTTGCTGGAACTGTTCGTCACTGAACACGGCACGAGCCTTTCGACGAGTGCGACCCGGGGTCGCGGTCGAGCTACAACTTGAATCGTATGATTCATGTTGAATCAGGTGATGTCAATCAATCCCGGTAGACCGATGCGAGGATGAGTCGGTGAACGCACCCAAGCTGTGGCGCGGCCGGACGCTGGACGCCAGATCCGCGGAACGTCGCGAACAACTCGTGGACGTCGGTTTCGAGTTGCTCGGTACCGACGGCTCGGCCGCGGTCACCATGCGGGCGGTGACCCGCCTGGCCAATCTGAGCCCCCGCTATTTCTACGAGAGTTTCGCCGACCGCCGGGCCCTGATCGTCGCCGTCTACGACCGCCTGGAAACCGAACTGCTCACCCGGTTGAGCACGGTCGACCCCGGCGGGGATCTGCACACCACGATCCGTGCGGCACTGCAGATCTGCGCCGCCTACTTCGAGGAGGACCCGCGCCGGGCCCGGGTCCTGCTGCGCGAACCACTCACCGACGACGCCCTGCGCGCCCACAGCGCCGACCGCCTCCCCGCCTTCCTGCGCACCATGGTGCCGGCGCTGGGCGAGGAGGTCGGGGCGCTGATACCCGACAGCGAGGAGACGCTCACAATCATCGGTACCGCGCTGGGCGGGGCCCTCGTCGCCCTCTACGTGGACTGGATCGACGGACGGCTTCCGGTACCGCGGGACCGCCTCGTCGACACCGCGACCGCCCTCGTGCTGTCACTGGCCCGCACCTCCACCTGACGCACGGACAACGCACGGACACCCCGCGACGCGCTCGTTCACCAGCCGTGTTCGCGCACCAGCTCCACTTTCGCCTGGCCGAGCAGCCCCGCCTGCAGCGATTCGCAATGCGCCCACCAGTCCGGGTGGGCCGCGGGGTCACGGACGGCGGCATGCAGTCCCTCGGCGTGAGCGACGATTTCGGCCCGCAACGCGTCCGAGCAGATGATCTCGACCCGTTTCTCGGCCAGCCAGACACTTTCGATCAGCCGCTTCAAATCCTCCGGCACACCGCCCCGCTCGCGCACATCGAGCTCCGATTGCAGCCGCTGCGCCGTCTCCAGATAGCCGAGAATCGCGGACTTCAGTTCTTCCCGGTGCGCGAGGCGGCTCTCGGCCAGTAATTCGAGCCTCGACTGCCGGGCCGAACTTCGTTGCACCAGCAGCGTTGCCGAGGCGCCGAGCGCGGCACCCAGCAGGGGCATCAGACTCGTCAGCAACGTCGAAACCACACCCGGCGACATGGCTTCATCCTCCACCATCGACAGCCCTGCTGCCGCCGGCCCGATACCGCTCACGGGCCGACCACGACGACGTCGTAGGCGGTAGCCGGGGTCGGCGGCGTGGTGAACCGGGCATTGGGCAGGTAGAGGCGCTCCTCGAAAGCCGCCACTGTCGTCGGGACATCGAAGCGCTGGTCGCGCAGGCGGCGCTCGACCGTGCCACGGGCGCCCGTATGGTCGAACCTCACCTCGGCGATCGCGCCGAGCCTGTTCTGCACCACGAGTAATCTGCCCTCGCGCCACAGCAGTCCATCACCGTAGGGCACCGACTCGGCACCGAGGTCGATCGTCTCCGCCGCACCCGTCGCCGGGTCGACGCGGTAGAGCCGCCCGGTCGCCGACTGCACCACGATCAGCCCGGCGCCGCCCGGCGCACCGACGATCCCGTTGGCATTGATCGTGTCCGGCGAGAACTCGATATCACCGGTCAGCCGTAGCGTCTCCGCCTTCCCGGGCAGCGCACCCGAGGGACCGAGGGGCAGGTGGTACAGCACGGGCGTATGCGAATCGGTGAACCACGCACCCGAAGAGGTGAGTGCCACGTCGTTGACGAACGGATCCGCCGATCCGAACCGGTAGCGCGCCAGTACTTCACCCGTCCCGGTATCGATCACACGGGCGTCTCCCCCGGTGCCACCGGCGACGAACAGCCGACCGTACGGGTCGAGCGCGAGCCCGAGCGCCGGCGTACCCGGTCCCGGACTCAGTACCTCGCCACGACCGGTCCGGAGATCGACTCGGTAGATGGTGCCGTCCACGCGTGATCCGAGGTAGGCGACCGGCGCCGAACCGATCGCGATACCTTCCGGCGCGAACCCCGCGGGTAGTTCTATCGTGGCCGGAAAGTTCCGCGGCTCTGCGCAGCCGGGCACGAGGAGCGCCGTGCCGAACACCACAAGGGTGATCACCCTGTCGAGAACCCGCCGCATCCCGATCTCCGGTTCAGTAGCCGACCGTGAAATGTTGCACTCCACCGGGCTGCTCGAGTTCGTCGACGATCGCGACGGCGAGATCCTCGGCCGAGATCCGGGAGTTTCCGGCAGCGTCGACCAGGAGCGTGGTGGTCCCGCGCCGGTATCTTCCCGTGCGCGATGCCGGCTCGAGGACGGCGGGCGGACTCAGATAGACCCAATCGGCCGGATGGGCGCGGCAGGCATCCAGTTGAGCGACGCTGGCGCCCGCGATCGTCCGGATCGGCTCGGGCACGTATTCGGGGCTGTCGATGACAAGCCGCTCGGGATGCGCCGGGTTCCGCAGGGGCGCGGCACCACCCACGACGAGGACGCGAACTCCGTGCGTGGCCGCCGCGTCGAGCAGCGCGCCGGTGCTCGCGGCCACCGTATGCTCCTGACCGGGAGCCGGCCGGGTAGCGACCACGAGAGCATCCGCACCGGCCGACAACTCGCTCATCCGTGAGCGGTCGTGCGCGTCGCACCGGACGGCGACCACCCCGGGCGGCAGTAGGATCGGCCGCGCGCTCCGGAAGACGGCCACCGGTTCGTGTCCGCGGTGGGCGGCTTCGGCGACGACTCGGGAACCGACCATCCCGGCGGCTCCGACGACAGCGATCTTCATCGCGATATCTCCTTCGTGACGAGGGTGACGGGGGTGCCGCGCCGCCGGGCCGGCGCGGGTAGCTGGCCCGCGACGATCGCCGCCAGCGAAAGCCCGAATCCCACGAGCTGGATCGGGCCGAGGACCTGGCCGAGCAGCACGGCCCCGAGAACGGCGGCGACCAGCGGCGAGAGCAATGTGAGGATCGCGACGGAGTTCACCGGGAGGGTGGTGACACCGCGGAACCACAGCACATAGGCGAGGAGCCCACCGAACAGGCCGAGCCAGAGATATCCGAGCGCAGCGGACAGGCCGATCTCCGGCGGCGGCCCTTCGACCAGGACCGTGAGCGGCGCCAGGAACAATCCACCCGCCGTGAGCTGCCAGCCGGCGAAAGCGGTCGGACCCACCCCGGCGGGCCGGCCCCAGCGTTTGGTGAGCGTCAGCCCCAAAGCCATCGAGGCCGCACCACCCAGACCGGCGGCGACCCCGACGGGGTCGAAGGCCGCGGCCGGCCCGAGCACCACCAGACCGACGCCCGCCAATCCGATCACACCCCAGGCCATCCGCCATCCGGAAGGACTTTCGTGCAGCACGGCCACCGCCAGCACCGCGACGACCAGCGGTTGCGCGGCCGCGAGGGTGGCGGCGACGCCACCGGGCAGCCGTTCGGCCGCAATGAACAACAGCGGGAACAGCAGGCCGATATTGAGGACCCCGAGTACCGCGGCCTTACCCCACCACGCGCCGCGCGGCAGCGTTCGGGTGAGGGCGAGCGCGATCAACCCGGCCGGTAGTGCGCGCAGCAGGCCCGCGAACAGCGGATGCCCCGGCGGGAGCAGTTCGGTCGTGACGATATAGGTCGTGCCCCAGGCGACCGGCGCGAACGCGGTGAGCGCGGCCCGGGGCAGATCACCCCGGCGGGATTCCCCGGCCCCCACGGGGACCTCCTGTGCAGCTGGACTTTTCACTCTCGAAGTCTCACCCCACGGCTATTGATGAGTCCAACACATGTTTGTCACTCGAACAATCTCGATACATGATTGATCCATGGAGCTGCAACAGCTGCGCTATGTGCTGGCCGTCGCCGAAACGAACAACTTCACCCGGGCGGCCCAGCGCTGCCTGGTCGTCCAATCCGCACTCAGCCACCAGATCGCCCGCCTGGAACGCGAACTCGGCGCGAAACTGTTCGAGCGCACCAGCCGCCGGGTCCGGCTGACCCCCGCGGGCGTTGCCTTCCTACCGGCCGCGCGCCAATGCCTGGACGCCGCCGAACGCGCCGCCGCCGCGGCCGCCGCCGCCGTGGGTGAAGTGCGCGGCCGGCTCGCCGTCGGCCTGATCCCCTCGGTCACCGCGGTCGATCTCCCCGCCGCGCTGCGCGTTTTCCGCGGCCGCTACCCCCGTGTCCGCATCAGTCTCCGGGTCGGCGCGAGCGACGAACTCACCGAACAGGTCCGCGAAGGCACCCTCGATATCGCCTTTCTCGGACTGCCGACCACGGCACGGCCGCGGGGAGTCACCGCCCATGAACTCGCCCGTGATCGCCTCGTCGCCGTGGTCGCCCCCGAGCATCCGCTCGCCCGCGAAGCCTCGGTCGACCTGCTGCGCCTATCCACCGAAACCTTCGTCGACCTCCCGGCCGGGACCGCCGGGCGCGCGCAATCCGATCAGGCCTTCGCCGCCGCGGGAATCGACCGTGAGGTCGCCTTCGAGGTCTCGTCCGCCGAATACATCGCCCGCCTCGTCGAACAGGACCTGGGCGTGGCCATGCTGCCTTCCGCCTACGCACCGCAGCTCACCGGGGTGGTCACCGTCGAGGTCTCCGACGCCCCCGCCCGGGTGGAGTACATCGTCTGGAACAGCTTCTCCCGCACCCCCGCGGCCTCGGCTTTTCTCGCCGTTCTCGATATTCCCGCCCCGTCGGACTCCGGGGTATAACCGTCAGACCAGATGCTTGCGCAGCACTTCCTGATGGGTCGGGCGGGCGTCTTCCAGCCGTGCGCGCCCCTCCGCGGTGAGGGCCAGGAAGTTGGCACGGCGATCGAAATCACAGGCCGCCCGCTCCACCAGCCCGGCTTTTTCCAGCCGGGTCACCGTTCGCGAGAGCGCGCTCTGACTCAGGTACATCTCGGCCTCGATGTCCTTCATCTTGACCTTGTCCGCCTGCTCCATACCGCAGCGCCCGCCCAGGACCTGCAGCAACTCGAATTCGCTGAGCCCGAGCCGATGCCGGGCCTGCAGCGCGTTCTCGAGTTCGCACGAGGTGACGTGGTAGCGACGTAGCGTTTCGGACCACTTCGCGCAGACATCATTGTCGGAGTCGTGGTACATGGCCCGAGATTAGCATGTCAAGTCATTTTATGCCCATGCATTACATGCCGAGGCATTACATGCGTTGACATTCAATGCTCGTGCATTTAAGTTCTCTCGGGTGACCCTCACCGCACCAACCCCGCAGAACCTCGCCGCCGCAACGGCTACCGCACCGGCCGCCGGCCGCTGGGGACCGAAGCTGTGGGCGATCCTGTTCGTCGCCGGACTGGCGATGTTCCTCGACGCGCTCGACGTCTCCATGGTCGGCGTGGCACTCCCCTCCATAGGCCACGACCTGGGCCTCGACACCTCCGCCCTACAGTGGATCGTCAACGGCTACATCCTCGGTTACGGCGGCCTGCTGCTCCTCGGCGGACGTGCCGCCGACCTGCTCGGCCGCCGCCAGGTCTTCCTGACCGCCCTGGTGGTCTTCGGTATCGCCTCGCTCGTCGGCGGGCTCGTCGACGCCGGCTGGCTGCTGATCGCCACCCGGATCGTCAAAGGTGTAGCCGCCGCCTTCACCGCCCCGGCCGCCCTCTCGATCATCACCACGACATTCAAAGAGGGCCCGGACCGCAACCGGGCACTGTCGATCTTCACCATCTTCGGCGCCACCGGATACGCCTCCGGCCTGATCGTCTCGGGCCTGCTCACCGGTATCGACTGGCGGCTCACCTTCTACATGCCCGTGGTGGTCGTCGCCGTGGTCCTCGTCGCCGCCTACATCGTGGTGCCGCGCACCATCGAAAAAGAGGAGGGACGTATCGATTTCACCGGCGCCGCCCTGCTGACCGGCGGAATGCTCGCCGCGGTCTACACCATCGTCACCGCCCCGGAGACCGGTTTCACCGCGACCGTCGTCGCGACCACCGTACTGGCGGTCGGACTGCTCAGCGCGTTCTTCGTGACGGAGAAGCGGGTGAGCCATCCGCTGGTGCGGCTGAGCATCTTCCGGGTGAAGTCGATCGTGCGGGCCAACCTCGCGGCGCTGGCCATCTTCGGCTCCTACCTCAGCTTCCAGACCATCGTCTCGCTGTACCTGCAGAACACCCTGCAGTGGGAGCCGTTGCAGATGGCACTCGCGATGGCCCCCACCGGCGTCATCGTCGCCATCCTGTCCCCGATGGCCGGTAAGCTCATCGACCGCTTCGGCACCGGCCCGATGATCCTGGCCGCGCTCACCTCGTTCGTCGGCGGCTACCTCTGGTTCCTCGCCCGCGGTGGCAGCCCCGACCCCGCCTACGCGGTCGATTACCTGCCCGCGTTCCTGCTGCTCGGCCTCGGTTTCGCGCTCGGCTTCTCCGCGGTCATGTCGCAGGCCACCGAAGGTATCGCCGACCATGAGCAGGGCCTGGCCTCCGGCCTGGTGCAGACCTCGTTCCAGATCGGCGGCGCGGTGGTCCTCGCCGTGGCCACAGGACTGATCAGCGGTGCGGCCACCGGCGGCATCGACGGTTACCGGCCGGGGCTCTACCTGGTCACCGCGGTCGCGGTGGTCGGCCTGCTGGCCTCGGCCACGGCGCTGCTGGCACGCAAACAGCCGGTCGCCGAACTCGCGTAGCGGTTTCCGGATCGAGAACGGGGTCGCCGGTTCGGCGGCCCCGTTCTCGGCACCGGGAAGTAGTGGTCTCGTCGGCCACACTACGACGGTTGATCATCCGGCCTGCCGAGCCGGTGAGGCCGTGTGGTCGGGCGTCACCGGGCGATCGCGGGTCCACTACCGGGTAGGAGTTCGATGAGAAAGCTCTGCGCCACGATCGCCGGTGTGGCGACGGCCGCCGCCATGGCGACACTTCCGGCAGCTGTTCCGGCCCGGGCGGAAACGTTCGCCGACCGGGCACTGGCCCTGCACAACCAGTACCGCGCCGATTACGGCGCCGCCCCACTGCAATGGGACACCGCACTCGCGGCAGAGGCACAGAAATGGGCCGAGGCCTGCGAATTCACCCATTCGCGGGCCGACGGCAGGTACGGGGAGAACCTCTACGCCGGCGGCGGGGAGAACGTCACCGTCGACCAGGCAATGCAGGCCTGGATGGCCGAAGCGGAACAGCACGACTACGGCAACCCGGTATTCTCCACCGCGACCGGTCACTTCACCCAGGTGGTGTGGAAGTCGACCACGAAGGTGGGGGTCGCCGTGGCCGACTGCCCGGCGGGGGCAATCTTCGATATGCCGTCGAAATTCGTGGTGGCGCGGTACGCGCCGCCCGGCAACGTCGAAGGCCGGTTCGAACAGAACGTAGGCAGACCCATCTAGGGCCGCGGGCAGCGCGTCACCCTCGCTGCCCGGCTAATGCCCCGCCCCTCCGATTTCGATGCCGTCCACCGACAGTTCCGTCAACGTCAGGACCTCGTGCAACGCATGCACTCCCGGGGACAGCCGCGGAGCCCGGGCAGTCGCCACCGCCGCGACCGCCGCGGTGGCCCGGGACTGATTGCTTCCCTGGGCCCAGCGGGTGATGCCGTCCGCCCCGCGGGCCAGCACGATCCACTCCTCCGAACCCGGGAGATGCACTCGCGGCGCATGCGCGGACCCGGGCAGCCATGTCAGGACAGCAAGTGCGGTGGTGGCGAACCGGGAATCCAGTCCGAAGTACGTGCGTACGGGGACGCCGAATTCACGGCGCAAGGTGTGCTGGTCGGAGAAGTCGAGGCGGTAGAGCAAACGCGGTTTGCCCTGCCCGGGCAGCAGGAATTTCGCCGGGCGACTGTAGTTGCGGATCCGTTCACCCCCGTCGTCGAAATGCCGCCCCAGCAGTCGGTACGACCATTCCGTCGCGGCCGCGCCGTGCCGCTCCCCTGCACCGAGTACCACCGCGAGATCGATCGGGCCCGGTGATTCTGCATGCACCGCGACAGCCAGTAGATCGGTCAATCCGGGAGCCAGACCGACATCCACCACGACAGGTCCCGCCGACGCCGACCGCCGCAACTCATCGATATAACCCGCGGTGGCAGTGACGTCGACGAACGCACATCCTGCCGCGCCCGCCCGGGCGGCCAACTCCGAATCCTCCGCGCCGGAGGCGTTCACGACGATATCGACCCCGGCCAGCGCCGCCGAATACTGCGTGAGCGCCGGATCCGCGAGATCGACCACCACATCGGCCCGCACGGGGTCGCGCCCGGCCGCCAGCACACTGTCACCCCGGCGTCGGAGCAAGGCGACCAGATGACTTCCGACCGCACCGTATCCACCGAGCACCAGGATCTTCACCGCGGCTCCCGGTCGATCATCGGCGAACCGCCCGGCCCGGAAGCCGACGCCGAGTGGCCGGAGCGAGTGGGCGGGCGCAACGGGCGGTTCTTCGCCCGGCGAGCAGAGTGGCGGGTCTCATGCTGTCCCGATACAACATCGTGCCGACCTTACGCGTTCGCGGGTGGCCCTGCCGCCATGTAGATCCCGGGGGATTCCGCACCAGCCCGGCGATATCACCGTGGTACCGGACGAAGGCCGAGCGGTGGCTTGATCCGTCACCGAAACCCACGCGTCCGGAGATCCCGCCTTCACTCGGTGAGTGGGGTCGGACTGCTCGAAGCGGGCACCGCGTAGCGACCGGTGCGGCGGAAGTGCGCAGGTGATCAGAAGGGCCGCTGGGTGCGGATGATTTCGGCCAGGTAGGCGTAGTCGTCGGCCCGGCCGCTGGACGCCCGGAAAACCAGTCCGAGAGTGCGGCCCGGCGCCGGATTCGCGAAACGTGCGGTATCGAGTGCGCCGCGGCCGGTCTCGGCGGCGACCGCCATTTCCGGAATGAGGGTGATCCCGAGTCCTCCGGCCACACACTGGACCACCGTGGACAGCGAAGCCGCACGGGTGTCCCCGGCCCCGCCCGGGTGGACGTCCGTGGAACGGCACAGTTCGAGGGTCTGGTCCCGCAGGCAGTGCCCCTCGTCGAGGAGCAGCATCGGTAGCGTGCCCAGCGCCGCGGGTTCGATATCGCTGCGACCGGCCAGCGCGTGACCGGCCGGGACCACCAGGACGAATTCCTCGGTATAGAGCGGTATTTCGACCAGTCCCGCGGCCTCGGCGGGCAGGGCGAGCACCGCGACGTCGAGCACTCCGGCGCGCAGCTCGTCGATCAGGCGAGCTGTTTTGTCCTCGATCACCTGCGGGGTCAGCGCGGGAAGTTTGCGATGCAGGGTGGGCAGCAGGGCCGGGAGGATGTAGGGGGCCGCGGTGGGGATGATCCCGATGCGGAGTACACCGGCCAGGATATCCCCGGTGGCCGAGGCCAGGAAACGGTCGGCGGCTTCGAGCGTGGCCGTGGCGGCGGGAAGCAGCCGGGCACCGGCCGCGGTCACCAGGACGCGCCGGGTGCTGCGCTCGATGAGCTGCAGTCCGAGCCCGCTTTCCAGTGCGGCCAATGCCTGCGACAACGTGGGCTGGCTCACCTCGAGCCGCGCCGCGGCGGTGCCGAAGTGCCGATATTCGGCGACCGCGACGAACGCACGCAGCTGTGACAGGGTGGGTTGATAAGACTGATCGGGCACGCCTATCAGTCTAGTGCGACTCATCACTTTTGCCTTTTGCCGGTGATTCGGCAAGATTACTTACGAGCTTTCGCCTGACCGGCTGGAAATCAACCAGGCCGGTACCACTGATACAAGAAGGAGTTTCGGGCATGCCCCTGCTGACCATCGGCGACCAGTTCCCCGCCTACGACCTCACCGCGGTGATCGGTGGTGACTTGTCCAAGGTCGACGCTCAGCAGCCGGACGACTATTTCACCCGGGTCACCAGCGCCGATCACGCGGGCAAGTGGCGGATCGTGTTCTTCTGGCCGAAGGACTTCACCTTCGTGTGCCCGACCGAGATCGCCGCGTTCGGCAAGCTGAACGAGGAGTTCGCCGACCGTGACGCCCAGGTCCTCGGCGCGTCCGTGGACAACGAGTTCGTGCACTTCCAGTGGCGGGCCCAGCACGAGGACCTGAAGACGCTGCCCTTCCCCATCCTGTCGGACCTCAAGCGCGAACTGGCTGCCGCCACCGGTGTTCTCAATGCCGACGGCGTCGCCGACCGCGCCACCTTCATCGTCGACCCGAACAACGAGATCCAGTTCGTGTCGGTGACCGCCGGTTCGGTCGGCCGCAATGTCGACGAGGTACTGCGCGTGCTGGACGCGCTGCAGTCCGACGAACTGTGCGCCTGCAACTGGAAGAAGGGCGACCCGACCATCGACGCGCGCGAACTGCTGGCCGCGAGCGTCTGAGAGCGGAAGGAGAACCGGTGAGTATCGACAATCTGAAGGGCTCGCTCCCCGAGTACGCCAAGGACCTCAAGCTCAACCTGTCGTCCATATCGCGGACGACGGTGCTCAACGAGCAGCAGCTGTGGGGCACCCTGCTGGCCGCGGCCGCCGCGACCCGCTCCACGGCGACCCTGCGGGAGATCGCCGAGGAAGCGGCCGACGTGCTGTCCGCCGAGGCCTACAACGCCGCGCTGGGCGCCGCCTCGATCATGGGTATGAACAATGTGTTCTACCGGGGCAAGGCGTTCCTGGACGGTAAGTACGACGATCTGCGGGCCGGTCTGCGCATGCAGATCATCGGCGCCCCCGGTGTCGACAAGGCCGATTTCGAACTCTGGTCGTTCGCGGTGTCCTCGATCAACGGCTGCCAGCACTGCCTGGAAGCCCATGAGCACACGCTGCGTGAGGCGGGTGTATCGCGCGAGGTGATCTTCGAGGCGCTGCGCGCCGCGGCGATCGTGGCCGGTGTCGGGCAGGCCGTGCAGGCCACCGAGGCGCTGGCGACCGCTTCGGTCTAGATTCACCGGTCCGCCCCGGCGGGGCGCATCGATCGACCCGATACCGGGGCGGCGCGGATTTCTCCGCGCCGCCCCGGTGCCGTAGGCGCCGCCGGACCGGACAGCTCACGCCGGGCTTTCGGCCGTGATCACGCTCGTGCCCGCAAATAGTCCGGCCGTGGACCAAACCACCTGCCCGACCCACACGAACCTTCTCTCGACGCCGTTCCCGGCGCCGAGGTCTCGGACCTCGGCCGATAACGAGTACACGAGAGGTTCACCACTGTGAGTGCACGCCGATGGACACGTATGAGCGCACTGCGCTGGGGACTGGCGGGTGTACTGGCCACCGCCGGGCTGGTGGGTACGGCCGGACCTGCCTCGACGGCACCGGACGCGGCGCACGTGGTCTCCGCGGCGAACGTGAACGATCGGCAGCAGACCGTGACGGTCTTCTCCCCCGCGATGAACCGGCCGATCCCGATCCAGGTCATCCGTGCCGCGGACAGTTCGACACCGCGGCCCACGCTGTATCTGCTCAACGGTTCGGGCGGCGGGCCGAACGAGAGCGGATGGGATGTGCAGACCGACGCCTTCGAGTTCCTGCGCGGCAAGGATGTCAATGTCGTCACCCCGTACGGCGGCAGCAACTCCTACTACACGGACTGGATTCGTGACGACGCAGTTCTGGGCCGCAACAAATGGCAGACCTTCCTCAACAAGGAACTACCGCCGGTGATCGAGAAGTTCCTCGGCGCCGACGGCAACCGTGCGCTCGCGGGTGTGTCCATGAGCGGCACCTCCGTGCTCAATCTCGCCATCGCCGAACCCGGCTACTGGAAGAGCGTGGCCTCCTACAGCGGCTGCGCCCAGACCTCCGACCCGGTCGGCCACGAATTCGTCCGGCTCACCGTGGAACTCTGGGGCGGCGGGCAGAGCGTCGAGAACATGTGGGGTCCGCAGGACGGACCGCTCTGGCGGGCCAACGATCCGCTGGTCAATGCGGACCGGCTGCGCGGCACCCAGGTCTACCTCAGCACCGGCAGCGGAGTACCGGCGGCCCCGCACGACACACCTTTCGATCGCCGCGTACAGGAGGGCCGGATCCCGCTTCCGGTGCAGCTCGCCTTCGGCGGCCCGATCGAGGCGGCGATCCGGTATTGCACGGTGAACCTGGCCAACCGGCTACGCGCACTGAATATCCCGGTAACGCTGGACGATCGCCCGGTCGGCACCCACTCGTGGGGCTACTGGGAAGACGACCTGCGTACCTCCTGGCCTTTTCTGGCACAGTCGATCGGCGCCCGGTAGACCGTTCGCGGCAGCGGTGGGCGGCGTTCCGGCCGATCCCACCGATCCGAGGCGAACCTACCGCTCGTGCGCGCCGGCGGCGGAGCGCAGGCCGGCTACGGCAGCGGCACGCACGAACTGCCGGTGTTCAGCCCGGGCCCTCGCACATCGACTTCGATGTACTTCGACGATGTGTACTGCCCCGGGGTGAACTGCTGGGCGATGATGTTCTGGCGACCGGCGTATTTCGGCGTCCATTCGAAGGTCGCCGTCCCGTTCTCCGGGTGATAAACGGCCTGACCCAGCCGCTCTCCGTTACCCGGAACCGAACCACCGCTGCTGATGATGGTGATCTCACCGGCCTCCGACGGCGGCGCATCGACTGTCGCCGTGACCGTATAGGCGCAACCGGAGCGCAGTCCCTCCGGGCCGGTGGTGACATTTACTCCCGTCACGGCCGCTCCCGCACCCGGTGCCGCGTATGCTGCCGCGACGCCCAGAGCACTCAGCAGGGCGGCGAAGCCGAAATGTCGGATATTGCTGTGCATATCGAACCTTTCGCGATCTTCGGAAGGATCCTCCGACCCTTCCACACCCGGGCGGTACCCGCCGACCGGGCGATCGACACGCAGTTCACGCGCCGAGATCGACGGTGGTGCGGAAATCGCTCGGCCGGATACCCCGATGTCGTTTGAACGCGGCACTGAAACCGAACGCGTCCGCATAACCCACGGCCTTCGCCACCTGCGCCACCGTCAGACTGCGATCGGTGAGCAGTTCCTCCGCCTCGTCCATCCGGCATTCGGTGAGATACGCCAACGGCGACTGCCCCATGACCTCGGAGAACCGCCGCGCGAACAGGGCCCGCGAAACACCCGCTTCCGCGGCCAGCGACGCGACCGTCCACCCGGCGGCGGGTTTTCCGTGCATGGCCTCCAACGCCGGCCCCACCACCGGATCGGCCGGCCCGCGGTACCAGCCCGGCGCGCCCGCGTCCTGCCCGTCGAACCAATCACGCAGCGTGCACACCAGACTCCAGTCGAGCAGCCGGTCCATCAACGCCTGCGCACCGGCCGGCCGTCGCACCGCATCCGTGGCCACCGACTCCATCCAGGCGCACACCTCCACATCGTCGGAGACCACCAGAACCGGCGGCACCGCGCGCAGCAGGCGTTCGTGGCGCCGGCCCGAGGCCCGGTAGGCGCCGACGACCAGCGCGGTCTCACCGGCCAGGTCGTCGCCCCAGCGGCCGTCGTCCAGCGCGGCATCGCATTTCACGTCCGGCGCGAAGCAGGCGATCTCGTACTGTTCGTGGGGCAGGTCGACCGTGCCCGCGTGGTCGGCGAAAAGGAACGGTTCCGGGCCGCGCACGACGGCCGTGTCCCCGGCCACGATCCGGCGCTCGATCCCACCGGGCAGCAGCAGGGTGCCCCCGCCACGCAGCACGGTGATCATGGTGAGCGGCGCGCGATCGGCGAACCGGATACTCCATGGTGCTTCCAGCACCGCGTTGGTGAGTACGGCGCCTTCGGCACGGATACCGCTCAGCAGTGTGCTCAATGGATCCACCCCATCGAGGGTAGACGAACTCCTATCAGATTTAGACCATTACCCATAGATCGTCCACCGTATGCGGTGTGGAATCAGATGAGACCGCACAACCGAGTATCCGGAGAGAGCCGGATCGAGATGGAGGATCCCGTGTCGCACACCACGAACGACGATGCCACGACCGCCCGCACCGCCCTCGTCGTCGTCGCCCACCCGCGCCGCGACTCGCTCACCGCCCATATCGCCGACCTCGCCGCCCAGCGGCTCACCGCGGCGGGCTACCGCATCGACCTGCTCGACCTGCACGCCGAGAACTTCGATCCCCGGATGGACGCCGCGGACCTGCCGGAATGGGGAAATCGGGAGAAGACGTACTCGCCGGAGGTCGAGAACCATATGCGGCGCGTCCTCGCCGCCGACGTCATCGTCGCGGTGTTCCCGGTGTACTGGGTGCAGGTCCCGGCGATCCTCAAAGGCTGGATCGACCGCGTATGGAACTACGGATTCGCCTACGGCCGCAGCAAACCCCGGCTCGCGGGCAAACGGATGCTGTGGCTCGGCCTGGCCGGCGCGGCGGACGACGACGGCGTCGTCGACATCATGCAGCAGTCACTCGGCATGCAACTCAACGACGGTATCGCGTACTACTGCGGCCTGGCCGAGTCTTCGGTGGGACTGCTGCCGGGCGCGGAGGAGAAACGGCAACGGGTGGACGCAGACGGCAATCTGCTGCTCGACGAGGCGCTCACCGGCTCTACTCGGGACGCCCACTACGCGGCGCTGGAAGACCGGGCGGGGCGCTTCGTCGACGATTTCCTCACCCGCGACCGAGTACCGGCCTGACCTGCCCGGAGCCGGCGGCCCGGCGCGCACCGGGTGGTTACAAAGAAATCTTTGCAAACCAAAGTTTGCAAAGGATATTCTGTAACCATGCCCGCTGAGATACCCCCCAGAGAGATCACCGATCCGGCCGCTCTCCGTGCGCTGGCGCACCCGCTGCGCCAGCGCATCCTGCGCGCCCTCGCCGAAAACGGTCCGGCCACCTCCACCGCGCTCGGCGCCCTGCTCGGCGAGAACACCGGAGCTACCAGCTACCACCTGCGACAGCTGGCCGAGAACGGATTCATCGAGGAGGCACCGGAGCTGGCCAAGGGGAAGGAACGGTGGTGGCGTTCGCCGCCCAAGGATCTGCGGTACCGGATGGACCGCGAACGATCACCAGAGGTGCGCGAACTACTGGAAGGACTGTTCGCGCAGCACCTCGCCGAGGACATCGAGATGTTCCAGCAGTTCGAGGCTCGACGCACCGAGCTGGGTGACTGGGCGGACATCATGCCTTTCTCGCGTGGAGCGGTCTATGCGACGCCCGCGGAAATCGAGGAATTCTTCGAGGATTACCTGGCACTGCTCAAGCGTTTCCAAGTGACCCACCGGCAGGGCCGGCCCGGCGCCCGCCGCGTACTGACTCGTTTCCTCGCCTTCCCGGCGCCCGGCGACACCTCGGCCCAGTAGCCCCACCATGTCTTCGATCGTTCGACGTATCGCTTTCTTCGCCGCCGCCGTGATCGCCGCTGTCTGCTACGGAATACCGCCCGCACACGCACAAGACGACACCACCACGGTGGATATCACGTTCACTCGCGGCGACGGCACCACGACGACCGGCACCGTCCACGCGCCGTCCGGCGCCGCCGGACGGCCGGGCGTCGTCCTCGTCCACGGGTCGGGCGACGGCCGCAGTGCCCACTACGACCTCACCGCCGACGCTTTCGCCCGCGCGGGCATCGTGGCGCTCGCCTACGACAAGCGGACCGAGGGGTACACACCGGCGCACCGCGACTATTCGCTACTGGCCGACGACGCGCTGGCAGGTCTTGCCGCATTGCGGAGCCGACCGGAGGTCGATCCCGCCCGAGTGGGTCTGTGGGGGTTGTCCGAGGGCGGGTGGGTGGCGCCGCTCGCCGCTTCGCGATCGGCCGACGCGGCCTTCCTGATCACGATCGGCGCGAACTCGGGGCCGCCGGCCGCGCAGCAGGCCTGGGCGAACGAGACCAGGTTCGGCGCGGCGGGCGTGCGCGGATCAATGGTCGATATCCTGGCGCGCAACGGGATCCGGCAGCTCGTCGGCGCCGGGCTGTTCGCGCAGGCCGACTATGACCCGATTCCGGTGCTGGAACAGATCACGCAGCCGGTCCTCGCCATCTGGGGCGACAAGGACCGGCTGACCCCGCCGGGTGACAGCCTGCGCGGTTTCCAGGCCGCGTTCGACCGCGCCGGGAAGAGGAACTACACCCTGGTCACGCTGCCCGGCACCCAGCACAGTGGGCAACCGACCACCGACGGCTTCGACAAGCTGCCCGGCCTCGCGCCGGGATACGGCGAACTCATGGGTGAGTGGGTCAACGGGCTGCCCGGCTCGGCTTCCCTCCCGCGCGCCGATCCACCTGCGGTGCAAGGACATCCGGTGCGCGACCTCGAAGCGGTGGCCCGGTGGGAATCGGCTCCCGCAAACCTGCTGCTGACGGTCGTGATCGCGCTCGCGTTCGGCGGCTACGCGCTGACCGGCACGGTCCGGGCCTGGCGGCTGCCGGACCGGCGCCCCGCGCGCATACTCATATCGACGGCCGTGATCGGCATCGTCGGCGCGGTCGTCCAGCTCGGCTATATCCTCACCAGCCGCGCGACCTCCTTCGGCCCTCTACTCTTCGGCCGCACCCTGCCGTGGCTGGCATTGCAGATCGTTGCCGTGTGCGCAGTGGTCGCGCTGGGCTACCTCGTTGTGCGAACGCCCCGCTCACCGGCCGGAATGTCGAAAGGGGCGTGGACCCGATGGGCGGTAGTGGTCGTCGGCGGAACAGGGTTCGTGTGCTGGGCGATCTACTGGGGCCTGCTACTTCCCTGACTTCACAGCCCTGCGCGCACCCCCGGTCCTACGGGATCGGCCTCCCGACGATCCACTCGTGACCGAACGGATCCCGCACCCGCCCTTGGCGCGCGCCGTACGGCTGATCCGCCACCTCGAACACGATCTCGCCGCCGGCCTCCGCCATCCGTTGGGCGAGGCGGTCCGGATCGGCCGACACCACAGAGAGAAGAAGTCCGCGCCCGCCGAGCCGCAGCGGGTCGTGATCGAACTCGTCGGCGTCCTTCACCTCGAATACGGCTCCGCACGAAAGTTCGAGCGCGGCGAACACCACCCTGCCGTCCGCCTCGTGCCGCTGCTGAAGAGCGGCATCGAATACGCCGGTGTAGTAGCGGATCGCCGCGTCGGCGCCCTCGACGATCAGTTTCGGGGTGATCTGCTCGATGCTCATGAATGGAGTATGTGCGGAGCCGCCACTCACCGACTTGGAGATTTGTCTCCTACCGGCGCGGGTGTCGGCGAGACTGTCGAAAGTCCCATGGTGAGCCCCGGGGTTTCGGCGGTGAACCGCGCCCCACGTGACATCGTGCAAGGCGCGGTTCCCGTGCCCACCTCCGGTGTTCTCGGCTACTTCTGATGAAGTGCGCTCAGAACGGCTGGCCCTGCAGTAGCGCGAACGCGCCCGCGATGAAGAACAGGGGAATGAAGAGGGCGGTGGCGACAGGATCGCCGTTGAGGTAGCCCTGACGAATATTTTCCATAGCTGCTGCGGAACCCGAATTCATATCGACTGACCCTTTCGCTGTGTCGTGCTCGACACAGCCGACAGTACCGACACACCCCGGGCCGCCATTACCACCGGCGACCGGACCTGCGCCGTACCGAGCGCCGAACCCGGTGAATGTCGGCCCACTACACTCATTCAAACGTTTCCGAATTCGTCGGTGCGGCGCTGCCACGCGTCGTCGGCTGCAGGCCGGACGTTGTTGCGGCCGTCACGGCGTGAGACCTCCCCTGCTCTGGACTGACATCATGGGTGTTGTGAATGAGCGGAAAGAACCGGTCCTGTACGCCATCGTCACCGGCTCACCGCCCGCCCGCCACGTCACCCGGCTCGTCGACCTGGCGCAGGCCGACGGTTGGGACGTATGCGTCATCGCCTCACCGGACGGCCGAGGGTTCATCGATATCGACCTGCTCGAAGAGCGGACCGGTCACCCGGTACGCAGCCACTACAAAAAGCCCGGCACACCCGACGTCCTTCCGCCGGCCGACGCCATGATCGCGGCACCCCTCACCTGTAATTCCATGGCGAAATGGGCTACCGGGATCTCCGATACGCTGCCGCTCGGACTACTGGTCGAAGCGGTGGGCAAGGGGCTGCCGGTGGTGGCGGTACCGTTCTCCAACCGAGCGCAGATGAGTTTTCCGGCAGTGCAGGTGGCGAGGCGAAACCTGTCCGATTGGGGGGTTACGGTGCTGGCCGGTGACGAGCAGCACGAACCCGGGACGGGCGAGAGCTACCTGGATCTGTTTCCATGGGAAGCCGCCTGGCGCGCGGTTCTCGACCATCCACGTCGCACTGCCGGCCGCAGCTGATCGCAGCCCGTCCGCCACGGATTGCCCCGCCGGTCGGAATGGGGGCCCGGCGACCGACTCCTCACCCATTCGACTCCTACCACCGGCGATCGGACCTCGGAACTCCGCGGCCGGACGTGACCCCCGGGCGTCGGCTCGCCCCTCGGGCCGTATACGAACCGACGGCCGTGGTTCGCTGCGCCGAAGATTGTGGCCACGCCTCCATCGCGCGCGATCGCTTCGAGCCGAAACTCCTTTATTCTCCGAAACGAACGACTAGTGTCTCGCGAAACACTCGACGGTAGTTCCGAATTCGTACCCGAAGGAGTTCCGAATGAAGCGAATGATGACGAGAGCAGCCGGCGTGCTGGCAGCCGCTGGACTGGCGCCCCTACTCCTGACCGCGACTGCCCACGCCGAAGCGGACACCGTTCACTTCACCGCCGGAACCTTCAGCTGCGCCATCTACGGAGACGGAACGGTCGGCTGCGATATCGCGCAACCCGCCCGCCTCCAATACCGCTTCCTACCGATCCCGTTGCAGACGAACGAGATCGTCATCGACCAGTCGTGGCTGCCCGCGCACCCGACCTTCGACGGTGGCACGCCGTACACGCTCCCCGGCGGGAACCCGCAGATCAGCGACGTCAAAACCGGAGTGGGCACGTGGGGGCCCTACGTCGAGCACGCCGGCGCGCGCTGCGATGTAGGGTTCCACGGCAGCTTCGGATGCCAATCCAAGGGGCAAGGTTTCACCGTCTACAGCGGCACGATCTCGGCCTGACCCGCCGCGGTACGGTCCGGGACCACGTCTCGCGACTACGCCGCGCCGGTCACCGGAATCGACCGGCCGTCGGCAGAGCCGCAGCCCGGTCCGACAGAGGGTGGTCGAATACCGCGTCAGCCGGCCGGGCTGGTGCCGAGCGCTTCCACAGCGGCCCGGGCGGCGGCGGCCACCAGAGCATTGTCCGGTTCGGCATCCTGCTCGGATTTGGTGGTGAGCACCGCGATGACCAGCGGGGCCCGTCCCGGCGGCCAGGCCACGGCCACGTCGAGGGCGGAACCGTAGGCCGGGGACCCGGTCTTGTTGCCGACCTTCCAGCCGGCGGGCAGCCCCGCTCGGATGCGATTGCCACCGGTCGCGCTGGCGACGAGCCACGCGGACAGTTGCGCGCGTTCGGGTTCCGCGAGGCTGTCGCCGACTACCAGTGCGCGATAGTCGGCGACCAGTGCGGCGGGAGTGGTGGTGTCGCGTTCGTCGCCGGGGATCGCGGTATTCAGCTCGGTTTCCCAGCGGTCCAGTCGCGAGGTGGTGTCACCGAGGGCGCGGAGGAACGCGGTGAAGCCCGCCGGGCCGTCGAGCAGTTTCAGGATCTGATTGCCGGCCGTGTTGTCCGACACCGTGATGGCCGCCTCGCACAGGGCGGCCACCGTCATCCCGGTATCGACATGCTGCTCGGTGACCGGCGAGTTCTCGACGAGATCGGTGCGCGGATACTGGATCACCCGATCGAAGAACCCCGAGGACAGCGGATGCTTGTGCAGCAAGGCACCGCAGGCGAGGCCTTTGAACGTGGAGGCCATCGGAAACCGCTCACCGTCACGGTAGGCCACGCTGCGGCCGTCGGCGGTGTCGAGCGCGAACACCCCCAGTCGCGCGCCGTGGGCCGCTTCCAGGTCGGCGAACTGCTGTGTCGTCACAACCTGGCCGGTAGTGCCCGCGGGTGCGGAAGCGACCGTGGTACCGGGGCCGGCGTCACATGCGGTGGCCACCGAGAGCGCGGACACCGCCAGCGCGGCGGCCGCGAGTCGCCGGCGATCGAGCGAGACGAACTGAACGAATGCGGAGAGTTTCACCCCCGCAGCACACCACCACACCCTGGAGCGAGACCAATACGCAACTCCCCCGCCGACGGGTCGGACTTGATATCGCCGCAGTTCACCCGAGCCGAACGCATCGTGACAGGCACCGCCGACCACGCTCGGCTGTCGGCAGTGCGGCAGCGGTGCGCCGCTCCAAGCCGGCTACGTTCACATCGGGACCGACACAAAGCCGAATTCCCGCAACATCCGGCCTTCTCTCGCATCCGCCCACGCGGTGGCCACGAAATCGAGGGCGTCCCCGGGTAGGTCATCGGGGTCGGCCCAGACGAGTTCGCTGCACTTGTGTGGTTCGCGGATCTCCGGTGTGCCCTGCCACGACTCCGCGGCGAAGAAGATATCGACCCGGGGTTCACCGGCCCAGCGGAACATTGTGCCGCTCGGGCGTAGGTCGGCGGGGGCAACGGCGATTCCGAGTTCCACGGCGACCTCACGGACCACCGACACGGTAAGAGCCTGCCCGCGGTCCACGTGGGCGGCCGGCAGCCCGAGTCGCCCGTCGGCGTAGCCGCGACCGGCCCGGCGCAACAACAGGATTCGGCCGCGCTCGACGAGAAAGACGTGGGCCGCCACCGGATAGCGGTCGTGCTTGGTATCGAAAACATATCCCGACATGGGCTTCCTCGTTCCGAATTTTCCGCAGCGGGCGGCTGGGATCGCGTGACAGGTCGGCGTACACGGTAGCGCCCCCGCGACCCGGTTCGGACGCGGTGAGGAAGGTGTTTCGGCCGGCCATCGACCATGGACCGATCCTCGCGACTTCTGTCATTTGCATCCGGGAGGGGAGGCGCGAAAAACTGACGGCTCGACCGTGGGCGTAGAGACGTAGGGGGAAATCGCTGAGCGTCAGTACTTTCCGCAATCGACACGGAATTGGCGCTGCCCGCCCCGGCCGGCGTGCCCTGCCCTTCGAAGACCATGTCGTCCGGCCCTTCGCACGAAGGAATCCACCGAGCGTTCGGTGACGCATAGTGCCACAGAGAGGAATTCGATGACCCTGTCGACAGAGGACCGATTGAAACAGCACGGGCTGGAAGTGGACTCCCTCCCTGAAATCGAGGAGATCTTCCCCATCCGGCTTCGTGATCCCGGTGAGTTGGCCAGGCGTACACTCGCCCTCCACGCACTGCTCGGCATCCTCTTCCATCCGGATCCGAGGGAAGTCGCGGAATGGATGCGAGCGGAAGATTTTCTGCAGGAATTGACCGAACGAGAAAAATGGGCTTTCTCGCTGACCGACCTGCCCGAAGAGGAGATGCTGTGGCAGCAGTCGGCGATGCAGTCGAACTCACTGACCTGGCGAGCCGAGTCCCTGTATGTCCTGCTCTGGGCCTCGGGGAGAGTTCCGGGTCTGGTCGATCCCGGCGAAAGGATGGACGGCGCGCTGGTCGCCGACCATCTACCGGCGCTGGGCCAACCCTTGCAGCCGTTCATCCGGGACGCCGGCCTGCGCCCCGGCCGGGAGATACTCACGGAACTGCACTACTACTTCTTCCTGAATCACTTCATGGAGGATGTATACGAGCAAACCGGAGAAATAATCGGCGATCTGGATCCTATGCTCACGGCGGAACGATTCCATGCGTTGCATTGGATTACCTGCGCCGGCCAGTCCGAATGGGATGCCGACGAGGAGTAGGGCCGCACTGTGCCCCGGTCGACGGCGGAGCCTGCTGCCCGGCGCCGAAACAAACGCCGGCGCGAAGATACCGACGGCAGTCCGCTGCTCGACGAATCCCTGACCGGCGGCGCGCGACGTTCCACTACACGGCGCCGGAGGGCGGGCGATTCGCTCCGGCGCCGATTTCCTCGCCGCCTACCGGGCCCCGCCCCGACTCTCATGACCGGGCCGGTCGGCGCAGGAGGTGATCTGGTCCACGAGTTCACGCAGCGGAGCCAGGAGATCGGTCAGTTCGGCACCATTGAGCGTGTAGAACCGAAGGGTGCCACGCCGTTCCACCGTGAGCAGTCGCGCCGCACGCAGAATCTTCAGGTGATGCGAGACAGCCGGCTGGGAGAGCCCGAGCTGCGCGGCGATCTCTCCCACGCTTGCCTCCCCACCGGCTTTCAGCAGCAGGGCGATGATCGCCTGCCGCCGGTCGTCTCCGAGCGCGGTGAACAGTGGCTGACATTCGGTGAAGGTGCCCAGCACGCTTTCCGCGGTGGGGGTCACGCCGTTTCCCGGGCGGAAAGACGATTCCGCAGCTCGCGCAGACGGGTCACCGGCAGCGCCCGGGTTTCGCCTTCGGCGATCCAACCATCGAGCATCAGCCTGGTCTGATCGGCCACCTTGGTGAAATGGGCTGCCAAGTAGCGGCCCAGGGCGAACGGGGGCAGCACCCACAACAGCCGCAGTACCGACCGGGCCACCCACTTCGGCGTACGGACCCGGCGGCCCCCGGCTTGCGCGGCGACAACCGCCGAGGCTTCCCCGCCGGCCTCGACCGCCGGTCCGATGTCCGAGAGCAGCGCGGGCAGCGACCAGCCCACCGCCTCCAGCGCAGCGATATAGGGCACCATCAGCGCGGCGACGTGTTCGCCGGTACCCGCCCGGGTGGACCGGCGGGCACGCAGGCCACCGGCGCGCAACGCGCTCGCCACCGCCTCCGCTCGAGCCGGTTCACCGAGCACCTTCAATGCCGAACCGGGTGGCACCCAGTACGCGATCCCCGGCGCCGGCACCTCACCGGTCAACGGCGCGGAGTAGGCGAACAGGGACGGCACCACCTGCACGATCCGCTCGGCCGGCCACACCCGCTCCAGCACCTCCCGATCGTGCAGATCCTGCCCGATGGTGACCACGGTCGCGTCGCCGACCGCGTCTCGCAAGCCGGGCAGCCACGACCCGCGCAGCGCGGTCGAGGACACGCACAACCAGACCATGTCCCAAGGCCCGTCCGGGGTCTCGGCGTGTACGCCCTCGGGCCGCAGTCGCTCGGCGACCGGACCGCCGAACCGGCGCAGCCGATACAGCGTGCGCCCGGTGCCACCCCAACCGGCCCGTCCGGGCTTGACCTGATAGCTCACGGCCGCCCCACCGAGCCCGAGCCGCAGCCCGAAAACCTGCCCGAGCGCACCATCGCCCACCACTAGGATCCGCATCCGTTCCTCCATCCAAATATTTAAATGGAAGAATATACGATTCCGTCTCCTCATGCCCCAGCACAGGCAGTGAGTCCTTCCGACGGTCCCGAGACCGGGCGTGAACGCGTGCCCGCGCTCGCAGGAACGACACAAGGTCGGTGATCTTCGACAAGGCGATGCCCAGGATTCCACGCCGCGGTGGCCTGAGGGGATGGCCGACCTCGCCGGCGGGCTTCGTGCCCGGCGGCGAGATCGACGCCGAGCTATCCGCCGAGTGCGGACCCGGCCGGCCCGCGGTCCAGGAACACCGTTTCACCATTGGCGTCGTCCAGGCCGTCGTTATCGGTGACCACGTACAGGTGTCCGTTACCCCCGACGGTGACACCCTCGAACTTCTCCTGGACGAACTTCGTAAATACGACCGTTACCACTCACTCCCCCGCGTCCTTCCGAGCAGCGGGGTGTCGGGGCTTGCGACTACCAGCGGAGCGGGATCGCGCCGGCCACCTCTTCCGTACCCCCTCGATTGCGGACCGCCTACCGCACCGCACGAAGTGCCGCGGCGATCCGGGCGATATCCAGATCGACCACGACATCGTCACCGTTCCACACCCCGCGCTCGTCGATCGCCAGCCCGATCAGGGCCAGCTCCGCCGCGTCCTCACGCAACGCGCCCTGTTCCCGGCTCTCCTCGCCCATGTCATCCGACTCGTCTCGATTCCACGCGGCCATCGCGGATTCAGCCATTGCCCGGGGGATCCGCACTTCCACCCGGCCGACCTCGCTACCGAGATGGGCGCCGATCGCCCGGAGCACCTGCCGATCCGCCGCGTACCGCGCGTACTGATCCTGATCGTCCACGCTCCGAGCGTAGGCAGTCCGGCTGATCACCCGAACCCGGCCGCCTCGTTATGCCCACCGGACACACTTTGCCCTCATGACGCCGGCGGCCTATTCGACAGGGGCACTTGCCATACCAACTCTGATAGCTTCGTCCTCATGGCTGATCCCGGGGGGACTCCGAACCCAACCCGTAATCGCACTGCTGACGCGCTGGATCGATCAGTGCGGTGTTGTTCCGGATGCGCTACGCCAGGTGATCGACCGGAACGTATTCGAGCCGGCTCGCACTGCCACAGACATCGTCACACTGTCCGGACTCGACTCCTCGGCTGTCAATGACTACGGGTTCATCTACACCGAGTTCCACGAGATCGTCACGATCGACACGACAGGAGGGTCTCTCCGACTCATAGTTGCCGCCGACGATTAGCCCGCCCACACTGGTTTCGTCCATCGGTTGATCGCAGCGATCTGGATGGCCAGTAGTGCATGGCAAGCTTGTGGAACCTTCGTGGTCGTGACCGAAAGTAGGGATGTGAAGCCAGCAGAGGCTCTGTCGTTGCGTGCGGACGCGGTGCGCCGTGTCGAACAGCTGCGCGCCCGGATCGTCGGCAACGCCCGGTTCCAGGAGGGCGAGGAGCCCGCCGAGGACGCGGCGGCGCTACTCGGCGAAGCCGGCGAAGTGCTCGAAGAGTACGAAACGCTGATCCGGCGGATCAATCGCACCAACGCCGCCACGAACATCGGCCCGGACGGCACCCTGACCGATGCGCTCGCTCGCCGGGACGCGCTGCGGTTGCGGCATTCGGTGATCACCGACGCGGCGGACGCGGCCGCGGGCAAGAACCGGGGTGGTTACGCGCGACAGCTCCGGTCGGAGTTGAAGATCCTGTCCGCGCTGCCGGTCGCCGAACTCCGCGCGCAGGCCGATGGGCTGGCCGCGCAGCTGCGTGAACTGGATGTGCGGATCCAGCGCGCCAACTGGGAGGTCGACCTACTGGATTGACCACAGCAGTGGAGCAGGTAGCCGGTACGGAGGCGCGCACCGACCCGCTGGACCGACGGGCAATCGGTCACCTCCTGGCGCACGGAGGGCAGTGCGAGGGGTTCGACTCCCCGTTCTCACATCGCAGCCCAGCAACGCGCACAGGTGAGCGCGCACAGCGCACAACACACAACCGGGTGCGGATCCGTCACGGTGAGGGCGGGTACGGGGTACTCCACTGCTGTTTCGGCGCTGCCGGCGGCATCGCGGGGTTGGGCACGGCGCGGCCGAACGGCTCGAAAGCCGGAGCCGGCTATTGCCTCATGCCCGAAGAGCTGAACAGCCCGGCCATCGCGGATTTCCCGGCAGAATTCGCGGATCGCGTGCGGCCGGGACCGGTGAACAGACGAAGAGAGCCGCGGGACGACATATGACGACCACCGAGAGTGCCGGGATCACCTTGACGGCGGAGTTCGCCGGAGCGCTCGACCGCTTGGCGCGCGGTGACAGCCTCTTCCTGACCGGCAAGGCCGGCACCGGTAAATCCACGCTGATCCGCGAATTTCTCCGCACGACCGAACGCAAGGTGCTCGTGGCCGCGCCGACCGGTATAGCGGCGTTGAACGTAGGCGGCCACACCATTCACAATCTGTTCTCGTTCCGGCCCGAGACCACCCTCGACGAAGTCCGCAGCGGCCGGTACTTCCCCGCGCGATTCGCCCCCACCCTGCGTGAGCTCGACACGCTCGTCATCGACGAAGCATCGATGATCCGGGCGGATCTGCTGGATATGCTCGCGGCCGCACTGCAACGGTACGGTCCCCGGCGTGGTGCAGCTTTCGGCGGAGTGCAGCTCGTGCTGGTCGGCGATCTGTTCCAGCTGCCGCCCGTCGTGCTGGACAGCGAATCGGAGTTCTTCACCACACGGTACGAGTCGCCCTACTTCTTCTCCGCCGATTGCTACACGCCGGAACGATTCCCGACCATCGAGCTGACCCGGGTGTTCCGTCAGGTCGGCGACGCGCGCCTGCTGGAGATCCTTGGCGCGATCCGCGCGGGCACGATCGATCCGCGGCTCCTGGGGGAACTGAACGCCCGAACCGAAGCGGATTTCCGGCCACCGGTCCACGAGTTCTGGCTGACCCTGACCACCACCAACAAGAGTGCGGACCGGCGGAACCGGGATCAACTCCGCCGGCTGGATCAACCCGAAATCACCTCTCACGCGACGGAAACCGGGCAGTTGGACGGCTTCGACAGGCCGACCGAACGCCAACTCACCTACAAGGTCGGTGCGCAGATCATGCTCCTGACCAACGACGGTATGGGCAGATGGGCGAACGGCACGATCGGCCGAGTCGTCGCATTCCGGATCGAGGACGGCACACCCGTCGTCACGGTGAAACTTCCCGCCGGTATCCGCGTGGACGTCCGTCCGCATACCTGGGAGATCACCCGGCCGGTCGTCGAGGCCGGAACCCTCCGCAACGAGGTTGCCGGCACCTTCACCCAGCTGCCGTTCCGGCTGGCCTGGGCCATCACGATCCACAAAGGGCAGGGCCAGACACTGGACCGTCTCGTAGTCGACCTCACCGGTGGGACCTTCGCCGATGGACAACTGTATGTCGCGCTCAGCCGCTGCACGTCGATGGCGGGCCTGGTCTTGCGGCGTCCCGTCGCGGTCAAAGACCTGAAGACCGATCTGCGGGTCCGACGGTTCCTTGCCGCGGGCGAGCGCGCCCCGGCCTCGCTCGGTCCGGTGTACCTGGGCATCTGCACAGTCGGCGAATACGGCCGCTACGATCACCCGCGGCCGGTGGAATTCGCCCTGATCACCGACGACGGCACCGAGATCACTACCCTGATCAACCCGGAACGCGATCTAGGAGCCGCCCGCGCGGACTACGGCATCGCGGCCGCCGACGTCCTCCTCGCACCGACCCTGCCCCTGGCCTGGGCCGCGCTCGCCCCGTATCTGGTGGGGCGGACCCCGATCGGCGCCGATATCGACCGCCACCTCCGCTACATCGACGCCGAACTCAAACGCAACGGTTCCGCCGTCGCCATGCCCATCGGCAGCGACCTGACCCCGGCCGAACTCACGCCGGCGGACCGGGAGCGCCTCGACGCACCGCGCGCGATCGACCGCGCCCGCACCGTCCGCGATATCGTCACACGCCGGCCGGTACCGCCGCCGAGTGCCGGTGTTTTCCTGCCTGCCGCTCCCGCCTCCGGATATCTGCTGTGCCGGGGCGGCGGACCGGACTGTTTCCGGGCCGACGGCGTACTCCCCGCCGACAAGTCCCGCGAAGAAGTCCTCGCCGAACAGCTGCGCGCCTCGGCCGCGAAGACCAGGCCCGACGACGACACCCGAACTCTGCTCCGCGACCTGGAACGGAAGCTCGGGTATCCGCTCCTCGCCCCCGCTTCCGCCCTGCCCTCGGCCGATCTCGCCGCGATTCTGATATCCGGCGCGCGTGTCTGCTTCACCGGAAGCTTCACAGACGACGCCGGAAAACCCTGGGACCGAACCGAACTGGAGCGCCTATCCGAAAAGTGCGGACTCGTGCCCGTCGCCACCGTCACCAAGACGAAATGCGAGGCACTGGTCGCCGCCGAGGCCGGCACACAGTCGGGGAAGGCCAAACAGGCGATCAAGTTCGCGAAACCGGTCTTCACCGCCCAGCAGTTCCTCGCCTGGGCAGAGACTCGGTAACCGCATTCCGGCCCCACCCTGACCTCGAGCACTGCTTCGAACAGAGACTCGGGCCGACGATATGGCTGTCTTCGACGTCGGCAGGTTGCCATCGCGTGGTTCCGGGGGCGACACGTTCTGGGATTGCGGAGGCTCGCACCCCCGGAGAGAATTCCGGGTAGTCGCCGGTCCGCACTTCCCAAGCTTTCGATACCGCATACGTCCGGTCCAGGCGGTAGGGAGAAGGGTCGAACTCCCATGGGGTGGCCGGACCGGTCGGGTTCGCGGTCCGGACGCCCGGCGGCGACGATGATTTCGTGGACAAACTGCTGGTGCTGGTGAACGGACTACCCGGCTCGGGCAAATCGACTCTCGGGGCGACCCTCGCCTCGGTATTGCGGGCGGAGTTCCTGTCGAAGGACGCTGTCAAGGAGGCCCTTGCCGGATGCCTCACCGAGATCGACGCCGTACCCGATCTCGGTGGTATCGCAATGGATACCGTCTGGGCCTCGGCCCGTGCGGCGCCGCGCGATGTGGTCGTCGACTCCTGGTGGTTCCGCCCGCGCGATCTCCGGTTCGCGCAGACGGGGGTCGAGTTGGTGGCGCCCGGCCGGTTCGTCGAAATCTGGTGTGATGCAACAACCGAGGTGGCCCGGGCTCGCTATGCGGCCCGTCAGCGCCCCGCACTGTATCGGGACGAACAGCGCCTTGCCGCGGACTGGGATATCTGGGCGGCGCGGGCAACGCCGCTGGGGTTCGGGCCGGTGCTGCCGGTCGACACCACGCGACCGGTCGACCACGCGGAGCTCGCGGCCGAAATCGCCCGGGTGGCAGCGAGGCCCGCCTTCGATACCGGCCCGCCACACTGCGGGTAGGGGCGCCGGGAACCTCGGATCAGTGAAGCGGGAGGTGGCCGAGGACGGCGAACATGGTGACCGACAGGTGATAGTCACCGACCGCGACGCCCGCTTCGATGGCGGCGACGAGATCGTCGTGTTCCTGTTCGGTGATCACCTCCCGAGCCAGCGCGGCACCGCCCACCTCGTCGAACATGGGACGGGCGGCGGCCGGATCCCAGATCACCGCTTCTGAACCCATATCGTCGATCTCGAACCCGGCCGCCGCCAGCCGGCCGCGCAGGGACCGGCCGGATCTGGAGTTGGGGGTGGCCTCGAGCATGGCGGCGATCATCCGCGCGACCACTTCGGTGTCGCCGGGGTGCAGAATGGCGGTCTGCCAGTCGCTGTCCACCAGTACCGCCCGGCCGCCCGGCCGCAGGACCCGGGCGATCTCCGCGGTGGCGGCGGCCGGATCGTCGAGATGCTGGTAGACGCGTTCGCTGCGTACCGCGTCGAAGGAGTCGTCGTCGAACGGCAGCCGGTAGGCGTCGGCTTCGACGAACCGGCACCGCGCCCCCGCCGCAGCGGCCCGTTCACGTGCCACGGCGAGCATCGCCGGGTTCGGTTCGATCCCGACAGCCTGCCCCTCCGGTCCCACCCGGCGGGCGAACTCCAGCACCTCCGAGCCGGTCCCCGAGCCGATATCGAGAGCTCGCTCCCCGGCGCCGACGGCCAGCGCCGCGTGGGCCCAGTCGCGCATACGCCTGATCCCCGGGAGGGCTGCCTGCAGATCGAGGGCAGCGACGAGCAGGGCCATCGGGTCGACGCCGGACGTCCCCTCTTCGGTGCGCGCGGTCGCGATGTCATCGAGATGGAACGAAGGCGGCCGTACGGGCTGCTCGGGTTCGCTCGGCACGGATTCCGACATTAGTGAGGCCGGGCGGTGTCCCGGCACCCGCTCGGCATCGATTCGGTGGCGGTTCGGGCGCGAATGAGACGCGGTTGTCGCCGGTACGACTACGACTACGACCACGAGGACACCTGGCCTTACATGCCATCCCGGCGCGGCGGAACGAGACGAGAGAACAGTTCTCCCCGCGTTCTGTGGTGTCGACGAACACCTGGAAAAGCGGCCCGGTTAATCGCCCACGACCGCATCCCGCCAGACATCGGCGCCGACCTGCACAGCAAACCGACCGAACTCACCAAGCGCGCTCGGGGGATTCTCTCGCCCGTATCTCGAGCGGCGGTGGTCGCGAGGCGGCCCGGTGGAGTCCTGCATCTGGGTTCGTTGGCCGCGACAGCGGGCGCGGTGTCAGTGGGTGTTCAGGTGGATACCGAGGGGGCAACGGAGGCCGACCCCGAAACGAAGTGCATCAGCGAGCAAGTGAGGCATCGACGCTTCTAATTGTGTGAGAGAAAACATATCTCGCCGTAACACTCTCGCAGCGGCTCGACATATGACAGCGTAATCATCCTTCGTCCCAGCACGGGATACCAACGAAAGGAACACTGTGAGATCCAGATTCAGCACCTTCGCCGCGGCCGTCTCGATCGCCGCCGCCGGCGTGGGCGTCGCTGCCGGTGCCGCGTCCGCCGCACCGCTGCCGCTGACCGATGTGGCTCCGGTCAACGAGACCGACCCGGGCACCGGAGCTGCGACCGGGTCCGCGGACCTGCTCCCGACACTGCTGCCGCTGCTGACCGGCTCCGCGGACGCCACGCCGGGGCAGACCCCCGCCTAGTAGCAAGAGGCACCAATACATCTCTGTCGACGAATGCGGCCCCTGTTCGCCGGGCGTGGCCGCTCCGATGAGGGATGTAAGCACTACCCCAAACTGCGTAGGTCTCGGATGTTTCATCCGTGACCGGCGGCCCCGGAAAGCTGTCGAAGCTTTTTCGGGGCCGTTCTTTTCCCTTGCCGGAACAGCCCCACCTAGGCTCTGCACGCGAAAACCTTGGCCCGCACTGCCGCCGCCCATCGTCCGCGCCGGTGCCGCCCGTACAGGCCCCCACTTCGGGCTGCCACCTGGGTCGAATACCCGGGCCAATCGCCAGGAATGTCGATGTCGGTCATCGATGCGCGCGTGACCGCGTAAACGACTGCCCGTCATCAGGTTCGCGGCTCGTCGACACCGAGTTTTGTCCCCGCTACTCCACTACGTAACCGGTGAATCCGCGCCACTGACCGCGGGGCCGGGGCCCGGTCGGGAACCGGGCACGGCGTAGTCCGGTCCGGAACACAGCCTGTGCCGTTTCCTGGGCACGGAGTTTTCGGCCGACCGATTCGACCGTCCGGGACCCGCGCGCCGATTCAGTCGGCGGCACGTGGACCCGGCACCAGAACAAGCGCTTCGGGTGCGGCGGCGAAGGCACCACGGAGGTGGTTCGCGAGGCTGCCGATATCGCGCTTGCCGGAACTGTTGCTCCACGCTTCCATGCCGCAGTGGAATGCGGCGACCACGACGTCCAGGGCCAGACGAGTGCGCTGGTCGGCGGGAAGTCCGGCGCCGAAACGGTGGTGCAGGATCTCCAGCGCTTCGCGGACGGTGCGGTCGCAGAATTGGAGATTGTTCGCGCCCATGGAGGGCGTGGACTGCGCGAGACGGTGGCTGCGGGCGGCACGGCCGGCCCAGCCTTCCACGGGCATTCGTTGCAGTGCCGCCAGCACGCTGTCCTGCAGGATTCCGTAGAGCGATCCGGTACCGGGCTCGTGGGTTTCCAGCTCGTGGAGAAAGGCGGCCCACAGGTCTCGCAGCGGCGCCATGGCGACGTCTTCTTTACTGGTGAAGGTGCGGAAGAAGGTGCGTTTGGAGACCTCGACCGCGTCGCAGAGTTCGTCGAGCGTGGTGCTGTCGAATCCGTTCTCCGTGAACAGTTCCAGAGCGGTGTCGACCAGTGCCTGGCGCGTGCGTAGTTTCTTGCGCTCGCGCAGCGGCGGCCGGTCCAGCGCAGCGTCGGCCATAGGGACAGGATAGCGTCCGGCCGCCCCTCGATTCCTATCGCCCCTTGACGCCATTTGCCACTCAGTGGCATTTTGAGGTGATGGCACCGCACCCGGTGTCACATCGAAACTCTTCCCACTCGAAAGGCGCTGTGTGATGCGCGCATTGATCGTCGACCGTTCCGCTCCGGCCGGATTACGTATCGGCGAGGTACCCGATCCGGACCCGGCACCGCATCAGGCGGTGATACGGGTGACGGCGACATCGCTCAACTACGGCGAGGTCCAGTTCGGGACACCGGTGGTCACCCTCGGCTGGTCCGGCGCCTGGGCGGAGTTCCGTGCGGTGGACACCGACCTGATCGGCACGGCTCCGGCCGGCGCGGAACCGGCGGCGCTCAGCACCGTTCCGGTCGCCGCGACCACCGCGCTGCGCGCCCTGCACCGGCTCGGACCCGTGCTGGGGCGGCGGGTATTGATCACCGGAGCGACCGGCGGCACCGGCCGGTACGCGGTCCAGCTCGCCCGGCTCGGTGGCGCGCATGTCGTCGCGGCGACCGGCGACCCCGCCGCGCACGGCGCGGGCCTGCGCGAACTCGGTGCGGCCGAGGTCGTCACCGGCGCCCGTGACCTGGATGCCCCGGTCCACGGCGCCATCGATCTGGTGGGTGGCAGCCGGCTGGTCGACGCCTACCAGCGTCTCGCCGAGGGCGGCACGGTGGTCGCGGTCGGGCATTCGGCCGGCACGGACGAGACGTTCCCCTATGGGGCCTTCTTCGGCGATCAGGGCCGGCACGACCGGTCGGTCACCTCCTTCTTCCTCCTGGGGTGTCGCGACCTGGGGCCCGATCTGAGCTGGCTGGCCCGGCAGGTCGCGATCGGGACCCTACGGCCGAGTATCGCCTGGCAGGGCGATTGGACCCGGGTCGGCGAGGCGGCCGAGGCGCTGCTGTCGCGCCGCCTGCACGGGAAGGCGGTGCTGGAAGTGGGATGACCGCCGTCGTAACGAACGAATCGTGGGTCACCCGATGAACTCTTGGGCCGGACCCCGGCGACCGGGAAAGGACCGGCGGATTTCTGTTTGTGGACGGCCGTATTCACGCATATAGTCGGCGTGATCCGATCGGAGCTCCCCGGAAGTACAGCCGCAGAGTGGGAGCCCGCGCCCGAACGAACCGGGCGATGGAGTGGGCGGCGTATTTTGCCCACCCATTTTTCCGGAGGAATGCCATGCATATCGGACTCGGACTCCCCATCGCCGACCCCGCCGTCCTGCTCGACTGGGCACGCCGTGCCGACGCGGGACCGTTCTCGACCCTCGGCCTGCTCGACCGCCTCGTCTACGACAACCCCGAACCGCTGGTGGCGCTGTCGGTGCTCGCCGGTGCCACCAGCCGGATCAATCTACAGACCGAGGTCCTGCTCGCTCCGCTGCGCGATACCGCTCTGCTGGCGAAACAGGTCGCCACGCTGGACCGTATGTCCGGCGGCAGGCTGGTGCTCGGGCTCGGCGTCGGCGGCCGCGCCGACGACCACCTCGCGGCCGGGGTCGACCTGCACACGCGCGGCCGCCGGATGGACGCGCAACTCGCGCAACTGCGCGGCCTGTGGTCCGGCGAACCGTTCGGCGGCGACTGCGGGCCGATCGGGCCCACACCGGTTCGCCGCAGCGGACCGCCGATCCTCTTCGGCGGGTTCCGGCCCGTCGCGCTGGAACGTGTCGCTCGCTGGGGCGACGGATTCCTGTCCGCGGCACCGGCACAGTGGTGTGAAGGGCTGTTCGATTCGGTTCGCCGGTCCTGGCACGAGCACGGACGGCAGGGGGACCCGCGGATCGTCGCCCAGGTCAATGCCGCGCTCGGACCGCAATCGGTCGTCGACGAGGCCCGGGCGGCCATCGGCGCCTACTACGACTTCACCGACTGGGCCGAGAACGTGGTGTCGGGGATGTGCACGACGCCGGACGAGATCCGCGCGGCGATAAGGCAATTCACCGATCTGGGCGCCGACGAGGTCATGCTCTACTGCTACGGCACCGACCCGGATCAGGTCGATCGCCTGGCCGACCTGATCGGCTGATCGGGTCCGCGCCGGACACCGGCATCGTGGCCACACCGGTCGGCCCACCCGCGGATCGGCGGCCCTTGCGAGACGCGCCGCACCGCGGCCGGAACGGGGAGGTAAAGTCACCGCGCCGAGTGTTCGCCGCCCACCGCTGTCCGCCGGCACGGCCGGTTTCGGACTTCGTCCTGCACGATTTCCCGACGTCCGCTCGGCTCCCCCGATACCCGTGCCGGTCCACCCCGGCCGTGCGGCCACGGCCGCGCTCGATGAACGGAGACAGTCACCGTGGCGACGGCAATGCGCACCGGACACTCCGGTACCTCGGTGAGGGCGGCGCTGCGCAGCCCGAAACTGTTGCGCACCGAAGTGCTGGCCGGGCTCGTCGTGGCGCTGGCCTTGATCCCGGAGGCGATCGCCTTCTCCGTCATCGCCGGCGTGGATCCGCGGGTGGGGTTGTTCGCGTCGTTCACCATGGCGGTCACCCTCGCGTTCACCGGTGGCCGCCGCGCCATGATCTCCGCGGCGACCGGCGCCGTGGCGTTCGTGGTCGCGCCGGTCGTGCGCGAGCACGGGCTGGACTATCTCCTGGCCACAGTGATCCTGGCCGGTGTCCTGCAGATCGCGCTCGGCGTGGCGGGCGTCGCGAAACTGATGCGGTTCATACCGCGCAGCGTGATGGTCGGTGTGGTCAACTCGCTGGCGATGCTGGTCTTCCTTGCCCAGCTCCCCCAGTTGATCGGGGTGCCGTGGCCGGTGTACCCGCTGGTGCTGGCGGGGATCGCGATCATCGCGGTGCTCCCCAGGCTCACCACCGCGGTGCCCGCGCCCTTGGTGGCGGTGGTCGCGCTCACCGCGGTCACGGTGGCGTCGGGGCTGCACGTGCCCGAGGTCGGCGGGCAGGGCGACCTGCCGTCGACACTGCCGCTTCCGCTGCTGCCCGAGGTGCCGTGGAACCTCGAGACCCTGCGGATCATCGCCCCCTACGCCTTCGCGATGGCGGTGGTCGGACTGCTGGAATCGCTGATGACCGCCGAACTCGTCGACGGCATCACCGATACCCCGTCGAACAAGACACGCGAGAGCTGGGGCCAGGGCGTCGCCAATATCGTCACCGGATTCTTCGGCGGCCTGGGCGGCTGCGCGGTGATCGGCCAGACCGTGATGAACGTGAAGATCGCCGGCGCCCGCACCCGGATCTCCACCCTCCTGGCGGGGGTGTTCCTGCTGGTCCTGGTGGTCGGGCTCGGCGGGCTGGTCGCGCGGATCCCGATGGCGGCCCTGGTGGCGGTCATGATCATGGTGTCGATCACCGCGATGGACTGGCATTCGCTGGCTCCGGCGACACTGCGGCGGATGCCGATCGCCGAGACCACGGTCATGCTGCTGACCGTCGCCGTCACCGTCCTCACCCACAACCTGGCCTACGGGGTGGTCACCGGTGTCGTCACCGCGATGGTCGCCTTCGCGCACCGGGTCGCGAGTTTCACCGAGGTCGCACCCGTCGCGACAGCGGTTTCCGGGGACACCACCCGCGTCTACACGGTGCGCGGCGAACTGTTCTTCGCCTCCAGCAACGATCTCGTCCACCGATTCGACTACAGCGGAGACCCGGCCGAGATCGTGCTCGATCTGTCCGAAGCACATATCTGGGACGCTTCCACCGTGGCCGCGCTCGACGCCATCACCACGAAGTACGCCGCGAAGGGCAAACGAGTGACGATCCGGGGCCTGAATCCGGCCTCGGTGGCGCGGCACCGACGGTTGTCGGGTCATCTGACCGGCGGGCACTGAACCGGCTCGTCGCCCCATCGGACTCGGCCGATACCGGTGCGGTCCGAGAGTCGGTGGCGCACCACTCGTCGCGGTCACCGGCCGACCCCGGCACGGCGCTTCCACCGGCGCGGCTGTTGCCGGGCGCCCACGGACGGGAACCGAGTCGAGCACGCCCTGTCCGCGGCTCACCACAACGATCCGACTCACCGCACGGCTCAGCGACGCAGCAGGAAATCGACCAACTCGGCGTGCTCGGCGGTTCCTTTCCGCGCCCCGTCCGACAGATGCAGCGCACCGATCCCCATCGCGAACATCCATTCCGCCCGCCGGGTGGCGGTCTCCTGGTCGAACCCGTGATCGAGGAAAGCCCGGCGCACCGCGCGACGGGCGCGACGGTCGGCGGCGCGCACACTCGCCGCGGCGCGCGGATCCGATCGAGCCCATTCCCGCATGGCGCGCTCCAGCGTCCACTGGCGGGACCCGGTGAGCAACCCCATCATCTCGATCAGCCGCTCCCGCGGCGCGACACCGGCGAGCGCGTCCATCCGCTGGTGGTCCTGATCGCGCCAGCCGCCCCACGCCGCGACGAGCGCGTCCTTGAACGCGGCGATATCGGAGAAATGATGGTAGAAACTGCCTTTGGTCACCCCGAGACGCCGGCAGATCTCGTCCAGTTTGAGCGCCCGGAAGCCCTCCTCCGCCAGCACGGTGTAGCCGGCCTGTAACCAGTCGTCGACCGTCAACTGAACGGCACCACGCGCCCGCGCCATCGGGTCAGCTTAACGCGGCGAGCCGATCCCCCGGGCACCGAGCCGATCCCGCTCTACGCCATGGATGGCCGGCAGAACCGGACCGATACGCCGGCGAGTCTCCCTCCGAGCCTCATCCATCGCCGAAGGTGTCGTCCGTGCCCGGTGCCCGAGCCACCCGGGCCGCTATCCCGGCGACAATGGTGTCGGCGACCAGCCGCGCGTGCCGGCGCACCGCTCGCGGGGAGAGGGGGTCCGCCGGGGCGATCCGGGTCGCCAGCGGCAGCTGCGCGAAGGGCGCGGTGGCGCCGCTCGTGATGAGGAAGTGCAGGGTGCGCAGGTCGTCGCGGTTCAGAATCCGTTGCCGGAGCAGTGGTTTCAGTGGTTCGGCGAGTAATACCGACATCGGTTCGATGTGCCGGTCGTAGAGGTAGGTCAGCCGGGGGCCCTCGATGGCCGCTTCCATACCGATCAACCGCACTACGTCCGGGTATTCGGCCTGGATTTCCAGGAAGCGGATGATGCCGGCGCGGAATTCCTCCAGCGGCGGCAGATCGTCGCGGGCGGGCCGGATCCGCAGCAGCGTGATGACATCGGTGAAGATCCAGTCCACCACCGCGTACCACAGCGCTTCCTTGGAACCGAACCGCTGATGGATCAGATTGTGGCTCACCCCGAGTTCCCGGTTGATCGCGGCCACCGAGGCGCCGGCGAACCCGTCGCGCGCGAAGACGCGTAGGGCGACCGTGCGGATCTCGTCCACCGAGGCAGGCGAATCACCGGCGGGTGGGCGTCCTCTCCCCTTGCGCGACCCCCGCGGTTCCGGTGCGACCTCTACGTCCATGGACACGAATTATATTGACAGCTATCAATTTCTCTGCGAGGGTGACACCGATCACTTCGCTGTGCGGTGTGGCGGAGCGCGGCCCCACCGGCGCCATGGCCGCTCCGTGCCCGACGAGGATGGGATACTGCTATGGAATCCTTTGTGCACCTGCGGAAAGGCACCACTCCCAACCGGCTGCACGCCGATCTCGATGGCCTCTCCGACGATGAACTGGGCCGCGGTGGATTCACCGGGCGCACCGCTCAGCTGTACCGGCGCAACGAGCCGATGGGTTATCGCGCCGAGGGCCCGCTCGCGCCCGTCGACGTCCTCGCCGACACGCTGAAGCCCACCGACTCCACCGACCCGGCCGGCGCACCGCTGCTGCTGTTCTCCAATGCCGACTGCCGGATCCTGCTGAGCCGGCGCGCGCAGGAGATGCCGTTCTTCGCGCGCTACGTCGACGGCGACCTGCTCTCGTTCGTGCACAAGGGCAGCGGTCTGCTGGAGACGGAGTTCGGTCCGCTGCGTTACCGCGAGGGCGACTGGGTCTACCTGCCCAAGGCATGCACCTTCCGGCAGGTGCCCGACAGCGAATCCACCTGGCTGATGATCGAGGCGACCGAGGAGTTCCGGGTTCCGCCGGCCGGGCCGCTGGGGCGGCACTTCCCGTTCGACCCGGGCAAGATGGTCGTTCCCGAGCCGCGGGCCCTGGACGACGATGGGCGCGACGAGTACGAAGTGCGGCTGATCCACGAGGGCGGTCCGACCTCCCTGTTCTATCGGCACCATCCGCTCGACGTGGTGGGCTGGCAGGGCGACAACTTCCCGTTCACGTTCAATATCGCCGACTACAACGTGATCCTCTCCGATACCGTGCACCTGCCCGCCACCGTGCACCTGTTCATGCAGGCCACCGGGGTGTACGTGATGAACTTCCTGCCGAAGCGGGCCGAATCGGCGCCGGGGACCGAAACCGTGCCGTGGTATCACCGCAATGCCGACTACGACGAGATCGCGTTCTTCCACGGGGGCGATATGTACGGCGTGCCCATGCCGCCGGGCCTGATCTCCCATGCGCCGCAGGGCGTGCACCACGGCGCGCCGGAGAAGATGCGCGAGCGGGCACGGCGGAAGCGCGAGGAGATCACCCATATCGGGTGGACCACCATCGCGGTCGACACCCGGCGGCGGCTCACCCCCTCCCCCGAGGTACGGGCCGCGAATCTCGGCGCGCACTGAAGATCCCGGTCGCGGACCACGGCCCGGCCGCCCGCGGCGCTCCGTGCCGACGCCGTGCTCAGCGGAAACGAAAGACGAAGGCAGGCAATACGATGTCGCATCATGTCGAACGCGTCCCGTATGTGGTGGCGTACGCGAATACCTCCGGCACCCGGGACGCCTACGGCGGCCTCACCGA
The DNA here is from genome assembly GCF_000720425.1 of Nocardia rhamnosiphila NBRC 108938. GTDB lineage: Bacteria > Actinomycetota > Actinomycetes > Mycobacteriales > Mycobacteriaceae > Nocardia > Nocardia rhamnosiphila. The sequence continues at coordinate 164,985 of NZ_JOAJ01000008.1, read as the reverse complement.
AACGGTCACCCTCGATTCGATCCTGGTGAAACCGAAGGATCTCGCGTCGGACACGGTGCTGGTGCTCATGCATCCCGTCTCCAGCGGGACCTATCTGCCGATCGTCACCGCGCTCGCCCGGGCCGGACACCACATCATCGTCTGCAACAGCCGCTACCGCGGCGCCGACGCCGCACTGCTCATGGAGAAAGTGGTGCAGGACCTCGGAGAATGCGTCCGTGACGCCAAGAAACGACTCGGTTACTCGAAGGTGGTCCTGGCCGGATGGAGCGGGGGCGGATCGTTGTCGGTGTACTACCAGCAGCAGGCCCGGCGCCCGACCGTGACCGCGAGCCCGTCCGGTGACGGGCCCGACCTCACCGCACTCGACCTGATCCCGGCCGACGGCATCCTCCTCATGGCCGCCCATATCAGCCGCCACCACACCCTCACCGAATGCCTGGACCCGTCGATCCTCGACGAGACCGATCCCTCCAGACGCGACCCGGAACTGGATCTCTACAACCCGGACAACCCGAACCAGCCGCCCTACCGCCCCCAATTCGTGACCCGCTACCGGCAGGCGCAGCTGGACCGGAACCGGCGGATCACCGCCTGGGTGAAGGAGAAGCTGGCGGCGATCGCGGCCTCGGACCGGCCGCAGGACGAGTTCTGTTTCGTCGTGCACGGCACCATGGCCGATCCGACCGTGCTCGATCCCGCCCTCGATCCCAACGATCGCACGCCCGGCGAGTCCTATCTGGGCGAACCGCAGGAGGTGAACACGGGCGCGTTCGGCCTGGCCCGGTTCACGACCCTGCGCAGCTGGCTGTCACAGTGGAGTATCGACGACGCCCGCGGCGACGCGGTGGCCTGCGGCCCCGATATCGAGGTCCCCACCCTGGTTCTCTACAACGCCGCCGACAATGTGTGCACACCCTCGCACGCCCATCGCATCTATGAGGCCCTGGGCTGCGCGGACAAGGAATTGCACGAGATCCCCGGCGCCAACCACTACTACCTGGGCCCCGACCAGCGCGAGCCGCTGGCGAAGGCGATCACGCTCGTCGACGGCTGGCTGCGCGCCCGCGACCTGGCACCCGCCGCGTGACCACGCTGCGCTCCCCGGCCCGGCGGGAGCGCAGCGTGGCGCTCCCGCACCACCCCTCGGCCCTCCCCTGGTGGCCACCGGAGATAATGCCGCGATGGACTCCGCGACAACCGGTGCTCTCGACGGTATCCGGGTACTCGAGATCGGTACGCTGATCTCCGGCCCCTTCGCCGGCCGCCTACTGGGGGATATGGGCGCCGAGGTGATCAAACTCGAGCCTCCGGACGCCCCGGACCCGCTGCGCACCTGGGGTCAGGCCGAACTCGACGGACATCATTTCTTTTGGACCGTGCACGCGCGCAACAAGAAAGCCGTGACGCTGAACCTGCGGGAGGACGCGGGCCGGGACCTGTTCCTGGAACTCGCCGCGAAATCCGACATCATCGTGGAGAACCTGCGGCCCGGCACGCTGGAACGCTGGGGTCTCGGCTACGACGTACTGCGGGAACGCAATCGGGGCATCATCCTGGTCCGGGTATCCGGGTACGGGCAGACCGGCCCGGAGGCCCGCAAGGCCGGATATGCCTCGGTCGCCGAAGCGGCCAGCGGCCTGCGCCATATGAACGGTTTCCCCGGCGGCCCGCCGCCGCGGCTCGCCCTCTCCCTCGGCGACAGCCTGGCCGGGATGTTCGCCGCCCAGGGAGCGCTGGCGGCGCTGTACCGGCGCACCGTCACCGGGGAGGGGCAGATCGTCGATGCCGCGCTCACCGAGGCCTGCCTGGCGGTGCAGGAGTCCACCATCCCCGACTACGACATCGGCGGCGTGGTCCGCGGTCCGTCGGGTACCCGGCTGGAAGGTATCGCGCCGTCGAATATCTACCGCACCGCCGACGGAAGCTGGGTGGTGATCGCGGCCAACCAGGACACGGTGTTCCGCCGGCTCTGCGCGGCAATGGACCAACCGGAGCTGGCCACCGACGAACGATTCGCGAACCACACCGCACGCGGCCGCAACCAGGACGAACTCGATGCGATCATCGGCGAATGGGCGGCACGGCGACAGCCCGGGGAGATCATGGCGACGCTCGGCGAAGCCGGGGTGATCAGCGGGCCCATCAACACCGTCGCCGAGGTGGTCACCGACCCGCAGCTGAATGCGCGCGGCATGATCGCCGACCACTACGACGAGCGCATCGAACGGAATGTGAAGGGCCCGGGCGTCGTACCCGTGCTGTCGGCGACCCCGGGGACCATCCGCAATGCCGGGTCGGCGCGGCCGGGCCAGCACAACGACGAGGTGTACTCCGGTCTGCTCGGGAAATCCGCGGCCGAGGTGGCGGCGCTGCGGTCGCAGGGGATCGTCTAGCGTGTCGGATTCCGGCGCCGCGGGCCGCCGCGGTGCCGGAATCCGTCCCTGTCGCGGGTTCTCGGCGCCGACCAGGGCGGATCGGTACACGATCGGAGGGTAAACCCGTTGGCCGGGCGGCCGTGGCCGCCCGCTCTGCTCAGGAGGACTCGTGCTGACCGCACTGCCCATCCGATACGTTGCCGATGTCGAGGCGTCCCGCCGGTTCTACGCCGGGCTCGGATTGCACCCCGGTGACGACAACGGCCTGTCGGTCTGGTCGCAACTGGACGCCGACGCGGGCGCGGTGGGCATCCACGACGCCGCGGTATCGAAGGGCCGGCCGCCGGGAACGGTGGAATTGGGTTTCGCCACCGACGAACCACTGGAAGCGGTCGCCGCCCGCCTCCGCGCCGCCGGGTACGCCCCGGAACTGGTGGCGGAGGATTTCGGGCGCAGCCTGCGGCTGACCGACCCCGACGGTGTCACGATCCAGATCCAGGAACTGGATACCGAGGTAATGCGCCGGTCGGAGGCCGCACTCCAGGATTAGCCCGTCCGGGGCGGCCGTCCGGCGGCGAGGCGATCCGCCGGTTCCGGTCCCCGAGAGCGGCCCGCTCGACGATGCGTAGCGGCTATCATCGGAGAGTGGCGTGAGACACCATGCGGCACATTGTCGTCGGCGACGATCGGCCGGATGCGTGTCGGCCACCTCGGGCGATCGGCGCCGGGCCGGTCGTCTCCTGCCGGGCGACAGAAGAGTGACGCATGACCAGATACGCGCATTTTGTAGGTAGCCTCCCCCCTGAACTGATGACAGGAGGTGATCGTGGCGTTCTGGACTGGTTCGCGGCGCACACCGAGGGCCGCCCCGTCACCGCGATCCCCTGCGACTTGGATCCCGACTGGATCCTGGCGTATCTGAAGGACCTCGGGAACCGCACCGACACCCTGGAGGTATTGCATCCGGGCGGATTCGACGGATACTCCGATTTCCCCACCTACGGCGTCCGGTCCGGCCGGACCCTCGAACCGCGAGATGTCTCGATGAACCGGGTCGAACGGATCGGCGAAGTGGTGACGGCCTTCGAGTCGTTCCTACGCGACCGGCCCGAACTGGCCGGAACCAAACTCCAGCTCAGCCAGCCCCATCCGCTGGATCTCGCCATGTTCGTCCACGCCGGTGGTGCCGTGGCCACCGGTCTGCCGGTCGGGCTGGCCCTGCGGCGGGCGAATCTGGCCCTCACCGCAGTGCGGAATCTCCCGGTGTTCACCGAGGCGGTGCTGCAGGAGATGCGTGAGGTACGCCGTCGGCACGGCGATCTGATCGTCTGGCAGGTGGAAACCCCGATCTCGCTACTGAGTATGGTCAAGGCGCAGCAACTGGGAGCGCTGTGGGCGCTGGCGCCGGTGGTCGCGGGACAACTCGCCGGATTCCTGGAGAAGGTGCACGAGGTCGATCGTGAGCACGGTGTCGATACCGAGACCATCGTGCACCTGTGTTACGGCGACTACCAGCACGAGAGTCTGCTCAGCCCGAAGAATCTGGCACCCGCCGTCGCCCTGCTCGGCCGTACCGGACGCCGCCTCGCCGAACGCGGCGTACCTGTTCCCCGGGTACATATCCCGTGCGCGTACGGTGCCCACCCCGCGCCGGTCGACCCGGAGTTCTATGCGCCGCTGCGCGAACTCGGGCCCGAATGGCGAGTGATCGCGGGCGTGGTCTCCACCGACGACCCCGACCGGAGCGCGCAGGCGCTGTCGCTGTTCGAGCAGGCCCGCGATACCACTGCCTACGGGGTGGCCGCCGCGTGCGGTTTCGGTCGTAACAAGGCCGAGGAGGCCGAACAGGGCGCCGCGACCATCGCGTCGCTCGTCCGGGCGCCGGAGATCAGCCGGGGCTGACCCGCCGGGCGAACGCCGTCCCCGATACGCCCCACCCGGCGGTTGGTCCGTGCCGCCGGGAGGGGCGATACCTCCGCCTTCGCTGCGACCTCCGCCGATTACAGGCTCCACCCTCGCTGCGGCCTGCCTCGACCGCGGGTACAGGCCGTGGAGGAGGCTCGGCCGGGGTTCCTACGGTAGGCCGACGGGTCTTAACGCTCGTTATTGTTCGTGCAGATACGTAGTACGGATGCACGCACAATTGTGCGTGCGCTGATACACTCTCCTAGGCGCCATTCTGTTTGAAACCACTTGCGGCATCGCGATTCCGGGCCATGGACCCCGGTCGGTCCGGCCGCCGGTGGCGGACCTCATGGTTCGTTCAGTTGATCCAGGAGTCAGCTATGGCGCACGATCCGCATGTTCTGATCATCGGCGGCGGCCCGGCCGGGTCGACCACGGCAGCATTGCTCGCCCGGGCAGGAATTCGGGTGACCCTCCTGGAGCGGGATACGTTCCCCCGCTATCACATCGGAGAGTCGCTACTGGCTTCCGTACTGTCGACGCTTCGTCTCTCGGGCGCCTACGACAAGGTGGCGGCGCACGGGTTCCAGGTGAAACGCGGCGGGTATTTCCAATGGCAGGACGATACCTGGTTGCTGAACTGGGCGGCGCTGGTGGATGCCGAAGCCTGGTCGTGGCAGGTCGACCGCGCCGAATTCGACGAGATCCTGCTACGCAACGCCGCCGACCAGGGCGCCGAGGTGATCGAGGGTGCCGCGGTGAAGCGCGTTGTCTTCGACGGCGACGAACGCCCCACCGCGGTCGAATGGGTACTCGCCGGCGAAGAGACGGTCCGGACCACCGAGTTCGACTTCCTGGTCGACGCGTCGGGCCGCGCCGGGCTGCTGGCGAAACATTTCACAATGCGCCGAGTGCACAACGGGTTCCGCAATATCGGGATCTGGTCGTACTGGACGGGTGCCCGGCTGCACCCGGACAGTCCGGAAGGCGCGATCAATGTCGTGTCCACCCCGGAGGGCGGCTGGTTCTGGAACATTCCGCTCGCGAGCGGGAAACACAGCGTCGGCTACGTGATCTCCACCAAGATCGCCGCCGAACGGGTCCGTGAATACGGTTCCCGGGAGGCGTATTACCACGCCATCATCCGCGACACACCGGCGATGCAGAAATTGGTCGACGGCGCGGAACAGATCGCCGAGGTACGCGCCGAGCAGGACTACTCCTATGTCTCGGACCGGCTCTGGGGTCCCGGCTACGCGCTGGTCGGCGATTCCGCGCTGTTCCTCGATCCGCTGCTGTCCACGGGTGTGCACCTGGCCACCTACGGCGGGCTCACCGCGGCCGCGTCCATCGCGACCTACCTGCGTGGCGAGATGAGCGAAGCCGACGCCCTGGCCTTCCACGAATACACCTATCGACGGGCATACGAGCGGTTCCTGACCCTGGTCTCCCGTATGTACAAGGACTACATCGGATCCGAGGAATACTTCGCGCACGCGAGCACCCTCACCGAGGAACACGAAAGCGATACCAACGAGCAGTCCTTCACCAGGATCATGGCCGGCCTGACCGACGTGGAAGAGACCTCCGGCACGCAGACCCGCACAGCGACCAGCACCATCGTCGGTGAAGCCGAGGGTTTCCGTGACGGCGAGTACGCCGAGGGCGCGAATATCGAGTACATGGGCCATCTCGATATGTCTCCGGTCTGGAACATCTGGCGCGATCCGCTCGGCGCGGACACCACGATGGGCGATATCCGGATCACCACCGCGCCGGTCCTGGGTCTCACCAGCGGTGCCCGCAGCGCCGCCGAGAAGGACGCCGTCGCCCGCCCGGTCCTGCCACCCCTCACCGCCGAGGGCGCGGCCGGCTGATCGAGAGCTCGGAACGATCTCATGAGTACCCCGATGCGGGGGCGGCAGTGACCGCTGCGCCCCTGCTTCCCGGGCCACCGGGGGCCGTCCCGCCCGGTGGCCCGGGCTTCCGAGATCCACTGACCCGGACATTGCTCGCCCACGACGGATACACCACTCCGGCGCTGGAAGCGATCGTCGACGCCGACCTCGGCGTCCGGGTGGTGTGCCAGCACGACACGAGCGCCGCCGGACTACCCGGCACAGTGCTCGACGCGCTCCGACTGTCGGGGCAGGACCGGGTCCTCGTCCGCAGATCCCGGCTGGTGCACGGGGAGGTGACCGTCTCCGTGAACTATGTCGTCGCCGCGCGGGGGCGGGCGAATACCTACGGCGTGGACGATCTCGGCAGTCCCATCGGACGCAGTCTGATGTCGCGGGGCGTCGCACAGCGACGGCGCATCCTGCGGGTCGGCCTGGCGCGGTGGCCGGATGGGCGCCTGTGCGCGGCGCGGGCCTACGTCCTGCATCTCGATCAGCCGCTCTGCTACATCCGCGAAACATTCAACCCGGGGATCGTATCCCCCGAGCACGACTCCGACCACGGCGAAGGCCTGGACTGGAATGACGAACCCGATTCCGTGTGCTCCGGCGCGGAGTGATCGGGCCCGCGCCCAGCATCCACCCAGCGATTGCGATATCGCCTGCGCGGACTATAGTTCTGCCCGAACTGACGAGAGGCACGCATGAAACAGGCTGTCGCTGTGACAATTCCATGGACCCGGTCGTATCCGACGGCCGCACACCATGGCGAATTGTCCCGAACAGCGATACCCGACCACCGATCGACCGGTGCGTGAACGGGATGGCGAACGACTCGACCTCACCGAAAACTGCCGTGGCCGTGCGACACGTTTGCCCGTGCGGCAGTCAGTGAAATTTGTGGGGGAACAAACAGCCAGGGCGCAGGAGTCCGCACGACGAGCTCGCGCCGAATCCCATCTCGTTCGAGTCTCGTAACTGGAGTCATACCCTTGTCCACACCACGCCGTATCCCCCTGTCGCAGTCGTCGATGACGACAGGGGCTTATCCCGCAGCTCCCGGACCGGTCGCCGAACCCCCGAGCCCGCGCTACCCGATGTACACGCAGGAATTCGCCACGGACCCCCATCGTGCGTACCGCGAGATGCGGGAACAGTTCGGGCCGTTGGTTCCGGTGGATCTGGCGCCCGGAGTACCGGCCACACTGGTGATCGACCACAAGATCGCCGTGCGTATCCTCAACGACCCCGATCACTTCCCGGCGGACCCCCGGTACTGGCAGGAGACCGTGCCGCAGGATTCTCCGGTGCTGCCGATGATGAAATGGTTCCCGGCCGCCCGGTACAACGTCGGTGACGTCCACGCCCGCTATCGGCAGGCATCGGCCGACAGTATCGACGGCGTGGACCTCAACGCGTTGCCGTATACCGTCGAGCGTATCGCCACGCCGTTGATCAACGACTTCTGTGAGAACGGCACCGCCGATCTGATGAATCAGTACGCCTTCCCCCTGGCGCTGGAGATCATCAACCACATCTGCGGCTGCCCCGATGATATCGGCCGGCGGATCGCGGCGGGTATGGCCGCGCGCTTCGACACGGTGCGGGCCGAGGAGGGCATGGGAATGCTCAAATCCGCGCTGATGGAACTGATTCACCTCAAGCGTGATCGGCCGGGCGACGATGCCACCTCACGGCTCGCCGAACATACCACCGCGCTCGACGATGTCGAGGTCTTCGCGCAGCTGATGAGCTTCTACGGGGCCGGTTTCGAGGCTCAGCGCAACCTCATCACCAACGCGTTGTTGCTGATGATCACCGAGCCGCAGTACGGGCCCGGGGATACTTTCGGGGGCAATCTGTCGACCGACGACGCCATCGACAACGTCCTCTTCAACGACCCGCCGATGGCCAACTTCTGCACGACCTACCCCCGCCAGCCCATCCCGGTCGCCGATACCTGGCTGCCCGCCCACCAGCCGGTGGTCATCAGTCTGTCGGCCTGTAACAACGACCCCGAGATCCGCAACGACCTCGACACCCCCGGTGGCAGTTTCGTCGGTAACCGTTCCCACCTCGCGTGGAGTGTGGGACCGCACGCCTGCCCGGCGCAATCACTGGCCCGCACCGCTGTACGCAGCGCGATCGATGTCGTGCTCAACGCCATCCCCGATCTGGGCCTGGACACCCGGCAGGAACTGGTGTGGCGGCCGGGGCCGTTCCACCGGGCGCTGGCCGGGTTGCCCGTGGTCTTCGAGCCCGCTCCCCCGCTGCCCCTGATGTAGCACTGCCAGGATTGCCGAGCCACCCCCATGATCTTCTTGCTGGCCGATCTCGTCCTCATCATCGTGGCCGCCCGCCTGCTCGGCGGGTTGGCCCGGCGGCTCGGCCAGCCCGCCGTCATCGGCGAGATCGCGGCCGGCATCCTGGCCGGGCCCACTGTCCTCGGCGCCGGCCTGTCGGAGGCGATCTTCCCGGTCGAGGTGAAGCCGCAGCTGACCGCGCTGGCCGATATCGGCGTGGTGATCTTCATGTTCCTGGCCGGCCTGGAGATCGACCGGGATCGCTTGGCCGGTAGCGGCCGCTCGATCCTGGGGATCGCTGTCGCCGCGTTCGTCACGCCGTTCGTGCTCGGGTGTGCCCTCGCGCTCGGGCCGCTCGCCCGCCACCACGACGGCGACCGGATCGCGTTCCCCCTCTTCCTCGGATGCGCACTGGCGGTCACCGCTTTCCCCGTTCTGGCGCGGATACTGCAGGACCGGGGGCTGTTCACCACGCGCCTCGGCCAGCTCGGGCTGGCCGGCGCCGCGGTGGTGGATATCTTCGCGTGGTGTGCGCTGGCCCTGGTCTTCGCATCCGCCCGGCCGGAGTTCGACGACCACTGGCGGCTGCTGCTGATCGTTCCGCTGGTGGCCGTGCTGTGGTGGGTCGTGCGCCCGCTCCTGGCGCGCGCCGTCACCGCCGAACGCGGTGAGACGGCGACGGTCCTGGTCTCGGTCTGCGGGGCCATGGCCACCGCCGCCGTCACCGAATGGATGGGTCTGCACCTGATCTTCGGCGCCTTCCTCTTCGGTGTGATCTTCCCCCGCTCGCAACGCCCCCGGGCCGAACCGGGCGCCCAGCTGGTCAGCAGCCTGTTCCTGCCGGCATTCTTCGTGGTCGCGGGGCTGCGCGTCGATCTCGGCGGCCTGGACCGGGCCGCGGTCGTCGAGGCCGTGGTGATCGTGGCCGCGGCCGTCGCGGGCAAGATCGGCGGAACCTATCTCGCCGCCCGGCTGTGTCGTCTGGACCGCCGCACCGCGGGGGCGCTGGCGGCGCTGATGAATACGCGCGGCCTGACCGAACTCGTCATCCTCAATGTCGGGTTGACGCTGGGCGTCATCGACACCCGGCTGTATTCCGTCCTGGTGCTGATGGCCCTGGTCACCACGGCGATGACGGGGCCGTTGCTGACCGTGTTCGGTGTGCGGCGACCGCCGGTTCCGGAGATCGGCGGGGGGCGGCCCGCTACGCCACCGAGCGAGGGCCGGACGACTCCCGCCGCGCCGGCCTGACACAGAACATGGGTCGGTCGCTACCGGGCAGTCGGGCGCGGGACTGCGCCTGAGCCTGATGCCCGCCGGGATCGGGAGATCGGCGGGGGGCTCGAGCCGATGCCCCGCCCGGAACCTCCGGACGGCGATGCGGCCCGGTCTCCGTCGGCCGACCTCCGCGAACCCGTCAGAGCATGGCGGCGCGCGGGACCTTCAGGCCGATCGCGGTCGCCCCGGCGAGTTCGCGGGCGGTGTCGTAGTCGAAGACCACATGCCCGCTCAATACGTCGACATCACGTTTCAGCCGCTGCATCGGATGGTCGCTGAAGTGCACACTCGCACCGGAGGCGTGCAGGAGGTCGGCGATGACCGTCCGGGACTCCCGCACGATATGCGCGGCGGCCAGCCGGGCCTCGGCCCGGACCGGTACCGGTACCGGCGTCCCGGCGTCGAGCAATCCTTCGATCTCGGCCACCGTATCGGTGAGCAGACCGTGCAACGCGCGCAACCGGACCCGAGCCTGCCCGAGATGCGCCTGGGCCATGGGTTTGTCCCGCTGGCGGGTGCCGCCCTCGTAGAGGATGCGGCCCTCGAGCCGTTCGGCGAATATGTCGGTGGCCCGTTCGGCGGCACCGAGGGCCGGCATGGACGCCGCCAGCGACAGCGCCGGTACCAGCGGCCACCGGTAGGTGGTGGCGTCGTGCAACCGGGCGCCGGGGGTGTCGCCGCTGTAGATGTCGAGCACCCGCACCAGCCGGTGTTCGGGTACGAGAAGGTTCTCGATGATCACGTCGTTGGACCCGGTGGCCCGCATCCCCTCGGTGTGCCAGACGTCCTCGATCACCACACCGTCGGCGGGCAGCAACGCGAGAGCGAGATAGAGCTCATCGGTCGGGCCGCACAGGGCGCCCACCATGATCCAGTTTCCGCTCATCACCCCGGTGGCCCAGGACCAGCGGCCCGACAGCAGCACACCGCCGTCGGCGGGGATACCCCGGCCGGTGGGCGCCAGCGGCGCGGGACACAGGAAGGGTCCGCGACCGTATCCTTCCTGCTGGGCGGTCTCGGGAAAGAGCGCGAGTAGCCAGTTGTGCAGTGCGTAGAAGCCCAGGGTCCAGGCACTGGACACACATCCGTGTGCCATGCGGCGGATGGGGTCGAGTACGGCGGGGAACTTCTCCTCCCGGCCGCCGAACCGTTTCGGCGCCAGCGCGCCGAGAAATTCCGAGGCCACCGCGTCGGCGATCGTCTCGTCGGGCAGCCTGCGTAACTCCTCGGCCGCGCGCGCCCGCGCGGCCAGCGCGTCGACAAAGTTCTGATCGATACCGAATGCGCAATTCGACCCCGCCGCAACCATATTCGTCACGCTAACATACCCAAAAGTATGTCGGGGGGATCCCGGAGAACTCGCCCGCACAGCGACATATACCGGCAAATACTGGCATTCACTGGACTTCCCTGGAATTGCCCCCTACATTTCACCCCATGCCCACCGCCGAGGCGCTCGAAGCGCGCATAGCCGAGTTACGCGCGCAGGTGCGCCGGGCCGCCGGGTCCGGGGACCGGACCGCGGCCCGCCGGTTGCGCGCCCAACTCCGGGCCGCCGAAACGGAATGGGACGCCGCGGTTCTCGGGGCACCGGAATCACCCGCGCCGGCCCGGCAGTCGACGGCAGCGGTACCGGTCCGCGAACACGTACATCGCGCGCTCACCCTGCTGTCCGTGCCCGCCGCCCCGAAACTGGTACTCGCCGTGCACGACGCGTTCTTCTCCGGGGAACTGGTCCCGGCGCGGCTCACCAGCCTGCGCCGCGACGAGGAGCGGTCCTTCCGGGCGGCGCCCTACGCCCGCCCGTACTACATCTGCGCCGCCATGACCACCGATCTGCTGGCCCCGGCCCGCGGCCTGCTGGCAGTGAGCACCTGGTCGTCGGCACAGCGTATGGTCGGGCCGTTGAGTCCGCGGGTGGACCTGCTCACCGGAGCGATCCGCTTGGCCCGGCACATGATCGACCACGGAAGCACACCCGCGGGGCAACGCGTGCTGTGGCAATTGGCGGTGTCCATTCCCGGCGCGACCGACGGGAAGAGTATCGACCCGGAGATCGTGCGGGCGGCCGCGGAACGGGAACTAGAGGTGCACAGAGACGACGACACACAGCAGCGGGCCGACGCCGCGGAGCGGGCGGTGCGGCAACTGGCGGATCCCGCGGCGCAATTGTTCGGCGTTCGGCTCGCGGTAGCCGACCGGCGACGGAACGGGGCCTGAGATGACGCTAGCCGAGAAGACACTGACCAACCGGCTCGACGAATTGCGCGGTGACGCCCCGGCCACCCGGCACAATGCCCGGACCATCGCGGCGCTCACCGCCAATCCGGGCTGCGCGCGCCGGGCGCTGCTGGACGCCGCGGCGGTGGACAAAACCGTGATCGCCCGGGAACTGGGCTTCCCGCCGAAATTCGGTCAGTCGCCGTTCGCGATCACCCGCGGCAACAGCTTCGAGGCCATGGTGAAGGCGCACGGCTGCGCCGAACTACTGCGGCTGCTGCGCGAAGAGCTCGGGCTGACCATCCCGGAGGTCGGCTACCACGATCTGGAGACCGTCGGCGACAACGCGAGCAATTCGGTGCGCTACCAGCGCACCAAACAGCTGCTCGGCCAGGCGCTGAGCTCGGGCCAGGGCACCCTGTTCGATCACCCGATGCTGCGCTTGGAGATCGCCGGCGCCACCGCCTATCTGGAACCGGATGTGGTGGCCCTGCAGATCGGTGGGCTGTTCCACGTGGTGGAGATCAAATCGTTCGCCGTCGTCGACGGCCAGGCCGATCCCGCGCAGGTGGCCTCGGCGGCGCGGCAGTCGGCGGTCTACGTCCTGGCCATGCGGGAGCTGTTGCGCGAACTCGGACAGTCCCCGGAGCTGGTCGCGCACAATTCGATCCTGGTGTGCGCCCGTGATTTCACCAACCGCCCGACCGCCGCCCTGGTGGATCTGCGCAAACAGCTCGCGGTGATCGGACGCCAGCTGTCCCGGCTCACCTCGATCGACACCCTGCTCGATCTGGTCCCGCCCGGCGCCTCGTTCACACCGGGTGACGGGCTGCCGGGCACCGTCGCGGCGATCCCGTCGCGCTACGCCCCGGAATGCATGTCCAGCTGCGAACTGGCCTTCGCCTGCCGCTCCGAGGCCCGGACCCAGGGCTCGGTGGACACTCTCGGCCGCGGCGTATGCGACGACCTCGGCGGTATCGACAACCTCGACACGGTGCTCGCCCTGGCCGACGGCACCCTGGACCCGGGCCCCGAACACGCCGATATCGCGGAGATGCTCCGCCGGGCGCGGGCACTGCGCCTGGAGGTCGCCCGATGAGCGTGCTCAGCGCGCTGGCGAAAGTGACCGCGGTACGCAGCGGTCGCGCCGAACCGATCGCCGACCGGCGGCACTACCATCTCTCGGACCGTCCCCTCGTACTCGTGCCGCTACGGCTGGCCGGTGAGGCCGCGGCGCCGCTCGCGGTCGCGCTCGGATCATCCCCGCACGATATGACCGTGCTGATCGTGGCCCAGCCCCGTGACCGGGTGCTGCGCCTGCGGTTCATCGAACACTTCGCCGACCGGGTGCTGCCCTACATCTCGTCGTTCTGCGAGGACGCCGAGGAACTGACGGTGAAATCGACCGGCGAGGCCTACCTGCGTTACCTGGACGCACCGCAGCTGCTGGTGCCCAATCCCGGCGGCGCCGAATTCCTGCGCCTGCTGGGCCGGTCGGTGCGGTTTCATCGCACCGAGGGCGAGAACGCGGTCCCGGAATCTCTTCCGCTTCTCGGCCGCTGGCTCACCTGGTTCGGTGACCGAACCGATTTCCCGGGTTCCAGTGTGTGCCTGGCGATGACCTCCGTACTCACCACCCACTGGGCCTCCGGACAGTCCGCGCTCGAGGACGGTAATCTCGCCGCGCTGCTCGGCTGGATCGACCCGCCCGTCGGGATGACGGGGCCGGAGGCGGCCGCGCTGGCCGAGGATCCGCTGGCCTATCCGCCCGCCGGCCCGGCCACCGACCCCGGTTTCGACAACGAGGAGCTGGCGCCCTTGATCGCCGCCTACGACGGCGCCGAGCACGAATGGGCCAAGGTCGTGGCCGCCGAACGGCTCGAACAGGCATTACGCGGGCAACTGGAACCGACCTGGCGGCTGATGTGGCGGGCCGTGGAATTGCTGCGCGCCCTGCCGGAAGGCGCGAGCGTGGCCAAACGGTGGACCGACGACCGCGCCGCGTTCTCCTGGTTCGTGGCCGATATCCCGGAAGGATATCCGCAGGCCCGCCGCGATTCGGCGGTTTCGGCGACCCGGCGGCTGCTCAAGCAGGAGCAGGCACTGGACACCTTCCAGGCACAGCGCGCCTTCGACGACCCCCGGGTCCTGATCGAATACCGGCTCGTCGGGGAAGCGTTCCAGGGAACGGTCAGCGGGTGCGAACCGGAGCGGCGGGCGAAACCTAAATCCCGCGAGGTACCGCGCCCCTATCTGTGGGTGCATACCGCCGACCCGTTCCGGGCCCGCGTCGGGGAAACCCTGATCCGGATCGATCGGCCCGCGCAGAAGGCCGAAGTCGTCGCGGTGGAGGAGGATGTGATCCAGCTGGAACTGGTCAGCGGGATGGGGCAGGGCAAGAACCCCGCCGTCGGCAGTGTCCCCGATGAGGGCGACGCGATCGGCTTCGCCCGCTTCTCCCCCAGCGGTTTCGGCGGGCCGCCCGCCAAACTCCCGCCCCGGGAGGAGACCCCGTGGACCCACGGCGGCCCGCCGCCCGAACCCTCCCTCGAACTCGTGGAGGAATGGTCATGAGCACCGCGGACGAGGTGGTCGGCCGGATCCTCGCCGACCTCGACAACGCCGCCCATCGCGCCCTGGTCGTGGACTCCCCACCGGGCGCCGGTAAATCCACCCTGGTGGTGCGCGCGGCCCGGCAGCTGGCCGCGGCCGACGACGAACAGCGGATGATCGTGGCGCAGACCAACGAACAGGTCGACGACCTCATCGATCGGCTCGCCACCGCCGACCCCGCGCTACCGATCGGACGGTTGTCCGCGGGCGACTACCGCCGCAGCGCCCGGATCGACCGCGACAATGTCGAGGTGGCCAACCGGCCCGCCGATCTGGAGAAATGCGCGATCGTGATCGGCACGGCCGCGAAATGGGCGACCTTGGACGAGGGCCGCTGGTCCTATGCGATCGTCGACGAGGCCTACCAGATGCGCTCGGATATGTTGCTGCGGATCGCCAACCGGTTCGAACGCGGCCTCTTCGTCGGCGACCCCGGCCAGCTGGACCCCTTCGCCACCGTCGACGGCGACCGCTGGGCGGGCCTTTCCTGGGACCCGACCATGAGCGCGGTAGCGGTGATGCTCAATCACAATGCGGGTATCCCGGTGCACACACTGCCGGTGTCGTGGCGGCTGCCGCCCTCGGCGGCCTCGGTGGTGTCCTCGGCGTTCTACCCGTTCGCGCCGTTCGCCGCCGGCACCCGACCCGAACAGCGCCGGCTCGAATTCACCACCCGCGGCCTGCGCGGGCCGGTGGACGACGTCCTGGACGAGGCCGCCGCGCACGGCTGGGCGTACTACGAACTGCCCGCCCGTCATACGCTGCGGACCGACGGAGAAGCGGTGGCCGCCATCGCCGATCTCACCTGCCGGCTGCTGGAACGCGGCGGTGTCGCACATTCCGAACACGGCAGCCGCGAGATCGACGCGACCCGTATCGCGGTCGGTACCGCGCACCGCGACCAGGCCCAGGCGGTACGCGACGCACTGGCGGGAACGGTGGCGGAAACGGTCACCGTCGACACCGCCAACCGGTTGCAGGGCCGCGAATACGACGTCACCGTCATCCTGCACCCGCTCTCCGGCCGCCGCGACGCGGGCGCGTTCCATCTGGAGGCCGGCCGGTTGTGCGTGCTGGCGTCCCGGCACCGGCACGCCTGTATCGTCGTGGGCCGTGCCGGAATCGGCGAACTCCTCGACGCGCACCCCTCCGCGGAACCGGTGTATCTCGGAGTACCGGTGAAGTTCCCCGATGGCTGGGAGGCCAATCAGGCGGTGCTGGGCAGACTGGCCGAGCATCGCATCGCCGCGCCCGTCCATGCCCGGTGAGCGAGGCCGCGACTCGCGACACCGGTGGCACCGGCGGGCCCTCGCCGACCCGGTGACCACGGTCCCGCGGGCCCGGTCGCCCAGGGAGAGACCGACTCGTCCGATGCGGCTCGCGCCGGTGGAAGGTGCCACAATGCGGCCGGCGCCCGCCCCGCGGGGCGCGCCGGTCCGGCACGCGGCATTGCCGGGCATCGGGTTGCGCACCGATTGCCGTCCGCCGGTTCCCGGGGCACTATGGCGGGATGCGAGTCCTCATCGAGCTCCGCCCCTCCCCTGAACTCATCTCCGCCGCAACGGATTCCGCGGCCGGGATATCCGCTGCCGCGCTCACCGGTGAGGTCCCCGGTTTCACCGTCGACACCGGCTACGGCGCCGTGTCCGTCCCCGCTGCCACGGCGGCCAGCGATACACGGGGAGACGGCGGTTCGTATGTGGTGCGCGGTGAGATCCCCGACGACGACCCGGCCGCCCGGGCCGCGGTGGCGGGCGCCCCCGGCGTGACCGGTATCTTCGCGGACCCGGTGATCGAACCGGTGCTCACCTGCGGCGATACCGGCCCGGTCGGCACCTGGACGGATGTCGCCGAGCGGCTCGGCCGCGCCGAGCTCACCGCCGCCGGACTGACGGGTGCGGGAGTGGCCGTGGCCGTGCTGGACACCGGGATCAATGCGGCGGCGGTTCAGCGGGCCGCCGGTGCCGCGATAGCGATCGACACCGCCCGGAGCTGGAACCCCGCCGGGGTCCGCGGCACCGCCGGCGCATTCCCGGTCGACCACGGCACCATGTGCGCCTTCGACGCGCTCATCGCCGCACCGCAGGCCACCTTCCTCGATATCCCGCTGTTGCAGAGCACGCGCTCCGGCGGTAGCCGGATGGACGGTCTGCTCTCCGACGCACTCGCCGCGTTCGCCCATCTGCGTACCGTACTGACCGCGCAACCCGAGGACCGCCGTGCCCTGGTGATCAGCAACAGCTGGGGTTCGTTCGCGCCACAGTGGGATTTCCCGGTCGGCGACCCGGGCAACTACTCCGACAATCCCGCCCACCCGTTCAACGTCATCGTCGCCTCGCTGGACGCGGCGGGCGCCGATATTCTCTTCGCCGCCGGGAACTGCGGCCGTGACTGCCCCGACGGGCGCTGCGCTTACCCCGACCGGCCCATCACCGGAGCGAATTCGCATCCGAACGTGCTGTCGGTCGGTGGCGTCGACACCGGCGGTCAGCGGATCGGGTATTCGTCGCAGGGTCCCGGCCGGCTCTCCGATCGCAAACCCGATCTCTGCGCCTACTCCCATTTCCTGGGCTCCACCGCCTTCGGCGCCGACGCACCCGATACCGGCACCTCCACCGCCTGCCCGGTTCTCGCCGGAGTCGTCGCCGCCTTCCGCACCCGATGGACGGCGGCCGAGGTACCGCCGGCCCGCCTGCGGGAGCTGTTGCGCGGCACCGCGGGCGACCGGGCGGGCGCCGGATTCGACTACGACTACGGGTACGGCATCGTCGAGCCCCGCGCCCTGCTCGCGGAGCTGCAGGAAGCCGCGGCCCGCGCGTAGCCTGGGGGAATGCCGCTGCTGACCGTCTCGCTGCCCGCTGGCTCGGTATTGGCCGACGCCCTGCGTGAGCTGGGGCCGGCCGAGGACGAGGTCGACCGCGCATACGGTTTGATCGCGGTCGACCCGGATACCGGCCGGTTCGCGCTCCGGGTGGCCGCGAGCGCGGCCGCACGGCCGGCCACCGATCGCGCGGCCACTGTCTTCGCGGACCCGCCCGTCGAACCGCTGGACGATACCGGGTCCATGGGGCGCGACGAACCCGGCCGTTGACCGAAAACCCCTGGTCTCAGCGTGATTCCAGCCTCATCCCCGGTGCCGGGGTGCTGTGATCGGTCACCGGATGTGGTATCCGTAGCTCGTGGAAGGTGTGGAAGGTACAGAGTTCGGTCGTTACCGACTGCTCGATCCACTGGGGGCGGGCGCCATGGGGGAAGTACACCGCGCCTACGACACCGGGACCGAGCGCATGGTGGCGGTGAAGGTGCTGTCGCGGGAATTCGCGCAGGACACCGTCTATCGCCGGCGGTTCCAGCGCGAAGCCCAACTGGTGGCCCGGCTGCACGAGCCGCATATCGTGCCCATCCACGATTTCGGCGAGATCGATGGCCGCCTGTTCCTGGAGATGCGCCTGGTGGAGGCCCCCAATCTGGCCGCACTACTCGCGGACCAGGGATCGCTGCCCGCCGCCGAAGCCGTCGCCGTGGTCGCCCAGATCGCCGCGGCCCTCGATGCCGCACACTCGAGCGGGGTGGTACACCGGGATGTGAAACCGTCGAACATCCTGATCACCGCGGAAGGTTTCGCCTACCTCATCGATTTCGGGATCGCCCGCAGCAATCAGGACACCACACTCACCCGCGCCGGCACGATGATCGGCACGCTCGCCTATATGGCGCCGGAACGGCTCACCCTGGACCAGGTCGACGCCCGCTCGGATGTGTACTCCCTGGCCTGCGTCCTCTACGAATGCCTGGCCGGCACGAAACCGTATACCGGCGAGAGCGTGGAACGGCAGATCACCGCCCATCTCACCGAACGTCCCCCGCTGCCCTCGGCCGCCGGTCTGCCGCCCGCCTTCGACGTGGTGGTCGCGCGCGGGCTGGCGAAGGACCCGGACCAACGCTACGGGTCGGCCGGGGAATTGGCGGCGGCGGCGCAGCAGGCGCTGGTACCGGCCGGCACCCCTCGAACGGGTACGCCGGCCGCTGTCATCCCGACGGTGGACGATCCGCCGGACGACAATCCGGGGGGCAGCGATTCGCCGGGCATCGATTCGCGAACGGACAATTCGCCGGGCGATGACCCACCGAGTCCCCTCCGGCCGCTGGACAGCGGACCGGCCACCTCCCCCACTGCCACGCCACCCGCTCTCTTCCCGCCCGCCGCCGGCCCACTCGTCGGTCTCTCGCCGGATGACAATCCGCCCGTCTACTTCTCGCCCGGCGACAACGCATCCAGCGCCGGTTTCGCCCCGGGTGACTACCCACCCGCTGCCGGTTTCGCACCGGGTGACTACCCACCCGGTGCCGGCTTCTCACCGGCCGCATCCCCGCCCGCCGTGTCCCCACCCACCGACCGCCCACTCACCCTCGATACACCGAACGACATCCCGCCCGCTACGCGATCTCGTCCCCGGGCCAGGACCGCGGCCGCGGTGGCCGCGCTCGTGACGGCGGTCGTGAGCGTGTCGGCACTGGCGTTGACCAGAGAGGACACCACCACGGTCACCGACGCACCGGTACCGACGGCACCGTCGGACGTGCCGGCCACCGCGGTGCCCGGCAATCGGGCAGCCGAGATCACGCCCACCCCCGCACCGGGGCTCCCCGGACAAGAGCCGCCTCCCTCGGCAACCCATTCGACCCCGATGGTTCCGTCCGAACCCCCGGCCGTGCCGAGAACCACTGTCGCGGAGCCGGTACCCACCACACCCGCGGGAGACCCGGTGGACCAGGAACAGCCCGCGCCTCCCGAACCTCCGCTGCCGACCACGAGTGTCGCGGCGCCGCCGACCACCACCACTGCCGAACCGACCGGCACCTCGACCTCCCCCACCACGACCACCGACCCCGAAACCAGCACCACCACCCCCTCCGCCGGCGAGACCACGACAGCGACCCCGCCGGAAACCACCGGTACCGGCGGCGAGACGAGCGCCGCCGCGAGCAGCGCGATCACCGAGCAGCCCCGGCCCCGGGGCAGCGCGATCTCCACTTCCTCCGGCCACGTTCCCGCCACCGCACCCGCCCCGCCTCCCGCCGCGCCCCCATCCGCCACCACCTCCACCCCCGGCCCGGCCGCCACCTCCGTGCCGGTCTCCCCTGCCCCGGGCTCGGCCCACCTCCCGGTCACTCCTTCCGCTCCGGTGTCTACCTCCACCACCCCGACTTCCACCCGGCTCCCGGCCCCGGCGCCTGCCCCGGTTCCGTCCGCCGGGTCCACTTCCGCGCCCGCGGCCGCCGGCGGCTGAATCCGGTGCAGGACCGAACATCGATATGTAGTCGTCCTGAATTCCGCCGCGCAGGGATGGTGGCCCTGTCGGCCGCCGGTCACCCCTTCGTAAGGCCGCGCGGTGATCTTCTGGTCCTCGGCGCCGGGACGAGTGGAACCGCCGGCACCCGGCGATAGCCACCCGCCGCGTCCGTGACAGCGGATCACGAGCGCACCGCGATGCGACGGCTCGGATGCGACGGCTCGGCAGCCGTCGAGAGCACTCCGCCGGCCCCCGGCAATAATCGTTGCGAGCAGCAGAGTTCGAATTCGGAGGTGGCGATGAGCGCGGAACCGGTGGGTGCCGAGCGCCGGGCGGTGGTCGTGGGTGCCGGTGTCGCCGGTCTCACGGCCGCCATCGCATTGCGGCAGCGCGGCTGGCAGGTCGAAGTCCTGGAACGGGCCGACGGAGTGGAACCGGCCGGTTCGGGACTGAGCCTGTGGCCCAACGGTCTGCGTGGTCTCGATGTGATCGGTGTCGGCGCCGCGATCCGCGCACAGTCGCTGGCGGCGACCGAGGGCGGGATGCGCGATACCGCCGGACGCTGGCTGTCCCGCACCGATATCGCCGCCCTCCGCGCCCGTTACGGGGACCTGGTGGTAATCCACCGGAACCAGCTGTCGGATATCCTGCGCACCGCGCTGGGCACCGGCCCCCTGCGGTTCGGATGTGCGGTGGAAGCCGTCGAGTTCACCGGTCGTGGCGTGCGGGTGCGGCACAGCGCCGGGACCACCGACGCCGACCTCGTACTCGGTGCCGACGGCATCAACAGCACGCTCCGCGCCACCCTGTGGCCGCGCGCCCGGCGCCCGGTGTATGCCGGGTACACCGCCTGGCGGACCATTGTCACCCCGGGCGAACCGGTACTCGCCGGTGGCGAGACCCTGGGCCGCGGGCAGCGTTTCGGTATCGCGCCGCTGCGCGATGGACGTGTCTACATGTTCGGCACCGCGAACCTGCCGGCCGGGCAGCGCGAACCCGGCCGGGAACTGGACGAACTACGCCGCCGGTTCGGCAGCTGGCACGACCCGATTCCGGCACTGCTGGCGGCGGCCGATCCGGCGGCGATCCTGCGGCACGATATCTACGAACTGCCGCCGCTGAACACCTATGTGCGGGAACGGGTGGCGTTGCTGGGCGACGCCGCCCACGCCATGACCCCGAACCTGGGCCAGGGCGCGAATCTCGCCGTCGAGGACGCGGTCACCCTGGCGGCCGTGCTCGACCGGACCCCCGATACCCCCGGGGCCCTTACCGAATACGACCGGATCCGCCGGGCCCGGGTGCGACCGCTGGCCCGGCTGTCGCACCGGATGGGCGCCGCGCTGCAACTCGCGCTGCCGACGGTGACGCCGGTGCGCAATACCGTGCTGCGCCTGGCCCCGGACGCCGCCGCGCTGCGTGCGCTGGGGCCGGTACTGTCCTGGGCCCCGCCCACCTGATCCGCTACACCCATTCCTTGCGGGCCAGCTCGAGAATTGTGGGGTGCATGAGCGTAGACGGCTGTTCACCGGTGTCCCGGCGGTCCGGCGCGAAGATCGTCGCGGCCGGCAGGCTCAGTTCGTCCATCGACCGCAGCGGAGCCGGGGGGTCCAGCGCGAGCCGCGGCGCGGGGTCACGGGTGGCCTGGACGAAACCCCAGTCGCCGAAACTCGGGACGTCCACGTGGTACGGCAGGATGTTCAGGCCGGAGGTGCGGACAGTGGCCGCGATACACCAGTACGAATGCGGGGCGAAGAACGGCGAACCCGCCTGTACCACCATGGTGCCGCCGGGGGCCAGCACCTGGGCCGTCATCGCGTAGAACTCGGTGGAATAGAGCTTGGCGATGGAGGTCTGGTCCGGATCGGGCAGATCGACGATCACCGCGTCGTAGTCGGCGCCGGCGGTCCGCAACCAGGAGAACGCGTCCGCCGTGACCACCCGCACCCGCGGGTCGGCGAAGGAATGCCGGTTGAGTTCGGTGAGCCGCGGATCGGTGCGGGCGAGCTCGATCACGGCCGGATCCAGTTCGACCAGCGTCACCGACTCCACGTCTGGATATTCCAGGATCTCCCGCAGTGCCAGCCCGTCGCCGCCGCCGATCACCAGTACCTCGCGGCGCGGCCCGGCCAGGGTCGGATGCACCATCGCCTCGTGGTACCGGTACTCGTCCACCGACGAGAACTGCAGATCACCGTTGAGGAACAAGCGGGTGTCCGGGGTTCCGAACGGCGACACCGATTCGGTGAGCACGATCTTCTGGTATTCGGTCTGCCGCTGCCAGACGATCGGATACGCGAACAGCGCCTGCTGGGCGGTGGCCTCGAATCGGTCGGCGTAGACATAGCTGCCGACCAGTACCGCCGCCACCAGCAGGGTCACCGCGCCGAGGGCCGCCTTCACCGGCCGGGACAGATCGGCATGGAACCAGATGAGCACCAGCACCAGCCCGGCCACGGCGTTCACCACTCCGACGATCAGACTGCCGCGGATCTGCCCGAACACCGGCAGCAGTAGGAACGGGAACGCCAGACCGCCGAGAAGGGCACCCACATAGTCGGCGGCGAACAGATCGGCAACCGCGCTGCCCGCCTCCTGTTTACGGATCCGCTGCAGCATCTCCATCAGCAGCGGAATCTCCGCGCCCACCAGGGCCCCGATCACACACGAAGCCGCCACCAGCGCCGCCGTGTACAGGTCGAGCCAGGCGTAGGCGGCGTACAGGCCCAGCACCGAGAGGCCGCCCACCAGCGCGAGCGCCAGCTCCACGACCACGAAGGCAGCGGCGGCCCGCTGCCGTAACGGTTTCGCGGCCAGGGCGCCGACCCCCATCGCGCAGACCATCACGCTGAGCGTGATCGATGCCTGGGTGGCGGTATCGCCGATCAGATAGCTGCCCAGCGTCACCAGGGACAGTTCGTACACCAATCCGCACGCGGCGCAGACGAAAACCGTGATGAGCAGGGCTGATCGCGCGAACCGTCCGAGGACGGGCGGCCCATCCGCCGCCGGTTCCGCCGGCCGGGCGCGGGACGATTCCTCGACCGGCGGGAGTTCCGGCGCGACGGTGTCGGCCGGGAATTCGTTCGGTGGCAACTCAGGTCAGCGCGGACGCGACCACCGCGGCCACCGCGATGTGCACCGCCGCACTCACCCACACACCCGGGTGCAGTTCGTGCTCGTTCACCACACCCCGGAACTCGCCGGGAGTGGTGAACTCCAGCAGCAGAAACGCCAGCGCCATCGCCACCAGCCCGATGACCCCGTACACCGCGCTGGTGACCAGCGCCTGCCCGATCGCGCCGTCGGAGGTCCAGATGGCGGTGGCGACGATAATGCCCACACCCAGCATGTTCGCGGCGACCAGCAGCGCGGCGTTGCGGTTGCGCTCCACCCAGATCTGGTGACGCAGGTTGCCGGGGGTGAGCACATCCACCAGGACGAACCCCAGCACCATCAGGACGATCCCGAGGCCGGAGTAGGCGGCCGCGGCGCCGGCGTTCGCGGGCAGGTCTTCGAGCATTGTTTCCTCCTGGGAATGGATCCGGACGGGCCGGCGGCAGCTACTTTCCGTCGCCGGAGCCGCCACCACGGAAGCCGGTGTTGTCGCTGGGCCAGCCGAAGACGCTGACCGCACTGTGATGCCGCCGGTGCCCGGTCCGGTAGTCGTCCACCAAGACCTTGGCGCCGGTACCGTTCGGGGAGATCGCGATGATGTCGTCCCGGTACTGCAGATAGGTGGTGGCACCGGTGGTGCGCCGGTCCAGCTGGCGCACCCCCTTGGTGATGTCGTCGGCGGTCGCCGTCGGCGACTTGCCCGACGTGTACGCCGTGCCGTTGTTCGCTTCGTCGAGTTTCGGCGCGCGCGTGTAATGCGACCCGATATAGGACCGGACACCGAGGTCGTCGTCATCATCGGACCCGCATCCGGCCAGCACAGTCGCGAGGATCACGCAGCACACAGCGAACAGCCAGGACTTACGACTCACAGCAAAAACCTTCCCCCGTCCGGCGCACAGTCCCTCCGGTGCCGCAGCTATCGCTCAGTTCGATGACTGCGGGTAGATCATAATCGCACTCCGGTACAGCACCTGCCCGATCGCGGCTTCCTTTTTGCCCGATTCGCCGAAATCCTCGAACGAGAGCCGGGTGCCGTCCGCGGCGGCGTAGTCGTGATAGGCGACAGTGCCCGAAGGGGTGAGGCCGGTGGTCGCCTCGCCGACGTACTGGGCGCGCCCCGACTCGTTGAGCCGGAACGTCTTCCCGTCGTGCTCGATCTCTTCCCCGCCCGCCGCCGGGACTCCCGGTGTCTCGGTCCACAGCACCAGTTCGAGATCCGGGTCCTCTTCCACCGACAACCATTTGCGGGTACCACTCGCGGTATCCAGCAGATGCTCACTCCACTGGTAGCCGCCCTCTTTCAGGCGGAGCGAGCCACGGACGGTGTAGGTCTCGCCGAAGATGTCGACGATATCCCCCGCCTTCAGCGCCCGCGGATCACCGCGCAACGCATCGGAGTCCTTGTCGGCGAACGGATCCACCGGCCCCGCCGCGGCGGGAGGCTCGTTCTTCTTCCGCACCAACAGGAACAACGCGACCCCCGCCACGACGAGCGCGACGACGAGCAGGACGAGCAACAGCGCGTTGATGGCGGCCTCCCTCTGATGATCTCAGCGGAGACTAACACCCGCCACCGCAGTATTGCGGCCGGCCGAGCGCGAATGACGCGCTCGGCCGGCGGGATCACGCCTGCTTGGGCTCTTGCGGTGCCTGGACCGAGGGTGGCGCCTGCGGTGTCTCGAGAGTGACCTTCGGTTCCGGCAACTCCGTCGGCGCGCCGGGAGCCTGCACATCCGCCTCCCCCAGGCCCTGTGGGCGGAGGAACTGCACGAACTTGCCGTGGCCCAGGTTGTCGAGATCGCCGTTCTGGTCCAGCCGGGTGAGAATCCCGTCCTTCCAGTACTGCGGACCCGTCCCGTCGTTGATCACGACGGCACTGTGGTTCTCCCACCTGATCACGTCGCCCGTTTTCAGATCTCCCTGAACGGCTTCCCAGGTACCGCCCATGTCCTGCGAGGCCTGCGTGCCCTCGTAGGCGGTGAACGCGTTGAGCGCCGGGTTCCCCTGCTGGCGGGTCAGCGCGTCGGAAACCGCCTGCGGCACCTGGATCGTGGTCTTACCATCGGGCATCTTGTAATCGACCATCGCGCCGGGCGTGGTCACCACCGGCGGAGTACCGGTGTCGGTGGGCGCGATGACCTGCTGGACACCGGGCCCCTGATCGGTTGCTCCGGGGGCAACACCCGGCGACTGCTGACCGGGAGCGGGAACCTCGCGACCCTGGCCGCGGGGATCGTCCTTGTCCTTGTCCTTGTCCTTGTCGTCCTTGTCCTTGCCGTCTTTGCCCCCCTGGTCCCCGCCCATGCCGTTGAGCATCTGCGGGATCATGCTGGCCATCATGAGTCCGCTCATATCCGGACTGGGGCTCGCCGCGGGTTGGACGGCGGGCTGGACCTGGGGGCCGCCACCGGTGTTCTGGCCACCGGCCCCGGTCTGCCCGTTCACGCCGGACGGTGACTGCTCCCCGTCTGTACCGGTCGAAGCGGAACCATCCGTCGGATTCTTGGTCGAGTCGCCCAAGATCTTGTCGTACTGGTCGTTCAGATCCTTCAGCGCTTCATCGGTATTGGCGGGAGTATTCGCCGGCGTATTGGCGGGCGGATTCACCGGAGGATTGACGGGCGGATTCACCGGAGGATTGACGGGCGGATTCGCGGGCGGATTCGCCGGAGGGTTCGCGGGCGGATTCGCGGGCGGATTCGCCGGAGGGTTCGCGGGCGGATTCGCCGGAGGGTTCGCGGGCGGATTCGCCGGAGGGTTGGCAGGAGGATTACCCTCTCGCGGCGTCCCATCCGACCAGCCGGGGTTATATTTTTCGAGGAGCACGTTGTACTCATCATCTTCCTTGGCCTTGTCTTCGGCCCATTTCACATATTCAATAACCTTTTCTTCGACATCTTTGACTCCACGCCTGATGATGTCGTACATAGGCGCTTCCTCGGAGAGTTTCTGAATCCCCACAGCATATTCGGGATTCTCCTCCGTGGCACTGAGTTCGATTTCTCGGCCGACCGACGGTTCGAATTTATGACCGATCGTCTCTTCGGCTATATCAGCGTTGACGTCGATTATGATCCGATACATTTCACGGAACTTGGCACTGTTGTGAAAATCTAACTCGAGAACATGGTTTTCGAAATCGGTATCCGCTTGCTTCAATCCCTCTCGCCTGAGCCCGAGCTCGGAGATCAGGTCGTGCTCACCATAGGAAGCTTTCCCGGTCGCTTTCTCGGCCGCCGCGGAGAGACGGTCCACGAATCCTCGGTTGAGGAAGTCGTCCGTCTTGCCTTCCTTGAGGAAATCAGGCATCATGACGTCCCCGGTCCCGATGCAGAGCATCAAGCCCTTGAGCGCCCGGTTGGAGGCATCGATGAACATGCCCAGCGGCTCGGAGTGGCCTTTCGGTTTTTGTATTTCCAGTTTGTAGTCGGCGTAATCGCTGTCGCTGGTTATACTGTCGGGATTCTTGGGCTTGTAATCGCTACCGAAAACAGTCCTCAGCCGGACATTTTCCAAGGTATCCGGATACCAGACAACACTGGAGTTGCCCTGGTTGTAGTATCCGTCCCAGCCCTCCATATCGTCCGCAACGACCATGAGTTGGCCGTCATCGGTCAAAATCAGGTTCTGCGGATTCGCGCCGCCGTATCCGGGGTGATCGTCGGCGTTGTCACCCTTCTTACCATTGTCCTTACCCGCCGAACCTTCATAACCTTCGCCCGGCCGCGCGACCCAGAGTTCCTCATCGTCGTTCCAGAGTTCGAGACCGTCGTCTTCGACCCTGATCCTGGTAACCTTGTCATCACCAGTGTCGATCGTGCTGACAATGTTCTCGGATTCGACATGCTGAACAACGACTTTACCGTCTTTTATTCCCGTCCGGTACTGGCCGTTCTTCGAGTAGAGCCAGTCACCTTCCCGGAACTCATCGTCCATGCCGACGATTCCGTCGTTCAGGTCGTCCTGGGACAGTTCACTCACCGGATGAGCTCCTCATTGCACCGACTCCGGATGCGGCGGTAACGACAATGTCGGGCGCACGCCCGATTTGCTTCGTCATCTCCCCACTTACCGACACGAAAAATTCAGGCGTTCACAGACCCCGCGCCGGCGGCGCCATCGGTGTCGGCGCCTTCGAAGGTTGTTGCGCCCGAATGAGATACGTTACGGGCGCCCATATGGGTATCTGCGTATCCGGTCATCAACTGGATCCTGGATCGAGCCTTCGCCTGGTTCTTCGCCAGTAGCGACGAGGCACCGTATCCCGCCCTTTCCAGGAAAGAGCCCTCCCACTCGGGATCCGACTTGGCTCCGGCGAGGTAAGCGTCGGCCACGGGGACATGCTGGTCTCCGCGCCCCCGGAGATCGTCCGGGTCCTGATTGACAGTAGTACCCATAGCCCCGAAAGCTCCCTCTCGCTTCGACTTATCAGTCCGATTCTCACATATCCCCAGGACTGGGGGTTGGCATCGACCGCCGATAGCGGCTACCTCAGTGCTCATCTCCGAACTCGAGCTTTTCCTGGAGGAGGTAGTCCGATTCGGTGGGCAGACCCCGGGCGTCCGCGACGTGTGGCAGCGCCCCGCGCTCCAGTAGCGATGCGCGCCTGCCAACCTGTGACTTCATGTAGGCCAAGCGGGCGACCCGCAGGATCTCGGCGGCGAGCCAGGCGTCATCATTCTCCCAGATCTCCTCACCCAGATGGACACCGACGATCTCCCCCGAGAGCGCGCATGCCACGCCAACCGAATATTCCGGATTGAAGACCTCGAAGATGCGCGGACCCCGGGCCGACGATTGCATTCCGGTCTCATCCGAGGCATTCATCTCTGCCATCCACGACCCCCTGGCCGCAAACCACAATGCGACACCACTATAGACGCCGCCGCCGTACCTCGGGCATATCCGGGATGTCCGGCCAGGTCGTATCCCGCAGCACCGCCTGGTGCTGACGGGCGGCGTCTGCCGTGCTCTCCCGTATCGCCGCCATGATGTCGTCCGCCAGGTCGCGAGCGCTCGGGGAAGTCGCTATCGTCCCCGGTGCGATGTATATATCGGTGAGCCGACCGAGGCC
Source organism: Nocardia rhamnosiphila NBRC 108938 (assembly GCF_000720425.1). Taxonomy (GTDB): domain Bacteria; phylum Actinomycetota; class Actinomycetes; order Mycobacteriales; family Mycobacteriaceae; genus Nocardia; species Nocardia rhamnosiphila. Next base: position 136,902 of record NZ_JOAJ01000008.1, on the reverse strand, counting down.
ATCGACTTCGGGAATCACTCGACCGCTCGGAGAGGGCAGCCGCACCCGGATCCGATTCACCCGATCGAGCATCTCGTCGGCGGCCCGTATCAGCGCACGACTCTGCTCCAGAACGAAAACTGTCACCGGATGCCGGTCGCTCATACAGTCCCCCGGCAATGCGGCCGGAGATCACCAGCGTGACCAACGCTACCCAAACCCCTCGCCATGGGAACCTCCTCCTGAGAGAGGCTAACCAAACCAACGCATCGAATCTTCCCAGAGGCGGGAAGGGCGGTTCTGTCGACGGTACGGCCGCTGGCGCGCGAGGGAACGACCGGCGGCGGTCGAGTCCACTGGTTCCACCTTCGCTGGACCTCATGGCTCTCCAGCTCCCGATGCCGTTCGGTCCCCGCCACATGCACCGGCGCTACGGCAGGTGCGGCCCGGCCGAAGGGTGGGCGACGCCCCTCTGGCTCGCCTTCGACGCCATCACGATCCCGGTCATATGACGACTGGTGGTGTACTCGACGTTTGCGAAGCCCGCAGATCGCAGCAGTGGGATGTATCGGCGGATATCGACCGCGTCGAAGGGGTCACCGTCGCCGTGCCGACGTGCGGATCGGCTGAACAAGAAGCGCATCCACCGGGTCGGGTGGGCATCGGCGAGCAGCAACCGACCTCCTGGCCGCAGCACTCGCCACATCTCGGAGATCGCTGCCGCACGGTGCTCCTCGGGAATGTGGTGCATGACGAAGGTGCACGTCACCACATCGATCGAAGCATCCGGCAGCGGTAGATCCTGCGCCGGGGCCTGAATATACCGATGATTCGGATGGTCGTCGTGACGCTGGTTGTAGGTGACGGCCGAGGCGGACGGGTCGATTCCGGCCACGCTGCCCCGCGACCCCACCCGGGAGCCCAAGGCGCGGACGAGTTTGCCCGGCCCGCAACCGATATCTACGGCATCGTCTCCCGGGCCCGCCCCGCTCGTCCGGGCCAGTTCGGTGATCAGTCGGCGATGCCGGCCGAGAAACCATACTGCGGTGAACAGGTTGTAGCGGCGCATACCCGCGATGACCAGGCCCGTCCCTGGGTCGTCGACGAACATGGGTGTGCGGGCCGGTGTAGTGGAAGAAGTCATGGTTTCATCGTCTGCGGTCGCCCCGTCGACGGCCAGGATCAGTACCGGCGGATCCGTCCGTTTCCGCACAGATCCGCGAAGACTGTCCAATCCCTATCGGGCAGAGAGGAGAGGCTGTGGAGGAATCGGACCGCCGGGTCCGCCGGACCCGTAACGCTCTGCACCGGGCGCTCATCGAACTGATGATGGAACGGCCCTATGACCGCATCACCGTCAGCGATGTGATCGCGCGGGCCGATGTCGGACGGTCCACCTTCTACGCCCACTACCGCGACAAGGACGATCTGCTGGCGGTGAGCTGCGCCGAGCATCTCCGTGCGGAGATCGCCCGCTCACCCGATCGGGGGCGGTGGGCGCCGGTCCGGGTGATGCTGGCGCTCGCCGCAGGATATCCGCAGGTGTACCAGCCGCTGATCGGTCCCAAGGCGTCCAGTACCGCGTTGCGCGGCTATCGGCACAGTGTCGCCACTATCCTGCGTGAACATTTCGCCGGGCGGCCCGGTGCGGAGATCGACGATCTCGGCGTGACGACCCTGTCGTGGGCCCTCGTCGGGCTGCTCACCGCGGTCACCGATCCCGCGGCTCCCGTCGCCCCCGATGCGGCGTGGCGGCATTTCGAATCGCACTACCTGAACGGGCCGCCGGGCTCGCCATCGTGATCGGGTCGGAAATGCGAAACGGCCCCGGCCGCTGTGGCGGTCGGGGCCCGTTCCGGCAAGGGGATCACCCGGGCAGGGTCCGGTCGGCTCCGCCACGAGCCCGAGCCGACCGCACCTGCCTCATCTCGGGCTCGGTCAGGCCGTGGCGCGACGGATCGTGACCCGGGCACCGATCAGCGCGGCCAGGGCGACCACGGTCGGCAGCGCTACCATCGGCACCACCCGGGGCGTGTCGACGAACCAGGCGCCCACCGCGGGCCACCACCGCTGCCAGGTCACCAGGATGGCGGCGTGCCCGCCGAGGAGCAGGAAACCCGCACCGGCCGTGTAGAGGCCGGTGACCCGCCAGCGCTGATAGACCGCGCCGAGGAACAGACTGACACAGGCGACCAACCCCAGGAACGCCGCGTAGGTGGCGAACTGGGTCAGCCGGTTGCCGGTGAAATGGCCCGGCAGACCGAACATTTCCATCCGTACACCCCATCCGTCGGTGTGATCCTCGACAATGGCCAGCACCCACAGCAGGAGGGCGGTTCCGAACACCTGCGCGGCACCGACCAGGGCGGTGGCGTTGAAGAAGTCACGGCGGGTGACGCCGAGGCCGAGGGCGAAGGGGAAGGTCTGCGTCATCGCACCCATGTAGAAGGCCATGGTCACGCCGAGGATCGAGTAGATGCTGCCGGTCGTGTTCGCGTCGGTGGCGTCGATGAGGGCGAAGATCACCCACGGGATCGCGAAGGCGGCGAGAAGAATTCCCAGCGGCCAGGCGATCAGCAGCGGCCAGGCCACCGTGTGGATCCGGGACACAGCGAGAGCGCGGGCGATCATGAGTTTTCCTTGCCGTGCAGGGGTGTGGTTTCGACGATGAATTGCTGCAACGAGACCGGTTCCACCAGCAGACCCAGCGTTTTCGCGTTCCGGGCATCGGCGGCGTTGTCGGTGGTGCGCAGCAGCACCCGGCTCTGGGTGCCCAGTGATTCGCGGCGCAGTTCCGGCCTGCCCGCGACGAAACGATCGATGTCGGAGGTCGGGCCGGAGACCGTGAGAGCGCCGTCGCGCATCTCGTCGGCGGACGCGTCGGCGACGAGCCGGCCGCGGTCGATGAGCAGCACATGTTCGAGCAGGTCGGCGACCTCGTCGATCAGATGCGTGGAAAGCACTACGGTGCGGGGATATTCGGTGTAGTCGGCGAGCAGCCGGTCGTAGAAGAGCTGCCGGGCCACGGCGTCCAGGCCGAGGTACGGTTCGTCGAAGAAGGTCAGCGGGGCGCGGGAGGCGAGACCGACGATCACGCCTAGCGCGGAGGTCATGCCGCGGGACAGCTTCTTCACTTTGCGGTCGGTGGGCAGATCGAAATCGCGTACCAGCTCGCGGGCGAAATCCTCGTCCCAGTTCGGGAGCAGGTGCCGGGCCGCGCGCAGCACATGCTTGACCTTGTAATCGGCCGGATAGGCCTGGCTCTCCTTGATGAACGACACCGAGCGCAGCACCTCGGCGTTCTCGTGCGGCACCGCGCCGTTGATCCGGACCTCCCCCGAACTCTGGAACATCTGGCCGGTGAGCACCTGCATGAGCGTCGTCTTCCCGGCGCCGTTGCGGCCGAGCAGACCGTAGATGGTTTTCTCGCGCAGATCGAAGGTCACATCGTCGAGCGCGGTGACCGAACCGAAGCGCATGGTCACCCCGCGGACCCGGGCGAGTACCGCGTTGTCGAGTGCCGGGTCGATGAAGGTGGTGTTCATCGGGTCCCCTCCCGTTGGTCGAGCAGGGTCTTGAGTTCGTCGATGCCCATACCGAGCTTGTCGGCTTCGGCGATGAGCGGGTCGATGTACTGCTGGGCGAATCGCTCCTTGCGCCGCAGTCGCAACGCACCGCGCGCACCGGCGGTGACGAACATGCCGATCCCTCGTTTCTTGTACAGAATCCCGTCCGACACCAGCTGGTTCAGGCCTTTGGCCGCTGTCGCGGGGTTGATCCGATGGAAGGTCGCGAGCTCGTTCGACGACGGCGCCTGCGCCTCCTCGGGAAGCGACCCGTCGATGATCGAGTTCTCGACCATCTCCGCGATCTGCAGGAAGAGCGGCTTACCGTCCGCGAGCACGGGCCCTCACCTCCCCTGGTTGAGTGGTTCATTACTCATGTAATGAACCATAGAGCCTGTGGCGGGTACTGCGCAAGGCGGGAGTCGGGAGTGCGGGCACAGTAGGAATCCGGCGACGTCCTCCGGCACCGACTCTCGGTCGCGCTGCCCTGAAACCGGATCAGGCCGGCGCGAGTGCACGGCACGGTCCGCCGGCGCCTCCCCCGCGGTCGGGCGCGCACCGTGCCGCCGCCACGCCGACGGCACGGAAAACACACGCAGACCCGGACGCCATGAGGCATCGACGGCCGCACGCATACCTCGGATTACCTGTGATGCGCATGTTTTTCGAGGAGCTTATTCGAGCCGGCGCACGATACGGCCGGCTGCCGCGCACGATAGCGAAATCCCCACGGCGGATTCTGCGCTCGCGCGCCCGCACGGCCACGGGTAGCCCGATCCTCCGAGGCTCGTCACGGCGCACCCGCGATGCGGTGGCGTAATTCGAGCGTCCCACCGGCACGGCGGAGTAGATTCGCCCGCGTGACCGAGGATCGTGGAGCTGTCTTCGACGGGGTGAAGATCGGCAGACCGGCGACAGGCGCGTTGATCGACGCGGGATATCGGACAATCGGCGATCTACCCCGACACCTCGACGAGTTGCTTCCGCTGCACGGCGTAGGACCGCGGGCGGTAGCCCTGCTCACCGAGGCACGCCGGGCCGGTCGGTGAGGTCGCGTGGCGGGGATCTGTGTTGCGTGGGGTCGGGCGCTGCCGCCGGGTGTTGTCGTCCCGTTCCGGAGGTCGGTTCCGGCCACTGCAACCGACCGTGTCGAGGCGATCCACCGCGGCTCACGCGGGCGGCGGGACCGCGCCGATTCAGTTGGTACGCCGGTAGGAGAGGTCCGGCCACGGCGGTCGCCGCAGCACCGCCAGCGCGGCGATCACCGCGGCGAGCAACCCGATCCATTCACCCAGCATCGCGATCCGGTTGACATCCACAGCGGGAACCCAGGTGGCAGCGCTGTCGCGAACCACGAAGATTCCCGCGGGTCGCATGGGTGAACCGGGAAAGCTACCGCGGCGCGAGACGGTGATGACGATGGCACCATCCGCTGTCTCGAACGGTTCGCCGTAGATCGGCGCGGTATCGACCGCGGCCGCGCCCGATCGTTCCCGAATCACCATACGTACCACTCCGATTCCTCATGCCGATGTGCACCGTGACCGCTGCCGCGGTATCCGGAAGACTACGGCGCGGACGCGGAGGCCGGGGTCGATCCGCACTACCGGACCGACCCGGGGCGACAGCGTGCTCCAGCCCTCGCCGGCGTCAACTCAATACGACAGACCCGTCCGGGTCGATCCGCCACGCGGGGTTGTACGCGATTTCCCAGACGACGCCGTTGGGGTCGCCGACATGGCCGTTGAACACCCCACCGAACTCGCTGTCCGTCGGCTGTTTGAGCACGGCACCCCCCGCACCGGCCATGGCGTCCACTGTCTCCCGGACTTCGTCGCGACTGCCGACATTGTGCGAGAGGGTCAGACCCGAGACCGGCGCACGATCGGAACCGTCGGAGATATCGGCGTTGAACTTATCCGCGCGGAAGAAGCCCAGCACCAGCCCGGGCGCGATCTGGAAGAAGATGATCTCGTCCGGCACATCGAGCAACGGGGCCCAGCCGAGCCCGTCGACATAGAACCGGCGGGCCGCGTCGAGGTCGGCCGTCGCGATCGTCAAGAAGTGCGCCTGCTGCTTCACGAGACCTCCTGCGTCGGATCCCCGATACTATGCCGCGGACCGCGTGCCGGCCTGGCTCACCCGCCTCTCGGCGTTCGCCGTCGGCCGTTCGAATTCGGCAGCGGGCACGAGCGGTGAGCGGGTGCGCGAGGGACTTTCTCGGTGCCGGGAATGTCCGTAAATCGTGCTATAACGCACTGAGGTGCGGCTCCGAGCCGGGCTGGGTTGCCCGGAGCCGGTTCACACCCCGTATTCGTTGTCATGGCTGTACGGCCGGCGCAGAGAGAAGTATCCGATGAGTCCGACCACCGTCGAACAGCTCGAGATCGACCCCCTGCCTCGGCCGGCAGGCGCCGAGCGCCTGCACCCCCTCATCGGCGCGGTCGAGGAGAACATCAACCGCTCGATACTGCTACTGGCTTCGGGAAAACCCGGAAGCGCGCCGGATTTCGCCAAATGGCTCGACGACAAAGGGCTCCCGGGTGAAGGCGACTTGGACGATCCGAAGCAAGAGTCCGTCATGATCGACAAGTACAAAGGTCGGCAAGAGGACACGCGGACGTTACGGAGGACCCTCGACCAGCAGAACGCGAGCATCAACGACTCTCAGGTGGCCGCGTTCTCAACCTCGAACGATACGTATCAGAACATCATGTCGATCGTCGGAGAGCTTCGCGCCGACCTCGCCGACACACCCGCCCCGACGAAAGGCGAGGACGACGTCTACCGCCTACCTCGGGGCGAGGAGTTCGCCCTGCTGCGGTCCCTGCTGAGTGCGGTCGACCGGGTACACGACGAAGTCGACAACGCGGCGAACACCATCGATACCCATGCCCGCCAGATCGATGGGTCGGTGCCGACTGTCCCGGCCGGCTATCGCACCAACGTCGGCGGTGTCGTTCCCGTGAGCGCCACCGGCTACCAGCCCTCGCCCGGCAATGTCAGCTATACGATCACCAATCCTAACGATCCGGCGGGCAGCACCCTCGAGGTGGCACGAAGTCAGCTCGGCCTCACCGAGGGTTCTGGGAACCGGGTGAACGCGCCGTACAACATCAACGACGCGTGGTGCGCCTCGTTCACCAGCTGGGTGTGGGACCAGGCGGGATACAACGTGGACTGGACCAATAAGAACTACGTACCCGCCATCTGGAACGACGCCGTCGGTGAGGGCTGGAACAGGCAGAGCATCAACCAGGCGCAGCCGGGGGATCTGATCGTGTTCGACTGGAAGAGCGACGGCACCCCTGACCACATCGGGATCGTGGAATCGGTCAGCGGCGGAGTCATCCACACCATCGAGGGCAACACCGGGAACGGAAGCGGTCCGGATGGGGTGCTGCGAAAAGAGCGCCCCATCAGCGCAGGCAATATTGTCGGAATCATCGCACCGCCGCCCACCGGATCACCCGCAGGTTCGGCGGTGCGGGTGTAGCCGGGGATCGCTGCCACCATGCCTTCACCGGGCGGCAGCGAGATGAGCACACAGCACGGTCGAGCCGAAAACTTCTGCCCCACCGGCCTATGCGTATACGTATACTTCTTTCATGGATCCACTGAGCCTTGCGGTCGGCGCCGGCCTCGTCGCAATCGGCTGGATAGGCGGCCGATTCGGGTCACGGCGCCGGGCCGGCTCGACACCGAAACTCACGGCGCGCTGCGGCTGCGGGCACGACCTGGCGCTGCACGACCGCGAGACCGGAAAATGCCACGCCGAACTCTCCCGCAGAGGTATGCACGGCATGCGGGAATGGGTCGGCTGCAACTGCCGCCGCTACACCGGCCCCATCCCGTTGGAAGAGGTGTTCAGCCCACCGATACTCCCGCCGGAGTCCTGAGCACGGCGTGACTGTCGCGGAGCACGCGAACGAGACCGAGGCCGTTCCGGCAGGAGCATCCGACGACGATGCGGAACGATCCGCAGCACCCCTCGTGCGTGTCGGTGCCCCTACCGGGACCTGAACGAACCAGGTCAGGCAGCGGCCCATTTCTCGGGATGGAGATGATGCTGGACGAGTGCGTTCGCGTGCCCGTGCCCGAAACCGTGCTCGGACTTCAGCAATTCGACGAGTTCCTTGTGCGAAGTCGACCCCGCCGCACGGAGGACCGTCTTCCACTCCTCGATGCTGCGGCCGTATTTGGCCTCGATGGACGGGAAGTAGGACGCGGGTCCCTTCGGGGTGGTCGCCATCTTCGATCTCCTTGCTGATTACGAACTCGGTAGGTGAGACGGGAGGCTCGTCGAGATCTCATCGCCCGCGCCGCCTATGTGTCGCACGTCACTCGATGATCGTTACCGGCGAAGCTCCCCGCCCGGGGCGATATCTCGCGCGCGCACCACCGAGCCCGGCCGCTTCCATCACTCGACCCTCGTCGCCGGGGAACCCGTGGCAGCAGCCGGAACCATCGAGGTTTCGAAAGGGGTGGTGGAATAGATAACCGACGCCTGCGGACACTATCGGCCGGACAGAGGACGCACCCTCCAGACGAGCCACCGGTTCCGCTTCGCCTCGCTCGGACCGATTGCCACGGTGAATCTCACTGTGGACGATGAGCCACCCCGCGCTTGCCGCCACTTCGGCCGGTACCGGCCGCGAGTTGTGCACTCACGGCGAAGCCGACCGGGTTTCGGTGCCCGGACGCAGACGAGTCCACCCGGACCGCAATCGCGGAATGGGTGGACTCGGCTACAGCTGTTGCGGACGTAGTGCGGACGGAAGGCGGTTCGTGAATGCTCCGTCGCAGGTCGGACCGCTATAGCGGTTTACACGTCGAAGTAGAGCTCGAACTCGTAGGGGTGCGGCCGCAGGTTCACCGGGGCGATCTCCTGCTCACGCTTGATGCCGATCCAGGTGTCGATCAGGTCCTCGGTGAAGACATTGCCTTCGGTGAGGTACTCGTGATCGGCCTCGAGGCGGTCGATGACCGAGGCCAGGCTGGTGGGGGCCTGCGGGATGTTCTTGGCCTCCTCCGGCGGGAGCTCGTAGAGGTCCTTGTCGACGGGGGCCAGCGGCTCGATCTTCTTCTTGATGCCGTCCAGGCCGGCCATCAGCATGGCGGCGAAGGCCAGGTACGGGTTGCCCGAGGAGTCCGGCGCGCGGAACTCGATGCGCTTGGCCTTCGGGTTGTTGCCGGTGACCGGGATGCGGACCGCGGCGGAGCGGTTGCGCTGCGAGTACACCAGGTTGATCGGGGCCTCGTAGCCCGGCACCAGGCGGTGGTAGGAGTTCACGGTGGGGTTGGTGAACGCCAACAGCGACGGCGCGTGGTGCAGGATGCCGCCGATGTAGTGGCGGGCCAGGTCGGACAGGCCGCCGTAGCCGGCCTCGTCGTGGAACAGCGGCTTGCCGTCCTTCCACAGCGACTGGTGCGCGTGCATACCCGAGCCGTTGTCACCGAACAGCGGCTTCGGCATGAAGGTGACGGTCTTGCCCTCGGCCCACGCGGTGTTCTTGACGATGTACTTGAACAGCTGCAGATCGTCGGCCGCGGCCAGCAGGGTGTTGAACTTGTAGTTGATCTCGGCCTGGCCGGCGGTGCCGACCTCATGGTGGCCGCGCTCCAGTTCGAACCCGGCGTTCTGCAGGTTGGTGGAGATCTTGTCGCGCAGGTCGACGTAGTGGTCGTAGGGGGCGACCGGGAAGTACCCGCCCTTGTTACGGACCTTGTAGCCGCGGTTCGGGCTGCCGTCGGGGTTGGTGGCCGCGCCGGTGTTCCAGGAGCCGGAGATGGACTCGACCTGGTAGAAGGCGCCGTTCATCTGCGAGTCGTAGCGCACCGAGTCGAAGATGTAGAACTCGGCCTCGGCACCGAAGAACGCGGTATCGGCGATACCGGTCGAGCGCAGGTACTCTTCGGCCTTGCGGGCGATATTGCGCGGGTCGCGCGAGTACGCCTCACGGGTGAAGGGGTCGTGCACGAAGAAGTTCATATTGAGCGTCTTCGCCGAACGGAACGGGTCGAGCTGCGCAGTGCTGTAGTCGGGCAGCAGCAGCATGTCGGACTCGTCGATGGACTGGAAACCGCGTACCGAAGAACCGTCGAAGGCGAGGCCTTCCTCGGCGAGGTCGGCGGTGAAGGCCTTCGCCGGGATGGAGAAGTGCTGCTGCACACCGGGCAAATCGCTGAAGCGGATGTCGACATATTCGACCTCCGAGTCCGCGATGTACTTGATGACCTCGTCGGCCGTGCTGAACGTCACTTGGTTCTCCTTACGGATAGATTCCCAGCCAGTATCGAGTGCGGGGCGTCGCGACCCGACGCTATGGACAGGGTGTTTCCCGCCAGTCAAGAGTGTGTTTCGCCAGTGTTACACGTCGGGTCGGCGGCGTGTCCTCGGCCACGCCACGAACTGCGGGTTCGGTCCGGGGCCCTCGGTTCGGGCTGCCCTTTATGCCCGGAATCCTGCGAGAACCCCACGTAACGGAGGCCGCCCGGCACTCGGGCGCCACACCGCCGACGGCGCGGTCGAGTCGAAGCCTATCCACAATCCGCGCCCGGCGAGTGGATGCACAGGTATACGAACAGCGCATGACCGGAGGCGCAGGCGACGGTACGCAGGAGCGGAGACGGAGGTACGCAGGGAGCGCAGGCCGGAGCGTATGCGGAGGTACGCAGGGAGCGCAGGCCGGAGCGTATGCGGAGGTACGCAGGGAGCGCAGGCCGGAGCGTATGCGGAGGTACGCCTATTCTGGGTTGCATGGCACGTATCACCGGCTCCTGGCTCTCCGGACCTCCCGTCGCTCCCGGTACCGGCAGCGACGATTACGCCGGATCGGGCCTGGGTCTGCCGCGAGAGGGCGCCGGGTCGCTACCGGGGATGTTCCGCCGCGTGGTCGCGATGCTGGTGGACTGGCTCATCGCGGTCGGTATCTCGGCGTTGATCGCGCAGGGTATGCCGGCCTCGTCGGTGAACCTGGGGCTCTGGTTCGTGATCGGGGTGGCGGCGGTGACGCTGTTCGGGTTCACCCCCGGGCAGTATTTCCTGCGTATCCGAGTGACCCGGGTCGATGCCGAGGCGCCGGTCGGGTTCCTGCGGGCGCTCGGCCGCCAGGTGCTGCTGGTGTTCGTGATCCCCGCGCTGTTCACCGACGCGGACGGACGCGGGATGCACGATCGCGCGACCGGCACCGCGGTGGTGCGTTCTCGCTGACCACTTACCACCGGTGGCGCCCGGTTACGCTCACGCGGTGTCACTGAATCCGGTACTGCTCGGTCTTCGATTCCTGCTCGAACTCACCGCCCTGGTTTCGGCCGGGGTGCTCGGCTGGCGGCTGACGGAGGGGCCGGGACGGTGGCTGCTGGTGATACTGCTCCCCGTGATCGCGGCGACGGCCTGGGGTGTTTTCGCGGTACCGGACGATCCGAGCCGCTCCGGGGCGGCTCCGGTCGCGGTCCCCGGCGCGATACGACTGCTGGTCGAGTTCGCCGTGCTGTTCGGCGGCGCGGCCGCGCTGTGGTTCGCCGGGCTGCCACGGCTCGCGCTGGTGTCCGCGGCGATCCTGCTGGCCTATCACCTGCTCGCCTACGACCGGGTGCTCTGGCTGCTGCGACGCTGAGCCACCGGCCGCACCGGGTCAGCGGCGGCGGATGGTGCGCTGCATACCCCGCATCTTGGCATTGGTCGGCATCGGCCCCTTGGGCATGGCCGGACCCCCACTGCGCGAGCTGAGGGCACTGAGCCGGCCCTCGATCTGATCCATCCGCTTGGTGTCGATATTGCGCGGGAGTTTGGTCAGGTAACGCTGGAGTTCCTTCAGCGGGACCTGCCCCTCCTCGTTGCCGATCACTACGTCGTAGATCGGGGTGTCACCGATGAGCCGGGCGGTGCGCTTCTTCTCCTGGGCCAGCAGCGACCGCAACCGTTGCGGCGATCCCTCCCCCACGAAGATCACCCCGGGCAGACCGATCACCCGGTGCACGGCGTCGAGCTGGGTGGTGGCGGCGATACCATTGCTGACCCGCCATTTGCCCTGCAGGTTGTCCAGCACCCACGCGGCGGCACCGGCCTGGCCCTCGGCTTTTCCGTAGACGGATTTCTGCACACGGCGGCCGAAGATGATGAAGGCGAACAGCAGACCGAGCAGCAGGCCCAAGGGCAGCAGGAACCACTGCACACCGAAGAGGAAGCCGATCCCGAACAGCACCAGCGCGGTGACGACCACCGCGCCGATCATCAGCGGCAGCAGCAGCTTGTCCTCTTTGCGCTGCATCTGGAACGCCTGCCAGATCTGCTGACGACGTTCCTTCGACTGTGCTTTGCGCGCCGCTTTCGCCGCGGCCTTCGCCTCTTTGTCGGGCTTGCCTGCTGCCATGGCTCCCAGAATAATGCCCGGCCCGCGACGGTCCGGCCACGGGACGGACTCCGGCCGCAGGCGGCGGCGCCCGGGTACCGGCACCGCACCGCCGGACGGTCCGCGCCGGGGGTTGCGCGGGCGAGGAGAATGCAGGGATGTCCACCGAACTGGAGGCCGATCCGGCGGCCGGCGCACCGGTCGACGACGCGACGGCGGAGCGCCTGGCCGCGGCGCTGCGCTGCGTCACGGTGTCCCGGGAGGAGCCCGAGCCGGGCCTCGACGGCTCCGGCCGGGCAGCCGATACGGAGTTCCGGCGCCTCGCCGAGCACCTGGAGCGGTCGTTTCCCCGGGTGCACGCCGAACTCGAACTCGAGCGCTTCGGGTACAGCCGGCTCTATACCTGGCGGGGCGTGGACCCCACGCGAACGGCCGCGATCCTGCTCGCGCACCAGGATGTGGTGCCCGCGGACGATCCGGCCCTCTGGACCCATCCGCCGTTCGCGGGTGTCGTGGACGCGGAGTTCATCTGGGGCCGCGGCGCGATCGACGACAAGAGCCGGGTGCTGGCCATCCTGGAGGCGGTCGAATCCGCCCTGGCCGACGGGGTGCGGCCCCGGCACACCGTTCATCTGGCGTTCGGCCACGACGAAGAGGTGTTCGGCGACCGGGGCGCCGTGCGGATGGCCGCCCGGCTCCGGGAGCTGGGCGTCCACGCCGACCTGCTGCTGGACGAGGGTGGGGTGGTCACCGAGGGGATCGTGGACGATGTGACCGTTCCGGTGGCCACGATCATGGTCGGTGAGAAGGGCTACGCGACGGTCCGGTTGTCCGTATCGGAGAAGGGCGGGCATTCGTCCATGCCGGGCCGGCGGACCGCGGTCGGGCGGTTGGCCCGCGCCGTGAGCCGGATCCAGGACGATCCGATGCCCTTACGGGTGACCCCCGTGGTCACCGATATGCTCGCCCGCCTGCGCCCGCATCTCCCCGCGACCAAACGCCGGCTGCTCGGCTTCGCGGCGCTGGCGGCACCGGTGATCACCCGGATCATGGCCGCGGCGCCGCAGACCGAGGCGCTGGTGCGGACCACCACGGCACCGACGGTGATCCGCGGCGGAGTGAAGGCGAATGTGCTGCCGCAGCAGGCCGAGGCGCTGATCAACTTCCGGATCCTGCCCGGCGATACGGTCGACTCGGTACTCGCGCACTGCCGCCGGACCATCCGCGACCCCCGGGTGCGGATCGAACTGGTGGGGACCGCGTCCGAACCCTCCCCCGCGACCGGCCCCGGTCCGCAGTTCGACCTGATCGCGCGCCTGACCGAAGAGGTGGTGCCCGGCGCCGCGGTGACCACCGGCCTCGTCCCCGGCGCCACCGACTCCCGCCACTACGACGATCTGGCCGCCACCCGCTGCAATTTCGCCCCGATCCGGCTCACGGCCGCGGATCTGGAACGGATACACGGAAACGACGAGCGGCTGTCCCGGGTGAACTACGCTCGCCTCATCGACTTCAACCGGCGCCTGCTCACCGCGCTCGCCGAGCCGGAACAGGCCGGCTGAGAGGCGATACCTCCGCCTCCGCCGATCGCACGCACCGACTTCGAGGGAGACCTTGTGACCAGCGACCAGGACATACGAGTGGAGCGTGGGGAGTTCAAGCACGCCGGGCACCGGCTGAGCCGGCGTTCCTGGGTGCCCGCGACGGCGGTGCGCGGGGTGATCGTCCTCGTGCACGGCGTGGCCGAGCATTCGGGTCGCTACGAGTACGTCGCACGGACCCTGGCGACCGCCGGGTTCGCGGTGTACGCGTTCGACCATGTGGGGCATGGGGAATCCGCCGACGCGGGCTCGCGCGCCAATATCGGGTCGATCGGCAACGCCGCCGACAATGTGGCGGCTCTCCTCGATCTGGCGCGCACGGAAAACCCCGGCGTACCGGCGTTCGTGATCGGCCATTCCATGGGTGCCCTGATCACCCTGTACCTGGCGACCAGGGCGTCACTGGAGGTGGCCGGGGTGGTGGTCTCGGCGCCGCCGTTGCTTATCGACGCCGGGAATCCGGCGCAGCGGCTGCTGGCCCCGGTGCTCACCCGACTGGCGCCGAATCTGGGTGTGCTGAAACTCGATTCGTCCCAGATCAGCCGTGACCCGGCGGTCGTGGCGGCCTACGACAGCGACGCGCTGGTGTTCCGCGGAAAACTGCCCGCCCGCACGGCGACCGAGATCCTCACGGCCGCCGGCGCCGTGCTCGACCGCCTGCCGGAGTTGCGGGTTCCGACACTCGCGCTGCACGGAACCGGTGACGCTATCGCCGCCCCGGCGAGTACGGACCGGATCGAACAGCGAGCGGGTACCACCGATCTCACCGTCCGCCGCTACGACGGGCTCTACCACGAGATCTTCAACGAGCCCGAACGCGACGAGGTACTCGCCGATGTGGTCGCCTGGCTGGACGCGCGGGTCACCGGAGAGTGAGCGCCGGTGCGTCTACTCGTACTCCGCGAGGCAGGCGCTCTCGCCTTCGAGCACGCCCAACCGGAACGCGTCCAGCCGTAGATAGCCCTCGGGGACCACATCGCCGTTGACATCGCCGGCGGCCATGCCGTCGGCGAGCAGGCCCGAGACCGCCTCGTCCAGATCGCCCGCGGAGAGGCGCGGATTACTGTTTTCCCTGCTCAGCGCCGTGGTGACCACACCCGACAGACAGGCGGTACGCAGCCCCGCCGTCTCGGCGCCGACCAGGGAGAGCTGTTTGTCGTTCTGGTAGGCGAGGGTGTAGCGGGAGACGAACACCACGAAGGCGTTGTAGTCACCGGCGACAATGGCCGACAGCGGTTCGTCTTCGCCGCCCGTTTCGCCTGCGCGCTCGGCGAGCGCCTCGACATCCGTGCCGATCACATCGGTGACCGGACAGTACGCGACGGGCGCGGTGGGGGTGGTATCGGAGCAGCGGGCCGGCACGCCGTCGTAGTCGTATTCGGGTGAACCGGTGACCGGCAGGATATAGGCGAGCGCGGCGGCCATATCCGCGAGGGAATCCTCGGTGACCTCCAGCTGCAGGTACTCCTCTCCGGGTTCCTCGAAGGTCACCGGGAGGCCGGACCGGCGCTCCTCGATCTCCTGCTCGTCGATCTGCGCACACGCCTCGGCGCCGTTCGTATAACCCATCTGGACCGCCGTGACCCGCTCGAAGGCGCTGCCGTGCACATTGTCCGGGTCGTCGGGATCCCGGTCGCGGACCGCGACGGTGGCGCCCAGAACACCGTTGAGACCCTCGGTGGTGTTGAGCGTGAAATGCCGGGAATCGCCCTCGGCCACATGCCGTAGGAAAACGCCGGCCAGGCAATCGGCCTGCTGTTCGGTGACCAGCCCCGGGGAGTCCTCGGTCGCGATCCCGGCGGGTATCTGCAGAGCGTGCCCGTATTCGTGGGCGAGCACCATCACCACGGCCATGTCGCCGAACTGCTCGACCAGTTCCGGCAGCAGTACGCCGCGGTCCCAGCCGATGGTCTCGTCCGTTCCGCAATAGGCGGCGTTCACCAGTTCGTGGGTGCCGACCGTGCAGAACTCGACCGAGTCGCGTTCGGGGGCAGTGGCATCCCAGGAGATGAGTTCCGATACCGGCCGGAACTCGCCCGGGAAGGTGGCCGGATAGTTCTCCGTCCAGAATTCCTCGATATCGGCGACCGCGTTGAGCGCGAGCCGGTCCATCTCGCCGCCGTCACCGTTTTCGGCCTGCCGGTCGGTGTCGGGTACGCCCTCCCGGGGACCGCTGGGCCCCGTGCTGGTCGTGGCTCCCGTGATCTGCCACGGGTTCTCGACATCGCGCTGTGTCGAATTCGCCTGCGAGCACGCCGACAGCGCCGAAACCGTCAATACCGCCGCCGCCACCGCGACGACCAGCCGTGACCACCGTGTCCTGGCCATTTCCGCCTCCCCGTTCCTGCGCCGGACCCGCGGGCCCGGCGCCGCCCGATCGCGATACCGCCGCGACCGCGCCGAGGAATATCGAATCACAAGGCGGGCAACGGCGTACAGCGCCGAAGTACGGGCGGCTCGTTCACTCTGCGATATAGGAGTCGTCGGGACGGCCGTTGGCACCCGGTCCGGTCCTACACTGAACTCCATCCGTCCCGAGGAGGCCCGGTGTACATCGAGGAATTCCGTTCGCCCGGCCCGTTGACGGCCGTGGCCGCCGAGGAACTGGCGTTCTGCCTACCGGGCGGTACCTCGCGGGTCACCGTCGCCGCCAACGACCGCTCGGTGAACCTGCCGGTGCTCCCCTGGTGCTGGTCCGACCTCGGAATCGGAAAGGACACCCGGGTGACGATCACCGCGCAGGGCGGTTACCGCCCGGCCGATCTGGAGGACCGCCGAGCGCTGGAGCACCTCGTCACCCGGTTCCGGGCCCTGACCGCTCCGGACGTTGATCAGACGCCGAAGACCCGCTCCACCACAGCTCGGGCCCGGCGGGTGATCCGCAGGTAGTTGTCGAGGAACTCACCGCCGTCGTCGGTGGGCCAGCCCGCCACCCGGGCCACCGCCGACAGCATGGTGCCCGGACCGGGCAACTGGTCGGAGGGTTTACCGCGCACCAGAACCAGCGCGTTGCGGGCCGCGGTCGCGGTGATCCACGACTGACGCAGCAGGTCGGTGTCCATCGGGCTCAGCAGCTCCGCCTGTTCGATCACATCGAGCGATTCCAGCGTCGAGGTGTTGTGCAGGGCCGGGATCTCGTGCGCGTGCCGCAATTGCAGCAGCTGGACGGTCCATTCGATATCGGCGAGGCCACCACGACCCAGTTTGGTGTGGGTGGCCGGGTCGGCGCCGCGGGGCAGCCGTTCGGAATCGACCCGGGCCTTGATTCGGCGGATCTCGCGGACCGCATCGGCGGAGACCCCGCCCGCCGGATAGCGCACGCCGTCGATCGTATGCAGGAAACGCAGGCCCAGTTGCTGATCGCCGGCGACCTGGTGGGCGCGCAGCAGTGCCTGCACCTCCCACGGCTGCGCCCACTGGCGGTAGTAGGCGTCGTAGGCGGCGAGGGTGCGCACGAGCGCGCCGCTGCGTCCCTCCGGCCGCAGGCCCGCATCGACCTGCAGCGGCGGGTCGGTGCTGGGGGCGCCGAGCAGTTTCTGCACCTGCTCGGCGATACCGTTGGCCCATTTCACGGCGACGTGCTCGTCCTCGCCGGGCCGCGGATCGCAGACGAACAGCACATCGGCATCGGAGCCGTAGCCGAGTTCCCGGCCACCCAGCCGGCCCATCCCGATCACCGCGAAATCGGCGGGCGCGGGCGCGCCCCGTTCGGCGACACTGGCCCGGATCACCGCGCGCAACGATGCCTCGAGCACCGCGACCCACACCGCGGACAGAGCGGCACAGACCTGTGGCACGTCCAGCAGGCCCAGCAGATCCGCCGACGCCACCCGGGCGAGTTCGTGCCGGCGCAGGGAACGGGCGGTGGCCACGGCCCGCTTGGGGTCGGTGTAGCGGTCGGCGGCGGTGAGGATTCCGTTGGCCACCTCGACCGGCTGGGTGCGCAGCAGTAGCGGTCCCTGCGGGCCGTCGGCGTACATGCGGATGGTTTCGGGGGCGTTGATCAGCAGATCCGGCAGATACGCCGAGGAACCCAGCACCATCATCAGCCGCTGCCCGACCGCGCCCTCGTCGCGCAGCACCCGCAGATACCAGTCCTGATCCACCAGCCCTTCCGACACCCGCCGGTAGGCGAGCAGCCCGGCGTCGGGGTCGGGAGTCTCACCGAGCCACTCCAGCAGGGTCGGCAGCAGTACCGCCTGGATCCGGCCCTTTCGCGAGACACCGCTGGTCAACGCGCGCAGATGGCTGAGCGCGTGCTCGGGCGAGGCGTACCCGAGCGCGGCGAGCTGCCGGACGGCGGCGTCCGGGCTCAGGCGCAGCGCGTCGGAGTCCAGCCGGGCCACCGATTCCAGTAGCGGCCGGTAGAAGAGTTTGGTGTGCAACCGGCGGATCCGGCCCGTCTGCCGCCGCAGCTCGGCCTGCAACACTCCCGCGGCATCACGTCTACCGTCCGGGCGGATATGCGCGGCGCGGGCCAGCCAGCGCATACCTTCCTCGTCGTCGGCGGCGGGCAGCGTATGGGTGCGTTTGAGCCGCTGCAACTGCAGCCGATGTTCGAGCAGACGCAGGAATTCGTAGGAGGCCGTGAGGTTCGCGGCGTCCTCGCGGCCCACGTATCCGCGCGCGGCGAGCGCCGCGAGGGCTTCCACCGTGCCCTGGACGTGGAGTTTCGGATCGACCCGGCCGTGCACGAGTTGCAGCAGCTGGACCGCGAACTCCACATCGCGCAGGCTGCCGCTGCCGAGTTTGAGTTCGCGCTCGCGCAGGTCGGCGGGCACCAGATCCTCCACCCGGCGGCGCATCGCCTGCACATCCGGGACGAAGTCCGGCCGCTCGGAGGCCGTCCACACCAGCGCGTCGGTGGCCGACCGGTACTGTTCGCCGAGTTCCAGATCGCCGGTCATCGGCCGGGCCTTGAGCAGCGCCTGGAACTCCCACGTCCGCGCCCAGCGCTGGTAGTAGGCCAGATGGGAGTCGAGCGTGCGCACCAGGGCGCCGGCTTTGCCCTCGGGCCGCAGCGCGGCGTCGACCTCGAAGAAGGCCGAGGAACCCACGGTCATCAGTTCGGCGGCCAGGCGGGTGGCGACGGCATCGGCGGGTTCGGCGACGAAGACGATATCGACATCGCTGACGTAGTTGAGTTCGCACGCGCCGCTCTTGCCCATGGCGATCACGGCCAGCCGCACCGGGCACGGCTCGTCCCGGCACACCCGGGCGACCGCCACCGCCAGCGCGGCGGTGAGCGCGGCGTCGGCGAGCGCGGTGAGCTGGCGGCCCACCAGCTCGTAGGGGATCACCGGCTCGTCCTCGACGGTGGCGGCCAGATCGACGGCTGCCAGCAGCATGAGTTGATCGCGGTACCGCTTGCGCAGCGCCGCGACCACTTCCGGTCCGGATTCGGTGGCCCGGTACAGCATCGGCGCGGCATGGGGCCCGGACTCCGGTACGCCGCCGACGACCGCGAGCAGATCGGCGATCAGCTCGTCACGGTCGGGTAGCTCCTCCCGGCGCAACAGCACCCAGGCCTCCGGATCGGCCACCAGATGATCGCCCAGCGCGGTGGAGGAACCCAGCAGCGCGAACAGCCGGCCGCGCAGCATCGTCTCGGCCCGGATCGCCGAATCCAGCTCGGCCCACTCGTTCCCGAGCGCCTCGAACAACCTGATCAGCGTGTTCAGCGCGAGGTCGGCGTCCGGTGACCGCGACAGCGACCACAGCACCGGAATGCTCTCGATATTGTCCCAGCCGAGCGTTTTCAGCGAATCGGCGGCCGACGGTTCGAGCAATCCCAGGCGGCCGACGCCGGGGACGGCGGACCGGGCGGACGGTGGGCGGACCATGAGCTCAAGGTACCGACAACCGGGCTCGAAATGTGCTGCACCCCTCGGTCGCGAGCGGTCACCGGCCACACGGCGCGGAGTCACGGAACCGGCCGGTCCAGGCGGCGGGCCGACCGGTTACCGAACCGGGGAAGGAGGCCGTGACCGTCACCGGCCGAACCACGGTGTCACCGACATCCGCGCCGGCACCGCGGCCCCGAGCGGATCGCGGGCCTCCCGCCCGCCGAGCGACCGCAGGGGGGCGCCGGGCGGACGAGGGACGAGATCAGAGACCGAGGTATTCGCGCAGCTCGAACGGCGTCACCTGGGCACGGTAATCCGACCATTCACGACGCTTGTTGCGCAGGAAGAAGTCGAATACGTGCTCACCGAGCGTTTCGGCGACCAGCTCCGAGCGCTCCATCGCGTGCAGTGCCTCGTCCAGAGTGCCGGGCAGTTCCTTGAACCCCATGGCACGCCGTTCGGCGGCGGTGAGCGACCAGACGTCGTCCTCGGCCTCCGGCGGCAGCGTGTAGCCCTTCTCGACACCGCGCAGGCCGGCCGCGAGCAGGACCGCGAAGGTCAGGTACGGGTTGCAGGCGGAATCGGGGCTGCGGATCTCGACGCGCCGCGACGACGACTTGTTCGGGGTGTACATGGGCACCCGGACCAGCGCCGAACGGTTGGACCGGCCCCATGAGGCCGCGGTCGGCGCCTCGCCGCCGTGGATGAGCCGCTTGTAGGAGTTCACCCACTGGTTGGTGATGGCGCTGATCTCGTGCGCGTGCTCCAGGATGCCCGCGATGAAGGCGCGCGCCGTCGCGGACAGGTTGTCCGGGTCGTCCGGATCGGAGAACGCGTTCGCCTCGCCCTCGAACAGGCTCATATGCGTGTGCATGGCCGAGCCCGGGTACTGGGCGAACGGTTTGGGCATGAACGTGGCGCGCACGCCCTCGTCGATGGCCACTTCCTTGATCAGATAGCGGAAGGTCATCACATTGTCGGCCATGGACAGGGCGTCGGCGTAGCGCAGGTCGATCTCCTGCTGGCCGGGCGCGCCCTCGTGGTGGCTGAACTCCACCGAGATACCCATGGATTCGAGCGCGTCGATGGCGTGGCGCCGGAAGTTCGGCGCGGAATCGTGGACCGCCTGGTCGAAGAAGCCACCGTTGTCGGCGGGGACCGGGTCGACGCCGTCGGGCTGGTTCTTCAGCAGGAAGAACTCGATCTCCGGATGCACATAGCAGCTGAAGCCGACATCCCCCGCCTTGTTGAGCTGACGCCGCAGCACATGGCGCGGATCGGCCCACGACGGCGACCCGTCGGGCATGGTGATATCGCAGAACATCCGGGCGGAATGCTGGTGGCCTTTACTGGAGGACCACGGCAGCACCTGGAAGGTCGACGGATCGGGCCGGGCCACCATATCGGCCTCGGAGATGCGGGCGAACCCTTCGATCGCCGATCCGTCGAATCCGATGCCCTCCTCGAAGGCTCCCTCGAGCTCGGCGGGCGCGATGGCGACGGACTTG
Organism: Nocardia rhamnosiphila NBRC 108938; assembly: GCF_000720425.1. Lineage (GTDB taxonomy): Bacteria > Actinomycetota > Actinomycetes > Mycobacteriales > Mycobacteriaceae > Nocardia > Nocardia rhamnosiphila. The sequence continues at coordinate 116,048 of NZ_JOAJ01000008.1, read as the reverse complement.
AGATAGCCCAGTACGTCGGTGAACCAGAGACGCACGAAGCGGATATCCCGCTCTTCGAGCGTCCGCAGCACGAATTCCTTCTGGCGATCCATGACCGCGAGAGTAGGCACCCGGCGTTAAATCCGTGTTACATGACGCGCCGCGCTGTGTGTCGGATCAACAGCGTAGGCCCTCGGCGGGGGGTTCGAGGTCCACCAGGTAGCGCACGACCGCATCGTCCACGCAGGTGGCGCCGCCGTTGAAGACCACCGTATGGCTGTCGCCCTCGTGGGTGATCAGTGCCGCACCGAGCTGGTGGGCCAGGTCGACGCCCGCCTGGTACGGCGTGGCCGGATCGCCGGTGGTGGACACCACCACCAGCCGGGGCAGCCCCTCGACGGAGATATCGTGCGGCCGGCTGGTGTTCGGCACCGGCCACTGCGCGCACAGTTCCAGCGGCGCCGCTCCGGTGCCACGGCCGTCGTCCAGGAACGGGGCGGCCCGGCGGTATTCGGTGTCCTGTCGGCCGGCGACCGCGCGATCGGTGACCCGCGGGTCGTCCACGCAGCGGATCGCGTCGAAGGCGTCGGTGAGATTGCTGTAGGTGCCGTCGTCGCGGCGGCCGTTGTACATATCGGCGAGCTGTAGCAGCGTATCGCCGCGGCCCTGGGACAACTCGGTGAGCCCGATGGTGAGTACCGGCCAGAAATCCTCCCCGTACAGCGTCTGCTGCACACCGGTGATCGCATCGTCGTAGCCGAGGCCGCGGGGATCGGTGGTGGCGGCGGGCGCATTCCACAGCGGATCCACCAGGGCACGGAACCGCGGCACCGCCTGCGTCGGATCGGTACCGAGCGGGCAGTCCGGTGATTGCGCGCAGTCCGCGGCGTACGCGTCGAAAGCCTTCTGGAAGCCCGCTGCCTGCCGTAGCGATTCGGCCACCGGGTCCTGCGAGGGATCGATGGCGCCGTCGAGGACCATGGCACGGACATTGCCCGGAAATTTCTCCGCGTACGCGGTCCCCAGCCGCGTACCGTAGGAATAACCGAGATAGGTCAGCTTCCGATCACCCAGCACCGCCCGCATGATGTCCATATCCTGGACCACCTCGCGGGTGCCGACATGGGCGAGGAATTCCGTACCGGTGCGGGTCACACAGCGGTCGGCGTACTGCCGGTTCTCGGTCTCGGCCTCGGCGATCCCCTCCGGCGTGTTGGGCTCCGGGAGTTCGGCCCGCTCGGCATCGGCTTCCTGCGGGGTCAGGCAGTCGACCGCGGGCGTGGAGGCGCCGACCCCGCGCGGATCGAATCCCACCCGGTCGAACCGATCGGCCAGCTCCGTCCCGCCGGCCAGCATCACCGTGGACAGCCCGGACATACCCGGACCGCCGGGGTTGATCAGCAGCGAACCGATCTTGTCACCGGTCGCGCGCATCCGGGACACCGCGAGCTGCGCGGTCGGACCGGCGGGGTCGGCGTAGTCGACGGGGACCTCGATCCGTGCGCACTGCGCCGCCGGGGGCAGCGCTTCGCCCGGATCGGTGTAGCCGGCACAAGGCTCCCAGGCCGGGGTCTGGCCGTAGAAACGACTCAGCTCGGCGGGGACCGGCGCGGGCGGGTCCGGTTGTTCCCGGACCTCGTCCGCGCATCCCGCGACCAGCACCGTCGCTACAGCCAGCACCGCCAGCACACCCGCCGGCACTCCACACCCGCTCCGCACTGCCGCCATGCTAGCCGGGTCGGGCCCGGACCCGGGGATGTGACCAACCGCACCTGGTCGCGGGCTTAAGTCGGGCTCGGCCGCGGGTGCACACTGGAGGGCGTCAACCAGACCCGGGGACCCGATCAGGGCCTCGAGGAGACGAAAGGGACGATGATGTCCGAATCATCAGGCATGCTCGATTCCACATCGGAAACACCCGCCTACGGTGCCCCCGCGGCGGCGAAACCGGCCCGGCGGCCCACCCGCGTCCAGCATCTGCAACAGATGAAGGCGACCGGTGAACGCTGGGCGATGCTCACCGCCTACGACTACTCCAGCGCCCGGCTCTTCGACGAGGCCGGCATCCCCGTACTGCTGATCGGCGATTCGGCCGCCAATGTGGTGTACGGATACGAGACCACCGTGCCCATCACCACCGACGAGCTGATCCCGCTGGTCCGCGGCGTGGTACGCGGCGCCCCGCACGCCCTGGTGGTGGCCGACCTGCCGTTCGGTACCTACGAGGGCTCCCCCGAGCAGGCCCTCGCCACGGCCACCCGGTTCATGAAGGAGGGGGGCGCGCACGCGGTGAAACTGGAGGGCGGTGAACGCGTCGCCGACCAGATCAGATTGCTCACCGCCGCCGGTATCCCGGTAATGGCACATATCGGCTTCACCCCGCAGAGCGTCAACACCCTGGGCGGCTATCGCGTCCAGGGCCGCGGTGAGGGCGCCGAGGGATTGCTCGCCGACGCGATCGCGGTTCAGGCCGCGGGCGCGTTCTCGGTGGTGATGGAAATGGTCCCGGCCGAGGTGGCGGGTCAGGTCACCCGCAAGCTCACCATCCCCACCGTCGGTATCGGCGCCGGCGCGGACTGCGACGCCCAAGTGCTGGTCTGGCAAGACATGGCCGGGTTCACCAGCGGAAAAACCGCGAAGTTCGTGAAACGGTTCGCCGCGGTCGGCGACGAACTGCGCGGGGCGGCCGCCGCCTATGCCGAGGAGGTACGCCGCGGCACGTTCCCGGGTCCGGAACACAGTTTCTGACCCCGGCCCGGGCTCGTGACGGCTCCCCACTCCGGCGCGGGATGGCAAACTCGGTGTCGACGGTTTCGACTCTCGAGTTCTGAGGTACTGATGCGGCGACGCGCTTGGACAACACGGGGTGCCCTCACGGTGGCGGGAGTGTGCGGGGCAATACTGCTCACCGCGTGCGGCGGTGTGCAGACGGGTTCGGAAGACACCTCTCCGGCCGCCTCGTCCGCTTCCGCCACCACGTCGGCAACCACGAGCAGCGCCGCACCCGCCACCCCGCTCGAGGTCTCCGACAAGGCGGCCCAGAACCTGTGCGACATGATGCGCCCCGAGCTGTCCAACTGGCGCGTCCAGGGCCCGACGCTGGGCCGGATCGGTCTCAACGCCATGGTTCACGAATGGGCACTCACCAACGGCGGGATCAACGCCCAGGTCCTGGCCGACAAGGCCGTGGTGGACCGGGCGACCGTCAAGGCCTGCCCGGATGTGCACGACGAGGCCGTGCAGGCACTCGAACTTCCCGACCTGGCCTCCGGCCTGGCGTTCTGATGCGTCCGCCGTACCCGCCGATCGAACCCTACGAACGAGGCATGCTCGAGGTCGGCGACGGCCAGGCGGTGTACTGGGAGACCAGCGGTAACCCGGACGGGAAACCCGCGGTATTCCTGCACGGTGGTCCGGGCGGCGGCACCATCCCGCACAACCGCCGGTTCTTCGACCCGGGCCGCTACCGGATCGTGCTGCTCGATCAGCGCGGCTGCGGCCATTCGACCCCGCATATCGCCGACGGGGCCGACCTCTCGGTCAACACCACCGCCCATCTGATCGCCGATATCGAAGCGCTGCGCACCGCACTCGGTATCGAGCGGTGGCTGGTTTTCGGTGGCTCCTGGGGTTCGACCCTGGCGCTCGCCTACGCGCAGCGGTATCCGCGGCGGGTCACCGAACTGGTCCTGCGGGGGATATTCCTGCTGCGCCGTAAAGAAATCGACTGGTACTACAACGGCAGCGCCGGCTACGTCTACCCCGACGAGTGGGCGAAATTCCTCGCCCCGGTTCCGGCGGCCGAACGCGGCGGCGACCTGGTGGAGGCCTACCACCGGTTGTTCGCTTCCGCGGATCCGGAGGTCGTCACCGCGGCGGCCCTCGCGTGGACCGCCTGGGAGAGCGCCACCAGTACGCTGCGCCCCGACCCCGAGCGGATGGCCCAGACCTCCGATACCCGGTTCGCCCTCGCCTTCGCCCGGATCGAGAACCACTACTTCCGGCACGGCGGCTTCCTCGACGAGGCCCAGCTGCTACGCGATATCGGCGCGATCACCCATATTCCCGCGGTCATCGTGCAGGGCCGCCACGATATCGTCTGCCCCGCGGTCAGCGCGTGGGAGCTGCACCGCGCGTGGCCGGGGTCGCGCCTGCACATCGTCGACGACGCCGCGCATTCCGCCGCCGAACCCGGCATCACCCATCATCTGGTCGAGGCGACCGATACCTTCGCGACGGTGGAACATCATGGCTGACGAACAGACCGCGGCGGCCGACGCCCTCACCGACGCGCTGGGCGCCGATATCGAACGCCTGCTCACCGCCGAACCGCAGGTGCGGGCCGACGCCGACGATTCGGTCCATCAGATGCGGGTCGCGACCCGCCGGTTGCGCAGTGTGCTGCGCTCCTACAAGAAGCTGCTCGATCCGGACGCCGACAGCCGGATGCGCACCGAACTCGCCTGGCTGGCCGGGCTGCTGGGAGTGGCGCGCGACGCGGAGGTCCGCGCCGAACGTTTCACCACGCTGCTCGACCGATACGCCGATCCCGGGTCGGCCGCCCTCGCTCCCACCCGCGACCGTCTGGTCCGTGCCGAACGCGACCGGTACGCCGCCGCGCACGGCGAGATCCTGACGGCACTGGACAGCGACCGCTACCGCGCCATGCGGCGGGAGCTGAAGAAATGGCGCGACGCTCCGCCGTTGCGTGAATCGGTGGACGCGGTACCGGCCGGCGAAATGTTCGAGACGGTACTGCGCAAGGACCGGAAACGGGTGCGGGGCCTGGTGCGGTCCGAGCCGACCGTGGCACCCGCCGACCGGATCGAACTGCTGCACGATATCCGTAAGAGCGCCAAGCGTTTACGGTATTCCTGCGAAGCCGCCACCGCGGTCCTCGGCGATACCGCCGCGGACCTGGGCAAACGCGCCAAACACCTGCAGACCGTGCTGGGCGATCACCGGGACGCGGTCGAATCCTACGATGCGCTGCGCGCCCGCGCCGCCGAAGCCCGTGCCGCGGGCGAGGACACCGCCCTGTTCGAGACACTGGCCGATGCCGAGGACACCGCGGCCGGTCGCCACCTGGCGCAGTATCCCGCGGCGGCCGCCGCCATCGACACGGCCTGAGTCCCGGCTCCGAAAGCCGAGCGGCGGAGCAGGTTTCGAGAGCGAGGCACAGCGGGCCGCTCGTCGCGCCCCGGCCGGAAACGGGCCGGGCCGGTACCGGGTTGCCCCGGTACCGGCCCGACAGTACGGAAATCCGTAGGACTACTGCAACGCCAGCATCGAGCCGCTCAGTTCGTGCAGCGGACCGAACACCGTGAAAGTCACCCGGCCGTTCGGGTAGGTGGAGGAAACGGCCGCGGCCGCGTCCAGCGCCTGACCGAACGACGGAGCGGACGGATGCGGAATACCCGCCACCATCTGCCCGACATTGTTCTGATCCACCCAGCGGGTATCCGCCGGGCTGAGGTCCACCCGCACTCCACCGGGCAGCGGTGTCACCGCGACGGCACCGGCGGAGCCGGCGCCCACGGTAGCGAGAACAGATGCGGCCCCGGCCATCAAAGCTCCGGTTGCCAAGGTACGTGCTACCCGCATATGTGTTGTGACCTGTCTTCCGATAGGTATGAATCGGCTCGTTCCGCGAACTCCAGGGCACCGGGCGAGCCTGCCGACCCCGCATACTTTATGACGGCGATCACCATTTATGCCAGTTCTGCACGAATCCCGCCGGAAAAGATCGTGCCCACCTGGCAACTGATACTGTGGCGAACCGTAAGCATCCGACTACATCCGAGCTGGAGTTTCCTCACGTATGTCCACTCTCATCTATGACTATCTGCTCCCCCTCGTCGGTCCGCAGCAGGCTGCCTCCCTCGCGCAGATGTTCGTGATCGGTCCCTCGGCCTGAGTAGCCGCTGGATGAACGTCGTCCCCCGCCGGGCGGGGGACGGTGTCCATCTCGCGGAGTTACCATCCGGCCGTGTACAGACCTCTCCCCTTGCTCACCGCTGTCCTCGTCGCGGTCCTGCCCACCCTCACCGCCTGCCGGAGCGACGGCGCCGATCCGACCCCCGCGGCATCGGCGACGACAGCCGCCGCGACTCCTGATACCGCCCAGATCGACCAGGTCAAGGCCGGTTCCTTCGTGATCGGCTTCCGCGGCGCCTTCCCCGGCCTGGCCGAAGGCCGCGACGATGCGGCGATCACCGGGATCTACACCGAAACCTGCGCCGAGGTCCGGGCCGGCGAACCGGAGGACGAGGTGGTTTCCGCGGTGTCCGACCGGCTCGCGGTCGGCGGCACCGAAGCGACCGACGCCGAAACCCGGGCCGTCTACCAGATGGTCGCCGTCATGTGCTCGAACGGGTAGCCGCACACCGATCCGCGGACCGGTGAATTCGCAGTCGTGCCACGTCGTGGAATTCACCGGAAAAAGGGTGAGTGGCACGAATCCGAGCGGCCCGGGCGAAACGGTGGTTTTTCCGATCAACGCCCGCGGGCGGCATCCGCACCGAAGAATTCGGTCGCATATCGCGCGGCCCATTGTGCGAAGGTCGTCGCCGGGCGACCGATTATTTCTTCGACCACCCGGTTCGGCGGCAAGGTGTGCCCGTCCAGCCCGATGAGAACATTCTCGACATACCATTGCGCGGTGTCGCCCATCGCCGGGCGTAGCGCCCGCACGGTCTCCGCGGGGGTGACACGCAGGAAATCGATCGTCCGGCCCAGCGCGGCGGCGATCTCCCGCACCAGTTCGGCCCGGCTCAGTTTCTCCGGACCGGTCAGCGCGTACGCCCGGCCCCGATGGCCGTCCGCGGTCAGGGCGACCGCCGCGACCGCCGCGATATCGTCCATCGCGATCGGCGTACTGCCGGCCCCGGGATCGGGTTCGCGCACCGCGCCGGTCTCCCGGATCTGCTGCGCCCACATTCCCGTGTTCTCCATGAAATCCCCGGGCCACAGATGGGTCCAGGCGATCCCGCTCGCTTCGACCGCCGTCGCGATCGCCCCCCACCAGCTGTCCGGTTCGCCGGAGAGATCGACGATATGGCGCACCCCGGCGGCGCGGGCGACTTCGACCACCTCGTCCACGCCGTCCTGGATCGACGCCAGGTACATGCGATCCACCCCATCGAACGCGGCGGGCAGCGTTTCGGGCCGGCGTAGGTATCCGCGAACCGCTTCGACGCCGGCCGGCAACGCGGCCTTCGCCGGGTCGACGGTGAGCGCGCGGATATCGGTCGCACCTCGGACCAGCAGCTGATCGACGACCTTGCGGCCGATGTTCCCGGTGGCACCGGTGACCAGAATCGCCATACTCATCTCCTCCCTGTGCCTGCGCAGTCACCGACCCGGCGGTCGCCGGGGCGAGCTCAGCGGTGGAACTTCGAGAAATCGCCCTGCCACAGCACGCTGCCCGCGGTCACCACCGCCGGATTCAGCTGCGCCTTGGTCACTTTGTACGCATGTTTCACCGTCTGGCGGCTGCCGGGCGGGATCAAGCCCTGCACGCCGTCACCGAACCCTTCCGACGGTGACTTGACGTGCGGGGCCGGGGTGCCCGCGTCGCCGTACACCACGGTCGGCGTCGTCCAGTTCTTGCCGTTCCACACATCGTCGGTGTTGTTCTCGATCTGCAGGGTGATCACGGTCACCGGCCCCTGCTGCGAGTTCACCTCCTCCACCGACACGATGAACGCCGCCAAACCGGACTGACCGACCGCGGTTTCGGTCGGGTCGTACAGCCCGCGTGTTTTCGTCGCGGGGGGCACGCTCGCCGCCGAGGTCTCCGCGCTGGCGACGATCGTCAAGGGCTGGGCGTGGGTGGTCGGTGCGTCATCGGCGGCGGCGCAGGCCGACAGTGCGCACACGGCGGCCCCGACTGCGACGGCGGCGAATTGTCTGGCTCTCATCGTGTTTCCCTGTTGACGGCACGGGGCACTCGGCGGCCCCCGCTGTGAAACAAAGATCGTACGCCCGGTTCCGCCTCCGTCCAGTTCCCCGCTGCCACCGTCGGGAACGGCCGCGAGAATCCGGCACGCGCGGCCGGGGCGGGGTGGACGGAGTGCGGACGAGCCGGCCAGTAAGCCGGATCCTGTCCCCGGTTCGCACCGAGGGGCGGCCATCCATCTGGGCACACCGTCGCCGGGTACCTCGAGCGGTCCACCCGCAGGCTCGGGCGAGCAGCCCTCGAACACCTGCGCAACCGCACCGCGAGGTGCGATCTTCGACCTTGCTCCGGGCGGGGTTTACCGAGCCGCCCCGGTCACCCGGGGCGCTGGTGCGCTCTTACCGCACCGTTTCACCCTTACCGCACGGCCCTCGCGAGCCGTGGGCGGTCTGTTTTCTGTGGCACTGTCCCGCGGGTCACCCCGGGTTGCCGTTAGCAACCGCCCTGCTCTGTGGAGTCCGGACTTTCCTCGGCGCCGAGCGTGACACCACTGGGGTGTCCGTTCCCGGCGCCGCGACCGCCCGGCCGACTCATCCGCCGGATCAGGATACTCGGTGGCGCCCATCCGCCCACCCCCGGTCGCCGCGCGCTCCTGCCAAGGCTGGATGACTCGTCCGGACCGATGACTCGGTACGGTCGATGATCATGGAGCGTGTCGAGGTCGGCTTCCCGTCGGGAGGTCAGAAATGTGCCGGCTGGTTGTACCTACCGGCCGGCCCACCCAAACCGCGCCCCATCGTCGTGATGGGGCACGGGTTGGGGGCCAACCGGGAAATGGGACTGGATCGGTTCGCGCGGCGGTTCGCCGCGGCGGGAATGGGGGTGCTGGTCTTCGACTACCGGCATTTCGGGGGCAGCGACGGCGACCCCCGTCAGGTGGTGAATCTCGCCCGGCAGCGTGAGGATTGGATCGCCGCGGTGGCCTACGCCCGGACGCTGCGCGGTTTCGATGCCACCCGCATCGCGCTGTGGGGCACCTCGCTGGGCGGGGGGCACGCCCTGGCCGTCGCCCCGGATGACGCCTATATCGCGGCGGTGGTCGCGCAGGTCCCGTTCGTCAGCGGATTCTCCTCCGCACTGGCGAAGGGACTGCTGAGTTTCGTGAAGGTGGGCTTCCTGGCGGCGTCGGACCTGGTGTTCGGCACGATTTTGCGCAAACCGGTACAGATCCGGCTGGCCGGACGTAAACGCGCCACCGCGATGATGACCGGTTCGGATGTACCCGCCGGATTCGGCCGATTGGCCGAGGAGAGCGCGAACTACCGGCCCAAGATCGCGGCCCGCGCGGCCTTCTCGATCCTGTTCGCCCGTCCCGCCCGGCATGTGAAGGAATTGAAGATGCCGGTGCTGTACGCACTGTGCGACAACGATTCGATCACCCCGGTGAAACCCGCGCTGCGGGCGGCCGAGAAGACCAAGCACGCGGTGGTGAAGCGGTATCCCGCGGGTCATTTCGATCTGTACTTCGACGAACTCTTCGAACAGACCGTCTACGACCAGACCGAGTTCTTGATCTCGGTGCTGCGTCCCTGACCGCCGGTACCGGATAGAACTGCGCCCATCCGGTCCCGCGCGAATGTGCCCGGGCCGGCGCTACGACCGCCGGCCCGGGCACACCTGCTACTTCACCAGCGAGAGATTGAACGGGTACTTGTACTCACGGCCATTGTTGGCCGCGATCCCGGCCAGCACCGAGAAGACGATGCCCGCGATCCAGACGATCGGGAACAGCAGCAACCCGATCAGCACGATCATCAGCACCGCGGACACCACGTAGGCGATCGCCAGCACGATCTGGAAGTTCAACGCGTCCACGGCGTGCCGGCGCACGAACTCGTCGCGGTCCTTGTACATCACCCAGACGATGAGCGGGGCGACGAAGCCCAGCACGATACCGCCGAAATGGGCCAGTGCGGCCCAGAGCTTGGCATCGGCCGGCGAGACCGGTGCCTGATTCGGTGCCCCATAGGGCTGCTGACCGGGACCGTAGGCCGGTTGGGCGCCGGCCGGGGGCTGCGCGGGATAGGGTTTGCCCGTCGTCGGATCGTACGGGGACTGAGGAGTGGTCATCACATTCCAAACTGCCTGGTGAGTGGGGTGTTTCGAGAATAGATGGCCCACTACCCATTTGGGGAGTGCGGAAAACCCACACCTAGGTGAATAAACGGACAGGGCAGCGAAGTTCGACCCGGCGAGACGCTGCCGGACCCCGACGGGGCACAGACCGCCGACCTGCACTGTCCGATACGCACAGCACCCTCGCGGAGATCTTGTCCGGCCATCCCCTCGATCCACGCCCCCATACGTTGTTAGATGGCGTAAGAACAGTTGCCCACACGAGAGGACTTCGAACTGATGGCCGAGAGGATCGCAGTAGTATCCGGCGCCGCCCGCGGAATCGGGGCGGCCATCGCCAAACGGCTGGCCTCCGACGGGCTGCAGGTCGGGGTCCTGGACCTCGACGAAGCAGCCTGCGCCGAGACCGTGTCGGCGATCGAGAACGCCGGCGGCAAGGCGATCGCGCTCGGCGCCGATGTCAGCAAGGAGGACTCGGTGAACGCCGCGGTGGAGCGGCTGGCCGGAGAACTCGGCGCGCCGACCGTGGTGGTCAACAATGCCGGCGTATTGCGCGACAACCTGCTGTTCAAGATGAGCGTCGACGACTGGGACACCGTACTGGGTGTCCATCTACGCGGCGCCTTCCTGCTGACCCGGGCCGCCCAGAAGTACATGGTCGAACAGAAGTGGGGCCGGATCGTCAATATGTCCAGCACTTCGGCGCTGGGCAATCGCGGCCAGGTGAACTACTCCGCCGCCAAAGCCGGTATGCAGGGCTTCACCAAAACCCTCGCCTTCGAACTGGGCAAGTACGGGGTCACCGCCAACGCGATCGCCCCGGGTTTCATCGTCACCGATATGACCGCCGCCACCGCGGCCCGGGTCGGGGTGGATTTCGAGGACTTCCAGAAGGGCGCCGCCGCGCAGATCCCGGTGAACCGGGTCGGCTACCCGGAGGATATCGCTCATACGGCGTCTTTCCTGGTGAGCGAGGGTGCGGGATTCGTCTCCGGGCAGGTCATCTATGTAGCCGGCGGGCCGAAGGACTGAGGGTTACGGCCGCGGGACGGCCCCGAATACCCCCGGCCGTCCCGCGGCCTGTACGGCAACGGCAACTACCCGCTGCCGCGGCGGTCGGACCGATTGCCGACGGGCTCCCCGAACCCGGCCGTCCACCAGAACCGAACTCCCCGGTCACGGGTGCGGCGGCCGGTGCCGCAACCGCTCCAGGAGGGCGGCGAGCAGGGCGACCCGTTCCGGCATGGCATTCACATCGACATATTCGTCGCGGGCGTGCGGATGACCACCTACCGCGCCGAGCCCGTCCAGCGTCGGGACACCGATCGCGGCCGTGAAGTTGCCGTCCGAGGCGCCGCCGGACCGTACAGCACGCAACGGGGCCATACCGAGCTCTCGCGCCGCCGCCTCGGCTTCGCGGTACAGCCCGCGGGCACTGGACTCCTCGAACGGCAGTCTGGCGATACCGCCGGTGACCGTCACCGTCGCTCCCGGCAGACGGGGGGCGAGCGCGAACATCGCCCGATTCACCTGTTCCAGATCCGCCACCGACCACGATCGCGCGTCCACCGAGCACTCCGCGGATTCCGGGACGGTGTTCACCGTGGTACCCCCGGCGAGGACCGCCGGCACCACCGAGGTGTTCTCGGAAGCCAGGCCGGCGATCGCGAGGATCTGATGTGCCAGCTCGATGCCCGCGTTCACCCCCAGCTCCGGCTCCAGTCCGGCGTGGGCCGCCCGGCCGGTGACCGCGACGCGATAAGCGGCCAGGCCCTTGCGCCCGATCTTCACCGCACCACCGTCCGCGCCGGGCTCACACACCAGGACCGCCCCGGCCTTGCGCGCCTGCTCCTCGATCAACTGCCGCGACGATACCGAACCGACCTCCTCGTCACTGGTCAGCAGGACGCTCACATGCGACGCGTCCGCGAGGAGTTCGATCGCGGCCAGCGCCTGCACGATTCCGCCCTTCATATCGAAGGTGCCGGGACCGGTGGCGATCCCGTCGGTGATCTCGAACGGCCGGTCGGCGATGGTACCCACCGGCCACACGGTGTCGAAATGCCCCAGTATCAGCACTCCGGGATCGGGTGCTTCGGCCAGGACGTGCACGTTCTCACCGACGCGTTCCGAGCGCACAGGGCGTTCGAGTGCCTCCGACAGCCACGGCCAGATCAACGCGGCACAGCGCTCCAGGCCCCGCGGATCGTTCGACGGGGACTCGCAGTCCACCAGCAGACGGAACCGGTCCAGCATGGCGGGAAGTTTTCCCGCGGCGGCGTCCAGTAGCTCGTCGGCGTTACGCATCCGCCGATCCTCCTACCATCCCGGCGGTCGCGACCTCCGCGACACGAGAAACCGATGCTCCGCCGTACCGCGGAGCTCGCCACCCAAGCGCGAGCTTCACGTTATATCCGTTGCCGCACAGCAATATTCACCGCATCATCGATGAATGCGGATACAACGGATCGGACCGGAGGACTGGCGCGTTGCACGCCTGGTCCGATTGGACGCACTGGCCGGATCGGCACCCGGAACCTTCTCCACCAGCCATACGGAGGCGCTCACCTGGGACGAACCGCACTGGCGGGAGTGGGCCGCCCGGCGGGATCCGTTCTTCGTGGCCGGATCCGACGCGCAACCGGCGGGTTCGGCGGGGGTGATCCTCACCCCGGACGGTCCCGAACTGGTGTCGATGTGGACCGCGCCGCGGGCGCGCCGGACCGGAGTGTCGGACCGGCTGGTCCGCGCCGTGATCGACTGGGCGACGCAGGCCGGTCACCCGAGCTTGCGGTTGTGGGTGCTGGACGGGAACCGGCCGGCCGAACAGCTGTATCTGCGCACCGGGTTCGCTCCCACCGGGGCGAGCAGACCGTGTGCCGAGGACGACCCCCGCCCGGAGAACGAGATGATCCTGCCGCTGCCCGCGGATTGAGAGGTTTGCCGCTCTTCCCGCTCTTATCCCGCATCTCCGGCTATATACTCCACATTGTGACGTATCTGCGGATCAAGGAAGCCGCCGGGCTGCTCGGGGTCAGCGATGACACCGTGCGGCGCTGGATAGATCAGGGGCGGCTGCCCTCGATCCGGCTGGAGAACGGCCGCCAGGGTGTGCGGGGCCGGGATCTGGCCGAATTCGCGCGGCAGCACGCCGAGGCGCCCGAACCCGGGGTGACCGTGGCGGCCTCGGCCCGCAACCGGATGCGCGGCATCGTGACCCGGGTGGTCACCGATACCGTGATGGCGCAGGTGGAGATGCAGGCCGGGCCGTTCCGGCTGGTCTCCCTGCTGAGCCGGGAGTCGGTGGACGAACTCGGTATCGAGGTGGGCAGTGTGACGGTCGCGTCGGTGAAGTCGACGCATGTGGTGGTCGAGATCCCGGAAAGTTGACGATGACGACGACGGTAGGGCGCGTGGTACGCCGGCTGGCCCCGGCGGCCGTACTGATGACCGTGCTGGCGGGCTGCGCCGGCCAGGACTCCGGGGACGGCTCCGGCGGTTCGAGTGACGGGATCACCGGAACCGTCACCGTTTTCGCCGCGGCCTCGCTCACCGAAACCTTCACCACCCTGGGCGAGCAGTTCGAACAGGCCCATCCCGGGGTCGACGTGGTGTTCGGCTTCGGCGGCAGTTCGGCGCTGGCCGAACAGATCAGGCAGGGCGCACCGGCCGATGTGTTCGCCTCCGCCGCGCCGCGCAATATGGAGCAGGTGATCGAATCGGGCGATATCACCGCCGGGCCGGTCACCTTCGTCGGTAACCGGCTCGAGATAGCGGTGCCCGTCGGTAATCCGGGCAGTATCAGCGGACTCGCCGATTTCGGCCGTCCCGAACGGCGGATCGCGCTGTGTGCCGAACAGGTGCCCTGCGGTGCGGCCGCCGACAAGGTTTTCGCCGCGGCCGGTGTCACCCCGCAACCCGATACCCGCGAACCCGATGTGAAAGCCGTCCTGACCAAGGTGACGCTGGGTGAGGTCGACGCCGCGCTGGTGTACCGGACCGATGTCCGGGCCGCGGGTGACGAGGTCACCGGGATCGAGTTCCCGGAATCGGAGAAGGCGATCAACGACTATCCGATCGCGCCGGTGGCGCAGGCGCCCAACCCGGCCGCCGCCGCGGCGTTCGTCGAATTCGTTCTGTCACCGCAGGCGCGGACGGTCTTCACCGCGGCCGGTTTCGATACCCCGTGAGCGCCGGCCCGGTGCGGCGCCGGGCGACGGCACTGCGCCGGCGCCGGGCGGTCCGGGGCCGGCGGCCGATCGTCCTGGTCGTGCCCGCGCTGCTGGGGCTGGTGTTTCTGATCGTGCCGCTGGCCGGGCTGCTGGTGCGGGCACCGTGGCGTGATCTGCCCGAGCGGTTGGTCTCCGCGGAAGTGGGACAGGCGCTGCGTCTCTCGCTGGTGTGCGCGAGCCTGGCCACCGTGCTGTGCCTGGTGCTGGGTATCCCGCTGGCCTGGCTGCTGGCCCGCGGTGATCTGCCCGGCCGCGGACTGGTGCGAGCGCTGGTCACCGTCCCCCTGGTACTGCCACCGGTGGTCGGCGGGGTGGCGCTACTGCTGGTACTCGGCCGCCGCGGGCTCGTCGGCCGGTACCTCTACGACTGGTTCGGGGTGGCGCTGCCCTTCACCACCGCGGCGGTGGTGGTGGCGGAGGCGTTCGTGGCGATGCCGTTCCTGGTGATCTCGGTGGAGGGCGCGCTACGCGGGGCCGATCCACGCTACGAGGAGGCCGCGGCGACGCTGGGCGCCTCCCGCTGGCTGACCTTCCGCCGCGTGACGCTGCCCTCGATCCTGCCCGGTGTCGTGGCCGGGACGGTGCTCTGCTGGGCGCGGGCGCTGGGCGAATTCGGCGCCACCATCACGTTCGCCGGTAATTTCCCGGGCAAGACCACCACCATGCCGCTGGCGGTGTACCTGGCGCTGGAAACCGACCCGGCCGCGGCGATCGTGCTCAGTCTGGTGCTGCTGCTTGTTTCGGTGGTGGTGCTCGCCGCGCTCCGGGAACGCTGGCTGCGGGGCGTGCTTTGACTACACCCCGCATTGAAGACGGGGATTCTCGGACTCGCGTCCGGGAGTTCCTGTTTCACCGGCGATTGCCGAAGGGATGCCCCTTGCGGTCTGACATCGCCTCCGCAGGCGTTTTATGTCTCCGCCAGCCCGGCGGCGACAAGGATGTTCTTCGCAGCGTTGATATCCCGATCATGTCGGGTGCTGCAGTCCGGGCACGTCCAATGGCGTGTCCCGAGGCTGAGGGTGGCGAGCAGGTGTCCACACACCGAGCAGGTTTTGGTGCTGGGATACCAGCGACTGATCACCGTAAGCCGACGCCCGGCACGTTCGGTCTTGTATTCGAGCATCGACCGAAATTCGCCCCACGCCGCCTCGCTGATCGACTTTGCCAATCGACGGTTACGAACCATATTCCTGGTGGCAAGGCCCTCCATAGCGATCGTGTCGAAGCGTCGCACGAGTTCGGTGCTGGTTTTGTGCAGGAAGTCACGGCGGGCATCACGCACACGGCGGTATTTTCTCGCCACCTTCTGCCGCTGCTTGGCGCGGTTGGCGGACCCCTTCTGCATGCGGGCGAGGCGTCGTTGCTGCCGTCGCAGTCCACGTTCATGGCGGGCCATATGGCGAGGGTTGGCGATCTTCTCCCCGGTGGAAAGGACTGCAAAGTCTTTGATTCCGAGGTCGACACCGACCGACTCGCCAACACTGGGCAGTGGGGCGGGGTCGTCCATATCGATGGCGAATGTCACGAACCAGCGACCGTTCGATTCGCGGGAAACGATCACCATCGTCGGATCGAGAGCGCCGAGGTCGGTACCCGGCCACGACCACGCCACGCGCAGCGGCGTAATCGTTTTCGCCAGCCACAGCGCCCCGTCCTTGATGCGGAACGCGGAACGGGTGAAATGCGCGGACTGGCGGCCGTGTCGGTTTTTGAATCGCGGGTACCGGGCGTTGCCTTTGAAGAAGGCAGCAAAGGCCGCGTGCTGGTGTCGCAGGGCTTGCTGCAGCGGCACCGACGACACTTCAGACAGGAACACCAGCTCTTCGGTTTTCTTCCATTCCGACAGGGCGGCGTCGGTTTCCCGATAGGAGGTGGGTTTCCGTTCGGTGGTGTAGCGGCGTTGCCGGTCGGCGAGAGTCTTGTTCCACACGAGGCGTACACACCCGAACGTGCGACGCAGTATCGCCGCTTGTTCGGCGTCCGGGTAGGCCCGAACCTTGTACGCTGTCCTCATGGAATATTTTTACAGGAAGTAAGGTTGTGTGTAAACGTAAAGCACCTAAAGCGCCCACAGCACATGCCATTCCAGCCAGTCAGGAGGGACGGATCAAGATAGCGGTCCCCCGGTGGCGCTGACGGCCGAACTGCGGGTGACCCGCGGCGATTTCTCCCTCGACCTGGACCTGCGACTCGCCCTGGGCGAGGTCGTCGCCCTACTCGGCCCCAACGGCGCCGGGAAGACCACCGCCGTGCGCGCCCTGGCCGGACTCACCTCGCTCACAGCCGGATCGATCCGGCTCGACGACCGGATATGGGATGCGCCGCCCGGAGCCTTCGTGCCGCCCGAACGCCGTTCGGTCGGTGTGGTGTTCCAGGACTATCTACTTTTCGCCCACCTCGACGCACTGGATAATGTGGCCTTCGGCCTGCGGGCGCGCGGCGTGCGGAGGGCCGCCGCCCGCGAGCGGGCCACGCACTGGCTGGACCGGGTGGGGCTGGCCGAGTACGCGCACGCCCAGCCCCGGACCCTGTCCGGTGGTCAGGCCCAGCGGGTCGCGCTGGCCCGCGCCCTGGCCGTCGAACCGGAACTGCTGCTGCTGGACGAGCCGCTGGCGGCACTGGACGCGGCGACCCGGGTGCGGGTGCGTTCCGAACTGGCCCACCATCTCGGCGACTATCCCGGCCATACCCTGCTGGTCACCCACGACCCACTCGATGCGATGGTGCTCGCGGACCGGCTCGTCATCGTGGAGGGCGGGGTGGTGGTCCAGCAGGGGCCGCCCGGTGACGTGGCCCGGCGGCCCCGCTCCGACTATGTCGCGGACCTGGTGGGACTCAATCTGTTCCGGGGAACCGCGGCGGGGACCCTGGTCCGGCTCGCCGGCGGCGGCGAGCTCACCGTCGCCGAACCGGCCACCGGCCCGGTGCATCTCACCTTCGCGCCGTCCGCGGTCGGCCTGCATCCCCAGCGGCCCGCCGGCAGTCCGCGCAACACCTGGCCGGTGACGGTGGCCGGTCTCGAACAGCACGCCCACACGGTGCGGGTCCGGCTCGACGGGGCGATTCCGGCGCTGGCCGATATCACCCCCGCCACCGTGGCGGACCTGCGTATCCGGCCGGGATCGGAGCTGTGGGCGGCACTGAAGGCCACCGAGATCCACTGTTATCCGGCCTGATCCGCGGTCAGCCGGTGATCCGCCGCAGACCGGCGTACTCCAGCGCCGCGAACGCCGCGACGACGATCGCGCCGATCAGGACGAACGCCACGCCGGCGCCGGTGAGCTCGAGCAGGCCGGAGAACGGCAGGGCGAGCAGCCCGAGCACACAGAGCGAGTTGAACGCGACCACCCCCGTCGCATGCCGCGGCGAGATAACCGGGTAACCGGCGATGAGCAGCAGAACCAGCGCGCCACCGAGCATGGCGACACCGAACGGGACCGACCACGAGGTCGGGAAGCCCAGGGGGTCTTGCAGCGGTACGGCGCCGGCGAGCATCAGGACACCGAAGGCCCCGGTGCCCCAGCCGTCGAGGCGCAGCGTGCGGCGCAGCAGGTCGTCGGAAGTCGCGGGCGCGGACAGGGTCGCGGTGGTCATGATCGTCTGCCTCTCGGATCAGCACTGACGGTTGCGTCTCCGACTGTGCCGCGGGACGGTCAGCGGTTCAATGACCTCCGAGGTCATGGCCACCGCGTCCCGGCCCCCGATACGCTCACGATATGGAGGTATGTGCGGATGGGAGCCCGTCGCGGGTCGGTGCCCTGGTGCGGGAATGGCGGCAACGGCGGCGACTGAGCCAGCTGGATCTGGCGCTGGCGGCGGGTACCTCGGCCCGGCATCTGTCGTGTGTGGAGACCGGACGCTCGGCGCCGAGCCGGGAGATGGTGCTGCGCCTGTCACAGACGCTGGATGTGCCCCTGCGGGAACGCAATACGCTGCTGGTCGCCGCCGGATTCGCGCCTGCCTACCAGGAGAGCAGTCTCGACGACGCCCATCTCGCCTCGGCGCGGGCTGCCCTGGAGCATATGCTCGCCGCCCACGAGCCCTATCCGGCGGTAGCGGTCGACCGCTGGTGGGACGTGGTCACCGCCAATTCGGCACTGGCGGTACTCACCGACGGCGTGCCCTTGCGCCTGCTGGCCGACCGGCCGAACGTCTATCGGCTGGTCCTGCATCCCGAAGGCCTCGCCGGCCGGCTCGCCAATCCCCGCCAGGTGCGCGAACAGTTGCTGGAGCGGCTGGCCCGGCAGGCCGGCACCACCGGCGACCCCCGGTTACGCGACCTCTACGACGAGGTCAGTGCCTATCCGCCGGTCTACTCCGACCTCGAGGCGACGGACGGTACCGATTCCGGCCCGTTCCAGGTCCCGATCCGGGTGCGCACGCCGCACGGTGAGCTCTCGTTGTTCGGCACCATGGCCACCTTCGGCGCGCCCGCGGACGTGACGCTGTCGGAGCTGGCGGTCGAATTCTTCTATCCCCTCGACGAGTTCACGGCGCGGTTCCTCCGGAACCGTGCCGGCGCACTCACCGCCGAGGCTCTCCACTGAAGGGTGCGATGAGATCGCGAGCACACCGCGCTGACCATTACCTCGACCCAGCGGAATCCCCCGCCGACCAGAGCGTGGGTCCGCCTCGTGACCCTCCGGGCCGGTTACATCAACTGCGCGCACGCGCCGCTGCGCTAGCGGCCGACACCCGGGCCGATCCGCCGAGCGGCTCAGAGATAGCTCCTATCGTTGACCAGCCGCACCGACGAACCGCCGTCCGGATAGAACTCCGCGAGCGACAGCGACGCCAGGTCCAGGTGCAGGCGGTAGAGCAGCGACGGGCCGACTCCCAGCGCCAGCTGCAGCAGCGTTTTGATCGGCGTCACATGGCTGACCACGACGACATTCGCCCCAGGATACCGCGCGACGAGATCGCGGCGCACCGCCTCCACCCGTTCCCGGACCGCGTCGAAGCTTTCGCCGCCGGGGGCCGGTAGCGACGGATCGCCCAGCCAGCGGGCATGCAGCTCCGGATTCCGTTCGGCGGCTTCCCGGAAGGTCAGCCCTTCCCACTCACCGAAGTCGGTTTCGGTGAGACCGTCGACGACCCGTACCTCGATACCCAGCGCCGCGCCGGCCGCCTCGGCGGTTTCCCGGGCCCGGCCCAGCGGGGAGGTCACGATCGCGGCGATATCGCCCTTGGCGGCCAGCATTTTCGCTGCCCGGGCCGCCTGTTCCCGGCCCACGGCGGTCAGCGGCGGATTGCCGCGACCGGAATAGCGCCGCTGAACCGACAATTCGGTCTGGCCGTGCCGGAGGAGCAGCAGCCTGGTCGGGCGGCCGGCCGCACCGGTCCAGCCCGGGCCGGGTCCGGCCAGGCGGGCCGACGCGCTCTGCGAATCCGCGGCCGGATCGGCGACCTCGGCGGATGGCGCGGTAGCGGACGGGTCGGCCGCGTGTACCTCCTCGACCAGCTTGCCGTCGTCCATGGCCTCGTTGGCCAGCCGGTCGGCATGGGAGTTCTCCGCACGCGGAATCCAGCGGTAGCTCACCTGATCGAAGTCCGCCGCCAGCCGGCGCGCCCGATCGGCGAGGGGAATCAGCGCCGCGTGCTTGACCTTCCAGCGACCCGACATCTGCTCGACCACGAGTTTGGAGTCCATCCGCACCGCGACCACCCGGGCACCGAGTTCGGCGGCCGCTTCCAGTCCGGCGATCAGACCGCGGTACTCCGCGACATTGTTGGTCGTGACGCCCAGGGCCTCCCGGCGTTCGGCGAGCACCCCCACCCGGTCCGCGTCGAACACCACCGCCCCGTAACCGGCCGGGCCCGGGTTGCCCCGGGATCCCCCGTCGGCCTCGACGATGACCTCGCGCACGCTCATTTCGGCCTCCCGCTCCCGCTACTCGGACTCCGCGTTCCGGTGCGGTCTCACAATCCGGATTCTTTGGTCCGCACCAGCACCGCACCGCATTCCGGACAGCGCACCACCTGATCGGGCGCGGTTTTCGTGATCCGGGCGATCTCGCCGCGGTCCAGTTCGATCCGGCAGGCTCCGCAGCGCCGGGCCTGCAGCAGTGCCGCGCCGATACCGTGCGCGGCGCGCTGCCGGTCGTAGACGGCCAGCAGGTCCTCCGGGAACACGCCGACCAGTTTCGCGCGATCGGTTTCGCAGCGCTGCTGGGCGACGTCGAGATCGGCGACTGCCTCGTCGCGGCGGCCGCGGGCGGCAGCGAGTTCGGTCTCGGTGCGGTCCAGCCGGGCACCGGCGTGCTCATGGTCGGCGGCGGAGGCCTCGCGGCGTTCCATCACCTCGAGCAGATCGTCCTCGAGCACCGATCGGCGCCGTTCCAGGCTCGCCAGCTCGTGCTGCAGTTCGGACAGCTGTTTCGCCCCGACCGAACCCGCCTCCAGGACGCCCCGGTCACGGTCCTCGCGTTTGCGGACGGCCTCGATCTCACCCTCGAGCTTGCGGATATCGCGGTCGAGATCGTCCAGCACGATCTCCACGGCCACGGCCGCGTCCTTGTGCGTGTTGCGTTCGGCCTCGAACCGGTCGACCTCCTGCTGTTCGGGGAGGACGCTGCGCCGGTGCGCGATCCGGGTCAGTTCGGTGTCGACCTCGGCGAGACGCAGCAGTTTGGCCTGGATCGATGGTTCGACATTCAACGCGAACGAACTCCCTGCACGCTGTGGACGGATAAGAACGTCCACCGTACTCCGCGCGGCGGCAGCGGTGTCGCGGACGGGTCCGAACCCGCCGCCGCGTTCCTGGGCGCCGCGGTCAGCCGCCGCAACCGACCGTCCACGGATCGGTGCGCACGGTGGAAACCCGCGTCTCCAGGTCCGGGAGGCCGTCCCGGACCACCGCGGCGGCCTGCGCGCACCAGGGGAACTCGGTCGCCCAGTGGGCCGCGTCGATCAGCGCGGGACCCGACCGGCGCAGATGCTCGTCGGCGGGGTGGTGGCGCAGGTCGGCGGTGAGGTACGCGTCGACGCCGCGGCGGGTGGCGGTATCGAGCAGGGAGTCACCGGCCCCACCACAGACGGCCACGGTGCGCAGTACCCGGTCGGGGTCGCCGGCGGCCCGCACTCCCCAGGTCGTCGCCGGCAGGGCGGCGGCGGCGCGGGCGGTGAACTCGCGCAGCGTCAGCGGTTCGGCGAGCGTACCGATCCGGCCCAGGCCCTGATGTCCGGTGAGCGCGGCCCGTTCGGTCACGTGGTAGGCGGGCTCCTCGTAGGGGTGCGCCGACCGCAGTGCCGCGAGTACCGCGGCCCGGGCGCCGGCGGGGGCGACCACCTCCAGCCGGTCCTCGGCCACCCGGGCCAGTTCGCCGACCGCGCCGACCGCCGGGTTCGCGCCGTCCAGCGGCCGGAACTGACCGGTCCCCGTGACCCGCCAGGCGGCCTCCCGATAGTCCCCGGAGCCACCCGCACCCGCGGCGAACAGCGCCGCCAGCACCGCGTCGGCCTGCTCCGGGGGCACCTGCACGGTCCATTTGTCCACCGCCGCCACCGGTTTCGGGTCCAGCGGGCCCGTCACCGTCAGACCGAGGACCGCGGCCAAGGCATCGGAGACACCGGGGTCGGCCGAATCGGCGTTCGTATGCGCGGTGAACAGGGCGCAGCCCGCACGGATCAGCCGATGCACCAGCGCGCCCTTGGGCCGGTCGGCCGAGACACTGTCGACACCTCGCAGCAGCAGCGGATGGTGGGCCACCACCGCCTGGGCGCCCCACTGCACCGCCTCGTCCACCACGGCGGCGGTGACATCGACGGCGAACAGCACCCGCCGCACGACCTCCGCGGGATCCCCGCAGACCAGGCCCACCGAATCCCACGGTTCGGCCAGCCGCGGCGGGTAGGCCGTCTCCAGCGTCGCAACGAGTTCGGCAAGGGTGGCCACGGCACACCTTTCTCTCGGGAGCTCTCGGGTGAGTCGGCGACAATCATGTCGCGCGCACGCGGGTCCGGCGCGGTGGGCCCGCTTACCGGCACCGGACGCTAGACCAGACGTCCCGCGTTTCCCAGCGCCGCCACCAGCCGTTCGACATCGGCCGGGGGCCGGACGGCCACCCGCATATGCTCCGGCCCCAGGCCCGGGAAGGTATCGCCGCGCCGCACCGCGATCCCGTGCCGGCGCAGATATTCGCGCAGGATCTCCCCGTGTTCCACCTCGAGCAGCAGGAACGGCGCGTCCGCCGGGGTCTGCACAGCCACCCCGGCGCCGAGCAGGCGCTCGATCATCGCCGCGCGCTCCCCGCCGATCTCCAGCGCCCGCGCCGCGCTCTCCGCGAGGGCACGCGGCGCGGCGGTGGCGGCGATCGCGGCGAGCTGCAGCGTGCCCACCGGCCAGTGCGCCCGGCCCCGGACCAATTGCCGCAGCAGCTCGGGTGCCCCGAGCAGGTAGCCGCATCGCAACCCGGCCAGCGCCCAGGTCTTGGTGAGGCTGCGCAGGACCAGCAGCCCCTCTCCCGCCTCTCCGGCCAGCGACTCCGTTTCCCCGGGCACCGCGTCCATGAAGGCCTCGTCCACCACCACGACCCGCCCCGGGCGCAGCAGCGCACGCACCACGTCGGCCGGGTGCAGAACGGAGGTCGGGTTGGTGGGGTTACCGAGCACGACCAGGTCCGCTTCTTCCGGGACCAGAGTGGGGTCCAGGACGTAGGGCGGTTCCAGCAGCACCCGGTGCACCGGGACACCGGCCTCACGCAGGGCGAGTTCGGGCTCGGTGAACGAGGGATGCACCACCGCCGCCAGCCGGGGTGACAGCCGCGGCAGCAGCGCGAACCCCTCCGCCCCACCGGCCAGGGGCAGCACCTGATCGGCCGCGAGCCCGTGCCGGGCCGCCACGACTTCCCGGGCGTGCCGCTCGTCGGCGGCGGCCGGGTACCGGCCGAGCGAGTCCAGGGCGGCGACCAGCCGGTCGCGTAGCCAGCGCGGGGGCGCGGTGCCCTGGACGTTCACCGCGAAATCGAGCAGACCCGGCTGGGCTTCCACATCACCGTGATGACGCAGCCCGGCGAAATCGACATGTTCGGTGAGCATGAGACGCACCCTACGTGGCGCGCGGGCGAGTCGACCCGCCAGAATGGCTGTCGTGGGTGAGCTGCACATATCGTTCGTCTGTACCGGCAACATCTGCCGATCGCCGATGGCGGAGAAGATTCTGCTGGCGCATCTGTCCCGGGCCGGGCTCGGCGACCGGGTACGGGTCAGCAGTGCGGGTACCCACGACTGGCACACCGGGGCCGACGCCGACCCGCGCACCACCGCGACCCTGCACCGCCACGGCTACCCCACCGGGCACCGGGCCGCCGGGTTCGGTGCCGACCACGCCGACGCCGACCTCGTCGTCGCCATGACCACCGAACACGACCGCAACCTGGCCGTCCGGGGGATCCCGCTCGAACGCCGCCGCCTGCTGCGCAGTTTCGATCCGCACGCCGACGGCGCCGACGTACCGGATCCGTACTACGGCGACACCGCCGGATTCGAGCTCGTCCGCGAGCAGATCGAGGCCGCGGTCCCGGGCCTGCTGGCATGGGTCCACGCCGCGCTCGCCGCCAGAGCGCCGGTGACCGGCGGTGCGGCCTGATGCGCCGCCTCGCCTTCCTGCTGCGTCCCGGCTGGCTGATCCTGGCCGCGGTGGTGGTCGCGTTCGCGTATCTGTGTTTCACCGTGCTGGCCCCCTGGCAGCTCGGCAAGAACGAGTCCACCTCCGAGCGCAACCAGCTGATCGCCGATTCGGTGCACGCCGATCCGGTGGCGGTCACCGAGATTCTCGACGGCACGGCCGCGGACGCGGCCACGGAATGGCGGAAGGTCTTCGCCGAGGGCACCTACGTACCCGATTCGACCGTGCTGGTCCGCCTGCGGCATCTCGACGGCGCACCCGGTTTCGGTGTGCTGTCCGCGTTCACCCTCACCGACGGCCGCACCCTGCTCGTGGACCGCGGTCTGGTGGCGGCGGTCGACGGCTCGCAGCCACCGCCGATCGACCCCCCACCGTCCGGCGTGCAGCGTGTCGAGGGCCGGATCCGGGTCTCGGAGAACGTCGACCCGCAGCGCGCACCCGCCGTCCAGGACGGCGTCCCGCACGTCTATTCCATCGACGTCCCGCAGGAGACCACGGTCCTGGGGCTCCCGCTGACCCCGCTCCCGGTCGGTGAGCGCGGCTCCTACCTACAGCTGTCGCAGGACCAGCCGGGCGCGTTCACCCCGGTACCGCTGCCCCAGCTCGACGCCGGGCCCTACCTCTCCTACGGGTTGCAGTGGCTGGCGTTCGGCATCATGGCGCCGCTGGGTCTGGGTTATTTCGCCTGGGCCGAGATCCGCGAACGTCGTAAGCAGCGACCCGCGGCGAAGACCGCACCCGATCCCGGCGAGCCGCGGAGCCCGGACCCCGAACCGGCCACCACCGAGGCCCGACTGGCCGACCGGTACGGCCGCACCCGCCCCTGAATGTCGCGGCGCAGCGGCTACCTGCATATATCGGCCGCAGCCGAGTGCACGACGACTCGCCGAGGCCGTGCCGGGTCCGCGCCGCGATGCGTCCTGATCGACGGTGTGAGCAGAACCCACACCCCCACCCATCCGGCTTTCGGCGGCGCGGGTGTGCGGTGCTGCCCCGCGACCGGAGTCCGCTCCCGGAACCCCCGCGCCTCGACCCGCTCGCGGCGACTCGCACCCGCTGGTCGAACGTGCGAACTACCCGGCCAGAGCCCGGGTGCGACGAGCGCGCCTCCACTCCCGTAGTCCCGCGCTCGCCACCGCGACCGCCGCCGCCGATACCACCGCCGCGTACTGCACCAGCTCGGACAACCGCACCGCGCGCCGCAGATCGCCGACCGTGGGCGCCGGCCCCGCACCCAGCTCCGGCCGCTGCTCGACCCCGTGCGGGTATTCGGTCCGCCCACCGAGGCGCACCCCGAGCGCCCCCGCCGCCGCCGCTTCCACCACCCCGGCATTCGGGCTCGGATGCTTTCCGGCATCCCGTCGCCAGGTCCGGAGGACCGTGCCGGGCCGGCCGCCGACCAGCGGCGCCACCAGCGCGGTGAGCAGCCCGGTCGCCCGGGCGGGCAGCAGGTTCGCCAGATCGTCCACGCGGGCGGCCGCCCACCCGAACCGCCGGTAGCGCGGGTTGCGATAGCCGATCATGGCATCGAGGGTGTTCACGGCCCGATACCCCAGTAGTCCGGGAACACCGGCCACCGCGCCCCACAGCAGCGGCGCGACCGCGGCGTCGGAGGTGTTCTCGGCGATCGATTCCAGGGCCGCCCGGGCCAGCCCGGCCGCGTCCAGCGCCGCCGGATCGCGTCCGCACAGAGCGGGCAGCAGTTCGCGGGCGGCGGCGAGATCTCCGGCGTCGAGCCGGTCGGCCATCAGCTGTCCGGTCCGGGCCAGGCTGCGGCCCCCGAGCACCGTCCAGGTCGCCGCCGCCACCGGTACGGCGCCGCCCCGGCGCAACGCCGCGCCCAGACCCACCACCGACCCCACCAGCAGCAGTTCGTGCACCACCCCCGCCCGGCGATGGTCGGCATAGGTCACCGTCTCCACCGACGCGGCCACCATCCCGAACCCCGCCACCGGATGCCCGCGCCGCGGGTCCCCGACCGCCCGATCGATGGCGAACCCGATCAGCAGACCCGCCGCGGTCGAAACACCTCTGCGCACCGGGTGAGCGTATCCAGCACCGGCCGGCCGCCCGTGCCGGGGACGACCGGGGCCCGCATTCCCACGAACGGTACGGCCGCACCGGCAGAGCAGCCGGTGCGGCCGGATACGGTCGTCACCACACCACCGTCGGCGACCGGGCCGCACCGATGTCACAGCTCGGGCGCGCCCGTCGTCGACTCGGCGAGACCATTGCCCGCCCGCCGGGCATCGACCGAACGGGGAACCGCAGTGACCGACCGAGAAGAACCCGCCGAGCTGGCCCGGCGTTTCGAAGAACTGCGCCCGTACCTGCGCCGCCTCGCCTACAGCACCCTCGGCAGTCTCAGCGACGCCGACGATGTGGTGCAGGAGGCGTGGCTGCGACTGCAGCGGCAGCAGGAGGCCGGCGGCGCGCCCATCGACAATCTGCAGGCGTGGCTGACCACGGTCACCGGCCGCCTGGCCCTCGATCAGCTCGGGTCGGCGCGGATGCGGCGCGAACAGTACGTGGGTGAGTGGCTACCCGAACCCACCGTGACCGACTGGGAGGATCCCGCGGATCGGATCTCTCAGGACGAGCGGGTCACCATGGCGCTGCTGGTGGTCCTGGAATCGCTTTCCCCGGCCGAACGCACCGCGTTCGTCCTGCAGGACGTGTTCGGGATGTCGGGCCCGGAGGTCGCCGAGGTGGTGGGTCGCACCCCCGCGGCGGTCCGGCAGCTCGCCTCACGCGCCCGCAAACGGGTCGAGGACGGGACTCCGCGCTTCCCGGCATCCCCGGACGAACAGGAGAAGGTGGTCTCGGCCTTCGCGGTGGCCTGGCGGTCCGGCGATATGAGCGCGCTGCTCGGCGTGCTCGACGACCGGGTGACCCTCACCGCCGACGGTGGCGGCAAGGTACCTGCCATTCGTAAACCGGTCGCGGGTGCCGAGATCATCGCCAAGATGCTGCTCGGCTGGTACAACGTCCCGGCCGCGGCGGGCGGCTGGGGCCGGGCCATCGAGGTCAACGGTATGCCCGGGCTGCTGGTGTTCGACGGTCAGCACCACGGGGTGTTCTCCTTCACCGTCGACGACGGCCGGATCACCGCCATCCATGTCGTCCGCAATCCGGACAAGTTGCGTGACCTGCCCGCCGATGCCGGGCCCGAATGGATTCTGCGTGACTCCGGGGAGAACTGAGGCCGCGCCGCCGGCGCCACACGGTCTCCACCGCCTCGCCGGTCGCCGGAACGGGCGGGTTAGGTTGCGTATATGAGGATCGAAGTCAGTGGCCACCGGCCCGAGATAGATGAGACCGCGTGGATCGCCCCCACTGCGAATGTGATCGGCCGGGTGAAGCTCGGGGCCCAGGTCAGCATTTGGTACAACGCCGTCCTCCGCGGTGACACCGAACTGATCACCGTCGGGGAACGCAGCAATATCCAGGACGGCTGCGTACTGCACGCCGACCCGGGCTTCCCGGCGACCGTGGGCGCCGGGGTCTCGGTCGGGCACAACGCGATCCTGCACGGATGCACGGTCGAGGACGACTGTCTGATCGGGATGGGCGCGACCGTGTTGAACGGCGCGGTGATCGGCCGGGGCAGCCTGATCGCGGCCAATGCGCTGATCCCCGAGGGCGCGCAGATTCCGCCGGGTTCGCTGGTGGCCGGTGTGCCCGGCAAGGTCCGCCGTGAACTCACCGCGGAGCAGCAGCGCGGGGTGGAGCTCAATGCCATGGTGTATCTGCACCATATGTCCGAGCACCGGTCGGCGAAAGAGATCTGAGCGCGGCCGCCACCCGGACACGTTATTGGACAAGCGTCCAGTAGGTGACTGTTACCATGGAACAACGTATCCGGGGAGACGGGTTGACCCGAAACCCGCTGTCCTGCAAGGTGTCGGCGTTTCGGGCGACCCGTCCAGGTGGGCACGGCGACGTGCCCGGCAGGAGGTATGACGGGTGGCGTGCGAGCAGTCCGAGACGCGCCGGTCGGCCGGGCGGGTGAGCGTGGCGGATATCGCCGCGCAACCAGGAGGTATCGAGGCGCTGCGGCGCAGAGTCCATGAACTGCGTTCCAGAGGAGTCGATTTCGCGGCCAACGCGATCGAACACGAGATGGCCGAACTCGATCTGCCGCGGGAGTGATACCCGGCACGAAAACAACGCGCAGGTCACCCGCTGCATCCGGTGTCGGATAAGGTGTGAGGACCATGTCGCCCGTACCGCCGATTCTGCAACGCATCCTGGCCGAGCCACCCGCCGACAGCGGGAAAGTGCTCGACAGCGCGCTCTCGGCGTTCCTGGATTTCGGCATCAAACGCACCAGCATGGGCGAGATCGCCCGCCGCGCCGGTATCAGTCCCGCCACCCTCTACCGCCGCTTCGAATCCAAGAACGACCTGGTCGAAGCGGTCACCGTCCGGGAGGCGCAGCGTTTCGTCACCAAGATCGACAACCGGGTGCGCACGGTGGCCGGCTCCGAGGATCAGCTCGTGGAGATCTTCGTCGCCTTCATCTCCGCTATCGCCGGCAACCCGCTGCTGATCCGGCTACTGCGCACCGAACCCGATCTCGTACTGCCCCGGCTCACCACCGAAGCCGGCCCGATCCTGGCTGTCGGCCGCACCTATCTGGCCGCGAAACTGCGGGAACTGCACGACAGCGGCAACGATTTCGACCCGGACCTGGTCGCCGAAATCATGGCTCGCCTGGCGCTGTCGCTGGCACTCACACCCGATGGTCTGATCCCCATCCAGGACGAGGCCGCCGGCCGCGAATTCGCCCGCCGCACCCTGCTGCCCATGGTCGCCTGGCACAGCCCGAGCTGATCCGGGTCACCACGCGAACGCCCGGTTCACCAGCTCGTCCAATTCCGCCTGCCCCGCCACGCCGGACTCCGGTTCCGCGGCCAGTTCCCGCACCCGGCGCACGATCGCGAGCGCGGCCGGGGTCCCCGGATCCGGGAGCGGCAACCGGGACACGTACTGGGTGATCCAGCGCCGCCGTCCCGAATAGAGCCGGTTACCGCAGACCGCGTCGTAATAGCGCAGTCCCAGCGACGAGTTCGCGACACCCATCATCAGGCAGGCCATATTCTCGGCGCCGGCGTCGCCGCCCAGGTCTGCCAGCGAAATCCAGTAGCAGTCACCGTTGACCACCGCGCCGGATCGGTCCAGCGCGAAACGGGCCCGGTCGCTGATATCCGGGAACACCACCTTGGGAGTCCGCCACAGATGCGGCCGCTGCGGCACCCAGTGTTCGAACCATTCACGGCCCGCCCCGGTGAGATAACCTCGCGCCGCCAAGACCTCCCGGTGCTGCTCCAGATAGGCCGCGGTCCGCGGATACCGCGCCAGGTCCACCGGCACCCGGCGTGTCCGCGTGAGGTCGTACGGATACAGCACCCGGGTCCGGCGGATCCGATCGATCCGCCACGGCCGCAGATCGTGATGGGTGATGAGGTCGCGCAGCAGCTCCGGTTCGGCCGCCGGATCACCCCAGTGCGCCGCGATGAAAACCTTGTCCGCATTGGTCTTGATCCCCACCCGGATACGTCCCAGGTCCCCGAAGGTGCGCCACATCCGCTCGGTGACCCCGCGCAACCAGTCGTCGTGCCCCACCCGCGACATCCGCCACCCCACCGACGCCGCCGCCGCACCGGACTCGGTGGCCAGCTCCCCCACCGTCACCGCGAACCGGCGGCCCTGCCGCCACACCATCGCGTCGGTGGTTCCGCTCAGGGCCGCGAACAGTTCCCGCTCTTCGTGCGCGGTCCCCGCACCGGAGTCCGATCCGCGGGCATGCCTTACGTCCCGAGCACCCACCGCGCGGCCGGCCGGGCTCGGGCCCGCTCCCCGCCGCTGCGGAGCCGGACGGGCAGGACCGCGCCCGAGCGACCCCGAAGTCGCCGGGCCCGAAGTCGCCGGGCCCGAGGTTGCCGGGTCCGCGGGTTCCGGGTCCGGCGCATTCCCGGCCTCCTCCTCGTAGACCGAGACGTACCGGCACTCCCCTCGCGCCGCGCCGCGCACGGCGATCGTCACAGCCGGCAGTACCGCCGCCTCGAACAGCTTGGTATCGCCCAGGTCGTACAGCTCCACCGGCGTCAGATCCGCCAGCAGCAGGGCCCGCAGATTCGCTCCCGCCTTCGTGGTCAGGAACCGGTTCGCGCACAACAGACCCAGCACCCCGCCCGGAGCCATCAGCCGCGGCAGCGCCGCGACGAACGGATGCGTCAAATCGATACGCCCCCGCAATCCGAACTGCCCCCGGAGGGCCTGCGCCGCCGCCCCACCCAACTGCTGAGTCCGGACATACGGCGGATTGGCGATCACCGCGTCGAACGATTCGGCCGGCAGCCCCGCGCAGTCGGCCAGGAAATCGGATTGCCGCCATTCGGCCTCCACCCCCGACCCCGCCGCCCGCAGCCGCGCCAGGGCCAAACCCGCCGGATCCAGGTCGTACCCCACCAGCTCCACCGGCGCCCCCGGCAGCCGTCCGGCCAACGCGTCCCGGATTGCGAACAACAGCTCCCCGGATCCACAGGCCGGATCCAGCACCCGCACCGGCCCGGCCGAGCCGATCCGCGCGGCCACCCGGCCGGCCAGGAACCCCGCAAGCGTCGCGGGCGTGTAATGCCGACCATGACGTTTGCGCTCGCGAGCCCCCGCTCCATCGCGTCCCATCTGCGCATTGTCGTCGACCGAACCCCCCGGCCAGACCCTTTCGGAGGAAGTGTCCCCTGTGGGCGGAGGCTTCCCGCGCAGACCTCACCCACCCCCGAGTAGGTCCACATATCGACCCGGCCGTCGAACCCCGACGCAACCCCATGCGTCGAGTTCTGCGAGACACCTCAAAGGGTTGAGGCCCGTCTCGCCGTTTCGGCCTCGAAGTGCATGCGCCGAAGGCGCGAGTCTCGAGGCCGAAACGGCGAGACCAAGGGGGCCTCAACCCCGCGACGCCGCAGGCGGCGCCAAAAACACAGCACCTTCACGAACCAGCCCGCAACTCCACCTTCATAAGCAGAAAAACCTGTTACGACCGAGCAACCACGTGCGATCGACAGGCCGGCAACCTGCGATCATAGAGCTGGACCGCCTCCCGAGTGAATCCTCATACCGACCCGGCGTCTTATCTCGACGGCAACCCCCCGCGCCGACGAAGTCGGCGCCGACATTACAGCGGGATGTTCTTGTGGTGGCTGGCCCGGCACGGCGTCGCCGCCAGCGCGGCCGCGATCTTGCTGCGCGTATGCGCCGGGTCGATGACCTCGTCGACCACCCCGATCGACACGGCCCGTTCCACCCCGCCGGCGATGGCTTCGTGTTCGGCGGTGAGTCGTTCGTGCAGTGCTTCGCGTTCTTCTTCCGGCGCGGCGGCCAGGGCTTTCTTGTGCAGGATGCCGACGGCCGCCTTCGCGCCCATCACCGCGACCTCCGACCCCGGCCAGGCATAGACCGCGGTGGCGCCCAGGGAGCGGGCGTTCATGGCGATGTAGGCGCCGCCGTAGATTTTGCGGGTGACCAGCGTGACCCGCGGGACCCGGGCTTCGGCGAATGCGTGCAGCAGTTTGGCGCCGCGGCGGACCACGCCGTCCCATTCCTGGCCGACGCCGGGCAGGTAGCCGGGGACGTCGGTGATGACGACCAGCGGGATACCGAAGGCGTCGCAGAGGCGGACGAACCGGGCGGCTTTCTCGGCGCTCTTGGAGTCCAGGCAGCCGCCCAGTCGCAGCGGGTTGTTGGCGAGGACACCGACGGCGCGTCCGGCCAGGCGGCCGAGGCCGGTCACCATGGAGCGGGCGTAGCCGCCCTGGAGCTCTTCGAAGCTGGATTCGCCGTCGACATTGTCGAGCAGTTCGTGCACCAGCGGTTTGACGTCGTAGGCGCGTTTGGCCGAGGCCGGCAGCATGGCCCGCAGATCGACATTGCCGTGCTCGGCGGCGACGAGGTCGAATTCGCCTTGTTCGGCGAACATCGAGACGAGGCGGCGGGCGCGGTGCACCGCATCGGCTTCGTCGTCGGCCACGATATGGGTGACGCCGGATTTCTTGCCGTGGGTTTCCGGGCCGCCGAGGGTGGCCATATCGACCTGTTCACCGGTGACGCTGCGCACCACATCGGGGCCGGTGACGAAAACGCGACCTTCGGGGGCCATGATCACGATATCGGTGAGTGCGGGACCGTAGGCGGCGCCGCCGGCCGCGAAACCGAGTACCACCGAGATCTGGGGAACCCGGCCCGAGGCGCGGACCATGGCCTCGAACACCAGGCCGACCGCGTGCAGGGCCTCGACGCCTTCGGCGAGCCGGGCACCACCGGAATGCCACAGACCGACCACCGGCGCGCCGGAGTCGATGGCGGTGTCGATCGCGTCGACGATATGCCTGCAGCCCTCCACTCCCATGGCGCCGCCCATCACGGTGGCATCGGAGCAGTAGGCGACGGTGCGGACGCCGTCGACCTCACCGACGGCCGCGAGCACACCCGATTTGTCGCGCGCATGCAGCGGCAGCACCGTGCCGGGGTCGAAAAAGCGCTGGAGCCGCCCGAGGGGATCACGCGGATCGGTCGCAGTTTCCTGATGGCGGGCCGGAGCGATAGTGGTCATCGCGTTCTCTCCTCGAAAATGTGCGCCCAAAACGCGGGCCACTGGGTGCCGAAGCCCAGACGGGGCCGCCCGGAAGAAACCCGGCGGCCCCGTCTATGGGTCGTCGAACAGTTCGGGCGGACCGTCAGGCCCGGCCGAAGGCGAGCGCGACATTGTGCCCACCGAAACCGAACGAATTGTTGATCGCGTACTCGATCTCCTGGCGCCGGGCTTCGCCCTTCACCACATCGAGGTCGATCTCAGGATCCTGGTTGTCCAGGTTCAGGGTGGGCGGCACGATACCGTCCCGGATGGCCAGCACGGTGAGCACGGACTCCAGCGCACCGACGGCGCCGATGGAATGTCCGAGCGCCGATTTGGGCGCGTAGACCGAGGCGTGGTTGCCGACGGCCTTGTTGATCGCCTTCGCCTCGGCGGTGTCACCGATGGGGGTGGCGGTGGCGTGGGCGTTGATGTGGGTGATGTCCTGCTTGGACAGACCCGCGGTCTGCATGGCCCGGGTCATGGCGCGGGCGGCGCCCGTGCCCTCGGGGTCCGGCGCGACCAGGTGGAAACCGTCGGAGGTGATACCGGCGCCCAGCAGCCGGGCGTGGATGGTGGCACCGCGCGCCTTGGCGTGCTCCTCGGTTTCGATGACCATGAGCGCGCCGGCTTCGCCGAAGACGAAGCCGTCGCGGTCCTTGTCGAAGGGACGCGAGGCGCCCTTCGGGTCGTCGTTGCGGGTGCTCATCGCGCGCATCATGGTGAACGCGGCGATCGGCACGGCGTCGATGAAACCTTCGACACCTCCGGTGACGACCATATCGGCATCGCCCATGACGATCATGCGCCACGCGTTGGCGATACCTTCCGAGCCCGACGAGCACGCCGAGACCGGAGTGACCACTCCTGCCCGGGCCTTCAGTTCGAGACCGACGACGGCGGACGGCCCGTTCGGCATGACCATCTGAACAGCGAGCGGGGAGATCTTGCGATATCCACCGTTCTTCAGTTTGTCGACCGAATCGATGAGCGCGTCACCGCCACCCAGTCCAGTGCCGATGGCCACACCCAGCCGCTCCGGATCGACTTCCGGACTGCCCGCATTACGCCAGACCTCGCGGCCGAGCACGGTCGCGAGCTGCTCGACATAGGCCATCCGACGGGTCTCGACCCGGCTCAGCAGGCTGTCGGGACGAACTTTCAGATGGCCGCCGATGCGGACCGGTAGGTCGTATTCCTCGACGAAGGAATCCTCGAGAACGTCGATACCGCTCTCGCCGTTGAGGAGACCCTTCCACGTCGCATCGACGTCACCCGCGATCGACGTGGACGCCGCCAGGCTCGTGACGACGACATTCGGGAAGTTCCCGTTCAAGGTGGAAGGAGTGGTCACGGTGTCGGCCCTACTCGGCGTTGTCGAACTTGGCCTTGAGCTCGGCGGCGGTGTCCGCGTTCTCCGCCTCGAGCTTCTGGATGTAGGCGACGGCGTCGCCGACGGTCTTCAGGCTGGCCAGATCCTCGTCCGGGATCTTGACCCCGTACTTGTCCTCGGTCTGAACCGCGATCTCGACCATGGACAGCGAGTCGATGTCCAGGTCATCGACGAAGGACTTCTCGACGGTCACCTCGGAGGGTTCGATACCCGTAACCTCTTCGATGATCTTGCCGAGTTCCTCGACGATTTGTTCCTGGGTCAGAGCGGCCACTTCGTGGCTCCCTTCTAATTTTCTCGTGTAGGGCTCTACATATTTCTTCGGGCCGAGGCGACGCACGGTTACGTCGCTTCGGTGCCGTGCTCCCGGCGAGGGTTCGTCGGAAACACGGCCGTAGGCAAGCTAGCCGGAGCCCGTGAGCTCGGCCAGCGCGGGGATGTCCTCCGGGGTCTTCAGCGCCAGGTTCGGGGTGCCTTTGAGCTCCCGTTTGGCAATGCCGACGAGGGTTCCCGCCGGTGGCAACTCCGCCACCGCCGAAACACCGGCCTGCCGGACGGTTTCGGTGCACAGGTCCCACCGGACGGGCCGGGTGACCTGCGCGGCGAGCTTAGCCACCGCGTCCGCGCCGGACTCGACCGGCTTGCCGTCGGCGTTCGACAGCAAGGGGCGAGCCGGCTCGTGCGGGGTGATCTCGGCGATCGCCGCCGCCACCGCCTGTTGAGCGGGGGCCATGAACTCGGTGTGGAACGCGCCCGCCACGGGAAGCGCCCGTACCCGGGCCTTCTCCGGCGGATTCGCGGCCAGTTCGGCCAGTGCGTCCAGGCGTCCCGCTGCCACGATCTGACCCGTGGCGTTGCGGTTGGCCGGGACCAGTTCCAGTTCTTCGAGCCGCGCCAGCACGGTGGCCTCTTCGCCACCCAATACCGCGGACATGCCGGTCGGCTCCAGCGCGCACGCCTTCGCCATTTCGGCACCGCGGATGGCTGCCAGCGTAACTGCTTGGTCGGCGGAGATCACGCCGGCGACCGCCGCGGCGGCGAGTTCGCCCACCGAATGGCCGGCCACGATGGTGTCGGCCGGCACCCGCTGTTCGCCGATCTCGGCGAAGGCGAGCAGCGCGGCAGCCACCACGAGCGGCTGGGTCACGGCGGTGTCGGTGATCTCTTCGGCGGTCGCTTCGGTACCGAGCCGGATCAGATCCAGACCGGATTCCTTCGACCACAGTGCGAGGCGGTCACGAGCGCCGGGCAGGTCGAGCCAGGGCGCGAGCATGCCGGGTGTCTGAGAGCCCTGTCCAGGGGCGAACAACGCGATCACGTACCTAAGAAAACACTGTGAGACCCCATTTGCGAGATGTCGACGTGAATGAAGCTTGCCGACCGCTTTTGTATGGTCTCCACAAAAGCCCGCGTGGTGTGTCCGGATCGACCGAATCGGGGCCGGCGTTACAGCCCGTCTTTGTCCAATGGGACAAAAGAGTCCTCTGAGGCTTGTGATGACGATTCGTTACGAGTTCGTGTCAAACGACCCACTGTGGCGGCGATTCGTAACACATACGCATCCCGCGGATTGAGCGGATCACGACCGGTTACTTCCCCGATCCGCTTCAGGCGATACCGCACAGTATTTGGATGAACGTACAGTTGACGCGCGCACATCTCGACCGCACCACCGCAATCCAGGTAGGCATCCAGGGTGTCCGCCAGGGCGGAACCCGCAGAAGCCAACGGAAGGACAAGGTACTCGACGAGCGCGTCGACCGCAGCTCGATCGCCGAGCAGCGCCCGTTCGGGCAGTAGTTCCATGGCGTGTACCGGGCGCGGAGCCTCCCGCCAGCCGATCACCGCCTCCATCCCGGCGAGCGCCTCCAGGGCACTGCTGTGCGCGGCGCCGAGGGTGCGCGTGGTCGGTCCGATCACCACCGGGCCGTCCGAGAACGCCTCGGTGAGCAGATCGGCCATGAACGGCGAGGTGTGCACGGTGTCGCCCAGGGTGCCGCTCACCACCATCACCAGGCGGGCACCCTGGACCACCGCCAGCGCCGCCCGGCCGTGCCGGGCCGCGATGGTGTGTACCGCGCCGACCACCGACACACCCTGATCCCGCGGCGGTGTGCCCACCAGGACCGTCGCGGGGGCGGTCGCATCCCAGTTCAGGGTGGCCGCCCGGGAGAGCATGTCGGGACCGGTGTCGCCGCGTACCACCGCGTCCACCACCAGCGCTTCGAGCCGGGTATCCCAGGCGCCCCGGGATTCGGCCGCGCTGGCGTACACCGAGGCCGCCGCGAAACCGAGCTCACGCCCGTATCGCAGAACCGCCTCGGTGAGCGCGACCAGTTGCCGATCGTTACGCGCCAGCGCGGGCAGCCACTGTTCGAAGAACTCCATGGCCACCCGCACCATGTCCACGGTCTGGCGCAGCGTCAGCCGCCGCGCCAGATCCTGCGGGATGACCTGGAAGGCGTCCAGGCTGAACCGGATATCACTATCCGGGTCCTGGAGCCATTCCAGGAAGTTGACCACCGCGGTCTGCACCAGCATCTGCACGCCGGCGCGCTGCGCGGCGTCCAGATCGGCGAAGAACGGCAGCCGATCCTGCATCGACCCCACGGCTTCGGTGGACAGCCGCCCGGAGAACTGCTTCACGCGTTTGAGCAGCGTGTCCGGTAGTGGGTCGCGGGTCTGCCGGTTCGGCGACAGCGCGCCGGTCGGCAGGTACACCTCGTGCTCGCTGGAGCCCTCGGAGACCCGGCGCGGACGCGGTGGTCTGCGTTCGATCATCGAACCGCCGTCACTCCGCGTCTCCGGCGCCGCCCGCGGTGAACTCCGGCGCGGCCGACACATCGTCGATGCGGTACCGGGCGGCGGCCTCGGCGGCCTTCGCCGGATCCAGTTTGCCGATCCGGCCCAGCCCCGCCAGGGCGGCGACCACGATGGATTCCGCGTCGACATTGAACACCCGGCGTGCGGCGGGCCGGGTATCGGAGAACCCGAATCCGTCGGTGCCCAGCGTGGTGAAATCGCCCGGAACCCATTTACGGATCTGATCCGGTACCGCGCGCATCCAGTCCGTAGCGGCCACGAACGGGCCCTGTGCGTCGGCCAGCGCCCGGGCGACGTAGGGCTGCCCCGCGTCCTCACCCGGATGGTGCAGCGCCTCGATCTCCAGTTCGAGAGCCTCCCGGCGCAGCTGACCCCAGGAGGTCACCGACCAGACGTCGGCGGCCACACCCCAGTGGTCGGCCAGCAACTGCTGGGCCCGCAGACCGTCGGGCACGGTGACACCGGAGACCAGGATCTGCGCCCGGACATCACCGGCGCCACCCTTCTTGTACAGATACAGGCCCTTGAGCAGACCGTCCACGTCGAGATCCTCGGGCTCGGCGGGCTGCTGGTAGGGCTCGTTGTACAGGGTGAGGTAGTAGAAGATGTTCTCCCCACCGAATCCGTCCACGCCCGGCGTACCGCCGTACATCCGGCGCAGGCCGTCGCGCACGATATGGGCGATCTCGAAGGAGAACGCCGGATCGTAGGAGACCACCGCCGGGTTCGTCGCCGCCAGCAGCAGCGAATGGCCGTCGTTGTGCTGCAGGCCCTCGCCGGTCAGGGTGGTCCGGCCGGCCGTCGCGCCGAGCACGAAACCGCGGGCGAGCTGATCGGCCGCGGCCCACAGCCCGTCACCGGTGCGCTGGAACCCGAACATCGAATAGAAGATGTAGAGCGGGATCATCGGCTCGCCGTGGGTGGCGTAAGAGGTACCGACCGCGGTGAACGATGCGGTGGAACCGGCCTCGTTGATGCCCTCGTGCAGGATCTGCCCGACCGCGCTCTCCTTGTAGGCGAGCATCAGTTCCGCGTCGACCGAGGTGTAGAGCTGGCCGTTGCGGTTGTAGATCTTCAGCGAGGGGAACCACGAGTCCATACCGAAGGTGCGGGCCTCGTCCGGGATGATCGGCACGATGCGCTTGCCGATCTCGGGGTCGCGCAGCAGCTCCTTCATCAGCCGCACCAGCGCCATGGTGGTCGCCACGTTCTGCTTGCCCGAACCCTTGCGCACCGATTTGTACGCCTCGTCACCGGGCAGTTTCAGCGGTGCGATGTTCGTACGCCGCTCCGGCAGGAACCCGCCCAGCGCCTTGCGGCGATCCAGCATGTACTGGATCTCCTTGGTCTCCGGGCCCGGGTGGTAGTACGGGGGCAGGTACGGATCCTTCTCCAGCTCGGCATCGCTGATCGGGATCCGCTGCAGGTCGCGGAAGTCCTTGAGGTCCTGCAGGGTCAGCTTCTTCATCTGGTGGGTCGCGTTGCGGCCCTCGAAATGCTTACCGAGGGTGTAGCCCTTGATGGTCTTGGCCAGGATCACCGTCGGCTGGCCCTTGTGCGCCAGCGCCGCCGCGTAGGCGGCGTACACCTTGCGGTAGTCGTGCCCGCCGCGCTTGAGGTTCCAGATCTCCTGATCCGACAGATCCTGCACCAGCGCCTTGGTGCGCGGGTCCCGGCCGAAGAAATGGTCGCGGACGTACGCGCCGTCATTGGCCTTGTAGGTCTGGTAGTCACCGTCGGGCGTGGTGTTCATCAGATTCACCAGCGCACCGTCGCGATCGGCGCCCAGCAGCGCGTCCCACTCCCGGCCCCAGATCACCTTGATGACATTCCAGCCGGCGCCGCGGAAGAACGACTCCAGTTCCTGGATGATCTTGCCGTTACCGCGGACCGGGCCGTCGAGGCGCTGCAGGTTGCAGTTCACCACGAAGGTCAGATTGTCCAGACCCTCCATGGCCGCCACATGGGCGAGACCGCGCGATTCGGGTTCGTCCATCTCGCCGTCGCCGAGGAACGCCCACACATGCTGATCGGAGGTGTCCTTGATCCCGCGATCGTGCAGGTAGTGGTTGAACCGCGCCTGGTAGATGGCGTTCATCGGGCCCAGGCCCATCGACACCGTCGGGAATTCCCAGAAGTCGCTCAGCAGCCGCGGATGCGGATACGACGGCAGGCCCTTGCCCAGGCCGCCGTGGCTGTACTCCTGGCGGAAACCGTCGAGCTGATCGGTGCTCAGCCGGCCCTCGAGGAAGGCGCGAGCATAGATACCGGGCGAGGCGTGACCCTGGATGAAGATCGAATCGCCGCCGCCGGAATGGTCCTTGCCGCGGAAGAAATGGTTGAACCCGACCTCGTAGAGCGCCGCCGAGGACGCGTAGGTCGAGATATGCCCGCCGACGCCGATACCCGGACGCTGCGCGCGGTGCACCATGATCGCCGCGTTCCAGCGGATCCAGGCCCGGAAGCGCCGCTCGGTCTCCTCGTCGCCGGGGAACCAGGGCTCGTTCTCGGTCGGGATGGTGTTGACGTAATCGGTGGACGTCAGCGAAGGAATGGAGACCCGCCGCTCACCGGCGCGTTCGAGCATCCGGAGCATCAGGTAGCGGGCCCGGCCGGGACCTTCGCGCTCGAGCATCTCGTCGAACGACTCGAGCCATTCGCTGGTTTCCTCCGGATCTATATCCGGTAGGTAAGACGCCACTCCTTCACGAATCACGCGGACTCGGCCACCGGCGGGCGCACCGTTGGCGTCGCGAGGGGTGGGAGCGGAACCCGGCACAGCGGATTCCGCCGGGACGCCAGAGTGGATCAGATCGGTCAAAACTGCTCCTCGTACAGGGGGTGGTCGAGCTGATGGCTGCGGTGACCCCGAGTGGCCCGCTGGTGTGCGGATCACTCGTGACGACTTTTCCGGGCGTGCCCGCGCACTCGCGTGGCACGTCCCACATCATCATGTCAGTCGCCGATCCAGTACCGTTCGACAGGCACGTCTCACTGCGGTTACCGAGGAGTCGGGAGGACGATGGAAGGGCTGGACCCGCGCCGGTTCGGGCTGGTGTGCGCCGCGACGGCCCTGGTGGCAGGCGCCGCCGTGGCCGGGTGCGCGCAGCAGGTCGAAGGTATCGCGACGCCGAACGCCGCCGAGGCGACCTCCTATCGCGAATACGCCTCCTCCTCGTCCGCCGCCGCCACCTCGTCGCAGATCGCGGCCGCCCGGGACAAGGCCATCTCCGACAACTGCACCCTCTTCCCCGGCACCACCGGGGTCGGGGTGAGCAAGTACAACGAGTTCGTCGACGCCCACGACAACGACGCCCCCGACTACGACGCCAAACGCGATGGCGCCGTGACCGCGCTCGAGGACGCCGCCAAACAGGTCGAGGGCGGAGTGAACACCGCGGGCGCGCAGCTGCCCGAGGAACTGCGGACGAAGTTCGTCGCCTACGTCGACTCGGCCCGGGCCCTCGCCCAGGCCACCCGGGAGATGACCTACACCTCCCCCGTCGGACCGCTCAACGACGCCAGCAAGCGCGTCAACGACGCGCGGAACGCGGTACGCGATGCCTGCCCCAAGTAACCCGGATCGCCCGTCACCAGCGGTTTCCCGCGACATAGAAAATTCGATCCACCCGATCGGCTTGCGTTAGGGCCGATAACCATGTTCGCTTGCAGATATCTGTAGTCGGGAGTTGAGGAGGACGCCACCGTGGTCGCCGCGGCGGACGATCAGAATTTCGCTCAGAAGCTTGGCATCACCCACGGCATGGTTGTCCAGGAGCTGGGCTGGGACGAGGACACCAACGACGACCTCCGGGCCGACGTCGAGGAGACCTCCGGCAGTGAACTGCTGGACGAGGACTCCGACGAGGTCATCGATGTCGTCCTGCTGTGGTGGCGGGACGGCGACGGGGACCTGGTCGACGAGCTGATGGAGGCGATCGGC
Source organism: Nocardia rhamnosiphila NBRC 108938 (assembly GCF_000720425.1). Lineage (GTDB taxonomy): Bacteria > Actinomycetota > Actinomycetes > Mycobacteriales > Mycobacteriaceae > Nocardia > Nocardia rhamnosiphila. The sequence goes on along the minus strand of NZ_JOAJ01000008.1, from coordinate 75,383 downwards.
CCACTCGCCGACGACGGCTTCATCTGGGTGCTCACCCCCAAGACCGGTAACGACGGCCATGTCGATCCCAGTGAGATCGCCGAGGCCGCACCCACCGCGGGGCTCACCCAGACCTCCGCCATCAAACTCGGCGAATGGTCCGCCAGCCGTCTGGTGCAGCCCAAGGCCCCCACCAAGCAGCGCTGAGCCGCCCATAGCTGTACGCGCGCCCCGGGCCACGGGGCGCGCGCACCCGAGATTTGGAGGATCCTCATGCCCCTCGAGGTCGGTGCCCAGGCGCCGGAGTTCACCCTCAAGGACCAGAACAATCAGGAGGTCTCGCTGTCGGACTACCGCGGCGAGAAGAATGTCCTGATCGTGTTCTATCCGCTCGCCTTCACCGGCATCTGCCAGGGCGAGCTGTGCAAGGTCCGCGACGAGCTGCCGCGGTTCCAGAACGACAACACCGAGATCCTCGCGATCTCCGTCGGCCCGCCGCCCACCCACAAGATCTGGGCGGCCGAACAGGGCTACACCTTCCCGCTGCTGTCGGATTTCTGGCCGCACGGCGCGGTGGCCCAGCAGTACGGCGTCTTCAACGACGTGACGGGTTTCGCCAACCGCGGCACCTTCGTCGTGGACCGCGCGGGAATCATCCGTTTCGCGGAGATGAACGGCCCCGGAGAGCCCCGTGACCAGGCGGCTTGGGAGAAAGCGCTCGCCGCGCTAGATTCATAGACCGTTCCCCTCGGACACCGTCCGGGGGTCCGGGCGTATAGCTCAGCGGTAGAGCTCTGGTTTTACACACCAGCGGTCGGGGGTTCGAACCCCTCTGCGCCCACCATGAACACCCAGGTAGTGCCCCAATTAGCACGAGAAGTCCTGCCCCATGACGATTTCGTGGGGCAAACGTGGGGCAGGCGTCGAGTGTTGCGACATGATTGACCAGGTGACGAGAGTCCTGGTGGAAGCTGCCGAGATCGCGATTCGGCCACGATTCCGCCGGTTGACCACCGACCAGATCGAGGAGAAGGCCCCAAACGATTTGGTCACCGTGGCCGATCTGGAGGCCGAGCGACTGATCTCACGCGGACTGTTGAGGATTCTCGATATCCCGGTGGTCGGCGAGGAAGCGACAGCCGCAGATCCGGCCCTGCTCTCAGCATTGGGTGATAGGCAATGCTGGCTGTTAGATCCGATCGACGGGACTTCGAACCTCGTATCCGGCCGGCAGGAGTACGCGGTGATGGTGGCGCTCCTACGCAAGGGCGCGCGCCCGTCGCTGGGTGGATCCTCCTCCCCGAGAGCGGGCAGGTCTACGCGGGTGAGCAAGGATCCGGCGCGTTCCGGGAAGGCGCCCGGATCCAACAACTCACTCCACCAGTTGCGGTTGAGCAGATGCGGGGTGCTGCCCCCACGAAGCGCCTGGACCGCCAGCAGCGCGCAGAGTTGTCGAAAGCTGGAGCGCGATTCGTAAGCCTGGCCCCGGAGCATCGAGTGCTGGTGTGAACTACACCCAGATGCTCGACGGTCATCTCGACTTCGTCCTATATCAGCGGTCGATGCCGTGGGACCACGCCGCGGGAGCTCTACTCTTGGCTGAAGTTAGTGGCGTTTCTGTTCGGCCGGACGGCGCACCGTACCGAATCGCCAAGAGGCAAACTGGCCTGCTGCTGAACGCCGCGAATCGTGCCTGCTGCCAGGCTGTACAGACGACGCTGTGGGCATAAAGCCGCCACAGCGGAAAAATCCTGTAGGGTCTCATAAGTCGTGGCGTCCAGGCAGTTGACCGACCTGGCCATATCTCGCCTGTCTCATGCCGTTTCGTGCGCTGTCAGTCTCGATTCGTTGGCATTTCCTCGTTCCGACCGCCGGCCACCCCGCCGGTCGGGATGATCTCGATTGCGGTATCGCCCGGTCTCGCTCACGGGACGCTGCGGGCACCGGCGCACAGTGCGTGGTCGATCAGGTCGCTGGCCGCGTTCTCTTGGTCCAGGATGTGCTCCGGGGTGTCGCCGCGTGCCTCGGACATGGCGACTACGGCGCTTCGCCGGCCGTCGTCGGTGACGCCGTTGAGGGTGATGTAGCCGCCGTCCCCGCCCTCGTGACTCCAGTAGGTTCCTCCACAATCGAGGGGCCGTTGAACCAGGCCGAGCCCGTATCGACCGCCGGGCCACATCTGTTGGACCTCCGCGCTCACGGGGACGGTCTGCTTCATCTCGGCCAGTTGCCGTGGTGGTAACAGGCGGCCCCCGAGCAACGCGCGGAAGAATTCGTTCTCGTCCTGAGTGGTCGTGACCCACGAAAGGTTCGGGTCCACGGGTATCTGGTCGGTGACATCGACTACGGAACCGGGGCCGAAGTACTGGTAGGCCCGCGAGTGCGGTGAGGACAGGGTAGGCGAGGCGCCCATCCACAGAGTCCGGTCGAGACCGAGAGGGACCACGATACGATCTTCGATCTCCTGGTGCGCAGGTCGGCCAGTGGCCTGCTGGACGATCATGTCGAGCAGGATGTATCCGGTGTTGGAATACTCCCAGCCCTCTCCGGGCGGGAAATCCGGTGCATGGGCCATCGCGCGGGCCACCAGCCGCTCGGGGCTGTGGACGTCGTAGCGCTGCTGGTAGTACTCGTCCGGCGTGGTGTATCCGGGCAGGTCGTCGCGGACCCCGCTGGTGTGCTGAAGCAAGTGGCGGATGGTGATGCGGTTGCCGTCGTTGCCGTTACCCTGCACCACTCCCGGCAGCCAATGGTCAACCGTGTCATTCAGCGACAGCGTGGCCTCGGCCGCCAGTTGGAGGACCACGGTGGCGACGAGTGCCTTCGACGTGCTGGCCATACGGAAGTAGCCGTCGGGAGAGACCGGGCGACCGGTGGTCAGGTCGGCGGTGCCGCTCGTGGCGACCGCCTGCCGACCATCAGGCCCGATCGTGCGGGCTTGTACACCGCTCACGCCGAGGGCGTGGATCGCCTCGGTGTCTCGGAGCAACTGCTCTTCAGAGGAGGGGCCGGCCGGCTCGGCACACGCCGTGATCAGCCCGACGGCGAGCAGCATAACGGCACCGAACGCCACGGCGAGGCCCATTCGCACAGTCGATGTCATGACTGAACGCTAGTTTCGTCCCCAACGGGGCACATCCGGCGTCACCCTGAAATCCGAATGGGGTTACCCCCGCACGTGGACATGGTGGGACCGTCTCGACCCAACCGACACAGCCGGGGCACCACGTACCGGATGACCGCGCATGCGGGTCTGCTACAGAAATAGAGCGTAATCTCAGAACCGTGGCGGATCTGCCACATCACCGCCAGGCATCTTGAGATTCCGCCACGAGTTCCGAGACCCTACAAATCCGCCTTGAAGCACCCCAGCGGGCCGACTCAGATCAGTTCGAGATCGATCGGCACTGTGAGGTACGCATACGGTCCAGGATTGTCGGGGCCAATGGAGCACGAACTCCGCTCGCTCGATCGGCGTGCGGGTTTCGTGCACAAGAAACATCGCCGTGGACAGATGCTCGGCCGGCTCGATGCCCTTGGCCACGTCGGATGTGGTGAGCAGGGGCTCGGACGGCCAGGGGCCTACGTAGGTGGCCGAGGGCCCGCAAGTGGTCGAAGGCTCGGCGGGTGGCGCCCGGACGCCGTATTCCGTCCTTCCGTAACACCGAACTGTTATGACTCACACCACATCGAATGGCTGTTACGCCGACCGGTTCGCCGCCGTCTTGTGGTCGTTCAATTCATTACTGCGAGTGAGGACCCCATGATGGAACCCCGTTTCGACCTGAACGCGAACACCCTCGGCGCCAAGATCGGCAAGCGGTTCGCCAACACCAGCCTGGCGATCACGCAGTCGGGTCTGCCGAAGTCACTGATGGAGCTGCTGGAGCTGCGCGCCAGCCAGATCAACGGTTGCGGTTACTGCGTCGACGCCCACGCCAAGGAACTGGCGGCCGCCGGCGAACCCGCGGTCCGGGTCAACCTGGTGGCCGCCTGGCGCGAATCCACCGTGTTCACCGACGCCGAGCGGGCCGCGCTGGCGCTGGCCGAAGAAGGCACCCGGCTGGCCGACGCGAACCACGGCGTGTCCGATCAGACCTGGGCCCTGGTGCGCAAGCACTACGATGACGATCAGATCGCCGCCCTGGTCTACCTGGTTGCCATGATCAACGCGGCCAACCGGTTGCTGGTGATCACCGAAACCAAGGGCGGCTCCTACCAGCCCGGCACGTTCGACGCCGTCGAAGTCTGAACGCCGGGTCGATCCCGATCCCGCCCAGCGATCATCCGCTCCTGGGCCGGATCGGGATTCGGCCGGCAGTTGTTTTCTCCGGGCCGCAGGTGGAGCCCAAGAATCATTCGAGAATTTCTATAAAGCCCTCAAAAGGCATGAAAAACGTTGCCGCGTCGGCGCAGATTCGCGCCGCGATCGGCGGATCGGCAGCTTGGCCGCGCGAACAGGCCGAATGGCAGCTACGCGTCGTCTTCCACGGTGAGCGACACATAGACCGGGACTCGACCGTCCGGCAATATCTCGTAATCGTCGCCGATGGGCGGGGCGTCCCAGTCGATGGTGAATTCGTCACTCATGCGTTCTGTTCCTCGCTCATCACACCGGATCATCCACGGGAAGCGTGCGATACCGACCTGATCATCGCAAGGACAAGCGATCCCCGCCGGTCGAGATTTCGGAGACTTCAACGCGTCGGCCAGATCAGACACCACAGCAGCACCAGGAGCGGAATCCCGGCGGCAACCGACAAGCCCAGGGAGATCATCCGCGCTACCGTCCGTCCCGCCCAGGTTCCAGAGCTGTGGTGGGCCAGTGGAACCCTCGTGGATACAGCCGCATGGGGGTGATGAGCACGGCCACGTCGGTGACGGCGTCCCGATACGCGTCCACATGCGCTAACGACGGCACCACGACCGCCGAGGCGTTGTGCTCATAGACCGTGCTGACCACGATGAGCGCTGAGGCCAGCGGCCCGGTATCGAAGAACACAGTCCACACCATGCGATACCCGTGCCGCTCCGCGAGTTTGCCGATATCCGCACCGCTGTGTCCATCCAAGTCCTTGCGGACCAGTCCGACTGCTCGCTGTACTTCGCCCACTGTTCGCCCCGTCCAGAGTTCCGTGGTGGTTCGGCACCCGGCACCGGGGGCTTTTCGCCACCAACTGCCTCCCGTCGGGCAGGCGGTGCGCCGCGTAAGGGGTGCGACGTCGCCCCGGCGCCGGGTACCAAAGGGAACGTAGGTCCCGGAAATCGTTTGGCACGGCGTCAGATACGCCACCTCTGCTGGAATATGTGGCGATCGGTATATCGTGCGATCAGGCGCGAGACCCTTGGTCAGAATCCATCCCGCGCGAGGTACCGACAAGGCTTGTGCCACAACGGAACGGAGGATGGGATGTCTGCGACCATCGGCGCAACCATCCGGAAAATACGCAAGTCCAGCGGCCTCACTCAGGCAGAGCTCGGCGCGCTCATCCATTTCACCCAACCCGCCGTATCGCAGCTCGAGCACGATGGCCCCGCCACTTACGATGTCCGCGTCTTGCGACGCGTAGCGATAGCATTGCAGGTTCCGCTCAGTACATTGCTGCCGTCCGACGAGGAGGCGGAGTTGAAACGACGCCAGTTCTTCCAAGCCGGAGTGGTCGGTGCGACTGCAGCAAGTGCTGTCGATCGCGGGCAGCGGACGGGATCAATCGGAGCAACCCGGACACGAATCGGCATCTCCGATGTCGAACGAATTGTCAGGGGCATTGACCGGCTACATGAACTCCAATTGGTGGCCGGTGGCGACCGTCTGTGCGAGCTGGCCGCGAATCAGTCCCGCTACGTGCAGCTTCTGCTCGACCACGGCGACTACTCGGACCAGGTGGGCGCGACCCTGGCCAGTGCAGGTGCGGAGACGATGACTGTGGCCGGCTGGATACATTACGACGCCGGTCGCTGGGATGCCGCCAAACGCTACTATGCCGACGCAGCCCAGGCCGCCACGGCCACAGGCGACGGGGTGGCCGCCGCGCATGCCTGGATAAACACGTGCCTGCTCTCGTGTCGGGAGGGGTCTCGCCCGAAGGAAGGCGTCAAGCTGGCCGAGGCGGCGCAATCGGCGGCGCGACGCGAGGGCGGCCCGAAACTCCGTGCACTGGCCGCTGTTAGAGAAGCTGAAGCCCATAGCGCACTGGGTAACCGGTCAGCGATGTTGGCTGCGGTCGGTCGTGCCCATCGCGCCTACGAATCGACCAGGGGACGTGATCCCGGCTATCTTGCGCACCTGCCCGAAGCACAGCTCAGCGGCCTGACGGGACTGGTGTTCATGCGGATCGGCAGCCACCGGCAGGCCACCACATACCTGCGGGCCGCGATCGAAGGCTCTGCCGCCTACCCTCGGGAAACCATTGCCTGGCAGATCAGGCTCGCCCAGAATCACGTGCAGTCGGGCTCCATCGCCGACGGCTGCGTGCTGTTGACCGACCATTTCGACGCGGTCAGTTCAGTCGCTTCCACACGATTGCAGGCGGCCCTCCAAGGGATCGTGTCGGCTGTCCGTCCGCACAGCGGGGTACGAGAGGCACGCGAGCTGTTGGGTATGTGGACTGCCCGATCATGACCGCCGGTCGCTCCGAAGAGATTCCGCTACACGTGCGCTGAGCAGTTCGTACCGCCTGCGTGTGCCGTCGTAGGACAGACAGTATTCCCGCGTCGACGGCATTCCCCTGGTCTTGGGTATCGGTGACGTGAAACTGGTGCCAGGAGGGAACTGCTGCGCGGTCAGGTCGACAGTTTGTCCGTCTATGTGGTTGAGGTAATGCGACACCGTGTCGCCGCTGGGTAGCGTGGCGACCGTGTTGAGGATTTCTCCCCCGAGATAGTCGTGCACCACACAAGCCGTCACCGCGCACTGCCCCTTCGCCGGAGAGCCGGTCCAACCGGCCGGCGCACTGCTGGTTTCCGCCGACCACGATGATCGGATCGCATCGCTGAGGACGTCCAGGGTGACGGTGTCCATACAGGGAGGATACTTCGATGCCCCAGCCGGCTGGTCCGACGCAGTTCGGCCCGCCACGGCTTTCCGGCCCGGTCCACGCCCGACTACGGCGCGACTCCCCGGCTACCCACGGCAGGCAGCACATAGGAGAAACGCCGCACCCGCGGCAACCACAGCTGCAACTCGGTGAGGTCGGTCAGGTCGGTGACCCCCGCTACCCGCGCGAGCCCCTCGTGCAGCCGGTGCCATTGCCCGATCCGGCCCGGCGGCAGGGCCCCGGCGACACGGTTTGTCCATCCTTCGTCGCGGGGACGTGGTTCCAGATCGGCGACGAACCGGTGCAGCGGGGTGCCGGGTGGTCGGTGCGCGAGTCCGCCATCGACCCCGTCCCCCGGCCTCGGTGGCCCGTCGAGGACCACACCGAGCACCTGCGTACCGGCGGTGAGCAGGCCCAGCAGAATGATCACGGCCTGGTATTCGCCCGGCTGCCCGTTCGATCCGAGGAAGCGCGACGCCTCGGAGAGATCGCGGGTGGCGCGGACCATCCGATACAGGTTGACGAGACGTTTCGCCTCGCGCGGTGTCTCGATCAGCGTGTCCAATGCCGCGAGCAGGGCGATCTCGGCTTCGGTCATCGGACGTGGTGGCGGCGTGCGGGGCCCTTCCCGCTCTTGCCGGTCGACCTCGGATCCACGTTCGACCGTGATCACGCCGGTGGTCACGGGCTCGATCGCCGACGGCTCCGGGACGGGCGGTGGCGTATCCCCGGCCGGGTCCACCGCGGGTACCGGCACGGGATCGGGTCCGCTGATCGAGCGGAGCAGGCGGCCCAGACCGTCCGGCGACATCGCCGGCAGAACCAGCGGGATATTGAGGATCTTCTCGAGGTAGTCCTCCGGTGTGCGCCCGAACGCGTCCGGGTCCTCCTCGGTGTCCATCGCCAGCAGATCGGAGTAGCTGCTGCGCAACGAGCGCAGCAACCACCGCGGGTCCACGCCGACCACGACCACGAACAGTTCGAAGGCCAGCAGCAGGTGGACCGCCTGCAGTACCTCGACCACCTGCGCCGGCCGGCACCGATCCAGATCGTCGATATAGAGGACGATCCGGTCGACCGGACGCCGTGAGCGGTCCCATTCCTGGTCGCTGGCGCGCCATTCCACCATCAATTCGACGAGCTGTTCGAAATCCTTGCGGACCGTGGAGACCAGCCCGAGGCTGCCCGAGTAGTCGTCGCTGCGCGCCCGGTCGGCGATGAAACTGTGCAGGCGCCGCCCCGGCGCGAGCTGGGCGAGCTGCCGGCCGAGTTCGCCCACCTGGGTGACGACCTCGTCCAGTTGTGCCTGCGCCACCCGCTGTCGCGCCTCGGCAGCCCGCAGCCGGTCCAGCGTGTCCGACATCTGTTCGGCCACCGCCGCGTCGGCCGCGCCGCGCATACCGGTGTGTAGTTCCCCGGCTATCTCTCGCAGCGTCTGCAACCCGGTGCGCGCCCGGATGAGCAGCGCGACCCCCGTGCCGGCGCACGCACCGAAGAGCGCGACTGCCGCGGCCAGCCAGTCCCGCAGGGCCGGTGCGAGGACAGCCCCCAGCAGGCCGGTGAGCATGATGACGGCCGCTGCCGCCAGCGCGATCCGGCCGCGCCGATCGGCCGGAACCCGCCGCAGCGCCTCGGCCTCGGTCAGGGTGCCGTGCATCTCCTCGGCCAGCAGCCTGGCCCGGGCGGCCTCGTCGGTCAGGCCGAGCCGGCGCCACAGACCGTCGACGCGGCCCCGGAACGACTCGGAGTTGCGCAGCGCCACCAGGAGATCGCCGGCGGTCGTTTCCCGTGTCGCCGTGGCCTCATCGATCTCGGCGCGCAGTGCCGCCGCGGTATCGCCGGCTTCGCGGGTGGCGATCTCGAGTTGTCTGCGCTGGTCGACCCGGTGGGCGAGTTCCCGGCGGATCCGCTCCGCCCGCTCCCGCGACCCTGGCTCGGAACCGGCGAGCTGCCGGAAGATCTCGTCGCCGAGGCTGGCCCACAGATTGCTGTCCGTGTAGTGCCAGGCGTTGAAACCGATCTGCACGATCTCGGTGCAGTACCGTTCGCCGGTTCCGGCCAGCCCGTCGATCCGGTCCCGCAGCATCGCCATGAAATAGCTCTTGCCCGAACCCCACGCCCCGAAGACGCCGACCGACAGCGGCAGTGGTGTCTCGCGGTCGGCGATCACGGTGGCCAGCATGGAGACATACGGTGCGACGCCGAGTTGGTCACCTTCCAGCGGGATCCCGATATTCGGATCGACCAGATCGGCGGACAGGCTCCCGGCCAGGCCGCCGGACAGATCGGGTACCGACCGGGCGAATTCCGCCGCGATGGCCGCCGCCTCGCTCTGCTCACGGCAGAAGAAGACGAGGCCGTCCAATCGCTGATCGGGCGTGTCCGACGCGGATTCCACCGCGGCGGAGACCACCGCCGCCGCGACCTCTGTTTCGGGCCGGTTCAGAGCCCCCGCTGTGAGCAGTGGCAGACCGAGAATTTTCGTGCCGCCGCCGACCGCGGTCCGGATGGCTTCCCGGACGGCCAGCCGGAGGATGTCGTCCCCCAATGCGCTCTCGTCGCCGCCGGTCTCCCGCGGGTTGACCAGAAGCGCCTGTTCCGGCCTCGTGGACGAGAGCGCGAAGAATCGTGGGCGGCGGGCGTCGATCAGCTCGTACAGGATCGCATTCCACGCCGCGTCCGGATATGCCTCGCGGAGCGCGTTCCCGAGCGCGCCGAACCCGGCTCCTACCGACACCGCGATCGTATCGATGTCGAGTTCCCAGGGGCGATTCGTCAGTGCCAACGAGAACCGCGTCCCGCCGATCACACCGAGTTCGGTGATGTCGACGGCGTCCGATGTTGTCATTGTTCAATCCCCCGTGTGGCCCGCGAAGGGTCGAGTATGCCACCGGTGCGCACGAGACGCGCTCGGGCACAGCCCTTATCGTTGGGTCCGGATCGGCCGACGGAGCCTTGCTACCGCAGGACCACCAAGAGCCGAGCGGGGCGTCCTATCCGGGTAAGTCCAGCGAGACCATCCTGCTCGGTCGGTCGAATCCGGCAAGCCCGCCCGAGCGTCACAACGCGATCAGGTTCCTGGGCCGAGGGTTGCGCACCGGGCCATGATCCGGGCATTCACCGCGCCGAGGCAACATGACCAGGAGCACAGCACTACGGTCGACCGACCACCCGGCGGCCCGATACCGCCTTATCGGGCGTCCGCATACGGGCTGTCCGTCCGCACGACACGCACCGGCTCCCGGTCCACTCCCCCGCGCAGGTACGGGGAGCGCAGCGCCGGCAGGATCGCGGCGACCGCGAGTACGGCGAGCACGATTCCGAGGACCAGCGGCGCCCGGAGTCCGTGGCCGGGCAGGAGGCTCGAACCGACGGCCGAGCCGAGGATCACGCCGAGTGTGATGAAGGAGGTGTGCACCGTGTTCACCAGGACCCCTGTGCCGCCCGCGCGCTGCACCCGCACGGCCATGGCCGGGTTCATCGTCACGCCGACGAGCCCGATTCCGAGCATGAATACCATTGCCGCGGGCTTGAAGTCGGTCCAGGCCGCGAAACCGGTGAGGAACACGATATTGAGCAGTGTGCCGATCAGCAGCGTGGCGACGGTGTGGCGATCCGCGAACCGGCCCACGACGGCATTGCCCACCACCGTCGCGGCACCGTAGGCCAGGAGCAGCAGGGGCACCGCGCTGTCGGCGAATCCGCTGACGCGGGTGAGTACCGGGGTGAGGAAGCTGAAGACGGAGAAGGTCGCGCCGATGATCAGTGTGCTGGAGACGAGGGCGAGCAGCAGTTGGGGGCGGCGGAAAGCACGGAGTTCGGCGGCCGGTGACGCGGCGGCCGTGTCGTCTCCGGCGCCCGGCCGGCCCGGGTCGCGGACGAAGGCCAGGGTGAGGGCCGCGGCGAACGCGGTGAGCACGGCTACCGTCCAGAAGGCCGCCTGCCAGCCGAGGCGGCCGCCGATGAAAGTGGCCAGCGGCAGTCCGAGCAGGGTGCCCAGCATGAGTCCGCTCATCGCCACGGATACCGCGCGGCCCCGGAACTGTTCGTCGACCAGCCGCATGCACAGCGAGACCGCGAGACCGAAGAACGCCTGGGCGGCGACGCCGGTGATGATCCGGGCGACCACCATCACCGCGTACGAGGAGGCGAGGGCCGCCAGCAGGTTTCCGGCGAGGAAGATCGCGAAGACGGTCATGAGCGCGGGTTTCGGGGATATCCGCAGCAGCGCCGCGACGAGTAGCGGGCCGCCGAGGGCCATGGCGGCGGCAAAAACCGTGACGAGGTAGCCGATTCGGTCGATACCGGTGTGCAGGCTCTCGGCCAGTTGCGGCATCAGGCCGGCGACCGCGAATTCGCTGGTCACCATGGCGAAAATGCCTGCGGCCAGAACGTAGACGGCGGCGGGGACCGCGGCGGTGCGCGCGGCGGGAAGGGTCGGTGGCACGGGAAGTTCTCCTGAGTTCTGTAATGATCAGTACAAAATGCGGGCGCGAAAACGGCGGCGATCGGCTCATCAGCGGTTCAGTCGCTCGCCGGATCCGGCCGCAGCGCCCGCAGCGTGGCCGTGATGATCTCCCCGGACCACGGGGCCGCGACCCGGCCCTGCGAGGAGATACGCAGACCGGCGATCGCCGAGTTCACAAAAGCGGCGAGCCCTTCGGCAGAAACACTTTTCGTGACCTCCCCGGCGGCCTGCCCCGCCCGCAGGACGGCGCTCAGCAATTCCAGCCGGGCGGCGGTATCCCGGCCGATCCGCTCGACATTCTTCGCGTGCACGGGATCGTCGGCCAGTTCGGCCACCGTGTTCACCGCCAGACAACCCCGCGGCGCCCCGGACCCGGCCCGTTCGACCTCCTCGGCCACAACCCGGCGCAACAGGACCTCGATACGTTCGACGGTGCCGAGCGAACCATCACCGATGACCTCCTCCGCGCGCGCCAGGGTGCTGTCCAGATAGACATCGAGGCACTGCGCGAAGAGTTCGTCCTTGCTACCGAAGGTGTTGTAGAGGCTGCTGCGTCCCAGCCCCGTGGCCCGGCAGAGATCCTCCGCACTGGTGGCGTGCAGGCCGGCCCGCTGGAACTGACTCGTGGCGGCCGCGAGCACCTTCTCGTGTTCGAAGCTGCGTGGTCTGGCCATGCGCCGACCCTAACGCATTGTGTAACGGACTGTCCATAACCCGGAGATGCCGGGCATGCCCGCGGCTCGGCCGATGACCCGACACAGCCAGGTGACGTCGGCAGTCTCGCTGCCGACGCGTTGGCCTCGCAGGCCCTCGCCCCGACGGTGTCCAGCGCCTTTCGGTCGCGTGCAGGACGGTACCGAGCGAGAATCGGCAGTGTGCCCGACGGGATCATCCGCGCCATGCGCGAAGTACTTCACCGTGCGAAGAACCTCGTCCCGGATGTGGCGAAACTCAGGTCTCGACCGCCACGATCGGTGAGCGAGAAGGCGCAGGGTGCCGCGAATACAGTCAGCGATACCGATCACGATCTGCGCAGTCCGATCGATGATCTTGCGTCGCCCGAGATCGATCACGCCCCGGCACCCGCGCGACGAATACGCGTCGTTTCGGGGCTCGGCGATGATATCGATGCCCTGGTGGTGTCGTCTCGCGCGTTGTCACAGGATATCCATGGTTTACAGCAGCGGGGATGGACATTCGAGCGTGGAGGCCTGGATGCCTACACCGACCACACGGGTAAGAAGATCACCGTGCCCGATGCCGAAGTCATCGATATCGAGGAGGGATACCGTGAAATGCCCATCGGCTCCGCCGAGATGACTCGTCACCTGGCGCAACAGGTGGAATACGCCCGCAGAAGCGATCTGATACGCACCATCGCGCCACCGGGACTCGATGAAATAGATGACAAACGGGGGTGGACCGATCGCCAGGTACAAAAACTGGTGGAGCGCGATACCGCCTCGTATTTGGCGGCCGCGCGGGCGCGCCGTGAAATATTGGAAGAGAGCGGAGTCGATATCGACGAGAGATACTCCCATGACCCGGTGACAATCGAGGCGCAGAACATCGAACGTTCCATGAACTGGCGGGACGGCCTTCGAGAATTGAGCCATACGGTCGGCGACCAACCGTTTCCGGAGTCCGGGCCGTTCGGACCGGGTCGTCGGGAAGATCACACCATTGTGGTGGAACAGATGTGGGAAAGTTTCCGCGGACAGCAGGGCGAGTCGTGAAGGGCCGGTCTCCGCGGAGCCCGGCGCCCACACTCCACGCGCCGACGGATGCCTCCATCCGGCACCGAGTGGGCCGCGAAGTAGGGGCGCGGTACATCTCGACGGGCCGCTCGGATCCGGTCCACCGTGCGATGGACCGGATCTATCGCAGACGTGCCCTCACACGGCCATCGGCGGGATCGGGACGAATACAACGGGCAAGCATGCCAGCGAGCGATGATAGGGCCCGGGCCGCCACTGCAGATCCTCGACAGGGACCGCCGATGTCATCTCGGGCAGCGCATCGAGCAGTTGATCTATCGCCGCGCGAGCGATGGTAGTGGAAAGATCCTTCGCCGGGCAGGTGTGGGGGCCGGCGCCCCAGGCGAGATGGGACCGATTCGCAGTGAAATCTCCGGAATGCACTGCGGAATCGTTGTTGCACGCCGACATGCTGATCAGCACAGGCTGATGCGCGGGTAGCCACACGCCGTCGATGAGAATCGGCTGCCGCGGATAACTGAAACAGAAGTTCGCCAGCGGAGGATCGGTGAACAGCAACTCATCCAGCGCATCGGCGGTCGAGAGACTGCCGCTGATCATTCCGCCGCCGAACCGGTCGTCGGTCAGCATGAGTCGCAAGGTATTCAAGATGAGGTTGACGGTCGGTTCGATTCCCGCCCCGTAGATGACGACCAGTTGGTGGATCACCTCCTCCTGGGTCAGCTCCGCGCGGTGCGCGATCATTCGAGTGGTGATGTCGTTGCCGGGCTCGGCGATCTTGTGCATGGTCTGCTCGTACAGCGCCGATTCCAATATCACGTTGCCCTCTTCGGCACCTGCGGAGGTATCGAATATGCTGGCCATGCCCTGCGCGACACGCGCCCCGATATCGGGCGAGCAGCCGACCAGAGTGTTGAGGACCTCGAAGACGAGGGGGTGCACGAACTGAGCCAGCAGATCGGCGTGTCCGGCGGCGCAGAAACCGTTGATCAGCGGCACCGCGATCTTTTCGACCAACGCCTGGGTGGTGTGCAGGTCGATCCCGTTGATAGCGAATGTGTTGGCCGAGCGCAGCCGAGCATGAGCCGCTCCGGTGTTACGCAACGCATTCGGCCGCCACTGCAACATCGGCCGCACGGGACAGTCGAGCGGTACATTCGCCTCCCAGGCCCGCGGGTCCGCCGGGAAGTGCTCGGGATCGTGCAGTATTCGCTTCGCGGTCTCGTAATCGACCACGAGAGTGGCCGGAACACCCGGTGCGATCTCCACGGGAACCAGCGAGCCGTAGCGGGCTCTCAGCTCCCGGTATACGCGCTGGGGATCCGAGGCGAATTCTTTGGTGTATATGGCTACTCGCGGGTCATCACCATCGATCACCGAACTGGGTGCGATCGGGCGGCCGTCATAGGAAGGCAGAGGCGTTTCCAGCGGCTGAGACATGGGCACAGGAGGACTCCAGGTGTTTCAACAGTGACAAACGAAATATGACGCGGGGTTGCCGACCTGGACTCAGGACCGGCCGGCGCGGGACACGCTGGCAAGGCAGGTGTCGTTGTTCTTCATACCGCCGGACACAGGCTTGATGACGACGACTGCCGGTGATCACCGCAGCAGGGCTCGGTAGTCGATTCGACACGCGCCGGGACTGCCGCCCCGGTACATCGGACGGCCTCCTGGCTCATGCGCTCCCTCGGTCGAAGCGATCGCAATCCGCTGGCAGAGATTCACCGTGATCGCACCCTCTCCCGGGGAAGGGCGAACACTCGGCAACATGGTACCGACCGGCATCGAAGTCCGCAGCGAAAACCGCGACCGAGCCGGCCGCGGTGGTGGAGACCCATACCGAAAGCCACCGTCGGCTGCCGGTTCGCCACTCGGATCGCCGGCGCGGTACGACAAGCTCGGTGCGCCGAACCGGGTGCCTCGTCGCGGGTGCCCGCCGGGACGGGCGATTTTCCGGGCTCTCAGCCGACGTCGCGACGCAGCCAGGTGACCTCGGCGCCCTCGCTGCCGGTCCGGTAGACCTCCAGGTCCTCGTCCCAGGCCGTCCCCAGCGCCCGGTCCAGTTCGCCGGCCAGATCGAACCCGGCGTACCGGCCCAGTTCCCGATCGGCCTGCAACAGGACCCGCAGGCGCATCTCCCCCACCATCACATCCCCGTTGGCGCTGGTGGAGCCGTGCCACAGGCCCAGCGACGGCACGAAACTGTACCGCTCCCCGTCGACCCCCTCGCTGGGATCCTCGGTCACCTCGAAACGCAGGACCGGCCAGGAGCGCAGCGACTGCGCGATACGGGACGCGGTACCGGCCGGGCCGAACCATTCGGTCGTTGCCCGGAGTTGGCCGGGGGCTGCGGGCTGCGCCGTCCAGCGCAGCGAGGCCGGAGCCCCGAGAGCGGCCGCGAGCGCCCATTCGATATGCGGGCACAGCGCGGCGGGCGACGAGTGGATGTACACCACACCCGCCGTTGTCTCCGCGTATCGGGACGATCCGCGCACCACGTACACCTCCGGTTTCGACGATGCTCGTCTTCCCCAACGGGTCCGTCGAAAAGGCGTTGCCCGAGTGTACTCGAGTGCCCGGTGTTACACGTGTTACTTCACTTCCGTGTTGCGCGCGAGTGTTGCCTCCGCGATGACCGAATCACTGAACGGAGGCCATACTTCGCGCGACCAGTCGCCGAAATTCTCGTCGCTCAAGGCCACACACGCCACGCCGGGGCGCGGATCCACCCACAGGAACGTCCCGGACTGCCCGAAATGACCGAAGGTCTCGGGCGAATTGGTGGCCCCGGTCCAGTGCGGCGACTTCCCGTCCTTGATCTCGAAGCCCAGGCCCCAATCGTTGGGCCGCTGCGAGCCGAAACCCGGCAGGACACCGTCACTGCCCGGGAACTGGACGCTGGTGGCCGCCGCGAGGGTCTGCGCCGAGATCAGGCGGGGTTCGAGAAGTTCGGCGGCGAAACGCAGCAGGTCGGCGAGAGTCGAATTCGCGCCGTGCCCGGCCGAGCCGGTCAATTCCGAATCGACCATGCCCAGCGGTTCGAAGACGCCCTCGCGCAGATACTGCGGGAAAGGGATCCCGGTGTGTTCGGCGACCGCGTCGGCCAGCAGTTCGAAACCGGCGCTCGAATAGATCCGTTTCGCACCGGGCCGGGCCAGGATATCGGTGGTGTCGAAGGCCACGCCGGAGGTGTGGGCCAGCAGGTGCCGGACGGTCGCGCCGGGCGGTCCGGCGGGCTGATCGAGTTCGATCGCCCCCTCCTCCACGGCGACCAGCACCGCGTAGGCGGCCAGGGGTTTGGTGACCGACGCCAGCCGGTAGACCCGGTCCGTCTCACCGGCCGACCAGCGCCCGTCCCGGGTGATCACACCCGCCGCGGCATGCCTGACCGGCCATTCCTGGATCTGCTCGAGTGCGCGCACACCCCGAGGTTACGAGACCGAACCGGGGCCGCGGAACCCGGCCGAGCAGTTACCGAAGAGCAGTGGGACACCACCACGCGCCGACTGCCGGCCGGGGTGTCCCGAATACCCTGCGGCGGAGTAGATCACCATGCCGCACGGGCCCGCCGGCCATGCGGATCGGCACGGCCGCGGCGCCCCGGCGGACGACCCGCGGGAGGAATTCGAGTGAGCACCGCGCCGCACGCACCGGTCGCGCGACCGGCCCCTCTGGTGACCAGGGCACCCCGGAGAGGCCGGAATCGACCTCGGGCCGGTCGATACCCCGGCGGCAGGAGTTCCGAACGGGTGGGCCGGTGAGGGGTCGGCCCACCCGGGAATGCGCGGATACGCTCGCCGATCAGCGGTCGGCGTCGGTGTACTTGATGATGCCGCGGATGTTCTTGCCGTCCAGCATGTCCTTGTAGCCCTGGTTCACGTCCTCCAGGGAATAGCTCCGGGTGACCATATCGTCCAGGTTCAGCTGACCGGCCTTGTACATGGACAGCAGGCGCGGAATGTCCTGACGGGCGTTGCCGCCACCGAAGATGCAGCCCTTGACCGTCTTCTGGAGCATGCAGAGCAGGAAGTTGTTCATCTTCACGTCGGCGGCGTCCATCCGGCCCATGGAGGTGACGACCAGGGTGCCCGCCTTCGCGGTGAGAATCAGACCCTCTTCGATGTATTCGCCCTGCATCTCACCCATGGTGAGAATGACCTTGTCGGCCATCCGACCCTCGGTGGCCTCCATCAGCGGCATGATCGCCTCGGCCATACTGGCGTAGGTGTGGGTGGCGCCGAACTTCTTGGCCTGCTCCAGTTTCCACGGGTTCGGGTCGATGGCGACGACCTTCTGCGCCCCGGAGAGCACCGCGCCCTGCAGCGCGCTCATCCCGACACCGCCGATGCCGACGATGGCCGCGGTATCACCGGGCATCACATTGGCGACATGGGTGGAGGAGCCGAATCCGGTGGGCACACCGCAGCCGACCAGGCAGGCGACCTCGAACGGGATCTCGGGGTCGATCTTGACCACCGAGCTGTAGTGCACCGTCATATAGGGCGAGAACGTGCCGAGCAGGCACATCGGGATGACATCCTTGCCGCGGGCCTGGATGCGGTAGCTGCCGTCGCTGATGGACTGCCCGGACAGCAGGCCCATCCCGAGATCACAGAGGGCCATGTTCCCCGATACGCACGCCGGACAGCGGCCGCAGGCGGGGATGAACGACAGCACCACGTGATCGCCGACGGCCAGGTCGGACGGGGTGCCGGGACCCAGTTTGGTGATGACGCCCGCGCCTTCGTGGCCGCCCATGGCCGGGAACGACGGCATCGGGGTGGCACCGGTGACCATATGGTGGTCCGAATGGCACATTCCGGCGGTTTCCAGCTGGATCTGCACCTCACCGGCGCGGGGGTCACCGAGTTCGATTTCCTCGACCGACCACGGTTCGTCGATCCCCCACAGGATCGCGCCCTTCGTCTTCATTCGTGTCCGACCTCTCGCATGCGCGGGCTTTCATGTGACGGCCTCCACACTACGATACGAACTGGAACACGTTCTAGTGGTTTGGCGAAGATTTTCCCGGCAGAACTGGTCGACCGACCATTGCACGGCGGCCGGCGGTGGAAACCCACCGCCGGCCGCCGGCCGAGCAACTCCCGAATCGTCCGCTTCCACCACCGATACCCGCGGGGCGCCGCCTACGGACAGTCCCGCCGCGATACCGCCCGGCGCGGGCCGGGTCAAGCACCGGCGCACGCCGGACGCATCGAATTAATGAAACCTGTTCTCACTCCATGAGTCCGCGCGCCCGCGCGAAGAGTTCGAGCGTGTTCGCATGCAGGAACTCACCGACCTGCTTCGGCGCCTTACCCGCGAAGGACCGCGCGTACGTGCCCTCGAGCACGATGCCGAGTTTGAAGCAGGCCAGCACCGTGTACCAGGTGACCGCGCTCAGGTCCCGATCGGAGAACTTGCCGTAGTGCTCGACCATCTCCGCGCCCGTCGGCAGTGAACCGGCCTCGCCGAGCTTGCCGATCAGCGCCGCCCCGGAGGTGCCCGGTTCGGGCCGGGTCGCGATCTGCCAGCCGAGATCCAGCAGCGGATCGCCGATGGTCGACATCTCCCAGTCGACCAGGGCCGCGACCTCGGGCCGCTCGTAGGAGAACATGATATTCGCGAGATGGCAGTCACCGTGCAGGATGCCGGGGGTCCATTCGGCCGGACGGTGGCGTTCCAGCCAGTCCGCCACCGCGTCCAGACCCGGGATCTGCGGGCCGGGGTATCCCTCGTTCGCCGAGTACGACTCCAGTTCGTGGGTCCAGCGGCCGACCTGCCGCTCCAGGAACCCTTCGGGTTTGCCGTAATCGTCCAGGCCCAGCGCCCGGTAGTCCAGCGCGCCCAGCCGGGCGATGGCCTCCACCGCGGACAGGCCCATCTGCCGGCGGGCCTCCGGATCCTCGGCGAAGGGGGCGGGTAGCTCGGTCTGCGGGTTGAAACCCTCGATCGGCTCCATCAGATAGAACACCGCACCCAGCACCGATTCGTCGGGTTCGGCGGCGATCACCCGCGGGGCGCGGACATCGGTGTCGGCCAGCGCGCCCAGCAGTCGCGCCTCCCGCCGGATGACCTCGTTGCTCTTCGGGCGCAGATGCGCCGGGCCACGGCGCAGCACGTAATCGCGCCCGCCCCGGATGAAACGCAGCATGATGTTCTGCGTGCCGCCGCCGAGCGCCTTCACCTCCTGGAACTCACCGCCGGTGAGCCCCCGCTCGTCCATCCAGTTCCCGACCACGGTGAAGTCGACGTGCTTACGATCCACGCCTACCGGCTGCGCAACAGACATGCCTGACATTGTGCCCCACCCGGCCGAATGAACTGCAGGCAACCGACAACAGTTTGACACCCGCCCGCGGCGTAGGGTTCGGTCCACGATGTCTTTCTCCGTGACCCTCCAGCACCGCGTACTCGAGCGGGCCGTCGACACCGAGGCCGCCTTCCTGCGGTTGTACGGCGCCTCGCCCGCCGCCTTCTGGCTCGACAGCGAACACGTGGAACCGGGGATGGACCGCTTCTCGTTCCTCGGCGACGCCTCCGGCCCACTGGCCGAGGTGATCGGCTACCGGGTCGGCAGCGGTACGGTCACCGTCCGAACCGCCGACGGCGTCCGCGAGGTCCGGGGCACCATCCTGGATCATCTGGCCGAAGCATTGCGGACCAGGCCGGTCCCGCTACCGGAAGACTTCCCGTTCGATTTCGCGGGGGGCTACGTGGGGTACCTGGGTTACGAGGTCAAGGCCGATTGCGGCGGGTCCGCGGCGCACCGCGCCCCGGCGCCCGACGCCCAATGGATCTTCGCCGACCGGGTGGTGGTCGTCGACCATCTCGCCGGCCGCACATATCTGCTCGCACTGGCCGACGATTCCGGCCGCGCCGCGGCCCGGACCTGGCTGCGCACCACCGCGGCGATCCTGGAGACACTGCCGACCTGGTCGAACCCGCCCCCGATCACCACGGCGGGCGATACCGCCGGTCTGGAGGAACACCTGGTCCGCGGCCGGGCGCGCTACCTGCGCGATATCGCCGACTGCCGGGCCGCGCTGCGGGCCGGTGAATCGTACGAAATCACGCTGACCGACCAGCTCGTCTTTCCCGCCACGTCCGGCGGACTCGACGTCTACCGCACGCTGCGCCGGGCCAATCCCGCTCCCTACTCGGCCTACCTGCGGTTCGGCGAGCTGGAGATCGCCTGCTCGTCCCCCGAACGCTTTCTGAAGATCGCCCGTGATCGGACGGTCGAGACGAAACCGATCAAGGGCACCGCCCGCCGCGACCCCGATCCGATCGTGGACGAACGACTGCGCCGCGCGCTGACCGAGGACCCGAAGACCCGGGCCGAGAACGTGATGATCGTGGACCTGCTGCGCAACGATCTGGGCCGGGTCTGCGAGATCGGCAGTGTGCGGGTGCGCGAACTGCTGGTCACCGAAACCTATTCGACCCTGCACCAGCTGGTTTCGACCGTACGCGGCATCCTGCGCGCCGATACCGGGGTCGTCGACTGCCTGCGCGCCTGCTTCCCCGGGGGTTCCATGACGGGGGCGCCCAAGATCCGCACCATGCAGATCATCGACACCCTCGAAACCCGGGCGCGCGGGGTGTATTCGGGGACGATCGGTTTCCTGGGACTCGGGGGTACGGCCGACCTCAATATCGTCATCCGCACCGCGGTGCGCTACGGCGGAACCTGGCAGATCGGTGCCGGTGGAGCCATCGTGCTGGACTCGGTGGCCGACGCGGAATACGACGAGATGCTGCTCAAGGCCGCGGCGGTGTACCGGGCCCTGGCCACCGGGCCGGTCGGCGCCGCCGCACCGGCCACCGAGGTCACCACGGCCGGATGAGCGCCGCGGGCGGCCGAGAAGTATTGCGGGCCATCGGAAACGAGCGGCCCGATCCGGCGAACAGCGCGACAATGGAGCGATGGCACAGCTCTGGGTGAGAACACATGGTGGGGACTGGCTTCGGGCCGACCAGATCATCGAGATCGGCACGGAATCGGTGCGTGAACGCGGCCCACACGACGGTCCGGGCGGCGTCGACGTCGTGGCCCGGCTGGCGGTGGCGACCGGCAACGGGCAATGGGACTACGACCGGGGCAGCGGCACCGTCGGACCGAGTGTCCGGGTCCTGGGACGGTACCCCAGCGGGGAGGCCGCCGAACGGATCGCCGACCAACTGGTACTTATCCTGCTCAGTGCGAACAAGAACGCGCAGATCACCTTCGACGACGCCGAGGTGCAGGTACGGCCCGTCCACGATCGCACCGCCCACGACACCCCCTACAACGGCCGGGCGTTCGACTCGGCCTGAGCGCTCAGGGCCGGCGCCGGGACCGTTTCTTCGGTTCGGGTTCCGGTTCCGGAGGTTCGGCCGCGGTGAATCCGGCCATCCGGCCGAGCCGGCCGACACCGGGCAACCGGGCCAGCGCGCCGAACAGATCCTCCCCCAGTGCGATCATCGCCTCCAGCCGCGGCAGCAACCGATCGTAGGCGGCGAACGCGGGGTCGGCGAGGGCCAGGGTGCGGTCGAGCCGGTCGATCGTGGCATTGAGCCGGTCGATGGCACTGGACAGGTTCTCCAGCACATCGGGCAGTTGCGCGGCGAGCTGCGCGGACGCCGGGGGAAGCCGTACCGCGGCGTCGAAGGCCTGGCCGGCGGTCAGCTGGGCGGCCTCCAGGGCCTGGCCGGCCGCGGACTGCGCGGCGTCCACCGCGGTCTGCGCGGCGGCGAGCACATCGGCGGGTGTGGGGACTCGTCGCGCGCCCGGCCGCTTGTCCCCCGGCTGCCCCGGATCGGTCATGCGACAACTCTGCCGCATCGATGACGAAAACCGCTACGACCTGCACACCTGCGGGCGTGTCGGCGGCACATGGCATAGTTCGACGACGATGGAACTGAGCAAGGGCGCCAATACGCCGATACCGACATCGCTTCTGGCCGTGGTGATTTCCTGGCGGTCGGACCATACGGTGGACGCGCACGCCCTGCTGCTGGGCAGCGACGGGTCGGTGCGCGGCGACCGGGATCTGGTCTTCTACAACGCACCCCGCCATATCTCCCAGGCCGTCACCCTCGACCAGGACCCCGATCCGGGCACGGCGCGGTTGAGCGTTTCGCTGCCGCGCACGGAGGCCGAGGTGGACCGCATCGTGGTGTCGGGCTCGCTCGAGGAGGCGACCTTCACCGATCTCGGCGAGGTCACGCTCACGGTCTTCGCGGTGGACGGCCCGGTCGCGGTATTCACCCTCGACGATTCGGAATCGGTCTCGGCCATGATGTTCGGCGAGTTCTACCGCCGGGACGGCGGCTGGCGGTTCCGGGCCGTCGGCCAGGGCTGGGCCGCCGGAATGGCGGGCTTGATCACCGAGTTCGGCATTCAGGTCGACGAAGGTCCCGCGGCGCGACAGGCCACCCCGCCGGCGCGCCGCGACGAGAGCCCGGCCCGGCCGGCGGCCGAGGACGCCACGGAACTCCTGCGACCGGCCGCGTCCCCGGCCGGGGACCGGAATACCGCGGTCCTCGACCGCCCCGCCGAGCCCGGGCATCACCGCACCGGTGTCGCGGCCGACGACCCGGCCGGTGACCGGGCGGCCTCCCGTGGGCCCGGCCGGACCACCGGCGCCGGGAACGGCGCCCGCACCACATCCCCCGGAACACATCCGGGCAACGTCCACTACCGCCTCGACGAGAACCCGCCCGCCGCGGCTCCCGCCGCGCCCTGGGACCGTTTCGCCGAGCCGCAGCCCACCCGGCAGTTCCCCGGCACGGTCACGCTGCGCCGGCTCGCCACCACCGAGCCGGTACGCCTGCCCCCGCCTCCCGGCTCCGACCGCGCCGACTGGTACCGCGACCCCGAGGATCCGGCTCGTCTGCGCTGGTGGGACGGGGAACGCTGGACCGCCGACCGGCGTCCGGCCGCGCGACCGCACGCCCACGACTGCGACCGCTGCGGCGCGCGCCGGCGGCGCCGCGTCCTGGGCGGTCATCACCCGTGCTCGTCCTGCGCGGCGGAGACCGAGGAATTCCTCATCCACTGGCACACCCGGGCGGCCCGGTTGCTCACCTCGTCCGGGCCGCGCGGCCCGGAATGGGAGGCACTGTGGGCTTCCCTGCGCTACCAGCGCATCGACGCGGCCGCGGCCCGCGCCGCACTGCAACCCGCGGCGTTGCAGTACGTGGAGCGCCGGGTCGCCTTCGCGTTCGCCGACGGGCAGATCACCGCCGAGGAATTCGACGAGGTCGAATACGCCGTCACCGAACTCGGCCTGAGTGGCCCCCTGATCGATGAACTGCGGTCGCGGATGGCACGCGGACGCGCGCTCTCGCGGTTACGGGAGGGCGATCTGCCCGCGATCGCCACCCCCGGCCTGCACCTGGACGCCGAGGAGCTGGTCTACCTCGATATCGACGCGACCCATATCAGGGAGCTGGCCCGCGGACCCAAGCACACCGACGGCCGGTTGATCGTGAGCACCAAGAAGCTGCGTTTCGTGGGCGCGGGGGCGGGTGTCGAGCTGCCGTGGTCGCGGATCGTCTCGGTGGCCGCCGAATACGACGCCGTGGTGGTCGCGGCCACGTCGGCACGCGGTGGTGCCACCTTCGCCGTCACCGACCCGGAATACCTCGCGGCCGCACTGGAGGGCGCGCTGCGGATTGCGAAACGACTGGTCCTGGCCCCGGGCCAACGGGACTCCCGCAGTATCCCGCAGGAGGTGAAAGCGGAGGTGTGGCAGCGCGACGGCGGCCGCTGCGTGGAATGCGGGGACAGCCACTATCTGGAATTCGACCACGTGATCCCGCTCAGCCGCGGCGGCGCCACCAGCGCGGCCAATCTGCAGATCCTGTGCCGCGGCTGTAATCGCACCAAAGGGGCCAATATCTGATCGCGGCGGGGCCGGACGTCTAGGACACCAGCGGCGGCGGCGACCAGTTGCCGTCCAGCACCCGGGGTTCCGGCTCGTACAGCCGCATGATCAGGGAGAACTGGCCCTGCTCGGGAATCGGCAGCCAGTTGGATCGCGGAAAGCCGGGGCCGGGATCGGCGGCCTGCACCGCGAACTCCAGCGCACCGTCGGGCCCGAACCGCGGCGCCACCGGATGCCCGATGGTGTGCAGGTCCGCCGGGTTCGGCACCAGGTAGGCGTCGGCCCCGTAGGCGGTGATCGACCAGAACGCTTTCACCGGGGGCGCCTGGCCGGGTTCGAATCGCAGGGTGAACTCCCGCGGGTCACCGTTCTCGTCGGCCTCGTCGAACAGTGCGGGATAGAGCATGGCCTCGGCGATATTCGCGCCGACACCCCTTCTGGCGGTCGTGGCGCGCAGCAGATAATTGGTGCCGTACCGGCCGACGTTCAGCGCCACCAGCCACCCGTCGCGCATCCGGGACGCCGGATCGACGTAGGCGGCTATCTTCTTCTTCGCCGCGTCGACACCCGCGTCGAGTTCGCCGGTGCTCACGCCTTCCGGGGACCCGCCCGGGCGAATGCCGATGGTGGCGAAGCGCCACATCGCCGGTTCGTCCTCCGGGGCCGGCGGGTTGTCCTGCATCAGCTCGCACAGGCGGTCGAAGTATTCGCGCGACGACATCGCGGCGACCGAATCACGGCCCACCGGTTCCGACCAGTCCTGGTTACCCGGTATCGACTCGGATTCCGTGGCGGCTCGCGTGTTCCACGCGCTGAGTGGCGCCAGCCGGAGCTGGGCCTGCAACGCGCGCACGGCGGGAACGTCCGCGCTACCACGCACTTCGATCCGCCCGTAGAGCCAGGCATCCGCGGTCGGCACCGGGAGGTGCACGACACCGGCCGGGAGTTCCCCGGCCCAGCCCGGTCCCGTGACCGCGTAGGTATAGGGCGCTACCGCGCCGGGCTCGGCCTCCGGACGCACACTGCTCGGCGTGGACACCGTATTGGACCAGGCGTCGAGGACCTGCATCACCCAGTACCGGTCCGGGATCTCCGGTACCTCGAACAGCACCGGTTCCTTGCGCAGATCCAGCCAGGCCACCGAATACAGGTTGTCCAGGTCGATCCGGACCACTGTGCGCTGGCTCGCGGGCGGCAGGGAGGAGGTGTGCTGAAACCGATTCGTGGATACGTAGTCCAGTGCGCGTCGGCGGAACGTATCGATCAGGATCATCGGGTAGCCGAAGATATAGGCGTCGGCCGCCACCTCGCGCCGGGCGGCCGGGGTGCCCGACGGCGGAACCTCGGTACCGGAGTCCTCACCCCCGCAGGCTGCCAGACCGGTGACGGCGACGAGACCCAGCATCGACCGCCGGGTCATGCGGAACCGGTCTCCCACCGGCTGCGTCATGTCTCCGGCTGCCGCGGCGGGCACTTCGCGCATTCGCACTCTCCCTGCTCATCGCTGTCGACGGACTGCGAGCAGGATACGCGGAGATAGCTGGAACGTAGCGGATGCGGTCGGCGCGGCCGCTCTCAGATGGCGAGAACCGTATTCATGATGGTGCCCGCACTGGTGGCGACGACGCCGCCGATCATGGCTCCGGCCACCATCTTCGGCGACTCCATACCGCTACCCGACCACTTCTCCCAAGCGAACTTGGCCCCCGCGAAGATGATGCTGACCGTGCCCGACAGAATGGCCAGCCAGGTGCCGTACCGGACGAACTGATCGATCTTGTCCGCCAGCGGCGGCGGCTCCGGGGTAGGGTCGCTGACCTGTGCGTATACCGTTACTGCGTCCACAACCGACGCCGCGATGCTGCTCACCGTCTGCTCCCTCGCCGAGACCGTCCGGGGCGCACGGCCCCGCCTCCATCATCCAGACCGATACCGGTACGACGCAAGTTCTTGCCGCGCAGCGACTTTCACGCTATAACCGCTGGTGACCCGAACACCTGCCCGGACCTGGGATTACTGCACACCACCCGGCGAGCGGTTACGATGCGTTAGCGTTCCCGCCCACCCCGAAACCAGAGTGAGCTGCGAGATGATACTGGCCGCCGTGACCGATACGCTGGCGCAAATCGGTAACCCCACACCCGAAGCACCCCCCATCTCGGACAAATTCCTGCAGCTGGTCAGGTATCTCACCTGGTTCGTGCTGCTCGCCGGGATCTGCGCGATCATCTACGCCGGCGGCAAGTTCGCCTGGGAGAAATGGTCCGGCGGCGGTCTGGAGTCCCCGAAGATGGTGGCCGGAGCCATGATCGGTGGTGTCATCGCGACCAGTGCGGGCACGATCATGAACGCCGTGATCGGCTGACGTCAGCCCAGCAGGGCCTCGATCAGATCGGCGGCCCGCACCGTGCCGCCTTCGTTCCGCGCCTCGGCACGCAGTCGCGCCGACCGGTCGGCCACCCCGGCGTCCCCGACGAGGTCGATCAGCGCCGCGCGCAGGCTCTCGGGAGTGGCTTCGTCGGTGTCGATTCGGCGGGCCACGCCCAATTCCACCAGGCGGTCGGCATTGAGGAACTGTTCGGCGGCCTGCGGTACGGCGATCATCGGGACACCGGCCAGCAGCCCTTCGCCGCAACCACCCATACCGGCATGGGTGAGAAACGCGTCCGCCCGGTCCAGGATCACCCGCTGCGGGACCCAGGAGTGCACTTCGACATCGGCCGGGATCTCACCGAGTTCTCCGGGGTCGGTGTGCTTTCCGATCTGCAGCACGATATGCCAGCCGGGCAGGTCGCCGAAGGCACGCAGACAACGACGATAGAACTCGGGCCGGTAGGTGTAGGCCGAACCCAGCGAGATCAGCAGGACCTTGTCCGCCGCGGCCGGACGCACCCAGCCGCCGTCGGACCCGTCCGGGCCGAAACAGGGCCCGACGAAGGTCACCTTTCCGGTATCCACCCGGTCGGCATGCGGTTGCATTGCCCGGGGTATCAGCGCCAGGGCCCGGTCGGGCAGACCGGAGAAGGCGTCCACCTCGGTGGTCACCGCACCGCACTCGGCGAGCCACCGCGCGAATCGGGTCCGGTGGGCGTCGGCACCCGGCAGTTGCCGCAGGTGTGCCGCGACGTCCTGCTCGTACCCGTCCCAGCCCACGAATGTCGGGGACAACTGCAGGACGGGACGGCCCTGCGCTTCGGCGAGCGCGCGGGCGGCGTACGCGCCGATGTCGTACATGTACAGGTCGGCGGGCTCGTCCCCGTAGGCCGCCGACAACTGCGGAAGGGCCGCGACGGCATCGTCGAGGAAAAGGTCCATCGCGGCGATCGGGTCGTCGGGCCAGTTGTCGTCGGCGACCGGAAGCCCGGACGTGCACGGGACGAATTCGGCGCCGGTGGCGGTGATCAGATCGGCCACCACCGGGTCGTTGGCGTAGGTGACGCGATGACCCCGGGCCACCAGTTCACCGATGATCGCGAGGCTCGGTAGCACGTGACTGACGATCGGGATACCGACCATCGCGATATGGGCGGGACGAGAAGGCACAGTGGTTCCACTCATTTCGGTTCCGTGCCGGCGGCTTCGAGATCGGCGATACTGCCCGCCATGATCGCGCGCACATGCCGGGTGATGTGTTCGACGGGCCAGTCCCACCAGGCCACCTCCAGCAGCCGGGCGATATCGGGCGCCGCGTAGCGGGTGCGGATGAGGCGGGCCGGATTACCGCCGACGATGCCATAGTCGGGAACATCGCCGGTGACCACCGCGCCGGTGCCGACGATCGCGCCGTGGCCGATCCGCACACCGGGCAGGACCGTCACGCCGTTACCGATCCAGACGTCGTTGCCGAGGACGGTATCGCCCCGGTTCGGCAGCTCGCTCAGCAGATCGATATGGGTCGCCCATCCACCGCCCATGGTCGGAAACGGGAATGTCGACGGACCGTCCATGCGATGGTTGGCGCCGTTCATGATGAACCGCACGCCGGTGGCCAGCGCGCAGAACTTCCCGATGATCAGTTTCTCCGGCCCGTAGTGGTAGAGCACATTGCGGGTTTCGAACGCGGTCGGGTCGTCGGGGTCGTCGTAGTAGGAGAACTCCCCGGCCTCGATCAGCGGTGAGCTGATCAGCGGTTTCAGCAGGACCACACGCGGCTGCCCGGGCATGGGGTGCAGCACGGTGGGGTCGGCGGGAAGCGTTACGGGGTCGGCGGGCACAGCGGAACTCCTTCGATACGTGGGTGTGCCGGTGTCGGCGAGGGTCAGACGGGTACCGTCGCCCGCAATGTGAGCCGGTCACCGTGCCAATGCGCGCGCAGCCGGCGGTCGTGGCTGACGATCACCAGTGCGCCCCGGTAATCGGCCAGCGCGGTTTCCATTTCCTCCACCAGCCCGGGTGACAGGTGATTGGTGGGCTCGTCGAGCAGCAGCACGTCGAACGGTTCCACGACCAGCCGCGCCAGGGCCAAGCGCTGCCGTTGCCCGGTGGACAGCTCCGCGACGCGGGTCGTCAGCTGTGCGCGACCGAACAGGCCCAGGGCCATGAGTCGTTCGGTGTGCCCTTCGAGGTCACCGGCGCGGCCGCGGGCGAAGGCGGCCGTCAGCGTCTCCCCCGGCTCGGCGGGCGGCGGTTCCTGCGCGAGATAGCCGACCCGGCCGCGGCGGACGACGGTGCCGCCGTCCGGTACGAGGGCCCCGGCCAGCACCCGCAGCAGCGTGGACTTGCCCGCGCCGTTCGGGCCGGTGATCAGCAGGCGGTCTCCGGTGGCGAGGGTGAGGCTCGTCGGGTCCAGCCGGCCGGCGACCGTGATTCCGGTGGCGTCGAGCACGGTGCCGGGCGTACCGCCGGACCGCAGCACGGGGGTGAAGCGCAACGGTTGCGGGGGCGGCGGCACCGGGTCGGCCAGCAGGCGACGCAATCGTTCCTCGGCATTGCGGACCCGCCCGGCCAGCGACTGCTGTACCCGGCCGCCCGCCCGGTCGTAGGCCATCTTGTTGTTGTCCTTCATGGCCCGGCCCGGGGCGACCCGGCGGGCCGTGGTGGCGGCGGTTTCGCGCAGCCGCTCGATATCGGTCTGCCATTGTTCGTGGGCCTGGACCCACCGCTGCCGCGCCGCGGCCTTCTCGGCGCGGAAGCCCGCGTAGCCGTTGCCGTACCGGATCACACACCGCCGGTCCGCGTCGACCTCCAGCAGGGAGGTCGCGACCCGCTCGAGGAAGACCCGGTCGTGGGAGACCGTCACCGTGGTGCCGCGACGGGTACGCAGATGGTCCTCCAACCAGGTCAGGGCGTCGTCGTCGAGGTGATTGGTGGGCTCGTCGAGCAGCAGTACCTCCGACCCCGCCGCCAGTACCGCCGCCAGGCGCAGCCGGACCTGTTCGCCGCCGGAGAGCCCGCCGACCCTACGGTCGCGGGCGACCAGACCCAGGCCGAGGCCGTGCAGGGCACGCTCCACCCGGGCATCGGCGTCGTACCCGCCGCGCAGTTCGAACACTGTTGTCAATTCGCCGTATTCGGCGAATCCGGACTCGTCGCCGGCCGCCATGGCGGCCTCCAGGGCACGCATCCGGCCCTCGATCGCGCGCAGCTCGCTCAGGGCCCGGTCGATGACCTGCTGGACGGTCGTCTCCGGCGGCAGCTGCTCGTCCTGGGCGAGATAGCCGACGCCGCCGTCGGCCTGGACGACGATCTCGCCGGCGTCGGGCCGCTCCCGCCCGGCGAACAGGCGCAGCAGGGTGGACTTACCGGATCCGTTCTCACCGATGATGCCGGTGCGCTCGCCCGCGGCGAGCGAACACGTCACCTCATCGAGAACGCGCCGGCCGTGGAAGGACTTGATGACCGCGAGCGCGGTGATCTGCGTGGGCATGGACACTCTCCGAAGCATTCGAGTACGACGCGACCCCGGGGGACCGCAGGACGGGGTGAACGCTTCGAATGAGCATCGGCGACCTCACTATTGCGACGACTGTTGCATTAGCATGGTGCCACAGCCCGCCCCCCAGAGCAACCGGATGATCGAAATGACTTCTCCACCCCCCGCGGCCGAAGCCCCGCGCCCGGCGCCGCGACCGGGCGGCCGCACCGCGCGTATCCGCGCTCAGGTCCTGGAAGCCGTGCACGCGGAACTGACCGAGCACGGGTACGACGCACTCACCGTGGACACCGTCGCCGCCCGCGCGGGCGTCCACCGCACCACCGTCTACCGCCGCTGGCGCGACGTCGGCGGCCTGATCACCGACGTCTTCGCCGCGGCCGCCGATATCGATTGGCATCCACGCGATACCGGCTCCCTGCGGGGGGATCTGGCCGCGCTCAACCGGGAGGTCCAGGACTCGCTTCTCGAGGAACCGTCGATCGCGGCGGCGCTGATCGCGGTCTCGTTCCGTTCCGAGGAGGCCGCTCGCGCCCTCCGGCAGTTGTGGGAGAACCGATACGCCCAGTCCGAGATCGTGGTCGAACGAGCCGTGCGCCGTGGCGAACTGGCTCCCGGCGTCGACGCCCGCGCCGTACTGATCGCGGCCACCGCGCCGGTCTATCACCAGCTGACGCTGCTACGCACCCCACCCGACCCGCAACTCCCCGACCGGGCGGCGGCAGCCGCGGCACTGGCCGCACGCGGCGGCGCGTTCACCGGGCCACCGGCTGCGGACCACGACCGAACGGGCGATCGACCCACTCCGACCCGGGGCGGGTGAGCCGACGCGTCCGCCGGGCCGCCGGGTCCGGCGCAGACCCTGCCGCACCCGGAGACCTTCGCTCGCAGGGCGTCCTACGAAGCTCGCCACATCTATCGAAAATATGTTCGAACTCCGGTACGGTTACCCGCATGCCCGACCTCGCCCCCATCCCGTTCGCCCGGCTCAACCTCGAACAGGTACGCGAACGACTCCTCGCCGCGGCGGCTTTCGGCGAGTCCCTCACCCCGGATCAGCTCGAGGCCCTGGCCGGCAAGATCGGCACCGGCCTGAGCATCTACATCGAGGCGACCCAGAACAGCGCACCCCGCGCCCACCGCCCGGCGGTGCCCGGCCGCGCCTGCCTGGACTTCCGGGGGCACCTGCGCTGAACCCGGTCCGCGCGGCGGCGCGGACCGGGCCGGCGCTATCGGGTCACCGGTCGCCCTCCACCACCGGCTCCCCGTCCACGACCTCGATGGGCGAGGTGACGAGTTCGAACTCGCCCTCGTGCTTGGCCACGCCCTGCAGCACCGCGCCCTCCACCAGTTCGACGCCCAGATTCGCCCGCACGATGAGTGGATCGCTGCGGACATCGCGGTAGAGCGAGACGCACATCAGCACCATCACCACCATGAACGGCAGCGATACCACGGTGGTGAGTGCCTGCAAACCGGTCAACGCGCCACCGAGATCGCTCGAATCGGCGATCACCAGCATGATCGCGGCGACCGCACCGGTAGCGGTACCCCAGAAGATCACGGTGAGCCGGGACGGTTCGATACTGCCCCGCTCCGACAGGGTGCCCATGACGATCGAGGCGGCATCCGCGCCGGAGACGAAGAAGATACCCACCAGGATCATCACCAGCACGGTGGTGATCGAGGTCAGCGGATACTCCCCGAGCAGGTGGAAGAGTGCGAAGTCGGGGTTCACGCTGCCGTCGGTCTCGGTGAGGTCGTGGGTATCGGTCTGCTGACGGATGGCCGCGCCGCCGAAGATCGCGAACCAGACCAGGCTCACCATGCTGGGCACCAGCAGGACACCCGCCACGAACTGCCGGATGGTGCGGCCCCGGCTGATCCGCGCGATGAACATCCCGACGAAGGGGGTCCAGGAGATCCACCACGCCCAGTAGAAGATGGTCCAACTGGACAGCCACGTCTCCATTGCCTCGCCGCCGGCTATTCCGGTACGCGAGGCCATGGTCGGTAGCTCGGCGATGTAGTCACCGACCGCGGTGGGCAGGAAGTTCAGCATGAACAGGGTGGGCCCGGCAATGAAGACGAAAGCCGCCAGGATCACCGCGAGCACCATGTTGATATTCGACAACCACTGGATACCGCGGGCGACGCCGGAGACCGCGGACAGGATGAACGCGACGGTGAGTCCGGTGATCACCGCCACCAGGCCGATCTTGCCGACGGCGTCCACCCAGCCGTTGAACTCGAACCCGGCCCCGATCTGCAACGCGCCCAGGCCGAGCGAGGCCGCCGAACCGAAAAGGGTGGCGAAGATGGCCATCACATCGATCGCCTTACCGCCCAGGCCCTCGGCGTGCCGGCCGAGCAGGGGCCGGAACACCGACGAGAACAGCTGCGACCGGCCACGCCGGAACGTGCCGTAGGCGATGGCCAGACCGGCGACGGCGTAGATGGCCCACGGGTGCAGCGTCCAGTGGAACAGCGTGGTCGCCATCGCGACCTCGGCGGCCTGCGGGCTACCCGCCTCGGCGGTACCCGGCGGCGGGGCGGTGAAATGGGTCAGCGGCTCGGCGACACCCCAGAACATGAGGCCGATCCCCATACCGGCGCTGAACATCATGGCGATCCAGGAGACCGTCCGGAACTCCGGTTGTTCGTCGTCGGCGCCGAGCGGGATCTTGCCGTACCGGCTCAGCGCCAGCCAGATCACGTAGACCACGAAAGAGGTGGCCACGAGGACGAACAGCCAGCCGGTATTGGTGATCACCCAGGACTGGGCGTTCGACGCGAAGCCGGCCAAACTGTCCTGGTCGAAGATCCCCCAGAGTACGAAGACCACGGATCCGACCGAGGTGATGCCGAAGACCAGCCAGTCGAGGCCACGGCCCACCGGTCTGTGTCTGCTCGAGCCCGGCACGCCGCTGTTACGCGTCGCGGATTTCCCGCCGGTGTCGATCGCCATGGACGAGTCCTTTCAGATCGCACGTGCGTCCGGCACCGAGGTCGCGGGATCACGCGGACCAGCCGTTACCCGGCCCTTCCGCGCACCGCGACCACGCCGCCGAACCGGATGTTCCGGAAAAAACCGTACTCGCCCCCGATTCGAACGCTGCGTCGAACACGTGAACAGCGGGCACCGCGCCCTCCCCGGCGGCCGCCGGATACGGCCCGGATCAACGATTCGGACAACTGTCCGAACTCAAGTACAGACGTTCGACCGGTTTTCTGTACAGAAATTGCCCGGCCCTGCGACACTCGTACCCGGACCGACGAACCGATCAGGAGGCGCACCGGTATGGCGGACCCGGCGAAACTGGTGGTGGGAGCCTCGGGGTTTCTCGGCTCGCACCTGACCCGCCAACTGGCGGCGACAGGAGCGCCCGTGCGCGTCCTGGTACGCCGTACCAGCGATCTCCGTGCCATCGCGGACCTGCCGGTGGAGATCCACTACGGTGACCTGTTCGACGATCACGCGCTGCGCACCGCCATGCGCGACTGCGACGAGATCTATCACTGCGCGGTGGACACCCGGGCCTGGATACGCGATCCCGAACCCCTCTTCCGGACCAATATCGCCGGACTGCGCCATGTACTCGACGCCGCCTGCGCCACCGGACCGCGGCGGTTCGTCTTCACCAGTTCCGCCGCCACCATCGGACGCCGGCCGGGCGGCGTCGCCGACGAGACCGTCGCGTTCGACTGGCCCCGCCTCGGCGGCCCATACGTGCGCTCCCGGGTCGAGGCGGAAAATCTGGTACTGCGCTACGCGACCGAACGCGGACTGCCCGCGGTGGCGATGTGCGTCGCGAACACCTACGGCCCCGGCGACTGGCAACCGACACCGCACGGCTCCTTCGTGGCCGCCGCCGCGCTCGGCAGACTCCCGTTCCGCTTCGCCGGCACCGGATCGGAATCGGTGGGGATCGAGGACGCGGCCCGGGCCTTGATCCTGGCGGGCACGGCCGGACGGCCCGGCGAACGCTATATCGTCTCCGACCGCTTCCTCACCAATACCGAACTGCTCACCGCCGCCGCCCATGCGGCCGGCCGGGAGCCGCCCCGGGCGGCCGTCCCACTGCCCCTGCTGTACCCCGCCGCCGGTATCGCCTCGGCCGCGGCGCGGCTACGCGGCCGGGACAGCCGGTTCACGGTGACCTCGGTGAACCTGATGCACGTCATGTCCCGGCTCGACCACGGCAAGGCCGAACGGGAACTCGGCTGGAAACCCGAACCGGTGCTGGACTCGGTGGCCCGGGCCGCGCGGTTCTTCCTCGAACGCCGGTTCCGGCGGGCCGTGGCCGGCGACTGACGGCGGCCGGGGCACAGTCCACGGCAATTGCACTCTACATACAATGTGTAGGATGCAAGACACTCCCGGCCGCGTGGTATAACGACTGGCGGGACGCCCGCCGCGCCGCCACGGCATCCGAGTACGAGCAGGACACCCGCCATGGACAAACCCACGCATCTGATCGAATTCGAGACCATGCTCCTGGGCCGGCACAGCCTCAATGCCCATCTGCGCCGCCCGGACCACCTCGAGCGCAGTGCCTATCTGGTGCTGCGCCGGCTGCGGATCGAGGGACCCATGTCCATCGGCGAACTCAGCGAGGCCTTCGGCCTGGACACCTCGACCGTGCACCGGCAGACCGCGGCCATGCTGAAAGCCGGCCTGGTGGAGCGCATTCCCGATCCCGCGGGCGGCCTGGCCCGCAAGTTCCGGATCACCGACGAGGGCGAACGCCGGGTCCTGGCCGATCGCGACTACAACATCAACGCCCTCGACCGGCTCCTGCGCGGCTGGAGCAGCGAGGACGTACAGACCTTCGCCGCCTACCTGGAACGATTCAACACCGATCTCGAGGCCCGGGAAGCGCGACCCTGGCCGCGGCCCTCCCACACCGAGCCCCGGTCCTAGGCGCGGCGGGCCGCCACCGATATCAGTAACGCCGCATATCGACCTGGCGGCGCACATTGGAGAGCGCCGTCACCACGGCCGTCCCCAGCGGGCCGCTCCGGTCGTAGAGGGTGGTGGTGCCGACCGCGACACCCGCATAGGCGACCTGATCCTGCGCCAGCACCCCGATACCCGGGCCGGACGGCACCCGGGCAAGCGTCAGTGTGACGTCGGAGTTGATATAGCCGATCCCCTCGGTGCCCCAATTGCACATGAGGCTCGCGGCGTCCCCGGCCATCCCCGCCCGCTGCAACGGCGTCACCGGCTCCCCGGCGACCACCGGCAGCATGTTCTGCCAGATCGCCTTGCGCTCGGCGTTCTGCGTGGCCGCGAAATCGCGGGTCCAGGCGCCGTCACCACTCTTGAACAGCGGGTGCGCGCCCGCTTCCGAGGCATCGGGGGTCCCGGGCACCGGAAAGTCGTGCGACGGCTGCCACAGGTCACCGCCGGGCACCTCGCCGGTGCGCAGGTACACCACGGTCGCCCGCGACCGCACCTCCCCGCGCTGCACCAGTTCGGCGTCCGCGACGCAGATGCGTTTGCCCTCCCGGACCACCACGCTGCGCAGCGTGGCCGGCTCGTCGACGACCGGGCGGAACAGGTCCACGGTCACCCGGGCGGGGACGAACTCCTCGCCCGGCGATCGCGTCTCCAGCTCGCGCGTCAGCAGCCCGCAGATCGCCGGCCCGCCCACCTGGGTCGGGCTCCAGCTGGACATGGCTATACGGGTGGGCAGGTACTGCTCACCCTCCCTGGTGAAGAACGCGAACACGCCCATCGGCTCCTCTCACGCGGACCCCTGTCCCAGAATTACAACACGTTCTAGTTTTGCGATCGCGTGAAGGGCCCGACCCTGGGCGGTTCACACCCGCAGCTCCCGAGCGAGGACCCCGGCCGCTTCCCGGACGCCGGCCGGATCGCCGTCCCAGCCGAGCACTCGCAGCACCGCGGCGGCGATCGCCTGCCGCACCTCCTCGGGCACCCCGCCGGCGTCCGAGCGGATAGTGATCACCGTCTCCACCAACCGGAACGGGAGGGTCTGCGCTTCGGGCACCCCGTTCGTGTCCAGCCCCGCCACCACCCGCGCGGCCAGCCCTTCGTAGCTCGCGCGCAGAGTGTCGCGGCGGGACCGGAACCCGGCGAACCGATCCCCGCGCAACTCCGGCAGGAAGTACAGCGCACCGATATTCCAGCGCGCGTCGCACAGCTGGCCGATATCGAATCGGGCCAGCGCGTACAGCCGGACCGCGGCCGGCTCCGGTCGCCGCTCCAGGCGCATCGCGAGTTCGGCCGCGCCCGCGATGGTTTCACCGAGCAGCGCGTCGAGGATGTCGTCCTTGGCCGCGAAGTGGTGATACAGCGAAGCCTGGCGGATACCGACCGCCTCGGCGATGGCCCGGGTCGAGGTACTTCCGTACCCGTGGGTGGTGAACAGTTCGGCGGCGGCGTCGAGGATTTCGGCACGCGGAGTCTGCCCCTGGCGGCGGCGCGGCGCGAGACGCGGGCGGCCCGGACCGAGTTGGGTCATGGCTCCATTGTCGCCGACCAGCGGTTCGGCACCGCGGGGAGATTTCTGTCATTCGATAGAAATATGGGCAACGCAGACGTTACGCACGGCCGCGATACGGATACATCGCCGTCACCACCATGTCGCGGGATACGAGGAACCTTTCAACCGATAGATATTCGTGTCGGATGAAGGGCCCCGGCCATGATCATTCTCGGAATCGCGATCAGTGTGCTCGCGGTCATCGGCATCGGCCTACTGGTCGCCCGCAAGGTCGACGGTGACAGCGTCAACTTCCTGGTCGCCGGCCGATCGCTGGGTCTACCGCTGGTCGCGGCGGGCCTGATGGGCCAGGCGGTCGACTCCAACGCCACCCTCGGCAATACGGACCTGGCCGGTTCGGTCGGCTTCTGGGCCGGGGCGTCGCTACCGCTGGGTCTGGGCCTGTGCCTGCTGCTCACCGGGCTCTTCTTCGCCAAGCCGATGAACCGGATGGGCCTGCTGACCCTGCCGGACTTCTACCGGATCAAATACGGCCGCGGTGTGGAATTCAGCGCCTCGATCCTGATGATCTTCAGCTTCTGCATCCTGCTGGCGGGCAACCTCGTCGCCGGCGGCTTCCTCTTCGAACGCTTTCTCGGTATCCCCTACACCGCCGGGGTCCTGCTGATCGTGGCGATCGTGCTGACCTACACCGTCACCGGCGGCATGTTCAGCGACGCCTACACCGCACTCGCCCAGATGGTGATCACCGTGATCGGGTCGCTCGCCCTGCTCATCTGGGTGGGATCGACCTACGGCCTCGACATCCCCGAGGGTATGGGGCCGTTCGACGTCGGACAGCTCGGTAACAGTTCCGAAGGCGCCGTAGTGAACTGGGCGACGCTGATCGCCCTCGGCATCGGCGATATCGTCGCCATCGATTTCATGCAGCGCATCTTCTCGGCCCGCTCCCCCGAGATCGCCCGCCGGGCCTGCTTCGTGGGCGCGGCCGGAACCGCCGTGGTCGGTATCCCCTACGCACTGGTCGCCCTGGCCACCACCGATCTCGTCGGTGACGGATCAGGCCCGCGGTTGCTGACCCTGCTGGACGAACACGCCCCGGCGGGTCTGGCGATCCTGGTGTTGTCGGCGATCGTGGCGGCATCGTGCTCCACCGCCAACGGCGCCATCCTGGGCACCGCCTCGGTGGCGACCCGGAATATCGCCGGGCGCACCGACCGGACCGATGCCGCCGGGCGTGACACCCTGCTGCGGGATGTGCGGCTCACCATGATCCCGGTGGTCGCGGTGGCGATCTTCTTCGCGGTCGAAGTACCGCAAACCGGCATTCTGCTCACCCTGGCATTCGACCTGATGCTGGCCGCTCTGATCGTCCCGTTCGTCGCGGCCCACCTCAGCTCGCGGATCACCACCACCGCCGCGGTCGCGGCCATGGTGGCCGGGCTCGGTGTCCGGCTGGTCCTGTTCGTGCTCACGCCCACCATGTACGGGGTACCGAACACCGTTCTCCATATCGACAATTCACTGATCGGCCCGGGCTTCGACGGCTGGCCCACCTTCTTCGGCTTCCTCGCCTCCCTGCTGGCCTTCCTCGGCACCCTCGCCGTACAGCGGTTGCGTGAGCCGACCGGAAAGTCCGCGGTGCCGGGGGATATTCCGCCACTGCCGACGCCGGAACCCGTTGTCCAGCACGGCTGACCGGCCATCCGCCCCCGAACCGGCCCGGGTCCCGCTGCCCCACTTCCGAATCGGTCACCCGGCACGGCCGGCCCACCCGCCGGACCCGACGAGCAAGGAAAGATCATGACACCCACCACCGCTTCGACGACCGGAGCCCGCGCACACGCCCGCGCCCAGGCATCGGCAAGCGCGGCCACCCCCGTACTCCCCGACGGGGTCCCGCTCGACGCGACCACCTGGACCGTCCGGCTACCACCCGGCGGCTACACCGGCACCGTGCTCGGACGCGGCACCCGGCTGCGACTGGCCGACCCGCACGGGGCGGCCTGCGCGCACCTGTTCCTGCTGCGCGCGGACGCGCCATGGGAACGTCTCAATGTCGCCGACACCGTGAAAGTGCCCTGGCAGGCCTACCTCGGTGCCGGGCACCCACTGCTGTCCGATCAGGGCCGGCTGCTGGCCACCGTGGTCGCCGACACCTCCGGCCACCACGATGCGCTCTGCGGGCCCACTCCCGAAGGCCGGCTGCTCCTAAAACGCGCGGCCGCGAAACACGGGCTGACCCCGCGCGATATCGGCGCCACCCTCTCGTTCTTCCGCGGTGTGCGGGTGGCCGGCGACGGCGCCCTCACTGCCACCGGCTCGGCCGGTGCGGGCGCCTACATCGATCTGATCGTCCACATGCCGGTGATCGTCCTGATAGCTGCCGCCGCGCACCCCCTCGACGACGCCCCGGTCACCGACCTCGATCTGGTCGCCTGGCCGGGCGACCGCGCCGTCGCGGCCGCCGCGAACAGCGACCCGGAATACCTGCGCGCCGTCCGGAACACCGAAGCGGCGTGGTCGGCCGCCCGCACCCGACAGGAGTGGATATGAACATCGCTACCCCGGCAGCGACCGTCGTGCTCGACGACGTGGTCCCGGCCTGCGCACCGTGGTCGGCGGTGGTACGGGCAGGGCACCGTCTCGACATCATCGATCTGCACGGCAACCAGGCCGTCGACTGCCTGCTGTACGCCGCGGCCGACCACACCGACCGCTACAGCGCCCAGGCCACGGTCACCGCGCAGCGCAATATCTTCCTCACCACCGGCAGTGTGCTGCGCACCGACCGGGGCACCGCGCTCATGACCGTGCTCGCCGACGAGGTCGGCAACCACGACACCATCGCCGGAGCCTGTTCCCAGGAGTCCAATACGCTGCGCTACGGCCAGCACACCCGCCACCAGCACGCCTGCGTGGAGAATTTCCTGGCCGAGGCGGCGAAATGGGATATGGGCAAACGGGATCTGGTGTCCAATATCAACTGGTTCATGAACGTTCCGGTGGAGGCGGACGGCACGCTCGGTATCGTCGACGGCCGGTCCGCACCGGGCAAGGCGGTCTCGCTGCGCGCCGAGATCGACACCCTGGTGCTGGTGTCCAACTGTCCCCAGATCAACAACCCCTGCAACGGATTCGAGCCCACCCCCGTACGCATGGTGGTGACCCGGTGACCGCCCCGGTGACGCTCGCCCCGCCGCCCGCCGCGGTGACCACCACCCGGCACGCGGTGGTCGAACGCCCGGGTCTGCTCACCACCGTGCAGGACTGGCCGGGCCGGACCGGCTACTGGCATGTCGGCGTACCGCCGTCGGGTCCCATGGACGATCTGTCGTTCCGGCTCGGCAACCGCGCACTGGGCAATCCCGAGGGCGCGGCCGGGCTCGAATGCACCATGGCCGGTCCGGCATTACGATTCGCCGAGCCCACCTGGGTGTGCGTGACCGGCGCACCTGTCACGGTGACGGTGGGCGGGCAGCCGGTGCCGCTGTGGCGGCCGGTATTCGTCCCCGCCGGGCAGGTTCTCGATATCGGCACGATCCGCGGCCCCGGGATGCGCTGCTATGTGCTGGTTTCCGGCGGACTGGCACTCACCGAGTATCTCGGCAGCAGCGCCACATTCACCCTCGGGCGCTTCGGCGGTGTGGCCGGGCGCGCACTGGCCGCCGCGGATGTTCTCCCGGTCGGCCCCGCGCCGAGTCCGCCGGCCGGCGCGGTACCCGGCGGCGAGCAACCCGTGCTGACCCGCGACTGGGAACTCGCCGTCACCGAGGGTCCGCACGGAGCGCCCGAATTCTTCACCCGCGCGGATATCGAAACGTTGCTCGCCACTGTCTACGAGGTGCATTTCAACTCCGACCGCACCGGGGTCCGGCTCGTCGGCCCCAAACCCCGCTGGGCCCGCCCGGACGGTGGCGAGGCCGGACTGCATCCGTCGAATATCCACGACACCGCCTACAGCGTGGGCGCGCTCGACTTCACCGGCGACACCCCCATCCTGCTCGGACCCGACGGGCCGAGCCTCGGCGGCTTCGTCTGCCCGGTGACGGTGACCGCCGCCGACCTGTGGAAGCTCGGTCAGTTGTGCCCGGGTGACCGGGTACGTTTCGTCCCGGTGCGCGCGGAGCGGGCCGCGTCACCGGCCGAACTGGGCCCCGCGCGCCGGGCGGGCTGGCCGATCGTGCTGTCCACCGGCGGCGACGGCGACGACGGAATCCTGCGGCACGGGGAAACCGCAGACGGCACCCCGGTGACCTACCGTCGCGCGGGTGACGACGGAATCCTCGTCGAATACGGCGCCATGACCCTGGACCTCGAATTACGTGCCCGCGTCCACGCATTGCACGAGCACCTGCGCGACCGCGGTGAACGGGGCATCACCGAACTCACGCCGGGCGTCCGTTCGCTCCAGGTCCGGGTCGAACCGCGCACGCTGCGTATCGGTGCGGCCCTGGATCTGCTGGTCGAGGCGGAGGCCGCCCTACCGGCCGCCGAGGACCTGGTCGTCCCCAGCCGTACGGTGGATCTGCCGCTGTCCTGGGACGATCCGGCGACCCGGGAGGCGATCACCCGCTATATGCACGGTGTGCGCGCCGACGCACCGTGGTGCCCGTGGAATATCGAGTTCATCCGGCGGATGAACGGACTCGATACCGTCGGCGATGTCTTCGATACCGTGTTCGCCGCCGAGTACCTGGTACTGGGGTTGGGGGACGTCTACCTCGGTGCGCCGCTGGCCACCCCGATCGACCCCCGACACCGGCTGGTCACCACCAAATACAACCCGGCCCGGACCTGGACCCCGGAGAACGCGGTCGGTATCGGCGGCGCCTACCTGTGCATCTACGGAATGGAGGGCCCGGGCGGATACCAGTTCGTCGGCCGCACCACGCAGGTGTGGAGCCGGCGCACCGATATCGAAACCCCCTGGCTGCTGCGCTTCTTCGACCGAATCCGCTGGTATCCGGTGAGCGCGGCGGAACTCCTCGACCTCCGGGGCGATATCGCCGCCGGCCGTGGCGAATTGCGCACCGGCCCGGGTGAATTCCGGCTGGCGGAGCACCGGCGGTTCCTCGCCCGGGACGCGGAGTCCATCGAATCGTTCCGTATCCGGCAGTCGGCCGCTTTCGCGGTCGAACGCGAATCCTGGCGCCGGTCCGGAGAACTGGGCGGGACGCACTGAACGCCCGGCCGCCGCCCGGCCACACGGGCCGGGCGGCGCCGGACGCGCCGGCTCGGGTCAGGCCCCCGAAGCCACCACCGAGGGCTGCAACTGGTTCAGCATCTCGTCGGTACCGAGCACCATGCCGCAGCGGCGGGCGGTGTACTTGGAGGCGATCAGATGTTCTTCACGACTGAAATCGGCCACCGCGTCGTGCGCCAGGAACGCGGCGATATCGTTCATGAACGCCTCCGCCGCACTGAGCATGCAGCCCATATGGGCGTACACGCCGGTGACCACGAGCTGGTCCCGGTTACGGTAGCCGAGCAATTGCCGCAGATCCGTGCGCTGGAACGCCGAATAGCGCCATTTGGTGACCTGGATGTCCTGCTCGTGCGGCGTCAGTTCGGCGATGACCTCGGTATCCGGACCGTCCGACATTCCGGTGCCCCAGAAATCGGCGAGCAGGCCGCGCCGGTCGGGATGCTGATCACCCGGCTGCATACTGTAGATCACCGGTATGCCCAGCTCGTGGCACCGATCGCGGAGCCGGACGATATTGTCGATCATCGTCCGGGCGGGGTCGCGATCGAGCTGATAGGCAGTGAGGAAGTAGTTCTGCATGTCGTGGATCAGCAGGGCGGCACGATCGGGATCGAGTCTCCAGGCCACTCTGTTGGTGATCTCGTCGTCCAACGGCGGCATCGCATAGGGTGCGATCGGCTGCATGGCCATGTCCAGAACTCCTCATCTCTTGTGGCCCGCGACCTTCTGGAAGGCCGCGGGCCCGGGCGCAGTGGGGGAAGGTGATAGGTCAGGGCACCGCCGCC
Source organism: Nocardia rhamnosiphila NBRC 108938 (assembly GCF_000720425.1). Lineage (GTDB taxonomy): Bacteria > Actinomycetota > Actinomycetes > Mycobacteriales > Mycobacteriaceae > Nocardia > Nocardia rhamnosiphila. The sequence continues at coordinate 32,965 of NZ_JOAJ01000008.1, read as the reverse complement.
GGGCGGCCGGCCACGCCCAGCGGTCCGAGGACCCGCTGCAATTTCCCGGTGGTCTCGGCCAGTTCGTCCTCGGGATCGGATTCCGCGACGATGCCGCCACCGGCGTAGGCCACCAGGGTCCGGTTGTCGGCGGCGAGTTCGGCGCAGCGGATGCTGACCATCCATTCCCCGTTGCCCTCGGCGTCGCACCAGCCGACCGCGCCGGCATAGAAACCGCGCTCACCTTCGAGTTCGGCGATCAGCCGGGCGGCCGCCGCGGTGGGGGTACCGCAGATCGCCGGGGTCGGATGCAGCGCGGCGGCCAGTTCCAGCGCCGACGGTCCGGCCACCGGGACGGTCGCGTCGATGGTGGTGCCGAGATGCCACATGGCCGGTGTCTCGGTCAGATCGGGGCGGGCGGGCGTGCGCACATCGGTGCATCGGTCGCGCAGCACTCCGGCCACATGGTCCACCACGAAGCCGTGCTCATGCTGATCCTTCGCCGAACCGAGCAATGTCTCGGCGGCGATCCGATCGGCCAGCGAGTTTTCCGGCACCCGCCGGGCCGAACCCGCGAGCGGATGGCTGGTGACCTCGGTACCGATCCGCCGCACCAGAATCTCCGGACTGGAACCCACCAGGTGGCGGCCGGTGAACAGACCACCGGCCGCGGACAGGTCCACCAGGTAGCCGTTACCGGCGGGGTCGGTGGAGACCAGCAGATCCAGCAGGTGGGCGGCGCGCACGGTCCGATCGGCCCGGGCCCGCAGCGCCCGGGCGAGGACGACCTTGCGCAGCGGCTGGGCGGGATCGGCCAGCAGCCGCACCGCGGCGCCCACCCGGCGCAGATGTTCCTCCGGCTCCGGAAGGTGTTCGGTGACAGTGATATCGGGTGCGGTGACCGGCCGGGTGGTGCGGGGGCCGTCGGTCACCGAGATGGTGTCGGGTGCCCATAGCGCGGCCGGCGCACCGGGGGTGAACGGCAGCGCGCCGACGATATGGGAGACCCGGCGCGCACGCAGCTGCGCGACGGCCTCGGCGGGGCTGTGGAAGACACGCCCGCCGGCAGACGCGGTCACGGTGCGCTGCGGCCGGGACAGGACAAAGGCGGGATCCGCTGAATGCGCGGGGTTCTCGGCGTTGATGATGATCATCCTCTCGTGTCACATATCCAGCGTTGCGCCGCCGTCGACCCGCAGGTCGTGCATGGTGATGTGGCGCGCGGCATCGGAGACCAGGAAGCGGACGGCGGCGGCGATATCGGCGGGATCGGCGATCCGCCGCAACGGGATGCCCAGCCGGTAGTTCTCGGGATCGCCGTCGAGGAGGCTGCCCCGTCCGGCCTCGCCGAGACCGTTCTCGTCGGAGTCCGCGTACATTCCGCGCAGCATCGGGGTATCGGTGGAACCCGGGGAGACCAGGTTGACCCGCACCCCGTGCGGCGCCACCTGAAGCGCGAGCGAGCGGGTGAACGCCGTGGCCGCGGCCTTCGCGGCGCCGTAGGCGGCGAGGTTCACCCGGGGGACCGTGGCGGAGTTGGAGGAGACGACCACGATGGATCCGGTTCCGGCCGCGACCATTTCGCGGGCGGCGCGCTGGGCCACGTACACGGCGCCGCCCGCGTTGACGGCCACACAGCGCTGCCATTCCTCCGGGGAGGTGTCCAGGGCGGAGCCGCCGATCATCGCGCCGGCGGCGTGGACGACCACCCGGGGTGTGCCGCGTTCGGCGAGCTCTTTGTCGAAGGCTTCGGCGACCGCTGCCGCGTCACTGATATCGACTTCGGCGGAGGTCACGCCGGTGTCCTCGTGCCGGCGCCCGAGCCGGGCCGCGATCTCGTGTACCCGGGAATCCCGGTCCCACAGTGCGATATTCGCGGAATCGCCGGCGAGTTCGGCGGCGATTGCCGCACCGATCCCCCCTGCGGCTCCGGTGACGATGACCCCTTCGCCCCATTGCTTCGTGCCCATTAGGTTAGCCTAACCTGAAGTTACACCGTAAGGCTAGCATTCCGGTGTGACGTGTAACAAGATCGCTGATCGGAAAGAGGTGCTCCATGTCATCGCCCGCCCTCCCCGGTTTCACACCGTGGCCGTCTGACCGGATCGACCATTACCGAGCCGAAAAGCTCTGGACGGGTGAGACATTCGGATCGCTGCTGACAGCTCGTGCCACCGCGAGCCCCGAGGCGATCGCGGTGGTGGACGCGGCGAACCGCTGGACCTACGCGGAACTGGAGCACCGCTCCCGGTCGCTGGCCACCGGATTCGCCCGGCTGGGCATCCAGTCGCGGGACCGCGTTCTCGTCCAGCTGCCCAACCGCGCCGAATTCGTCGAAGTGATCTTCGCGCTGTTCCATCTGGGCGCACTGCCGGTGTTCTGTCTGCCCGCGCACCGGGAGGCCGAACTGATCCCCATCGCCACGGCGAGCGGGGCCGTCGCGATGGTCACCTGCGACCGGCATCAGCGATTCGACCATGCCGCACTGGCCGATACGGTCCGGCGCGAAGTCGCGACCCTGCGGCACATCCTGCTGGTCACCGACGACCCCGCGCACGAATTCGCCGAGAATGCCACGGACCTCGCCGACTACCGGGACGAGCCCGCCGAACTCACCGAGCCGGACGCCGGGGACGTCGCGTTCCTGCAGTTGTCCGGCGGTAGCACCGGAATCCCGAAGCTCATCCCGCGCACCCACGACGACTACCTGTACAGCGTGCGGCGCAGTGCCGAGATCACCGAGCTGGGTCCCGATACCGTCTATATGGCGACGCTGCCGATCGCGCACAATTTCCCGATGAGTTCCCCGGGCATCCTCGGCGCGCTCTACGCCGGCGGCACGGTGGCCATGACACCCGACCCGACCCCGTCGACGGCGTTCGCGGCGATCGAGCGATTCGGTGTCACCATCACCGGCCTGGTTCCGCCGCTGGCGCGGCTCTGGGTCGAACGGGCCGAGAAGGGCGGTGAACTCCCCGATCTGTCCAGCCTGAAGGTGGTCCAGGTGGGCGGCGCCCGCTGCCCGGACGAACTGGCCCGCCGGGTCGGTCCCGCGCTGGGTGTCACCCTGCAGCAGGTGTTCGGCATGGCGGAGGGCCTGGTCTGCTACACGCGGCTCGACGATCCGATCGACGTGGTGGTCGGCACCCAGGGCCGGCCGATGTCGGAGTACGACCGGATCAGGGTCGTCGACGACGCGGACGTGGACGTGGCGCCGGGCGCCGACGGGAATCTGCTGACCGAGGGTCCGTACACGATCCGCGGCTACTACGACAATCCCGAGGCCAACGCCCGCAGCTTCACCGCGGACGGCTGGTACCGCACCGGCGATATCGTCTCGCTGCGGCCGGACGGGAACCTCGTCGTGAAGGGCCGGGCGGGCGACTGGGTGAACCGCGGCGGCGAGAAGGTGTCGGCCGAAGAGCTCGAGGCCCATCTGCTGGAACATCCCGGAATCCGGGACGCGGTGATCGTCGGCACCCCCGATCCCGTACTCGGCCAGCGGATCTGCGCTTTCGTCCAGCCGCTGGACCCGCAGACACCACCGACGCTGACCACGGTGCGCACCTTCGTCCGGGAACGCGGTATCGCGGCCTGGAAGATGCCGGACGCGGTGGTCACCGTCGCCGAATTCCCCGAGACGGGAGTGGGCAAGACCAGCCGCCGTGATCTGCGCCGGCTGCTCGCCGAGGGGCACCGCACCGCGTGACCCCCGGTGCCGCGGACCGCGCCGGGCGCGCGGTCCGCGGTGCCCGGTCACGGGCACAGCACCTCCAGCCAGGACTCCAGAACGGGGTCACCGGCCAGCATCAACGGGTCGACGGTCTCGTGTCCCTCCGACCGCCACTTCTCCACCAGCTGCATGATGCGCACCGAATCCAGTCCGGCGTCGAGCAGATTGGTATCGGTGGACAGTTCCTCCGGCGCCACGCCCAGCAGATCGGCCACATCACGGATGAAATGGTCGCGGTCGGCCACCGCGGTCGGCTCGTTCGTCATCTCTGTCCTCATTCCTCGCGGTCGAAATCCGCGACTCCGTGCTTCCAATAGCCCGCGATCAGGCAGTCCTTCGCCGGCACACCGAGTTCGCCGCGCACCCACTTGCGGATCGGCCGCAGCCGGCCGGCTTCCCCGGCGACCCACGCGTAGACGTTCTGCCCCTCCGGCACGGTGACCGTGCGGATCGCCTTCTCCAGCAGGTCACCGGTCCCCCCGCGCGCGTCGCCGCGGTGCAGCCACCGGACCTCCACTCCGGCCGGGGCAGCCAGTTCGATCTCCTGGCTCTCGTCGACCACTTCGACGAACACCCACCCGGTCTTCTCGCGCGGTAGCCATTCCAGCCAGCGGGCGATGGCGGGCAGCGCGGTGATATCGCCGGCGAACAGGTAGTTGTCGTAACTGGTGGGCACCACCACGCCACCGGGCGGGCCCGCGATGTGAATGCGGGTGCCCGGCCGCACGGCCAGCGCCCACTCCGAGGCGAGACCGCCGGGGTGCAGGGCGAAATCGATTTCGAGTTCGCCGGCCGCCGCGTCGTAACGGCGCACCGTGTACTCCCTGGAGATCGGCCGCGGTGCGGGCCAATCCAGCGACAGGCCGTCGGGTATCGGCAGCCGCAGCGTGCCGTCGGTATCCGGGAACACCAGTCGCACGTGCTCGTCGGGCACATAGCTGTGGAACCCGTCGAGCTCGGGACCGCCGAAAGTGATCCGGATCAGCCCCGAACCCACCGGGGCGGTGCGGATCACCTCCAGTTCCCGCAACCCGATCGGATAACCGACCTTCGCGCCGTGCGTGCCGGCGAGCACCTCGGCGATCCGCTCACGGTAGGCTCCGCGATCCACCATCACACTCCGTCCTTCTTCTCCTCGGCCACGGCCCCGGCGGCCTTCTCTTCGACGATGGTGCCGCCCACCGGAACCTGCGCCGGCGGCGGCGGTTGCGGCGGCCCGCCCGCGGGCGCGGTGAGCCCGTACAGCGGCCACACCAGCACCAGCGCGAAGACGAACAGCACCAGCACCGCCGCCCCGTAGACGACCAGCGCGGTACCGGGTTCCACCAGATTGCCGATCGCCCCGGCCGCCATGGACCCGACCGCGGTACCGGCCACCGACTGCACCATGAGCAACCCCGACATCCGCCCGCGCATATCCTCCGGGGCGTTCTGCTGCAGGACCGCGTAGCGCAGGATGCCGTTGACCGCCCGGGCGACGCCGAACGCGGCCAGTCCGAGGAAACTCCACGCGGCCTGCGGCCAGATACCGGCCATGACCACGCCGAGCGGCATGAGCGCCAGCGAGCCCAGCAGCACCATCCCGTTGCGCCGCGTGCGGCCGAGCCAGCCACTGGTCAGCGATCCCAGGACGGCACCCGCTCCGGGCGCGGCGTAGAGCAGGCCCAGGGTGGCGGGGCCCGCGTCCAGGGCCCGGTCGGCGAATGCCGGGAGCAGGACCAGGGGTCCGCTGACCAGCATGGCGAGCAGGCCGCTCACCAGAACCGCGCGAATAACGTTGTGCCGCACGGCGAATGCGATACCGTGGCCCAATTCCACCAGGGGGTTGCGGATCTCGCGGGCCGGCGGCGGGGCGGAACCGATGGCCCGGATGAGCGATACCGTGCCCACGGTCGCCGCCGCGGCGGCGAAGAACGCGAAGGACACCCCGATCCGGGCGATGAGCACCCCGGCGATCGCCGGCGTGATCATGGTGCCCAGATCGGAGGTCAGCGTCGTCAGCGCGCCGGCGGCCGGGACCTTCTCCCGCGCCACCAGCATGGGCACCAGCGCCATCATGGCCGAACCGCTGATCCCGCCGGCCAGGCCGTCGGTCACCGCCGCGGCGTAGATCACCGCGAGGAACGGATCGGGCAGCAGCGCGTTGATACCCAGCGCGAGGAACGCCAGACCCGCCGCCGACCGGGACAGCGAGATCACGGTGCGCCGGTCGTACCGGTCGGCGATCACCCCGCCGCCGAGACTACCCACGAACAGCGCCACCGCCATGGCCGTGGACACCCCCGCGACGTGCAGACTCGACCCGGTGAGCTCGTAGACCTGCACCGGCAGGGCCACCATCAGCAGACCGATACCGAGCACAGAGACCAGTCGCGCACCGAAGGCAGCGCGGAACCGCCGGCTCTCCCGCAACGGAGAGATATCGATGAGGAGGCCGGCGGGGGCTTTCACCGAGTCTCCGTAGCGTAGAGGCCCCGTCCTTCAGGGCGGGGAGGAAACGCGTCGACTCCGCACTCGACGCGATCAGCGGTTGCCATGCCAACCTTCTTTCTTTATGTGTGTCGGTGCTCCGTGTTAAGAATTCCGCTGTGCGGATGGCGTACAAAGTCCGGGCCTACCCCGATACCGGACAGGCGACCCAGCTGGGTCGCACGTTCGGGTGTGTGCGGCTGGTCTGGAACAAGACCCTCGATGCCCGGCACCGCGCCTACCGTGCGCACGGGGCGAAAACCTCCTACAAGCAGACCGACGCCGCCCTGACGGCGTGGAAAAAGACCGAGGATCTGTCGTTCCTGTCCGAGGTTTCCTCGGTGCCGTTGCAACAAACCCTGCGCCACCAGCACACCGCCTACGCCAACTTCTTCGCCGGACGAGCCCGGTACCCACGGTTCAAGTCCCGCAACGGTCGTCAGTCCGCGCACTACACGCGGTCCGCGTTCCGCCTTCGTGACGGCAAGCTGACCTTGGCCAAGCACACGGCACCGCTGGATTTCGTGTGGTCCTGGGACCCGGAGATCTTGGCGACGCTGAATCCGACGATGGTGGTCGTGTCGCGGGAGCCGGACGGCCGGTGGTTCGTGACGTTCGCGGTGGACACCGACGATCCCGAGCCGCTGCCGGACACCGGCCGGGTGGTCGGGGTGGATCTCGGGGTGAAGGATTTCGCTGTTCTGTCGACCGGGGAGAAGATCGCCAACCCCCGCCGCCTGGACCGCAAGGCCCGCAACCTCGCCCGCTATCAGCGGCGCATGGCCCGCAAACAGCGCGGGTCGGCGAACCGCCGCAAGGCCAAGATCAAGGTCGCGCGGGCGCACCGCAAGATCCGCAATGCCCGTGCCGACTTCCTGCACCGCACCTCGACGCGTCTGGTTCGCGAAAACGATGTGATCGCGATCGAAGACCTCAATGTCGCGGGCATGAGCCGCAGCGCCAAGGGGACCGTGGCCAAGCCCGGCCGGAATGTGCGTGCCAAAGCCGGGCTCAACCGTGCGGTGCGGGACGCGGCACTGGGTGAGTTCCGGCGCCAACTGCAGTACAAGGCCGCACGCGCCGGCAAACGGGTCGTGGTCATCGACCGCTGGTATCCGTCCAGCAAGACCTGCTCGAACTGCGGGCATCTGTCGTCCGGCCTGACATTGTCGGTGCGCCACTGGGCGTGCCCCGACTGCGGCACCCGGCACGACCGGGATATCAATGCCGCGAAGAACATCCTTGCCGCAGGTCGTGCGGTAGCCGGGGAAACCCCCGGCGATGCCTGTGGAGCTGGTGTGAATCCGCAAGGGGCCTCCCCTCGGTCGTCGGCTACGAAGCAGGAACTATCCGGTGTGAGCCGGACGGGAATTCCGGTCCTTTAGGGCCGGGAGGAAGTCAATTGAACTGCTCCGCAATCAGATCGAGGGTGTCCATGACGCCGCGGTAGTCCGGCCGGTAGCTGGTGGCCGGCAGTTCGTAGACCTTCTTGTCCTTGAACGCCGGCAGCTGGGCGTACAGCGGATCCTTGGCGAGATCGGCCGCGCTCTTGGCGCCGCTGAGCGGCACGACGAACACCACGGGCGCGTCCACGACCTTGGTCAGCAGTTCGGGGCTGAAACCGAACCAGTCGGCCGAGGGGTTCAGCTCGGGGTTACCGGCTTTGGCGAGAACCTGGTCATCGGCCTGGAAACCCAGCTCGGCGAGCAGCGTCGGCAGCGCGGCGTTCGGCAGGATCATCTTCGGCTGGCCGTCGGCGGCCGACTGGAAGTAGCCGACCTGCTGCTCGGGGACCTTGATCGCCGCGGAAACCTGCTTCACCTTGTCGTCGTAGGCCGAGATCAGGTCGGCGACCTTGTCGGCGCGGTTCACCACATCGGCGATCTGCTTCAGCTGATCCTGCCAGCCGGTGACATTGCCGGGCAGCAGTACCGTCGGCGCGATGGCACTGAGCTGGTCGTAGGCGTCCACCGACTGTTTGGCCGGGAAACCCTGGCCGCCACCGATGATCAGGTCGGGCTGGAGGGAGGCGACGAACTCCACGTTCACGGCCTGTCCCACCGGCACCATCTGGGTGCCCTGCTCCTTCGCGGCATCGGCCCAGGTCTTAGGGAAATCGGCATTACGGCCGCTGACCCCGAGCACCCGCGGGTCCGCCGCGGCCACCGGAACGTCGAGGTCGTAGAGGTAGCCGGCCAGCGCGCCGTTGAGCACCACCACCCGCTGCGGGTCCGCGGGAACCTCGATGGCGCCCTTCTCGGTCTGGACCGGGCGGGTCCCGGAAGCGGCGGCGGGTTCGGCATCGGAGCTACAGCTCGCGACCGCGACCACCGCGACGAACAGACCGACCACGAGGCGTAGCCAGGCCGCGAAGCGGCTGTGGGATAACAGCGACATAGGTGTTCTACTTTCTTTCTCGAATCGCCGGGGTACCGGATGGTGCCGCGGCGAGGTCTCGGGGACCGGGACGCACGGTCAGGTCCGCAGGGCCGCTTCGGTATCCAGCAGCGCGGCCACCTCCGACCAGCCGTCCTCGGAAACGATCCCGAAATGGGAGTAGGGCAAGCGGCGCGGGGTGATCCGCGCACCGGCGGCGCGCCAGCCCGCCAGCTGGGCGGCGACCCGCGCGGCAGCGTCCTCGTCACCGGGATCGGCCGCGTACAGCGCCATCGGCCCGGCATAGCTCGGTGCCTCGGAGACGGTGACCATGCGCAGCAGTTCGCCGGCCGCGCCCCGGATGAGCGCCGCGAGATCCGGGGCGTCGTCGGGGAGTTCGGGCAGCAGGGCCGCCAGGCGCTCCGGATCCGCCAGTGCCGCGGTGGCCTGGTCCGCCAGATTCGCCAGCGGATGCGAATCGACCAGGCCCACGAACGCGACCTCTACGCCGCACTCGGCGAGGGCCGCGGCGATCGCGTGCACGATATTGCCGCCGAGTGAGTACCCGAGCAGGTGGTAGGGCCCCTCGGGCTGGATCTCCCGGATGGTCGCCAGATACCGCGCGGCGAGTTCGTCGATGGTCGTGGCGCCCGATTCCGCGCCCCGCAGCGCCGGCAACTGCAAGCCGATCAGCGGCCGGTCGGCGCGCAGCCGCCGGGCCAGCGGGGTGAACTGCCAGGCGGTGCCGCCCACCGGATGCACACAGAACAGTGGTTCGGCCGAGCCGCGAGGACGAAGTTCGAGCACATGGTCGAGGCGCCGGCCCAGCATGGCGATCTCCTCGGAGGGCGCGGCGAGATCCGCTTCCCGAGCCGGAACCACCTGCGGCGGCGCCACCGGAGCGGCACCGTCGATCCGGGCCGCCAGCGCCCGGGCGGTGGGCGCCTCGAAGATATCGTCGACCACCACCTCGTGACCCGCCCGGCGCAATCGGCCGACCAGCCGGACCGCGGTGAGCGAATGACCGCCCGCGGCGAAGAAATCGTCGTCCGGTCCGACGGCCGCCACACCGAGTACCGCGGCCATGGCCGCGAGTACCGGCCCGGCGGCGGCGGACAGCGTCGGGTCCGCGACCGCGGTGACGGCGACGACGGGCGCGTCCACGGGATAGTCGGGGACCGGGAGCGCCTTGCGGTCGAGTTTGTCGCTGCTCGTCATCGGGATCTCGTCGAGTTCCACGAAGGCCGCCGGAATCATGTACTCCGGCAGGGCGTCGCGCACCGTGGCGCGCACCGCGTCGACGTCCAGGGTGGCGCCGGTCCGCGTCCGCAGGTAGGCCACCAGGCGCTGATCGCCGGGGTTGTCCTCGCGCAGGATCACCGCCACCTGGACGATCTCGGGGCGGCGCAGGATCGCCGACTCGATATCGCCGAGTTCGATCCGCTGACCGCGCAGTTTGATCTGGCTGTCGGTGCGGCCCACGTACTCGAGTTCACCGTCGGCGCCCCAGCGGACCAGATCGCCGGTGCGGTACATCCGTTCGCCGGTCCCGGCGGGGTCGGCGACGAAGGTCCGCGCGGTCTGTTCCGGGCGGTGCAGGTATCCGCGGGCGAGCTGGACCCCGGTCAGATACAGCTCCCCGACCACCCCGGACGGCACCGGCCGCAACCTGTCGTCGAGCACCCGCACACCCGCGCCGCCGGGCGGACGGCCGATCGGGACGGTCACGGTGTCGGCGTCGTCGGTCGCGTGATAGGTGATGCAGACCGCGGCCTCGGTGGGGCCGTACAGGTTGTTCACCCGGGCCCCGGTCGCGGTCCGGAACCGCTGTGCCGTCGCGGGCGGCAGCGGTTCGCCGCCGGTGAACACACAGCGCAGCGCGCCGCACCCGGACAGATCGCTTTCCTCGGCCGTGGTGGTGAGCATGGATGAGGTCATCTGGATCGCGGTGACCCGTTCCTCGGCCATCAGCCGTGCCTGATAGTAGGGGTCGCGGTGACCGTTGGGGCGCGCCACCACGATCCGGGCGCCCACCAGCAGCGGCAGGAAGATCTCCAGCAGTGAGGCGTCGAAGGTCGCCGGGGTCCGGTACAGCACGGTGTCACCGATCCCGAACCCGTGCTGTTCCTGCAACCAGGCGAAGGTGTTCACGATGGCCGCGTGCGGGACCGTCACGCCCTTGGGCACCCCGGTGGAGCCGGAGGTGAACAGCAGGTAGGCCGCATTGTCCGGCCGCAACGGCGCGAGCCGGTCGGCGTCGGTGAGCGCGGTGGCCGCGAAACCCGCGGTGTCGAGCGTATCGACGGAAACCACGGGCGCCCGGCCGGTTTCGAAGGCGTCGGCGGCCGTGGTCAGCACCAGCGGCGTGGCGGCGGCCGCGAGGATGGTGTCCACGCGTTCGGCGGGCTGCCCCGGATCCACCGGCAGGTACACCCCGCCGGCCCGGCAGATGGCATGCGCCGCGATCACCTGATCGGCGCCGCGCCGCATGGCCACGGTCACCACGGTCTCGGGACCGATATCCCGGGCGACCAGCCAGCGGGCGAGCCGGTTGGCGCGCGCCTCGAATTCGCGGTAGGCGATCGTCGCGCCGTCGACCGTGATCGCGGGCGCCGCGGGATCGAGCGCGGTATGCGGACCCCAATCGGCCATGGTGCGGCCGCGGGTGTCCGGGTGCCGGGTGGCCGCCAGCACGGCGCCGGCGGTGGCGCCGGGCTCGTCGACCAGGGCAGTGAGTACCGCACCGAGCCGGGCCGCCATCCGTATGGCGGACGCGGCGTCCACCGCGCCGGGGTCGTGGTGCAGCATCAGGCGGAACCGGTCGCCGGGCAGGGCCGTCACCGTCACCGGGTAGTGGGTGAGGCTGTGCACCGTCACACCGGCCACCCCGAGCTCGTGCGAGTCATTTCCCTGCACACCGGTTTTCGGGAAGTTCTCGTACACCACGAGGGTGTCGAACAGCCGGCCGATTCCGGCCGCCCGTTCGACTGTGGCCAGGCCCAGGTAGCCCTGGTTCTGCAGGTCGAGTGTGGTCTGCTGGAATTCGGCGAACTGCACGGCCGCGGGCCGCGCGGGATCCAGGACCAGCCGGACCGGGACGGTGTTACTGAACAGCCCGACCATGCCCGCCACACCCGGCAGCTCGCTCGGCCGGCCCGACACCACCGCGCCGAAGACCACATCGTCGCGACCGAGTTGCTCGGCCAGTACCAACCCCCACGCACCCTGCAACAGGGTGTTCATGGTCAGTCCGTTGGCCCGGCCGAACGATTCGAGCGCGGCCGCGATCTCGACGGCCAGCGGTACATCCAGTCCCACCGCGACCGACCGCGGCCCGGGCGCGCCGACCAGGCTCGGCGCGGACAGTCCCCGCAGGTATTCGGCCCAGCGGCGGACGGCCGCGTCGCTGTCGCGGGCGGCGAGCCAGGCCAGATAGGTGCCGTAGTAACCGGGTTCGGGCAACCGCTCGCCGTGGTAGAGCGCGAGCATCTCGCGCAGCACGATCGGCACCGACCAGCCGTCGGCCAGCAGATGATGGGCGGTCAGCACCAGTCGGTGCGCGGTATCGGACAGCCGGATGAGCAGTGCCCGCAGCAGCGGTGGTTCGGCGATATCGAAGGTCCGCGCCCCGGCCAGCTCCTCCAGCTTCCGCGCGGCCGCCGCGGCGGCGGCCGGTGACCGGTCGCGCAGATCCTCGACCTGCCATGCCACCCGCGGTGTCCGCGGGATCACCTGCACCGGGCGGTCGAACTGCTCGTATCGGAAGGCCGCGGCCAGGTTCGGATGCCGTCCCAGCACCGTCGCGAATGCCGCGCCCAGCCGGTCCGGGTCCAGCGGTCCCGCCAGTTCGAAACGGGCGGTGAGCGTGTAGACATCGGCCGCGCCGTCGCGCAGGGCGTGGAAGAGCAGCCCCTCCTGCAACGGGGAGAGCGGCAGCACATCGGCGATCGGCCCGTACGCGGCGGTCAATTCGGCGGCGTCGTCCGGCGGGAGCGCTATCGCGACGGCGGCCGCGTCCGGCGGCCGCTGCGTCCCGGAAACCGCCGCGGGATCGACGTTTTCGGCCGCCGCGGCCAGATCGGCCAGACTGCGGCGGGTCAGCATGTCCTGCGGGGCCAGGACCAGTCCCCGTTCCCGGAGCCGGGTGCAGACCCCGATCGCGGTGATGCTGTCACCCCCGGCGCCGAAGAAGTCGTCGTCGATATCGACGGTCGCGCCGCCGAGCAGTTCGGCGACCACCTCGGCGACCGCGTGCTCGGCCACGGTGGCCGGCGCGCGCCCACCGGCCGGTTCGGCCGGATCGGGCAGCGCGGCACGGTCGACCTTGCCGTTCACCGTCCACGGCAGTTCTTCGAGCACCACGACGCGGGTCGGCACCATCGGATCGGGCAGCGATTCGGCCAACCGGTTGCGTATCCGGGCACCGAGATCGCCCGGTCCGCCGCTGGCGTCCGGCGCGTCCCGCGCCGGCACGACGTAACCGACGAGACTCGCCCGCCCCGCGATATCCCGGATATCGGCGGCCGCCGTCGCGACCTCCGGGAGCCCGCTCAGCGCGGCCTCCACCTCACCGATCTCGATCCGGTGCCCGCGAATCTTCACCTGGGCATCGGCGCGGCCGGAATAGAAATAGCCGCTCCCGGCCTCCCAGCGCGCCAGATCGCCGCTGCGGTACATCCGGGCACCCGGCGGGCCGAAAGGATCGGCTATGAAGCGCTGGGCCGTGATTCCGGGGGCGCCCAGATAGCCCTGCGCGATACCCGCGCCCGCCAGATACAGTTCGCCGGGTTGTCCGTCGGCCACCGCCTGGAGTCCGTTGTCGAGGAGATAGGCCCGCACCCCGGGAAGCGGGACACCGATATGCGGGTCCGCGCCGCGCACGGGCGCGCCGATGGCGTCGACGGTGGCCTCGGTCGGCCCGTACAGATTGACCGCGGTGATCCCGGCGCGCTGCACCTGCTGCCACAGATCGGGCGGGCAGGCTTCCCCGCCCAGGACGAGCAGCCGCGGCGCGAGCTCGGCCAGCCCGTGCCCGAAGAGCGCGGCGGCCAGCGTCGGGGTTCCGTCCACCACCTCGATTCCGTCGGTTCGCATCGCCGCGACCAGCGCCGCGGGATCGCGCCGGATATCGCTGTCGTACAGATGGATCCGATGACCGTCGAGCAGCCACAGCAGTGGATCGAGCGCCGCGTCGAAGGCGAAGGAGGTCGTATGCGCGACCGCGAGCCGCCGGCCCCCGGCCCGTGCGACGGTCTCGGCGTAGATCCCGGACCGGTGCCCGGCCACCAGCTGCGCCAGCGCGGTGTGGTCGATCACCACCCCTTTCGGCGTACCGGTGGAGCCGGAGGTGTAGAGCACATAGGCGGGGTGATCACCCCGGACGGTCCCGGTCTCGCCCGCGGTCGGCGGTGTGCCCGGATAACCGCGCAACGCCTCGCGCACCGGGTCGCTGTCGAGTACCACTGCCGGCCCGTCGAGGGCACCGGCCAGGGCGCTGTCGGTGAGCACCAGGACCGGGGCGGCGTCGTCGATCATGGTCTGGAGCCGGGGGACCGGATGTTCCGGGTCCAGCGGCAGATACGTGCCGCCCGCCCGCCATACGGCCAGCAGCGCGACCACCAGATCCGCGGTCCGCGGTAGCGCGACACCGACGAGCCCGCCCGGTGTCACGCCCCGGTCCCGCAGATACCGGGCCAGCCGGTACACCTGCGCACCGAGTTCACCGGCCGTGTAGCGCTGTGCACCGCTGACCAGGACCGTGTCGCCGGCATACGCGGCGACCATCCGGTCCAGCGCGGCGGGCACCGGTTCGGCGGTGCCGGCGGCAGCCGGCGGCCCGCAGCGCGCGGCCAGCAGGCGGTCGCGGTCCGCGCGGTCGATCAGTTCCAGGGTCCCGACGGCCACCTTGTCCAGTTCGGTGAACGCCTCGATCACCCGCACCAGACCCACCACCCGGCGGTAGGCGGTCTCCGGATCGTTGGTGCGGGCATCGCATTCGAAGCCGAGCAGCACCGATTTGTCGGGGAGCGGGGTCACCACCAGTCCGAGATCCTCCGGCGGACCGCCGGCCACGTTCCGCAGCACGCCCTCGGCGCCGTCGAAGTCGAGGGCGAAGTCGAAAACCTTGAGGTTCATACCGATTCCGTGCAGCAGTTCACCCGCCCCGAAACCGCTGAGGTCGCGGGCCAGGTCGGCACCGCTGTAGCGCTGATGCCTGCGCATCTCCCGCAGCGTCTCGGCGACCCGCACGCCGAGTTCGCCGACGGTGTCGTGGGCGTGCACGGTCAGCCGCAGCGGCAGCACGTTGACCGCCATCGCCGGGGTGCTCAGCGCGACCCGGCCGACCCGGCCCATCATCAACATCGAGAGCACGACATCGGAATTGCCCAGCAGCCGCTGCACATAGGCGGCATAGCAGGCGATCAGGCCGTCGGCCCAGGTGATCCGGTAGCGCTCGGTACAAGCGCGCAGCCGTTCCAGCGTTTCCACCGGCAGGATCGCCTCGGCGCGCAGGGTGCGTTCCACCGCGCCCCCGAGGGCGGTCCCGCGGCCGTCGAGCGAGGGCGCGGGGCTGAGCTGTTCACGCCAGTAGCGCTGGTCGGCGGTGAATTGCTCGCTGTCGCGGTAGTTCTGCTCGTCGGCGACCAGCTCGGCGATAGTGCCGAAGGACGCCCGGGGCGGTTCCGTCTGCCGGCGCAGCGCGGTGTAGTGCGCGGCGACCCGGCGCGACAGCAGGGCCGCGCTGTAGCCGTCGACGATCAGGTGGTGATAAAGCTGCACACACCAGACCTCGGAGTCGGTGAGCCGGATCAGCGTGTAGTTGTACAATCGCCGGTCCACCATGCCGCGGCACCGCTGCGCCGCGTGATGACGTTCCAGTGCCACCGCCTCGTGGGCGAGCGAATACGGTTCGGCCGCACCGCGCAGGTCGATCATCGGCTGCAGTACGGCGGGTTCCGCACAGACGTACTGCCGTGGACCGGCCGCGGTATCGCGGAACCGCAACCGCATGTTCTCCGCTTCGGCCACCGTGCGGCGGATCGCCTCGGCCAATGCCCCGACATCGATCGGGGTATCGCCGGAGATCTCGAGGACCTCACCGACCAGATACCGCCCGGAGTCCGGGTCGAACAGCTGCGCATTCCATATTCCCAGCTGAGGGCCGGTGAGCGGTAACCCGGGATCGCTGGCCTTCGAGGCATCCTGCTCTGCCGCCGGCACGGCAACTCCCTTCGCTGTGAACCACTTTCGGTGCGGTGCCGATACCGGTCCCTCTATCGACCGGCACGACACACAACCACAGTTGAGGTTAGCCTAACCTTTACTAAAGTAAAACATCTATCCGGTAAGAGTTCCCGTCCGGTTTGTCGCGTTCAGCCCGCGCGCACCGCGTTCCGGGCCAGCGGAACCACCAGCGGGGCGCCGGTTTCGGGATCGTCGATCACCCGGCAGCCCAGGTCGAACACCTTCTGCACCAGTTCGGCGGTGACGATCTCGCGCGGCGCTCCGGCCGCGATCACCGCCCCGTCCCGCATGGCGATCAGATGATCGGCGTACCGGAAGGCGTGATTCAGATCGTGCAGGACCGCGACCACCGTCCGCCCGGTCTCCCGGTTCAACTCGCGGCACAGATCCAGCAGCTGGATCTGGTGGGCGATATCGAGGAAGGTCGTCGGTTCGTCGAGCAGCACGATCGGCGTCTCCTGCGCGAGCACCATCGCGATCCACACCCGCTGCCGCTGACCACCGGACAGTTCGTCCACCAGCCGCCCGGACAGTTCGGCCACCCCGGTGGCGGCCATGGCCGCGGCGACGGCCTCCTCGTCGCGCCGCGACCACTGCCGGATCAACGACTGATGCGGATACCGGCCGCGCGCCACGAGATCGGCGACCCGGATCCCCTCCGGCGCGGTCGAGGTCTGCGGCAGCAGCCCGATCCGCCGGGCGACCTCTTTGGCCGGATAGCTGCCGATCTGTTTCCCGTCGAGCAGCACCGCACCGGATTCGGGCGCCAGCAGCCGCGACAGTGCCCGCAGCAGCGTGGATTTCCCGCAGGCATTCGGGCCGATGATGACGGTGAAGGTGCCGTCGGGGATATCGACGGTCAGTTCGTCGCTGATGACCCGGCTGCGGTAGCCCAGGCGCAACCGGTCGGCGCGCAACCTGGCCGGCGCGGCGGCCCCGTCGGCGGCACTGTGCCCGAGTTTTTCGTCCACCATGATTCCCTCAGTTCCGTCGAGCCTCGGCCACCAGCAGATAGGCCAGATATGCGCCACCGATCGACGCGGTCACCACCCCGACCGGCAGGGCGGTCGGCGCGAACGCCCGGCGCGAGATCCAGTCGCAGACCACCAGCAGCAGCGCACCCATCGCCGCGGCCGGCAGGATCGCGGTGGTCGGGGTGCGCGCCAGACGGCGGCCCAGCTGCGGCGCCGCCAGCGCGACGAACGCGATCGGGCCGGCCACCGCGGTGCCGACCGCGGTGAACGCGACACTGAGCACGGTCAGCACCAGGCGCGCCCGCCCCACCCGGATCCCGAGCGTCTGCGCCGCGTCGTCCCCCAGCTCCAGCACCTGCAACCGGTAGGCGGCGGGAACGACCACGACGGCCAGAATCGCCAGCACTACGAGGGCCGGCACGATTTCGTCCCAGGTGAGCCCGTCCAGCGTCCCGACACCCCACGCGGCGGCCGACATCGCCTCGTCGAGGTCGGCGCGCAGGATGAGCCAGGTGTTGATCGCGGCCAGCATCGCGCCGACCCCGATACCGACGATGATCAGCCGGAATCCCTTGACGTTCTGCCGGAAGGCCAGCACGAAGATCGCGAGCGCGGTGAGCAGTCCGCCGCCCAGCGCACCGGCCGCGGTGGCGTAGTAGCCGCCACCGGACAGCAGCACCAGCAGCGCGCCGGTGTAGGCGCCGGAGTTGAAGCCGACGATATCCGGGCTGCCCAGCGGGTTCCGGGTGACCGATTGCAGGATCGCGCCGCTGATCCCGAGTGCCGCGCCGAGCACCAGCGCCATGAGCACCCGGGGCATCCGCCATTCCCGCACGACCAGTTCGTCGCCACCCACCCCATTGCCGAGCAGCGCCCGCACCACCCGGTCCGGCGGGATCGCGAAATCGCCGGTGCCCAGCGCCAGCAGCGCCACCACGCAGGCGGCGGCCAGCAGCACGACCGTCACCACGAGGCCGCGCATCCCGAAACGGGTGGTGGTACCGCCCAGCCGCAGCACCCGGACCGACCGGCCGAAATCGATGGTCGAGGCGGCGCCGAGGCGCGGTGGCTTGCGCACGGTGGTCACGACTGCCTCATCTCCGAGCGGCGGGCCAGCCAGATCAGCACCGGCGCGCCCAGGAACGCGGTCACCACACCGGCGGACAGTTCGTCGGGCGGGATGGCGATCCGGCCCACCACATCCGCGAAGAGCACCAGCGCGGGCGCCAGGACCAAGGAATAGGCGACGATCCACCGGTGGTCGGGGCCGACGATCCAGCGTGCGATATGTGGTACCGCCAGGCCCACGAAGGTGATCGGGCCGACCGCCGCGGTGGCGGTGCCACAGAGCAGGATCAACGCGAGCGCGGTACAGGCCCGGGTGCGGGTCACGTGTACGCCCAGCGCGCGGGCCAGATCGTCGCCCAGCGCCACGGCATTGAGCGAGCGGGCGGCGACGAAGGCCAGGATCAGCCCGGCCACGACGAAGGGCGTGGCGCCGGCGAGAACGTCGTAGCCGCGACCGGTCAGCGCACCGGCATCCCACTGCCGCATCTTGTCGAAGGCGGTCGAGTTCAGCAGGATCAGCCCCTTGGTGACACCGGTG
This sequence comes from Nocardia rhamnosiphila NBRC 108938, assembly GCF_000720425.1. Lineage (GTDB taxonomy): Bacteria > Actinomycetota > Actinomycetes > Mycobacteriales > Mycobacteriaceae > Nocardia > Nocardia rhamnosiphila. The sequence goes on along the minus strand of NZ_JOAJ01000008.1, from coordinate 14,583 downwards.
AGCACGGCGGTCACCGCGACACCCGCCAGGGTGAGCCGGATCGGATCGGTCCCACCGCGCCCGACGGTCCCCAGCCGATACACCGCCACCGACACTACCGCGGCGCCCGCGAAGCCGAACCAGACATAGGAGGCGATCCCGTCGGCGCCCAGATAGGCGACGGCGACCGCGATGGCGAACGCGGCGCCCGCGTTGACGCCGAGCAGGCCCGGATCGGCGAGCGGGTTGCGGGTCAGGCCCTGCATCAGGCAGCCCGCGACCCCCAGCGCGCTACCGGCGAGCAATCCGAGCAGCGTACGGGGTAGGCGGTATTCGCTGATGACCAGGTCGTTGGGCGAGCCATCGGGCTTCCACAGTGCACTAATGATTTCCGTGATCGGAATATGCGCCACCCCGACCCCGAGACTCAGTAAGCAGGCGATTACCAAGAATATTGCCCCCAGCAACCATCCAGACCACCTGCGGACACCCACATGTGTGTGGTATTCATAGGACGAACCGGCAGTCATGAGGCGGTGCCAGACCTTCTGTGCATCGAATCGTCCCTTCCGGTCCGTATGACGTAGGTCACTGTCATTACTCACAAAAGTCGTTACCAAGGCTTTATAGTGAGGAAAGGCTAACCTAACCGAAGACGGGCTGGCAACAGACTGCGCCGACACCGCACCCACGGTGTCCGCGAGCGGATCTCTCCCCGAGCGGGGCGAGTATCCGTCCGGCGCAACGACGCACGAGCGAGAGGTGTGAGGGATGTGGACTCCGACGCTGCTGACGCCCGTGCGCCTGCTCTCCCCCTCGCCGCAGAGTTTCCGGTCGAATCCGACCGGGTTGCAAGAAGATCGACAGGATGAGGGATAGATGATGCAGCCATTCGTCACCTGATCGCCCAGGAAGACGATCCGACACCACCGGTGGGTTTTTCGTAACCCCCGGATTTCACCTGCGATTGCGCAGTAATACCCCCCGAACCGCGGCCTACGCGCGTGCGTGTACAGGCCCGGGGATCACTGCTGCCCTTTTCGCCGGACGGCACCGTCCGGCCGAAATAAGGCGACAATTCGCAAAACCATGAGGGAACCACGATGAATATCAAGTCGATTGCTGCCACCGCGGCGATGACGGCGGCGGTACTGGGCGTCGCCGGAGGCATGGCGAATGCCGACACCTTTGTGCCGCTGCCCGGCGGCGAAAAGCTCGGACCCGGCGTGAAACTGAGCCGTGTCGACGAGAGCGCGCTCATCTCGCCGTCGCTGTCGGCCAACGGCGCCGGCCGGGTCGCCTGGCTGAGCGGACGCATCTTCGCGGACGTCAGCCAGACCCCGGAGGGCACCCCGGGCCCCTGGAAGGGCCCCACCAACGCCCCCGGCACCAACAACTCGTCCACCCACGGCGCCTCCCGGGTCAGCGCCGGGTACATCGTCGGCTGCCAGGTCAGCATTGCCGACAACGCCATCTCCGCCGGCGTGGGTGCCAGCCTGAGCACCTCCAGCCTGGGTGCCAGTGGTTCGATCGGCCTGAAACTCGGCCCGGGTGAGGTCAAGTTCGTCAATGTCGAGGGTGTCGATATCCCGAAGCCCGGCGTGTACTGGGTCGACTACAAAGACGTCGAAATGAATATCGAGGGCTGCGGCGGTTACGCGCAGGCCCGTTCCTACGCCGTCGTCGAAATCATCGGCGACCATTATTCGAAGACCACCCTGTACGGAGCTCCGTTCAGCATCGGCTGACGCACGTCGTATCTGGTCGATCCAATCCGTCGCTGAACGGAATTCTTTTCCGAGAGGGAAACTGTCATGTCTGTCATCAAGAAAAGCGTCGTACGGGCCGCGAGCCTGGCGGCCGCGTCCGTGGCCGCGGTCGGCCTGTTCTCGACCGGCGCGGCCAATGCCGACACCTTCATCCCGCTGCCCGGTGCGGAACTGAACCACACCCTGCCCAACGGGCTGAGCATCACCGCCCGGATCGCGAACGAGTCGGCGCTGATCAACCCGTCCATGGGTTCGACCCCGCTGCACCGCAACGCCTGGGTCTCCGGTAGCGCACAGGTCGAGGTGCACGGCCCGCACAAGGGCACCAAGATCACCCCCGGCTATGTCGTGGGCTGCCAGGTCGATATCAGCGGTGGCGCCGCCAACGCCGGAGCCGACGTGACCCAGTCCGGTGACAACGCGACCGGGAAACTCAGCTCCGGTGCCAACCTGACCCTCGGCCCGGGCCAGGCCACCTCGTTCCTGCTGCTCGATATCGAGAAGCCGGATGTCTACGGTGACGAGGGCCACACCTTCGCCATCAAGTTCACCGGCGCCAACGGCTCGGTGACCTGGTCGGATTCCACCATCGGTCTCAACGGCTGCGCCGGTTACGCCCAGGCCCGTGCCTTCGTGCGGGTCGAGACCACCACCGAGCAGGGCATCTCCGAGTTCCGCGTGTGGGGTCAGCCCTTCAGCCTCGGCTGAGCAAGGTCCAGCGGTTCCGCTCGACGGTAGTAGCCCCGGCCCGGTGGCCGGGGCTACTACCGCGATCGCCCGCACGATAGAACCTCTCCGGCCATCCGGTTCGGCACAGCCACGGACGCGGCGCCGCCGCGGCACGAGACGTTCGAGTTCCGGCGTATTTGTGACACTGCACAAGAACACTCGGATCGAGCGGGGCATTCCCGGCGCGTGCGCCCGCATCTGGAGCTCCGTGCGGCCGTGCGTACCTCCGCCTCCGTTCCGCCGTGCGCGGAACGGGCCCGGGACTTCGCCCGGCCCCGTTCGTTAGGCTGACCGTCCTATGGCTACCGGCGCGACTCTGCACACCGTCACCCTGCACCTGTCCGATATCGATCGGGGCGTCTACCAGGAGCTGGAGTTGCGGATGGCCCGGCACCCCTCGGAGACCACGGAATTCCTGATCACCCGGCTGCTGGCCTACTGCCTCGAATACACCGACGGCATCGCCTTCAGCGACGGCGGCGTCTCCTCCACCGCCGAACCGGCGGTTCTGGTCCGCGACCTCACCGGCCGGATCACCGCGTGGATAGAGGTCGGCGCCCCTGATTCCGACCGCGTGCATCGCGGTAGCAAACTCGCCGAGCGGGTCGCGGTGTACACCCATCGCGATCCCGTCAAGGTGCTGGCGCAGCTGTCCGGCAAACGGATCCATCACGCCGCGAACATCCCGCTCATCTCCTTCGACCGGCCTTTCGTCGAGGCCGCGGCGGCGGTTCTCGAACGCCGTAATACGGCCACCGTGTCGGTGACCGAACGCCTGCTATATCTCGAACTCAACGGCACTTCGCTCAGTACTCCGATCGCCGAGCAGCGACTCGCGTGAGCCCCGCATCCCGGAGACCGGAACACGGGGCTTGACCTCAACATATGTTGAGGCTCGAGAGTGTCGGTATGCAAGCGGAAGACGATCGGAGTATCAGAGCCACCCTGGCCGCCCACACCGAGCTGTGGGTGCGGCACGACATGCGGCAGTGGGGTACGTATTTCACCGAGGATTCGGATTTCATCACCCACCGCGGGATCTGGTGGCGGACCCGCGAGGCGAATATCCGGGGCCACCTGGACGTACCGGAGTCGGTGATCAGGCAGAAGCGCGGTTACACCCAGGAGATCGTGGCGATCGACGAACTGGCACCGGGCGTCGCGCTCGTCCACACCCGCTGGAGCTGGCCGGGCCACGTGCTACCCGGCACGGAGACCGCCGAGGACCGGCAGGGATTCATCACCCTCGTCCTGGTCCGGCACGACGGTGAGTGGCGTATCCGGGCCGCGCACAACACCCGGACGAACGGATTGGATGATTTCTCCCCGGAACGAACCGGCGCCGAGGCGCGATGAGTCCGCGGGGTCGTCAGACCGCGCTCGCGGACCGGTAGCGCACCGGCGGGAACACCCGGTCGACGCCGAGCCGGACCGCCGCGTCGCGCCGGGTCGATACGGCCGCGCCGCGCATCAGGTTCTCCGCGATCTCGACCACCCCCGGCGTGCCGATATCCGGGCCCGCCCAGTGGTTGAAGGCACCCATCGCCGGGCCGCACCACAGCTGGAAGTCGCCGCGGCGCTCGGTTTCGCCCTCGGTGGCCCAGCGGGTGGACATCCCGAGATACCAGCGGAAGCACAGGGCCATCCGGTGTTTACGGTCCCGTTCGGCGCGGGTGAGCTGTTTCGGATCACGGTCCTGCCAGAAATCCCGGGTCCGCGTCCAGATTTCGTCGACGGTGGCGCCGAAGATCTCGGTCTCGAGCTTCTTCGTATCGGCGGGGCTCAGTTCGTCCAGACCGGAATGAGCGGTGTAGCGGTCGTAGAGCCACTGGGCACGGGTCCAGAAGCGGCTCCCCTTCTTGAGCACCTGCACCCGGGCACCGATCTCGAACATATCGGCGGCGGGCGCCGTGGTGAAGTCGGCGATATCGGCGGCCGCGAGCAGGGTTTTCGCCGACTCGGACAGATCCGCTTCCGAGGCGAGCTGATTGATCGATCCGGTCAGCACGTAGTCCGCGCCCAATGCGAAGGCGGCGGCGACGGCCTCAGGGGTGCCCAGACCGCCTGCGGCCCCGAGCCGGACCCGCCGGTCGTACCCGTACTGCCGGGAGACCTCGTCGCGCAGGGCGATCATCCGCGGTAGCAGCGCCGGCAGCGGGCGGCCGTCGGTATGACCGCCGCTGTCGCCCTCCACCGTGATGTCCTCGGCCACCGGCACCAGGGCCGCCAGCTCGGCCTCGGCGGCGGTCAGTTGCCCGGCCGCCACCAGCTTGCGCAGGATCTTCTCCGGGGCGGGCGCGAGGAACAGCCGCGCGACCTCGGGCCGGGACACCTTGGCCATGATCTTGGTGGCCCGCTGGACGCGGCCGTCCGGCCCGCGGTGCAATCCGGCCGCCGCGCAGCGCACCACAGCCGGGGTGAGCCCCATGAAGGCGGACGCCGAAACAGCCGGCACCCGGTGTTCGAGCAGCAGCGCGGCGGTGGCCTCCTCCACTTCGGGTTCGCCGGGGTTGTGTAGCAGATTCGCCCCCCACGGGAGACCGTCCAGCCGCCCGGCCAGCTCGGCCACCGTCCGCTCCACCCGGGCGAGACTCAGCCCGCCGGTGCCGAAGAAGGACAGGATTCCGGCACGCGCGGCGGCGGTGACCATTTCGGCGGAGGCGATCCCGCGGGCCATCTCGCCGACCACGTAGGACAGCCGTACCCCGTGTGCGCGCCGGAACGCCGCCGAACCGAGCGCTTCCGTTCCGCAGGGCGCCACCATCCCGAGCACCGGGAGGTCACCGGCGACCGCGTCGGCCGCGGGCACCAGTGTTCCGCCCGCCGCCGGTACCGGTTCGGCGTCCGCCACGACGACCAGCCGCCGGCCGATATCGTCCAGCAGTTCCGCGGCGTCGCCGCCCACCACCTCCGGGTCGCGCAGGTAGAGATCATGGGCGTCGCGCGATCCGGGCAGGGTCGGGGTGGCGTACGGGGAAGACATCGGCGAATCCTTCGGTCGGAGAGTGGGTGCGGGCCATCGGCGGGCGAGTACGGCCATGCCGCCCTCGCCCGCCGGGTTCATTCCGCGGTGAGCTGCCGGTCGATCAGTGCGAAAAGCTCTTCGGCACTGGCCTGTTCGACCGCGGACTGGTCGACACCGGTCTCGGTGTCCGGTTCGGGCAGGGTCTCGGCCAGCAGTGCGCGCAGGCCCTCGGCCAGCCGTGACCTGTCCCGCTCGGAGGGCAGGGTCCCGAGCAGGGTCCGTAGTGCGGCGAGCTGATCGTCCACCGCCGACCCGTTCGATGTCTCCGGGGTGGCGGCAGCCATCCCCGCCTCCTCCACCAGCGACCGCAGCATGCCCGCCACCGCGACCGCGGTCGGATAGTTGAAGACCAGCGCGTAGGGCAGGGTGACACCCGCCGCCTCGGCCAGGCGGTTGCGCAGTTCCACCGCGGCGAGCGAATCGAACCCCAGTTCCTGGAAAGGCGTTTCGGGATCCAGTGCCGTGGCGTCCGGATAACCCAGCACCGCCGCGGCGTGCTCACGCACCACCTCCAGCACCACCCGGTCACGCTGTTCCTCCGGCACCGCGGTCAGCCGGGCGGCCAGCGCGGTGCCCTCGCCGCCGGCCCCCGCGACCGCGGGCCCGGCCTCCCGCCGGACCCGCGGTGCCGGGACCAGCGCACCGAGCACGGCGGGCAGGCGACCGGCCCGAGCGCCCGCGGCCAGGGTCGGCCGGTCGAAATCGACGCAGACGGCCAGCGCCGAATCCGTGGCCGCCGCCGCGTCCAGGTAGGCGGTCCCGGCGGCATCGCGCAACGGTGTGATGCCCATCCGGCGCAGCCGGGCCACCGCGGCCCGGTCCAGCGCACCCGTCATACCCACTTCCTGACTCCAGGCGCCCCAGGCCACCGACAGCGCGGGCAGTCCCGCGGTACGGCGGTTGTGGGCCAGGGCGTCGAGGAAGGAGTTCGCGGCCACGTAGTTCCCCTGGCCGGGGGCGCCTAGGACACCGGCCACCGACGAGTACACGACGAACGCCGCCAGCTCGTGCCCGCGGGTGAGCTCGTCGAGAATCAACGCGCCGTCGACCTTGGGGGTGAGCACCCGATCGACCTGTTCGGCGGTGAGGGTGTCGATGGTGGCATCGTCGACGACACCGGCGGAATGGATCACCGCGGTCAGCGGATGGTCGGTGTCGACCGAATCCAGTACCGCCGCCACACTCGCCCGATCGGTGACATCACAGGCGGCGACCCGGGCGCGCGCACCGAGTTCCGCCAGTTCGGCCACCAGTTCCGCGACCCCTGCGGCCGTTTCGCCCCGGCGCGACACCAGCAGCAGACGCCGGACACCGTGCGCCGCCACCAGATGCCGGGCGGTCACCGCGCCGAGGCCGCTGGTGCCCCCGGTGATCAGTACCGTCCCCGTCCCGAAGGCGCCACCCGGCCGGGCCGGTACGTCCGTGGCGGGCGGCGCGGCCGGGGTCAGGCGCGGTACGAACATCCGCGAAGCACGAACGGCCACCGACGGCTCCCCGGCATCCAGGACACCGCGCACCACCGCCGCGTCCAGTCCGCCGTCGTGGTCCAGCAGCAGGATCCGGCCGGGATGTTCCGACTGCGCGCTGCGCACCAGGCCCGCTACCGCGGCCGCGACCGGGTCCACCGGCGTATCCGGCAGACCCGCCGCACCGCGGGTCGCGACCACGAGCCGGATATCGGCGGTCCGTTCCGCCGACAGCCAGGACCGCAGCACGGCCAGCGTGGCGTGTACCGCCCGCCGCACTTCGACGGCGCGATCGTCGCCCGGTGCCGTGCCGTCCTCGGACAACGACCACACCACGACATCGGGAAGGGGTTCGGCCACGGCGAGTTCGGTGATTTCGGCGAAATGCCGGTCGATACCGGGGATCCGCGGCGCGCCCAGTGTGGCGAGGGTTGCGGCGGCGCGCGGCGTGGGTGGTTCGGTCGCGATCCAGTTCAGTACCAGCGGCGCCGGCCCGGCCTGCGCGCCGGCGGCGGCGAGCGCCTCCGGCGTCACCCCACGCGCGGTGACCGCCGCGACCGACGCCACGAAAGTCCCAGTGCTGTCGGCGATATCGATCCCGATCCGCCCGTCACCGTGCGTGACGACACGGGCCCGCGCGGTCGCCGTGCTCCGGCGGCCCAGTCGCACCCCGGCGAACGAGAAGGGCAGCGGCACCCGACCTTCCGCGAACTCGCCGGTCAACCCGTCCAGCGCGGCGTGCAGGCAGGAGTCCAGCAGTGCCGGGTGCACACCGAATCCGGTGACCGGACCGCTCGCGGTCTCGTCGAGGGAGACCTCGGCGAAGGTCTCGGAGCCGCGCTTCCACAGCGCGGTGACACCCCGGAAGGCCGGGCCGTAGTCGAAGCCGCGCGCCGCGAGACGGTCGTAGAACGCGCGATCGTCCACGCGCTCGGCGCCCGGCGGCGGCCACGCCTGCTCCTGCCATACCGCGCCGGGTTCGTCACCGCCGGCCAGCACACCGTTCGCGTGCAGCACCCACGGGGTCGCGGCGGGCGTATCACCGGTCGAGGCCGGGCGGGAATGGATCTCGAAGGTGCGCCGGCCGGTACCGTCGGGCACTGCCAGGCCCACCTGGATATCCATTTCCGCGTCCGCGGCGAACACCAGCGGCGCGGCCAGAACGAGTTCCTCGACCGTTTCCAGGCCCAGCCGACTACCGGCGGCCGCGACCATCTCCACGAAAGCGGTACCGGGCAGCAGCACCGAGCCGAGCACCGCGTGGTCGGCGAGCCACGGATGGGTGCGCAGTGACAGAAGTCCGGTGAACAGCCATTCGTCCTGGGCCGCGCGCGGCACGGCGGCGGTGAGCAGCGGATGCCCGAACGAGCCGGCCGCCGGTTCGGGGGCCGGTTGCGGCCAGTACCGCCGGCGCCGGAACGCGTAGGTGGGCAGGTCCACCCGGGACGCGGGACGCCCGGCGAACAGGGTCGCCCACTGCACGGCGCCGCCCGACACCGATACCTGTGCGAGAACGGAAACCAGTCCGCGGACCTCGTCGACCGTTCGCCGCACCGAGGCGGCGACCACCGACCCGGCCTCGGCCTCGGGGTGTTCGGCCAGGCACTCCCGGGTCATCGCGGTCAGCACCGCATCGGGGCCCACCTCGACGAAGGTCCGTGCCCCGGCCTCGACCAGCGCCTCCACCGCGGGCGCGAAGCGCACGCATTCGCGGACCTGGTCCACCCAGTGCTCGGGGTCGGTGAGTTCCGCCGCCGCGAGCCCACCGGACAGGCCGGATACCACCGGCAGCAGCGGTTCCCGATAGATCAGGCCCCGGGCGACCTCCCGGAATTCGTCGAGCATCGGTTCCATGAGTTCGGAATGGAAGGCGTGGCTCACCCGCAGCCGCGACGTGCGTACTCCCTCGTCGGTGAACCGCTGCGCGATCTCCTCGATCGCATCCTCCTCGCCGGAGAACACGACCGAGGACGGTCCGTTGAGCGCCGCGATCGACACTCGGCCGAGGTAGCCGAACGCCACCTCGGTCGCCTCGGTCTCGGTCACCGCGACGGCCACCATGGCGCCACCCGGGGGCAGCGCGCCCATCAGCCGGCCCCGCGCCGCCACCAGCGCACAGGCGTCCGGCAGCGACCACACCCCCGCCACGTACGCCGCCGCCAGCTCACCGATCGAATGCCCGGTGACCAGGTCCGGCACCACACCGAAGGACTCCAGCAGCCGGAAGAGCGCGACCTCGAAGGCGAACAGGGCCGGCTGGGTGAACTCCGTCCGATCGATCACCCCCTCCGGATCGGTGAACATCACCTCCCGCAACGACCGGCCCAGCAGCGGATCGAACTCCGCACACACCTCCTCCAACACCGCCGCGAACACCGGGAACACCGCGGCCAGCTCCCGGCCCATCCCGGCCCGCTGCGCACCCTGACCGGTGAACAGGAACGCCGCCTGCCCCGGCACCGGCCCACCGGCCACCACACCCGGCCCGCCGGTGCCGGTGGCCAGCGCGGCCAGGCCCGCCAGCAGTTCGGCGCGGTCACCGCCGAGAACCACCGCACGCCGGTTCAGCACGGCCCGCGAGTCCAGCAGCGACCGTGCCACCGCCCACGGATCCGCATCCGGCGAATCCACCAGCCAGTCCCGCAACCGCTGCGCTTGCGCCCGCAGCGCCTCATCGGACTTCGCGGAGATCCGCAGCGGCACCACAGGAATATCGAGTGCCCCCGCGCCCGCGGCAACCGGGCCGGCGCCCGCCCGCGTGCCCGGCGCGGCGGGGGCCTCCTCGATGATCACGTGCGCGTTGGTACCGCTGATCCCGAAGGAGGACACCCCGGCCCGGCGTACCCGGCCGGCCGTCGCGGGCCAGTCCCGGGCCTGGGTGAGCACCTCCACCGACCCCGCCCGCCAATCCACATGGGGCGACAGTTCGTCGACGTGCAGGGTCCGCGGCAGTTCTTCGTGCCGCAGGGCCTGCACCATCTTGATGATGCCGCCCACGCCCGCCGCGGCCTGGGTATGCCCGATATTCGATTTCAGCGACCCGATCCACAGCGGCTCGGACCGCCGGCGGCCGTACGCGGTGAGCAGCGCCCGCGCCTCGATCGGATCACCGAGCGCGGTGCCCGTACCGTGGGCCTCCACGACGTCCACGTCCACCGGCGCCAGTCCGGCGTCGGCGAGCGCGGCCGCGATGACCCGTTCCTGCGAGGGCCCGTTCGGTGCGGTCAGCCCGTTACTGGCGCCGTCCTGGTTCACCGCCGACCCGCGCACCACCGCGAGAATCCGGTGGCCCGCGCGCTGGGCGTCGGACAGCCGTTCCAGCACCAGGACACCCGCGCCCTCGGCCCACGCCACCCCGTCGGCGGCGGCCGCGAACGATTTGCAGCGGCCGTCGGCGGCCAGGCCGCGCTGCCGGGAGAAGTCCACGAACACCGAGGGTGTCGACATGACCGTCGCCCCGCCCACCAGCGCCAGCGTGCTCTCCCCGGCGCGCAACGCGCGGCAGGCGGTGTGCAGCGCCACCAGCGAGGAGGAACAGGCGGTGTCCATGGTCACCGCCGGTCCCTCCAGGCCCAGGGCGTAGGACACCCGGCCCGACACCACACTGCCCGCCGCGCCCGTCGCGATGTAGCCCTCCATCTCGGGCCCCGCCCGGCGGGTCAGGGCGTCGTAGTCCTGGTACATCACACCGGTGTAGACGCCGGTATCGCTGCCGCGCAGCGAGGCCGGATCGATTCCCGCGTGTTCGATCGCCTCCCAGGACACTTCGAGCAGCAATCGTTGCTGCGGGTCCATCGCGACCGCCTCGCGCGGGCCTATACCGAAGAAGCCCGCATCGAAATCGGCCGCGTCCAGCAGGAATCCGCCCTCGCGCACATAGGACGTGCCCGGGTGCGCCGGATCCGGGTCGAAGAGCCGCTCCAGATCCCAGCCGCGGTCGGCGGGGAACCCGGTGATCGCGTCCCGTCCGGACGCCACGAGATCCCAGAGCTGATCCGGGGTTTCGACACCGCCGGGATACCGGCAGGCCATGCCCACGATGGCGATGGGTTCGTCGGCGCGGTCCCGCCGCCGGGCCGGCCGGTCGGACGGTGTGGCGCCGGCGAGTTCGGCGCGCACGAAGCCGGCGATCGCCGCGGCGGTCGGATAGTCGAAAGCCAGGGTCGAGGGCAGGCGTAGTCCGGTCGCCCTGCCGAGCCGGTTGCGGAACTCGACCGCGCCGAGCGAATCGAAACCGAGTTCGCTGAAGGGCTTGTCGACCTCGATGAGCGCCCCCGCGGCGTAACCCAATACGGCCGCGACCTGGTCGCGCACAAACTCCAGGACGAGCGCGTCGTGTTTGTCGGCGGGGGCGGCGGCCAGCCGCCGCGGCAGGTCACCGCCACCGCTGTCGGCCCGGCGCGAGCGCGGTACCAGTGATCGCACCAGGGCGGGCAGCAGTCCGGCCCGCACCTGAAGCGACAGGGCCGCCGTATCGAAATCGACCGCGCCGACGAAGGGCGTCCCGGCCGCGACCGCCAGGTCGAAGTACGCGAGCCCGTCGGCGTGACCGAGCGAGCGCAGGCCCATCCGCGCCATCCGTTCGGTCGCGCCCCGGCCCAGTGTGGCGGTCATACCGCCGCTCTGCTCCCAGGGCCCCCAGGCCACCGAGACCGCGGCGAGTCCGGCATGGGTCCGCCGCTGCGCCAGCGCGTCCAGTACGGAGTTGGCCGCCGCGTAGTTGCCCTGGCCCGGCGAGCCCAGTACGGCCGCGATCGAGGAGAACAGCACGAAGGCCGACAGATCGAGCTCGACGGTGAGTTCGTGCAGATGCAGGGCCGCGTCGACTTTCGGCGCGAGCACCGTATCGATCTGCTCCGGGGTGAGCGTGTCCAGGGTCGCGTCGGCCAGCACACCGGCCGCGTGCACCACGGCCGTCAGGGCCGGACCGGTGGCCGCGATCTCGTCGAGGACCGCCGCCACCGCGGATCGGTCGCTCACATCGCAGGCCCGTACCCGGACCCGCGCACCGTGCCCGGTCAACTCGGCGACGAGTTCGGCCGCACCGTCGGCCGCTTCCCCACGCCGGGACACCAGGACCAGATCGCCGGCCCCGTGCTGGACGACGAGATGGCGCGCCACCAGCGCACCCAGTCCGCCGGTCCCGCCGGTGATCAGCACCGTCCCCGATCCGATATCGGTCTCCGGCCCCGGCACGTCGCGCCGGACCAGCCGGGGAACCAGCAGTGCGCCCGCCCGGGCCGCGAGCTGTTCTTCGTCGGTGGCCAGCGCCGCGCCGACCAGTTCCGGTGTGATCTCGGTAGCGCGCTCGACGTCGAGCAGCACGATCCGCCCGGGATTCTCGGATTGGGCGCTGCGCAGCAGGCCCCGGATCGCCGCGGCCGGGAGCTCCGGGTTCTCCTCCGGCAGACCGGCTCCACCCCGGGTGACGACGACCAGCCGGGTCCCGTCCGCGGGCAGCCGCAGCCAGGTCCGGACCGCGGCGGCCACCTCGTGCACCCGGGCGCGCACCGCGGCCCCCGGGTCCACCCGGTCCGCCGGACCGTCCCCGGCCCACCACACCACCGCATCGGGCCGGAGTCGGTCTCCCGCCTCGGGGGAATTCCCGGATCCGGCCTCGATCAGAGCGGACATATCCGGGTACGCCACAGTGAAACCGGTGGCCGCGGGCAGTCCGACCGCGACCACAACCGGGGTCTCACCCGCGCCCCGCGCCGGCGAATCCGGCGCGCTCCAGCGCACCTCGTACAGCGGGCGCCCACCCGCCCGGACCCGGCCGAGCACGCGGCTGTTCACCGGGCGGGCCCGGAGCGCCTCGATGGTCAGCACCGGTGCGCCGTCGGTGTCGAATGCCTCCACCCGCAGTGTTTCCGCGCCGGTACGCCGGATCCGCACCCGGACTGCGCTCGCTCCGGTACGGAACAACCGCACACCGGTGAAGGAGAACGGCAGCGGCAACTCGTCCTGCGGCAGTTCGGCGATCCAGGCGTGCACACCGGCGTGCAGGGCGGCGTCGAGCAGCGCGGGATGGATACCGAATCGCGCGGCCTCGGTGTCGAGTTCGGCGGGCAAGGCCACCTCGGCGAGGATGTCCTCGCCCGCCTGCCACAGCCGGCGCACACCCTGGAACGCGGGCCCGTAACCGAACCCACGGACGGTCAGCTCGTCGTAGAGCGCGTCGCCCGGTGTCGACCCGTCCGCGGGTCCGATCTCCGCACCGTCGGGGAGCCCGGCATCGACCCGCACAGCCGGTGCCAGGACACCACGGGCGTGGGTGGTGCCGGACCCGCCGGTGGACCGATCCCCCGCGTTCCGCGAGGCCACCACGAAGCGCCGCCGCCCGTCGGCATCCGGTGCCTCGACCCCGAGCTGGATATCGACCTCGGCGCCGTCGTCCAACCGCAGCGGTGCCTCCAGCACCAGTTCGTCGATGAGTTCGGTACCCAGCCGCGCCCCCGCCGCCAGTGCCAGTTCCACGAAACCGGTGCCGGGCAGCAGCACCGTGTCGAAGACCTGATGGTCGACCACCCACGGCTGTACCCCGGCCGAGAGCCGGCCGGTGAACACCCATTCGTCTTTCCCGGGCAGCGCCGTCACCGCGCCGAGCAGCGGGTGATCGGCGGACCGCAGGCCGAGCCGGCTCACATCGCCGGTCTCGGCACCGGCCGGCAACCAGTAGCGGGACCGTTGGAAAGCGTAGCCGGGCAGCGGGACCCGGCGCGGCGACCATCCGGCGTACAGCGGCGCCCAGCGCACCGCCGCCCCGGCCGTGAAGACGGTGCCCAGGAACGTGGTGAACCACGCGACCTCGTCCGTTCCGCGGCGGGCGGCGGCGGCCACCACGGCCCGCGACTCGAGTTCGGGGTCGGCGGCCAGGCACTGCCGGGTCATCGCCGCCAGTGCGGCATCCGGGCCGAGCTCGACGAATCGCCGGGTCCCGGTGGCCATCAGGGTTTCGACTCCGGGGGCGAACCGGACGGCTTCCCGGACCTGCCGGACCCAGTACTCCGGTGTGGTGAGTTCCGCCTCCGCCACCGCACCGCTCACCTCGGAGACGATCGGGACGGACGGGGTGTGATAGGTCATCCGGGCGGCGACCGCGCGGAAGTCGTCGAGCATCGGGTTCATCCGCGCCGAATGGAACGCGTGACTCACCCGCAGCCGGTTGGTCTTGCGGCCGCGCCCGGCGAACAGCCGCTCGGCCTCCTCGACCGCGTCCTCCGCACCCGAGAGCACTACCGCATTCGGGCCGTTCACGGCGGCAATCGACAGGCGCTCGCCGTACCCGGCGAGGACCGCGGTGGCCTCGTCCTCGGACACCGCCACAGCAACCATGGCGCCACCCGCGGGCAGCGCGCCCATCAGCCGGCCCCGCGCCGCCACCAGCGCACAGGCGTCCGGCAGCGACCACACCCCCGCCACGTACGCCGCCACCAGCTCACCGATCGAATGTCCCAGCAGGACATCCGGAGTCGGCCCGAACGAGGTCACGAGCCGATACAGCGCGACCTCGAACGCGAACAGCGCGGGCTGCGTGAATTCCGTCCGATCCAGCACTCCGTCCGGATCGGTGAACATCACCTCCCGCAACGACCGGCCCAGCAGCGGATCGAAC
>NZ_JOAJ01000007.1 GCF_000720425.1 Nocardia rhamnosiphila NBRC 108938 | reverse complement strand
CGTCAAGGGCGAGAACATTCCGGAGCCGGGCATCCCGGAATCGTTCAAGGTTCTGCTCAAGGAACTCCAGTCCCTGTGCCTCAATGTCGAGGTGCTGTCGGCCGACGGCGCGGCCATCGATCTGGGGCACGGGGACGACGACGAGCTCGAGCGCAGGACGACAAACCTCGGAATCACGCTGTCCAGGGACGAATCACCTTCGATCGACGAACTCACGAGCTGAGGGCCTCGGCAGCCGCGCGCCGGGTGCGCAGCGCGCGGCTGCACGGTGGCTCCGACCGAAATAACGCGATCCGCGCCGGCGCTCGGGAGCAGGATGTCGGAACGAGGTCGGTATGCGCCGTTCCGCCGTCGTTCCGGCCCGCGGCTACGGTCCTTCACCGGGAAGTGCGGCGCGGATCGTGGCCACATGCGCTGCCGCGCTGCCCGTGTTGTCGATCAGGATGCGCGGTTCGGTGAACGGCTCCCAGCGCCGGGCCCGCACCTGAGCCCAGGTCGGGTTGCCCTGCCCCGGCCGATCGGGTGTGCGGGACTCCACCCGGCGGCGATGTTCGGCCGCGTCCGAGCAGATCACCTCCACCCAGTGCAGCGGAACCTTCGATCCGAGCGCCAGGTCGCGCCACATCGTTCTGGCCTTCCGAAGGTTGTTGCACGCGTCGACGACCACGGTCCGCCCACCCAGTAGCTGGTCCTCGGCCACCCAGGCCGCCGCGACGTAACCGACAGGATTGTTCTCGAACGGCGTCAATGTCGATACGATCGCCGCCTCGAAGGTATCGATACGCAGGAATGTCGCACCGAGCTCGTCCGCGAGACCCCGTGCCAGGGTGGTCTTTCCGCATCCCGGGAGACCGGCGAACACCACCAGACGAGGAGACCCGGCTGCCATACGACCGATCCTAGGGGGCGCCTCCGAGCAGCGGTCCGGACGGGCGCAGATACCGGACCGCCCGCACAGCTGCCACCGTGCCGATCGAGCTAGCCGCGATCGGCACGACCACCCCGGGTGCCACCGGTGAAGGCGTCCCACTCGGCGGCGGTGAAAACCAGAGCCGGTCCGGCGGGGTTCTTGGAATCACGGACGCCGACACGCCCGCCGTCGAGGAATGCCACCTCCACACACTCCTTGGCGCCTCCGCTGCGACTGCTCTTGAACCATTTCGCCCCGGCCAGATCCACGTTCACGCTCGGTACTCCCTTGCCTTGTTCCGCAACGCCATTCGGGTGGCTGCATCGTCCACGGTCGCCTTGTTCAGCGTTGCGAAAGCTCGCTTGTACCGCTCGACGATACCGAGCTTTTCGGAGTACATATCGCTGGTGTAGTTCTCGGCATAGACGATGGTCGGTTCGACCGGCCTGCCATGGCCGTCCACATCGAATTCCAGGATTACGAACGGTCCGACCTGGTCGCCGGTCGGCATCCCGGCGGAGAAGGGCAGCAGGCGAATCGTGACGTCGGGCTGGGTGCCCGCGTCCGCCAGATGCATGAGCTGGGCCGCCATCGTCTTCGGCCCGCCGACCACACGGCACAGCGCTGTTTCGCAGAGGATCACATCCAGCCGAACGGGCCGCGTCTTACGGGTGACCAGCCGCTGGCGCAACACACGGGGCTCGATGCGGTTGGTGAGTTCCTCTTCGGTGTCGTCGGGGAAGGCGTTGCGGATGAGCACGCGAGCGTAGTCACTGGTCTGGAGCAGACCGGGCACCAGGTCGGGTTGGTAGCTGACGATCCGACGAGCTCCGGACTCCATCCCCATGTAGACACTGAAATTATCGGGGATGACACCACCGTATTCGTGCCACCACGACTTCTCCGCCGCTTGCTGGGCCAGTCCCCGCAACCCCGCCGCCTTGTCCTCGTCGATCTCGTAGATCTCGATCAACCCGTCCAGATCCCGGATGCGGATACGCTGGTTCTGCCCCGTTTCGATGCGTTGCAGGCTGCTCTTGCCCCACTCCATGAGCGCCGCCGCTTCGGCCATGGTCAGGCCGATCGCTTCTCGTGCTTCGCGCAGATATCGGCCGAGCTGCCGTCTGGTGATACTGCTGTCCCTATCAGTCAAAACCGTCCCCTTTTGGCTGGATGAGAGCTCCGAATCGCGAGATATGCATACTCGTAGTCCGCCGGCGGCACGCCGGTTTTCGGTTTTCTCGCGGGTTCGGGCCTCAGGTCGTCCTGGGGCGCGGGCGGGCTCGTGCGGGGGCGGGCGGGTGGGGGAGGTCCCGGTCACCCGGCGGCTATGGTCTCCCGCATGGCCGCAGCGGTGGTGGCCGGGTCGTAGCCGCGGGCGACGCCATCTACCAGAATCAGGTCGCCGTCGATATGCCGCGAGCGCAGCGGCGCGATTTCCCGGTAGGCGGGCGAATCCCACCAGGCCCGGGCCTCGTCGATCCCCGGGAAACCGATCATCACCACGAAACCGGGCCAGCGGCCTTCCTTCACCTCGTGCTGGGCGGCATGGACGAGGAACCGGCCGCCGAAGGGTTCGAGGGTGGCGGTGATGCGCTCCATGTACTCGGCGATCTCGGGGTGCGGATCGGCCGGCTGCAGGTGGGCGATGGCGTAGGCGGGCATTATGTCGTCCTCTCGATCGGTTCGATGTACCGATCATGACGGCGGGGCGACCGCGGCACGATTACCTCGGAGGTAAACGGATGGACTACCTGCGGGGTTATCGCCGCAATGCGGCGGCGAGGGCGGCGATCTGCTCGGCGGGCGGGTCGTATCCGGGGAAGTAGCAGCACACGCGGTCGGCGAATTCGCCGAAGCGCCGGAGGATCTCGGCGGCGCAGTCCTGTGGGGTGCCGCGGACGGCGAGGGTGTCGACCATATGGTCGGAGATCCGGTCGAACATGGTCATGATGTTGCCGGTTTTGGAGAGGGCGTTGAGTTCCGGTTGCAACTGTTCCCACCCCTCGACCTCGAGCACCGGCCGGTATGCCGGGGTCGAACTGTAGAAGGCCAGCAGGCCGCGTACCCCGGTCGAGGCCGCCGCGAGTTCCGCCGCCGACCTGCCCATCGCCACGATCACCTGGGGGTAGAGGGGGAATTCGGTGCGGCCCGCCTGCTTCATACCTTCCGCCACGGCGGGCAGTGTGCGCTCCCGGAAATGGCGATGGCTGTGGAAGGGCATCACCAGCAGTCCGTCCGCGACCTCCGCGGCGGTCCGGGTCATCAGCGGGCCGAGCGCACCGAGCAGTACCGGTGGGGGGCCGTACGGGTTGGGACCGGGGACGAAGGTGCTCGGCATGAGAGTGTGCCGGGTGTGCTCGCCGCGGAAATCCAACGGCGCGCCGTCCTGCCAGGCGTGCAGGATCGTGCGCACCGCCAGCACGATCTCGCGCATCCGGGCCGCCGGGGCGGACCAGGTGGCGCCGTAGCGCTTCTCGATATGGGGGCGGATCTGCGAACCGAGGCCGAGCCGGAACCGTCCACCCGACATCAGTTGCAGGTCCCATGCGGCATGCGCGAGGTGCATCGGGCTGCGCGGCATGGCGATCGCGACATTGGTCATCAGGTCGGCGTCCACCCGGCCGGCCACAGCGGCCAAGGGGAGCATCACATCGTGGGGACCTTCGAAAGTGAACAGCCCCGCCGCGCCGGCGTCGACGAGGGTCCGGGCGCGTTCGGCGCTGCGGTCCGGGCGGGCGTCCAACTGGAGATCGAGCAGCATCAGTTCATCCAAGTACACCCGGGCGGTCTCGAACAGGGGTCGGCCCGGTCCGATCCGGCATTGTGGCCGAACGGAAGTGGCCGAGGTGGACAGACCTGTACGCCTCTCCACCTCGTTTCGCCATTACCCTCCTGGCCGGTCGGCACCTCCGGCCGCGGATCCGCCTGTTGCGAGTGGAACCGGCCCCGCCAGTGCCCGGCGCATCACAGCCGAGCCCTGTTCGACGAATTCCGATATCGGCGCGGCGAGGTCATCCGGGAGGACGTCGGTGTGCCATACGAACAGTGTCCTGCCGCCCGTGTCCGGTAGCGCCTGCATGGAGGCGTGGTGATGGGACGGATGCAGGTTGCCACCGACGACGGTGTAGGCGACTCGTTTGCGCACCGGGTCGAGATCGACGAGCCGTTCGGTGACGATTGTGCCGTCGGCGAAGGTGACGGTCCGGGTATCGGCGTCCAGCCGGGTGCCGGTGACGAAACCGGGGGCGAGGCGCTCGTGCACCGCGCCGAAATCACCGAGTACCTCCCACACCTGCTCGGGCGTGGCGTCGACGACGAATTCCTTGTGAATGGATGCCATGGGGTCCTCCTGGTGTGTTGCGTACGCGCTCAGCATTCATTCCGGACCGTTCCGGGGTCTTGAAGATTTTTTGCGCGGCGCTACTTGTCGTAGCCTCGGCGTACGGTCCGCGAGTGCTGTCCGCTGAGCCCCTCGCTGCCCGGCCCGAGTTCGCCGTCACCGCGGTGACCTGCCGCTCCGATCACACCCGCTGGTCGGAGCCGGAGACGCGCGACGACCATCGCCTGGTACTCGTGCGTCGCGGCCGGTTCCGGCGACAGTCCGGCGGGGGCTCCACCGACCTGGATCCGACGGTCGGCTACCTGGGCGCGCCGGGCGAGGAGGAACGGTTCGCCCATCCCGCCGGCGGCGACATCTGCACCACGGTGACGCTCGCGCCCGAGCTCTGGGAGAGCCCGGTGCACACGGGAACGGTGTATGTCGACGCTCGTATCGAGCTCGCACACCGGCGACTGCTCGCCGCCGCCGGTGCCGGCGATATCGGCTACGCGCTGGCCGAGGAACTGTTACGGCTCGTCGCGCTCGCCGCCGGACAGTCGGGCCCCCGGCCGCGGCAGACCGACCGGGCGCTGGTCGCCGCGGCCCGCGCGGCGATCCTCGACGGCGCACCGGAGGCGGACGGGTTGCCGGCGCTGGCCGCCCTGCTGAAGGTCTCGCCGTACCGGCTGAGCCGGGTGTTCTCCCGGCACATGGGATTATCGCTGACCCGCTACCGCAACCGCGTACGCGTCGGCCGCGCCCTGGACCGGCTCACCGACGGCGACACCGGGCTCGCCGATCTCGCCGCGCACCTCGGTTTCGCCGACCAGGCGCATCTGACCCGCACCGTCCGCGCGCATCTCGGCCACACCCCGGTGGCATTGCGCCGGCTCCTCGCGGCACCGGCCACACCACAGCTGTCCGAACTCAGGCGAGACGGTCCAGGACAGCGGCCAGTTCGCGGGCCCGGAGGATGACACCGACGTGCCCGGCCGACAGCGTGTGGACATCGAACCTGTTGTCCGGCGTGAGGCGGTCGGCGTCGTCGATCATCTTCGTAACCAGGGCCGGGGACAGGACGTTGTCCCGGGTGAGACGGATATAGCTGCGGGGTACGCGGCCCCAGGTCTCGGCGTGGACCCGGGCGTCGGCGAATTGGGTGTGCGCGCCCTCCTCGGGCTGCATGCCGAAGTTGATCACAGCCAGGGTCTGGTCCAGCGTGGCCTCGGGCATGTTGATCCGCCGGAAGTCCTCGAGGGCTTCGTGATCGGCCGAGCGCAGGTTGAAACGAATGACGCCCGGGGGCACCGCGTCCAAGCCGAGGAACAGCGAGTGGTCCGGGTCGGCGACGGGGACGTCCCGGGTGGCCTCCGGGGTCTGGGCCAGGGCCATGGCGCTGGGCGCCGCGGCGGTGGACGGGCAGAACGCGGAGAGATAGACCAGCCGGTGGATGGCGTCGGGGATCTCGTTGGCGACCAGGCCGATGGTGACACCGCCGAGACTGGCGCCGACCAGGACGACAGGGCCGTGCCGCCGCACCGTGCGCACCACGTCGACCACATGGGCGACGTTGTCCTCGACGGTGATCCCGGCCATCGGCGACGGGGCGGCAGTGAATGCGGCGAGGTCCTGCGGGGCCTGGTAGGACAGCGGTATCCGGGCGTCGAGACCGTGTCCGGGCAGGTCCACGGGAAGGCTGCGGTGGCCGAGCAATGCGAGCTCACGGATCACCGGGGTCCAGAAGAAGCTGTTGCTCGCCAGTCCGTGCACGAATACGAATGTCGGTGCGGCGGTATCGCTTTCTGGAGTGCGGATGGGTTCGGACATGTTCCCCCGAGATCGGTGTAGGCGGTCGACGGGTTCTTACCCACCCCGGACGGCAGGCAACCGCCCGCTCCGCACCGCCTGCCACCGAGTCGATCCTCCGGCGCCGTTCACACCATGAAACGGCATTCGTATCCTCGTTACGTGACGGAGGGCTATGACGAGGTCGACGAAAAGATCATGGACGCCGCGCTCGACCGGATCCTGCAACTCGGGATCCGCCGCTCCAGCCTGGAGGACATCGCGCGCCGCGCCGGGATCAACCGGATCACCATCCACCGCAGATTCGCGGGTAAGGACAATCTCGTCGAAGCGGTGATCGAACGCGAAACCCGCCGGATGCTGGCCGAGGTCACCGCGATCGCCGCCGCCGCCGACGGCGTCGACGCCCAGATCGAGGAGACCACGCTGCACGTCCTGCTGCAGACCCGCATCCACCGGTTGGTCACCCACCTGCTGCGGGTCGCGCCGGACGAAGCGCTCAGTTTCTACACCGTGCAGGGCGAACACCTGGTCGGTCTCGGTATCGACTACATCTCCGGCATGCTCACCCACGCCCAGAACGCCGGCCTGATCGACCGCTACGACCCCCGCCCGGTCGCCGAACTGGTCGCCCGCCTCGCCCATTCGCTGATGCTCACCCCGGGTAACAGCGGCGGCACCGATTTCACCGATCCGGAACAAGCGCGCGCCTTCGTCCGCACGACCATCGTGCCGCTGATGAAACACGGCATTCCGGGTTCGCCCCAGGGAGATACCGATGACCCCCGCGGTCATCCCCGCTCACCATCCCGGCCGGACCCGTAGGGCGCCCGGCCCCTTCGCCGCACCGCGGTCCCGCGGCCCGCCCACCGCGACACCGCCGAACCGCCGTGGTGACACCCGCCCGGGCGATCAGGCCCGCGAGGAGGGTTCGGCGTGGTCGGCGAGCAGTGAGTCGAACTCGGCGGCGTAGGCGAGATGGCGGCGGAGCCGCTCGGCGCTGTCACGGGTCCGCTCGCGGCACTGCCGGAGGAACTCGCGGGCCCGGTCGCGTTGCGCGCTGCCGGTGGTGGGGTCGTCGAGGGCGTCGAAGGCATCGAGAAGCTGTTTCATCTCCGCCAGGCTGAACCCGAGGGGTTTCATGCGGCGGATGATCAGCAACCGGTCGACATCGGCGCCGGTATAAAGACGGAACCCGCCGGCCGACCGCGCCGACGGGATGACCAGCCTGACCTCCTCGTAATGACGGATCGTTTTGATCGACAACTCGGTGCGCTCCGCGACCTGGCCGATCTGCAGGAACCCGTCCGCGCCCGGTTCGCTCATCGGTCAGTGCGCTCCGGCCAGGTGACCGGAGAGGCGGCCGTGGCGGGCTTCGGATGCCGGGTTGAGGCCGACGATCTCCACGGTCTTGCCCTTGGCGGCGTATTTGGTGGTGATCGCGTCCAGGGTGGCGACGGTGGAGGCGTCCCAGATATGGGTTTCGGACATATCGATGACGATATGGTCCGGGTCGGTGGCGTAGTCGAACCGGTGGACCAGGTCGTTGCTGGAGGCGAAGAACAATTCTCCGCGCACCTTGTACACCCGGCGCCCCTCCAGCACACCGTCCTCGCCGATCCGCGGGTCGTTGAAGGCGGTGACCTGGGTGAAATGCGCGACGCGGTGGGCGAAGGCGATCATCGCGACCAGGACGCCGGCGATCACCCCGTAGGCGAGGTTGTGTGTGGCGACGGTGACCGCCACGGTGACGAGCATCACCGTGGTCTCCGCGATCGGCATGCGACGCAGGGTTTTCGGAGCGATGGAATGCCAGTCCATGGTGCCCACCGACACCATGATCATCACCGCGACCAGCGCCGCCATGGGGATCCGTGCGACCAGCCCGCCCAGGCCCACGACCAGGATCAGCAGGAATACCCCGGCCAGGAATGTGGAGATACGGGTGCGGGCGCCGGAAACCTTCACATTGATCATGGTCTGCCCGATCATCGCGCAGCCACCCATACCGCCGAACAACCCGGTGACCAGGTTGGCCACGCCCTGACCCCAGCCTTCGCGGGTCTTGTCGGAGCGGGTGTCGGTGATGTCGTCCACGAGTTCGGCGGTCATCAACGACTCCAGCAGTCCGACCAGAGCCATCGCCAGCGCATACGGCGCGATGATCCCGAGAGTGTCCAGGGTGAACGGAACATCCGGGACGAAGAACGCCGGCAGGCTCGACGGCAGTTCGCCTTCGTCCCCGACAGCGGGCACATTCAGCGTGAAAACCAACGTCACCGCCGTCAGCGCCACGATGGCCACCAGCGGCGCCGGAACCGCGGTGGTCAGCTTCGGCAGCAATACGATCACCGCCAGCCCGGCGGCGACCATCGGATACACCAACCACGGCACCCCGAACAGGTGCGGCAGCTGGGCGATGAAGATCAGGATCGCGAGCGCGTTGACGAAGCCGACCATCACACTGCGCGGGATGAACCGCATCAGCTTCGCCACACCGATCACGCTCAGCAGGATCTGCAGCACCCCCGCCAGCAGCACCGTGGCGACCAGATAGTCGAGGCCGTGCTCGCGCACCACGGGCGCGACGACCAGCGCGACCGCACCCGTGGCCGCGGAGATCATGGCGCGGCGCCCGCCCACGACGGCGATGGTGACCGCCATGGTGAACGACGCGAACAACCCGACCCGCGGATCGACGCCGGCGATGATGGAGAACGAAATCGCCTCCGGAATCAAGGCCAGTGCGACCACCAGCCCGGCCAGCACCTCGATCCGCAGTCGTTTCGGGCTGCGCAACGCCGCCCGCACCGAACCCTCGACCACCGCGGGCCGGTCGGCCGTGGAAACCATGGCAGAGACTCCGTCCAGAATCAGGTGCGCACACCGGCGCCGCCGGACGAGCCACGAGCTCACCGGCCGGAACAACGAAAGACAAGGGGAGGTGGCGGTCGGCCGAGCGACCGCGCCGGACCACCGGGCGGCCACACTGCCGCACCCGCCGGCGATCGATACGTGTTCGATCCGGGACGAATCTACCCTCCCGTCAGGGGAGAGTTGCAAGCTCATGGGAAAGAAGGTGGGGAGGGTCTCACTCCGCCACGTTCAGGTCCCGATTGCCCACCCGCCCGAGGAGCAACCGAGGGACTCGGTCGACGAGGGAGAACCTCGGGACGGGCAGGGTTGCTCGACGTCGACGACCGCACAGCCGGGAGCGTCACCCGCTGTGGCGCCCGCGGCAAGCCGCTGTCGGACAGGTAGGTTCGACCGAGTGGATGCGCACGTGGGAGGGATCGAACTGGTCGATATCCCGCCGGGGCAGGTGAAGTTGTCGGATCGGCGGACGCAACGCAGTTGGTCGGTGGAAGTCGGTCCGTACCGGCTGGGGGCCGTTCCGGTCACCCGATCGCAGTACGCGCAGGTCACCGGTCGTCCGGGCGGGAACCCGGGAGATCGGCGGCCCGCCGACAGTATCTCCTGGAACGAGGCGGTTCTGTTCTGCAACGCCCTGTCCGAACATGACGATCTGACACCGGCGTACCGCCTCGGCGCCGACGACGAGGTCACCCGGGTCGCGTCGGCCGACGGATATCGGCTGCCGACCGAGGCGGAGTGGGAACACGCGTGCCGCGCGGGCACCACCGGCCCGCGCTACGGCCGACTCGACGATATTGCCCGGTATCGGGGGAACTCCGAAGACCGACTGCCCGAGGTGGGGACCCGGCGGCCCAACGCGTGGGGGCTCTACGACATGCTCGGCACGGTCTGGGAATGGTGCTGGGACCTCTACGACCCGGAGGTCTACGGCAGCTACCGGGTGCTTCGCGGCGGCGGCTGGTTCGACGAACACTGGAGCTGCCGCGCCTCGGTCCGCCGCCGTAGTCATCCCACGGTCCGGCTCGACGATATCGGGTTCCGTGTCGCGCGGTCGGCGTCACGATGATCTGCCGATCGGCTCGAGCGACAGGCGAACTCGCCGCAACGAACTGGCCTTCCGCGGCCGCACCGGCTCGCAATCCGGGATCCCGGCCGGCTGCCGTGGCGGTCGGCGGCCTTTCGCCGAGCCCGGCCTCACCTCCGCGACCCGAGCGCATACAGCCGAAAATCCTGTCGTCGGGGCGGTGACCGCTCCGGCACACTGTCGGCGTGGCCGTAACGGAGAAGGCGGCGCCGGACCGGGCCCGGGCGACCGCGCTGAGCTCGCTCTCGTGGGTGCTGTTCGCGAGTTCGGGTCCGCTGGCCGCGGCGGTGATGACGACAGGCTGGTCTCCGGCGGCGGTGACCTCGGTGCGGCTCGCGTCGGCCGCGGCACTGCTGGTGCCGGTGGTCGCGGTGCTGCGGCCGGGGGCGTTGCGATTCGGCCGCGCCGACCTCTGGTTGCTGCTCGGCTATGGGCTGCTCGGTGTCGGCGGGGTGCAGTTGCTGTTCTTCGTGGCGGTGGCCCGGATTCCGGTGGGCGTGGCGATGGTGCTGGTCAGCGTGGCTCCGGCGCTGGTCGCGCTTTGGGTTCGGGTGGTGCGGGGCACCCGGCTGCCGCGGCTGGTGTGGGTGGGGATCGCCCTGGCCTCGGCGGGATCTGTTCTGGTCGCCCAGGTCTGGCAGGACACCGGGCTGGATCTGCTCGGCGTGGCGGCCGGGTTGGGTGCGGCGCTCTGCTCGGCCGGGTACTTCCTGCTCGGTGAGCACGGTGCGCGCAGGCACGACCCGGCGGGACTCACCGCGGTCGGGCTCGTGATCGGCGCGGTCCTGGTGGCAGTGATCGCTCCGCCGTGGACGCTGCCGTCGGATTCGCTCACCGCCGTCGCGGTACTGGGCGGTCTGCGGGTGCCGGTGTGGTCGGTGCTGCTCGCGCTGGCCGTGGCCGGTACCGTGCTGCCCTACCTGACGGGGCTGTGGGCGCTGCGCGACCTCCCCGTGGCCCTGGCCGGTGTGCTGGCACTGCTGGAACCGGTGGTCGCCGCCGCGCTGGCCTGGCTGCTGCTGGGCCAAGCGCTCGGGCCGGCGCAGCTGGCCGGGGCGGCGATCGTGCTCACCGGCGCGATACTGGTGCAACTGGCCGGGCCCGGGACGGTTCCGGGAGTGCGGGGCCGGCGCAGCGTGCGCCGGCCCCTCCCGCCCCACGCTGCCGGGCGACCCCTCAGGGCTCGAGGTCGACCACGCCTTTGCCGCTGGCGATATCGAGCGGCACCGACACCTGGTCGTGTGCGATCAACCAGGTGCCGTCGATCTTCCGCAGCCCGAACGTGACCCGCACCCACATGCCGCTCATCGCCGCCCCGGTCTTCAAGGTGCCGCCGAGACGAGCGAAGGCATGCCCGAACGCGACATCGTCGCCGATGGTGAAGGCCGGATCGCGAATCTCGTAGGTCACATTGTCGAGGAGCTGGAACACCCTCGCCCAGTTCGCCAGCTTCGCCGCGGTCCCGACGTGCTGGAGCGGTGGCTCGACATCGAAGGACACGACATCGGAGGTGTACAGCTGCCGCAGCGCCTCGAGATCTCCGGCCCGGAGTCCGTCGATCACCTTGTCGAGTTGCCGGTGGATCGCGGCCTCGTCGGCCTCGATGCGGTCAGCGTGTGACCGAGAGTCGTGCGGAGTCGTCATGATCAATTCCTTCCGGGTCGATGTTCGGAGTATCGAGGGCGGGCCGGCGTAGCGGCGCCAGGGCGGTGCTCCAGGCGAGAACCTGATCCAGCAGCGTGCCCAGGGCGGCGGCGTGGTGGTCGCGCGGTGTGAAGGTGGTGAAGTTCTCGAAATCGGTGTGCAGGGAGATCACGACCTGATGGCTCACATCGGCCATGCCCAGCGTGCTGCAGACCGCTCGGAGTTGCACCACCGCACGAGCTCCGCCGCCCGCCCCGTAGGAGACGAATCCGATCGCCTTGTCCGCCCACTCCGCGCACAGGTGGTCGATCGCGTTCTTCAGTACTCCGGGTGGGCCGCCGTTGTACTCCGGGGTCACCACCACGAAACCGTCGAACGGGGCGATTCGTTCGGCCCAGGCGCGGGTATGCGCGTGGACCGACGGACCGAACATCGGCGCCACGGGCTCGTCCAGATGCGGTAGCGGGTGGTCGCGCAGATCGATCAGTTCGAACTCGGCGTCGCCACGCTGTGCTGCCGTGTCCAGAACCCACCGGGCGACCTGTGGGCCGTTGCGGTTGGGCCGGGTACTGCCGAGAATGATGCCGATTCTGATCATTGTCCGAACTCCTGCTCTGCCGAGGGTGTCACGACTGTCCGACGAGACAGTCCCGCGGAATGTCAGGCCGCCTCACAAATCGGGTCGCCGATTCGTCGAGTTCGACAGAAGACGCGCAGATCGAAGGAGCCGACCATGACCGACCCGCACCTGCCCGCGGTGATCAGTGAACGCCGTCAGCTGATCAATATCGCCTACCGGCTGCTCGGCTCACTGGCCGAGGCCGAGGATGTGGTGCAGGAGACCTATGTGCGCTGGTACGCGCTGTCGGAGCGGCAGCGGCAGGAGGTCGCTGCGCCCGGCGCGTGGTTGACCACGGTCGCGGGCCGGATCTGCCTCGATCTGCTCGGCTCGGCGCGCAGCAGGCGGGAACGCTATGTCGGCGATTGGATTCCGGAACCGATACCCGGCAGGTCCGAATGGCTCGATGGTCCCGCATCCGCCGACCCGGCCGACCGGGTCACCCTCGACGAGTCGATCAGTATGGCCTTTCTCGTCGTGCTGGATTCCATGACACCGGCCGAACGGGTGGCGTTCGTGCTGCACGACGTCTTCCGTTACTCCTTCGCCGAGGTCGCCGATATCGTCGGACGCACTCCCGCGGCGTGCCGTCAGCTCGCCTCCAGCGCCCGCCGCCGTATCGACACCTCGCGGGGGTCGTCGAGCGCCGAACGCGCCGGAGTGGTCCGGGATTTCAAACGCGCCTGGCAGGCCCAGGATATCGAGGCCCTGATCGGCCTCCTCGACCCGCAAGCGCGGGCCACGGCCGACGGCGGCGGCCTGGCACCGGCTTTCCGCGAGCCGATCCACGGCGGCGAGCGGATCGCCCGCACCTGGCTGGAGATCGCCGCCCGCAGCCCCGCGTTCACCCTGCTGGAGCGCACGGTGAACGGCCAGCCCGGACTGGTGGCCCAGCTGGACGACACCATCGTCTCGGTGTACGCCTTCGATATCGCCGACGGCCTCATCACCCGCATCTGGGCGATCCGGAACCCGGAGAAACTGCGGCCCTGGACGGCCGCGAACGGCTGAGCGCCGGGTTCACGGATCAGGTTTCGCGGGTGGCGGGATGCCGGTATTCGAGGTACTCCGACGTCGGCTGGTAGGTCGCATCCAGTGTGACGTGCGCCTCCAACTCCGGATACGGCAGGTAGGCGCCCGATCGCGTCTGTTCGAGCCTGGTGGTGGGATGGACGACTCCGCGCACCGGGCCGATCAGATCGGTCTGGCTGTGCAGGTATCCGGCGATCGACTCGACCAGCTTCGGATCCGTGACGCCGGACCCTTGGGAAACCAGTACCACCGGCCGCCGCGATCCAGGGATGGTGTCGATCATCTCGTCGAACTCCGGACGGCGCGCAATCAGGTGGCCGAACTCCGCGCCACCCAGCCGCACCGGTTCCGCCCCCGTGCCATGGTCGAGCATGACCTCCGTATCGAGCGCACGGAACTTACCCACGACGAAGAACGGTTTCGCATCCCAGTCCTCCACCAATGAGGACGCTCGTTTGTGGTCGGCGCTGGACAGCACCGGGACCCGATTCGTGAAATGACCCAGCAATTGGCCGTCGGCCCACCTCGCGGCAGCGCGATCATCGTCGAAGTTCGCAGGTATCCGCAGGCCGACGACTTCGCGGTGATCGTTGTGCAACGGCCGTACGACGACCCGGTCCGGATCGACCGGTATACGTCTCCCGGACAGGCCGACGCCGTGCATATTCGCTCCACCGACGATGGTCCCCTCGAGTACCCGGCCGGTACCGCCGCCGGTATCCCCGGGATGGCCGGAATGATGCGTCAGCACGCCCGCTTTGCCCGAAACCTTGCGGGCGACCTCACCGGCCGCCGCGTCGACGACCCGGGTCATCCGATTCACGACGAGACGTCCGGCCTGCCACAGTTGGATCTCGCCTGCCACGCTCATGCACTTTCCGCTGCAACGATATACGCGTCGATTGTGCGACCCGTCCGGCGGCGGCATGCGGAGGGGCACGCGGGCCGTCGATCGGGCCGCAGTGACGACGATAGCTGTCATCCCTTGCCCGGATGGCGAAATCCTCATCCGTTCCAGATGCGGGCATCGCTATCGACACCGCGGACCGCATTCGCGCCGGGCTCCACGGGCTAGATGACACAGCATCGATCGTCGGGGTCGGACCCGATGGCCCGACGCCGGTACACATCGTCGCCGGCGCCGGGACGGCTCACAGACGTCTTCGACCGGACTCGCTTCCGGCAACCGCCGGAGTGGCACCGAAACGCGCGACGCCGGGCGCGCATACCTTCCGCGGAAGGACGCACGCCCGGCGTCGGGTAGGCGCCGAGACTCACTCGGTGGGCGCGAACGCCTCCTCGATGATCTCGGCCTGCTCCACCGCGTGCACCTTGCTCGAACCCGAGGACGGGGCCGACATGGCACGACGCGAGATACGGCGCAGGCGGCCCAGCCGCTCCGGCAGCAGCTCCGGCAGGTTCAGGCCGAAGAACGGCCACGCGCCCTGGTTCGCCGGCTCCTCCTGGACCCAGGCGATCTCGGTGGCGTTCGAGTACCGCTCCAGGGCCTCGTTCAACCGGAACTTGGGCAGCGGGTAGAGCTGCTCGACCCGGACGATGGCGACATCGTCACGCTTGCGCTTGGCCTTCGCGGCGGCCAGCTCGTAGTAGAGCTTGCCGCTGGTGAGCAGGATGCGCTTGACCGCGGCGCGGTCGCCGATGCCCTGTTCGTAGGTGGGCTCGTCGAACACCGAGCGGAACTTGCTCTCGGTGAAATCCTTGAGATCGCTGACGACGGCCTTGTTGCGCAGCATCGACTTCGGGGTGAAGACGATCAGCGGACGCCGGATACCGTCCAGCGCGTGCCGGCGCAGCAGGTGGAAGTAGTTCGCCGGGGTGGACGGCACCGCCACCGTCATCGAACCCTCCGCGCACAGCTGCAGGAAGCGCTCGATACGGCCGGAGGTGTGGTCCGGGCCCTGACCCTCGTGCCCGTGCGGCAGCAGCAGCACGACCTCGGACAGCTGGCCCCATTTGGCCTCACCGGAGGAGATGAACTCGTCGATGATCGACTGGGCGCCGTTGACGAAGTCACCGAACTGGGCCTCCCACAGCACCAGCGCGTCCGGGTTACCCAGCGAGTAGCCGTACTCGAAGCCGACGGCGGCGAACTCGCTCAGCGCCGAATCGTGCACCGCGAACCAGCCGGGGTTGGCGCTGTTGAGGTTGTGCAGCGGGGTGTACTCGGCCGCGGTCTTGCGGTCGATGATCACCGAATGGCGCTGGGTGAAAGTGCCGCGGCGCGAATCCTGGCCGGTCAGCCGGACCGCGCGACCCTCGTCGATCAGCGTGCCGAAGGCGAGCAACTCGGCGAACGCCCAGTCGACCTTGCCCTCGTAGGCCATCTCCCGGCGCTTCTCCAGCACCGGCTGCACCCGCGGGTGCACGCTGAAACCGTCGGGCACGTTCAGGAACGCGTCGCCGATCCGCTGCAGCACCGATTTGTCGACCGCGGTGAGCACGGTGGACGGGACCTGCTGATCGTCCTCCACCGATGCGCTTGGTCCCTGGGGATACTTCTCCAGCTCCCGGACCTCGTTGAAGACCCGCTCCAACTGGCCCTGGTAGTCGCGCAGCGCGTCCTCGGCCTCTTTCAGCGAGATATCGCCGCGGCCGATCAGGCTTTCGGTGTAGCTCTTGCGGACACTGCGCTTGGTGTCGATGACGTCGTACATGTACGGCTGGGTCATCGAGGGGTCGTCGCCCTCGTTGTGACCGCGACGGCGGTAGCAGATCAGGTCGATGACCACGTCCTTGCGGAACTTCTGCCGGAAATCGACCGCCAGGCGCGCGACCCAGTCGCACGCCTCCGGGTCGTCGCCGTTGACGTGGAAGATCGGGGCGCCGATGAACTTGGCGATATCGGTGGAGTACTCGGTGGACCGGCTGTTCTCCGGGGCCGTGGTGAAACCGATCTGGTTGTTCACCACGATGTGGATGGTGCCGCCCACGCGGTACCCGCGCAGGCCCGACAGGTTCAGCGTCTCGGCCACCACACCCTGGCCGGCGAACGCGGCGTCACCGTGCAGCATCAGCGGTACGACCGAGAAGCCCTCGGGGCCGTCGCCCTTGTCCAGCAGGTCCTGCTTGGCGCGGACCAGACCCTCGAGTACCGGGTCGACCGCTTCCAGATGCGAGGGGTTGGCGGTCAGCGAGACCTCGATCTCGTTGTCGCCGAACATCTGCAGGTAGTTGCCGCGCGCACCGAGGTGGTACTTCACATCGCCCGAGCCGTGGGTGGCGGCCGGGTTCATATTGCCCTCGAACTCGGTGAAGATCTTCGAGTAGGGCTTGCCCACGATATTGGCCAGCACATTGAGGCGGCCGCGGTGCGGCATACCGATGATGACCTCGTCGAGCGCGTACTCGGCGCACTGGTCGATCACGGCGTCCATCATCGGGATGACGGTTTCGGCGCCCTCCAGCGAGAAGCGCTTCTGGCCGACGTACTTGGTCTGCAGGAAGGTTTCGAACGCCTCGGCCGCGTTGAGCCGGTTCAGGATGTACTTCTGCTGGGCGACGGTCGGCTTGACGTGCTTCTGCTCGACCCGGTCCTGCATCCACTTGAGCTGGTCTTCTTCGAGGATGTGGGTGTACTCCACACCGACGTGGCGGCAGTAGGAATCGCGCAGTACCGACAGCACATCGCGCAGCTTCATCCGCTCTTCGCCGTGGAAACCGCCGACATTGAACTCGCGGTCCAGATCCCACAGGGTGAGGCCGTGCTGCGTGACGTCCAGATCGGGGTGGCTGCGGAACTTGTCCTTGACCAGGCGCAGCGGATCGGTGTCGGCCATCAGGTGACCGCGGTTGCGGTAGGCGGCGATCATCTCGAGCACCCGGGTGCTCTTGTCGACGCCGCGTTCCTTGATGTCCTTGCGCCAGCGCACCGGCTCGTAGGGCACGGCCAGACCGTGGAAGATCTCGTCGTAGAACTCGTCCGCGATGAGCAGCTTGTGGATGGTGCGCAGGAAATCGCCGGATTCCGCGCCCTGGATGATGCGGTGATCGTAGGTGGAGGTCAGCGTCATGAGCTTGCCGATACCGATATCGGCGATCCGCTCGTCGCTCATCCCCTGGAACTCCGCCGGGTACTCCATGGCGCCCGCGCCGATGATCGCGCCCTGGCCCTGCATCAGCCGCGGTACGGAATGCACGGTGCCGATGGTGCCCGGGTTGGTCAGCGAGATGGTGACCCCGCTGAAGTCCTCGGCGGTCAGTTTGCCGTCGCGGGCGCGGCGGACGATGTCCTCGTAGGCGGTGTGGAACTGACCGAAGGTCATGTCCTCGGTGCCCTTGATGGCGGCGACGACCAGGGACCGGCTGCCGTCCTTACCGGGCAGGTCGATGGCCAGACCGAGGTTGGTGTGCGCGGGGGTGACCGCGTTCGGCTTACCGTCGACCTCGGCGAAATGCCGGTTCATGTTCGGGAACGCCTTCACCGCCTGCACGATCGCGTAGCCGAGCAGATGGGTGAAGGAGATCTTGCCGCCCCGGGTGCGGGCGAGATGGTTATTGATGACCAGCCGGTTGTCGATCATCAGCTTGGCCGGCACGGCCCGCACGCTGGTGGCGGTCGGGATGCTCAGCGACGCCGACATGTTCTTGGCGACCGCGGCGGCGGCACCACGCAGCACCTTCTTCTCGTCCGCGGCCGGAGCCGGCTTGGGCGCACCCGAGGTGGCGGCGGCATTGGACGCCGGGGCCGGGGTCGTCTGCGGGGCCCGCTGCTGGGCGGCCGCGGTGGTCCGCGCGGCGGTGGTGGCGGCCGGGGCGGACTTCGGCGCGGCGGCCGGCGCGGACGTGGTGGCCGGAGCGGTCGGGGCGGTGGCCCGGGTCCGGACCGAAGAATTTTCGGCGGGCACGGCGGCAGGGGCGGATTTCACCGCCGACGTCGGAGCCGTCGGCGCCGGAGCAGACTGGGTGTTACCGGAATCACCGGAGATCTCGGGGGTGTAGTCGGCGAGGAACTCGTGCCAGCTGGCGTCGACCGAGGATGGATCCTGTTTGAACTTCTGATACATCTCGTCGACCAGCCACTGGTTCTGACCGAACTGGGATTTTGAGCTGCTCACAGCAGGTGTTCGCCTCATTTCGTTCTTCGCGCTGCGACGTTTGTGACGTGCCCGGCACAGGGCCTCGGCGGATGGGTACCGATACGCCCTGAAGACGAGGATATGCCCCCGCGCACATCCGCTCGGTCACCGACCACCGGACAATCCCGACCTCATTGTTGACGACTCGTCCTCGACCGAGAATATTCCTTCGCCGCTTCCGGCCGCTGTCCAGAGGCGGGCATAGTGCCCACCGGCCGCCACGAGCTCGGCATGAGTGCCCACTTCGACGATCCGGCCGTGCTCCACCACGGCGATCCGATCGGCCCGCGCGGCCGTGGCCAGCCGGTGCGCGACCACCACGGTCGTGCGGTGGCGAGCCAGCGATCCGGTCGCGGCCAGCACTTTCTCCTCGGTGTCGGGGTCGAGGGTGGCGGTCGCCTCGTCGAGCAGCAACAGATCGGGGTCCACCAGCTGGGCACGGGCCAGCGCGATGAGCTGACGCTGACCCGCCGAGAGCCCGCGCCCGCGCTCGCCCACCGGCCGCCCGAATCCGCCGGGCAGGCCGGCGATCATCTCCCGCGCACCGACCGCGCGGGCGGCCGCCTCGATCTCCGCCTCGGACGCGTCAGGTTTCCCGAATGCAATGTTGCTCGCGATATCGCCGGTGAACAGGTGAGCTTCCTGCGGGACCATCCCGAGCCGGGCACGGTAGCGGTCCAGCCGGTAGTCGCGGATATCGACGCCGTCCACCCGGATGACCCCGGTATCGGCGCCGGAGAGGTCGTAGAGGCGGGCGAGCAGTTTGACGATGGTGGATTTCCCGGCGCCGGTCGCCCCCACCAGAGCCAGCGATTGCCCGGGCGCGACCGCCAGATCCACATCGTCGAGAGCGAAACGCTCGGTGCCCGGGTAGCGGAAACGCACCGCGTCGAGCGCCAGATCACCCCGCAGGCCCGCCGCGATCGGATCGGCGTCGGGTGGATCGGCACCGATGGAGGACGGGGTGCGCAGCAGCTCGCCGATACGGCGCAGACCCACCCGCGCCTGCTGGTACCCGTCGAACACCTGCGACAGCTGCTGGACCGGACCGAACAGCAGTTCCAGATACAGCACGAAGGCGACCAGGGTGCCGGTGCTGGTGGTACCGGCGGCCACCGCGTGCGCCCCGGTGAACACCACCAGGGCCAGCGCCAGATCGGTCCACGCCGCCACGAACGCGAAGTACAACGCGATGGCGCGCTGCGCTCGCATCCGGCTGCGCCGGTACTTCGTGGAGTATTCGGCGAACCGGTGGGCCGCGAGCCGTTCGTGCCGATTGGCCTGCACCGCCCGTAGGCCCGCGATGTTCTCCTGGAAATCCGCGTTGACCGTGGAGACCCGTTCCCGGGAGACGGTGTAGGCCACCGAGGCGACCCGGCGGAACACCGCCGTGGCGATGATCAGCGGCGGCAGCACCCCGAGCAGGACCACCAGGGCGAGCCGCAGATCGATCACCACCAGCGCGACCGCGATACCGCCCAGCGACAGCACACTCACCAGCGCGGTGGACACCCCGGTCTGCAGGAAGGTGGACAGGGCGTCCACATCGGTGGTCATCCGGGTCATGATCCGGCCGGACAGTTCGCGTTCGTAGTAGTCCAGCCCGAGCCGTTGCAGGTGGGCGTAACTGCGGACACGCAATCCGTACAGCACCCGTTCGCCGGTGCGGGAGGTGAACAGGGTGGTCGCGGCGGCGACCACCCAGCCCGCCAGCACCAGTCCGGTACCGAGTGCGGCCGACCAGGTGAGGGCGGCCGGCTGCCCACCGGTGACGCCGGCGTCGATCGCATGGCGGACCAGCGGCGGAAAACCGATCCCGATCAACGCGTCGAGTGCCAGCAGGGCCACCGAGGCCAGCACCAGGGTGCGCACCGGCCACAGCAGCCGGCCGAGGCGGAACCCCGGATCCGGCTTCCGGAGCCGGGACTCGTCCAGCCCCGGCCGTTCGGTGGCGGCGGGCAGCGCATCGATGGCACGGCGCAGTTCGGGGGTCGCGCCGAGGTCGGGCGTGGGGCCGAAGCGGTCGGCGGACGCGGCGGGGGGCAGCCGGTCGGGCTGATAGACCGGGCCGGCGACCGGCACGGTGTCCGGTTCGGGCAGGCGGATCACCCGGTCGGCATGGGCGAGGGTCGACTCGCGATGGGCCAGGATGATGGTAGTGCGGGTGCCCTGATCGGGCAGTGCGCCGAAGATGGCGGCCTCGGTCACCGCGTCCACCGCGGAGGTGGCGTCGTCGAGCACCAGAATGCGCGGCCGGGCCAGTAACGCCCGGGCCAGGGCGATGCGCTGCCGCTGACCGCCGGAGAGGGTGAGCCCGCGTTCCCCCACGACGGTGTCGTAGCCGTCCGGCAGCTGTTCGATGAACTCGTCGGCGGCGGCCTGTCGCGCGGCGGCCCGGATCTCGTCGGGTGTGGCGTCGGGCCTGCCGAGGGCGATATTGGCGGCCACGCTGGAACTGAACAGGAACGGATCGTCGAAGACCACGCCCACCGCGGCGCGCAACTGCGCGGCGGACACCTCGGCGATATCCACCGGCTGCGCGGCACCGGTGCCCAGCAGCCGGATCCGGCCGGCATCGGGCGCGTAGAACCGGGGTAGCAGCAGCGACAGCGTGGTCTTGCCCGAGCCCGCCGGACCGATGATCGCCACCGTCTCGCCCGGCCGGACCCGCAGGTCCAGGTCGCGCAGGACCGGTTGCGCGGGGTCGAAGCCGAAGCTCACCCCGTCGAGTTCGATACCCAGCGGGCCCTCCGGCACCGGGACCGGTCGCGGCGGATCGGCCACCGCCGGACCGGCGTCGATCACCTGATACACCCGTTCGGCCGCGGCCCGGGTGAGCTGGGCCAGGATGAGCACCGACGCCATGGTGCGGGCGGTGGTGGTCATGGTGGTGACATAGGCGCTGAACGCGAGGAAGGTGCCCAGACCGATCTGACCGTGCAACGCGAGCCAGCCGCCGACGGCGATCACCACCACCAGACCCGCCTGCGGGATGGCCGCCAATGTGGGGGAGAAGCGGGCATTGATCCGGGCCGCGCGCATCCGCTCGGCGAACAACCGGCGGCCGTGCTGTTCGAGCACATCGACCATCCGGGCTTCCTGGCCGAACCCCTTCACCACCCGGACCCCGGTGACGGTCTCCTCCACGTGCTGGGCGAGTTCGGCGGCCCGCTGCTGGGCCGACCAGGTGGCGGCGTGCAGCTTGGGCCGCATCCGGTACACCACCACGATCACCAGCGGCACCATCAGCAGCGCCACCGCCGCCAGCGGCGGGGACAACCACAGCATCACCGCGGCGGCGAGCACGAACTGCAGAAACGACATGCCCGAGAGCGGGGCCATCGCCAGCAGCGATTGCACCAGCTGGAGATCGGTGATCGAACGGGAAACCACCTGCCCGGTGCGCAGCGCGTCCTGGCCGGCGCCGTCCAGCCGCTGCAACGATCCGAGCAGCTGCACCCGCAGCCCGTGCTGGACGTCCAGTGACAATTTGCCGGCCAGCATCCGCCGCCCGAAGGACGCCGCGAACCGGCCCGCCGCCAGCAGGGCCAGCAGTCCGGCGACGATACCGATCACCCGGGTGGCCCCGCTGGTGGCCGAATCGACGGCCCATTTGGTGAGCAGCGGTGCCACGATCTCGGCCGCCGCGCCGGCCACCAGGGCCACGGCGATACCGGCCAGCGTGCCCCCGAAACGCCGGCACTCCGACCACAGCCTGCGAAGCCATCCCGGCCGCGCGCCGCTACCCATGAGCCCCCCTTCACCTCGACCTGTCATCGACCATAACGACGCCCGGCGACAAGGTCTTGTTCCCGGCGCTCCCGCCGGGACAGGCTCAGCGGCTCACAGTTCGGCCTGGCGCAGCGCCCACCAGCCGGCCGCGCCGACCCCGACGGACCACAGCAGCAGCACCACGATCGCGGCCGGGGCGGGTGCCAGCAGATCGCTGTCGGTGAATGAGCCCACCAGGACGGTGCTCAGCGTCGCCGAACCCGGCAGCAGCGTCGCCGCGCCCGGTAGCCCGATCCCGGCGGTCACCACCCAGAGCAGCGGCTCGGCGAGCAGCATCCAGACCAGCACCGCACCGACCGCCAGCGCCGGTGAGCGCAGCAGCAGCCCGAGTCCGGTACCGATCACCGCCCAGCACGCCGCGGCCAGCAGACCACCACCGAGTACCGCGAACAAGGCGGCCGTGATCTCGAATTTGTCGCGGCCGAACAGCAGCAGGCAGACCATGGCCACGACCTCGACCGCCAGCGCGGCCACCACCGCGGCGGCGGCGGTCACCAGGTATTTCGACCCGGCCAGCCGGTCCCGGTCCATCGTGAACAGCGCGGTGGTCACCAGCGTGTTGTGCTGGTGTTCACCCGCCGCCCCCGCGGCCCCGAAAACACCCGCCGCCACGACCACCGCGAACAGCGCCAGATACAGCCCGATGGTCGCGGTACCGGTCACCGGATCGCTGTCCGGGTCACGCGGCCCGGCCATGATCGCGGTCACCGAGGCGGTCACGATCGATATCGCGACCAGTGCTCCGGCCAGCACCCGGGGGTAGCGCAGGGTCGCCGCTTTGCGGTACTCGGACAGGACCGGCGGAATCAGTTCCGCGGGTACGACGTCGATCATCGGGCAACCCCGTACGGCAGAGAGGTGGGCGGCGGCATACCGGGTCCGACCGGCTGCGGCGCGGCCGCGTGGGTCAGGGAGGCGAGCACCCGGTCGGGATGGATCCGATCGGCGACTATACGGTCCAGCCGGACATCCGCGGCGCGGGCGGCGGCCACGATATCGTCCTCGGACGCGTCCGCCACGGCCAGTTGATCGTCGGGCCGGATCACCGCGTCGGTGAAGCCGCGAGCGGCCAGGGCGGTGGCGACTGCGATGGACGACGAGGAGGCCACCACCAGACGGTCCGGGTTTCGGCGCCGCAGCCGGGCCGGGCTGCCCTGATAGACCACCGCCCCGCCGCTCAGCACCACCAGATGGTCGGCGATCGGCAGCGCTGTCACCAGGCTGGGCGTGGTGAACAGTACGGTGCCGCCGCGCCGCGTGTGCTCGCGCAGGAAGCCCTGCAACCAGGACAGTTCGCCCAGCTGCATACCGGCGGTGGGATCATCGAGCACCAGCAGTGGCGGGTCGGGCAGCAGGGCCGTCGCCAGCGCCGCGCGGGTCTCCTCACCGGGGCTCAGATCGTCGGGGACGGCGCGGGCGCGCTCGGTGAGACCGGTGATCTCCAGCACGGCGCGCACCCGGCGGTCCGGGCACCCGGCCGCGGCGGCATAGACCCGCAGATGGTCGCGGACCGTACGGCGCGGATGCAGACCGCGCGGTGCGAGGACGGCGCCCACCGCCGCACTGCCGCGGCCGCCGGCCACCGTGGCCGACCCCGCCGTCGGCGGGAGCAGACCCAGCAGGATCCCGGCCACCGTCGACTTCCCGGAACCGGGCGGACCCACCAGCGCCGCGCAGGTACCCGCCGCGACATCGAAGGAGATGTCCTGGGCACCGATACTGAAATCCTCGTACCGCTTGGTCAGACCCCGGACCGTGATCGCCGGGCGTGCCGAGGGCGTCACCGCGGCCCGGCCGGTGGCTGGGTCCCACGCTGACGTACCCCGATCTCATCGCGCGGCAGCTCGCTCGGATCGGGCTGCGGCAGCGACTTCTTCGGCTGCTCCAGCGCGGTCGGCAGCTGGGCGTCGATCACCATCTCGTCGGGGAAATACGCCGGCGCCGGACCGAATGCCTTACGCGCGTTGTTGACGGTCGCCTTGCCCAGCGCCCGGTTACCGACCCCGCCGATCACCGCACCGATCCCGGCAGGCACTATTTTGCCCGCCATCAATGCGGCACGCTTGGTGATGAAGCGGACGATGAACCGCTTGAGCAGCGAATCGTTCATCCCGGACAGACCCGGGATCTTGTTGGCGAACACGGTGCCCCAGTTCTTGGCCGAGGTACCGACACTCTTCTGGACGATCTCCATCCCGCTGTCACCGAGCACCACCGCGAGCACCAGCGCCCGCCGCTGCTCGGTGTTCTCCGGCCGCACCCCGTGCACCGAGGCGACCGCCAGCGTGAACAACGCCGACGCCTCCATGAAGAAAGTGGTCTCCGCGCTCACCGCCGCCAGCGCGGCGATGGTCCCCACCCCGGGGATCGCGGCCGACGCCCCGACCGCGCTACCACTGCCGGTCACGGCCAGCAGATACTGCCGTTCGAGCCGTTCGACGAGCTGCGCGGGCGACTCGTCGGGATGTGCGCGCCGCAAGCGCGCGACATACTTGGCGACGGCGGGTGCTTGTAGCCGGGAACCGTGATCCAGTGCCTCGACCACGGCCTTTTCCAATGCCCCGTTACGCACGGCGTCATCCCTCCTCTGCGGCCTCTGTGCACTGTAGGGCACGGCGGCCGGACGTTCGCTCTGACTGGTAACGGACTACCCCTTTCCCCGGTTCCGACTCGCGCGCAAGTTCTGTTGAACGGTGGTGCAAGTTCTGTTGAACGGCGGGCGCTGGGGCGATAGGTGCGGTGGAGCCGGGAGCTGCTCGTTGGTGGAGGTGCGGTGCGGGCTTGCTCGTGGGGTTGAGGCCCCCTTGGTCTCGCCGTTTCGGCCTCGAGACTCGAGCCTTCGGCTCATGCGCTTTCGAGGCCGAAACGGCGAGACGGGCCTCAACCCTTTGAGGTGTCTCGTAGGACTCGACGCAGGGGGTTACGTCGGCGTTCGACGTCCAGGTCCAATGCTGAGCTGTGTGTAGTGCGGTCCTTGGTCCGGGTGCTGACTAGCGGGGTCCGTGGTCCTCCGGGACCATTTCGGCCGGGACCGGGGGTGGTGGGGGTGTGCCGTCGCCGAAGGGACGGCCGCCCAAAGATTCGCGGCCGTGGGGGGCGAGCCAGTTGGTGAGGTTCGGGCCCTTGGGGACGATCCGGGTGGGGTTGATGTCGGTGTGGACCTTGTAGTAATGGTCCTTGATCTGCGCGAAATCGATGGTGTCGCCGAATCCGGGGGTTTGGAACAGGTCGCGGGCGTAGGCCCACAGGACCGGCATCTCGCTGAGTTTGCTGCGGTTGCATTTGAAATGGCCGTGGTAGACGGGGTCGAACCGGGCCAGGGTGGTGAACAGCCGGATATCGGCTTCGGTGATGGTGTCGCCGACCAGATAGCGCTGCCCGGTCAGCCGGTCCGACAGCCAGTCCAGGGCGGTGAAGAGCCGGTCGTAGGCGTCGTCGTAGGCCTCCTGGGCGCCGGCGAAACCGCAGCGGTACACGCCGTTGTTCACCTCGCGGAACACGCGTGCGTTCACCTCGTCGATCTCGGCGCGCAGCGCTTCCGGATACAGCTGCGGGGCTCCGTCGCGGTGGTACTCGGTCCATTCGAGGGAGAAGTCGAGAGTGATCTGCGCGTAGTCGTTGGTGACGACCCGGCCGGTCGGTACGTCGACGATCGCCGGCACCGTGATACCGCGCGGATAGTCGGGGAAGCGGGCCAGGTAGGCGTCGCGCAGCCGCGGAATCTTCAGCACCGGGTCCACCCCGCCCGGGTCCAGGTCGAAGGTCCAGCTGAGCTTGTCGTGGGTGGGACCGCACAGGCCCAGCGAGATCACCGATTCCAGGCCCAGCAGGCGGCGCGCGATCAGGGTGCGGTTGGCCCACGGGCAGGCGCGGGCGGCGACCAGCCGGTACCGGTCCGGTTCGACCGGGTAGCCGTCGCGGCCGTCGGCGGTGATCCGGGTGGTGATGTAGTTGGTGTCGCGTCTGAATTCGCCCGGTTCGACGTAGGTGCCCTGTGCGGTTTCCGAGTCGGTCATGGCACCAGTCTCGCAGGGCCGGCCCATAAGCTGACGGTATGAGCGGGTCAGGCCCGGAGGCGGTAGCGGAGCGTAGCCACGGAGGGCCCCCGCTCATACCTGATAATCAGGGTATGAGCGCTACCGAACCCACCCGGCTGGAACGCACGGTCACCGCCGGCGGTGCCGAAGTCGCCACATTGACGCTGGCGAGCCCACCGCTGAACCTGTTCGATCAGGCCATGTTCGACGCCCTGGTCGCCGATCTCGCCGAGCTGTCGGCGCGGCCGCCGCGCGCGTTGCTGATCCGGGCCGAGGGCAAAGTGGTATCGGGCGGGGTGGATGTGCACACCTTCGACGGGCTCACCGCCGCGCAGGGAGCCCAGCTGTGGCAGGACCTGTTCGCTCGGATCAGCCATCCGATCGAGGCGCTGCCGTGCCCGGTGCTCTTCGCCGCGCACGGGCTCACCCTCACCGCGGCGTTCGAGATCGCGCTGGCCTGCGATCTGATCCTGGCCGCGCCGAAGGCGAAGTTCGGGCTGGTGGAGATCGTGGTCGGGTTGACGCCGTCGATGGGCGGGCCGCAGCGGCTGGCCGAACGGGCCGGGTCGGGCCGAGCCCGCGAGCTGGTGATGACCGGTGATCTGTACGACGCGCAGACCATGCGCGAATGGGGCGTGGTGAACCAGATCCACGAGGATGTCGACACCGCGGCGGTCGCGCTGGCCCACCGGCTGGCCGAGGGGCCCACGCGCGCGCATGCCGCCACCAAGCGGATCGTCGAAGCATGGCGGTCGGGCGGGGTGGCGCACGCGGATTCGGTGACCCCGCGGGTGTCCGGTGACCTGTTCGACACCGAGGACCTGCCGCGGGCGGTGCGCAGCTTCCTGGAACTGGGCCCCGGGAAGGCCACCTACCGGGGGCGCTGACCTGTCGGATGACGATTTCGTCATCCATCCGGGCGATTCGCCGACTCCGCACCCGCGTTTGTGATCTGCGTCATATAGTCACAGGTGCCAGACTTTTCGACTGTGCGGAGGTCCGATGCAAGGCGGTACGACCACGATCATCGGGCCCGCGGCCGGTCCGTCCGGCCCGGTGCGGGAGTCCGGCGGCGCGCCCGGCCCGCGGCCGGAGCCGGTGGAGTTCCATATCGTCGACGCCGGCGCCGCGGCGCCGCTGTCGCGGGGCGCGGACGGCATCCTGCGTTACGGCAACCTCAGCCCCGCCCTCACCGAACTCCTCGATCTCCAGGTGCACGCGTTCTCCAACCGGGAGGCCGTGGTCGAGGTCGGCGGCGGCCGGCTGACCTATCGGGAGCTGTGGCATTCGGCCTCCCGGGTAGCCGGTGGGCTGCAGGAGCACGGGATCGGCTACGGGGACCGGGTCGCGGTGCACATGCCACCCGGAGTGCGCTGGGTGCAGGCGTTCCTCGGGGCGCTGCTCAGCGGGGCGGTGCCGGTTCTGGTCCAGTACGGCCTGCCGCGCGAGGCGGCCGACAAGGTCATCGCCGACAGCGATGCCGATTTCGTCCTGGGTGCGCCCGACCGGGGCTGCGGCGCCACTCGCAGCGAGAGCCGCTGGGCCGCCGATCTGCCCGACGGCGCCGCGTTCATCGACGACGGTGCGGCGCTCGGCGATCTGGCGCTGCTCTGCTACACCAGCGGGGCCGGGGCGGGCGCGGTGCCGACGGGGGTGGAACTGACCAACGAGAATCTGCTCTCCGCCATCCGCTCGATGGTCGCCGCCCTCGATCTGCCCACCGACGGGATGCGCAATCTCGTACTGCAGCCGCTGGCCCATGCCAGCGGCTGTGTCGATCAGCTGCTGCCCACCTTCGCGGTGGGCGGCACCGTGGTCCTGGCCCAGGGCACCGGTGCGGTGGCGGCGGCGATCGCCGAGGAAAGCGTGGATACGCTCGCGGCCAGTACCCGTGTGCTCGGCGGCCTGCTGCCGGAGCTGGCCGCGAGGCGTGCCGACGGATTGCGCACCGAGCGGGTGATCCGGATCAGCACGGCCGGTCATCGCGCCGATATCGCGGAGCCCGGGCCGGCGTCCGCCTGTGATCTCGGTGCGGTGTTCCCCTCGGCCCGGCAGTGGTCGGTGTGGGGTGCGACCGAGACCAGCGGGATCGGGCTGGCGCTGGGGCCGACCGCCGGTCCGGCCGCCGACGCCGACGGTACCGTGCTCGGGTTCCCGTTCGGCGGCACCGAGCTGGCGCTGTGCGGACCGGAGGCCGCCTCGGGGCGCGGCGAGCTGCTGTGCCGCGGCCCCAATGTGACCAGGCGCTACTGGAACGATCCCCAGCGCACCGCCGACCGGTTCACCGGCAGCTGGTTCCATACCGGCGACCATGTGTGTATCGGCACCGACGGTCTGGTCCGGCGCGGCGCCTGAGCCTCAGGCGACGAGTCGTTCCCGCAGCCGCTCCCGCAGGTCGGGCGTGAGCCCCACGGCGCTCAGATACGCATCGAAATCACCGTGCAGTTCGATCCCGGATTCGAGGCCCGCTCGCAGGTACTCCTCCCGTACCTCGAGCACGGCCTGCGGCAGGTCCGCGCCGAACTCGTCCTTCAGCGAGGTGCGCAGTTCGGCGACCGCCTGATTGCTCAGCAGGTAGTCGCCGAGGATCTCGGACTCGGTGACCCCGACCGCACGCAGCAGCGTGGCGATGGTCCAGCCGGTGCGGTCCTTACCGGCGGCGCAGTGCACCAGGACGGCTCCGCGGTCGGCGACGATCGCCTCGGCCAGGGCCGTGATGGCAGCGTGTGCCTCGGGCCGGGCCGGGAAGTTGCGGTACACGTCCATCATGTAGGCGAGCGCGGCACCGGGCGCGTCCTGCCGGCCGGCGCCCGCCTCGTGCGGGGGCGCGGTGACCGTTCCGTCGTCGAAGGGGGTGATGTTCAGCCGGATCTCCGAGGGCAGGTGGTCGGCGCCGGCACGTTCGATCTCCAGGTGGCCGCGCAGATCGTGGACCGCCCCCACCCCCAGTTCCCGGAGGGTGGCGTGGCCGGCGTCGTCGAGCCGGCTGAGCTGGGCCGAACGGAGCAGGACTCCGGGGCGTGTCGTCCCGCCGCCGTGCAGGCGCAATCCGCCGAGATCCCGAAAGTTGAATGTGCCGCTGATCCGGAGATGCCCGGCGAGGGGAGAGCTTGTCACCGCATCAGGCTAACTGTCGCCCGACCGTGCGCGTTGTGTGATGACGCACAGGCGAGGAAGATCAGCGGGGCCCGGTCGTAGACTGGCCGATGGTCTCTGTCATGAGGCGCTGTGGCGGTAGGGGTACGTCTCCTGGGGGCGGTCCAGGGTGGGCCGGACGTGCGTGTACCGGGTTTCCGGGGTATGCGGAGTCGGTCCCGAAGGGGCCGTAAAAACAGTCTTCGGGTATGGGTTTCCCGTCAGAACTGTTCTCAAACCCCGAAAACCTTCTAATATCGAGAAGACGGATTGGATAGGCTGCAACTTCCCGACTATGCCTACCGATCCGGCCGGCCACTGCGGTGCCGAGTTTTCGGTCCGGAGTGTGCGAGTTGTTTGCCGAGGGAGCTTGCGTTGGGCGTACGTGGAGAAATAGCGGAGGTCCGGATCCGGTCGGCCGTGCGAGAAGCGGTCGATCATGCAGACGCGGTTATGGATATCACCGGATTACGGGCGTTGCGGGTCTTGCTGCACGCCGGGGTGAGTGCCTACTGGCCGCTGGTCAAGTCGACGCCGGTGCAGCAGATCCACGCCTACTCCAAGACCGTGCAGACCCTGTGCCGGCACTGGGATTCGACCGCGGAGTATGTACCCGACCCGGTGGTCTCCAAGCGGCAGCGCGCCCAGCAACGCGATGTGATCGAATGGCTCGAGCTGTGTGCCGCCCGGTCGGGTACCCGCTGGATCGAGCCGGTCGAATCGGTGGCGTCCTACGTGATCATGGTGGTCCAGGGTTCGGTGCTGCGGTGGCTGGCCGATTGTGACGACGAGGTCGTCCTGGTCGCCTTCGACGATCTGGTCTCCAATCTGGTCACCCGGGCGATCGACGCCGGAAACTCGTCCCGATAAAGCTGGACGTTCGACCAGTACGGTGGTTGAGTGGTCGCGTGAGTGTGACCTCGCCGATCGCCCCCCTGCATGCGGCCACCGCGGATCTCGATCCGCCGCTGGCCGCGGT
Source organism: Nocardia rhamnosiphila NBRC 108938 (assembly GCF_000720425.1). Classification (GTDB taxonomy): domain Bacteria; phylum Actinomycetota; class Actinomycetes; order Mycobacteriales; family Mycobacteriaceae; genus Nocardia; species Nocardia rhamnosiphila. Next base: position 456,709 of record NZ_JOAJ01000007.1, on the reverse strand, counting down.
GGACCTCACCGCCCTGCGGGCCAATGCCGCCGACCTGGTGCGCCGGGCCGCGGGGCGGCCCATCCGGGTGGCCAGTAAATCCGTGCGCTGTCGCGCGGTCCTGGAAGAAGTGCTCGGCGCCGGACTGACCGCCGTGGGCGGTTTCGCGGGCCTCATGTCGTATTCGCTCAGCGAGGCGATCTGGCTGGTCCGGCAGGGCGCTCGCGATGTGCTGCTCGGGTACCCGAGTGCCGATCGCACGGCGCTGGCCGAACTCGGCGGCGACCCGGTCCTGCTCGGGGCGATCACGCTGATGATCGATGATGTGGCGCAGCTGGATCTCGTCCGTGCCGCGGTCGGCAGCGCGACCGTACATCCCCGGGTCTGCCTGGATGTGGACGCCTCGCTGCGGATCGGTCCCGTGCATCTCGGGGTGCGCCGCTCGCCGATCCGGACTCCGGAACAGGCCGCCGAACTGGCCGAGACGGCCGTCGCCCGCGGGTTCCGGGTGGTCGGGCTGATGACCTACGAGGCGCAGATCGCCGGACTACCGGACACCTCGCTGCCGGTGCGCCTGGTGAAGAAGGCCTCCGCCCGGGAGATCGGCCGGCGCCGGGGCGCGGTGCTGGACGCCGTGCGTGCGGTGACCGGTCCGCTCGAGATCGTCAACAGCGGTGGTACGGGTTCGATCGAATTGTCCGCCGCCGCACCGGGAGTCACCGAGATCACCGCGGGGTCGGGGCTGTATGTGCCGACGCTGTTCGACGGATATCGATCGTTCCGCCCAAGGCCCGCACTGTATTTCGCGTTACCGATCCTGCGCCGGCCCGCGTCCGGAATGGTCACGGTATTCGCCGGGGGATATATCGCCTCCGGACCGGCGGGGGCTTCTCGTGTACCTGAACCAGTGTGGCCCAAGGGATTGCGGCTGCTCGGTACGGAAGGGGCGGGCGAGGTGCAGACACCGCTGGCCGGAGCCGCGGATCTGTCGATCGGGGACCGGGTGTGGTTCCGGCACGCCAAGGCCGGTGAGCTGTGTGAACGGTTCGACCGGTTGTATCTGGTGGACGGTGACGGCTCGCGCGTGGCGGTACCGACATATCGTGGCGAAGGTAAATGTTTCGGATGAGCGGTGACCGAATCCGATACGGCGGGGACGCATTATTCCGGCAGTAATTCCCATTGCTTCCGCGTAATTCCGGGAACTGCGCCGACTGTCCCAGCAGGACGAAAAGGTCCGCGAATGCCTAACGATTATCCAGTCGGACGAATCGTGAAATATCCGCCGATTCGTCGAGGGTCTCCGGCAGGAATTCGGTGAGCAGTGGGGAGCGTACGATCACCGCTCGCCGGCGGGCCCGGCCCACCGCGTCGTGTACCAGCGCGGGCGACAGCAGGGCGCCGACGGGAATCGGCGAATCCTCGGGACTCGACGCCGCCAGAGAGAGCAGGACCACCGCCGCCTCGCGGCCCCGGAGCAGATCCGGAGTGCCCACCAGCACCTCCTCGAATCGTGCCCGTGCCAGCAGGTTCCGGATCCGGCCCACCTGGGCGCGGTAGGGGGACACCACGACGATGTCGTGCGGTTGCAGCAGCCGGGGCCCGGTGCCGTCGTCCCATCGCTGTCCCAGCAGGTCTCGGATCTGGTGCAGGACCTCGCGGGCTTCGGCGTCGGAGGCGGTGCTGTTGCCGTGGTGATCCACCGGCACCGTGACGATTCCGGGTTCGACGGCGTCGGCGAACGGCTCGGCGGGCGGCGGGTACGCCCGTAACCGGCCTTCGAAATAGAGAGGTGACAGTGCCTCGCTCAGCCGCGGATGCAGGCGCCGGGTCCGGCCCAGGAAGTAGCCGTGGGTGGCGGGCAGCGTCACGTGACCGGAACTCGGCCAGGTGAGGGCCGGGGTGTGCACCGGTTCCGGATGCGGCCCCGGGTCGGGGTCGTACCGGGCGGCCGGGTCGCCGGTGAGCAGCAGGTTGCGGGCACTCACCGAGACCGCGGCCGTGGCCGCCAGCGGGAGGGCGTTCGCGTCCGCGATCACCAGGAGGTCCAGCGAATCACGCGGGATCCGCAGGGGGTCGGTGAAGTCGGCGGGCGTACCCCCCACGACGCAGCCGCGGATCGCGTTCGCCAGGAACCGGAGGTAACGGTCGGCTTCGAGGATCAGCCATTCGGGGGCCACGGCCACCGAATCACTCTTGGCGACCAGTTCGGGCAGCACGCCCGCGCGCACGACGGCGTCGAGCAGGTTCTCGACCGGCGCCGCGGTCGGCGCGACGATACCTATCCGCCAGTTGTCCTCGGTGACCAGCGCGGCCAGTACATCGGCCAGGACGGCGGTCCGGCCGGTCCCGGTGGGTGCCTGCACAGCGAGATACGAGCGGTCCAGGTCGCGCAGCGCCGCGGTGATCGCGGCCCGCGGATCTTCCCCGGCGGGCGGGAGATGTGGCCCGGCGGAATCCGGGGTGGTGGCACCGAGGCGGGGTGGGCGGCGGGTCAGCAGGTCGAACAGCGGTGTCGCGGGGATCGCGGGCAGCGAGACGAGTAGCTGCCGGCCGATATCCTCTATCGCGTCCGCCGCGGCGACGGGCGGGTCCGGCAGTGCCGGTGCCAGCGCGACCGGTAGTTCGTCGTGCGGTTCGGCCCCAGGCGCCAGGGTCTCCTCCAGGCGCACGGTATCGGTGAAATCGGTGTCCGCCGCCCAGCCGAGGACCGTGGCGGTCCCACAGGTACGGATGGCCCGCGGCGCGCGTCCCGCGGGTTCGTAGACCACGCAGACCGTGGTGCCCGGCGCGAGACCCGGACCGGCCAGCCGGCCGGTGAGCCGCAGGAAGCGGCGCACCATATCACCGGGACCGATATGCCATTTCGTATCGACCGCGGCCGAATCGGCCACCATGACCCCGGGTTCGGCGGCCCAGTCGGCCGGCGGATGGGTCAACCGGTCGATATGCGCCCACCAGGCGGTCTGCTGTTCCCGCCGGTGATAGCCGAGCAGCGCGGCGGTCAGCGCGGCGACCCGGTGCGGTGCGGCCGGGTCCTCCGCTGCCGGGTCCGGGTGCCGGGCGGCGAATTCGGCCAGGGCGGCCTCGGTGGACGAGGGTTGCGCCGAGGGCGTGTCGCGCAGCAGGCGCTCCAGCGTCTGGACATGCCCGGCCGGCGGGTCGCTCCTCTGCGCACGCAACCGGTCCGCGAGCCGCAGCACAGTACGGGCCCCGGAATCCTCCGAGGTGCCCTCGAGCACCGCCGCGACGGCGGGCAGCGCGTAGGTCTGCGATCCGGCGACGAAAGCGCCCCGGATTATCGGATACAGGTCCACCAGGGTGCCCGCCCGCAGCAGCACGTCCACGGTTTCCTCGCCGAAGCCGAGCCGGGCACCGCTGTGCAGCAGGAACGTACGGGCCGCGGCGGTGTAGTGGTAGATGTGCAGATCGGGATCGGCCAGCAGCGGTTCGGTGAGCGCGGCGAGGATATCGGTGAAGGCCCGGCGCCCGGCGGCACGCAGTTCGTGCCGTCGCGCGAGGACCGGCGTGACACAGGGGAATTCGAGGCGGATCTCACGGGTCAGGCGGACGGTATCGCGGGCGGCGACCTCGATCCGTAACCGGCCGGGGGCGATCTCGTCCACGTGGAGTGCCAGGTCGCCGGGGGTGGCGGCGGGCAGCATGTCCAGGGCGGACGGGTCGGCGGTGACGTATTCGCCGCGGCCGGAATGTTCCTGGCGCAGCTGGACGACGGCCTGGGTGCGCAATCGGGTCAGCACTCGCGGGGGTATCTCCGGCGCGGCGACGGTGCGGGTGGTGAGCCGGTCGATGGTGGTGACACCGGCCGCCCGCAGCGCGGCCCGTGTGGGCAGATCCATCCCGGCGACCAGCAGCAGATCCCGGGCCTCGGCGCGAGCGGCGCGGCAGACGGCGCACCGATGGCAGGCACGGAAGCGGGGATCGCCCCACTGCACCGGCAGTAGTTCGCTGGAATGCTCGGCCAGGATCTCGGTGATCCGGCGCCGACGGGCCAGATACACCGGCCGGGTGTCGGAAAGCGCGACCGCCCGGCTTCCGGTTTCCGAGTGCACCGACAACTGCGGGTCGACCCGGATCGACCGTTGCTCGAACAGTGCGGCGGCGACGGTGATCCGCAGCGCCGTGGCGACCGGTCCGGAACTGCCGGTATCGACACCGTGCAACCGGATACCGTCGGCGGTGCGGGTCAGCAGATCGGCGGATGCGAACACCTCACCGTCGAAGACGACCGGGTTGCGCACCGCCGGCGCGCCGGTCTCGACGGCGGCGAGGGTCTCGGTATGCGCGGTGGACACTGCCGCGAGCGAATCGGGAAGTGCTCTCGGCGGGGAGATCTCGATCAGCGTGCCCGTGTACCGCTGCCCGATATCACCGAGTACCCGGTCCAATACCGTGGCCTCGTCGATATCGCGCGCGTGATCCGCTGTCGCGCAGTCGCTGTCGGCACCGGGGAGCGGGCCTACAGTGCCCAGTTCGGTGTCGAGCGCACGCAGCAGCGCGAATTCGCAGCGCGCGGCGCGCACCAGATCCGTGGCGCCGTACACCACCCGATCACCGACAACGAACAACTATGGCCCTCCTGCGCCCAGTGCCACCCCGGCCGGCGCTCGCGCGCGGGCCGGACGGGCCCCACTGTAGCCACCGGGTCGGACCTGGTGGAACGGGCCGTGCGTCAGGAACGCGGTTTCCGGCGATCCTGACGTTTGGGGCCGTCGCGGCGGGGGCCGCGGCCGATCGAGCGATGCCCGGGCGGGCCCTGATCGAGCTGCAGCTGGATCAGCACACCGCTGATGCGGGTGCTGCGCAAGGCCTCCAGCGTCTCCGGCGGCAACTGGGCGGGCAGTTCCACCAGGCTGTGGTCCGGCCGGATACTGATATGCCCGAAATCGCTACGCCGCAGGCCGCCCTCGTTGGCGATGGCGCCGACGATCGCGCCGGGCACCACCCGGTGCCGTTTGCCCACGCTGATGCGGTAGGTGGCCAGCTCCGCGTCGGTCGCGCGATGCCGGGACGGACCGCGACGCTCCTCGAAACCACCACCCTCCTCGAACCGGCGCGGCGCCCGTTCACGGCGCGGCCGCTCCACCGGCTCCGGTTCGGGTTCGAGGAAGAAGCTCTCACCGTCGTGCGCCGCCACCGCCAGCGCGGCCGCGATATCGGCCAGCGGGGTGTTGTGCTCCTGCTCGTAGTCCTCGATCAGTTTGCGGAACAGGGCGAGGTTGTCCGAGCTGAGGTTCTCGGTGATGGCGTCGCCGAACTTCGCGACCCGCTGGGCGTTCACATCGTCGACGCTGGGCAGCTGCATCTCGGTCAGCGGATGCCGGGTGGCGCGTTCGATGGATTTGAGCAGATGGCGTTCGCGCGGGGCGACGAACAGCAGGGCCTCGCCGCTGCGGCCCGCGCGGCCGGTGCGGCCGATGCGGTGCACGTAGGACTCGGTGTCGTGCGGGATGTCGTAGTTCACGACATGGGAGATCCGGTCCACGTCGAGTCCGCGGGCGGCGACATCGGTGGCGACCAGGATGTCGAGGGTGCCTGCCTTCAGCTGGCCGATGGTCCGTTCCCGCTGGGCCTGGGCGATATCGCCGTTGATGGCCGCGGCGGAGAAACCGCGGGCGCGCAGTTTCTCGGCCAGCTCCTCGGTGGCCTGTTTGGTGCGCACGAAAATAATCATGGCCTCGAAGGACTCCACCTCGAGGATCCGGGTGAGCGCGTCGAGTTTGCGCTGATGCGATACCAGCACCCAGCGCTGGGCGATATTGGTGGCGGTGCTGGTCTTGGCCTTGACCGTGATCTCGACCGGTTCGCGCAGGTACTGCTTGGAGATCTTGCGGATGGCCGCGGGCATGGTCGCGGAGAACAGTGCCACCTGCTTCTCGGCCGGGGTGTCGGCGAGGATGCGCTCCACATCCTCCTGGAACCCCATCTTCAGCATCTCGTCGGCCTCGTCGAGCACCAGATAGCGCAGCTTCGACAGGTCCAGGGTGCCCTTTTCCAGATGATCGATCACGCGGCCCGGCGTGCCCACCACGACCTGGGCGCCGCGCCGGAGACCGGACAGCTGGACCCCGTAGCTCTGGCCGCCGTAGATCGGCAGGACATGGGTGCCCGGCATATGCGTCGCGTAGCGGCCGAACGCCTCGGCGACCTGGATCGCCAGTTCCCGGGTGGGCGCGAGCACCAGCGCGGCCGGCTGTTTGCCGGTGGGATGCTCCTGCAACAGGCCCATCAGGATGGGGATGGCGAAGGCCGCAGTCTTACCGGTGCCGGTCTGCGCCAGACCGACCACATCCGTGCCCTCCAGCAGCGGCGGGATGGTCGCGGCCTGGATGGGGGAAGGCGATTCGTAGCCGACGTCGGCGATGGCCGAAAGGATGCGGTCATCGATACCGAGATCTGCGAAGGACGGTCCGGCGGTTTCGGGTTCGGTCTCGCCGGGGTGCTCGCCCAGGTTGTCGTCGCCCTCATTGGTGCTCATTGACCAGGAGTTTACTGGTACGGCCTGGTCGTCCGGCCCACCGGCCCATACGGTGTGAGCATGAACGCCGCCCCCACCGAGCTCTCCGACCCCCCGCACGACGGCGCGACGGTCCTCGCGGTCGTGCAGTTCGCACCGCATACCGATATAGATGCCAATCTCGTCGCACTCACCGCGCGGGTGCGGGCCGCGGCCGAGGAGGGCGCCCGGATCGTGGTGGCTCCCGAGTACTCGATGTTCGCGCTCGGCCGGCTCGACGAGCGGGCCCTGGCCGCCGCGCAACCGCTCGACGGCCCGTATGTCACCGCATTGGCCGGACTGGCCGCCGAAACGGGGGTGTACCTGGTCGCCGGGGTGGTGGAGACGGCCCCGCCCGGGGACGAACGGATATACAACACCCTGGTCGTGCTCGGTCCCGACGGATCGCTGCGGACGCGTTATCGCAAGGTGCACCTCTACGATGCGTTCGGTCAGCGCGAATCGGAGGTGGTGGCGCCCGGGCCGGTGGACGAACCGGCGCTGTTCACCGCCGACGGGCTCACCTTCGGCCTGCAGACCTGTTTCGATCTCCGGTTCCCGGAAGGGTTCCGGCGGCTCGCCGTGGCCGGCGCGCAGGTCCTGCTGCTGCCCGCGCAGTGGATTCCCGGACCGGGCAAGGTCGACCAATGGACCACTCTGTTGCGCGCCCGGGCCATCGAGAACACGGTGTATGTGGCCGGGGCCGACCAGTGCGGGCCGCGCGGCGCCGGCGCCTCGATGATCGTCGACCCCGCGGGCCGGGTGCTGGCCGAACTGGCCGATGCGCCCGGTGTCGCCGTCGCCGAGCTGGAGTCCGGCCTGGTAAACCGGGTCCGCCGCACCAATCCGAGCCTTGCGCTGCGCAGATTCGTGGTGACCGCGCCGGAAGCGAGTAGCGTCGAAAGGTAATGCTCTACGCCGACCGTCTCACCGCCGGGCGCGCACTGGGAAGCGAACTGACGCACCTGCGTGCGGAGAACCCGCTGGTGCTCGGACTGCCCCGGGGCGGGGTCCCGGTGGCGGCGGCGGTCCGCGATATCGTCGGCGGCGACCTCGACATCCTGCTGGTCCGCAAACTCGGGGTGCCCTGGCAGCCGGAACTCGCGGCGGGCGCGATCGGCGAGGAAGGCGCGCGGGTGCTCAATGCCGATGTCCTGCGCCAGACCGGACTGGATCGGGCGCGGCTCGAGGCCATCGAAGCGGACGAACGCGCCGAACTGGACCGCCGCCGCATCGTGTGGCGCGGTGATATCCCGCCGATCCCGCTGCGGGACCGGACGGTGGTGATCGTCGACGACGGGGTGGCCACGGGGGCGACCGTGGTCGTGGCCTGCCGGGTGGCCCGGGCCCGGCAACCGCGGCGGATCGTGGTCGCGGTACCGGTGTCGGCGCCCGAGGCGCTCGACCGGATCCGCGCCGAAGCCGACGAGGTCGTGTGCCCGCAGGCGCCGTCGGCGCTGGCCGGGGTCGGCGGGGCCTACCGCGATTTCCACCAGCTCGACGACGCCGAGGTGACCGACCTGCTCCGGCCGGACGCCCGGTGAACGGTACCGGGCGTCCGGGGCCGGGTGGGCCGGGTTACAGCTCCGGCTGGGCGTAGTCGGCGACCTGCGCGGTCAGCACCCGCAGATGCTCCAGCGAGCTACCGAGGGTGCGCTCGATGGCGGTGAGCCGGGCCACATAGTGGCTCACCGGGTACTCGGACGTGACGCCGATACCGCCGTGCATCTGGATCGCTTCCTGGCCGATATGCTTCGCCGACCGGCTGACCTGCAACCGTGCCCGGGACGCGATGACCGGGTTCCCGGCATCGTCGACCAGCGACGCCGTGAGGTAGTAACTCATACTGCGGGCCAGCTCGAGCGAAACGTACATATTCGCGGCGCGCTGGGTGAGGGTCTGGAACTTCGACAGCGTGACACCGAACTGTTTACGGGTCTTCAGATAGTCGGTGGTCAGCCGCAGCGACTCCTCCATCGCCCCGATCGATTCCGCGCACAACCCGGCCTGGGCCCGGGCGAGCACCTCGTCCACGACACTCGTGGCGTCGCCGCCGGTACCGAGCAGTTCGGCGGCCGCGCCGTCGAGGACGATCTGGGCGCCACGCAGGCCGTCGACCGTCGCGTAGGAGGTACGGGTCACCCCGGTGGCGTCGGCGGCGACCAGGAACAGGCCCACACCGCCGTCGGGCAGGGTCGCGCTGACCACCAGATCGTCGGCGCAGTCGCCGTGCGGTACCGGGTTCTTGGTTCCGCTGAGCGTGTAGCCCTCGCCCTGGGCGGTGGCCGTGGTGGCGATCGCGTGGTCGGGCCAGCGGGTGCCGGGTTCACCGTGCGCGAAGGCCAGCAGTTTCGACCCGGCGGCGACCTCGGGCAGGATGCGCTGGCGCTGGTCGGGCGTGCCCACCGCGCTGATCAGCCCGCCCGGTACCAGGACCGCGTCGAGTAGCGGTTCCGGCGCCAGCCGCCGCCCGATCTCCTCGAGCACCAGCATGGTCTCCACCGGGCCCGCCTCCATACCGCCATCCTTCTCGGCGAAGCTCAGCCCGAGCACGCCCAGTTCGGCGAGCTGATTCCAGACCTGACGGCTCCAGCCGAGGTCGGTGCCGATGACCTGCAGCCGGGATTCCGGGTTGTAATGGCGATTCAGCAGGTCGCGCACCGTGTCGCGGAGCAGGGCCTGTTCATCGGTGAGATCGAAATCCATTACCTGACCTCACAATCCGAGGATCGAGGAGGCGATGATGGTGCGCTGCACCTCGCTGGAACCTCCGTAGATGGTTGTCTTGCGGTAGTTGAGATAGCTCGGACCCGAGCGCTGCGCCCAGTCCGGCGAGGCGATATCCGCGGCGTGTACCGGCAGCGCGTCGGGGCCGGCGATATCGAGCAGCAGCTCGGTGGCGGCCTGCTGCAGTTCCGAACCGCGCATCTTCAGCACCGACGACGCGGGGTTGGGTTTGCCCTCGGTCGAGTTCGACACCACCCGCAACTGGGTGAGTTCCAGCGCGAGCAGCTCGTTCTCCAGTTCGGCGATGCGCGCCGCGAACAGCGGGTCCTCCAGCAGGGTCCCGGAACCCGATGTGGTGGCGGCCGCGTATTCCTTGGCCACGCCGATCCGCACCTTGGTGCGGGCGACGGCGGTGATCCCGGTGCGCTCGTTGCCGAGCAGGAACTTGGCGTAGGTCCAGCCCATGTTCTCCTCGCCGACCAGCTGATCGGCCGGGACGCGCACGTTCTCGAAGAAGACCTCGTTGACCTCGTAGCCGCCGTCGATGAGTTTGATCGGCCGGATGGTGACACCGGGCGATTTCACGTCGAACAGCAGGAAGGAGATCCCGGCCTGCTTCTTCGGGGCGTTCGGGTCGGTGCGGACCAGGCAGAAGATCCAATCCGCCCACTGGGCGAGGGTGGTCCAGATCTTCTGGCCGTTGACGATGTAGGAGTCACCGTCGCGCACGGCCGTGGTGCGCAGCGAGGCCAGGTCCGAACCGGCGTCGGGTTCGGAGAAGCCCTGACACCACCAGATGTCGAGGTTGGCGGTGGCCGGCAGGAAACGCTTCTTGAGTTCCTCGGAGCCGAACTGCGCGATGACCGGGCCGACCATGGTGGCGTTGAAGGTCAGCGGGTCCGGCACGCTGGCCAGCTGCATCTCGTCCTGCCACAGATGCCGCTGCATCGGGGTCCAGTCCTTGCCACCCCATTCGACCGGCCAGTTCGGTACGGCCAGGCCGTGCTCGTTGAGGATCCGATGGGAGGTCACGACGTCCTCGCGGGACAGTTCGTGACCGTATTTCACGCGTTCCCGGATCTCGGCCGGGATCGCGGTGGTGTAGATCTTCCGCAGCTCGTCACGGAAGGCGACCTCGTCGGGAGACAGAGTTAATTTCATACACATCTCCAAATATGTCTCGATTGTCCCGCATAGAATTTACACCCCTCCCCGATCCTGCCGTGTCGAGTGCATCACATGTGCCGGGAGCGCAGGGCCGATCACAGCGGACGAGAGCGGAGTGTGACCGGGCGGCGACCGGACCGGCCTGGTACTTTGCTGCGGTGGGCGGGGGGTCGCCGGCCGGATCCGGCACCGTCGCCCCGATCGGATGTAGGGAGTCAGCAGTGCACAACAAAATTGTCGCGCGCACCGCGGCCACGGCAGCCGCCCTCGGAATCAGCGCAGCGCTCGCCTTCACACCGGCGGCCGCCGCACCCGCGCCGACCCCGGCCGAAGCGGCGATGCAGGCGCTCACCGAGCAGACCGCCGGCAAACCGGAAACGCACGCCGGTGTGGACGCGCTGGACCGCTATGCCGACTACGTCGCGGCCAACCACATCAGCACCATCGGCCTGTACACACCCTTCGTCTACGCGGCACCCACCTTCGGCTGCGGCAGCAACGGCCTGATCACGACCATCATCGCGGCCGGCACCGCCAACGGTCCCAGCGCCAACATCGGCGGTACTCCCGGAACTCTGACCTTCCACGCGACCCCCGGGCATCCGGGCATCCCGCAGGCCTCCGGCCTGGTCGTCGCCTGGATCAATATCAACAACGGGCGCAGCGGTCTCGACATACTCGACGATCTGACCGAGTTCGGCACCCCGTCACTGTCCCGGACCGTGGACAGCGGTCCGGGTACCGTCCTCGCGTCCATGTGGGGCACCATCGACTACCCGGGCGCGCTCTGTGTGATGACGCCCACGGTCGGCATGTTCCCGGTGCCCGAGGCGCCCGCGCCGGCGCCGCAGTCCGCGCCCGCCGCGCCGCCCGCGGAACCTGGCGCTCCGGCTCCCGCACCTGCGCCTGCGCCGGAACCGGCGCCCGCGCCCGCCCCGGCCTAGATCCCCGGCGCGGACGATACGGTCCGCGGTAGCCGGCCACCGCCGCCGATCGTGGGCCACCAACGGCCTGTCATTCTTTGCCAGAATCCGGCCATGGGTTTCTTCGACGGCGTGCGCGGCCGCCTGCACTATCGGAACCGGCCGGTCGGTGGGGCCGCGACGGGCCTGGTGTTGCTGCCGGGAACCGGCCAGCACAGCGGGCACTACCACGAGTTCGCCCGGCAGCTGAACGGGGCGGGGATCGCCATCTGGACGCTGGACCCGGCGGGCCAGGGCCTCAGTGAAGGTGATCCCGGCGCCCGGCCGGTCCTGTCCGAACTCGTCGCCGACGCGGCCACGTTCTTCGCCCTGGCGCGGGCGCAGGCTCCGGAACTCCCGCTCATGCTCATGGGGCATTCACTCGGGGCGATCACCGCGCTCGCGACGCTGGGCGCCACCCCGCCCGCCCTGGACCCCGCCGTCGCGGCGACCCCGGCCGTTCCCGCCGACCTGCCGGCCGGACTGGTGCTGTGCGGTACTCCGGCGCGCGCCCTCGACGATCGCGCCGATGCCGCCGGGCCGCGGCTCCCACCCGTCCTGGCCGTCCACGGGGTGGACGACCGCCGGGCGCCGATCGACCCGGTCCGGGCGTGGGCGCGGCGGCGCGAGGCGGTGGAACTGCGCGAATACGCCGATGCCGGACACGATCTGCTGCACGAGCGCGTGCGCGCCCGGGTGACGGCGGATATCGTGCAGTGGACGCAGGAGATCGTCGCGGGGCCGGTGCGACGACCGTGAAATCCGCTGTGTGACAGCGGAGCAGGAAGGGGGACACGATGCAGCCGAATGCGATCACCACGCTCGATTCCGCCGTCGAAGACGGGCAGCTGTGGATCGACGGCGTCCTGGTGGCCGAGGGTGCGCCGGAACAGTGCGCACTGCGCTACGAACAACTCGCCGACCAGGTGGACGCGCAGATCGACACACTGTCCGCGGCGGTATCGCTGCCCGGCTTCGGGGGATTCGATTCGGGTGCGGCACTACGCTCCGGATTCGAGGGCAAGGCCACCGACGCGATCGCGGCGCTGCGCCGGTACTCCGATACCGCCCGGCAGCTCGCGCACACCTTCCGGGCCGCCGCGGCGGCCTACCGCGAATCCGATACCGATATCGCCGCGGCGCTCGGCGCCGCCGAACCGACGGGAGCCTCCGGTGCGTGAACTACCCCGCGCCGGGGCACGCGGTGTGCACTACCGCGTCGATCCCGAATACGCGCCCACCGTGGAAGTATTCGACAACCTCACCCACCCGCAGATCCACGCCGGGGTGGCCGCCATGAACCCGTCGGTGCTACAGAGCGGCGGGCAGGCCTGGCAGGGCGCGGCGACCGGCCTCACCGACGCGGTGGCGCAGGCGCATACCGAGATCCGCGGCGCCATCGCCGACGGCTGGCGCGGTTCGGCGGCCGGTCTGGCCGCGGCCGCGGTCCGCGATTTCGAGGCCGCCGGCCGGCACCTCGCCGATGTGCTCGCCACCGTAGGGCAGCGGCTCGGCCGGGCCGGCGACGCCGCGGAAACACTGCGCGCCGCAGTCCCCGAACCCGCCGGCACCGAACCGGATCTCGCGGCGGCGCTGCTGGACCCGCATGCGGCCACCGGCAATATCGCCGCGCAGCGGACCGCCGACGACGATCGCGCCGAGGTGGTCCGGGTGATGGACAGCGTCTACACCGGCGCCTTCATTCCGACCGGCGCCCGGATCCCCGCGTTTCCCGACCTCCCGGAGGCGCTGCACGGCACCGAGGTGCCGGCCGGTGCGGCCCCGGCCGCTCCCGTGGCACCGAGCCCGGAAACCACGGCGGGACAGCGGCCTCCCGCCGCGCTCGGGGGGACGACCGTGGCGGACCGGCAGCCGGCCACGGCTCCGGCCGGAGTCGCGGCCCCGGACGAACCCGGTTCGCCGGCGGTCACGGTCTCCGGTGTCCGGTCCGATACTCCGCACCTCGCTCCGGCCGGGTCCGGCCCCGAGAGCACGACCGCAGCGGCCACCGGGCAGATCGCCGCGCCCGCCACCGCGCCCGCGGCGGCGCCGGTCACCACCGCGGCCGCGTCGGCGAGTCCGGCCACGGCGGCGGGTGTCCCACTGTTCGCCGCCCCGGTCCGCCCGGCGGGCACGACCGGTGACCAGGAACGTTCCCGGGACGAACAGCAGCGGGCCGCGGGCGGCGAGGCGGTCACCGGAATGGGCGCGGGGGCCATCGGTGGGTTGATGGGCGGTGCCATGGCGGCCGATACGGTCCGGTCCGGCGCCCCGGTGGCGCCGCGCACCGAGCGGACCGCTCCGGCCGAGGACGATCTCCACTTCGCCGACGAGGAACTCACCTATCTGGAAGTGGGCGAACCGGCCGGGCAGTTGATCGGCGCCCTGGAGCCCACCATTCCGCCGGTGCTGGGTGAGTGGACGGAAGAGGAGTGAACTGGCTCCTCACCCCGGACCAGTTCGCGCTGGCATGGGAACGGACCGTCGGCGACCGTATTCCCTATCCGCTGGCGGTACGCCTGTCGGCTCGCGATTCCATCGAGCGCACCGCCCAACTGCCCGCTCTGCGGCAGTGGTGCGAAGGCACTCTCGACGCCGACCTGGAGGCCGCGCTACGCGTGCTGGCCGGCCCCGAGGTGAGTGTGGAGACGTTCGGACAGGACGGTGACCGGACTCCGGCCGTGCGGATACTCGCCGCCTCGGCGGGCCGTATCGGGGTGGTCGCCACCCAGCGGCGGGGCCCGCAGCCGGACCGGGGCGGTGAACTGCGGATCACTGCCGGCACCGCCACCTCGCTGCCGGTCCGGGTGATCGCGGCCCTGCCGGCCGTGGCCGCCGGCGCCGGGGGGCGGCTGCGCGCGGCGCGCAGCGAGGTTGTCGAGGACGGCCGGGACCGGGTGACCGTTCCGGTGTCCGGGCCCACCGTGGCGACCCGGATCCGTAAGCGGCTCACACTTCCCCGCGACGGAATCGGCCAGATCGTGGTGTCGGTGCACCGGCGCACCGGGCCGGCGCCGTTCGGTGTTTTGTGCTGGGTGGATATCACCGGCGACGGCCGTTACGCGGTCCACACCGGCAAGGATGTCGAGATCGCCCCGGTGGGCGCCGAAGGTTTCACCAACGCCCTGCGGCCCATGATCGCCGCCGCCCAGCGGTCGGTCGCCTACGCCGAACACTGAGTTTCGAGACCTGCTCCCGGAGCCTGCAATTCGAAGTTCGGCCGCCGCCGGCCGCGGGCGGCGCGATAGCCGGGGCGGTGGTTCGACGTCCTGCATCCTCTTCGAGTGTCAGGCCGCCCGGCGTGGCCGTCGGGACCATCGGCCGCAGTCGGAGTACCTGCCGACCGACCGTGCGAACCGGCCGGACCCGACCGCGCCGGTGATGACCGTGCTGATCGGTGGCCCGTGGCTGCTGGTGCGACCTAGTGCACTGTTCGCGGCGGTGCGCAGCTGTCGAAACAGCGTGATCGGCTCTCTCGGCGGCGGGAGGCAGAAGCAGCAGCCGGCACTCGTGGCCTGCCGGTGGGTCAGTTACCGGGTGCGACGGTGCCGGTCGGGGTGGGCAGGGGCGGTTCTTCGGCGACGTCCGGTGTGGTCACCTCGCCGGTCGTGGGTGCGGCGACCCGGGGCGCGACGGGGGCCTGTGTGGGCGTGGATTCCGCCGGGACGTCTTCCGCCGGGACCGTTTCCGGGTACCCCGGTTCGTCTCCCGCGGCCGGAGGTTCGGCCGGCACCGGGGCCGGAGGTTCGGCGGGCGGGGTCAGGGGTTCACTGGGTGGTGGTGCCAGCGGGGGTTCGACGGGCGGCGGGCCCGCACCCTCGGGCGGAACCGGGTCGATCACCACGGTGGTGACCGGAGACGGTGCGGGCAGCGGGGATTCGGTGTGGGCCGGTTCCAGCGGCGGGCTCGGCAGCGAGGCGGTGGTCCAACCGGGCTCGGCCGGGCCGGCCGGGTCGGGCGTGGCGGACAGGGTGACCCGGCGGGTGGTCTCGCCGGCGGTCGGCTCGGCGCCGGGGCCGGTGGATGCGGTGACCGAGATCCGGTATTCGGGCGGGAGGGTGCGCCGGGGCGGCGGCTCCGGGGCCATCCGCCACGACGGGGACGGCGGTATCAGCACTTTCGCGACACTGGTGGAGGGTTCGCCGGTGAACCCCGCCGGTTCCGCGGCCTGCGGACCGGAGCGGATCGGGGGCGGCGGCACGTAGGTGTCCTCTTGGCCGATTCCGCACGCGCCGATGAGCACCAGCCCGAGGGAAACCGCCCCGGCGGCCGCCAGGGGTCCGGCGACCTTCGTTTTGCTCTCCATCGGTGACGCTCCTGTGATATGTCAGTGGCCCAACCTTAATTCAGCGCGCCGGGGAGAACTAGACCCCCATCTGCTGATCCCCTGGTTACCGGGTGTAGAACGGCGGAGAAAGGGTACGGTTCAGGTATCGAATTGATATCAGCCGCGTGTCGCGGGCTTGTGTCGCGTAACAATCTTCGGGTTGTGGTCGTAGCGTATGTTGCTGAAGTGACGCATGAGGCACCGGTGTTTCTCGGTGACCGTGCACTGAAGTGGTAGGCGCGAAACGATTTCCGGATCGGCGCCATCGAGGAGTAGATGATGGGAGACCAGACCACCACCGACCTGCCGGGCGCGGCGGAGGAATCCGCCGCAGCGGAGGCTTCGGAGCCGGCGGATCCTGTATCGGGTGGTACGGGTGCGACAGTGGGCAGAGTACTGGGCTGGCTGGTCTTCGCCGGTGGGCTCGGTGCGGCGGCCTTCGGGATCGGCACCCTGCACGTGATCATGACCGTGATCGGTCTCATCCTGGCGTGCACCGCGGGGCTGACCCTGTTGAAGTTGCGCGCCGACGGGCCCGGTCCCGAACCCGAGGCGGGTATCGCCGGCTGAGTCGGCGATCGCGGCCCGTTCCTCTTTTCGGCACTCGCGATCCGAGCGGTCGCGCGGGTTCGGGCGGCTGCGATTGCGCACTGAGTGGGACACGTGTCCGATCAGTTTTTCGGACAGCTGTTCACTCCTCCATGTGGCCCGTCGTGGCTCGTTTTCCGGTTGATCGGGCGTTTGCTCGACTTCGGCTTCGTCGGTACTTTGGGCTCCGGTCGGGTGGGATCGGAAGGAAGAGAAGAACATGATCGAAGCCGGGTCCGCGGCCCTGAATCTGGCGAATCTCGTCACGTCCATCGCCGCCAATGTGACCTATCTGCTGCAGGCCTGGGGAGTTCTCTGAGTGTTTGCCGACAGTGTGGCGGTGCGCCCGGCAGGTGCGCCGCCACACTGCGTTCCGGCCGCTCGTTCGTTGCTGATCGCCCCGGGAGACGGCCCGCCGGGCGCGGTGGGCACTGCCCGTGCGGCGTGCGGGCGGATAACGTATGCGCTATCGCGCATCGTCGTATTACCGCCCGAGAGGAGATGCTGTGCCACAGCAGGTTCGAGGTGTCATCGCCCGCAGTTCCGGTGCCCCGGTCGAGCTGGTCCCGATCGTCATACCCGACCCGGGTCCCCGGGACGTGGTGGTGAAGATCCAGGCGTGCGGGGTCTGCCACACCGATCTCACCTACCGCGAAGGCGGGATCAACGACGAGTTCCCGTTCCTGCTCGGCCACGAGGCCGCGGGTGTGGTGGAAACGGTGGGTTCGGCGGTTACCCATGTGGAACCGGGTGATTTCGTCGTCCTGAACTGGCGGGCGGTCTGTGGCCAGTGCCGCGCGTGTAGGCGCGGCCGCCCCTGGTATTGCTTCGACACCTTCAACGCCAGTGTGCCCATGACGCTCGAGGACGGCACCGAACTCACCCCGGCGCTCGGTATCGGCGCCTTCGCCGACAAAACCCTCGTCCACGAGGGACAGTGCACCAAGGTCGATCCGGCGACCGATCCGGCGGTGGCCGGTCTGCTGGGCTGTGGCGTGATGGCGGGTCTGGGCGCGGCAGTGAACAC
The DNA here is from genome assembly GCF_000720425.1 of Nocardia rhamnosiphila NBRC 108938. Taxonomy (GTDB): domain Bacteria; phylum Actinomycetota; class Actinomycetes; order Mycobacteriales; family Mycobacteriaceae; genus Nocardia; species Nocardia rhamnosiphila. Next base: position 439,415 of record NZ_JOAJ01000007.1, on the reverse strand, counting down.
CGGCAATGTCGGCCGCGGCGATTCGGTGGCGGTGCTGGGCTGCGGTGGGGTCGGCGACGCGGCGATCGCCGGCGCCCGGCTGGCCGGCGCGGGCACCATCATCGCGGTGGACACCGACCCCCGGAAACTCGGCTGGGCACGCGAACTCGGCGCGACCCACACCATCGATGCGTCCGCCACCGACGCGGTCGCCGGAATCCAGGACCTCACCGGGGGATTCGGCGCCGATGTGGTGATCGACGCGGTCGGCCGCCCGGAGACCTGGAAGCAGGCGTTCTACGCGCGCGATCTGGCCGGCACCGTGGTGCTGGTCGGGGTGCCGACCCCGGATATGACGCTGGAGATGCCGCTGATCGATTTCTTCAGCCGCGGTGGGGCGCTGAAATCGTCCTGGTACGGGGATTGCCTGCCGGAAAGGGATTTTCCGATGCTGATCGATCTGTACCGGCAGGGCCGGTTGCCGCTGGACAAGTTCGTGACCGAGCGGATCGGGCTGGACGCGGTGGAGCAGGCCTTCCACACCATGCACGGTGGACAGGTCCTGCGCTCGGTGGTGGTCCTGTGACGGCCCGGGTCGAACGGATCGTCACCGAGGGGCAGTTCTGCCTCGACGGCGGCTGCTGGGATGTGGCGAACAATATCTGGCTCGTCGGCGACGACAACGAAGTACTGATCATCGACGCCGCGCACGACGCGCAGCCGATTCTCGGCGCCGTGGCCGGGCGCCGGGTGACCGCCGTAGTGTGCACGCACGCGCACAACGATCACGTCACCGTGGCGCCCACCTTGTCGGCGGCGACGGGTGCGCCGATCTTCCTGCATCCCGACGACGATGTGCTCTGGCAGCAGACCCATCCCGGCGTGGAGTACCGGCCGCTGGCCGACGGTGAGGTGTTCCGGGTCGGTGGCGCGGAACTACGGGTCCTGCACACGCCGGGGCATTCACCGGGGTCGTGCTGCCTGTACTCCGCGGCGAGCGGTGAGGTCTTCAGCGGCGATACGTTGTTCGAGGGCGGCCCCGGCGCGACGGGCCGGTCCTATTCCGACTATCCGACCATCCTCGCCTCCATCAACGAGCGACTGTTCGCGCTACCCGAGCAGACGGTGGTCCACACCGGGCACGGACCCGACACCACCCTCGGCGCCGAGCGGGCAAATGTGCCCGCGCAGGCCTGAGAAGTACGCAGTTTGCCGAGACGGCGGCATCCGCACCGGTTGCCGCCGTTCGTGTCCGTGGACTCGGGCGGCAGTGCGCGACCCGGAGTCGTCGGTATGATCCATCCCGATGCCAGGTCGGCCCCGCCGAGCGGATCGGACTTGCGGGCGTCTCGGGGTCGGCGCCCGCCTACGCCGACGTTCTTCCTCGCAGGCATGGAGGGGGTCCGGTGAATCCGGGCGCGATATCCGTTCGGGACCGCAGGAACCGTCAGGTGGTGCGGGGTACCAGCACGAACACCGGGATACGGCGTTCGGTCCACGACTGGTAGTTGTCGAAATCCGCGTACAGTTCGAGCAGTTTCGGCCACAGCCGGTCGCGTTCGGCGTCGTCGGCGAGGCGTGCTCGTACCGGGATCCGGTCTTTGCCGATCTGCACGGTGGTATCCGGGGCCGCGACGAGGTTGTGGTACCACTGCGGGTTCTTCGGCATCCCGCCCTGCGAGGCGACCACGATGATGTTCGCGTCGTCGCGCAGGAACAGCAGCGGCACTGTGAACTGCTTACCGGATTTGCGGCCGGTGTGTTCCAGCAGCAGCGTGGGCACCGGTTTGCGGAAACCCGCCCCGACGCGCCAGGTGCCGCCGACGCGGCCCCCGGTTTTCCGATAGGTCCAGGTATTCACCTTGGACATGTACTTGATGACGGTCTGCACCAAGGGCGAGTCGAGCTGTTTGGGGCGGTTGTTCATAGTTACTCCAAGCTCCGATGCTCAGCGCAGGATCAACAGCGCGGATTTCTCGATGAGGTCGGCGATATCGGCGTAGGAGGCATAGCCCATACCGGCCCGGACGAGTGCGCCCGCGTAGACCAGTTCCAGCGAGACGACCACCTCCGGGTCCGGATCGGGTCCCAGCGCGCGCTCGATCCGGGTGCGGATCTCCAGGCCGATGCGGGCGCGCAGATGGGCCACATCGGGATCGCGGCCGAGCATGGCGCTGGTGACCGCGCCGGAGACCTCTTGGTCGTCGGCGACCAGCATGGCGATGGCACGCAGCTCGGCCACCACCCGGACCGTGGGATCGGGATCCTCGCTGACCGGTGAGGGCGCCGCCACCAGCCGGCGCCAGAAGATCTCGGCGACCAGATGTTCCTTCGACGAAAAATAGGTGTACGCGGTGGCGGTGCCGACCCCGGCCGCGGCGGCGACCATCCGGATGGTCATTCCCGCGAACCCCTCGCGGGTCAGCACCTCCACCGCGGCCTTCGTCAGTTTGTCGACCGTATCGGCCTGTTTCGCGGACAGCCGCCGACGGGTCGCCTCCACGACGACGGGTTCACCTTCGGACATGTGTCTAAAGGTACCGTTCAGTTCTTCGCGGCCGTAATCCCGGCCCGGCGGCCGTAGAAACTGCCGTCACCCAGCGAGGTCCCGCTGGCGTATCCGCCCGCGCAGACACCGGAGGTGCAGCGACCGGCGGCGAACAGTCCGGGGATGGGTTCGCCGTTCACGTGCAGGACCCGGGAATCCAGATCGGTACGCAGACCGCCCAGGGTGAATCCCGCGGTGAAGCCGCGCATATCGAATGCGGCGAAGGGGCCCTCCAGCGGTTTCGTCCACTCCGCCTTCTTGCCCAGCAGCGGGTCCTGGCCGTTCGCGGCATGCTTGTTGTACAGCTCGACCGTGGTCTGCAGGGCCAGTTCGGGCAGGCCGATATCGGATTCGAGTTCGGCGATCGTCTCCGCCGCCCAGGTCGGCGGCTGGCGGAAGAACGGGGTGGAGGTCTCGGTGGTCAGCGATTCCTCGTAGGCGGCCTCGCCGATGATCAGGAACGCCTGGTTCTCCTGGTGGAACAGGGTCATCTGCCCGATCCGGCCGGGGTAGGTGTCCTCGGGGACGTACCGCTGGCCGCGGCCGTTCACCAGGATGCCGCGCGCCATCATCTGCGGATCACCGAAGAACGCGACCTCGGTGGCGTCCATATGGGCCAGATCGGCGCCGAGCGCCTGCGCGATCCGGATGGCGATCCCGTCGTGTTCCTCGATGGCGGCGCCCGGGCGGCCGATGAGCCGCGGCGCGAAGCCCTCGATCATCTGGTCGTGGTAGGCGAAACTGCCGGTGGCCAGGACGACTCCGCGCTCGGCTCGGATGGTCAGTTCCTTGCCGTACTGTTTGGCGACCACTCCGACGACCCGGTCGCCGTCGACGATCAGGCGCTGGATCCGGGTGTCGTAAACGGCTGCGACACCGAGCTTCTCGGCGGTTTCGGCCAGCGGTTTCATCAGCATGTAGCCGCCGCCCTTGGAGCCGGTCCGCTTATTGCTCATCTGCGGGACGTGGCCGCGCGGAGCGGGGTCGGCGACGGTGTTGAACGGGGCCGCGTTCTCCCCGCCGGAATACATCAGTCCCTCGTCGTGCGGGGGTTCCCAGCCGGGTTCGCCCCAGAATTCCGCTTTGAAGGGCACGCCGTTGGCGACCAGCCATTCGTAGTGCTCGACACTGCCGCGGCAGTAGTCGGCGATCTTCGCGCGGTCCACCCCCGGACCCAGCGCGGCGACCATGAACTTCTCCATGTTCTCCGGGCTGTCCGCGAAACCGAGTGCCTTCTGCAACGGCGTGCCGCCACCGAGGTAGATGAAACCGCCGGCCAGCGCCGCCGCACCGCCCCAGCCGCTGGTGCGTTCCAGGATCAACACATTCGACCCGGCGCGCGCCGCCTCGATCGCGGCGCAGACACCGGCGATCCCGTAGCCGGCCACGACCACATCGGCGGTCCGGTCCCACTCGGTGACCTCGGCGGAGGGTATTGGTCGGAGAGAGGTGGCGTCGGCCATTATTCGGATTCCTTACTGTCGTTCTGCGCGCCGGCTGCCGGGGCCCCCGGGGCGGCCTGCTGTGCGGCGATGGTGGCACGTCCCGGTGCGTGGGTGGAGTGGCCGTCCCGCTCAGCGGTGGGGGTGTCTTGCGGGGCGGCGGTGGCTCCATGCCGTGCGGCGGCGATCTCGCCCTGCCCGACGCCCAGCCCCGCGCCGAGGCGCGTCAGCGCCAGCGCGGCCAGGGGCAGCTCGGTATCGACCCGCTCGCCGAGGTCGAGAGCCAGGGACAGATCCTTCTCCCCGAGCTCCCGGACATGGGTGAGGATCGGCAGCCAGAAATCGCCCTCCGCGATGGGGGCGGTGGTATCGCGCAGCATGATCGAACCCGCCCCGCCGGTCACCGCGTCGGAATGGCGGACCACCTTGCCCAGCGCGGTGATATCGAGCCCGGCGGCCTCGGCCAGCCGCTGTGCCTCGGTGGCGGCGGTGAACGAGATGAAATGCAGCAGGTTGCGGGCCAGCTTCATGCGGGTGCCGGCCCCGATCTCACCGGCGTGCACCACCAGATCGGCGAAGCAGCCGAAGGGTTCGCGCACCGCCGCGACGGCGTCGGCGCTGCCGCCGATCATCACGGCCAGCCGGCCGCTGTTCGCGCCCGCGGCGCCGCCGCTGATCGGGGCATCGACCAGGTGCACGCCGCGTTCGGCGCAGAGCCGGGCGAATTCCACCGCGGACTCGTCGCCGATGGTGGAGTGCACGGCCACCACCGTGCCCGGCGCGGCGGTGCTCAATACCCCGTGCTCGCCGGTGAGTACGGCGCGGACCTGCCGGTCGTTCACCACCGCGATACTGATGACCCCGCATTTCGCGGCCAGTTCGGCCGCGGTGGCGGCGGCCTCGGCGCCCGCGGCGGTGAACGGTTCCACCGCCTCGGGCCGGGTATCGCAGACGGTGAGACCGCCGGACCAGTCCAGCAGTTTCTTCGCCATCGGCGCGCCCATATCGCCCAGGCCGATGAAACCGACCCGGGTGCTGCCGGCGGAGTCCGCGCTCACTACCGGATCACCTGGCCGCCGTCGACGCAGAAGATCTGCCCGGTGACCCAGGAGGCGTCGTCGGAGAGCAGGTAGAGCAGGGCGCCGGCCATATCGTCGGGTGTGCCCATCCGCTTGAGCGGCAACCGGTTCACCATATCCTTGACCATGCTCGCGGGCGTGGTGGTCTTGGTGGCCTCGGTATCGGTGGGCCCCGGGGCGATCGCGTTGACCCGGATATTCGAGCCGCCGAGTTCGGTGGCCAGCTGCTGGGTGAGTCCGTTGATCCCGACCTTCGCCAGACCGTAGAAGCCGGAGTACACCCAGGCCGCCGTGGAGGACTGGTTGACGATCGAACCGCCGCCGTTGGCCGCCATGTTCTCCCAGACCGCGCGGGTCATCACGAGCGCGCCGTCCAGGTTCACCGACATGAACTTCTTGTAGTAGTCCCAGGGCACGGTGAGCAGCAGATCGAGTTTCATCCCGCCGTAGATGGCGGCGTTGTTGACCAGATGGTCGATCCTGCCGTACTTCTCGACGGTGAAATCTGCCAGGGCCTTGGCCGATTCGGGATCCGAGACGTCGACGGTGTGGAACGACGCGGTACCGCCGTCGGCCACGATCTTCTCGGCGACGGCGGTACCGCCCTCTTCGTTCAGATCCGCGACGACGACCGACGCGCCCTCGGCGGCCAGCGCCTGCGCGTAGACCTCGCCGATACCGCGGGCGGCGCCGGTGACGATGGCGGTCCTACCGGTGAAACGAGCCATGGGATGAGCTCCTCGTTGATCGGGAAAGCATGGTCGGAAAAGGTTCCGCTGCCGGGGGCCGGCCGCGCGACTACTGCGCGGTGGCGACGAGTTTGGTCTCCAGGTACTCCTCGAAGCCGGCGACGCCCATCTCGCGGCCGATACCGGACTGTTTGTAGCCACCGAAGGGCGCGTCGGCGCTGTACCACATACCGCCGTTGACGCCGAGCGTGCCGGTGCGTACCCGGTCGGTGACCCGGCGGATCCGCTCGGGGTCGTTACCCCACACCGCGCCGGACAGGCCGTAGGGGGAATCGTTGGCGATCCGGACGGCGTCGTCGTCGCCGTCGTAGGGGAGGACCACCAGGACCGGGCCGAAGATCTCCTCCTGGGCGGCCTTGGCGCTGTTGTCCAGGTCGGCGATGACGGTGGGTTCGACGTAGAAACCGCGGTCGTGTTCGGCCGGGCGGCCGCCGCCGGCCACGATCCGGCCGCCGTCGGCGCGGGCGCTGTCGATATAGCCGAGTACCCGGGTGCGCTGGCGGTCGGAGATCACCGGACCGCAGACGGTGCCGGGGTTCGTCGGATCGCCGGGACGGATACCGCGCATGGTGTTCGCGGCGGCCTCCAACGCTTCCTCGTATTTGTGCCGCGGTACCAGCAGGCGCGTGGACAGGGCGCAGCCCTGGCCGGCGTGGACACACAGCGAGAAACCGGCGTAGCCCACCGCGGTGGCGAGGTCGGCGTCGTCGAGCACGATGAATGCCGACTTTCCGCCGAGTTCGAGAAAGGTCTTCTTGAGATTGGCCGCGGCCGACGCCATCACGGCGCGACCGGTGTTGGTGGACCCGGTGAAACTGATCAGGTCGACCCGTGGATCACCGGAGAGCTGTGCGCCGAGGCCGTGATCGGCGGAGGTGACGATATTGACCACCCCGGGCGGGATCTCGGTCTCCTCGGTGATGATCGAGGCCAGCGCCGCCGCGCACCACGGGGTGTCCGGGGCGGGTTTGAGGACGACGGTGTTGCCGGCGGCCAGCGCCGGGCCCAATTTCGCGAAATTGATCTGGTGCGGGAAGTTCCACGGGGTGATCGCGCCGACCACGCCGACCGCTTCGCGGCGCAGCGCCCGGTGGGTGCTGATGCCCATCGGCGCGGCCACACCGAGTTCGGTTTCCCATTCGTAGTTCGCGGCCAGCCGGGTGGCGAAGCTCAGGTCCTCGACGGGTCCGTCGAGCTGGGGTCCACTGGTGAACATGATCGGCGCGCCCACCTCGGCGACGGTGATCTCCCGCAGCTCCTCCGCGTGCGCCTTCAGACCGGCCTGCAATTGCTCCAGGCAGCGCACCCGGAACGCGTGGTCCCGGGACCAGTCGGTGTCGTCGAAGGCGGTGCGGGCGGCGGCGATGGCGGCGTTCATATCGGCGGCGTCCGCGTCGGCCGCGGTGCCGATGACCTCTTCGGTCGCCGGGTTCACATTCTCGAACACGCCGTTGCCGCCGGGCACGAGGCTGCCGCCGATCAGCAGTCGAGAACTGTCGCCGGGCAGAAGACTGTTCATGAAAGACCCCAATACTGTCTGGACAGGTGTATGGAATATAGTCCGGACTCTTTCTCGAGTGCAAGAACGGGTTCTATCGTTCAGTGCTCCGTGCTGATCGTGCCGCAAACTCGGCGGGATCGGCGGTTGTGGGCCGGATTGCCGGCGCTCGCGGCTGTGGCCGCGCTTCTGAGCAGTCGATTCCCGTACGATCATTGTCGCGGAGGCGCGCCGCTGGTACCGTCCAGACACATGTCCAGCTATGTGTCTCTCCCCGGCGGCCGATCGGTCGCGCCCGGCGAGAACTCGTTATCGAAACAGAGGTGGGTCCGATGACGGCCGCATCGTTGGAGCCGGTGGCGTTCGATCCCTACGACTACGTCTTCCACGAAGACCCGTACCCGGTCTACGCCCGGCTGCGCGCGGAGGCGCCGCTCTACTACAACGCCGAACTCGACTTCTACGCGCTGTCGCGGCACGCGGATGTCACCGCGGGATTCCGCAACGCCGCCGCACTGTCGAATGCCAACGGCGTCTCGCTCGACCCCGCGGCCTGGGGTCCGCACGCGCACAAGACCATGTCGTTCCTCGCCATGGACGACCCCCGGCATATGCGAATGCGCAAGCTGGTGTTCAAAGGTTTCACCCCCAAGCGGGTGGCCGATATGGAGACCCGCATCCGGGAGCTGACGCTGGAATACCTGGAACCGGCGCTCGAGCGGGGCGAATTCGACTGGATCCAGGACTTCGCGGGCAAACTGCCGATGGACGTCATCTCCGAGCTGATGGGGGTACCGGCCGCCGACCGCGACGAGATCCGCCATATGGCCGATATGGTCATGCATCGCGAGGACGGGGTGACCGATGTCCCGGATTCGGCGATCGAGGCCTCGCTGAACCTGGTGGTCTACTACTCGGACATGGTCGCGCAGCGCCGGGAGAAGCCCACCGACGACCTCACCTCCGCGCTGCTCGGCGCCGAGATCGACGGAGACCGGCTCACCGACGACGAGATCATCGGCTTCATGTTCCTGATGGTGGTGGCCGGGAACGAGACCACCACCAAACTGCTGGGCAACGCCCTGTACTGGGCCGGCCACAACCCGGCGGAATACGCCAAGGTCGCCGCCGATCCGGAGCGGGTCCCGGACTGGGTCGAGGAGACCCTGCGCTACGACACCTCGAGCCAGATCGTCGCGCGGACCGCCACCGAGGATCTGGAGTACCACGGCCGGGTCGTCCCGGCGGGGTCCAAGGTGCTGCTGCTGATCGGTTCGGCCAACCGGGACGGCGAGGTCTTCGACAATGCCGACAGCTACGACCTGGACCGCGCCGAGAAGGGCAATCTGGCCAGCTTCGGCGCCGGTGTGCACTTCTGCCTCGGCGCCCATCTGGCCCGCCTGGAAGCGACGGTCGCCCTGCGCGAATTCGCCGCGCGGGTGAAGTCCTACCGGGTGCGCGAGGACGAATTCGTCCGCGTCCACTCGTCCAATGTGCGGGGCTTCGCCAAGCTCCCGATCTCCGTGGAGGTGCGGTAATGCCCCGGTTCGACCCCCATCCCGAGAAGCGGCCGACCATCGTGGCCGGCGCGTCGTCGGGTATCGGCGCCGCCACCGCCGTGGAGTTGGCCGCGCAGGGCCATCCGGTGGCGCTCGGCGCGCGCCGGGTGGAGATCCTGGAAGAACTGGCCGGGAAGATCCGGGCCGACGGCGGTACCGCGTTCGCCCACCGCCTCGATGTGACCGACCAGGCCTCGGTGGACGAATTCGTCGCCGCGGCCGAGGCGGCCATCGGGCCCACCGAGATCCTGGTCTCCGGGGCCGGTGATATCGAATTCGGCCTCATCCAGGACATGGACCCGGCCGATTTCGCGCATCAGGTGCAGATCCATCTGATCGGCGCGCACCGGATGGCCCATGCGGTGCTGCCCGGCATGCTGGCCCGCCGGCGCGGCGACGTGGTGCTCATCAGTTCCGACTGCGCGCCGCTGCCGCGGCCGTGGAACGGGGCCTACAGCGCCGCCAAGGCCGGAGTCGAGGCGATGGTGCAGCAGCTGCGGATGGAACTCGAGGGCACCGGTATCCGGGCCTCGCTGGTCCGGCCCGGACCGACCGTCACCGGGATGGGGATGAACGCCTCGCCCGAGGTGGTGGGGCCGCTGCTGGAGTCCTGGCAGGCCTGGGGGCTGGCGCGGCATCCGTACATGTTGCGTGCCTCCGATCTGGCCCGGGCGGTGTCCGCGGTCGTCGGCACCCCGCGAGGTGCCCATCTCGTGCTGGTCGAGGTGCAACCGGAAGCGCCGCTGCGACCGCTCCCGGAAGATGGAAAGGACTCCTGATGACAACCGCACTGCCCCCGGGTTTCGATTTCACCGACCCCGCACTGTGGGCCGATCGCAGTCCGGTCGAGGAATTCGCGCTCCTGCGCCGGACGGCGCCGGTGTGGTGGAACGCCCAATCCGACGAGACCTCGGGTGGTTTCAACGACGGCGGCTACTGGGTGGTCAGCACACTGGAGGACGTCAAGGAGCTGTCCCGCAACCCGGAGTTGTACTCCTCGCAGCAGAAGGGGTCCATCGTCCGGTTGCCCGGCGATATCACCCCCGATCAGATGCAGCTCACCGAAGCGCTGCTGGTGAACATGGATCCCCCGAAGCATTCCAAGGTGCGGCGGATCATCTCCAAAGGTTTCACCCCGCGGGCGGTGGAGGGTTTGCGCGCGGCCCTCACCGAGCGCGCGCACCGCATCGTGCACGAGGCGAAGAAGAGCGGCGGTGGCGATTTCGTCACCCAGGTCGCCTGCGAACTGCCCCTGCAGGCGATCGCCGAACTGCTCGGGGTCCCGCAGGAGGACCGGCGCAAGGTGTTCGACTGGTCGAACCAGATGCTCAACTACGACGATCCCGAATACGGCGACCCGACCGTGGCCTCGGCGGAGATCCTCGGCTACGCCTGGAACATGGCCGAACAGCGGCGGTCGTGTCCGGCCGACGATATCGTGACCCAGCTGGTCGATGCCGATGTCGACGGGGAGGGGCTGGCCTCCGACGAGTTCGGGTTCTTCGTCATCCTGCTCGCGGTGGCCGGTAACGAGACCACTCGCAATGCCATCACCCACGGGATGAAGGCGTTCGTGGACAACCCGGAACAGTGGGCGCTGTACCGGGAGCAGCGGCCCCGGACCGCCCCGGACGAGATTGTGCGCTGGGCCACTCCGGTGACCGCGTTCCAGCGCACCGCCACCGCCGATCACGTCCTGGGCGGACAGGAGATCAAGAAGGGGCAGCGCCTCGGATTGTTCTACAGCTCGGCCAATTTCGACGAAGAAGGGTTCGACGAGCCGTTCACCTTCGATATCCTGCGCGATCCGAATCCGCATGTCGGATTCGGCGGTACCGGCACCCATTACTGTGTGGGCGCCAATCTGGCCCGGCTGGAAATCGACCTGATGTTCAATGCGATCGCCGATGCCATGCCCGACCTGGAATCCGTTTCCGATCCGGTACGGTTGCGATCGGGGTGGATCAACGGAATCAAGAGTTGGCAGGTGCGGTACGAATGAACGTTCGGGATATTCCGGTGAACACGCTGTCGGGTTCGGCGTCCACGCTCGGTGAGCTGGTCGGCGACCGGGTGGTGCTGCTGGTCAACGTCGCGTCGAAATGCGGTCTCACCCCGCAGTACACCGGATTGGTCGAACTGCAGAAGAGCTACGGCGACCGCGGTTTCAGTGTGGTCGGTGTGCCGTGCAACCAGTTCATGGGGCAGGAGCCGGGCAGCGCCGAGGAGATCCAGCAGTTCTGTTCCACCACCTACGGTGTGGACTTCCCCCTGTTGGAGAAGGTCGAGGTGAACGGCGACGGCCGGCATCCGCTGTACCGGGAGATCATCGAAACCCCCGACGCCGAGGGTGCGGCCGGTGATGTGCAGTGGAACTTCGAGAAGTTCCTGATCGACCGGGACGGCAGTGTGGTGGGGCGTTTCCGGCCCACCACCACACCGGATGCGGACACGCTGGTCGCGGCGATCGAGAAAGCGCTGTAACCGATGCCGTAACGGCTTATGATCGAGGCCCGCTCACCCAGTTGTGAGCGGGCCTTTTTCACTTTCTACCTGCGAGAACAGCGTGATACGGCGCAATCCGGACGTGATCGGTGAAAACCGCCCGCCCAGATTGAATCGGCCATAACATGGACAACTGTCTGGACATAAATCCGGTTCAGTTCGGCACGCCGGGGTGCCGAACGGCTCGAGGCAGGTGAGTGGTGGTACCGATACACAATCGGTCCGATCGGCCGACAACGACACTGCACAAGGTCTGGGCCGTCGTGCGGTACAAGCTCGCGGCACTGGGGATGGTGCTGGTCATCGCCCTGGCCGTGGTCTTCTCGCTGGTCATGTTCTTCGGCGGGTTCACGCCGAAGGAACCGGTGTCGGTCGTGGTCCCGCGCAGCGGGCTGGTGATGGATCCCGACGCCAAGGTGAAATTCCGGGGCGCGGAGGTCGGCCGGGTCGGCAAGATCGAATCCGGTAACGGGGAGGTCCGCCTCGAACTCGATATGAACCCGGACCTGATGCGTCTGGTCCCTGGTAACGCCGGGGTCGATATTCGCTCCACCACGGTGTTCGGCGCCAAATACGTGAACTTCGTGGAACCGGCCCAGCCCGCCGGCCGCCTGCAACCGGGCCAGGTCCTGCGCGGCGAATCGGTGACCGTCGAATTCAACACGCTGTTCGAGCGGCTCACCGAAGTCCTGAACATGGTCGAACCGACGAAACTGAACGCCACGCTCACCGCGCTCGGTACCGCACTCCAGGGGCGCGGCGAGCGACTCGGCGATCTGCTGGTGAACGCGGACCGGCTGTTACGCGAGATCAATCCGAGCATCCCCGCGCTCCAGCACGATTTCCAGGCCACCGCCGCGGTGACGAACCTCTACGCCGATACCGCGCCGGATCTGCTGCGCACGGTGGACAATGCCACCACCCTGAGTCATACGCTCACCGACAACGAGCAGAGCTTCGACGCCTTGCTGCTGGATACGATCGGCCTGTCCGATACCACCGGCGCGGTCCTGACCGAGAACGAACAGAACCTGGCCACCGCGCTGGACCTGCTCCGGCCCACCACCGAACTGCTCGACGCCTACAAACCTTCCCTGGACTGCGTCATTCGCGGTCTGGCCAAAGCGATGCCGCTGGCCGACGACCTGATGGGCGGCCGCAACCCGGGCGCCTCGTTCAACGCCAGCTTCATGTACGGGGCCGAGGCCTACCAGTACCCGAACGATCTACCCAAGGTGAACGCCACCGGCGGGCCGCGCTGCGCGGGCGTCCTGGACCGGGTGCCGGGCAGCCACTCCGATTACGTGGTCACCGACACCTCGGAGGTCAATCCGTTCATCCCGTCCACCCGGATCTATCAGAACCATCCGACCGTGTTCGAGTTCCTCTTCGCCGGTATGCCCGGTATGCGCTGAGTCCGCGCCGGGCCACCTTCCGTCGCGGTGCCGGCCGTTCTGCAGTGCGGGTTCGCTGGCTCCTGTCAGGAGCCGTTCTCGGGCTGCCCCGGCCCGGGACGGACGCACATCACGCCGCCGCAGGGCTTGTCACTGAGGCTCGCGGGGGTGGGATGGACCGTCGGCCGGCGGTGCGCGGGGGCGCGGAGTTCGTGGCGGTTGCGGTCCCGTGGGCCGCGGGCAGTACGACGTCGTTTCACCGCGCGACCTCCGCAGCGCCGCCACGAGGGGTCCGGACCCGGTCCGCGACACCGGCCCCGCAATCGGCCGGGAAGGCCCCGGTAGCGCCCGGTGCCGTAGAGGGCGAACCTGTCGGTGGCCAGTAGTTCATGGCCCCCAGTCTGGCGGATGCCCCCGTGGCCGGTCGCACCCGGGTTTGCCCCACGGACCTCGGCGCTCGCCGCGGCCGCGGGGCCTACCGGCTCACGAGGCCAGCGCGCGCGGTGCCTCGACCACCGAGTAGTGACCGGCGTCACCGGTGATGACGGTGCTCGGCCGGCCGTCGACACCCACCGGGATATCACCGGCAAGGGTGATCCGGGTCAGCCGGCGCGGCTGTCCGTCGTAATCGTTGACCGCGTAGTGCTGGGTGGCGCGGTTGTCCCAGATCGCGACATCACCGAGCTGCCAATCCCAGCGCACCGTGTGCTCCAGCCGGATCACCCGGTCCTGGAGGATCCGGAACAGCGCCTGTGATTCGGTGGTCGAGAAACCGGCGAAGTTCCGCACGAAATGACCGAGCAGCAGCGCGCGCTCGCCGCTCTCCGGATGGACCCGCACCACCGGGTGCTCGGTTTCGTAGAGCGAGGACTCGAACTCGGCGCGGTGCTCCTTGGTCTTCTCGTCCGGGTGCTCACCGTGGCGGCCCACATAGTCGTAGACATTGGTGTGCACCGCCCGCAGGTTCTCCGCCAGCAGCCGCAGCGGCTCGGGCAGCGAATCGTAGGCGGCCACAGTGGAGGCCCAGGTGGTGGAACCGCCGTAGGGCGGCAGGGTCACCGCCCGCAGGATCGACGCCTTCGGGATACGGTCCACGAACGTGACATCGGTGTGCCAGCTGTTGGCGCTGCCGTACTCGGAGTCGATGGCCAGGGTCTTCTCGCCGTGCGAGGTGACCGTCGGATGCGGGGTGGTCGGGCTGCCGAGCAGTTCGGCGAACTCGTACTGGCCGTCCTCGGTGAGCTGGTCCTGGCCGCGGAAGAAGATCACCTTGTGTTCCACCAGCGCCTTACGAATGGCTTCGACGGCCGCCGGACCGAGGTCACCGCCCAGCCGCACCCCGTCGATACGCGCTCCGATCCTGGACCCGAGCTTGACCACGGTGGGGAGGGTGGCGGGGGTGGCGTTTTCGGATGTCATGAGCACCTCACGGATCGAGAGCGGAATCGTTCGCCTCTCGAGCACACCACCGAGCCCCGGCACCGAACAGGATTGCGGTCGCACTGATCACAACGCTGCGCCACCAGGTCTCGGGGTGTGTTGTGCTTATTTCGGGGTTGCCTGCGGACGCGCACGGCCGGAGCGAAGGCGGAGGTACGCATAACGCGCACGGCCGGAGCGAAGGCGGAGGTACGCCTAACCCAGATGTTCGCGCAGATAGGCCAGATCGTCGGCGATACCCTCGGCGGGGGTCTCCAGCACCACCGGCGCGTCGGCGGTCCGGCACACCTCGGTGAGCAGGTCCGGATCGATGGTGCCCTCGGCGAAATTGGCATGCCGGTCCGCGCCCGAATCGAACGCGTCCCGGGAGGAGTTGAGGTGCACCAGATCGATCCGGCCCGTGATGCCCCGGATCCGCTCCACCACGCCGACCAGATGTTCCCCGCCCGCCCAGGCGTGACAGGTATCGAGGCAGAACCCGGCCCCGTATTCGCCGACCGCATCCCAGAGGCGGGCGATATTGTCGAAATGCCGGGCCATGGCGTGGTTGCCGCCGGCGGTGTTCTCGATCAGGATCGGGACCGCGAAACCGCCCTTGTCCTGCTGGCGCTCGAACAGTTTGCGCCAGTTGACGAAACCGACCTCCATCTCGTCGTCGTTGCGCACATGACCGCCGTGCACGACCAGCCCGAACGCGCCGAGATCGGCCGCCGCCCGCGCCTGCTGGGCCACCGCGTTACGCGAGGGCATCCGCAGCCGGTTGTTGGTGCTGGCCACATTGATCTGATAGGAGGAATGGACCACCACATCGATCGGGCTGGCCAGGATCTGCTCGGTCGCCGGATGCGGTGCGGGTTTGTCCCAGCTCTGCGGATCCACCACGAACAATTGGACGACATCGGCGCCGAGTCGCTCGCCGTACCCGATCGGGTCGCTGTCCGTGCGGACATGTGCTCCAATGCGCATGGCGTCAGACTATCGGCCCGAACCGACAACCGGCTCTCGTGTTGCGCCCGGGCGGTGCGGGAAGATACACCGGAAGACACGCGTACGACCCGACGAGGGGGAATCGGCCATGCTCGAGCCCGGTGACGACTTCGCGGGCTATGCCATCCGGCGGCGGCTGGGCGTCGGCGGTATGGGCATGGTATTCCTCGCCCGGCACCCGCGGCTTCCGCGGCTGGTCGCGCTGAAACTGCTCAACCCGGACCTGTACTCGGACAGGGAGATCCGCCTGCGGTTCGAACGGGAATCCGAACTCGCGGGCCGGCTCGAACATCCCAATATCGTCACCGTCTACGACCGCGGTGCCGAGGGTAAACAGCTCTGGATCTCGATGCAGTACGTGCCGGGTTCGGATGCCTCGCTGGTGGATCTGCACGTCCTCGATCCCCGGCGGGCCGTCCAGATCGTCGCCGATACCGGGATCGCCCTGGACTTCGCCCACGCCAACGGAGTGCTGCACCGGGATGTGAAACCGGGCAACATCCTGCTCGCGAAGCCGCCCATCGGGCAGCCGGAACGGGTGCTGCTCACCGATTTCGGGATCGCGGGGGTGCGCGACGCCGAAACCACCATCGCCGCGGCGGACACCATCACCGCGACCCTGGCCTATGCCGCACCCGAACAGCTGACCGGCGCGAAACTCGATCACCGCGGCGACCAGTACTCACTGGCCTGCACCCTGTTCTGGCTGCTCACCGGGTCGGGGCCGTATCGCGGCAACAATCCGGCCGAGCTCATCCAGGCTCATCTGACCGCACCGGTGCCCCGGCTCACCCGGATCCGGCCCGGGCTGCCCCCGGGGCTCGACGAGGTCCTCGCGCGGGCCCTGGCCAAGAATCCCGCCGACCGGTTCCTCAGCTGTACCGAATTCGCGACGGCCGCCGCGCGCACACTGCGCCCGCCGGGACCACGTGGCGGGCCGCCGGGGGTCAGATTACGGCCCGCCCAGCGGTATCCGGCGCCGACCGGACCCGCACCGGGGTACGGATCGGGAGAGTTCCGGCAGCCCGGAACGCGGGGCGTGCCGGCGTATCCCTCCACCGAACACCGCCGCCCCGGTCCGCCGCCGCCGAGGTATCCGTCCACCGAGTACCCGCATCCGGGCGGGGCCCCGCCCTACCGGTCCGCCGAATACCGGCAGCCCGGGCCGCCCCCCGGACCCGGCGGTCACCGGCCCCCCGCCGGACCACAACCGGGTTCGGCCGAGTTCCGGCAGCCGGGCCCCGATGCCCGGCACGCGCCCGACACCGCCTCCCCGGCGGATGAACGGGCCACCCGCCCCGACCGGGCGCACCGTTCGAGTTCGGCCGAACCGGCGATGATCGATCTGCCCGGATTTCGCAACCGTCCCGGGATGACCCCGCCGGTGGCCCAACCTCCCCGGCCGCCCCGGGATCCGGGCGCGACGCCGTAGCGCCGGGATCCCGGGTATCCGCGGTGGGTCGGCCCGGCACCGGCAGTCCTGCGGCGAGCCGGTAGCGCGGTCTCGCTGTAGCGACCGTGTTGCGGCTGCGTATGCGGACCGGTGAGAGCCCTCGGCGCTCCATCCACTGCTGCTATGGTTTCGATGATTTCGCGTGCCCGGACCGCTGCGGTCCGGACACGCTTTTCGTCTACGCCTGCGTACCGGTGGGTCCCGGTCCCGCAGGCGGGAATTGGAGCAGACATGCTGGCCAACGGCGATGTTTTCGCCGGCTATGTCATCGACCGGCAACTCGGCCGGGGTGGGATGGGCTCGGTCTACCTCGCGAAACATCCGCGGCTGCCGCGGATGACAGCGCTCAAGCTGCTGAACCGCGAGATGTTCTTCGACAAGGAGGTGCGCGCCAGGTTCGAACGGGAGGCCGATCTGGTCGCCCGCCTGGACCACCCCAATATCGTCACGGTCTACGACCGCGGTCTCGAAGACGAACAGCTGTGGATCTCGATGCAGTACATCGACGGTATCGACGCCGCCTCGGTGGATCCGCAGAAGTTGCCGCCCGAACGTGCTGTCCAGATCATCGCCGAAACCGCATCCGCGCTCGACTACGCGCACGGTATGGGGGTGATGCACCGGGATGTGAAACCGGCCAATATCCTGCTGGCGCGCTCGACCGGCGGCCGTGGCGAACGGGTCTACCTGACCGATTTCGGTATCGCGCGCCTGCGCGACGACACCGGACACCTCACCCAGACCGGTACGTTCACGGCCACGCTGGCCTACGCCTCACCCGAACAGCTCACCGGCGCCGACCTCGATCACCGCTCGGACCAGTATTCGCTGGCCTGTTCGCTGTACTGGTTGCTCACCGGCAGCGGACCGTTCACCTCCACGAACCCGGCGGGGGTCATCCAGGGGCATCTGCAGTCGCCGCCGCCGTCGCTGAGCGCGGCCCGGCCGGAACTGCCGCCGTCGCTGGACGCGGTCCTGGCCAAGGCGATGGCGAAGCGTCCCGACGACCGGTTCACCTCGTGCACCGAATTCGCCGAAGCAGCCAAACAGGCCCTCACCTCGCCGAGTTCCCCGGCGATCCCGCTGGCCGTACCGCCGCCCACCATGGTGAACCCGTCCTATCAGTCCGGGCCGTACAACAGCGGGGCGAATCAGTACCCGAGCACCGCGGCGCCCCAGCCCTACGCCGGGGGAGTACCGGCGCAGCCCTATGCGAGCAATGTGCAGGGCCAGTCCTATGCCAGCGGTGTCCAGGGCCAGCCCTATGGCGGCGGGGCGCCGGGCCAGCAGTACGCGAGCGGATTCCAGCAGGGCCCCGGCGACGGGCACCAGCAGCCCTACGGTGGCACTCTCGGGTACACCACGCCCGTCGGCCAGCCGTACGGCGGCGGAACACCGGGTGGATACACCCAGCCCACGAGCTATCCGCAGCCGATGGCCCAGGTCCAGCAGGCGCCGCGCCCGCCCAAGTCGAACACCGGGCTCATCGTCGCCATCTGTGTCGGGCTCGTGGTGTTGATCGGTGTCGTCATCGGCGTGGTGGCCCTCGCCGGGAGCGACGGAGGCGGCGGAACCGACCCCACGGCCGCCGGCACCAGCACCCAGACCACCGTGGCCCCGGTACCCGCGACCGCGGACTCCATCAGCAAGGAATTCCCGCGGCTGGTGCCCGGGTCGACGTCCGAAGAGGTCGGGTACCACGACGCGAAATGCTGGGAGACCGACAGCAGCTACACACCCAGCCCCGACGACGGCGAACCCGACTTCGGTAAATGGGCCTGGCAGTGGCGCTGCTACGGCGGTAACAACAACGACGACCCGTTCTACCGGATCTACGCCTACGCCTCCGCGGCCGAGGTGGAATCGGTGGTCAAGGGACTGCCCGCGACCTCGGAGAAATCCACCGACGCCAATGGCGGCCAGAGCTACACCAACTACACATGGGACAGCGACGGCCCGAAGATGGTCACGGTGTTCACCAACCATCCCGAACGAGCCCAATACCTGATGTACACCGACGGCATCGTCGGCACCATCGACGAGATGTTGACCTGGTGGAAGTCGGCACCGCTGAACTGAGTGACGTAGCGATAACGGCGGGTCCCACGGCCGGTGGGGCCCGCCGTTTCGTCTTCCACCGGTGGGTGTCATCCCACCCGCGTATCCGGCGACCCCTCAGGGGTACGAGCGGTCAGGGCGATCCCGGATGGCGCGGCTCGCGGCGGCCCGACACACTGGACCCATGACTGCTCACGCTGTCGACGTGGACCCGGCCGAGCCGGGCACCCCGTCCACCGTCGCCGCCGGCGCCATCGAACTGACCAAGGTCTACGGGTCCGGGGATACGCGGGTCACCGCGCTGGACGCGGTAACGGTCGATTTCGCGCGGGGCGAGTTCACCGCGATCATGGGGCCGTCCGGCTCCGGGAAGTCGACCCTCATGCACTGTCTGGCGGGGTTGGACGAGGCCAGTTCGGGCCGGGTGCGGATCGGTGACACCGAGCTCACCGACCTGTCCGACAAACAGATGACCGCCCTGCGGCGGGACCGCGTCGGCTTCGTGTTCCAGGCGTTCAACCTGGTCCCGACGCTGACCGCGCTGGAGAACATCACCCTGCCGCTCGATATCGCCGGCCGGGCCCCGGACTCGGACTGGATCGACACGGTGCTGAAGCGGCTCGGCCTGGAAGACCGGCTGGGCCACCGGCCCAGCGAACTGTCCGGCGGCCAGCAGCAGCGGGTTGCCTGTGCGCGGGCGCTGGCGGGTAAACCGCAAATCATCTTCGGCGACGAACCGACCGGCAACCTGGATTCCCACTCCTCCGGCGAAGTGCTGGCGATCCTGCGGGCGGCGGTGGACGAATTCGGTCAGACGGTCGTCATCGTCACCCACGAACCCACCGCCGCGGCCTACGCGGACCGCGTGATCTTCCTGGCCGACGGCCGGATCGTGGACGAGATGCGGGATCCGACCGCCGACTCGGTGCTGGACCGGATGAAAGCCCTGGAGGTCCGGTGACGCACCCCGGAATGTGCGCGCGGCCCCGACCGGCGCAGGCGGTCCGGTAGTGGCCGCCAATCCCATGCGCAGGGTGGCGTTGCGCAATCTCGCCGCGCACAAGGTGCGGCTCGTCCTGACGCTGCTGTCGGTGGTCCTCGGGACCGCGTTCATCGCGGGGTCGTTCGTTTTCACCGATACGCTGCAGCGCACCTTCGACGGGATCTTCGCCAACGAGGCCAAGGGCGTCGATGTGCGGGTGAGCCCGGAGGAGCGGCAGTCCGCGGGTATTCCCCAGGACGTGGTCGACCGGATCGCCGGCATGGACGGGGTCCGCACCGTGGCCCCCGGTATCGAGGGGTCGGTGGTGCTGCTCGATCCGTCGGGGAAGAAAGCGGTGCAGACCGGCGGCGCGCCCAGCTCGGGACAGGCCTACATCCCGCCGCAGCGGGCGGTCGCCGAGCCCGATCCGTTCGTCGCCGGCGTACCCCCTGCCGAACCCGGCCAGATAGCCCTCAACACCGGTGCCGCCGAACGGGCCGGCCTGAAGGTCGGGGACCGCACCAAGGTGCTCGTCCCCTCCCACGGCGGACCGATCGATGTCACGCTCACCGGCATCTACGCGCCGCCGTCGGATACCGGCGGTTTCATCGGGCTGCAGTTCACCGAGGCGCAGGCCCGGGAACTGTTCACCGACGGCACCCATGTCGCCTACGTCGATATCGCGGCCGAGGGCATACCCGGGGACACCCTGCGTGACCGGCTGTCCATGCTGTACCCGGACTACAAGGTGCAGAACGGCGACCAGGTGCGCGCCGATATGCGGGCCCAGCTCTCCGAGGCGCTGAACTTCCTGAACTACTTCCTGCTGGCCTTCGGCGCCATCGCGCTGATCGTCGGCACCTTCATCATCTACAACACCTTCTCGATGCTGGTGGCGCAGCGGTTGCGCGAACTCGCGCTGCTGCGGGCCGTCGGCGCGAGCCGCGGTCAGGTGGGCCGGTCGGTGGTCGGGGAGGCACTGGTCGTCGGCGTGCTCGGCAGCCTGCTCGGCCTGCTGGCCGGTATCGGGCTCGCCTACGGGCTCGCCGGGCTGCTGAACGCGTTCGATCTCGGCTTGCCGACAGGCCGGATGGCCGTCCTGCCCCGGACCGTGGCGGTCGCCTTCGCGGTCGGCCTGCTGGTGACGGTGGTGAGTGCGTACGCGCCGGCCCGCCGTGCCTCCCGAATCCCGCCGGTGCAGGCCATGCGCGAGGAGTTCGCCTCGGCCGGTGACACGTTGCGGGCGCGCACGGTGACCGGCGTGGTACTGGCGGTCGCCGGCATTCTGCTGGTGGTGCTGGGTGCCCGTAACACCGGCGGCGGGGCGGCCGCCGTGGTGGGCGTCGGGGCGCTGAGCCTGATCCTGGCGGTGCTGTTCGCCTCGCCCGCGCTGTCACGCCCGGTGCTGGCCGGACTGGGCGTGCTCACCCGGCCGTTCGGATCGATCGGGCGGATGGCGCGCAACAATGCGACCCGCAATCCCCGCCGTACGGCTGCCACCGCCTTCGCGCTGACCCTGGGACTCATGCTGGTCACCGCCATCGGCATGCTCGGTGAATCGGCGAAGGTCAGCATCTCCCGGGTGGTGGACCAGGGGATCGAAGCCGACTACGTCCTCACCGGGCCGCAGATGATGGGTGTGCCGACCGGCGCCGCCGACGCGGTGCGGGCGAAGGTGCCCGAGGCGGCGCAGACCGTGGGCCTGCGCGGACTGGCGCTGAAGATCGGTGACGACGACGAATTCGGCACCTCGCCCGACGGCCCCTTGGACCAGGTCGTGAACCTCGACATGCTGAGCGGTGCGGCGACTCTCGGCGACTCCGAAATCCTGCTCGGCCAGGACGAGGCGACCGAGCACGGGGTGACCACCGGTGACCGGCTACCGGTGAAAACCCTCGACGGTACGGAGATCCCGTTGACGGTGGCCGGGGTCTACGCGGATTCGCGGGTCCTGGGGCCGCTGATGGTGCCGTCGACGGTCTACGAGCGGGCGGTTCCGATATCCCTGCGGGCCGATGTCGCGGTACTGGTCAAGGCCCGCTCGGGGGCCGACCTCGCGTCCATGCGCACCGATCTGGAGCGTGCCACGGAGGAATTCGTGATCGTGCAGGTGATGGACCGTGAGGAGTTCAAGGGCGAGAACGCCAAGCAGATCAACAATCTGCTGGCCATCCTCTACGGGCTGCTCGCACTGGCAGTGGTGATCGCGGTACTGGGCATCGTGAACACGTTGGCGCTTTCGGTGGTGGAGCGCCGCCGGGAGATCGGTATGCTGCGCGCGGTGGGCACCCAGCGGGCGCAGGTACGCCGCACGATCTACCTGGAATCCATGTTGATCGCGGTGTTCGGTGCCCTCGTCGGGGCGGTCCTGGGCCTGGGCCTGGGCGTCGGATTCCTGCGCACCCTGCGGGATCTCGGCCTGGACCGGATCGCGGTGCCGTGGGATCAGCTGGTGTACATGCTGGTCGGTTCCGCGATCGTAGGAGTGCTGGCCGCGCTCTGGCCGGCGATCCGTGCCGCCCGCACCCCACCGCTGGCCGCGATCGCCGACCTGTGAGTCCGGTTCCGTGATCCGGCCCGCTCGGGCCGGATCACGGAGTGCGCGCCGGTTTCAGCGGTGCTCGGTTCCCCAGCGCATGAGATCCCCCCGGTTCAGCGCCTGGGCCAGCAGATCCGGGAACCGGTCGGGGGTGCAGGCGAAGGCCGGCACGCCGAGTGCCGCCAGCGCCGCGGCGTTCTCGCGATCGTAAGAGGGCGCCCCGTCATCGGAGAGCGCCAGCAGTACCACCACCTGCACACCCGATTCCTTCATGGCGTGCACGCGGCGCAGCATCTCCTCCCGGACCCCGCCCTCGTAGAGGTCGGAGATCAGGAAGAACAGGCTGTCGGTGGGGCGGGTGACGAGCGACTGGCAGTAGGCGATGGCCCGGTTGATGTAGGTCCCGCCGCCGAGCTGGGTGCCGAACAGCACATCGACCGGGTCGGACAGCTTTTCGGTGAGGTCCACGACCTCGGTGTCGAAAACCACCAGTGAGGTGCGCAGCGACCGCATCGAGGCCAGGACCGCGCCGAACACCGAGGAGTACACCACGCTGGAGGCCATGGAACCGGATTGGTCGATCGCCAGGATCACATCACGGTGCACCGCCTGGGCCCGCCGGCCGTAACCCACCAGCCGTTCGGCGATGATGGTGCGTTGCTCGGGCAGGTAATTGGCAAGGTTCTTGCGGATGGTGCGGTCGAAATCGATATCGCGCGGTTTGGGCCGGGAGGTGCGGGTGGACCGGTTGAGCGCCCCGCTCACCGCGGCCACGGTACGGGTCGCTATCCGTTCCTCGATCTGCTTGACCACCTTCGACACCACCATCCGGGCGGTGGCCTTGGTGGTTTCCGGGATGACCCGGTTCAGGCTCAGCAGCGTGCCGACCAGGTGCACATCGGGTTCGACCGCCTCCATGAGCTCCGGCTCCAGCAGCAGCTGGGTGAGGTTCAGCCGCTCCACCGCGTCCCGCTGCACCACCTCGACCACCGTCGACGGGAAGTAGGTGCGGATATCACCGAGCCACCGCGCGACCCGCGGCGCCGACCCGCCCAGGCCGCCGGCCCGATCACCACGGGAGCCGCCACTGTTGTCGTAGACCGCGCCGAGGGCTTTGTCGATGGCCTTGTCGTCGGCGGTGCCGAGGCCGCCGAGCGCCGGCTCGGCGGCCGCGCCGAGGACGAGGCGCCAGCGGCGCAGCCGGGCCTCATCGGTGAGACCGTGCGGTGTGGTGGTGTTCAAGCGGGGACTCCCAGGATGTCGGCGACGGTGCGCAGGGCGAGCAGGCCGCGGGCCGGATCGGTTTCGGCGGCCCCGGGAGCGGTCGCGGCCGGGCGGCCGTCGCGCACGGCTTCGCCGATGGCGCGGCGCTCCCCGGATTCGAAGGCGCCGAAGGTCCGGCGCAGCAGCGGTACGACCTCGACGAACTGCTCCTCGGACAGACCGGCGAGCCAGCCGTCGATGAGCCGCAGCAGAGCACGATCGTGGACCAGCACCAGGCCGCGGCCGCCGACGAAACCATCGACCCAGGCGGCCTTCGCGGGGGCGGGGTGGCCGACCGACAGCGCCGCCGCCAGCCGCCGGGCCGCCTCCTCGGTATCGATCCGGTCGGCGTCGCTGAGCAGGCGCACCGTCCGGCCGACCAGCAGGCCGTGCACATCGGGCCGGTCGGCCAGCCGGGCCAGGACCGACAGCCACTGTTCGGTGGATTCGGCGTGGTCCCGGGTGTGGATCGCGGTGGTGGCGATATCGAGCTGATCGCGCAGCGCCGCGGCGGTGTCGTCGCCGAGTCCGGTGACCGCGGCGGGCAGGCCGGCGCAGATACGGACCAGCATGCTGTCGGCGACATGGGTCAGCGCCGAGGTGTCGGTGCCGCGGACGTCCCCGTACCGCAGCGTGCGCAGCAGACCGGGCAGTGCGGCCAGCAGATGGGTCATATCGTGGTCCACCGCGGCCGCCGAACCGAGCCGGGTGATCAGCCCGTCGAGTGCGCCCGGGAGTTCGGCGAGCAACGCGAATTCCAGCGCTTCGGTGAGTTCGGTGACCCCGCTGCCGGACCGCGCGGCCGTATCGAGGATCTTCGCCTCGGCCGCCGCCTGCACCGTGGTACCCCACCGGGAGGCCTCGATCACCCGGACCGCGAACTCCGGTTCCCAGCGCAGTTCCCAGGTCTCCCGGAACGTGCCTTTCGACTGCACGGTACCGGCGCCGGGCGTGCCCCAGTGCACGCCGAGCAACCCGAGCCGGTGCAGCAGTCTCGATCTGCCGATATCGCGTTCTTTTCGCAGGTCCAGATCCAGTGTGCGGACCAGCGCTTCCTGTTTCAGGCGCAGGCCACGGGCCGTGGCGCGCAGGTCGGCTTCCAGCGGTACGGTCGGCGCCTCGGGCGGTACCGCGCCGAGTGCTTCGCCCACCACCAGTTCGGTCCCGACCAGGCGCAGCGCCGTATCGTCGCCCTCGCACAGCACCGCGCGGGTCGCCTCGGTGACCTCGGAGAGCCCGGCCAGCGGCCGTGCCCGCAGGGCCGCGAGCGTTTCCGCGAGCCGCACGGCCTCGATGATGTGAGCACTCGAAACCGGCAGGTCGTGGCCGCGCAGTACGCCCGCCACCTTGGTGAGCCAGGACGCGATCGGGCGCTCGGTCTCGGTGAACAGATGGTGATACCACCCGGGTGAGGTGATTCCCGCGCCGTAACCGGACGCGGCGGCGAGCCGCGAATGCGTCCACGGCACCCAGGTCAGGGTGGCTTTGACCTTGGGCAAGCCTTTCAACAGGCGGAGATCCGCGGCGGCGGGTCCGAGCGGTTCCTGGAGCGCGGGGGCGTGCCAGGCGCCGCAGACCACGGCGATCCGGCGGGCGCCGTCCTTGCGTGCCTTGCGCAATACCTGCCGCATATGGGCTTCGCGGATCAGGGTGTGCCGGTCGAGGATCAGCGGCTCGGGCTGTGGTGGTTCCGGCTCGCCGACCTCATCGGGCGCCGGGAACTCGCCGGAAAGTTCGGAGGCCGCCGGGGCACCGGGGTGGCCATCGCCGACTTCATCGGCGGAAGCGGCCCGCAACTCGCCGGCCGGCGGAGCCTCCGAAACCTCGTCGCCGGGACCGGATTCGGGTACACCGGTCGGGCCGTCGCCTGGTCCGGTCTCCGGTTCGATGATCGCGGTCTCGCGGAGCGCGGCCATGGCCTCGGTGATGGCCTCGAACGTTCCGATATCCGAGGTCGATTCGACCACCGCGTCCCACCAGCGTTCGGCATCGTCGTAGCCGCCCGCGGCCGCCAGTTCGGCCAGCGCGTCGCGGCCACCGGTGCGGTCGTCGACGGCCAGGACCTGGGCGGCGGGTAGATCGCAGAATCGGACGGGTACCTCGTTGTCGACCGCGTAGCGCAGCGCCTGCCATTCCGGAGAGAACACCGCGTACGGCCAGAACGCGGCCCGGGCCGGTTCGTCGGAGACATAACCGAGCAGGGCGACCGGCGGTGCCATCGACGCGGCGGCGGTATGGACCACGAGGGGGTCGGCGTCCGCCGGGCCCTCGATCAGGATGGTGTCGGGCCGGAACTGTTCCAGCGCCAGGCGTAACGACCGCGCCGAACCGGGGCCGTGATGCCGTATCCCGAAAACCCGGGTCTCGCCGGGTTCGGCCGCCTGCGCGGGGCTCATCCGTTGATCTCCCGGCAGGCGCGGTAGAAATCGGCCCATTCGCGGCGTTCGCGCACCACGGCCTCGAGGTATTCGGTCCACACCACCGAATCGGCCACCGGATCCTTGACGACCGAACCGATGACCGCGCCCGCGATATCGGCGGCCCGCAGCACACCGTCACCGAAATGCGCCGACAGCGCCATACCGTTGGTGATCACCGAGATGGCCTCGGCCGTGGAGAGCGTGCCCGACGGAGACTTCAGCTTGGTCCGGCCGTCGGCGGTGAGGCCCGCGCGCAGCTCCCGGAAGATACGCACCACCCGGCGCACCTCCTCGGCGGCGGCCGGGACCTCGGGCAGTTCCAGCGCCGAACCCAGCTGCTCGACCCGGCGGGTCACGATATCGATCTCGTCGGCTTCGCTGCCCGGCAGCGGGAGGACGACGGTGTTGAACCGGCGGCGCAGTGCGGAGGACAGTTCGTTCACGCCGCGGTCGCGGTCGTTGGCGGTCGCGATGATGTTGAAACCTTTGGCAGCCTGCACTTCCATCCCGAGCTCGGGAACCGGCAGGGTCTTCTCCGACAGGATGGTGATCAGCGCGTCCTGGACATCCGACGGGATCCGGGTGAGTTCCTCGAGCCGGGCGATGGCGCCGGTGCGCATCGCGTTCAGAATCGGCGAGGGCACCAGCGCGGCATCGCTGGGACCCTCGGCGAGCAGCCGGGCGTAGTTCCAGCCGTAGCGGATGGCTTCCTCGGCGGTCCCCGAGGTGCCCTGGACCAGCAGAGTGGACGACCCGCTGATGGCGGCCGCGAGATGTTCGGAGACCCAGGTCTTCGCGGTGCCGGGGACGCCGAGCAGCAGCAGGGCGCGATCGGTGGCGAGGGTCGCGACGGCGACCTCCATCAGCCGGCGCGGTCCCACGTATTTGGGGCTGATCACGGTGCCGTCGGACAGGGCGCCGCCCAGCAGATAGGTGACCACCGCCCACGGTGACATGGTCCATGACGGCGGGCGTGGGCGATCGTCCACGGCGATCAGGGCACGCAGTTCGTCGGCGAAGGCCTGTTCGGCGTGCGGGCGCAGCAGCGCCGGGGCGGGTTCGGTGACGGCGGTGGTCATATGAGCTCCTCGAGCATTGCGGATCGTTGGTGGAGGTCGTGGGCGAGCAGTCCGAGGGCCGCGGCCCAGTCGTCGGCTTCGCAGCGGCCCGCCAGCGCGGTGACCTCGCCCGCGCATTCGGGCGGTAGATGGAGGGTGGCGGTGTGCAACAGCGAACGGTGTGCGCTGGGGTAGGTGCCCGGCGCGCCCCGCCGGGCCGCGGCGGTCCGGGCCCGCTCCTCGAACAGATGCAGGAGATGCCGGGCCAGTTCCGGTGGCCAGGGATGGGCCACCGCGGGCAGCAGGGATTCCAGTTCGGACAGCCAGGAGGTACCGAGCCGCAGCAGATGACGCAGCTGGTCGCCGGGCGGGAGCAGCGCGAACAGTTCACGCCGGCGCAGGATCGCCAGATTCGACGGCATCCCGGCGGTGAACAGCGCCTCTCCCCAGCGGGTATCGCGCTGGGCGAGGGCGGCATCCATCCAGCCGTCGAACAGCGGCTGCCGGAAACGGTCGTCCACGTGCGTCACGACCGCGCGTACCGGCGAACCCAGGGGACCGGTCCAGTAGCTCAGCGGTAGCGCGGCCACCAGTTTCCGCAGCCGGGTCGCCGCGAGATCGGGCTGCCCGTTCCAGCGGTAACCGAATTCCGTGGTGCCGTCGGTGAAACCGTCGCGGGTCGCCGATTCGTCCAGTGTCTCCGGAATGCCGACGAACAGCTCGGATCCCCGGCCCGCACCGGCCTCGCCGCATTTGATCCAGTCGGCGGCGCGCGCGGCCATCCGCTCGGCGAACGCCGAGGCGGGGAGCCGGGCCAGCAACTCGGCGGCGGTACGGCGCACATCACCGCGGCGATCGCCCAGCGCCCGCTCGAGCAGTTCCTCGTCCGCGGCGCTCAGTCCATCGGCGAGTACTCCGAGCAGTTCGGCCTTCGGCGCGCCCGATTCGCGCGGCCACGCCTCGGTCAGGGCCGTGCGTGCGGCAGCCGGATCCCGGTGCCGCAGCGCGGTGAGCCAGGCGAGCCGTTCCGGCGGCCGGCCCAGGTGCCAGGTCTCCTCGGTGGGTTCGGGCTCGGCGGTATTCCGCCGCGCCAGGTCGTGCCAGCGCGGAATCCACTCGGCCAGCCAGCGGCCGCGGGCGCCGGCCAACCGCAGCGCCGCCTCGCGTGATTCGCCGTTGCCCGCCGCGAATTCGAGCAGCGGTCCCACCAGCCGGTGCGGGGCGCGGTACTCGTGCGGCGCGGCGGCGGCGAACCATTCGGGCAGGAATTCGGGCCGGGATTCGATCAGCAGGGCCAGCCGGTCGGCGGCCGCACGGGGAAGTTCCGGTCGGGGATCGGCGGCGGCCGGCACACCGGATACCTCGGCCCGGCGGGGCAGATAGCCGCCGCGCGCCCAGGCCATCTCCAGCGCGGTGGTCGCGAGCAGGCGCTGCGCGGCATCCCGCTCCGGAAGCGCCGCGACGGCCGCGGCGACCTGTGCACCGATTCCCGACGGTGTGCCCGCACCGCGCGCGGTACCCAGCAGGGCGATCGACGCCGCCTCCGGTGTGGCGGCGACGGCGGAGCCGGCAGCGTCCGCGGCGGGCCCGGCATCGTGGAAATCCCCGTCGGCCAGGACGGAGATCAGCTCCAGTCGCCGGCCTGTCCAGAGACCGAAGACGGTCACCGGCCGGCCGCCGGACAGCGCGAGCAGCCGCCACGGTTGTGCGGGCTCCGCCAGTGGCAGCGCGGTACCGTCGGATTCGCCGAGCAGCCAGTCCTCGCCCTGCCGGACAGGTGTCACCTCGCGCAGCAGTACGGGCCAGGACTCCAGCCACGGATCGGCGGCCGCCGCCGTCGCGAAATCCGTCAGCGCCGCGGCGACGGTCCCCGTTCCGGCGGTCTCCGCCGGCTCTGCGGCGGTGGCTGCCGCCTCGTCCCGGGCCGATCCGGTCATCGCGCGCAGCGGCGCCGCGACCGGATAGAAGTGCACCGCGTACTCGGCCGCGAGACCGATCGGCGGGGTGTTCGCGGGGAAGACAGGGGAGCCGAAAGAATGCTCCACCAGCAGTGCCCACCGGCCGGTACGCATACCGTGGAGCCAGGTCCGGCGGGTGTGCAGCCGGTCTTCTTCCTCGGTGCGCATGCCGACGGTCAGCCACCGATCGGTCACCGCGGGTTCGGCCTGCACCGTTTCCGCCGGAACCGGATAGCCGATATGGCCGCGGACGGCGGCCGCCAGCGGCGCGGGCAGCGTGTCCGATCGCGTATGGGCGGTGATGAGCAGGTGCAGCCACGCGAACCGGCCCAACAGCACTTCCGGCCAGTTCGCCCGGCGCACCACCGCGTCGGGCAGGCGGCGCACCGCGGCGGCCGGGCCGGGCGCCTGAGCGTCCACCAAGCGCGCGGCCACCGCCTCGAACGCCGCATGGGAGCGATCTGTCTGGGCCAGTCCGGTGCGGATCTGGTCGGTGAGCCAGGTATCTAATTCGGCCAGACCGGCTTTCACCCTTTCCTGCCGCTGCTGCGCGGTGGCCGGATCGCCGCCGCGCGGCTGCTTCGGCGGAGCGGCCGCCTTCGCGGCGCGCCGGCCGATCCACTCGGCGGCGAAATCGGCTGTTTCGCCGGACTCCGCGACCGTGCCCGCCGACCAGATCAGCAGTAGTGACAGGGCGTGCTTGCACGGGAATTTGCGGCTCGGGCAGGAGCAGCGGAAAGCGGGCCCGGCCAGATCGACGATCGTCTGGTACGGGGTTTGCCCGCTGCCCTTGCACAAGCCCCACAGTGTGGCCCCGGACCAGCCGGTGCCGGACCATTTCCCGGCCAGTTTGCGGGCGGCGGTGAGGGAACTCGTATCGGGCGCGAGCGCTGTCACCTGGTTCTCGCTCCACCGTGGTGTCATCCGGCGGACTCGTTTCGGTCGGTCATGATGCCCTGTCTCTCGGTCGAGAGATTTCTATCGCACCGCACCGACAGAATCTCTCCGCGGCATGGTCACCGATGGAAGAGCTTGGCGCCGAACCGGATTCGAGGCGCCTAGCAATATCGTAAATGTTGCGTGATCCGATCGAGTCTGGCATTCTGTCCTGTTCGGCCAGACCGAGCCACCCCTGAAGGGTGACACACCGACGAGCTGCCCGACGGGGTTGGCGAGGGGTGGCCATCGGCAGCCGGTCGGGTCGGCCGATGACCAGATCCCATCCCCGCGGGCACGTTCGAGCCGCCGGCCGTGCGTACTTCCCCGCGCCCGGTTCCGGCGTGGTGTATCGCAACCGTCCGGGACGGAGCCGAGAACCGGCTCTGTCCGGAACGGCCGCTATCGGGTAGCGTTTCGCACAGCTTTCGACCGTACGACCACACACGGGGGCTCGGCAGGCGTGTGGCCTCGAGGGGGTGGAGAACTTCCGTGAACTCTGTGCGTGAGGAATCCGGGGCGGCATCCGTCCGGCCCGCCGACGTGATAACGCGGCGCATCGATGCGGATCCGGATATTCCCGCCGCGGTGGCCGCGCTCGTGCGCGCGGCCCTCGATCCACCGCCCGGCTCCGCCGAATCGGCGGCGAGCGCAACGAGTTCCGGCCTCGACGGCGTCTTCCTGCACGCCATCCGGGTGCGCGGGTTCCGCGGTATCGGGCCGGAGACCACGCTCGAACTGCCCACCGGCCCGGGGCTGACGCTGGTGACCGGCCGCAACGGCAGCGGGAAATCGAGTTTCGCCGAAGCCGCGGAACTCGCGTTGACCGGCGGCAACCGGCGCTGGGACGGCCGTTCGACCGCGTGGCGCGAGGGCTGGCGCAACCTGCACCGGTCCGGCCCGGTCCGGGTGGAACTGGAACTGCGCACCGACGGTCCGGAGCCCGCGCTGACCGTCGCCCGGGAATGGGACGCCGAGGAACCGCTGCCGGGCGGCACCTGGACCCAGCGGCGCGGGGACGGGCCCGCGCAGGTTTTCGCCGGCGGTGACTGGGCGCTGCCCATGGAGTTGTACCGGCCGTTCCTGTCCTACAGCGAACTCGGCGCGCTGGTGGACGGGAAGCCCAGTGAACTGTTCGACGCGCTGCACCAGTTGCTCGGTCTGGACGAACTGATCGTCGCGCACGAGCGGATCCGGGTCCGCCGCCTGGACCTCGAACGCGCGGCCCGGACCGCGCGCCGGGACAGGCAGACCCTGCTGACCGAACTCGCCGAGGTCACCGATCATCGTGCGCGGCGCGCGATCGCGCTGTTGCGCGAGCCGGCCCCTGATATCGCCGCGCTCGAGACTTTGGTGGGCGATACCGCCGGCGGGCCGGAACCGGCCGCGTTGCGCGCGGTACTCGCCCTCGAGCTGCCGCCGGCCGAGCGGATAGCGGCGCTGGCGGCCCGGATCTCCACCGCGGCTGCCGCGGTCGCCGCGGCGACCTCACCCGAAATGACCGCGGACCTGCGTGTCCTCGACGTATTGCGGGCCGCGTATGCGCATGTCACCACGCGCGGGCAGTCCGGGACGCCCGCTGCCGATCCGGCGTTCTCCGCGGCCGGACCCCGGACGAGCCCGGATACCGACGGCCACAGCACGCCGTGCCCCGTCTGCGGTGGCGGCACGCTGGATCGGCAGTGGCTGCTCGATACCGCGGCCGCGATCGACGGACTGTCGGTGCGGACGGCGGATCTCGTCCGGGCCCGCGACGAGCTCACCCGGGCGCTGGCGGAACTGCGGGTGCTCACGGGCGAACTTCCGCCGGCCCTGGCCGCGGCGGATACGGCAGGCCTCGATACCGTGGCGCTGGGCCGGGCCTGGGGCCGCTGGGTCGGTCTACCCGAATCGGGGCAGCCGCACGACCTGCCCGACCGGTTACGTGCCGAGCACGAGTATCTGTCCGCGGAGCTGGATTTCGCCCAGCAGTGCGCCGGTAAGGAGCTGGACCGGCTCGACGAGGCCTGGGCGCCGTTCGCGCCGCGCCTGAGTGCCTGGCTCGAACTCACCCGCACGGTCACCGCGCAGGCCGCGGAACGACAGACCGCCCGCGCGGCCGAGGAGTGGTTGAAGGCGGCCACCGCACGGGTGCGTGACGAGCGGCTGGCCCCCCTGGCCGGGACCGCCCGGTGGGTGTGGCAGACCTTGCGCCAGCAGAGCAGCGTCGAACTCGGCGGCATCCATCTGCAGGGCAACGCGAACAGCGCGCGCCGGGTGCAGCTGGAGGTGACCGTGGACGATGTGGACGGCGCCGCGCTCGGGGTGATGAGCCAGGGTGAGTTGCATGCGCTCGGCCTGGCCCTGTTCCTGCCGCGCGCGACCGTCGCGGCGAGCCCCTTCCGGTTCGTGGTGATCGACGATCCGGTCCAGGCGATGGATCCCGCCAAAGTGGACGGGCTGGCCCGGGTACTGGCCACCGTCGCCTGGGAACGCCAGGTGGTGGTGTTCACCCACGACGACCGGCTCGCCGAGGCGGTGCGCCGGATGCAGATCGACGCCCGGATCGTCGAGGTACAGCGCCGGGAACGCTCGGTGGTGGAGGTCCGGCTGTCCAGCGACCCCGTCCACCGCTACCTCGACGACGCGCGCGCTCTGCTGCGCACTCCGCAGCTGCCCCGGACCATCGCCGACGAACTCGTCGCGACCTGCTGCCGTTCCGCGCTGGAGGCGGCGAGCCTGGCCCGGGCAAAGCGGGTGCTGCTGGCCGGCGGTATGGACCACCGGGAGGTGCAGCGGCGGATCGACCGGGCCCAATCGACCCGGGCAATGGTCACCCTCGCGGTGCTGGGTCCCGGGCACCGGATCGAGGATCTGAACAAACAGCTGGCCAAGGAGGGTCGCTGGGCGGTCGAGGTCGTGCGCGATGCCACCGCCGGTGCCCATGTACCGATCGACCGTGATCTCGCCGAGCTGATCGCCGATACCGAACGTTTCGCCGAGTGGCTGGCGGGGTGAGCGGAGGCCGGGACCGGGGCTCGGGGCGACGCGGAGGTGGCGGCCGCGGCCCGCGGACCGACAGCCGGCCGGTGCGGCCCCGCGCCGCCGAGGACCCCGCGCCACGGCCCGGTATCGGGGACAGGCTGGCGGTGGCGGATCGGCTGCTGGAGGGATCGGTACCCGCCGCCGGCGGGGTCTGGTCGCGCGCGACCGCGTGGATCCTGCGGATCGCGCTCGAACAGTCGGTGGACGATCTGTGGTCGCGGACCGAACCCGACCTCGCGCGCTGTCCGATGCGGGCCCAGCTCCTGGCGCTGCGGGTGGTGACCGATCCGCTCACCGCCGCCCGGATCGCCGCCCTGTGGACCGCGCTGTCGCATGCCACCCATCATCACGACTACGAGCTCGCGCCCGGTGTCACCGAGTTGCGCCGCTGGCGCGACGATACTGCCCGGATCGCCACCGAACTTGCCGCCGTACCCGGATGAGCGGGCGATCTCCGAGGCGGCCGGCGCCCGCCGGGCACAATCGAGACGTGGACCATACGAAGCCGTGCCCGTGCCGCCGCGGCGATATTTTCGGAGAATGCTGCGGGCCGCTGCTGGCCGGCCGCCCGGCGCCCACCGCCGAAGCGCTGATGCGGTCCCGGTTCACCGCGTTCGCGGTGGGCGATACCGACTACCTGCGGCGAACCTGGCACGCCGGTACGCGCCCCGCCGAACTCGATCTCGACCCCGCCCGGCGCTGGCTGTTCGTGGAGATCCTGCACACGGCCGGAGGCGGTCCGTTCGATGAATCCGGGACCGTCGAATTCTCCGCGCACTATCGGGACCCGGGCGGCCGGGGCCGGTTGCACGAGACAAGCCGGTTCCTGCGGGTCGACGGATGCTGGCAGTACGTGGACGGGGAGGTCGACCGATGGTGACCGCACCGGCCGGCCGCCCGGCCACCTGTCCCGTCCGCCGGTAATGTGCCTGTCGTGTCGCGTATCGCCATCGAATACTGCACCCAGTGCCGCTGGCTGCTGCGGGCGAGCTGGATGGCCCAGGAACTGCTGACCACTTTCACCACCGATATCGGCGAGGTCGCGTTGATTCCCGGGGAAGGCGGCGTCTTCCGCATCACGGTCGACGACACCCAGGTGTGGGAGCGCCGGGCCGACGGGGGATTTCCGGATATCGCCGTCCTCAAACAGCGGGTCCGCGACCGGATCGCCCCGGAGCGCGATCTCGGCCATATCGACCGCGGCGGCGCGGATCCCGGCATCGCGGGATGATCCGTGCGCCGGGCCGCAGCAGGAAAGACGTCACGCCGCGCCGCGGACCCGCCGGGCCGGGCCGCCGGGCGGCGGTCCGGTGCGGGACGTGGATCAGGCGCAGCAACCGCCACCGCAGCAGCCACCGCCGGTAGGCGCGGCGGGCGCGGAGACGGCCGGAGCGGCCGCGCGGCCGGTGGTCGCGAAGGTGGTCAGCAGTTTCACGGTGTCGTCGTGGCCGTGCGGGCAACGGGCCGGATGCGACGCCTGCGCCATCGGTCGGTTGATCTCGAAAGTGTCGCCGCAGCTGCGGCAGCGGAACTCGTAACTCGGCATGGCCGAATTCTAGGGCGACCCGGCGCCCCTTTTTTGCGATGCAACGCGACATTTCTGGAACCGAAGTGTAACCACTTCGGTCGTACCCTCGAATGCACAGGTAGAGGAGGTCTGTGATGAACGTCCAGTGCTTCGAGGGGACGCCTGCGGTGGGCGACGAGCGCGCCCCGGTGGCGCGGACCGAGTTCGGCGCGGTCCGCGGTAGCCGGGAGGGCGCGGTCTCGGTCTGGCGGGGTGTTCCCTACGCCGCCGCACCCGCCGGACCTCGCAGGTTCCGGCCCCCGCGGGCCCCGGAACGCTGGGACGGGCTCCGCGACTGCCTGGTCGCCGGGCAGATCGCGCCGCAGGATATGGCCAACACCGTGCCCATGGACCGCTCGCTGGCCATGGGCGAGGACTGCCTGTGGCTCAATGTCTGGGCGCCGGCCACCGCGTCGGAGGAACCGCGGCCGGTGATGGTGTGGCTGCACGGCGGCGCCTACTGCCTCGGCTCCGCGGCCCAGGGCGTCTACGACGGTCGCCACCTGGCCGAGATGGGTGACGTGGTGGTGGTGACGGTGAACTACCGGGTGGGCGCGTTCGGGTTCCTGGATCTTTCGTCGCTGTCCGACGAGTTCGTTCCCAATCTGGGCCTCCTCGACCAGCTGGCGGCCCTGGAATGGGTGCGCGACAATATCGGCGCCTTCGGCGGCGACCCGGGGAATGTGACCCTCTTCGGGGAATCCTCCGGGGCCGGCTGTGTCACCGCGCTGCTCACCGCGCCGCGGGCCGCCGGTCTGTTCCAGCGCGCCATCGCGCAGAGCCCGCCCGCCACGACCGTGTACGGGAAGGAACGCGCGGCCGGGGTGGCCGAACGTTTCCGTGAACTGGTCGACCTGCCCCGCGCCCGGATCGGCGAACTGCTCGAATGCCCGCTCGAGCGGATCGTGCGGGCCGCCGCGGTCCTGATCGACGAGGTGCCGCTGCAGGCGCCCGGCACCCTGGCCGCCGCCCCGGTCGTCGACGAGGATCTGCTGCCCGGCTATCCCACCGACCGCTTCCGGGACGGGCGGTCACATCGGGTACCGCTCATCATCGGCACCAACAAGGACGAGGCGTCGCTGTTCCGGCTGTTCCGGTCGCCGATCATGCCGGTGACCCCGCAAGCGGTGAACACGATGCTCGAACAGGTACAGGCCGGGCATCCCGGGCTGACGGCGGAACGGCTCGCGGAGATCACCGCGGTGTATCCCGACCTGGCGAAGCCCCGGGGTGCGCTGGCCATGTCCACCGACGCGGCGTTCCGGATGCCGGCCCTGTGGGTGGCCGACGGCCACGCCCAGCACTCACGGACCTGGATGTACCGGTTCGACCACGCCACGCCCATGCTGCGGGCGGCCCGGGTCGGCGCCGGGCACGCCACCGAACTGCCGTACGTGTTCGGCAACTTCGGCACCTTCGACCACGACCCCACCTTCTGGCTCGGCGGCCGGAAACAGGCCGTCGAGGTCTCGGGCCGGATGATGCGTCGCTGGCTGGCCTTCGCCGCGCACGGCGTACCGGCCGCGCTGGACGGCTCGAAACACTGGCCGCCCTACCATCCGGAGTCGCGGGACACGCTGCTGATCGACTCCATCGACCGCGTGGTACCGGA
Source organism: Nocardia rhamnosiphila NBRC 108938 (assembly GCF_000720425.1). Classification (GTDB taxonomy): domain Bacteria; phylum Actinomycetota; class Actinomycetes; order Mycobacteriales; family Mycobacteriaceae; genus Nocardia; species Nocardia rhamnosiphila. Next base: position 403,365 of record NZ_JOAJ01000007.1, on the reverse strand, counting down.
CCCGGAGGGCGACCTGCTCACCGCATGGGGAGAACGCGCGGTCGGCTTCGCGTAACTCTCACACGTCGGTGGAGAAGCGGATCCCGCCGTCGGGGATCTCCACTCCCGGCCACACCCGGGCGCCGCGCAGCAGTTCGCAGCGGGCGCCCACGCTGGCGCCGTCGCCGATCACTCCGTCGCGGACCAGGGCGCGGGGGCCGATGCGGGCGCCGAAACCGATGATGGAGCGTTCCACCGTGGCCCCGGCCTCCACCTTGGCGCCGTCGAACAGGATGGCGCCGTCGAGACGGGCACCGGCGCCCACTTCCGCGCCGCGGCCCACCACGGTGCCGCCGATGAGCAGGGCGCCCGGGGCGATCCCGGCGCCTTCGTGCACGAGGGATTCCCCGCGCTGGCCGGGGAGCGCGGGGGAGGGGGCGATACCGCGGACCAGGTCCGCGGAACCGCGGACGAAGTCCTCCGGAGTGCCCATATCCCGCCAGTACGAGGTGTCGACGTGACCCTGGACACGGGCGCCCTCGGTCAGTAGCGCGGGGAAGACTTCGCGCTCCACCGAGACCGGGCGCCCGGCCGGGATCTTTTCGATGTATTCGCGCCGGAAGACGTAGCAGCCGGCGTTGATCTGGTCGGTCGGCGGGTCCTGGGTCTTCTCCAGGAAGGCCGTGACCCGGCCGTCGGCGTCGGTCGGTACGCAGCCGAAGGCGCGCGGATCGCTGACCCGCACCAGGTGCAGGGTGACGTCGGCCCGGGTCTTCTCGTGGGTCTCCAGAATGGACGTCAGGTCGGTGCCGCCGAGGACGTCACCGTTGAACACCATGACGTTGTCCGCGGTGAGCCGGGACAGCACATTGCGGATCCCGCCGCCGGTGCCCAGAGGTTCGGTCTCGGTGACGTATTCGAGCTCGAGGCCGAATTCCGCGCCGTCGCCGAAATACTCCTCGAAGACCTCGGCCTTGTAGGAGGTGCTGAGCACCACATGGGTGATGCCCGCGCCCGCGATCCGGGTCAGCAGATGGGTCAGGAACGGCAGCCCGGCGGTCGGGAGCATCGGCTTGGGCGCCGACAGGGTCAGCGGCCGCAGCCGTGTCCCCTTTCCGCCGACCAGAATCACCGCGTCAGCGCCTGCTTGTGATGCCATGGAGCTCCCTTGTTCCCATCCGATCATCGACCCGGCACGGTAACGGTCGGTTGTCTATCCGGCCTGCTCCCGATCCCGTGCACGCAGAGCGGATCGAACCGCAATCCGGCAGCGCACCGCAAGTCCGGCCTTCAGCGCCCAGCGCAGCGGGGCCTGCCACCAGTGCGGATGCCGGTCGGCCTGGAAGCGGTAGGCGCTGGCGTGGTGGGCGGGCAGCATCGTCTCGGGGTGGCGTCCGGCCGCGTGCCCCTTGGCGTGGGTGACCTCGGCGTCGGGCACGAAGACGTTGTGCCAGCCGGCCCGGCCCATCCGGTCACCGAAGTCGACATCCTCCATGTACATGAAGTACCGCGAGTCGAAGCCCTCGATCGAATCGAACGCCGCGCGCCGCACCAGCAGGCACGACCCGGACAGCCAGCCGACGGTGCGTTCGGAGATCTCCTCGTTCTCCTGGCGGTAGCGCCGGGTCCACGGGTTGGTCTTCCAGACGGCGCCGAGGATCGCGTGACCCGCGCCGTCCATGATCCCGGGTACCGAGCGGGCCGAGGGGTAGACGCTGCCGTCGGGTTCGCGGACCATGGGCCCGATGGCGCCGGCCCGGGGCCATCGCTGGGCCGCTTCGAGCATGATGTCGATGGAATCGTTGCCCCACCGGATATCCGGGTTGGCGATCAATACGTACTCGAGTTCGGGGTCGATTTCGGCGACGGCCCGGTTGATGGCGCCGCCGTATCCGATATTGCCGCCGGTCGGTAGGAAGCGCACATGGGCATTGGCGTCGGCCACGAGTTCGGGGACACCGTCGGTGGAGCCGTTATCGGCCAGGATGACCTGCGGCTTCTCCGCGGTGGCCGTGGCCAGGGTGCTGATGAAATGCTCGAGATGTTCGCCCGGCGAATAGGTGACCGTGACCACGGCCAGACGTGGCCGGTCGTGCGGGGTATCGGAAGCGCTCACAGCGCACCACCCTAACGGGCGGCCCGGTTCAGTGCCTCGGTCAGCGCGGATTCCCACGGGCGCAAAGGTGTCAGTCCGGCCTCGCGCCAAGCGGTCCCGGACAGCACCGAGAAAGCGGGCCGGGCGGCGGGCCGGGGAAAATCCGCGGTGGTGCACGGCCGGACCCGCTCCGGGTCGGCGCCGATACCGGCGAATACCGCGCGGGCCAGGTCGTACCAGCTGGCCCGGCCGGAGTTCGTGGCGTGCAGCACAGCGGGTGCCGTGGGCGTCGCGGCCAGTTCGAGCAGTCCGGCGGCGAGGTCGGCGGCGAAGGTGGGGGAGCCGATCTGATCGTTCACCACGGATACGGTGTCGCGTTCCTTCTCCAGCCGGCGCATGGTGGCCACGAAATCGGTGCCGGTCCCGGCGTATACCCAGGCCGTCCGCACGATATGGGACTCCGGGCACAGTTCACGCACCGCGCGTTCCCCGGCGAGTTTCGAACGGCCGTACACCGTGGTGGGCCCGGTGGGATCGGACGGTTCGTAGGGGCTGTCGGCGGTGCCGGGGAAGACATAGTCGGTGGAGAGGTGGATCAGCCGGGCGCCGGCGCGCGCGCAGGCCGCGGCGAGTACCGCCGGGCCGGTCTCGTTACCGGCGAAGGCGGTTCCGGGTTCCGATTCGGCTCGGTCGACCGCGGTGAACGCGGCACAATTGAGGACGATATCGCCGGGACGGACCACTGATTCCACCGCTGTTCGATCGGTGATGTCGAGCCCGGACCGGGTGAAGGCCCGGAGAGCGGGTATCAGCCGGAGTAGTTCACCACCCACCTGACCGCCCGCCCCGGTGACGAGGAGACGGTCGGCTACTTCGGTTGCGGTCGGTAGTGCGGCGTTCACCGGCCCAGTCTGGCACGCCGTCGGTCGCCGAATCGGGGTCACCGGGGCTGCTGTTGGTTAGCCTGCGTGGTGCGGAAGGTGTTTCGACGGCATACGCGAAGTGGGTCGGGGTCCTCGACCGATCCGTAAGGGGAGAGGAAGTCCAAGGTGGCGCAGCGTGGGGAGCCGACGTTGTGGAGCCCGGTGCGGGTACTGGTCGCATCGGTTGCTCTGATGGTGCTGGTGGCGACCGGGTTCGCCTGGCGCGGGGTGGATTCCCTGGTCTCGAATATCGAGCGGATCAGCGATCTGGGCCTGGGTGGGCATACCGACGGCGCGGTCGACATCCTGCTCGTCGGCGTGGATTCGCGGACCGACGCCAAAGGCAACCCCCTCACCGACGCCGAACGGGCCATGCTGCACGCCGGTGACGAGATAGGCACCAATACCGACACCATCGTGCTGGTGCGTGTGCCCAACGACGGGCGCTCGGCCACGGCCATCTCGATACCCCGCGACGCCTACGTCGATATTCCCGGCCTGGGCAAGGGCAAGATCAATTCCGCCTACGGGGTCACCAAACAGACCGTGCAGGACGATCTGCTCGCCGAGGGGGTCTCGGCGGACGACGCCGAAGAGCAGTCCACCCAGCGCGGGCGGCAGGCACTGATCGAATCGGTGGCCGGGCTCACCGGGATCACCGTCGACCACTACGCCGAGGTCTCCCTGCTCGGTTTCGTCCTGCTCACCGACGCGGTCGGCGGGGTGGACGTCTGCCTGCGCCATGCGGTCGACGAACCGCTCTCGGGGGCGTATTTCCCGGGCGGGCGGCAGAAGCTCGACGGGCCCCAGGCGCTGAGCTTCGTGCGGCAACGCCACAATCTCGAACGCGGCGACCTGGACCGCATCGTGCGGCAGCAGGTGTTCATGGCCCAGCTGGTCCATCAGGTCGTGAGCGCCGACACGCTGAGCAATCCGAGCCGGTTGCGCGAACTCAGCGACGCCGTGGGGCGCACCGTGGTACTCGACGAGGGCTGGGATCTGATCGGTTTCCTGAACCAGCTCCAGGACCTGGCCGCCGGGGAGGTCACCTTCGAGACGGTTCCGGTCGCCGATCTCAACGGCACCACCACCAACGGAGAATCGGTGGTCCGCGTCGATCCCGACGAGGTGCACGACTATGTCGCCGCCCTGGTCGGCGAGGAACCGACCCGCCGGCCCGAGACCGAGACCACCACCCCCGCGGTGAACCCGGGCAACGTCGAGGTCTCGGTGTACAACTCCAGCACGATCTCGGGCCTGGCGAACGCGGTCGCCCAGGAACTCCTCGGTCTCGGTTACACCCAGGGGTCGGTGGGTAACTATTCCGGTGGGCCGGTGTCGCAGAGCCAGGTGCGCGCCCCCTCGGCGTCGGATCCGGGCGCGAAGGCGGTCGCGGCCGCGCTGGGCGGGGTGCCCGTCGTCTCGGATCCGTCGATTGCGACGGGAGCGGTGAGCGTGGTGCTGACGAGCGACTACGCTGGCCCCGGATCCGGTAGCGGAGACGTGATCGATTTCGGCTCTACGTCGACCTCGGCCACTCCGGTGCCGCCCGCGCCGCCGATCGCGGCGGCCGAAGACGGACCCACCTGTGTGAATTGAGCGCCGAAAGCAGACGATGCGTGACATAGACCAGGCAACAACCCTTCCCGAAGCGGTGCTCGAGCCGATTCTGGACCGCGAACCGGCCGCCCCCCGCGTCACCTGGTACGACGACGCGACCGGCGCCCGGATCGAGCTGTCCGGGCTCACCCTCGCCAACTGGGCCGCCAAAACCGGCAATCTGATCCGCGACGAGTTCGGGCTCACCCCGGGCGCCCGGGTCGCGGTGCTGCTGCCCGCGCACTGGCAGACCGCGGCGGTCCTGCTCGGCTGCTGGTGGGCGGGAACCGAAGTGGTACTGCACGCCGACCCCGACGCGGAACTCGTTTTCGCCGCGGCGGACCGGCTGGCCGAAACCGAGGACGCGCCCGAGGTGGCGGCGTTGTCGCTGGACCCGATGGGTGGGCCGGTCCGGGATCTGCCGATCGGGGTCACCGACTACGCGACCGCGGTCCGCGTGCACGGAGATCAGTTCCTGCCCGGTGGCACCGGTGCGGCCCTCGACGGTATGCCGGTATCGGAGGTGCTCGCCGAGGCCCGGAAATCCGCTGCCCGGCAAGGTTTCGCCGAAGGTGACCGGGTGCTCTCCAGCGCCTCCTGGGATACGCCCGCCGAATTGATCGACGGTTACCTCGCGGTGCTCACCGCGGGCGCCTCCCTGGTTCAGGTGGCCAATCCCGATCCGGCGCTGCGGGAGCGGCGGGTGGAAAGCGAACGGGTCACCTGCGTTCTGTGAGAGGTCCTCTCCTACCACGGTAGGGCCGAGGTTTCCGACTCCGGCAGGTTCCCCGGCCGCCGCGCGTTCCGTAGCGTTCGTAGCGGTGGTCCTCCGGTGCCGGTGGACGAGCAACGCGACCGGGCCGACCAGGCCACCGTGCGCGCCGCCCGGGCCGCCGGGCGGGCCAGGCACGCAGGACGCGGTCGGCACGACAGGAGTGGGTGGGAATGAAACCGGAATACGTGTTCCGCTGGGTGAATCAGCACGGGCTGATCCGCGTCGCGAAGAAGGCGCAGCTGCGCCGGGGGGATCTGTTCGCCCGCCTCAACGGCGGCCCCGAGGGGATCACGAACCCGTACCCGTTGCTCGAGGAACTACGCGGGGAGGGCGGAGTGCATCGCGCCGGACCCCTGTGGATCACCATGGATCATGCGGTGGTCCGGGAAGTCCTGCGGGACAACCGCTTCGGAGTGGGCATGCCCGCGCTCGTCCGCCTGCCCGGGTTCGCCCGCCGTGCGCTGGCGCGGCGCCCGATCCCGGCCAATCCCGTCGATCCGCCCTCCATGTTGATGATCGACCAGCCCGAACACACCCGGATGCGCAAACCGGTCGCCGCGGCCTTCACCCCGCGGGCCATCGGCCGCCTCCGGGACCGGGTCGTCACGGTCACCGACGAACTGCTCGCCGCCCTGCCCGAGGACGCTCCCGCCGACCTGGTCGGCCAGTTCGCGTCGCAGGTGCCGATCGCCATCATCTCCGAAATGCTCGGGTTTCCCGACCGCGATCGGCAGATGTTCCTGAGCTGGGGTGATGCCATCAGCCCGCTGCTGGATATCGGCATCTCCTGGCGCGCCCACGACCGCGCCATGCGCTCCTCGGAAGCGGTACAGGACTATCTGCTCGACCATATCGACCGGCTGCGCGCCGAACCCGGCGACGATATCCTCAGCAGCCTGGTCCGCCAGGGAGAACTGTCCACCTACGAACTCTGCGCCTCGGCGACCCTGCTGATGGGTGCGGGTTTCGAGACCACCGTCAACCTCATCTCCAAGGGGATCGTGCTGCTGCTCGAACATCCCGAGCAGCTCGCCCGCCTCCGGGCCGAGCCGGAGCTGTGGCCCGGCGCGGTGGAGGAGATCCTGCGTTTCGATCCCCCGGTGCAGACCACCGCGCGGCTGGCGCACACCGAGGTGGACATCGCGGGCCGCCGGTTGCGCAAAGGCGCGACCCTGGTGCTGTCGCTGGCCGGCGCCAACCGCGACCCGGCGATGTTCCCCGACCCGGCCCGCTTCGACATCACCCGCCCCAACGCCAAGGAACACCTCGGCTTCAGCAGCGGTATCCACGCCTGTCTCGGCGCCAGCCTCGCCCGGATGGAGGCGGCCCACGCGTTGCGCGCTCTCTTCGAACAGTTCCCCGACCTCCGGCTCGGCGGCACGCCGCGGCGACGGCAGCTGTACACCCTGCACGGCTACGAGACCCTGCCGGTCCACACCGGTCCCCGCGCCCGGGCCAGGCAGCCCATCGCCTGATCCGCGGTGGTGATGTCACAGTCGGCGCGCACGAATCGTCGGATCACTGTCGACAGTCAGCACACCGAGGAGATCTGGTATGTCCATCGAGATAAGCAACCCGCCGGCTCTGCACGATCCGGTCCCGTTCGGCTACAGCCATGTGGCCGTCACCCGTGGTGAACTGGTCTTCATAGCCGGTCAATACGATTCCGACGCAGCGGGCGCCACCACAACCGACGATTTCGCCGGTCAGGTGGAGCGGGCGTTCGCCAACCTGGGCGTCGCGTTGCGTTCGGCGAGCCTGGATTTCGCCGATATCGCCCAGTTGCGCACCCATATCGTCGACCACGGCCCGGAAAAACTGGCCGTGGTCGGCGCGAAGATCGCCGAGATCTGGGGTGATCGGCCACCGGTCCAGACGCTGATCGGCGTCGCGGCCCTCGCGCTACCGGCAATGCAGTTCGAGGTGGATGCGGTGGCTGTCCGACCCTGAACCGTCCGAGAAGGCAGAATCGGGGGATGGCGGATGTCGTAGTGGTAGGTTCCGGCCCCAACGGCCTCGCGGCGGCGGTGACCATGGCCGCCGCGGGCCTCGAGGTCGAGGTGTACGAGGCCGCGGACACTCTGGGCGGCGGTTGCCGGACCGCGGAAACGACCCTGCCCGGGTTCCGGCACGACGAATGCGCGGGCGCCCATCCCATGGCCCTGGCCTCCCCCTTCTTCCAGGCGTTCGATCTCGCCGCGCACGGGGTCGAACTGCTCACCCCGGTGGCCTCCTACGCCCATCCGCTGGACGGCGGCACTGCCGGGATCGCATGGCGGGACCTGGAACAGACAGCCGACGGCCTGGGGGCCGACGGCAAGGCCTGGCGCTCGCTGTTCGGACCGCTGGTCCGGGACTGGCAGCACGTCGTACGCACGGCGATGTCGGATATGCGGCGCATCCCCTTCAGTTCCGCCACCATCCGGTTCGGCCTGCGCATGCTCGAACAGGGCTCCCCGCTGTGGAACACCCGTTTCCGCGGCGGGGTCGCGCCCGCGTTGTTCACCGGGGTCGCCGAACACGTCATCATCCCGCCCCGGCAGCTCCCCGCGGTGGGCGCCGGACTGCTGCTGGCCACCCTCGCCCACGCGGGCGGCTGGCCCGTGCCGCGCGGCGGCAGCCAGGCGATCATGGACGCGCTGGCCGCCGACCTGCGCCGGCGCGGCGGGCGGCTGCACACCGGTCACCGGGTGGACTCCTTGGCGGAATTCCCGGACGCGCGCGCGGTGCTCTGCGATATCGCGCCGGCCGAACTGGTCCGGATCGCCGGCGACCGGCTACCCGCCGGATATCGCCGCCGGCTCGACCGATACCGCTACGGCGGCGGCTCCTGCAAAGTGGATTTCGCGCTATCGGGACCGGTGCCATGGCAGGCGCCCGGATGCGCCGAAGCCGGCACCCTGCACCTGGTCGGCAGCCGGGCCGAAGCGATGGCCGCCGAACACGCGGTAGCCGCCGGAATCCACACCGACCGCCCCTTCACCATGGTCATCCAGCCCGGCGTGGTCGACCCGACCCGGGCCCCCGCCGGACAGCACACTCTCTACACCTACGCCCACGTACCGCACGGCTCCGACCGGGACGTCAGTGAACTCGTCGCCGACCAGATCGAACGATTCGCCCCCGGCTTCCGCGACCTCGTCCTCGCGAAACATGTGCGGACGGCCGCCGAAATGCCCGCCTACAACGCGAACTATGTCGGCGGCGATATCAACGCGGGAGCGATGACCCTCGCGCAGACCGTTTTCCGCCCGGTACCGCGCTGGAATCCGTACAGCACCGGGCTGCCCGGCGTCTACCTGTGCTCCTCGGCCACCCCGCCCGGCGGCGGTGTCCACGGAATGAGCGGTGTACACGCCGCCCGGCACGTACTGCGCACGGTCTTCGGCAACCGCGCCGATCCCTACCGGCTGCTCACCGCGGACACCGCACCGGACCCGGCACCCTAGGCTTCGCGCGCGGTCTCGCGATACAGGTCCGGTTCCAGATAGATGATCCGCGCGGCCGGGACCGCCGCCCGCACCCGGCTCTCCGCCGCATCGATACCCGCCGCGATCCGGTCGATATCCAGCCCCGGCGTCACCGCGACCTTCGCCGCCACCAGCAGCTCCTCCGGGCCCAGATACTGGGTCTTGATATGGATCAGGCGGTCGATCGTGATCCCGTCCACCAGGTTCTCGCGAATCGCCCGGTCCTCCGCGGGAGTCGCACCCTCACCGATCAGCAGACTCTGCATCTCGATGATCAACACGATCGCGATCACGCCCAGCAGGCCACCGATCGCCAGCGTGCCCACCCCGTCCCACACCGGATCGCCGGTCACCATCGTGAGCCCCACACCACCGAGCGCGAAAACCAGACCGATCAACGCGCCGGTGTCCTCCAGCAGCACCACCGGCAATTCCGGACTCCGCGAATTACGAATGAACTGCCACCAGCTCGCCCGCCCCTTCAGCGGCGCCGACTCCTTCACCGCGGTGCGGAAACTGTAGCTCTCCAACCCGATAGCGATCACCAGGATCACCACGGCCACGATCGGCGAACTCAACTCCTCGGGATGCTGGATCTTGTGCACACCCTCGTACAGCGCATACACCGAACCCAGTGTGAACAGCACCAGCGCCACCACGAACGAATAGAAATAACGGCTACGCCCGTACCCGAACGGATGCAGTTCATCGGCCTGCTGCTCGGCCCGATTCTGCCCGAACAACAACAAACCCTGGTTGGCGGTATCGGCCACCGAGTGCACACCCTCCGCCAGCATCGACGCCGACCCGGTGATCGCCGCACCGACGAACTTGGCCACCGCGATCCCGGCATTCGCCGACAACGCGGCAAGAATCGCCCTCTTACTTCCACCAGCCGACATCCGCCACCCTCCTGCTACTCCGATGCCCGAACCATTGGTCCGATGCGACAGCCGCGCAACAGCCTATGCTGTGTTGGATGGCGCCGCCTCCGGCGGCGCGGGGTCGAGGCCCCGTGACGCCGGAAACGCCGCCAATTAGACAGCGCCGACGCAGGCGCAGAACAGCGTGGCCGGTTCGCCCGTGGCCTGGGCGCGGATGTCCTTGTCCGCCGCCGAAATCCACGCGGCCGAGCCGCGGGTCAGCGTGACCTTCGAGTCGCCATCGAGTAAGCGGGCCGAACCGGCTGTGCAGAGCACGATGCCCGGGCCCGCGTCGGTCAGGGGTACCAGGGCGGATCCGGCGGTGAGGTCGAAGCGGCGCAGCGCGAATTCGGGAGCGGGGGTGGGGTAGCGGACGGAGCCGTCGCCGGCGGGCCGGGGGAGGACCAGGGGCAGGTCGATCGGTTCGAAATCCAGCACTTTCAGCAGTTCCGGGACATCGACGTGTTTGGGCGTGAGACCGCCGCGCAGCACGTTGTCGGAGTTGGCCATGATCTCCACGGCCACGCCGTGCAGGTAGGCGTGCAGATTCCCGGCGGCGAGGAACAGTCCTTGACCGGGTTGCAGGGTGATCCGGTTCAGCAGCATCGCGGCCAGCACACCGGCGTCACCGGGATAGGCTTCGGCCAGTTCCAGGGTGGTGCGGGCTTCGGCGGCGAATTCGCGTTCGGAACCGGACAGATACCGCACGCAGCCGTCCAGCACGGTCGGCAGCAGGGTGTCCAATACGGTCGGCGGGAGGGTGATCCAGCTGGTGAACAGAGTTCGCAGGCCGTCGGAATCGGGTTGCGCGGCAAGTAGGCCGGCATACTGGGCGAGTTCGGCGACATCCAGAGCCCGGAACAGGTCCACAGTGCGCAACGGGTCACGGAAACCGGCGAGTGCCTCGAACCTCTCCAGCGCGACCACCAGTTCGGGTTTGTGGCTGTCGTCGCGGTAATTGCGCATCGGGGAATCGAGCGGCACCTGGGTGCGGTTCTCCCGGGCGAAACCGGACCGTGCCTGTTCCGCGCTCGGATGGGCCTGCAGCGACAGCGGTTCCTCGGCGGCCAAAATCTTCAACAGGAACGGCAGCCGGTCACCGAACCGCGTGGCGGCGGCACCGAGTTCCTCGCCCGGATTCTCCGACACCACCTCCAGCAACGACCGGGTGCCGTCGTCGGTGCGCAGGTAGGCGGGGTCGGCGGGATGGGCACCGAACCACAATTCCGCTTCCGGATGCGCCGACGGGACCTGGCGTCCGCAGAGTTCGGCGAGCGCGGTGCGTGAGCCCCAGGCATACGAGCGCAGCGCACCCACGAGTTCGTGCACTAGTAGTGTCCCCCGTCGTAGCTGTCCGGATCGCTCGCCGCGACCGCCCGGCCACCGATGAGCCGCAGATAGGCCGCTGCCATCTCCCAGCGCAGCGCGAGTACCGCCAGACGTTCCAGTTCACCGCCGATCGGTGCGGTTACCGGTTGGGGCTCCGCCGATCCGGCGCGGGCGGGGTCGGCGGGGATCGCTTCGAGCTCCGCGGTGACCAGGTCGGCGTCCACGGTGCCGCCACCCGCCCCACCGAATACCGCGATCCGGCGGCGCGCCGCGACGAGATCGGAGTCGGTACTGCACACGAAGATCCGCTTCTTCTCCACCGGCGGCGGTCCGTCGAGTTGCTCGTCGTGGAACAGCGGATCGTAGTCCGGCGCGGCCGCGGTGGCGGCGTTCACCAGACGGGGTAGCGCCGTCACGGCGACGGTGAGGTCCACCGCGGTCGCGGTGCGGCCCGCCGATTGCAGCAGCACCTCGGCCGCGTGCACCGCCAGCCCGGTGGTGGCTTCGGTGTCACCGGCGAGGATGAGTCCGCGCTGCTGGGTCCGCGCGGCCAGATTCTTGGCGGGATTGTGGAAGACCTCGTGCTGCGGACCGTCGCGCAGGGCCTCGGTGTCGAGCACATCGGCCAGTTCGGCCAGTTCGGGCAGGAAGGTGGCGCTGCGGTGCCCGTCGATGGTTCGCAGCACCGCGATGCCGATGCCGAGGTAGCGCAGCAGCCGGTTCTCGTCGAGTACCGGGATGCGGGGCGCGAGCAGCGCGGCCCGCCCGGCCGCGGCGGCACGCAGCGGACCTTCGTCCGGTGCCGCCACGACCACCTCCGCGCCGCGGCGCAGCGCGCGGTCGACCGCATCGATGAGCCGTGGATCGCCGGCGTCGTCGCCGGCCACCAGCACCACGTCCAGCGGACCGGCCCACGAGGGCACGGTGGTGACCTGGACCAGCGGCAGACCGGTCCGGTCACCGAGCGCCGCGACGAGCAGCGCGGCGGCCCGGGCGGCCCGCCCGGCGCCGGAGACCAGCAGCAGACTTCGCGGGCGCAAACCGTCGAGCCGGGTGAGTGCGCCTTCTGCCACGGCTGCCGCGGTGGCACGCACCTGGGCACCACCGGACGCAGCCGAACGGAGGGCGCCGCCGGTATCGGCGGCTTCGAGCATTGCGGCATCGTCCAGATCGAGTACCGGGGTGTCAGCGATCATCGGGCGTGGCACCTCCCCTCATCGCGCTGTTGTCGGTCTCGGCCGCGACCGCCCGCGTTGTGGACACCGGGTCTGGAACGGGCGAATCCACGGTGTGTATTTCCACTATTCCAGTCAGGCGCGGACGATGCGCAGGATCTCGGTCACGAGTGCGTCTACTTCCTCCTGCGACCTGGCTTCGACGTTGAGTCGTAGCAGCGGTTCGGTATTGGAAGCGCGCAGGTTGAACCAGGCATGGTCCGGTAGTTGCACGGTGACGCCGTCGAGACGGTCCACCGAGACCGCGCGCCCGCCGAACGCGTCGAGCACGGCGCCGGTGCGCGCGGCCGCGTCGTCGACGGTCGAGTTGATCTCGCCGGAGGCGGCGTAGGCGGTGTAGGAGGACATGAGTTCCGAAACGGGCCGCTTGTCCTCGCCCAGGGCCGCGAGTACGTGCAGAGCGGCCAGCATGCCGGAATCGGCGCCCCAGAAGTCCCGGAAATAATAGTGCGCGGAGTGCTCCCCGCCGAAGACGGCGCCGGAACTGGCCATCAATTGTTTGATGAACGAATGACCCACCCGCGACCGCACCGGGTTACCGCCCAGTTCGGTCACCAGCTCCGGTACCGACCGGGAAGTGATCAGATTATGGATGATGGTGGCCCCGGGTTCCTTGGCGAGCTCCCGTTCGGCGACCAGCGCCGTGATGGCCGACGGCGAGACGGGATCGCCCAGTTCGTCGACCACGAAACAGCGGTCGGCGTCGCCGTCGAAGGCCAGGCCGATATCGGCCCCCGAGTCGCGGACCAGCGCCTGCAGATCCACCAGATTCTTCGGATCGAGCGGGTTGGCCTCGTGGTTGGGGAAGCTGCCGTCCAGCTCGAAGTACAGCGGCACGACCGTGACCTGCGGCAGCGCGCCGAGGACGGCGGGGACGGTATGCCCGCCCATCCCGTTTCCGGCGTCCACCGCCACGGTCAGCGGCCGGATACCGCCCAGATCCACCAGGTCGCGCAGGAAGGCGGCGTAATCGTCGAGCAGATCGACCTCGGTGGCGGTACCGGGCTCGCCGTCGTAACCCGGCACTCCTGTCACCAGCTCCTCGGCGATGGCCGCCAGACCGGTGTCCTGACCGACCGGCAGCGCTCGCGGACGGCAGAGCTTGATGCCGTTGTAGCGGGCCGGATTGTGGCTGGCGGTGAACATGGCGCCCGGGCAGTCGAGCCGGCCGGAGGCGAAGTACAGCTCATCGGTGGACGCGAGCCCGATATGGACCACATCCAGCCCCTGCGCGAGCACGCCCTCGGCGAAAGCCGCCACCAGCTCGGGGGACGAGGCGCGCATATCGTGCCCGACGACGATGCGCCGTGCCTGCTCACCTCGCATCAACCGGGCGAACGCGGCACCGGTGTCCCGGACGAAATCGGCGTCGAGCTGGTCGGAGACCACACCGCGAATGTCGTAGGCCTTGATCACCGCATTCACGGACTCGGCAGGGCGGGCGACTGTCATGGCGACTACCCTACTTTTCGGCGCCGACTTCGTCGGCCTCGACCCCGCGGCGCCGGAGGCGCCGCAAATAAGCACAGTTCAGCTGGGCGGATCGGGGAGTACCCGGAGGTGGCCGCGGCGACCGGTGCGGGTGGGCCGGGCCGGCGGGTTGTGGTCGCGGTAGCCGCGCTGATCGGGTTCCGGTGGGCGGCGGCGTAGCCCGGCCTCGCGGACGGCCTCGGCGAGCGCGGTCAGATCGTCGTCGTCGGGGCTGGTGGAGAAGCCGCCTTCGTGCCGGACCATATCCCAGCCCTTGGGGGCGGTGATCCGGGAGGCGTGGGTTCCGCAGAGGTCCCAGGAATGAGGTTCGGCCACCGTCGCCAGCGGGCCCACCACCGCGGTCGAGTCCGAGTAGACATAGGTGAGCGTCGCGACGGCCGGATTCTTGCAGCCGGGTCGGCAGCAACGACGCATGGAGATCACGCCGATGAGCGTAACCCGCCGCACCGACGCGAGTGGGGTAGACACGCTCATGGATCTGCTCGCATACGGCGCGTCGCAGTGTGATTCGTGTCTATTGGCGGCGCCTCCGGCGCCGCGGGACGGGCCTCGACCCTTTGTGGGCCTCGCTGAACTCGGCACCGAAAGGGCGCCCCTTATTCCGGTTCCGGGTCTATGACGTCGGGGTCGACACCGAGGTAGGTTGCTATCTGCTGGACCAGGACTTCGCGGAGGAGTTCGACCAGATCGTCCGGATCGCCGGCGCGGAGTTCGAGAGGTTTGCGGAACAGCACGACCCGGGCGCGGATCGGGGTGCCGTGCCGGTCGACGCCGGCGGGGATGAGCCGCGACAGCGGGACCGGGCCGTCGGCGACGACCTCGTCCGGCCAGGTCACCGAATCCGGGTGCAGCGGGCGAATTTTGGGCACGTCGTCGACGGCGATATCGAGTTTGGTGAGCCGATCGTGCCAGCGGGTGTCCAGGGGTGCGAAGGCTTCCAGCACCAGCCGGTCGAATTTCTGGCCCCGGGTGCGCCAGGCCGGGACGGTCGGCGGCAGCATCGGTCCGCGGACACCGCGGCCGCGACGGCTGACCGACCGGGCGGTCGGGGGTCTGCGGTTGCGGGATCGTGCCATGACCGTCAACGTTAGTCAGTGATCGCCGATCGCGACGGCCCGCCCCGGCCACATGCTCCGGGGCGCACCGACGCGAGCGGTGTCGTCAGCCGATACCGCGCTTGAGGCGCCGGCGCTCCCGCTCCGACAGGCCGCCCCAGATTCCGAAGCGCTCATCGTGCGCGAGCGCGTATTCCAGGCATTCGTCACGGACCTCGCATCCCAGGCAGATGCGTTTGGCCTCGCGGGTGGAGCCGCCCTTCTCCGGGAAGAAGGCCTCCGGGTCTGTCTCCGCGCAGAGTGCGCGTTCTTGCCACTGTTCTTCGATGGAGCCGAACATCTCGTCGAAACCGGTCACGATCAGGCTGAGCCGGGGTGTCGATTCACGCTCACTCCGATCAGGGCCGGACCAGCCGTTGTCAACAGCGACGCCTCGTGCTGCGCCTGCTGTGGAATCGGTTCGCGATACACCCACCGGAATGCCGGCCGGGGCCAGATCATCGGCCATCGCTCCGCCTCCTCACTGTGTGTTAGCGCAGAAAGAATTCATTTCCGTCGATCAACGCGCATACCGACGGCCAAACTCCGCGACGTTGTCTCGCGGACTTCCCCGAGCCTGCCATTCCAATTCGAACATCCGTTCGAGTTTCCGTACGCGCCTTGCACTTCCCGCGCGACCCGGAATGACATGTCTGTGATTAGACACGCCGCCTGTAGTGATGGTCAAGCCACCGTCACTATTCCGTTACTATCCCGCGCGGCATTCCGAGTCGATCTTGTGATCCGAATAGCAAATGAGCGGCAAATATAGCGGAAGGCGCACCATTTTCCGCGCGGCATAGTGTGTACAGATGTGACTTCACAACAAGCGGACAGCGCACCCGCCAATGGTCCCCGTATCGTCGTCTTGGTCGGCGGAGTCGGTGGCGCGCGGTTCCTGCTGGGCGTCCGGGAGCTACTGCCCGAGGCGGAGGTTTCCGCCATCGTCAATGTGGGCGACGATGTCTGGATGCACGGGCTCAGAATCTGTCCCGACCTCGATACCTGCATGTATACGCTCGGTGGCGGAATCGACCCGGAGCGCGGCTGGGGCCGGCTGGGGGAAACGTGGCACGCCAAGGAGGAGCTCGCGAAATATCATGCCCAGCCCGACTGGTTCGGACTGGGGGACCGAGATATCGCGACGCACCTGGTTCGGACCGAAATGCTGCGCGCCGGGTATCCGCTCTCGGCGGTTACCGAAGCCCTCTGCAATCGATGGCAACCGGGTGTGAAACTCCTCCCGGCAACCGATGATCGCTGTGAAACGCATGTTGTTATCAGCGACCCGGAGAGCCCTGGCGAACGCCGCGCGATCCATTTCCAGGAGTGGTGGGTTCGCCACCGCGCCGCCGTCGAAACCCACGGATTCGCCACAATCGGGGCGGATGACGCCAAACCGGCACCGAATGTGACCGAACTCATAGCCGATGCGGATGTAGTATTACTCGCTCCCTCGAACCCGGTGGTGAGCGTCGGATCGATCCTCGCGGTGCCCGGAATTCGGGGCGCGCTGCGCACCACGAAGGCCCCGGTGATCGGGGTATCGCCGGTGATCGACGGCAAACCGTTGCGCGGGATGGCCGACGAGTGCCTGTCGGTGATCGGGGTGGAGACGACGGCGGAGGCGGTCGGGCGCCACTACGGATCCCGTTCGGCCACCGGCATTCTCGACGGCTGGCTGATCCATACGACCGATACCGCCGAGGTCCCGGATGTCCAGGTGCGCAGCGTTCCCCTTTTGATGACCGACCCGCCCACCACCGCCGAAATGGTGCGTGAGGCCCTCGATTTGGCAGGAGTGAAGCCGTGACCAGCGCAAACCCGTTGGCCGAGACAGTGGCTGCGGACCATGCCGCCGCGCAATTACAGATTTTGCCGATCACCGGACTGCCGGAATTCCGGCCCGGTGACGATCTGGCCGAACATATCGCCGCCCGGGCGCCGTGGCTGACCGACGGTGATGTCCTCGTGGTCACCAGCAAGATCGTCGCCAAGGCCGAGGGCCGGATCGTGCCGGCCCCGACCGATCCGGAGGAGCGCGACGCCGCGCGGCGGCGGCTGGTCGAGCAGGAGGCGGTGCGGGTGGTGGCGCGCCGCGGCCGGACGCTGATCACCGAGAACCGTCTCGGCATCGTGCAGGCCGCGTCCGGCGTGGACGGATCCAATGTGGAGCACGGTGAATTGGTGCTGCTGCCCGCCGATCCCGACGGCAGCGCGAAAGGATTGCGTTCGGCGCTGGGCGCACGGCTCGGCGTGGATATCGCGGTGGTCGTCACCGACACCATGGGCCGCGCCTGGCGTAACGGGCAGACCGATGTCGCGATCGGTTCGGCGGGACTGCCGGTGCTGCACGACTACGCGGGGGCCGTCGACGGACAGGGCAACGAACTTCAGGTCACCCAGGTGGCGATCGCGGACGAACTGGCCGCCGCCGCGGACCTGGTGAAGGGCAAACTGGGCGGGGTCCCGATCGCGGTGGTGCGCGGCCTGCCCGTCACCGACAACGGTTCCAGCGCAGCCGATCTGGTGCGTTCGGGTACCGACGACCTGTTCTGGCTCGGCACCGCCGAGGCGATCGCGCGCGGCCGCGGGGAGGCGGTGCTGATGCGCCGCTCGGTCCGCAGTTTCGCGCCCGACCCCGTCGACCCCGGGCAGATCCGCGCCGCGGTCGCGGTGGCGCTCACCGCGCCCGCTCCGCACCACACCCACCCGGTGCGTTTCGTCTGGGTGCGCGACCGGGACCGGCGGCAACAGTTGCTCGAAGCGATGGCCGGCAAGTGGCGGGCCGACCTCACGGCGGACGGCCTGGATCCCGAGCGGATCGAACGGCGGGTGAACCGCGGCCGCATCCTGTTCGATGCCCCCGAGGTGATCATCCCGTTCTGCGTTCCCGACGGCGCCCACGACTATCCGGACGGTCGCCGCCGCGACGCCGAACGGACCATGTTCACCGTCGCGGTCGGGGCCGCGGTCCAGGGACTGCTGGTCGCGCTGGCGACCGAGGGGCTGGGCAGCTGCTGGATCGGATCGACCATCTTCGCCCCGGAGACGACCCGGGAAGTGCTCGGCCTGGACGAGGAATGGATTCCGCTGGGGGCCATCGCGATCGGGCACCCGGTCGAGGAACTCCTGCCGCGTCCCCCGCGCGACCCGGCCGCGGGTCTGGTGGAACTGTGACCGCCGAATCGCTGCACGCGTCGGCGACCGGACTACTGACCGCGTGGCAGCCGGATTCGGGCGCCGACGCCTCGCTGCGGGAGGCGATACTGGCCTTCCTCGGCTCGGCGCCGCGCGGGTGCCTGCGTGAGCACGCACCTGGACATATCACCGCCTCGGCCGTGGTGTTCTCCGACGACGGCCGCGACGTACTGCTGACCCTGCATCCGCGGGTCGGGCGCTGGATCCAGCTGGGCGGGCACTGCGAGCCCGGTGACGACACCGTGGCCGCCGCCGCGCTGCGCGAGGCCACCGAGGAATCGGGGATACCCGGGCTCCGGCTGGAGCCCGACCTCTACGGTGCCCAGGCGCATCCGATCACCTGTTCGCTCGGTGCCCCGACCCGGCATCTGGATCTGCTGTTCCGGATCACCGCACCCCCGGGAGCTGTCCCGGTGCGCAGCGCGGAGTCCGCCGACCTGCGGTGGTGGCCCATCGACGGACTGCCCGCGGATGCCGATGTGCTGATCCGCTGAGGTCGTCGCTGCTCGGCCGGTCACGGCCGAGCAGCGATTTCGCTCGCGGACGGCCTCGGGGGCCGGGTCGCTACATCACGTATGTGTGAACCCGAATCCCTTCTTTACCGAACTCATAAACGTCTCCGCTTCGAGCCTTCTTCGCGCTTACCGTGTCAGGAGTGAGTGTGGTGCGCCCCGTGCGCCCGGCGTGAGGAAGTCGGACAGCAGGCCGAGCCTGCCATGCCCCTATCAGAAGTGAGACGGAGATGTCTGCCGAGCCCTTCGAATCCACTCCACCCGAATCCTGGCGCGACCCCAAGCGCTACCTGTGGCTGTGGGGTCTGCTGGCGCCCACCGGGCTGTTCGTCATCGGCGTCCCGGCCGTCTGGGCCATGGCGGCCGTGGGCCGTCCCGGTCTGATCCATATCATCTTCTGGCTCGGGCCCATCCTGCTCTATCTGATCATCCCGATAGCCGATCGAATGGTCGGGACGGACGGATCCAACCCACCCGATGCGATCGTGGCCGCGCTGGAGCGGGACAGGTACTACCGCTATCTCACCTACCTGTATCTGCCGTGCCAGTACGCGACCCTGCTCGCGGGTGCCTACCTGATCACCGCCGACGGTCGGTATCTGCCGGTGGAGGGCGGACTGCACCTGGTCGACAAGATCGGCCTGGCCGTCACGATGGGGGTGATCGGCGGCATCGGCATCAATACCGCGCACGAGCTCGGGCACAAGAAAGTGGGTCTGGAGCGGCGGCTGTCCAGGATCGCGCTCGCGCAGAGCGCGTACGGCCATTTCTACATCGAACACAATCGTGGACATCATGTGCGGGTAGCGACCCCCGAGGACCCGGCCAGCGCCCGGTTCGGCGAGAGTTTCTGGGCGTTCCTCCCCCGGTCGGTCCGGGGCGGCCTGCGCTCGGCGTGGTCGCTCGAACGCACCCGGTTGCAACGGCTCGGGTTCGGGCCGTGGAACCTGCGCAACGACGTGTTGACGGCCTGGCTGCTGACCGTGGTGCTGTTCACCGCGCTCGTTCTCGTGTTCGGGCTCGAGCTGCTGCCGTATCTACTCCTGCAGGCAGTGGTGGGATTCGGCTTGCTGGAGGCGGTGAACTACACGGAGCACTACGGGCTGGCGCGGCAGCGTACTTCTTCCGGGCGTTATGAGCGCCCCACCCCCGCACACAGCTGGAACAGCGATTATCTGGTCACCAATATCTTCCTGTACCACCTGCAGCGGCACAGTGATCACCACGCGTTCCCGACCCGGCGATACCAGGCGCTGCGCACCTGGCAGCAGGCCCCGGCGCTACCCGCCGGGTACGCGGGAATGATCACACTCGCCTACGTGCCACCGCTGTGGCGGCGCGTGATGGACAAACGGGTTCTCGCGCACTACGGCGGCGATATCACCCGCGCGAATATCCATCCTCCGGTGCGGGACCGGGTTCTCGCGCGCTACGGCACGAGCGCGATGGAGGCGCCGGAATGAGCGAATACCGCTGCCCGGTGTGCGACTACGTCTACGATGAGCGCGCGGGCGCCCCGCGTGAGGGTTTCCCGCCGGGTACGCCCTGGTCGGAGGTGCCCGACGACTGGTGCTGCCCGGACTGCGCGGTCCGGGAGAAGATCGATTTCGAGCCGTTGCCCACCGGGCCCCGCGGCCGGTGGTAGCCCGATCGACCGAAAGGCCGGTGTGCTCCATGACCGATTACAAGCTGTATCAGTGCGCTCAATGCGGCTTCGAATACGACGAGGCCCTCGGATGGCCGGAGGACGGGATCGCGGCCGGTACCCGCTGGGACGATATTCCCGAGGATTGGACGTGTCCGGACTGCGGTGCCGCGAAGTCGGATTTCTTCATGATCGAAATCGAGCGAACTTGAAACTTTGACTCACATGGTGAGTTCGTGCCAGTGTCGCTGATATGCCGAGCACCGGAGCCCGGAACATCGCCCAGGGGTCTGCGCGTGAGCTGCTGCGCACCACCATCCTCGACGCGATGCGAGACCTGCTGGTGCAGCGTGACTGGTCCAAGATCACGCTCACCGATGTGGCGGCCGGCGCCGGGGTGAGCCGGCAGACCCTCTACAACGAATTCGGCTCGCGCGGTGGGCTCGCCGAGGCCTACGCCGTCCGGCTCGCCGATCACCTCGTGGACCATGTGGAGACGGCGCTGGCCGCCAATGTGGGCGACGCCCAGGCGTCGATCCGGGACGGTTTGGCGAGTTATTTCCACGATTCGGCCCAGGACCCGCTCGTGCAGTCGCTGCTGCTGGGTGAGGTGAAACTCGATCTGCTCCGGCTCATCACCCTCGACGCCGGGACGTTGATCGCCCATGCCACCGAGCGGCTGTCGACGGTGATGCAGCGCAGCTGGATCGCGCTGACGCAGGCACAGGCCCGTACCTTCGCGCACGCGCTGGTGCGGCTGGCGATCAGCTATATCCCCACCCCGCCGCCGCCCGGTCACGATGCGCCGGCCGAGCTCGGGCGAGTCTTCAGTCCCTACGTCGCCGCCGTGCTCGCCGAGCGCGGATTGCGATGAATGCGCTACCTCGACTGAAACGATCCCTGCACGCGTACTGTCGGCTGCTACCTCGATAGCGGAAGGTATGCGGGACCCGCCGGATGCGGGGCTGTCCGGGTGCCGGTACGGTACCCGCTGTGTAACAGCGCCCACGTTCGGAGCGAACAAGGACGCATCAGTGGCGCGGGTTCTGTCAATATGTAGGCCGCTGTCGGTACGGGTTCTCAATAGCGGGGCAAAAAGTGCAATTGGTTGGTAAGTCGGCTGGATCGGCCGATCCCAAACGCCATCTGTGGATTCTCGGACTGATCGCTCCGGCCTGTGCGCTGCTGCCGTCGCAGCTGGTGCTGCACACCGGTCTCGAGGTGTTCTGGTGGCTCGGGCCGATCGTGGTACTGGTGATCATTCCGTTGCTCGATGTGCTCGTCGGCGACGACGGCACCAACCCGCGCGACGAGGATTACGAAACTCTTTCCAACGATCGCTTCTACCGGTGGTGCACCTATCTCTTCCTGCCTTTCCAGTTGATCGGCCTCACCCTGGCCGGCTATCTGTGGGCCGGTTCCGAGCTGAGCGTCCTCGACAAGATCGGTCTCGCCACCACCCTGGGACTGGTCTCGGGGATCGGTATCAACGCCGCCCACGAACTCGGGCACCGGGTGGAACACCTGGAACGCTGGCTGGCCAAGGTCGCCCTGGCGCAATCCGGATACGGGCATTTCTTCGTCGAACACAACCGTGGCCACCATGCCCGGGTCGCGACCCCCGAGGATCCGGCCAGTGCCCGGCTCGGCGAGAGCCTGTGGACCTTCCTGCCGCGCAGTGTGGTCGGTGGATTCCGCTCCGCGATCACCCTCGAGCGGGAACGGTTGCAGCGGGCCGGCCGCGGCTGGTGGAGCCCGCGCAACCACATCCTGCAGGCCTGGTCGATGACCGTGGCGCTTTTCGGCGCCCTGATGCTGGTCTTCGGCTGGGAGATCCTGCCCTACCTGCTCTTGCAGGCGGCGCTCGGCGCCGGACTGCTGGAAACCGTGAACTACATCGAGCACTACGGGCTGCTCCGGGAACGCCGGCCCAACGGCCGCTACCGCCGGTGCACCCCGCGTGACAGCTGGAACAGTGACCGGCTGGTCACCAATATCTTCCTGTTCCACCTCCAGCGACACAGCGACCATCACGCCAACCCGGGGCGCCGGTACCAGACCCTGCGCAGTTCGGACGAGGCCCCGCAACTGCCCGCCGGTTACGCGGCGATGGTGGTGCTGGCCGTCGTACCGCCGGTGTGGCGGCGAGTGATGGACAAACGGGTCCTCGCCCACTACGACGGCGATATCACCCGCGCCAATCTGTCTCCCGGTCGGCGGCGCCGGCTCCCGGCGGTGGCCCAGGGGCCTGTCGCGGCCTGATCACCGGACCCGCCGAGAGCGTTACCGATCGGCTATCGCGCCGACCGGCACACCCGCACCACAGTGCGGGCCAACCGACTAGCCTTGCGGTCGAGACCGTGTTTATCGGGCATGAGCGAGGGCCCTGCGTGGTGACGCTCCGCTACCGCCTCCGGGCCTGACTCGCTCATGCCCTAACCGAGAGAAGGCTGATCCACGCTGATGACGACCTCCGAACTGCCTCGAACCTCGCTGAGCACCGATACCCGCAACGGTGTCGAATACAAGGTCGCGGATCTGGCGCTGGCCGATTTCGGCCGCAAGGAGATCCGGCTGGCCGAGCACGAGATGCCCGGATTGATGGCCCTGCGCCGCGAGTACGCCGATGTCGCCCCACTGAAGGGCGCTCGGATCTCCGGTTCGCTGCATATGACGGTGCAGACGGCTGTGCTGATCGAGACCCTCACCGCGCTGGGCGCGCAGGTGCGGTGGGCCTCCTGCAATATCTTCTCCACCCAGGACCACGCGGCCGCGGCCGTGGTGGTGGGCCCGCACGGCACGGTCGACGCGCCGCAGGGCATTCCCGTTTTCGCCTGGAAGGGCGAAACGCTGGAAGAGTACTGGTGGGCGGCCGAGCAGATGCTCACCTGGCCTGGTGAGCCGGCCAATATGATCCTCGACGACGGCGGCGATGCCACCATGCTCGTTCTGCGCGGGGCCCAGTTCGAGAAGGCGGGTGTGGTTCCGCCGGCGGACGAAGAGCATTCCGCCGAGTACACCGTTTTCCTGAATCTGCTGCGTGAGCGCCTCGAAAGCGACAAGGGCAAGTGGGGCGCGATCGCCGAGAGCGTCAAGGGCGTCACCGAGGAGACCACCACGGGCGTCCTGCGGCTCTACCAGTTCGCCGCCGCCGGCGAGCTGACCTTCCCCGCGATCAACGTCAACGATTCGGTCACCAAGTCGAAGTTCGACAACAAGTACGGCACCCGGCATTCGCTGATCGACGGCATCAACCGCGGCACCGATGTCCTCATCGGCGGTAAGAAGGTGCTGATCTGCGGGTACGGCGATGTGGGCAAGGGCTGCGCGGAATCGCTGGCCGGCCAGGGAGCCCGCGTCCAGGTCACCGAGATCGACCCGATCAATGCCCTGCAGGCGCTGATGGACGGCTTCGACGTGGTCACCGTGGAACAGGCCATCGCCGACGCCGATATCGTCGTCACCTCCACCGGCAACAAGGACATCATCACCCTCGACCATATGAAGGCGATGAAGGACCAGGCCATTCTCGGCAATATCGGCCATTTCGACAACGAAATCGATATGGCGGGCCTGGAGCGTTCCGGCGCGACGAAGTTGAATATCAAACCTCAGGTCGATCTGTGGACGTTCGGTGATTCCGGTAAGTCCATCATCGTGCTGTCGGAGGGGCGTCTGCTCAACCTCGGCAACGCCACCGGCCACCCCTCGTTCGTGATGAGCAACAGCTTCTCCAACCAGGTGATCGCGCAGATCGAACTGTGGACCAAGCCGGAGGAGTACGACAACGAGGTCTACCGCCTGCCCAAGGTGCTCGACGAAAAGGTCGCCCGCATCCACGTGGAGGCGCTCGGCGGCACCCTGACCAAGCTCACCAAGGATCAGGCCGAGTACATCAATGTCGATGTCGAGGGTCCGTTCAAACCCGAGCACTACCGGTACTGATCCCGGTTGTCCGCAGGAGGCCGCCGGTGCCGTGAGGTGTCGGCGGCCCCTGCGGGACGACTACGGCCGCACACGGCGAGTCGCCTGCGCATAGGCGCGTAGGCCCGGCCGTCGCAGGCGAGTGCGGTTTCGGTCCACCTGTCCGGCCGTTTCGAGGACGGATGAGTCGTCAGGGGTAGTCCGTTCCGGCCGAGCAGGGCCCGGCCGGAACCTGTGCGGTGGTCGGTGCCGGCGTGATCCTCGCCTCCGCCCGGGCAGTGCATCCGC
Organism: Nocardia rhamnosiphila NBRC 108938; assembly: GCF_000720425.1. GTDB lineage: Bacteria > Actinomycetota > Actinomycetes > Mycobacteriales > Mycobacteriaceae > Nocardia > Nocardia rhamnosiphila. Next base: position 378,882 of record NZ_JOAJ01000007.1, on the reverse strand, counting down.
GGAGAACCGGCGCGAGGATCCCGCGTACGACCGGGGTATCCTGCCTGGATATGGGAGTGTTGATAGCCATCGAGGGGCTCGATGGCGCGGGTAAGCGGACGCTGATCGCCGGGCTGGCGGCCGCGCTCGACCGTCGCGGGCTCCGCGTCGCGACCCTCGCCTTCCCGCGTTACGGCCGGTCGGTACACGCGGACCTGGCCGCCGAGGCATTGCGCGGTGCCCACGGTGATCTGGCGGCGTCGGTGAACGCCATGGCCGTCCTGTTCGCGCTCGACCGGGCCGGGGCCGCCGACGAACTGGCGAAATTGCTCGTCGACAACGATATCGTCGTGCTGGACCGATACGTGGCCTCCAATGCCGCCTACAACGCGGCCCGGCTGGGCCAGTCCGCCGACGGGGAAATCGTGCGGTGGGTGGGGGAATTGGAATTCGGGCGGTTCGAACTCCCGGTACCGCGGGTGCAGGTGCTGCTCGATGTTCCGGTCGATGTCGCGGCCGCACGCGCGCGCCGTCGCGGTGAACTCGATGCGGCGCGCGACCTGGACGCCTACGAACGCGACGGCGGATTACAGGAACGTACCGCAGAGGTGTACCGTGATCTTGCTCGGCGTGATTGGTATGGAACCTGGTGGGTTTTCCGATCCACCGAAGAAGACGGTTCCGGCCGGCTCGCCGGGGAAATGAACTCATTGGCCGCGCGGCTCGCCGCATTGGCCGCGAATTAGTGTTGGATATCCGGCGGGAACGCGCCACTGTGTGGCGTGGCGGCCCGTTACGAGCGCGGGAGATGACAACATAGTAACTATGAAGCCGAAGATTCTGGTCGTCGACGACGATATGGCGCTCGCGGAGATGCTCACCATCGTCCTGCGGGGCGAGGGTTTCGATCCGCACGTGGTCGGCGACGGCACCCAGGCGCTGTCGGCGGTTCGTGAGATCCGGCCCGATCTGGTGCTGCTCGATCTCATGCTGCCGGGGATGAACGGCATCGATGTGTGCCGGGTGCTGCGCGCCGACTCGGGTGTGCCGATTGTGATGCTCACCGCCAAGACGGACACCGTCGATGTGGTGCTCGGCCTCGAATCCGGAGCCGACGACTACATCGTCAAGCCGTTCAAACCGAAGGAACTGGTGGCCCGGGTCCGGGCCCGGCTGCGTCGCACCGAGGAAGAACCGGCCGAACTGCTGAACATCGCCGATATCGTGATCGATGTTCCGGCACACAAGGTCACCCGCGAGGGCGGGCAGATCTCGCTCACGCCGCTGGAGTTCGATCTGCTGGTGGCTCTGGCCCGCAAACCCCGCCAGGTGTTCACCCGGGAGGTACTGCTGGAACAGGTCTGGGGTTACCGGCACGCCGCCGATACCCGCCTGGTGAACGTCCATGTGCAGCGACTACGAGCGAAGGTCGAGAAGGATCCGGAGAATCCCGAGATCGTGCTGACCGTCCGCGGTGTGGGGTACAAGGCCGGTCCGCCGTGATCCGGCTCGCGTACCCGGGTCCGGAGGCGCTACCTTGCGTGACCACGTAGGGTCGGACGCCGGTCGGAAAGTCGGACAGAACGGGCGTCTCGCCGACGTGCGGGAGGCGTTGACACCGGTCAACGAATGGTTCCAGCATGTCGGCAGATCACTGGGCCTGCTGTGGCGGCGGTCGCTGCAGTTGCGCGTCATCGTCTCGACGCTCACCCTGTCGCTGATCGTCATCACGGTGCTGGGTGTCGTGCTGACCAGCCAGATCACCGACCGGCTGCTCGACGCGAAGATCAATGCCGGGGTCGAGGAGATGGACCGGGTCCGGAATACGGTCGAAACCCAGCTGGCCGGTGTCCACGACATCACCAGTCAGGAGCAGCGGCTGTCCGATGCCCGGGATTCGCTGTCCAACCGGCGCGATTCGCGGACCGGCGGCGCGGCGGGCAGTTTCGATTCGGCGCTGAGCATGATCGGCGGGACTCCCCAGCAGGTGATCACCGCCGGACCCATCAAAGAGGTGCCCGACGCGCTGCGCCGGTTCGTCCAGCGCAATCAGGTCAGCTACCAGTTCGCCACGGTCTCGGACCCGGACGGCTACCACGGTCGGGCGCTCATCATCGGCAGCCCCAGCGCCGAGGTGCCCACCCTGGAGATCTATCTGATCTTCCCGCTGGCCAACGAGGAACGCAGTCTGGCGCTGATGCGCGGGACCATGCTGGTCGGCGGCGTGGTGCTGCTGATCCTGCTGGCCGCCATCACGGCGCTGGTGACCCGGCAGGTGGTTTTGCCGATCCGGTCGGCCGCCCGGATCGCCGGCCGGTTCGCCGACGGCCGGCTCAAGGAACGCATGCTGGTGCGCGGCGACGACGATATCGCCCGGCTGGCGAAAGCGTTCAACGAAATGGCCGAGAGCCTGTCGAACCAGATCAACCAGCTGGAGGAATTCGGCAATCTGCAGCGGCGCTTCACCTCCGATGTCAGCCACGAATTGCGTACCCCGCTGACCACGGTGCGGATGGCCGCCGATCTCATCCACGGCAGCAGCGACGATCTCGATCCCGCACTGGCCCGCAGCGCCGAACTACTGGTCACCGAACTGGACCGGTTCGAAGGCCTGCTCAACGATCTGCTGGAGATCTCGCGCCACGATGCCGGTGTCGCCGAGCTCCAGGTGGAATCGCTGGATGTGCGGATGTGCGTCCGCGCGGCCATCTCCACGGTGCGGCATCTGGCCCGTGATGCCGGGATCGAGGTGGTCATCGATCTGCCCGAGGAGCCGGTGGTCGCCGAGGTCGATCCGCGCCGGGTGGAGCGAGTACTGCGCAATCTGCTCGCCAACGCGATCGACCACAGTGAGGGCAAACCCGTCCTGATCCGGATGCGCGGCGATACCGAAGCCAACGCCCTGGCAGTGGTGGTGCGGGACCAGGGTGTCGGTCTGCGGCCGGGGGAGGAGAAACTGGTGTTCAGCAGGTTCTGGCGGTCCGATCCTTCGCGGATGCGCCGGTCCGGTGGGACCGGGCTCGGCTTGTCGATCAGCGTCGAGGACGCCAACCTGCACGACGGCAAACTCGAGGCGTGGGGACGGCCCGGGGTCGGCGCGAGTTTCCGGCTGACCCTGCCGCTGATCCGCGGCCAGAAGCTGGGCAAGAGCCCGCTGCCGCTGGAGCCCGGTATGCGCCGGGCGCCGCGGCGGCCGCACTCGGAGAGCGAGCGGGCCGGCGGCGAACGGGTGGAACTCGGCCCGCCGGTCACCGAAACCGAACCGTGGGCGCCCCTGCCCGCGGCACCCGCCGAGCCGGAGACGGGCAGTCCGGAACCGGAAACCCCGGCGCCGGCAGGTGCGGCGACCGGCACGCAGGGCACCGGTCCGGATTCCGCGCCGTCCGCCCAGGATCCGGATGCCCGACCGGGCGACGCAGCGCACCCGGAGCCACCCGGCCGGGTCGGTGGTCCGGTGCCCACCGACCGCGGAGACCAGAAGTCATGAGCGCACGCAGGCGGTGGTTCCGGCAGTTGGTGGTGGCGGCCGCGGTGGTCGGCCTGGCCGCCACGGGCGGTTGCGCGAATCTGCCCGATTCCTCGCAACCCCAGGCGCTCGGCACGATCAATCAGGAACCGACCGCCGAAGGCCCTCCCGCTCCGACCCAGGGGCGGGACCCGGATCTGCTGCTCCGCGATTTCCTACAGGCCACCGCCGATCCCGCCGACGGCCATCTCGCCGCCCGTCAGTACATGACCCCCGCCGCGTCGACCCAGTGGAACGATGCCGACTCGACCGTGATCGTGGAGCGCGCGGATACGCTGCGCGAATCGCGTACCGAGAACGAAGCGACCTACGTACTGCGCGCGCGCAAGGTCGGCGAGCTCTCCGCGGACGGGTCGTACCACGCGGTGGACGGGATCATCGAGAACAAGATCGAGATGACGCGGATCGACGGCGAATGGCGTATCGACGAACTGCCCGACGGCGTGGTGATGGAGTACAGCGCCTTCACCCAGTCCTATCGGCGGCACGCCCTGTACTTCGTCACCGCCGACGGCCAGCATGTGGCGCCGGATCTGCGCTGGGTCGCGGGGCGCCCGGACGAGCTGGCGCAGCAACTGGTGACCAAGCTGATCTCGGGCCCGCAGCCGTATATCGCTCCGGTTGTCCGCAATTACCTGGCCCCGCCCGTCGCGGTGCGCGGGACCGTCACCAAGGCCAACGGTGATCCCGTGGGCGTCGGCGTGGGCCTGGGCGGGGTACGGATCGACTTCACCGGAATAGGCGAGCTGAACCCGCGCGACCGTGAATTGTTCGCGGCCCAGGTGGTGCTCACCCTCGCGGGCGCCGATGTGCTCGGCCCCTACATGCTGCTCGACGACGGCCGGCCGCTGGACGAGCGGTTCGCCGGGAACGGCTGGTCGCTCGACGATCTGGGGCCGCTCGCCGATTCCGTGCAACCGGACGCCCTGATCGGACTGCACGCGCTGCGGGAGGGCAAGCTGGTCAAGGTCGAGGACAATCGCGCCCCGGCCCCTGCCCCGGGCTACTTCGGTGATGTGCAGAACCTGCAGTCGGTGGGTCTGTCACCGGACGGGAAGCTGGTGGCCGCCGTCGCCGACGCCGGCCGTCAGCCGCCGCAGCCGCAACGCACGCTGATGGTGGGCAGCTACGGAGGTAACGCGTTCCCGGTCGCGGAGGGCGGGGCCATCACCCGCCCGTCCTGGACCGCCGACGGCAGCGCGGCCTGGGCGGTCATCGACGGAAATCGGGTGATCCGCGCGGTCACCAACCGAGATACCGGCACTGTCTCGGTCCAGGAGGTGGACACCGCCCAGCTGTTCGCCCCGGATTCCGGGCCTACCTTCGAACTGCCCATCACCGAACTGCGAATCTCCCGTAACGGCGTCGGCGCGGTGTTGATCGCCGACGGCAAGGTGTACGTCGCCATGGTGCTGCGCCGGCCGGACGGGACCTTCGCGCTCACCGCACCGCGGCAGATCGCCATGGAACTCAGTACCGCCGCGACCTCGGTCGACTGGTTCAGCGACGATACGGTCATCCTGGCCACCGCGGGCAATGTGGATCCGGTCCGGACGGTGAAGATCGACGGCTCCGGAATGGCCTCGCTGGGCGGCCGCAACCTCACTCCGCCGGTCCGCCAGGTCACCGCCTCCATCGAACGCCAGTACGTCGCCGATTCCCGCGCGGTACTGGAATTCACCCGCACACCCGAAGGCGGCGACCCGTACTGGCGCGAGGTTCCCGGTCTCGGCGCGGACGCCGTCCCGGTGCTCCCCGGCTGACTCCCGGCGCCGTGTCGGTGCCCACCGGCACACTGCGCGCATGCGGACACTGCTGGATCTGGTCGTACCACCGGAATGCGGCGGTTGCCGCCGGCCCGGGACACCGTGGTGCGCCGAATGCGCGCGCAGCCTCTCCGGCCCGCCGATCCGGGTGTATCCCAGAGCCGATCCGGGAGTGCCGTGCTGGGCGCTGAGCCGCTATCGCGGCCCGGCGCGGCAGGCCGTCCTGGCGGCCAAGGAACGCAACCGGCGTGATCTCGCCGAGCCGCTGGGGCTCGCCCTCGCCGCGGGACTCGCCGAGTTGCGGGCCCCGGACCGGCCCTTGATACTTGTACCCTCGCCGAGCCGGCGGGCCGCGGCGCGGCGGCGCGGCGGCGACCCGGTGCTGCGATGCGCGCGGATCGCGGCCCGATCGCTGAGCGGTTGCCAGGTTCTGCCGTGTCTGCGAGTCTGGTGGGGAGTCCGCGATTCGGCCGGTCTGTCGGCGCGCGAGCGCGACCGCAATCTACGCGGGCGGGTGAGTGCTGCGCCGCTACCGTCCGACGCGGCGAACGCGCAGGTCGTCCTGGTCGACGACGTATTGACGACAGGTGCCACGGTATCCGCGTGCACCCGGGCCCTCGTTGCCGCAGGAACACACGCGGATGGCGTATTCGTGACGTGTGCCGGCTGAATCCGGGAAATTTGCGTGAATAGTGGCGAACCTCCGATCCTCGTACTAGCGTCGCGTGCACACACCCGATCCGGGAGTTTGGAGGTGGGCCTCGTACATCACGTGCCGGCCGACTGGATCCGACATGGCCGGCACCGTTTCATCCCGCCGCATGCGACGACAAGTGTGCGGCCGAATCCGGGAGGTACGCGTGACGACTACTTCACGACCTTCAGTTCAGGACACAGCCCAGACGCAGCTGGACGACCAGCTGGACCGACCGCGGGACACCCGGGCGGATATCGTCGTCAAGGGCCGCAATGTCGAGGTTCCCGACCATTTCCGAATCTATGTGTCGGAGAAGCTGTCCCGGCTGGAACGCTTCGATCCATCGATTTTCCTCTTCGACGTGGAACTCTTCCACGAGCGCAACCGTCGTCAACGCAAAAACTGCCAGCGGGTGGAGATCACCGCGCGCGGCAAGGGCCCGATCGTCCGCGCCGAGGCCTGCGCGGACAGTTTCTACGCCGCATTCGAGGCCGTGACCGCCAAACTGGAGAGCCGGCTGCGCCGCACGAAGGACCGCCGCCGCGTCCACTACGGCGAGAAGACTCCGGTCTCGGTACACGACGCCACCGCCGATCTGGCGGATGACGCGCAGCTCGGCGACCTCTCCGGAATTCCGCACGATCACTCTCCGCACAGCCGGAAGCGGTCCGATTTCGCGGCCGATTACCCCGAATACGAGGGGCCCGGGCATATCGTGCGCACCAAGGTGCACTCGGCGATCCCGATGACGGTCGACGACGCCCTCTACCAAATGGAATTGGTGGGCCACGATTTCTTCCTGTTCCAGGACAAGGAAACCGATCGGCCGTCGGTGGTCTATCGCCGGCATGCCTTCGATTACGGCCTGATCCGGCTCGCCTAGCCGACAGCTCGGCCGACCGGTCCGCACCATGGGCCGGTCGGCTTCATTGTTCCCGGCCCGCGGGGGTGTACCGCTCTTCGTGGATCGCGGCGTGTAGCGGACGCCGGTCACGCCAGCCGAATCGCTCCAGGTCCGGCGCCTGCTGGAATTCGGCCACCGGGCCGATACAGAGCCAGGCGACCGGCCGGACGCCCGCGGGCAGGTCCATGAGATCGGTGAGGAAGGCCTCGTCGTAGAACGACACCCATCCCACCCCCACCCGCTCGGCGGTAGCCGCCAGCCAAAGGTTCTGGACCGCGAGAATCGTGGAGTACAGGCCGGTTTCGGGTACCGTCGCCCGGCCCAGTACCTGTGGCCCTCCCCGCGCGTCGTCGTGGACGACCACGATGCCGGTGCCGCTCTCCTCGATCCCCTCGATCTTGATGGGCGCGAACGTCCGGGCCCGGTCGGCGGGCAGCGAACGCGCGAAGTCGCGCCGCCGCTCGGCCACATGGGCAGCGAACGTCCGCAATGTCGCCCGATTGCGGATGATCACGAAATCCCAGGGCTGCGAATTACCGACGCTGGGGGCGCAGTGCGCCGCCCCGAGGATCCGCCACAGTGTGGTGTCGTCGATGGGTTCCCCGGTGAACTCCGCCCGCACATCCCGGCGGGTCCGGATGGCTTCGTAAACGCTCATCTCCGCTGCACACACGACACTATTGTGCTATCCGGGGCAGGGAGGTGTGTATTGGCGCCCCTGCGACGCGCGGTGGGTCGTCCATAGAGTGCGACCGTTGAGCACCTTCGGCCACGAGACGCGACAGGCCGACCGAATGCCGACCCACCTCGAAGGGTTGAGGCCCGTCTCGCCGTTTCGGCCTCGAAAGCGCATGAGCCGAAGGCTCGAGTCTCGAGGCCGAAACGGCGAGACCAAGGGGGCCTCGACCCCGCGGCGCCGGAGGCGCCGCCAAAAACACAGATCAGCCCGCCAGGGCGACCGAGCGGCGGCGGAGCCGCCGCCGGCCTTCGGCGATCGCCGTGCGCAGGCCCCGGCGCTTTCCGGTGACGGGATCGAACGTGGACACCGCCTGCCCGTCGAATTTCCGTTCCGAGGCCGTTTCGGGGGCGTCGTCGGCGGTGTGGCGAAGGTATTTGTTGGGCAGCGCCAGTTTCAGGATGGTGCGCCAAGCCTTGAAGTACTGCACCGGCAGCGAGCCGGTGGTGTACGGCAGGTCGTATTTGTCGCACAGCTCGCGCACCCGGACCGCGACCTCGGCGTAGCGGTTACTGGGCAGATCGGGGAAGAGGTGATGCTCGATCTGGTGGCTGAGATTGCCGGTCATGAAGTGGATGAGCTTGCCGCCGGAGATATTGGCGCTGCCCAGCATCTGCCGCAGGTACCACTGGGCCTGGGTTTCGTTGTCGATATCGGCCTTGGTGAATTTCTCGGCACCGTCGGGGAAGTGTCCGCAGAAGATGACCGCGTTGGACCAGACATTGCGGATCACGTTAGCCGTGAGATTGGCGGTGAGGGTGTGGAAGAACGAGGGCCCGGTCAGCAACGGGTAGACGACGTAGTCCTTGAGTGCCTGTTTCTTGACCTTGGCCAGGACCTCGTCGACCTTGCGGTCGAATTCCGCCCGTTCCTGGCTGCCCGGCGCGAACTTTCCGGCGGCCAGTTTCCCGAGTTCGAGGTGCTGGATCGCGACGCCGTATTCGAACAGCGACTGCAGCACCAGGTTGTAGACCGGGTTACCGATATTGAACGGCTTCCAGCGCTGATCGCGCGTGACCCGGAGCAGGCCGTAGCCGATATCGTCGTCCATGCCCAGGACGTTGGTGTACTTGTGGTGCAGATAGTTGTGGGTGTGCTTCCAGTGCTTGGACGGGCCCGCGTTGTCCCATTCCCAGTGGGTGGAGTGGATCTCCGGATCGTTCATCCAGTCCCACTGACCGTGCATCACATTGTGCCCGATCTCCATGTTCTCGATGATCTTGGCGGTGCCCAGCAACGCCACGCCGGCCAACCAGGCCGGGGGCAGGAAACTGGCGAACAGGACCGTCCGGCCGCTGATCTCGAGCGCGCGCTGGAGCCTGATGACATTGCGAATGTATCGGGCATCGCGCTCGCCCCGGGTCGATTCGATGTCCCGGCGAATCGCGTCGAATTCGGCTCCGAGAGCCTCCACATCCGCCTCGGTGAGATGCGCGTATTCCTTGACATCCGAGATAGCCATGGCGGCTACCCTACCGTAAGTTACGACACCGTAGGTTTGGGGATATGCGTAAAAAATGTGGTGTGCGCCCTATTGCGCGTCCCAAAGCCGAATGATAGGCCGGGCGAAACAGCGCAAGCGTGCGTCACACTCGGGCCCCGGTGTGGATAATCGTCCGCTGTGGCGGCCGTGTTACACCCGCCACGCGATGATTTCTACGGAATCGGACGCGTCGCTCAGGCCGAGTAGGAGCGCTGCGATTTTCGCAGTGCGTGCCGGGCCCGCCGGAGCAGATCCTTCTCCTGCCGGGCCTTGGCCCGCAGGCTGCGCTCGGCGCTGCGCAGCATTTCCTTTTCCTGCTCGGCTTTGGCGCGCAGCGCGATTTTTGCCTCGTGCAACGCCCATCGCAGGCCGCGGCGCTTACCGGTGGCCGGGTCGATACTCCACGGCCGGTTCTCCGGCCCCGCGTGCACAGTGACTCCGGCGAACTTGCGTTCGGAGGAGGTCTCCGGCGCATCGTCGGCGGTACGCCGCAGGAATCGGTCGGGCAGGGCGAGCTTGTGAATGGTGCGGAAGGCGAGCAGATATTGCTTGCCCAGCGATCCGGTGGTGTAGGGCAGATCGTATTTCTCGCAGAGGTCGCGCACGCCGGCCGCGACCTCGGGGTAGCGGTTGCTGGGCAGATCCGGGAAGAGATGGTGTTCGATCTGGTAGCTCAGATTGCCGCTCATGAAACCCATGACCGGACCGGCGGAGAAGTTCGCGCTGCCGAGCATCTGCCGCAGATACCATTCACCGGGCGTCTCGCCCTCGAGTTGTTCCTCGGTGAACTTCTCCGCGCCGTCGGGGAAATGGCCGCAGAAGATCACCGCATAGGCCCACAGATTGCGGACCAGGTTCGCGGTGGCGTTCGCCTTCAAGGTCGACATGAAGGCGGGCCCGGTGACCGCAGGATAGAGCAGGAAATCCTTGGCCACCTGCCGGGCGATCTTGCGGCCGAACATTTTGTTCGGTTCGGAGAAGACCTGGGTACGCGGTGTTCCGGACAGCTCCTTCTCGATCGCCCAATCGTGCAGGGCGATGCCCCATTCGAACGCCGCGGCCAAGATGATATTGGCGATCGGCTGCACCAGGTGCACCGGCCGCCACGGTTCGTCTCGGGTCATCCGCAAGATGCCGAAACCGAGATCCTCATCCTTGCCCAGCACGTTGGTGTAGGTGTGATGGGAGTAATTGTGCGCCCGCCGCCATTGCGCCGACGGGCCGGTCATATCCCATTCCCAGTTCGTGGAGTGGATCTCCGGATCGTTCATCCAGTCCCACTGACCGTGGCTGATGTTGTGGCCCAGCTCCATATTCTCGATGATCTTGGCGACCGACAGCATGGCGGTGCCGGTTACCCAGGCCCAGCGGTTGCGGCTACCGAACAGTACGGCGCGGGCGGCCAGTTCCAGCCCGCGCTGCGCGGCGATGGTGCGCCGGATGTAGCGCGCGTCCCGCTCGCCCAGGGATTGCTCGACCGACCGGCGGATCGTGTCGAGCTCTTGCCCCAGCATCTCCACATCTTCGGCCGTCAGGTGGGCAAAGGCTCTGATGTCGGTGATGGCCACCGGCGTCCCTTCTGTAAGCGCTGTCTGCGAAGACGAGATCGGAACAGGCGTACCTCCGCCATCGCTCCGGCTGTGCGTTCTTATGTGGACACTCCGCCCACAAGACCGGTCCGTGTCGGACCCGGGCAGAAACCGGACGAGGGTTTCGGAAATCTTCCCGGAATGGGAAGCAACCTGTGTTCACCTCGAGCGTACCGCTAGGTGCCGATTGCCGGGTGAACGTCTCCGGTCACACTTCCAGTGTGCAATCACCCGCCGCGGCGGAGATGCACGTCTGTACCTTCTCTCCTTCGAACCGCTCCGTGCCGTTGCGCAGATCGCGGGCATGTCCCGAGCTCAAGGTGACCACGCAGGTCTGGCAGATACCCATCCGGCAGCCGAACGGCAGCTGAACACCGGCGGATTCACCGGCCTCCAGCAGGGTGGTGGCGCCGTCCACGGTGACCGTGCGGCCGCTCTTGCCGAAGGTGACGGTGCCGCCCTCGGTGGTCGCCGACCGCTCCACCTCGAACCGTTCCACGTGCAGCGCCGATTCGAGACCGGCCTCCTGCCAGTGTTTCTCGACCTCGTCGAGCATGCCCAGGGGACCGCAGGCCCAGGCCTGGCGCTCCCGCCAATCGGGATAGAGCTCGTCCAGGGCGGCGGTGGCGAACTTGCCCTTCTCGCCGGTGAGGTGGATATGGGAGACGAATCCGGGATGCCGCGCGTGCAAGGCGTCGAGTTCGGCGGCGAACATCACGTCCTCGGCGGTCCGCGCCGAATGGATGTGCACCACGTCGGTCACCGCGGCGCGGCGATCGAGGGCGCGCAGCATCGACATGACCGGGGTGATGCCCGACCCGGCGGTCAGGAACAGCACCTTCGGCGGCGGCGGGGACGGCAGTACGAACGCGCCCTGCGGGGCGGCCAGCCGGACGATCGTCCCGGCCGACACCCCGTTGACCAGGTGGCTGGACAAGAAACCCTCCGGCATGGCCTTCACCGTGATGGCGATGACCTTCTTGCCGTAGCGGGGGTCGTCCCAGTCGGGCGGGCTGGTGAGCGAATAGGACCGCCAGTGCCAGCGACCCTCCACCAGGATCCCGATACCGATGTACTGCCCGGGTTCGTACCGGAAGTCGAAACCCCAGCCGGGTTTGATCACCAGCGTCGCCGAATCGGCGGTCTCCTTGCGGACGTCGACGACCCGGCCGCGCAGTTCCCGCGCCGACCACAGCGGGTTGGCCAGATGTAGATAGTCGTCGGGCAGCAGGGGCGTGGTGACCCGCGCCACCGCCCCTCGCAGCAGATTCAGTTTGCCGCCGCGTTCGGCGATACCGGCCGCCGGTGCCTCCAGCCAGTTCTTGACACCGCGCACCGTCATCGCGTTCGGTTTCCTGCCCATTTGCGCTGTTCTTCTCCTGTGGTCTCCGCGCCCGGGGCGCGCCGTGGCACCAGGTTACGGCATCGTAGGTTGTCGCGGGAGCCCAGGTGAACGGCGTCGGCGGACCCGGTTGCGGCTCACAGCGAGCGACCGCGCCGGCGGTCCCCGGTCACAAGCGCGGGCTCAGAGCAGCTCGACGAGGAACGGCAGCTCCTGGGTGGCGTACCAGGCCAGTTGATGGTCCTCGGCGTCGCCCAGGATGAACTCGGCGTCCTCGTCGCCGAGGTCGGCGGCATCGACATTGTCGACCGCCTCGGCCACCGCCGGTTCGGCCTCGGCGAGGTCCAGATGAACCGACGCGATCCGCTCGTACTCGATCGGCCCGTCCAGTTTCACCACCGCGTCGTCCAGGTCCGGGCGCAGGGTCGCGCCCTCCACATCCACCGCGATGACCGCGCGGCGGTACATCGGGGTGGTGGAACCGTGGACCTCCTCGGCCAGCAGCCGCAGTGCCGCGCGCGCGGCCTCGGCCATGGCGACCTCGGCCAGTTCTTCGTCGTCGCCCGAGGCATACGCCTCGCGGAGCGCGGGCGTGAGCGCGAAAGCCGTCCCGCCGACCGCGTGCAGCACGCGTTTGTCCACGAGCTCGCGCAGCATCGGCACGGTGGCCGGCACGTACACGCGCATGGTCTTGCGGTCAGAGGCAGGCACCGAGTAACTCCTCCATCGATTCGGGCACCGACGCGGCCAGCACTCCGATATCGGCCATCGCCTCGCGGTCGGCGTTGAGTCCGTAGCAGACCCGCCCGTCATAGGACGTGATCCCGATACTCGTCGCCTGGTTGCGCAGCAGTGGCGAAACCGGGTACATCTCCAGCATCCGCGCGCCGCCGATGAACATAGGCGTCTGCGGGCCCGGCGCGTTGGTGATCACCAGATTGAACGTATGGTCTGCGAACGTACTCGCCGCCCGCACACTCATCGCGTGCAGGCTGGCCGGAGCGAACCCGGCGAGGTGTACCAGGGTCGAGGCCCGCACGCCGTGCCGGCCGCGGGCGTCCTCGGCGGTGGCATGGGCGATATGGGACAGCCGCATGACCGGACTGGGCTCACCGACCGGCAGGTCGATCAGGAACGGGGTGATCCCGCTGGGCAGTGTGCGCCCGGTGCCCGGCTCCCCGCTGTAGCCCGACATGGGCACGACCGCGCGCAGCACGCTCGATTCGGTCAGGCCCTTGTTCCGCGACAGCAGCCAGTTGCGCAGCGCGCCGGTGACCACGGCCAGCACGGCATCGTTGATCGTGCAGCCGGCCTGCTGGTGCACCCGTTTGTAGCCGTCGAGCTCGGTGACCGCGACGGTGAACCTGCGCTGCCGGGAGGTGCGCGCGTTGATGGGGCTGTTCGGCATGCTGCTGGTCGCGGACCGCACCGCCGACACCGCGCCGCCGAGTGTGCGGCTCGCCGTGCCGATCAGCCCGGCGGTACCCGCCGCGACCTCCTGTAGGACCTCCACTGCCGAACCGGGCTGGGCCGCCAGATGCCCGAGTGCGCCCAGCAGAAGATTCGCATCGCTGGGTTCTCGGCCCGGTAACCAGGCGTCGTCGGCGACTTCTCGCGGGGACTCGGCATCGTCCGCGATGACGTGCCCTATCTCCAGCGCGGCCTGACCGTCCACCAGGGCGGCGTGGGATTTGGTGTAGATCGCGCACCGCCCGCCGCCCAATCCCTCGATCAGGTACATCTCCCACAGTGGGCGGCCGGGGTCCAGCTGCCGCGAACCGAGCCGGGCGACCAGTTCGAAGAGTTGCTCGTCGCTGCCCGGCGACGGTAGCGCGGAACGCCGTATGTGGTAGGTGATGTCGAAATGACTGTGCTCGACCCAGACCGGGCGCCCCAGCGACAGCGGGATCTCGCGCACTTTGCGGCGATACCGGGGCACCAGCGGCAGGCGTGACTCGACCAGATCGACCAGCGCCTGGTAGTCGAGGATCGGCTCGCCGTCGTCGCCGGTGTTGTCGAGAACGGCCAGTGACCCGATGTGTACCGGGTGGGTGGTCGATTCCAGCCGGAAGAAGTCCGCGTCCTGCGGTGTCAGCTTCGCTATCACCCTGGTGTCTGCCCCTTCGGAGTCAGGAATCCGGTCTCCATTGTGACCAGGTAGTACCTGTTCCCGCACCATTGTGTGTGATATTCCGATATGTAATTCGAAGGCTTGCGCACGGGCTCGAGGTGATATACCCGGCGCGGGCCCGGCCGGCCGGCGAATGTCGAACGAGGCACACTGGCCGGGTACACGGCGGCGCCTACCATGGGAGCCGCATTACCATGAAGCAAGCTGCGGCTTCGTGGCCCGTCGCCGGGCCGTGCGCCGCCGACATCGGAGCCGAAACCGACCCAGAGGACTGACGAGACCCGTGCCTGCGCTGACACTGACGAGGTTGCTACGTTTTGGTGAGGGTCGCATGGTCAAGCGCCTCTCCCATCTCGCCGACGAGGTGATCGGACTCGAGGGCGACTACGAGGACCTCACCGATACCGAGCTGCGTGCCAAGACCGATGAATTCCGCGAGCGCTATGCTGACGGAGAATCGCTGGACGACCTGCTGCTCGAGGCTTTCGCGGTGGCGCGTGAGGCCTCGTGGCGGGTGCTGCAGCAGAAGCACTACAAAGTGCAGATCATGGGTGGCGCGGCGCTGCATCTGGGCAATATCGCCGAGATGAAGACCGGTGAGGGCAAAACCCTGACCTCGGTGCTACCGGCCTATCTGAACGCGATCGGCGGCGATGGCGTCCACATCGTCACCACCAACGACTACCTGGCCAAACGTGACTCCGAGTGGATGGGCCGGGTACACCGCTTCCTGGGGCTCGAGGTGGGCGCGATCCTGTCCGGGATGACGCCGCCGCAGCGGCGCGCGGCCTACGGCGCCGATATCACCTACGGCACCAACAACGAATTCGGTTTCGACTACCTGCGCGACAATATGACGCATTCGCTGGACGATCTGGTTCAGCGCGGCCACAATTTCGCCGTGGTCGACGAGGTCGACTCGATTCTGATCGACGAGGCGCGTACTCCGCTCATCATCTCCGGCCCCGCGGACGCCTCCAGCAAGTGGTATGCCGAATTCGCCCGAATTGCACCGCTTCTCAAAAAGGATCTCCACTACGAGGTCGATATCAAGAAACGCACCATCGGCGTGCACGAAGCCGGTGTGGAATTCGTCGAGGACCAGCTCGGTATCGACAATCTCTACGAGGCCGCCAACTCCCCCCTGGTGAGCTACCTGAACAACTCCGTGAAAGCCAAGGAGCTCTACACCAAGGACAAGGACTACATCGTCCGCGACGGTGAGGTGATCATCGTCGACGAGTTCACCGGGCGCATCCTGGTCGGCCGCCGCTACAACGAGGGCATGCACCAGGCGATCGAGGCCAAGGAAGGCGTCGAGATCCAGCCGGAGAACCAGACCCTGGCCACCATCACGCTGCAGAACTACTTCCGCCTCTACGACAAGCTCTCCGGGATGACCGGTACCGCCGAGACCGAGGCGGCCGAGCTGCACCAGATCTACAGCCTGGGCGTCATCCCGATCCCGACCAACAAGCCGCCGATCCGTATCGACCAGGCCGATCTGATCTACAAGACCGAAGAGGCCAAGTTCAACGCCGTGGTCGACGACGTGGTGGAACGTCACCAGGCGGGCCAGCCGGTGTTGATCGGTACCACCAGCGTGGACCGTTCGGAGTATCTGTCCAAGCAGCTCACCAAGCGCGGTGTCCCGCACAATGTGCTGAACGCGAAGTTCCACGAGAAGGAAGCGCAGATCATCGCGGAGGCGGGCCGCCCCGGCACGGTGACCGTCGCGACGAATATGGCCGGCCGCGGTACCGATATCGTGCTCGGCGGCAACCCCGACATCATCACCGACACCCTGCTGCGCCAGCAGGGCCTGGATCCGGTGAACACCCCCGAGGAATATCAGGCCAACTGGTTCCACGCGCTGGAGAAGGTGAAGAAGCAGGTCGCCGAGGACGCCGAGGCGGTGAAGGAGGCCGGCGGTCTCTACGTGCTCGGTACCGAGCGCCACGACTCCCGGCGTATCGACAACCAGCTGCGCGGCCGGTCCGGCCGCCAGGGCGACCCGGGTGAATCGCGGTTCTACCTGTCGCTCGGCGACGAGCTCATGCGCCGTTTCAACGGCGCGGCGCTGGAGTCGATCATGACCCGGCTCAACCTCCCCGACGATGTGCCGATCGAGGCGAAGATGGTCTCCAAGGCCATCAAGAGCGCGCAGACCCAGGTCGAGCAGCAGAACTTCGAGATCCGCAAGAACGTGCTCAAGTACGACGAGGTGATGAACCAGCAGCGCACCGTCATCTACGAGGAGCGCAACCAGATCCTGCGCGGCGAGGATATGGAGGGCCAGGTCCAGAGCATGATCACCGATGTGATCACCGCCTACGTGGACGGCGCCACCGCCGAGGGCTATGTGGAGGACTGGGATCTCGACAAGCTGTGGGGCGCGCTGAAGACGCTCTATCCGGTGAGCCTGAACCACCGCGACATCACCGGTGAGACCGAGGTCGGCGAGGCCGGGGAGATCACCCGCGAGGATCTGCTCGAAACCCTCCTCGACGACGCGCACGCCGCCTACGAGCAGCGCGAGTCCGAGATCGACGGCCTGGCCGGCGAGGGCAGTATGCGCACCCTGGAACGTCAGGTGCTGCTGTCGGTGCTGGACCGGAAGTGGCGCGAGCATCTCTACGAGATGGACTACCTGAAGGAAGGCATCGGCCTGCGCGCGATGGCCCAGCGCGATCCGCTGGTGGAATACCAGCGCGAGGGTTTCGATATGTTCGCCAACATGCTCGAGGGGTTGAAGGAGGACGCCGTCGGCATCCTGTTCAACGTCCAGGTGGAGGTTCAGCAGCCGCAACCCGACGGTGTCCAGGTGGGCCAGGGTCTGCGTTCCCCGATCGGCTCGCAGCCGGTGCCGCCGGAGAGCCAGTACCCCACCGAGAAGCTGCCGATCATCAACGGTGCGCCGCCCGCGCTGCGTGCCCGCGGTATCGACGATTCGGGCCCGCGGGGTCTGAGCTACTCGGGGCCGGACGAGGGCGGTCGCGCCGCGGTGCACAGCGATGCGGAGGAGTACGGCTCCGATGGGCCGACCCAGGGCACCCGGCGGGAACGCCGGGAGGCGGCCCGGGCGCAGACGAAACAGGGCCGGGGTCCCAAGACCCGTCGTAAGCACTGAGTTCGAAAACAGGCGGCGCCGCTCCCGGATACCGGGAGCGGCGCCGTCGTGTCGGCGGGGTATCGGAAATGCCGTGCGGGTTGCCGCTCAGCCCAGCACGGTGTGCTGCGGGCAGTAGGTACCGACCGCGGCTTCCAGGAACAAGTAGGGGTACTCCACGAACGGCCGTGCTTCCTCGGCGAGATAGGTGCGGTTCGCCGGGGTGTTGCCGGAGGTGCCGAGGTAATCGCACTGGGCGTGCGCGAGGGCGATCGCCGCGTCCTGGAGTTGGCGGGTTTCGTCGTCGAACGCACTGGCGCGGAGGAATTCTCGGTCGGTGAAGGGTAGCTGCGCGACGGAATCGTCCTTGCCCGCCGGGCTGTGCACACCCGCCGAGCCCGGCCGCGAGACGCCGGGAGGGTGTGCCGAGGCACTGGAGAAGCTGCCGAACACGAGCGCGGCCGTGACCGCGCCGATGGCCAGAATTTTGAGCATCGTTCCTTCTGTGTTCGTTGGTGCGGGACGGGATGGTGGAGCAGCGGGGCCCGCCACGACGGCTCGGGCCCGGACGGTCGCGCCGACGTCTCGGCGTCGTCTCGGCCGAATAACTTCGGTGCGCGCCGCATATTAACGCGGCGCGAAGCCGGCGGATTGCTGATTCGCCGTGCGTCGCCGAACATCCCATCAATTTGCGTGATCGCGTTACGGGAATATGCGTTGACCAGGTGCGTTCCGATGTACGCGTGGGTCCCCGGGCCGGGCCGGACGAGGTGCATGTTTGTACTCGGCTCGAGGCAAAGGGTTCGCAGCCGCGTTCGCGGACCGCACGATATCCGGGCAGCGCAACCACATCACAAGGGACAGAACCCATGCCAGTACGCCCGGATACGACACGGAGTCACCGACGGCCGCGGGCCGTCGCGTGCGTTGCGGCGGTCACCGCCCTGCTGATGATGCTGTGTGCGTGTGGAGCGGGCGGCGAGGCCGCGCGCACGGCCGACGGGAAGACCATCCTGCGCTATCAGGGCTGGGCCGGGAAGGTGGGGTTCCACGAACTGGCCGCCGACCTCGGCTACTTCGACAAGATCCAGCTGGAGTGGGTCGGCGATACCACCAGCGGTCCGCAGGATATCCAGTCGGCGGCCACCGGCGAGATCGAATTCGGGTCGGCGTTCAACGGTGCCGTCGTCAAGCTCAACGCGGCCGGCGCGCCCATCACCTCGGTGCTCAGCTCCTACGGTGCCGACGCGCACGAGTACACCGGGTACTACGTGCTGGAGAACAGCCCGATCCGGTCGGCCCGCGACCTGATCGGCAAGAAGATCGGGATGAACACCCTCGGTGCGCATCACGAATTCCTCACCCGGGAATGGCTGGCCCAGCAGGGACTCACCCCGGACGAGCTCGAGTCGGTGCAGCTGGTGGTGGTACCGCCGGTGAACACCGAGCAGGCGCTGCGCGAGGGGCAGATCGATGTCGCCACGTTGAATTCGATCCAGCGGGAGAGCGCCCTCGAACGGGGCGGTATCCGGGCCCTGTTCACCGACCGGGACCTGTTCGGCGCGTTCGGTTACGGCACGTACGTGATGCGCGACGATTTCATCGCCGCCAACCCCGAGGCGGTGCGCGATTTCGTCCAGGGCACCGCGCGGGCCATCCGCTGGACCCAGGTCCATCCGCGGGAAGAGGTGGTGGCCCGCTTCCTGGACATCATCCACAAGCGGGGTCGCACGGAGAGCGCCGAACCCGTGAAGTACTGGCGCAGTTCCGGGATCCCGGTACCGGGCGCGGTGATCGCCGAACGCGAACTACAGATCTGGATCGACTGGCTGGTCCGCAACGGCGAACTCGACGAGGGCAAGCTCGCGGCCCGCGACCTCTACACCAACGAGTACAACCCGTACGCCAACGGCACCTATCCCGCCGACAGCGACCCCGACGGACAAGCTCTGGCCGGTACGAAATGAGCACCGGGCCCGGGGTCCGCCCGGATCGGGTGACCGAGAGTTCCCGATTCGCGGCCGGTGGGCCGAACGCCCTGGTCGACAACCGCACCCAAGACCTCGCCGACGGCGAGGCCCTGGGTGCCGGTCTGTCCCAGGGACGGCAGATCCGCCGCGCGCGCTACTCCTCGTGTTCCAGGTTCCGGTCCAACCGCAGGAGCACCTCGGCGACCTGGTCCTGGGTCCATTCGATCATTCGTTTGGTGCCCATCCCGGTCGCTACCTCCACGTCCTGGTTCATCGGGATCACATAGCGTCCGTCGTCGGGCAGATCCCGCCAGCGCATCCCCATATCGACCCGACCGCGCGGACCGAACATGGAGCGGCCTTGGAAGACCTGGATCTTCCCGGCCGCGGTCGCGGGTGCGGCGAGAAAGGCCGCGCCACGGTAGGCCTCGTCGTCCTCGGCTTCGTCATCGTCGGAGATCAGCGGGACATACGGCCGGGTATCCGGTGCGGTCGCCGGATCGACCAGCGTGATCTGCGGCATCCGGCCGGCCGTGGCCTCCGGCAGCTCGGCCAGCACCGATTCGGCAAGGGCATGCGGATCGCAGGCGGTCACATCGAAACCGCTGCTGTGCCAGACGGTTTCACCGGGACGTTGGGAGATCACGAAACCCCGCGCCCGCTGCCGGACCGCGTGCACCCGGATCCAGCCGGTGGGCTCCTCGGGGTCCTGATCGTTCCAGGCCTTCGCCGTGATGGTGACATCCGGACGCGAGATGGCATCGGCCATCGCGTAGAGATCGGAATCGTCGCGGTCGTGCAGCGCGCGCAGCGTTGCGGCCTTCTCGATGCGGTAATCCGCGGCGAGCCTGGTCCGGCTGGTGTAGGTGAACGGTTCAGGTAACCCGCCCTGGCGGAATTCCTCACACAGCACGACGAATTCCAGGTCGGTCAATTCCCAGGTACGGATCACTGTTCGATCACCGGGCGCACCTTGGACGGCGTGTCCTCGAAGACCTCGTCCAGATTCTCGCGGGAGGTGAGGAACTCGGCCGGGGTGTGGTTACCGGTCTGCCCGGGCGTGGTGGCGGCGCCGGCTCCCGCACCCGGCGCGCCCATCATCGGCATACCCGGTGTTCCGCCCGGATTCGCGCCACCCGCGGACCCCGAGTATCCGGCGAGTTCGAGTCCCGGGCTGGGGAGGGAGGCCCGGGGGAAGGTGCTGTGGCCGGGTTCGGTCCCCGGATACGGGGCAAGGGCCGGGGGCCCTGGATCGCCGGTCGGCAGACCGGCTCCGCCGGGGACCCCGCCCGCCGGCTGGGTCGGCTCCGGCTCCAGCATCCCGCTCAAATGCTCCTGTAGCTGAGCCGGATCGAGCATCTGCGCGAACTCCGCCATGCCCGGCATCGTGCCGGCGCCGCTCAGGGAGAATGCCTGGATTCCCTGGGTCAGCATATTGATCAGCCGGTCCAGGGCGTTCTGGCTCTGGCCGGTGGGATCCCCGGCCGGTAGCGCGCCGGTATCCGTGCCGAGCAGGGCGGACAGCGCCGATTCCGGATCGGTTCCGGTCTCGTCCCCGGCGGGCAGCAAGCCTTCGGTTCCGGAGGGCACTGCCTCGTCGCCGAACAGTGTGGAGTCCGATCCGTACGGCGAGTCCTCGGAGTACAACTCCTCCAGCAGCGTGTCCTGCAATTCCTGCGGCATCTCCTCGACGGGGATGCCGGTGATCTTCGACAAGGCGTCTGCGAGGGTCGGGGGCTTGCCGTTCTGGCCGGTGATCGGGATGTTCTTCAGGGCGTCGGGCAGTAGCGATTTGGGAATGCCGGTGAGCTTGCCGAGTACATCGGCCGCTGTGGGGTTCTTCGGCATGGTGGTGCCGGCGCCCGGCGCCGGGACGCCCGTGATGGGTTCTCCACCGCTTTCGCCCTCGGTGGGTTGCTGGGAGGTATCCCCGGCCGGCTGGTCGCCGGAGCCGTACTCGGCCTGGTCGTAGCTGGGCACCCGGGGCGTCTCCTCGCCACCGCCCTGGTTGCCGCCTTGACCACTGCCCGCGCCCTGGCCTCGACTCCCGCCCTGGCCTTGACCGCTGCCTTGTCCTTGACCGCTGCCTTGACCCTGACCTTCGCCTTGACCGCTGCCCTGGCCTTGACCCTGACCGGCGCCCTGACCCTGACCTTGGCCACTGCCTGCGCCCTGGCCCTCACCCTCGCCCTGCCGGGAAGCGTCCTCGAAGCCTTGCTCGTACCCGTCGTCGTAGCCCTCGTCGTACGCCTCTTCGGGGGTCTGTCCGCTGCCGCTTCCGTGCCCGCTGCCGTTCCCGCTGCCGTTCCCGCTGCCGTTCCCGCTGCCGTTCCCGCTGCCGTTCCCGCTGCTGCCCTCGCCGCTTCCGCTTCCGCTTCCGCTGCCGTCACCGTTGCCGTCGCCATTATTCGGTGGCGGTCCGGGTTCGGCGATCGGCCCTTCGATCACCGGCATCTCCGCCAGGGTGTTCGTCATGCCGTTCGCGTAGTGCTTGACCCATTCCTCGCGATACCGCGTGAGCACCGTCTGCTCGACCGACAGACTGCGGAAGGTGAAATCGTGCCGTGGCATCGACAGTTGGGTGCGACGCAGCCATTCCGAGGTGTAGTGCAGGTTCTCGCTCATCGAGAACATCGAATTCCACAGTGGGCCGATGGAATTCACATAGTTCTTGGTCGCCGTCCGCGCCCGGTCCGCGGCCAGGCCGAGCCATTTGTCCTGGATTCCCTCGATCGCGCCGTCGAACTTCTCCAGTTCGGATTTCACATGGCCGGCCAGCCGCCACCACGCGAGGGCCGCGTTGTACGTATTCGTCACATCGCCGGGCAGATCACGGGCGAGTCCCCGGAAAGTGGTGAAGCCGAGCGAGGTGCTCTCCTCCAACCCGACGGTGTCCGGTGAGATCGACTCCTGGCGGCCCTCGTAGTTCGTGAGCTCGCTGGGCAGGCCGTAAGCGGGCTGCACATGGATATCGTCGTCTGTTCCTTCCCGGCCCGCGTCCTGCAATTTACCTATGGGCCGGGAAAGATCGTCGTATCGGGTATCGCCGGTGTCCAGGCTCAGATCCGGCGATGTGGGTTCGTAGGGAATGTGGAAGTCGGCGAGCTCGTCGAGCGCGAGGTTGTCCGCGTTCTCCGACTCCGTTCTGCGGTAGTACAGGCCGGCCTGAACGAACGCCTCACCCATTTCCCGGGCGATATTGACGTGATCCTGTAGCACCGTGTACAGGCGTTCGGCGCGCTGTTCGTATATTCCGGTGAGGTTGATACCCGAGGTCAGGAAATTCCCGGCGATGTTCACCATATCGTCGAGCTTCTCGTTCTGGATCGCCTCTCGCGCCCGCAGCAACTGGTCGACCAGGCGTTTGGCGGCTTTGGCGCCGGTAACCGCGGCGGTGGGGTCGAAATACAGCAGGTCTTGGGATGCCTCCTGTTTCAGACCGGCCCAGGTGCCGGGCTCTTGAACCATCGGAACTGACCTTCCCTCGGAAACCGGACCGCCGCGAAGCGCTCCACGCGTGCGTCCGGCGAGCGCGCCGAACACACCTCCGTATTACATCGGGGGACCGTAAATATCCCATGGCGCACAGGTGAATTCGATGCCATCTTGCCCTCGCGGCCCCGGCGGTGATCGGGGCCGGGCGGTACCGGCGGCGCACCGGGCGCCGGCCGGCGTGTTCGACTCGCGCTGACGCAAATGGTTCAGACTTCGGAGCCACGGCCGCACCATTGCGGGAGCCCCAGCACCTGACGGACAACCATTGGCCGGTGACAAATGAGCAGCACACCCAAACTTCGCCTGGCTCAGGTGAGCAAGAGATTCCCGATCCGGGGTCAGCAGACCGAGCTGTCCGCCATCGAGGACATCACCCTCGATCTCGCCGCGGGTGAGTTCCTGGTTCTCGTCGGCCCCAGTGGTTGCGGCAAATCCACGTTGCTCGACCTGCTGGGCGGCCTGAGCACCCCCACCTCCGGGCAGATCCTGCTCGACGGCAGGCCGATCACCGGGCCCGGCCTGGACCGCGGGATCGTCTTCCAGCAGTACGCGTTGCTGCCCTGGCGCAGCGCCCGCCGCAATATCGAATTCGGGCTCGAGGCCAAAGGGGTGCCGCGCGCGGAGCGGCGCGAGCGTGCCGAGCACTACCTCGAACTCGTCGGCCTGGCCGGTTTCGCCGACCGCTACCCGCACGAATTGTCCGGCGGTATGAAACAGCGCGTGGCGATCGCCCGCAGCCTGGCCTTCGATCCCGAAGTACTGCTGATGGACGAGCCGTTCGCGGCGCTGGACGCGCAGACCCGGGAATCGCTGCAGGACGAACTGCTGCGTATCTGGGAGCGCACCGGTAAGACGATCCTGTTCATCACCCACGGCATCGACGAAGCGATCTACCTGGGTCAGCGGGTCGCGGTGCTCACCTCCCGGCCCGGCCGGATCAAAACGGTGGTCGACGTCGACATCGACCGCACCGCCGAGGACGTCCGCTCCGGCGCGGAGTTCCGTGCGCTGCGCCACCGGATCTGGTCCCTGCTGCACGACGAGGTCGAACGCGCCCACTCGCTCGAACTCGCCGATATCTCGACGACCGAAGAGGTTCAGCATGTCTAGCGCACTCGCCACCGGCACTCTCGACGCGCCGCGGGCCGCCGGGCCCGAGCCCGCACTCGCCCGGACCACCGCACCGGTGAGGTCCCCGGCCCGCCGGCCGGTGCAGCGGCTGGCCGGGCTGGCCTGGCGGGTGACGAAGCCGTCGGTCGCGATCCTGGCCTTCCTGGCGCTCTGGGAGATCGCGCCCCGGGTGGGTCTGGTCGACAAGGTCTTTCTGCCGCCGTTCAGCGAGGTCGCCGCGACATTCTTCGAGCTGATCGGTAATGGGCAGCTCTGGGAGCATGTATCGACCAGCCTGTCCCGCGCGCTCACCGGGTTCGTGATCGCGGTGGCGATCGCGGTTCCGCTGGGGGTCGCGATCGCCTGGTACCGGCCGGTGGCCGATTTCCTCAACCCGGTCCTCGAACTGTTCCGCAATACCGCCGCGCTGGCGCTGCTGCCGGTCTTCATTCTCATCCTGGGTATCGGCGAGACCTCGAAGGTGGCGCTGGTGATCTACGCCTGCACCTTCCCGATCCTGCTCAACACCATCTCCGGGGTGCGCACGGTCGACCCGTTGCTCGTGAAATCCGCGCGTTCGCTGGGCTTCTCCCAGATCGCGCTGGTGTACAAGGTGGTGCTGCCGGCGGCGGTACCGACCATCTTCACCGGCCTGCGGATGGCCGCGGCGTCCTCGATCCTGGTGCTCATCGCGGCCGAGATGGTCGGGGCGAAGGCCGGGCTCGGGTACCTGATCACCGCCGCGCAGCTGAACTTCCAGATCCCCGATATGTACGCGGGGATCATCGCCATCGCGCTGGTCGGCCTGATCTTCAACGCGGTCCTCGTGTTCGTCGAGCGTCGGCTGTCCCGCTGGCGCGTAGCTCTCTAGACAGGTAGTGATGTCGCACCAACTCCATCTCAACGCGTTCCTCATGGGTGTCGGCCACCACGAAGCGGCCTGGCGGCATCCGCGGACCGAGGCGCGCAATGTGCTGCGGGTCGGCCATTTCCAGGAACTCGCGCGGATCGCCGAACGCGGCAAACTCGATTCGGTGTTCTTCGCCGACGGCCTCGCGGTGGGCCCGCGGATCGAGCGCAACACCCAGGCGGTGTTCGAACCGATCACCCTGCTGTCGGCGATGGCGGTGGTGACCGAGCGGGTCGGACTCATCGCCACCGCCTCCACCGGTTACAACGAGCCCTACAATCTCGCCCGGAAATTCGCCTCACTCGATCAGATCAGTGGTGGGCGGGCCGGATGGAACATAGTCACCTCCGGGACCGCCGACGAAGCGGCCAATTTCGGCTACGACCAGGTGCCCGACCACGACGGCCGGTATGTGCGGGCAGCGGAGTTCGTCGATGCCGCGACGGCGCTGTGGGACTCCTGGGAGGACGACGCCGTCGTGCTCGACGCCGAGACAGGGGTATTCGCCGATCCGTCGAAGGTACACACGATCGACCACCACGGGGACCGCTTCAAGGTACGCGGCCCGCTCAATGTGCCCCGGTCGGCGCAGGGACGCCCACTGCTCGTACAGGCCGGTTCCTCGACCAGCGGTAAGGATTTCGCCGGTCGCTACGCGGAGGCCGTTTTCACCGCTCAACGTTCCATCCCGGAAGGCCGGGAGTTCTACCGCGAGGTGAAGGCGCTGGCCGCCGGCCACGGTCGCGATCCCGGCGACGTACTGATCCTGCCCGGGATCGTGCCGTTCATCGCCGAGACCGAGGAGGCCGCGAAGCGGCTCGAGCAGGAGTTCACCGATCTGATCTCCCCGGAGTACGCGCTGCGCCAGCTCTCCCAGATGCTCGGCCTGGACCTGACCGGCCATCCGCTCGACGCGCCGCTGCCGCCGTTACCCCCGATCGAGCGGATCCAGGGCAACAAGAGCCGATACCAGTTGGTCAAGGATCTGGCCGGCCGGGAGTCGCTGACCGTGCGCGCACTTATCGCCGCGCTCGGCGGTGGCCGCGGACATCGCACCATCGCCGGAACCCCCGAACAGATCGCCGACGATCTGCAGGCGTGGTTCGAGGCGGGCGCCGCGGACGGGTTCAATGTGATGCCTCCGTACCTGCCCGGCGGCCTGATCGATTTCGTCGACCAGGTGGTCCCGATCCTGCAGGCGCGAGGTCTGTTCCGGACGGACTACACCGAGCGCACGCTGCGCGGGCACTATGGGCTCGGCCCCCATACGGGCCGGTTCGCCCCGGTCGCGGCCGCGGCGGGCGCCTAGCAACACGGCGGCGCGGGCGGGCCCGGTAGCGTCGCGGGGGGCGTGCGGGGACGCGACCGACACCCACGGCGTCACCCTCGTCAATTTCGGATTGTTCGACCTGCTCGGGATGCAGCTCTCGCCCCGAATCCGGGACCTGGGCCGCATCACCCTCTACCGGCCGGAACCGCGCGCCGACGCTGAGGCGCGGTTCCCGCGCACGGGCCCGTTGATGACGCGCAAGCTGAACACCGAGTTGATCGCCGAGCACTGGGACGACCTGCTCCGGATCCGACTGGTGAGCCCGACATACGCAGAAGTCAGGACTTACTGCGTGCGAAAAGAATCGCTTGCTGAGCTTCCGCGTCCGGGTCGAGCAGCATCTGAGCCTCGACCATGAATCCGGCATCGCGCAGCCAGGATGCCACCTGGTCGGGCTGACGGCGGTGGACATGGACATTCATCGGGTGACCGCCGTAGCCGTCCGTCTTCAACAACGACTCGTCGCCGACGTGAAACAGCAGCTGCAGCGGTCCGCCGGGACGCAATGTTCGGTGGAAGTGCCCGAACACGGTCGGCACCTCGCCGTCAGGGATGTGGATCAACGACTGCCAGGCGAGCAGGCCTCCCACCGAAGCGTCGGGGAGGTCCAGGTCCGTCATCGAGCCCACCTCGAACCGCAGGCCGGGGTGGTCGCGCCGGGCCACGTCGATCATCGCCGGGGAGAGGTCGACACCGAAGGCGTCGACACCGAGCTCATGTAGGTGGGCGGTGACTTCACCGGGGCCGCAGCCGACGTCCGCGACCGGCCCGCCGCCGGCGACCCGCACGCTATCGGCGAACAACGCCAGAGCCGCGCGAAGGTACTGGTGTCCGGCGAGGGCGCCGCGCACTTGGTCGGCATAGCTGACCGCGACCGTATCGTAAGAGGTTCGGGTGTCGGCCAACCAGTCATTCGTGGTCATGACCGGCACGATATCCATGATCACGACCTCGTGGACGGCCGACGCACCTCACCGCCCACACCGCCGACCTCGGCGAAACCGAACGCCACGCCCTACGCGACGGCCGGCAGATACGGCGAGGCCAGGGCTACAGCCTGCACGTCACCGCCCCACCACACATCCACCAGGCACTGCTGGCCGCCGCCGAACCCCTCGCACACAGCACCGGGGCCGCCGACCGCAAGGCATATCGGATCTACCGCGACCGCCTCACCCAACAACCCCCGGCCTGACCGGCACCCAGCGCGCAGAACCCGCCATCTACCAGCGGGTTACGCCATATCCGCCCGAAATTCGGCCGATACTACGGCGACCCCGCACCGATGGCGCTCGCCGGCGCCATCCACATCGGATCCGGACCGAAACTCACCCTGTTCAACGGCGATCGCGCCTGGGACTTCAGCGGCGGGCTACCGATTTCGCACAGCCTCCACGGTCAGCGCGCGGCGGCGCGGACGAGTTCGAGCAATTCGGTTTCGTCGAGGTCGATGCGACGGGCGGCCGCCACGAGTTGCCGGGCGAGTTCGATCACCGCCGCCCGCCCATCCGGTGTCCCGGCACGGACGGTGGCGCCGCGCCCGCGGCGGAGTTCGATCAGACCTTCGTCGCGTAACCGCTGATAACCCGCGAGCACGGTATGGATACTCACGTCCAGTGACGCCGCGAGTTCCCGGGCGCCGGGCAGCCGGGTACCGGCGGGCGCGTCACCGTCGGCGATCGCCCGCCGGACACAGGCCGCGATCTGGTCGGCCAGCGGTTCGGGCCGCGCCGGGTCGACACGGATCAGCACCGGATTCAATCCGTCCGTGCGACGACACCGGCCAGGACACCGGCACCCGTGCCGGCGTCGTCGACCGACACCACGAACCGGCGCCCCGAGCGGCGGGTCACCACGATGCCGGGTCCGGCGCGGAGCACCACGGCCGTGGCGCCCGGGATCACCCGGATGCCGTACCCGCCGTACTGGAGGGGGGAGATGTCGTCGGCCGATACCTCCGTGATGTCGCCGGGCCGCAGCCGCCATCGGGGCCAGCCCAGTAAGCCGGTCCCCACGGTGAGGCCGCGCTGGTCCACGACCACCCGCAGCAGCGCCAGTTGCGCGAGCAGCAGCCCGGTCAGCGCCAGCAGGACCCCGGTCAGCGGCTGGGCGACGAATCCGACGACCACTCCCATGAGTACGGCGACCACACCGGCCAGCAGCATCCACGGTGACACCGCCCGCCGTGACCAGCTGACGCGTTCGGTGCGGCCGAGAGCGAGGGGTTCGGTCGGTGCCGGACCCGGCGTCACCGGGCTCGCCGGTGCGGCGAGCCAGCCCGCCGCCCCGAACAGCAACCCGGCGGCCGCCGCGGCCGCGAACGCCCAGCCCGAGAGCGTGACCTGCGCGGGATCGGCGGCGTCCAGATTGGCGATGGTGCCCGCCAGCATGATCGCGCCGACGAATCCGCCCACGCCCCAGGCCGTGGCGACCAGTGACCGGATCGGGTCCAGGGGAGTATCGGCCCGGCGTGCGCCGGTGCGTGCCCCCACCGCGAGGATCGCGGCGAACAGGACTCCCAGGCCGAGGCCCAGGCCGGCCGAGACGAACATCGTCGGTACCCGTCCGGTGAACCCGTCGGCGCCGTCGGCGGCGAAATGGGTGGCCAGCGGATCGGGCAGCCGGTCGGCCGCCGCGGCGAGCAACACGATGTCGGGCACGGCGGACAGGATCGGCGGGAGTCCGGCGAGTAGGCAGAGCCGGAGCGAGTTCAGGGTGGTCATGGGCACCTCCTTGTTATGATTAAACCATAACAAACGGTGTAATTGGCGCCGTGGGTGGCCCTGCCCAAGTCAGCGCGCGGCCGGCCGGTGCACGCCCGGCCGCCGGCGGAAGGCCGAGCCGCCGAAGTGTTGCGCAGCGACTCACCGAGGGGCCGAGGTATGCGTGGGCGTGGTGGATTGTGCACCGCCGGCCCGGCCGAGAGCCGGCGGCCGCCGTGGCCGGGGGCGTGGGCGAGCGGGCCGATCGCCGGAATCAGCGCCGGTGCCCGACCGCGGGAAGAATGGCCTGGTCGACGATATCGGCGAGAACCCGATCGCCGGGGAGTTCGCCCGAGTCGAGGGAGAACTTCAGGACGAGGGCCTCGCCGATATCGACGACAACGGGGGTGAGCAGGCCCGGGTCGATACGGCCGGCGTCCGCGTAGTGCCGCAACACGGTACTGGTGAAGCGCCCGCCCTTCGGCTCGAAGACCTGGGCGTAAATGGATTCGGCCAGTTCCGGATAGCGCTCGCGTTCGGCGAGAATCGCGCCGGTGGCGCGCGCGGTGGGGGTCGCCAGCCAGGAGACCATCAGCCGGAGGGCCTCGATCAGGTCGTGCCGCAGATCGTCGGTCGGGGAGGGTGCGGGCCGCTCCTGCGGGAATTCGTTGCGCAGCGCGTCCAGCAGTACCGTCTGCGGGCTGTCCCAGCGCCGGTACAGCGAGGTTTTCGCGATACCGGCGCGCTGCGCGATCCCGTCCATGGTGAGCTTGCCCAGGCCGACATCGATCAGTTCCTCGACGACCGCGGCACGCACTGCCGCCACCACTTCGGCGTCGCTTCGGCGGCCACGTGTGCCGGGCATGGAACCTGTCTTTCCGGTGATCGCGCGGGACCTGTCCCGTGCAGACTAGTCGGCGGCGGTATCGACGACCGCGACGGCGGTGGCGAACGGGCCGAGCTCGACCTCCCCGTTCGTCACCTGTTTCCGCAGCGCCGGACCGGATCCGGTCGTGGTGTCGACCGTATCGATCGCGGCCACCGGGTCGGTGAAGTTCACCAGGACCGGGTGCGGATTCTTGTTCACGAGCAGGATGCGGCGCCGGCCGTCCGGGGACGCGAAGGCCTGGCCGTGCACCGTGGTTTCCGGGGCGTCCGGCACGGGAGAGGTCGTGGCCCGGTGCACGGTGTCGCCCGGGCCGAAATTATCGAGCAGCAGCTGCAGCGCACGATAGCGGGCATTGGGCTCGCCGGTGTTCCAGTCGAGCAGCGAGGCGCCGTGGATCATCCCGGGATAGTCGATGAATTCGGCCACGCCCACCAGGTCGATGCCCAGTGCGGTCAGTCGCGACCACAGGTACGCGACGACGGCTCCGCTGAGCGCCCAGTAATCCTCGGGTGCCTCGGGTTCCGGATTCATCACATCCGGGGTGAAGGTGCCGAGTTCGTTGATATGTGTCTCGGTCCCGGGGGACAGGCGATGCTTGATGGATTCGACCAGCTGCACCTGGCGAAGGAAACCGTCCGCCTGGGCGAAGAACAGGCCGGGCCACTCCTCGAATGGTGCGTTCCCGGCCGGCGACATCGGGTTGACGATCTGCGGGGTCGCGTAGAAATGGTACGAGAACGCGTCCAGGGGGATGCCGTCCTTGTGGTTGGCGGGGTCCAGGAAGTGCCAGAAGTACTCCGGATCGGTGGTGATCGGGCTGAGCGAGAGCCCGATGAACTTCATCTCCGGATCGAGCGGGCGCAGTCGCTCGACGACCGCGTCGTAAAGCCTGGTGTAGACCTCGGGTGAGAGCTGGTGGCCGATATCGGGTTCGCACAGCACCTCCCAGTAGGCGAAGCGGTGGTCGCGGCCGGATTCGTGCCGCACGCCGAACTGGTCGGTGAATCCACCGTCGATGTACCAGCGGCCGATCCGCTCGAAATGCTCGGCCACTTCGGCGAGGGTGGGGTCCCGGAATTGCGTGCCCTGTTCGTAGTCCCAATGGATCGCGGCCGGATCGTCCTGCACCACCACCGGCTCCGGTGTGTCGAACATCCAGGTGGGGATGGTGGCGAAATTCGCGACCACCGGCCGGCCGGCGGTGGCGTCCAGGAAGTCGTCCACGAACTCGTCGAGCCGCCGGAAATCCCATGAGGTCCGGCCGCCGGCGGGCGCCTCGAGTTCGGGTACGGCCAATTTCGGAGAGGACCACCAGGGCAGGAAGCGGGTGTAGTCGGTCCCGAGCGCACGCAGGGCGTCGAAGGCCTTGTCGTGGATCTGCGAACCACGCCGCAGCGGCGGCGCGGTCCACAGATGGGTGGTCAGCGTGGTTTTCGACGTGATGGTCGGTGTCGTCCAGTCGACCGTGACGGGCAGCGAGAAGTTCATGGGCGCTTCTTTCGTCGTAGCTAGGTTCGCAACTGTAGCTACACTGTAATAGCTACGCAAGTGTATCTATTTTGTTGGTGATGCCTGAGCTGCGGGTCGGCGAGGTGGCCGGTAACGGGGAATTCGCCTGGCCGTCGGCGAAGGCGTCAGGGGGTCGGCCGGTCTTCCGATGCCGGACGGGGAATCGGTTCGGAGGGGCCCCGCGGTACTACGTCTGCGACGCGTTCACCGGGCGAAAGCGCCGTGGTCCGGCCGGGGTCGGCGCAGCACGAATACTCCCGGATCGAGCCACCGGGTCCGCTGTGTCCTGCCCGCGCCGGGAGAATCTGTCGGCCCGGGGGCGGACACTGATCCCATGGCATACGACGAAGAGCTGGCGGAGCGGGTCCGGGCGGTGGTGGAGGCCGGCGCCGACGTGTCCGAGCGGCGCATGTTCGGCGGACTGGCCTTCCTGATCGGCGGCCATATGGGGGTCGCGGTCAGCCGGGAGGGCGGGCTGATGGTGCGCATGGAGCCCGCGGCGGCCGCCGCGCTGGTCGACGACGTCTCGGTGACCCCCATGGTGATGCAGGGCCGGGAACTGGACGGGTGGCTACGGGTGACGGCGGCGGCGATCCGCGACGACCGTGACCTCACCACCTGGGTCGAACGCGGCGTCCGGTTCGCCGGAGCGCTACCGCCCAAGACACCGAAACCCCCGGCACCGAGGCGGAAGAATGCCCGGCTGCGGTAACCGGCATGCTCACCACTGGTCGTTGGAGTTCAGCGCGACCAGCAGGCGGCGGATCGCGGCCACTCGCCGCGCTTTGCCCGGAATCTCGTCCAGCGCGCATTCCGGATCGGCGGGCGGACCCAGATGCGTACAACCGCGTGGGCAGTCCTCGATCGCCGCGGCGAGATCGGTGAAGGCCGCGATCACATCGTCGGGCGTGATGTGGGCGAGGCCGAACGACCGGATGCCCGGAGTGTCGATGACCCAGCCGCCACCCGGCAGCGCCAGCGCGACCGACTGCGTGGAGGTGTGTTTGCCCTTGCCGACCCCGGACACCTCGCCGACCGCCCGCTCGGCGTCGGGAACCAGCCGGTTGACCAGGGTGGACTTCCCCACCCCGGAATGTCCCAGGAAGCAGGTGAGATGGCCGGTGAGCAGGGTCAGTGTCGCGTCGAGCGGATCATCGATTCCCGCATAGACGATGGTCAGGTCCAGGTCGTCGAATGCGGCCGCGAATTCCGAGTCCCCGGCCAGGTCGTGTTTGGTGAGACACAGGACCGGTTCCAGACCGCCCGCGTAGGCGGCCACCATGGCCCGCTCCACGAAACCGGTGCGCGGCGGCGGATCGGCCAGTGCCACCACGATGAACAATTTCTCGGCATTACCGACCACCACCCGCTCGAACGGATCGGTGTCGTCCGCGGTGCGCCGCAGCACGGTGGTGCGCTCGGTGACCCGGACGATCCGCGCGAGGGTGTCGGGCCGGCCGGACAGGTCGCCGACCACCTCGACCCGATCGCCGACCACGATGGGGGTGCGTCCCAGTTCCCGGGCCCGCATGGCCACCAGCGGACGCTGCGGATCGCCGTCGAGCACACACCCCCAGCGTCCCCGGTCCACCGAGACGACCATGGCCGGCTGCGCGTCCCGGTGTTCCGGGCGGGTCTTGGTTCGCGGCCGCGAACTCCGCCCGGGACGCACCCGGACATCGGATTCGTCGTACGAGGCGGTGGTGCGGCCGCGCCGGCTCAGTGAGCCGCTCCCGGTTCGGCCGACTGCGGGTCGAGCATCGATTCCCACAGGGCGACGAAATCGGGCAGGGTCTTGGCGGTCGTCCCGATGTCCTCGATCTCGATCCCCGGTACGGCGAGCCCGAGAATCGCGCCGGCGGTGGCCATCCGGTGGTCGGCGTAGGAATGCCAGCGGCCGCCGTGCAGCGGGGCGGGGACGATCTCCAGGCCGTCCTCGGTTTCGGACACCTGCCCGCCGAGCCGGTTGATCTCGGTGGACAGCGCGGCCAGCCGATCGGTTTCGTGCCCGCGCAGATGGGCGATGCCCCGCAGCCGGGACTCCGAATCGGCGAGTGCCGCCAGCGCCGCGACGGTCGGGGTCAGCTCGCCCACATCGTGCAGATCGATATCGATACCGGCCAGCCGGTCCGGACCGGTCACGGTGAGCGCGCCGTCACGGAAACCGGCTTCGGCGCCCATCCGCACCAGGATCTCCCGGATCACATCGCCGGCCTGGGTGGTCAGCCGGGGCCAGTGCGGGATGCTGACGCTGCCGCCGGTGACCGCGGCCGCGGCCAGGAACGGGGTGGCATTGGACAGGTCCGGTTCGACCGTCCAGTCGACCGCGCGGATCGGGCCGGGCGATACGGTCCAGGTCTGTTCGCCCCGGACATCGGCGGGTGCCTCGACCGCGACATCGGCGCGGCGCAGCATCTCGACCGTCATCTCGATATGCGGCATGGAGGGCAGCGCGCTCCCGGAATGGCGTACCACCACGCCCTCGTCGAAACGCGCCCCCGACAGCAGCAGGCCCGAGACGAACTGTGAGGAACCGGAGGCGTCGATGGTGATGGCGCCGCCGCGCAGGGCACCGGTCCCGCGCACGGTGAACGGCAGGGCGTCGCCCTCGATATCCGCGCCGAGCCCACGCAGGGCGTCGAGGATGGTGCGCAGCGGGCGGACCCGGGCGGCGATATCGCCGTCGAAGGCGGTGTCGCCCTCCGCGAGGGTCGCCACCGGGGGCACGAAACGCATCACGGTTCCGGCCAGGCCGCAGTCGACCCGCCCGCCCCGTAGTGGCGCGGGGGTGACGGCAAGGGTGTCGGCGTCGCCGATGATCTGGGTGCCCAGGGCACGCAGCGCGGTGATCATCAGACCGGTGTCACGGCTGCGCAGGGCTCCGGTGATGGTCGAGGGGCCATCGGCGAGCGCGGCCAGGACCAGCGCTCTGTTCGTGATCGATTTGGAGCCGGGCAGGGTGACGGTCGCATGCACTGGGGCATCGACATGGGGCGCTGGCCAGAAACTCACCCAACCATCTTGGCGCATCGGGCCGACAGGCGTGTCGGTGGTGCTCGTCAGTGTGTCGCCGAGCACCACCGATCGCGTCCGCACCTCTGGTGGCCGGACTACTTGTTCCGGCCGTGCAGCAGCGGAACCATCTTGCGCAGCATCTTCATGTTCGCCTGGGTTCGGCGATAACTCTGCAATGCCATTCCGGGAATCGTGAAGCGCTGCACCGCGATCGAATGCGGCCGGGCGAATTCGCGCATACCCGGCTCACCGTGGATACGGCCGATACCGGAATCGGCGCTGCCACCGAAGGGCAGTCCGGGGATGGCGGCGAAGCCGAGTACCGAGTTCACCGAGGTCGCGCCGACCTTCAGCCGCCGGGCGATCTCGAGTCCCTGCTTCTTCGAGTACACCGCCGAGGCCAGGCCGAAGGTGGTGTTGTTGGCGAGATCCACGGCCTCGTCGATGCTGTTCACGGTGGTGACGGTGACGGTCGGACCGAAGGTCTCCTCCTTGACCGCCGCCGAGTCCTCGTCCACGTCCACCAGGACGACGGGTTCGATGAAGGGGCCCTTGATCGATTCCGGACCGCCCAGCAGCGCTTTGCCACCGCTGGCCAGGGCCGCGTCGATATGCTTCTTGACGATATCGATCTGGCTCGGCATGGTCATCGGGCCGTAGGCGGCGTCCTTGTCCGAGCCCGGTTTCACATCCTTCAGGATGCGAGTCAGCTCGGCGAGGAACTCGTCTTTGACCGACTTGTCCACGTAGACGCGTTCCACGCCGGCGCAGGTCTGACCGCTGTTCGAGGTGGCGCCCCAGGCGATGGCGTCGGCGGCGGCCTTCACATCCGCGTCCGCCGCCACGATCACGGGGTCTTTACCGCCGCACTCCAACAGCACCGGGGTGAGGTTCTCGGCGGCCGAGGCCATGATCTTGCGTCCAGTGGCGGCCGAACCGGTGAACGCGACCTTGTCGATTCCGGATTTCACCAGCGCGGCACCGGTCGCGCCGAAACCGTTGATCGCGACGAAAACGCCCTCGGGCAGTTCCGGGTTGGCCTCGGAGAAGGCCTCGGCGAGGAAATTGCCGATTCCGGTGGAGAATTCCGACGGCTTGAACACCACGGTGTTACCGGCGGCCAGTGCGTAGGCCAGCGACCCGTTAGGGGTGTAGACGGGATAGTTCCACGGTCCGATCACGCCGATGACACCCAGCGGCCGGTATTCGATACGGGCCGAGAAGTTCGCCATCAGTGGGCCCGCGGGGATCTTCTGGGGGGACAGGACCTTCTTGGCATGCTTGGCCGCCCACGCGATGTGCTCGAGCGCGAGCATCAGTTCCAGAAAAGCGTCGTCGAGCGGTTTACCGTTCTCGGCGTGGATGAGCGCGCAGAACTCGTCGGATTTGGCGACCAGCCGGCTGGACCAGCGCAGCAGGGCCTTCTTCCGGCCGTCGAAGCCCAGATCCTCCCAGACCGGAGCGGCGGCGCGCGCCTTCGCGACAGCTTCACCGACCGCCTTCTCGTCGGCGATCGGATACGTGGCCAGGGTCGCTCCTGTGGCCGGATCGACCGAGGTGAGCACCGATTCTTTCTCGGTAGCGTTTTCGGTGGTTGTCACAGGTTCTCCTCTGCGGAAGTAGGGCGGTAGCTGCGCGCGTGAACGGGCAGCCTGTGACCGCCGCGTCCTCGGTGAGAGAATGCTAAGACATAACTCTCAACACGTCACCAGGTACTGGCATCATTGTTGCGCACCGGCCCGGGATTGTCTTGATCTGTCGGTATTCGGTGTAAGTATCGGAATATGTGCGGACGGTATGCGACAACGACGGATCCCGGCCGGCTCGCGGTCGAGTTGGACGCCATCGACGAGACCGGGGGCTTCGGAGCACCGGGCGGTGGCGGGCCGACGGCCGGGGAGAACGCGGATACCCGCGGCGGCCGGGCGCCGGGGGTCAACTACAACGTCGCGCCGACGACGCAGATCGTCACGGTCGTCGACCGGCATACCCACGAACACCCCGACGACACACCGAGCCGCCGTATCCGGCGGATGCGCTGGGGACTGATTCCGCACTGGAGCAAAGCCGCCGAACCGGGAGTCCCGGTCAAGGGGAAACCACTGTTCAACGCCCGGGCAGACCGGGCGGCCACGCTCCCGTCCTTCCGGGACGCGGTGAAATACCGGCGCTGCCTGGTCCCGATGGACGGCTGGTACGAATGGCTCGTCGAACCCGATCCGGCGGGTCCGGGCAACGGGAAGAAGCCCAAGGTGGTCAAGCACCCGTACTTCATGTCCCGTCCGGACGGTGAGCGGCTGTACATGGCGGGGCTGTGGTCGGTCTGGCGGGACCGGTCGCTCGACGATCCGGAACCGCTGCTGTCGTGCACCATCCTCACCACCGACGCCGTCGGCGACCTCACCCGGATCCACGACCGGATGCCGCTGCCGATGCCCCGCGAACATTGGGACGCCTGGCTGGACCCCGATCACCGCGCCCCCGCGGACCTGCTCGGACCGCCCAGCGAGGCCCTGGTGGCCGAAATCGCGGCCCGGCCGGTGCCGACCCTGGTGAACAGTGTGAAGAACAACGGGCCGGAGC
This sequence comes from Nocardia rhamnosiphila NBRC 108938, assembly GCF_000720425.1. Taxonomy (GTDB): domain Bacteria; phylum Actinomycetota; class Actinomycetes; order Mycobacteriales; family Mycobacteriaceae; genus Nocardia; species Nocardia rhamnosiphila. Next base: position 342,107 of record NZ_JOAJ01000007.1, on the reverse strand, counting down.
TACTGGCGTCCGCCCCCGATACGGCGGAGCAGACCACCCTGCTGTGAGGACGCGTCGGCCCGGGACGGTTCACCGTCCCGGGCCGACGCGAGGCTCAGCTGCCCAGGGGGCATTCGATCGCCGGAGTGGCGATGTGCAAGCCGCATTTCAAAATATCGCCGCTCAGGTCGATGACCTCGGTCACCACTCCGCCGCCGGCTTCCTCGGCGCGCTCACCGGCTTCCTCGGTGCGCTTACCGAGATCGTTCTCCGGGGTGCGGCTCTCCGGTTCGTTCTCCGAATCACCCTGGTCGGCGAGCGGGAACTCACCCGGCGCCGCCGAGGCCACCGGCGCCGACAGCACCGCCGGGCCGACGGACAGGGCCACGGCTGCGGACACGGCGAAGAACGCGGTGCGCACAGATTTGCGCGGGGACATATCGCATCACATCCTCGGGTCGGACGATCGGTCGTACCAAGTAACGCACACGAACAGGTCTGACCTGGGGAATTGCCCCTCGGCACGCGGGAGCGAGCCGATCCGGCGGCGGCGCCTCCCGGCTCAGGCGGTGACCGGGGCGGTGACCGCGCCGGTCAACCGCATCAGATCGGTGGGCGCGACCTCGATCTCCAGGCCCCGCCGCCCCGCACTGCACAGCACCCGATCCCAGCCGAGCGCGGAGTCGTCGATCACCGTGGGATGACGTTTGCGCTGTCCCAGGGGAGAGATACCGCCCAGAACGTAACCGGTCCCGCGCTCGGCCCGGGTCCGGTCGGCCAGTGCCGCCCTGGGCGCTCCCAGCGCCGCCGCCGCGGCCTTCAGAGACAGCGTGCCGGGAACCGGCAGCACCGCGACCGCCAGCGCGCCGGTGGACAACTCCAGCACCAGCGTCTTGAAGATCTGCCCCGGTTCGACGCCGAGACGGGCGACCAGCACATCGACCGCTTCGCCACCGTAGGTGCCGGCGCGCGGGTCGTGGTCGTAGCTGTGCACGGTGTGCGCGGCACCGGCGGTGACCAGTGCCCGGATCGCCGGAGTGGCGGCTGCTGCCATGGGCCGGACCCTACCCGGGCGGCGCCGACCCGGTCTGTGAGGTGACTTTCCCATGGTCGGGGAACACTTCGCGGGCGCAGTGAGTTGTACGCGGCAGAAACAGCGCATCGGACGGAACAGGCGGTTCCGCTGGTGCGGCCCCGCGCACGAGTGAAGGAGTGACGGTGCCCGTTCTCGTCGAACCACGCCCGGTCCACCATGATCCGGCTCCGGCGCGCACGCGGTTCTTCCCGCAGTTCACGCTCCCGGTAGATTTGGCAGGTAAGCCGATCGAAGGGACACGTGTGACGAGCGAGGACGACGTGGCGACCGACACCGGCGCCGACGCGCGGCCTGCCGGGCAGCCGGAGACCGACGCCGAACTGGTTCAGCGGTTCGAGCGGGACGCGCTACCCATGCTGGACCAGCTCTACGGCGCTGCCCTGCGGATGACGCGTAACCCCGCCGACGCCGAAGACCTGGTCCAGGAGACCTATGTCAAGGCCTATGCCGGTTTCAAGTCCTTCAAAGAAGGCACCAACCTGCGGGCCTGGCTCTACCGGATCCTCACCAACACCTACATCAACTCGTATCGGAAGAAACAGCGCCAGCCCGCGCAGTACCCCACCGACGAGATCACCGACTGGCAGCTCGCCGCCACCGCCGAACACAGCTCCACGGGTCTGCGCTCGGCCGAGGTCGAAGCCCTCGACGCCCTCCCCGACGACGACATCAAGGCCGCCCTCGTGCAACTGCCCGAGGAGTTCCGGATGGCGGTGTACTACGCGGATGTCGAAGGGTTCCCGTACAAGGAAATCGCCGACATCATGGGCACTCCTATCGGTACGGTGATGTCCCGGCTGCATCGCGGACGGAAACAACTGAAGGGTTTGCTCGCCGATGTGGCGCGCGAACGCGGCTTCAACCGCAACGCGTCCGAGTCCGGCGATGCCGATACCGCCGCGGCGGTGCGCCAGGAGGTCAAGCAGTGAGCACCGAGCACGACCCCGATATGGAGCTCGACTGCACGGCGGTACTGGCCGACGTCTGGCTCATGCTCGACGGCGAATGTGACGACCGCACCCGCGAACGGCTCCAGCACCATATGGACCACTGCGCGCCCTGCATCGAGGCCTACGGCATCGAAGAGAAGATCAAGAGCATGCTGCACCGCAAATGCGGCGGCGACAAGGCCCCCGATTCGCTACGCGAACGGCTCACCGTGGAGATCCGCGCGGTGACCTTCCGGGCCGGCGATCTCCCCGCCGACCCGAACCGGGCCTGATCCCGGTCCACCACCCGAACGCCGAGCGGCCCGCACTTCCTGGGAAGTGCGGGCCGCTCGTGGTCTGTGCCCGGCCTCAGCCGGTCGGCTCAGGCGTTGGGACGCTTGCCGTGATTGGCGGCATTTCCCTTACGGCTGCGCTTCTTGCGGCCACGCTTACCCATCGGTAGCTCCCTCCTGGGGACATATCCCGCGACTGCGGGGAGTACATGTTGATCCCGGCCATTCTTCCATGTGTGGTTGGCTGTACCGACGGCGGTACAGCGGGCACGGCCCCGATACCGGAACGAACCGAGCGAACGGGGTGTCATGGCGGAAGAAGTACGGGCGGAGATGGTGTCCACGGTGCTCACCGTCGAGGTCGAAGTCGGAGACCAGGTGGCGATCGATCAGACCCTCGTTCTGCTCGAATCCATGAAGATGGAGATACCCGTGATCACCGAGATCGGTGGCGAAGTCGCTTCCATCGCGGTCACCCCGGGCCAGGTACTCCAGCAGGGCGACCTCATCGCCGTCGTGCAGTAGTTTCGGCGCCGCCGACTGCGGTGCGGGTGGGGGCTCGGGAAAGGTTTCGTGGGGGTGAGGCACGGTTCGCGACGGTGACGTTCGGGCTCACCTGTGAAGTGAGTAGTTGGCTTGCTCGCGAAGGTGAGTGGTGGGCTTGCTTGCGGGGGTGAGTGGTGGGCTTGCTCACGGACGTAGGAAATGTGAACTCACTCGCGAAGGTGCTGTGTTTTTTGGCGGCGCCTTCGGCGCCGCGGGGTCGAGGCCCCCTTGGTCTCGCCGTTTCGGCCTCGAGACTCGCGGCTTCGCCGCATGCGCTTTCGAGGCCGAAACGGCGAGACGGGCCTCAACCCTTTGAGGTGTCTCGTAAGACTCGACGCATGGGGTTGTGTCGGCATTCGAGGTCCAGACACACATGCGGACCTGTACGCACCATGAAGGTCGTTGCCGGAATGCATCTCTCGGGCCGGCGCTCGATGCCGGCCAAGGGGTCACACCCGAACCTCTTGAATGCTCGGCCAACGCTGCGTCTCTGTTTGCCCTTCGCTGATTGCCTCGCCGCCAGTTCGCCGGGCCCGGGCTCTCGTATGGCCGGCGAAACCCCGGTCTGATCACCTTTATGAACAGTCCACGCTGCTCGGCGCCGAGTCTTACGAGGCCCTGAAAGGGTCGAGGCCCGTCCCGTCGTTCAGGCCTCGAAGTGCATGCGCCGCAGGCGCGAGTCTCGAGGCCTGAACGACGGGACCGAGGGGGCCTCGACCCCGCGCGCCGAAGGCGCGCCAAAATTACAGTATGTCGACACTGAGTGATCTGCTGGCCGAGCACACCGATCTGCCCGGGGTGGGGGTGGATCATCTGCAGCGGGTGGTCGGGGACTGGCAGTTGCTCGCCGACCTGTCGTTTTCGGATCTGCTGCTGTGGGTGGGGGCGGGGCCGGTCGGTGACGGCGCCGATATCGTATGTGTCGCCCAGTGCCGGCCGACCACCGCGCCGACCGTGCATCTGGAGGATCTGGTCGGGACCACGGCCCGGTATTCCGAGCATTCGCAGGTGTTCGAGGCGCTCACCCGTGGGGAGATCGTGCGCACCGATACCGAGGGGGAGGCGCAGGGGGTTTACCATCCGCATCCGGTGCACGCGATCCGGGAGGCGATTCCGGTGCGGTGCGGCGACGATGTGATCGCGGTGCTCAGCCGGGATACCGACCGGCAGCGTTCGCGGGTGCGCAGTGGGCTCGAGATCGCCTATGTCGCCTGTGCCGACGATCTGTGCCAGATGATCGCCGACGGGACGTTCCCGACCACGGAGGACCGCGCTGCCACCCATTCCAGTCCGCGGGCGGGCGACGGGTTCATCCGGCTCGATACGGAGGGGATCGTCACCTATGCGAGCCCGAACGCGCTGTCGGCGTATCACCGCATGGGGTTGCAGGCCGATCTGGCGGGCCAGGATCTGGCCGTCACCACCCGGTCGCTGATCACCGACCCGTTCGACGCGCAGGAGGTGGTGGGGGATATCCAGGCCGCCCTGGCGGGTCGTACCGGGCGCCGGATGGAGGTGGAGGCGCGGGGGGCCACTGTGCTGCTACGCACCCTGGTATTGCGGCCGCACGGGCAACTGGCGGGCGCGGCGGTGCTGGTCCGTGATGTCACCGAGGTCAAACGCCGGGACCGGGCGCTGCTCAGCAAAGACGCCACCATCCGCGAGATCCACCACCGGGTGAAGAACAACCTGCAGACGGTGGCCGCGCTGCTACGGCTGCAGGCCCGTCGTACCGAGAACGAGGAGGCGCGGGTGGCGCTCACCGAATCGGTGCGCCGGGTCACCTCCATCGCGTCGGTGCACGAGATGTTGTCCATGTCGGTCGACGAGGAAGTCGATCTGGACGAGGTCGTCGACCGGCTGCTGCCGATCATGGCCGATGTCGCCACGGTGCACACGGCCCGAATCACGGTGCGGCGGGCCGGTTCTCTGGGTGTCTTCTCCGCGGAACGGGCGACTCCGCTGGTCATGGTGCTCACCGAATTGGTGCAGAACGCCATCGAGCACGCCTTCGACGGCGGGCAGAACGGCACGGTGACCATCCGCGCGGAGCGTTCGGCACGCTGGCTGGACGTGATCATCAGCGATGACGGGCGCGGGCTGCCGGAAGGATTCAACCTGCAGTCCTCGGACAGTCTCGGCCTGCAGATCGTGCGCACGCTGGTGACGGCGGAACTGGGCGGAACCATCGGCCTGCATCCGGGGGCCGATATCGGCACCGACGCGGTACTGCGTGTGCCACTGGGGCGCCGCTCGGCACGGTGATACCTGACGGAAACTCGCCGGTATCAATTATGCACACCCGTGATCATCTGTGGTCGAAAACACCCCGAGGATTTCCGGGGCTGTATTCCGGCAAAGTCCGGTGCCCGTGCCGGCGGGCCGTAGAAAAGATTCAGCCCGGCACCAGAATGCTGGTGCCGGGCACTCGCGACTCCCCGGACCGGGCTGGGTCCGGTAATCGCTTCCCTGCGCTCTAGACGGCGGTCCGAGTGCGGGTGCGCGCATTGCGGCGCTTGAGCGCACGCCGCTCGTCTTCACTCATTCCGCCCCATACGCCGGCGTCCTGCCCGGATCCCAGAGCCCAGGACAGGCATTCGGCGGTAACAGGGCAGCGAGCGCAGACCAGCTTGGCATCGGCAATCTGCGCGAGCGCAGGACCACTGTTGCCCACCGGGAAAAACAGCTCAGGGTCCTCGTCGCGACAGATGGCCTTATGGCGCCAGTCCATTCCTTCTGCTCCTTAGTAGGGCGCCGCTGCCGGGCGCCGATTCGGTTGGTGGGTCGTTCACTTGTGCGAACTGAATGTTTCCGCACGGTTGCTTGTGAATGCTTTCACGAACACCGTAGATGTCAATAGGTATCCGATGCACCGTGGGGAAGCTCACGCACTGAAGTCCCGCATCGGGGACCTGCCGCAGTCCTTTGTACTCGCCTACGCCGGTTTCTGCAGCACAACGAGATGTATTTCCCGAATGCGTCAGTTCAAACCGGTCGCGGGGCGACCACGTCCAGGACGTTGGGTACAGCGGTGAAATCCACCACGTCACGTTCGCCGATGAAGTCGCCGTCGATTTGCAGACCGATGGGATCGGTGCTGGTGATGCGTACCGACGGCACGTCGTCGTCCCGGAACAATTTCCGCGACTTCGGCTCGGAGTGCGGCGACAGCAGTTGTGTCGCCAGGCGCAGTGTAGGCAGTAACGCCAAGGTTCGCACGGCGAACACACCGAGTCCGGTTTCGAACCGGGTACCCGGATTGGTACACACCGGAGTCGCGTTCAGATAAGTCCAGGGACTGGTATTGGTCACAAAGGCGTAATGAACACCGGAAACGGGTTCGTGGCCGGGCACGTGCACCGTGACTTCGGGCCGGTCATGTTTGACGCGGAAGAATTGACGGACGGTCGTGCGCACATAACGCGCCGGTGTCGCGGCATGCCCCTTGGCCCGCGCCGTGTCGATCGCGGCACACACATCGGCGTCCAAACCGACGCCCGCACTGAAACAGAACCAGCGATCATCGGTGAGTCCCAACCCGATTCGGCGGTCGGAGTCACCGGCCTTGAGCAGATCGATCAACTGATTGGTGGCCGCCACCGGATCCGGCCGGATAGCGAGCGACCGCGCGAACACATTGGCCGAACCGCCGGGAATTATGCCGAGCCGCGGCCGCCACACCTGCCCGTCGTCGACCTGCGGCAGCGGTACGAAACCGTTGATGGTCTCGTTGACCGTCCCGTCCCCGCCGTGCACCACGATCAGATCCATCTCATTGGTCGCCGCCCACTGCGCCAGCTCCGCGGCATGCCCGCGATGCTGGGTGTGCGCCACCGTCAGCTGGGTCCGGCTCTCGAGCGCGTGCGCGAGCAGATCTCGCGTGGCCGCCGTGGTAGAGGTCGCATTGGGGTTGACGATCAACAACGTCCGCACCTACGCACCTTAATGGAACGAGGTGTGCTCATGGCGCCGCCTCCGGCGCCGCGGGGTCGAGGCCCCCTCGGTCCCGCCGTTCGGCGCCCGGGACTCGCGGCTTCGCCGCATGCGATGTGTGGTGGGCCGTCCATAGAGCACGACCGTTGAGCACCTTCGGCCGAAGGCGGGACGAGCCTCGACCCTTTGTCGGCCTCGCTGAACTCGGCGCAGGCGGGCGCGGCGGGTCGTCGAGGGTCTTTGATGCCGGGTGCTCGCCGTGGTGGGTCGGGGAGCGATCACGTGACGCTGCGGCGGGTGTGGCGGAATGTCCGCCTAAGCTGGCCGGGTGGTCGAGCGAAAAGACGTCGGTGGTGTGCCCGGGACGGTCCGTGGAGCCGGGGGGTTGGTGACGCTGGAGGGCGCGGTCGCGGTGATCGTGGCGGTGGTGCTGATCGTGCGGGCGCTGCTGGGGCATCGGGAGGACGAGATCAGCGGCTACGGCACGGCCATGTGGTTCGGGATTCTGGGCGGTGCGGTGCTGGCTTCCGGGATCGGCCTGCTCTTCGGGCAGCGCTGGGGACGGGCGATCGCGGTGATCACCCAGCTGCTGCTGTTGCCGGTGGTGTGGTCGCTGCTGTTCGGATCGGGACAGCCGCTGTACGGGACCGTGCTGGGAGTGGTGGCGCTGGGAGCGCTCGGCCTGTTGTTCGCGCCGCCGACCTCGCGCTGGGCAGCACAGGAGTACGGGGTGACCGGCGAGGAATGAGCGGCGCCGCGATTCACCGGTCCGCGGCGGTCTCCGCGGTATCGGCCAGTGCGGTGAGTGCTTCGCCGGCGAGCCGGTAGCCCACCCAGTCGTCCTGGACGCGCGCGCCGAGTGATTCGTAGAACCCGATCGAGGGCGTGTTCCAGGTGAGCACCGACCAGCTCACTCTGCTGTAGCCGTGGGTCCGCGCCTCGTGGGCGAGCGCCGCGAGCAGCGCCCGGCCCAGACCACTACCGCGGGCCGCGGGGGTGACGTACAGATCCTCGAGATAGATCCCGTGCACGCCGTCCCAGGTGGAAAAGTTGCGGAACCAGATGGCGCAGCCGCTGATCACGCCGTCCAGCAGCGCCACATGGGCGAAAACCGCGGGCTCGGGACCGAACAGCGCGGTGTGCAATTGTTCGGCCGTGAGCGTGCATTCGGCCCGGGCCTTCTCGTATTCGGCCAGGCCGTAGACCAGATCGACCAGGGCGGGCACGTCGGCGGGAGCGGCACGGCGGATGAGCGGGGCGGAGGTCACGGGCGCGGAATCCTTGTCTGATCGCGGGCCGGGGGCCCGGCGGGGAAGCGTGGCGGGCAGGCTGCCCGCGCGGAATCATTCGAGGGCGTCGGCATGCAGATTGTGCGCCCACAACGTCGGGTCCTCGTGTTCGTGGCCCAGGACGCTCACCGCGGCGGTGGTGAGCGCGAACCGGCGTCCTTCCCGGACCTCGAACCCCAGCCAGCGGGCGATGAGGGCCCGGGAGAAATGCCCGTGCCCGACCAGGACCACATCCCTGGAGCCGAGAGCGGCGGCCGCCCGGCGCAGCACCCGGTCGGCGCGGGCGCCGACCTGTTCGGCGGATTCGCCACCGGGGATCGTGCCGGTCCACACCGTCCAGCCCGGGTCCCGGGTGCGGATCTCGGCGGTGGTGCGGCCCTCGTAGTCGCCGTAGTCCCATTCGGCGAGGTCGGGATCGATCTCCGGATCGGGTAGCCCGGCCAATTCGGCGGTGCGCCGGGCGCGCACGCGGGGACTGACGTATACCAGCGGATCGCGCAACCGCAGCGCGGCCAGCACCCGGCCGGCGGCGGTGGCCTGCCGGGCGCCGGTATCGGTGAGCGGTAGCTCGGTGCGGCCGGTGTGACGGTGCCGCACCGACCAATCGGTTTCACCGTGGCGCACCAGCACCACACGGGCGTCGTCGGAGCCGGGCATACGGTCCATCATGCCCGGCCGCCGGGCGATCGCGGCGATCCGGGACCCCGCCGGTGCTCGGCGTCAGGTGGCCAGGGTGAGCACCACCAGCGGCACCGGATGGTCGGTGGTGGCCTGAAAGTCGGCGAGCAACGGATTGTTCGCCAGTACCCAGGCCGCGAATTCGTCGTATTCGGCGCCGGTGAGCACCCGGGCGGTGCCGTGGTACACGTGATCGCCCAGTTCCACGATCACCGCCGGATCCGCGCGCACATTGTGGTACCAGGCGGGATAGCCGCCCTCGATAAACGAACTGATGTACAGGGTTTCACCGCGGTACAGCGCACCCAGCGGGACCACATGTCGTTTACCGGTCCGCGCGCCGGTGGTGGTGAGCAACAGCAGTTCGGCCTCCGCATAGGCTCCGCCGACCCGTCCGCCGTTGGCCCGGAACTCCCGGATCACCTCGGTGTTCCAGTCGGCCGGGCTTTGCTCGGAGTACTGGTTCCACGGGGCGTCGGGATCGTCGTAACGGAGACGGTCGGCCACGGGGGCCGCGTCGAGAGGTCGCGCTGCTTCGGTCATGGCGCGCAGTCTGCCGGAGGGCACCGACAGAAAGCGGTTCACCGCAATGGTTTTGCGGGCCGCTCGGTATCGCTGCGCGGTGCGTCGACGGTCGCGGGGTCGGCGAGGGCCACGAGTTGACCGTCGCGGTGTTCGAGCACTGTGGTGCCGAGCACGCCGAGCGAGATCGGGCCGCCGCCGTAATCGGGCCGCGCCACCGGAATGCGGTTCGTCTGGGCGCCGGTGGCCGGGTCGAGGGCGGCGATCGCGCCCGGCACCGGGAGGAGCAGTTTCCCGGCCATCGGTACCGGTGTACCGAGGGCGTCCGCCGCGGTCCACATCGGTTCGAAGGTAGTCGCCTGCAGGGCGATCACGCTGTTGCCGGTGAACACCAGGAACGCCGAGGCGGTGCGTACGGTCGCGGCGGTCCGGTCGAGCGGGGCCGAGAGTTCCTGCACCACCAGGGGATTGCCCTTGGCGTCGAGGATCGTCAGTCGCGGCGCCTCGGGTTCGGGTCCGTCGGTGCCGGGCTGGTAGACCGCGATCCGGTTGTCCGACACCGCGATCACCCGCGCGTCGGCGGATGCGGCGCCTGCGCCCTCCAACAGTCGTGACCCGTACTCCTCCGGCACATTGTCGTCCTTGGGGGCCGGCGCCAGCACGGTGATCCGGTCCGCCGGCTCGCCCGGGCAGCGTTCCAGTACGACCAGCCGGGACGGGCTGGAGGCGGCCGACAGCAGCGCGCAACCCTTCCGTGGCTGGGTCTTCCAGTTCTCCTTGGCGTCCACATGGCCGTACTCGAGGGTGCGCACCAGATCCGACCGCCAGACCTCCAGCCGATCGGGACCCTGGGCGAGGACGTAGGTGCCGTCGACCGACAGTCGCACCTGACCGTCCATATAGCTGCTGCGGGCGGTCCGGCGTTGCCCGTCGGCACCGGAGACCATGGTCGTCTCGCTACAGCCGCGGTCGGTGCGGTAGACGGCGACGACCATGCCGAACTGGGATTCCACTCCGCACAGCGGCAGCTCGCGGGTATACCGCCACACCTGTTCGCCGGTCCGCGGATCGTGCCCGGTCACACTGCCGTCCGCCCCGGTGACCGCGACGCCCTCGGCGGTGAGCGCCCGGCCGGTCGCCGTATCGGGCGCGCGCCACATCTCCTGGAGCTTCCCGGGTAGTTTCGCGGCGGGCTGCGGCGGCCGGGCCGGCTCGTCGGCGACGACCGACTCGGTGTTCGCCACCCCGCTGGTCGCCCACGCCACGATCACCGCGACCACCACGAATACGGCGATCGCGGCTGCGGTGATGACGTCGGCGCGCGTTCGCCGCTCGGGTGCGAGCACGTAGGCGAGCGTAACGGATGGCAGGTACCGCACCCCACGGTGCTCGGGAGCCCCCGGGCCGGTATCCCGACTCCGGATACACCACGAGCGCCGGCGGTATCGGTCACCGCCGGCGCTCGTGGTGCGTTCGTCAGGCCTGTGCCGCCGCGTTCTCGGTCACCGGCGCCGGGCTGTCGGCGGTCTCGGCGCGCGGGGCGCTATCACCGCCGTTTTCGGCATCGGCCGGTTTGCGGCGCCGCCGGCGGCGGGCGGGCTTGTCCGCCTTGTCCACGCCGCTGTCCCCGGCCTCGGCCGCCGCGGTCTCGGACTCGGCCGCCGGCGTATCGGATCCGGCCGAACCATTGTCCTCGGCTGCACCGGACTCGGTATCGGCCGGACGCCGCCGCCGGCGTCGCCGCCGCGCGGGTGCCTCGGCCGGCTGTGCCTCGTCGTCCGGGCCGGACCCGGTCGGCGCGTCGGTCTCGGTGGTGGTCGTGGTCGCGTCCGCCTCGACCGGTTGGCCGCCGCGGGTGCGCCGGCGGTTGCGCTTGCGCGGTGCCCGCTCGGGCCGTTCCACCACCACGGCATCGGGATCGCGCTGGGGTTTGTGCGCGCCGACGGTGCCGGTGACGCCCTCCGGGATGCCCAGATCGGCGAACAGGTGCGGGGACCGCGAATAGGTTTCCACGGGGTCGGGAATGCCCAGCCCGAGCGCGGCGTCGATGGACGCCCAGCGGGTCAGTTCGTCCCAGTCGATCAACGTAACCGCGACACCGGTGCGTCCGGCCCGGCCGGTGCGGCCGATCCGGTGCACGTAGGTCTTCTCGTCCTCCGGGCACTGGTAGTTCACGACATGGGTCACATCGTCGATATCGATACCGCGTGCCGCGACATCGGTCGCGACCAGGACATCGATGGTGCCCTTCCGGAATTTCGTCAGGGCCTTCTCGCGCGCGATCTGCCCGAGATCGCCGTGCACCGCGCCGACCGCGAAACCGCGTTCGGCCAATTCGTCGGCGACCTTCTGCGCGGTGCGTTTGGTGCGGGTGAAGATCATGGTGGCGCCCCGGCTCTCGGCCTGCAGCACCCGTGCGACCAGTTCGCTCTTGTCCAGCGCGTGCGCCCGGTACACGAATTGCGCGGTGCGATCGTGTACCGCCGAATCGTGCGGTTCCTCCGCGCGGATGTGGGTCGGGCGGGTGAGGAAAGTGCGGGCCAGGGTGATGATCGGGCCGGGCATGGTCGCCGAGAACAGCATGGTCTGCCGTTTGTCCGGCACCATGCCGAGAATGCGCTCGATATCGGGCAGAAAGCCCAGATCGAGCATTTCATCGGCCTCGTCCAAGACCAGGACGCCCACTTTGCCGAGGATCAGATGCTGCTGATCGGCCAGGTCGAGCAGGCGGCCCGGCGTACCGACCACGACATCGACGCCCGCGCGCAGCGCCGCGATCTGCGATTCGTAGGGGCGCCCGCCGTAGATCGAGGTGACCCGCAGCGGACCCTTCTGGTTCGTGAGGTATTTCGCCGCGTGCTCCAGGTCCTGGGTCACCTGGATGCACAGTTCGCGCGTAGGCACGATGATCAGGGCACGCGGCGTACCGTCCAGCGGCGTGGTACCGGATTCGGTGGTGCTGATCCGGTGCAGCAACGGAACTCCGAAACCGAAGGTTTTACCCATACCGGTACGGGCCTGGCCGATGAGGTCCTCGCCGGCCAGGGCGAGAGGCAGGGTGAGTTCCTGGATTGCGAAAGTGCGTTCGATACCGATCTCACCGAGCGCGCGCACGATTTCGTCGCGTACTCCCAATTCGGTGAAAGTCGGCGCGGTGTGTGCGGAGTCCAACTCGGCTGTCAGCAGCGTCTCCGCCAGACCGGGTTCCGGTTCAACTGTGATCTTGCTCAGGATCGTGCCTTCCCTCGTTATCGCGCTACACGCGCACGAGGCGTGGGGCGGACCGGCCGGTCCGCGACGACCACGGATCCGCCCTGCGATACTCACCCGGGCCGCCGCCGGATGTCGGCAGGCGCCCGGATGAGGGCAGCGAAGCTCGGACATCGGCGCAGCGCATCGGTGATGCGGATCTGGTGCGCGCACATTTTCCGTGGACCCCGGAGAATTCTTCGCCACCGCACGGCGCACCCGGGGTGCGCGACTTTCGGCGCTGCCGGTTCTCATGGATCGGCTGAATTCTTCCGTTGTCCGTCGCGATTGTAGCGTGCTATTGTTCCGCGCTCCGAAAGGCGCTCGCGCAAATCCGCTGGACGTTGTTCTTTTCGGTGGCCTCTTCCGCTGAGCCGTCCTGCGCGGCAGAGCGTTTCGCCCGGTGTGGCAGGTATGCGTACCGACCCGGAAACCGTCGCCCGCGAGAAGTGATTCGGCACACACCCGGCCGGTCGGCCGCGGGCATAACTGGTACCGCCGTATACGTCTATGAGAGATTCGTGCCGTGAGCATCGCAGACCGAGGTATCGCCCTGGCCGATCGCGCCGTCCGGGCGGTGGACCCGGACGGCGAACTGTCCAGGACCGTCGAGCGGGCCGCGCGCAACGCCTGGGCGCTGACGTTCGGTGACGGTGTGGAAGGGCGCCGCCCGACCCCGGCCTCGGTGCTGTGGGACGAACCGCATCGGCTGCTCCGGCGTTACGAACCTGCCCTGCTCGCCGGCACGGCCGAACCGTCGGCGGCCGCGGTACTGCTGGTGCCGCCGCTCGCCGCACCCGCGAGCTGCTTCGATCTGCGCCCGGGCCAGAGCCTCGCGGAGTTCCTGCTGGAGACCGGTCGCGCGCCGTATGTGATCGACTACGGCGAGATCACCTACGCCGACCGCCGGATGGGCTTCGACGACTGGGTGTACGACATCCTGCCCGAGGCGATCCGCCGCACCGCCGCCGATCGGGCCGCCGCCGGCGGCGCGCCGGAGGTCGATCTGGTCGGCTGGTCGCTGGGCGGCACCATGGCGCTGCTGACCGCGGCAGCGGACAGTGAGCTGCCGGTGCGGTCGATCACCGCGGTCGGGGCACCGCTGAACTACCGGGCGATGCCGATGACGCCGCAGCTCGCGGCGGCCGCCCGGCTCACCGGTACGGGCGATGCCGTGGGCGCGGCACTGCGCGCGGTCGGCGGGGTTCCGGCACCCCTGACCCGGCTCGCGTACCGCATCACCGCCTGGGACCGCGAGGTCAAACGACCCTGGTTCGTGGCCAACAATCTCGCCCGCACCGAATCCCTGGCCCGGATGGAGGCCATCGACCGCTTCATGGCCGATATGCCCGGCTATCCGGGCCGCATGTACCAGCAGCTGTGGAACCGGCTGGTGTTGCGCGACGAAATCGGCCGCGGCGTGGTCGATTTCGGGCGTGGACCGATTCGACTGGCCGATATCGGCGCCCCGGTACTGCTGGTCGGCGGGCCCGCCGATGTCATCACCCCGGCCCGTGCGGTCGAGCACGGCCTGCGCACGCTCACCGGCGCGAAAGCGGTGCACTACGAAACCGCGCCCGGCGGGCATCTGGGCATCCTCGCCGGCGCCACCGCTCGCGCGACGACCTGGACTTATCTCGACAAGTTCCTCACCACACCGGTGTGAGCGCGGCGTCACGTCACGGTGGCGTACTACGCTGGAGTTCCATGGGAGCACAGTCACCGGCCGGGCTGGGTGTTACACCGAGCGATCCGTCCGCTTCGCCGATTCCGGCCGATCATGCCGGCGTGACCGACCTGTTCGCGGTACTCGCCTACGGTGAGATATCCGCGTTCTACCGGTTGAGCGAGGAAGCCACACTGTCACCCACGCTGCGCGGCAAGGTCGCGGTGGCCCGGATGGCAGCGGCCGAACTCGCGCATTTCGAACGGCTCGACGCGGCCCTGACCGCGCGCGGCGCCGATGTGTACGCGGCCATGGCCCCGTTCACCCGCGCGCTCGACGACTACCACCGCTCCACCGACCCGTCCACCTGGCTGGAGTCGATGGTGAAATTCCATGTCGGTGACGGTATCGCCGCCGATTTCTACCGCGAGATCGCCGGTGCGCTGAGCCCGGACGTGGCGGCCGTGGTGCGCGATGTACTCGCCGACACCGGCCATTCGGAATTCGTCGTGGAAGAGGTCCGGCGGGCGGTCGCGGTCAGTAGATCCGAACGCGATCGGCTCACCTTGTGGGGCCGCCGGTTGCTCGGCGAAGCGATCACCCAGGCCCAGTACGTGATGGCGCAGCGCGATGAGCTCACCGAACTGGTACTGGCGGCCACCGGGGATCTCAACGGGATCGCCACCCTGTTCGAACATATGCAGAGCGCCCACGCCGAACGGATGGCGGTACTCGGTCTCTGACGTTTCGACGCGGCCGGACGATAGTGACCCAGGCCTCCCCGACCCGCGGCGCCGGAGGCGCCGCCATAAACACTGTTCGCTGACAGCGCACCCCGTCGTGTGTGCGGGCCGCGGTGGCTCAACTAGCCTTACTGGGACAGCACAGGACTCTAGGTTCGGAGGTTGGCCGTGGAGGTCAAGATCGGTATTTCGGATAGCCCGCGTGAACTCGTCATCGCCAGCGCGCAGAGCCCGGATGAGGTCGAGGCTCTGGTTTCCGAGGCGCTGGCCGCCACCGGCGGGGTCCTGGCGCTGGCCGACGAGAAGGGCCGCAAGTACCTGATCCAGGCCGGCAAGGTCGCCTACGTGGAGATCGGGGCCGTGACCGGCGGCCGGGTGGGTTTCGCCGCGGTCTGAGTACCGGGCCCGGACGAACGGAAGCCCCTGCCGATCCGGCAGGGGCTTCGTCGTGTTCCGCTCGGTGGCGGATCAGCCGATCGGGTGGAGAGGGACGTGTTTGAGGCCGCCCCAGGCCAGTGCGACCGTGGTGTCCACGGCTTCGTCCTTGGGGATGGGGCGGTCGGCTTCCAGCCAGTACCGGGCGGTGAACTGGCTCGCGCCCACCAGGCCGACCGCGAGGATGCGGGCCCGGTAGGGGTCGAGGCCGGAATCGTGGGCGACGAGGTCGTAGACCGCGTCCACGCAGGCTTCGGTGGCTTGTTCGACGCGGCGCTGGACCTGGGGCTCGTTGGTGAGATCGGATTCGAAGACCAGGCGGAAGCCCTGCATCTCGTTGTCCACGAAGTCGTAGTAGGCCGCGACCGCCGCGCGTACGCGCTGCTTGTTGTCGGTGGTGGAGCGCAGCGCCTGGCGCACGCTCGACACCAGCATGTCGACATAGTTCTGCAGGACGGCCAGGTACAGCTCCAGCTTGCTGGTGAAGTGCTGATACAGCACCGGTTTGCTGACGCCGGCGCACTGGGAGATCTCGTCCATACCGGCGGCGTGGTAGCCGCGTAGGACGAAGATCTCGCTGGCGGCCGCGAGTAGTTGCTGGCGCCGCTCGTCACGGGGAAGCCGGGTGCCACGTTTGGGGGCGGTGCCGGACGACGAGCGGGACGTCATCCGGTCCACGAGGTCGGTCATATTCGGATCTCCCAGTCGATTCCCCGGCAAAGGGGTGTGTACCGGGTCTTTCGAGCACCATACTCGCTTACGATGCTGTTGCCGACCCGGGTTGGTGAACCCGGGACCGGCCCCGATCCGCGTGGTGCCCTTCGGGAATGCCGGAAAGTGGCTCGCGCGGTACCGGGGGCATGGGTGCCGGGGTACTTCCATTGTGGCCGTTACGGCGGGTTGTGAGAGTGTGGAGCCGTGACCGACCGACCGGAAAACCCCTCCGGCGGCGGGCGCAGCGCGCACCGCCCCCAGGATTCGGATCTCGCGGTCGCCGCGCGGGCGACGACGGAGATATCGCACGGCGACCGATCCCGGGAGCCGCTGCGTGCGCGCCGGGACCCGGAGGGTGATCCGCCGCCCGCGGCCCGCCTCGCGGCCGGGCCGCGAGGGCGGCGGCTGCGAGTCGTCGTGTCCAGGTACGGGTGGCGGGTGTACGCGTTGCCGGTGCTGCTGGTGCTGACGGTGTTCGTGGTGGTCGACGCGGTGCGTACCGGCCGTGGGGGCCCCGCGGAACCGATCGATCCCGGTTTCGGGGCGCTCGGTCCGCCGCCGGCCAGTGCGGGGGTCATCGGCGCCCCGCCGGGCGACGGGACCTTCCCGGAGGATCTGCCGATCGGGGCGCTGCCCGCCGGCGGGAAGTTCACCGAGAACGGTAAGGGCACCTGGCGGATCGTGCCGGGCGCTTCGGCCCGTGCCGGCGCGGGCGAGCAGTACACCTTCACCTACACCGTCGAGATCGAGAACGGGATCGACACACGAAATTTCGGTGGCGACGACTCGGTGGCCCGGATGGTCGAATCCACTCTCGGCAATCCGAAGAGCTGGGTGCACGACCGCAAGTTCGCGTTCCAGCGCATCGATCGCGGGGAACCGGATTTCCGGATCTCGCTCACCGCCCGCGCGACCACCCGCGATGTCTGTGGTTTCGATATACCGATCGACTCCTCGTGCTACAACTCCGATCAGGCCCGGGTGGTGCTGTCGGAGGCGCGCTGGGTGCGCGGGGCTCCGGCGTTCGACGGCGATATCGGCTCCTACCGGCAGTATCTGGTCAACCACGAGGTCGGGCACGCTATCGGCTACCACGAGCATCAGCCGTGTGAGAGCGAGGGAGGTCTGGCCCCGGTGATGATGCAGCAGACCTTCGGCACCGCCAACAACGAGATCGCCGCCCTGGATCCGCACGGGGTCGTCCCGATGGACGGCAAGACCTGCCGCTTCAACCCCTGGCCGTATCCGCGCGGTTGAGCGTGGGCCCGGGCGTACGGGCCGGGTCCGGCGGCGGGACCCGGGGCCGGCCCGGGAAGAATGACCCTCGCGCCGGCGTTGTACAGGGAACCTACGCCGGTGTGGGTGTGGGTCACAGCGGCCACGGGTCACCGGCTGTACGCACCCCGCACACCGCATCCGGCTATTTCGATACGAGGAGTTCGAAGACGTGTCAACACCGCAGTCCCTGCCCCCACTTGTGGAGCCCGCCGCCGAGCTGACCAGGGACGAGGTCGCCCGTTACAGCCGTCACCTGATCATCCCCGACCTCGGGATGGACGGGCAGAAACGGCTGAAGAACGCGAAGGTGCTCGTGATCGGGGCCGGCGGGCTGGGTTCTCCGGCGCTGCTGTACCTGGCCGCCGCCGGCGTGGGCACCCTGGGCATCGTCGAGTTCGACGAGGTCGATGCCTCGAATCTGCAACGGCAGGTCATCCACGGAGAATCCGATATCGGCCGCCCCAAGGCCGACAGCGCCCGCGATTCCATTCTGGAGATCAATTCCGGGATCGACGTGCGCTTGCACAAGATCCGGCTGGAGCCGGATAACGCCGTGCCGCTGTTCGCCGAATACGACCTGATCGTGGACGGTACCGACAACTTCGCGACCCGCTACCTGGTCAACGATGCCGCGGTGCTGGCCGGCAAACCGTATGTCTGGGGTTCGATCTATCGGTTCGAGGGCCAGGTCTCGGTGTTCTGGGAGGACGCCCCGGACGGTCGCGGGATCAACTATCGCGATCTGTACCCCGAGGCCCCGCCGCCGGGAATGGTTCCCTCCTGCGCCGAGGGCGGCGTGCTGGGCGTGCTGTGCGCGTCCATCGGCTCGGTCATGGTCACCGAGGCGATCAAGCTGATCACCGGTATCGGCGATCCGCTGCTGGGCCGGCTCATGGTGTACGACGCACTCGATATGAGCTACCGGACCATCAAGCTGCGCCGGGATCCCGCGCGGCAGCCGATCACCGAACTGATCGACTACGAGGCATTCTGCGGTGTGGTGTCCGAGGAGGGGCAGGCCGCGGCCGCCGGTTCCACGGTGACCGCGCGTGAGCTCAAGGAACTGCTGGACGCCGGTGATGTGGAGTTGATCGATGTGCGTGAACCGGTGGAATGGGACATCGTGCACATCGAGGGCGCGACGCTGATCCCGAAGGACCGCATTCTGTCGGGGGAGGCGCTGGCCGAACTGCCGCAGAACCGCAAGATCGTGCTGCACTGCAAGACAGGTGTCCGATCGGCCGAGGCGCTGGCCGCGCTCAAGCGGGCAGGTTTCGCCGACGCCACACACCTACAGGGCGGTGTGATCGCCTGGGCGCATCAGGTCGACCCCTCACTGCCGGTGTACTGAGCCTTCGAGCTCGCGGTAGGCCGCTGACCTGCGCGTGAACCGCGCGCGGGCGGCCGGTCCGGTCTGCGCGCGCGGTGTGTGACCGGGCCCGGTAACGGTGTGTCGCGGCAGTGCTACGACACGGTGTGGCGCGATACCGGGGCCCGGTGGCGGGAGTACGGTACGGCCGTGACCACCACTGTCGAACCCCCCGAACATGTGCGGGCCACGTACGGTCTGCGGGAACTGACCCCCGTCGCTCTCGGTGACTGGGAGGGCGGCTGGCGCCTCGGCGATGTGGTGCTCAGCCCCGTCGCCGACCATGCGCGTGCGGCCTGGTCGGCGAAGGTCCGGGAGAGTCTGCGGGTGGACGGGTTGCGGCTGGCCCGCCCGGTGCGGGCCACCGACGGCCGGTACGTGGTGTCGGGCTGGCGGTGCGACACCTTCATGACGGGCTGTCCGGAACCACGCCACGACGAGGTGGTCTCGGTCTCGCTGCGACTGCACAAGGCCACGGCCACCCTCGAGCGGCCCCGTTTCCTCTCGCAGCCGCCGGTCACGCCCTGGCTGGATGTGGACGTCTTCGTCGCCGCGGACCGGGCGGCGTGGGAGGCGGTGCCGTTGCGGACGCTGCGTGCGGCGGGCGCGGTGATGGAGAACTCGCCCGACGGACGGCACAGCCTCGAACTGATCGGTCAGCTGGCCACCCTGCGCAAACCCGTGCGGACGCCGCCGCAACTGGTGCACGGTGATCTGTTCGGCACCGTGCTGTTCGCGGGGGCGCAGACGCCCGCGCTCACCGATCTGACCCCGTACTGGCGCCCACCGGCGTGGGCGGCGGGTGTGGTCGTGGTGGACGCGCTGTCGTGGGGCGGAGCCGACGACGGGCTGCTGGAGCGCTGGTCCGATCTGCCGGAATGGCCGCAGATGCTGTTGCGCGCGGTGATGTTCCGGCTGGCGGTGCATGTGCTGCACCCGCGCTCCACGCCGGAGGCGTTGCCCGGTTTGGTCCGGACGGCGGATATGGTGCGATTCCTGCTGTGAGTCCGGTGAGCTTCACCGAGATCCGGTATCGGGAGGGCCCGGCCGGTATCGGACCGGCCGGGCCCCTGCCGCGGATACGGAACCGTCAGACGTTGGCGTACGCCAGCGACGGCACCCGGCCCACCGCGAACGAGGCACGGCGGTAGAACCACCAGGTGACCCCGGCCATCACCAGGAACGCGGCGGCGTAGGCCCAGAACGCGGGCGCCATGGTGCCGAAATTGGTGTTGGACAGTCGTAGTGCCTGCTGGAGTACGAAACCGCCGAAGGCGCCGACCGCTCCGATGACCCCGATGGCCGCGCCCGCCTGCCGCTTCGCCGAGGCCGCCCCTTCCGCCGGCTCGAGGCCGTGCTCGGAGGCGTACTTCTTCGCCTGGGCGCTGAAGATGGACGGGATCATCCGGTAGGTCGAGCCGTTACCGATACCGGTGAGCACGAAGAGCATCAGGAAGGCCAGCAGGTAGAGCGGGAAACTCTTCATCTCGAGCGCGGCCATGATGAGTGCGACCGCACCGGCCATACCGCCGAACACGGCGACGGTGATCTTCGCGCCGCCGCCCAGTTTGTCGGAGAGCCAGCCGCCGAACGGGCGGGAGAAGGAGCCGACCAGGGCGCCGAGGAATGCCAGATTCCCGAGGGTGGTGATCCAGCCGATGCTCGCCAGATCCGGGAAGTTGGCTTTGATGAGCGTCGGGAAGGCGAACGAGAATCCGATGAACGAACCGAACGTGCCGATGTAGAGAAACGCCATCACCCAGGTGTGGTGGTTGGTCAGCGCGGGTTTGTAGGAGCGCCCGTCGGATTTCGCGGTGGACAGGCTGTCCATGTACCGCAGCGCGCCGAACGCGGCGGCCAGGATGAACGGAATCCACACCAGGACCGCCAGAGTGATCCCGAAGCGGTATCCGGCCGCGTCCTTCGCGGTGAGATGAGTGCCGAGGGTGATCAGCAGCGGCACCAGCAGCTGGGTCTGCGCGACACCGAGATTGCCGCCCGCGGCATTGATCCCGAGTGCGGCGCCTTTCTTCCCGTCCGGGAAGAAGAACGAGATATTCGCCATCGACGAGGAGAAATTGCCGCCGCCGAAACCGGACAGTGCGGCCAGGACCACGAATACCCACATCTGGGTTTCGGGCTGGTTGACGAAGAAGACCAGGCCGAGGGTGGGGACGAGCAGCATGGCGGCGCTGAACACCGTGAAAGCCCGCCCGCCGAACCGGGGGATGGCGAAGGTGTAGGGGATGCGCAGGGTCGAACCGACCAGGGTGGGGATGGAGGTGAGCAGCAGGGCATTGCTGACCGCGGTCGGGTCACCTTTGCCGAGCCCGTCCAGGAATGTGAAACCGGCAGCGCCCATTCCGGTGACGACACTGGCCCACAGGACCCAGATACTGAAGCCCAGGTTCTCCGCGAATACCGAGAACAGCAGGTTCTTCTTGGCCGTGCGGTCGGCGCCGGATCTCCAGAACCGTTCGTTGTCCGGTTCCCACCGGTCGATCCAGCGACCTCGGCGCTGGTGAACGAAAGTTGTTGCGGTATCGGGTGTTCGTCGGCCGGTGTCGGCTGTCGCGGTCATCGGCGCCCCTCTCGTCGTTACTCGACGCCCCCGGACCGGGGCGTCCCGGCCGCGGCGGCCGGGCGGTCGAGTGCGGTGTTGTGACGTGAGAAAACGCTAGGATCCGGGTGTTTCCACCAGGTGGCGTGCAATGACGATCGCCACAAATCCCGCTCACGGCGGAGCGACATCCGGGTGATCGGTCCGTAACCTCCAGGGAACCCGGCCAGGACTACACCCGATGGCGGTGTGCTCGAAGTGCGGCAGGTGGACGCGCACCGGATGGAGCCCGGGCGCGGGTAGGCCTAGTGGTCGCGGTAATCGGCGAGCAGGGTGTCCAGGAAACACCGGGTGGTGCGGGCGGCCTTTTCGGCGTCGCCGTCGATGATGGCCTGCACCAGTTCGCGATGTTCGGCGGCGTACCAGCTGTCGATACGGTCGGTGCGCGAACGGATCCCGGACTCGATATAGCCGAGCACCGAGTCGTAGAACTCGATGTAGACGGCGTTGCCGCTGGCGAGCACGATCGCCCGGTGGAGTTGGACATCGGCCTCGATGGCCGCGGCCCGGTCCACCCGCCACAGCCGGTTGCGGTCGTCGAGTAGCCGGCGGAGGGTGGCGATATCGGTGTCGTCGCGCCGGTGGGCGGCCAGCGCGGCGGCGGTGGCCTCGAGTCCGTGGCGTAATTCCAGGACATCGCGTTCGGCGGCTTCGGCGAAGTATTTGGTCAGTGTCCCGCCCACCTCGGAGGTGGCTATGACGTAGGTACCGGAACCCTGCCGCCGTTCCAGCATGCCGGCATGGACCAGCGCCTGGACGGCCTCGCGTAGGGTGTTGCGGCCGGTGCCGGTGAGTTCGGCCAATTCGGGCTCGGTGGGGATCCGCGTCCCGATCGGCCAGCGTCCCGAGCGGATATCCTCTTTGAGTTGCTCGGTGACCTGGGCGATGAGACTGGTGCGGCGCACGCTTTGCACGGCAACAGAGTACCGCCCATCACAATATTATTGCCCCGGTCATAGGGTCATCCTATGATTTCCCGGTGACTGCTGCGCTGCCCGAGACCTCCCAAGCGGCCGATCCACCTCTCGAGCAGCGGAAACGCAAACTGATCGAAGGCCGTTTACTGGTACTCGCGGCCATTGTGATGTCCGCGCTCGTGCTCCGGGTGGCCGTCACCGCGTTCACACCGCTCGCCGAGGACATCGGGCGCGATATCGGCTACTCCACCGCCATCGTCGGTGTCTTCGGGATGATCCCGACCCTCATGTTCTCGGTGACCGGGCTGCTGGCGCCGATCCTGGCCCGCAGACTCGGTCTGGAACGGACCGTCCTGCTCGCGATGGCGGCCGCCGGGACCGGCATGCTCGTGCGGGTCCTCGTCTCCGGGACAGTCGAACTGCTGCTGTTCTCCGCCCTCGCGCTCGGCGGTATGGGGATCGGCAATATCGTGGTCCCCCCGCTGGTCAAACGCTATTTCCCGGACCGGCTCGCCACGGTGAGCGCGCTCTACATCACCATGGTGCAGATCGGCACCGTACTGCCGGCGCTGGTCGCGGTGCCGCTGGCGGAAGCGCACGGCTGGCGCGTCTCCCTGGGGGTGTGGGCTCTGCTCGGCTTCGCGGCGGCCGTCCCCTGGATCGGGGTACTGCGCACCCGCCGCGCCCGCGCGGCGGCGGATACGACAGGTCTGCCGGATCCCGGGAGCGCCCCGGCTCCGCAGGTGTGGCGCTCGCCGCTGGCGTGGGGGATGGCGGCCACCTTCGGGATGACCTCGCTGACCACCTACTCGGTGTTCACCTGGCTGCCGACGATCCTCGCCGACGCCGGTGCCGACGCGGCCTTCGGCGGCTCGATGGTCGCCCTGTTCGCCCTCGTCGGACTGGTCGCCGCCCTCACCGCACCCACGGTGGCCGCCCGGCTCACCAACCCGTACCCGGTGGTCGTGGGGTGTGCCGCGTGTTTCTTCGTGGCCTTCGCCGGGCTGCTCTTCGCACCCATGAGCGCGCCCATCCTGTGGGTGGCGATCCTCGGTCTCGGCCCGAGTACCTTCCCGATGACGCTCACCCTCATCAACCTGCGCACTCGGACCCCGGCCGGTTCGGCCGCCCTGTCCGGCTTCACACAGGGCGTCGGTTACGCGCTGGCCTGTGTGGGACCGCTGGTGTTCGGCATGCTGCACACGGTCACCGGCGGCTGGGCGGCCCCGTTCGCGCTGCTCTGTGTCTCGGTGCTGGTGCTGCTGACCGGCGCTTGGCAGGCGTGTAAACCGCGGATGCTCGAGGACTCCGTTTCTCCGCGCTGAACCGGCCATGGGGGACCGGCGCCCGGAGTTGCGCGGGAAGGTGACGCGGGTCATCATCGGCTCATCCCTCACCGCGTTCCGCAGCGGATATGGGCACTTCGTCACCGGCGGAAATGCCGACGACACAACGAAGTAACATCGGCGGCCTGCTCACCTGCGCGCCGCGAACCGCGTGAGAAACCGTTGATTCGACGGTCATCTCGGGCAGCATTTTCGCAATACCGGTTTCCTACCGTGGGGTCGAACCACGTTGGGAGGCCCTTTTGAGCACGCAGACCGAAAGCCGCGGCGACGCCCTGTCGGCGATGTGGCGGCGGCCGAAGCTGGAGCGCTGGGACGCCGAGGACACCGCGGCCTGGGAAGCCGGCGGTAAGAAGATCGCCACACGCAATCTGATCTGGTCGGTCGTGGCCGAGCACATCGGATTCTCGATCTGGTCCATCTGGTCGGTCATGGTGCTGTTCATGCCGGTCGAGACCTACGGGATCGACGCGGCGGGCAAATTCTTCCTGGTCGCCGTACCGACACTGGTCGGCGCGATCCTGCGGATCCCGTACACGGTTGCCACGGCCCGGTTCGGCGGTCGTAATTGGACGGTGTTCAGCGCCGCCGCACTGCTGGTGCCGGCCGTTCTCACCCTGTATTTCGTGAACCAGCCCGGCACCTCCTATACGACCTTCCTCGTCGTCGCGGCGTTCGCCGGTCTGGGCGGCGGTAATTTCGCCTCCTCGATGACCAATATCAACGCGTTCTACCCGCAGCGGCTCAAGGGCTGGGCCCTGGGAATGAACGCCGGTGGCGGCAATATCGGAGTCCCGGTGATCCAGTTGTTCGGGCTGCTGGTCATCGCGACCCTCGGTAACGAGTACGCCTCGGTCATCTGCGCGACCTATCTGGTGCTGGTGGTCCTCGCCGGACTCGGCGCGGCGCTGTTCATGGACAACCTGCCCAACCAGAAGGCCGATCTGTCCTTCATGCTCACCGCATTGAAAGTGCCGCAGTCCTGGGCGGTGTCGTTCCTCTACATCGGCACCTTCGGTTCCTTCATCGGGTACAGCTTCGCGTTCGGGCAGATCCTGCAGATCAGTTTCGTCGCCGGTGGGGACACCGCGGCCCAGGCCACGCTGCACGCCGCGCAGATCGCTTTCATCGGACCGCTGCTCGGGTCGATCGCCCGCCCCTACGGCGGCAAACTCGCCGACCGGATCGGCGGCAGCCGGGTCACCCTGTTCACTTTCGCGGCCATGATGGTCGCGGCGATCGCGGTGGCCACGGCCTCCACAGTTGCCGACGGCTCGCACAAGGGCTTCTCCGGGCCGGTGCTGGGCGCGCTGGTGGCCGGTTTCGTGG
Source organism: Nocardia rhamnosiphila NBRC 108938 (assembly GCF_000720425.1). Taxonomy (GTDB): domain Bacteria; phylum Actinomycetota; class Actinomycetes; order Mycobacteriales; family Mycobacteriaceae; genus Nocardia; species Nocardia rhamnosiphila. Next base: position 317,176 of record NZ_JOAJ01000007.1, on the reverse strand, counting down.
CGCTGTTCATCCTGTCCGGACTGGGCAACGGATCGGTCACCAAGATCATCCCGTCGGTTTTCGACGCCAAATCGCGCAGCCTGGACACCGGTCCCGCCGAACGTGCCGCCTGGGCGCAGAACACCTCGGGCGCGCTGATCGGTTTCGTCGGCGCCATCGGCGCCCTCGGCGGTGTCGGCATCAACCTGGTGCTGCGGTCGTCGTACTCCTCCACCCAATCCGCGACCACCGCCTTCTGGGTGTTCACGGTGTTCTACATCGCCTGCGCGCTGGTCACCTGGGCGGTGTTCCTGCGCCGCCCCGGCGCCCCGGTGCGCGACCTCGAGGTGGTCGCGGCGGCCGAGGCCCTGGTCCGGCGGGCCGAATCCGGTTCCCGCAAACCCCAGCCCACCGAATCCCGGTCCGCCCGGTCGTCGGCGACCCTCTGACCCCGGATCCCCACGGAGGACACCATGAACGCACAGCGCAGAACAGTCGTCGTCGCCGGTCACGGCATGGTCGGGCACCGGTTCGTCGAGGCCGTCCGCTCCCGGGACGAGTCGGGCCAGTGGCAGGTCGTCGTCCTCGGCGAGGAGAAACTGGCCGCCTACGACCGGGTCGGCCTGTCCTCCTACGTCGGCAACTGGAACGCCGCCTCGCTGGCGCTACCGGGTAACGAGTACGCCGGCGACGAACTGGTCGACCTGCGCCTCGGCCAGCGGGCCGAGGCGATCGACCGGGACGCCCAGAAGGTCACCACCACTTCCGGTGAGGTGCTCGACTACGACGCGCTGGTCCTGGCGACCGGTTCCTACCCGTTCGTACCGCCCGTGCCGGGGCACGAACACCAGGAATGCTTCGTCTACCGGACCATCGAGGACCTGGACGGTATCCGGGCCGCGGCCGACGCGGCCGGGCCGGGCGCCCACGGCGTGGTCGTGGGCGGTGGCCTGCTCGGGCTGGAGGCCGCCAACGCGCTGCGGCTGCTCGGGCTCACCCCGCACGTGGTCGAATACAACGACCGACTGATGCCGGCCCAGATCGATGAAGGCGGCGGCGCGATCCTGGAGAAACTGGTCACCGACCTGGGGCTGCGGGTGCACACCGGGGTGGGCACCGCCGGGATCGAACGCGACGCGGACGCCGGCCCGGCCGAGCGGCTGCGGGTCACCCTGTCCGACGACACCGTGATCGATGCCGCGCTGGTGGTGTTCTCCGCGGGTGTCCGGCCGCGGGATCAGATCGCCCGCGACGCCGGGCTCGAGGTCGGCCCGCGCGGTGGCGTGATCACCGATCTGGGGCTGGCCACGTCCGATCCGAACATCTACGCCATCGGCGAATGCGCCGCGATCGAAGGGGTCTGCTACGGGTTGGTGGCGCCCGGCTACAGCACCGCCGAGATCGTGGCCGACCGCCTGCTGGGTGGTGCCGGTGAGTTCCCCGGCGCCGATATGTCCACCAAGCTCAAACTGCTCGGCGTGGATGTCGCCAGCTTCGGCGACGCGCACGGCACCACCGAAGGCGCACTGTCGGTGGTGTTGCACGACGCCGCCCGGGGTACCTACGCGAAACTGGTGATCTCCGATGACGCGCAGACCCTGCTGGGCGGCATCCTGGTCGGCGATGCCACCCAGTACGCCGCGCTGCGCCCGCTGGTGGGCCGGCCGCTGCCGGCCGAACCGGCCGCGCTCATCTCCCCGGCCGGGGCGGAACTGGGCGCCGACGCGCTGCCCGACGAAGCCCAGATCTGCTCCTGCAACGATGTGAGCAAAGGCGCCATCTGCGGCGCCATCGGCGAGGGAGCCTGCGATATCCCGGCCATCAAGGCCTGCACCAAGGCCGGCACCTCCTGCGGCGGGTGTGTGCCGATGATCAAGAAGGTGCTCGAACAGTCCGGCGTCGAGATGTCCAAGGCGCTGTGCGAGCACTTCGACCAGTCGCGCGCCGAGCTGTTCCAGATCGTGCAGGCCGCCGGTATCCGCACCTTCTCCGAACTCATCGCCCGGCACGGCCGGGGGACCGGTTGCGATATCTGCAAGCCGACGGTCGCCTCGATTCTGGCCTCCACCTCCAGCGATCACATCCTGGAGGGCGAACAGGCCGCGCTACAGGACACCAACGACCACTTCCTGGCCAATATGCAGAAGAACGGCACCTACTCGGTGGTGCCGCGGATGCCGGGCGGCGAGGTGACCCCGGAACAGCTGATCGTGATCGGTGCGGTCGCCAAGGAGTTCGGTCTCTACACCAAGATCACCGGCGGGCAGCGGATCGACCTGTTCGGCGCGCGGGTGGAGCAGCTGCCACTCATCTGGAAGCGCCTGGTGGACGCCGGTATGGAATCCGGCCACGCGTACGGTAAATCGCTGCGCACGGTGAAGAGTTGCGTCGGTTCCACCTGGTGCCGGTACGGCCAGCAGGATTCGGTCGGCATGGCCGTGCTGCTGGAGAAGCGTTACCGCGGGCTCCGGTCGCCGCATAAATTGAAATTGGCCGTGTCCGGTTGCGCCCGCGAATGCGCCGAGGCCCGCGGCAAGGATGTGGGCGTCATCGCCACCGAGAACGGATGGAACCTCTATGTGGGCGGAAACGGCGGCCTGACCCCCAAACACGCGGTGCTGCTCGCGGGCGACCTCGACGACGAGACACTCATCGCCTATATCGATCGCTATCTGATGTTCTACATCCGCACCGCGGATCGGCTGCAGCGCACCGCGCCGTGGCAGGAGGACCTCGGTATCGACTACGTGCGCGAGGTGGTGTGCGAGGACAGCCTCGGGGTCGCCGCCGACCTGGAGCAGGCGATGGCCGACCATGTGGCCGGTTACCGCGACGAGTGGGCCGCGGTCCTCGACGACGAGGAGAAGCTGTCGCGGTTCGTCTCGTTCGTCAACGCCCCGGCCGAGGCCGACCCGACCATCACCTTCGACGACAGCGGTGAGCGCAAGGTCCCGGTACTCCTCGGCCTGCCCGGTATGCCGGGAGGAGGCAGCGGAGCGTAAACCCGCCGGGCCCGCCGGACAGGCGGTAATGGAGACAGCCTGCCCGGTACGCCAGGAGGAGGGAGCAGAGGGGGACCACGCAGGGCGTGCCGGAGGGCCGGATGGGCACAGCCCGGCCTGCTGCGCAGCCGGCGGAGCGCCACCGCGATCGAGGTAGCAGCACACCGGTCGCTACGCACGAGAAATGACGGCTTAACCGTCAGGAAACAGGCCGCCGGTACCAATAGGTAACGGCGTGTGGAGGAGACACCGATGATGCGATCCCTTCGCCTTCGCTTCGGTCTCCGCGGACCGTATGTACCAGCTTCTGAGGAGGCGCTATGACCGTGATCGATACCCCAGTAATTGTTCCGGCCATCACGGGATGGACCCGGGCGTGCCCGCTCGAGTACCTGATCCCCGGCCGCGGCGTGGCGGTGCTGCTGCCCGGCGGCGCCCAGGCGGCCCTGTTCCTGTTGCCCGAGGGCACGTTGTACGCGGTCGGCAATATCGATCCGTTCGGCCGGGCGGCGGTGATGTCGCGCGGGATCGTCGGCGACCGCGGCGGTGAGCCGGTGGTCGCGTCACCGCTGTTGAAGCAGGCCTTCTCCCTGCTCGACGGCCGGTGCCTGGACGACGCGACGACGAGCCTGCCGGTATATTCCGTGCGCGTGGACGACGGACAGGTGTCGATCTCGGACCGGCCCGTGACGGTGGCCCCGGACGGCTGCCCGGTATGACGGTTCCGGAGACGAATGCCTCGCTGGCCGGTTTCACGATCGGTCTCACCGCGGCCCGGCGGGCCGAGGAATTCGCCACCCTGCTCACCCGGCGGGGTGCGTCGGTCGTATCCGCACCGGCCATCCGGATCATCCCGCTCGCCGACGACACCGAACTGGAACGGGTGACCGGTGAGCTGGTCGCCGATCCACCGCAGATCGCGGTGGCCACCACCGGTATCGGTTTTCGCGGCTGGATGGAGGCCGCCGAGGGCTGGGGCCTGGCCGAACAGTTGCGTGCGACCCTGGGCGGCACCCGGATGCTGGCCCGGGGCCCGAAGGCCAAAGGCGCGATCCGGGCCGCGGAACTGCGTGAGGAGTGGTCGCCGGCGTCGGAGTCCTCGGCCGAGGTCCTGGATCATCTGCTCGCCGAAGGCGTCGAGGGCGTGCGGATCGCGGTCCAGCTGCACGGCGCCACCACCGAATGGGAACCGATCCCCGACTTCTGCGAAGTACTGCGGTGTGCGGGCGCCGATGTGGTGCCCGTACCGGTGTACCGGTGGGAGCCGCCCGCCGACCGCGGTCCGATGGATCAGCTGATCGAGGCCGTCGTGACCTCCGCGATCGACTGTGTGACCTTCACCAGTGCCCCGGCCGTGGCCTCGATGCTGATGCGCGCCAAGGAGACCGGGGTCCTGGAGGGGGTGTTGCACGCGCTGCGCAGCCGGGTGCCGGCGGCCTGCGTCGGCCCGATCACCGCGGCCCCGCTCGAGGAACTCGGGGTGCCCACCACGATGCCCGGCCGGGCCCGGCTGGGCGCGCTGGCCCGCCATGTCGCCGAGGAACTTCCGCGCCGGGCCGGGCGGATCAATGCCGCCGGCCACACCATCAGCGTGCGCGGTGCGTGCGTGGTGGTGGACGGCACGGTGAAACAGCTCGCCCCGGCGCCGATGGCGCTGATGCGCTCTTTGGCCCGGCAGCCGGGCCGGGTGGTCTCCCGCGAGGACCTGCTGGCGGCGCTGCCCGGCGGCGGCGACGATACGCACGCGGTGGAGACCGCGATCGCGCGGCTGCGGGCGGGTCTGGGGACCCCCAAGGCGATCCAGACGGTGGTCAAGCGCGGGTACCGGCTGGCCATGGATCCGGCCGAATGTAACGACAACAATGCCGATACGGCGCCACCGGCCCCGGTGCGCAACACGCGCTATGTCCGGACGGTGGTGCCGGGGTGAGGCGGCCACCGCCCGCGCTGGTGCTGGTAGCGCACGGCACCCGCAGTGCCAAGGGCGTGCAGATGATCGCCGCACTGGCCGAAGCGGTCGGGCACGAACTGGACCGGCGGCCCGGCACCCCGGAGACCCGGTGCGGCCACTCCGGCGCGCCGGGTTCCGCCGGCCGCCGCGCGGCCGCGCCCGGCTACTCGAACTGCGGTTGTACGCCCGAGCCGACAGCGGGACCGGCCGCGGACGACTGCGCGAACCCGGCCGTGCGTACCGCGTTCGTCGATGTGCTCGGGCCCTCGCCCGCCGAGGTACTGCGGGATCTGGCGACCCGGGCCGTGGTGGCCGGTGGCTCGGTTCCGGCCGTGGTGGTGCCGGCCTTTCTGGCCTCCGGATACCACGTCTACCAGGATGTGCCCCGCGAGGTCTCCGACAGCGGCCATCCCGCGGTGACGGTCACCGCCGCGATGGGTCCCGACCCCGCACTGGCGAGCATCATGGCCGTCCGGCTGCGGGCGGCCGGTTGGCGGTCCGGCGACGCCGTGGTCTTCGCGGCCGCGGGCTCCTCGGATGCGCGCGCCCGCGCCGATGTGCGCCGCGCCGCCGCCATGCTCACCGCACAGCTCGCGACTCCGGTGCGCACCGCCTACGTCGCCACCGGGGCGCCCCGCGTTCCCGAAGTCGTGGCGCGGCTGCGCGAGGCCGGGCGGGAGCGGGTGTTCATCGCCTCCTATCTCCTCGCGCACGGGCTGTTCCACGAGCGGCTGCACCAGGCGGGTGCGAGCGGGGTGGCCGAGCCGATCGGAGTCCATCCGGCCGTGGTCCGGTTGATCGCGGACCGCTACCGCAGCGCGGTCCGGGACGCGGACCGGCAGCGAGTGCGCTGACCACTTCGCCGCGACCCCCGCGCCGTTCGTCAAGAATCGAGGCCGACGGATCCGTCAGCGCGCGTTGCGCAATCGGATGCCGCTGAAACCCAGGGTGCCGACGGCCAGCGCCTGCCAGAAAGGCGCCAGTTCGGGTAGTACCCGTAGCCGGATACCGGCTTCCTCGTGCAGTGGGAGGAGGTCGCCGACCGGGTCCGGCGGAGCGAGCGGTTCGACTGCTTCGGTGGAGAATCAGACCCGGTACCAGACGAACCGGTCCTTGCGGGTCGGGCCGTACCGGTCGATCTGGTCGAACAGCAGGGCGGCCGGTTCCACGACCGCGCTGCGGCCCTGGGCGTCGTCGTAGGCCACCAGGATCCCGACGAACGCGGCGTGCCCGTCGGCGGTCTGGCGGTACACCACCGCACCGGAATCGCCGGCCTCGGCGCCGAGCGCGTTGGTGGCGTAGAGCCACTCCTCATTGGCCTCGGTGATCGATCCGCACGTCCAGCCGGTGGTTGCGCCGATCTTGCAGATCTCCTGTCCGAGCTGCGGTTTCATATCCACCGTGGACAGCCCGAAGCGGCCCATGGACGCGGCGACGCCGATTCCGTCGTACAGGCGGATCAATCCGAAACCGAACTTCAGGCCCTCGTCCGGTCGATGGGTTTCGAACCAGCCGATCGGGTTACCGACTTTGTCGGTGACGATTCCCTGGTGGTAGCAGTGGCCGGCGGTCACCGCGTACTGGGCCGAGCCGATCGAACCGGTGAGACCCACGGTGCAGCGGGTGGTGACCGCCTTCCCGTTGGCTATCTCGGTGTGCCGGATCTCCATGCCCGGGTACACCGTCACGGTGGGTGCGGCCGCGGTGGGTGCGGCCACCGCCGTGCCGGGGATCAGCGCCGTACCGAAGGCGGCGACTACCGCGCACACGGTGACGGATAGGGGACGCCGGCTCCGCCGCCGCCGGAAAACGCTGAACATCGCGTACCTCGAATTTGCTCGAGCGACCGCCGACGCGGTCGGATCGGGCAGTAAGCGTAGACGATCGGGCGCCACTCTGCCCTTCCGACTCTTCCCAGTCGGTGGAAGTGCGAATCCGGATACGCCGGACCGGTGGAGTGTGGGTGACGGCGGCCACTCCCGCATGTGTAAACAAATGTAAACCACTGGAGAAGCGGCGATTTCCGAAATTTCACCGTCGCTGCCCGGACGGTCCTCCCGGCGGCCGGATCCGGCGTGTCGCCCGATGTTTTCCCAGGAGATCGGCCGCCGCCGCGACTGCGCGCATCCGCGTGCCGTGACAACCGGATTGCGGTGACCTCACAGCTCACCGACCTGCGCTTTTCGATGTGAGAACGGGGTTTGGCCAGGTCGGGCGGCGTCCCTACAGTCGGAACATCAGCTCGATTTCACCGCTTGCAGAAAAGGGGGCGTCGTGGTCGTCTCACGCACTCCGGGCTCGGCGCACACCACTGCGGAACAGCACCCCGGGGCACCGGCGGCCGGGGACGCACTGCTGCGGCTGGGCAAGTATTTCCAGCGCGGCGAGGTCTCCGCGGACCACCGCACCGTGCACAAGGTGGGCGGCCGCGGCGCCGACGAGTTCTATCGGGACCGCTGGTCGCACGACAAGGTGGTGCGCTCCACCCACGGGGTGAACTGCACCGGATCGTGCTCCTGGAAGATCTATGTGAAGGACGGGGTGATCACCTGGGAGTCCCAGCAGACCGACTATCCGTCGGTCGGTTCGGACAAACCCGAATACGAACCCCGCGGCTGCCCGCGCGGCGCCTCCTTCTCCTGGTACACCTACTCACCGGCCCGGGTGCGGTACCCCTACGTCCGCGCCACACTGCTGGAGTTGTACCGGGAAGCCAAGACCAGACTGAAGGACCCGGTACTGGCGTGGGCCGATCTGGTCGAGGACCCCGAACGCGCCCGCCGGTACAAGGCCGCCCGCGGCAAGGGCGGTTTCGTGCGCGCCGAATGGTGGGAGGCCGCCGAGATCGCGGCCGCGGCCCACGTCCACACCATCAAGAAGTACGGACCCGACCGCGTCGCCGGATTCTCCCCGATCCCGGCCATGTCGATGGTCAGTCACGCGGTCGGCGCCCGGTTCATCTCGCTGCTCGGCGGGTCGATGCTGTCGTTCTACGACTGGTACGCCGATCTGCCGGTGGCCTCGCCCCAGGTATTCGGCGACCAGACCGATGTCCCGGAGTCGGCGGACTGGTTCGACGCCGCATACCTGATCATGTGGGGTTCCAATGTGCCGGTGACCCGTACTCCGGACGCGCACTACATGACCGAGGCCCGCTATCGCGGTCAGAAGGTGGTGGTGGTCTCCCCGGATTACGCCGACAACACCAAGTTCGCCGACGAATGGGTCGCCGCCCGGCCCGGAACCGACGCCGCGCTGGCCATGGCCATGGGTCATGTGGTGCTGCGGGAGTTCTTCGTCGATCGGGAGACGCCCCGGTTCCTGGACTACGTCCGCAGATACACCGATCTGCCCTTCCTGATCACCCTGGACGACGGCGCGGACGGGGTGGCGGTGCCCGGGAAGTTCCTGACCGCCGCCGATCTGGGCAACACCGACGAGGGCGCGGAGTTCCGGACCGTCCTGCTCGACGGGGCGGGCGTACCGGTGGTGCCCAACGGTTCGCTGGGGGACCGGTTCGGTGAGAACGGCACCGGACGCTGGAACCTCGATCTCGGGGGTGTCGAGCCACTCCTGACGCTGTACGGCCGCACCGACGACGCTGCGGCCGTACAGTTCCCCCGCTTCGATACCGATGCCGCGGGCGTCGTGACCCGCGGCGTGCCGACCGCGACGGTCGCCGGGAAACGGGTCACCACGGTGTTCGATCTGCTGTTGGCGCAGTACGCGGTGGGCCGGCCGGGCCTGCCCGGCACCTGGCCGGCCGGCTACGACGACGCCACCGAGCCCTACACCCCCGCCTGGCAGGAAGCCGTCACCGGTGTCCCGGCCGCGCAGGCCCGGCGGATCGCGCGGGAATTCGCCGACAATGCCGACCGGTCCGGTGGCCGCTCCATGATCCTGATGGGCGCCGGGACCAATCACTGGTTCCACTCCGACCAGATCTACCGGTCCTTCTTCACCCTGACCCTGCTCACCGGCTGCCAGGGCGTGAACGGCGGTGGCTGGGCGCATTATGTGGGCCAGGAGAAGTGCCGTCCGGTGACCGGCTGGTCCACCCTCGCGTTCGGGCTGGACTGGCAGCGCCCGCCACGCCAGATGCAGGGCACGGTGTTCTGGTATCTGACCAACGACCAGTGGCGCTACGACCCGTTCACCGCCGACGTTTTCTCCTCACCGCTGGGGAAGGGGAAGTTCGCGGGCCGGACGGCGGCGGACAATATCGCGCTGGCGACCCGGCTGGGCTGGATGCCCTCGTACCCGACGTTCGATCGAAACCCGCTCGACCTGGCCGACGAGGCCGAAACGGCCGGCCGGACCGCGGCCGAGCATGTGGTGGACGGACTGAAATCCGGCGAGCTGCGGTTCGCCTGTGAAGACCCCGACGCCCCGGAGAACTTCCCGCGCGTGCTCACCGTCTGGCGGGCCAATCTGCTCGGCTCCTCCGGTAAGGGCAACGAGTACTTCCACCGGCATCTGCTCGGCGCGGATTCCAATCTGCAGACCACCGACACCACCGGGGTGCGGCCGGAGGAACTGGTCTGGCGCGAGGAAGCGGCCACCGGGAAACTCGATCTGCTGCTCTCGCTGGACTTCCGGATGACCAGCACCACGCTGTTCTCCGATATCGTGCTCCCGGCCGCCACCTGGTACGAGAAATACGATCTGTCCTCGACGGATATGCATCCGTTCGTGCACGCCTTCACGCCGGCCATCTCGCCGCCGTGGGAGGCGAAAACCGATTTCGAGGCATTCCACCGGATCGCCCGCGGCTTCTCCTGGCTGGCCGAGAAACATCTCGGGGTGCGCAAGGACATCGTCGCGGTGCCGCTGCAGCATGATTCACCGGATGCCATGGCCCAGGCCGGGGGACGGGTGCTGGACTGGAAGGCCGGGGAATGCGAACCGGTCCCGGGCAAGACCATGCCGAAACTGGTGGTCGTCGAACGGGATTATTCGAAGATCGCGGAGAAGATGGCCGCGCTGGGACCGCTGGTGGAAACCCTCGGACTCACCGTCAAGGGCGTCACCACCCATCCCGGCGCCGAAGTGGAATACCTGGCCGGGGCGAACGGGACCGTGGTGTCCGGGGTGGCGCAGGGCCGGCCCTCGCTGGCCCAGGACAGGCATGCCGCCGAGGCGATCCTCGCGCTGTCCGGTACCACCAACGGGCGGCTCGCCGTCGAGGGCTTCCAGGCCCTGGAACGCCGCACCGGTACCGAACTCGCCGATCTGGCGGCCGAACACGAGGGCAAGCGGATCACTTTCGCCGATACGCAGGCGCGGCCGGTACCGGTGATCACCTCACCGGAGTGGTCGGGCAGCGAAACCGGCGGGCGCCGCTATTCGCCGTTCACCATCAACACCGAACGGCTCAAGCCGTGGCATACGCTCACCGGCCGCCAGCACTTCTATCTCGACCACGACTGGATGATCGAACTCGGCGAACAACTGCCGACCTTCCGGCCGCCCCTGGACATGACCGCACTGTTCGCCGAACCCGCCGTCGGCGATATCGGCGACCGCGGGGTCACCGTGCGCTACCTGACCCCGCACTCCAAATGGTCGATCCATTCGGCCTACCAGGACAACCTGCATATGCTGACCCTCTCCCGCGGCGGCCAGACCATCTGGATGTCGGAGAAGGACGCCGCCAAGATCGGGGTGGCCGACAACGACTGGATCGAGGCGATCAACCGCAACGGTGTGGTGGTGGCCCGGGCCATCGTCTCGCACCGGATGCCCGAGGGCACCGTGTTCATGTACCACGCGCAGGACCGGGCCGTGGACGTCCCGCGGATCGAGGGGACCGCGGCGAAGGGCGAAACCTTCACCGGTAAAGGCAAACGCGGCGGTATCCACAACGCGCTCACCCGGATCATGATCAAACCCACGCATCTGATCGGCGGTTACGCCCAGCAGTCGTTCGCGCTGAACTATCACGGCCCGACCGGTAATCAGCGCGACGAGGTCACCACCATCCGCCGCCGCAGCCAGCAGGTGGAGTACTGACGTGATCGGGTCGAGCGCGGAGGCGGTAGCGCAGCGTAACCACGTAGCGCTCCTGATCACGTCGAAAGAAACACTGATGCGCCGCCACCACGAGCTACCCGCGACCCCGGAGGACTGATATGCGAGTGATGGCGCAACTGGCCATGGTCATGAACCTCGACAAATGCATCGGCTGCCACACCTGTTCGGTCACCTGTAAACAGGCGTGGACCAACCGCGGCGGGACCGAGTACGTCTGGTTCAACAATGTGGAGACCCGGCCCGGCCAGGGTTATCCGCGGCAGTACGAGGACCAGGAGAAGTGGAAGGGCGGCTGGACACTCGACAGACGTGGCCGGCTCACGCTGAAATCGGGCTCCCGGCTCAAACGGCTGCTCAATATCTTCGCCAACCCCGACCTGCCGACCATCGAGGACTACTACGAGCCCTGGAGCTACGAGTACGACAATCTGCTGTCCTCCCCGGCCATCGACACCACCCCGGTGGCGCGGCCGAAATCGCTGATCACCGGGGACGATACGAAGGTCACCTGGGGTGCCAACTGGGACGACGATCTGGGATCGGGGCCCGACCAGGTCGGCCGGGACCCGCTGCTGGCCCGGGTCTCCGAACAGGTGAAGCTCGAATTCGACAAAACCTTCATGTTCTATCTGCCGCGGATCTGCGAGCACTGCCTCAATCCGTCGTGCGCCGCGTCCTGCCCGTCCGGGGCGATCTACAAACGATCCGAGGACGGGATCGTCCTGGTGGACCAGGACAAATGCCGCGGCTGGCGGCAGTGCACGACCGGCTGCCCCTACAAGAAGATCTACTTCAACCACAAAACCGGTAAAGCCGAGAAATGCACCTTCTGCTATCCGCGGGTGGAGGTCGGTATCCCGACGGTGTGCTCGGAGACCTGTGTCGGCCGGCTGCGCTATATCGGCGTGATGCTCTACGACGCCGACGCTGTCCTCGCGGCGGCGTCGGTCACCGAGGACCAGGATCTGTACCCCGCCCAGCTCGGCGTCTTCCTGAACCCGCACGACCCACGGGTCGTCGCGGAGGCCGAACGCGCCGGTATCTCCCCGGAATGGATCCAGGCCGCGCAGGACTCGCCGGTCTACAAACTCATCGTCGACTACCAGATCGCGCTGCCGCTGCACCCGGAATACCGCACCATGCCGATGGTCTGGTACGTCCCGCCGCTGTCGCCGGTGGTGGACGTGCTGGCGGAGACCGGGCACGACGGTGAGGATCACGCCAACCTCTTCGGCGCGATCGACGCGCTGCGGATCCCGGTGGAGTACCTGGCCGAACTATTCACCGCCGGCGATATCGGCCCGGTGCGGGCGGCGCTGCAACGACTGGCCGGAATGCGCGCGTTCATGCGCTCGATCAACCTCGGTCAGGAACCCGATCCGGCCATCGCGCCGTCGGTCCGGCTGGAGCCCGAAGAGATCGAAGCCATGTACCGGCTGCTGGCCATCGCGAAATACGAGCACCGCTATGTGATCCCGACCGGCGCGAGTGCGCGAGCCCACGAACTGGATTCGCTGGCGACCGGATGCAGCCTGGACACCGACGGGGGTCCGGGGATGACAGCGTTCGACCAGATGGTGGAGAAATTCCACCTCACCGATACCAACGGCGCCGCGCCGGAGGCGAAAACCGGCCGGATCAACCTGTTGAACTGGGACGGGCAGAGCACCGACGGGCTGGTGCCCGCCGGTGTGAGCGGCTCGACCGGCGCGGCGAATGAGGGCGGTATCGGCGACCGAGGCGCGCGCCGAGGTACGAACGGACACCGCTCGAACGGGCGGGCGGCAAACGGAGACGTCGCGAGCGGGCAGGCGGACAACGGAGTCGGTGCGAATGGGCGGACGGCGAACGGAGTCGGCCCGGACGAGCGGACGGCGAACGGAGTCGGCGGAAGTGACCGCAACGGAACCGACAGCTCCGGCGGACCGAACGAGAACGATCCCGGTGTGTCGGCGAACGGTGACGCGGCGGCCTCCGAACCCACGGAGGTCCGGCGATGAGGCGATACCTCCGTGGCTTTGTTGAAACTGCGCCGACGGTGTGGAACTGCTGCGAGGAGTGGTCGGTGGCTTTGTTGAAACTGCGCCGACGGCCCGAACCGGCACTGGCGATGAGCGAACGGGACCGGCGGATCGTCTGGCGCACCGCCGCGCTGCTGCTGGACTACCCCGGCCCCGGGCTGCGCTCGACGATGGACGGGATCGAGGCGGCGATTGGGGAACTACCGGAGCCGGTGCGTACGCAACTGCTGGATTTCTGTGACCACGTGCGCGCCACACCCGAACTCGAACTGGCCGCCCGCTACGTCGAAACCTTCGATATGCGGCGCCGCGCCAGCCTGCACCTGACCTTCTACGCCTACGGCGACACCCGCAAGCGGGGGATGGCGCTGCTGCGTTTCAAACACGCCTACCGGCACGCCGGGGTGGAACTCGGCGACACCGAACTGCCCGATCATCTGCCCGTTCTCTTGGAATTCGCGGCCACCGTCGATCCGATCGGCGGCGAACGCCTGCTCGGTGAACACGTGCCGGTGCTGGAACTGTTGCGCTTGTCGCTGGCGGACAATGCTTCCCCCTACGCGTGGGTGCTGGCCGCGGTCGTCGCCACCCTGGCCCCGCCCACCACGGCGGATCGGCGCCGGATCGCCGAACTCGCCGCCCAGGGACCGCCGGAGGAAGAGGTCGGGCTCGAACCCTTCGCCCTGGATCCGACGATGCCCGAACAATCGGAAGGTTCGATACCTCCGCCTGCGCTACGGCCTCCGCGGACCGTATGAGCCTGCTCGGAGGAGAAACCCGATGAGGCGATACCTCCGCCTGCGCTACGGCCTCCGCCGGCGATACCCCCGCCTGCGCTACGGCCTCCGTCGACCCCATGAATCTGCTCGGAGGAGAACCTCATGACTACCACCCTGTGGCTGACCCTGCCCTTCGTGGCGTTCACCTCCTTTGTGCTCGGCCATATCTGGCGGTACCGCACCGACCAGTTCGGCTGGACCACCCGGTCCTCGCAGATCTACGAATCACGCCTGTTGCGGATGGGTAGCCCGCTGTTCCATTTCGGCATGCTCGGGGTGTTCTTCGGCCATGTGCTCGGCGTACTGATTCCCGAATCGTGGACCGAAGCGGTGGGTATCAGTGAGCACATGTACCACCTGATCGCGGTCGGCGCGGGCACCGTGGCCGGGCTGATGGTCCTCACCGGTATCGGCATCCTGCTCTACCGCCGGTTCACCGTCCCGGCGGTGCGCAAGGCGACCACGGCCAACGACAAGTTCATGTACTTCCTGCTCGGCGGCGCCCTGATCACCGGTCTGCTCAACACCGTGGGCAGCAATCTGCTGTGGGGTACCTACAACTACCGGGAAACCGTATCCCCGTGGTTCCGGAGCCTGTTCACCGCGAGCCCACAGCCCGAACTGATGGTCGGCACCCCGTGGACGTTCCAGGCGCACGGCCTGTTCGTGCTCGCGCTGCTCGCGGTATGGCCGTACACCCGGTTGGTGCACATGTTCTCCGCCCCGGTCGGCTACCTGGTCCGGCCGTATGTGGTGTATCGCAGCAAGGAGGTCGCGGGGCCGGACACACGCCGCTACGCCCGCGCCTGGGACGCGCCGGTCACCCCGGACCGCTGGAGCTGAACCCGCAATCCCCGAGCCGGGGCTCGATGAAACTCGACTTCCTGAGGAGCGCCGTCGTGCTCGATCCACGCGCACCGCAGACGCTCGGAGTGGCGGTAGGATACCGGAAAGTGCTGAGGGAGAAGGGGTCACATGAGTCGCCCGTACAGTCCGCCTCCGCAACAGCCGGGAAATCCGGCGCCCCTGTGGAACTGGTCGGCGCCCCCGCCCAATGGCTACCCGATGCCGGCACCCGGCTTTCCTGGTCCCCGCTACGACACGCCCGGCGGTGACAATCGCCAGACCCCGCCGGGTGGGTGGACCGGAATCTCCGCCGGAATACTCGCCCTGCTCGAAGGCGCGGCCGGAGCGGCGGCAGCCATTGCGAAGCTCCTGCTCGATTTCGGCCCCGTGGGCGTCGCAGTGGGGACTGCGTACGGTGTACTGGCAATGGTACTGCTGATCGGCGGTGGGCTTCTGCTCCGTCGCAGCAATGCCGGACGCCTGCTGATCATCTGTGGATGCGTCGCTGCGATCCCCCTCTCGGTCCTCGGTCCCGGCCCGGTCGCAGGCATCGTGGGCATAGCCCTCACCGGTATCGGCCTTGTGATCACGTTGATTCTCGCCGCGCTGAGTTCCACCAAGCGGTGGATCGCTTCCGAACGCACGCCTGCGGTGACGGCCACCGGTGCGCCGTATAGGTACCGCTGACGGCGCCCCTTCAGCGATCTCGATCACACCGAGGCACTACACCAGGGCGATGAACTCGACGTGGTCGTCGTCGCGGGCCCCCGCGGGCACGATGACCAGGCCGTCGCGGTCGATGAGACCGCCGAGATGGGCGGTGCGGATCGCCGGATCGCCCACCCAGCCGCCGCCGGGCCGGGTCGCGTACCGGGCGGGCACGATCCGCGCCACCGGGCCGGAGATCTCGCCCGCGTTGCGCAGTGGTCCGCGGGCCCGGCGAGGTGCGGGGGCGCCGGTACGGCCGCCGACGATCGCGGGTACCAGGGCGAGCAGGGTCGCGATCGCCGCGTAAGGGTTGCCGGGTAGGCCGAGAACCGTTGTTGTGGAGGAGAGTTCGGCGACGACGGTGGAACCGCCCGGGCGCAGGGCGAGCCGGGACACCAGGAGGCGGGCCCCACAGCGGTCGATCGCGCCACGGAGCTGATCGGCGGCGCCCCCACCGGTCGCACCGACCACGACCACGAGATCGCAGTCGGCCGCAGTGGCCAGCACCTGGTCGAAACCGTGGGCGGTATCACGCAGATGCACCCGGTCGAGCACCGGGACGCCGTGGGTGGCGAGCAGATCGGGCAGGATCGGGCCGATCGAATCGCGGGTTTGCCCGGCCTGCAGAGGACCGCTGCTGCGGATCTCGTCGCCGGTCATGACGATACGCGCCCGGACCGGGCCGCGAACCGTGGCGGTGGTGATCTCGACGGCCGCGGCGGCCGAGACGAGCGCGGGGGTCACCGCGGTGCCGGCCGGTGCGATCTCATCGCCGGGAGTGCGGTCCTCGCCGCGGCGGCGGATATCCGAGCGCAGCGGGGTCTCCGGGAGCCGGTGCAATACGCGGTTGTCGGCGATCCGGGCGAATTCATCACGCAGTACCAGGGTAGTGCCCTCCGGGACCTGGGCGCCGGTAGCGATCCGCACCGCTTCACCCGGACGCAACCCGTCGGGTCGTTGCCCGCCGGCGAAACCGATATCGGCGCGCAGCTCCCACGGACCGTCTCCCGCGACGGCATATCCGTCCATGGCCGAGACATCGAAGCGGGGTAGGGCCTCGGCGGCGATGAGCGGTGCGGCGAGGGCGGCCCCGCGTGCCGCGTGCAGATCCGCCTCTCGTTCGGGGAGCCGGGACAGGCCGGCACGCAGCAGCTCCCGGGCCTCGTCGAGTGATACCGCCGCGATAGCGGCCCGGGGAGCGGCGGGCACGGAATCGCCGGTGCCCCGGTCGCCGAGTGCGCTGCGGGCGGCGGCGATCTCGCCGGGGGTATCGCAGTCGTCGACCCCGGGCAGTTCCACGATATTCGTGCGGCGCGGAACCAGGGCCTTCATCGGCTGGTTGAGCACGCTGTCGAGTTCGGCGAGCCGGGTCGCGAGCGGTTCGGTCCGCCATACACCGATCAGATACTGGGGGCGTCCGGAAGGGTCGGCGGCGAACACCGCGTCGAAATCGGCACTCTGCCGCACCAATTCACCGATCGCCGCGTCGGTCAGGAACGGGAGGTCCGCGGCGAGGACGACGATCCGGGGCGCGGGTTCGGCACCGAGCGCGGCCAGGCCCGCCGCGACCGCCGCGACCGGGCCCGAGCCGGGCTCCGGCTCCCGGGTCTGCACGATATGCGCGGCGAGCTCCGGGCGCGGCGGCCCGACCACCACCGTCCGCCCGAGGGAGGCCACCGCGGCCAGGGCCGTCTGCAGCATGGACCGTCCACCGACCACGAGGCCCGGTTTGTCGACGCCGCCCATCCGGCTGGCCCGCCCCCCGGCGAGCACGATCACGTCCGGGGCCAGCGGAGAATTCGGCATACGGTCATGCTATTCGCCGTCTGGGACGATGGGCGTTCCGGAGGCGCTGTCCGCCGGTTTTTCCGGGCCGGTGAGGACCACTCCGCGTCGCCGGTCCGCCCGGCGCCGGACCCCGGTGCGCACTACTCTCCCTCCCGAGGACCGGATTCCGGTTCCGTCCGACATGAGGGGGTCGCCGATGCGACAAATACTCAGGGGGATGGTGCTGTCCCTGCTGCTGGTGCTCGCCGGGGCCACGCAGGTGGGTGTGGCGACGGCGCAGGATCCCGACCGGCCGGTGGTCCGGGTCGGCACCGAGGGCACCTATCCGCCGTTCTCGTTCCACGATCCGCGCAGCCGGCAGCTGACCGGTTACGACATCGAGGTGATCGAGGCGATCGCCGACCGGGCCGGTTGGGATCTCCGATTCGTCGAGACCCAATGGGACGCGATTTTTCCCGCGCTGGACTCCGGCCGGATCGACGTCATCGCCAACCAGGTCTCGGTCAACGACGAGCGCCGGGCGAAATACGGCCTGTCCGATACCTACACCTATTCCCACGGTGTGATCGTCCGGCGCACCGGCGACGAGCGCATCCGGACCCTGGACGATCTGGCCGGCCGGACCACCGCGCAGTCGAGCACCAGCAACTGGGCCCGGGTGGCGCGCGACGCGGGAGCCGAGGTCGAAGCGGTCGAAGGGTTCACGCAGGCGGCCGCGCTGCTCACCCAGGGCCGGGTCGACGCGATCGTCAACGACAACATCGCCGTGCTCGACTACCTGGCCGGCACCGGGTCCACGGATATCGAGATCGTCGGTGACGCCGGGGCGGAGACCAGCGAACAGGTCCTCGCCTTCCGCGAGGACGACTCGGCACTGCTCGATCAGGCGAACCGGGCGATCGCGGCGCTGGCCGCCGACGGGACGCTCACCGCCATCTCGCAGAAATACTTCCGGGCCGATGTGTCGGTACCCGACGGCGGCAGCGCCGACCTGTCCGAGGGGCGCGGCCACCGCGACACCTGGGAAGTGCTGCGCGGCGCGGCGTGGCCGATGTTCGTCGGGCTGGTGAAGGTGACGATCCCGCTGACCGCGCTGAGTTTCGCGATCGGGCTGGTGCTCGCACTGCTGGTCGCGCTCGCGCGGATCTCCTCCTACCGGCTCCTGGCCGGACCGGCCCGCGCGTTCATCTCGATCATTCGCGGTACACCGCTGCTGGTCCAGCTGTTCATCGTCTTCTACGGGCTGCCCCAGATCGGGTTGAAATTCGATCCGTTCCTCGCGGCCGTGATCGCGTTCAGTCTCAATGTGGCCGGCTACGCGGCCGAGGTGATCCGGTCGGCGATCCTGTCCGTGCCGAAGGGACAGTTCGAGGCGGCGGCCACCGTCGGCCTCGGCTACGCGCAGACGCTGCGCCGCATCGTCCTTCCACAGGCGACCAGGACCGCGGTGCCGCCGCTCTCCAACACCTTGCTCTCACTGCTCAAGGACACCTCCCTGGGCTCGGTGGTCCTGCTGACCGAACTGTTCCGGGAAGCTCAGCTCGCGGCGGCCGAGAGCAATGAGTTCCTCGCGCTCTACACGTTCGCCGCGCTGTACTACTGGGTGATCTGCGTGGCCCTTTCCGCCGGTCAGAAACGACTGGAGACCCGACTCGACAGGTATGTGGCCAAATGACCGACACCACCGACCAGAACACCGAGCCCGCCCGGATCCGGGTGCGTGGCCTGGAGAAGTCCTTCGGCGACCGGCAGGTGCTGCGCGGTATCGACTTCGAGTCCCGGCGGGGGACCGCGACCGTCCTGCTGGGCCCTTCGGGGTCGGGTAAGACCACGGTGCTGCGCTCACTGAACGTGCTGGACACGCCGGAGCGGGGAGTGGTCGGCATCGACGATGTGGAGATCGACTTCGCCCGGCTGCCCCGCGGCCGGGCGGGGCGCCGGGAGGCGAGCCGGTTGCGCGCCCAGAGCGGAATGGTCTTCCAGTCGCACAATCTCTTCCCGCACCGCACGGTGCTGGAGAACATCGTCGAAGGTCCGGTCGTCGCCCAGCGGCGGCCCCGGGAGGAAGCGGTCGCCGAGGCACGAACCCTGTTGGCGCAGGTGGGTCTGGCCGACCGTGCGGAGGCCTACCCGTTCCAGCTCTCGGGAGGCCAGCAGCAGCGGGTCGGGATCGCGCGGGCCCTGGCGTTGAAACCGCGGGTGGTGCTGTTCGACGAGCCGACCTCGGCGCTGGATCCCGAACTGGTCGGTGAGGTGCTGGCGGTGATCAAGGACCTGGCCACCCAGGACTGGACGATGGTGATCGTCACCCATGAGATCCGGTTCGCGCGGCAGGTGGCCGATCAGGTCCTGTTCCTCGACGAGGGCGTCATCGTCGAGCGGGGCCCGGCGGACCAGGTGATCGGCGAGCCACGGGAAGAGCGGACACGGCGTTTCCTGCAACGCGTGCTCGAACCCGGCTGACCGGCCCGGCGCCGCACGCGGTTCAGTCGAACCGGTGACGGGCGGTACGCAGCGTGACCCGGCCGTCGGTGACGGCCACGCCCTCGGCCGCGAGCAGTCGCAGTTGCCGGTCGGCGAGGTGGGCGGCCGGTCTGCCAGAGGCGCCCAGCACCCGGTGCCAGGGCAGATCGGCGGCGTCGGTGCGCATGATCCAGCCCACGGTCCGCGGGGTCGACAGTCCGGCCGCCGCGGCGATATCGCCATAGGTCGCGACCCGGCCCGGCGGAATCGCGGCGACCAGTTCGCGGACGCGTTCGATCTGTTCGTCGCTGGTGACCATCAGAACGCGGCTCGGATCAGCGCCGCCGTCTCGCGCGGCAGGATCTGGGCGACCATATGCTCGCAATCCCATTCGTGCACGGTCAGTGCCTCGCCGAGCCGGCCGGCCAGGGCGGCGCGGAGTTCCGGTGTGACGAACGGCGGATCCACCTTCGTGGCCCGGACCAGCGCGGTGGGCAGACCGGGCTCGGGAAGTACCAGGTCACGCGCGAGTTGACCCCAATACGCGATGAGTGCCGCCGTATCCACCCGCCAGCGCATCCGGCCGGCCGCGGCGGGCACCAGGTGCTCGTCGAGTTCGGCGCGCAGCAGCTCCGGCGCGACCGCGCCCCAGCCCGTCGCCAGTTTGTCCATCCGGGCTTCGTCCGCATCGGTGTAATCGGGCGAGCCGAGGGTGGCCTCCGCGATCTCGTGCAACCACGCCGGATCCAATGCGACGGCCGGATCGAGCAGTACCAGACCGCGGACCAGCTCCGGGTGCCGCCGCGCCAGATGCAATGCGCACGCCCCGCCGAAGGAGTGGGCGGCCACCACCACCGGCCCCGCGGTTTCGGCGGTGATCAGCGCCACCAGATCGGCGACGATCGTTTCGAGGTCCCAGGGCGGCAGTGCGGTGGAACGGCCGTGTCCGCGCAGGTCGGGGGCGATCACCCGGAAATCGGGCAGGAACTCGGTGGCCAGTGCCTCCCAGCGTTTCCCGTGGCCGGTCAGGCCGTGCAGGGCCAGCACCACCGGGCCGGTCGCCGGGCCGAAACGGTGAACATGCAGTGTGGACACAATGACATTCTTATCCGAGCGCTCCGACACCGCGGCGGGTGCGGTTCCGACGTGGTATCGGCGGTGTCGGCCCCGTCTGTTGCAATAGCCGTCGTGGTGCGTTCGGATAAGCCGGTGCGGCTGGTGCGCCGGAAGACGGCGGCTCCCCGGGCTCGGACCTGGGGAGCCGATGTCGGCGCGCTGTTCGCCGCCCCGCCGTCCGCTACCGCCGCGCAACCCGACCCGAACCGGATCTGGCGGGTGCTCGGGGGCCCCGGCACCGGGAAGACCGCTCTGCTGATCGATGTGGCCGCGACGCGGATCGCGGCGGGTGCGGACCCGGAGTCGGTGCTACTGCTCACCCATTCCAAACACGCGGCGGCGACCGCCCGGGACGCGCTCACCGAACGGCTGGACAACTGGACGGTATGCGCCCCCGTAGTCGCGGCCGCTGCGTCCGCGGGGGGAGCGGTACGCGCCGCCGAGCCGGCGGCCGACCCGCTGTTCGCGCTCGCCGGGCCGGCGCGCCCGCCGGCCGCGGTGCCCGGCGTCGCCGGCGCGACCCGGGAGCCGCTGGCCCGCACGATCCACTCCTATGCCTTCGGGGTCCTGCGCCGGCAGGCCGCCCGGTACGGGAATCCGCCGCCGCGGCTGCTCACCGGTGCCGAACAGGACGCCGTGCTACGCGAGATGTTGCGCGGCGATATGGCCGATATCGCGGCCGGGGCCGGTGACCTGTGGCCGCGGCGGTTACAGCCCGCCCTGGGTCTCACCGGGTTCGCCGACGAACTGCGCGATCTCATGCTGCGGGCCACCGAACGCGGTCTGGGCCCGGAGGATCTGATCGATCTCGGCCGGCGCCGGGACCGTCCCGACTGGATCGCGGCCGGCGATTTCGCGGCCCGCTACGAACAGGCGATGCTGCTGCGCTGGTCGGTCGGGGTGGCCGCGCCCGAGGCGTCGGCGCCCGCCCTGAACGCGGCCGAACTCGTCGGCGCCGCCCTGGACGCATTGGCCGGAGATCCCGAACTGCTGGCGGCCGAACGGGCCCGGTTGCGCTGTCTGCTGGTCGACGACGCCCAGCACCTGGACCCGCAGGCGGCGCTGCTGGTGCGAGTGCTGGCGGCCGGGGCCGGGACGACGATGATCGCCGGTGATCCCGACCAGGCCGTATACACCTTCCGCGGCGCCGATTCGCGGTTCCTCACCGAGGACTCGCCGCCGGGGCGGCGCATCGTCCTCTACGACAACCACCGGTCCGGTCCGGCGATCACCACCGCCACCGCCCGGATCGCGTCGCGGCTGCCCGGGCGCGTCCCGCATCGCACCACCCGGGCCGACCTCGGTCCCGCGGAACGCGGGGAGCTGTCCCCGGATACCGGCGCCGAACCGCCGGTCCCGGCCGAGGTTCGGGTGCGGGTACTCGGCAGCCCCGCCAAGGAAGCGTCACTGATCGCCGACCATCTGCGCCGCGCGCATCTCACCGAGGGCGTGCCCTGGTCGCAGATGGCGGTGATCGTGCGCTCGGTGCCACTGCTGCTGCCGCCGCTGCGCCGGGCCCTGCTGGCGGCCGGGGTGCCGATCGCGCAACCCGCGAACGATATCCCGCTGGCCCGCCGCCGCGGTGCCGCCTGGATGCTGCTGGCGCTGCGGGCAGTGCTCGCCGGCGAGGCCACGCGACGGGGCACCGGGTCGACCGAATCCCTGTTCGGTCCCGACGAGGCGCTCGACCTCCTGGCCGGACCGTTGGGCGGAGCCGATGCGATCGGCCTGCGGCGTCTGCGTCGCGGTATCCGCCGCGCCGCGGTGGAACTCGGTCGTGCCCCGAACCCCACCGCAGCCCCGGGGCCGGACTCTGCCGGTGCGCCCGAACCGGACACTGCCGCCGCGCCGGGCCCGGACGTTGCCGGTGCCCCGGATCCGGACCTCGACGCCACGCCGGTCCCGCACCTTGCCGACACCTCGGGGCCGGGCCTTGCCGGTGCCTCGGGGCCGGACCTCGCCGACGCCTCTGGACCGGACCTCGCCCACTTCCCGGACTCCGACCCTGCTCGCATGGCCGGCCCGGACTTCGCCGCGTCACCGGACTTCCCGCCCGAGCCGGTGCGCGAACCGCCCGTCTTCGACACCTACCGGGCCGAGGATCCCCTCGACGAGCTCCCACTCCGAGATCTCTTCGCCGATGTCAGCCGGCACCGGGCCGACGCGGATTGGTACGGGATCGACGAGGAGAGCTTCGGTGACGACCCATGGGACGGTCTCCCACCGGAACCTCCGGTGGACGAAGAGAATTTCCCGCCGGAGCCGTACCCCGATGACGGCGAGGAGCCCGAGGTGGCCCTCGGTGCGGAAGCGGCCGATGGAACGGATCCCGATCCCCGGCGATCGGGCCCGCGCGGCTCCGCCCCGGACCGGCCTTCGGTGGAAGTGTTGCGGGAGCTGCTGCTCGGCTCGGGCGACGACCGGATCGTGGCCGGTCTCACCGAGGTCGAGATCGCCCCGCTCGAGCGGGCGGTCCGCGCGCTGGACCGCGCCCGCCGGGTCCGGCGCGAGGGCGGCGGCCTCGAGGAGGTGCTGTGGGCATTGTGGACCGGGTCGCGGCTGGAACGGCGCTGGCTGGCGCAGTCCCGGCGCGGGGGAGCGGCGGGTATGCAGGCCGACCGCGATCTCGACGCCGCCGTCGCGCTGTTCGACGCCGCGGCCGCCTACACCGACCGCCTACCGGGTGCGACCATCGAGGGCTTCGTCGAATACCTGCTCCAGCAGCAGATCCCGCAGGACCGGGCGGTGCGGACGCAGCGGGAGGAGGCGGTGGATCTCCTGAGCGCCCACGCGGCGGCCGGCCGGGAGTGGGAGGTCGTCGCGGTCGCCGGAGTTCAGGAGGGGATCTGGCCGGACCCCCGCCCGCGCGGGACACTGCTGCACACCGAGGATCTGGTGGACGAGGTCGCCGGCATCACCGAACGGGTCAGCCGCGCCGCGCCGGTCCTGGCCGAGGAGCGCCGGCTGCTGTTCGTCGCGTGCAGCCGGGCCCGCCGGTCGCTGCTGGTGACGGCGGTGGAATCGGTGACCGGCGAACGGGATCTGGTGCCTTCCCGGTTCCTGGCCGAATTGCTCGGCGGTGATACCGGCGGGGAACCGGGTGCGCTTCCGGTCGCCGAACCCGGCCGGGTACTCGCCCTGCACGCGCTGATCGCCGAACTCCGCGCGGTGGTCTGTGATCCCGGCGCCGGGGACGAACGCCGCCGCCGCGCCGCCCGGCAACTGGCCCGGCTCGCGCTGGCCGGGATTCCCGGTACCGCGCCCGACGACTGGTACGGGGTTCCCGGACTCAGCTCCACCGAGACCCTGTGGGACGACGACGCCCCGATCGCGCTGTCACCCTCGACGGTGGAGCTGCTGCGGACCTGTCCGCTGCGGTGGGCGCTGGAACGCAACGGCGGGTCCGACGGCGAAAATCCCCACGCGGTCAAGGGAACCCTGGTGCACACCCTGGTCCAGGCGCTGGCCGGCCGGGTGCCGCTGGATCAGGTGCGCGCCGAACTCGCCCGGAGCTGGTCCGGTATCGACCCCGAGACCAGTTGGTACTCCAGGCAGGAACTGCGCCGCACCGAGGCCATGCTGGATGCGTTCGTCGCCTGGGTGCGCACCACCCGCGGTGAACTCACCCAGGCCGGGATCGAGGTGCCGGTCGACTGTGTGCTGCCCGCTCCCGGCGACGATGCGCCCGAGGTCCGCATCCGCGGCCGCATCGACCGGCTGGAACGGGACGCCACGGGCCGTTTCGTGATCGTCGATGTGAAGACGGGGAAGAATCCGGTCAGCGAAGCCGACGCCGCCCAGCACGCCCAGTTGGCGACCTACCAGGTCGCCGCCGCCGCGGGCGCCCTGGAGGAGAGCGCCGGTGATCCCGAACCCGGCGGCGCACGACTGGTGTACGTCGGATTGCCGGCGGCCGGGGGGGTGGCGAAGGAGCGGGTCCAGCCCGCCCTGGATGCCGAAGCACTGGAAACCTGGCGCGAGACCATCCACGCCGCGGCCGCGAGCACCGAGGGCCCCGGTTTCCTGGCGATCCGTAACGAGGGTTGCCGGCACTGTGCCGTGAAGAACAGTTGCCCGGTGCAGGATGCCGGGCGCCAGGTGACCGACGAGTGAGCGCCCGGGTCTCGCCGGGACAGCTGGCCGACGCACTCGGGCTCCCGCCGCCGACCGCGGAACAGGCCGCGGTGATCGCCGCACCGTCCGGTCCGGCGCTGGTGGTGGCCGGTGCGGGTGCGGGCAAAACCGAAACGATGGCGGCCCGGGTGGTCTGGATGGTGGCCAACCGGCTGGTCACGCCGGAGGAGGTGCTCGGGCTGACCTTCACCCGCAAGGCGGCCCAGCAGCTCACCGCCCGGATCCGCACCCGGCTGGCCCGGCTGGCCGGGTCCCGGTTGCTGCGCGATCTCGACCCCTCCGGCGAACTGCGCGCCACCCTGGCCGGTGCCGAACCCGAGATCAGTACCTACCACTCCTATGCCGGCCGGCTGCTGAGCGAACACGGCCTGCTGCTGCCGGTGGAGCCGTCGGCGGCGCTGCTCACCGAAACGCAGCTGTGGCAGCTCGCCCATCAGGTGGTGCGCGGCTGGGACGGTGATCTCGATACCGACCGTTCACCGCTGACGGTCACCGAGGCGGTACTGGCGCTGTCCGGGCAGCTGGCCGAACATCTGGTGGAACCGGAAGAACTCGCCGAGGCGCACACCGAACTCGAGAAACTCGTGCACACGCTGCCGGCCGGTCCGCGGCAGCGCGGCGGGCCGAACAAGGGCCTGCTGTCGATCCTGCGCGCACAGCGCGAGCGGGTGGCGCTGCTGCCGCTGGTCCAGCAGTTGCGGGAGACCCTGCACCAGCGCGGCGCCCTGGATTTCGGGGCCCAGATGTCGCTGGCGGCGCGCTTGGCCGCCGAGCACCCCGATGTCGCCACCGCCGAACGTGCTCGCTTCCGGCTGGTGCTGCTGGACGAATACCAGGACACCGGCCACGCGCAGCGCATCCTGCTGTCCGCGCTGTTCGGCGCCGGTTACCCGGAGCAGCGCGACCCGCGGTCCAGTGGTGCGCGGCGGCGCGAGCTCGCGGTGACGGCGGTCGGCGACCCCATGCAGTCCATCTACGGCTGGCGCGGCGCCTCGGCCGCCAATCTCCCGCGCTTCACCACCGACTTCCCGGTCGCCCCGGGTATCCCGGCGCCGGTGTTGCCGCTGCTCACCAGCTGGCGCAACCCGCCCGAGGCGCTCGATCTGGCGAATATGGTCGTGGAACCACTCCGCGCGGCGGCCCGGGACAGCGGCGGCGTCACCGTCGACCCGTTGCGCCCGAAACCCGGTGCGGAACCGGGTGTCGTCGCGCTCGCGCTCACCGATACCGTCGCGAGCGAACGCCGGTGGATCGCCGAACGGATCGCCGCGCACTGGGCCGAGGCCCGGGCGGCCGAGCGGCCACCGCCCACCTCCGCGGTCCTGATCCGCCGCAACGCCGATGCCGCCGAACTCGCCGAAGAGTTGCGGGCGCAGGGGTTACCGGTCGAGATCGTCGGTCTGGGCGGTTTGCTGTCGACCCCGGAGGTCGCCGATATCGTCGCCACCCTGCGCCTCGTCGCCGACCCCGCCGCCGGCAGCGCCGCGGTCCGGATCCTCACCGGTGCCCGCTGGCGGATCGGGAGCGCCGACCTGGCCGCGCTGGCCCGGCGGGCCCGGGAACTGTCCATCACCCGCGACCCCGGTGGCGATATCACCGACTCCACCACCCTGGCCGCGGCCCTGCACGAGGTGGCCCCCGAACCCGCCGAACGGGCCGGCCTGGCCGACGCCATCGCCGACCCCGGTCCGCCGGACCGTTATTCGGCGGCCGGATACCGGCGGCTGACCGCGCTGGGGCGGGAACTGGCGATGCTGCGCGAACGCGCGGCGCAGCCGCTCACCGAACTGGTCGCCGATGTGGAACGCACCATCGGTGTCGGCGTCGAGAGCCAGGCCCGGCGCGCGCTCGCGGGTTCCGGTGCCGGCCGCGAACATTTGGACGCCTTCGCCGAAGTGGTCGCCGGCTTCGCGAACGACACCGGCGCCACCCTCGGCGGCCTGCTCGCTTTCCTCACCGCCGCCGAATCGGTCGAGAACGGTCTGGAACCCGGCGAGGTGGAGGTCGCCCCGGACCGGGTCCAGGTGCTCACCGTGCACGCCGCGAAAGGATTGGAATGGGAGGTGGTCGCGGTACCGCACGTCACCCGGGATGTGTTCCCGTCCACCCGGGGCGTGAACACCTGGCTCGGTGCCCTGGCCGAACTGCCCACCTCGCTGCGCGGCGACCGGGCCACCGCGGAATCCCCGGACGGTGTCCCGGTTCTCGATCTGTCCGAGGTCACCGACCGCGCGGAGTTGCAGCGCGGCCTCACCGCGCACAAGGAAGCGCTCGCGTGGCGCCGGCTCGACGAGGACCGCCGGCTGTTCTATGTCGCGCTCACCCGGACCGAGCGCGTCCTGCTGGTCTCCGCGCACCACTGGCCCGAAACCGGCGACAAGCCCAAGGGCCCGTCGGAATTCCTGCTCGAGGTGAAAACCGCCGCCGAGCAGCCCGGCAGCGGGGTCGAGATCGCCTGCTGGGCAGCCGATCCCGAACCCGGCGAACCGAATCCGCTGGCGGCCGCCCCGGTGACCGCGTCCTGGCCCGGCGATCCGCTCGGCGCCCGCCGCGACGATATCGAAGCGGGCGCCGCGCTGGTGCACGCTGCACTGGCGGAATTCGCCGCGGGGGCGGACGCGCCCGAATCCGGCGACGATCCCGACGGCTGGATCGCCGATGTGGATGCGCTGCTCGCCGAATACCGGGCCGGTGCCGACGCCGTGGCCCAGGTCGAGCTGCCCACCCAGCTTCCGGCGACCGCGCTGGTCGAGATGCGCGCCGATCCGGGCCGGCTCGCTGCCCGGCTGCGCCGTCCGCTGCCCTATCCGCCCAATCCGCTGGCCCGCCGCGGCACCGCCTTCCACGCCTGGGTGCAGCGCTGGTTCGCCACCGATCAGCTGCCCGGCCTCGACGATCTGCCCGGTGCGGCCGACGCGGGGGCGGCCGCCGACGCCGAACTGGCCCGGATGCAGGACGCGTTCCTGTCCTCGCCCTGGTCGGCGCGCCGCCCGGTGGAGATCGAAGTGCCGTTCGAGACCACCATCGCCGGCGTGGTGATCCGCGGCCGGATGGACGCGGTGTTCGCCGAGCCCGGCGGCGGCTGGACCGTCGTCGACTGGAAGACCGGCGCCGAACCCGGCCCGGCCGACGAAGCCGCGGTAGCGGTGCAGCTGGCGGTCTACCGGCTGGCATGGGCGCGGCTGGTGGCGGCGCGTACCGGCGAAACGGAACAGCGGATGCTGGACCGGATCGGCGCCGCCTTCCACTATGTGCGCAGCGGCCGCACGGTGGCGCCCGAGCGCTTACCGGGGCCGGAGGAACTGGTGGCGCTGCTCACCGATTCGACCCGGCGGGACGGGGACGAGAACTAGGGCTCGGCAGCCCGCCGGATCGCAAGCCGCTCTCCGGTGCTCCTGCCGGCACCGAGCCGAGCGGTGGCCGCCGGCCGCGCGGTGCCGGTCGCTAGTCCTGCCGGGACCGGCGGCTCACCGCCAGCGCGCTGGTGATCATCGGCCACTGCAGCGGCAGCCGCAGCACCGAAACCGCTTTCAGGATCGACGGTGCCTTCGGGTTACGCACCGAATCCGCGGCGAACTGGATATTCGCCGGGAATACCGCGAGGAACAGCAGTGCGGCCAGCCGGCCACCGAGGCGCCGGGTACGGGGGACCAGCAGCGCGGTTCCCACGCCGATTTCGGCCACCCCGGACCAATAGGTGTAGGAGCGCGCCTTTCCGGGCAACTGCGGAGGGACGATCGAGTCGAACGGTTTGGGGGCGACGAAATGCAGGACGCCGGCGCCGAGGAGCAGCGCGGCCAGTCGAAGCGCCGGGGTGCGACCGGAATCCGGTGCGTCCGCCGGGGTGATATCTGCCATGGCACCACCATAGATACCCGTCACGACCGCGTGTCCGACGTGACGGCGGGTGAACGGGTAGGCTCCCGAGCTGTGTCGGAGGGACTGACAGTGACCGGTGTGCGTGATGACCGGACCGGTGAAAGGCGTCGCCGGTGAGTTCGCGGTTCGCCGATCTCGGGAGCCGGGCCCGCGGCGCGGCCGAACCACCGGATTTCGCGCTGGTCGGGCTGCTCCGTATCCCGGAGGTCCAGAACAGCCCGTGGATCTCGCTGTTCCGGCGGGTGCTGTTCGCGATCGGGCTGCTGTGCGCCGCCTCGTTCGTGGTGTATCTCGGCCGGGACGGCTACCGGGACGGCGCCGACGATACGGTGACCCTGCTGGACGCGTTCTATTACGCGACCGTCTCGCTGTCCACCACCGGGTACGGCGATATCACCCCGGTCACCCCGTCGGCCCGGCTGGTGAACATCTTCGTCATCACCCCGCTGCGCGTGCTGTTCCTCATCGTCCTGGTCGGCACCACACTGGCGGTACTCACCGAACGTTCCCGCCAGGCTCTGAAGATCCAGCGTTGGAGGCGCACCGTGCGTAATCACACCGTCGTCGTCGGGTACGGCACCAAGGGCCGCACCGCTATCGACGCCATGCTCGGTGACGGCGTGCAACCCGCCGATATCGTCGTCGTCGACATGGACGCCGTGAGCCTGGAAGCGGCGTCGACCGCCGGGCTGGTCACTGTGCACGGGTCGGCCACCCAGTCCGATGTGCTGCGGCTGGCGGGTGTGCAGAACGCATCCTCGGTCATCGTCGCCACCAACCGCGACGACACCGCGGTCCTGGTCACCCTCACCGCCCGGGAACTCACCAAGAAGGCCAAGATCGTCGCCTCCATCCGTGAATCGGAGAACACCCATCTGCTGCGGCAGTCCGGCGCCGATTCGGTGGTGGTGTCGTCGGAGACAACGGGCCGGCTGCTCGGGATCGCCACCACCACGCCCAGCGTCGTGGAGATGATGGAGGATCTGCTCACCCCGGAGCACGGTTTCGCGGTCGCCGAACGCGAGGTCGAACCCGGTGAGGTCGGCGGGTCACCACGGCACCTCAGCGATATCGTGCTCGGGGTGGTGCGGGCCGGTGAGTTGGTGCGTGTCGGCGAGCCGGCGGTCGACGCCCTGGAATCCGGGGACAAACTCCTCTACATCCGTCGCGCCCGCTGACTCCGCCACGGCCGTTATCGAGCCGCGATAGTCTCGCTATGTGGCCGTTTTCCGACTCAACCAGATTCCCCTGCTGTCCCGTTCGGCGCTGGATCGCGCCGACCATCTGCGCGCCGACGAACAATCGTTGAAGGAAGGCTGGCCCACGGCCCGGCTGCTCCGGGTGGGCCCGCGCGGCGCGGTGCGCTACGAGTCGGAGGCGCTGGTCTGGGAAGCCGCGCTCGAGCTGTCCCCCGATCCGAGCCCCGACGCGGTGTTCCTCGGCGTACAGGACGGGGTGCATCTGTGGGCGGTACGCGACGAGGCGCTCACCGGCACCCTGCGGGACCTGCGCCGGCTCGCCGACGCCTCGATCGACGATTTCACGGCCGGGGTCCTGTCCACGGCGCTCGCGCTGATCAACTGGCATGCCGGCGCCGCCTATCACGGTGCGGACGGCACACCGACGATGCCGGCCAAGGGCGGCTGGTCCCGGGTGGCCGAGGACGGGCGCGAGGATTTCCCGCGCACCGACCCCGCCGTGATCTGTCTCATCCACGACGGTGGCGACCGGGTGCTGCTGGCCCGTCAGCACAGCTGGCCGGAGACGATGTTCTCGCTGCTGGCCGGGTTCGTGGAGGCGGGGGAGTCGCTGGAACGGTGTGTCGAGCGGGAGATGCGCGAGGAGGTCGGGCTCGACGTGCGCGATATCGAATACCTCGGGAGCCAGCCCTGGCCGTTCCCGCGCTCGCTGATGCTCGGGTTCTCCGCGCAGGCCGACCCCGACCAGCCGTTGCTCTTCACCGACGGTGAGATCGCCGAGGCGCACTGGTTCACCCGCGACGAGGTGCGCGACGCGCTGGCGGCGGGCGGCTGGCGGACCCGGCCGGAGGCGGGCGAGACCGCCCCGTCCGGCGGAGCGCGGCTCCTGCTGCCCGGCTCGATCTCGATCGCCCGGACGATCGTGGAATCCTGGGTCGCCGCCGGGTAGGGGTTCGGCAGGTAGCGGTCGCACCGATATCCGGTCGCTCCCGGCACGACGATGTTCACCCAGCGCGAAGACGGTCCAGGGAGGCGGACCGGGCGGTTCGCCGCGCCTACTATGGACGACATGCAGCTTCACGAAGCGCCCGACGACGGTGCGCGCGCGCTCCCCGGACACCACCCGGACGCTATGCCGGCGGGTGAGGCGGAATGAGTGACCTCCCGTTCGGCTTCTCGCACGGCGACGACGACGATCGCGGCCGCGGCGACAAACCGGGCGGCGGCGGTAACGACCCCTTCGGTTTCGGTGCCGGCGGCGCCGGGTTCGATCCGGCGGCACTGGGCCAGATGTTGTCCTCGCTGGGCCAGATGCTGAGCGGGATGGGCCAGGGTATGACCGGTGGGGGTGGTGGCGGTCCGGTCAACTACGACGTGGCCAAGCGGCTGGCCCGCCAGCAGCTCGGGAAGACCGTTCCGCCCGTGTCCAGCGGTACGGCCGCCGCGGTCGCCGACGCCGCGCACCTGGCCGAACTGTGGCTCGACGACGCGACCACCTTCCCGGCCGGTGCGACGAGCACCGTCGCCTGGACCGCCAACGACTGGATCGAGAAAACCCTGCCGACCTGGCAGCGGCTGTGTGATCCGGTGGCCCAGCAGATCTCCGGTATGTGGACCGCCGGGCTGCCCGAGGAGGCCCGCGAGATGGCCGGCCCCATGATGGGGATGCTCGGGCAGATGGGCGGGCTGGCCTTCGGCTCCCAGCTCGGCCAAGCGCTCGGCCAGCTGGCCAAGGAGGTGCTGACCGGCACCGATATCGGCCTGCCGCTGGGCCCGGCCGGTACCGCCGCCCTGCTGCCCACCGCCATTTCGGAGTTCAGCGAGGGACTCGAGCAGCCGGAGAGCGAGATCATGGTGTTCCTCGCCGCCCGTGAGGTCGCCCACCAGCGGCTTTTCGTTCATGTGCCCTGGTTGCGCCAGCAGGTCCTCGGCGCCGTCGAGGATTACGCGCGCGGAATCACCATGGACTTCTCCGCCCTCGAGGACGCCGCCCGCAATCTCGATCCCTCCGCGCTCACCGATCCGTCCAAGCTCGAGGAGATCCTCGCCCAGGGCAGTTTCGAGCCGCAGACCACGCCCGAGCAGAAACAGGCGCTGGACCGGCTGGAAACCCTGCTCGCCCTCATCGAGGGCTGGGTCCAGGTGGTGGTGGCCGCGGCCGTGGGCGATCGGCTGCCGGGTGCGGGCGCGCTCGCCGAAACACTGCGCCGTCGCCGGGCCACGGGTGGTCCCGCCGAGCAGACCTTCGCCACGCTGGTCGGTCTGGAATTGCGTCCGCGCAAACTGCGCGAGGCGGCCACCCTGTGGCAGCGACTCACCGACGACGCCGGTATCGACGCGCGTGACGGGGTGTGGGCGCATCCCGATCTGCTCCCCGACGCCGCCGATCTCGACGCGCCCGCCGGGTTCATCGATTCGGTGATCGGCGGTGGCGCGGGCGCGTTCGACGACCCGCTCGCGCAACTGGCCGCCACCGAGGCCGCCGAACGCGAGGCGGCGAAGACCGAGGGTGAGAGCGACAAGGGCGGCGAGCAACATCCAGAATCCGATCCGGAGGATCCGGAATCGGGTAAGAAGTAGCGGATCGACAGGCCCCGGGGTAATTCCGGGGCCTGTTCCGTACGACTTCCCGCGGGCGTCCGCGCAGCTGTCGCGGACACCTGCGCACCTCGGGAAACGGAGTTGTCCACAGGGCGAAAGCCTGTGGATAACCCGGTGTGCGAACCCGTTGTGCCGCAATGGCGCTCGCATACTTCCGGTATGACGATGCTCCGGCCCCGCGGCCCCCTGCTGCATCCCCGGGTGCCGATCCTGGTCCGATCCACCGGGCAGGTCCAACTGGGCTGGGATCCCGATACCGCGGTGCTCTGCGTGGCGCCGGGACTGGAGACCCAGCAGGTGCTGGGTTTCCTCCGGCTGATCGACGGACTGAACAGCAAACCCGCGATCATCTGGCGGGCCCGCTCGCTCGGGTTGGAACCCGCGCAGGCCACCGCCCTGTTCGAGATGATCGATACCGCGGGCCTACTGGTCCACCCGCCCCGCCCGGCCGGTCGTGTGCGGTCGATCCGGGTGCACGGCATCGGTCCGCTCACCGACGCGATCACCGCGGGTCTGCGTGATCTGGGAATCCGCCCCCAGCGCTCGCGCGACTACCGCGGTGAGATCGACGGCCGGGCCCGGCCCGCCGACCTCGTGGTGCTCGCCGACGCCCTGATCCCGGATCCCCGGCTGGTGCGCGATCTGTCCCATGCGCGGACCGCCCATCTCGTCGTGCGGCTCCGTGACGGGAAGGGGATCGTCGGACCGCTGGTCCAGCCGGGCCGGACCAGCTGCCTACGCTGCGCGGACCTGACCAGAGTCGACCACGACGCGGAATGGCCGCGACTGGCCGCGCAACTGCTCGGACGGACCGGGCATGCCAGCCCCGCCGGAATCGCCGCGGTGGCCGCGCTCGCGCTGGGCGAACTCGAGACGATCATCGCCTGCGAGCCGCGTTTCCCGCCGGAAACGCTGAACAGAACCCTCGAGCTCGATCTCGATAACCGGTCTCTCGATCGCCGGTTATGGGCGCCGCATCCCCGCTGCGGTTGTCTCGGAAGCACAGTCGGCGAGACCGTGTGATGACATTCACATTCGGTGACGAGGGTAATTCTCTCCGGTTTTCCGTGGCAGTGAAGCGGGGTTGTCGGCCATTATGGGGGAGTGTCTGAGATCGTGCGCCGGCCCATGTCCCGCAATGCGAAGTTGGCAAAGATCCCGCTGGGAGTAGCGGGGCGCGCCGCGGTCGGTTTCGGCAGGAAGCTCGCGGGTGGCGATCGTAAAGAGATCAACACGGAGCTGAACCAGAAGGCGGCCGAACAGCTGTTCGCCGTACTCGGGGAACTCAAGGGCGGCGCGATGAAATTCGGCCAGGCCCTCAGTGTGATGGAGGCCGCGGTACCGGAGGAGTTCGGCGAGCACTATCGCGAGGCGCTCACCAAACTGCAGGCCGCCGCGCCCCCGATGCCCGCCGCCACCGTGCACCGCGTCCTCGACCAGCAGCTCGGTACCGATTGGCGTAAGCGGTTCCAGTCGTTCGAGGACACCCCGGCCGCGTCGGCGAGTATCGGCCAGGTACACCGGGCGGTGTGGTCGGACGGGCGGCCGGTCGCGGTGAAGGTGCAGTACCCGGGAGCCGACGAGGCGCTGCGCGCCGATCTGCGCACGCTGAACCGGATGACCGGCCTGTTCGCGAAGGTCATTCCCGGCGCCGATGTGAAAC
This sequence comes from Nocardia rhamnosiphila NBRC 108938, assembly GCF_000720425.1. GTDB lineage: Bacteria > Actinomycetota > Actinomycetes > Mycobacteriales > Mycobacteriaceae > Nocardia > Nocardia rhamnosiphila. The sequence continues at coordinate 283,014 of NZ_JOAJ01000007.1, read as the reverse complement.
CGCTGCTGGCCGAGATCACCGAGCGCACCGAAGAAGAGCTGGACTATCGCAACGAGGCCGCGAATCAGCGGGCGTTCGGCAAGGCCTATGACGGGCATCCCGAATTCGTGGTGCCCAAAGTGGTCGCCAGCGCGCCGAAGGTGATCGTGAGCGAATGGCTCGACGGCACTCCGGTTTCCACGATCATCAGCGCCGGCCAGGCCGATCCGGAGGGGACCCGTTCCCTGCGCAACCGGGTGGCCGGCCTGATGGGCCGGTTCCATTTCTCCGCTCCGGAAACGGTGGGTCTGTTGCACGCCGATCCGCATCCGGGCAATTTCATGATCACCCCGGAGGGCAAGCTCGCGGTGATCGACTACGGCGCCTGCGCACCGCTGCCGGGCGGGTTCCCGGAGCTGCTGGGCCGGATCCTCGCGCTGGCGGTCGCCGAGGAGTACGGCGAACTCACCGAGATTCTGCACGCCAACGGCTGGGTGCAGCCGGGCCGGACACTCACCGAAACCGAGATCGAGGAGTACCTGCGCCCGTTCACCGACCCGATCCGCACCGAATCGTTCCACTTCACCAGGCGCTGGATGCAGCGGGTGGCGGGTAAGGCGACCGATTACTCCTCGCCGGAGATGAAGACCGCGCGGGCGATGATGTTGCCCGCCGAATACGTGATGATCTTCCGAGTACTGGGTGGGTCCATCGGTATCTGCGCCCAGCTCGATGCCGAGGTGCCGTTCATGCAGTTGGCCGCCACCTGGCTGCCCGGTTTCCGGGAGCAGCGGGACAGCGCCTGAAAAGTATTACAGCGCCGGACTTTTCCTGATCCCGGCGATCACCGCGCGCATATCGTTACCGGTACAGAAGCGAACGAGCCGCTCATCGACGAAGCGATGAGCGGCTCGTTTCCGGTGTGGGTGGATGTCCGCGAGGGACACGGCGTGCCGGTCAGACACAGCTGGCGACCTTGCGCGGCCGGCCCCGCGGGCGCTTACGGGCGATGACGACCCCCTGGTCGAAGATCTCGCCGCCCCAGACGCCCCACGGCTCCCGCCGATCGATGGCCGCGGTCAGGCAGCCCTTACGGATCGGGCAGGACGCGCACAGCGCCTTGGCCTCTTCCAGCTGGACCGGGCTCTCGGCGAACCACAGGTCGGGATCGCCCGCTCGGCAGGGCAGGACGCGCTGCCGCTGGCCCCCCGGATCGGTTGCCACGGTGCTACACGCCACATCAGTGGTGGCCGACGGCCAGCTCTGGGTGGTGGTGACCACGTCGTTCTCCTTCAGCTTGTTGTGCAGCGGTTCGGTGTTCGTGCTGCGAAACCGATGCCTTGTGGGCTGAAGGCCAAAAAAATTCTGGCCACGGTTTCGCATCTGCGTCCCGTGGCCAGGAGGTGTGGGGTTGATCCCTACCTTGGTCGGCTGTGGGGCCGCCTGTTCACGGTCGCTCGGTGTCCTTTGCGAAGGCTTTCCGGTCGCTTATCTGCCACTGCGGGTGCTGCGGCGGGATCGATAGCGAAGGAGCCGACGGCTGCCAGAGCAGCCCCCGGGTGCCAGTTCACGATGGACTGGTCCTGCGATTCGACGATGTTCGGCTGATGCGAATAGCGGATACGTGCCTGCTCACCGGCAATATCGAGGCAGGACAGGCCGGTCCCCTGCAAAGCGAGGAACCCCCGGGAAGCAGCGGACGACCGCATATTCGGCGCTACGGTGACGAAGCCGTAGTTCGTTGTGCCGTTCATCTGACTGCCTCCCTCCTGTACTCGTGGTCGTGATCTCAACTGTGTGTCAACTGTGCGCGTGGATGTACCCTCCCGAGCGCGATTTCCACCTTAAGCAATCTCGCGGGAGTCGACAACCTATTTTCTACCTGCAGTTTTGCCGATTTGTGGTTACCGGCCGGCGATCGAACGGCGCCGGGACCGGATGATGGCCAGCACCTCGGCCCCGTACTTGCGCATCTTGCTCTCGCCGATACCCAGTGCGGCCAGCGCGGCTTCGTCCTCGGGCAACTGCTCGGCGATCGCGGTGAGCGTGTTCACACCGAGGATCCCGCGCGGATCCACGGCGAGTTCGGCCGCCTTCTCCCGGCGCCAATCCTGGAGTGCGCCGAGCAGTTCCGTATCCGGTTGTCCCACACAGTTCTTGCACCGGCGCAGCAGCAGTGTCTCCGAATCGAGCAGCGCACGACCGCATATCCGGCACGCCGGCCGGTCGGCGTCCGCGGCGGGTCGCGCCGGGGCGGCGATCCGGGAGGCGGGGGAGCCGTCGGGCACCAGCCCGGCGAGGAACCGGGAGCGCCGCCGTGGCCGGCGGTCACCGTCGCCTCGGCTCAGCGCCCACGACAACCGCAGGTGGACCCGGGCCCGGGTCACCCCCACGTAGAGCAGCCGGCGTTCCTCCTCCAGTGCCGCCACATCGGCGACCGACCCGTCACCGTTGAGTGCGTAGGAGATCGGCAGGGTGCCGTCGGTGAGCCCGGCCAGGAACACCGCGTCCCACTCCAGGCCCTTCGCCGCGTGCAACGAGGCCAGGGTCACACCCTGCACGGTCGGTGGATGCCGGGCCTCGGCCCGTGCGGCGAGTTCGCGCAGCAGCCCGGTCCGTTCCAGACCCGGTTCGTGCTCGACGAGTTCCTCGGTCAGCCGGACCAGCGCCGTCAGGGACTCCCAGCGCTGGCGGGCCTGCGCGCCCGCCGGCGCGGACGTGGTGAGGCCGATCGGTGCCAGCGCGGCTCGCACGAGGCTCACCAGGTTCTTCCCGGAGCGCGACGCCTCGGGCAGATCGTCGCGGGCCGCCGCCTTGCGTAACTCCTGCACCGCCTGCCGTACCTCCGGCCGCTGGAAGAAACCCTCGCCGCCGCGAACCTGGTAGGCGATCCCGCGCTCGGTCAGTGCCTGCTCGTAGGCCTCCGATTGCGCGTTGATCCGGTACAGCACCGCGATCTCGGCCGCCGGGGTGCCACCGGCCAGAAGTTCCTCGATCCGGCGGGCGATATCGGTCGCCTCCGTGGCGAGCTCGTCGTATTCGGCGAACTCCGGCTCCGGTCCGTCCGGCCGCTGCCCGATCAACTGCAGCCGGGTCCCGGCGATCCGGCCCTGCGCCATCCCGATCACCCGATTGGCGAGATCGACGACCTGTGGAGTCGACCGGTAGTCGCGTTCGAGCCGCACCACGGTCGCCTCCGGGAACCGGCGGGAGAAGTCCAGCAACTGGCCGGGCCCGGCTCCGGTGAACGAATAGATGGTCTGGTTGGCGTCCCCGACGACGGTGAGATCGTCGCGGTCCCCCAGCCAGGCGTCCAGGACCCGCTGCTGCAGCGGGGTGATGTCCTGGTATTCGTCGACGACGAAGCATCGGTAGCGTTCCCGGAACTCGTCGGCGACCGACGGATAGTCCTCGAGCGCGGCGGCGGTGTGCAGCAGCAGATCGTCGAAATCGAGCAGCAGACCCTCCGGCGTGGTCTTCACCGACTCGTAGGCGGCGTAGACCTCCGCGACCCGGGCGGCCGCGAACGGCGTGTCCCGCCGGTGGGCCTCGGCTGCCGCCGGGTAATCCTCCGGCGCCACCAGGGAGGACTTTGCCCATTCGATCTCGCCGAGCAGATCCCTCACACTCTCGGTCCCGGAAGCCAGCCCCACCCGGTTCGCGGCCTGCGCGACCACTGGGAACTTGCTGTCCAGCATTCGCCACGGCACCTCCCCGACCACCTGTGGCCAGAAATACCGCAGCTGCCGCAGCGCCGCGGCATGAAAGGTCCGGGCCTGCACGGTCGAGGCGGCCGCCCCCAGCCCGAGCGCCCGCAGCCGCGCCCGCAACTCCCCGGCAGCCCGGGCGGTGAACGTGACGGCCAGCACCTGATCCGCCCGCACCTGACCCGCCGCCACCAGATGCGCGATGCGATAGGTGATGGTGCGGGTCTTCCCGGTACCCGCGCCGGCCAGCACACAGACGGGCCCGCGCGGCGCGCGGACGGCGGCGGCCTGCTCCGGGTCCAACTCGGATAGATCGACTGCGCCCACCCGGGGAAGTCTATGCGCGGGCACGAGTGCCCGGTCGGCGGCGCCGCGAAGTACGGACATGACGGGGCAATAAACGTGGGCCGATGCGTGTTGCTCTGTTCGTGACTGACGTGACCCCTGATCTGACCATGTACTCGACCACCTGGTGCGGTTACTGCCGGCGGTTGAAGACCCAGCTGAAAGAGGCCGGGATCAGCTATGTGGAGATCGATATCGAGGACGATCCGGCGTCGGCGGAGTTCGTCGGCAGCGTGAACAACGGCAACCATGTGGTGCCGACCGTGAAGTTCGCCGACGGTTCGACCGCCACCAATCCGTCCCTGGCCGAGGTGAAGCAGGCGCTCGCGCGTCTGGCGTGATCTCGCCGGGCCCGGACGGGGCCGGGTGGTGGGTGATCTCGTGGATCGCGCGCGTGCCTGTCCCGCATTGTGCGGGAGCCGATGGCTAGTGTTGGCCGGGTGAATCGTCGGATCATCACGCTCCTGGTCGCCCTTGTCCCGGTTGTCTTGTTCGGTGTGGTGGGCAGTGTGTTCACCGTGCCGTTCGTGGCGCTGGGGCCCGGGCCCACCGTCGATACGCTCGGCGAAGTGGACGGTCTCGAGGTCGTGCAGGTGTCGGGGGCCGAGGTCGATCGGACCGCCGGGCATCTGAACATGACGACGGTCGCGGTGCGGGACGGGCTGACGATCTTCGAGGCGCTCGGTTTCTGGGTGAGCGGCCGGCACGGGATCGTGCCGCGCGCCGAGGTGTATCCGCCCGGGGTGTCCCGGGAGGAGGTCGACAAATCGAACGAGCAGGAGTTCACGACCTCGGAGAGCAACGCCGAGGTCGCGGCGATGCGTCAGCTGAACCTGCCGACGGCGGTGTTCGTGCACAAGGTCACCGAGGGCGCTCCGGCCCAGGATGTGCTGCGGGCCGGGGATCAGCTCGTCAGCGTGAACGGTAAGCCGGTGGCGACCACCCAGGATGTGCTCAATGAGGCGTCGAGCCGGGCGCCCGGGACCGTGGTGCCGGTGGTGTACCGCCGCGACGGCGCCGAGCAGACCGCGAACATCACGCTCGGGGCCCGGCCCGACGATGCGGCCAAGGGGTTCCTGGGGCTGACACCCACCGAGTCCGCGGCGCCGCCCATGCAGATCGATTTCAATCTGGCCGATATCGGCGGTCCGTCGGCCGGTTTGATGTTCAGTCTGGCGCTGGTGGAGAAACTGAGTCCGGGCGACCTCGACGGCGGGTCCTTCGTGGCGGGGACCGGCAGCATCGACGAGGACGGCAAGGTGGGCGCGATCGGCGGGATCCAGTACAAGATGATGGCGGCCCGGGAGGCGGGCGCGGAAACGTTCCTGGTTCCGGCGGGTAACTGCAATGAGGCGAGTCAGCGGGTCCCCGACGGTCTGCGGCTGGTGCGGGTGGAGACGCTGGCGGGCGCGGTGCAGTCGCTCGAGGACCTGTCGGCGGGGCAGGAAGTCGTCGGCTGCGGCTGAGGCACCCGAGGATGGCGGAGTTCGTGCGCCCGGGCCCGCGGGCCCGGGCGTTCTCCGTTCAGTCGGCGGATTCCTCGAGCGTATGCCGCAGCGCGTCCACCAGGTTGGGCGCCAGGTTCGGGTAGGTGCGCAGGTCGAGGTCGGCGCCGTCCTCTTCGCCTTCTTCCGGCCGTAGCTGCAACAGGCACAGACTGTTTCCCGAACGCAGCACGGCCGCGAAGAGCCGGGCCTCGCGCCGTCCCGGGTGCGCATGGGCGGCGGCCCGGCCGGCCGCGTCGGCGGCGTCCGCGTCGGCCAGCAACGGAGTGAGGGCCTCGTCGAGATCCTCCTCGGCGTCCGGTGGGAGCACCACGATCTCCTGCACCAGGACACAGCCCGCCACCGCGGGGGGCCAACTGGTGGTGGCGAGGAATTCGTCGAGTGCCATCGACCCGCCGGCCACGTGATCGGGCAGGGGGTCCTGGGCGATCGGTGTCAGTTCGTCCGCGGCGTCGACCTCGTCGATGAGCGCGGGTTCGGCGGCCACCAGATCCGCGGTTCGCACCAGCGCGAACATCTGCGGTGATCTTCCCCAGCCCTCGGCGTCCACGAACTCCGCGACTTCGTGGACGGAACGGGCAAGGACGATTTCGGCATGCAGATCGGCGCTCACCCGACCATCCTCGCATCCGCCGCCGCGACACCGCCCGAACCCTGCGGTCGCGAAGATGTCCGTTTTCCGTAGAGTGGGCCCAGAGGGTCCGTACGGGCCCGACCTCAACAATTCGGACTGCGGCGCAGCGGCCGGTGGCGCTACCGGCTCACTCGTCGCCGGACCCTGGAGAGTGGCATCGTGGGCATGCGCCCCCCCGCCGGTTTACCGTCGCTGTCCCGGCGCAGCCGTCTGCTGCTGGTGGCTGCGGTGGTGCTGGCCGCACTGCTGTTGGTAGGGCCCCGGCTCATCGATACCTATACGAACTGGCTGTGGTTCGGGGAGGTCGATTTCCGCGGCGTCTACCTGACCGTGCTGCTGACCAGGATCGCGGTGTTCGCGGTGGTCGCGCTCTTGGTCGGGGTGATCGTCTGGCTCGCCCTGTTGCTGGCCTACCGATCACGCCCGGTGTTCGTGCCGACCTCGGGCGCCGGTGATCCGATCGCCCGGTATCGGACGACGGTGCTCGGCAAGCTGAAGTTGTTCGGGCTCGGTATCCCGGTGTTGCTGGGTGTGCTGTCCGGGCTGGTCGCCCAGTCGAACTGGGTCACCGTGCAGTTGTTCCTGCACGGCGGTTCGTTCGGCCGCACCGATCCGCAGTTCGGTCTCGATGTGGGCTTCTACGCCTTCGATCTGCCGTTCTACCGGATGGTGCTGAACTGGTTGTTCGTCGCCGTGGTGATCGCGTTCGTCGCGAATCTGGTGACCCACTACATCTTCGGCGGTTTGCGGCTGACCGGGCGCGAGGGCGTGCTCACCACTCCGGCGCGGATCCAGCTCGCGGTGCTGGCCGGGATCTTCGTGCTGCTCAAAGCCGTCGCGTACTGGTTCGACCGCTATCAGTTGCTGATGAGCAGCCGGAAGGAACCCACCTTCAACGGTGGTTCGTTCACCGATATCAACGCGGTGCTGCCGGCCAAGCTGATCCTGATGTCCATCGCGATCATCTGCGCGCTGGCCTTCTTCGCCGGGATCGTGCTGCGTGATCTGCGGGTGCCCGCGATGGCGGCGGCGCTGCTGGTGCTCTCCTCGGTGCTGGTGGGTGCGGTGTGGCCGCTCATGGTCGAGCAGTTCTCGGTGCGCCCGAACGCGGCGGAGAAGGAGAGCGAGTACATCGAGCGCAATATCGCCGCCACCCGGGAGGCCTACGGGATCACCGACGACAAGATCGAATACATCGACTACAAGGGGGAGAGCAGCAAGAATCCGGTGAATGTGCCGGTGGACCATGCCACCATCGCCAACGCTCGCCTGCTGGATCCCAATATCCTGTCCCCGACGTTCACCCAGCTGCGGCAGCTGAAGAACTTCTACGGCTTCCCCGAGGCGCTCGATATCGACCGGTATTCGCTCAACGGCCAGGTCCAGGACTACATCGTGGCCGCCCGCGAACTGTCGCCGGCGACCCTGAGCGGTAACCAGACCGACTGGATCAACAAGCACACGGTCTACACACACGGCAACGGGTTCGTCGCCGCGCCCGCCAACCGGGTCAACCGGCCGCAGTCCGAGGATCCCAACGCCGCCGGCGGCAGTAGCGATTCGGGTTATCCGATCTTCCTGGTCAGTGATCTGTTCACGCCGAAGGATCAGCAGCGGATCAAGGTCGATCAGCCGCGTATCTACTACGGCGAGCTGATCTCACAGTCCGATCCCGACTACGCCATCGTCGGCGCCGAGGAAGGGCAGAACCCCCGGGAGTACGACACCGACCAGGCCCGCTTCACCTATGACGGCGCCGGGGGTGTGCCGATCGGCAACTGGTTCAACCGGCTCGCGTTCGCGGCAAAGTACGCCGAGCGCAATATCCTGTTCTCCTCGGCGATCAGCGGTGATTCGAAGATCATCTACAACCGTTCGCCACGCGACCGGGTGGAGAAGGTCGCGCCGTGGCTGACCCCGGACGGCAACGCCTATCCGGCGGTCGTGGACGGGCGCATCGTCTGGATCGTGGACGCCTACACGACGCTCGACAGCTACCCCTACGCCCAGACCACCTCGCTCGAGGGTGCGGTCGAGGACAGCGTCGATCAGCGCACCGGCCGGCTGCTGCCGCGTAAAGAGGTCAGCTATATCCGCAACTCGGTGAAGGCCACGGTCGACGCCTACGACGGCACGGTCAAGCTGTACGAGACCGACCCCAGCGACCCGGTCCTGCAGGCCTGGCGGGGAGTGTTCCCGGACGCGGTGATCCCGGAGAACGAGATCAGCCCCGAGCTGCGCGAGCACTTCCGGTATCCGGAGGATCTGTTCAAGGTGCAGCGCGAGATGCTGACCAAGTATCACGTGGACGATCCGCGCGAGTTCTTCACCAACAACGCCTTCTGGTCGGTGCCCGCCGATCCGACGGTGGAGGGTGTGTCGGCCAGCCAGCCGCCGTACTACGTACTGCTCGGCGATCCGGAGACCGGTAAGCCGGTGTTCAATCTGACCAGTGCGATGGTCGGGTACAACCGGCAGTTCCTGTCCTCCTATATATCGGTGCGCTCCGATCCGGACGGTTACGGCAAGTTCCGGATCCTGCAGCTGCCGACCGATACGCAGACCCAGGGTCCGCAGCAGACGCAGAACACGATGACGACAGCGCCGCAGGTCTCCCAGGAGAAGACGCTGCTGTCGAACTCGAACAAGATCAGATATGGCAATCTGCTCACCCTGCCGGTGGCCGACGGTGGCATCCTCTATGTGGAGCCGTTCTACAACGAGCGCAATACCGGCCAGAACACCGCGACCTTCCCGCAGCTGCTGCGCGTGCTGGTCAGCTACCGCGACCAGGCCGGCAGCGTGAAGGTCGGTTACGGTTCGACGCTCGCCGACGCGTTGAACCAGGTGCTTCCCGGCTCCGGCGCATTGGCCACCCCGTCCGGCGGTGATCCGGCCACCAGACCCAACCCCGGCACTGCGCCGCCGCAGCCCCAGGGCGATAATTCGCAGGATCAGGGCGCGTCGACTCCCAACGGTTCGACGCCGCCGCCCGCCGCTACCGGTTCGGCCGCGCGGGATGCCGCAGCGGCGGAGCTGGGCCGCAAGATCGAAGAGGTGCGCGCGGCCATGCGTACCGGCAACTTCGAGGACTTCGGCCGGGCGCTGGACGAGCTGGACGCCGCAGTGAAGGCGTATCAGGACGCCGGCGGGGGTAGGTAGCAGCCGGGTCCCGGCGCGGAGCCGATCCCGGTCGGCTCCGCGCGGTGAGCGGCCCGCGGGGCTTCGGTCGGATTCCGGGCCGGAAAGCAAAGAAGAGGCGCTGCCATCCGGATGGATGGCAGCGCCTCTTCGTATGCGCTGGATGGCGACGCGCTCAGAGCGCGCCGGGCCGGGTCACAGGTACTGGCCGCACACCGGCCACGCGCCGGGGCCCTGAGTGGCGAGAACGTTCTCGGCTACGCGGATCTGCTCCTCACGGCTGGCGTGCGCGGCGCTGCCGCTACCGCCGTTGGCCTCCCAGGTGCTCTGGGTGAACTGCAGGCCGCCGTAGAAGCCGTTGCCGGTGTTGGTGGACCAGTTGCCGCTGCTCTCGCACTCGGCGACGGCGTCCCAGTTGCCCGAGGCAGCCGAAGCGGTGGCGGTGGAAAGACCGAACGGTACGGCAACGAGGGCCCCGGCGATAGCGGTCATGCCGAGAACGCGGGTGCTGAACTTTCGGGTCTTGGACATATGCGAATCCCTGCCTGTGCCCACCGGCAGCGCGTTGGAAGCTTGCGTGCCCCTGTCCCCAGGTGATGTGTCGGGGTTTGATCCGAACCGTGGGACAGGGTTGCCGGCGTTCTCCGGTTCGGTCGGCCCGTCCCGGTCTGGTCGGGGCCTGCGAACGACGGTAACGAAGAAATCTCGTCAGATCACGTATCGATAACTATCAATACGTCGATTGGTGCGAAGGGGGAATATGTGGAAAAGTCCAGGTCATAAATGGATTTCTCCCGTACCCATGGCGGTCGGCGACAACACGGAAATGTGACCGGGATCACCGAGAATAGGTAATTCGTGTCACTCGTATAGCGATCGGGACAACCGGCAATCGCACCGTTAACGTTCTGAGCCCTGTTGACCGGTCGCCGCTGCGGAGCCCGGGGCGCCCGAGGGCCGATGGTTGCCGAGGCGGTCCGGTGCGTGCCCGGCGGCCGCCGGCTCGGCCTGAGGGTTCGCCGGCCGATACGCACGTTGAGCTGGCGATTTGGCAGTCTTCGGGAGCCGTGTGTAATGTTGTGTTCACCCAACGCGGGGTGGAGCAGCTCGGTAGCTCGCTGGGCTCATAACCCAGAGGTCGCAGGTTCAAATCCTGTCCCCGCTACTAACGGAGAAGGCCCCGGAACCACGGTTCCGGGGCCTTCTCCGTTTCTGTGCTCCGCCCGGGTATTGCCCGGGCCGGCCGGGCGTCGCGGGCCGGCTGCTCGGGGGTCGCCGCCGCGCGATCGGACGCCACCTCGGTTGCTCGGGGCCGCCTGCTATCGACGCAAGGCCAGCTCAGCGGCATGTTTTGGTGTTGCGGCAGGTAGTGCGTAGTGTTGGAGACACCCAACGCGGGGTGGAGCAGCTCGGTAGCTCGCTGGGCTCATAACCCAGAGGTCGCAGGTTCAAATCCTGTCCCCGCTACTACAGGGAAGGTCCCGGAGAGATTCTCTCCGGGACCTTCCCTTTTCTGTGTCGGGGCATCGCCGCCCGGTGGCCGCTTCCGCTGTTGGGGCCGAGCCGACCGGGGCCGCCGTGGAGCTCGCCGGCTGTGTGGGGTTCTCCGTGGTCTGATCCGCCGGCGGTAGTGGCATAGCCGAGCCGAGCCGGCAACCAGCTCTCGCGCGAGCTATCGTCCTGCCCGAATCGTCTTGGGTCGGCGGGTGTTCGGCGCGCGGCCCGGGGCGGTGGGCCCGCCGGTGGCCGGATGTGTTGCCGCAGCAGAAGAATGGGCAATTATGTGGCTATTCCATCAAAGAAAGTGCCTCTGGGCCGGTTACGGGCAGCGAATATCGTTCGAAATGGGTGGTCGAAACGCATTTACGATCGGGTGAATCATTGATAGCGGATATGCATCTCATAAATTACATCGGTGCAATTCAACGGCCTCGCGGGCGGCGATGCCGATGATGCGCAGCCGCCCGCCGGCTGCCCTCGATGGGCATTGGCGTGATCGGATTCGAGTACTCCCGGGCGGGTTTCGACGGCGGAACCCGGTGGCGTCACGAGCTCCGGGGGTAGCGGTGACCCCCTCCGGCGGAGGGCGCGACGTTGCCGGACGCCGACCGAGCTGCTTTGCTGGATCAACTGCCGCGAACCGGAGGGGATGAGCTGTCGTGCCATCTGATTTCACGCTGAAGGCCGTCAACGCCGTGCATCGAGCTCTGCTGCGTATCAGCTTCGGCCGCCTGGGCACCGAATACTTCGGGATGCCGGCGCTGGAACTGACCACTGTCGGCCGTAAGAGCGGGCAACCGCGCTCGGTCATGCTGACGGCTCCGGTCGTCGAGGGCGACGACTACATCATTGTCGCGTCCCGGGCCGGCGACCCGACCCACCCGGCGTGGTACTGGAACCTTCGCGACAATCCTGCCGTCGAGGTCTCGTTCCGCAACGGCCCGCGCCGGTCGATGACCGCACAAGTCCTCTCCACGGAGCAGCGGGCGCCGCTGTGGTCCCGGATCGCCGCCGCCTATCCCGTATACGGGGATTATCAGAAGCGCACCGACCGGGAGATCCCATTGGTCCGGCTCACGCCCACAGCGGAAAACACTTAGCCGCGGGCGGCCGCGACGAGTATCTCGATCAGGCGAACCGATTCGACGGGTGTCCATGTGCGGGTGTGGCGATGCCCGGGTCATACCCCGCCGGATCGCGTCGGTGCCGGATCACCGCCGCGGTGCGCCCAGGTGCCGGAGTGTATGAGGACACGGCGGTTCGCGGGGAGTCCGGAGACCGCGGGACGTTGCCGTCGGGGGCGCGCGACCGCGGACTCTCGTCCGGCGTGGTCGATCGTCACCGAGGACGGGCGGGCGATTCGAATTCCACCTGGCCGATCCGCCGCGGTGGAGTGCGGGGTGCCGGAGGGTTCCGGCGGCTCTCGCCGAGGGCGACGTGGGCCGACCCATCCGGCGGCGTGACCCGGTGCGATCCGCGGATCCCGTCGCCGCGGCCCCGCGAGAAGCTGCACTCTCGCGGGATCGATCCGGGGACCCGGCCGCCGGCAGCGCTGCCCGGGGTCGGCTCCGTCGCCGTCACCTCCGCCGTGGGGCACGCCGGGATGTTCGAGCGACTGGTGGACGTGGCGAACGAACCGGTGCGCGGTATCGCCTGCTGGTCCGGTGCCGGATGTCGGCGCGTTGCGGCGCCGGGTCCGGGGGGCCGGCTCAACCGTTGCGAGTGAGGCTCGGAGGCGCCGGTTCGGACTCCGCGACGGGGGCCGCGGCGGTCGGATCGGTCATGATGTCGCGCCACCAGGAATCCAGCCGGCTGGGCTCCGGCCAGATCACGGGTGCGTGCTCGGCGGTCGATTCCACGTCGTTCTCCTCGGGGCCGGTGTTGTCGGGCATCCTTGCCTCCTGTACGCGTGGTGCGCCGGCGGGTCGCTGCGCGTATGCGTACGCTGCTCCGATTGCGCCGCCCCCCGTAACCGGTGTCGCCGGGAATTCCCGCGACCGAGCAACGTAGTGACAGCAGATCGCCGGACCCGCCCGGTACCAATGTGCCGCAATTCTAGCGTTTTTCGTACCGGCTGCCCATGGATTGGAATCCGTGGGCAGCCGGTGAGTTATTCCTGGTGGAACCATCTGTCCGCGCGGTATTCTGGATGTGTCTGTGCGAGAACATCTTCCGATGCTACGCGACGCCGCGCCGCTTCCGGAGTCGACAAAACGACCGGTTTGTAATATATCGCGAATGTATTGCGTAATGTATCCGCGCAATCCCGAATTAATGCCGGTGTAAATGTACTTTCATTTGATCGTGCAGAACGGGGCGGCTTATGAAATCCCGGTGAAGAAATCCCCGGTCGGGCGGTCGGTGGAGCGGAACGCCGCGGGAGCGGCCGCTCCCGCGGCGGTGCTGAGTACACTGCCAGACATGTCGGTGGCGTCGTCGCGATCGCGGATTCCGGGGGAGGTCAACGGATACGAGGCGCGCTGGGAGCAGCACAATACCGAGCGTCAGTTGCGCATCCTGCGGGCCGCGGTCGAACTGCTGGAGGAGAAGCCACTGGGCGCGGATGTGCCCGTGCGGCAGATCGCGGAACGGGCCGGGGTCGCCAAATCCGTGGTGTACCGGCAGTTCAGCGGCCGGGAGGATCTGGACCGGCGCATCCGGTCGTACCTGATCGACGATCTGGGGGCCGCGCTGGACGCACAGCTGGACGTCTCGTCCGGCTCGGTGCGCGAGATCATCACGCGAACGGTTCGCGCGGTCGCGGACTGGATGGGCGACCATCCCAATCTGGCCGCGTTCGCCCGGACCGGCCCGCCCGTCGGCGGGGCCGACAGTGTGGACGCCATCTCCAGCCTGAAGATCCGGATCGCCGAGCGGTCACGCGAGCTGATCGATGCGATCGCCCGCATCATGGAGGTGGAGTCGGCCGCGCTGGAGCCGGTGCCGTTCGCCGTGGTGACCATGGTCGAAGGGGTGCTGGCCGCATGGGTCGCCGATCCGGTGCCGAGCCGGACACGAGCGGAAATGGTCGCGGATCTCTCCGGCTACGCCTGGTACATCCTCGACGGCGCGGCCCGGACGGTCGGTGTGACGGTGGACCCGGACCGGGAACTGGCGCAGGTGGTCGCCGGACTGCGTGGTTCGGCCCCGTGAGTGTGCGGGGTCGTCGACCGGACCGAACGTCGTCGGTCGGCCCGGCCGTCCCGGGTCAGGCCACCGAGGCCCGAACCCGGCGTTCCGGTTCGCTGCGGTAGCGCGAGCGGTCGCCGTCGATGCCGAGTGCCCGCCACAGCCGGGAGGTGACCGGGTTCATCAGGCCGAGCTCGTCGGCGAGGGCCCGCATATCGCCGAAGTAGCCGGACAGGATCCGCCGCGAGTGCGGGCTCCGCCAGAACGCCTCCGCGATGACCTCGCGTGGCACGTCGAAGCGGCGCGCGAACTCCGGCGGCGGCGCCATGATCTCCCCGGCCAGCCAGCGCAGTGCCAGCGGGAAGGACAGCCCGCACAGCGCGGTCGAGACCGGGCCGAGCTTCGCGATATGCGCGCGCAGGAATTCTCCGGCGAAGGAGATGTGGCGCGCCTCCTCGGCGATATGGATCTCCATCGTCCGCACCACCAGCGGCGGTAGGTGCGCGCCGTTGCGGATCATCGCCTTCTGGTAGTGGTCGATCGGCTCCTCGCCGCCGAGGATACCCAGGAACAGCACCACATGCGCGTAGCCACCGGCCACCCCGATGAACGGGGAGAGCGCCCGGAAGATCGGCCGCATCCCGGGGACGTCGTCGCCGATCCGGTTCACCAGCTCCTGGAACATCTGGATGTGGTTGCACTCTTCGGTCATCTCGTGCAGGCAGTAGCGGAACTCCGGCGACCCGTTGGGCAGTTTCGCGATGTACTGCATCATCCCGCGGATGAGCACGGTTTCGAAGGCCGCGCCGACCTTGATGGCATTGGCGATACGCCAGCGGCCGATCTCGATCTGTTTCGCCGGCGGTAGTTCCCGGTACCAGCGGGTGGCGCCGAGCGGATCGTAGTCGGGGGAGAGGATCCATCGGGGATCGTCGCGGTCGAGTGCGAATTCGGGCGCATCCCAATCGATGTCCAGATACGGATCGAACCGGCGGCGCACCGAGCCCTCCGACAGTGTTTCCAGCGTCTCACGGTACCGGGTGTCCAGCTTGGGAGCCCGCGGCAGAGTCGACGGCGTCATCGGTGCCTCCTCGTGCGTATGGCGTACATCTCTCTACGGATGAATTTACCGGGACTCGGCGTCTCAGTAAATAGAGCGGGCGGAGCCGGTGCGCAATCGTGCCCTGTGGGGATAAGTGCGGATATGTGCCCCGGGGGTGTGCGCGAATGTGTCACCGGGGGTGTGCGCGAAGGCTGCGCCGCAGGTCGTACCCCCGTCGCGCGGGGGATGCGCGCCGTGGCGCGATGCGGTGCGCCGACCGGGCGGCGCGACCTGGAGTGCCGATATCGCCGATACGCAGCCACCCCTGCGCGTCGAGTGCCTCCGCGGTTCTCTCCGGCATACCGCGGTAGCCGTAGGTGACGATCTCGCCGCACACGAGAACCTGGCCGCTACCGCGCGGCGACAGTGTCCGTGTGTACCCGCAGGGTCTCGATCCGGTCCAGGGCGGGGTGGAAGTCCAAGATCAGCAGCGCCGGACCTGTCGGCAGATCGGCGCTGATCGTGACCGAGCGACCGGCCGCCAGTGTTTTGCCCTGCCGCAGGCCGCGCGCTCGTACGGCCAGCTCCGCGCTGCCGATCGATTCGCCCGCCCACAGCACCACCGTGTCGCGGTCGCCGGTCAGCGCGGTGACCGTCGCGGTATCGCCGGCGGCCGCCGCCGCGCACAGGCGGTGCGCGATCCGTTTCCCGGCGGCGCCGATACCGGTGCAGGCCCGGGCCATACCCGTCAGGCCGCGCACGCCCTGATTGCGCAGCAGCAGACCACCGAGCCGAGTGCCTGCCCGCCACCCTTTCGGTCCGGTGCCCATGAGCTGCCCGACCATGGGCACCAGTTCCCAGTACGCGGCCAGATATCCGATTCGCAGGGCGCCGTCCTGCTCGACCACCTCGTACCGCAGATGCATCGGCACCCGGACCCGGGCGCCGGTCGACATCGTGATGGTGATGGTGAGATCGCGCAGCACGGTCGCCGGCCCGGCGAAATCGTGGGCGACGTCGAACACGATGTCGTTGGGCGCGATGAAGGTGTCGTAGAACCGGGCGATCGCGTCGTAACCGGTATGCGGGTCCGAGCCGACCGGATCGTTGACCACCGCGCCGGTCGCGAACAGGCCCACCCACGCCGCCCGGTCGTGGGCGGCTACGGCGCGAGGAGATGCGAGAACGGCCTCGCGCAAATCCGCGGCGGTCGGGTCCAGCGGCACGGTGACTCCCTTCGGGTGGCCGGAATTCGCTCCCACAATAGAACACGTTCTACGGGTGGCCGAGTGTCCTAACCCTGCCTGCTTGTGAAAATGTCGGTGCGGTGCGGCATCATCTGTGCACGCAGCTATTCGACGAACAAGTGAGATTGCCCGGAGTGCCCCATGCCGTCGCGAACACCAGCGAACGCGAAGCCGAAACCCCTGTCCGACAATGACCTCGAGCAGATCGCCGCGGAGATCGAAGCGGGGCGCCCGCCGATGGTCTGGTTCACCGCCGCGGCGGTGGGGGTCACCGAGGGGCGGTCGGGCAAGGTGGTCTCGCTCGGCGATCCCGCCGACGGCGACTTCCTGCAGATCCGGCCCACCGGGTCCAAGGATGTGCTGTCCTTCGGCCCCACCGAGGTCACGATGGTAAAACCCCAGCGTGACAAGCCGGCTGCCGCGCCCCCCGCGTCCCCTCCCGCCCCCGAGAAGAAGGAACCGCCCGTGACTCCCGCCGCGTCCCCGTCCACCTCCGCCCCCCCGGCCGCGGAGCGGAAACCGGCGCCCGCCCCGGCGAAGAGTGCTGCCGCCGAGACGAAACCGGCCGCGGCGCCGCGAACCCCCGCCGCCGCCAAGGCGACCAAGGCACCGGCCGCGCGCAAGGCCAAGACGCCGGAGGTCACCGTCATCATCAACGGCACCGCCGACGGTGAGTGGACTGTCGATGTCACCGCGGGTAAGAAGCGGACCGCGCGGGCGATCCCGGTCACCGGTACAGCCGTGGCGCAGGCGGCGAAACTGTTGCCGCCGGAGGTTTCCGAGGTGGTGGACGGTCTGCTGGACTCGGTGCGGGGCGCCCAGGAAGCGAAGGTCCAGCAGCTGCAGGCCGAACTCGAGCAGGCGCGCAAACTGCTGGAAGAACTGACGGACTGATACGAAGTCGCCGGTAGGCCCGTCCCCGGAGTCGACTCCGGGGACGGGCCTACCGGGTTCCGGAGCGCGTGCAGGCGAACGTCCAGGGACCGGCGACAGTCGAGCACTGATGGTGTTGTGGGCCTATCCGGGTTTGCCTGGGCATGCGGCAGCGGGTTCTTACACCGCTTCTCCGGATGTCCTGTGTTCCGGGTCGGGCGGGTCCGCCCGCCCGCACGGCGCCGGCGGCAGTGCAGCTCACACAGCTGTTTCCCGCGGTCGCCAGCCGTGGCGGCTCGGTTCGGCCGGGGTGTACCGGATCGAGTCGTGGAACATATAGCCGAAGCCGCGCCGTTTCGCCTGGTACATGGCTGCGTCTGCATCGCGGATGAGATCGTAGATACTGGCGTCGATATCGCGGGGGCCCCCACAGGCCAGCCCGATACTGGCCGTCAGCGGTACTTCGCCGGTACTGAGCTGGAACGGCTTCATGAACACCCCGAGCAGGCGTTCGGCCATTTTGGTCGCTTCCATCCGCTCCAGCGGCGCCAGGACGACGAATTCGTCTCCGCCGTAGCGGGCCACCACATCGTCGCGGCGCACGGTGGAGCGGATCCGGGTGGCGGCCTCGGCGATCAGTTCGTCGCCGACGGTGTGCCCGTAGCTGTCGTTGATCGCCTTGAACTCGTCGAGATCGATGAACAGCAGACAGAGCGCGCGTTCGGCCCAGTCCCGGTGCTCACGATGCAGTACCCGCAGCAGCGCGGAGCGGTTGAGCAGTCCGGTGAGCGGATCGTGGTCGGCCTGGTATTGGGCGCGCCGTTCGCTGCGGGCGCTGTGGCCGATCGCGCGTTCGCTGCGGATCAGCAATCCGATGAGCAGCAGGGCGAGCACCGAGGACACGATGATCTGGTCGAGCGGGCTCAGCGGGGCGCGGGCCACCGGCACCAGCGAGGAGAGCACCAGGGCGACGGCGATGACGCTGGCGCGCTGGCGGGAATGATGGATCCGGATCGTGCGCGGCGCACCCAGCGTCACCATGGTCGGGTGCAGGGCCGCCGCCCCGGCGGCCAGGTACGCGCCGATCAGCGGAAGGACCAGCACTTCCGGCGCCGTGTCCAGGGTGCCGGCGGCGACCAGCCGGTACCCCAGATCGGTCGCCAGCACCCCCGCCAGGGCTGTGTGCAGCAGGCGCAGCGAGGTTTCCGAGCGGCTCGAGGTGGCCAGCGAATGTGCCAGCAAGGTGAGCAGCAACGCATCGCAGACCGGCAGCGCCACCGCCGTGACCGTGTTCACCCCCGGGGTCTCGGAGTGCAGGACGGGTGCGATGAGGAAGATCCAGGACGCCAGCAGCGCGCCGAGCCCGATCAGTCCCGAATCCAGGATGACATCGGGATGGGCCCGGGCCTGCCGCGGCCGCAGCCACATCAGAGCCGCCAGACCGGAGCCGAGGTAACCGGCGAGTGTGCAGATCTCGTCGAGAGGGGTGGACGCGTAGCCGGTGAGTTCCCGCAGCACGGTTCCGGTCGCGAAGGGGAGCGCGGCCCCGGCCAGCAGATACCACGGCAGCGGATGTGACGGGCGGTGCCGGCGCAGGCCGAAGCCGATCATGACGACGGTGCCGGCGGCCGCGATCAAGGTGGCCGCCACCGACAGCGGACGGGACCCGAGTATCAGATGCACCAGGAGCGGCGCGCCCACCATCACGGAAAACGCTGCGCCATACCGTATCCGGTGGATACCGTGCCGCCCTGCTCCCTGCGGTTCGCTGATGATCATCAGCCCCCCTTTGATCGCTCCATTCCCGGTGAAATCGAGCCGCGTCGCAGGCCTGGGTCCTTATCTGTCTGTCGTGCTCTACCTGTCCATCGAGCGGCGGCTGACGCAAACCGAGTGTTCCTGTACGAGGGGATGTCCGAGCCGTCCGCGGTGCGTCCGGCCCACCAAACCTGGACTATGGATCCGATGATGACACGCACTGTCGAATTTGTCGCTCTCTTGGCGCAACAACGTCGTAACAGGTGTCTCGATGGTGGCGGCGCGGCGGATCTCGGGCACCGGCGGGCGGCTCGTACGGTGGTCCGGTGACCGAACGCGAGGAGTACATCACGCCCGGCGGGCGTCGTCGATGGTCGGCGCCGGGCCGGGTCAACCTGATCGGCGAGCACACCGACTACAACGACGGCCTCGTGCTGCCGATAGCGATACCCCTGGTGGTCACCTGCGAAGGTGTCCGGCACGCCGACGATCTGGTCCGGGTGGGCTCGCGCCAGCGGCCGGGCGAACCGGTGCGGCTGCCGGCCGCGGCGCTGGCCACCGAGCGGGACCTGCTGCCGGGCTGGGCGCGGTACCCGCTGGGCGTCGTCGCGGAGTTCGGGCGCCGGGGGCACGGGATCGAGGGCTTGGAACTGGATTTCGACGGCGCGGTCCCGGCCGGGGCCGGGCTCTCCTCGTCGGCGGCGCTGTGCTGCGCCGCCGCGGTGGCGGTCCGTGATCTGTGTGCGCCGGAGGTCGGCGACCGGGAGTTGATCGATATCGCCCGGGCCGCCGAAAACGACTATGTGGGCGCGCCCACCGGGATCCTGGATCAGGCGGCGTCCATCCTGTGCACCGCGGGACACGCCCTGTACCTGGACGTGCGTGCCTTCGGTGCGGCCGATTCGGGTGGTTTCGAACAGATTCCGTTCGATCTCGCGGCCACCGGCCTGCGGCTGCTGGTCATCGATACGGGGCAGACCCATGAGCACGTGGCCGGGGGCTACGGCGCCCGGCGCGCCGAATGCGCCGCCGCCGCTGCGGCGCTCGGGGTCGCATCGCTCCGCGATATCGATGACGCGGGGCAACTGTCCGGGCTCACCGATCGGGTGCTGTACCGGCGGGCCAGGCATGTACTGAGCGAGAACGACCGGGTGCGCACAGTGGCGGAACTGCTGCGCTCGGGCGCCGACCCGCGCGAGATCGGTCCGCTGCTCGATGCGGGACACGATTCGCTGCGTGACGATTTCGAAGTCTCCACCGAGGTGCTGGACGAGGCGGTGGACGCCGCTCGCGCGGCCGGCGCCTACGGGGCACGGATGGTCGGCGGCGGTTTCGGGGGCAGCATCATCGCCCTGGTCGATACCGCTGCCGCCGGACGGGTCGAGCGGGAGGTCCGGGAACGTCTCGCGAGCAAGGGTTTTCCCGACGCGCGGACCATCGAGGCCGTGGCCGGTCCGGGAGCCGGCCCGGTCGGTTGAGGAGGCTCGGTCGGGCGAGAAGGTTCGGTGCCGCGGCGATCACGACACCGAACCCACTTGCTCAGGCCGCCGGACGCGCGCGGCGCAGGGCGCCGACGAGGACGTCGACCACGAGGAAGGCCAGCAGGCTCAGGCCGAACACCGGAGCGAACCAGCCGATCAGGGCGGCCGCGCCCAGCGCCGGCACCGCCAGGACCGCCGATCGGCGCAGCGCCCCGCGGCGCGGCGGCCGGCCCACCGCCAAGATACGGGCCGTCGCGGTGGGCCGGCGCTGCCACCACATGAGATATCCACGCACGATCACCGTGATCAGCCCGATCGCCGCCGCCAGCAGCAACAACTGGTTGAGCACGCCGAACATCAGACCCATATGGAGCTGGATGCCCCAGTTGGCCATCTTGGCCATGAACGGCCACTCGGAGTAGGGGAGCCGATCGGTGACGGTGCCGGTGGCCCCGTCGACGGCCGCGGCATCGGCGGTCAGCGTGCCCGACAGCCGCCGTTCCTTCACCGCGAACGCCGTCCCGTCGCCCGCCGGGATCGTGATTTCCGCGGGGCGGGTGACTCCGGCCGCGCGTGCCGCGGCCAGTACCCGGTCCAGTTGCTGGATCCGGTCCGCCGGCACCGAGTGGCCGGCCGGCCGGCCACTGTGATGGTCGCCGTGCCCGGTCTCGGCCGGCGCCGCCGTCCCGGGCAGCGCGGTCGTCACGGCGGGGGTGGTCCAGCCGAGGTTCTCCCGCAGTGTCTCGATATTGGCGCCCGCATAGGTCGACCAGGTCAGGCCGGTGGCCGAGAGCAGCAGCGCCGCCGGGAGAATCCACACCCCGACGACCGCGTGCCAGTTCAACCGGCGTTCCCGCGCGTTCGCGAGGTTCGGGACGAACAGCCATCGCGCCGCATCGCGCTGCCGTCGGCCGCGTACCCGCCGGATCCACAGGGCGAGCCCGGCGAGAGCGATCAGCCACAGCCAGGACGCCGCCAGTTCGGAGTACAGCCGGCCGGGTTCACCGAGATGCAGGTGGCGGTGTACCTGGGACACCCACGCCCGGAACGGCAACGCACCGGAACTGCCGTACACCACCGATTCGCCCACCGGCTGTGCGGTCACCGGGTCGACGAAGACGGCCCGCCGCTCGGATTCGCCGAGGGCGGGATCGCTGAACAGCACCCGGGTGGTGTCACCCGGTGCCGGCGCGGGCGCGACCGCCACCAGGGTGAGGTCCGGCCGGACCGCGGTCCCGGCGGTCACCTGTTCGGCCAGGGGCCGCTCGGGTCCGCGGGAATCCACGGTCAGCAGATCCCGGTTCACGAAGGATTCGATACTCGGTGCGACGGCGTAGAGCCCGCCGGTCACCGCCGCGATCAGGAGGAACGGCCCCACGAAGAGGCCGGCGTAGAAATGCAGCCGCAGCGCGAGCGCGCGGAACGCGCCTCTGTTCGGCCGGGGTGAACTGGTCGCCGGGGTAGCGCTGTCGGGCGCCGCGGGGACCTCGGTGGTACTCATCGGTGTTACCTGCGTCCTGTGCCGGCCCGGCACCCGTCCCGGAGGCGGGCGGGTGCGCGGGGACGCGGCGCGCACCGAGAGCTCGGGTCGCCGCGCTGAAAGAACCGGTCGGGGCCACGGGCGCGGGCGCGGGCGGAGATCACTGCGGCGCGCCCGGCCGTGACGGCCGGGTGGGAGATCAGATCAGCACGGCCCGGGGCGGTGCCCGGGTGCGGCCGGTATCGGCCGCGAGGATCCACGCGACGACCCGGTCGCGATGCAGCAGGCGCAGCGGCGGCGGGTCCGGGAGAGCCGGTGGCGGAGGCGCGACCGGCACCAAGCGCGCGAGGGCGGTCGCGACGACCCGGTAGGCGAATTCGGCTCCGCGCACGACCACCGCCGCGGCGCAGGCGACGACGACGTGCGCCGCGAACATGGCGGGGGTCGGCTGGAGATCACCGTGGTGCAGATGTCCCGAACCCCAACCGAGACTCAGATGGCCGAGCAATTGCCCGGCTGTCAGTGCCGTGGCGAGTCCGGTGGTGCCGGTGCGCAGTGGGCGCAATCCGGTGACCAGGGCACCGACCGCGGCCGCCGCCAGTGCCAGCAGAACGACCGCTGTTCCGTCGGGCGAGCTCGTCCGGTCCGCCCAGCCGTGTGCGGCCACCGAGACGGCCCCCGAGATCAGGCCGGCCGCCGCACCGCGGACGCGGGCGGCGCCGAGCTGGTCCACCACATGGGTGGAACCGAACCTGATACGCACCAGGGGATGATATCCGACCCCGCCCTGCCTGCGGCGCCGCCGATATCCGGTCCGGCCTGCTCCGGGGGCGCGTGCGTAACACCGGGCGGGGCCGGCGTCGCCCGATCACGCCGGCGAGGGACCGGTGCGCTCGGAACTCAGCTGCCGGGTTCGAGTTCCATCAGCGGTTTCCGCAGCAGTTTCCCGGTGGCGTTGCGCGGCAGTTCGTCGAGGAACACCACTTCGCGCGGGACCTTGTAGCGTGCCAGATTCGCCTTGACGTAGTCCTTGATCTCCTGGGCGTCGCGTGTGGAATCCGGCCCCGGGACCACCACGGCGCGCAGCCGTTTGCCGAACTCCCGATCGTCCACGCCGACCACCGCGGCCTCGAGTACATCGGGGCGTTCGGCGATGAGGTGTTCGACCTCCTGCGGGAACACGTTCTCGCCACCGGAGACGATCATGTCGTCGTCGCGGCCGTCGATGAACAGCAGGCCGTCGGAATCGAGATGCCCGACATCGCCGCTGGACATCATGCCGTCGACGGTCTCCTTGGTACGCCCGTCGGTATAGGCCTTGAAGGCGTGCGGGTTGTCGATGAAGATCGTGCCGGTGACATTCGGCGCGGTGATCCGCTTGCGGTTCTCGTCGTAGAGGGCGATCCGCACCCCGACCGGCGCCCGGCCCGCGGTGGTCGGCGACTTCTTCAGCTCCTGCGGCGTCGCCACGGTGATCACCGCGCATTCGGTCGAGCCGTACAGGTTGTACAGCACATCTCCGAAGTATTCGCCCGTGCGCACCACGACATCGGGCTGGATGGCCGAACCCGCCGCGAAGATCACCCGGAGCGAGGAGACGTCGTAGCGGTCGAGCACCTCTTTCGGCTGGTCCAGGATGCGTTGCAGCATGGTGGGCACCACGACCAGCGAATCCGCCCGATAGCGGGCGATATTGGCCAGGGTGAGCTCCGGGTCGAACCGGCGCTGCTGGAATACCACCCGGTTGCCCAGCGCCAGGCCCAGGGAGAACTGGGACAGTCCGGTGCCGTGGAAGATGGGCGCGGCCATCACCATGGTGCCGTCGGTCGGCAGCGGCACCCGGTCGATGAACTGGGCGGTGATGAACGGGCTGACCTTGTCGCGCGGGGCGCCCTTGGGCGTGCCGGTGGTACCGCTGGTCAGGATGACCGTCCCGCCCGGTGTGGCGGGTGCCGCCAGCGGTGCGGTGGACCGGCCCGCCGATACTGATTCGACCGTCGGGATCGCGGGGTCGGCACCATCGGATTCGTCGACCCAGGTGAGGATGCGCGGGATCGTGGCGGGGATGGCGCTCATCAGGTCGAAGAACTCGCTGTCGTGCAGCACCGCTTTGATCTTCTCGCGTTCGGCCACGTCGGCGAACTGCGGTTTGGCGAAGCCGGTGTTCATCAGGACCGCGCGCAGGCCGAGTTTGCCGGCCGTCAGCATACTCAGCACCATGCCGCGGTGGTCGCGGGCCAGGACCGCGACCACATCGCCGGGCCGCAGTCCGCGTTCGGTGAGACCGCGGGCGAAGGCGTTCGAGCGGTCGTCGAGTTCGCGGAAGGTGAGTTCCCCCGCCTCGTCGACGATGGCGGGCGAGTCGGGGCGGGTCTGCACGGCATGCATGACCACCCCGGCGAACGGGCCGTACTTGGTCGCGTTGCTCATCGACCGGAGGGCGTGGTCGAGCCGCAACGGGTCGAAGAGACCGCGTTTGCGCATCACGTTCACGGCCGAGGCGATATCGCCGGCTCTGCGAATGGGGCCGGGCAGCGACAATGTCATCGGCGACAACCTTCCGCGGTGTACCGCCGGGAACGGCGGCTACCTCCTCGAACTCCTGTGCACCGCCCACCCTAGCAACCATCGCGGGGACTGCCGGCCCATTGTCTCGGACAGTAGGGAAACCGGGACACTACTGTGAGATTTCCCGGTTTCGGCGTCGAGAAAGGTTGTCAGACCTCGTATTCCACCAGCACCCGGCGCAGCAGTTTGCCGGTCGGGTTGCGCGGCAGATCGTCGAGGAAGACGACCTCGCGCGGCACCTTGTACCGGGCCAGGTTCTCCTTGACGTAGGTCTTGATCTCGGCCTCGTCCGGAGTGTGCCCGGGCTCGGGCACGACGAACGCGCGCAGCCGCTTCCCGAACTCCACATCGTCCACGCCGACCACCGCGGCGTCGAAGATGTCCTCGCGCTCGAGCAGCAGGTTCTCGACCTCCTGCGGGAAGACGTTCTCCCCGCCGGAGACGATCATGTCGTCGTCGCGGCCGTCCACCATGAGCAGGCCGTCCTCGGTGAAATGGCCAACGTCGCCGCTGGACATGTAGCCGTCGATGATCTGCTTGTGCCGGCCGTCGGTGTAGCCCTCGAAGGGCGCGCCGCTGCGGACGAAGATCCGGGCGGTGACATTCTTGGCGGTCACGGCCTTGTCGTTGTCGTCGTAGAGGCGGACATCGCAGGTGAGCGGCGGGCGGCCGACCGTGCCGGGGGCCTTGGCCAGGTCGGCCGGCTGGGCCACGGTGGCGATGGCGACCTCGGTGGAGCCGTAGAGGTTGTACAGCACGTGCCCGAACGTCTCGGTCGCCTTGACGCACAACTCCGGCGACAATGCCGAACCCGCCAGGATGATCCCTTTCAGCGAGGACGTGTCGTACTTCGCCCGGACCTCGGCGGGCAGTTCCACCATCCGGTGCAACATGGTCGGCACCGCGACCAGCAGCTGGGCCTTGTGGTCGGAGATCATCTTCAGCGTGGCCTCGGCATCGAACCGGCGCCGCATGACGATCTTGTTGGTGAGACCGATGCTCACCAGGTACGTGCCCAGACCGGTGCTGTGGAAGATCGGCGAGACGATCACGACGGTGCCGCGCTTCGGGAACGGCATGCGGTCCAGGAACTGCGCGGTAGCCACCGGGCTGGCCTTCTCCCGCGGCGCGCCCTTCGGCAGACCGGTGGTGCCGCTGGTGAGGATGATGAAACCACCCGGTTTGGCGGGTACCGGCAGTGTCTCGGTGCCGTTCTCGGCGATCAGATCGTCCAGCGTCCGGGCGCCCGCGGGGACCTCGGTGCCCTCGTCGACCCAGGTGAGGAAGCGGGGCATATCCGCGGGCAGCGCGTCGAGCAGGCCGAGGAATTCGCTGTCGTGCAGGACCGCCTTGACCTGCTCCCGTTCGCACACCTCGGCGAACTGCGGTTTGGCGAAGCCGGTGTTCATCAGCGCGATCTTCACGCCGAGCTTGCCCGCGGCGGCCATGGAGAGGATCAGTCCGCGATGGTCCCGGGCGAGGATGCCGATCACGGTGCCCTCGGTGATCCCCGCGTCGCGCAGCCCGTGGGCGATCTTGGTGGACTGCTCGTCCAGTTCGCGATAGGTCAGCTCACCGCGTTCGTCGGCCAATCCGGGCGCGTCCGGCGCGATGCGCGCGGAGTGCATGATCAGGGTGGCCTGCGGGATGTAGGTCTTGGAATCCTTCAGCGTCCGCAGCGTTTCCCCCGGATTCTTCAGATCGATGAATCCGCTGGACTGCAGCAGCCCGTATGCCTTGACGACTTCCAGCGTGTGCGCCAGGTTCACCTTCGAACACCTCCACAGATCCTCGCGTCGGCACTCGACCTAGCGATTCCGAACGGCATATCGGTGGTCACCGTAGCAGTGAAAGTGTATTCGCTCACAACGTACGCTCCGGACAAAAAAGACATCCTCGAGCGCCCGCCGAGATGGCCGGTGCGGGCGGGCGTCGGATATTCGACGCGCTCGCAAGCACCGGCCCCCGGCGCATCGGGTCAGTTGTAGATCGAGCCGAGTGACGGGAAAGTGATGTCGCCGCGCACATACTGGAACCCGTCCGGATGCTCCTGGCTCACCGGCACCGGCCAGCGGTGCCACAGGTTGCCGTACACCGCGGCGACGATCAGGCCCGGGCCCGGATCGATCGGCCGGGTGCGGATCGTGGTGTCGGCGATGATGTCCCGATGCTCGGTGAGCTGCTCGATACCGCTGCGGCCGTTGTTGAGGTTGAGCCATACGACATCCAGCCGCGCGCCCGTCTGATTCGGGGCGATCGTGCCCGGTCCGCCGAAGAACGCGAACCGGAAGCCGTCGATGTTCAGCGACAGGCCCGAGCCGTACATTCCCGGACCGCCGCCGCGGCCCACAGTGGATTCGGCCGGGATCTGGAACGGCTGGGCGGGCAGCGCGGCATCACGGGCGGCCGCGGCGACTCGCGCGTCCCCGAGCAGCCGGGATACCGCCTGTTCGGCGGCCGGATCACCGCTCGCCGCGGTGTGCAGGGCCTGCGTGGCCGAAGCCCAATCGACCTGGGCGGGCTCGGCGGTCGCGTGTCCGGTGAACAGAACAGTGGCCGCGGCGGTCCCCACGGCAGAGGTGAGGAGCCGACGGGTAAAGGCCGATATACGCATAACCAGTCTCCTTGCAGGGGTGATATCCGGGGTACTGCTCAGTGACTCGGTGTGGATGCTGCGTGGTGGTACTCGTGCCGGCGCGGCGGGAGAACGGATCCGGCGGCGCGGCACCGATCGGGACGGGCCGATCGAACAAACACTGTCACTCGGCCCCGGTGGTGTCCAGGACCGCCGCGCGGCCGGTCGGTCGCGGTTTCGTATCCGGTTCGCAGCTCATTCGCTCGGCCGGTTCGCGTCCTCGGGAGGCGACCACGACCGTGCCCGGTCGGCGCGGGGGCGGCGCAGCCGGGTCGACGATCTCGCGGCGACCGGTGACCTGGCCTTCGGGAATCATTTCCCCGATATCGTCTTCGGCACGGTCGCACGGAACGGTGCCGGAGAGACCTCTCGGGTGCCACTGCCCTGACCTACGGTCCCGGCGCTTTCGGCATCGGATGGCCGGATCGATGGAGTGGTGGGCGCTTCGTACCGCTCCGGATACGGGGGAGCGCGGTCACTCGGTCGAGACAGAACTCGTTGCCCTCGATGTCCTGCATCACGAGGCACGACTCGTTGTGTTCGTCGGCGAGCAGTACCCGCACTCGTACCGCGCCGAGCGCGACCAGTCGTGCGCATTCTGCCTCGAGTGCGGCCACGCGCTGTGCACCAACGAGCCGGTACCGACCCGCACGTCGAGATGCAGCCGATTCTTGACGACCTTGCCCTCGGGTACGCGCTGGAAGTACAGGCGTGGGCCCGCACCCGAGGGATCGACGCATGCCGAACCCTGATGCTCGTAGCCCAGCACCTCGGACCAGAATCGAGCGACGCGCTCGGGTTCCGCGCAGTCGAAGGTGACCTGGATCTGTTTGACCGATGCCATCGGTCCACGATAGAGGCGGTATTCGTCGTCCAGACGGTTCCGGACGCGAAACCGTCACTCCGGCAGGTCGATATGAGTGGCGCAGCGGCGAAAATCGCAACGGTGTCGGCGGTGCGGCCGGCGCGGTTGCGGGCAATCGTCCGGGAGCCGGCCGAGGCACTCGAGCCGAACAGACGGAACCGGTGTGATCCCCCCAGCGGACCACACCGGTTTCTCGCGTCTGACCTGCTTATTTGAGTTCGGCGCTGGTCTTGCCCAGGACCCGGCGGGCGACGATGAGCTGCTGGATCTGCTGGGTGCCCTCGAAGATGTCCAGGATCTTCGAGTCCCGGCCCCACTTCTCCAGCAGCAGCCGCTGCGAGTATCCGACCGCGCCGGCCAGTTCGACCGACTTCAGCGTCACATCCGTACCGGTGCGCCCCGCCTTCGCCTTGGACATCGACGCCTCGAGCGAATTGGGCTTCTTGTTATCGGCCATCCAGGCCGCCCGCAACGCCAGCAGGTAGGCGGACTCGTAGTCGGCTTCCATCCGCAGGAACTCGGCCGCCGCCGCGTGCTGGTTGTTGGGCGGGGTGTCGTAGGAGATCTCGATACCCGCGTCGGTGAGGATGGTGCGCAGTTCCTCGAGCGCGGCGCGGGTGACGCCGATGGCCATGGCCGCGACCATGGGGCGGGTGTTGTCGAAGGTCTGCATGACCCCGGCGAAACCCTTCTCCACGTTCACTTCCGGGCTGCCGAGGATATTGTCCTTCGGGATCCGGCAGTCCTGGAGCAGCAGCACCGCGGTATCGGAGGCCTTGATACCGAGCTTGTGCTCGAGCCGGGCCACCGACAGGCCGGGAGCGTCCCGCGGGACCACGAACGATTTGATGGCGGCGCGGCCGAGACTGCGGTCCACCGACGCCCACACCACGATATGGGTGGAACGCTGCCCCGCGGTGACGAAGATCTTCTCGCCGTTGAGCACCC
Source organism: Nocardia rhamnosiphila NBRC 108938 (assembly GCF_000720425.1). GTDB lineage: Bacteria > Actinomycetota > Actinomycetes > Mycobacteriales > Mycobacteriaceae > Nocardia > Nocardia rhamnosiphila. Next base: position 254,177 of record NZ_JOAJ01000007.1, on the reverse strand, counting down.
ATTCGTCGCCGTCGAGGACAGCGGTGGTGGTGACCGCGGCCGAATCGGAGCCGAAGCTCGGTTCGGTGATGGCCATCGAGGCCCACACCTTGCCGAACCGTTCCAGCTGTTCGTCGGTGGCCACCGCCGCGATCGCGGCATTGCCCAACCCCTGGTAGGGGATGGACAGCATCAGCCCGACATCGCCCCAGGAGGTTTCCAGGGCGTTGAGCAGCGCCGACATATTGCCGCCGTTGGCGTTGAGGAGCACGTCGGTGGAGGGCGCCTCGTCGTCGGAGCGCCCGCCGCTGGCCCCGCTGATCTTCTGCGTGCCCGAATCGCTGAGCCCGTCGACCATGGCGGCCATGGTGTCGAGTTCGACCGGGTATTCGTGCTCGCCGAGGTCGTATTTGCGCGAGATGGGCCGGAAGATCTGCGCGGCCACCTGGTGCGCCTGGTTGGCGCTGGCCCGCAGCTTCTTGGGAAGTTCGAGATTGATCATGAAAGTCTCCTGGTGAAAGAGCTGTGACGACGCCGAGAACTCAGACCAGCACCACGCCCTCGGCGACCGCGATACCCCTCAGATCGCGGTACCAGCGTTCGACCGGGTGTTCCTTGGTGAAGCCGTGGCCACCGAGCAACTGGACGCCGTCCAGCCCGAAGCGCATACCCTTGTCCGCCGCCAGCTTCTTGGCCAGCGCCGCTTCCCGGGCGAAGGTGAGGCCCTGTTCGGCGCGGGCGGCGCCGCGCAGCGTGACCAGGCGCAGACCGTCGAGTTCGATCGCGATATCGGCGACCATGAACGCGACCGCCTGCCGGTGGCTGATCGGTTCGCCGAAGGCTTCCCGCTCGTTGACGTAGGGGATCACGTAGTCCAGTACGGCCTGCCCGGTGCCGGTGGCCAGCGAAGCCCAGCCGAGGCGGGCGAGCTGGACGGCATCGCGGTAGTCGGCCGCGTGCTGCGCGGCATCGCCCTCACCCAGCACGGCGTCGCCGGCGACGGCCACATTGTCCAAGACCAGCCGGCCCAGCCCGGCCGCGCGCAGGCCCATGCTCGGATCGGCTTCCACCGACAGGCCCTTGGCATCGGATTCCACCACGAACAGGGCCGGGCGTCCGTCGAGTTCGGCGCCCACCACGAAGATCTCGGCGTCGGCGGCCGCGGGGACCAGGCTCTTGACACCGTTCAACCGGTATCCGCTGGGGGAACGCACCGCCTTGGTCTGCAGGCTGAAGGGGTCGAACAAGGCCCGCGGTTCGCTGATGACCACGGAGGCCTGGGGCACGTTCTCGCCGGTGAAGGCCGGCAGATAGGTCTGCTGCTGGGCGTCGGTGCCCCACTGGGACAGCGCGACCGCGACCCCGCTCGGCGCGAGCAGCGGCAGCGCCAGACCCATATCGCCGTGCGCGAGCGCCTCGGCGACCAGCGCATTGGTGACCGCGCCGCGTTCGGTGGCCGCGCCCTCGAGCTCCTCGGGCACGTTGATGAGGGTGATACCCAGTTCCGCGGCCCGGCCGAGCAGATCGGCCGGCGCGGCGGCCGCCTCGTCGGCGTCGTGCGCGGCCGGGCGCAGGATCTCGGCCGCGAACTCACGCACCGTCTCGACGATCATCTGCTGTTCGTCGGTGGGGGTGAGGTCGAAATAGTCCTTGGTCTTGGACTCGTTGTCCGGTAGCCGCTTGGGCGCACCACCGCCCGCGACCTTGTTGAAGGCCCGGGTGGCCGCGCCGAGGGTGCGGAATCCGGTTTTGGTGCTCTGGTAGGTGACCCGGTCGATCGGCTTGCGCAGGTTGTATTTCTCGGCCAGCTCCGAACCGGTGATGGTCGACATGACCCGCATGGCGGCGCCCATCCAGTCCCGTTTGGGTTGGTGCAGGCCCACCCCGTTCTCCTGGCGGGCGCCGTGGTGCGACCGCCGCTCGGTAGCGCTGTCTCGAATGCTCATCATCACCTGTTTCTCGCGCGGGGGTGAGGGTCGGACCCCGGGGATCTTACTGCGGAGTAAGGCTATCTTACTGCGGAGTAAGAAAGGCGTCGAGTGGTCCTTACGTCCTGGTGAGCGGACGGGTGCGCGGAATCGGCAGGTGATGAAGCCGAGAACGCCCGCCCCGGAGTCCGGGGCGGGCGTTCTCGGTCACCGGAGTTACCGCGGGTGGGAGTTGTCGTCACCCGGGCCGCGGACTCCGGCCGGCTATTCCCGCACGTACCAGCGCAGGGTCGCGTAGGCGGTGAGACCGGCGAACAGTACGCCGACCGGCATCACCATGAGGGCGGTGGTGAAGATGTCGTCGAAGGTGATCTGCGGAAACACATTGCTGGCGAACAGATCGCCCAGGGCCCGGTCGATCACCAGTGGCCGGGCCACGAACAGGCCCACCGTGGCCAGCAGGCCGCCCGCCAGCGCGGCGGCCACCGCTTCCAGGAGGAACGGCAGCTGGGTGTACCAGCGGGTGGCGCCCACCAGGCGCATGATGCTCACCTCCGTACGCCGGGTGAAGGCCGCGATCTGCACCATGTTCGCGATCAGCAGCAGTGCGGCCACGGCCTGCAGCAGCGCCATACCGAACGCGGCATTGCGGAGTCCGTCGAACAGGCTGACCAGCCGGTCCACGATGTCCTTGTCATTGCGGACCATGCCGACGCCGGGCCGCTCGTAGAACTGCTCGTAGATCGTCGGGTACAGCGACGCGTCGGTCATCTTCACCCGCAGTGAGGCCGGCAGCGGCGTCTCGCTCACGTACTCGGCCAGTTCCGGCTGATCCTTGAAGGTTTTCTCCTTCGCCTCCCGGACCGCCGCGTCCCGATTGAGGTACTGCACGTTCTCCACGCCGTCGACGGCCTCGAGATCGGCCATGAGGGTTCGGCACGGATCGTTCACACAGTCCGGATCGGTGGCGGAGACGTCCTCGGTGAGGTACAGCCGCACCTCGAGCCGGTCCAGGAAGTACTGCTCGGTCTTGTCGGCGATCCGCACCGCCAGCAGACCGCCGCCCAGCATGGTCAGCGAGACCGCGGTGGTCAGGATCATCGCGATGGTCATGGTCACATTGCGGCGCAGCCCCTCGGAGACCTCGCCGAACAGGAATCCCGCCCGCATTACCGGCGCACCTCGTAACCACCGTCGGCCTGATCGCGGACCAGATGGCCGTCGTAGAGTTCCACCACACGCCGGCGCATACCGTCCACGATCAGCGGATCGTGGGTGGCCATGAGCACGGTGGTGCCCATCCGGTTGATGTGCTCGAGCAGCAGCATGATCTCGTAACTCGTCTCGGGGTCGAGGTTGCCGGTGGGTTCGTCGGCCAACAGGACCAGCGGCCGGTTGACGAAGGCCCGGGCGATCGCGACCCGCTGCTGTTCGCCGCCGGACAATTCGGTGGGCAGCCGGTCGGCCTTGTTACCCAGCCCGACCAGTTCGAGCACTTCGGGCACGGTCCGGTCGATGAACTGCCGGCGTTTTCCGATCACCTCCAGGGCGAACGCCACGTTCTGGGCTACGGTGCGCTGCTGCAGCAGCCGGAAATCCTGGAAAACACACCCGATTCGCTGCCGCAATCGCGGCACCCTCCGCCCCGGCAGCCGATCGACCCGGAAATCCGCGACCGAGATCTCGCCCGCGGTCGGTGTCTCCTCTTTGAGCAGCAACCGCATGAAGGTCGATTTGCCCGAACCCGACGGACCGATGAGGAAGACGAACTCACCCTTGTCGATATGGACGTTGATGTTTTCCAGCGCTGGTCGCGTAGCGGTCGGATACGACTTGCTGACGTTGCGCAGGGTGATCACGAGGAGACAGTGTAACCATTCGATAACGAAGCGGCCCGCGGGCCGTGTCGCCGCCGCTACCGGACGGGAATCACCTGGACAGGGACCTGATGGACGGCGGGTACGGCGGGAGCGGGCGCCGGCTTCGCGGGGGCGATCTGATCCGGCTTCACGAACAGGTACAGCACGAAGGTCGCCACCCAGCCGCACGCCAGGACCAGCGTCGATCTACGGGCGCGCATTCAGGCCCTCCCGGCGCATGGCCGCGGCCACGCGCACCCGTAGCTCGCGACTCACCTCGAACTGTTTACCCGGCAGCGTCCGGGCGACCATCCGAATGTTCATCTGGTCCACGGTCAGGTCCTCCACACCCATCACCGTCGGCTCGTCGAGCAGCAGTGGTTCGAGGCGGGGGTCCTGGTAGGCCTGGCCGCCCACCTCGTGCAGCACTTCGTTGATCCGGATGATATCGGCACTGGCCGAGACCGGGACATCGATCGCCGCGCGGGCCCAATCCTTCGACAGATTGGTGACTTTCACGATCTGGCCGTTCGGGACGGTGATCACCTCACCGTCCGGGTTACGCAATTTGGTGACCCGCAACGTCACATCCTCGACCGTGCCCTCGGCCGGATCCTGGATACCGGTCACCGCGATCCGCACCACATCGCCGAATCCGTACTGCCGTTCGGTGATGAGGAAGAACCCGGCCAGGATGTCCTGCACGATGCGCTGCGCGCCGAAACCGAGCGCGGCACCCAGGACCGCCGCCGGCGCGACCAGGCCCGACATCGAGAAGCCGATCCGCCCCAGGACCTCCATGGCGACCAGCACATAGGCCACGGTCAGCACCACCCAGGTGAGCACCTGCGCCAGCGCGTGCCGGTGCTTGGCCTCCTCGGAGCGGACCAGCGCGTCACCGCCGCGGAACCCGGAATCGATCTTCTGCGTCACCCGGTCGCGGACGTAGGTGGCGAAGCGGGCGAACAGCATCGCGCCGAGGACCAGCAGCACGATCTCCAGGCCGGACGACCGCAGCCATGAGGTGACCTCCGAGGATGCCGCCAGCGACAGCGCCAGGGCCTCCGCCCCCTCCGAATGCATCAGACCACCTGCTCTCCCGTGCATCACCGAAACGGCTTGCGGCGACCCGGAATCGGGACCGCTAGCTCTCCTGCAGCACTGTACTCATCCGCCAGCGGATTCCGGATTCGATGAATCCGTCGATATCGCCGTCGAGTACCGCCGAGGGGTTGTTGACTTCGTAGTTGGTGCGCAGATCCTTGACCATCTGGTACGGGTGCAGCACATAGGACCGCATCTGGTTGCCCCAGGACGCGCCCTCGTTGGTCTTGAGCGCATCCATCTGGGCGCGCTCCTCCTGCCGTTTGCGTTCCAGCAGTTTGGCCTGCAGCACCCGCATGGCCGACACCTTGTTCTGCAGCTGGGATTTCTCGTTCTGGCAGGTCACCACGATCCCGGTGGGGATATGGGTGATCCGCACCGCCGAGTCGGTGGTGTTGACGCTCTGGCCGCCGGGCCCGGAGGATCGGTAGACATCGACCCGGATATCGGTTTCCGGGACCTCGATATGGTCGGTGGTCTCCACCACCGGCAGCACCTCGACCTCGGCGAAGGAGGTCTGGCGGCGGCCCTGGTTGTCGAACGGGCTGATCCGGACCAGGCGATGGGTGCCCATCTCCACCGAGAGGGTGCCGTAGGCGTACGGCGTCTTCACCGCGAACGTGGCGCTCTTGATGCCGGCTTCTTCGGCGTAGGAGGTGTCGTAGACCTCGACCGAGTACTTGTGCCGGTCGGCCCAGCGGATGTACATGCGCATCAGCATCTCGGCCCAGTCGGCCGCGTCCACGCCGCCCGCGCCGGACCGGATATTGACCAGCGCGTCACGTTTGTCGTACTCGCCCGACAGCAGGGTGCGGACCTCGAGGGCCTCCACATCGGTGTGCAGTGCGGACCGCTCGGCGTCGGCGTCGGCCAGTGCGCTGGTCTTCGCGTCGCCTTCTTCTTCCTCGGCCAGCTCGTAGAGCACCGGCAGATCCTCGAGCCGCTGCCGTAACTCCTGGACCCGGCGCAGTTCGCCCTGGGCGTGCGAGAGCTCACTGGTGACCCGCTGCGCGTGATCCTGGTCGTTCCAGAGCTCGGGATCGGCGGCCTGGTGCTCCAACTCGTCTATGCGGCGGCGCAGCTCCTCGATATCGAGGACCGATTCGACGGTCTTGAGGGTCGCGTCGAGTTCGGCGAGGTCGGCGGTCACGTCTGGATGCACGGTGTTCAAGGCTACTAGGAGCGTCGGCCGGGGTGTACCGCGCGGCCCGCGGAGACCGCCGCCGGTCAGCTCGGGACGGCCCGCAGGTTGCCGGGGTGGTGGCCGGCCAGGCGGTCCAGAGCGGCGGCCGTGGCCGGATCGGCGGGCAGGTGGACGATCAACTGCTGATCGTCGTCGGCGAAAAGGTCCAGGGTTTCGAAGGCCAGCCGCAACGTCCCGGCGGTGGGGTGCGCCATCCGGGTCACGCCGGTGGCGGCGGGCAGATTGGGCACCGTGGCGACCCGGTCGGTGAACGCCGCGCCCGCGGTGATGGTGAGCTGGTCGGCCAGCGCCGCGATCTCCGGGTCGGCGCGGAAGGGGCCCTGTTTGAGGGTGGCGACCAGGTGGTCGGCCAGATGACCCCAATCCGGGTAGACCTCTCGGGCCCGCGGATCGGTGAAGGTGAAATGAGCGAGATTGGACCAGTGCTCGCCGTCCAGCGCGCCGGTCGGCTCCATCAACCTGCGGTAGCCCTCGGTGCAGGCCAGCACCTCGGTCAGCCGGTTGACCACGACCGCTGCCGCCGGTTCGAGCTGATCGAGCAGCGCCCGGATCGTCGGCCGGATCTCGCGACCCGGCCGGGCCCGGCCCATGCAGTTGAAACCGGTATCGGCCTTGGTCAGCCGGTACAGGTGGACACGCTCCGCGGAGGTGAGTCCCAGTGCGTCGGCCAGCGCGGCGAGGACCTGGGGCGAGGGATTACGGTCCCGGCCCTGCTCGAGCCGGGTGATGTATTCGACGCTGACCCCCGCCAGCGTGGCCAGTTCCGCCCGGCGCAGTCCGGGCGCCCGGCGGCGTGCCCCGGTGGGCAGCCCCACCTGGGCCGGTGTCACCGCGTCGCGCCTGCTGCGCAGGAACAGGCCCATCTCGTTCTCGCTCACGGTCCCACGGTAGCGGCGGGCCGGCCGCGCAGGGTGGCCGTGGCAGTACCACTCTCGGCGCGGTCTCCCACCGCGGCGTCCGGCGCGGCAGATTCGACCTCGGGCGGCCACCGGGCCGCCGGAGAAGAACGGAGCAACACCATGACCACAATGCCGCTGCGTCTCGCGGTGATCATCGGCAGCGTCCGCGAGGGCCGCTTCGGACCGGTCGTCGCCTCGTGGATCGCCGCCCAGGCCGCCCGTGACACCGGGTTCGAGATCGACGTGATCGACCTGGCCGAGGCCGAGATCCCGCTGGCGCTGCCGGCTGTTCCGCCGGCGATGGAACCGAACCCGCCGCGCCCGGCCGGTATGCGGGACCTCTCCGAGCGGCTCGGCGCCGCCGACGCGTTCATCATCGTGACCCCCGACTACAACCGCAGTTTCCCGGCCTCGCTGAAGGCCGTCATCGACTGGCATTTCACCCAGTGGCAGGGCAAGGCCGTCGCGTTCGTCGGCTACAGCGGCGCCAGCGGCGGCCTGCTGGCCATCGAACAGTTGCGCCAGGTGTTCAACGAACTCGACGCCCACACGGTGCGCGAGTACGTGTCGTTCCCGCGCTATTACCTGCTGTTCGGGGAGGATGGACAACTGCACGCGCCCGAGGAGCCCGAAGCACAGGCGCAGGCGATGCTGGACCGGTTGCGATGGTGGGCCGAGGCGCTGACGGCGGCCCGGGCGGTAGCGGCCTGACCCGGGGTGCGCACAGCGAGCGCGACGGCACGGCGCGCGGCCGCATCCGGACCGACTCGATAGTGTTCGGGTGTGGCTGCTCACTCCTCTGACCTCGAACTCGCATTGCGGCTGGCCGACGAAGCGGACGCGATCACCCGGGAACGGTTCCGCGCGCTGGACCTGAAGGTCGATGCCAAACCGGACCTCACTCCGGTATCGGATGCCGATCTGGCCGTGGAGGAGGCGATCCGCCGGATCCTGCGGCACGGCCGCCCCGAGGACTCGGTCCTCGGCGAGGAATTCGGCGGCACAGCCGAGTTCACCGGCCGGCAATGGGTCGTCGATCCGATCGACGGCACCAAGAATTTCGTGCGCGGCGTCCCGGTGTGGGCCACTCTCATCGCCTTACTGGAGGACGGTGTGCCGGTGGTCGGTGTGGTGAGCGCGCCCGCGCTGGCCCGCCGCTGGTGGGCCGCGACGGGGCAGGGCGCATGGTCGAGTTTCCATCCCGGCGCGCCGCAACCGATCACTGTCAGCGCCGTCTCCGATCTCGGCTCGGCCAGCCTCGCGTTCTCCAGCCTGTCCGGCTGGCGCGACCGCGGCCTGCGTGAGCAGTTCATCGATCTCACCGACGATGTGTGGCGGGTCCGCGGTTACGGCGACTTCTTCAGCTACTGCCTGGTCGCCGAGGGGGCGGTGGATATCGCGGCCGAACCCGAGGTGTCGCTGTGGGATCTGGCCGCGCTGGACATCCTGATCCGCGAAGCCGGCGGTACTTTCACCGCCCTCGACGGTCGCGACGGCCCGCACGGCGGGGACGCGGTGGCCTCCAACGGGCGGCTGCACCAGCAGGTTCTGCTTCGTCTCCGCGGCTAGTCCGCCGCTCCCGCTCGCGACCGCACACCGCCGTACGGGCTCGGCACCGTGCTCCGCCCCCGGGCCGCGCCGGTGGACGCGAGCTGCGCCGAGGGCCGACGATGGGTTGATGTCGCTCAGTACGCACGAAGCCGACCTCTTCGAGGGCGCCCGGGGCCGTCTGGAGGCGATCGCCTACCGGCTGCTGGGGTCGGCCGGCGATGCCGAGGACGCCGTCCAGGAAACGTTCCTGCGGTGGCACGCGGTGGACCGGGAGCGGATCGAGACACCCGAGGCATGGTTGACGAAGGTGCTCACCAACCTGTGCCTCAACCAGCTCACTTCCGCGCGGGCCCGGCGGGAGACCTATGTCGGACAGTGGCTTCCGGAGCCGGTCCTGGCGGGGAACCCGATGCTCGGTCCCGCCGAGACCGTCGAGCAGCGCGAGTCGGTCTCGCTCGCGATGCTCACCGTGATGGAGCGGCTCACCCCCAACGAGCGCGCGGTGTACGTGCTGCGCGAGGCATTCGGATACCCGCATCGGGAGATCGCGGAAATCCTCGATCTCACCGAATCGAATTGCCAGCAGATCTACCGGCGGGCCGCACAGCATCTCGGCGGCCGGTCCCGGACCGAGGTAGACGCGGGGGCGGGCCGCGCGGCGGATCGCCGAGGAATTCCTCGTCGCCGCCCTCAGCGGCGATACCGAGCCGCTGGTCCGGCTGCTCACCGGTGACGTGGTCAGCGTGGCCGACGGCGGCGGCGCCGTTCCGGCCCGTCGGACCCCGGTGATGGGGGCGGCCGCGGTGGCCCATTACCTGCGCAATCTATTCCGTCCGACCGGCGCCGAACGCGCCTTCGTCGGCGCCGACCTCACGTTCTACGCGGCCGTCCTCAACGGCGATCCCGCGATCGTGATCGAGGCCGGCGGCCGGGTCTACGGCGTCCTGTGCCTCGAAATGGCTCCCTCGGGGATCGCCGCGTTGCACGTACAGGTCGCGCCCGCGAAGCTGGCGCATCTGACCAGGGAATGGGTGGCTGCCGGGCCCCACTCCCCGCTCGACGTACGGTGGTGACCCGCCTAGCCCATGGTCTTGGCGCCGTCGATCGCCTCGCGGATGATGTCCGCGTGACCCGCGTGCTGCGTGGTCTCGGCGATGATGTGCAGCAGCACCCGGCGTGCCGACCAGTGGGTCTCCTGGAACCAGGGGGCCTTGGGCAGCGGGCACTTCGTGTCGAGATCGGGCAGGGTGGCCACCATTTCGTCGGTCCGCCGTGCCACCTCCTCGTAGGCCGCGAGCACCCCGGCGAGCGTTTCGCCGGGCAGCATGCGGAATTCGTTGTCCCGGGCCGCGAAATCCGCGGCGGTCATATCGTCGAAGTCCTTCGAGACCGCGGCGCCCGCCACGAAGAAATCCGCCCAGCCGCGTTCGACGCCGGTCACATGCTTGATCAGGCCGCCCACGCACAGTGCACTGGGAGTGGGGCGGGCCGCGGCCTGTTCCTCGGTCAGCTCACGGGCGGTGAAGCGCAGGAAGAAGCGCGCGGCCCGCAGTTCGGCGAGCAGGTCGGCGCGTTCGCCGGACAGGGTCGCGGCGGTATCGGTCCGGGGGAGGGTGGAGTTCTCGCTCAAGGTCATCGCCTTCCGTCAGGGGTTCGGTGGATTCCGTGCTCGAGAAGCACCGTATGACCCCTAGCGGTCACTTTCCGACCTCAATTGAGCCGGTAGTGCGGATTGTCCATAAATTGGCTCTGAGCGGGCAATGTGTATCAGCGCCGAGTGGCGTCGGCTGGTGTGAGGTCGACACCCGGTGGCGGGCTCAGCCGCCGCAACGCCCCATCCATCCCGGTCACGAACAGTGCCCACGATCCGCCGTCGCGGGCGATCCGCACCGAGGTGGTGCCATCGGGCACGGTCCGGACCGGGTCGGGCCGTCTGATCAGGCCCGTGATGATCGCGCATCCGGTCCCCGTGGCCGGGTCCACCCGATAGATCGCGCCGACTCCGTGATCGGCGACGTACAGGTCACCGGCGCGGGTGGCCTCCATATCGTCGGGAACGGTGAGCAGGTTCGGCGGCCCCGCGACCACCTGGGCGTCGGCGGGCGAACCCAGGGGGATCCGGAAGATCCGCATGGTGAGATTGTCCGTGTAGATCGACTGCCCGTCGGGAGCCAGAGCCAGGCCGTTGGTCAGCGGGAGCGGTGACCACGATTCGGTGAACTCGCCGGTCGACGGCCGGTACCGGGCGATTCCGGTGGGCGCCCGCGAAAGCCCGATCGTGCTGATCAGCAGGTCCCCGTCGGGAAGCAACAGCAGGCCGTTCGGGCCGTTGAGCCCGGTGCGGAGCACGCTCACCGCGCCGGTGTCGAGGTCGTAGCGTTGTAGTGTGCCCGGCGGATCGGTCACCCCGTCGCCGGTCAGGAAGTACACCGAGCGCCCGGCCACGCGGACGCCCGCCGGATGCTGCAGCCCGGTGACCAGCTTCTCGAATTTCCCGTCGGCCGATACGTGGGCGAGGTAGCCGTCGACGAGGCCGGTGACATAGAAGCCGCCGGCCCCGTCGGAATCCAGGTTCTCCAGATTGCCGACCCCCTCGACGATCGTGGTCGCCTGCCAGCCGTCGGCGCACATGGCCGGGAACTCCTGTGCGTGCGCGGGCGCCGCGCTCACACAGGCCGCTGCTGCCGTAATGGCGGTGACCATCGCCCACCGGGCACGCGATCGCATTCTGGATGCCATATCGGACAACCTAAGTGATCGGCGGCGGTACCGCGGGATTCGCGCGGCGCGTGGTCACGGTGTCGGCGGCCGGAGCGGGACCCGGTTCATCCACATGTGTGCACTACGCGCGCGACCTCGGCGTCCGCGCCGGACGCCCCCCGGGTTGTCCGGCGGTGCTCGTAGGATGGGCCGCGTGGAAGCCCCCGAAGCCCCGACCGTGCCCGTTGCCGAGTCCGGTGCCGAATCCGATGCGGCACAGCGGATTCTGAACCGGGTCTTCGGTTACGACAGTTTCCGGGGCGAACAGCGCGCGATCGTCGACCAGGTGATCGGCGGCGGCGACGCACTGGTGCTCATGCCCACCGGCGGCGGCAAATCGCTGTGCTATCAGATTCCCGCGCTGGTCCGCGACGGCGTCGGAGTGGTGGTTTCCCCGCTGATCGCGCTCATGCAGGACCAGGTGGACGCGCTCAGCGCGCTCGGGGTGCGGGCCGGCTTTCTGAACTCCACCCAGTTCCCGGACGAGCGCCGCACCGTGGAAGCGCAGTTCGCGGCCGGCGAACTCGATCTGCTGTATCTCGCGCCGGAGCGGTTGCGCATGGAATCGACCGCCCAGCTGCTCGACCGGGGCCGGATCGCGCTGTTCGCGATCGACGAGGCCCACTGCGTCTCGCAGTGGGGTCACGATTTCCGGCCCGACTATCTGGCGCTGTCCATGCTGCACGAACGCTGGCCCGACGTGCCCCGGATCGCGCTCACCGCGACCGCCACCGAGAAGACCCGCGACGAGATCATCACCCGGCTCGACCTGGGCGGTGCCCGGCGCTTCGTGGCCAGTTTCGATCGGCCGAACATCCAATACCGCATCGAACCGAAGAACCGGCCCGATCGGCAGCTCCTAGAGTTCCTGCGCGCCGAGCACCCCGGCGATGCCGGCATCGTCTACTGCCTGTCCCGCAACTCCGTCGAGAAGACCGCTGCGTTTCTCACCGAGAACGGTATCCGGGCGGTCCCGTACCACGCGGGCCTGGACAATCGCACCCGCGCCGAGAACCAGGCACGCTTCCTGCGCGAGGAAGGCCTGGTGGTGGTGGCGACCATCGCCTTCGGTATGGGTATCGACAAACCCGATGTGCGTTTCGTCGCCCACCTCGACCTGCCCAAATCGGTCGAGGGCTACTACCAGGAGACCGGACGGGCCGGGCGGGACGGGCTGCCGTCCACGGCCTGGATGGTCTACGGCCTGCAGGACGTGGTGCAACAGCGCAAACTCATCGAAACCTCCGAGGGCGATGCCGCGCACCGCCGCCGGTTGCAGCTGCACCTGGACGCGATGCTCGCCCTCTGCGAGACGGTCGACTGCCGCCGGGCCCAGCTGCTGGCCTACTTCGGTCAGCCGCCGCAGCCGTGCGGGAACTGCGACACCTGCCTGAACCCGCCCGAATCGTGGGACGGCACCGTCGCCGCGCAGAAACTGCTCTCGGCGGTACTGCGCCTGAAACGGGAGCGCGGGCAGAGCTTCGGCGCGGGTCATCTCATCGATATCCTGCTCGGCAAGAAGAACCAGAAGGTGCAGCAGTACGACCACCACGAACTCAGTGTGTTCGGTGTCGGCACCGATCTGCGCGATACCCAGTGGCGCGGGGTGGTCCGGCAGCTGCTGGCCCAGGGGCTGCTCGCGGTCCACGGGGATTACGGGGTGCTCACGCTGACCGAGGCCAGCGAAGCCGTCCTCTTCGACGGCCGCACCGTCGCGCTACGCCGCGAACCGGAGCGGCCCACTCCGGCGCGGGCGGCGCGCAGCGCGAAAACCGGCCGGGCCGCACCCGCCGATCTCGATACCGCCGACACCGCGCTGTTCGAGAAACTGCGGCAGTGGCGGGCCGATACCGCCAAGGAACAGGGTGTCCCCGCGTACGTGGTGTTCCATGACGCCACGCTTCGCGATATCGCCGCCCGCAAACCCGCCGATCTCCGGGAACTGGGCACGGTGAACGGCGTCGGCGAGAACAAGCTGGCACGTTACGGAGAGCAGGTTCTGGAGGTGCTGGCGGCCGGATGAGGCATGGGCGGGCGGAAGCCGCTGTGGCAGAACCGCTTTCATCCGATGATTCCTCCCGTCAGTGACGATAGGGGCCTGGACAGAGGACCTAACCTGGCAGTATGTCCAACAAGCACACTCCGTGGTCGCGGTCACGCCACCGCGCGGGCTTGTCCGCCGAGCAGTTCGGCGGTGTGGACCCACGGGTTATTCGGGCCGCGACCAATCGCGCGCCCCGGAATCGCCCGGCGGTTGCCGGGGCCCTCGGATCGGTGCGGCTACTCGGAGCCGCCGCGTACGACTCGGGTCTCGGGGCCGGTATGTGGGACGAGGACGTCGCGTCCGACAGCGAGGACGATCTATCCGAATGTCCGCCCGGCCGTGCGCCGGCCGCCGCGTCGGGTGGATCACCCACGGCGGCCGGGCGACCGGAACCCTATCCGGAAGGATCTGGGTCCACGGATCGTCCCCCCGGCCCCGCCCCGGAGAGATACCGGCCCGCGGAACCCGCTGCCGACGACGGCGGCCGGCGGTGGGTTGTGCCCGATCCGCCGGCGGGGCACCCCGCACGCATACCGGCCACCCCGGCGGCGAGCGCGCAGAGCGCCCATTACGCGGCTCCGCCTCCCGCGCCCGCGAATCCGGCGTGGACCGTACCGAAGACCCAAGTGCCGGAATTGCTTCCGGTCGGGGGTCACGCACTGCTCGGCCTGTGTCTCGGGATTGCCGTGCTGCTCGCCGTGGGGTTCTTCTACCTCGGGCGGACGACCGATACCGACCAGGCCGCCGCCCCGACCGCGGCCATCGCCGCCTCGACCATGGCACCCCGCGAGAGCGAGGCTCCGACTGCGAAATCCCCCGATATCGGGGCCGGTTTCGTCTGGGGGAAGGTGCTGACCAACGACGGCACCACCCTTACGGTGAAGAGCGAGATCAGCCATTCCGAGGTCGTGGTGCACACCGACGACCACACCAAGGTCTACGTGCTGATCGCCACCACCATCGAGGCAATCGCCGAGGGTGCCCCGATCATCGTCTACGGCCGTAAGCACGCCGATGGCTCGGTCTTCGCCGACACCATCACCGGCGTATCACTCCGGGCGCTCGGAACACACTAGCCGGGGCGCGGGCGGCCGGAATCACCGTGAATCCGTGCCCTCCGGCCGGGCCCTCCCCGGAAAATACGGAACCAGCGGCCATTAATCGACCGCAATTCGAGAACAATCGACGGTATGGCCAATACGAGCACGCGGACGCTGCGTCTGCTGTCGCTGCTGCAGACCCACAAATACTGGCCCGGCACCGAGCTGGCGCAGCGGCTGGGAGTCTCGCCGCGAACCCTGCGGCGCGATATCGACCGGCTGCGCGACCTGGGGTATCCGGTGGAAGCGCAACGCGGTGTCGACGGTGGCTACCAGCTCGCCGCGGGGGCGGCGCTGCCGCCGCTGATGGTCGACGACGACGAAGCCGTAGCGCTCGTGGTCGGACTGCAGTTCGCGATGCAGGGCATGGTGGAGGGTGTTGCGGAGTCCTCGGTGCGCGCGTTGGCGAAGGTGGTGCAGGTGATGCCGCCCCGGCTGCGCAAGCGGGTGGAGGCGATCCGGGCCATGACGGTGCCCGCGGACTGGGAGGGCGGCCGTTCCGCTGCCGCCCTCGATCCGTCGGCTCTCGCCGCGGTGGCCCTGACCTGCCGTGACAGTGAGCGGTTGCGTTTCACCTACACCGCCGCCGACGGCCGCCGCAGTGAACGGCACGTCGAACCGCACCGCCTGGTCGCTCTGGGCCGGCGCTGGTATCTGGTGGCGTTCGACCTGACCCGCCACGATTGGCGCAGTTTCCGGGTCGACCGGCTCACCGACCCGGCAGGCGACGGAGCACGCTTCCGCCCCCGGGAACTGCCCACCGCGGACGCCGCGGAATTCGTCCGTTCCGGCGTGGACAATATGCCGCATCTGTATCGGATCGAAGCGCTGGTCGAAGCCCCGGCGGAGTCGGTCCGGCAGCGTCTCGGACGCTGGGGCAGTGTCGAGGCGATCGACGCGGGCCGCTGCCGGATCGCCATGACCACCGACTCGCTGGACTGGCCCGCCCTGACACTGGGCTCGCTCGATGCCGAATTCCAGGTTCTGGAACCCCCGGAACTGATCGAGCACATCCGAGTCTGGGGCGAACGCTTCTGTCGCGCCTCCCGGCGACCCGCCACACCGTCCGCCCCGTCGTGAGCGGCCCGGCGGAGATCAGTCGGTGCCGGTGGCCCGGACGGCCCGCAATCGGCGGGACGGCTGCTCGTCGGCCCGCGGTGCGGTGGTCCCCGCGGCGACCTCACCGGTGCGCAGCGCGTCCACGAATTCCGTGGTGGCGGTGGCCAACAGCTCCGGATGGGAGAACGGCATCCAGTGCCCGGCCGGTACATCGCGGCGCCACAACCGCGAGACCCACCGGCCCGTATCGTCGTAACCGGCGGGCCGCACCGCGATATCGCGACCGGCGACAATGAGCTGGACCGGTACGTCGGTGGTCCGTTCGCGCGGGTTCAGCAGGTGCGCGAGGATATTCGCCCGGTAGATGAGCAGACCGTCGACCATATCCCGCTTCAGTGTCGGGGCGAAGAAGATCGTCGAGGGTGCGGTGTCGTTCATGAGCTGGATGACCCGGCGCCAGCGGTGCTCGGTGGCGAGCAGGCCGAACGCCAGCCGCGGCAGACGGGGTGTCATGAAGAACCCGGTATAGGCCGAGGACAGCAACTGGGTGAACGGCTGCCAGATATTGCGCGGGCTGGGCCGGCCGAGCCGGTCGCGTACCCATTTGCCCAGGTGGTCGAGGTTGGGGCCGGAGACCGAGGTGAACGAGGCGATGCGCCCGACCGCCCGCGGCTCGCAGACCGCCTCCCAGACCTGGACCGAACCCCAGTCGTGCGCGAGGACGTGGACCGGCCGGTCGGGGCTGACCGCGTCGGCGACCGCGAAGAAGTCCGCGGCCAGTTCCGCGAGCCGGAAATCGGCGACCCGGCCGGTGCGGGTCGAGGCCCCGTGACCGCGGGTGTCGTAGGCCACCACGTGGAATCGCCCGGCCAGCAGCGGGATCACCCCGTGCCAGAGGTGGCTCGTATCGGGCCAACCGTGTACCAGCACCACGGTGTCGGCGGCCGGGTCGCCGTATTCGTAGACCGCGAGGTCGAAGGCGCCGCTGCGCACCGTGCGCCGGGTCGCGATGGGTTCGTTGCCGGATTCGGTCACGCTGTACTCCTCGGTGCTCACGGAATGCTAGAGGTCGAGTACCAGACGGTCACCCGCACAGCGTGATACGCACGCCAACAGGTCACCGGCGGCACGCTCGGCGGGGGTCAGGACGGAATCGCGGTGGTCGGGTGAACCGGCCAGGACCCGTACCCGGCAGGTGCGGCAGAAACCCTGGCGGCACGAATACGGCTGGTCGGGACGGTGCGCCAGCAGTACGTCCAGGGCGGACCGGTCGGCCGGGACGGCGAGTACCGCACCACTGCGGGCCAATTCGATCTCGAACGGCGTGCCGTCGACGATCGGTGGTGCCGAGAATCGTTCGGAATGCAGTTCCACACCGGAGATCCCGCGCAGGGCGGTGGTGACCGCGCCGACCATCGGTGCCGGACCACAGCAGTACACCGCGGTACCCGGGCGCGCGCCGTCCACCAGTTCGGCGCCGGTCGGCAGCCCGGACCGGTCGTCGGTGCGCACGGTGACCCGGCCGCCGAAGCGCTCGACTTCGTCGAGGAAGGGCAGGGTCTCGCGGGTGCGTCCGGTGTACACCGCGGTCCAGTCGATGCCGAGGGAGTCGGCCAGTCGGATCATGGGCAGGATCGGGGTGATACCGATACCTCCGGCCACGAAACGGAGCCGGGTGGCCGGAGATCCGTGGCCCGGTACCGCGAAAGGGAACGCATTACGCGGGCCCCGCACCGTCAACGCGGACCCGATGGTCAACGCCCGGTGCACCTCCTCGGAGCCTCCGCCACCGCCGGGGATGCGCCGGACCGCGATGCGGTAGGTGCGGGTATCGGCCGGGTCCCCGCACAGCGAGTACTGGCGCAGCCGCCCGGAGGGCAGCTCCACGTCCAGATGTGCGCCCGGCCGCCATCTCGGCAGGTCCCGGCCGTCGGCCGCGGCCAGGCGCAGACTCACTACGTCGTTGTCGTGCGCGCGGATCCGCCGCTCGACGACGCGGACACCGATCCGCCCGTCGTCCGCGCGTGCGCTCGGCTCGCGCCGATTGGTGAGGGCGGTCCAGCGCATGCGGGCGTCCACCACGGCGTCGAGCAGACGCAGGGTCCGGTCGCGCCGCGGTCTGCCGTACAGATCGGCCGGCAGCGGAAGCGACGCCCCCGGAGGTGGGTCGGCGATGGTCACGAGGCCGCCCGGGCGGCCGGGGACTGCGCCAGATAGGCGATCGCCTGCGCGGTGGAGCCGACCGATTCCGGGCTGTACCCGGGCCGGAACGTCGACAGCGCGCTGATCAGCAGGGCGGGGACACCGGGTAGCGCGCCGCGCCGCATCGCGCCGAAGATCCGCAGCAGTAGCCGCGGATAGCCCGGATCGGGCAGGGACGGGTCCCGGTGCACCAGGAATTTCGTGCCGCGTACCAGCAGTATCAGGAACGACGGGAAGACCAGCAGCATCAGTGCGCCGCGCCGGAAATAGCCCACGCCGAAGTATTCGGCGACATCGTGGGCCACATTGCGGTGTTCCACTTCTTCGGCGCCGTGCCAGCGGTACAGATCGAGCATGCGCGGGTCGGCGCCGAACTGTTCGAGATCGCTGTTGAGCACCCAGTCGCCGAGGAACGCGAAGAAGTGTTCCAGCGAGGCGATGACCCCGAGCCGGTCGACCAGCTGCTGCCGCCCGGCCCGCGTCCCGGTGCTCTGCCGGGGGCCGACGGTCTTGCGGAACAGGTATTCCGCCTGCCGCAGGAACGGCAGCGGATCGATACCGTTGGCGGTGAGCAACATGTCGTGGGAGCCGGCGTGGGTTTCGGCGTGCATCGACTCCTGGCCGATGAAGCCGAGCATATCCTCGCGCAGTTTCTCGTCCCGCACGAACGGGAGCGCCTCGCCGAAAGTGGTCAGGAAGCTGCGTTCGCCTTCGGGCAGCAGGAGGTTGAGCGAGTTCATCACATGGGAGGCGATGGGTTCGGCGGCCATCCAGTGCAGCGGGATATCGGCCCAGTCGAAGCGCACATCGCGTGCGTGCAACGCGACGTCTCCCGGATCGGTCGCCCGGGTGGGGGCGGAATTGCCGAACAGCCTCATCGATCCTCCTCGATCGTCACCGGTACCAGCGGCGACGCGTCGCGGCGGGCGGTTCACCGGCACCTGTGATGATACACATTAGTGCGACGATGAGTTACAGAAAAGATGGGTAACAGGAACGCCTGCCCGGTCAGTCCGGCGGCTCCCAGTCCGCGACCAGGTTCAGCAGGCCCGGGAACCGCGCGTCGAGATCCTCGACGCGCACCACATTGCGGCGTTCCAGGCCGTGTTGCCACTGCCGGATCAATCCGGCCTCGCGGAGTACCCGCCAGTGGTGGGTACGCGTCGATTTCGGCCGATCGATCCGAAACCAGCCGCACGACTGCGGTACACCACCCGAATCGAGGTAGTACGCGCGCACGATGGCGAGTCGCAGTGGATCGCTGAGTGCGGCCAGCACGGTTTCCAGGCGTAATTCCGCGCGCGTGGGCTCGGGAAGTAACTCGCCGGGTGTGTCTGTGCGGCCCGGCGAGGTGGTGGTATCCGGCACGGTTCTCCTCGGCTCGTCAGCAAGTACGACAATTATCGTACTTGATGCTACAGTTCGACTCTGTTCGTACTTGTTCGAAAAAACTCGTACTTGAGTCAGGAGCGCACTATGGCCGTAACCGCCGCCCTCGTCGCCCGCCCGCCGGGGGAGCGCCGCACCCACCTGCGTATCTGGTCGGCCGCCTGGCCGATCGCCGCGGTCTTCGGCCTCGCGAATGCGGCCACCCCGCTGTATGTGCTCTGGCAGGACGAATTCGGTTTCAGCAAGAGCACTCTCACCGCGGTGTTCTGCTGCTACATGGCCGGTATGGCCCTCGCCCTCCTCGTCGCGGGAGTCACCTCGGACCGGCTGGGCCGGAAAGCGGTGCTGGTGCCCGCCCTCGTACTGGCGATCGCCGCCGGGCTGCTCTTCGCCGCCGCGCCGAGCACCCTCGCCCTGTTCGTGGCCCGCACCCTGACCGGTATCGCCAGCGGCGCCATGGTTTCCGCGGGCGTGGCCGCGGTGACCGATATCGCGGGCCCGGTCGGCACCCGATCAGCGGCGCTGGCCGGTGCGGTCGGAATCGCGGTCGGTACCGGGCTGGGCCCGCTGCTGGGCGGGGTGCTCTCGGAAACCGTGCCCGGCCCGACCGTGACCGTCTTCTTACTCGAAACCCTGTTCCTGCTGGTGGCGCTGGCCATCGTCGTGCTGGTGCCGATTCCCCGCACCGGTGCCGGGGGCAGCGCGGCCTGGATCCGGGTGCCCCGGGTGCCGCACCCGAACCGGCGGCAACTGCTCGTCGCCGTCACCGTGGCGGGTGCCGCGCTGACCACGACGGCGTTCATGCTTTCGCTGGCGCCGTCCCTGCTGTCGGAACTGCTCGGCACGACCAACCGGATCGTCGCCGGTGCCCTGGCCTGCCTGACCTTCGCCGTCGCCACCGGGAGTCAGTTCGCCCTGCGCGGTCTGCCGGTGCGCCGGCTGCTGCTGATCTCGGTGGCCGGCACTATCGCATGTGTGGCCACGCTGGTCGTCGCGGTCGACACCTCCTCGGTGGCCGGTCTGACCGGCGCCGCGGTCCTGGCCGGGGCCGCCTACGGTCCGGGAATGCTCGGCGGACTGGCTCTGCTCAATGCCGATATCCCGGCCGGCCGGCTGGCCGAGGCCAACGCGGCACTCAATATCGGCGCCTACGCCTTCGCCGGTCTGCTGATCCTGGCCCTGGGCTTCCTCAGCGACCGTCTCGGTTTCGCCGCGGGTGTCACCCTTTTCGCACTGGTCGCCGCGACCGTCGCGCTGGCCGGCGGGTCCTTGGTGGCGGCCGGGTTGCACGCCGGACGCGAGTAACGGGGAGGCGGGTCCCGGCCCGGCCGGGCCCCGCCTCAGCGCCTCGGGGGTCCCCGCAGGGATGCCGAAGCTGTCAGAACATGCCGTGCGGAATCCGCTCGCTGTCGGGCACCGGCTGGACCACATCCCAATGCTCCACGATCTGATCGCCGACCAGCCGCCAGATATCGACCACAGCAGTGCCGCGCGTGTCTTCCGGTGTCGTCATGCGGTAGTGCAGCACCACATAGTCGTCGTCGGCGATCACCCGCCGTAGTTCGAGCCGGGCGCGTGCCACCGGGGCGGCGGAGATGAACTCGATGAAGGCATCGCGTCCGGACGGATTGCCCGGACTGTGTTCGACGAAGTCCTCCCGCAGGAGAGTGCGCAGTATCTCGGTGTTCCCGGCCGCGAACTCGGTGAATCCGTGGACGACGAGTCGCCGGTTGCGCTCGGCTCGGCTGTCGGGGTGCTCGGTCATCCTCCGACGCTCGCACGCCGCGGCCGGGCTCGTCGATTACCTGGGTGGTAGTGGCGACGCGCCGCCCGGGCCGGAGATACTTCGAGATGTGAGCGAAGACAGGCCCGTAGGTGCGCTGCTACGGGAATGGCGGCACCGCCGCAACCTCAGCCAGCTCGACCTTGCGATCCGGGCCGATATCTCGGCCCGCCACCTCAGTTTCGTCGAGACCGGGCGCACCGTCCCCAGCAGCGCGATGGTGCTGCGTCTGGCCGAACACCTCGCGGTACCGCTGCGTGAACGCAACCGCCTCCTGGTCGCGGCCGGACACGCCCCGGTCTACCGGCAGCGCCCGTTGGGCCACCCTGATATGGCAAGGGTGCGGCAGGGACTCGAACAGTTCGTGCGAGCCCACGAACCGTTCCCCGCACTCGCGGTCGATCACCGCTGGAATCTGCTGCTCGCCAACAACGCGGTCGATATCCTCCTCGACAGCGTCGACCCGGCGCTGCTGCTGCCACCGGTGAACATGATGCGGCTGGGCCTGCACCCGCGCGGCTTCGCGCCCCGGGTTGCCAACCTGGCGCAGGTGCGGGGTCACCTGCTGCCACGATTGGCCCGCCAGGCCGCGCAGAGCGGGGACCCCGAACTGGGCGCACTGCACGACGAACTGATGGCCTATGGGCCCCCGCCCGGCGATCCGCAGCCGGACCCGGCCGAGATCGCCCTGCCGATCCATCTCGAGTATCGCGACACCCGCCTGTGTTTCATCAATGCCGTCACCACCTTCGGCGCCGCCTTCGATATCACGCTCGCCGAGATCGCCGTCGAAACCTATCTGCCCGCCGACGCCGCGACCGCCCGTTTCCTGGTGGGTGAGGCAGCTACGGGAGGACGGGCGCCGCGGCTGTCCGGGTGAGCGAGTCACTCGGAGCCGGGAAACGGTCTGCCGAAAGAAAAGGCCCGCAGGTCGGTGACCTGCGGGCCTTCCGTGGAGCTGCCGGGAATCGAACCCGGGTCCTCCGCCGCTTCATCAAGGCTTCTCCGTGTGCAGTTCGCTGTGCCTCTACTCGGATCTCCCGGTCTCGCGAACAAGCCGGGATGACGATCCCAGTCGCTGTGGGATGTCCCGCACTACTCCGCGACCGAGTCGCGCGGTGAGCCCTCTAGCTGATGCCGGCACCGAAGCCGAGGGCGAACCTCGGGCCGACAGAGACGCTATCGCTTAGGCAGCGAGAGCGTACTCGCGCTGATTGGAATCGGCGCTTAATTGGTTGCAACGACGCTTACGGTGGTCTCTTGCCTGCACCGACACGCTTCCCCTGAATCTACGTACGCAGTCGAAACCGTTCAGCCCCGTACGTCCCGGCACCTTGCCGGGCTAGTCATGTTAACACCTGACCCACCGTGGTTCATTCCCTTTTTCCGGCGCCGCCGGGGCTGCTCAACGCATGCCCTTGATGCGGCGGCCGAGCTCGCGGGTGACCTCGCGTTCGGCGGTCCGCCGGGCCAGATCCTGCCGTTTGTCGTAGTCCTGCTTACCCTTGGCGAGGGCGAGTTCCACCTTCACCTTGCCGTCGGAGAAGTACATCGACAGCGGAACGAGGGTTTGATTGCCCTCGCGCGATTTGCCGACCAGGCGTTCGATCTCCCGTTTGTGCAGCAGTAGTTTCCGGACCCGGCGCGGTGCGTGGTTGGTCCAGGTGCCGTGGCTGAACTCGGGGATGTGCAGACCCCGCAGCCACACTTCGCCGTTGTCCACGGTCGCGAAGGCGTCCACCAGTGAGGCCTTGCTCTCACGCAGACTCTTGACCTCGGTACCGACCAGCGCGATCCCGGCCTCGTAGATGTCCAGGATCGTGTAGTTGTGCCGTGCCCGGCGGTTGGTCGCGATGACCTTGCGCCCGTTCTCCTTCATAACGACAACCTTAAGCGGCCGCGACAACCGGATTATTCCCGGTCGCTGGTCAGCCGGGTTGCAGGATCAGATACAGAACCAGCACGCCGGCGAAGGCGAGGACGAGCAGGACGGTGGAGAGCCGGGGCCTGCCGGCGGGATGCGGCCGGAATCGGCGATCGAGCCAGTTGCTCTCCACCGCCGGGTCCGCGCTCCGGCCCCGTGGTGGACCGTCTGCCGGTTCGCCGGGGGAGCCGCCCCCGTCTCCGCCGATGGTGTCGTCGGACCCGTCCCCGGATACCATGCTCGCAGACTAGCCGTGCGGGCAGATATTCGCGGGCGGGGCACGCGAATTCGGGCTGCCGAGCTTATCTGAGGATCCGCAGCGTGATGCCGAGGCCAAGGAGAATGCTGGCGGTGGCGACCAGCGCGGTCGCGAAGGATTGGGTGATAGCGGCGATGCCGGTGCTGAAAATGAGGCACGTGGCGAGGGCCAGCAGCGCGGTGCCCCATTCCATACCGGCGATCCGGGTGGGTCGGTTACGCAGTGCTGTCATATCTTCCGTGTACCCGGCGGCGTGGGTTATCAAACCGTGACTGCCGTAATCGCTCGGAATATGGTATCCGACCCGCTGGTCCGCCGTACGGGGAATGCGGTGGTGAGCCATGGCAGAACCTCCGTTTCGGTGGCGGTGTGGATGTGTTAACAGTAACGGAGAAATCTCCTCCTGGATACCGCTCAGCAAATCGAGAGATGGCCATCACAGCTCCGTCGGTGAGATCGGGCAATTGTGCGATGAGCTCGTGATCTTTCGGTAAAAATGCCTGTTAAAAGACCTGGGGTCGGTTTACGGACAGTTATCGCGACCCGAAGATTCCATGGCGTTCGGAAGCCGAATCGGAATACAGCAAACTGTTTGCCAACGATTAACTGTGGCCTGTTCGAAGACCGTCGCGTGCCGTGCGCGGTGCCGGCTGCCTAAGCTCGTGGCATGTGCAATCCAACCCCTCGGGTGACGCCGCCCCGCGCGGCGCGCGGCGGGCCGGAGGCGGGGCGGTGACCGACTGGTACGCACGCACCGGCCGTATCGCCGCACTGACCGGCGCCGGAATCTCCACCGACAGCGGTATCCCCGACTTCCGCGGGCCGCGCGGAGTCTGGACCGAAGACCCCATCGCCGAACTGCTGTCGACCTACGACCACTACCTGGCCGATCCGGCGCTGCGCGAGAAATCCTGGCTCGCCCGCCGCGACAATCCCGCGTGGGCGGCCGAACCGAACGGCGCCCACCGTGCGCTGGTGGATCTCGAACGAGCGGGCCGGGCGCTCACCATCGTCACCCAGAACATCGACAGGCTGCATCAGCGTGCCGGATCCGCACCGCAGCGGGTGGTGGAGATCCACGGCAATATGTTCGACGTCGTCTGTGTGCAGTGCGACTACACCGCCACCATGGCCGCCACGCTGGAGCGGGTGGCCGCCGGGGAAGTGGATCCGCCCTGCCCGACATGCGGGGGAGTCCTCAAGGCCGATGTCATCATGTTCGGCCAGGCCCTCGATCACCGCACGCTGATCAAAGCGACGCTGGCCGCCGAGACGGCCGAGATCTTCCTGGCGGTCGGTACCTCGTTGCAGGTGGAGCCGGCGGCCTCGCTGTGCGGGCGCGCGGTATCGGCCGGCGCCGATCTCATCATCGTCAATGCCGAACCGACGCCCTATGATTCGCTCGCGACCGAGGTCGTGCGCGAACCGATCGGCACCGCGCTACCCGAGCTGGTCGACCGCATCCTCGGTCGCTGACACCGGGCCGAGGACCCGGTCCAGATAGACGTTGGCGAACCGGCCGTCGGGGTCGTAGCGCCGGCGCACCGCCGCGAACCGGTCCCAGTCGGGATAGCGGCCGCGCAGTGTCTCCGCTGTCTGATAGTGGCGTTTGCCCCAGTGCGGGCGGCCGTCGTAGCGATCGAAGATCGCCTCGCATGCGCGGAAGAACGGCCCGTGGTCCATGCTCTGGTACTGGTGCACCGCGATATAGCAGGTGGCGCGCCCGCCCGCGGGTGAGAGGAACGCGTCGTCACCCGCCACCCAGCGCACCTCGATCGGCATCGGGCTGTCGAAACGCCGGGCGGTCTCCTTGATCTCCCGGATCGCCGCGACCGAATGCTCGCGGGGGATCGCATATTCCATTTCGGTGAAGCGGAACAGCCGGGGGCTGGTGAAGACCCGGTAGGACCGATCGACCTGGCGGCGGTAGCTGCCCGCGTAGGCGGCCCCGCGCTGGATCCAGGGAATGAGTCCGGGCCGGCGGCGGGCGAGCCGGCACAGTGCGTCGAAGGCGTGATTGGACAGCAGGATGTCGGCGAACCAGTCCACCGGTGCGGGTCGCGGCGCGGCGGGGAGATCGACGCGGTTGTTGCGCTTGGTCATGGCGATCGGGCTGTGCGCGAACATGTAGAACTCGAAATGGTCGTTGCCGTCGATATAGGAGTCCAGATCGGCCAGTACTTCGTCGACCGGGACCGGACGTTCGACACCTTCGAGGACGAACGAGGGGACGAGTTTCAGAGTGAAGGCGGTCACCACGCCCAGGGCGCCCAGTCCGACCCGGGCGGCGCGCCAGGCCTGCGGGTTGGACTCCTCGGTCAGTTCGACGATATGGCCATCGGCCGTCATCAGCTCCACCGCGTGCAGGGCGGCGGAGATATTGGGCAGCCGGCCGCCGGTGCCGTGGGTGCCGGTGGCGGTGGCGCCCGCGATGGTCTGGACATCGATATCGCCCAGGTTGGGAAACGCCAGGCCGTACTCGTCGAGCCGGGCGTTGAGTGCCGCCAGGGTCGTCCCCGCCTGCACCCGGGCCAGCCCGGTCGCCGGGTCCGCTTCGAGGACGCGGTTCATCCGGGACAGGTCGAGTAGCACGCCGTCGGTGAGGCAGGCGTCGGTGAACGAGTGACCCGAGCCCGCGACGCGGACTCGATGCCCGGCCTCGGCCGCGCGGGCGAGTTCGGCGGACAGTTCCGCCTGATCGCGCGGCGCGCACAGGCGGGCCGGTGTGCACTGCTGATCACCGGCCCAGTTCACCCATAACTTGGTCACGCGTCCAACTCTAAGGGAAGAGTGCGGCCGATGGGGAAGAAGGGCGGAGAATCGACACGCGCGGGTCAGCGGCGGCGGATCGGCATCGGGCCCGGTTTCGCGGCCTTGGCCTGCTCGACCTCGGCCAGGCCGAGTGCGTTCACCGTCAGCGGCTGCGGGGGCGAACTCTCGGCCACCGTCCCCACCCCGACCCCGGCGCGTTCGGCCACCTCGTCGAGCGTGATATCCAGTCCCCGAGCGGCGAACAACTCGCGTGCGGCCTCGACGATCCGCTGCTGATTACGCGCCGCATCGACCCGGAGCCGGCGCGTCCGGGGCGTAGTGGTGGCGAGATTCACATCCGGGATGGTAGCAACCTACGAATTAACCGGAATCTCTTTCGATCCGGCCGAATCGATCCCGGCGCGCTCGGGACCATTTGCGGGGCCGCGTATTCGGCGGTTCCCCCGCGGCCGGACCCCTCCTGCCGATAGGACAGTAGTTGCTGGTCACCGGCATCGAGGACCACCTCGGACCCGCCGTCCGGTCTTCGGTGCCGCACGAGCGGCGGAGTTCACCACCCTTTCCGGCCATCCCGGCCGGGTTCGTACACTGCTCGGACCGGTAGCCGCCGGTGTGGGGTCTCCACCGAGTAGTGGTGTGCCGATCCTGCTGTCGTCGTGGCCCGGTCCGGCCGCCCGCGAGATGGCCGGAAGGCACGGCATGGCAACGCAGTACGGCACGAGCTGAACGCAGTACGGTACGAGCGAGAGGGGTCGGGTCATGATGGTGTCGGGAAGGTCCGGAGCACCGGACGCGGCCGCGGGGCCGTTCCGGTGATCACGATGACCAGCCGCGTGCGGCCGACCACGAAGGGAGACCCGAGCATGGCCCACAATCGAGCCGGACGGCCCGCCCGCCCCGGCGATCTGGTGGATGTTCCGGGGCTGGTGACCGCGTACTACAGCCGGGTGCCCGACCCGGCCGAACCCACTCAGCGGGTGCTCTTCGGTACCTCCGGGCACCGCGGTTCGAGTCTGGACGGCACCTTCAACGAGGCGCATATCCTGGCCATCACCCAGGCCGTCGTCGAATACCGGGCGACCCGGGGCATCACCGGACCGGTCTATCTCGCCCGCGACACCCATGCGCTGTCCGAACCCGCGTGGACCACGGTCCTGGAAGTGCTGGCCGGCAACGATATCGGCGCCGTGGTCGATTCCCGGGGCCGCTACACTCCCACGCCCGCGCTGAGTCATGCGGTGGTGCGCCACAATCGGGACGGCGCCCGGGCCCAGGCCGACGGCATCGTGGTGACTCCGTCCCACAATCCGCCGCGCGACGGTGGCATCAAATACAACCCTCCGCACGGCGGCCCGGCCGATACCGGCGCCACCGACAGCATCGCCGAACGTGCCAACGAACTGCTGCGCGGCGGGCTGGCCGAGGTGAAGCGCGCTCCGCTCACCCGGGCCATGGACTCGGTGCAGCGCTACGACTACCTCGACCACTACATCGCCGACCTCCCCGCGGTACTGAACCTCGACGCCGTCCGCGGCGCCGGGATCCGGCTCGGCGCCGACCCTATGGGCGGTGCCAGCGTCGACTACTGGGAGGAGATCGGGCAGCGCTACGACCTCGATCTGGAAGTGGTGAACCCGAGCGTGGACCCCACCTGGCGGTTCATGACGCTCGACAGCGACGGCCAGATCCGGATGGATCCCTCGTCCCCGCACGCCATGGCCTCGCTGGTGGCGATCCGCGACGACTACGACATCTCCACCGGCAATGACGCCGACGCCGACCGGCACGGCATCGTCACCCCCGACGGCGGCCTGATGAACCCGAACCACTTCCTCGCGGTGGCCATCGAATACCTGGTCGCCAACCGGCGGGGCTGGGACGCGCTCACCAAGATCGGCAAAACCGCGGTCACCTCCTCGATGATCGACCGGGTGGTGAGTGTGCTGGGCCGCGACGTGTACGAGGTGCCGGTCGGGTTCAAATGGTTCGTCCCGGGACTGTTCAGCGGCAGTCTCGCGTTCGGTGGTGAGGAGAGCGCGGGCGCCTCGTTCCTCCGGATGGACGGCACCGTATGGACCACCGAGAAGGACGGCATCCTGCTGGCCCTGCTGGCCGCCGAGATCGCCGCGGTCACCGGGCAGAGCCCCTCGACCCGCTACCACGAACTGGAACGCCGCTACGGCAGCCCCGCCTACGCTCGTATCGATGCTCCCGCCGACCCCGCACAGAAGAAGCTGCTCGCCGGTCTCAGCCCCGAACAGGTGACCGGCGACGAGATCGCCGGCGAACCCATCACCGACATCGCCACCCGGGCCCGCGGCAACGGCGCCGCGCTGGGCGGACTCAAAGTGAGCACCGAGAACGCCTGGTTCGCCGCGCGGCCGTCGGGCACCGAGAACAAGTACAAGATCTACGCCGAGTCCTTCCACGGCGCCGAACACCTCACGCAGGTGCAGGAGGCGGCCCGGGAGATGGTCGGGCGGGTACTGGCCGACGGGTAGTGCGCGGCCTGGGCCGCTTCAGGTCGGCGCGGCCCAGGGCCGGTCCGGGAAGGATCCCCGAAGCCGGGGCCGGTCGACAGTACGGTCCCGGAGGCCGGGACCGGTCCCGGATTGGAAGCCTGGAGCCGGGGCTCGGCCGACGGGGCGTTACGAGAACCGGTGGGCAGGGGCCGACGGGCCGGGTTGCCGAGTCGGGGACGGTTGGGGGATAGACGTCCCGAACTGAATCGGCAAAACTTCCCGAACTGGATCGGCGGACGGGAACGGCCGTCGCGCCTACGCGGGCCGATTCGGCCGCGTCGGCCCGGCTCGGTGAACCCCGCGTCGGCGCGGGGAATTGTCGGGTCCACCCCGGCGTTGACTGCCGGGGTGAGTGGTGAGGCCCTGGCAGACGATCGACCCGGATCCGGGAATGTGTACGGAACGGGTGGGCAGGCCACAGCGCGAACACCGAGACTCCGGCGCCTGCTCCCGGCCCGCCGCCGCGTGAACAGCTCGGGCAAACCGCCGCTACCCAGCGAGATATGGGTGCTGGTCGGCGCCGCCTTCTGTATCGCCATGGGGTTCGGCCTGGTGTCGCCGGTGCTGCCGCAATTCGCGCTCAGCTTCGGGGTGGGCGTGGCGGCCGCGTCCGCCATCGTGAGTGCCTTCGCCGCCATGCGGCTGCTGTTCGCGCCGGTCAGCGGCCGGCTCGTACAACTGCTGGGGGAGCGGCGGATCTATCTGGTCGGCCTGCTCATCGTGGCGATCTCCACCGGGGCGAGCGCCTTCGCGCAGACCTACTGGCAGCTCATGGTGTTGCGCTCGCTGGGCGGGGTCGGGTCGACCATGTTCACCGTCTCGTCGATGGCGCTGGTGATCCGGCTCTCCCCGCCGACCGAACGGGGACGGGTCACCGGATTGTGGTCCACCTGTTTTCTCATCGGCGGCCTGTCCGGCCCACTGATCGGCGGCGCGCTGGCCGGCTTCGGTCTGCGCGCCCCATTCCTCATCTACGCCGTGGCGCTGCTGCTCGCCGTCGCGGTCGTCTACTTCAATCTGCGCGATTCCCGCCTCACCGAATCCGATACCGGCCGCGATATCGCCACTGTGAGTTTCCGGCAGGGGCTGGCGCGCCCCGAGTACCGGGCGGCACTGTTCTCCAATTTCGCCAGCGGAGCCGCGGTGTTCGGGGTACGGATGGCGCTCGTTCCGCTGTTGGTGGTCGAAGTGCTGGGTCAGTCGGCCGGGATGGCCGGAGTCGCGCTCACCGTGTTCGCGGCCGGCAACGCGACCGTGCTGTTCTTCTCCGGGCGGTTGTCCGACCGCTACGGCCGCCGCCCGCTGCTCATCTCCGGTGCGCTGGTGTGCGCGGTCGGCACCACCGGCCTCGGCCTGGCGCCCACCCTGACCTGGCTGCTGGTCACCTCGTTCGTCGCCGGTATCGGGTCCGGCCTGCTCACCCCCGCCCAACAGGCCGCCGTCGGCGATATCATCGGCAACCGCGCCCGCGGCGGCACCATGCTCGCGGGTTTCCAGATGGCCCAGGACCTGGGCACGGTGCTGGGCCCGATTGTGGTCGGTGCCATCGCCCAGCGGTTGTCCTACGGCGCCGGCCTGGCCGTCACCGGTTCGCTGCTCGCCGTCGCCGCACTGGCCTGGCTGATCGTGCCCGAACCGATGGATCGCGCTCCCGCCGCGCCGGAACCCGGCAACGCCTCCGCGCCCTCCGGCGTCTCCATGCCGAAGACCTCGGCCGCCGGCCCCGCCGACTCCGCAACCATGGCGAGCAACCCGGAAAACCGCACCTGACCGCGGCGTGAGTGATTCGTGCGTGACCGGTTCGCCCGGATGCGGCAGAGTGGTCGCGTGAGCAACAAGCCGTCCGATTACACCCCGCGGCCGATGTCCAACCGGACCACCTACGCCCTCGGCGCGCTGGCCCTGGTTCTCATCGCGCTGATCGTCGTGTTCGCCTACCGCTGGGGCGGCGACCAGCAGGCCGAGGTCCGGAATGAGGGATACGGCACGGTGCGCAACGAGGCCGTCACCGCCGCCCTGCAGAGCGACGGCGGCGTCCGGCTCGGCCGCCCCGAGGCGCCCAAGACGATCGAGGTCTACGAAGATCCCATGTGCCCGTCCTGCGGCACCCTGGAAACCCTCTACGGCCAGGAGATCGCGCAGAAGCTGGACGAGGGCAAACTCGCCGTCCACTACCGCTTCGTCAACTTCCTCGACCCCAAATCGTCCAGCGGCGACTACTCCACCCGCGCCATCGCCGCCCTCCAGTGCGTCGCCGACACCGGTTCCGGCGTCATCTACTCCAGGTTCCATGACGCCCTGTTCACCACCCGCCAGCCGGCCGAAGACTCCGAACTCACCGACGATGAACTGCTCACCATCGCGACCGAATCCGGCGCCACCGGCCCCGCCCGCGACTGCATCACCGGCGGCGCCCGCCGCGGCCAGGTGACCGACCAGGCCGCCGCCACCCTCGACGCCCTGACCGCGGCCCTCGACGGCGCCGCCGCCACCCCGAGTGTGTTCGACGGCACCACCAAGATCGACGTCAACGAGCCGGAGTGGGTCCAGCAGCTGGCACCGTGACCTGGCCGTTCACCCGGAATCCAGGCGATTTGGCTCCCGGCGTCCCAGTGGTGTAACTTCGTTCAGGCAGCCGGGGAACCGGCGGCAGACATCCGGGGCTATGGCGCAGCTGGTAGCGCACCACACTGGCAGTGTGGGGGTCAGGGGTTCGAGTCCCCTTAGCTCCACAAAAGTAGCAGGTCAGGCCCGGTCTAAGACCGGGCCTGACCTATTTATTGTGTTTGACCCCGCGGTTACCCCCCGTTTTGGTCTAGTTTCGATTTGCCGAAATCGACGCGATCGCGTGTGTAGCTGTATCCGCCGAGACCGGACCGGCGGATTCGATAGCAATCGTCTTACCCAACCGCCCTGATGCCGCGTGGCTGCGATGGAGCTGTCGATTGTCGTCGAGGGACGGTCGTGCCACGGTTGATCGCGCTTGACACGGCAGTCGACCTGGGCCGTGCCCAATCCGATGTACGAATGCAGACTCAACCATTCCAACGACGTGCGCCCGACACTGTGCTGACCTTCCGCAATCGTTGTCGCAGGTCGGTGCCCTCGGCAGGGCACGTCGAAGATAGGAACGCGGTCGGCCCTGGGGATCCGCTCTGGTCAGCTGGAGGTAGAAGGGGATTTTGCCCTCGGCTGAGCGAGAGACGCTGGCTGAAGACCCACGCATCGGAGTGTCGTGGAGCGCCGAGACAGGCCTGGGAGGTGGCTGCGGTCCGTTGTTTTCCTCGTTGGATGCCGAGTTGCTCCCTTCGTCGCCTTGACCGGTCGTGACAGGTGCTTTGAGCCGGCGACGATGCTGATCATCGACAGGATCGTGGTGAGGAAACGCCGACGAGTACCTCGCGCGTGTCGCCTTGGCAGTGCTCTCCCGTTCCGCTGACCGCTGTTCGCGGAGAAAATCGCAGGAGGTGCCGGACCGCTCCGCATGGTTGTTCCTCGGTCACGCTGCAATGTGTAACGGTTTCCCGTCCAACGGAACAGGGGATCGACGGCCGCCCATGCTTTCCACGCGGCCACTGCGATATCCGGAGAGTTGGGCATGTTGTTGATCGACCGATTACTGACCGAGAACGAGCAGGGCGGCCTGTTGCGGAGGGAGACCGCCGCAGGGTTGTCCGTACGGCCGCCCCGGCTGCCGTCCCGGTTGCTGTTCGACCATCGTGGTATCCGGTTGCGGCAGGATATGGCGAGGTTGCCGCAGTTCTATACGGCCCGGTGTGAATCGGAAATCCTTGCCACGCGTGCCGCGGCGATCGCGGGTGCGACCGGCGCGGTCACATTACTCGAACTGGGACCACGTACGCCGGAGGTGTCGCGGATGTTGGTCGCGGGGCTCGCCGCAACGCTGCAGGTCTATACCCCTGTGGAGCAGAGCCGGGAGGCCCTGGTGGCGAGCGCCGCCTCGATCGCCCGGCACAATCCGCGACTGGCGATCCGGGCGCTGGTGGCCGATTTCGCCAGTGAGGTGCACCTGCTGCCCGCGCGTGGTGGCCGGCTGATCACCCTGCTCGGCGGGACATTCGGCGGTATGACCGCCGGCGAGCGTCGCGATGTGCTGCGTCGGCTGCGTGACACGATGGAATGGGATGATGCCCTGTTGATCGGGGTCGATATGGTGCGTGACCCACAGCGGCTCGTCGCGGCCCGTATCGACGAGTTCGGGGTGAATGCCGCATTCACCCGCAATATCCTGCACGTGGTTGACCGGGAGTTCGGCGCGAACTTCGTCCCCGAGCTGTTCGATCCCACCGTGGCGTGGAACCCGGAGCCGGCACAACTGGAACTCGGGCTGCGCATCGGCTGCCGACAGCGGGTTTCGATCGACGCGCTCGGTATGACGGTCGAGCTGCCCGCGGGCACCGAGATTCGCACCGAGACGGTGGCAACGTTCGGGCCCGGACAGCTCGAATCCGAGTTCACCGCGGTCGATCTCGAGATAGACCGGATGTGGATGGCCTCGGGTGGTGACTACGCACTGGTACTCGTCCGGCCCCCGGGATGAGCCGAGGTCAACGACGAGCAAACGTATCCCCGGTCGCGGTGAAGTAGGTTTCCAGGCGGGACCGGACGGTG
Organism: Nocardia rhamnosiphila NBRC 108938; assembly: GCF_000720425.1. Classification (GTDB taxonomy): domain Bacteria; phylum Actinomycetota; class Actinomycetes; order Mycobacteriales; family Mycobacteriaceae; genus Nocardia; species Nocardia rhamnosiphila. The sequence continues at coordinate 221,207 of NZ_JOAJ01000007.1, read as the reverse complement.
GCACGGGCGCGATGCAGGATGACGCGCTGGTTACCCGCGGTGATGCCGAGCAGCGCGCAGACCTCGTCGGAGGAGTAGCCTTCCGCGTCTCTCAGCGTCAGAACGATCCGGCTGCGATCCGGCAGTTCGGTCATCGCTGCCGCAATGACCGAACGTATTTCGGTGCGTTCGGCCTCGTTCTCCGGATCGGATCGCCGGTGCGGCTCCCGGCCGCTGTGCCGGCGTCCGGGGTAGTGGTCGTCGGAGGTCTGGAAACGCGTGGGACCGGCTGCCGGGCCGCTGTCCTCGGGGATCAAGCTGGTGAAAGGAATGGTCCGGCGTTCCTTGATGCCGCGTTTCTTCGCGGTGTTCACCAAGATGCGGAATACCCAGGTCTTGAGTGCGGCGCGGCCTTCGAAGCCGTCCAGGCCGCGAATGACTGCTATCCAGGTGTCCTGGAGAACTTCCTCGGCGGAGGCGGGTGTGGATACGAACGATTGCGCCAGTCGCAGCATCGACCCCGACCAGGTATCCAGGATCAGTGCGAACGCGGCTTCGTCGCCGCTTCGCAACCGGTTGACCAGAATATCGTCGGCAGGGAGGTCGGCGTCGGTGGTCACGGACTCTCCTCACGCTGGAGTGGACTCGTGGCCGGTTACAGCCGGCTGCCCGGCGCAACCATCAGACGGGCCGTCACGGCACTGAAGTGACCGCCGGATACGGCGGCGACGGGCGCGATGTCGTCGATATCGTCGACATCGGTGAGCGTCGTGAGCAGGTCGATATCGAACCCGTTGGCGGCCAGCGCATCTCGGGTCATTTGCCCGGTGTGGTGAGTGGACATGGGGACGTCGGCCAGCAGCCGGGCGGCGCGCGGATCGGTGAGTCCCAGTGCCCACCAGCCGCCGTCGGTGGCCGGCCCGAGGACCGTGCCCCGGCCGGACAGCAGTGTGTCCGCGGCGCCGGCGAGTAGTTCTGGTGTTATCTGCGGAGTGTCCATGCCGATCTGGAGTACCGGCACGCCGGAACGGGCCGCGTCGGCGTGCGCGTTGGCCAGACGTTCGCCGAAGGTGTGCCCGCGTTGCGGCACGACCTCGAAATCGGTCAGCGCACGCGCGATTTCGGTCGAGCACTCGGCACGGGCGAGATCACCGGTCCAGGCGACGACCGTGTGCCGCGCGCCGCTGCCGCGCACGGCGGCAAGGGTGTCGAGCAGTGCGGCGGCGGCCACTGTGGCGGCGTCGACCGGTCGCAGCGGCGGGGTCAACCTGGTTTTTGCGAAACCCGCGATCGGTGCCTTGGCGACCACGAGCACCGTCGCGTCCACGACGTGTTCGCCGTTCACCGGACACTCCAGAAATCACGGGCAGCGCGGAGAGCACCGAGCAGTGATCCCGAAACCTTGGACACCCCATGGCTTCTCGGACGGTAGGTGATATCGCGTTCGATGACGCGCCAACCCGCCGACGCGGCTCGGGCAAGGAGCGCCAGCGGATACCCCGATCGTGGATGCAGCGGTCCGAGCCCCGCCAGCTCCGCACGGCGGACAACGCGCATGGCGGCGAGATCGCGGACCTCGAGGCCGTAGCGGCGGCGCAACCAGGTGGCCAGGATCCAGTTGCCGAACCTGGCATGCCACGGCCAGGCACCGGGCACCGGCCGGCGCCGTCCGGCGACCATGGTGACTTCGGGCGTGAGCTCGGCGATGAGACCCGGCAATTCGGTGGGATCCATGGACCCGTCACCGTCGAGTACCGCGACCAGCTCTGTTGTCGACGCGTCCACCCCGGCCTGGACGGCGCTGCCGTAGCCCGGTCTCGCTTCGGTGATCACGCGGGCGCCGCCGGCCTCCGCGACAGCTGCCGTCGCGTCCGTCGAACCGTTGTCCACGACGATCACCCCGTAGTCCATCGGGATCGCCGCCAGGACGCCGGGCAGCGCGCCTGCCTCGTTTCTGCAGGGCAACACGACGGTCACCCGCCGTAAGCTTTCTCCACCGTTCACCTCATCGACCGTAAGGCCGACCCGGCGGAAAAAGCCGCGGCAACCGATGACGAAACGGTGACGCCGGGGAATCACGGGTGTGCGGCGTGGGCAGCGGAACCTACCGTGAGGCGGTGCGGAATCCCACTGATCTCCCGGTGCTCCGGCCGCGTACCGGGCGGGCCGATCTCTATGGCGCGCTGAGCGCCGCGTTATTGGTGGCACTGGCATTCCTGGTCCCGCATCTCGCGGATGACCGGTGGCGGGACAGCCTGTACGCGGCCGCCGCCCCCATCTTCGGCTCCTGGGAGCCGCACTGGGGCTGGGGTACGGGTCCGGCGATCGCCATCGGCGTACTCGTCACGCTGTACGGTCCCGGTCTCGCGGCGCGAATGCCCTGGCGACAGCTGTTGCCGGCGATCTGGGTCACGGCTTTGGCCTGGTCGTTCGCCCTGGCCATGGTGGACGGATGGCAGCGCGGTTTCGCCGGGCGGCTGACGACCGGGCACGAGTACCTCCATGAGGTCGGCGGCGTTTCGGATATCAGCGATATGCTGCGCGGCTTCGCCGGCCGCATTCTCGATTTCCAGCCCGATTCCTGGACCACTCACGTCTCCGGGCATCCGCCAGGGGCGCTGCTGACGTTCGTATTGCTGGATCGGGCGGGATTGGGCGGGGGCACCTGGGCAGCGCTCATATGCACCGCGGTCGGTTGTAGTGCGGCGGTCGCGGTGGTGGTGGCACTGCGTGCGCTCGGGGCGCCGGAGCGGGCCCGCGCCGCGGCGCCGTTCCTCGCCTTGGCGCCGGCCGCGATCTGGCTGGCGGTCTCCGCGGATGCGCTGTTCGCGGGCGTGACCGCCTGGGCGGTCGCCCTACTCGCCCGCGCGCTCGAACCCGGTAAGCACCGGCCGCTGACCGCTTTCGGGGCCGGCATGCTGTTCGGGTACGGCGTGTATCTCAACTATGGCCTCGTGTTGATGGCGATTCCCGCAGCCGCGGTGCTCGCGGTACGCGGCCTGCGTGGTGTGTGGCCCGCGGTGGTGGGCGCCCTGCTGGTGGCCGCGCTGTTCACAGTGTCCGGATTCTGGTGGCTGGACGGCTACCACCTCGTCGTCGAGCGCTACTACCAGGGCATCGCCACCACGCGGCCGGCGTCGTACTGGGTCTGGGGCAACCTGGCGGCCACCGTATGCGCAGTCGGCCTGGCTACCGCCGCGGGTGCCATGCGGCTGCCGGCCGCGCTCGCACTGCCGCGATCCCCGCGGTTTCCGGCGGGCCCCCGGGCGGCGTTGCAGGACTGGCGCGGACGTGTCGACCCCGCCGCGGTGATGGCGGCCTCGGGGTTGCTCGCCCTGCTGGTCGCCGATCTCAGCCTGCTGAGCAAAGCCGAGACCGAGCGGATCTGGCTGCCGTTCGATCTCTGGGTGCTGGCCTGCACCGCCCTGCTGCCCGCGCGGACGACGCGGCTGTGGCTGGCGGTGCAGGTGATAGGCACACTGCTGGTAGCCCACTTGATCCTGGCGAATTGGTGAACCGATGCGCATCCTGATAGCCGACGATGACCCGGTGGTCCGTGAGGTGGTGCGCCGCTATCTCGAACGGGACGGAATGGAGGTCGTCGAGGCGGCCGACGGCCGTGCCGCGGCGACGGCACTGGACGGCGATATCGACCTCGCGATTCTCGACCTGATGATGCCGCCGCCCGACGGTATCGCCCTGTGCCTGGACGTGCGTGGCGGGGCTCGGCCCGATATGCCGATCATCATGCTCACCGCGCTGGGCGAGGAGGATGACCGGGTAATCGGGTTGCGCGCCGGCGCCGACGACTATCTCACCAAACCGTTCAGCCCCCGTGAGCTGGCCTTGCGGGTGGCGTCGGTGCTGCGGCGGACCCATTCCGCGGCGCCGGCGGGTGAATTGGTATTGCGCAGCGGCCCGGTCGAACTACGCGGGGCGGCGCGCACGGTCCATATCGAGGGAACCGCGGTCGACCTGACCGCGCGGGAGTTCGACCTGCTGGCTTTCCTGCTGGCCAACCAGCAGCGTGTGTTCAGCCGTACCGAACTGCTCGCGCAGGTCTGGGGCTGGACCTTCGGCGACCAGTCGACGGTGACGGTACATATCAAGCGGTTGCGCGCCAAGCTCGGCAGCGCACACCGGATCGATACGGTATGGGGGCGTGGTTACGCCTGGGGCCGCACCGAGGACGGAATCTGAGCTGGTGCCTGCTGATATCTCCGGCCTGATCGGCCTCGCGCTGGCGGGGTCGCTGCCGGTTGTCGTGGTGGGCGCGCTGCTGTTGCGGCTGCTCCGAAATCGGATGCTGGGCTCGACCCTGGTGATCCTGGTCCTGATCCCGACGGTGGCCACGCTGACCGGTTTCGTCGCGGTGAGCGGATTGATGTTCACCGATGCACTCGGCCGCGTTGCCGTGGTGCTCACCGTGGTCACGGCGGTGACAGTTCCCGCGGCGGTGCTGCTGGGCCGCGCGCAGGCCCGGCAGCTGGTGTGGGAAAAGCAGATGCTCGAACAGGAACGTGCCGCCGAGCGCTCCCGGCGGGAGCTGATCGCCTGGGTCAGTCATGATCTGCGCACACCGCTGGCCGGTATCCGCGCCATGGGCGAGGCATTGGCCGACGGCGTGGTGGATCTCGACGCCGATATCGCCCGGTATGGGCGGCAGATCGTGCGCGACACCACCCGGCTTTCGGCCATGGTGGGAGATCTCTTCGAAATGGCGAAGATCAACGCCGGGGCACTGCACCTGCATCTGGAGCCCGTCGACCTTCGCGAACTCGTCGACGAGGTGTGCGCGGCGAACGAACCGGCGGCACAGCGTGCCCGGTTGACGCTATCGGCGCGGCAGCCCCCGAACCGGATCATGGCGGCGGGTAGCGATCAGGCGCTGACCCGTGTGCTCACCAATCTCGTCGGCAATGCGATCGCACATACGCCGCCGGGCGGCCGGATCGAGATCACCGCAGGCGCGGACGACGGCCTCGCCTGGGTCCGGGTGGACGATACCGGGATCGGTATCGCAGCCGGTGATCTGCCGAGGATCTTCGAGGCCGGGTACCGGGGTACCGCGGCACGCTCACCCGTCGGTGACTCCGGAGGCAGCGGTATGGGGCTGGCCATAGCCGCCGGCTTGATGGAGGTGCACTCGGGAACCATTATCGCGACGAATCGGGAACCGGGCGCCCGATTCGAGATCCGGCTACCGCAACTGATCACCGGCCAGTGACCGCTCACCACGTCGGTGTTCCCGCACCGGCGGTGGCACGCAGCGGCGCATGGGCGAATTCGGCCAATCCGGATTCGGGTCCGACCTCGGCGGTGAAACCCAGCAGTTGCCGAGCGCGTACCGGGCCGGCGACGATATGGCGGACATCGCCGGGCCGGTATTCGCCGGTGACGACCGGATCGGGACCGCCGTGCGCAGCGGCGAGCAGGGCGGCGACCTCGCCGATGGTGATCGGCCGGCCCGAGGCGATATTCAATGCGACGAATCCTTGCATCGGCCGTTCGGCGGCGGCGAGATTGGCCGCGGCGATATCTCGGACATGCACGAAATCACGCATCTGCGCGCCGTCTTCGAAGACGCGCGGCGCGACGCCCGCCTCGAGTGCCGAGCGGAAAAGCGCCGCGACACCGGAATACGGAGTATTCCTCGGCATGCCGTCGCCGTACACGTTGTGATAGCGCAGGGCGGTGACTGTCGAATCGGTGGCGGTGGCCCAGGCCGCGGCATAGTGCTCCTGCGCGACCTTGCTCGCCGCGTAGATACTGCGCGGACGCACGGGCGTATCTTCGCCGACCGGTTCCCAGTCGAGGGGCTCGCCCGAACCGGGATCGCGGTGCTCGAAGAAACCACGATCGAGGTCGGCCCTGCTGCGCGGTAACGGGTCCCGGGCTGTCGCACCTCCGGCACGGTAGCGACCTTCGCCGTACACCACCATCGAGGACGCGAGCACCAGCCGCCGGCAGCCCGCGCGTGCCATCGCGGCCAGCAGTACCGCGGTGCCGAGATCGTTATGGCTGGCGTAGGCCGGCGCATCCTGCGCGCTCACCCCGGCACCGACCACGGCGGCCTGATGGTTCACCACGTCGATGCCGGCGAGCCGGGCATCGAGGGCGTCCAGATCGCGCACGTCGACCCGCTCGACACCGTCCGGTGGGGTCGGCGCCGCGCCGTGTGCGGCGGTGAGCATCAGATCGATCGCGACCACTTCGTGTCCGGCGTCCTGCAGGGCACGCCGGACGTGGGATCCGATGAAACCGGCCGCACCGGTCAACAGCACTCGCATGCCGTCGAGTCTGGTGCCCGGTCTCCGGAATTCCCAGCCGATCGCGGGTCCCGAATCAATCCGTAAGAATTCCGTCACAATTGCTGCGCGCCCGCCGACGTCAATGTTTCGTCACATTTGCGCGGTTCCTCGGAACAGCTTTGTACGGAATGCTGGGAACGCACCGCCGAAAACGAACGAAATACAGGGAGGCCGGAATGTCGGCAACCGTTGCCGAGCGTGTTCGGCACCGTGTCGAGCGGTTCCAGGGCGAACGCCTGGAGCGCGAATGGGACGGTCGTTATCCGCTGCACAGTCGGTCACCTGGTTCCGGCGATATCGTTCTGAACAGCAATGATTATCTGGCACTCGGCCGGGATCCGCGGATCGCCGCGGCGGTGTGCGCGGCAGTGCTCGCCCCTGCACCGGGACACGACCACCGGGCGCGCGCTGAACTGGAAGCGGCGCTGGCGGCATATGCGCGCACGCGGGCCGCGGTGTTGTGCCAATCGGGATGGGAGGCCAATATCGGCCTGCTGCAAACGATCGCCGACCAGGAAACACCCGTTTATGTCGATGCCCGAGCCCATAGGTCGCTGCATTATGGAGCGCGGGCAGCGGACGCGCCGCTTTTTTCGTTCGGGCACAATGCACTCGGCGATCTGCGCGCGCTGATCGCCGCGCACGGCCCGGGCATCATCGCCGTGGACGCGATCGACAGCACCGCGGGCAGCCGGGCCGAGCTGGCGTCGTTGTGCGCCGTGGCCGAGCAGTCCGGTGGCCTGCTGGTCGTGGACGAATCGCATGCGCTGGGTGTTACGGGCCCGGATGGGGCGGGCCCGGTGGTGGCGCTCGGTCTCGCCGACCGGGTGGCGTTTCGTACCGCGAGCCTGGCCAAGGCATTCGCCGGCCGCGCGGGAATCATCTTCACCAACGATCCCGGTTTCGCCGACTATTTCCGGATGGAGGCGGCACCTGCGGTGTTCTCCTCACCTTTGCGCGACACCGATATCGCCGCGCTCACCGCGACGCTCGCGGTGATCACCGAGGCCGCGCCGCAGCGGGCGCAGCTACGGCAGGTGGGGATGCGTATCCGAACAGCCTTGAACGCAATGGGTTTCGAGCTGTCGGGCGGCGCCGGTCATCTCATATCGCTGCCGACCGGTCCGGCGTCGCAGGCGATCGCGGTCCGCGACCGCTTGGAGGAGCACGGCGTGTTCGGTTCCCTCTTCTGGCCGCCCGCGACTCCCGACGCGGCCACCCTGATCCGTTTCACGCTCCACGCGGCTCTGACCGATGCACAGGTAGACCGCATCATAGGCGCTTGCCGGAATATCGCGGACACGGTCGGGCCGATACCACCCGGCGCATCTGCGTCGCGGGTCGTGCGGTCGTGATCCGCCTCGCGCGCAGCTGAGATTTCCGGACGCTGATTACGGGCCGTGTAACGAGTCGCACTGTCCGATCCACTGGGCCCATGGCACGTATCCGCGACGAGACGCGTGCCGAATCGTTCACAGAACGGAAGAACTCATGGCCTTCACTCCTGCCCGGCGCCGTGTCCTCTCGGTGCTCGTGCTGGGTCTGGCCGTCATCCTGGCGGTCGGCCTCTACCTGTTCCAGCCCTGGCGGGTGTTCACGAACGTCCGCGTCGACGAAGCCGCGATCGTCGCCCCCGACGAGGGCACGGTACGTACGATCGCCGCGGGATCATTTATCTCGCAGGAGCATTCGACCTCGGGGGCGGTTACACTCCAGGAACTGCCCGACGGCGAGGTCGTACTGCGGCTCACCGATCTGCGCACCTCGGATGGTCCCGCCCTGCGCGTGTGGCTCAGCGATCAGCCGGTGCAGCCAGGACTGGGCCGCAATCTCGACGACGGCGAATATGTCGATCTCGGCGCGTTGAAGGGCAACGAGGGCAATCAGAACTACGTCGTGCCCGCCGAGGCCGATCTGACGATTCTGCGCACGGTGACTGTCTGGTGTGAGCGTTTCAGCGTCTCGTTCGGCGCCGCCGCGCTCGATCCCGCCTGAGACGGGTGGCCCGGTGACCGCCGGGCGAACTGATGAGGGGTAGTTCGTCCGACGGTCCCGGCAACCGCGGTGGTAACTGTGCCGACCGGCACGGTGTCTTACCGCCATCGCGTCGCACTGCGGCCGATACGAGCCGGGCGACCGAGCACTGTGTCGATCCCGGCCCGAAGCGTTACGAGGTCGGCCCGCGATGATCGAACCGCCGGTGCGTGGCTGCCCCCGACGGACCGCGATCGGCCCGCGGTCACCGGCGCGCGCGGTACCACCGCCGGCCGATATCCAGGGCTACCAGTGCCCATACGACGCTGATCGCCACCAGCAGGCCGGTCCCGAAATCGCGGTCGAGGACGGTGGGGTTCGCCGGGTTCGCGCCCGCACGTCCCACCACGGGTATTGCGAGTACGGCCAGCGTGAGCGTGCAGACTGCGCCGACGGTGGCCGGCGCCCACCAGTTCGCGGGGAGGATACGCCGGGCGGCCAAGCCGAGGCCGGCACACAACGGTGCGATCACCGCGTCGTGCAGCAGGATTCCACCGGCGAACCACCAGGCCAGCGAGATCTGGTCGGCCGGTCCCAGCTCCAGCACCAGGGTGATCCCGTACCAGCCGAGCCAGATTCCGCCGAGTAGGAGCAGTACTCGTGTGGCCGTCATGCCCGCACCTCGATCGCCGAGAGCCATTTGGTCTGGAGTACGCCGGGTCGCGTCGGTGCGATCAGCCGGCACGGATAACCGTGGTCGAGGTCGAGTTCCTCGCCGTTGAGCCGCAGTGCCACCAGCGTCGACGCATCGACCACATGGGTCTGGGGGAGCAGGGACCGGTTGTAGATTCCGCTGGGCTCGAGCGAACGGAATTCGACATCGCCGCCGCGGTAGTCGCCCACCGCGGCGAGTAGATCGCGCACCCGGATACCGGACCACTGCGCCGAGACGCTCCAGCCCTCCACACATGCCAGCGGAACCTCGGCTTCGGTCTGAGGCAGTGCCACCAGCTCGGCGTAGGTGAATCGGCGTGTCCGGTCGCCCACAATGACCTCCAGGCGGTATCCGGCATCCTGTGCCAGCTCCAGCACGCCCGCCTGATTCGCCGTGCGATTCACCGGAAGCCCCTGTGGCCCTTCACCACTGCGCGGTGCGAGGACCGAGATACGGCGTAGTAGCGGCACCGATTGCCCGGCTATGGCGACTCCGGCGACGACGGCCGCGGCGCCGGCCGCGACCAGCACGCTGCGGCGGGCGGCGATACCGGCCTCGTCCGGCGGCGGCTTCTCGCTTCCGGAGTCCGGCCGGGCCAGCGCGGCGCGTACCACCGGAAGCTTGACTGCGAGATGGACCGCGAGCGCGCCGACGGAGACGAAGGCCATGGCGTAGTGGGTGGTGGTGAAGAAGAACTTCCAGGGATAGAACTGGGCCGTGTTGAAAAGGCCGGTGATCAGCTGGAAGATCATCGAACCCACGAGTACGGCGATGGAACCGCGTTCGAGCAGGTGCAGCGGGTTTCCGATGAGGGGACGCGCGAACAGTCTGGGAAACACCGCCCACAGCTTCACCAGCAGCAGGGGAATCGCCACCACACCCGACACCACATGCGCCCCCTGCGTGAGCCGATACAACCACACCGGGTTGGCCGGCCACCAGAACCACGCCGGTGGGTGCTGCACCCAATGACTGATCAACCCGGTGAGGAAACAGATCGCGACGGCGACACCCAGCGCGATACCCACCCGGGACGCCACGGCCGCCGAACGCGCGGGCGAGATCCGGTCGGTGACGACGCGGGGTAACAGCAGACCGGGCTCGGGCGAGCTCTGTTCCCGCTCCACCGGCGGTTCGGCCGCGGGCGCGGCGCGGTCGGGCTCTTTCATCGGACTGCTCCATTCCTGGGGTGTAACGCGGTGGCCGATCGGCACCACTGGTCGGCAACTGCCCATATCGACCCCGCACCCGGCCGATTCGTTACGTGCCGCGGCGAACCCGATCCCGGAACCTCGAAGGAAGCACAAGTCATGACCCACCTCACGACCTCGCGCCCCAGGAAAACTCACCGGAGATGGACGGATGTCTCGCGCGTCCGGCGAGCGGTGGCGCCGTCGACCGCTCGCCTGTCCTGGATGCGTTGTTCGCGATGATGCCGGTGATGACGACACCGGCCGGTGCGCTCACGCCGCCCGGCCGGCTGGTCGCGGGCGCAGTGAGCGGTGCGGTCGCCGGTGTACTCGTCGCGGTCCCGGCCGCGGCGGCAGAACAGGGCTGGTTGTCCTGGACGGTGCATGCGGTGGTGCTGGGGGCAATCCTCGGCCTCCTGACGGGGGCCCATCGGCAGAGCCTCGGGTCCTCTTTCGCGGTCGGCGTGCTGGCCGGTCTACTGGACTGGGCCGGGTGGCAGCTGACCGCAGTGCCGTTACTGGCGGGCACGATCCCTCGCTGGTCCAGCGGTGACGCGGCGGCTACCTTCGACGACCTGATCCGTGCCACCCTGCTGGGCGCGGTGGCGGGGATCGTGCTGTTCCGGGCGACCGCACTGCTGCGCCGACGGTCACGCACCGCCGAAACGGCCCCCCGGCGGCCTCATATCGTGGTGGTCGGAGGCGGTTTCGGCGGTCTCGGTGCAGGCCGGCGGCTGGACGCTCTGCTGGCCCGCGGCCTCCGGGCCGAGGTGACGGTGATCAGCGAATCCAACTTCCTATTGTTCACGCCGCTGCTGGTGGGTGTCGCCTCCAGCGCGCTCGAAGCCCGGCACGTCAGCGCGCCGGTGCGCGCCGCCCTGCGGCACGCGACTTTCCTGCACGGGCGGGTCGAGTCGGTGGATACCACTGCCCGCACGCTGGAGGTCGCCGCCGGTAATCGCGGAAGGCGGCAGGTGCCCTACGACGCACTGATCCTCGCTGTCGGCGGGGTGGCCCATTTCTTCGATCTCCCGGGCGTCGCCGAACACGCCTTCGCGATGAAATCCATCGACGATGCCAACCGGCTGCGCGACCATGTGCTCGCCGCGCTGGAGCAGGCGGATCGGGAACCGGATGCCGTCGAGCAGCAGCGGCTGCTGACCTTCGTCGTGGCCGGTGGCGGTTTCGCCGGCACCGAACTGATCGCCGAACTGTATGACCTGGTGCACGACGTGCTCCACTATTATCCGCGCCTGCACGATCTGTCTCCGCGCTTCATGCTCGCGCATTCGGGTGATCGGTTGCTACCGGAACTGCCCGCGGAACTCGGTGATTACGCCCGGTACACGCTCGCCCGGCGCGGAATCGAATTCCGGCTCGGCGTCCGGGTCACCGGCGCGGATGCCGGCAGTGTCCGGTTGTCCGACGACGGGGTGGTCGCCACCGGCACCCTCGCGTGGACGGCCGGTAACCGGCCCAACCCGCTACTCGGCAGTATCGTCGCCGGCCGGACCGGGCCGCTGGCCGTGGACGAGTACCTGCGGGTGCCCGAACTGGACGGTGTCTGGGCGATCGGTGACTGCGCGCGCATTCCGGACACCGGGGACCCCGGCGCCTTTCATCCGCCCACGGCACAGCACGCGATCCGAGAGGGGAAGGTCGTGGCGGACAATGTGGCCGCCGCGATCACCGGCGGCCGGCCCCGGCCGTTCCGCTTCGGCGGGCTTGGGGTGCTCGTCTCGCTGGGACACCGGCGGGCGGCCGGCCTGGTGTGGGGTCGGCCGGTATCGGGACTGGCCGGCTGGGTTCTGTGGCGGGCCGTCTATTTGAGCAAACTGCCCGGCACGGAGAAGCGGCTGCGTGTACTCGCGGACTGGCTGCTGGATCTGGGTTTCCCGAGGGATATCGCGCTCACTTCGTCGGGCACCGCGACGGTCCCGGCCACGACAAAGGATCACCATGTCTGACCCGGCCCTGTTGCCCGCCACCGAGACCACGAACAGCATCGACACACCGGCCGGTGTCCGGGGCGCGGAACTCGGCGCGCGGACCGGCGCAGGCGTCGGCGCACTCGCCGGTCTCGCCGGTGGACTCGCCTTCGGTGCGGTGATGATCTCGATCGGTTTTCTGCCTACCGTCGCCGCCATCGTGCGCGCCGATTCGCCGATCGTCGGCTTCCTGGTGCACCTGGTGATCGCGGCGATCATCGGCGCGGGTTTCGGTCTCCTGGTGCTGCGGCAGCGGACTGCCCCGAGCGAACTGCTGTTCTGGGGACTGATCTACGGGGCCGTGTGGTGGCTCGCCGGGCCGCTCACCATCCTTCCTCTGGTGCTCGGTGAGCCGGTGCGCTGGACGATCCTGGACGCACAGCAACTGCTCCCGAGCCTCGTCGGCCATCTGCTGTACGGATCGGTCACCGCGGCCGTGTTCGCGTTGGTGGCGCGCCGGATCGCCGATGCGCCACCACGCACCGTGGAAACCCGCACGCTGGTAGCGGCGGTGACGGCCGGGATGATCGTCGGTGCGGTCCTGGCCGCCGTCTTTCCGTCGATGCGGGAGTCCGGCTACACGTCGGTGATCGTCGGGTCGTTCGCAGGCGCGGGGTATGCGCTGCTGTTCGGCGCCCGGCCGGAGAGCACCGGCCCCGCGCTGATCCGCGGCGTGGGGTACGGATTCGTCTGGTGGATCACCGCCGGCCTGACCCTGCACTCACTCCGCGCGGGCGACCGGCTGGACTGGTCGATCTCCGCGGCACGTGCGGCGATGTCCACGCTGCCCGGTTATCTGCTGCTCGGTGCCGGCACCGCGGCGGTGCTCGGTGCGATCGAAGGAATCGTGCGCCGGATACGGGCCGACGATGTGCGGGCCGAGCAGGCAGGCCGCCTGACCACCGGCGGTATCCTCCCAGTTCTGCACGGGATCGTTGCCGGTACGGCGGGCGGCGTCGTCTTCACCGGGGTGATGGTGGCGGTGGGCTTCTTGCCGCGGGTGGCCGCCCTGGTGGAATCGGGTTCGGCATTCGTCGGGTTCATCGTGCACGTGATGATCTCGGTTTTCATCGGCATCACCTACGCGATCTTCTTCCGCGGTTGCAGCTTCGACGCCGCCTCGGGCATCGGTTGGGGCGCCTCGTACGGGTTCCTGTGGTGGGTGCTCGGCAACCTCACCCTGCTGCCGCTGCTGCTCGGCTCGGCACCGGATTGGTCGGCGCCCGCACTCGCTGCATCCTTTCCCTCACTGATCGGGCACGTGGCGTACGGGGCGGTCCTCGGTATCGTCTATCAGCGCTTGGAGCAGCGTGTTGCCCCTTGGTATCTCACCCGCAGCCGGACGGCCCGGGAACGGGTACTGGCCAGGTACGAGCAGGTGCTCGGCACCGCACCGGCGTTGTGGAGCCTGATCGCCTTCCAGGTAGCGCTGATCCCGGTCTTCGTCGCATGACCGCCCAGCCGCGGCGGTCGGCGCCGAGGTGTAACGATCGGGCCCCGCATCGGCACTGGTCGCTATGAATTCGGGGTCGACTACAGTGGCCGGCGCGCGGTGAACCGCGAACGCGTGTTCTTCGACGGCGCCACCGGTACCAGGCTCGCCGGGCTGCTGGACCTTCCCGAAACGGGAGAGCCGAGGGCGGTGGCACTGTTTGCGCACTGCTTCACCTGCGGTAAGAACGCGGCGGCCGCGATCAGTATTGCGCGCGCACTCGTCCATCGCCAGATCGCTGTACTGCGTTTCGATTGCACTGGTATCGGCGCCTCCGGCGGAGATTTCGCCGATACGACCTTCGGCACCGATATCGGCGATCTCGTCTGCGCCGCAGCGCATCTGCGCACGGTCCTGGCGCCTCCCGACCTACTGATCGGGCATTCGCTCGGTGGTGCGGCCGTTCTCGCGGGTGCGGGCCTGATTCCGGAGGTCAGGGCGGTCGCCACGATCGGAGCGCCCGCTGAACCTCGCCATATCGAGCACCTGTTCAGCGCTGAATCGGAGGTGATCGAGGTCCTCGGTGAATCGATGGTCTCGGTGGGTGGCCGGGAAATCCGGATACGCCGGGAATTCGTCGAAGATCTGCGTCAGCAGAACCAGCCGGCCCGTATCGCACGATTGCGCCGTGCGCTGCTGATCCTGCACTCGCCGCAGGACAGCATCGTCGGCGTGGACAATGCCCGGCAAATCTACGACAGCGCCGCCCACCCGAAGTCGTTCGTATGCCTCGACGGCGCCGACCACCTGCTCACCGATCGCGCCGACGCCACGTACTGTGCGCAGATCCTCGCGACGTGGGCCGGGCGGTATATCGCCGCCGATCTACCGTCCGCATGACCCGAACCGGTCGGGAAGGTCGTGGTGCACGGCAACTGATGCCGCCCCGATCAGGGCGCCGGTGACGAGTCCGGACCTGTGGTCTGCGCGCGAATCCCGTTCTGCTCGTCATCGCTTGGCCCCCTGCCGCCCAGAACGCCGTACCGGAAGTCGGCGACGAGCGCGCGGTATGACCCCCTGGTAACCTCCCGGAGTCGGGTGCGCGACGTGACTCCGGAACCCTGGGCTGTGTATGCACCCGAACTCGGCGCCGACCGCCGGGTCCGGACAGTGTGCCCTGCCGGACCCCCGAACTGTTCCGATGAGACATTCGGTGACGGGTGGGGTATCGACAGGCTCGAAACGGTGCGTATCGAGGAGAACAGGTGGGTCGCGACAGCCTCGTCACACCGGAGGGTGATCTGGCGGACCGGCTCCGCAGGGGCGACGAAACGGCGTTCGAAACGATTCTGGACCAATGGTCGCCGGCGATGTTGCGGTTGGCGCGGTCCTTCGTGTCCACCAATGCTTCGGCCGAGGAAGTCGTGCAGGACGTCTGGGTCGCGGTGATTCGCGGCATCGACGGGTTCGAAGGCCGCTCGTCGCTGAAAACCTGGGTGTTCAGGATTCTGGTGAACACCGCCAAAAAACGGGGTATTCGTGAGCGTCGCACGATCCCCTTCGGCAGTTTGGTAGGTCCGGACGAGGGGCCGACTGTCGAGCCCGGCCGGTTTCGTGCGGAGGACGATCCCTACCCTGGCCATTGGCGAGCCGGGCGGGAACCGCACCGGTGGTCGGAACCGGAGAGTTCCGCCGAGCGTGCCGAGGTCCTGCGCGTGGTCGGGGAGTCGCTGTCCGAACTTCCGGAGCGGAGCCAGGTCCTGCTCGTGCTGCGCGATATCGAGGGCTATTCCTCCGAGGAGGTCTGCGAGTTGCTCGATATTTCGCCGGGCAACCAGCGAGTTATCCTGCATCGTGCCCGGGCGGCCGTGCGTGCGAGACTGGAGGAGTATTTCGGAGCGACCGGGGAGGTGCGGCGGTGAACTGTGACGAGTTGGTCGAACTGGTCACGGCATTCCTCGACGGCGCGCTGGACCCGGCCACCGAGCAACGTTTCGTTGCGCACCTCGCCGAATGCGACGGATGCGAAACCTATATCGCGCAGTTCCGGCAAACCATCGCGCTCGTCGGCGAGTTACCGCCACCGGAGACGCTGCCCGCGAATGTGCGTGCGGACCTGTTGACCGCGTTCCGGAACTGGTCTCGCTGATCGAACGCGATATTCCGCCCGCGTCGCTCGTGATCGGTCAGCGTCGTTCCCAGAACGGTGTAGCGGCACAGCCGGCCGCCGGCGAGACGCGTGGCAGCGTCGACAAGGTTGCTGGTCCGTTCAGCGGTACTCAGGATTCTCGAAGTCGAATCGACAACCCGCGTCCCATTCGGTGCGCTGGTTTCCGCGGGCGGGTATTCCGCCATTGTCCGCCAGCAGACGAGCGAGGTGCATCAGGTTCCACGTCATGAATGTGGTGTTGCGGTTGGTGAAGTCGTTACCCGGGCCGCCGGAACCGGGGTCCAGATAGGACGGCCCCGGTCCGGCTTCGCCGATCCACCCCGCGTCGGCCTGCGGCGCAATGGTGTACCCGATGTGCTGCAAGCTGTACAGGATGTTCATCGCGCAATGTTTGACACCGTCCTCGTTGCCAGTGAGCAGGCAGCCACCGACACGGCCGTAGTAGGCGTACTGACCATGGTCGTTGAGCAGCCCCGAGTTCCCGTACAACCGTTCGATGACTCGTTTCATCACCGAACTGTTGTCTCCCAGCCAGATCGGTCCGGCCAGCACCAGGATGTGGGCGTCCATCACCTGACGTTGTAGCTCCGGCCACTCGTCGACAGCCCAGCCGTGCGCCGTCATATCGGGCTGGACACCCGTGGCGATCTCGTGGTCGATGGCCCGGACCTGCGTGACCTGCACGTCGTTCTTCGCCATGATCGCGGCGCTCGCATCGATGAGTCCCTGGGTATTGCTGAGTTCGGGGGACCGCTTCAAGGTGCAGTTGATGAACACGGCTCGCAGGTCGTCGAAATCCGTCATGTCGCTCAGTGCCGCGAACCGGTTTCACCGTTACATCCGATACCCGGTGTAACCGACGGTGGTTACACCGGACGATTCGGGTCGCGGGTTGTAACGGTGAACCGGTGATCGACCACTGAGCTGAGTCGAACCGATACCACTGGAAGGAAACCGATGGATAGCATGTCCGAGAGCGAGGCCGGCGGCAGCGTCGCACCACAGCAACCGCCTGTGGGAGCGGCAATGATACAGCTGCTCGGTGGTTTCCAGATCTCGCAGGCACTGTATGCGGTGGCCGCACTCGATATCGCCACTCAACTCGACAACGGGCCTCGTACCATCGACGAACTCGCCGCCACCTGCGGTGCACGGCCCGAACTGGTGCGCCGGCTCGTCCGGAGTCTGGCGCCGCTCGGGGTCTTCCATGACCTGGGCGACGATACGGTGGAGACAACGCCGCTCGGCGCGACTTTGTCCGCCGAACGCCCGGGCTCGGTCCGGGATATCGCCCTGTACTGGATGGAGACGCACTACCATCCATTCGGCGAGCTGCTGCACACCGTCCGAACCGGTGAAACGGCCGCCCAGCGGTATCTGGGTCAACATTTCTTCGACTGGATTGTTGCCACCCCCGGGATGGCCGAACTGCAGAATCGGGCGATGGCCGCGATCACCAGCGGGCTACGCGATCGGATGTTCGACGGCTACCATCTCCCCGCCGGCGACGTCGTTGCCGATATCGGTGGGGCCGACGGCACCATCCTGGCTCGCCTGCTGGAATCCGAGCCCACCCGCAGGGGTGTTCTGTTCGATCTCCCCGAGGTGGTCCCGGGTGCGCAGAAGAAGATCGCGGAGGCCGGGCTGACCGACCGGATCGCGGTCGTCTCCGGGGACTTCTTCGAATCCGTGCCGCAAGCCGATGTGTATGTATTGGCCGCCGTGCTGCACGACTGGGACGACGAATCCTGCGTACGTATCCTGCACTCCATCAAGAATGCCGCGACGTCCGGCGCCCGGCTCGTGGTGATCGAGGGTGTCGTACCCGCCGGCGACGAACCGCACGCCACCAAACTGATCGATTTGATCATGCTGGCCATCAACGGAGGCAAGGAGCGCAGCGCCACCGAATTCGCGGCGCTGCTCGCCTCCGCCGGGTTCACGCTGGATCGGATCGTCCCGACAGCGGACCAGTACTCGTTCCTCGAGGCGCATCTGCCGTGACAACCGCCCTGCTGTCAACCGGACAGCTCCTAAAGGCCAGCAGCGGCACGGACGGGGCGCCGGGGGCAGTGGAGACGACTGCGGTGGCGGAGGCGGAGGAGGGGACTGAGCTCCTCCGTCCGGCACTCGAGCATGCCCCAGATGGTGAGAGCTTCAGGAATACTGGTGGGCGGTGAGGAGTAGGTGGTCGAAGACCAGCTACCTCGTCCCGGGCCCACGCGAGAAGGGACCCATCCACTGAGCGGCCTGAGGGGAGATCGATGAAGGACTCGAGATCATCGAATCCTGCCGCACTCATGGCGACGACGGTATCCGCACCGGACCGCGACCACGCCTGAGCGCACCAGCGGCTCCGCAGGCTCAACAGGATCCGGGTGCGGGTCGGGTCGGACAGGGCGTGCCCGAAGCGGGCCAGCGGCGCCGACTCGAGTCGGCCCCCCTATAACCCCGCGCTTTCATCGTCGATATGACGTCGGCGTCGGGTGCCTACCGGGGCAGGACTGCTCGTGGAGCCGAAGGGGCGTCACCGGTCGAATGGAATTCCCCCTGCTCGGTCGTCTGCACGGACGTAACGGAGCTTCTCGGGCGGAGCGGTCCGGGATGCTGCGTTGCCGCCGGTTGACTTGACGTTCTGACGACCGGTCATCGAGGGTCGAGTCTCTGTTGTGGAGTGCGTTGGGGGTAGTTCGGCGGGGAGGCCGTGCAGTTCGGTCCTGGGGCGCTTACCTCGATGTGCGATGTAATTCGTTGCGGACGAATATATTTCGCCGCCTTCACAGTGGAACGATGCGGCTGTTCTCGTTGCCATCGCCGGGGTGATCGTGGGTGTCGGTGCCGAACGTCGATGTCTTGCCAGACCGAACAGTCTCATGAACCTCTTTGTGGGGGTCAGGGGTTCGAGTCCCCTTAGCTCCACCTAAAATCCCAGGTCAGGCCCGGTCTAGTACCGGGCCTGACCTGTTTCTTTTGGACCAACCCCGCGTTTACCCCCCGTTTTGGTCCTAGATCCTGTTTGCCGAAATCGATGCGGTTGCGTATGCGTGGTGTCCCCCGGGACTGGACCGGCGGATTCGATAGCAATGGTCTTGACCAACCGCCCCGGTTGCAGCATGGCTGAGATGGAGCTGCCGCCGTCGTCGAGGGACGGCGGTCGTGCCACGGTTGATCGCGTCCTGTGCCGTATCGCGATTCGGGTCTATCGGCACCTGCGTCGGCTGATGAGGTGCCGGCGTGCGGCACCGTCCGGGTCGCCGATACCGCTGGCCGAGCCGACTTTCTCGCAGAGGGGCACGGCCGAGGGGCCGACCATGGGAAGTCAAACCACACCGCCTGGCGGGTGTCGCCCGCAGCGGTGGCGGTGGGACCGACGCTTCCCGTGAGTAGCTCGTTCAAGAGGTGCGCTGACGCATCGAGGATGTTCGCCCTCCTGCAGCGGATGTCGGCGCGCTGTTTGCGGGTCATCGATGTCCGGACGTCCCGGATGTTTCGCCCCGGCCGCCACATCGAGCATGAGGCCATTGTTGACGAGGCCGGGTCGCTGCCTCGTGCACCCTCCGTGTCCGGCAGTGCGGTAGGCCCCGCGCTGGACCTGATGTAAACATATGTTTACTATAGTGAACATGCGTTCACATGTGGATGATCGTACAGCGAGGGCCAGGATCAGAGACGAGGCTTTGCGGCTGTTCGCCGAGCGTGGACCCGACGCCGTGACGGTTCGCGCCGTGGCGGCGGCTGCGGGGGTTTCCCCGGCGTTGGTGATGCGGCATTACGGTGCCAAGGCCGGGCTGCGCGAGGCGGTGGACGAGTATGTCGCCGCGGTGTTCGAGTCGTTGTTACAGCAGACGGTGTTGGCCGACGCGTCCGGCCCGTGGGCGCCCGGCGCGGATTCGGGCCTGGCGGCGCAGGTGATCGCGCGGCTGCCCGCCGATTCTCCGGTTCCCGCGTACCTCGGGCGCATGCTGCTGGCCGGGGAGCCCGCCGGGTCTGCTTTGTTCCGACGTTTGTACGCGGTCAGTCGGGAAGTGCTGGCCGGGATGGTCGAGCGAGGCTTCGCCGATGCCGGTACCGATCCGGATATCCGTGCCGCGTTCCTGCTCGTGAACGACCTCGCGGTCTTGACCTTGCGTCCTCACCTCGGCGCCGTTCTCGGGATCGATCTCGGGTCCGAGGATGGTATGCGGCGGTGGGGTGCCGAAGTGTTGTCTATCTACCGCTCGGGGTTGAGAGGGGGCGCCGTCGAACGAAATCAATGACCGATTTCAAGCAACCGCAGCCGTACAGGATCGAGGTACTCATGAATCATTCTTCCGCTCTTCCCGCTCCGGCCGCCGGCGCTCTCGTCGGCATCGCGTCTCGGGCGCTACGCTCCCGCCGCTTGATGCGAGCACCTGTGCGGCTGTATCGGGCACGGCTCGGTTTCCTGCTCGGGACACGAACGCTGATGCTCGAACACATCGGGCGAAAGACCGGTGCTCGCCGCTATGTGGTCCTGGAGGTCGTCGATCGCCCCGATGCGGATTCGTATGTGGTGGTCTCGGGTTTCGGTACCCGGGCGCAGTGGTTCCGTAACGTGCGAGCCGATCCGCGGGTCCGGGTCTGGCTCGGCGGTCGAGGGCCCGCCGAGGCGCGCGCGAGCGTGCTCGGCCCGGACGAGGTCGCTGCCTCGTTACACGATTACGCGGCCAGGCACCCCCGTGCGTGGGCAACCATGAAACCGGCGATTGAGAACACGCTCGGTACACCGATCGACGAACGCGGCACCGGCCTGCCGATGGTCCGGCTCCGCCTCACGCGGGAGTAGGTCCTATCCGGGACTCGGGGCTCCACGGCCGGCGCGGTAGCGATGTTCTCTCGGGTTCGGAGGTGCCCGGTTATCCGAATTCCACACGGTAGGAGGGCAATCCTTGACCCTCCGGCCCGGCTACCACCACCCGAATGTGAGCTACGTACTCGAGGTCGTGGGTTTCGCCTTCGCGGAGGATCACGGTGTCCCGGCGAGAGGCGGTGGTCGGATCGGCTCGCGTCGAATCTCCGATCTCGGTCCGGGGTGCGCCCACCGTTGCATAGATCCGGTGGATGCCGGGAAGGAGCTGAATCCACATTCGAGTCCAGCTCGCCTGGACGGCGGTACCGTCGATGGCCACACCGGGAGCGGGTACCCATGCCTGCTCACCCGGTATGTCGACCTCGCCGGTGCTGTTCGCTCGCCACCGGCTCGTCGGGCTCGGTGGATGTTTCGGTCTTCCCGTCGTCGGGTTCGGCTCCTCGGGTGTGTGGACTTCCAGCTCGTAGCGCAGGTGCAATGACAACGCCGACCATCCGGGCCCGGGGTGCGGATGGTCGGGTGTGTCGATGCTGTGAGCCTCGGGTCGAATGTCGTCGGCCAGGAGGGCGGTCGACGGCAGTAGCGGTGCGGGTCGGCGGGTGTCGACGACAGTGCGAGCGACGAATATCAGTCCACCGCAGACGCCGGCCCCCACGGCGCCGAACGCGAGCAGGGCGCATATCGGTAATCGATCCATGGTCGCCGGGCCGAGAACCCCGGCCATGATGCCCAGGAGGGTCGCCACTGCGATTGCGGTGACCATGGCCCACAACGTCATGGCGACTCTGCGGTCGCTGGGCGCGGAATTGTCGATGGCGATGACGAGCGCAGCGATACCGCTGATCGCCGCTGTGCCCGCACCGGCAGTCATCATCGCGGTCGCGCAGGTCATGTACGGATCTCCACCGGGGTTGGAACCGCAGCATGCGAATTCATCGGCCATCGGGCCGAAGTTCTATTGAGAGCTGGTTCGCCGACGGGCTCTTCGAAGCGCGAACGGCCGAGGTGGTGTCGATTCGTGCCGGGTGGAACCGGGTTCTGAAAGGTATTGCCGCCCTGCAAGAGTGCTCCCGTGGTCGAGTAGACCCGACCCGCTTCGGGCCGGGCTGCCGACCAGACTTCCCGGCGCACCATCGGTAAAGGTGCCGGAAAAGGCGCCCCACTGCAACTCCGGCTGCCACTCGAACCTGTTGTTGCTGCGGAACCGTCCGCCTATTCCCGTGAGGGAGAACAATTTACGAATCGATGGACCATCGTCTATCGTACCGTCATCTAACGGCATATTTTTGGGGTGTTTGTCGCATTCACTACCGGTTGTCGCCGGGTGTCTGTGATACCGCTACGACGGGAGTAGGTGAGTATGTCACCAGAAGTAATCGGCTTCGCCTTGCTGATGCTGGGCGTGCTGATGTTGATCGCGAAGATCATTCGAGTGAAGTGGAAGCTTGCGCAGAAACTGTTCATACCCAGTTCGATCATCGGCGGTGCGCTCGCGCTGTTGATCGGGCCGGATGTGTTCGGGCGCATCGCGTCCCTGTTCGGCAACGACAGTTTCACCGACTCCGGTCTGCTGACGCCGGAGATCATCGAGGTGTGGAAAACTCTGCCGGGACTGTTGATCTCGCTCGTGTTCGCGGGCCTGTTGATGGGGCACAAGCTGCCTTCTCCGCGGCAGGCTTTCCGGGTGGCCGGTCCACAGATCACCTTCGGTATGACGGTGGCCAGTGGTCAGTACGTGTTCGGCCTGCTCCTGGCGATCCTGGTGCTCGGTCCGGTGTTCGGTCTGCCGGCGATGGCGGGCACGCTGATCGAGATCGGTTTCGAGGGCGGGCACGGCACCGCCGCGGGCATGGCGGGCACGTTCGAGGAATTCGGCTTCCCCGAAGGCCAGGACCTGGCATTGGGTCTGGCCACGGTGGGTGTGCTGTCCGGCATCATCTGCGGGATCGCGTTGATCAACTGGGGTGTGCGCACCGGTAAGACCACCGAACTGCGTTCGGACGCACAGCCTTCGGTGGCCGAGCGCGCGGGCCTGGTGGAAAAGGAGCGCCGTCGTTCCGCGGGGACCTTGACAGTGAACCCGTCCTCGATCGAGCCGCTGACCCTGCACTTCGGGTTGCTCGCGGTAGCGGTGCTGATCGGGTGGCTGATGCTGGAGGGGATCCAGTGGGTGGAGTACAAGTTGTGGGCCGACAGCTTCGAATTGTTCGCGCATGTGCCGTTGTTCCCGATCGCCATGATCGGCGGGATCATCGTGCAGGGGCTGATCCAGGCGTTCGATCGTGAGGAGATCGTCGATGTGCAGATGATCGAACGCCTGCAGGGTTTCAGCCTCGACGTGCTGGTCATCGCCGCCCTGGGCACGCTGTCGCTCACGGCGATCGCGGCGAATATGGGCCCGTTCATCCTGCTGTCGATCACCGGCCTGGTCTGGACAGCGGGTGCGTTCATCTTCCTGGCCCGGCGCATGCTGCCGGACTTCTGGTTCGAACGCGGTATCGCCGATGTCGGGCAGGCCATGGGCGTGACCTCGACCGGCCTGATCCTGCTGCGGGTGGTCGACCCCGACCTGAAAACCCCCGCGTATCAGGCGTTCGGGTACAAGCAGCTGATCATGGAACCGTTCTTCGGTGGCGGTCTCGTCACCGCGGGTGCGATCCCGATCATCGCCAACTTCGGAGTCGGCTGGCTGCTCGCGGGCATGCTCGCACTGTTCGTCGGCGCGCTGGCCGCCGGGCTGCTGTACTTCGGCCGGCGCCCCGTCGCCGCCGCGGCGGAGGAACCGGCACCAGCCGCACCGTGACGTGATGAGCGGGAACCGAGTTCACCCCTGGTGCGGCACTCGCACCGGGGTGAACTCGGTTCTGGGCTGTACCGAAGGCCGGACGTGGGTTCGATCGAAGTTCGTGATGCCGATCGTTGTGTACGCGTAATCGGATGTCATGCCGGTTTTTCTCGGTGGCCGACAATAGGTGGGTGGACCGCCGAAAGTATTTCCGAGGGCATCGCGATGTGGTGCCCTGCTTGTGATGTGGTTGTTGTGCCTGCCCGTTGCTTGGTTCTTCGGGCATCTCATCGCCGATATCCCGGTCCGGAGTGCCGTGGTGGTGGCCGCCGGTCTCGACTGGGCCGGGGAGCGTGGCACCACCACGGTCACTCGCTCGGAGCGCGTCTTCGAAGGGGGTGGGCGGGGTGGTGGACACCGAACTACCTACTGCTTCGGTGATTTCATGCCGGAGGGGGAATCTCGGGTTCTCCGTGATATCCGTGTGCACGCAGAGGGGCCTTGCGAGAAGGGACGTGTGCTCCCGGCCAGGCTGGTACGGGCCGATCCGTCGAACTGGCTCGATGGGACGGACCGGGATCAGGCCTATGCTGGCGCCGGGTGGGGGTCGGCGTTGCTTGTCGGCTTGTTCATGGGAGCATTCCTGTTGCTCGTCGGCGGGATCCCGATCATCTGTGCTGTTCTGTTTCCGGTAATGCTGCTGCGGGGCCTGTACGACAGGTTCCGGGAAAGATCCTGAACGAGCGGTCGGGGTGGGGCAGGAATCCGGACCAGGCAGTGCGGCGGATCCTGCTCGTACTCGTCGCCAGGCCGCGGAAGCCCAAAGACGCCAGGTAGGTGCAGAAGAGAGCGCCGGCACCGAAAATCAGGCTCACGATGAAAGCCTTCATGGGTCTCCCCGGGTTCTCGCTCGACCAGTTGCTGTCGGCCGATCGCCGCTTCGTTCGGGGGGCGGCGAGTTCGACCTCCGAACGAGCGGCGCGTTCGGTCGCCGCGAGAGCCTGACGACAGCCGTTCCCGGAACTGGCGGATCATTGCCGCGCCGAGCACAGCCAATGCCACCAGAACGACAGCCATCACGAACACATCCTTCGTGGTTCGCGCGACTTCCACACCCGCGACCGATAGGGCGATGAAGGCGATCATGTTCGGAAGCGGCGTTGAGCGTTCGGTCAACTACTTCCCTCTATGTTCGGCCGCGCTGGTATCGGTCCGAGGTCGCGCGGTGAGTGTTTCGCGGTGGCAGGCCGCCGCGTGCGTTCACGAATCAATCGGTATCCAGGTCGCGCTCCCGGAAGCGGTACGCGCCGACGATCGACGCAGCAGCCGTGATCGCGGTGAGCACGATCAACGCCGGCCAGCGGAGCTCTTCCATCGGGATGCGGGCGATGTGCTGGAACGGGGACAGATCATGGATCCACTGTGGCAGGTTCATGATCGGGCCGAAGAACCCGAGGATCAGGGCGAACCCGAACAGCGCCCATGTCGCGCCGATCGCTTGCGGGAGGACACCGTAGAGCAGGGCGGCGATCGCGAGGATCAGCAGCACCGCGGGCGCGAACACGAGGTGGGACACAACACCGTCGACGACGTAGCCGGCGTCGCCGACCGACAGCGCCAGCGCGATCCCGAAGGCCAGGCCCGTCGTGGCGAGCAGGGCCAGCGCACCCAGGGCAGCGACACCGATATATCCGGTGAACCAGCCGATCCGGCCGGTCGCGGTGGCGAGTACCGGTTCGGTGCGGCCGGTGGTTTCCTCGGTGCGCAGGGATTGCACGGCGAGGATCGCGAAAACGGTGACCAGCAGGGCGTCGAAGAAGGCCATGGTGCCGAGGTAGCCGTCGAGCATGCGGCTCGCGTCGCCGCCCATGACGTCCACGACCTGGTCGGGCAGGTCATCGAAGGAATCGACGATCGTATTGCCGATCCCGCCGTAGAGCGCTCCGCTCGCGATCAGTGCGCAGGCCCAGCCGATGAGCCCGGCTCGTTGCAGGCGTGCGGCCAACGCCACCGGCGTGGCCAGCCAGGCCGGCGCCTCCCGGTGACCGGGACGTGGCGGTACCAGCCCGGCACCGAGGTCGCGGCGCGAAGACAGGAAGTAGGCCACCGCGGCGACCACCAGAACCAGCGCCACCGAAAGCAGCAACGGCCACCAGCGGCCGTCGGCGTAGGCGCGGGTCTGCTGCGACCAGGCCAGCGGCGACAGCCACGACAACGCGCTGCCGCCTTCCCGGATGGCATCACCGGCGGCGCGGATGACGTAGGCGATGCCCAGCGCCAGGCCCGCGAGTCCGGATGCGGCCCGGGAGTATTCGGTGACCTGGACGGCGACCGCGGTGATCGCGGCGAAGACCAGCCCCGCCGCACCGACACTGGCGCCGAACAGCAGCGCATCGGAGGTGTCGAGTCCGGCCGTGGCGTACGAACCGGCGACCAGCAGTGTCACTGCGAGGTTCGCGATGACCGCGATGACGAGTGCGGCAGTGAGCTGGGCATGGCGCCCGACTGCATTGGCACGGACGAGTTCGGCACGTCCGGTCTGTTCCTCGACGCGAGTATGCCGGGAGATCAGCAGGATATTCATCAGCGCGGCCAGCAGCAGGTAGTACAGGCCGTAGACGGCGACGATCACCGATTCGATGGTGGGATCGGTCAAGCCGTAGCCGGGGCCCGAGATCAGCGCGCCGACGACCCCCTCGCTGAACTGGCTGACAGCACGCAGGTCTTCAGGAGTTGTGTAGACCTGCTGCAGCGCCGAGGCGTAATAGACGCTCATCAGGGCGATACCGAGGACCCACGCGGGGAGCTTGATCCGGTCCCGTCGCAGATCGAGCCGCACCAGGGCGCCGGTACCGGCCAGCGCGTGACGCCACGTGGTCGGTGGCGGGCCGACCGGAGCCGCGTCGGGCGTGCCGGGATGTGTTGCCGTGGTCGTCATTTCCCCGCTCCGTTGCCGACGGCGGCGAGTTGGTCGCCGTAATGACGCAGCATGAGCTCTTCGAGTGTGGGCGGGTGGCTGGTGAGCGCGCGGATCCCGGCGCGGCTGATCGCGGCGATCGCGGCGTCGAGTGCGTCGGTGTCGACATCGAAACGGACCCGGCCGTCCTCGGTGATCACGTTGTGGACGCCGGTCAATGCGCTCAGGTCGCCGATCGGGCGTTCGGTCACGGCTTCGACCGTGGTGCGGGTCAGGTGCCGGAGTTCGGTGAGGGTGCCGGTTTGCACGACCTGTCCGCTGCGGATGATGCTCACCCGGTCGGCGAGTTTCTCCACTTGCGCGAGGATGTGGCTGGACAGCAGGACTGTGCCGCCGCGGGCCTTCACCTCGGCGACCACGTCCTGGAATACCACTTCCATCAGGGGGTCGAGTCCGGCGGTGGGTTCGTCGAGCAGGAACAGATCCGCGTCCGAGGCCAGTGCCGCGATCAGCGCGACCTTCTGCCGGTTGCCTTTGGAGTAGGTGCGGGCCTTCTTCGTGGGGTCCAGGTCGAAGCGTTCGATCAGCTCGTCGCGCTGGTTTTTGTTTACCGTGCCGCGCAGCCGGGCGAACACGTCGATCGCCTCGCCACCTGTGAGATTCGGCCACAGTTCCACATCGCCGGGGACGTAGGCCAGGCGGCGGTGCAACGCGACCGCGTCCCGCCAGGGGTCCCCGCCCAGTAGTTCGACCGAGCCGCTGTCGGGGCGTAGGAGTCCGAGTAGGACCCGGATGGTAGTGGTCTTCCCGGCACCGTTCGGGCCGAGGAAGCCGTGGACCTCACCGCGCCGGACGTCGAGGTCCAGGCCGTCGAGCGCGGTGGTGCGGCCAAAAGTCTTACGCAACCCGGAGATTGCGACGGCAGTATCCATACACCTCAGCGTACATATCTTTCACAAATGTGTGAATAGTTTGAAGGCTATGATGTAGCTGAACGTGTCGATAGGGGTAGAGGAGGTCTGTGTGGACGAGCAGGACCAGCAGGAGCAGGCGGTCCTGCGGTTCGTCGAGCAATTCGCGCTGATGCTCGCGGACTCGGGCACGCCACGGATGGCGGCCCGGGTCTTCGCCTACGTCCTCGCCGACGATGCCGAGCGCTACACCGCCCAGGAACTCTCCACGGGCCTACAGGTCAGTCCGGCCGCAGTCTCGGGAGCCGTCCGCTACCTCGTCCAAGCCGGGTTGCTCGGCCGGGAACGCGAACCCGGGGCGCGGGCCGACACCTATCGTGTGTACGACGAGGATGTCTGGTACGCGATCACCGCCCAGCGTCAGGAATCGCTCGACCGGGCGTTGCGGTTCCTCAGCGACGGCGTCGAACTGCTCGACGCGGCCCGTCCCGGCGGTCGTCGGGTCCGCGAGACCCTGGAGTACTACCGGTTCATGCGTGCCGAGCTCCCCGAGATGATGACCCGCTGGCAGAAACACCGCCGCGAGATGTTCCCCGACACCGAATGACCTGCACACCGCCTGTGGTTGGCTGCATCCATGACAGGGCGGCGGTTGTCCATCGATTCCGACGGCGGTCGGGCCGGTTTCAAGATCGAGTGTCCGTGAATTTCGATGGCACTGAGCGTTCGCCCCTCGCGTTCCGGCAGCACGGCGGCGAGGTTTCTGGTCCGGCGGAGCGCGACTTTTCGGTCCAGCAGTCGGGATTCCTTGTCAGCGCGGTCCCGAGTTACCGTCCGCGGCGAGGATCTGCTCAACCAGGATGTCGGCATGCCCTGCGTGGCGGGCGAGTTCCTCGATCATGTGTGCGCAGATCCAGGAGAAGCTGACCGTGCCGCGCCGGTAATGCACGAAGACCTCATCATCGGACACGGTCCGCGCGATCGCCCGGGACCGGGCCGCGGCGCTCTCGTACTCGGCGATGACCTGGGCCAGTGTCTGTTCGGGCGGGACCATCCAGCCATAGTCATCACCGCGTGCATAGCCATCGCACCGGGACTCATCGAGTCCGTCGATGGTGCGCTGGAACCATACCCGCTCAGCGGCGCCGCAATGTTTGATCAGCCCGATCGGAGTGGTCAATGACGGAACCATTCGTCGGCGACTTTGTTCGTCGGTGAGAGGTTGCACTGCGCGGATCAGAGCTCGCCGGTTGGAATCAAGGACCTTTTCCCACTCGCTGCGCACCACACCGGTCAGAATAAGTGTCCGAGCCACCCGACTATCGGATCCCCCGGACCGGGAAGGAATTCGACATCGAAGCCAATCGCCGAACCGGCCCTGCCCTCCATGTATGTGGTTCGCGGAGCTGGACTTGCCCGTCCCGATCCCGCAGCCGTTGAGCACGCGACCTCACCAGGTGAAAGGGGGTCGGCCGGCGCTCCGGCCGGAGGCCTCGCTCCTTGGCAGGCCCGGCCGGCATCACAGGCGTCCGGTGAGGTCGTCGAGCAGCTCTATGACCGCGGTCGGGTTGTCGTCAAGGGCCAGGTGGCCGCAGTCGGCAAGTACGCGCAGTTCGGTTCCGAATCGGTCGCGCACGGCGGGTTCCAGGCGGCCCCGGGGCAGGAAGATGTCATGCGCTCCTGTGGCCACTACACAGGGGACCGACCGGCAGCTGTCGAGTAGTTCGGGTGCCAGTGGCGCGGGTGCCAGGGTTGTCCGGCAGTAGCGGGCGACCAGGGTCATCCATTCGACGAGATGTGGGTCGGCGGCATGTGTCGGTGCTGTCATCAATTGCAGAAGTCGGTCGGTGCGCTCCGGTGAAGGCGCGGCGAGCCAGGCCAGGGTCGCGGCGAGCAGGCGCGGCGGCACCGCCAGGCGAACAAGTCCGGCCGGCGCAAT
This sequence comes from Nocardia rhamnosiphila NBRC 108938, assembly GCF_000720425.1. Classification (GTDB taxonomy): domain Bacteria; phylum Actinomycetota; class Actinomycetes; order Mycobacteriales; family Mycobacteriaceae; genus Nocardia; species Nocardia rhamnosiphila. The sequence continues at coordinate 192,068 of NZ_JOAJ01000007.1, read as the reverse complement.
CAGTACCCGGCCGACGACCCGTTGAGAGGTGGCGGCGAGTGCGATCGCGCCGCCCAGTGAATGTCCGAGTAACACGGCAGTTTCGGGCACGGTCTGCGCGAGTACCTCGTCGAGCCACCGCGCGTACCAGGTCATCCGGTCTCTGCGCGGTCGCTGGGATGCGCTGAGGCCGGGCTGGCCCGGGATATCGACAGCGATGACCCGGTATCGCGTCGCCAGCTCCGCAAGAAACGGCAGGCAGGCTGCGGTGTTCATGTTCGTTCCCGGGACCACCACGACCACGGGCCCTGACTTGTGAGCATGGCCGAGAGCGACCATGCGGGTGGGCCCGGCCGAGGTCGCGATGGTCCATCGCCGGTGGGTGGTGCGCCAGTTCTGTAGTTGCTCGGTACACCACAGCCGGATCACCTCACCGCTGGCGGTATTGACGTAAGCCGAAGCCATCCGCCGACCGCCTTTTTCCGGTGTGGGCTCTGAATCGAAAGCAGACGGCATGGCTATTTCCCTTGCTGGTAGATGTCGGGGACGCCGTCGTTGTCGTCGTCGCGGGCTTCTTCTTCGGCGATGCGGCGATAGACACGATTGCGCAGCCGCAACACGATGGCCGCCAGCAATGCTGCGGTGAGGGTGCCGACCAGGACGCCGATGCGGACATGGTCTTCCCATCGCGGTTGGCCGGCGAAGGCCAGTTCCCCGATCAGCAGCGACACGGTGAACCCGATACCGCCGAGCAGGGCTACCCCGATGACATCGACCCAGCTCAGATCGGAGTCCAATTCGGCGCGGGTCAGTTTGGCAGTGGCGAACGTGGTGGCCAGGATGCCCAGTGCTTTACCGGCCACCAGGCCCACGACGATGCCGAGGGTGACCCGGTCGGTGAGTGAATCCACCATGCCGTCGAGCCCGCCGATGGTGACCCCGGCGGCGAAGAACGCGAAGATCGGCACCGCGATTCCGGCGGACAACGGCCGGATCTTGTGCTCGAACCACTCGGCGAGCCCCGGATCCTGCGCCGTGGGATCGCCCTTACCCGAGCGTGTGGTTAGCACCGGCACGGTGAAGCCCAGCAAGACCCCGGCGACCGTGGCGTGCACACCGGACTCGTGCACCAGCCACCACGTCAGCATCGCCAGCGGCGCCAGCACCCACACCGACCGGACTCCCCGCTGCACCGCGACAGCAAAGACTGCCAGCGGTATCAGTGCCAGGCCCAGGTAGGGCAGCTGGAGTTCGTCGGTGTAGAAGATCGCGATCACTGTCACCGCGAGCAGATCGTCGACCACGGCGAGGGTGAGTAAGAACGTGCGTAGCGCGGTGGGCAGATGCGAGCTCACCACCGCCAGTACTGCCAGCGCGAACGCGATATCGGTGGCCGTAGGAATCGCCCACCCCCGTACGGCGTCGCCGTTACCGGCGTTGACTGCCAGGAAGATCAATGCCGGGCCGACCATGCCACCGACCGCGGCCACCACCGGCAGCGCCGCCCGGCGCGGATCGCGTAGATCACCGGCGACGAATTCGCGTTTGAGTTCCAAGCCGACGACGAAGAAGAACACCGCCAACAGGCCGTCGGCGGCCCAGGTCTCCAGCGACAGATTCAGGTGCAGGGCCGACGGCCCTAACTGGACATCGCGCAACGCTTCGTAGGCGCCCGACCAGGGAGTGTTGGCCCAGATCAAACCGATGGCCGCGGCGATGATCAACAGCACGCCCCCGGCGGTTTCGGTGCGCAGAATGGCGGTGATCCGCCGCGCTTCGGGCCAGGAACCGCGAGCGAACAAAGTGGGGCGGGAGCGGGGAGAACTCATCAGCGAGGGTCGTCTTTCGTCGGCGGCGACCCCGGCCCGAATCCGGGCCAGGTGCGCCGACCAGACTTCCCGGCTCTCCTACCGCAAAGATGCCGTATAGACCGCGGCGAACGCAAACCGCGACCCGGTCGGGCGCCGTCCTACTGCCTTCCGATACAGGACGGCACCGCTTTCTACGCCGCGGAGCCTGCCGAGTCAGGCCGGCCAGGGGTGCTCGGCGCTGTATCGCTCGCGCCAGCGCTCGATCAGCGGCACGAGTTCGTTGAGCATGAAGGTGTAGAAGTCCCCCATCTCGTGCAGACGCCGCGCGGTGACGGTGTCGGGGCCGGTGGCGTCGATACCTTCCTGCGCCGAATCGCGCATGGTGACCAGCATTGTGTTCTGCTGCGACATCAGCGCGGCCCAGGCGCCCACGCGGAAACGATAGTGATCACGGCGGCTACCCGGCGCGGGAACCCGTTCGATCAGTCCGACCGGGATCAGGTGTTTGATCGCGGTCGAAACCGCACCGGAACTGATCGACAACTCCGCGCACAGATCGGCGGCGGTCATCGTGTCCTGCTCGGTGTAGAGCAACGCCGTCAGTACGCGGGCGGTGGATCGCTGCATTCCGCCGCCGGCCGAGAGTGTCAGGGCCAGTTTCTCCGCCGCGTCCCGCAATCGCACGTTGGTTCCCATATCTACGAAGGTATCAGAGCTGCGAATTTTCTGAGTGTTTACAAATCTTTGAAACCTGGATACTTTCTCTCTCATGGTGAAAGCAATCGAGCTGAACGGGCTCACCAAGACCTACGGCTCGTCGCGAGGTCTGGTGGAGTTGTCACTGTCGGTAGAGCGAGGCGAGGTCTTCGGGTATCTGGGTCCCAACGGGGCCGGGAAATCCACGACCATCCGGCTGCTGCTGGACTTGATCCGCCCGACCAGCGGCACTGCCCGCGTGCTGGGCATGGACCCGCGCGCCGACGCCGTCGCGGTGCATGAGCGGATCGGCTACCTCGCCGGCGATTTCGTCGCTCCTGGTCGGCAGAAGGTCGGTGCGGCCTTGCGGTTTCTGGCTGCGTTGCGCGGGGGAGTGAGCTCGAGCTCCGCTCGGATCGACGCCCTGTGCGAGCGATTGGAACTGGATCAGAGCAAGCAGATCTCGGCGTTGTCGAAGGGCAACCGCCAAAAAGTCGGACTGGTGCAGGCATTCATGCACGAACCCGAACTGCTCATCCTCGACGAACCCACATCCGGCCTGGATCCTCTGGCGCAGCAGACCTTTCTCGACATGGTCGGCGAGGCCGCCGCGGCCGGGCAGGCGGTGTTCATGTCCAGCCACATCATGAGCGAAGTCGAAGCCGTCGCCGACCGCGTGGCCATCATCCGAGAAGGCTGCCTGGTCGCACTCGACACCGTCGCCGGTTTGCGCGCCGACGCCGTCCGAGACGTCGAAGTCACCTTCACCGGTACCGTCGACACCACCGCCTTCACCAACCTGGCCGGAGTCACCGACGTGCGGATCGAGGGCTCGACCCTGCGCTGCCAGGTGACCGGCAGTCCCGACGCCCTGCTGCGCGCCCTGGCCGGGCACCACGTTGCGGGACTTCTGGTCACTGAACCCGCGCTCGAGGACCTGTTCCACAGCTACTACACCGGAGAAGCCGATGCTGCCTGACATCTACACGCGCACTCTCGCCGACAACCGCCGCGCGCTGCTGGCCTGGACCATCGGCACGACGGTGGTCGGCGTGATGTATGCCGCGTTCTACCCGCAAGTCGGTGGCAGCGGCGGAATGGCCGAAACCGTGCAGAATTACCCCGAAGCCATGCGCGAAGCGCTGCGAATGCAGGACATCGGCTCAGCGGAGGGATACCTCGGGTCGACCGTTTTCGGGCTGTTGCTGCCCTTGCTGGTGATGGCCTTCGGCGTCACGTTCGGCGCCCGCGCCCTGGCCGGTGACGAGGAAACCGGTTATCTCGATCTGCTGCTCGCGCATCCGGTCGGGCGGACCCGGCTGGCCGTAGAGCGATTCGCCGGACTGGTCACCGGTACCGTCGCCATCGGGGTTCTCGTGTTCGTCGGCATGCTGGCCATCCGCTCCGGTGCCGAACTGGAATCGATCGGGATCGGCGAGTTCGCCGCCCAATGCATACAGTTGGCGCTGCTCGGTATCACTTTCGGTGGGCTGGCCATGGGCTTGGGTGCCGCCTTCGGCCACCGAGGTCAGGCGCTGGGGATTTCCGTCGGTATCGGGGTGCTCACCTATATCGCGGGCAACCTCGCCGGGGCGATCGGCGCGGAGTGGCTGAAATACCTTTCGCCGTTCCACTACTACATCGGTGGCGAGCCGTTGCGTCATGGAATGCAATGGGCCGATACCGCGGTACTGCTGGTGGCCGGCGTGGGACTCGTCTCACTGGGGTTCCTTCGGTTCGATCGGCGCGATCTGCGCTCCTGAACTGCGCCCCGGGCCTGGCCCCGCGGTCGCAGCTGGCTGCGGGCCAGGGCCCGTGCTCTGGACGCACCTCGGTACTCGCGCTCGGCGCAGTGCCATCGCGAAAGGCAGGAGGGGCCGGGCACGACCCGAGTTCGCCGAGGAGGGGTGATGCACGCTTTTACCGTCGGGTCGATTCCTATCGGTGGCCGTGCTCTGTGCTTTCGTGGCCTGGAAAGGATTCCGGGGAGTCGCGACGAGCCCGAGCGAGGGATACGGTGAGAAGATCTCCGACGCGACCCTCACCGATCCGGCCCGCCGCGCGAAGGCGAACAAACTGGTCGCCTGGGGAGAAACTCTCGCGGCCGTACTCTGCCTGCCTCCGGCCGCGTACGCGCTGTGGGTCGCCCTCGACCCCGAATGCCGCATCCCGCTTCCGATACTGCTCGGACTGGCGGTCTACGGAATCCTCATCTTCTCCCTCGCGGGCTACCCCCAGAAAGGATCAAGCAATGAAGCGAAAAACCCTCCGCGACTGCGGCGACCGAGTTGGGAGGCTCGACGGATTCGCGAACCGGAAGTCCGATGCCGCCGCGCGACCTTCCCGAACCGATGCCGGGAGACGGCAGGCAGAATCTGGATCTTCCGCTCGCACGAGGGAAAGCCTGCACTGGCATGGGCCCGCAGTTCCCGGACTCCTCGATCTCGGACACCCAGTCCTCGTTGCCCACGAATTATGCAAATAGCCAGTGTATTTAATATACGAACACTAGATCCTGTTTGCCGAAATCGATGCGGTCGCGTGGGCAGCTGTGTCCACCGCGCCGCCCTGAGTCCGGTATGGTGCCTGCCCCTGCCACTCGTAGCTGCTGTCGACATCATCGATCTCCAATCCGAGCGCACTTCCACGCTTCGACCGGACCACCGCCGCTCTGCGGATTTCCTATACAAGCAGCACGTCCAACCAGTCGAAGGTCGGCCGTCTACACCCTGAATCGGAGCGGAACCGACTGTCACACAGACGACTCCGATAGCGGACACCTCGCCGGACCCTTCAGTTTCCCGTCGGCCGAATCCGCGATGCCGTATACGCGTTCGGTGAGTTCGGGGATCCTCCCCGGGTCGGCACCCGTCCTGGCTGGTAAGCCGGGCGGCGGGCTTTCGTCTTCCAGGTGCGGCTACTACAGGAGACCGGTTCGGTCGGCGTTGGGGCCGGCAGCCGCCACGCGTGCCCGCCAGGCATCGCAGATCCGGCGGATTGCCCACTTCTGATCGTTGCCGTCGATACGGCATCCGTCGCGCGTATAGTCCCACCGGTCGTAACCGTCCTCGTTGTAACCGTCCTCGTCGTAACCCCACGTGTCGAAGCCGGCGCGGTCATAGCCATCGCGGTCATAACCCCACCGGTCGTAGCCGTGGCGGTCATAACCCCACCGGTCGTAGCCGGAGGAGTCATAGTCATCGGAGACAAGGGCGAGGTGCGTCGTGATCGGACCGATCCCTGGTTCCGCCGACGCCGGCGCCGCTGCCAGGGCGGGGGCAGCGAGTAGCGCACCGAGCAGCGCGATCCGAAGCGAGGTGTAGCGCAATCCGTGGCGCGCCACAATGGTAGTCGACATGATCGATCTCCTATCCGGAATACGGTTCGCGTATTCCGGATGATCCATCGCCTCTACCCCTTGACGGGTTACAAACCGCAGATGAGTGTCTTGGCGAAATCTTTCGCGTCCGAGGGAGTTCGGATTCTGCGCCGGTCAGCTCCGCCGGGCCGCCCCCGGCGGAGCGCAATCGTTGCCGCTGTTCGGCCACCGCATCCCATGGGCCCATTAAGAATTCAGGTGTTCTGCGATCGTCACTGACGGAGCCGGGAGGATGCCGCGGCCTCCGGCCCGTTCAGAGCGTATGCGTCACGGGAGCTGAGCCGGACCTCTTTGATGCTGTCCTCCAGGCTTTTACCCGGCCAGGTCGGCACCTCGGCGAAATCCTTGTCCTGGGTTCGCCTTGCAGTGGTCAACCGCATCGTCATTCGGTGGCACGATGCTGCTCGCAACCGAGCTGATGTCGACACCGCTCCATTACCTCGAGGAGACCACGGCTTGAGGCGAATCGCCCGTCGCCGCGCAGGGGGTCGACCGGCCGATGCCCGCCTGGTGGATACCGTGATTGCTGTGCGCATGGCCCGCGGAACCCACGCCGGGGGCTCACGGGTTACAAGAGGCTTGGACGCTCACCGCTTGACCGTTTTCGCGAGCCGGAATGCACGACAGTTCAGTTGCAGGTTACCGGCAGCAGTTGGGGTCGAGGACCACGCAGAGTGCTGCCAGCGCGTCGCGGTGGACGCGGTGGATGACGCTCATGCCCTGACGTTCGGAGTTCACGAGCCCGGCCTTGCGGAGCTGGCCGAGGTGGTGACTGACCGTCGACTCCGACAGTCCGACCGCGTCGGCGAGTTCTCCGCCGTTGCGGCCTTCCTCAGGGCTTGCCAGCAACAGCGACATCAGTTTCACCCGGACGGGGTCGGCGAGGGCTTTGAGCCGGAGGGCGACGTGTAGGGCGGCCTCGTCGTCGACCGGGCCGGCCGCGACCGGTGGGCAGCACAGCGGGGTGGTCATGTCGATGGCTGGTAGCGCTTTGGGCATGAAATCCATCCTACTTACGATATTGACTTATGTCGAAAAGGTGGCAGACTGGCCGCTGTCAATCCTTCGATATATGTCACATAGGTGGTGGTTATGATGTCACGTGTTCAGCTCGCACTCAACGTCGACGATCTGGAACAGGCCGTCGAGTTCTACTCGACCCTGTTCGGCGTACAGCCGGCCAAACGCAAGCCCGGGTATGCGAACTTCGCGGTCGAGCGGCCGCCGCTGAAGCTGGTGTTGATCGAGAATCCGGGCCAGGGCGGCAGCGTGAACCACCTCGGTGTCGAGGTGGAGTCCTCGGAGCAGGTGCACGCCGAGATCGCGCGCCTGTCGGAGGCCGGACTGTTGACCGAGGAGCAGATAGCGACGACGTGTTGCTTCGCCACCCAGGACAAGGTGTGGGTGACCGGCCCGAACTCCGAGCGGTGGGAGGTCTATACCGTGCTGGCCGATACCGAGCACTTCGGTACCGAACCGAAGTTCGCCGGGAAGGATGACGGGGAGGCGGTGCAGGCGTGCTGCGGCACCGGCGGTGCGGAGCCCGCCCCCGAGGAAGAGGCGGAGTCGACGGTTGCGTGCTGCGCCCCGGCCGCCGCCAAGTAGACGCCCGGGTTTCGGGGTGACCGATGTGCAGACCGCGCCCGCGGCAGCGGTTGATGGCTTGCCGCGGGCGGGGCGCCGCCGGGTGTTGGCGGTGCTGTGCCTGACCCAGATCTCGAGTTGGGGGATCCTGTATTACGCGTTCCCGGTGTTGTCGGCCTCGATCACCGCGGACACGGGGTGGTCTGCGCCGACGATCACCGCGGCGTTCTCGCTCGGGCAGCTCGCGACCGCGCTCACCGGGATCCCGGTCGGTGCACTCATCGACCGGACGGGCCCGCGACGGGTGATGACCGCCGGATCGGTTCTCGGTGTCGCAGCGCTGGTCGCGATCGCGGCCGCACCGAACCTGGCCGTGTTCTATCTCGGGTGGCTGGCAGCGGGGGTAGCGATGGGTGCGGTGTTGTACCCGCCGGCATTCGCCGCGTTGACCCGCTGGTGGGGTGCTGAGCGTGTGACCGCGCTGATGATCCTCACCCTGGCCGGTGGCCTGGCGTCCACGGTGTTCGCGCCGGTCACTGCCGCCTTGGATGCGCATACCGAGTGGCGCGCCACGTACCTCGTTCTCGCCGTGGTCCTGGCGGTGCTGACGGTGCCGGTGCACTGGTTCGGGTTGCGGGCGATATGGCCGGATCCACCGGCCCCGGCCGAGCCGGCGCACGCCGACCACAGCGGGATCGCGCGCAGCCCGCGTTTCGCTGCGCTGGTCGTGACGATGTGTTTGGCGGCGTTCGCGAGTTTCGCCGGCATCTTCAACCTGGTCGCGCTTCTGCGGGAACAGGGGTTCAGTCCCGGCCTGGCCGCGACCGCGCTCGGGCTCAGCGGGGCCGGGCAGGTGCTGGGCCGGATCGGGTATCTGCCGCTGGCCCGCTACACCGGCGTTGCCACCCGCACCGTGCTGGTCCTGGCTGCTCTTGCCGCCTCCACCGCACTCCTGGGCGTGGTGTCGGCAGTGGTGGTGTTGATCGCGGTGGCGATTGGTGTGGGGTTGGTGCGTGGGGTCTTCACGCTGATCCAGGCCACTGCGATCACCGACCGGTGGGGCGCCACCCATTACGGGCGTCTGAACGGGTTGTTGTCGGCGCCGGTGGTGATCGTGTCCGCGTTGGCGCCGTGGGCGGGCACGGTGCTGTCGGCGTGGACCGGAAGCTACGCCAACGCCTATCTCGTCCTCGGTGCCGTCGCGGCCCTCGCCGCAGTGATCGCGCCTCTCACCGGTATCACCGTTTCGAAGAAAGAGATGTTGTGAGAAACGAATACGACTACGACGCGGTGGTTATCGGCGGCGGCCAATCCGGCCTGGCCGCCGCCCACCACCTCACGGGCCAAGGCCTGAAAACCGCAATCTTGGAAGCCACCGGAGAGTCGACCGGGTCCTGGCCCCACTATTACGACAGCCTGACCCTGTTCTCACCCGCCCGCTACAGCGCCCTGCCCGGCCGCGTATTTCCCGGGGATCCAGATCGGTATCCGCGCCGCGACGAAGTGATCGACTATCTACGCTCCTACGCCGCTGCACTGGACACCGATATCCACACCGACACCCCCGTCGAGGCCATCACCTCCACCGGCAGCGACGGATTCACGATCACCACCGGAACCGGCGCAGTGTTCACGGCGCCGCGAGTGATCGCAGCGACCGGGTCGTTCGGTTCCCCATTCGTGCCCGCGGTCCCCGGGCGGGACGAGTTCGCGGGCCGGACCCTGCACGCCAGCAGCTACCGCAACCCGGCCGAGTTCACCGACCAGCAGTTGGTCGTGGTGGGGGCGGGGAACTCCGCGGTGCAGATCGCCGCCGAGCTGTCCGGGCACGCGCAGGTGGTGCTGGCAAGTCGGGCGGCGGTGAAGTTCGTTCCGCAGCGCCCGCTGGGCCGGGATGTGCATTTCTGGTTCTCCCTCACCGGATTCGACGCTGCCCCGCTGGGCCGGATCGTCACGCAGGCGCCGACACAGCCGGTACTCGATGACGGCCGCTACCGGACCGCGCTCGCGGCCGGGCAGCCGCAGCGGCGGGAGATGTTCACCGCGTTCACAGCCGAGGGTGTGGTGTGGCCGGACGGCACCCGCACTCCGGTGGATGCGGTCATCTTCGCCACCGGTTACCGCCCGCACCTGCCTTATCTCACCGGAACGGGGGCCCTGACCGAGACCGGGATTCCGCGGCAGCGCCAGGGCCTGTCGCTGACCCATCCAGGGTTGGGTTTCCTCGGGTTGGAGTGGCAGCGCACCCCGTCGTCGAACTCGCTGCGCGGGGTCGGACGGGACGCGGCCTATCTGGCCCGGCGCCTACGGCCGGCGGCGGCACACCGCCGGGAGCCTGCGCGATGACCACCGCACCGGTGGACACGGCCCCGCAGGGGCTGGTTCGGGGTGGTCGCGTGATCTCCGCCGACGGTACGCCGATCACCTATCTGGTCCGAGGCGCGGGCCCGGTGCTGGTGGCGGTGCACGGTGGTTTGGGTAGCGCGGTGAGCATGTTGCCGCTGGCCGGTCGCCTCGGCGAGCACTACACGGTCGTGGCAGTGGACTGTCGCGGCCACGGTAGCTCCGGGGACCCGCGCTCGGCCCCGGATATCGCGTACGAGGCCGCCGATATCACCGCGGTGATCGACGCGGTCGGGCAGGTCGAGGTGGTGTTCGGTTACTCCTTCGGTGCGGTCCTGGCCTTGGAAACCGCGCTGCGCGCACCGGATCGGGTGCCACGGCTGGCGGTCTATGAGCCACCGTTACCGGTCACCTACCCGATCCCGGATCTCGCGACGGTGGATGCGGCGATCGCGGACGGGGACTACGAGCGCCTGATCCTGGACGCCTCCGCGGTATCGGGTGGGTTCTCCCCGGCCGAGTTGGCCGCGCTGCGCGCCGATCCGTTGTGGTGGCACAAGGTCGCCCAGGCTCCGACCCTGGCCACGACGCTGCGGGTACTGGCCGGTGTGGACCCCGACGTAAGTCGCTACGCCGCGATCACCGCGCCGACCACGGTGATCACCGGCACCACCAGCGCCGATTACCTCCTTACCGCCGCGGACCTCCTCACCGCCGCGCTCGCGGATCCGACCCGTACAACGCTGCCTGGCCAGGGCCATCACGTCGACCCTGGTGCGCTGGCTGCGGCCCTGGTTCCTGGCCCGGAAGCCCGGGCGGGTGGCGCGGCCGGCAGATGAGGTGACCGGCCCACAGTGCAGCCTGGGGTGCACCTGCCAGGGTTGTCCGCGGCCTGGCGGTCACGCCGGTGAGGAGGTACGACCGAGTGCGCCGAGGGCGGGGATGCCGACAGGTTCGCCGGCGAGGGCGGGGATGACCGCGTAGCGGCCGGTGTGGGTGGTGACCTGCTGGATCTGATCGAGTTCGGCGGTCGCGCGGCGGCGTAGCAGCGGGTCGGTGGGTGCGGCGGCGGCGAGGCTGTTGTCGATGACCCAGGCCCAGGGATGGATACCGGCGCGTTCCAGATCGTCGCGCAGCTCGGCGGCTTCGAGGACGGGGGTGGTCTCGGGCAGGGTGACCAGCAGGACTTTGGTGGCTTCGGGGTCTTGCAGTCGCATCAGCGGGGTGATGAACCGGGTGCCGGGCGCCATCTGGCGCACGATGTCGCGATGGTAGGAGCCGGTGGCATCCAGCAGCAGCAGGGTGTGGCCGGTGGGTGCGGTGTCGACGACGACGAACCGGCGCCGGGATTCGGCGACGATATGTGAGAACGCCTGGAAGACCGCGATTTCGTCGGTACACGGTGAGCGCAGGTCTTCGGCGAGGGCAGCGCGTCCGGCGTCGTCGAGGCCGGCGCCTTTACCGGCCATGACCCGAGCCCGATAGTCGGCCACGGCCCGGGCCGGGTCGATGCGCGAGACCTGCAGGTGTTCCAGGCTGCCCGCTACGGTTTCGGTGAGGTCGCCGGCGGGGTCGGTGGTCGACAGGTGCACTTCGTGGCCGTGTTGGGCCAGCACTACCGCGACCGCTGCGGCCACGGTGGTTTTGCCGACCCCGCCTTTGCCCATGCACATGATCAGGCACGGTCCGTCGTGTTCGATCTGCTCGATCAGCGCGGCCAACGGCGCATCGGCCACAGCTGCCACTGTCGGCGGGGCTGTCGTCGCGGCGGTGACGGGCGGGGTCGGGTCGAACAGAGTGGTCAAGGCGTCGACACCGACGATATTGGTGGCCTTCAGTTCGACCAGATCACGGGGCAGTTCCCGGACGGTGGCGGGCATGGCCTCGATCGCGGCGCGCTCACGGCGGCGGGTCGCGGCCACGAGCGGGTCCCTGGAATCAGCGGTCTCGGGTAGTACGCCGTTGATCACCACGTACTGATCGGACAGCCCGACAGTGGCCAGTTCGGTACGGGTGCGGGCGATCTCGGCCAGCGTCGAGCGTGACGGGCGGGCCACCAGCACCAGACGGGTACGGTGCGGGTCGGCCAGCGCGGCGGCCGCGTCGGCATAGACGGCTTTCTGTTTGTCCAGCCCCGACAGCGGGCCCAAACAGCTGGCGTCGCCACCGCCGGTGAGGAATTCGCTCCAGCTGCCCGGCAACTGCAACAACCGGATGGTGTGGCCGGTGGGCGCGGTGTCGAACAGCACGTGGTCGTAGTCGCTGGTTTCGTCGGTGAGCAGGGCGGTGAACTCGTTGAACGAGGCCACCTCGGTGGTGCACGACCCCGACAACTGCTCGGTCATCGACGCGATATCGGTCTCCGGCAGCACACCCCGCAGCGGTGCGAGGATCCGTTCCCGATACGCGGCTACCGCCTGTTCGGGGTCGATCTCGAGCGCCCACAACCCCGGCACACCCGAGATCGCGGTCACCGTGTTACCGACCGTGAGACCGAATACCTGCCCCACGTTCGACGCCGGATCGGTCGACACCAGCAGTACCCGCCGCCCCGCCCGCACCAACCCCACTGCCGCCGCACAGGCGATCGAGGTCTTGCCCACCCCGCCTTTGCCGGTGAAGAACATGAACCGCGGATTACCGGCCAGAAACTTCATCTCACCCACCGTGCCCGATACCTCCACTCGAGCCGATACCGACAACCACTCCGGACCTGTGCGCTTCATTCGATCGCACTCCCGCTTCGTGCGGCAGGGCCGAACGTCCCTTCCGGCCCACGCCGCACGGGCCAGGAAACCCGTCCGGGAAAGTCGTAGGGGCCTGGCCGGTCGACCGTGGCTTCGCGTGGTTTCGCATAATCTGGCCGCAGTAGTTTTCCGATCGGGCGGTATCGACGAGCGGCGATACCGGCAGTGACCGAAATGGTGCACCGGTCCTCGATCACGGGTCAGGCACCGGAACACCCCGGTGCCCACGGCCAGGACAGTGATAGTTACGGCCGTGATGAGCCCTGCCCGAGCCGTGTCGTGCCCGGGGCCGATCAAATACACCGACCACCAGCCCACCACCGGCGCCAGCATCACCACCCCGGTACCGAGGATCTCCGCGCGATACCGTGCAGCCGCTCGGTTCCAGGCGCTCGGCGCGGGCTCGGCACCAGCCATCACGCTCCTCGATAATGTTGTGCGGGAAAGGTTTTCAGGCGTGTACGGGCAACAGCTCGGCGATGAGCGCCTCCACCCGCGTACGGATCCGGTCACGGATCGGGCGCACGGCCTCGACCCCTTTCCCGGCGGGGTCTTCCAGGTCCCAGTCGCGGTAGCTGATACCGGGGAACACCGGGCAGGTGTCCCCGCAACCCATGGTGATCACCACATCCGAGGACTCCACGGCGTCTGCTGTGAGGATCTTCGGGGCCGCGGTGGTGATATCGATGCCGACCTCGGCCATGGCCTGCACCGCAGCGGGGTTGAGACGGTCGGCGGGCGCGCTGCCCGCGGAGCGGACCTCGATCGCACCGCCTGCGAGGTGGGCGAGGAAACCAGCGGCCATCTGGGAGCGTCCGGCATTGTGGACGCAAACGAACAACACACTCGGCTTATCGGTCACGACAAGGGCCTTTCAGACGGTGGAGACGCCGAGTTCGGCGAACGCCACGTGCTGGTCGATGGACAGATCCGCGCGCAACGTGGTCACGGGAATGGGGGATTCGGTCATCACAAGATCCGATGCTCGAGAAGGGGGTATGGGGTTATGGATGGTCAGGGGCAAGCAGTTCGGGCAGCAAGGCGTCGACGTGGGCGGCGATATCGTCGCGGACCAGCCGCATTCGCTCGACCCCGTCGATACCGCGCAGCGACGGTTCATCGGTGTCCCAGGTCCTGACCTCGATATCGGCGGCGGTATCGAGGCGGGCTTCCCGGCCGAGGACCACCACCAGGTCCACCGCGGTCAGGAGGTGCGGATCGACCGGTTTCGGGGCCTCCCCGGCGAGATCGGCGCCGAGCTCTTCCACGGCCTGCACCGCCAGCGGGTTCAATCCCGGGCCCGGGTCGGTGCCTGCCGAGTACGCCGTCACCCGATCCCCGGCGGCCCGGCGCATCAGGGCGGCGGCCATCTGGGATTTACCGCTGTTGCGGACGCACACGAACAACACAGAGGGTGTGCTCACCGGGAACCCGCGTCGACCGGGACGGTGGTGGTGTCGCGGAAGCGGTTGCGTAGCGCCAGGGAGACGTAGACGAGGGCTATCAGGACCGGCACTTCGATCAATGGGCCGACGACCCCGGCCAGGGCTTGCCCGGAGGTGGCGCCGTAGGTGGCGATAGCGACCGCGATGGCGAGTTCGAAGTTGTTGCCCGCCGCGGTGAACGCCACTGTGGTCGTGCGCTCGTAGCCCAGGCCCAGGGCCGCGCCGAGGAGGTATCCGCCACCCCACATGATCGCGAAGTAGGCCAGCAGCGGGACCGCGATCCGGACCACATCGAGGGGCTGGGAGGTGATGCGGTCGCCTTGCAGGGCGAACAACACGACGATGGTGAACAGCAGCCCGTAGAGCGCCCACGGCCCGATCCGCGGGATCAACTTCGTCTCGTACCAGTCGCGGCCCTTCGCGCGCTCACCGAACCGGCGCGTGAGATACCCGGCGGCCAGGGGGATGCCGAGGAAGATCAGCACTGATTTCGCGATCTGCGACGGCGACGCCTCGATCGTGGTTTGGTCGAGACCGAGCCAGCCGGGCAGCACCGAGAGGTAGAACCAGCCCAGGACCGCGAACATGATCACCTGGAAGATCGAGTTGATCGCGACCAGCACCGCGGCGGCTTCCCGGTCCCCGCAGGCGAGGTCGTTCCAGATGATGACCATCGCGATACACCGGGCCAGCCCGACGATGATCAACCCGGTCCGGTACTCCGGCAGATCGGGCAGTAGCAGCCACGCCAGCGCGAACATCAGTGCCGGGCCGAGCAGCCAGTTCAGCACCAGGGACCCGGTGAGGAGGCGGCGGTCGCCGGTGACGGTGTCGAGGCGGTCGTAGCGGACCTTGGCCAGCACCGGGTACATCATGATCAGTAGCCCGATCGCGATCGGCAGCGAGATCCCGTCGAGTTCCACCGCGGCCAGCGCCTGGCCAAGGCCGGGGATCGCCCGGCCCAGCACCAACCCGGCCGCCATGGCCACCCCGATCCAGACCGGCAGGAAACGATCGAGTGTGGACAGCTTGCCTGCCACGCCGTGCTCGATGCCGGTGGCGCTCATGCGTTCACCCCGGCGGTCTCGCCGCTCTCCATCAGCAGCGCCTCGGAGAGTTGCTGCAAGGCCCGCGGTACGACCCGGTAGTACACCCAGGAGGCGCGGCGTTCGCTGGTCAACAACCCGGCGGAACGCAGCACCTTCAGGTGGTGGGAAATGGTCGGCTGGGTCACGTCGATGCCCTCGGACAGGTCACACACGCACGCCTCCATCCCGGCCCGCGAGGCGATGGAGCTGAGCAGCCGCAACCGGACCGGGTCCGAGAGCGCCTTGAACACCGAGGCCAACCCGGCCGCCGCTTCCGGTGTCAGAGGCCGGCGCACCCGGGGTGCTGGGTCACATGCCTGGACCGGGATCACCGGCAACTGCGGTTTAGACATGAGTCGATATTGACAGTCATCTATGTCAGGAACCAAGCGAACAGCAGGTGAACATCCCGGTCCCGGCCGAGTCTCGCGACTCGAACAATCAAGCTATTGCGTAGCACTTTCCGATGTATTCCCCATTGACACGGATATTTACAAAGCTTTAGCTTGTTAAATATGGCATCTGAGGGCGAGTCCAGGGCGGCTGACATAGTGTTGGCGGAATCGGTGCGGTGGGCGGTTTCGCGGTTGTCGTCGCGGTTGAGGGCCGAACAGCCCGGCGGCGACAGGCCGTTGACGCGTGTGGCGGCGTCGGTGCTGGCGAACCTTGCGCACAGTGGTCCGTTGACGGCATCGAAGCTCGCCGCGATCGAGGGGATGCAGGTTCAGTCGTTGACCCGGGTGTTGAACGAGCTCGACGGGTCCGGCCGGATCCGTCGAGCTCGCAGCGCGGTCGATGCCCGGCAGCACGACATCGTCATCACCGAGGCAGGGCATGAGGCGTTGCGGGAGCATGTGCGCGACGGGAACCTATGGTTGGCGGCCGCGCTGCGGGACTCACTGACCGATGCCGAACGCTCAGTGATCGAGATCGCGGCCGGACTGTTGCGCACTGTCGCCGAATCGACGCGCGCCACCGGTGTCCCAGCGGCCTCGCCGGTGCGTGGCGACGGTGCGGCACCGGCCCTGTGACCGCTGAGCGCACCGGCGGCCACGGCGAGGCTGCGGTGACGAGGCTGCCGGTGCGGCGGGGGCGGTTTCTGGTGGTAATGGCCGGTCTCAGTGGTGCGGCGCCGTTGGCCACCGATATGTATGTGCCCGCGCTGCCGGAGCTGGCTCGCTCTTTGGGTACCGATACTTCCGGTGCTCAGGTGTCGCTCACTGGTTTCCTGGTCGGGGTGATAGTCGGCCAGTTGGTGTTGGGGCCGCTGAGTGACGGGTCCGGTCGGCGGCCGGTGTTGCTGTCGGGGGCGCTCGGGTTTGCGGTGTTGTCGGTGGTGTGCGCGCTGGCGCCGACGGTGGCAGTCCTGGACGCGGCGCGGTTCGGTCAAGGCGTGGCCGGGGCGGCGGGCATCGTGGTGTCTCGCGCGGTGGTCGCCGATGTCTTCGACGATCATGACATCGCGGATGTGTTTTCGCGTCTGGGATCCATCACTGCCGCCGCGCCGGTGCTGGCGCCGCTCGCCGGCGGTGCGCTGTTGCTGGTTTTGCCGTGGCGCGGAGTGTTTCTCGTTCTGGCCGTATTTGGATCGGCGCTGGCGGTAGGGGTGTGGTTCTGGATCCCGGAGTCGCTGCCACCACACGCGCGCCGCCCCGGTGGCATGGTCGCCGGGTTACGGTCGATCTACGGAGTCGCTGCCCGTGGTGCTGTGGTGGCGCCGGTGCTGGCGTTGTCTTTCGGTGGGGCTGCGGTGTTCGCCTATATCGCGGGCGCGACCTTCGTGTTCCAGGAGGTCTATGGTCTGACCGCAGCGGCGGCGAGCGTGGCCTACGGAGTGAACGCGGTCGGAAATATGCTGGGTAGTCTCGCCTATGGGCGGTTGGCGCGGCGATGGTCCCCGGAAACACTGCTGTGCGGCAGCGCCGTGGCGGCTTTGGCGGGCCCGGTGGCGCAGGTGTCGGTTTCGGTCACGGTCGGGGCCGCGATGATGGTGACGTGGCTGTGCCTTCTGGTGTCGCTGACCGCGTTCGGGGTGTTCTTTCCCGCTGTGGTCACCATTGCCCAGGCCCGGGGACGCAGCGCACCGGGCGCCACGTCGGCGTTGCTCGGCGGTGGTCAGTTCCTGTTCGGGGCCGCGGCTTCTCCGGTCGTCGGGCTGTTCGGTCACCACAGCCCTACGCCTATGGCTGTGGTGATGGCCTTCGCGCTGTCCTGCGCTGTCCTCGCTGCACTGGCTACCGCTCGCCTGGCACCGCGCCGGTAACCCTTCTCAGTGTGCACCGGTCGAGGCAGGGCCGCCGGGGGTACGGGGCGGGATTGCTATTTCGGCGCGGTGAGGTGCGGGCGTGGCGTGCCGCTGAAAGGTCGTGGACAGCACGCCAGGCCGGCTGTGGGCTCGGTGAGGGGTTGCGTGGGTTGCCGATGCCGGTGTGGTGGGCTTGGGCGCTGGTCCACAAGACGTAGTTGTGACGTGGATGCCGTCGAGGCTGACGTAGCGGTTGGCCGAGATCGTCCCCGGTTCGGGGGTCGGCGCCGACGGCGAACATGGTGCCCACCAATGCATTCGCGCGCTCGATATCGGGGCCGTCGAAAACACGGGTGACAACCACAATGCACCCGGTGTGCTGGATCGGCTGATGGGTGGGGGTGCTTCGGCGCAACTGGACATCGGGGTGACGCCGAGACGGTGGATGCCTGGTTCGGCGGTATCGACGCCGCATTTCCAGGTGGTGTCCTGGCCGGTGGCTGCGCGGGGCCGGCGGTTCGGGCGACGTGCAGCAGGTGGCGGACGTCGTCGCAGGCGAGTGCAGAGTGGGAGGCCGGATCCGGACCGGGCCAGGACCGGGACGGCCAGACGGTGGCGATGGTGGCATCTTCATGGTCGGGGCCCTCGGCTCGCCATAGCCTGAATGGGGTGGTAGGGGTGGTCCGGGCAGGAATCGCGTGTGGGGTGGAGTCATTGACGGCGCCTCGTGGTGATGCGTCCGGAGTCGATGTTCGGATCTGGCAGGCTGAGACGTCGGCCACCTTCTGTCCATCCGGCTTGCAACTCTCCCCCAGGGGGAGAGTACTGTCGTGCTGGATCGAGCGAACATCGATCCCCTCATGGGTGCGGCACTGTGGCGGCGCTGTGGTGGTCCCGGTGCGATCGAGCAGATGCTCGACGCTTCCTCTTCTGTGTCTTCCCGTTTGTTCCGGCCGGTGAGCCTCGTGGCGGCGCCCGCGTGCGCCGATATCCTGGACAGGAGTCTTTCCATGGTTTCCGCAACTGACCGGCCCGAGGTGGTCGAGGGTTCGGTGTGGGCGGCGTTGCGCAGCCCGAAACGACTGCGGATCGAGGTTCTGGCCGGGCTGGTGGTCGCACTGGCGTTGATACCGGAGGCGATCTCGTTCTCCATCATCGCCGGCGTGGACCCGCGGATCGGGTTGTTCGCCTCGTTCACCATGGCGGTCACCATCGCCATCGTGGGCGGTCGCCGGGCCATGATCTCTGCGGCTACCGGCGCGATCGCACTAGGGTCTGTGTCGAAGTGGTGAGCAGGGTGGCGGGCTGGCGGCCCGTCCTGCTCAGTCATGGCGGAGCCATTGGTTGATCGCTGCGATGTGGATGGTCGCGAGGTAGCGGACGGCGAGTTTGTCGAATCGGGTAGCAACCGCACGATGTTGTTTGAGCTGGTTGATGCCGCGTTCGACCACGTTGCGGTCGCGGTAGATCACCGGGTCGAACCCTGGTGGCCGTCCACCGGCCGAACCACGGGCCCGGCGGTGGCCGGCTTGGTCGGCCGGCACCGGGATCGTGGCTTTGATCCCTCGACGACGCAGCCAGACGCGGTTGCTGCGGCTGGAGTAGGCCTTGTCGGCGAGTACTCGTTCAGGTCTGCGACGAGCCCGGCTGCCGGGGCGGGGCACCTCGATGCGGTCGAGAACCGCCACGAAGTGCGGACTGTCCCCGGCCTGGCCGCCGGTGAGCAGCATGCTCATCACCCGGCAGCTGTCCTCGCAGGCCAAATGTAGTTTTGTTGTCCACCCACCGCGGGAGCGACCCAATGCGTGATCGCCGGGTTCACACTCGCCGGGCCCGCTCGGCGGTTCGGTTTGACCGTCGGGGTCGCGGCGGGCCCCGCCCGCGTGCTGGTGAGCACGCATGATCGTGGAGTCGACGCTGATCTGCCACCCGATCCGGCCCGCGGCTTCGGCGAAGGACTGCAGCGTCTTCAGGATCACCACCCAGGCTCCGGCGCGCTGCCATCGCCGGAACAGTCCATAGACCGCCGACCAGGACCCGTACTGCGGTGGAATGTCTCGCCACGGGCAACCGACACGGGTCCGCCACCGAATTCCGTCGATGATCTGTCGTTTCGTCCACACGGGCGGACGTCCCGCTTTCTTGTGACGGGGCAGCAGCGGCTGCAGCCGCGCCCATTGCGCGTCGGTCAGATCCGCGCGCCCCGCCACCGCTACGCTGGCCATGAGGTCTCCGGTCGGTCTTCGGTTTTACTTGGTCGTTCAACCGACTTACCGGAGACCTCGCCTATCTGCCAACGCGGACAGCATCTTTCGTGAAACGCCAGGTGGGGTGGCACCGCTGCGCGCTGCCACCCCACCTGCTACTTCGACACAGACCCTAGTCATCGCTCCTGTGGTCGAAGAGCACGGACTGGACTATCTGATCGCCACCGTGCTGCTGGCCGGGGTGCTGCAGATCGCGTTGAGCGTGGCCGGGGTGGCCAGCTGATGCGGTTCATCCCACGCAGTGTGATGGTCGGATTCGTCAACGCGCTGGCGATCTTGATCTTCACCGCCCAGCTTCCGCACCTGTTGGGGGTGCCGTGGCTGGTGTATCCGATGGTCGCCGCCGGATTGGTGGTGATGGTGTTCCTGCCGAAACTGACGACCGTGGTCCCGGCGCCGCTGGTGGCGATTGTCGTGCTGACCGCGGCGACGATGGTGTTCGCGTTGAACGTGCCGGATGTCGGGGACGAGGGTGAGCTGCCGTCGAGTCTGCCGTCGTTCCTCATTCCGGATGTGCCGTTCACCCTGGACACGCTGAAGATCATCGCCCCATATGCGATGGCGATGGCGCTGGTCGGGCTGCTGGAGTCGCTGATGACCGCCAAGCTGGTCGACGACATCACCGACAGTCGTTCCGACAAGACCCGTGAAGGCTGGGGGCAGGGCGTGGCGAACCTGGTGACCGGGTTGTTCGGCGGTATGGGTGGCTGCGCGATGATCGGGCAGACCATGATCAACGTCAAGGTCTCCGGGGCCCGTACCCGCATCTCCACCTTCCTGGCTGGAGTGTTCCTGCTGATCCTGGTCGTGGGGCTGGGCGGGCTGGTCGCGCAGATTCCGATGGCCGCGCTGGTGGCGGTGATGATCATGGTTTCTGTCGGCACCATCGACTGGCATTCCATCGCTCCGAGAACGCTGCGGCGGATGCCGATCGCGGAGACCACGGTCATGCTGGTCACCGTCGGGGTCACGGTGGCCACCCACAACCTCGCCTACGGGGTGATCGTCGGGGTGCTGGTCGCGATGGTCGCCTTCGCCCACCGGGTCGCGCATTTCACCGAGGTGGAGAAGGTGTACGAGGCAGATACCGATGCCGACGGGGCTATCGGCGTGTATACGGTGCGGGGTGAGTTGTTCTTCGCCTCCAGCAACGATCTGGTCTACCAGTTCGACTACGCCGGTGACCCACGCAATATCGTGATCGATATGTCCGATGCGCATATCTGGGACGCCTCCACCGTGGCCACGCTCGACGCGATCACCACCAAATACGCCGCCAAGGGCAAACATGTGGAGATCATCGGCCTCAACCCGGCCTCCGAAGCCCGGCACGGGCAGCTGTCCGGTCACCTCGCCGGCGCGCACTGACCGATGGGCAGCACCCCGGGAGAGACCGGTTTCCTGCAGATCGGGCAGGTCGCCGAGCGCACCGAGTTGTCGATCAAGACGATCCGCCACTACGAAGAAGTCGGATTGGTGATCCCCTCGGCGCGTTCGGCCGGCGGGTTCCGCCTCTACACCACCGCGGATGTGGAACGGCTGCTGGTGATCCGGCGCATGAAACCCCTCGGATTCACCCTGGCGGAGATGAAACAACTCCTCGACGCGTTCGAGGTACTGGACGATCCGGCGGCCACCGGCGAACAACGCACGCAGGCCGCGGAATTCCTTCGGCAGTGCCGTGAGCGAACCCACGACAGTGCGGATCGATTGCGCCGACATCTCACCTACGCCGAGGAATTCGGCGACTTGCTCGCGGCCCGATCGGACTGGGCAGGATCATCCTGATCGTCTGCGGCGGTCTCGATCCCGGTCTCCGCGATCGAGGCTCGCCGCGTCGATAGTGGGATCGGGGATGGAAAGTCGCAGTAGACCGGCCGGGATAGCCGCGGCGATCCCGGCGGCGAGTAGGTAGCCGGTGGTGATGAAGGTGGCGGCCGTGAGCGGCCCGAACACCAGCGGGGACGGCCAACCCGCGCTCTTCGATCACCCGCATCACCGACGCATTCGAAGCCGTCACCCCACACCGCCACCGGCAATTCCCGACATCACCGCCCACATCGGGACCAGACCGCTACCGCGAACCCGAAATCTTCCTGACCTCGGGTGCCGTACGCTACCGCCCGGCTCCGGTGGAAGCTCGGGGGGCGGGCAGCAGTACCGTGGCGGCCGCAGCCACGACCATCACCACCGCGATCGCGGCGAACGCCCGGTTGTAGCCCTCCAGATTGCCCGGTGCGGCGACCGTGATCAGCACCGCCAACCCGAGCGCGGCGCCGACCTGCTTGGTTGTATTCATCAGCCCCGATGCCGCCCCCGCATCCCCGGGCGAGACTCCGGAAGTCACCGCAGCGGTGACCGGGGTGTTCAACAAACCGGCCCCGACACTGAACACCACTGCCGGGCCCAGGATTCCGGCCACAAAGCCGCTTCCGGAATGCAGTTGCGCCTGCCACGCGAACCCGGCGGCCGCCACCACAGCACCCACCGCGATCAACACCCGGCAGTCGACGAAGCGCATCAGCCACGGCGTGACCCAGACCCCGACCGTGATGGTGGTCATAGTGTGCGGCAAGAACGCCAAACCGGTCTGCAGCGGGCCGTAACCGAGACCGGCCTGCATGGACAGAGTGAGGAAAAACCACATCGGATTCAGGCATGCGCCGGCCAGCAGCAGGATCAGGTTTCCGGCGGTGACCGACCGAATCCGCAACAGCCGCAGCGGGAACAGCGGTGCACGCACGGACTTTGCTCCCAGCAGCGCGAATGCCGCCAGCAGTAGTACACCCGCGCCGATCCCGGCCACCGTGGGCGCGGCAGTCCAGCCGTGGGCCGCTGCCTCCCCGGCTCCATAAGCCAGCGTGGCGATCCCGCCGGTGACCAGCACCGCTCCCACGACATCCAGTCGCGGCCGGATCGTCGGCCGGTCGGCGGTGATCACGCGCAGCGCCACCACGGCAGCAGCCACCCCGATCGGAACATTGATCAGCAGGGTTGCCCGCCACGACCACCACTCGGTCAACACACCCCCGAGCAGGTTTCCCGCCGTGCCACCGGCCATCCCGAGCGCCGTCCACACCGCCAGCGCTCGGGTCCGGCCCGGCCCCTCGGGGAAGGTCGTGGTCAGGATCGCCAACGTCACCGGTGCCAACGCCGCCGCACCCAGCCCCTGTACCGTTCGCGCGCTGATCAGCCACGTCCCGGTCTCGGCCAGCCCACCGGCCAGGCTCGCCACGGTGAACAGCCCCAGTCCCGCCAGCAGCATCCGCCGCCGCCCGAACAGGTCCACCAACCGCCCACCCAGCAGCAGCAACCCGGCGAACACCAGGGCGTAGGCGTTGACCACCCACCCCAGCTCGACCTCGCCCACACCCAGCGACGAGCGGATCGAAGGTAGCGCCACGTTCATCACCGAGATATCGAGCACCACCATGAACTGTGCCGCGCACACCACCACCAGTACCGCCGCGGCCCGCACCGGTTCCGCGGAACCTGCTGCGGTATCGCCCGGGTCGAGTCGCATACCCACCACCTCACCTGATACATCTGTACCGTATACGTTTGTATCAATTCGGGGGATTCAGGAGGTAACGCGGTGCCCAGGACCGCCGACCACACCGCGCGCCGCACACAGATCGCTGAGGCACTCGTGCGCGTCGCCGCCCGCGACGGCCTGCACGCGGTCACCATGCGCTCGGTCGCCACCGAAGCGGGGATCTCGCTACGGTTGGTGCAGTACTACTTCGACACCAAAACCGGGCTACTGCTCGGCGCGCTGGAACACCTCGAACGGCAATCGCACCAGCGCTGGACCCAGCGCCTTGCCGGGCTTCCCGACCCGCCACCGCCGCGCCCGTTCGTCGAAGCGTTCCTGACCGAGGCGTTGCCGGCCGACGAACCCAGCCGCGTCTTCCATCTGGTCGGCACCTCCTATGCGATGCTCGCGCTCACCGACCCGGAGCTGGCCGCCGCACCATTTGCCGCCAGGATCGACCGCCTCGGGCAGCAACTCTCCGACACGCTCACCCGCGCCGCCGCCCAGGGAGACCTCGCCGCCGGGGCCGACCCACGCCAGGAGGCCGCGCGGCTGGTCGTTCTCGCCAACGGCCTCGGAACCAGCGTGCTGGCCGGCCAGCAGAACATCGAGACCGCCAACGAACTCGTGCGCTACCACCTCGATCAACTCTTCCCGGCCGGCTGAACGCCGCCGCCGTCTGGTGGTGCTTCGCGGGTGTGGCGCCGACCAGAGTCGGCCCCCCCGATTACCCCGCGCTTTCATCGTCGATATGACGTCGGCGTCGGGTGCCTACCGGGGCAGGACTGCTCGTGGAGCCGAAGGGGCGTCGCCGGTCGAATGGGATTCTCCCTGCTCGGTCGTCTGCACGGACGTAACGGAGCTTCTCGGGCGCAGTGGTCCGGGATGCTGCGTTGCCGCCGGTTGACTTGACGTTCTGACGACCGGTCATCGAGGGTCGAGTCTCTGTTGTGGAGTGCGTTCGGAGTAGTCCGGCGGGGAGGCGTGCAGTTCGGTCCTGATGCGCGTTCCTCGGTGCGCGGTGTAATTCGTTGCGAGCAAGTATATTTCGACGTCCTTACACCGAAAAGACGCGGCTATTTCGTTGCCGTCGCCGTGGTGATCGTGGGTGTCGGTGCCGAACGTCGATGTCTTGCCGGACCGAACAGTCTCATGAACCTCTTTGTGGGGGTCAGGGGTTCGAGTCCCCTTAGCTCCACAAAAATTGCAGGTCAGGACAGGTATTGTATCGGTCTTGACCTGTCTTATTTGATCCAACTCCACGGAAACCCCTCGGTTTCGGGATCGGTATTTCGTTTCGGCCGGGTTAGGTTTGGCTGATGTAGGTTTCTGTTGCCTATTCGTCGGAAGTCGATCCGGTGATCGGTGGTTGGCGGTGTCCCTGGTGGGGCACGTCGGAGATGGGCCATGAAGCCAATGGCAGTGAAGGTATCCGAAGCGGATGAGTGGTCAGGTAGCTGGTTGAACTACCTGCCCATCATCGCCGTTCGGTCGAAGCCGGATTTCGTCGTCTACATCTGGGCCCAGACGTATTTGTTCTGGAGGTAGGGTTCGATACCGGCGCGGCCGGATTCGTGGCCCCGGTCTGCGCCGCCCCCACGGACGTCGGGCAGGATGCAGAATTGGGTATCGTTCTGGCGGGGTTCTCGCTGATCTATCTGAATCACCGTCGGGGCAGACGGCCATCCGCACGTAGTGGCGGTTCAGGCGAGGGTGCGGCAGAACCTACTGTGCATCGGGCGCGTCGGATCTGGTACCCGCCGCAATGTCGAGGTCCCCGGCGGTTACGGTGCTGTGGCCACCGCAGGGGGAAGGTGGACACAGCCTGATCGTCGACGGTAACGCCGAGTTGCGGGACAGTGGACTGGTGGTGGTGCCGCGGAAGGCGATCCTGCACCGCGATGATCCGTCCCGGCCGGTCGGGCAACGTTGCGAGGGATGCCGTCGCCTGTCCTTTCCGCTGGTCGAGGGCGCCGCCGTCGACCGATCACCAGACGGTCACCGCCATCTACACAGGAAACACCTGGTTGCCGTGCCGAACTGCCGAAGTGCGGTCGGGGTCATCGGGCTGGATCCACGACACGTATGGCGACGATGTTGGAGACGTACCGGCCGCCTTTGTGGTCTTCGGGGGCTGTGGTGCGGGGCCGTGGTAGTGGCTTTCCATCTTGGTTGTAGGCGAGAAGTATCTGTTGTCCGCCGAATTCGGGTGCGATTTCTCCCCAGGCGAAGGTGGCGCTGTGGCCGTCGGAGGCGGTGACGACGATTGCGAGTCGTAGCAACCCGTTCTTGACGGTGGGGTCCGGTGTCGGTACGGCTGCGTTCAGTATGTCGAACAGCAGTGCGCCATCGAAGTGGTGGTTCTGGGTGCCGGTGCTGGAGTCGAAGGTGACCTGTTGTGTCTGCCGTTCGAACTGCTGGAGACGGTCGAGGGTAAGGGTTTGCGGGTTCTCTACAGCGCCTTCGACCCTGATTCCAGGGGAGGCAGCAGCGGGGTCGTCGGTGTTCGGGGCGGCACTCTGTGTTGCGGAGATCGCAGGTTCGGTGCTTGTCGCCGGTTGCCCTGCGCATCCGAATATCAAGGCAGCCGAGACAGCGAGCACCACCGCGGAGAACATGTTTGGAGTCTTCGAGCCGCGCGGAAACGGGGTTTTCGGGTTACGTGCAGGAGTCAAGTGGTGTATCTGCCTTCATACCTCGAGAATCGGGGCCGGCTCTACGTTCCGGCGGGTCGAACTACCGGCCCCTGCAGATGCATCCCCGCTCGGGCATGATAGAGCGGCCTGGTTGGGCCTGTGAATAGTTGGAAGGGTTGGCGCTGGTTCGATGGGGTGTATGACGGTGGCGTCGACCAGGGGGTGTGGTTTTCGATTACGGTGGCCTGCTGGTGGATACGGAGTCGCGGTGGTCGGTTGGTCGGTTGCCGAGGTTCGGTTGTTCGCTGGACACGGGTTCGGCTTCGGCGCCGAGTAGAAGGCCATGTTGATCGGGCGCACCATCGAGGACACCGCGGCGGCGTTGGCGGTGTATTTCGGTTGTGAGGGTGAGGGATGGTGATCGCGCGGGAGCTGCTGGCGTTTGGTTCACGCCGAACTCGAGGTCGGTATGGACGCGATGGCGGGTGAATGTTCGGTGCTCAAAGCTGCTGACCGCAGATTCATGCACTGGGGGAGAGGTGGCGTAACCATCCGTTGCGTTCAGCGCAGCGCCGGGCGTTGGCGACGACACCGGCAACGGCGGGCGAGGGATCGTTCGCGGGCCACAGCACCGAGAGTTCGGCCGGGATCGGTGGATCGACGATATCGCGAACAACAATGCCGGTGCCGGGCTTCGCGGCGTGCTCAGCGAACGACGCAGGGGTCAAGCCGACCTCTCGTCCGCTGACGAGCCGGGCGAGCCCGGCGTTCACCGGCGGATCCCCGAACGCGCAGATCGCGGGTGCGAAGCCCGCTTCCCGGCATGCGGCGACGATACCGTCGTAGTACACAGGGGCGAGTCGGCGCGGGAACAGCAGCAGCGTCTCGTCGCGAAGCGCCGCGACCGGGATCGGCGATACGGCCGCAAGGCGGTGGCGGGTGCTCAGGAGCGCGGATACGGGCTCATTGCGGAGGATCTCGGCACCTACCCCGTCGATGGGTTGCGGTGACAGAGCGAGGCCGATATCCAGGTCGCCGGCACAGAGACGTTCGGGAATCTCGGCGCTGTACACCTCTCGGGCGTCGACCGTGAGGCCCGGATGGTCCTCATGGAGAGCATCCAGAAGCGTTGTGAGCGTATCGAAGCCCGTGACCGGGGTATAGCCCAGCCGGATCGTCGTCGCGATCCCTGATCCGGCCAGCCGGGTGACCTGCACGGCGTGTTCCAGCGCGGCCAGTGCTGCCGGTGCTTCGCGAAGCAGTGTCCGCCCGGCGGCGGTGAGCTGTACCCGGCGGCTCGAACGCACGAACAGCGGGGTCCCGAGGGTCTCCTCGAGCTTGCGGATCTGTTGGCTCAGGGACGGCTGGGCGATGTAGAGACGGGTGGCCGCGCGGCCGAAGTGGAGTTCCTCGGCTACGGCCACGAAGTAGCGGAGGAGGCGGGGACTGATCTCGATAGTCGAATTCTATCGTTTCGAAGCCGAACAAGTCTTGGACGCCCGCCCGGTGGCCGCCGTACTGTCGTTTCCAGGCCACACCAGTGGCACCGACCTACCTCGTCGAACCTGGTCGGAGCCAGTTTTGGTTCGGTCCGGCCGCCATCGCCATCAGCCCGGCGGGGGATCGTACGCTCAGCAGCGCTGACATTCGATTCATCAGGCGGCCTGCGTTTCTCCTGCTTCTATGAACGGATAATGCTGTTGACCACAGATGTGCTCTCGCTCGACCCGACCGGCAAGTTCCTGCACAGGGACACCGAGCGTCTCCGATCGGCCGGGCCCGCCGCACGGGTGGCCCTGCCCGGTGGGGTGATCGCCTGGTCGGTCACGAGGTACGAGACGGTGCGGCAGTTGGCCGAGAACGACCGCGTATCACGCGATGCGCAGCAACACTGGCCAGGGCTGGCCGATGTGCCCGAGGGCTGGCCGCTCGCTCCCTTCCTCATGTCGCCGACCGTCCTCAACGCCTACGGCGCCGATCACCGCCGTCTGCGCGCCATCATGGAGTCCGCGTTCAGTCCCGAGCGTCTGCAGACGCTCAGCGAGAACCTGAGCCTGAGACTGCCCGCCCTCCTGACCGAACTCGGTGACCCCGGCTCCGGCACGGTCATCGATATCCGGACGGACTTCGCCCAGGTGATCGCCGGCGAGACATTGTGCGACCTGTTCGGTGTGCCGCAGCAGCAGTGGGTCGATATGCGCAAAACTATGCTCGACCTGATCAGTCCCTCCGAGGACGCCGAGGAGGCCGCCGCCGGACTCGATAACGCGATGGGATTGCTGGCCGCGCTGATCGCAGGCAAACAGGACGCATCCGAGACCGATATGGCCGCCACGTTGGCGCGGGCCCCGGAGATGACCGACGAGGAACGAGTGCTGGCACTGGCTGTCACCATCGCCGGCGGACTGCCTGCCACCACGGGTCTCATCACCAACGCGGTCTTCGACCTGCTCACCCACCCTGATCAGCTCGCCGCGGCCGTCAAAGGTGTCGTCCCCTGGCCGACGGTCGTCGAGGAGACATTGCGCTTCGACGCACCGGTGCAGAACATGCCGTTGCGGTATGCCGTCGAAGACATCGACCTCGGCGACGGTGTCGTGATTCGGCAGGGCGACGCGATCATCATGGGCTTCGGGGCCGGTGGACGCGACCCCGGCGTCCACGGCCACACCGCAGCGGCGTTCGACATCTATCGCCACGACAAGTCGCATGTCGCGTTCGGTTACGGGGTGCACCACTGCATCGGTGCAACCCTGGGGGGCTTCGAGGCGATCCAGGCACTGGCCGCGCTGTTCGAGCACTTCCCACAGCTCGAACTGTCCGAACCCGCCCATACCCTGCCACCGCTGCCTACATTCATCTTCAACGGCAAGGCACGGGTCCCGGTGCGCCTGTGAACCACGGGTGCCCACCGTTTCGAGCAACTGTGTCCACTCCGGGCTGCCGCCGCGGTCGCGGCCTGAACACGCCCGATTGTGACGCCGGCACACAGCATGGTTTCCGCCCCGTGCATAAACGGAACTCGCCGCCGTCCGGTGCACGTGTTCGCCGAAAATAGAAGCCGGGGGACCGGCTCGGGCAGGGTGTCGGCGGCACGCGATTCGTGGCGGCCTCGAACTGCGCTGAACGCTCGCGAAATAGGAGAGTGTGTCGAGCATGCCGAATCCTTGCAGTAATCCCCATTTCAGA
Organism: Nocardia rhamnosiphila NBRC 108938; assembly: GCF_000720425.1. Taxonomy (GTDB): domain Bacteria; phylum Actinomycetota; class Actinomycetes; order Mycobacteriales; family Mycobacteriaceae; genus Nocardia; species Nocardia rhamnosiphila. Next base: position 163,124 of record NZ_JOAJ01000007.1, on the reverse strand, counting down.
GGAGTTGATGAATGAAGGTCGAACCCGTGGAAGTGGCCGACGATGTCTTCTTCGTCGGTACCCGACTGGTGAACTGGGTCCTCCTGGTGGACGGGAAGTCGGTCACCCTCGTCGATACCGGATATCCCGGTCAATTCGATGACGTCCTGTCCTCGATCCGGTCGATCGGCCGAGATCCTCGAGAGGTGGAGGCCATCCTGATCACCCACGCTCATATCGATCACCTGGGCGGCGCGCTGTCCTTCACCAAGCAGTACAACACTCCGGTCTACCTGCACCGTGACGAACTGGAACATGCGAGACGCGAAGCGCACTACGGCCTTTCGCCGATCGGCGTGATAAAGAACCTGTGGCGTCCCGGGGTTCTGCCGTGGATCGTCTCGGCCCTGCCTGTGGGCGTCGCTGTCCGCGCCGGTCTGGCCGATCCGCTCGAGTTGCCGGGCGACCGAGCACTGGACCTGCCCGGTGGCCCGGTTCCGGTCCCCACGGCCGGTCACACCCCCGGCCACACCATGTATCTGTTGCCGCGGGCGAAAGTGCTGATCTCCGGCGACGGACTGGTGACCGGGCACCCCACGTCGAGACTCGATGGCCCGCAGTTGGTCCCTGCGATGTTCGACGACGACCGTGAGGGTGCCGCGCGCATGTTGGGGTCGCTGGTAGACCTGGATGCCGAGGTCATCCTGCCCGGGCACGGTGCCGTGCACCGAGGTCCGGTAGGTGCGGCGGCCACCATGGCGCAGAACCGATCCGGTGTGGCCGGAACCCCGGCGCACCCCGGGCCCGCGAACGGATCCACCCCACCCGGCAACATCGTTTAGTTCCCCACCAGGGGTAGGCGGAATCAGCGGCTTGCGCAGTGGGGCGGCCCACCGGAGGTCGCCGCCGCTGTCCGGCGCGGGGCCTGACGCCTCATCCGCTGAGCGTCGTGGCGTCACTCAGCTATACGCACCACCGGAAGTGCGCCAGAGCCTTCAGCGAGATAGTCCCGTGCCTACCGGGGCAGGACTGCTCGTGGAGCCGACGCGGCGTCGCCGGTCGAATTGGATTCTCCCTGCTCGGTCGTCTGCACGGACGTAACGGAGCCTCTCGGGCGCAGTGGTCCGGGATGCTGCGTTGCCGCCGGTTGACTCGACGTTCTGACGACCGGTCATCGAGGGCCGAGTCTCTGTTGTGAAGTGCGTTCGGGGTAGTCCGTCGAGAAGGCCGTGCAGTTCGGTCCCGATGGGCGTTCCTCGATGTACAATGTAATTCGTTGCGGACGAATATATTTCGCCGTCTTCACAGCGGAACGATGCGGCTGATCTCGTTGCCGTCGCCGGGGTGATCATGGGTGCCGGTGCCGAACGTCGATGTCTTGCCTGACCGAGCGGTCTCATGAACCTCTCTGTAGGGGTCAGGGGTTCGAGTCCCCTTAGCTCCACCAGGGTTTATCTATATTATTCGCATGACGAATAAACCGCTTTATGGCACTGTCTACGACAGCTGACCCTCACACTGAAAGTACGGTGTGAGGGTCATTTTGTGTCAGTATGATGGTCGTCGAATCGGGTCCGGGCCCCCGATCACTCATCCTTTGCGGCGTATGGCCCAAACGACACCGGTGGACCCTTGCGGTCCGGTCGATGGGCCTGCGGCGACGCGTGCTGCCACGTGCGGATCTCGCTGTCGAGAGGGTATGAACAGTTCGACGAGAACTTGCACCTCGGCGTCCTTTCCATGGCTGGCAACAGGGGTCGGTTGCGCGCGCGCCCGGATTGCGGAACTCTTCGACCCGAGTGTGATCCTGACGGCCGGGCAACGCTCTCCGGGTCGGGTTCGCAGACCGGCTTGCAGGACAGAGATCCGCTGAGGTGGGAGTGTGCTGTGATCGGTTCCGGGAGTCCGGAACTCGCGGAGCTGGCCGATCGGATCGTCGCCGGGTTGCGTGCGCTCGTGCCGGACAGGCGACGCCGGTTCGAGGCCGCCTTCGCGATGACCGTTGTCGCCGAGTCGGCGCTGTTCCTCGCCGATAACGGCGACCATCCGGTCCGATGTCAGGTGTCGGAGGCGGTGTGGGAGTTGGTGCGCCGGCATCGAGCCCTGTCCGCTGCCGCTGAGCACGGGCCGTGGTGGCGGCTGGTGGTGCGCGTCGATACCCATGGGGCCGAGGTCGTCAAAGATCAAGGCGCGGAGCCGTTTCCGGGTGAGCAATTGTTCGCGCCGCAGGCGTATCTGGCGGATCTGGAACGGTATCCGCGTAGTCGGCTACCCGTGTGGCTGGCCGCCTACCTCGGGCGCGGTGAATCCCAGTCGAGGTCACCGCGCGCGGCCGCGGACGGTGCGCGCGCGGATCGGAGTGCGGGTGTGCTGGCAGTGCCGGTGACCGGCGAGTTGCCGGATCTGGCGGTGGTGTGGGCCCGGTGGGCGGTGCTGGCCGCGGCCTTTGTGGCGGCCGGATCGGAACGAGGCCCGCGGATCGGCCCGTCGGTCGGCATCTTCGAAAGTTCGGGACACAGCGGTTCGACGTTGACACTGTTGCCCGGCGACCGGGCGGTGCTGTCGGGCGGTGTCTGGAATGCGCCCGTCTTGGAAGCTGCCTACAACGGGGACGGCGGGATGCCGAAACTATTTGCCGGAGCGCCGGATTGGGTGGTCGACGCGGTACTGAACCCACGCGTGATGACCGGCATGCTGTCGTTTTGCTACTGGTGGGATCAGGGACAGTGGTACCGCGGCGAATCCGCTCCGATGGCGGAATGCGCGCCGGCGTTGCCCGCCGTGTGGACGGCCGATACGGTGGCGAAAGTGGTGGCGGGCGTGCTGGACGGCCCGTCCCCGGATGCCGCTGAAGTGCTGGTGTCGGCTGCGCAGGCCGCGGCGGTGACCCGCGCGGCGATCGCGCAAGTCGTCGGTGAGGGTACCGAGGTCGATGTCGACGGTGCCCTTTTCCAGTTCGTGCTCGCCGATCTGGTCGCCGGTGACATCGTGGGGATCCGGGAAGAGGAGGCACTGGATCTCGTCCGTGATCACATCCGCAGCCGGGGTTACGACACGACCGGGTTCCCGCTCTCGACATTGCGGGCCGAGCGGGTCAGCGTGGGCTGGATGGTGCGATCGCCGGTGCCGGACGGGGAGATCGCGCTCGACCGGGCGGTCTTCTATGTCGCAGACGACGGTGTCGTGGAGCGGTCGAGCTCGTCGGTGCCGCTGTCGGCGTTCATCACCGATTTCGAGCAGCGGTTCCGGCTGCGGACCGGCGGACCGATGCTCGCCACCCGAGGTGGGCGATGAGCGGCGAACTGCGACTGGACTTGGATGGCCTGCGCGAGCGCGGCGCGCGGCTGGCCGATATCGCCGATCGGGTGCAGCAAACACACGCTGGGCTGCGGTACTGCCTGCAGCAGGCGGAAGGCAGCTTCGGCGACGACTATATGGGGCGCACCTTCGCCGAGCAGTTCACGCCGCGCGCCGAACAAGTGGTTTCCACCGTGGAGGCCATGGCGGAAGGAATGCGCAGTAACGCGGCCGGAATCATCGGCGCCGCGCACGACTTCGGTGCACAGGATATCGACGGCGCCGCGCGCGTGGCCGGGGCTGCCCAGGATACGGGCCCAGTACCGGCCGGTCCCCCAGGACCGGCCGATATGGCCGAGTCGCCCCCGGCGGGTACGGTCGGCCCGCAATCGCCGGTCGATGGACCCCGGTCGAACCCATCCGACCAGGACGCGGTGACGCCGGAGCAGAATTCGCCGGTGTATCCCGGCGGCGGGCCACGGAGCACCGACCAACTCCCGGCCGGTGGGCCCGACCGGCCGGGTAGCGCACCGGCACCGGCCGGATCCCCGGGGCGAGCCGCTGCGGACAGTGGACCACGGTCCGAGTCGCCGTGGAGTCGTTCCCGGCCCGAATCCGGTCCGGTGGGCAACGAGGCGACCGGCGCCCCCGGCCGGCGGTCCGGACCGGCGGCGCCGCCACCATCCTCCGCGGTCTCGCCCCCGGCGGTAACAGCCCCCTCGCGTAATACGCCCCAGACGTCGGGAAGACCGTCCGGCAGCCCGGTCGCAGGGCCCGCGGGACGGGCCGGAGCCCCGTGGACCGAGACGCCGCCCCGTACGCCCGGCCAACCCGGGATGCCGAGTTCGCCCGGAAACGCTGGAAAGCCCGCCAACACCGGGCAGGCTCCGCCGCAAGGTCCCGCACAACGACCGAACGCACCGGGCGGTGACAATGGCCGCGACCGTGATCGGCGCGGCGGCCGCGGGCGGTCGGCGGCCGATCCGGCAATCGAACAGCTGGCACGCGCATTGGCCGAACGGCACGGCGTCGAGGTGACAGGTTTCGATGACCCCGATCTTCAGCTCGCGCCGGTACAGGAGTTCGTCACCGCGGTGGACCGGGTCCTCACCGACTACCCGATGATCGTGCTCGAGATCGTCGCGGTGGCCGAGCTCGAGGACCAGCTCGGCACGGTGCGGTGGGCCGGTGCGCCGCCGGACAGCGAAGGCGGTGCCCGGTCGATAACCCTCGACCGGCGCGCCGCACAACAGCCGCAGGCACCTGCCCGATCATCCCGGCCACCCGCACACCCGCAGGACGCCACCGCCGATACCGAGAAAACGGGCGCGACGCCACAGCCGGATATCTACACGGCCACCTTGCGGGCATTCGGCCGGGCTTTCGACGCCGCCGGTGGCGGTGTCGCACACCGGCGGGCACAACGCGTGCTGATCTCGGAATACCTGAACACCCAGCCGCGTCCGCGCCCTGCGCTGTCCGAGATGGTGCGCGGTTACCGGGAGTGGCGTGCCGAGTTGGCCGGGCATGCCACGGAACCCGGCGGATTCGATGTGGCCGAGGCGCTCGGCGTCGGGTTCGCCGAGGTGGTCCAGCACGGCGAGAAGGCCGGTATTCAGGCACGACTGCTGCATGCGGTGCTCGTCGCTGCGGCGGCCCGGGCGAGGTAGTTCGAGGCGATGGACGGTTCGCTGTTCAGCCCGGTCGTGCAGCTGCGCAATGCCTTCGAATGCCTGCCCGGGTTCCTGCGGACTCCGATCGAGATGGTGGTGTTCGGCGGGGAGCTTCCCGGCGCCGACATTTCCGGGATGCGCCGTATGGTGGCCGAACTGCGTGCCCGCAGTCAGGAGCTCGAGGGCCATGCGGCCGATATCGACAGCCTTCTGACGCAGGAGGATTCGGTAGGCGAGACAGCCGAACAGTTGCGTGAGGCGTTGAGTTCCTATCGACAGGGTGCGGCTCAGCTCGGCAAGGATGTGAACGCCCTGGCCGATCAGGGACAGGCGGCGGCCAACGACGCGGAGAAATGGCTGTGCGTGATGTTCACGTTCGGCATCCACCTGGCGTGGAAGGTCTACGGTCTGATCACGGCCGCCACGGCGGCGGGGCCGGGCGGTCAGGTTGCGGCCACGCCGGCGGTCGAATCCACGCTGGTCCAGGGACGCGCCGAGGTCGCCGTGATGCGCGCGAACCTACAGCGGGCCATTCAGGCGGGTGGGGCCAAGGCGGCAGCCCAGCTGAGCGGTATGGGGCCGGCGCAGTTCGCCAAGTGGATGGGTACGGCGGTCGCGCTGCCCGTCGGTGTCGAGGTGGGTGTACAGGCGCTGCAGGTCGCCACCGGGGACAGAGAACTCGAGATCATCGGGGAGGACGGTTCCAACCCCACGGGCATCGATATCAAATCGATCGAGGTCGCTGCCGTGTCTGCCGGGGGCGGAGCGCTGGGCGGCATGCTCGCGGGCCGGTTCGCTCCGATGGTGTTCCCCCAGATCGCCACCAGTCGTCTGGCCATGGGCTTGGTGCATGGTACGGCGGGGGCGATCTCGGGCCTCGGTGCGGCCGCCTTGGTTGCTGGTTGGCCGCAGCATTACACGGAGGTGCTGGGGCCACTGCTCAACGGTGCTTTCTCCGGGGGCGTATATGCCCAGAGCGGCCGTCCGGCGGCGGTCGACGGCGGCGCACCGTTCACGCCGCCCGATGCGATCTCGGCAGGGCACGACGTGGAAAACGCGCCGCCTCGGCAACCGATCGAGATATCGACGGAATCGAAACGAGCGTGGGAGGCCGCGAGGCAGACATGGAAACCGGCTGCGGAGACCGCGAATGCCGCAGGTGAGTACGGCGGGCCGCCTGCCGAGGCCGCGGGGAAGGCAGCGGCCGCGCAGTCACAATCACGGAGTGGGCAATCGGCTTCGGCCGACGGGGCAGATGGTGGAACACCCACCGCGACCGGTGGTCGAGCACCAGAGGGAGCCGCCGGTCGAGCGCCGGAGGGAGCCGCCGGTCGAGCGTCGGAGGTGGCAGGCGGTCGAGCGCCGGAGGTGGCAGGCGGTCGAGCGTCGGGGTCGCAGGCCGCTGCCTCGTCCGACACCGCCGCGGCTCGGCCGCGTTCGGAAGCGACCACAACGATCGAGCGGCCACCGGCGGACAAGCAGAGCGATGCCGACCGGGCTCCCGCGCCGCGATCGGTCGTGGCGGCAGGGGAAACCTCGCCGCCGCCGAAGATCCCGACGGACGCGCGTCCGGTCGGCGGGGTTCCCGAAAAGGCCGATGCTCCGGCCGCAGCACACGCCGCGGTCGCGGACGGTGCCGGCAACGAGGCATCGGCGCGGCCGCAGCCGGTCGCCGAGGGCGATGCGGGATCGCCGGACGCCCGCGCCGAACACCGATCGCCGGGTGGCGACGAGCATGCGACCGCGCAGCGGGAGGCGACCGCCGAGCAGTCCGGCCGGGAAAGACCTGAGAGCTCGGACCGGACCGAGACGGACGGCACCGACACCCCTGCTGTGGGCGAACGTTCGGCTTCAGTGCACGACGAACAGGGTGTTCTGGCCACCGATCATGACAGTCTCGCCGAAGCCGCCGGTCTGCCACGCAGTGACCGCGACCGGGCGGTCGATCTGCTGATCGACTTCCACCAGGCCTCCGCCGAGGATGTACCGGAAAGCCAGCGTCTGACCAACCTCCCGGACGACGTGCTGAAGGCCGGACTACACGGCGGCGATGAGCACCAGTCGATGCTGGCGACAGTGGAGCTCATCCGGCGCGGCACGGTCAGTGACGCGGTGCCGGGCGGCATGGTGCTGCGGGTCGAGCAGGCGGAAGCCGTCTACGCGATGAAAACGCGCCCGGTGGAGATGAAACCCGGCGAGGGCAAATCGCTGGTATTCATGGCCACCGCAATACAACGTGCGGTGCACCATGGCTCGGTTCTGCTCGTGACAACGACCGATGGGCTGGCCAATCGCGAAGTCGTCACCTACGAGAAGTTGTTGGCCGACTCCACGCATCAGAAGTTGATGACCGACTTCGGGATCGACGTGTTCCGCGCCGATCAGGAGAACAAATTCGGGCCGTTCAAGGAAGGCCGGCCGATGATCGTGGTCGCGACCGGCGAAACCGTCGGCCATTTGTGCAATGCCGGTATCGAGCCGCCGCGGCATGTGCTCATCGACGAGATGGACGGCATCATCGACCGTGGCGAGCGGCAGTTCCTGCTGTCCGAAGGTCCCGAGCAGAAGGCGCCGGAGGAAACGGCCCGGCAAGTGTTCGACGCGCACAAATTCCTCACCGAGGCGCTGGCGGACGGGTCGCTGTCGCATGAAGATTTCGGTCTCCGGCGAATCGCCGAGGAAATCGGCGTGCAGGCCGACGGCACACCGGAGATCATGTACTGGTACGACGGTCAACCCGAGCTCACTGCCGGGGGGCGGGCAAAGGTCGAGGCGCTGCCGAACGGCCGGAACTGGCTGGAGGGAATGGGCGCCTCCCGGCTCGAGACCGCCGCCCACGCCGAATTTCTCGTCCGTGAAGGTGTCCACTACGAAATGGACGCGGGCAAGATCGTCATCATCGATCAGGCCGAGCACGGGCTGCAACGGAACCCGAAGACCTCGAGCGAATCCCGGTGGAGCGCGGAGCCGGGTAAAGCGAGCCTCGCGCAGGCCATCGAGGCGAAGGAGATCCGCGCGGCCGAAGCCCGAGGGGAGAAGGCCGAGGACCATCAGATCGTGGTGCGCGCGGATGCGGAATCCGCCAAACGCATCGATTCGGTCGAAATCTACCGTGTCGGAGAGGGTTCCTTCTTCGATGAAGTAACCGGTGCGTCCGGCACGCTCACCGACCTGAACCCGGTACTGCAGAAAATCTACGGTCTGGAACCGGCGCACGAGGTCGGACGGTCACAGACGCACCGGTTGGTGGAAGGCCAGCACGATGTGGCCGAAAACACCCATGCCAAGCTGCGCACGATCGCCGAGTATGCGAACGAGATACGCGATGGGGGTGCGGGACGGTTCCAGGAGATCCTGTGTCACCGCAACGATCTGGTCGAGCGGCAGGTGGAGGCACTGGTGCGCGCGGGGGTACCGCGCGAGGCGATCGAAGCGGTCGACGCCAAGCGGATCGTCGGCTGGGGCGCGGACTGGGAATCCCAGTTGCAGAGGGTTTTCGACGAGGCCGGTGAGCAGGGCAAGATCCTGGTGATCAACCGGCAGGGCCAGCGCGGTGTCGATATCTCGGTGTCGGATGCGGTGAAGGCCATGGGCGGCATGCATGTCTGGATGACCGAGGCGCCGGAGCAGTCCTACATCCACGAGCAGGCCAAGAACCGCACGGCGCGTAACGGTCAGCTCGGCAGCGCGCAGGTGGTGATGTCGCCCGAGGACGCACTGATCCGCAATGCCATGCACCTGCGCGGAGTACGTGAGACGGTGGTCCACTACGAACAGGCCGTGGCCGCGCACGCCGCCGATCCCACCCCCCGAACCCACGACGCGATGGTCGAGGCACGCCAATCCGTCCGCGAACTGGTACCCGAACTACAACAGCGAGCGCTGCGGCACTCCACCGCGGAGTTCGTCCGGCACCACGCCCTCTCGACCATCATGCCCGCCCTCACCCTCGCCGAGGCCGACACCGGGCAGTACCGCGGTGGCAGCGACATCGACTTCGAAGGGCCGGATACGGCGGCGGACCGGACCGCGCGCCTGGCCGGGCTGCTGGGCATCCCGGCTCCCGAGGTCGCGAACCAGATCACCGCACTCGAACGCAGCGGTTCCCTCGACCCGATCCGCGAACTGCTGCAGCGCACGGGTATCACACCGGCAGCGGCCGAGGCACTAGGGCAACATGTCGACGAGACCGCCCCCGCGGCGGCGCGGGACCGGGTAAGACTCGGCAACGAAGACGCATGGATCCATATAGGCCAGTTACGGGGCCGGCTCGCCGAACAACTCGGTATACCGCTCTCGGATATCGACGGCGCCGAAGGGATGCGCACGCTCGATCCCGCAGTCACCGAGGCGAGGGACGCACTCGCGGCAGCGCTGGGTTATCCCGCCGCCGGCATCAACCCCGGCATCGCCCGCGACATCCTCGGTGAAGCGGTAGGCGATCGCCTACCCGCAGCGAACACCGCAGAATCGGCTGCACGCGCCGATCCTGCCGCGGCTACCGCGCATTCCGAGCCAGCGGGTGACGGCCTCCAGGATGCGACATCCAAGGATGCCACTGCTCAACACTCTGACACGCAGAACAGCGACGCACACCACGGGACAGCCGACGATATCGTTGCCGCCGCGTCACGCTATTTGGCACTTTCGGCCCTGTTCGATTTGGTTGTGCAGTTCCATCGCCGTAGCCCCAACAGTTGTGTCAACAATGCCGTAACCGGAATGCGAGTATTGTGCGCCGACAACGCCGGCCGCTTCCGGCTGCCGCCGACCAGCCTCGAGGGATACGGTCGCGAAAAGGTGGGCGAGATATTCGGCGCCGGGCTCGAAGAGACCGGATCGCTGGACGAAGTGGTCGAATCGCTGAAGTCACGACCCGGCGGAATCACCGTCCTGGTCTACAAATGGAAAGACACCCGAGCCAACGGCACCAGCACCGAGGCCGACGACCATATGGTGCTGCTGGTCAACGACAGCACCTCGGTCGACGAACCGAACCTGGTCGTCGTCGACCTGGCCGCGTCACGCGACGGCAGCACCGAAAACGACTACGGCCCGCGCGATCTGCGCAACCGCCGCACCCTGCTGAACAAGGCCGTCGGATTCGACGATTGGCGCCGCGAACAGGAAGTATTCATCAACCGGATGCCCGCCGGCGAGCGGCGGTTCGAGACCATCGAGTTCGACCGGGACGGCAACCTCGTCTCCGGATCGCCCGCGGAGGCACCCGACGCCGAGACGCTGCCACCATCCCGGAGAGTCGACGTTCCGTCCATTCAGGACCAAATCAACGCGATACCCGTCGGACAACCGGGCCTGGACGAAGCGATGCTCGTTCGATCGGGACCCGCCGGGGATATATCGAACAATCCGCGCCGTGACGAACTCAGGCCGGTCGGCAGCCGCCCCCACGACGGTCCTGACCACATCACAGACGACCCCGGCCCCACCCGTGATCACCCGAACACAGCCGGCGATCCTCTACCGACGGTCCTCCAACTGATCCAGGACCGCGACCGGCTGAACCGCTTGCGTACGCACCGGGACGACCTGCGAGCGCAACTGCGCCGGTTTGCGGGTGCGTCCGTCGAACCGTTCGGCAGACGGCCGGTGGAACTGCTGTACACGAAGCTGTCCGAAGAGTTGCGGGCTGGTGTGGGACCGGTAGCGGACAAGCAGCGCATCGTCGAGCTGATCGAGAACTACCGAGAGCTCGACGCACTGGTCGTTTCCGCTGACGAAAGCCTTCGTGTCGCGGGAGTTCGGACCTACGACGACGGCCCGGCCGACACAACACCTTTCTATCGCCCCTGGCACGGAACTGCCGAGGAATTCGACGCGCTCCTCGACGCGGAAAAACATGCCGTCGCCAAGTCCGAACTATCCGAAGGCACACTCGAGTTCGACAACCACGCAGCCGGGGCGGAGTACGCGCGGGCCCACCTCGGCACCATCGCGGCCGAGCATGCCGAGTCGATCGAGTGGGCGAAGCGGGACGCCAACAGCACCTCGTTGTTCGGATATTCGGCGGTCAGCCGGTATGTGGCGACATCCTACGAAGAGAAGGCGGCCGACGATCCGGCCCGGCCGCATGTGCCACATCTCGATGCCGCCATCCTGAGCAACCGGACAACCATCGATTCCTGGGTCGTCGCCGAGACCGTACTGGACTCGGCCGACAACGCGGATCCGGCATCCATGCGTGGTCAACTGTGTGACGCCCCAGGCTACCTGTGCGGCGAGATGGGCAGCACACCATCGGCCCGCCTACAGGATTCCGATGTCGTCCATCTGCGGGTACCCGCCGGCACTCCCATGCTCGGCACCGAATCCGTCACCCGCACTCCGGAAATTTTGCTCATGCACGGGACTCGATATGTCGTCACCCGCGCATTTGCCGATGAGGACGGCTTGGTACATGTGTACGGGTTCGTCCTGGCCGAGGAATGGGGCCCGATCCCGGGATCTGCGCCGGGCCGAACCGGTGCCGCGCCGGACAGCATCGGTAGTAGGCCGTCGCACAGCGCAGCCGATCCGTCGTCGCCGGACGGCGCGAATGCGTTGAACCGTGCGCGGGGCGCGTGGATCACTGCGCGGCGTGACGACAAAGGCCGGCGAGACGGGACGACTATGACCGCGGCCGACCTGGCCAGAGCGGTGGGTGTCGATCGCAGCACCATGAGCCGGATCGAGCGGGGAAACACGCGGCCGCGGCCCGGGCTGTTCGTGAAGATCGGCCGCGCGCTGGGCGTGCCCATATCCGAATTCGTCGATGCTGCGAGCAACTTCTATCCTGATGCCGACTTCGATCTGACCCCGGAGGCATACTCCCCTGACGCGCCGGGGCGTTGGCTCTCGGCGGTACTTCACGATCGGGACATGTCGTGGGAGGAGTTGGCGGAGACCAGCGGGATCAGCGCGAGATATCTGAATTCGATCGGTAAGGCCGGGATAGTTCCGGGGGCCGCTGTTTTCCTGTCACTGTGTCAGGCGTTGAACCTCGGACGCGAAACCATCGATACGGCCGCCGACCGGTTCTTCCCCGGAGCGACCGACGATCTCGCCCCCGCTGCGTACACCCCAGCGGAACGCGGGCTCTGGCTCCGAGCGCACCGCAACGACCATGGCATATCAGGCGAAGAGCTGGCACAGGCCGCGGGGATCGGCACCGAAGACCTCCGATCGGTCGAACGGGCGGAGCGCGACCTCGGGGTAGTCGATTTCTTGTCGTTGGGTAAGGCGTTGGGCCTCGAGCGCGAAGCCATCGATACGGCCGCCGACCGGTTCTTCCCGGGTGTGCGGGTCGGCCTCGACCCGGTGGCGTACGCTCCGGACGAGCACGGCCTCTGGCTCCGAGCAGTCCGCTACGACCGTGGCGGATCACTCACGGAGGTGGCGGCGGCCGCGGGGATCAGCACCATCCACCTGCGCTCCATCGAAGCAGGTGAACGAGCTGCCGGAGTAGTGGTCTTCCTTTCGCTGTGCGACGCACTGAGTGTCGGGACCGACGTGACAGGTCGGGCTGCCGGACGTTTCTACCCGGGGGAGAGGTTCGATCTCGACCGGGCTGCCTACACTTCCGGGGAGCAGGGACTGTGGTTCAGGGCACTGAGGTATCACTATCGCCTGCAACGGTCCGATGTGGCAGACGATACGGGCCTGACCGAGAGGTATGTCGGCCAGATCGAGCGCGGAGAACGCACACCGAGCCGACGCGCTTTCCGGCTGCTCGGCCGGGAGCTGGGGATCAGCCCGATCGACCTGGATGCGGCCGAGCGCCACTTCTCTGCTTCAGCGCTCACGGACGATCCGGGCCTGCGGTTCGACGACCTCACCGCCGGTAGCGAGGCACAGGCCGACCTGGTGGAACGACAGATCGCCGAGTTGCTGAAGGGTTGGTCGGATCCGGCGTACGTGCGGGAGATCGCCGCGGCTGTCGGTGCGTCGATTCGGTGGGGGCACGGGCGGATATCTCTCCGGGCCGAGTTCGATGCCGAAGCGGTGCACGTTGATCTCGTCGACATCACGGGGGATCACAGCTATGTGCGGGTCGAGTGGCGGCTGGGGCGCACTCCGGGCCCGGTGGAGCGGGCCGTCGAGCCGGCGGACGACAGGTCCTCGGAGGAAATCGATCTCGACCGTTTGATGGAGATGTTCGGCGAAACCGAGCCCGAGGAGATACCGCCGTACCAGCGGGAGGTTCGCCGGATTCGCAATGCCGTCGAGGCACGGATACTGGAATACGAGGCGGACGTCTCCGGCGACCTGGTCGACAGCATCATGCGAGCGGTGAGCGAACTGGTCACCAACGCGAAGAAGCACCTGTACAGCAATGCCTCGTCGGAGGGCCTGGCCCCGGAGGAAGTCCTCGATCTGGCGATTCGGGGTACCGGTGACGACTATCAGGTGCACCTCGCGGTCACCAATGACCTCGCCCCGGGCGTCGCCGCGAAACTGCCGAAATGGACAGACGACGAACAGGATATGGACCGAGAAGGCGGCCGCGGCACGCAGCTCGTGATCTCCGAGAGCACGGTCGCGGTCCGCCGCATCATCTTCGCCAACGGCAAGAACACCATCGAGCATTCGGTCGAATACCACGCGACACCTCCTGCCGGTGATGTCGCCCTCACACACAGCGGCAGCACGACGCGCAAGCCCGCCGCCGCCCGCTACACCACTACGGGCCGATTCCTGCGCGCCGCCACGCAGGAGCCGGCCGGTGCCGCACCCGATCACGTCGTCGCATGCGCCGGCTCGACCATCCGGGCGGCGTGGGCCGATGGACTCGACGATGCGCTCATCCCGCATCAGGACTCGGAGAGCTGGGACGACCTCGTCACCGGCCTCACCACCGGTCTCGCCGAAATCGTCGATGCCGATAGGTCGCTTGCCGAGCTCCTGGACCGTGAAATCGACAGCCTGCTCGAGCCCGACAATCCACGGCACAGTTCCGTCTTCGTCGTCGAGCGGGACGGAATTGCCCACGCCTTCTATGTCACCCAGCTGAACGACGCCATCCTCGTCCACGACACCGATGTCCCCCGTGTAGCCGTCCCCGGCCTGGGCGGCAAATTCATTGCCCGAATCCGCGACCGCGAGACCTGGCAGCAATTCTTCCGACAGTCGTTTCCCCGGGTGGACCGCGCGTTCTTCGCCCACTTCGAACGCGCCGCGGGTGTTCTCGCTCCCCTTCCACACGAGCCCGGTGCCGCACTCGACGGCACCGATGCGCCGGTCCGCGGACGACCGAGCGGCCGGGATCTCGGCGCAACGAGCCGGGAACGGGTGAACCCGGCGGACAGCGGTGACGACCGCATCGGCAGCAGGCCGTCGGACGACGCGGCACGTCGACCGCCGCCGAGCAACAATCCTGCGGCCGCCGCGATTCCGGTCGCCAATATTCGAGCACGCCTCGCGGAACTGCGGGCGGCCGAGCAGGCGAATACGCCGGCGACCGAGCGGACCCGGCAGTTGGCCGAGTTCGAGCACGCGGTCGAGGAAATGGCGGACGCCGCCGCCGCGATGGCGCGCACTCGCGCCGACGCCGAGGACGAAACTCGCTGGCAATCCGCACTTTCCGCCGTCAGATCGGTCGCGGCCACCGTGGAGGCAGCGGCCCGCGGCAACGCCCGCCACGACGAGGCCGTCCGAATGCTCGCCGGTCTCGGCGGGCCGGCCGTCTACCAGGTGCACCTGGTGTACGCCGCATTGTTCGAGCACATGCGGGACGCCGGCCAGTATATGGACGAGGTCGACGACACCGACGAACACGAACTCGCGCGATCGGCTCGGCAGTACGAATCGCTGGCAAAACAGATCGATTGGCTCGATGCGCTGATCACCGTGCTGGAGCACACGTCACCGCAGGACCGCTCCCAGCAATACCGATCGCTGATCGACACCATCCCCCACGACCCGGACCCACGCGCCCTCGATCCGTCACCCCTGCAATCCTGGCTGATGCGGGAGGCGACCGGTAGCGCGGACCGATCGACCGAGCTGGAACAGCGGGCCGCAGCCGTCGAACAACGCCATCGAGCCGCCCTGGCCGCTGTCGGTGAGCTCGACCGACTCATGATCGCTACCGATCCTCGCGGGCCGGTCGACTCGGAACACCTCGGCACCGCCACGGATACGCACGCGTCGTCCGTCGCTGCCCCGGCAGAGTCGATGCTCGCCGACCAGTTCGCCGAGGATCCTCCGTACATCCAATTGCTGGCACACACCATGCTCGCCCGGCAGCCGGCGAATATGGCCCAATTGGTCGCCGACGCACAGATCGTGCTGTTCGGCGAGACCCACACCAACCCGGCAGGACCGGAATTCCTCGAGCAACAGGCGGCCGCGTTGCGGGCCGCCGGCGTCACCCACTACGGCATCGAAGCACCTCCGAATCCGGTCTTCGACGCCCTGAACGCGGGAGAGCAGGTCGACCTGACCGGGATCCCATGCGGTCCGGGCTTCGGCAGCAGGTGGGCCGACGCAGTCAAGGCCATGGCCGCCGCCGGGATCACCATCGTTCCGTTCGATGTGGAACGACCCTCCTCACGGAGCGGGTCGCCCTTGCGTGATGTACGCGAATCGCTGATGGCGCAGGTCATCACCGATACCATGCGGGTACCGGGCGCGAAGATGGCGATCCTGGTCGGCCTGGATCACCTCACCAGGCAACAGCGGATGTGGTCGCAAGTCACCGGTGCCTATGGCATTTCACTGGCGGAGCGACTGACCGACGCCGGATTCGCCACCAGAACCGTGGCGATGTGGGGTGGCCGACCAGATGTGCGGGAGGTCGTCGACGATGTGGCACGGCGCCTCGGCCTCGGGGACGAAACCTTCGTCACCGAACTGGCGGAGGTTTATGACGCGGGCCGAGGATTCGGCTCGTGGGAATCCGATGTGCTTCTTCACCTCGGCTCGCCGGAAACCTACGCGGCGCAGAAAGACCCTCGCCCTTCCGCTCCGCCCACAAAACTGGGGTACCGGGAACCCGGCGCGCCGCACTCGCCCACCGACCGCGCCGCTCCGGTCGGCATCAACCAACTACAGCTGACCACGGCCGCTGATCAGGACTCGACCGGCAGGGAGCATGCCGTCGCCTCCGCCCACGCGGATATCCGCCGGTTCGTCGCCGATTGGGCCAACCCGGACCAAGCGCGTTCCACCGAAACTCTCGGTTCGAACTTGGTGTCGATGTACACGCATGCGCGGCGCGGCGGGATGGCTTCGGCGACGAAGTCGGGAACCAGCGGGGCCCGGACACTTCGCTTCGAGGTATCCGACGTCGGCCCGGTGACGCCGACCGGCTTCACTGAATATTCCGAAAGCGTTGTCGAGGAACGACTCCGCTACATGGCTCACCGCTTCGGCATCGATCGCCGGCCGGACGGCACGACAACGACATGGTTCGAATTCGACGAGGCCGGGCGGAATTTCAGCGAGGTCGCACTGGCCGCGGTGCGTGGAAACGAAATGCCCACCGCCGTTCCGGCCGCGACGACCCAGCGCACCGATGGTCGTGCCCGACAAGAGCTGGATCTGGGGCATGCCGCCGGTGCCACCGATATCGGCGGCAGATCGGAACACGAACGTCACCGGCGTAATCAGGATGCCTTCGCCCTCGCGACCGCGACCGTCGCGGGTGAACGGATGACGCTCGCGGTCGTGACCGATGGTGTCTCCCATTCGACAGGCGGGGAGCTCGCGGCACAGGCGGGATCGGCAGCGGCGGCCGAGGTGCTGGCGCGGCGAGCGGCGGCGGCCGAGGCGGGCGCCGGATGGGATCCGGTCGCAGTGGTCAGCGAGGCCCTGGAGGCCGCCCAGCAGGCAGTGCTGGATCTGATCAACACCGAAGAATTCGCCGGGATCAGTGACCTGGACTCCCCCAAAGCAGCCGTCGGGGTAACCCTGGTTACCCCGACCCAGGTCATCACCGACTCGCGTGGCGACGTCCGGGTGATGTGGATCAGTCTGGACGACAGCGCTTCCCGGGAACTCACGGAACCCGACACTTACGTCCAGCAGTACATGGAGATGTTCGACATCACCGAACGCGAGGCCATGGGCCGGCCCGAAGCGGACAAACCACTCGCCGGTCTCGGTAAGGGGTGGCAGCGGGAGTGGCAACCACCGCAGCCACAGGTGTTCGAACCCACCGGTCCCGGAATCGTGGGCCTGTTCACCGACGGACCGATCAAACATCTCGCCGGTAGCCCGTCGAATCCCCGCAGCACCGCCGAATCGATCGCCGAAAAGGTCGCCGCGGATTTCACCCGGTCCGGGACGCTGCTCGGCGCCGCCCAGGCCTACATCCAGGGCGCGATCACCGCGAAGCAGACCAGCGACAATCTCACCGCCGTTTTGATCGAGGGGCCCACCGATGCGATCGGTGCGCGACCGGACCGGACGCCCGGCGATCGCGACGACAACGCGACGCCGGCGCCCACCCCGTGGCCACATCGGACCGGTCGGCCGCGCCGCATCGGCGCCGGACCGACGAACGACGCATTCGGCGACGACGCGCGCACCGGTGGAAAACCGGCCGCAGTGGCGGAGACGCAGGCCAGAGGAATCGACGTAGCGGGCGGGCCGCAGGACGCCATCGGGAGCAAACCACACCATCCGAACTCGTTCCTGCCGCGTGTTATCCAGGGGCTGGATGCCGGTGTGGTGCGCAGCGAACCAATGCCGGGGGCTCGTGGGGTCACGGTCGAGCGCGTGAGCTTCGGCAACGGTTACCAGTGCATCCGGGAGACCTACGACGATGCCGCCGAGGCGGCGAAACAGTGGCTGATATCGGAGATCGGCGGCGCCATGGGCGCGCCGGTCGCCGGCACGTACGCGGACCCCGGCGACAGCGCGGTGCTGTATCGCGAAATCGTTCCCGCGCGCACGGCCGATACTGTTCTGCCGCAGCAGATGTCGCGCGCATACGATCTCGGGTTGATCGACGAAGACCCGGCGGATGAGATGCGCGTGGCGCTCGGCCTCGTCGATCGTGGGTATCTGGATTCGGAGTCGGGCGAGCTGCTCGGACTGTTGGACGCGGTCACCGGGACCCGGCGCGGCACGCTCCACTGGAGTATCGGTGCCGATCACGAGGTGGTCGGCGGTCGCGCGGCAATCGACTCCGAGGATGCTGCGCCGAGCCCGTTCGCCGCCAAGTTCACCCGGATTGTCGACGACCGCGCGCGGTGGCAGGACCATGCGATCCCGCGGTCGGCGATCACCGCGATGCGGGAGCGGGTGGCCCATCTGGAGTCACGGATAGAGATCTTCTTCAGCGCGCAGCAGGACATGTTGTCCGACATTCACCAGCGAGTGCTGACCGAGCTGACTCGTGCCGAGCAGCACGCGGCACACACACCGGACGAGGTGGCGCACGTCAGCGGACTGAGCGCCGACGCGCAGGCCAAGGCACGGTTGGTCGAGGAGTTCAATCTCGACCATCCCTACTTCACCATCAGCGGTTTCGACCACCCCGGGGTGCCCGTCGACGCGGTTCGCGAAATTGTCGAGACGCTGGCCGACCTGCTCTCCCGGTACCGGTACGCGCCCGGTTCGGCCAAACACATGACCGATATTCGCGGCCTGGCCATCGAATTCCTGGACTCCGACCTGACCCACGCGGAGATGACTGGTCGAGAGGGCAAAACCCGCGACCGATGGATGCGGCTGAACCTGTCCCGGGTGGCCGACCGGGCTCTGGCGCTGAAGGACGATGCAACAGACAGCCGGACCGGCTTCCATCCCAGCAGCGGACAGCCCTATCGCGACGATGTGATCCATGAATTCGCACACGCGATCGACGATGCCACCGACCAGCGGCTCAACCAGGAGGTCGACAGCACGCTGCGGCAAGCCTGGGCCACACTGTTCATCGCCGGTCTGATCACCGAGCCGCTCGAGAAATGGCTACGCCGTCTACCTACGGCGGCCTTCACCGACCAGACGAAGAACACACTCGACCCGGCCGAGGCGGTCGCGGTCGGATTCGCCGATGTCGAGATCAATGGTCCTGTCGTCGGCAGCCCGCAATGGGTGATCCACTACTTCGTCACCAACCCTCCTCCGCCCGAAAACACCTCCGACTCGGCGGCGAATCTTCCTTCCGCTGATGCGGCAGCGGGTAATGCGGAAGATCCGACCGGGGCCGGGAACGACAGTATCGGCAGCAGGCCGGCGCAGGAGCCCGCAGTACCGCACGGCATGCAGGCGTTGTCGGAGCCGGACGCGGTGCTGCGCTGGTTGCAATCCGAACGGTTCGACGCGGACGGTATCTCCGATCGCCGGGCGCTCATCGATCACCTGCGCGAGCGCGCCGCGGTCGCCTACCCCCACACCGGAGACCGAGCGCCGGAGGGCCGGTCGACGGACAACCGGGACATGCGTCGCGACCACGCGGCGAAGGCGCTGGAGATTGCCGGGCGATTGCAGGCCGACCTCGCCTACGGCCTGCTGGATGCCGAGCACGATGCTCGGTTGCACGCATCGGAGATGCGCGAGGAATATGGCGGCTTCCGCTGGCAACTGGTCATTTCCGGCGCCGACGTTTCGAATCCCGCCGCCCTGGCCGCTGCGGTCGCGGCCGGACTGCCCGAGAAGGATTCGAAGCCGACCCCTCAGAACATTGTCGCCGCGGCCGCGCGTCTGGCCGAACTGACCACGACCGTCACCGGCCAGGACCCCCTATTCGTCCTCACCTCGTCCCAGGGCCCCGACGGCCGAGATCGGCTGCTCGCCCGATGGGAATACACTCGCCCTGATCCCGCCGACACCAACCCCGGAACAACCGTCGATGAGCTGCGCCGCGGCCTCTCCGATATGGACGGACGCGTCGATCTCAACACCTTCGAACCGCTGCCGGATGGACGGGTCCTGCATCAGGTTCAGCTGGATCTCACCAGGCAGCGAATTCTGGTGTATTGCGGGTTGTGGGGCCAGGGCCGCACCGGGATGTCCACATTGAACCTGATGCTGTGTGAGGGATTGGTGGCGGCCGGGCACGAGGTGACTGTTGCGCCCGACGAGGTTCTTCCCGATTTCCGGCTCCCAGGGGTGCAGGTCTACCAGCGTTACGGCGGGCTGTGGGACCGGCACGGCGA
Organism: Nocardia rhamnosiphila NBRC 108938; assembly: GCF_000720425.1. Taxonomy (GTDB): domain Bacteria; phylum Actinomycetota; class Actinomycetes; order Mycobacteriales; family Mycobacteriaceae; genus Nocardia; species Nocardia rhamnosiphila. Next base: position 143,068 of record NZ_JOAJ01000007.1, on the reverse strand, counting down.
ATACGTGACGACCTTGCCCGACTCGGTCGATCTGGTGGTCGTGCACGCCGAAGCCAATGGCGTCAGATCCGCAGCGGAAGCCGAGAAACGGTATCCCACAGCGAAACTCGTTGCTGTTCATCATCTGCTGCCGATGCTGTGGGAAACCCTGCGGAACAATCCGGCGCGCGGTCGTGCCGCGGTTGCGGCCGGTATCTACCTGGCGCGGCGCGCACACCTGGTGACGGGCTTGGGCCCGGCGCTGGCGGCGGAAGCGCTCTCGCAGGCCGCGATGGCGAGACACGGTTCGGTCCACGAACTACAACCGGTTCTGGATATCGCCGAGCAGCCGCCGGAACCCGAACCCGGCAGCCCGGTGCGGGTTCTGCTGTTCGGCCGTGTGGCCGACAAATTGAAAGGTGCTGCCGAGATCGCCGACGTGGTGCGGCACCTGCGCGCACAAGGCCGCGACGTGCGGTTGGTGGTCCGCGGCTACGAGAATGATCTCGCGGAGGTCCGCACGGAGCTGGCGAACATCGTCGGTGACCCGAATGCTGTCGACGTCTACCCGCACACCTCGGACCGTGCCGAGATCCGAGCGGACATCCGGGCCGCGACCGTTGTCGTCATGCCCTCGCGCGCAGAGGGCTTCGGTGGAGTGGTGACCGAGGCGATCGAACAGGGCGTGCCGGTCATGATGCCGTCGACCAGCGGGGTGGGCCGGTACCTGGCCGAGCTGACCGGGCACCGCGACGCGGCGGAACAATTCAATCTCGTCGCCCAGGCGCAGGGCGCGCCGGTGCCGATCGATGCCTGGGTGACGAGACTGGGGAGCGTCATCGACGACGTGCCGGGGGCGTGGGCGGCGGCCCGTCGGTTGCAAGAGCTGATGCGGCCCCTTACTCGTGAGAACAGTGCCAAGAGGCTCGTGCACGCCACACTGAACGCCGAGCCGCACTCCCGTCCGGAGATCCGGCCGTCCCGGACCCAGGTATCGGTCGTGCAGGGGCGTGTGGTGGCGCGCGGCGAGGAAGAAGAGTACCTGCGCATACTGGCCGTGGCCGACGCGATGGAAACCGAGCCTGGCGTGCGCAGTGCCGTTACCAAGCCCACGGGTATCGACTTCGCACCCTCCCGTGGGCCGCTACCCGTCCGGCTCGCGACGGCAGCCCCCGGTGAGTGGTCGTTCCTCCCGTCGACAACGCCGGTGGAGGAGAGCGGTGCGCGTGCCCGCATCCTGAGTGCGTTGGTGGCCACGGTCGCCGACCGTGGATTCGCCGCAACGAGCGTCGATGACATCTGCCGGCGTGCGGGCGTTACCCGGGCCGACTTCGAGGAGAACTTCGCGCGCACATATGAAGCGTTTGCCGCCGTACACACGCGGGGGCTGGATGATCTGCGGCAGCTGGTCAGCGAGGAAATCGCTGCACTGCGGGCGCCCGACCGCACCGCCCGCATGACTACCGCGGTGAATACATATGTGAACGCCTTGGCCGCTCGTCCGGCTACCGCACGGGTTCTGCTGGTCGAACGATCCGGCCTCGGCCTTGTCCAGCTCGGTGCTCGCGCGATGACCGTCACCCATTCGATCGCGACCACCCTGATAGAGGTCCTCGGGGAGTCCACCCTGTCGGTTCCGGTCCGCCGCGCCCTGGCCGCCGCGATATACGGTTTGCTGGCGGACTGGGCCAGGACCGCAGACGCGGCCGCAGTGCCTGGCCTGCGGCGCGATCTCACCGACCTCCTTCGTATCGGCACGGCGTTGCCTGAGGTGCAGCCCGCCGACAACGCCGTGCCGGCGCCACAACCGCGTGATGGCGGCTCGACCCAGGTGATGGAACCGGAGGCACGAGAGCGGATACTGACCGAGCTGATCGCCGTCGCTGCCCGCTCCGGGTACACCGGGATGCAGCTGGACACAGTATGGCAGCGTGCCGAGGTGTCTTCTGATGCCTATCGGGAGCTGTTCTCCGACAAGGAGACCGGTTTCGAGATGGCCTGCGCGGCAGCGATCGAACGTTTGCGGGCCGCCTGTGAAGCCGCGCTGCTCGATATGGTCGATGGTGAGCTGGGCCCGCGGCTGGAGACCGCGGTGGGTAACTACCTCATGGTCCTGGGTTTGCACGGGGACGAGACGCGGGTTCTGCACTTGGAGCTGCCTGCGACGGGCCGGCTGCGCGATCGATTCCACGCGATGGTGGCCGAATACTTCACCGAGGCCGTCCCCGAAATCGACGCCCGCACCGGACGGCTCCTCGCCACCGCCATCACCGGCATTGTCGCGGACAAGATCGCCGCACGACAATACGCGAGATTCCACGAATTGCCGCCGGACCAGTTCCATGCCGCGGCGTTGCAGGCGCTGCCCAGGGATGCTGCCATCTTGGCTGCGTGGGCGCATGCCCTGCTCACCATCATGGTTCCACCAGCGTCCCTATCGCCCGACGCGGCGGCAACTGCGCGTCCACAGGCCACGGAACCCGCTTCGCCATCACCATGGGGGGAGAGGGGTCAACGCACCGATGGGTCGCCGGCCCCCAGCCTTCCGGCAGAGGTCCGCACATGTTTGCCGTGGGTCGTCGACATCCTGCAGCGCAACGGCCTGCCCGTGCTGCCCGTCACCGGGCGCCGCGCCGTCCACTTCCAGACCGCTACCGGCTCCGGGCTGCAATATCAGCCGGTCACCACTCGTGACCGGTCCGATGACCCGATGTGGAAGGCCGTCGACGACCTGCGCACGAAACCGGTCGGCACCTATGCCGTCGCAGTCGTCGGCCGCGGCGAGCGCGCGCACGCGTATATCATCACCCGCCGAACCAACCCGGGAACCGGGCTCACCACCACCTACGTCCACGACCAGCTCACCGGCGGTGACCCGCGCCCCTACCTCGACTGGAAAGCCACCTATACCGACCCCGAGCACACCTACATCGCCTACTTCGAACCCACCGGCACCGGCACTCTCGAGGCCCGGACCACGCCCGACCGATACCGAGTCGCCCCTTCCTTCGAAGGAATCGACATCACCGGGGCACCGGAACGAAACCCGGACGGTCGATCGCTGCTGCGGCGGATCCGCGAGCGGCAGGCGGCGCAGACGGAGGAGCAGAAGAATCTCGCGAAATTCGCGATCTGGTCGGGTGTCGCGGGCGCGGGAAGCGCCGGATCGGCGACATATCTGATCAACGCCGTCCAGCAGATGACCGGTTCGGTCGATACGACCGCCTTGGCCAATGCGCTGATGAGCTCCGCTGCCTTGGCGGCGACACTGCCGGGAGGCATGCTGGCGGACCGGAACGCCCGCCGATGGATGATGCGGGCGGGGCTGCTCGGCTCGGTGGCCGCCGGCAGCGCCGCCTTGTATGCCGGGCTCGGCCTGCCCGGCACCGTCGAAGCACTGATCGGCGCGGGGACCGCCATGGCGGCAACCGGCGCGGTATACAACGCCGGTGTCCAGGTCTACGGTCCTTCGCTCATCAGCACGCCGGAAGGCCGCAAAACCGCCGACACCCTCATGATGATCGACCGCCATTCCAGCGGTATGGTCGGCAGATTCACCTGGCCGGTCATGTCCAAGCTCTCCGTTGCCGCGCCGTTGTGGGCCAGCGTGGCAACGGGTTTGGCGAACTGGTGGTCGATGCGCGGCTTGCCCGATACGAGCCCGGAGAAGGGAAACAAACCCTCGATGCGCGAGGTGGCGCGCACGATGTGGAACGACCGATACATGCGGTACTACCAGGGCCTGCTCATTCCCTGGGGCGTCGGCGGCAGCGCTATCGGGGTGCAGCTGGCTGCGTTGATGGACGAGGCGAACTATTCGCCGCAGAGCATCGGAATGGTGGCGGCCAGCGCGGGTATCGGGACGTTGGTCGGCGCGGCGCTGAAAGCGTGGAAATCCTTCCGGCAATGGATCAAAGACCGGACTCTGGGACTTACCTTCGGTAGTTGGATGATACAGGCGGGCACCCTCGCGGCCACCGACAACCAGTGGATTATCGCCGGTGCCGCGGCGACGACCGGCGCCACGGTCATGCTCAACAATATCGATTTTGCCTACTACCTGCGTAATCTCACCGGCGATGGCCTCGGGCGCGGATGGTCGGTCACGAACACAGTCAATCAGGTCAGTGCCATCGCCGGCTCCGCACTGGTGATCCCGGCTGTAGCGGCCCTCGGCCGCACCGGTGCCGGCCTGGCCACCGCCGGTATGTTCGCCGGGGCCACCGCCGCCGCGCTCGCATTGGAAAACGGTGTCCGCCGCCAGTGGTGGGAGGAGTTGCGCGACGACTGCCTCGACCGGACCGCCCGAATCCTGCACGGGCTGGGAAAGGAAGACGCCACCGCACCCCGCGGCAGGAAACGAAACTACAAAACCCTCGAAAAGTACACCAACGGCACACTCGTCGAATACCAGCTCCCGACCGATACCGCCGGGGAAACAGCGGACCCGCAGGGCCCGCGCACCCCCGGCGTGTTCGGACCGCTCATCGACCAGGTCAAGAATGCCGAGCAGACCGAGGTCGACACGATGGACGTCCTGGTCGACGACGGCGGCAACACCATGCATGTCTTCACGATCGTCAATACCGGCCCCGGCCAGGCGTTCATTCACGACACCAACATCAAGCACGCCGAAGCGAAATCATCCGGCGAGAGAAAACTCCATATTCCACGGTGGATCGACGCCGATAAATTTACCCACCCCTACGAAACAATCCGCCGGATCGACATCGCCCAATTCCGCAGAACCGAGGACGGCACTCTCGAAGACATCAACAAGGACCTGACCCACCGAGACCGCGGAAATCCACCCCGCAAGAAGAGGGTCGCCGGCCCCCCGGAGCCCAACGAAAAGCGCACCGCGCGGGAAACGTCCATTGCGGCCGAACAGCGCGGCCGCAGAGACACATCAGAGGTCGACAGCCTCTTACACCGTGCTAGAGACAATGATGAAGCGGCATTCGAGCAACTGCGCGGGAAGTACGGACGCGCCGTGTTCGCGAAAGTGCGCGCCGATCTCGGAGTTCCGGCCACCGCCGTCACACCGGAGCTACGGCCGTTGGTGCGCGTAGCGCAGGGACTCAACCGCTTGGCGTTCGATATCGCCGACCAGTACCGGTGGCGGGTTCAGGATGCCGCCCCGCTCGAATGGTTGCACGGCATTGCGAGCAATCTGGTGACCGGCTGGTTCGAAATGAGTGCTATGCAACGTCGCCACGCTGCCGAGGCCCTTGCCGCGGCGCAGCACGGAGGCAACCTCACGGTGGTGCAGCGCGGTGCGCTCGACCGGCTACTCGAGGCCGGCCGGCGCGAGTTCGAGGCCGCGGGCAAACACCCCAGCGGTATCGACACGACCGCTCCTCCCGACAGCGGGGTGACCAATCGCCAGTTCATGGTGCTCCAGCTGATCGCCGCGGGTATGACGTCCCGCCAAATCGGTGTGGAACTAGGGCTTTCGCCGGGTACCGTCGGGATCTACCGCACCGAGCTACACCGCAGGTTCGGCGCGCGCAACGGAGCGGAACTGGTGTATCTCGCGCTCAGCGCCGGAGTGCTCGCCGGTACCGTCCCGGTCGGCGACCGATCGCCTGCCACCGCGATGATCGAGCCGACGAGCCGCGAGCTCCAGTTGCTGATCCGGATCGCGAACGGCGACACCAGCCACGACATCGCGCAAGACCTCGACATCACCGCGGCGGCAGTGGACGAGCAGGTGACCGATCTCCGCCGCCGGTTGGATGTACCCAACCGGCCCGCGATCGTGCTGGCCGCCGTGCGCGCCGGACACGTCGAACTCGCCCCTCCGGACGTCGAGGGTAGCGCCGTCTCGTACCTGAGCCCCCGCGAAATCGATCTACTCACCCGAGTCGCGAACGGTGAGACCACCAAGGACATCGCGCGGGCGCTCGGACCGTCGCCCACCGTGGTGGACGAGTATCTGACGCGAATCGGCAACAAGTTGCGGGTGCACAACCGGGCGGCAATGGTGGCGGTCGCGCTGCGCAACGGCATGCTCCCCGATATCCACCCGATGAGCCGCGACATTGCCGATCTCACCTCCGCCGAGATCGACCTGCTCGACCGAGTCGCGAACGGCCGGACGAACACCGATATCGCGAAGGACCTCGAGACCACCTACGGCAGGGTGGAGGTGGCTCTCGCCGGCATTCGGAAGAAGCTGGGCGCACGTAACCGGCAGGAGAGCGTGGCGATCGCCATTCGCACCGGCATCCTGCCCGGAATGCCGACCGCATCGCGGGCGACCGGCGCTCACGACAACACCGCCACACCATCTCCCACCCGATCGCAGCCACCCACCGGTCGATCGCGGCACATCGGCGCCAGACCCACACACAGCGGAACACCCGACGCGCAAGCCGCCCACCATCGTCCCGACGGCACGCCATGGTCGGGTAACACCGACCCAAGCGGTGCGGCCGGCAATGAGACGACCGACGCTGCGTACGAGACCCGGCTGCCGGACTACGACCCGCTGACAGCACGTGGCATCACCCGCGCCATCGCCCACGAGATCTTCGACACCTACGGCATCGACGTGGTCGGCCTGGAGAAAGTGCCGGTTGCTTCCGCGCTGTCGATCCGCAACGCGATCATCGACGAGTACGACGAGATATTCGAGCTGTACAAGCACGGAATCACTGTGGATTCGTCGCTTGCCGAACGAAAAGCATTGTTGGCGTCGATGTCTCCCGGACGCGATGTCGGCTTCGACGTGATCGCCATTGTGCCGCTGGCCGTCGGCGGCAGGGCCTTGCGGCCCTCATTCGCTCCCGATGTACGTACGATCTTCGTCAACGAGGCGAGTGTCATCGGAAACACGAGAGCCGAGCAAGTACCCGCCAGGGTGAAGCGGGAGAATTACCTGCTCGATCCGATCGGCGACCGAACCTACGCGATGGTCCGGCATGAAATTGCACACCATCGAGACGGTACGGTGTCGAATGCTGATCGGTCCGACGAGCTGAAGACTCGCAGAGCCAGGGCATTCGGATTCCTGCAGACATATTTCGAGGGCCTGAAGCACCCCGGGAGTGCCCGCCGTAACGCCGAGTTCGGGACCTGGACGGATGAGGATTCGGCGAACCTCGGCGATTTCCCGGCAATATCCGCCGATACCAGTTTCGAAGACTGGCTGGACCAGCTGCCCGGCTACAGCAGAGCAAAGAAAAAGCGAGATCCCGACGATGACATCTACGAAGCGTTCCAGCACTGGCTGAACCAGCCGAAGGACAAGCCCGGATTCGACATCGATCTGTCCGGGCTCGAGCGCGCGTATCCGAACGGAAAGTATCCGCTGTCGGCACTGTTCGCATCATGGTCCGAACAGATCACTCGAGACCCGAGGCGGCAGGCTGCAATCCTGCGCGATATGGCCCATCACAAGCAGACCGCCCTCGGGCCCGACGGCTGGCCGATGCCGGGCCTGGGTGACCGCGACGTACTCTATCCGGCTGAAGCGATCGCCGAGGCCGGCCTCGCTTTCGGCGCCGCCGCACCCGCGGACTTCACCCATCCGGCGTATGCCCTGCAGGCGCTGCTGCGGGGGCTTTCACCGGTCGAGGTCTGGCGTGACGCCGACCGCCGCAACGAGGTTGCGCGGCGGCGAGCCGCAGATCACGGCCCGATTCCGGCACCGTCGCGGCAGCGTCCGTCGATTGCCGTCGACGGTCCGGCCGCAAAGCTCGCGCGAGCTTGGCGCTCCCAGCCGGACGCCGCCCAGCATGCGGCGCGCGCCCGGCCGGAATCATTCAAGGTCCCCGACGGTGTGGCTTTCACGATGGACGAGTTCGCGCACCTGGTCGATCGGCAGCGCGGCCTGTCCTTAGGCGTCGACCCCGACTCCACCGACTCGGCCGGCACTCCGTCCGGGGTGATTTTCACCGAATATGCTCATGTCCCGACCGGCGAACTGGCACGACAGATTCAGAACGTGGGCGATTTGGCCCGCGAGCGCATGCGGCGGATCAACGAGGCAGATGCGTCGATAGCCGCAGAACTGCGGCAGGCCCTGGCTTCGGCGGAGAAGTTGGCGATCGCCGAGATCGCCCAGTCGTCGAACGGCGTGCAACGCCGCGGCGATTCTGTCGTTTTCTTCACCCGGACCGAAGATTATCCGGATGCGGCCGAGGCGGCGGCGAATATCCGTCGGCAGGGAGGTCTCGCCGTGGTGCGCCGGTTGCGCATCGATCTGTCCGGGCGGATCTTGGTCGAAGAGTTGTCCGACGGCTCCCTCGCTGCGCCCGCGAACCAGCCCACCACGGCACTCCGATCGTTGTCCCCCGACGACCCCACCGATTCCGCCATCGGCGCGAGGCCCAGCCACTCTCCGTGGTCGCGAACCAAGCGGCCGGCGGCGGATGCGCAGACCACGGGTACACCCCGGCAGGCGGCCCCCACGGCCAGCCCGGCGGATCGCGGCGGGCAAGGCGACAGCCCCATTGGATCTCGACCCGGCCGAGGCCCCGCGGAACGAGCGGCCGAAACCACCGGTGCCGCACTGACTGCCGACCAACGAAAGGCCGTCAGACTCGCCGCCACCGGAAAGCGCTTCACCGAAACCGGTTGGATACTCGGGGTTTCCAGGAGGACAGTAGGTCGGTACCTCGACGACGCCGTCGATTTGCTCGATGTACCCGACCGCGGAACTCTTTTCAAGGTGGCCCGCGCCGTTGCTGCCGGCACACCCGGCTCTCCGCTGCCTGCGGCATACCCTCGCACCGCTGCCGAGGTGCGGACGGCATTCGACGAACTGACCGAATTCCACACCATGGTGAACGAGCGGAACGAAGCGAAGCGGCGGGTCTGGCACCTGCCGCCGCTCGAGGGACGCGGTCACCTCGTCGACTTCGGGCCGGACGGAGAACCGATGTTGCCGGCAGACCGCCACTACCGGCCCGTCCCACTCCGAATGCCGAGCGGGCAGGTCGACGGTAGGCAAGGGCCACTCGGAAACTGCTATATGCTGGCCCCGCTCATCGGACTCCGGCGACTCGACCCCGAAAGGGTCGATGCCATGGTCCGTAGCTCCGGCGACGAAGTCGTCGTCGAGTCCGGTGCCGGCATCTATGTCATGAACGCGACACTTCCGTTCCTCGACAACGGCCGGCCGGCGCACGCCACTGCCCCTGACAGATCGACGCTATACGCCTATATCGAAAAAGCCGCCCTCACTCATCTCGGCGGCTATCGCATCGGCGATATCGGGAGGACGGTCGACTTCATGCGCTGGCTGCTCGGCGACGACTACTCCACAGCCAACCGGGTCGACGTCCGCACCATGCCGGTCCACGACATACGCGAGGTCCTCAGCACCCGTCTCACCACAATCACGACCGTCCCCGGGCCACGCTTGGAGGACCGGTCGCACCACATACTCCGCTACAACCTCATTCCGATGCACGTCTATGCCGTCGACCGACTCGACTACGACAACCTCATCCTCATCAACCCGTGGGGGAAGAATCACCCCGAACCCATACCGCTGGACGCCCTCCGGGAGATGAACGCGGATCTGCATTGGCTCGACCACGACCCGTACCGGCCCAGCCACCGGTACGCGAAGCGATCGACCCGACCCGGCGACGCCATCGGATCTCGGCCCGGTAACCAATACGGCCACGTTCCCGCGGAATCGCGGTGGGCCGGCAGATCCCAGCACGAGCCGAGCCGGAACGCCGCTGACGTACCGCAATTGAGCGAAGACCATCTGCGGGTACTACGGTGGATCACCGACGGGTGGGACAACGCGCGGATCACCGAGGCACTGGGTGGGCAGCAGGCATCGAAGTATGTCGGGGAGGTGGCCGCGGCGCTCGGCATCGCGAACAAGCGCTATCTGATCGCCGCCGAAGCCACGCGGCGCGGTTTGGTGCACCCGCAATCGCCACTGGCCGACCTCGGCAAGCGGCTGACGCCACGCCAGATCGTCGTGCTCGCGCATTTGTCGCGCGGCCGCGCCAGAGGCGAGATCGCGAGGATGTTCGGCCTCTCGCCCCGTACGGTCGATGAGCATGTCAACCGTGCGCTGGTCGAGATCGGGTCGCCCACTCTGGTCGCGGCCATACCGCGAATCGTGGGCGCGCTCGATACGTTCGACAGTGAAGCTCTCGACGGGCTCGCCGCATCGATATCCGACGCGACCGCCGGACGCGGCGGCGATGCGTCGCTCGCACAGCGCTTGTCCCCGACGGAGGCAGCGGTCCTGCGACAGGTGCGGCAGGGGCGAACCCATACCGAGATCGCCTCTGATTCCGGCATGTCCGCGCGGGAGGTACGGCGAGTACTGGCCGATGCGCGGCGCAAGGCCGGGGATTCCGACCGAGGCCGCCTGGCTGCACTGCATGCCGAGGAGCGTGCCCACAAGAGCAAGAACGCCGCCGCGCCAACGCGAGCCGGGAAGACCTCGGCACCGGCACCGCGGCAGGGCGGCAACACTTCCCGGCCGGCAGCGGACCGGCCGCGGACGACGAATCGGGGACAAACACCTGATCCGGCGGCACAGTCGCCCTGGAGCCGAGCGAAGACCGGCACGCCTGGCGACGCACGCACCGCATCATTGCCCGACCAGTCCGCAGGGCTTCCGCGCTCCGACAGCATCGGTTCGAGGCCACGGTCCGAGGAGCCGGATTCTGGATCGAACGGTCGCCGGTCCGACTTCTCGTTATCCGCCGCGTTGCCACTCGATCGGATCGGTCCTATCCTTCCCGCGCTCGGATTCGACGAGGGTGCCCCACACCAGCCGGAGCGGACGGTGCCGTTGGCCGGGGCGCAGTTCGCCGCCGATATCGCCCGGCGGCAGTTGCGTGAAGAGCGCGCCGAGCCGGCCACCACCGAGCAGTCGGCGGGCACGCCCGACAGGTTGCGAAATCTCGACGCGACCGATCAGCTCTACGCGCGGTTGGCCGATGCGCGCCGGGAGCACACCGCGGCGCTGCTGCGGTATGGGTACTGGGACATCCAGACCGTGGACCTGAGCGGATGGCGCGATCACGACATCGCGGAAAATGATTTGTCCTGGCGGTCCTACCGGCAGGCCGACCCCGGTGAACGCGCGCAGCAGCGGGAAGCCGCACGGCAGTACCGGGAAGCGCGCGATCGGTTGAGCGAGGTGGACCGCGATCTGGCGCGGCTGGTGGAGGCAGTGGGGATCGACCCGCGGCAGGCCGATCTCGGACGGCACGCGAGCCTGGTCGGGGCGCTGCAAACGTTCGCCGACCTGGTCGGCGCGGACTGGGTTCGCCGCCCCGACCACGCCGATTTCGGCGCCGCACCCGACGATCTGGCCGACAGCGTGCGCGCCCGAATTCTGCGTTACCCGGGGCAGACGTACCTGGCCTGGGAGCTGCGTCGACTGGGTTCGGGCGCGGTGGCGCTGGTGTCGGATACGTCCCGCGGGGACGCGCAGCAGTATGTGCTGTCGAACATCGATGGCACGATCATGGAGATCGAACGCAGTACTGGAGTGCTGCGGGAATTCACTCCGAAGGACAATTTCCGTGCGAGGGTGGAGGGTATCTTCTTCGGGCCGGACAAACGACCGGTGCACCCTGTCGGCGGGGCCTGGGACCGCATTCCCCTGTTCGACCCGGACACGGCGCGACAGCGCGGCGCGGAAGTCACCCGGCTGCACACAACGACCGCCGCGCAGCAGCAGGACGGATTGTCCGAGCTCGCCGCCCGTCGGTCGGCGGTGATGCTGAAGCAATATGTCACCACCGCCGAATACCGGAGATTGGCGACAAAGCTCGGTTTGGACCCGGATACGCTGACCCGGCAGCAACTGGACCGGATGGCGCAGACACCGTCCCTGCCTGCGGAGAAGCCGAGTAGTTTCTATCTCCCGGCGCCGGCCCCGCTCGCCGAGCGGTTGCCGGAGTTGGTGCGGATCGCCGCCGAACTCGACCGGCTGGCCGGGCAGGTGCGGGAGCTGGACGAACAGATCACCGCCGGGCTCGCGGGACGGCCGCAGTCCGAGCCCCGCCCGGCCGACCGAGCCCGGCTCCACGGTCCGGCGGTAGTAACGCTGGCCATGGCGCTGACCCACAATCCGGATATCCGTCCGCTCGGCGTGGTCAGCGGCGACCACGGCGCCCCGGATTTCGCGGTCGCCGCCGCGCTCGGTTCCGAGCCGCGCACCTTCACCGGCGGCATCGAGCAGATATGCCGGGTGGTGCAGGCATTGGGTGATGGCGCGGCCGTCGTGCTGTCCGGCGCCGCAGGTGAGATCGGCGCGCTGGCCAATATCGGCGATCGAGTCGTGGCCGTCGGCCGCGACGGCGTTGTGCTGAAGGAGATGCAGCTCGATATACCCGGCGATATGACGGAGATGGCGGGTTTCGTCTTCACCGGGGCCGAAACCGCCGTACATCCGATGGCCGCGGACACACGCGGCCAGCTGACGGAGCTGGCCGCCCAGTACGCCACGGCATCGAGAGCGGGGGATCCGGAGACAGCGGAGCGGGTCCGTCGAGCGGCCGACGTGTTGCGTTACGGCCCCGACCGGAGTGAGCCCGTGCAGTATGGCACCGGCTACCGCCGGGCCGACCGGTCGCCGTTCGGGAATCTCGACATCACCGTGCTACAGGAGCCGCTGGGACGGCTGTGGGAGCAGTTGCGCACCGTCGAGGTCGACGGGCGCCGTCGAATGTCTTTCGACACCGACGGTATGTCCTGGTCGCAGATCGACGCCCTGAGCGAACAGCTGCGGGCACTCGGTCCGGCCTTGGCACGTATCGGCTGGAGCGGCTGGGGCCGGGCCGTACTCGCCGAGCTCGATCGAGACGCGGGCAAGGCAGTGGTGGTACCCGCCGACCTCGAAATCGCGCGACAGAGCGTGCAGTGGACCGAGCAGGGCTGGGTGGAAGTCGCCGACCGGCCGGTCGCCGCCGAGGAGGAGGCCGAGGCGTCCGATATCACCGACCGGATCGGCAGGCTGGAACGTGAGCGCGACGAGCTGATGAAACGACACGATCTGACACCCGGGAGAGCGCGGACCGAGCCGGGGAGTGCACCCTCCTCCCCAGAGGTGTTCGAGGCGTTCACGCGTCGACAGGAATACATCGACGGACAACTCGACCGGCTGGCTGTCCGAGCAGGGACCGACCTCACACGTCTGGACCAGGTGACGTTGCCCGAGAAGGAGGAACAAGAACGGCTCGAGCTCCGGCGCCATCAGGTCGAACTGGCGCGGTTGGCGCAGATTCTGCGGCAACTACGGGTGCTCCGACACGAACCGGATCCGGTAGAGCCGCCGCGGGCGGCGCGGGGCGACAAGGACCCGGCCGTCGTGGACTTCGGGCTGGTACGGGAACGGATCCGGCTGCTGTTCGAGCAGGTCGCCGAAGCAAGTGACCACGCCCGCGTGCCGCCGGGTTCGGCGACGCTGCAGGAGGCGCGCCGGGCAGTGGACGAGGAGTGGCGCGCCCTGGCCGCGGCGTGGGACGTGGATCCGACGCAGTTGGTGGACTTGGCGCCGACCATCCTCGCCGACCCGGCCCGGCTCTACGCCGACGATCCCATACGGCCACTGGTCGAACGGCTGGGACCGGCTGAACGACAGCGCGCGGCGGCCATCCGGAAGCGAGCCGAAGCAATCATCCGCCTCGACGCGGTGGTCACCGAACTCGACGAGGCACAGCGGGTACTCGACAACGAAGCGACCCGCCGCCACCACGAGGATCGGTATCGCAAGTCCGAAGGGGGCACCTGGCTCACCGACCATGCCAAGCTGGTGCCGGCGGCCGAGCCCGGTAGGAAGCCCACGCTGCTCATCGTTGCCACGCACGGCCGGCACGAGCGGGCTCGGCGTGAGCTGGTTGCCGAGCATGCGGAGTTCGCCGGCGCGTTGGCGCGCTCGTCGCCCTACCACGTGGCCTATATGACGGTCAGCCCGCGTGCGGACGGAGAAGTCGACTCCCAGATCGAGAGCAAGGAGTACCGCCCGAGCAACGCCGAGATCGGAGCTCGGCTGATGATGGCGTACGCCGAGGCCCTGCTCGCGGGCCGGCCGGCCGGCCCGATCGGTTTCGACACCTGGATGGAGTCGCTCGGCGGGTTCAGTTCCTCGACCACCATTGAGGAGTTGGAAGCGCGGATCGACATCACCGAGGACGTCGATGACATCAGCGCGCGTGCGGCCGTGATCCGGATGCTCACCGAGGAGCATCATCCGCGCGCATGGTGGCGGGATACACGCCCGGACCTACCGGACGCCACCGTGTCGCACGAGATCGTGGTCGGCGGCGTGGCGATCCAAGTCCAGATGCGGGAGAACCATGACGCGAGCCGGTGGAACCGGTTCGAACTCGCTTATACCTATCGTGCCGCGGATACGGGCAAGGCCGTGGCGTGGATGTTCGCGGGAGGTATGCGGGCCCGCTCGAAGGAGTCGCTTGCCAGAAAGGTCGCCCGGGCGCTCCGGAATGGCCGGATCGACCCCGCGTCCACCCGTGAGGAACCGGAGACACCGTCCCGCGGGCCTGTGAACGGCGGCTGGAATTCTCGTCGACCGCCTGCGTCCGATCCGGCCTCGGATCGCGGCGGGCGAGGCGACAGCCTGATCGGATCTCGACCCGGCCAAGGCCCTTCCGCACCGGCCGGACCCACACCGTGGAGCGGGGCTGCAAAGCGCACATCGGAGGGCCGAGATTCACGCGGACCCCTCCTGCACGGAGGCAGTGTCGAACCGGCCGTGGTCGATACCGACCGCCCGTTCGCCGAATGGAAGAGCGCCCGACACGAGCAGCGGGAGCTTTTCCGCGGACTCGGTATAGTCCATGCCGACGGCGGCGGAGCGGGTCCGAAGCGACCGGTGCAGCCAGCTGAGCCGGGAGGAACGCGCCGCCAAGCCGACACCGACAACCCTCGCCTGCCGAGCACACAGGGCATCGAGCGCGAAGACGGCGTCAGGGCCGAGGCGACTCGCCCGCGGACCACAGTCGACAGATCAGACCCCCTCCGTGCCGAAATCTTCCGACGGGCACAGAAGGCGGTCGCAAGACTGGTCGAGCGAGGAGTCCTCGCGCTCGATCCGGCCGAACAGCACCGGATGGTGCGAGCTATTACCGACGAGGCGCTCGCCACGGCCACCCAGGCCAGGGCGGGCGCTGAGCCCACCCAGATCGGTCAACGGCTCGCCAACATCACCGGACAAACAATCCAAGACCATATCCAGACCGAACAACTCCGTCAACGACTTCTCGGCGCGCTGCCCCAACACCTCCGAATCGGGCCCTACGGGCGCGCACTGCAACGACTGCCGCGAGCCGAACTGCAAGAACGTATCCGCGATCTGGCAACCGAGCACCCCTACCAGTACCGCAGCCTCGTCGATCCCGATAATCCGATGTCGGCTCTGCACATACACCACGCCGCGACTACTCTCGCGCAGATACCGCGAGCGGAAATCGACAGGGCGGCCTCGCGCGGCGACGTCCGCCTCACTCCTGAAGAACTCGTCGGACTACTCACCGGAACAGAGAAGGCGAATTCTTCTATGAGTTCGTTGATTTCGGTTGGCCGACGGAGTACTGCCCCAGGTATCGTGCTCGGCGCTGCGCTCCACCGGGCGCTGCTCGCCGGTAAGCTGGAAGAAGGCCGATGGCTGCCCTCCACCCGCAAACTTGCCGATTATCTCGGAATTTCGAGAAGTTCCGTTGCGGGGGCATACCGGAGACTGGTCGAGGCCGGCTATCTGATTCCGGTTTCGGGTCAGGGTGCTGCTGTTGTGAGCGGCGAACAGTGGCCGCCCGATTGGGCTCCGCCGAACCGTCTCGGGCTTTCTCCCGCAGACTTCATCACCAAACTTACCGGGTCGTCTGCGCCGCACTCCCTTATGGGTCAGGCGGATGATGATCTGCATCTTGCGCTTGTCGCTGCGCTCCACCGGGCGCTGCTCGCCGATAAGTTCGAGGAGGGGGAGAGGTTGCCCACCGCCCGGCAACTTGCCGGATTTCTCCACGTGTCGACAAATGTGGTCGCGCCGGCGCTTCGTGAGTTGATCGATGCCGGTTATCTGATCGCCGGAGTCGACCGGCGTGTTGTGGTGGCGAGGGAGACGCAGTGGCCGCAGGGTTGGGTTCCTTCGGCCGGACGCGCGCTCTCTCCCGAGGGTCTCGTCATCAGACTCACCGGGGCCCTCGAGCCGGATGCGCTCTTGAGGCAGGAGGCGTCGGACGGTCGGCGTGTCGACCCCGGTATCGCGCTTGTCACCGCGCTGCACGAGGCTCTGCTCGCCCGAAATCTCGAAAGTGGCGAACGGCTTCCACTGGCTCGCGAACTCGGCGGGTACCTGCGCCTTTCGACGGACGTCGTTGCATGGGCGCTTGCGGAACTGGTGGATGCCGGTTATCTGATTCGCGGAGTCGACCGCAGCATTGCTGTGGCGAGCGAAGAGGAGTGGCCCCAGGATTGGGTGGCGCCGACCGGACGCGGGCTCATTCCCCAAGAGTTTGTTATGAAGCTCTCCGGAATCTCGGCGCCGGACCTTCTCGTGCACCAGGCCGGCCGGAGTGATTGGCTCACCGCCCTCACCACCGCGCTGCACGACGCGCTTCATGCCGGTGAGTTCGAGGAAGGCCAACGGCTGCCGTCGGCCTGGGAGCTCGCCGACTATCTCGGCACATCGAAAGCCATTGTCGAACAGGCGCTCCGGGCGCTCGGTGACGCCGGATATTTGGTGATCGAAGCAGATCGACGCACCGCTATCGCAAGTTTGGAACAGCGGCCGCGAGATAGTGTTCCGCCGACCAGGCCCAGACTCACCCCTGGACAGTTGGTCACCAGGCTCACCAGATCGTCTGTACCGGGTTCGGGCGTGGGCGCGGTAGCGCCGGATGGTCGGCGTCCTGTAGCCGGTATCACACTCGCCACAGTTCTGCACACGGCGCTTCTTGCCGGTGAGTTCGTCGAAGGTGAGCGGTTGCCGGCACCACAGGAACTCGCCGGTTATCTCGGTCTGCCCAGATATGCCGTGGCGCGCGCGTACCGGAAACTGGTCGGGGCCGGCTATCTGATCGCCGGTCGCCACCCCACCGTGGCACGCGAGGGGCAGTGGCAGCACGACCGGTTCCAGCCGGCGGCGGCCGGTCTGGCGCCCACAGAGTTTGTCCGCAAGCTCACCGGGAGCCCGGATCGTGGTGTGATCGACGATTTGGCGGCCGCTCACAACTGGCATGTCGCGCTCGGGTTCTTGATCAGTCGCGCGATCCACGCCGGCGAGCTGACAACGGGCCAGAAGCTCACGCCTGCCCCGGAACTGGGCGAGTACCTCGGCGTATCGAAAGACACGGTCGCAAGGGTCTACCAGGACCTGGAGCATCAGCAGTACTTGGTCAAGACCGCGCGTGGTGCCGTCGTGGCGGATGAGCATCTGCGACCGGCCGACCTGGAGATCCCCGCGATTGCGGCACCTACTGCCGCCGAGTTCGTCGAGAAGCTCACCGGGAGCCCGGATCGTGGTGTGATCTACGATTTGGCGGCCGCTCACAACTGGCATGTCGCGCTCGGGTTCCTGATCAGTCGCGCGATCCACGCCGGCGAGTTGACGGCGGGTCAGAAACTCACGCCGCAAGGGAAACTGGGCGAATACCTCGGCATATCGCGCGAAACAGTCGCAAGGGTCTACCGCGACCTGGAGCATCAGCAGTACTTGGTCAAGACCGCGCGTGGTGCCGTCGTGGCGGATGAGAACCAGCGTCCCGCCCGCCCGGCCATATCAATCACCGGCCCGGCCGTGACGGCGGCGAACAGAATATTCCGCAGCCGCAAGGTTCGGGTAGACCGCCGGGATGGCGCAATAGGCTCCCGGCCGGATCGGTTTTCGCCCTCCGACCCCCAGCGGCCGGTGGACCGCAGTCTCGCGGCTACCCAGTTCGTCGGCGGGGAGGACCCGGCAGCAGCGGCGGGCGTCGAGCCGCATCGGGAGGCTCGGTTCCGGATTTCGCTCGTCGATGACGTTTTCGACGAGCGGGAACGGGCGGCATTGTCGGCGGTGACCGACCGGGAATTCCATGCCGCAGTGAGTCTGCTGGACGCGATCCCGCGGGCCGTGCTGGCCAGGCTGTACGGTGTCGGGGCTCGATCGATCAAGGAGCTCGCTGCCGAGCTCGGCTTGACTGCGTTGGAAGTGCGTCGGATCCAGCGGTCCGGGGTCCGGGCCATGGCGATCGTCCTCGGGGCGTCGCTCCCTCCGATTCCGGACGGCGTCGACAGTCATCTGAGGCAGCGGTGGGCCGATGCGGCGCTGCCGGACGACTCGCCTGCTTTCGAACTCGGCCCGGGACGGATGTCCGGGCCCGAGGCGCTCACCCGCAATGTCGCCGAACAGGTCCAGCAGAAGATCGCCGACAACGGCGGCCGGCTCACCACGGAGCTCGGCGACTGGCTGCGCGAGAACATCTATGTCCACGAAGAAGTGGACCTGCGCCAGGTGCTGGAAAACCTGGTCGGCTCGAGTCCCAGTGTGAGTGCGTTCTTGAAAGCCCACGGTTTGATCCCGCTGAATCCGACCACCGGGGCTCCCAGCGCGACGACGTCGCCGGAAACCGAAATCTCGGCTCCTGAGTCCACCGGCACGGCAGAGCAGCCTCCTACCGCCGGCCCCGACGACCCGGATGCCGGCCCCGACACCGACGGAGGTGGGACTCGGCGTCCGGAGACCGGACCGCGCCCCCGCGGACCTGTCGCCGGCGACGGTGCGGCCCGCGTCCCCGAACGCGATGAGCAGCCGCGCCGGACAGCGGCGCCCAGTCGGCCGGTCGATGAGAACGAGGCCCTGGACCGTCCGCGCCGGCCGCGGCACTCCCTTCCCGACTCCACGTATGTCCCCCGGAATCTTCCGGATCAGATCCTGGCCCGCCATCACCGCGACGATGGTGCGGAGTACGCACCGACTTCCCCCGACGGGCTGACGACCTACGGGCCCCCGGTATCGGAGAGTACGTCTTCCGGGCCCGATGCTGCGGAATCCGTATCAGATGAATCGAGTATCGAGCGGAGTCGGCAGCGCGATCCAGGTGGCTCGGAGTGGCCCCGCAGCGACGGGCGGCTGCAACTCGACGCCGAGGTATCGTCACGACTGCGCGCGGTGACGCGCGCCCAGCGGGACGCGGATCTCCGGCGCTTCGAACTGGCCCGGCAATACCAGGACGCGCTCCGGCAGCTCGGACGCGATGTACGCACTCCGGTGAGCGTGCATATCGCCGAGTTGGGTGCCCCGGCGGGTACCGCCGACGCACAGCGGCGCGCGCACGTCGAGGTCGTGCACCGTTTCCATCGACTACAGCAGGCCTATGCGCCGATGGATGCCGCCAGCGCCGACCTCACCCGGGCATTGGCGGACCGAGCGCACTGGGCGACTGTTTCGGAACGTGGGCTGCGCGCCCTCGACATCTATGCCATCGGTCCTGCCGGCCTGCGCGAGCAGCTCGAGGCCCGGGTCCGGCACTGGAGTACCGATCGGCGCGAAGCTTATGGGGATAGGCTGGCCGATCTCACCGCTGATCTCACCGCGTTCGCCGAGGCCGACGAGCGGGTGCGTCGGGCCGGTACGGCGCTGGCCGCGGAATTGACCGCGCTTTCGATCCCCTCGGTACCCGGAACCGGCTCCGATGTGGTGATCGCGACTGTGGTGCGCACAGTGGCGGATCTGTACGGGCCCGATGCGGTAACGCTACTGACCGATATCGCCGAAACCGAACCGGATGCGCGGATGCAGGACCTGCTGGGTGGCCGGGTAGTGCGGATGACGAGTCACACGCACCTGGTGAGCCGGTTGACGCTCCTGGGCCCGGGCTCCTCGATCGTCGTGGTAGAGCACGGCAATGTTTTCGCCGCCCGGTATGTGCTGACCAACCGCTCGGGCACTATCGTGCAGGTGGCCCGGGACGCGGGAAGAGCCGAGGAGTTCATCCCGGCCGCGACGGGCGGGAAAACGATAGTCGGCGTCGAGATACGGGCAGACGGTAGGCCACAGCACCCCGCCGGCCCTGAGTGGTACGCACCGCCGCAGACCACACGTCCGCCCGGGCGTGAATCCAGCCATGCCCGGGACCTCCATGCCGCAGTCGTCCAGGGTGGCAATGTGTGGCGGCGGGCACAGGCCGAGGCCCAAGTGCTCGGCGTGGATTCGGCGCGTTTGGCGCCCGAGCTTCGTGCCCGCCTCATCGAGGAACTGGAGGAGCTCGCCGCCGGGCCGGAACCGCGGGCGGCGCGGGCCCGTGATCTCGCGGCAACCCTGGCAGTGCACCAGCAGATAAGTGATGAGATCACCGAGCTGCGGAAGCTGGAACGTCAGCGATGGCAGGCGGCATTGACCCACCATGTGCTACAGGCCAGGACGTGGGCGGCCGAAAAGGCGGTAGGCCCGGGTGTGAATGCCCCCGCGGAACTGGCTCGGCTGCGCAGCGCGCTGGTGCGCGCCCGGGCGGAGCTCGAGGCGGCGGACGCCGCCCTGGAGACAGCATTGAAAGCCAGGCGACCGGTGGACGGGCCGAAGCTGTCGAGCGGTACGTATTGCGGTCCTTTCTCACTCATGGCGTTGGCAACGCTGACCGGTAATCCGGATATCGAGTTGATCGACCGCGAATCCGCCAACGGCATCACCGGTCTGGACTTGTCGGTGGCACTCGGCGTGGACCTGGAACCCGTGGAACTCGACGCGTTGCGACAAGCAATTCCCGTCGACGGATTCGCCTTGGTGAATGCGAATAATTCGGACGGCGAGGGCCATATATACGCGGTGGTCTCCCTGGGTGGCGAGCTGGTGGTGATCGACGACAACGGAATCGGAATCTATGACTTCCCACTGATACACCGGGGCGGGGGACACCACATATCGCTCCAGATCGGGGTCTGCGACGCGGCGGGCCGGCTGATGGGACCGCTGTCCGGCCGCACCCGTGGCCGGCTCCGTGAACTGGCCGGGCAGCTGAACGACCTGATGAAACAGAATCGCGAGCAGTTCGGCGCACGCGCTGTTGACGGGGACGTCAAGCAAAAGCGGGGAAGGCTTGTCAGAGAAGTGAGGTCGGTGCTGGCGGAGGAGCGGACCACGCGTGCTGCCGCCGAGTCGGTCCAGCAGACCGGCGCCGACCCGATCATCTCTTCGGTGCGGGCACAAGTGGAGCGGTTGCTCGCCGCAGCCGACGACGGGCCCGGACCACACGACGAGACACCTGCACCCGAGAAGATACAACGTCGTTCGGCCGGTCCGCGTTTTACCACTCTCGCTGAATACTTCAACGCCGCTACCGCTGTCGATATCGAGACTCGTGGCCACGCGCTTTCTATAGCCGAGCCTCTGCTGTACGCCGACGACAACGCGACGATCGAGTGGGAGACGCACGACGGCGTGGACACCCTGGTCGTCTCGGCCGGAACCGGTCGCGAACTGCTCGAGGTATCGCTGCGTAGCGAATCCGGGGAATTCCACATGCGGCTGCTCGTCGCCGAGAACGATCGACTGTGCACGGAGTTGGCGTTCCGGATGAGCAGGATCATCTCCCGCTGGCTCGACTTCGAAAGCTGCGATCACGCGATGGCCCATCTGGATCGACGCAGACGTGCGCTGATGGAAGACGGGTACGGCAGCGGCGCGATAGAAGTCGTCGTAACCGGCCCAGCGGGTCGGCGGCAGCTGGAATTCGTCGTGCACGTGGAGCACGGCGCGAGCGAACAATTGTTCTATGACGAGGCGACCGGTTCGATGCCCCGAGGCCACGACACGGCAGCCGGGGGCGCCCGAAGTGGCGCCGAGCTGCCCGGCCGGGGCCGGGCAGTGTCCGTTACTACGGTCCGGTCCGCTTTGCTGAACAGTGCCGTGGATGATCCGGCACCGGTGCACGATCTCGCTGCCGCGCAGATCGTGCGGGACGCCCGGGCCGGCGACCTCGCGGCGGGACGGTCGTTGAGCATGCAGTTCGAGGCTCGCGCCGCCGCCGCGGATATACCGCCTGTGACGGTCGCGAAGTGGTTGGCCGGCGGGCCCGTGCCCGCCGAGTCGGCGGCCCGGTTGCAGGTGGCGGCCCGCGATATCGGGTACGACCTACCGCGGTTGCCGCTGTGGCGGGCTGTGGCCGTCGATGCCGGGGTCCCGGTGCGGACCGTGTTGTGTGTGCTCAAGGGCATCAGGGTGCCCGAGCAGAGCGCGCGTGCTGTGCAGGAGGCGGCGCAGCGACACGGGTTGGCGCTGCCGTGGACTCCTGTGGTCGCCGGGGACGCCGAGGTCGATCCGTACCCGATTGCGACGCTGCAGGAGGTCGCCGTCGCCGCTGGAGTGTCGCCCGAGACGGTGCGAGAGGTGGTGTCCCGGCATGCGCCGGCACATGACCTGTCGCACCGTCGCGCGCGGGCCGCCGCGCTGCAGCTGAGCTACGGCGGCCCGCTCGCCGGGCTGGGTGCGGTGCGCACTCGGCCGGCGGAGGTCGCCGCGCGGGCCGGGGTGAGCCTCGAGATTGTCGCCGCGGTACTCGACGGGCTGTTGTCGGTCGAGAACGGCGACGGCGCGCGCGTGTTCGACGCCATGCAGCAGCTGATCGAAGACGATGACGACAGCGACGGCGGCGGCGCGGCGCGACCGGAGGACAAGCCGCTGGCAGGCGGACCTATGGGCGGTGCCGGGGCAGCGCCGGATCAGGGCTCTCCGCGGCGCGGCCAGTGACACAGGGCACGGTGATGCTTCCAGGAGCGGGGGCCCGCGACCGCGAGCCGGATTCGAATCGCGGGGAGTCGGAGCCACCGTTCGGCGGAACCTCCGAATCCCTCGATGCGCCAAAGGGGTATACGGGCACCTGGGACGACGTTCTCGACGTTTCACCCGGCCGCGCCCGCAGCAACGACGGTGCTTCGCCGGAAGCCATGCCGTATGAGCAGCGAGGGTTGCGGGTCAGGGGATTCCTGGCTACTCACACTCCTCCCGGTGATGTCCCCGGCGTTGGACGAGCTGAGGTGCCACCGCCCACCGCGTGGTCAGGCGATCCCGATAACGATGCACTCACGACGAACCGGGGACAGACACCTGATCCTGCGGCACAGTCGCCCTGGAGCCGAGCGAAGACCGACACGCCTGGTGACGCACGCACCGCATCATTGCCCGACCAGTCCACAGGGCTTCCCACGGAGGAGCCGGCACAGCCGGCCGCCGATATCGTCGACCGGCCGGATACCGATGTGGACACCCCCGAATCGGTGCGAGGCCACGGCCCGAGGCATCGGGCTCCGGGGCCGACGATCGCGAGGCGCAATCGGGTCACAACCCCGCCGAGGAAGAACTCGGCCGAGCGCGCGGCCGGATCGGTCCCAACCTTCCCGCGCTCGGGTCCGACGACAGTGCCCCAGACCAGCCGTCGGCCTCGGATCGCGGTGGGCAAGGCGACAGCCCGATCGGATCTCGACCCGGCCAAGGCCCCTCGGACAGTGCGGCCGCTGCCGCTGCGGGACCACTGGCTCTCTTGTCGGCTGCGCGAGCCGGCGACGAGACGGCGAGAGAAGGACTGTGGCAACGGTTCACCGGCGATCTCGCTATGCGGGTCTCCGCCGGGGCGATGGCCGGCCGACCCGATGATCTGGCCGCCGGAGTCCGAGAGCAGCTTTGGGCGGCCTTGGATATCGTGGCAGAACTTTGCAGTTTCAGCTTTCATGCCGACACAGCGTGGATACTTTTCGGGCATATCGCCGAGACGCTCTCGAAGATCGCCCCGCGATTGCCGGATCTTGCCGCAGTGGCCGGCGCATCGGTTCGGCTGACCGAGGCAATCCGCGGGGCGGACGGTCGCGAGTCCACAACCGCCGATAAACTCGGCCGTCTGCTTCGCACACTGTCTTCGAGCGAATACGGTGGTCTCCTCAGCGCAGCACTGTTCGAACTGGCCTATGTCGACGACCCGTCGCCACCACAGTGGAGTCCGGCCGCGGCGCGCGAACAGCTTCCCCTCGCCTACCGGAACCTACGAAACGGCGAATTTCACGAGCCGAGCCTCATCGTGGCCGACGTGCAGGATATCGGCCCGCGGGACCCGGACGAGAAGTATGTGGTAGGCCCGGACGGTGGCGACTACATCGTCGCCCCCGGCGCCGCCACCGAGTCTTTGCGGCTACTGCATCGCCGCACCATCGGCTACGAAAGAGCGCGCCGGGGTGTCACTCACAACCTCGCCGTCGCCACCGCCGACTATGTCGAGGAACTGGTCAGGGCCGGCCGGCGGAACCTGACCGGCAGTGCCGGCATTGCAACCGGTTTCGATCAGCTCGCCGCGGCAGCCGAGGCGCTCAGGCATACGGCCGAGCGACGGCCGGATCATCCCCTGCTCGCCGAAGCCGCGGCGGCACTCGGCCGCTTCCAGGAGCAACTGACGGCCGCGGATGCGGCACGGATCGGTGAACTGGCGGCGCAGCTGACCGGGAACACACCGGTACATTATGCGATCACCGAGGCACTGATCACACTGCGCATCATCGGTTGCGTTTCCCATGCCGCCACCACCCTGTGGGCTTACGGCAGCGACAACACCGTCATTCCCGCCGACCATCTCACCGACCCCGACACCGCGGAGGAGGCCATCCAGGGCCGTCTGCGCCCCGTCGGCGATACCGACCCGATCGCGGCAATCAAGGAAAAGCTGCTGGCCCGGGATGGCAATACCGCCGTCGTCGCCGCTGCCGACACCGTCGAGGCGCATCTGTGGGTCATCACGAATATCGCCGGCCACCTGTTCGTCACCGACCCGCTCATCGAACAGGAGCCCGGCATTCCCCGCACCCTCCCCATCGACGACTGGGAACCCGCCTACAACCCCGCCATCGACAAATTCTTCGCCGCCTACTTCACCGCCGAGACCGGAAGCCTGACCGCTCAGCCAGGACACACCCTCGACACCGCCCAAACCGCCGGCCTGCCGCGCAAATTCGACGGCCCGCCCGGTGCGGAGGCGGCACCAGCGCCCTATTCCGCCGTCCACCTGAACAACCGAGTTCTCGGCTCGGCTTCTGTTGCCCGGGACATGCAGCCGCCCGCTGCCCCCGAACCGGCGCGGGAGGGGTCGGCTGCGCGTCCGCCGCGGGGTGGTGGAGCAGCCGCGGGGCTACCGCCGGAGCACTTGTCCCTCGACGATCCAGGCGGCCACGGCCTCGACGACACCCGCGCTGGGAAGGACCGCTCGGGGCGGTGGCGCACAGGCGGGCTCGATCCGAGCGTGGTGTACGTGGATACGCCGGGCAAATCCGAGGCGAGCGGGGTCCGCAAGCGCAGTACCGGTGGACGCACCGAGGACGGCGGACGGTCGGCGACGGCGACAGGTCCCGATTCCGGCCGGATCGGTGCCAAACCGGCTGCGAGCCCGGACGACGGGGCTCCGAACGACCGGCGGCCATCCGAGAACCGGACCCACATCGTCAAGACTCACGTCGCACAGGGCAACCCGGAGCCGGCGCTCGATATGTTGCGGACATGGCCGGGCGAGAAACTGTATCGTTGGCTTTCGCGACGGTACGGTGCCTCGCCACTGGCACGGGAGATCGTCGACGAGGCGATCGAACGCGCGATCGACACCGTGCACCGCATGCCCGACGATCTCGATATCGAGCAGTGGATCGTCGCCAAGGCGCGAGAACGCATCCCACAATACGATATGTTCGTCGAGTTCCGCCGGCGGCTCGTCCAACTGGTCACAGGCGTGAACGATCTACTCTCCGTCGACGATCCGGATGCCGATAGTGCGCAACTCGCACAGATTCTCGGGCAAGCGACAGCCGCACAGATGCAACGCGCCCTGCGGTCGGAACGCCTCAACGATACCCAGCGGGCGTTGCTCAACACTGTCCGGACGATGCCGCGCAGCCCGGGCACCGAAACGACCGAAACCGGAAACCGACCGTCCCGCCAGATGGAGTTGCTGGCGGCTACTCGCATACTCGCCCGTCAATTACGCGTCGATATGGGATTGGGTGAATTCTCCGAGCGGGCTGGTGAGGAAGCCGACGAGGAAGACGCCGCACTCGATTTTTCGCGAGGACGGCAAATGGGGGCAGGTATTCTTCGACTGTTGGCGGAAGGACACACCCGAACCGGCATCGCGGCCGACTCGAGGTGGTCACTGGGCTGGCTGAAAGTCCACTGCGCGGACCTCGCCAACGAGTTCGGAACCCCCAACCGGGGCCCGGTCCTGGTGGCGACCGGCATCCGACGTGGACTCATAGACAAGCCCGAGCAGTCGCCGCTCGCCCTCACCCCGAGTGAGCGGGAGGTGCTCACCGCAAAAGCATACGGAATGACGGATCGGCAGGTTGCCGATGAGACAGGCCGATCACTCAGATTCGTGACCACTACAGTCGCACTACTGCGGCGTGATACTCAGTCCCGCACAACGGCTCAACTGGTCGCTCGTACAATTGATCAGCTGGATTTCGTGGTTGTCGATTCCGGAATATACAAGCTTCTCGGCAAATTGACAGACGAGCGCATCGCGAAAATATTGAACATCACCGAACCGGCGCTACTCGGATACTACTCCGAATTGGTCAGACGGTTGAACATAAACTACCACCGCGCATTGGCCCAATTCGCCGCGGAACGGATGGAGACGAACACAACGGACACGGCCGCGGCAGCGAAACCGAAACTTCCGCGGGAGCTACTGAACGACCGCGAGGCTGGACTGCTTAGTTTCTACAAGCTGGGGAAATCGCCCGAACGGTGCGCCGAAATAATGGGATTGTCCGTCAAGGCAATCGATAACTATACGCGAGAGATCGCCAATAGACTGGGCTTCAAGCATCGCGATGCGATACTTCGACGCGGCATCCGGTTGGGCATCGTGGAGGAACCTGCAGATATAGATGTTCGACCACGGCTTTCCGAGCAGGAGATACGAGTTGTCACAGCGCGAGCGCAGAACATGACCTATGCCGAAACCGCTGAACAATTAGACATCTCCGTCGATTCTGTCTCCGAGACGGTCAGGGATATCTTCTACAAGATTGCCGCGAAAAAATGGCAAGAGGTATTCGACTTCGCGGTCGCCGAGGGAATAATTCAGGAAGCGCCCGAAGAGAAACTCTGGAGAAACGTCCTCCTGCTGCTCGCCGCCGGCCACACCATCCCCAGAGCCGCCGCCGCAATGGACCGCTCACACGATTGGCTGCTGGACCGCCTTCCCGCTCTCGCCACCAGGCTGCGAACCGTGGTCGACGACACCGTGGCGATGTGGACCGAAAGCCACAGCACCGCACTGGTGACCGACGGGATCAGACGCGGACTCATCGACGCGCTCCCGCAGTTCCCGATGGTGCTGGCGCCCGTGGATCGCGCCATCCTCGCGGCGAAATCGCAGGGCAGAACAACAGAGCAAACGGCCGCCGCCGTGAACCTGTCGCCCAGCCAGACGAGACTCCGTCTCGCCCGGCTGCGAGACGCCACCCATTGTGCGACCACGACGCAACTGATCGCGAAAACAATCCACCAGCTCGACGCCGACACCACCGCCGCTCGGCACACCGAACTGATGCGCATTCTGGCTATGATCGCGACCGGTCACGGTCGGCAAGACATCGCGAATGAGTTCGACCGGTCGCTGTCCTGGGTGAATATCCGATTGACCGCGCTCTCGCAGACCTTCGGGGTTTCGGACCATCAAGCGGCGCTGGCCGCCGCAGCCATCCGCGCAGGAATCCTCGCCCCCACGCCTATCACGACCGAGCTGAGCCTCGGCGCACAGGAACGCCGGATCATTCTCCTCAAGGCCGAGGGCAAGTCCGACCGGGCGATCGCGATCGAACTGCAGGTGCCCTCGAAGGTCGTGCGGTCGGCAGTGGCCCGCTTGCGGAACGCAACCGACAGCAGCACCATCGCGCATCTGATCGCGAAGACAATCGACGCGGTCGACGCCGACTCGACGCCGTCGGCCGAAGTCCCTGGCACCGCCACCGACGAGATCATCCGGGCCGGCGCGGAAACCGGTAACGGCAGAATCGAGCGGTTCCTGACGGCAACGGTATTCGCTATGAACCGGAATACCGCCCGGCGAAACGCAACTCGTACCCGAGGCCGGGGGGCCGGTCCGGGTCGACGGCAGTGCGCGGTACCGACCGGATCGGCTGTAAGCCGACGGAGAGGCCGGTTTCCGGCACATACGTCGAGACACCGCCCGACAACAGTGCCGCACCGCAGGCGTCCGAGCCTCGCCTCCCGGCGCGACCCACACCGTGGAGCGGGGCTGCACAGCGCATATCGGATGGTCGAGATCCGCGCGGTGGGTCGACGAGATCATCCGCCTCCGGAGATTCCGACGGCGCAATCGGTTCCCGGCCGGGTCGGCTTCCGCCCTCCGACCCGAACAACCCACCCGAGCCCGGCCGGTCGAATGCGCACGTCACCATGTTCCGGCCGCTGGGTGCGGTGAACGACGCACGCCCGAGCATGCCGAAAACGGTGGCCGAGGCCGCGACGCAGGAGGCGGTGCAACGCGGTCAGCAGCTGCAAGGGTTCAACAACTTCAACTACGCGCTTCCGGAGCTCGGTCTGTTCGCCCGGATGCGTAAGCCTTCCGAGGGCGTGGACCCGCGGGTGTTGCGTGAGTACGACACCCTGCGGCTATTGGCGAAGCATGAGGTGCAGAATGTGCCCCTGCCGTATGCGAGGCTGACCGATCTGTGTCTCGACGACCGGTGGGTTGCCACCGAGTCCACACCGATCGTGCTCACGAATATGCTGCCGGGGCGGCAGGCCACCGCATCGGACTTCTACGACCACCGCGATGAGATACTGGCCGGTTTCCGCGGGCTGTGGGCGCAATTGGATCGGATTCCGGAACCGGAAATCCGTGAACTGTTACAAGAACCGATGCCCGACGATCGGGATACCGCAGGGTTTTTCCGATGGATTATCGACAAACAGCGGCGCTTGTTCGAGGATCTGCTGCACAATCCGGGGGCAGCACGGATTTTCGATCAGCTACAGATTCCGCGCGATATGTTCGATCTGGTCGAGGCGATGGTCGAGGAGGCCGAACCCGAAGACTTCACGCTGCTGCACGGTGACGTCATCCCGGACAACACGCTGCTCCCGTTCGGTTTGGTGGATTGGGATCTGGCACTGCTGGGCCCACGATGCTGGGATATGGCGATTCTGGACCATCGGGGTGTGGCCGGGATATTGTCCAGCGCCGATCTGCCCGTCAACGTACGGATCGCCAGAGCGATTCTCGATGTGCAGCGGGTAGCGCATGACACTGTGCCCGCGATCCTCGGCCGGGAGATGGATCCCAGTCGTGACACCGCCTACATGGCCAGCTATGCCGCGGTGCTCGAGATGGTGGGCGCATCCACCCGGGGCGCTGCCGACCTGGTCCGACGGGCGTTGGGGCACGACCACCGGTTGGTCGTCGATACCGCGTCGAACCCGAGGGTGATGACAGTTCCACTCCGCGAGGACGGACAGGTCTTCGACGAGCCCACGATCCGGAACATCACCCACGCGATCCGAGGATTCGTCCGTGAAACGATGGGCGACTGGCCCGGGTGGAAACGAAGCGCGGCCTCCGCGACCACCGCGCTGTCCGTCGGCGCAGCATTGCGCACGTCCGTGGGCAGAGCAGTGCTCATGCTGGTCAGCACCAATGAACCATGGTGGAACCGGGTCACCCGGGTGACTGTGCTGCACACCGGCACCGAACCCGTCGACCTCGATATTCCCGCCTGCGCCCGCGACTGGATCGGGGAGTTCGAGGACACCCGGCTCAGCGACAACAGCGAGGGATGGAACCGCTCCCTGACCTTCGCCATGCGCATGCGGTACTTCGGCACGGTCAGCGCGGACAAGACTATGACCGCCACGCGGTCGCCGCACCGGCCGATCGGCTCGGAGGTAGTCGGCCCACTGCGCGGGGCACGGGAATATGCGACGCTTGGTGAGCGCGGATCTCAGGCCGTGCCGATGACAGAAGACGAAGCGTCGATGTTGCGTGACCTGGCCTCGAGCACGCGCGCCTTCCGCATCGAGAGCTCTCATCGCTGGAGCACGGTCGTCGGCGATGGTTTCGTCCTGGTCGGCGATCAGCCCACAGTCGCCCCCACCACCATGAGGGAGGCACAGTTGCTGGCGCTGCTGCACCGCCACGGGGTGACACGTGTGCCGCGCCCCCTGTGCGTGCTCGAACCGCAGGTGCCGCATGACGGCTCGGCGCCGGTGCTCGTCGAGGAGAGGTTGCCCGGGCACCCGGTCGCTGCCGCCGACCGGGGCCATGTGGTGGACGAGGTCGATGCTCCGGTGCAGACACTGCTGGAACAATTGCGGCAGATTCCCGCCACCGCGCTGACCGACGGCTATCTCGTCGCCGACGATCCCGCCCAGCTGCTGCGCACATTGATCGACGAGGACATGCGAACGGCAGCGGCACACGGAGACAAGCTCGCCGCCCATGATATTCCGGCCCAACCGTTCGCCCCGATCCTCGCGAAGGTACTGCGGCCGAATCGATCCCAGCTGATTCCCGCTGCCCTCACCATCGACAACATTCTGTTCGTGAACGGTCGCGTATCCGGTTTCACCGGATGGCGACGGGTGATGTGGGCCGATCCCGACTTCGTCTGGGCGACACTGGGTTCATCGCTGGGCACCGAGCCCGGCGGCGGAAACCAGCGGGTGTATCGCGACTATCTCCGGGTCAGTCGATTGCTCCGGGCGCTGGCCGAGTCGAAATCGGATGAGCTGTCCACGGAACTGCGCGCCGATCTACGCTATGCCCGCGCGCTGTGGGACCCGGGCGCCGATCCCGCATCGTAGGAGTCCGAACCGCGCACACCTGCCCGGCACGCGCCGTGGGGCCGGGCTGCCGAGTTCCCATCGGAACGAGCCGCCGCCGCTGAAGGAAATCCTGTGCATGGTCGAACGGAACGTCGGTGCCGGGCGGCGGGATGGCGTGCGTGGTGCGATTCAGCCCACGGCATGCCGGCGGTGACGGGGTAAATGAGGGGCGGCGTGCTTATCCCGCGGCCGTCGCCTCTGGTGATATGGCCGGTGGGCGCGCGATCGACGGAATCGCCGGAGGCGCCGACTGCGTCGGCGTCGAGGGCTCGGTCGTCTTCGGCGCTGCGGTCGGCGTAGACCGCGTCGATGTGGTTGTCGGCGACACAGATGTGGAGGACAACTCCGGTGCCGTGGATGTCGTGTTCGAACTCGCCGGGAGCGGGGTCGTCGTGGCGCCTGTGGGCACCGTCGTAGTCGTAGTCGTAGTCGTAGTCGTGGTGCTGGTCGGCACCGTGGTGCTGGTCGGTGCCGTTGTGGTGCTCGTCGGCGCCGATGTGGTGCGCGGTGCCGTTGTCGTGGTGGCCGGCACTGTGGTGGTCACCGGGTCGGATGTGACGGTGATCGTCGGCGGATCGGCCGGCACCGTCACCGTGCCCGGATCGGCTGTCATTGTGACCGTCGGCGCCTCCGTCGGAGTCGTGGTGACGGTCACCGTGGGTATCGAGGTGTCCGTACGCGGGTCCGGTACGCCGGCCGAGATCTGGACCGAGAGACTTACCGTGGCAGAGAAACTGGCGCTCACCGACGCATCTGTCGAGTTCGCGGCCGGGGCATCCGTCGTCATGGGTGTCGTCGATTCCGTCGCGGTCGCCGTGCCGGTAGCGGGGTCGGTGGAATCGGCGGTCGGCTGGGCGGCCCCGGTATCGGAAGCCGTGTCCGGGCCCGCGACGTCGCCCGGTGCGGAGGCCTCGCTCGCTGCGTTCAGTGTGGTGTCCGGGTTCGTCACGCTGGTCCGGCGTCGGACGGCGTGGTGGTCGGAAGCCTGCACGGTGCATTCGCCCGAGTCGTTCGCCCGCACCGGCGGGTTCGAATCCGCCCGCACCATGACCGTTATCCCGATCGCCGTGGTGATCAATGCAGCCACCACACCCGCACGTGATATCTGCCGCCGGAACCGATCGGCCGATGGCCCCGCGGCCTGCCGGCCGCCCCATCGCGGAATCCGAGGCCGAGGCGGTTCGGCATCGATGTCCGGCTCTGCCGGTTTTTCTTCGCTGTTGTCACCTGTTTGCATTCGACTACTGCTTTCTCCCTCGGGATGTGCCGACCGCTGGGATCCGGTGACGACACTTCGGACGGCATGGCCGGGAAACCAGTGACCGACCAGGACGTTTTCACCACCCGAAAAGAAGCCCGAGTGCCGGAACATCGAATTCCGGCAGTTATGCCGAACGCCGAAGAGCGGGCAGTACGGTGTCGCCTCACCGAACAGCTCGACGAGGCATCCGTGAGTCAGGTATTTACCGAGAAGAGTAATGCGCAGATACCGGGCACCCGCACTTCCACAGCAATTTCTGGGTACCGCATTTCGCGGCGCCTCGGATTTCTCTCAATTCATGCAAGGCTTCGTGATCGAGGTTTTCAGGGTTTCGAATAGGGAACCACGTTCCGCAGCCGTTGGCGGTGGATTTGTTGCAGTTCGCCCGCACGGATCAGAAAGTCGGCGATTATGTCGAGTTCGGCGGAGTCGTACGAGCTCAGTAGCATCTTGTAGCTCTCGACGATCATGGGTACGACGAGTTCCTGTATGCGATGGGCCGCGAGTTCGGTGGCCATCACGATCACGCGGCGACGATCGGTCGGGTGCAGCGATCGGGCGATGTAGCCCTGCTTCTCCAGCCGGTTGAGCATGATCGTGACGCCGGCGGCGGTGAGGCCGAGCCTTTCGGCCAGCAGTTTCGGTGTCGTGGCCTTCTCCTCCTCGAGCAGGACGATCTCCAGGGCACGCCGATCGGTCTCGTTCACGCCCAGGACTCTGATCAATTCGCGGACCAGGTCCTCGACGGTTCCGTGATAGAACTCCAGGGCCCTTTTGAGCTGGACCGAGATTCGGGCGGGTTCGGTTGTTCTCGGACACATAGGCCTTCCCTCGATCACTCGAAACATCAAACCGCTCAGCAGAAGTCACCGATCAGGGCGCGCTCGGTCGCCGAGCGACCGATGTCGTCCGGGGAGTCAGGGAGATCGGTGGACTCGAGGTATGCCGCGGGCCGTGCCAGCGCGGCGCGGATCGAGGGCGGTCGGGGAATCACGAGTGGGTGCTACGGTTTTCGCTGCGTGCGGTAGGGATCGCCGCCGGGCGTTCGAAGCGGACATGTGGGCTCCTGTCGATCGATCGGCCGGCAGCCCGAACCGCGGCCGACGACCATCACGAAAGCGGGCACCGCTCCGGCCGGCGAGGCGGCCGTCGCTGTGTCGGATATGCACTGTACGACACAGCGGCCGATGCGATACTGCGCATCCGAATATTCGGTCGAAGTAACTGCCGCTACACCAAACCCGAAGCAGGGCAATCACTATCAGGGACGGTCCCCGCCCGGACCGCCCCGGGTGAGACCTGGGCCGGGCTGCTGGGACAACCCGGTCCAGGCATGTTCACCACCGGCTGCCGGCGCGGGCGCCGGTCATTACGCCGTGGTGTCTGTCCGCCGGCTCAGCTGACAGTTGTGGTGGTGAGGGTCGGGGACGGGTTCGGATAGCACGAGGTCGCGACATTGCCGACCAAGGCGACGTTGGTCGTCATGGTCATGCCGGGACTGGTGTAGCTGGTCCCCGCGTACTTGCTGGTGATCGATGTTCCGGCGGCTCCGGCGGTGACATTGATGGTCACCGCCGGCGGGGTGAAGGTGGTGCCGCCGGCGATCGGGCCCGGTACGGTCAGAACGACATTCCCGCCCGACGTGGCGACGGTGCCGGCCACGGTACCCCCGGAGGCGCTGGCCGAGACCAATGTCGAATTCGCCGGAGTCGGAATGGTCATCTTCAGGTTGCTGATGTTGTTCACGGTGAAGCCGGAAGCCGAACTGGGAACCGAGGAGGCGCCCGGTGTGATGGTGATGGCCACCGCGGAACCCGACGCCGCCGAACTCGGCGCCGTGCCGGTGACCGATGTGGTCATGTTCGAGTTCTGGCCGATACCGAGGATCGTGCCCCGGCAGTTCCAGTTCACGCTGACGGGGGCGGCGCTTGCCGGTGCGGCCAAACAAAAGATGGACGCGACGGCCACCGGAGCAATAATGCCGGCACGAAGCAGGGAAGAGGTCGATCTCATGGCTATCTCCAGAAATGTTGAGCAACGGTGCGACCGGATGTCGAACCCTCCGAAAAGGGTTTTTAAAATATAACCTGTTCTCATCTTTCTGTGGTCGAAATCATCGATCTCGACATGCCGAAAGTAACCTTTCCGGAATTAACTATCAATTTTTGATAGTTAATTCCGGAAAGCTTTTCAAACACGGTCCGATGTTTCTCTGTCGCATATCGGCCTGTCCATCGCGGAATGGACAGGCCCGCAATTCGCTCGAATACGTGCCCCGACCTGAGACTATATCCACTGCTGCCGATCGCCAGCTTTCATATGGTTACCGTTTCACCTGTCGGATGCCGCTTCCTCCGGCCCGGTGACAGCCCCGGCGGGCGGGCGGCGCGCGAAATCCGGTGCGTGTTCGGGCAATACCCCGCGGCCGAGGAGATACGGAGGGATGCTGCGTACCAGCGGAATTCGGCGCAGGAATCGCAGGGCCCGGGGTGCGTTCGGGGCGCCGGCGATCTCGACCCGGCCGGTGAGAGCCGGCACGATCAGGCGGGCGTGCAGAACCCGCTGTACGGCCTGGATCACCGCGGTCGGGATGGCCCGGCGGCGCTGTACTCGTGCCAGATCACGGGTCGTCGTGGTCCCCGCGAGCAACGGTGCGGCCAGAATCCTGGCGGCGGCGACGGCATCCTGGATCGCGAGATTGATGCCGACACCCCCGACCGGGGACATCGCGTGCGCCGCGTCGCCGATACAGAGCAGTCCGTCGACGTACCAGGTGCTGAGCCGATCCAGCCGGACATCGAGTAGCTTCACCTCGTCCCAACCGGTCAGGGCGTCGCGGCGGTCGCCGAGCCAGGGGGCGGCCTCGGCCATGCCGCGCATGATGTCCCGGACCGAGCCGCGCCGGGCTTCCGCGTCGGCACCCTTGGCGATGAGTGTGGCGCACTGCCAGTAGTCACCGCGGTCGAGCATGACGGCGGCGCGGCGGGCGGTGACGACGGGGAGCGCTCCGGCGGGGTCGGTAGCGGTGCGCGGGAGACGGAACCACCACACATCCATCGGTGTCGGCCAGCTCCGTGCGGGTAGTCCGGTCGAGGCCCGGAGTACCGAGGCGCGGCCGTCGCATGCCACTGTGAGGTCGGCGTGGATCGCGCCGGTGGCGCCGTCGGCCGTCCGATAGGCGCAACCGATGACCTTGCCCTCGACCCGGATCAGTTCGGTCGCTTCGGTACTCATCCGCAGATGAAACCCTGGTTCCGGCATGGCGGTGCGGGCCAGCAGGTCCAGCAGGTCCCACTGCGGCACCATCGCCACGTACTTGTGCGGGCCGGGCAGATGCTCGAACGTCGCGAGCAGCTGCGTGCCGCCCGCGATCGGCAGCACTATCTGCCGCAACTCGCGGGCGCCCAGTTTCCCGAACTCGGCACCGAGCCCCAGCTCGTCGAGCAGGTCGAGGGTGGTGGGGTGCACGGTATCGCCGCGGAAATCGCGGAGGAAATCCTTGTGCTTCTCCAGCACGGTGACATCGACCCCGGCCCGGGCGAGTAGCAGACCCAGCATCAGTCCCGCCGGTCCGCCGCCGGCCACCAAGCAGGTTGTCCGTTCCACGAGAAGTCTCCTTCGATCGCCGCGCGCTGTCCGGAGGTCTCTTTGAAATGCTAACCGGTCACGCAGGGGCCCGGGCCGGCCCTTTCCGCGCGAATCATGGTTCGACCTTTACCCCGGGGTCGGCGATATGACTCGGCTGCCCGGTGGTGGCCGTTGCTTGTCCTGGGCGGTGGATACCCGGGTTCGCCGGGCGTGGCCGGTCGCCACGGTGCATGCTTTCGGCCGTGGCCGGCGGCCAGGGCGAAGGGCGGCGTCGATCTCGCCTGTGTGCTCGCGAAGCGGGGTACGTCGCCGGGTTGCCGGAGGACCGGATCGCCGGGGGTGCCGAGTGGCAACAGCGCAGTTATTCTGATAACCGGCGGATGTGCCCCGAGGATCCTGACATCGGGGATCGCGGCATTCCGGGTTTCACCGCGTGTTTGTCGGTTTTCGATGTCCGGTCAACTCCTGTCACGGAGGACGATATGCCAGCGAACGATCACGAATGGAGCAAACCCGCGGCGATGGCCATCCCCCGGGACGGCTATTTCGAGCTGGAGCGGGGTCGGTACGGCCCGATCTACCCACGGACCCCCGCCTGCTACGGGTTCTCGATCATCGCGAAGGTCAAACTGGGCCGAGAAGAGGCGATACGCGCGTACGGGAAGCAGATCGAAGACGCTGTCGCAGGTAGTCCGGATGTGCTCGCGCCGCTGCGGCTCCACTATCTGCGGTGGCAGTTGTTCGACGTCGGCTCCGGCTTGCACTTTCAATATCAGGGCATCTTCGATACCGATTTCGACAAGTACACCGAGGATGCCGTGGCCCTCTTCGGGAAGACCGGTATCACCACCGTTTTCACCAACCTCGAAGGATTTCCCGAGGATTGGAGGGAGAATCCCGGGGCCTTCGCCCGATTCGTCCGCGAGCATCAGGTCCCGAGCTTCCTCGAATACGGCGAGTACCCCTACGTCACCGCCGAGCGGATCAAGAAGGCGCTGCGGCTCGAGGCCGCGTTCTCCGACATGCTCGATCAGATGCAGTGATTCCCGTGCCGACCCTCGAGCTGGACGATATCCAGCACATCCTGCTGACCCGTACTCCGGCGATGACCGGCCGCTACGCGTTCCTGTCCTTCGACGATCCCGCCGGCGGCCGGGCCTGGCTGGCCGCGCTGATGGACCGGGTCCAGTCGGCTGCCGACGCGCGCGCCACAATGGACAGCGCCGAACGCTGGATCACTCTGGCCTTCACTTGGCGCGGGCTGGGGGCGCTGGGAGTGCCGGCGGCGGCGCTTGCCACCTTCCCGGACGAGTTCCGTGAAGGTATGCCCGCCCGCGCCGATATCCTGGGCGATACGGGGGCCGGCCACCCGGACAACTGGGTGGGTGGTCTGGCCGGTGACGACCTGCACGCCATCGCGATCCTGTTCGCCCGCACCGAGGGCGAACACCGGCGATGCACGGCAGAGCACGACCGGCTGGTGTCCCGCAGCCCCGGTGTGCGGGTGTTGTCGTACCTGGATCTGAACGCGACGCCACCATTCGACTATGCCCACGACCATTTCGGTTTCCGTGACCGGTTGTCCCAGCCGGTGATGAAAGGGTCCGGCGAAGAACCGACACCGGGCTCGGGTGCACCGCTGGAACCCGGTGAGTTCATCCTGGGGTATCCCGACGAGGTGGGGCCGCCCCGCGGACTACCGCAGCCGGAGGTGCTGTCCCGCAACGGCAGCTATATGGCCTACCGGCGGTTGCGGGAGCATGTCGGCGCTTTCCGGGATTATCTGCGCGAGCACGCCGATACCGCGGAAGGGCAGGAGTTGCTCGCCGCGAAGTTCATGGGCCGCTGGCGAAGCGGCGCCCCCTTGGCCCTCGCCCCCGAACGCGATGATCCACAGCTGGGGGCGGATCCGCTGCGGAACAACGACTTCGACTACCAGGAGTCCGATCCGCACGGCTACGCGGTTCCGCTGGGTTCGCATGTGCGGCGACTCAACCCGCGCGGCACCGCGGCCGATATGAACCGGCATCGGATGATTCGCCGTGGTGCCACCTATGGTCCGGCACTGCCCGAGAACGCACCCGACGACGGGGCGGACCGAGGCATCGCCGCGTTCATCATCTGCGCCAGCCTGGTTCGCCAGTTCGAGTTCGCGCAGAACGTCTGGATCAACGACAAGAATTTCCACGAACTGGGCAATGAACACGACCCCATCTGCGGCGCACAGGACGGCAGTCTGCAGTTCACGATCCCCAAGCGGCCCATTCGTAAGGTGCTCGCGAACCTGCCGGCTTTCACCACGCTCCGCGGCGGCGCGTACTTCTTCCTGCCGGGTATCGGAGCCCTCCGGTATCTGGCCACCCTGGACAGTGGAGAGGCGACATGATGAGCACCCCAACGCCGGCCCGCACCTATAACCAGACCCACGTTCCGCGCAAACACGATGGGCGCCGGCGGATAAGCATCTATTGGGCGTGGAGTTACCCGTGGGAAGCCCAACGCGATCCCGCCGAAATATACAACCGCTTCTCCACCATGACCGAAGTGCGCAACGCGGCGTGGCCGGGTTACGAGACCCCCGCCTTCGACGCGGAGCACTTCCTGCAGGGCATCGCCGGCACACTGGAGCTGTTCCACCGCTCCACGCTGGCGTTCCAGCGGTTGGCCGGTGCGGTGACAGGCCATCCCGTCGCCGTGTTCCAGCGCGTCGACCAGGCCGGATACACACTGCCGATCGATGAACGGATCTTGGCCGACACCGACACGCTGATGGTATTCGGGCTCGACCACCTGCTCTCGCAGCAGGAAGCCGCACCCGAGGAGAGCGCCGCGGTCCGGGAGTGGCTGGAACGCGAGGGTACGTGCCTGCTGTTGGCGCCGCACCACGATGTCGGCTTCACCGACGACTATTCGCAGCGGCAAACGGAATACGAGCATCACGGCGACCCGCTGGTACCCCGGCAGCAGCGATTCGGCCGGTACACGCGTTCGCTGATGAAAGCCCTCGAGGTACCGGTGAACAACATATGGGGTCTGCGTCCGGCAGTCGTCGACGGCACCCGGCGGATCGCCCCCCTGACCGCCTTTCGCGATCTCGACACACCACGTCTCCTGGACGATGTCACCACATTCAACTTCCACCCCCATCTGCCGCACTACGAACTCACTGCGCCGGAAAGCGACTCGTTACGGGTTCTGGGTCGCCAGCGCATAGACCCCGCGCGACCGCACCCGTTCACCGCGGCCGGTAATACGGAGTTCAACACGCTGATCTGGATGCCACCCGCCGACCGGCGGGCGGGCGACATCGTCCTCATCGACTCCACCAACTTCACCACCCTGTTCGGCGGTACCGACAGTCTCGAGAATCTCTGGCGCAATCTCGCGACCATGAAATGACGGGGCCGGCACACGAACCCAGCGCAGGAAGAAGCGCGAGATCTCCTTTCAGGGGTCGCCGACGACACATTCGACGCCAGGTTCACGGCGCGGTGTCGTCGGCGGATCCGCTGTGCCGGGTCAGTCCGGCGGTGTGTGCGCCTTGACCGTCGTGCCCGGAGCCCCGGTATGTATAGGTGTCGGGCGCGGCGGGCTCGTCGGCAGGGTCCGGGCGGTGGAATCGACGGTCGCGGCGGCGGTGGCCTCGCGGGCGAAGAAGGCGCCGATATCGCCGATCGCGCTCATGAGCGGGGCCGGGAACACCACGGTGGTGTTCTTGTCGACGCCCAGATCGAGGAGGGTTTGCAGGTTGCGTAGCTGGAGGGCCAGCGGGTGGGCCACCATGGTGTCGGATGCGTCGCCCAGGGCCGCGGCGGCCAGGGATTCGCCCTCGGCAGCAATGATCTTGGCGCGCTTTTCCCGTTCGGCTTCGGCCTGGCGGGCCATGGCCCGTTTCATGGCTTCCGGCAGCTGGATGTCTTTCAGCTCGACCAGGGTCACTTCCACACCCCACTCCAGCGTGGTGGTGTCGAGTATCTGCCGGATATCGGCATTGATGGTGTCGGTCTCGGCGAGTGCTTGGTCGAGGGTGTGCTGTCCGACGACCTTGCGGAGCGTGGTCTGGGCGATCTGATCTATGGCGGCGTGCACATTCTCGATGGCGACGACCGATTTCTCGGCGTCGACGACGCGGAAATAGGCGACGGCGGAGATATCGACGCTGACGTTGTCGCGGGTGATGATGCCCTGGGACTGGATCGGCATGGTGATGATCCGCATCGACACCTCACGCAGTCGATCGATGACCGGGATGATGAGCCGCAAGCCGGGCTCTCTGACCGCGATCACGCGTCCGAGCCGGAACAACACCCCTTTTTCGTACTGGGTCACCACCCGGACCGACAGCCACAGGATGATCAGTACCACGACGACCACGGCGCCGACGATCACGAGTACGTTCACTACTCCTCCTGACCGGCTCGAAAGGGGGTCGACTTCCGATGGCGGGTTGTCGGCGCGTTCCCGCGACGTGATCGCGATCGTCGACTCGACGCGCACACACCGCGACGGTCACCCCGCCGTCTTCGGGATGCGGCCTCCTACCCCGGGCTCACAGGGTCGAAGGGCACCGCCGGCCGAGTACTTTGTCGCCGGGGTGAAGGGGCGGGCATGTTTTCCGGATGCGAGTAAACGAGTCCCGCGGTCGGGGCGGTCCGCAGGTCCCACGGTCGGCGGCGATACTGCGCCCGACCCGGTGGTGCGTGCCGAGGTCGGTCGCGGTTCACAGATCCCGCATCGCCCGGCGCCGGAGGACTTTGGTCCTCGCCCAGGACTGCCGATAACCGTATCCGCGCCGCTGTGGTGCGGTCCATACTCGGCTGAGCGCCGCTTGCCCAGGTGGAGCGCACCGTGTGCCTTCCGGCGGCGTCGCCGGAGAGGAGCGATCATGCAGGAGTTCGGACTGCCACCTCTGTATCACGTGCGCCCCGACGCGAACCTCACCGATTCGATCGACCGCAACGCCGAGCGATACCCGGACATCGCGGTGGTCAGCCGCAAGATGGACGGCCGCTGGCACGATGTGACCGCTGCCCGGTTCCGCACCGAGGTGTTGGCGACGGCGAAGGGGCTGATCGCACACGGTATTCAGGCCGGCGATCGGGTGGCCGTCATGTCGCGCACCCGCTACGAGTGGACGCTGCTGGACTTCGCGATCTGGTGTGCCGGCGCCGTGACGGTCCCGGTATACGAGACGTCCTCCGCCGAACAGGTGGAGTGGATCGCCTCCGACTCCGGAGCGATCGCCATCGTCACCGAAACCGACCACCACACAGCCGTGGTCGCCGGTCTGCGTAACCAGCTGCCGGAATTGACGCACACCTGGCAGATCGACGCCGGCGCCGTCGCGACCTTGCAGGCGGAGGGCGCCGGCATCAGCGACACCGCCGTGGCCGATCGCCGGGCGGCCCTGACAGCCGATCAGCCGGCGACGATCGTCTACACCTCCGGCACCACCGGCCGGCCGAAGGGGTGTCTGCTGACCCACGGTAACTTCCTGGCCGAGTTGGGCAATATCACCGCCCGGATGCCGGAACTGTTCCGCACCGGCGAGTCCTCGGTCCTGTTGTTCCTGCCCTTGGCGCATGTGCTCGGCCGGATCGCCGAGATCGCGGCGGCGTTCGTTCCGGTGGATATCGCCCACGTCGGCGATATCAAAGACGTCACCGCGGAGCTCGGG
Source organism: Nocardia rhamnosiphila NBRC 108938 (assembly GCF_000720425.1). Lineage (GTDB taxonomy): Bacteria > Actinomycetota > Actinomycetes > Mycobacteriales > Mycobacteriaceae > Nocardia > Nocardia rhamnosiphila. Next base: position 101,749 of record NZ_JOAJ01000007.1, on the reverse strand, counting down.
GAATTCCGGCCGACGCTGATCCTGGGCGTGCCTCGCGTTTTCGAGAAGGTGTACAACACCGCCCGTGCGCAAGCCCAGCTGGCCGGTCGGGGCCGGATCTTCGATCTCGCGGCCACGACGGCGATCGACTTCAGCCGTGCCCGCGGCAGCGGCCGGGTCCCGATTCCGCTCCGCATCCGGCACGCGTTGTTCGACCGCCTGGTCTACCGCCGGCTACGCGCCGCGCTCGGTGGGCGCGCCACACACGCTCTTTCCGGCGGCGCCCCGCTCGGCGAACGGCTCGGCCACTTCTACCGTGGGGTCGGATTCACCGTACTGGAGGGCTACGGCCTGACCGAGACCTGCGGAGCCGCCACGTTCAATCCGGATGACCGGCCGAAGATCGGGACGGTCGGCCGGCCACTACCCGGCTCCTCGGTGCGTATCGGCGACGACGGGGAGATTCTGCTGCGTGGACCGAATGTGTTCACCGGGTACTGGAACAACCCGCAGGCCACCGCCGACACGTTCCGGGACGGCTGGTTCGCCACCGGGGATCTCGGCACCCTCGACCAGGACGGATACCTCACGGTCATCGGACGCAAGAAGGAGATCATCGTTACCACCGCCGGCAAGAACGTCGCTCCCGCGGTGATCGAAGACCGCATCCGCGCGCACGCCCTCATCGGCGAGGTGATCGTTGTCGGCGACCACAGACCGTTCGTCAGTTGCCTGGTGACCATCGATGGCGAGCATTTCCCCACCTGGAAACAGCTCAACGGCAAACCTGCCGACGCCACTGTCGCCGATCTCGCTGCCGACCCCGATCTGCTCGGCGCGATCCAGACCGCCGTCGACGACGGCAACCGCGCTGTCTCCCGGGCCGAGGCCGTCCGTAAGTTCCGCATGCTGCCCACCGAGTTCACCGAGGCCAACGGTTATGTCACCCCCTCCTTGAAACTCAAGCGCAATATCGTGCTGCGCGAGTTCGCGACGGAGGTCGACGCAATGTACAGCGGATGAAGCGCGACGCGGTGCCCGATCACCTGAAAGTACGGACACACGGCGCTTTCGCCGGGGGACGGACGCCATGGCGGTTTCGACTGTGCCCGGGGTTCACTTATTCGCCGTAGGGAGTCGATGCGGCGCCGGGTCAGATATCGCGGGTGGCCGAGTGTGTGAGCAGGCCGGAGGAGATCAGCAGCAGGCCGCTGACGTGGAAGATGGCACCGACGCCGACCAGGCCGGAGAGGCTGCCCGCCAGCACCGGCACGGTGACCTGGCCGATCCGGTTGCCGGCCAGTCGGACGGCCAGGGCGGCGGCCCGGTTGCGCGAATCGGCGATCACGGTCACCCAGGACATGGTGAGCGGCTGGCCGACCCCCCAGAAGAAGCCCATGAGCAGCATGGCGAGCATGAGCGGAACGACGGCCGAGGTGAACGGCACGAGCGCCATCGGCACTCCGGAGGCGAGGGTGGCGGAGACGAGTAGCCACCGCCGGGGTACCCGCCGGAGCAGCATCGGCATGGTCGCGCGGGAGAGGACAGAGGTGACGGCCCGCGCGGTCAGCATGGTGGTGACCGTGGCGATGCTGAGCCCCATCTCCTGTCCCAGGACGGGGAGGTAGGCCATGAGGAGGTCCATGGCCGTGAGCACGGTCAGGCTGGAGAAGATGGCCGGTTTCATTCCCGGGGTGGCCAGCAGCCGGAAGGTGGACTGCTGCCCGTCGGCGGCGTCGGACCGGCTCACCCGTGTGGAATCCCCGGGCGCGAACAGGAAGGCGAGTGGCACGGCGGTGAGGGCGATCGCGGCCATGACCAGCAATGCCGGGCCGGTGCTGACGGAGCCCGAGTCCTGTGTGGTCAGGGTGGCGACCAGGCCGGCGATCGGGAAGCCGAGCAACTGCCCGGCGGAGACGCCCAGGGTGAGGTGGCCGAAGCGCGCGTCCATCAGCTCGGGCGGGGACCACAGCGCCACCATGCTCTGGCAGGCCACGGTGTGCAGCATCTGGGCGAGCCCCAGGAGCGCGCTGGCCACCCCCAGCACGACCAGCTGGGAGCTCGCGGCCGCGAGAACCACCGCGACCACGGTGAAACTCAGGCCGAGCCGGAGCGCAGGCACGGCCAGGCCGCGGTCCACGGCACGTCCGATGCGCAGGGCGGCGACGAGCGGTAGGACGGCGAACGCCGCGGTGATGACGCCCACGGCGAGGCCGTCCCCGCCCAGTGCCAGGGCCCGGTAGGAGATCAGCGTGCGGACGCCGCTGAGGACGGTGTGCGACAGCAGGGAGGCGGTCGCGATGGCAAGGAACCAGGCCGGTCTGCGCAAGATCGGGTCAGCGCCCGGCCTCGGCGGCGACCGGGGCGGCTCCTTCGGCCCCGTCGGCCCTGAGGTCGGTATTGGTCTGGCGTAGCTCCCAGGCGTGCAGCACGTGGTCGCGCATGGCGGCGCGGGCCGCGACCCCGTCGCGGCGCTCGAGCGCCGCCAGGATCAGGTCGTGATCCTGGTCCAGCGCCTGGCAGAAGGACTGGACGCCCCACAGGGTGACGGAGGGTTTGAACCGTTCCCACAGGTGCCGGACCGAGTCGACGACCGCCGCCGAGGTACCGGCGTAGATGGCGAAGTGCAGTTCGCGGTTGAGGACGGAGAGCCGGGCCGGATCCTCGCCGGCGGCCGTGGCGTTCACCAGGGTCTCGTTGGCTCGGAGGACCGCCCGGAAGTCGTCGTCGGTCATGCGCTCGCAGGCGATCTCGCAGGCGAGCCCCTCGAGTTCGGCGCGCATCCGGTAGAGATCCTGGGCCATCTGCGGCGTGAAGTCGCGGACGGTGGCGCCTCGGTGACTGGTGTAGTCGACGGCGCCGTCGGCGGCGAGGATCCGGAGGGCCTCACGGACAGGGGTGGGGCTCACGCCGTACCGCTTGGCAATGGCGGTCTGGCGGAGCTGGTCGCCGGGGTTGATCACGCCTGCGTCTATGTCGGCCCTCAGGCGCTCCAGCACGTAGGCCGTACGGCTCTGCGGCAGGGGTGCGTTGGTCTGGGTCACTGCGGTCGGCTCCTGATCGGACTCGGTCGTCTGGCGCCGGCACGCCGGAACGCCGACTGACTGGGGAGCCACAGCCTAACACGGCAATATTCAATAGATCAGAAAAAAGATTCTATAGAACATATTGACGGGACCGAGCGGTCTCTGCCAGGGTTATGACCCGGCTCACGTGATCGACGTCACGAGCCGGACCGCAATCGCACCAGGAGGCACCCGGTGGCCGAAATCCCCAACCGGCGATGGACACAGTTGACCGACCACGACCGCGAACAGCTCCGGCTGCTGCTCGTCGACGCTCTCGCGCTCGCCGCGGCGGGTACGGCATCGCAGGATGCCCAGCGAGTCCTCGCCGGTCTCGCCGCGGTGGGGCGTGGCGAGGTCCGGGTCCCGTGGACCGATCTGCGCCTGTCCGCGCCGGCCGCCGTGGTGGCGATCTCCACACTCATCCACGCCTGGGATTTCGACGACACACACGACGAGGCGGTGGTGCACACCGCCAGCGTGGTGGTGCCGACCGTGCTGGCGGCCGCCGCCACCGCCGGGGCGAACGGCGCGAGCGTCGCCGACGGCCTGGTCACCGGGGTACATCTGCTCTCCCGGCTGGCCCGGATCACCGGCCCTCGAACCGGCGTGATCCGTACAGCGGGGCTCGGCTCCCTCGCGGCCGCGGCGGCCGCCGCCACCGTCTGGGGGCTCCCCGACGCCGAGGTGGAGCACGCCGTGGCGCTCTCCCTCGGTGCGGCGCTGGCGCCCGGCACCCGGCAGGCCGTGGTCGACGGTTCGGTCGCCAAGCGGATCCAGCCGGGGCTGGCCGCGCAGTTCGGTATCACCGCCGCCGCGCTGGCCGCCCAAGGCGTGGAAGGGCCGAGCGGGTGGTTGTCGGGCGATTTCGGGCTCGCGCCGGGCTCCGGTGTGCGCTGGGACGACCTGTTCACCGGTGACTTCGAAGGCCGCTGGGTCGCGGTGAAGCCCTACCCCGCCTGTCGTTATACGCACGCGGCCCTCGCCGCCGCGGAGAGCCTGCGCGACCGGCATCCGCGCTGGGACGAGGTCGAGCAGGTGCGGGTGCACGTCCCGGCGGGATCGGCGTATTCGCTGGTCGCCAGGCCCTACCAGGACCGCGGCGCACCCCTGGTGGACGCCCAGTTCTCCATTCCGTGGCAACTCGCGGCGCTCTGGGTCACCGGGCGCTACGACCTGACCACCCTGCACGGCGGCGACCTCGGCAACCCCGAGATCGCCGCGGCGGCCGCCCGGATCACCGTCGCGCAGGACCTACCGGAGAGTTCGGTGATGACCGGCGCCCGCGTCGAGGTCCGGACGACCGACGGCGCCCACGCCACCGCCGAGGCGCCGATGCCCGGCGCCGGTGGCACGACATGGGAAGCACTCACCCGCAAGGCCGGCCCCTGCCTGCGGGTCGGCGCGCACGCCGACCCCGACCGCGCCGTCGCCGAACTCCGGCAGCTGGCCGACCGGTTGCCCGGACTCGACGCGCCCGCCCTGGCGGCCGTCCTCGATCACAGCACTACGACACCCCGACCGTAACGAGAGACGAACAGGAACCCTCTAAATGGATTTCAGCCTCACTCCCGAACAGACCGCCCTCGTCGAGTCGGTGACCAAACTCGCCCAGCGCGAGTTCGGCGAACGCGCCTTCACGCGCACGGAGTTCGCCTGGGACAGCCTCAAAGCCCTGGCCGAGCACGACCTCACCGGTCTCACGCTGCCCGTCGAGCTCGGCGGACAGGGCGCGTCCCTGCTGGACGCCGTCCTCGTCATGATGGCGATCACCAAGGTGTGCCCGCACAGCGCCGACGCGCTTCAGGCCAGTAATTTCGGTGCCATCCGGCAGGTGGCCAACTTCGGTTCCGACTATGTGAAATCCGAAGTGCTGCCGCGGTTCCTCGCCGGGGACGCGCTGGTGACGGCCGGGATGAGCGAGCCGGAAGCCGGAAGCGCGCTGACCGACCTGCGGACCACCGCGCGAATCGAGGGCGATCATGTCGTCCTCAACGGCCAGAAATGCTGGAACTCGCACGGGCCGGACGCCACCCACTCGGTGGTCTGGTGCCGCTTCGGCCCGAGTTCCCGGGATATCGGGGCGGTACTGGTCCCGTTCGACTCGCCGGGGTTCAGCCGGGGCAAACGCGAGTACCACATGTCCGGGGAATCGCACTGCCAGCTCTACTTCGACGAATGCACGGTGCCCAAGGAGTACGTCCTGGCCGACAGCGGGGCGCTGAAGAAAATGCTGTCCGTCTTCGGCGTGGAGCGGATGGGAAATGCCTCGCGAGCACTCGCGCTCGCGGAGAAGGCATACGACATGGCGGTCGAGCACGCGTCGACCCGGACGCAGTTCGGGAAGAACCTCTGTGAGTTCCAGGGCCTGCAGTGGAAGTTCGCCGATATGAAGGTCGAGCTGGATGCCGCCAAGATGCTGCTGCTGCGCGCGGTGGCAGGCGCCGACGCCGGCACCCCGGACTCGAACGAGGCGGCGATCGCGAAACTGCACGCCAACCGCACCGCCTTCACCGTCGCCAACGAGGCCATGCAGGTCTTCGGCGCGAGCGGCTACTCCCAGGAGTTCCCGCTGGAATACATCGTGCGGCGTACCCGCGGCTGGATGATCGCGGGCGGCTCGGTCGAAATCCTGAAGAACACCATCGCCCAGTCGATTTTCGGGCGCCGTTTCGACCAGCGCGCCGGGGCGGTGGCCCGATGAGCACCGCGGCACAAACACGCAAGGCCACCTCGCTGGACGGCGCCACCGACGCCCTCGTCGCCTGGGTGGTCGACTCCGCCACCGCAGAACTGCCCGCGACGGTCGAGCACCATGTGCGGCGACTGCTGGTGGACTATCTGGCGGCGGTGGTGCCCGGGTCGGCCACCGATGTCGCCCGCGCGGTCGCCGGTCACGTCGCGGCGACCTACGGCGGGTCGGGTGCCACCGCGGTCGGCCTCGGCCGGGTCTCCGCGCCGGGTGCCGCACTGCTCAACGGGACCAGCTGCCACAGCCTCGAGGTGGACGACGGCTACACGCCGGGTTCGGTCCATCCCAGCAGCGTCGGCTTCCCGGCGGTACTGGCCGCGGCGGAGGCGCTGGGCAGCGATACCGTGACCACGACGCGGGCCCTGGCGGTGGCGCTGGAAGCGATCTCGCGGCTCGCCGCGGCGGGCCACCCGACGACCTGGCGCAACCACTTCCACAACACACCGCTCGCGGGAGTGCTCGGCGCCACCTGCGGGGTCGCGGTGCTGTACGGGCTGGACACCGACCGCGTCCACGACGCCCTCGGTATCGCCGCATCGCACGCCGGTGGGCTCTTCGCCTTCCTCGGCAAATCGGCCGAGGTGAAGCGGGTCCACCCGGGTAAGGCCGCGCGGGACGCGATCGCGAGCGTCGAGCTGGCCGCGGCCGGGGTGACCGGTCCCCGTTCCATCCTGGAAACGCCGCACGGTTATGTGGACGCGTTCGCCGCCGGCGGCTTCGACGCGGGCGTCCTGCTCGATGGGCTGGGCCGGGACTGGGTGGTTCTGAACTCCTACGTCAAGCCCTACCCCTCGTGCCGGCATCTGCACGGTCCGCTCGACGCGGTCCTGGCGTTACGCGCCGCGCAGCCGATCGGCCTCGACGATGTCGCCGGGGCAACCGTACGGACCTACACCGTCGCCTCCCATCACGCGGCGACCGTCGTGGACTCGCTCCTGGACGCCCAGATGAGCATCCCGTTCGCGCTCGCCACCGCCCTGGCCCACGACGAGGTCGGACTGACCGAGTTCGGCGAGCAGGCGCGCCGGGACCCCCGGATCCGCGACTTCGCCACCAGGGTCGAGGTCGTGGCCGACGCGCAGGCGGACCGGGAGTACCCGCGGCTGCGCCCCGCCTCGGTGGAGCTGCGGTTGCACGACGGCCGGGTCCTCTCGCACCGGGTGGAGACCCCCTACGGTGAGCCCGGCAACCCGGTCACCGACGCGGAGATGACGGCCAAATTCGTCCGGCTCGCCGGGCCCGTCCTCGGGGCCGGGAGCGCCGAGAAGCTGGCCGCCGATCTGTGGGCGTTCGAGTCCCTCGACGTCATCGCCCGCACCGACTCGTACGTGAGGAAGCAGTCATGACGCAGCCGACCGACCAGGTCGTCGAGGCGCGGGTGCCGGACCGGGCGGATCTCGGCCGGGCCCTGCTGGCCCCCCGCTCGGTGGCGATCATCGGCGCGTCCGACGACCTGCGTAAAACCACCGCACGACCGCTGCGGTTCCTGCGCCGGCAGGGCTTCGCCGGTGCGGTGTACCCGATCAACCCGCGCCGGGAGACGGTGCTGGGGGAGCAGGCCTGGCCCGGTATCGCCGCCCTTCCCGAGGTACCCGACCACGTCTTCATCGTGGCCGACACCCGACTGGTCGTCGAAGCCGTCCGGGACTGCGGCCGGGCGGGTGTCCCGCTCGTCACGGTGCTGTCCGGCGGTTTCGGTGAACTCGGCGAGGGCGCCGAGCGGCTGCGTGAGCTGCTGGCGGTGGCGGCGGAGTACGGCGTCCGCGTCATCGGTCCCAACAGCATCGGCGTGGTCAACCCGCGCAACGGGCTGATGCTCACGGCCAACGCGGCCTTCGCCGAGGAGGGAATCCCGGTCGGCTCATCCTTCGTGGCCTCCCAATCGGGCAGCGTCATCGGCGCGCTGATGACGCGGGCCAAAGCCCGCGGACTGGGTTTCTCCGGCTTCGTCTCCACCGGCTCCGAGGTCGATCTGACCCTGGGGGAGATCTGCGCGGCGACGCTGGACGACCCCGAGGTCGGCTCGTACACCCTCTTCATGGAGTCGCTGGAGCATGCGGCGGACCTGGCGGCCTTCGCGGTCGAGGCGGCGGCCCGCCGGAAACCCGTCACCGTCTACAAGCTCGGCCGCAGCGACGCCGCCGCGGCACTCGCCGTCTCCCACACCGGTGCTCTCTCCGGTGAGGACGACGAGGCCGACGCGTTCTTCCGGGCCTGCGGGTTCGCCCGGGTCGACAACTTCGAGGCGCTGATCGAGACCGAGGCGCTCCAGCGCCGCGTCGGCCCGCCCACCACGGCAGGAGGCCGCCGGGTGGCCGTCATCACCTCCACCGGGGGTGGAGCGGCGATCCTGGTGGACCAGCTGGAGACACTGGGCGTCACGGTGACCCGGCCGAGCCGGACGGTTTTCGACCGGCTCGAGGGGCTGGGACTCGACGTGGCCGAGAGCCTGATCGTCGACCTCACCCTCGCCGGCACCCGGCACGATCTGGTCGACGGGGCCCTGAAGGTGCTCCGGGCGAGCGGTGAATTCGATCTCGTGCTCTTCGTCATCGGCTCGTCGGCGCGGCTCAACCCGGAACTGGCCGTGAGCGCGATCGCCGAGCACGCCGCGGGCCCGGTCCCGGTGGCCGCCTGGGCCCTCCCGGACGCACTGGAGTCGGTCCGCCGGCTCCACGAGGCGGGTGTTCCGGCGTTCCGCACCGCGGAGGCGTGTGCCCAGGCCGTGGCCGCGACCCTGGGCCGCCGGCCGGTGGACCCGGCGGCCTTCCGCGCTCGGCGGACCGAACTCCCGGCGGATGCCTACGCCCTCGACGAGGCATCCTCGGCCGCGGTCCTCGCGTCCCTCGGTATCCGTTTCCCGGTCACGACGACATGCGGTGCGGGCGGCGTGCCCGAGGTCGAGCCGCGATTCCCCGTGGTGGTCAAGGCACTCTCCGACCGGTTGCCGCACAAGTCCGACGCCGGGGCAGTGGTCTTGGGCGTCCAGGACGGGGCCGGGCTGCGAGCGGCGACTTCCACGATCGTCGCCGCCGTCGCGGCCTACGACGCCACGGTGCCGGTCGACCGTTTCCTCGTGCAGGAGATGATCGAGGAGACGGTGTTCGAAGCATTGGTCGGCTATCGGGTGAGTCCGACCGTCGGACCACTGGTCCTGCTGGCCGCGGGCGGCGTCTACACCGAGATCTACGAGGACTCGGCGCTGCGACTGGCGCCGGTCACCGAGGACGTGGCGCGCGAAATGGTGGACGAGGTCAAGGCGACGGCGATCGCGCGGGGTTTCCGTGGTAAGCCCGACGGCGACCTCGACGCCCTGGTCGACGCCGTGGTCCGCGTCTCGCGGTTGGCGATGGAACGACCCGATGTGGTCGAGGCCGAGGTCAATCCCCTCGCGGTCCTGCCGCGCGGCCGGGGCGCGGTCGCCCTGGATGCTCTCGTCCGCCTGTCCCAGGAGAGGTGAGTCCGCCCGTGCCCCCATTTCCCTCCCGCCCCCGGCCGACGGCCGGCCGGCGATTCTGTCCGAGATTCCATCCCCGCAGGAGCCAGTGATCCCCATGGACGTGCGCATCGACGACCTCTCGCTCACCTTCGGTGAGTTCACCGCCGTCAGGCATCTCGACCTACACATCCAGGACGGCGAATCCCTGGTGCTGCTCGGACAGTCCGGATGCGGCAAGACCAGCACCATGCGCTGCGTGGCCGGTCTCGAAGACCCCAGCGGCGGCACAATCGGTATCGGGGGCACGACGGTCTTCGACGCGGGACGGAAGGTCAACCTGGCGCCGAACAAGCGCAATGTCGGCCTGGTCTTCCAGTCCTACGCCGTATGGCCCCATATGACCGTGCTGGACAATGTGGCCTTCCCGCTCGAGATGAAGAAGCGCCCGAAGGCCGAGCGGCGGGCCAAGGCGCTGGAGACCCTGGAGCTCGTCGGCCTGGCGCACCTCGCCACGCGGGGCGCGAGCATGCTGTCCGGCGGGCAGATGCAGCGGGTCGCCCTGGCCCGCAGCCTCGCCATGGAACCGGCGGTGATGCTCCTCGACGAGCCGCTCTCCAACCTGGACGCCCGGTTGCGTGAGGATCTGCGGGTCGAATTGCGCCGGCTCCAAGTGGAACTCGGCCTCACCTGCATCTACGTCACCCACGACCAGGGTGAGGCACTGGCCCTGGCGGACCGGATCGCCATCATGCAGGGCGGCCGGATCTCCCAGCTGGCAGACCCGCAGGACACCTACCGGGCCCCCGCCTCGGCCTCCATCGCGGCATTCCTCGGGGTCTCCAACATCTTCCCGGTCCGGCCGCCCGCGGGGCGCTCCGACCGGCTCCGGCTCCGGGAGCACGACCTCGAAATCGCTTTCGGCACGGATCTTCCGGGCGATACGAGCGACCTGAGTGTCTGCATCCGGCCCGAGCATGTGCGCCTCGGCCCGGTCGGCGACCGGGACTCGGCGCCGGAGCGGCCGAACACCTGGCTCGGCACGGTCGAGATCAGCGTCTTCCAGGGGTCGTTCGCCCGCTGCTCGGTGCGTCTGGACGCCGGACCGGTGATCGAGGTGCAGAGCCATGAGGAGGCGGCCGTACTGCTCCGCAAGGACGACCGCGTCGTGGTCGAGGCCGATCCCAAGTATGTCCGGGTGCTGCCCGGCGAGGTGCCCACGCCCGGAGAGGAATCCTGATATGGCGCTCATGACCTCGGCCCCCGAGGCACAGTTGTCTCCCGGGCAGAAGCCCGCGATCGCGGGGCGCTCCACCCTTCCGTGGCGGAAGAGATGGCTGCCCTCGGGCGTGCTGCTGGTGGTGCTCGCGGTGCTGATCGTGCTGCCCGCCGCGCTGGTCCTGCTCGCCGCCCTGAGCTCGAGCGTGCCGCGTCCGGGAAACATCGGTTTCGATCTGACCCTGGACAACTTCCGCATCTTCTCCGCACCCCAGGTGCAGGAGGCCTTCGTCAACTCACTCGTGCTGGCCGTGAGCGCCACCGTCCTCGCCTGCGCCATCGGCGGCGGCCTGGCCTTCCTGGCGGCACGCTCGGATATTCCGCTCCCGAAGTTCGTCTACCTGATCGGGCTGATGCCGCTGTTCCTGCCGTCCTATGTGGGTGCGCTGGCCTGGTCGATTCTGGGCAGCCCGGTCGCCGGTCTACTCAATATCGCCCAGCGTGACGTCGGGTTGTCGGTACCGTTCGACATCTACTCGCTGCCCGGGATGATCTTCGTCTTCGCGATGTACTACTCGCCGTACACCTTCCTCCTGGTCCACGGCGCGATGTCGATGATGAGCCCGGACCTCGAGGAAGCCGCCCGGATCCACGGCGCGACACCGCGCCGGATGCTGAGCCGGGTCTCCTTCCCGCTCGCGCTGCCCGCGCTGATCGGTTCGGCGATCCTCACCTTCACGCTGATCTTCGAGAACTTCCCGGTCGCCCAGGTGCTGGGGACGCCCGGTGGGGTCGATACGCTGCCCACCTTCATCTTCCGGCTGCTCAACGCCACCCCGTCGCGGGGCAACGAGAGCGCCGCCATCGCGGTGGTGCTGGTCGCGATCGTGGTCCTGGTGACGTGGCTGCAGAACCGGGCGCTCAGAAAGCGTTCTTTCACGACCATCACCGGTAAGGGAGTGCGGCAGAAGAAGTTCGCTCTGGGCCGGGCGCGTATTCCGGTGTTCCTGCTGACCCTGGGCTTCTTCGGCCTCTCGATCGTCCTGCCCATCCTGGCGCTGCTGGTCGCCGCCGGCCAGACCTCGCCCTACCTGACCTCCCTGAGCCAGCTGACCGCGTCCGGCGGGCTGGATTTCAGCTCCTTCGGCGAGGTTCTGGGGTCGTCCGGGTTCCGCGCGGCCGCGTTCAACAGCGCGGTGGTCAGTGTCTTCGCCGCTGTCGCGGGCACGGTCCTGGCCTTCCTCTGCGGCTATGTGGTCTATCGGTCGAAGGCATCCGGGCGGACCCTGGTCGAGACCGTGTCGATGATGCCGCTGGCCATCCCCGCGGTGGTTCTCGGTATGGGCCTGCTGTGGACCTGGCTGGTGCTGCCCGTGCCGCTCTACGGAACGCTCGCCGTGCTGGTCGTGGCGTTCCTGGCGGTCCAGGCGCCGCAGGGCTTCAGGGGTGTGGCCTCGTCCATCATGGCCACGGACCGCGACCTCGAGGACAGCGCGGTGATGCTCGGCGCGCGGCGCACCACGGCCGTCACCCGCATCACGGTGCCACTGATGAAGGTGGGCCTGCTCTCCACGTTCCTGCTGCTGCTGATGCTCAGCATGCGTGAGCTCACCGTGCCGCTGTTCCTCTACACCAGTGAAACCGAAATCCTCTCGATCGCCATCTACGACGCGTTCGAGAACGGTGGCGCGCTGCGGCAGGCCGCCGCGATGAGCGTGATCTACACCGCCTTCATGTTCGTCCTGTCCTATATCCCGCGCCGACTGGCCCGTCAGTGACGACGACCGCTTCGAGAAGGAACTAGAACCATGAAGCACACTCGATGGGGCGCCGCCGTAGTCGCCCTGCTCCTCAGCGCCTCGCTCGCCGCGTGCGGCGGGGGCGCGGGGCGGCCGGACGATATCGCCGTGGCCGCGGCGATGCTGCCGATGCCCGTGATCGACGACTCCGCGGGGCTCGTCATCCACGGCGAGGAGGTCGCCGACGCCGAACTGCTGGCGGCGGCCCGCGGGGAATCGCTCAACTGGTACACGGCGTCGGGCGCGGAGAGCGCCGGGCTCACCGCGGCCCGGTTCGAGGCCGAGACCGGGGTCCACGTCAATATGACCCGGCTGCCGTCGGGCAAGCTCAACGAGCGGGTGCTCAGCGAACACGGCGCCGGCCGCCTGTCGGCCGGGGTGGTCACCATCACCGACCCGATTCTCGCCGAGGGCTTCGCCGCGGCGGGTGTCTTCGCTCCCTACCGAACACCCACCTACGACAAGCTGTCCGACATGGGGAACGTGGTCTGGAAGGACGGTGAGTACTACACCGTCTACTACTCGGCCTACGCGTTCGCCTACAACGACCTGGCCGTCGAGAAGGACGACGCCCCCACCACCTGGGAGGATCTGCTCGACCCGAAGTGGAGGGGCAAGCTCGGGGTGGTCAACGCCGGCGCCGGTGGCACCGTGCAGGGCCTGGCCGACTTCCAGGAGCGCATCCTGGGCGCGGACTACTGGAGCGGTCTGTCCGCCCAGAAGCCGCGGATCTTCGACACCACCTCGGTCCAGCTCGACGCCCTGGCCCGGGGGGAGATCGAGGTGGCCACAATCGGCTTCAACAGCACCTACGGGGCCGAGGAGGCGGGGGCACCCATCGAGCTGGTGATCCCGGCGAAGGGGGTCTCGGGCACCTTCAACATGCAGGGACTGACCGCGGCGGGTGCGCACAGCCCGGCGGCGCGGCTCTTCATGAACTGGACCATGTCGCGCTCCGGCCAGGAGTTCGCGGCGGCCCAGGGTTTCGTGAGTTCCCGCACCGATATCGACCAGATCCCGACCGGGCAGTACCAGCTGCCGAAGGCCGATGACGAGGGTTTCGTGGTGTACACGCCGGAGGACGCGCGGACCCGCGGCCGCGACATCGTGGCCCGCTGGAACAAGATGTTCGCCTTCGGCTGACGGCGGGCCCGCCTCGGGTGTATACGGTCGCCGCAACCTCGATGAGGGAGGTTGTGGCGACCGTGCCTTGTCCGGTCGGGCCTCTGCACCGGGGACGGGAAGTGCGGCGGCGCCTTCAGTCGAGCAGGACGAGCGACATCTTGCGGGCCACGCAGGCCGGACGCTCACTCCCGGCCAGGTCCACGGTGAAATCGATGGGCACCAGGAGTGCGTCCGTCCGCGGGATCACCTCGGCGACGGTGCAGCGCAACCGGACCTCGCTGCCGACCGGGACGGGGGTGGGGAAGCGCACCTTGTCCAGACCGTAGTTGAGCCGCGCTGTCCCGAGGCGGAACTCGTAGAGGTCCTCGGCGAGGGCGGAGATGAGCGAGAGCGTCAGATAGCCGTGGGCGATGGTGCGGCCGTACGGACCCCCGGCGGCGCGCTCGGCGTCGACGTGGATCCATTGGTGGTCACCGGTCGCCCGGGCGAAGAGGTCGATGCGCTCCTGGTTCACCGTAACCCACGGGCCCGGGCCGAGTTCGACGCCCACGAGTGTTTCGAGCTCTTCCCGGGTGCGGACGACGGCGGGTCCGGCTGCGCTCATCCCGCCACCCGCTCGACCACGGCCGCCAGCCCCTGACCGCCGCCGATACACAGCGTGGCGAGGCCGTAACGGCCGCCGGTACGCGTGAGTTGGCGGGCCAGGGTGCCGACCAGCCGGGCTCCGGTGGCGCCCACGGGATGGCCCAGCGAGATACCGGAGCCGTGCGCGTTCACGCGCGCGCGGTCGCTCTCGCCCAGCTTCCACTCCTGCACAACCGCGAGGGCCTGGACCGCGAAGGCCTCGTTGAGCTCGATCAGGTCCATATCGGCCAGCGTGAGTCCGGCCCGCTCCAGGGCGGCCGCGGTGGCCGGCACCGGACCCATACCCATGGTGCGCGGGGGGACACCCGCCACGGCCCAGGACACCAGCCGGACCAGTGGGCGCAGACCCAGCTCGGCCGCCCGCTCCGGCGTGGTGACCACGCACAGCGCCGCGGCATCGTTCTGTCCGCTGGCGTTGCCCGCGGTGACCGTGGCGTCGTCGAGGGTCCGTCCCATGATCGGCCGGAGCGCGGCCAGGGATTCCGGGCTGGTGTCGGCGCGCGGATGCTCGTCGGTATCGACGACCGTCGCGCCGCGCCGCGCGGGCACCGTCACGGGCACGATCTCCTCCGCGAACACCCCGGATACCTGGGCGGCCACGGCGCGGCGATGGGATTCCAGCGCCAGCGCGTCCTGCGCCTCGCGGGTGATGCCGTATTCGCGCCGGACGTTCTCCGCCGTCTCGATCATCCCGCCGGGTACGGGATAGTCGGGTCCGCCGGCCGTGGTGCGGGCGCGGGCCAGCCCGTCGTGCATCGTCAGACCGCTGCGGGCCGCCCCCCAGCGGGCGTCGGTGGTGTAGAACGGCACATTGCTCATGCTTTCGGTGCCGCCCGCGACCACCACCCGGGCCGCTCCGGTCTGCACCATCATCGCCGCGTTGAGAATCGCCTGGAGGCCGGAGCCGCACCGACGGTCGATCTGCTGGCCCGGCACCTCGACCGGAAGACCGGCGGTGAGCGCGACCACCCGGCCGATGGCCGGTGCCTCACTGTTGGGATTGCAGTTTCCCAGGATGACGTCGTCGACGGCATCGGCCGGCAGGCCGCGCGCGACGAGTTCGCGGAGCACGGTGACTCCCAGATCCACCGCGGTCAGCGGGCGGAAGACGCCACCGTACCCCCCGATGGGGGTGCGCAGTGGCTCGCAGATGACAGCCTCGGTCATGATTCTCCCTTTGTGCAAGGTTCGTGCGGTTGGCGGAGGCCGGAGCGAAGGCGGAGGTATCGCATCCCGACTCCCCTGGATGGTTGCTCAGCCGCGTCGGTGCGGGCGGGTATCGGTACTCGGCGCGGGGTCGAACTCGAGACGGGCGTGGATGCGAGACCCGGGGGAGACGACCTCCAGCACCGGGCTCGTCCCCGGCCGCGCCACCAGTTCCGCCGGCTCGCCGCAGAACAGCGGGGCCAGACCGCGGTGCCGGAGTGTCCGGGGCGGGGCGGCGCCGGCGCGCCGGGCCGCCTCGGCCAGCGCCACCGCCATGAGCGGGCCGTGGACGACCAGGCCCGGATAACCCTCGACTCCGGTCGCATAGGGCCAGTCGAGATGGATCCGGTGCGGGTTGGCGGTGAGCGCGCTGAACCGGGCCAGGTGCACCGGATCGGTGCGCAGGTCCCATCTCGTCGCACCCTCCTCGGTGCTCCGGGGTGGACCGATCAGCTCCGCGGTGAGTGGCACGGGCGCGGGCTCGGCCGTCGCCGACTCCTGCCGCGCGCCCGTATAGACGATGTTCTGGATCTCCTCCAGCAGCAGGGTGCCGGTCCGGTCGTGTACCCGGACGGTCAGGTCGACCAGGATCAGCGGCCCGGTGCGGCCCTTCCGCTCCCGCGGCTCCGACGCGCGTGAGGTCACGGTGACCTCACCGCCTACCGGGAGCGCAGCGTAGAAGGTGAGGCTGCCGCCGCCGAACATCCGCCGTGGCAGGGCGACGTCCGGCATGATCCCGGTCCCACGGCGGGGGTGCCCGTCCGGGCCCAGCGTGTTCGGGGCGGGCCACCGGGAGAGTGTGGCCCAGTGCCACAGTGGTGGCAGTGGGGCGCCCGCCCGCAGGTCCAGATCCGTCGCACCGAGCAGGCCGGCCAGACCCGCCGCCGCGACCGGGTCGACGACGCGGTCTTCGACGCTCTCCCGCGGCGCGCTCACATGAACCGCCCGCCGGTCACCTCGGCCACGGTGCCGGTCATATAGGAGGACAGGGACGAGGCGTAGAACAGCGCGGCACCGGCGACCTCCTGCGGCTCACCCGGCCGCTGCATGGGGATCTCCGCCATCTTCTGGTCCCACGCCTTCTGCGGCATCGCCTCGGTCATCGCCGACCTGATCAGCCCCGGCTGGATCGCGTTGATGCGCACCCCGTGGTGTGCCATCTCCTTGGCCGCCGCCTTGGTGAGCCCCACGATCCCGGCCTTGGCGGCCGAGTAGTTGGTCTGGCCGACCATGCCGACCTTGCCGGACAGCGAGGAGATATTGACGATCGCGCCCGACTTCTGTTCCCGCATCCGGGCCGCGGCCAGCCGGGTGCCGTTCCAGGTGCCCTTCAGGTGGACCCGCACGACGAGGTCGAAGTCGTCCTCGGTCATGGTGCGCATGGTCGCGTCCCGGGTGATACCGGCGTTGTTGACGAAGACGTCGAGGGAGCCGAATTCGGTGACGGCCGTATCGACCAAGTTTTGAACCTGTGCGGCGTCGACGACATCACACCGGACGGCGCGGGCCCGGTCGTGGCCGAGCTCCGCGACGGCGGCCCGTGCGGCGGCTTCGTCGAGGTCGCCGATGACGACCCGGGCGCCGTGCTCGAGGTACAGCCGGGCGATGGCCAGGCCGATGCCCTGGGCGCCGCCGGTGACGACGGCGGTTTTGTCGGTGAGGAGCGCGGTCATGAGAGGCCTTCCTGTCGGTGCTGCGGAGGGGAAGTCGGGGACGGAGGGAGGGGTTCGACGATCGGGGCGACCGGGTCAGGCGGACGAAGCGCCTACCGGGCCGCATTCGACCACCCGGCGATCGTGCAGGCGGCCGATCTCGGGCCCGGCCAGCCCCAGCTCTTGCGCCAGCACCTCCTCGGTGTCGGCGCCGAGGCGCGGAGCCGGTACGGGAGCCGTGAGGTGATCTCCCCAGCGGAGCGGATTCGCGGTGGCCAGCATCTCCCCGATTCCGGGTTGGTCGACCGGTCGCGCCACCGAACCCGTATCCGCGCGGGCCAGCGCGGCGGCCTCACCCATCGACCGGTAGGGGCCCCACAGCACCCGGGCCCGATTCAGCCGGTCGGTCAGCTCGTCGAGGGAGCGCGCCGCGAACCAGGGACGCAGGATCGACGCGATGGTCTCGCGGAACTCGTAACGCGCGGACTCGTGCCGCAGGTCGGTGTCGAGTGCGGTCTCGAGCGCCGCGAAGACCGGCGCGGTCCCGGTGACCTCGCCGAGTGCTCGCCACTGCCCCTCGGTCAGGGCGACGACCATGACACGCCGGCCGTCGGCGGTGGCGAAATCGGTGCCGAAGCTGCCGTAGAGATGGTTGCCGTGCGGCGCGCGGTCCCCGTGTTGCTCGGACTCGGACAGCCAGCCCAGCGCTCCCACCGCGGACAAGGCCACATCGGCCAGCGCGATGTCGAGGCGCGACCCCGCACCGGTCTGCTCGCGCCGGCTCACCGCGGCCACCACCCCGAGAGCGGCGGAAGCGCCCGTGAGCAGGTCCCAGGCCGGCAGGACATGGTTGACCGGGTCCGCGGGACCGCCCGGTCCCGTCATCTCGGGGATCCCGACCGCGGCGTTCACCGTGTAATCGACGGCGGGGCGTCCGTCGGGGAAACCGAGCACGTGCACCGAGATCGCGTCGGGGCGCCGAGCGGTGAGATCCTCATGCGTCACCCGGTGCCGCCCCGCCACATTGTCGACGAGGATGCCCGCGCCCGGTCCCGGTCTGGTGCAGAGCGCCAGGAGCAGTTCTCGTCCCTCCGGGGTGCGGTAGTCCAGCGCGACCGATCGCTTTCCCTTGTTGAGGTTCGCCCAGTAGAGGCTGGCACCGGTGTGGGCCAGCGGCCAGCGCAGGTGGTCGCTGCCGCCGCCGGGGAGGTCGACCCGGATGACCTCGGCCCCCAGCTGGGCGAGGTTCATACCGCAGGAGGGTCCGGCTACGAAGGTGGCGCATTCGACCACCTGGAGATGGGCCAGGGGGGTGGTGCTCATGAGAAGCGTGGCTCCCGTCCTTCGAGGAAGGCCCGCTTGCCTTCCTGTGCATCGGTCCCGTGGTTCGCCAGGGCCATGGCGGTGCGTTCGTTGGCCAGGAACTGGGCGAGGTCCGCGCGGTCCTGGGCGAGCAGTGATTTGGTGACGGCGTTCGACTGGGTCGGGCCGGCCGCCAGTACGGTGGCGAGCTCGACGGCCCGCGCGGTCGCGCTTCCGGATGCCACGGTCTCCGTGACCAGCCCCGCGGCCCGGGCGTCCCGGGCGGGGAGCGGCTCGCCGAGGAACAGGTGGGCCGCGGCGCGCTGTTGTCCCAGCCGGCGCGGAAGGTGGTAGGCAGTCCCGGCGTCGGCCGTGAGGCCACGGGCGGCGAAGGGGGCCTTGAAGTAGGCGTCCTCCCCGGCGACGACCAGGTCGCAGGCGAGGACGATGCCCCAGGCGGCACCGATCGCGTACCGCTCGACGGCGGCGACGATCACCTGGTCGGCGCGCACCATGGACGTCACCAGGTCGTGGATCAGGGCCAACCGCGCCGCGGGGGCGAGCAGACCGTCCTCGGGTCCGGGCATCGATGCCACATCGCCTCCGGACGAGAAGAATTCGTCGCCCCCGGTGATGACCACGGCCGCGTCCCGGCGGCGGGCGGCGTCGGCCAGACCGGTTCGCAGCAGCTCCACGGTAGGTGCGTCGAGAGCGTTGCGGCGGTGCGGGCGGTCGATTCTCAGGACGGTGACCCCGGGGCCCGGTTGCTCCTGGTGAACGGGTGGTGGAGCTGTCTCGGAAGTCATAATCTATAGAAAATATAGTATGGGTGACTACTCTGTCGAGAGTTCGTGCGGCTGCCCGGGAGCACGGCAATTCCCGGGCGGGCAGGTATCGCCCGGCGCCGGGTACGGCATCGGCGGGCGGAGAGAAGAGGTACGGGATGAAAACGATCGTCACCGGTGTGGACGGCAGCCCCACCGCCGCGCGTGCGGCGGAGCGGGCCGCGCGGTTGGCCGAGGCGCTGGGCGCCGAACTCCACGTGGTCTGCGCGTACGAGCGCTTGGAGATCGAGCGGTTCCGGCAGGGCAGCGACGAGCTCGTCCGGTCGACCGAGGACGAGGCCCGGCGCACGGCCGTCGAGGTGGGCCGGGCCCTGCAGGCGCAGTGCCAGACGATCGTCCTGCATGCGCACGCGATCGAGGGGAAGCCCGGGGAGGTGCTGGTCCGGGTCGCCGAACAACGCGCCGCGGATCTCATCGTCGTCGGCAACAAACGGGTACAGGGCCTCGCCCGCGTCCTCGGCAGCATCGCGCGCGATGTCGCGAGCCGGGCGCACTGTGACGTCTATATCGCACACACCCACGAGCGCTGACGCGCGGATCGGTCACCATAGGAAAGAATTCCGGCTCGGCGCGAGCCTAGATCCGGTAGTCCGCGAGCAGCGCGCGGCCGATGATCATCTTCTGGATATCGGAGGTGCCCTCGCCGATCAGCATGAAGGCGGCCTCGCGGTAGAGGCGCTCGATCTCGTACTCCTTGGAGTAGCCGTAACCGCCGTGGATGCGGAAGGAGTCCTGGACGACCTCGTTGCAGTACTCCGCGGCGAGCATCTTCGCCATACCGGCGCCCACGTCGTTGCGTTCGCCGGTGTCCTTGAGCCGGGCGGCCTTGACCATCATCGCGTGGGCGGCCTCGACCTTGGTGGCCATCTCCGCGAGGCGGAACAGGATCGCCTGGTGATCGGCGATCTGCTTGCCGAAGGTTTCGCGCTGCTGAGCGTAGGTGATCGCCAATTCGAAAGCCCGCAGTGCGATTCCACAGGCCCGGGCGGCGACATTGACGCGGCCGACCTCGACACCGTCCATCATGTGGTAGAAGCCTTTGCCCGGCACCCCGCCGAGGATCTGGCCGGCCGCAACCCGGTGACCCGCGAAGACGGCCTCGGTGGTGTCGACCCCCTTGTAGCCCATTTTGTCGATCTTGCCGGGGATGGTCAGGCCCGGGGCGGTCTCGCCGTAGCCGGCTTCCTTCTCGATCAAGAACGTCGTCAGGTTCTTGTAGACGCTGTCGGCGCCCTCATCACTCTTCACGAGCACCGCGATGAGGTTGGACGTGCCGCCGTTGGTCAGCCACATCTTCTGGCCGTCGATCGTGTACCGGCCGTCCTCGCCCAGGACCGCCCGGGTCTTGATCGCGGCGACATCCGAGCCCAGGCCGGGCTCCGACATCGAGAACGAGCCCCGCACCTCACCGGTGGCCATTCTCGGCAGGTACTTGCGCTTCTGCTCGTCGGTACCGTGCCGCATGAGCATGTAGGCAACGATGAAGTGGGTGTTGATCACCCCCGAGACGCTCATCCACCCGCGGGCGATCTCTTCGACGCACAACGCGTAGGTCAGCAGCGACTCACCCAGTCCGCCGTACTCCTCGGGGATCATCAACCCGAAAATGCCCAGCTCCTTGAGCCCGTCGACGATTTCCTGCGGGTACTCGTCGGCGTGTTCGAGCTCGGTGGCCACCGGGAGGATCTTCTTCTCTACGAAGATCCGGACCGTTCGGATGATCTCGGTCTGGTCCTCGGTCAATCCTTCGGTGCTGCACAGCCGGCTCATAAGACGTTCTCCTCGCTCTGCGACCGTGCCTCGCGCGCGATCTCGACCGGGGCCGGGCACTCTCGTTCCCGGGTCCGGTCGTGGCAACATTAAGTCCGGTCATTTCTATCATAAGTACGTACAAATAGAACGGTTTGACGGATAAATAAAGCGCGCCTCCAGTGGTGTGGAAGCGCGCTACCGGGACCGGAACGTCAGGGCGTGCTGCGGCGCAGCGTCACCCGATAGGTGTAGTGCTCGGGCAAGAAGTAACTGACCGACAGGTCGACGGGCCGACCGGCGGCATCCGAGTAGAGCCGGTCGACCCGGAGCATGGGATGGCCCTGCTCGCAGCCGAGCCCGGCCGCGACTTCGCCGTCGGCACCGGCCACCGTGATCGACTGTGCGGCTTCGACTATCGGGCTGTCGAGACGGGGTTCGAGCAATCCGATGACGGTATGGGAACTCGCCCCGCCGGCGGCCACCTCGGCGAGGCCGGCGAGGTGCTTGCCGATGTGCTCGGGCAGGTGCACCGTGGTCAGGACGAACGGGACGCCTTCGTGTATGCGGCGGAAGGTCACGGTGTAGACGATGTCGGTATCGAGTCGCAGCCTGCCGGCGGCCTCGATATCGACCCGGCGATGCAGTGGTGTGAGCACCTCCATGGTGGTGTCCGCGGACAGGTTCATCAGGTCCTCGATCGAGCCGTGATGACGCAGGTAATGGCCCTCGGACTCGGTGGCGAACGTGCCGCGGCCGGGGACGCGGTAGACCGTCCCGTCGGCGACGAGATCCTGGAAAGCGCGGCGCACCGTCTGGCGGCTGACCCCGTACCGTTGCGCGAGTTCCGCTTCGGTCGGAAGTTTGCCGCCGCCGCGATAGTCGCCCGCGGCAATGCCCTGGCGCAGTTCCCGGGACACCTTCTGATGCGCTGGTTCCGCGGCCCGCTCCCGGTCTGCCTTCATGCTCTCCTGCCCTCTGGATCCGGAATACGCCCGACCTGCCCCGCGAAGGAGCCGGTGTTTCTGCCGCACCGTCATCGGTGTGCGGCTCGCGTTCGACGTGGCACGCCGGAGACCACGGTAGTGCCCGGACCGGGCCGACTCCCATTGTGGATGGATTCCGCCGGGACGGCTCGCTGCGCCATGTCGGCGCCGGACGCGATACCGCGGAGGCGGTATCCCGAACCACGGCGGCCCCCGTCACCGACGGGGGCCGCTCGACTACATCAGGACGCGGCCCGAGGTGGTCGCCACCGGAATGTGCGCCGGGGCGTCCGGGTACCGCGGGATCAATGGAACGCGCGCCCCTGTTCTCTGTCCAGTGCGGTCTCGGTCTTGTTCTTCAGTACGAAGAGATAGACGACCAGCGAGATACCGATGACGACCGTCACATACCCGATGAACCACGGCACCTGTCCGCCGTTCTTCGCGGCCTGGTAGATCATCGGGGCGGTACCGCCGAACACCGAATTGGCCAGGGCGTATCCGACACCGACTCCCAGCGCCCGGATATGTGAGGGGAACAGTTCGGCTTTGACGATGGCATTGATCGACGTGTAGCCGGTGAGCAGCACGTAGCCGACGCAGGTCACCACCAGTGTCGCCGCCACCGAGGTGGCGTCCTGGAGGAAGGTGATGAGGAACCAGGTGTAGAGGACCCCGCCGATGCCGAAGAACACCAGGACGGGTTTGCGGCCCACCTTGTCGCTGATCAGCCCACCGACCGGCTGCAACAGCATGAGGAAGACCAGCCCGGCCAGGTTGATATAGGTGGCGGTCATACCCTGACCTTCGAACGCGGTCTTGACCATGGCCGGGGCGTTCACGCTGTAGGTGTAGAACGCGAGGGTGCCACCCATGGTGACCAGGAAGCACACCAGCAGCGGCCGCCAGTACTCGGCCAGCAGCACGCGGAGGGAGCCCGATTCGGAGTCTTCACCGCGCCGGACCGCGTCGAGCTGTTCCGCGGTCAGCGATTCGTCCATGCTCCGGCGCAACCAGAACACCACGACCGCGGCCACACCGCCGATGAAGAAGGCGATACGCCACCCGAAATCGGAGATCTCCGCCTTGTCCAGGAACACCTGCAGCACCAGCAGCGTGAGCTGGGCGAGCACATGACCACCGATGAGGGTCACGTACTGGAACGACGAGAAGAAGCCGCGGCGTTCCCGGGTGGCCGCCTCGGACATATAGGTGGCCGACGCACCGTACTCACCGCCGGTCGCGAATCCCTGCACCAGCCGGCACAGGATCAGGATCACGGCCGCACCCACGCCGATCGTCTCGCGTCCCGGCACGAGTGCGATCACCAGCGAACACGCCGCCATCAGCGAGACGCTGAAGGTGAGCGCCGCGCGCCGGCCGCGCCGGTCGGCGTAGCGGCCGAAGAACCACGAGCCGACCGGACGCATGAGGAACGTGACGGCGAAGATGGCGTACACGTAGACGGTGGAGTTCTTGTCCGCCGAATCGAAGAAGTGGCTTTCGAAGTACGACGCGAACACGGTATAGACGTAGACGTCGTACCACTCGACGAGGTTGCCCGACGATCCGCGGAGTGTGTTCCAGACCGCGCGGCGCGTCGCGGTCCGCGAGGACGTCGGTTCGGTGGCCGGGGGCCGGCCGTCGGGGACGGCCGGCCCCGAGGTCATGGTTTCGGACATAAGTGATCCCTCTCATTCACCCGTACACGGAGTGCGCGAGGACCGGAATCCCGCGCGGCTCCGCACTCAGTGTGCAGGTAGAGGCCCCGGTCCGGAGGCGGGGTCCGGAATTTCCGCGACCGGTCGGCTCACCCGGCAGCAGCCGCGGCCCTACGATTGCGGCGGTCGAGTATCCGGCCGGGAGTTCCGCACCAACCGCCACAGCGACGTGACCTCGGACCGCCGGACCTCGTGCAGAGGGTCGGTGGTATCCGCGGCCCGGGGATGCCGCGGCGTGGTGTCGTAGCGGTCCGCCACGCGAAGACCGGCGGCGGCGATACGGGCGAGCAGCTCGTCGCGCGTCCGTAATCCGAGCCGCTCGGCGAGATCCGACAGGACGAGCCACGCCTCACCGGTTTCGGTCAGGTGGGTCGGGAGGCCGTCCAGGAATCGGTGCAGCACATCGGATCCGCGGTCGTAGATGCCCAGCTCCAGCGCGGAGGTCGGCTCCGCCGGAAGCCAGGGCGGGTTGCACACGATGAGGTCGGCTCGCCCACTCGGCCACAGGTCGGCCTCGGTGATCCGCACCCGGTCACCGAGGCCGAGCCGGCGCATGTTCGCACGTGCGCAGATGACGGCGCGGGGGTTGATATCGGTGGCCACCACCCGGGCGCCCCGGCGGGCGAGGACGGCGGCGAGCACTCCGGTGCCGGTGCCGAGGTCGAACGCCAGCGGCTGCCCGGCGCCCGCCGGGAACGGCGCCCGAGCGACCAGATCGATGTATTCGCCGCGCACCGGCGAGAAGACGCCGTAGTCCGGGTGGATGCGCGCGCCGAGCGCGGGAACTTCGACACCCCTGCGATGCCACTGGTAGGCGCTGAGGACGCCGAAGAGTTCGGGCAGCGACACACAGATCCGCTCGTCGGCCACCGGGTCGCCGGTGGCCGCACCATATGCGTGTTCGCAGGCCGGCCGTACATCCGGTGCGCGCCGCAGCCGCAGCGAGCGGTCGCGCTCCAGCACAACCAGCAGCCTGCCGAGCAGTTCGGCTCGTTCGGCCCGTGCGGCACGGTGGTCGTAGAAGAGAGCGGCGGGGTCGCTTCCGGCCCGTCCGGTCCGCGGAACCCGTTGCCAGCGGCGGTCCACGGCCCGCACGAGCTGGCGGGCGTTGTGGAAATCGCCCTGCCAGAGCAGCCCGGTGCCGGCTTTCGCCAGGCCGTACGCGGCTTTCGCGGTGATGCGATCGTCCACGGCGACGACGCGTTCGGGGGCAGGGGCGGCATTCTCGGAATGCCACCGGGCGGGAAGAGAAGGTCCGTGGTCGGTCCAACCGATCGTGGACATGACGTGCTCCTGTGGGAAACGAAGGTGCCTGCGGGGCGGCGATGCTTCGACGCAGGAGTACGGCAGGGATCAGCCGCCGATCAGCACGATGACAGGCCGGATCGCTCCCACGTCGAAACGCGGAAGCGGCGATCGCCGAGCACCATGCCCATGACCACGGTCGATTCCTTTCGTCCGATATCCCAGCATCGCACAGGCACGCTGCCGCACCGCACCCGGTGGGGTCCGGGATCGTCATGACCGCGAGGGCCTGCCGAAGCCGCGACCGAGGAGCGGATGGCCAGGATCCGTGCCGGCGGATATGATCTTCGCGATGACGACTCATTCTGATCGAAGATTGGGGGTCCTGTTCGTGCACGGTGAGTGCTGATGCGCACTCCGATCACGAATGGGAACGATTCCCGCCTGTCCTTCTGGCTGCGCGTGCGCGAATTCGCCGTGCCGCCCACCATGATCGAAACCGCGACCGCCCGGCGTCTCGCCGGAGACTGGGCGGGGGCATGTGCCGCAGCAGGTTTCGATGTCGATATCGATCTACTGGCGCTGACGCGGAGTCACGGCAGGGAGACTGCGGCCCGGGTCCGGGACGATCTACGCCGGCTGGCACCCGAACTCTTGCGGTGGCATATGCCGCGATGTGCTCCCGACGGGTTGCTGCGACCGGGCCTGACCATCGCATTGGCTCGCTACGGTCCGCCGGGTACGCGAAATGACCGGGGCAGAACAGGTTCGGTATCCCTCGTGGCCCGTACAGCGCCCGCCTGGGCGGATGCCGGTCAGCGGGTCGGCCTCGCGCTGTGGGACGGATCCCACGCCGGTACCGACCCGCATCCGCATCCCCGTCCCGACCGGCGTTTCCGCCTCGATCTCCACCGCCATCTGTGGGATGCCCACCGGTCCGATGAGCTGCGGATACGTTGCGGTGCGGAGCGGTCGGTGGCTGATGCGAGCGCCGTCCCGGACCTCCCCGCGCGGGTGCGTGCGGGTTGTGCCGTCGGACGCTGGGTGGCGGAAGCGCAGATTCTGTTGCGCGCCGAAGGCCGGGAGACCGGTCCGCTGCGGGTGCGGTTCGGGGGCCGGCGCGAAATGGTTCTCGAGCCGGCCGCCGCGGACGACGGTTCGGCCACGCTACGGACCGCCGCGGCATACCCGAATGGGCGAGTATCGGCGCTGCCGGTCCTCCCCGACGCGGCGACCTGGGCTCTTCCCGACCTGGCACTGCTCCGGTCCGGTGCGATAGCCCCTGGCCGGCTGCATCCGCTGGTCGCCTCGGCCCTGATACCGGGCTGGTCGCCGGCCGATCCGCCGCGCTCCACGGATCGATCCGACCGGGCACATCTGGTGGCGTGCCGAGGTGAGCAACACCGGATCGGGCTGATCGACGGTGTGTTGGCCGCGCTCGACCACGACCCGGCCGAGATCCGGCGCGAGGAGCTGCTCGCCGCCCTCACCGGCACCCCGCTGCCGTGTCTGCAGGCCATCGATCGCGCCCATCGCCACCCGGATTGTCTCGCCGGCGTCCGCGAACGCCTCGACCACGGTGACATCGCCGGTGCGCTGGCCGTCGTCGAGGGCCTGCTCGGCCCGGACGCCGTCCTACGCGACGGCCCGTTACGGGACGAGCTGGAGGCGTCCGCGCGACAGCGGATCACCTACGGCATGTTCCGGGCGGGTTCGGCCGGAGCCGGCCCCACACGTCCGCAACCCGCTCGCGGCCGGGCCAATCGCCGCGCACACCCACGTCACGCGACTTCGCGCTGATCTCCGTCCGCACCTATCCGACGAAACGGTTGCTCCTCGTCCCATGCGCCGCCGAGCGCGGCCTCGTGCCGATCCCCTCGCACGCATCGCCGTAATCCCATCGACCCGACCCTTCTCGACCCAAAGGTGACTCCTCATGCCCGCACCCCTTCAGTGCCCTCCCGTCTCGGAGCGCACCCATCTCTCCCCACTCGATATCGCCGGTGAACTGTTGTCCCTGCTCGGTGAGTCGACCACCGAACCCCGCACCGACACCCAGCTGGAAGCCCTCACGCTGGCCGTAGCCGCTGATCTGCCGGTACTCCTGTGGGGCGAGCCGGGGATCGGCAAGACCGCGGCTCTGACCCGACTCGCGCAATCCCTGGATCTACCACTGACGACGGTGATCGCGAGTGTGCACGAGCCGTCGGACTTCTCCGGTCTGCCCATCATCGGAGATGATCCCGCGGAGCACGGCGTGCCGATGGCCCCGCCGGACTGGGCCGTCCGGCTGGTGCGGGCCGGGCGGGGTCTGCTGTTCCTCGACGAGCTGTCGACGGCGCCGCCCGCCGTGCAAGCCGCCCTCCTCCGCGTGGTCCTCGAGCGACGGATCGGCGCACTCCGCCTGCCGCCCGGGGTCCGCATCGTGGCCGCGGCCAATCCGCGCTCCTCGGCGGCCGACGGCTGGGAGTTGAGCCCGCCGCTGGCGAACCGTTTCGTACACCTGTACTGGACCCACGACACCGAGGTCGTCGTCCGCGGTCTCGGCGGAACCTGGCCCCGTGCGACCCTGCCCCGGCTCGAGGCGGAACGGCTCACGGAGGCGGTGACCTTCGCTCGCCGTGCGGTATGCGGGCTCCTCGCGGCACGCCCCAACCTCGTCCATCAACTCCCCACCAGCGAGACGCGGCGGGGTGGGGCGTGGCCGTCACCACGGAGCTGGGATATGACCCTGCGGCTCATCGCCTTCGCCACCGCCGCCGGGTCCTCCCGGGATGTGCTGTCCCTGCTGGTCCGGGGCACCGTGGGAGACGGTCCCGGCTTCGAACTGCTGACCGGCATCGACCGGATGGACCTCCCGGACCCCGAGACGCTGCTTGCCGACCCGGCCGCCGCCGACCTGCCCGAGCGCGGCGATCTGCGCCAGGCCGTGCTCGACGGCGTGGTGGCGGCGGTCCGCCGCCGACCGGATGAATCCCGCTGGAATGCCGCGTGGGTGCTCCTGGTGAGAGCGGTGGAGACCGGCGCACCGGACCTGGTGGTCGTGCCCGCGACCACCCTCGCCACCCTGCGCCGGGACCACTGGGAGGTCCCGTCGTCGATCGAACGACTCACCGGAATGGTGTCGGTATCCCGGGGAGCCGATCGGGCCGCCGCCCGCGTCGCCGCGAAGGGCGGCCGATGACCGATTCGCCGAAGCTCGACTCCGAGAAAGTCTTCGCCGCCCGCCTGCAGGCGGTGCGGGCGCGGCCCTACCTGGCAACCGCCCTGTACGCGTTGCATATCGTCGAGTCGCGCGACGTCCCGACGATGGGTGTGGACCGCTACTGGCGCTGCTATGTCTCGCCGGCGTTCGTGGACTGTACGCCGGTCGAGGAACTGGCTTCGGTTCTGGTGCACGAGGTGTCGCATCTGCTCCGCGACCATCACGCCCGCAGCGACCGATTCGCCCGCGAACACGAGCTGTCCGGCCCCGCCGAGCGACTGCGGATGAATATCGCCGCCGACGCCGAGATCAACGACGACGCGTTCTGCGATGGGTTGGTGCAGCCCACGGGTGCCGTCCTGCCCTCGACTCTGGGCCTGCCCGCGGGCGAACTGATGGAGGACTATCTACGCCGATTCCGCCTCGGCGCGCATACCGACGAACTGTCCTGGCTCGACTGCGGTAGCGGCGCCGACGGACTCGACCGCGACTGGGAGCTGGGACCGGACGGCGCGGAAGGCCTCGGCGACCAGGAACGCGACGCGGTCCGCTTCCGCGTGGCGCAGGGCATCGCCGGCCGGCCGGGGAACGCACCTCAGGGGTGGCGGCGCTGGGCGGCGGAGGCGCTGCATCCGCCGCAGCCGTGGCGAGACCTGCTGGGCGCGGCACTTCGCGCGGCGGCCACCGCGCCCGGCGTCGGTACGGACTACACCTATAGCCGTCCGGCGCGGCGCTCGGCGGGTGTACCCGGCGCCGTGCTGCCCGGCCTGCGGCGCACACCCCCTCGGGTCAGCGTGGTCATCGATACCTCGGGATCGGTCAGCGACACCGAACTCGGCAGCGCACTGCTCGAAGTCGCCG
The DNA here is from genome assembly GCF_000720425.1 of Nocardia rhamnosiphila NBRC 108938. Taxonomy (GTDB): domain Bacteria; phylum Actinomycetota; class Actinomycetes; order Mycobacteriales; family Mycobacteriaceae; genus Nocardia; species Nocardia rhamnosiphila. The sequence continues at coordinate 72,958 of NZ_JOAJ01000007.1, read as the reverse complement.
CCATCGCCCGGGCCGTGGGCGGCCGGCGGGATCTCGTCACGGTGCTGTCGTGCGATGCGGCAGCGCGTGTCGCGCACCCGCTGTGCCGAGCCGAGGGGATACCGCTGGTGGGCGGTGGGGGGACGGATCTGCGCACCGGTTTCACCAAGGCGCTTCGCGCGCGGCCCCGGCCGGATGTGGTCGTGGTGCTCACCGACGGCCAGACACCCTGGCCGTCACACCGGCCGGGGTGCCGGACCGTGGTCGGGCTGTTCCGCCGGGAAACCTCGTGGAGCGAACACGATCCCCACTACGTTCCGGCCGAGCCACCGGAATGGGCGCGGGTCGTGCATATCGGAACTCCGATCTGAAGGAGTGGGCTGTACCTGGTGATCAGCGGGTGTAGCCGACCCGGGTCCGGTGCGGACGGCGCCTCCAGTGCGATTCGGCTTCACATCGAGGATCTACGAAGGTAGATGGTGTGCGACAGCGGATTTCCGGCGGATGTGTCGCCGGTCTTCGCGGTCGCCGGCAGCTCGACCCGGGTTCGCATTCCCATTGCTGAAGAGCCGATCGCGATACGGTTAGCGTTGTTCGGTCGACAACCAGGGGAAAGTGATATCGGTCGACTACTACGGGTGATATGGAATCGCGCTGTCCGGCACCACATCGTCGAGTATGTCAGTACGCTCGACATCCTGATCGGTGCCGGCCCGACCAGAGACCAGCGGTATCAGTACAGGAAGTGTTGATATGAACCGTGTTTCGTGCGGTGGCTGTGCGATGCGGAGTTCAGCTGTCGGATCGCGCGAAATAGGTGCGGGCCACGGCGGGGCGCCACGTTTCTCGGGTGAGCGAAAACGCCGCCGTAGCACCTCATCCGAAGCGCGGTTGTCCGGTTGGTGAGCGACTGGTGTCGATAGCGAGTAGCGTGGCGCGACTGTCCCGGCGTCTGGTCGATGCGACCAGCGGACTCGGGGAGGGGCTTACGCGCCCGATGCGCGCCATCGCGGCCAGGGAGATCAGAGGCGCCGACATGTTCACAGACGCCGGTGACCCGGCGCGGATTCGACGAGCACTCGGTGAACGAGGGGACTATTCCGACGCGAGACCGGCACACCAGGCGATTATGGACCTCACCCGAGAGGTCACGATTCGAAGTCAGCTGCGGGATCTGGAGCGACGACGGTGGACCCTCGCGCAACGGTTGGACGAGCGACCGGAGTCCCGCGGGCTCATGCGGAGGCTCGAACGGGCCGAGCAGGACCACTCGGCGCTCACGGCTGCGTTGAACAGGCTCAATGCACATCGGGAGGCCGAGGGCCGGCCGCCCTGGGTGCCGAACCACAGTGACCGCGACATTGCGGAATTGCGAGTCGCGCAGAACAGGGTGCACGACGGGAGACGCGGCCTGGAGGAACTGCAGGCACGCCGGAACGAACTCCGGGCGCAGCGGGACGAGCTGCGCAGACAACAGCAACGGGAGTGGAATGACACCACTCCGGTCGGCACCGGGGACCGGAGCGATGTGACAGCCCAGCCGCGCTGGGATGTCCTGGAAAGCCGGTACAGCGACCAGGAAGCAAGGGTGCTGCCGGATCTGTCCGGAGCGCGGAACAACGCCCATTGGATGGCGGAAGAGCTGACGAGAGAACAGCAACGAGTGGCGCGGGAGATCCAGGATCTGGAGCGCGACGTCACGAGAGAACAGGACCGTCTGGACACGGCGCGGGAAAGGGCACACGGCCGGGCGGAGGCGGAGGAGCAGGCCCGCGTGGAAAGAGAGGCGCGGGAGCAGGCACGCCTCGAGGAGGAGCGGCAGCGACGCCTGGACGAGGAGGCGCGGGAGCAGGCACGCCTGGAGCGGGAACGCCTGGCCAGAGAAGCGGAAGAACAGGCTCGCCGGGATAGGGAGGCGGAAGAACAGGCCCGCCGGGATGGCGAGGCGGACCGACAGAGCCGGCGGGCAGGCCGGGATGAACTGCTGGTCATGCACGAGCCGGGCCTCCCCGACCGCAATCGTGCCGGCGCGGATCCGGATGCCGGCAGGCGTGGAGGTGCGCCGGATGCGGGTAGGCGTGAGGGTGCGCCGGATGCCGGTAGGCGTGAGGGTGCGCCGGATCGTGGCAGTGGTTCGGGTGCTGGTTCGGGTGCCGGTGCCGGGTCGGGTGCCGGGTCTGGTGCCGGGTCGGGTGCTGGTGCTGGTTCCGGTTCGGGTGCCGGGTCGGGTGCTGGTGCTGGTTCCGGTTCGGGTGGTGCTGGTTCCGGTTCGGGTGCTGGGTCGGGTGCTGGTTCCGGTTCGGGTGCTGGGTCGGGTGCTGGTTCCGGTTCGGGTGCTGGGTCGGGCGCTGGTGCTGGTTCGGGTGCCGGTTCCGGGTCGGCAGCCGGCAATGGTTCGGGTTCCGGTCGGAACCTCAAGATCGCCGGTGGCGTTGCCGTTGGCGCGGTCGCCGTGGGTGCCGGCATATACGCCATCGACGCTTTTTCGGACTCGGACTCGGACTCGGGCTCCGACTCGAGTGCTGGTTCTGGTTCTGGTTCGGAAGATGCGACTTCGGGTTCGGCGCGCGCTGGTTCGGGTTCGGAGCGCTCGGGTTCGCAAGTTTCTGCTGCGGCTCCGGCCCCGGGTTCACAAGCTGCTGCTGCCGCTCCGGTCTCGGGTTCGCCAGTAGCCGCTGCGGCGCCGGCCTCGGGTTCGCAAGTTCCTGCTGCGGCTCCGAGTTCCAGGGCTGCCGAGGCGAATTCCGGCTCCTGGGGTGCCGCGGCGGGTTCGAGCCCCGCGGGTGTCGCCGATATCGGTTCTACCGGTACCGAGGGCGGTGTCGACACCGGCCTCGCCTCGGACACCGGTTCCGGCGGCGACACGTCGGACGACTCGGCAGCGAAGATGTCACGGGCGCAGATCGATTCGCCGCCTCAGGGCGGCATCGGGATGGATCAACTGTCCGCGGCGGTTCCGCAGGGTGGTGTGCCATTCGATCCTTCCAGTCTGCTGATGCCCCTGATGATGTCGAATCTGCAGGATCCCGGCCTCGCCGACAGCGGTCCGGACGCGGATCTGGAAGACGATCGCGAGCGGTATCACGAGGACGGCCCGCAGCGGGGAGGTCCAGTTGCCGCCCCGCAGCCCGCTCAACCGACGGTCAGCACACCGCCGGTCCAGCAGTCGCCGGGCGAGGCGACAGCGGCGCCGGATTCCGGACAGCAGGATGACGCGAACGCACCGCGGACGGTGGCTCCGACCGGTGAAAAGGCGCGAGACGAGGACGGGCGTATCCCGTATACCCATGAAGGGGACAAGGTCACCGAGCAGGTGTGGCCGAGTGTCGCCGACGCTTACGAAGCGGCATACAGCAACAAGGGCGGTACCGATGGGAAGGCCGCCTACGCCGGTACGGACGCCGAGTGGCTGGACGAGAATGCCCTGGAGCCCGTCGACCCGAACGATCTGGCGAGCGGTGACCTCATCACCTTCGACGACGGATCGGCGGTGGTGCGGGTGCAACCCAAGGAAGGCGATCCGGAAGGTGGCATCGTGGATGTCATCATCAAGGGGGAGTTGACGCCGGTCGCGGAGGTGATGGCCGATGGCGCCGGTGAACTCGGCAGGTTCGCCGGTTTCCGGCGTCCGCCCGGTATCGGACCGCCCGGGTCGGCGGAGAAGAGCACCGGTGTCGCCGACCCGGGGCCGCCGAGTGACGAGTCCGGTGACGCGACCATGCCCGCCTGATCGGGAACCGGCTCCGCCGGGCGCTGTCGCCGGCAGTGCGGTGCTCGGCCCGCCGGCGCGTATTCGACGACCACCGGTTGCCGCGGGGTCGGGAAGAGCTGATATCACCTCACAGTGCGATCCGATCTCATACCAGAGGATTACCCGGGACGAGAATCCGGCCGATAGCGTCGGTTTCATCGAATTCGTCAGCCCGACCCTGCACCCGAGACCGGCTCGACCAGATCTCCGACCGACGTCGACCGGTCGGCAGCCGAACGGGTGGAGGTGGCGTCCTTGTCTCAACTCTCAGGAAGATCTATGACGACACCGGCCTTGATATCCCAGTCCTCTCCACGATCACCACGCCGCGGCGCTGCCGACGGTGATTACTCCCGCCTGCTGCGCCGGATCTCCGACGCCGGACTGATGGACCGGCGGCCCGTCTACTACACCGTCCGGCTCGGCCTGGTGGCGGTCGCGTTCGTGGCCGGCTGGGCGGCATTCGTCCTCGTCGGTGACTCGTGGTGGACGCTGATGATCGCGGCGTTCATGGCCGTGGCGTTCGCTCAGGTCGCACTTGTCATGCACGATGTCGCGCACCGCCAGGTCTTCCGGCTGCGGCGGCCGACAGAGATCGTGGGCCGAGTGGTCGGCAATGCCGGGATAGGGCTGGCCTACGGCTGGTGGCAGGACAAACACACCCGCCATCACGCGAACCCGAACCACGAGGAACTCGACCCCGATGTCGCGCCAGATATTCTGCTCTGGTCACAGCGGCAGGCTCGGGCCAGCCGCGGTCTGCCTCGTCTCCTCGGGCGGGCGCAGGCATTCCTGTTCTTCCCGCTACTGCTGCTGGAGGGCCTGAATCTTCATGTGGCGGGCATACGAGCGCTCAGGAATCGATCGGTGAAGCATCGTTGGCTGGAAGGCGCCCTGCTCTTCGGTCACTTCGCCGTCTACCTGGCCGCGGTGTTCGCGGTTCTGCCCGTGGACAAGGCCTTCGCGTTCCTCGCTGTCCACCAGGCGCTGTTCGGCCTGTACATGGGCTGTATCTTCGCCCCGAACCACAAGGGCATGCCGACCCTGACCGGTGACGACCGCCCCGACTTCCTGCGCCGACAGGTGCTGACCTCCCGTAACGTCCGGGGCGGCGTCCTGACCGACCTCGCTCTCGGCGGCCTCAACTATCAGATCGAGCACCATCTGTTCCCGAATATGCCGACGCCGAATCTTCGTCACGCGCAACGGATAGTTCGTGACTATTGCGCCGAAATCGGCGTGCCCTACCACGAGACCGGACTGGTCGCGTCGTACCGGGAGGCGCTGGCCCACCTGCACCGTGTCGGTGCACCCCTGCGCGCCGGCTGACACATGAGCGCCGGCCGCACTTTTCCCGGCCGGCTCGCGCCGCTCCTCGCCCGTGGCACCGGGTTTCGCGCCGGCGCCCGGCCCGGCGGCGGCGCGGGCCGGCCGGCGGCGCGATCGTGATCCGCCGACCGGCCCGATAGAGCGTCATCTACTCGCTGTCGATGGAATCCGCCACCGGATCCGGCCCTGTCGCGGCCGGTTCAGTAGTAGGCCCCGGACAGCATGCCCAGCATGTTGAGCCACAGGATGTATTTCAGGAAGCCAGGCATATCTATCTTTCTTGGTTGTCGGTCCTGGTCATCGAACGGCATCCGCGTACGGATCGTCTTCCGAATTCCACGCGCCGCGCTGGAATGCGTGCGCTGCTGCGTCTTTCGTTCGCCGATGCCTGTTCGTTACATTGGCGGTGATGCCCGGCACCACCGCCTGTTCACAGCGGCAGCAGGTGATGCTTGCGCGGGTAGCGGATGACCTTCTTGTCGCGGAGCAGATGCAGGGCGCGCCGGAGCTCCAGCCGGGTGGCCGACGGCTCGATCACGCTGTCGATGTAGCCGCGTTCGGCCGCGATCCACGGGGTCGCGACGGTCGCGTTGTAGAAGTCGATCATCTGCTGTCGCAGCGCGCCGCGCTGGTCTTCGGGGGTCGCGTCGAGGACCTTGCGCTGGGTCAGGCCCACTGCGCTCTCGGCCCCCATGACCGCGATGCGCGCGGTGGGCCAGGCCAGGTAGATATCGCAGCCGAGAGCTTTGGCGCCCATGACCGCCCACCCGCCGCCGTAGGCCTTGCGGACCACCACGGTCACCTTGGGGACGGTGGCCTCCACATAGGCGAACAGGAACCGGCCGCCGCGCTTGATGACGCCGACCTTCTCCTGTTCCACGCCGGGCAGGAAGCCGGGGGTGTCGACCACCAGCACCAGTGGGATCTCGAAGGCATTGCAGATGTGGATGAAATGCGCGGCCTTGTCGCTGGCCTTGGCGTCGAGCGCGCCCGCCAGCACGGTCGGCTGATTGGCGACCACACCCACCGGGTGACCGTCGACGCGGGCGAAACCGGTGATCAGGTTCTTGGTGGCGGCCGCGCCGATCTCGTGGAACTCGCCGTCGTCGAAGATGCGCAACAGCACGTCGTGCATATCGTAGACCGCGTTGTCCGAGTCGGGGACCAGCGTGTTCAGCGCCAGATCGGATTCGGTGACCTGCGGCTCGAGTCCGGGATTGACGATCGGCGGCAGTTCGACAGCGCTCGACGGCAGATAGCTCAGGTAGTTGCGGACCCACGCGAAGGCGGCTGCCTCGTCCTCGGCCACATGGTGGATATTGCCGTAGGCGGCCTGGTTGTAGGCACCGCCCAGCTCCTCCATGTCCACCTTCTCACCGATGGCGTCCTCGATGATCTTGGGTCCGGTGACGAACATGTGCGCGCTCTTCGTGGCGACCACGACATCGGTGCAGATCGGCTGGTAGACCGCGCCGGCCGCGCAGTTGCCCAGAATCAGCGAGACCATCGGTACCGCACCCGAGAGCGGTTCCATCTTGGTCGCCAACTCGCCGTACCAGCGCAGCGACGTCACGGCCTCCTGGACGCGCGCGCCTCCCGAATCGTTGATCCCGACCAGCGGGCAGCCCGTTCGTCCCGCCAGGTCCATGATCGCGGCGACCTTGCGGCCGAACATCTCGCCGATGGTGCCGCCGTACACGGTCTGGTCATGGGAGAACACCGCGACGGGCCGGCCGTCCACCAGGCCTCGGCCGGTGACCACCCCGTCGCCGTAGAGGGCGTCCTTGTCCGCCGGATTTCGCACGAGAGCACCGATCTCCACAAAGGTGCCCGGATCCAGCAGCATCTCGATGCGGTCGCGGGCGGACGGTATGCCCTTACGTGCTCGTTTGGCGGCTCCCGCCTCTCCGGCCGGCTCCTGCGCGAGCTCCAGCTTCTTACGCAGGTCGGCCAGTTTTTCGGCGGTAGATGTCATCGAGCACATCCTCGTTTCTCAGCAGGAATACCGCACCGTGATCGGGGGTGGATGTCACCGTACCCGGACTCTCTCCGGTGCGGGTTTGTGAGCTCTCACCGATGTCGGTTCGCGCGGTGGGAACGGGTGGCGCCGCGGTGGTTCCGCCGCCGCGCCGGCTATCCGAAAACGGACGAAAACGGACCAAAACGGATCGTGAGATGCATTGCGCGGCAACAGGTCCAGGCGCCTAATGTAAGAGCGGGCGGCTATGAGAGCTCGAGTAGATCACTCGGTACAGCGAAGGACATCACCTCGGAAACAAGGAAGCATGCACCATGCCTACCATCACATCTCTGTCCCCAACCTCCGGCCCCACGGCCGGGGGCACGAGCGTGACCATCACGGGCACGGGTTTCCCTGCCCCGCCACTGTTCGCTTCGGCGCCACCGCCACCGCCTTCACCCTCGATTCCCCGGCCCGGATCACGGCCATCGCCCCCGGCGGTTCGACCGGTACCGCCGCGGTGACCGTCACCACGGCGCGGGGGACCAGCAATCTCCGGCACGCAGATCACCGCGGTGGCCCCGCGGGGTCCGCGGGCACAGTGCCGGTCACCGTCATGGGCTCGGGTCGAAGCAGTAACGGCCTCGGCTACACCTATATGTGATACCTGGGGGTGCCGGGTCGTCGGCAGGTTCGCTCGGCGGCCCGGCCCCGCCGTGGTCGAACCGGCGGTGCTCGGGTCTCCGGCACAGTGGACGGAGACTGCCGGGGTAAAGGGGGTTTTCGTTGGCAACCGTGTTGAAGGTTCTGCTGGCCGAACGGCATCTGAAGAGCCATCCGGATTTCTTGGCCGCGTACGACAGGTGCGCGGCCCAGCTCGACCCGCCCATCCCCCCGGGCCACGGGCCCGCGAAAGCCCAGTATTACCAGTGGCTCTCCGGACGCATGATCGGGCTACCCCGCGACTATCACTGCCGGGTCCTGGAGAAGATGTTCCCGGGCTGGACGGTCGAAGGATTGTTCCGGATCGCCGGGTCGTCCCCGGCCCCCGGCCGGCCCCGGCCCGCGGGTGCCACCGACGTCGATGCCGTACTCGAGGCATTTCTCGGTGCCGAGATGGTCACGGACGGAGCGCTTCTCGTGCATTCCTCGTTCGAGTCGGCCGAGCCGGTGGACGACCGGCGAACGCCGGGGTTCGCGCGCCGGAGTCTTTTCGGCAGGAAGGAGGGTGCCCACGCGCCCCGGCAGCCCGCGGAAACGCTGGTCGTCCTGGAGAGCGACCTCCGCGGTCTGCTGTACGTTTTCGATCTGCTGCAGCGGCATACACGTATTCCGGTCCGGATACGGAGTGACCGCGACATCGCCGCGCCCTACGACCGGCCCTTCATCAGTTTCGGGCTGGGCGGCAACGACTGTCTCCGCAGATACGCCGAAATCGCCGAACGTCCGCTGTTCACTGTCGACGACCGCGCGACCGGCGGCAGTTTCTACCCGCGGCGCGTGGAACTCAGCGACGGACGCCGCTTCGACGCGCACGACGTCGTCGATGTCGGGATCATCGCGCGAGTGCGGCCGAGCCCCGATCTGCACCCCGGTCGATACTGGGTGTACTGCGGGGGACTGGGCCGGCGCGGCACCGCGGGCGCGGGCCGGTATCTCGCCGACAATTGGAGCCCATTGCAGCGCAGTGTCGGCGACCACGATTTCGTGGCGGTCGTCGGACTCCACAAGTACTCCGATGAGGCGAACGGTATGGAACACCTGCTGATCGATTCGGCCGGATAGTCCGCTGTCGAGCACGATCCGGGGCGCCCGGCCGGGTGATGCCGCACGCTCGTGGGTGGGGGAGGGCAGATCACGCCCGGCGCGGGATCACGAGGCCGGATTCGTAGGCCAGGACCACCAACTGGGCGCGGTCGCGGGCATGAAGTTTGGTCATGGCCCGGTTGACGTGGGTTTTGGCGGTCAGCGGGCTGATCACCAGGTGGGCGGCTATCTCACCGTTCGAAAGACCGCGCGCGACGAGGACGACCACTTCCCGCTCACGGGCGGTCAGTCCGGCCGTTCCGGCGATCACGTCCGGGGCCGGCGGCCGGCTGACATACCGGTCGATCAGCTTGCGCGTGATCGACGGCGCGAGCAGCGCGTCACCGCGGGCCGCGACCCGGACGGCGTGCAGGAAGTCCTCCGGGTGGATGTCCTTGACCAGGAATCCGGCCGCGCCCGCGCGCAGGGCGTCGAAGACGTGCTCGTCGAGACCGTAGTTGGTCAGTATTACGACGTGCACTCCGGCCAGGGCCGGGTCCGCGGCGATACGCCGGGTCGCCTCGATGCCGTCCACGACCGGCATCTGGATATCCACCAGCGCGATATCGGGCCGGTGTTCGCGAGCCAGCTCGACGCCTCGTGCGCCATCGGCCGCCTCGGCCACGACCTCGATATCGTCTTCCAGTTCGAGCAGTGCCCGGAAACCGCTGCGGATCAGCGGCTGGTCGTCGACCAGCAGAACACGGATCACGGCGTCCGCTCCACGGGCAGTTCGGCCCGGACGGTGAACCCGCCCTCGCCGCGGGGCGCGGCGTGTAACCGGCCGCCGAGGGCGGTGACCCGTTCCCGCATCCCGAGCAGTCCCACACCCGGCTCGGACCTGATGTCCGGCGTGGCTCGACCGTCGTCGTCCACCCGGATCACCACAGCGTCCGGGCGGTAATCGATACGGACCGTCGCGGTCCCGGCGGCGGAGTGCCGGGTGATGTTGGTCAGCGACTCCTGGATGATCCGGTACGCGGTCCGGTCCACGGCCACCGGCAGGGTGTCGGGCCGCCCGGCAACCGTCAATGTCGCATCCAGTCCGGTGGTGCGGACCCGGTCCACCAGCTCCGCGACATGATCGAGTCCGTACGACGGTGGGCGGTCGTCACGCAGGACCGCCAGGGTGGCCCGCAGCTCCCGGGATGCCTCCCGCCCGGCCTCCAGGATCGCCGACAGCGCGTCGGGCACCTGCTCGCCGCGCCGTCGGGCCGAGTGGACGGCCACCTCGGCCTGCACTTTGATCACCGAGATCTGGTGGGTCAGGGAATCGTGCAGCTCCCGCGCGATATGCAACCGCTCTTCGTCGGCCCGGCGCCGCGCGGTCTCCTCCCGGGTACGTTCGGCTTCGTCGGCGCGCCGCTCGGCCTGCCGTAATGCTTCGCCCGCCGCGCCCGCGGCGACCAGCCACGCCAACTGCAGCACGTCCCGGGACTCCATGAGCGCCTCGCTCACCAGGAGTCCGCGCGGCGAAATCAGCAGCGCCAAGGGCATGGCCGCCACCATGACCACCGACCCCGCCGCGGCCGCCGCCCAGCGCCCGGCGCGGACCGCCGCGTACACGGCGACCAGGAACGCGACCGCGGGTACGTCCACCCCGAGAGCCTGATACGCCAACGCGGTCGACCCCGTCACGGCCAGCACGGCGACCGGCGCCCGGCCGGCCGCGACCGGCGCCAGCCCGCCGACGACCAGCAGCACCCAGCCGACCGGCGGCCCGGACACACCGGAGACCAGCTGGAACACCGCGATGCCCGCGGCGACCGCCCAGTTCCGGAGCCTTTCCATTGCTGCACCCTAGCCCGATGTGCGCGCGGGGAGATCGTGCACGGGGATGATCGCCGGCTACTGCGGACGCAGTACTCCCGCCGCCGGCTACGCCCCCGGCGGCAACCGGAATGCCTCCGTGCGCACGACGCCCGGAGACGGACTCGGCGGCGACGATGGCCACGTAACAGTCGTCGGAGAAGGAGGACGTCATGTCCGTTCGTCAGCTACTCGTCACCTCGGAGATCCTGGCGCAGTCGGACGCCGCCGGGCTGACCGCCGGACGTTTCTGGTCCCTGGTGGGTGTGGCGGTGGGACTCGCGGGTGCGGTGATCGGCGCCCGCGCCGTCGTCCGCCGCGCCGGACACCGCTCGGCGGTCGCCGCACTGGTGGCAGGGGTGGCCGGTCTGGTATTCGGCGGGTTGGTCGTCCTCGCCGCCGAGGGCGGGCCCGGCACCGGATACGGGATCGTCGGCGGCTTCCTCGCACTGGCCATCGGATCGGTCGCCGCGGCCCTCGGTGCGTTCGCGCTGTGGCGGGTTCGGCTCTCGTCGGCCACCTCTGGGAACGACGGATGAGGACGCGGCGGGCGAGGTTCCAGGCGTGCCCGGGTCCGTGACCGCTCCACACCCATGCGGATCCGCACAGATATCACGCGGGGCACCGGGAGCCCGGCGTCCTCATCGCGGGCGGTAGTCGGCGACAAGCCATTCGTTCCCGACGCGTTGCACACCGACGGTCACCAGGGTGGGGGCGTCGACCGGTTCCGGATGCCGGACGTTACGGGTCTGCTGGGTAGCGAAAACGGTGACGATGTAGTTGTCCGCGTCGACGGCGTCGACCGCGGTGCTCACGACCTCGCCCTGGGCGACGACCTCCGCCTCGGTCATCACCTTCGCGAGTGTGTCGCCGACGGTGTCGTAGCGATGGGCGAACGCGGCGGTTGTTCCCTGCCGGACTCCGGCGAAGAAGGCGTCGAGGCTGCGGAAGTCATAGGTCAGTGAACGTTTCGTGTAGTCGGCGGCGACGGCGGCCACCCGGTCGCGATCGGTGATGCGGGCGCGTAGGTCGTCGAGCTCATGCTGGGCGGAGTACCAGCGCCAGCCGAGAAGTGCCGCCAGGACGACGAACGCGACCGCGGCGAGTCCCCACGCCGATACGGTGGCCAACGAACCCGGGGCGCGCTGTTCCTCGAGCTTCCACTGTGCGCCGGTCTCCGTGGTATCGCTCACTGAGGGTCCTCACTGACTACGGAAATGCCGGTGCGGCAGCGGGATCCGCGGAGGGGGGAGGGCCTGGATTCGATCCGGCCCGGCCGGGTGCGCTTCATCGGCACACCGCCCGTTGCCGCGTTCCGGCGAGGCCGACCGGGGTCAACGGCCAGGTCGAACAGGTGGCCGCGGATTCCGTGCTTCCTCCCGGATGGTCCGAGTTCAGGCCGTTGATCAGTTCCGGCTTCAGCGACAGGACCTCCACGAGCTGGTCGGGGCGAGAAGCGAGTACGCGTAACTGCTCGTGCAGGGCCGGGTAGGCGTCTTCGGAAAGAGATTCCGGCCCGGCGAGGAGCCCGCCCTCCGAATCGAGGCTCGTATCCTCCGCGAACAGCGAGTTCACCAGTTTCGCGGCGTCGTCGAACAGGCCCACCAGGGCGGCGATCCCCTCGATGAGTTCGCCGACCTGTTCGGCGATACCGCCGAACTCGGTGGCGATCTTCCCCAGATTGTGAATGAACACCGCCACGGCGGCGTGCTCGTTCGTCGCGTACTGGAGCAGATCGCCCAGCGCCGTCAGTACCGGTCCGATGCCCGCGCCGTCGCCCTGCAGGACCCGGCCCACGTTCTCCGCCACCCGGCCCAGTTCTTCGAGGTCGAGCGCGGTGAACAATGGCCGGAATCCGTCGAACAGCCGCGATATGTCGACACCGGGCGCAGTCCGCTCGCGCGGAATCGTTGCCCCGGAAGCGAGCACGGTCCCTCCGGGACCGGACTCGAACAGCTCCAGGTAGTACTGTCCGAGCGGGCTCTGATAGCGGACCGCGGCGTGCGTGGTGTCCAGGACCGGCCGGTCGCGGCCCAGGGTGAATTCCACCCGGGCCGTGGCATCGTCGGCGGCATCGATCGTGGTGACGGTTCCGATCCGGGCTCCGGCCAGCTGGACACCGCTACCGGCGGTGAGCCCGGAGATATCGGTGAAGACCGCCGCGTATTCGGTGTCGGCCTCGGTGGCCGGTCCACGCGCGGTGGTCATGACCAGGCTCAGGCAACACACTGCGGCAACACCGAAGACGGACAACCCGATCGCGGGGCCACGCACGGAAGACATCGGACTCCTTCTGGGAGGTCGGCCGGCCATACGATGTGCGGCGCGGTGCCGGCGACGATTCGAGCTGCGCTCGAGCCGGTCGGCCGACGACCGGGGACGCCGCGACGACGAGGCGGTCCCGCGGTTGCGGTGACAGGCAAGGGCGACCGAACACTATGGCACGACCGCCGGCGGACCCAGGTCCAGAATCATGGCGAGCATTTCTCGGTGAAGCGAGATCGGCCGCCGCCGAACAGCTCTCGGCGCGAGTCGGCCGGCCGGAATGCCGACGGCCTACGGGCTGTCCTCGACGACCTTCAGGTGCGCGGTGAGGTCATCGACGAATCGGCCGAGTAGCCCGCCGAAAGTGCGGCGGTCTTCGTCGGACCAGCCGGCCAATGCCCCGGTGAACCACCCGAGCATCCCCTGGAGGTAGCGGTCCGCGGCCGCCGCGCCGTCCGGGGTGAGTTCGATCAGGCGGGCCCGCTGATCGTCGGGGTCGGTGATCCGGCGGACGAGTCCGCGCCGCTCCAGATCGTGCAGCAGCCGTGTCACGTGTCCTGATCTCCGGCGCGAGCATCGCCGGTCCCGCGACGGCGTACTGGCTCGACCGGTACGGATTCGAGGTCACGGTGGTGGAGCGGGCGAGCGCGCCCCGCGGTGGCGGTTACCCCATCGACATCCGCGGTACCGCGCTGGAGGTGGTCGCACATATGGGCGTATTGCCGCAGCTCCGAGCCGCGCATATCGATACGCGCCGGATCACCTTCCTGAACCCGGACGGCAGCCCGATCGCCGCGGTCCGGCCCGACGCGCTCGCCGGCGGAACAGCGGGGCGCGACCTGGAGGTGCCCCGGGGCGCCCTCACCGAAATCCTGTACAGCGCAATCCGTGACGACGTCGAATTCCTCTTCGACGATTCCGTCCGCACCCTCCGCGAACACGACCTCGGCGTGGACGTGATTTTCCGCAGCGGAACCCGGCGCACCTTCGATCTCGTCATCGGCGCCGACGGCCTGCACTCGAATATCAGGAGCCTGCTCTTCGGTCCCGAGGAACAGTTCCATCACTACCTCGGCTACTGCTTCGCCGGTTTCACCATGACCAACGATTTCGGTCTCGCGCAGGAGGGCGTCCTGTGGAACACGCCCGGCCGGTCCGCGGCCCTCTACGCCGTCGGTGACGGCCCGCAGTTGCACGGCTTCCTCAACTTCGCCCGCACCGACCCCCCGTTCGACGCGTTCCGGGATCCGGTCGCCCAGCGTGACCTCGTGGCCTCGGTCTTCGCCGGCGACGGATGGGAGATTCCGCGGATGATCGCCGATATGCGTGCGGCCGACGATCTCTTCTTCGACGTCGTCAGTCAGATCCACCTGCCGCGCTGGTCGTCGGGACGGGTCGCCCTGGTCGGCGACGCCGCGTACGCGCCGTCTTTCCTCACCGGCCAAGGATCGAGCGTGGCCCTGGTCGGCGCGTACATGCTGGCCGGCGAACTCGCCACGAACCCCGGCCACCCGGCCGCGTTCAGCGCGTACGAACGCGGGATGCGGGAATTCGTGCGCCTGAATCAGGAACTGGTCACCGAGGGCGAGGCGAGTCTGTTCCCGACTACCGCCGAAGCCCTGGCACAGCGGAACGCGGCACTGCGCGAGCTCGTTTCGCTACCCGCGGCCGCGGGCCGGGCCGCGCATTCGGCGCTCACCCTGCCCGCATTCACCGCCACGTGACAGCTGTCGGACCGCACCGGGCAGGGATCATGTTCGCCCGGACCACGCGACACGCTAGTCGGCGCGGCCCGAGACTCGTTCCACCACCACGAGCGGGATCTCCCGTTCGGTCTGCTGCTGATGTGCGGCCATATGCGGGAACCGGTCGGCCAGCATCGCGAACAGTCGCTCCCGTTCGGACGCCACGGCGGTGTGCGCGGTACCGGTGAACAGATCGATACCGGCCGGGGTGGGCCGCTCCACGATGACCTGCGGCTCGGCGACCAGATTCCGGTACCACGCCGGGTGTTCGGCCGCGGCCATATTGGACGCCCACAACACGATTCGATCGTCACCGTCGGTCAGGTACCCGAGCGGCACGATATGTTGCCGCCCGCTACTCCGGCCGACGGTGGTCAGTAGAACGAGGTCGGACCCCTTCAGCATCCCCTCCATTGTGATCTTCCCGCCTTCGGCGCGGAAATTCTCGACCACGGACCGATTGAACGCACGCATATCACTCGGCAACGACATCTCCGGAATATTAGTCGCCGCGCTCCGCCGCGTCCGGCCGGAAACGGTTCGGTGCTACGCACCGGGCTCCGATGCTCGAATGCCTCCCGGCCGGGTCCTGCGGGAGTACTCGGGTGGATCCGGCCATCGCCGGGATCAACCGGCCGGGTGTGCTTGATCCGAAGCGAGGTTCCGGTTCGCTTCCTGGAAGTCGGCGATCGCCCCGCCGTGGTCCCGCGCCCAGCTCGTCAGGACCTCGATGGGCTCGACGAGGGTCCGGCCGAGGTCGGTGAGGCCGTACACGACCCGCCGTGGCGCTTCGGCATGACGTTCGACCAGACCGTACTGCTGGAGTCGGCGCAGCGTCTGGGTGAGGACCTTGCGCGAGATGCCGCCGATGAGGTCGACGAGTTCCCCGTGCCTGTGAGGTTGCCGGCTGAGCCCGAAGAGCACGAGCACGGCCCATTTGTCGGAGATGATCTCGACCGCCAGGCGGGTGGGGCAGTCGGCGAGGAAGGCCGGTCCGGCGGTGTTCTGCATGGAATTCGAAGGTACCAGGAGGTAACGCACGGCTCCGTAGCGTTCTGGAGCAGCGCATTCAGCGCTGGATACGGAGGAATCACCATGTCACGAGTCGTCGTGTTCGACCGGTTCGGCGGACCGGATGTCATGCGCATCGTCGAGGAACCGATCGTCGAGCCCGCAGCCGGCGAGGTCCGGGTCAGGATCGAAGCGTTCGCCGTCAACCCGCTCGACCTGATGATGCGTTCCGGCAGTATGCCCGCGGCCGTCGCCCTGCCGCACGCCCGCCTCGGCGTCGAAGGAACCGGCATCGTCGACGCGGTGGGCCCCGAGGTCAGCGGGCTGGAGGCCGGCGATCCGGTCGTCCTGACGGCCGTTCCCGACGCGAGCGTCCGGGGTAGCTACGCCGAATACACCACCGTCCCCGCGAGCCGCGTCCTCGCCCGGCCGGCCGGGCTCGGCGTCGCGGAGGCCGCGGCGATCTGGGTCGCGTACTCCACGGCCTATGGCGCGCTCGTCGAGAAGGCGGGGATGCGTCCCGGCGACCACGTCCTCATCACTGCCGCGTCCGGCGGTGTCGGCCGGGCGGCGATGCAGATCGCGAACCAGATCGGCGCCGTGCCCCTCGCGGTCACTCGGCACGCCGCGAAGAAGGACGACCTGATCGCCGCCGGCGCCGCCGCGGTCATCGCCACCGACCAGGCGGGTATCGCCGAAGCCGTCCGTCACCACACCGGCGGAACCGGCGCCGATATCGTCCTCGACCTCGTCATGGGCCCCGGCCAGCAGGATCTCCTGGCGGCGGCCCGCCCGGGCGCCACGCTGGTCGCCGCGGGCTTCCTGGATCCGCGGCCGGCGTCCTTCCCGGGCGGCACATCGCTCACGATCCACGGCTACCGGAGTTTCGAGCACACTCTCGACGCCGTGGTGGTGCGGCGTATGGCGGCCTTCCTGAACGCCGGTGTACGCCTCGGCGCGCTGCGTCCCGCGATCGGCGAGGTGTTCGGCCTCGACGACGTCGTGGCGGCGCACCGGCACCTCGAGAAGGGAATCCATACCGGGAAGATCGTCGTCACGGTCTAGCCGGCCGGGTGCCGGTCGATCCGGCGTCGCCGCGGACGACGGCCCCGCCGAGACGGCAGGTCCGAGTCATCGGATATCTGCCGTCGCCCGGGAATGTCGAACAGACGTGATCACGACGATCGTGGCGGCGATCCCGACGGCTGCCGCGGCGAGTGAAGCCGTTGCCGCCCAGCCGAACCGGTCGACGGCTGCGGCACCGGCGGCGGACCCGAGGCTTCCGCCGACGAAGTACACCAGCATGTACACGCTGTTGAACCGCGCCGGAGCGGCCGGGTCGATCGATAGGACGGTGCTCTGATTCGCCACCTGTGCGGCGAAGAGACCCGCATCGAAAAGTGCCAGGCAGACCAGTGTTACGAGGGTGTCGGTGAGGGTGAATGCCGCGACGGTCGCGGCCGCTCCGGCCAGCGCCAGCCCCGCCAGAACGACGCGCGTGGCGCCCACCCGGTCGGCCCAGGCGCCGGCGAGCCGGGCTGCCGGAATACCCGACAGCCCGGCCGCCGCGTAGAGGCCGATCTGCTCCGCGGAGTACGAGAACGGCGGCTTCGAGAGGGCGACCGCGAGCCCGGCCCACACCGCGCAGAACGCGAAGAACCACATCGCGCCGCATATCGCCGCGACCCGGAGCTCGGTGTACCGCACGAACAGCCCGGGCAGCGAGCGCAGCGTCGCGATATAGCCGCGCTCACCGGCACCCCGTGTACCCGGCAGCACCACCGCACAGGATGCCGCGAATACGGCACAGAACGCGGCGAATACGAGAACCATGCCACGCCAGCCTATTTCGTCGGCCAGCCACCCGCCGGCGATCCGGCCGGCGAGGATCCCCACCGATATTCCGGCGGTCACGATTCCCAGGATCGTCGCGCGCCGACGCGGTGTAGCGAATCGGCCGGCCACGGAACTGAGGCCCGCGCCCACTGCCGAACAGGCTCCGACCACACCGGTCACCATCCCCAGTCGCCACACATCGTCCACCGCCGCACACACCGCCAGTGCTCCTGCCAGGACGGCGAACTGGAGCGCGAGAACCCGTCCGGGTGGGAAGCGGTCCACCAGTGGGACGAGCAGGCCGAGGCCTGCCAGGTAACCGGCGGGTCCGCACGCGAGCGCGAGTCCGACCGCGGCGATCTGCGAGTCCAGAGACTGCGCCACATCCGCGATCGCGGGTTGCAGTGGATAGATCGTGGAGGTGCCGAGTGCGGCCGCGACGGACATGAACAGGACGACGGAACCGTGTAGGTGATTGCCGGCATCCGGCCCTGCGGAAGGATCAGTATTCACATCGGCCGACGGTATGAAGTGGCGGGTTTCGTCGCTGGCGGGATCGCGACATCACCGTCTCGCGGGCCGGCCCGCCGCTGCCGAGTGCCGGGTCGAAGCCATACGCTGAGTGATCTGGCACACGCTGCGGGCCGGCGATATTGACCTAAATATTAGTTTAGGTTTCAAGATGGTCTCACGCGAACTTCACAGCTTCAGGAGATCATCATGAGCATCGCGACCACACTCGCCGGCACCGCCGCCCGTATCCCCGCACTGAATCGTCCCGTCGCCCTCTTCGGCGCGATCGGCGCCGCTCTCGTGGCCAACCTCGTCGTCTGGCTGATCGGCGCGGCCGCCGGTGGCACATTCGAGATGACCGACGCGGGCCGGGTGCAGAGTGTCGCCCCCGGCGGAATCATCATGATGACCGTGGTCCCCATGCTGATCGGGCTCGGCGCGGCCGTACTGCTGTCCTACAGGTGGATCGGTGTGTTGCGCGTCGCCGCGGTGATCGGTTCGGCGCTCGCCGTCGCCACCATCGGCATGACCGTGAATGCCGACTTCGACACCGCGTCCACGGTCGCGCTGTCGATCACGCACTTGACCCTCGTCCCGGCCCTCGTCGTCGCCACCGAGGGCCTGCGTCGCAAGCTGGTCCACGGGTGACATGCGCGGTCGAGAAGGGCCTGCATCCATTGGATGCAGGCCCTTCTCTCGCCGGCGCGGTCCACGGCACCGCGTGCGCGTTCTACGTCAGCGTTCTCTGGTGTTCCTGCCGGTAGGCGATGTGTTCGTCGCTGCGCCCTTCCCGAAGCTTCCGGACCCACTCCGGGTCGGCGAGCAGGGCCCGGCCGAGTGCGACGAGATCGAATTCACCGTGTGCGTGCTGTTCCAGGAGTCGATCGATACCGGTGACGCCGGAATCTCCCCTACCGGTGAAGGAGGTGGTGAACACCTCGTCGAGACCGACCGAACCGACGGTGATCGTAGGCAGCCCGGTGATCTTCTTGGTCCATCCGGCCAGCCCCAGCTCGCCATCCGTGCCGGACAATTCGGGGAAGGCCGGTTCCCAGTGCCTCCGGGTGGACGGGTGTAGAACGTCGACCCCCGCCCGGACGAGCGGGGTGAGCACGCGGGCGAGTTCGGCGGGTGTCGCCGCGATACGTGCGTTGTAGTCACTGGATTTCCATTGCGAGTACCGGTACACGATCGCCAGGTCGGGGCCGACGGCTTCGCGGATCGCCGCGACGACCTCGGCCGGAAAACGAACGCGGGCCTCGAGCGTGCCGCCGTAGTCGTCGGAGCGGAGATTGGTTCGGTCCCAAAGGAATTGATCGAGCAGGTAGCCGTGCGCCCCGTGCAGTTCGATGCCGTCGAATCCGGTGGCCTTCGCGTTGACGGCGGCGCCGACCCAGGCGTCTCGCAATGCCTCGAGGTCGGATACGGTCAGCGCGCGCCCGGCTGCGGTGCCGTCGAGGCCGAGGCCGGATGGGCTGACGGATTCGATCTCGGGATTCAGCTCGGGTCGGTTACCGCGACCGACCCCGAGATGCCACAGCTGCGGGATGATCTGCCCGCCTTCCGCGTGCACGGCGTCGACCACCGCTTTCCAGCCGGCGAGGCTCTGCTCCCCGTAGTGGCGCGGCACCGAGGTATGGGGTCCAGCGGCCGGGTCGGGGATGTAAGTGCCCTCGGTGATGATAAGCCCGACACCGCCCGCGGCGCGGCGCCGATAATATTCGGCGACGTCCACGGTGGGGATACCGTCCGGCGAGAACATCCGAGTCATCGGCGCCATCGCGAATCGATTGCGCAGGTGCAGCGACTTCACCTCGAACGGTTCGAACAGGCCGTCCACGAGCTGCGATGTATCGGTCACAAGCGGATGCAACGTCGGCCCGTTCGACGGCTATTCCGTCGTGTGACATCGATCCTTGCTCTGTCCCGGCTCATGACAGTCGGGCAATTCCTCGTCGGCGGTGCTGACCGGCACCGTGGGACCGGCCCGCTCGGGGTGGCCGAGCGCGACCGGGCACGGCTCGCGGCGCCCCGGCACGGGATCACGCACTCCCGGTGTGGGCGGTAGCGGCCGAGGCCTCGCGCAGCGGCGCGATCTCGCGCTCGATGCGCTCGGTCAGCACGACGCGACGGTCCAGCGCGTCTTGCCCGACCGGCAGGTGTAGTGGAAGTCGCTCGCCCGACGCGACCCGGTAGATGAAAGCGGCACCCTTGACGGGGTCGCCGAGCTGCGTGTGATTTGCCTCCTCCACCCAGTCAAGTGTGACGTGAGCCGGAGTCCCGTCGTACTCGGCGATACGGCGCCCGGGCAGCTGCACCGAGGATGCGTCGAGGAAGTCGGTGCGGAAGACACCGGGCTCGACGACCATGCTCTGGATGCCGAACGGCTCCAGCTCGGACGCGAGGGCCTCGCTGATCCCGGCGACGGCGAACTTGGCGGCGGAGTACATGCTCACGCCCGGTTCGCCTTCGAATCCGGACCGCGACCCGATATGGACGAGCTTGCCCTTGCCCGCCCGGCGCATGATCGGCAGGACCGCGCGGGTGGTGTCGATCAGGCCGAACACGTTCACGTCGAACAGCGAACGCGCCTCGGCGCCGGTGATCTCCTCGAGCGTGCCGAGCAGCCCGCGGCCGGCGTTGTTGACGAGTACGTCGATCGACCCGAACCGGTCGACGACCTCGGCCACCGCCGACGCGATCTGCGTCCCATCGGTCACATCGAGCCGTACCGGCAGCGTGTTCGGGTGGTCGCGGACGTCCACGGGCAGGGTCTCGGGGCGGCGCGCGCCCAGGGCGACCTGCTCGCCACCGGCCAGAGCGGCGCGGGCGATCTCGAGACCGAGGCCGCGGCCGGCGCCGGTGATCATCCAGACAGACATGGAGTGGGTTCCTTTCCGTAGGAGTTGCCGCGGAATCACGACTCGTCCATCGTCGCCGGGCCCGGGGAGGTGCTGAAGGCCCACAGTTTCCTGGGACAAACTGGGCACCCCTCGCCCCCGTCGGCAGGCCATCGAGAGCGGGACACTGGAGTCATGTCGGATCATCTGGAGTCCCGCCCGGCCGATTTCCTGCGCGCGGCGCGCGCCCGGCTCTCCCCGGACCAGGTCGGTATCGCCGACGCCGGCCGGCGGCGCGTGGCGGGGTTGCGGCGCGAGGAACTCGCGATGCTGGCCGGCGTGAGCGTCGACTACTACACCCGCCTCGAGCAGGGACGCAGCAAGAGCGCATCCCCCGAGGTGCTCGACGCCCTGGCCGACGCACTGCGGCTCGACGACGCCGAGCGCGCACACCTGCACACGATCGCGCGGCCCGCCCCGGCCCGCCGCCGGCGGGCGGTCAGGCGGCAGCGGCTGCACCCGGCAACACGGACCCTGCTCGATACCCTCGAGACCGCGCTGCGGCCCGCCTTCGTGCTCGGACGCCGGCTCGACGTCCTCGGGCAGAACCGCCTCGCCGCGCTCCTGGTCGCCGACTTCGACAGAGTGCCCGAGACCGAACGCAACCAGGCCCGTTTCGTCTTCCTGGACCCGCACGCCCGCGAGCTCTATGTGGACTGGGAACAGGTCGCCGCCGACACCGCCGCCATGCTCCGGATGGACGCCGGCCGGCATCCGGAAGACCCCGGACTGGCGCGGCTCATCGGCGATCTGTCGATCCGGAGCCCCGAGTTCCGGCGGCTCTGGGCCCGCAACCGGGTACACGAGCGCAGCGTCGGCACGAAGCGGTACCACCACCCGCTCGTCGGTGACGTCACGATCACCTACCAGGCGCTCTCACCCGGTGACGACCCCGAACAGACCTTGTTCGTGTACGACACAGAACCGGGATCGGGCTCGGCCCACGCACTGCAGCTCCTCGCCGCGCAGTCCTCTCCCGCACACACCGCTCGATTCCCGGTCGCTGCCGACGAGTGACGTGGCGCCCTCGGGCCGGTCGGTGGCGCTGCGAGTCCGGCGGCCGAGGAGTCCGGCGGCAGTGGTCCCACCGGACTGGCTTTTTATTTTTTCTGACGTATGGTCGAGGTCGGTCGGATGGAACTTCGGAAAAAGGAGCGACAGTGGCTGATAAATCGCGCGGGAAATCGCTGAAAAAACCCTCGTCGACCCTGGAGCAGCGCCGGGCAGTGAAGCGTGAGCGGCAGGAGCAGTCGAGGGTTATCGTACGAAAGAAGAAGCGCTGAAACGGTTCCCACGTCGACGGAGGTCCTGCTCATCCCGGTAGTGGATAGAACTCGGACCGGAAGCCTTCTCGGCTCGTCCTCCGTCGAATCGTAACGCGAGACGGTTGATTTTTCCGTCGTCGCTCGTATCCGGATTCTTTCCGGGATAATTTTCTGTCACCGAGCGGACGTGTAACAGTTCACGGCGATGAGCCGTGCGATTTTATATTTCGGAGTAACCATGACTGCACCAGGAATAGCGGACCGAAGAAACGAGCGGGAGTCGAATTTCGGCACCGCCGAGATCAAGGCGCGTATCGAGGCGCTGTTCGACGCCCGGACACCTCTCGCGGGCAAAGACAGGCACGGCAACCGTGATCGCGACGAAAAGGAACCCTAGGAGCAGGGCGTATGCGCGGCCTCGGCGCAGCACGTTCCGCCCATTCCCGGATGCGGATGCCGGCCGGTCGCCGATGTGCGCCGGCCCGCCGACCCACCTGGTGGACGCGATCTTCGCGGAGTTCCATCGCGGTGGGATCCCGGCGAGCCATACCGGCTCCTCGACTGTGTCGCGGGCGTGGCCGGATGGTCGGGCCCCGGCGCCCGCGCAGCCGGTCACCGCCGGCATCCGGGTCGGCTCCGAAGCGGTCGTCCTCGTCGTTATCGATCGGGCGGTGGTGAATTACCTGTTCGGCGGGCCCCGCGGCGGCCGAGTGCGCCTCCGGTTGCTCCTCCGGGCGACAAGGGCGCGAATTCACGAAAATCGGTTGTGTGAGAAGGCGACCGCGACGGCGACCGCTCTCGCCGCCCGCCGCCTCCTCATCGTGTGTGATGCCGGGCGCACCTCTCCGGCCGAGCGAACACGCGCGATCCGGTGGGTTCGCGAAGTAGCGCACCGGATCGGCTATGAATGCTCGATCAACGGCCTGCACGATCTCGGCACGTCATACCTCGTTCTGGTCGCCGATACCCCGGTCGGCGACGCGGCACGGTCGGTCGCCGATCGGTGCCGGAGTGGGGGAGGCGCGATGAGCTGACCCGGGTGGCCCGTCGGCGCGACCCGACCGCCGATCAGCCGGCGCCGCCGCGGATTCCGGCGGATTCCGCCGCGCTCAGCCAATCGGGGAACTCGCCGAGCAGCCGGTTGTAGAGGTCGGCATCGGTCACCGTGTCGATATCGTCGACCGAGAAGAAGCCGGCGTTGTCGACCCGGCGTCCGGTCATCGTGTCCAGCGTGTGCAGGAGTCCGTAGTCGGCGTGGCCGAGTCCGATGAACTGCCAGAACGCGGGGAGCACGGAGGCTTCCCGCATGAGCGCGGTGATCTTCGCCTTCTGCCGGAATCCACCGTCGGTGAAGAACAGGACCAGCGTCGGTTGCCGATGGCGATTCACCGAGGCGATGATCTCGCGCATCACCGGTAGCTCGTTGTTGGCGCCGCCGATCTCCGCGTAGTCGATACCGCCGTGGCGGCCGCGCAGATGCAAATATTCGGCCGACCACGCCTCGGCGCCGTCCACCGTGATATCGGGCAGTCTCGCGTAGTCGGCGGCATAGAGGTAGGGCTCGATGCGGCCGTCGTCATCGAGTTGTACCGCGATCGGGAGCATACGTTCGACGACCCGTCGGACCGTTCCGGCGCTGTAGAGACGTCGCATACTGCCCGTCTTGTCGAGGACCAGGACGACCCGGGCACGAACGCCGCAGACTCCCTTGCCGACCAGTACTTTGGCGACCTCACGCTTACGCAGGTCGAGCGCGACGCGCTTCTCCAGCGACAGCGTCTCTTCCCCACGGGCCGTGCGGATCTCGGCGGCGGACACCGGCGCGGTGTGCGTGGGACCGCTGCCCGGGTGCTTCTCGTTCACATCGATTCCGTGATCGGTTGCCAATTCCGCAAGGCCGCCCGCGTATCCCTGGCCGACGGCCCGGATCTTCCAGCCCCCCGAACGGCGATAGAACTCGACCGCCACAACAGCCTTTTCCCTGCCGAGATCCGCCATCCGATACTCGTAGAGGGGGGTTCCGGCGCTATCGGTCACGGTGGTGGCCGGGGCGGGAAGCCCGCCGGATACCGTGTCGAGCGCGATCACTACCCGGACCTGTGCGATATCCGCCGGAACGGCCGACAACGAAAGCGCCAGTTTTCCCGGCTGCCCGTCGGGTCCGGGTCGCAATCGAACCCCCGGTCCGGCGGGCTGGTTGTAGAACACGAAATCGGCCTCCGAACGCACCACTCCCCGCTCGGTGACCAGCATCGCGGCCAGATCCGCCGTCGCGGCGACCTCGACCGAGACCAGCAACTCGGTGTGGGCGAGCGGTCCGTTCTGTCCTCTCGTCAGCTGCGTCATCGCCTTCTGTATCCCTCCGCCGAAGTTGTGGTGTCCGAGGGACCATCGTCGCGCCCATCCGATCTGTTGCCGGACGGAGAACTGCATCCGGATCGGTTGGCAGGCAGCGCGTTCCATCGACCGTCTCGCTGCCCGAGTCGAAGGGTGGCGCGGTGCGCGCCGGAACGGGAGATGCGGGAATGCCGCCGGCTACGGGTTCAGGACGATCTTGCCGACGTGCTCCCGGCGCGCGAGTTGTTCTTGCGCCAGGGCAGCCTGCTCCAACGGGTAGGCCGCGGCGATGACCGGGTGGATTCCGGCGCGGACGGCCAGGTCCATGAGGTGGCGGAAGTGTGTGGGGGTATGCATCGCGGAGCCGATCAGTTGCGCGTTGTGCAGGTAGAGCCGCCGCACGTCGAAGTGCACGTCGTAGCCGCCGAGCGCGCCGGCGACCACCCACCGGCCACCCTCGCGGAGCAACGGCAGCCCCGCGGCCACGAGCTCGCCGGCGACGACGTCGAGTCCCACATCGACGCCTCCCGGGGCGGTGGCGCGGACCTGCTCGGCGATATCTCCGGTGCGGTCGACGACTTCGTCGGCGCCCGCCGCACGGACCGAATCGCTCTTGGATCCGCTGCTGATGGCGATGACCCGGGCACCTCGCGCGCGGGCGATCTGGACGAGTGCGAGGCCGACACCACCCGACGCTCCGGAGACCAGCACGGTCTCCCCCTCCCGCACCCGGCCCCGTTCGATCATGCCCAGCGCGGTGCCGTAGGCGGTCGGCAAACTCGCGAGCTGATCGTCGGTCAGCGGGGATTCCGTCACGTCGTGCGCGTGTGTGGCCGGCGCTGTCACATATTCGGCGTAACCGCCGTCGCGTTCGCTGCCCATCAATCCCACCGGGTTCGCGTCCGGCCCCTCGCGGTCGTAGATCGCCGGGTCCACCACCACGCGGCGACCGGCCAGGCGTTCATCGACCCCCGGCCCGACCGCCGCGATCCGGCCGGCGATATCGGCGCCCTGGATGCGCGGGAAATCAATCGGGCCGCGCCAGCCCGACCGTGCCCGCGGGTCTTCCGGGCGGCCGTAGGCGCCCTCGCGGGTCCACAGGTCGGTGTTGTTCAGCGCTACCGCGTGTACCCGGACCAGCACCTCACCCGCGTCCGGGGTGGGTACGGGAACCTCCGCCCGCTCCAGCACCTCCGGCCCTCCATGGCGCGCGATCCGCACCGCGCGCATGGTCTCGGCTGTCGTCATGTCTCGACCTCCCTGGGTATACCGATCGGTAAACCCTGTCCAGGCTAGGTCGATCAGAGGAGATTCGCCACGCTGGACGAGCCCCCTACGGCCGCGCAGCAGCCGCCGATCGGTCTCGGGTAGCGCCGATCCGCGGGCGGGATCGATGCCTCGTCACGCTCGCCGCGCCGCGGCGGATGCCCGGGTCACCGCGCCCGGGGTAGCACCGTATCCAGGTGCTCACGGTCCCAGCCGGCGGCGTCGGCGGCGGCAGCGTAGGTGGACCGGAGAAACTCCAGCAGGGTGGCTTCGGGCTCGTCGGCGGTGCGCACGGCCTCGTACGGCAGCAGGAACTCGTGGACGGAGGCGTCGTAGTAGCCGGCCTGCGGCCGGATCGGGGTGTCCGCGTACCCGCCGGGCTCCGGATAGGCATAGGCGTAGAAACTGCCCTCGGATGAGCCACCCGGCCAGAAGCCGGTACTGGCCAGCTCGTGTGAATAGCCTTCGACCATGACCCAGTCGGCGCAGTTCGGGGCGCCACCCGGATGTGGCGGGGCGGTGCGCCCGGAGAAGCGGGTATAGGCCAGGTCCATCGCACCCCAGAAGAAATGCACGGGGCTGGCCTTACCGGAGAACTCCCCGCGGAACCGGTTCAGGACGCGGTCGGCGGCCACCAGCTGGCGCCAGAACGTATTGGCGTGGTCCCGGTTGTAGGCCGCGTGCGTGGTGTCCTCGGCGAACGGAATCGCGCGTTCCACCTCCACCGGTCGGGCCAGGATCGTGATGTCGATACCCAGCGCGTGCAGCGCGCCCATCACTTCTTCGTAGAACGCGGCCACGGTCTGGGGCTCCAGATTGATCCGGTGCCGCGCGCCGGTGCAGGACCGGATGAGTAGCTGGTGGTCGATGAAATCGAATTCGATATCGAACGTCCCGCGGTCGTAGGGGATCGCCGAGGTGGTCAAACCGCGCGCGGAGATATAGAGGGTCACCTGCCACCAGTGATTGACCATCGGGGCACGGGCCAGCCGGAGTTTGCCGACGATCTGCATCCACATGTGCAGGGTGTCGCGGGTATCGGCCCAGTCGTCCACCCGCAGGGCCGGCCAGATCTCGTTCGATGTGGTGCGCATATCCGTCCCTTCGGCTCGGTGGATCCGCGGGATCGGGGTGGGCGGCCTGCGTCAGGCTTCGGCCATCGGCCGCTCACCGCGCAGCACGATACCGAGGCGATCCGGGAACACGGCGAACACATGATCCAGCTGGCCGGGCGACATCATCCGGTCCAGCGCGGAGGTGACGCAGCCGGCGGTGAACGAGACATCGCCCGCCGAGATCCCGGCGCGCTCCGCGAACTCGTCGACGAACTCGGCGACGCCGTGGTTGCCCGGTACCCGGCTCGGTACCCACCCCTCGTACCAGATCCCGCGCAGGAAATCGGGCAGTTGGGCGGTGAGATGGGCGGAATTGGGCACACCTATCCGGTCCCGGACGGTGTGCATCCATGCGCGCAGCGCACGCAGCGCGAAGGTGAGATCCTCGGTCCCCAGATCGTCGGCGACGGCCCGCAACCAGGCGTGGGCGGTGTGCATGCCGGCGGCAAGGGGATCATTGTGATGCGTCATTGCTGCACCTGCCTTCCGAGTGGCCGGACCGATGCGCGGTTCGATAGCCTAATTCTACGGTGTTACCAGCGTGAACAGCAGGCTCGATTCGGTCTCCACGGCCGCCCGGAGACAGCACCGCCCCGGCGACTTCCACGAGATCGGGAGACGGGCGCCGCTACGATCCGGTAGCGGTACGAACCTGGTGCCACGGGAACCGCCGGCCGACAGCCGCCGCTTCGTGACGGGCGAATGCGTTTCGAGGCCGGCGAGCAACCCGTCCGTGCGAATCGACCCGCCCGTGGCGGAGCGAAACGTAATGAAGGCGAGGCGATGCACGATCATTTGTGCATGACGATCGCACGGAAATTGGCCACGACAGCAGCGACCGGACTCGTCGGTGCCGCGATGGCCGTGACAGCGCCGGGCGTCGCCGCCGCGGCCGACCCCTGCCAGCTCGGGGTGTCGAATGTGGGACCCCGTACCTGCGCCATGACAGAGGTCCGGACCGCCCCGGCGTGGACGGTGGGCAACGGTATCTGCGTCGGCATGTTGAGTGCCGCCGGAGTCGCCTACGACGGCCCCCTGGACCGGTACCACGTCTTTCCGGGAACTGCTCATTCCATCGAACTGCGGATCACGCAGGGCTTCTCCCCGCTGGGCAATTGGGCGCCGACCATCCTGGCCTGTGATGTCACGGCGATCGTCGACTGGCGCAACCTCGATACCGGCCGGAGCGGCTCGGTGAGCCAATTCATCCCCGCCGGCAACACGAGTTCCCGGCCGTTCTACGTGCACGTGGACTCCGGCCCGGGGCGGGTCGCGCTCACCGTGCGCACCGACCGTCCGAGCGTTCCGGCGACAGCCGAAGTATTCGTCCCCTGACCGCGCCGACGGTGACCTCGGGCGGTCGATAGACCGACCCTTGTCCGACAGGGGATCCCGGCACGAAGGCGACCCGTCGGCCGGGTCTTGCAGGTGACGTGACGTCATATGTCAGGCTCGCTGTCATGCCTGCTCGGGACGCATCGGACTGGATCGCCGTGGGTGACGTCGCGCGCCGGTGCGAGACCACGGTGCGCACGCTGCAGTACTACGACCGGATCGGGCTGTTGGTCGCGGAACGGGACGACAGCGGACGCCGGCGCTACCGCCCGGAGCACCTGGATCGCCTCCGCCGGATCCAGCTGCTGACCAGTGCGGGGTTGCGGCTCGACGAGGTCGGCGCGGCGCTCGATCGGCAGGCCGGCCGGCCGCTGGTCGAGACCTACAGCGAACAGGTTCGGCTCCTCGAGATCGCGGAGCTGCGATTGCGGTGCCAGCGGACCGTGCTGGCCGCGGTGACGCAGGTATTGCGGGAACATCCGGACGCCCGGGTGCCGGCCGGGGTTGTGGCCGCCACCATGAGCCTCGACCGCACCCTACTGCGCCATCCCGGGGTGCGGAATCCGGGCGCGCGTGCACCCGCCGGCCTCGAGATCGATGTGGAACGGGTGATCACCACCTACTTCAACTGGAAGGCGCATGCCGTCCAGGCGCTGCTGCTGGTGGAAAACGAGGTGCCGGCCGATTCGCGCTCGGGTCGTCGCCTCGGCCGGGAATGGCAGGCGACCACGGAGTACGCGCTCCGGGATCAACCCGCCGGAACCGGCGAACTGTACCGCGCGATGGAACGGTCCGATCACAGCTGGCCACCGGAAGACCGTGTGCTGCATCAGAAAACAAAGGATTTCCTCGACCGATGTCTACTCGTCGCACAGCAGAAGTGACCGCGGAAGCCGCCGAGGGGCGTGTCGGAGACGAACCCGGCCGCGACGCGGAACCCACTGCCGGAGCAGCCGGTGACGAGGGAGCCCGGCGGGCCGGCCGGCCACGGTCGCGGTTCCGCAGGGCAATGCTGGTCGTCGCCCTCTTCGTCGCCGTGACGATTCTGGCGTGGCTCATCCTGCGGGACACCGCGCCGGTGGGCCATTTCGACTCGGCCGGCGACAAGGCCCGCTATCTGGATGCGTACAACGAGGCGATGCGGGAGATGCCCGAACCGGAGCGCGTTCTCGACGTGCGGACGAGCTACGGGATCGTGCGGGTATACCGATACGCCGGTCCGGAGGGGACCGGCGAACGGGAACCGTTCCTTCTGCTTCCCGGCACACGATCGGGCGCACCCGTATTCGCCGACAATATGCCGGGCCTGCTCGCTCAGCGTGCGGTGTACGCCCTGGACCTGCTGGGTGAACCCGGAATGAGCGTGCAGGACCGACCGATCGAAACCCACGCCGACCAGGCCCGCTGGCTGCACGAGGTCCTGCTCGCGCTGCCCGAACCGGAATTCCACCTGGTCGGACTCTCGATCGGCGGCTGGACCGCGGCCAACCTCGCCGTCCACGAACCCGAAAAGGTCGCGAGCCTGATCCTGGTCGAGCCGGTGCAGACATTCGCCGGGCTCTCCACAGAGT
The DNA here is from genome assembly GCF_000720425.1 of Nocardia rhamnosiphila NBRC 108938. Classification (GTDB taxonomy): domain Bacteria; phylum Actinomycetota; class Actinomycetes; order Mycobacteriales; family Mycobacteriaceae; genus Nocardia; species Nocardia rhamnosiphila. The sequence continues at coordinate 43,165 of NZ_JOAJ01000007.1, read as the reverse complement.
TGCTGGTGCGGTCGCTTTCGGCGAGCGTGAGCTGGTTCCCGAAGTCGTGGCGGGACAGTTTCAACAGCTGGAGCGCCGGTGGCGCACCGGTCGAGGACGTTCCGGTCGCCCGGATGATCGAGGCCGGAATGTCTTCGTACACAACGAAACTACCGACGCCGAATCTGATCGGCCCGGAGCGGCTCCACGCCTTGGAGATGCCGGTGCTGGCGATTATCGCCGGCGACTCGCCCATGCACGACAGCGGTACTGCCGCCCGGACCGCCCGGGAGAATCTGCGCCACGGCACGGTGAAGGTCTACCCCGGCGCATCCCACGCGATCAACGGTGAGCAACCGGAACGGATCGCCGCCGATATCGAGGAATTCCTCGCCGGCCATCCCGGCCGGTGACGGCACAGCGATCGTCGGCTTCAGGCGCGCTGCCCCGTCGATTCCGCGATATCGGGGAGTGCGCCCAGTAATGCCGCCAGCTTCGTCAAATGTGCGGGGCGCTGCGCGGAACGCCAGATCAGCGCCATTCTGGACTCCTCGTCGAATCCGGTGACGCGCACATAGCGCAGGTCGGAGCGCTGGTTGCGCTCGGCCACCGGACGGCAGGTCAACATCGCGTACCGGCCGGTCGCGGCCAGAGTCATCCCCTCCTGAAGGGTTGCCACGCGGACCGTACCCGCAATCTGTTTCCCGAGCGGTGTGAAGCGCGGGAAGTGCACATCCCGCCAATACCGGGGCGCCGGCCCGTCCACCGATACGAGGTCGACGTCCGCCAGCGCTTCGGCATCGATACGCTCCACCCGTGCCAGCGGATGCCCGTGGCTCACGGCCAGCATCCGCGGCGCGGGCGGGAACGCGAACCCGACCGAGAGCCCCGGCTCTCGAACCGGGAGCAATGCGACGGCGGCATCGATATCGCCGGCAAGTAATGCACCGAACGGGTCACCGAGCGGTAGCTCCCGGAGCGACAGGGCCACGCCCGGGTTCTCCTGAGTGAATCGGGCCAGTGTCCAGGTGATCGTCTCGTAGGCGAGGCCCTGGAAACCGATCCGGATGGGCGCGGCTCGCCCGGCCTCCTGCCGAGCGCTGTCGACCAGCTCGATCAGCCGAGTGTAGGTCGGACGCACCCGGTCTACGAACTCCGCGCCGCTCTCGGTGAGCGCCACCCGGCGGCTGGTGCGTTCCACGAGCGGTGTCCCGATCTTGCGTTCCAGGGCGGCGACGAGCTGGCTGACCCGGCTCTGCGATACCCGTAGCCGCTGTGCTGTCCGGCCGAAGTGCAGTTCCTCGGCCAGTACGAGCAGACATTCCAGCTCGCGGACGGGAAGGTCCGGCATCCCGCTCCCTCCGTCGCGGCGATCGATGAGTTCAGCTGATCGAACAATGAGCTGATCACTGTTGTTCCGGCCCGGCGGGCATCCTTGACTGGACTCATGTCCACTGTGCGTGAATCACGAGCACCCGCCGCCGAATCCGGTGGCCGCTGGTCCTCGATCGCCGTCCTCGCCCTGTCCACATTTCTTGTTGTCACCTCGGAGATGCTTCCGGTCGGCGTACTGACGCCGATGTCCGAAGGGCTGGGCGTCACGCCGGGCACGGCCGGGTTCAGCCTGGCCGTCACCGGGGTCGTGGCCGCACTGGCCGCACCGTTCGTCTCCCGGCTGATCGGCGGCGCGGATCGGCGCCACGTCCTGGTGGCGGCCGCTCTCGTGCTCGCCGCCGGAAATCTGATCACCGCGGTCGCCCAGGGATTCGCAGTGCTCGCGCTCGGCCGCGTGGTCGTCGGATTCGCCATGGCGGCGGTGTGGGCGCTCGCGGCGGCGCTCGCCACTCGGCTGGTCGATGCTCGTCGCGCGGGGCCGGCGGTGTCGACGGTCGTCAGCGGAGTAGCGGTAGCGTCCGTGCTGGGGGTTCCGTTCGGTACCTTCCTCGGTGATATGGCCGGGTGGCGCAGCGCCTTCGGCCTACTCGCGCTGGCGGCTCTTGTGCTCGCCGCCGGGCTGGCCGTGCTCCTGCCTGCACTACCGCCAGAGCGGGACGCTGGATCGGGCGGGAATTCCGGTTCTCTCCTGGGGATTCCGGCGGTGCGCCGCGGGCTGATCGCGGTGACCCTCCTGGTCACCGCACACTTCGCCGCCTACACCTATGTGCGGCCCGCGCTGGAGGAATTGTCCGGGGTCCACGGTGCCGGTATCTCGCTGCTGCTCCTCCTCTACGGGCTCTGCGGGATCGGCGCGAATTTCGCCGCGGGGGCTGCCGCCACACGCCGCGTCCGATCGACAATGCTCGTCCTGGCGACCGGCATCACCGCCGCCCTGCTGGCGCTGCCGCTGGTGGGTACGGCCCCGATCGGCGCCGCTGTGGTACTGGTGCTGTGGGGGTTCTCCTACGGGGGTGTCTCGGTCTGCTGCCAGATCTGGGCCGTCCAAGCCGTGCCCGAACGGCGCGAAGCCGTCACCGGTCTTTTCGTCGGCGCCTTCACCGGCAGTATTGCGCTGGGATCCTTCCTCGGCGGAGTCATCCTCGACGGCGCCGGATTATCCGTGCTGCTCTGGGTCTCGGCGGGCGTGGCGGCCGCGGCTGCCCTGGTCACGGTGCCCGGCGGGGCCGTGACTGCCCGATCCGGCGTTGCCGGCCGAGCCCGTTGACGCGGGTTCGGCGTATCGGCTATCCGGCCCCGGCCGGCGATGCTCAGCGGAACGCCGCCAGCAGGAGAATGCCGAGACCCAGCACGCTCAGCGCCACTCCGGATGCGCGTTCGAGCGCCGGAAGGACTCGAGCGAATCTGCTCAGGACGACGCGGTTGCCGATGAGAACAGAAATGAGCAGGTCCCAGGTCAGTACGACAGCGAACATCCACATGCCGTATGCGACGAGCTGTCCCGTGCTCGAGCCGACGGTGAGAACGGCGGCGAGACCGGCGTAGAAGAAGGCGTTCTTGGGGTTGAGCGCGGCCGAGCCGAACCCCGTCGCGGCGAGTTTCCACCAGCCTCCAGCGGTGCGAACGGTTTCGTCGGCCGGTCCCCACTCGATCGGCGTGGCTCCGGCCGTGCGCAGGAAGCGTATGCCGAGGTAGAGGAGGAATCCGGCGCCCGCGATCTGGACAGCGGTGAACGTGATGGTGCCCGGCCGCAGGATCGACAGGCCCGCGAACGCGGTAGCGATGAAGACGGCGTTCGCGGCCGCGATGCCCGCACACGCGCCTGTCGCGCGACGCCATCCGGTAGTCATCGACGAGTGCGCGATCAGGAAGAAGTCGGGGCCCGGGGACAACAGGGCAAGGAAATGAGCACCGGCCACAGCAGCGAATTGATTCATTCTTCCTCTGTGCTCGACGTGTACGGACCGAGTCACTGTGCCGTCGCCGCCGCAGAAGTGTCTTGAACGAAATTGCAGGGCCGGTGCGCCTGCTTCAGCGGGCGGCGCCGGCACGGTACTCGCCGGGCGTGACCCCGGTGCGCGACTTGAAGATCCGGTGGAAATGGCTCTGGTCGGCGAAGCCGAGGTCGTTGGAGACTTCGGCCAGGCCACAGCCCGCCCGGAGCCGGGAACGCGCTCTGATGATGCGCTCGTTGATCTGCCAGGCAAGAGGAGGCAGCCCGGTGACAACACGGAACCGCCGAACCAACTGGAACCGGCTCAGACCCGTGTCCCGGACCAGATCGCCGAGGGAGACCTGCATATTCGAGGTGCGGAGGTGCTCGAGGATCGGGGCGATGATGGCCAGGTCCGCCTCACCGACTCTGGCGCCGCCGATGATATGAGCGGGCGCGGTCAGTATTTCGTCGAGAACAGTGACGAGCAGTTCTTCCTTCTCGCGCAGGTCGACGTCGGAGAACAGCACCTCGTTGAGGTGGCAGAACGCAGCGTATTGTCCAGGCTCGTCGATGACGCGTACGGGCCGATCGGCCCCCATACCGAGTTCGGGTAGCGATCCTTCGAGCCACGCCTCGTCCACGTGGAGCATCTGGTAGCTCCATCGACCCTCGACGGGGTTGCAGGCATGGACTCGATAGGCGGGGATCACCACGAGATTCTTCGCCGTGAGTTGCACGGGACCCTCGGGTGCACCGGTGAACACGCTGCGCCCTTCGTCCACCGCGCCGATCGACACCGCATCGTGGGAGTGCGGCTTGTAGCACGACACGGTGCGGCAGGCGCGCCTGCTCTCGAGAAAGGGAAGCGCATCGCTACGCCAGAACTCTGCCTGCACCACAGGCGCAAGCCTAGGGCGACGGCCGTGCAGCGAGGCCTCTACCTCATGGAAGCGGTCGTTCGTGGGAAGGTGGCTCACCGAGCTGGTGGCGGTAGAGGATGGCTACCAGATATCGGCCCAGACCGGCCGTTCGGGAATGTCGAAAAGCGCGGAATTCTTGTGGACTACGACGGGGATCGAGGCGCCGGCATGCAACTGTTCGGCCAGCGCGCGTGCCTTCGACCCCTGGAACTGAGGGTAGAAGTACTGCTTTCGCACGCGGGTTTCGCTATCCGTTTCCGGGTGCAGGAACTGGACGTCTACCCGCACCCGCCAGAGGTCGAGGTTGAACGGGCCTCGATTGTGCTTGCGCCGCAGATCGGATTCGACCACCACCGCGGACACAGCATTCCCGGCGCGCCGCAAACAGTTCCGGCGTAACCGCCACGCTGCGGCAAGGACGAACATCCACGCGGCGATACCCAGCACCGCGCTCACCGGGAGAAATAGCGCCATGGCGACTTGCGAACCCGTCGCCCGGGCGATAGCGGCACCCAGATTCAGCGCACCGGCCATGAACGCCACGGCCGCTACCGGGACGCCCAGTGTCCACACCAGTGACATCGGACCGACCATTTTCCGGGACCGTCCCATATCAACTCCTCGAACTCGACCGAACGGCAGTCCACCGACGGGAACGGCACCCGGGTACGGACAGAGACGGCAGCGTTCGTCTCAGCGCCACCGCTGCTCGCCGGGATATTCATCGAAGTCGTCGGGCCAGTCGCTGGGACCGACCACGGTTTCGCCTGTTCGTGGGCGCCGGGTCGGGTTCTGTGGTGGGTGCCATGTGGAGGCCGGCGGTGGTGTGGGTGCTTGCGGCGGGTCCGGAGTCCATGTCCAGATGAACTGCGGCGAGTTCTTCATTTCGGCGACTTCCGGTGGTATCGGATCGGCGCGGGTCTCGATCTCGCGCCATTGACATTCACCCGTGCCCACTCGTTCGGCGTAGGCCTTGAGCGCCGGGGACGCGGTCTCCATCCCGGCGACCACGGAGATGAATTCCTCTGTTACCTCGGTGGCGCCGCCGAAAAGTTGATCGACGTCGATACCGGCCAAGCGAATCGTGGCCGTGCGTAGATCGTCTACCGCGGCCATGACCTGCCGGGCGATCGCATCGACCGTGGGATCGATATCGGGCTCGCGCATGCTGCCCCATTGCGGTTTGCTCATGCGTTCTCCCACGGTGCGGTGCCGGATCCTACGTCATAGGACTGTGTGGGTCGATTGGTGGTGGCACCGTAATCTGCAATCTGCACGATATCCTGGCCGACGGCTGCTGCTCGGGTCGCGTCGTCGATCTTGCTGGTGACGGGCGCGATGGCCTCCTCCAGCTTCTGTTTCGCGTTCTCTCGCAACTGGCCCACTGGATCCTTGATGATATCCAGAAGTCTCTTGAAGGCATCGGCCAGCTCCTTGATCTTGCCGACCACGTCGATCGCGGCGTTGACAAGGAGACCGATATCCACGACCAGCTTGGCGATACGAGCAGCGCCGAGCCCCGGTACCGCTGCCGAAAGAATGTTCGCGACGGACTTGAGAGCGCCCTTGATGTCGTCGAAATCGACATACTTGTTGAGCATCCCCCACAGCTTGTCGAGGATGGTTCGGATGCCGTCCCTGATCATGTCGGCAACTTCGCCCGCACAATCACTCACGACCCGGCCGACCGGGCCTTCCCATTTCATCGCCGCGATCTGCTTGGTCGCCCAATCGTGGAAAGACACAGCGGCCTTGCCGTCCCAATTGGGTTGGCCGTTCGTACTTCCGTCGATCCGCTTCACCCCGGATTCGAGGTTCTTACCGCAGGCCTCGATGCCGTTGCCGGCCGCCTTGTACACCTCACCGAGTCTGCGGATCTCGGACCAGTTTCCCGGAATCGGCTCCAGGCATTTGACCAGCGGGTCGTATTCGGTTCCCGCCGCCCGGGTGATGCTCTTGATGGACTCGTTCACGTTGCCGAGCACCGGGAAAACCTCGGCAATGAGACCGGCCAGCTCTTCCTTGTTCGCGGCCGGTGCCTCGAGCTTGAACGACTCCGGCTTGGGATAGCCGGCAGCACCCGCATACTGTGCGGTGACGCCGCTCTCCTCGGTGCCGGCGTCTCCAGGAAGGGCTGACTCGGTGGCCGCGTTCAGCGCGGCATAGGTCTTCTGGTCCTGGTCGTGATACATCCAGGCGGCCTTGTTGAGTTCCGTCCCGCTACCGGTGGTGGTGTCGGCGAGCACCCGGTGCCGGTTGGCCATCCAGCCCGCCGCATCGTTGATAGGGGTCACCAGGGTGTCGATGATCGGCCCGTGCAGCCAATCCGCGGCCTTTCCCTCCTTCGCCACAAAATTCGACGCCGCCAGGACGTCGGCTCCGATCGAGGTGAGGAGAACACCCAGACCAGCGATTTCGCTGGGATTCGCTGATAATGTCTCGGTCATCGATATCCTCTGATTCCGCTCGCTTCTTCGTTTCTCGGCTGTCTTCGCGCCGGCCGAATCGGCGGGTCGTTCGGTCGGTTCCGGCGAGTGGGGGTCTTATTCGGTGACGAGCGATTCGCTCAGAACTTCTGCCGCCCCGCGGATCTCGTCGCAGGGCGGAGGCGCTTCGACCGGACCTGCCGGCAGCACGATGATGCCCACCCTGAAGGTCCCGTCGGGTGATTCGACAGCCGCCGAGCAGGCGCCGGCATTCGCCGGAGTCCGATACAGCACGGCCGCCCGCCCGCCGATCGGATCCGAGTCGAAAACCTCGTGACCGGTGTTCTTTCGGATGTCGTCGAGAGTCAGATCGCTCGACGTCACCGCCACCGCGCCGGTGGGGTACTTCTCGCCATCGACCAGCGTTTCACGCCAGAACTGGCAGCCGATTTCGGTGAAGATGCCAACGCCCTCAGTGGTCGCTCTTTCGCGGGTTCCCGGGTCGAATCCGGCCCTGGTCACCAGGTCGTCGCCCACACTCACACATGGGTCGAACCGAACCGGCTTCGTGCCGGTCTGTACCGGCGCGGGCGGGACACTCACCTTCACGGAGACGCTGGCCGCCGCGGATACCGTCGGCGAGGCGGTCGCCGGAACCATCGTCTTCTCCCCCCGATCGCCGGAACCAGCACAGGCGACCAATGCCACCGCACTCACCACCAGACACCCGGTGGCGGAGATCGTCCTCATCATCGAACCCCCCGAACATCGAAATCGCCGCCTGCTCCCTTCGGGTGCAGACAGTCACCAGCAGTCGGTAATGATGGCACAGGTGGGCGCATCGGTCTCGGGGAGCCCTTGATGCCGAGGGTTGGTGGTTCGAAGCAGCTTCGGGTGAGTGCTCGAGTCCGGAGGCCGGCCTGATGTGGCGGGTTCGGCTGGTACGGCAGCCGACCTCTACGGGCTCGTTGTGGATAGGTTGGTGGACATGCTGCTCTGGATCAATGGTCCCTTCGGCGGGGGAAAGACACAGACCGCGTTCGAACTGCATCGCCGGCTACCCGGCAGTGTCGTGTGCGACCCGGAAATGGTGGGATACGGTCTGCACCGGATGATGCCGCCGAAGCTCCGGACCGACTTCCAGGACTATCCGAGCTGGCGGCAAGGCGTGTCCGAGGTGCTGGACCATGTGCTCCGCGAGCACGAGGGCGTGGTGATCGCCCCGATGACCGTCGCCGACCCCCGATACTTCGACGAGACGGTCGGCCGGTTGCGCGAATCCGGCCACGACGTACGCCATTTCGCGCTGCTGGCTCGCCGGGAAACAGTTCTGGACCGACTGCGCGATCGGGGGCTCGGCTTTGCTCCCGTCCTGCGCGCAGTCGGCCAGGGCGATCTGCTGCTCCGTGCGGAACAGTTCGCGGTGGACAGGCTGGACTTCTGCCTCGAACAGCTGAGCAAGCCCGAGTTCGCGGACCATATCTGGACCGACACGACCCCGGTGACAGCGGTCGCCGACCGAATCGCCGACACGGTCGGCGTGACATTGACACCCGACACCGACGGCCGGATACGAAGCCGGCTGCGCCGGATGGCCGTCACGGTCCGCAGTGCTCGTATGTGAGTCGGCCGTCCGGGCGACCGGATCACCGCCGCGCTCACCGACAGCGGAGTCCGATCGCCATACCGGCTACTACCCGGGCACTGGTGGCGCTGATTCGGCCGGCTTCTTCCGCGGCGCGGTGCGGCGACCGGAGAATTTGCGCATCAGAGGGTCGTCGATCCAGTGATAGATGGCCGCCGCCAGCACTGTGGACACGACCAAGCTCAGTCCGGCGAACCCCAGCCAGCCCAGCGGCCCGAACTGTTTTCCGCCGATGAGCAACCGGGTGATCAGTGCCATCACCGGGAACTGGATCAAATAGAAAGCGAAGGAGATATTGCCCAGCCAGACCATCCGCGGCGAGGCGGTGAACCCGCGGATCCCCGCCAGGTCGCGCGCGGCCAGCGTGGCCACCACGGCCGTCATCGGCGCGAGCAGCAGCGCCGACATCTTGTAGTTCGGCGGCACCACCCAGGTCGCCGCGTAGGCGATCGCCAGCACGATCATCGGCGGCGCCAGCCGGGTGTTGCGCCAGCGGCCCTCCAGCACCAGCCGTGCCGCGAGCACGCCGAGGAAGAATTCGGGCAGCCGCGAGAGCGGGAAGTTGTAGCTGAGCCAATAGGACGCGGCCACCGGGATATCCGGCTGCTCGAACCAGATGGGCGCGGCATGCAGTTCGAAATACGGCGACACATCACCCGGTATCAGCCGCGGCGCGAACGTATTCGCGATCCCCTTGGGTCCGGGCACCCACAGGTAGTAAGCGGTGTGCAGCAACAGGATCGCCACCAGCAACCCCGCCAGCGCCCACCACACCTGATGGCTCTTGATCCGGCGCACCAGCGGCAGCGCGAGCGGAAAACTCAAATAGAAAAGGATTTCCGCGGCCAGCGACCAGGACGGCACATTGAGCCCGCCGACCGTCGTCCACTTCGGCACCCAGGTGTGGATGAGCGCGAGGTTCGGCGCCCAGACCACCATCCGCGTCAAGGGGACGCTCGCCACCAGGATGAATGCGAGGGCCGCGACCAGATGGGTCGGGTAGATCTTCAACACCCGGCGCCAATAGAACCGCGGCACCGAGCTCCCCGGCCGGAACGACCAATAGATGATGAACCCGGACAGGACGAAGAAGAAGGTCACTCCCGCGGCACCCAGCTGCATCGGCATCAGCTGATGGATCTGCCGGAACAACTCCGATTTCTGGAACGGATACACCGGCAGGAACACCAGGGCGTGCAGCAGGAATACGGCGAACGCCGCCCACCAGCGCGCCCCCGTCAGCGACGGCAGCGCCGGTCGCGCCGCCGCCGCATCGAGGAACTCCGGCCCGGACTCGGTCCGGGCCGGCGCCAGGCTCACCGGCGGACCTGCTCGTACACCGTCTCTGCGGCCACCTCGTCACCGCGCGCCGAGGGATGGAACGGCATTCCGGCGACGTCGGCCGCGGGATCGAAGAAACCGTTCAGCCAGGGGTCGTCCGCGCACAGCCCGTGGCCCGCGGTCGCCGGGCGAATATCGACGAACTCGAGTTTCAGCAGCTCTGCGGCCTCCCGTTGCGCGACGTTGAGGCGGTCCAGGTATTCGGTCACCGCCCGGCCCCTCGGCTGCACGACCTGCCCGGCACCGAGTACGTTCACGCACACGTGCTCCTGCGCCGCGGGGAACAGTTCGGGGTAGCCGACCAGCATGATCCGAGCCTTCGGCGCGTAGTAGCGCATATAGGAGATCACTTCACGGATGCGGTTGGCGTAGACCTGGCCCGTGACGTTCCGGTAGTCGGTGAACCGTCCCTGTTCGGCCGCCTCCAGCCCGCATCCGTCGGCGAGGTTGAACACGCAGGGCTGCAATGACGTGATCATTGTCGCCGTACTGTTCCGGGCCCAGACGTCGTTCATCCCGGTCTGAATAGCGATGACCTCGGTTTCCGGCCCGAACGCCTGCTGCTTGGCCGCCTCGGCCGCCTCGTGCACCAGCCACCAGCCGTCCCCCGTTGAGATCGTGGAGCCACTACAGGACACATCCACGAAGTCCGGCGTGCCCGCGACTCCCATCCGTTCGCTCAGCCGATTCGGCCATGAGGTGGGCGCGTGCAGGCACTCCTTGGTCGCCGAGAAGAATTTCGGGTAGTTCGCGGTGAACGAGTCACCGAGCACCACCAGGGATTTTCCCGCGGGCCGATTGTTTTCCACCGGCGCCGCCGCGGCCGGTGCGTACATGGTGGTCACGGTGAGTGCGGCCGCCACCACGGCGCCGGCCACTCCACCGCGATACCGAAAAAAGTTGCGGAACAAGACTTTCCCGTCGGTCAGTAGCCGGCCTGCGGATCGAAATCAGGCAGGGTGAGTGTCGGCTCGGGCTGGGCGGGTTCGGGCTGCGCGGGCGCCTCCGGCTGCGCGGGAGGCTCCGGTGCAGGCGCCACGGCCGGCGGTTCCGCAACAGGAGGTTCCGCCGCGGGCGGAGGTTCGACGGCGGCAGGGGGAGCCGGTGCCGGGCTCTGCGGCGCCGGGGTGGCCGAGGCATCGCTCGACGGCACCGCCACGCTGGTCGGAGCTACACTGGAGGTCGTCCCATGATTTTCGTGCGATTCGGAGTCGTCGCCACACCCGCTTACGCCGAGAACTACTGCGGCGCATGCGAACACGGTCACTAGGCAACGTTTCATGACGATTTCCGATCCTCCTGGCATTTCGGCTTCTTCGAACCCCACCCATTCCGCGGCGCGGAGTTGTCGAGCATAGTATCGCCGGATTCGCCGAACCGTTACAGCCCGTATTTCCTTGGGCAGGGAAGGGGCTTCCCGGCGCTCGACCAGTTCGAAAGCGGGCGTCGCCCAGGCCGCGGCGAGGATATGGACGGCGGCACCGTACGGCCGCGCTGCCTGCTCAGCGGAACGGCCACCACCAGCGCCGACGGCGGGGGTGACGAACAGTGATTCCGGCGTGCTCGACGCGGCCGCCGATCCGGAGCCGGGGCATTCCGGGTACCGGTGGGACCACGTTGTTCTTGATGCGGCCCCACTCGGTGACCATATCGTCGAGGTCGATAAACCACCCCTGGGGCACGAGGAACTCGACGCCGCCGTGTTTCGAGTCCACCTCGACCAGAATTTCCCGGGACCGCAGTACGGCAGAGCGGAAGTCGAGCACCACCCTGCCGTGTTCGGAGTGCACGACGATCTGTGGTGGCACCAGCCAGGTGCCATGCCGTGCGAGTTTGCCGCCCTTCGATCGCAGTACCAGGCGGTCTTCCATACTGCCGTGGGCGACAGGTGACAGGTCGGCGGTGACCGCCTCCAGTTCAGGTCTGGTTCTGCTGGAGTACACGGCGGCGAGCCGCTCATCCAATTCGGAGAGGTCCAGCCGTCCGTCGGCGTGCGCCTGCTGGATGAGCGCGGCGGCGTTGTTGCGTTCGTTGTCGGTGGCGCGCACCGCCGGGAGACCCTCGGATGGTGGCTCGACCGTCATATTCGTGACGATAGCGCAGCGGTGAATGCGCCGGTTGCCGTTCCGGTGTGAGTGGTGCGGCGGCGTGCAGTTCGGATCCGCTCGCCACTCGGAGCCGGGCTGTCACCTGCTCGGCACCTGTGTACCGGGTGGCCGAGGCGATCGAACCGGTCCGGTACCACCGGCATCCGATGAAAGCGGACCTGCGAAGGCGAATGGAGCAGTCAGGTCGCGCGGAGGCAGAAGGGATGTCCGGCGGGACTGGCATAAACGCGGGAGCCCTGCCGGGTGTCGACGACAGCATCCGTCGGCCGCAGCCGGCGTCCGCCCGCGTCCAGCACCCGCCGGTCGGCGGCCCCGAGGTCGTCCGTGGCGAGGTCGAAGTGCATCTGCTGCGAGACTCCGTCGGGCCAGTGCGGTGGGCGGTGGCCGGGAGCGAGTTGGATCACGACCGTGGGGAATCGGTCGATCTGCAGAAAATGGTGCGTCGGGGTCTTGGTGATGGAGCCGCCGAGCAGCCGGTGCCAGAACGTGCTCTCGCGCTCCGGATCGGCGGCGTCGATGATCAGTGACGTCAGCCGGACGTCCATGGTGGATCCTCGATTCTTGTTCGGTGTGTTCAGACCGTGGGGATGATGCCGCCGTCGACCCGGAACTGTGCGCCGGTGAGCCATTTGGCCCGACCGGAGGCGAGGAAGGCGATCATGTCCGCGACATCGTCGGGCTCGCCGGGGTGTCCCAAGGGGATCCGTAAGTGGTCCACGATGTGTTTCTCGATGTCGTCGATACCGACGCCGTGGCTGTCTGCGAGCTGCTGGAGATGCGCGGACGCGCCCCGGGTGAGGATGAAGCCCGGCAGTACACACACCACGCGGACGCCGTGTCGTCCCACCGCCGTCGCCAACTCGCGGCTGTAGGCGTTGAGTGCCGCCTTCGCCGCGGCATACGACGACTCGGCCGGCTGGGGGAGGTGGGCGGCGACAGACGAGATGTGCACCACGACGCCGGAGCCACGCTCGACCATTCCGGGCACCAGGGCACGGTCGAGCCGGACCGCGCTGAGCAGGTTCATCTCCAGATCGGCGAGCCAGGACGCGTCGCTGCGCTCCAGGGTCGGCACCGGCCCGCTCGCGGCTCCCGCATTGTTCACCAGAACATCGACACCGCCGACGCTGTCCCGTACGCGCTGCCCGAGGTCGGCGACTCCCGCCTCCGAGCTCAGGTCGGCGCGGAGGAAGATCGCGGGCAGATCGGGCCGGGGTGGCGTTCGTGAGGCGGTCACCACCGTGGCTCCGGCGGCGGCGAAGCGGCGGGCCGTCGCTTCGCCCAGGCCTCGGCTACCGCCGGTAACCAGCACGCGCAGACCGGCGAGCCCTTCGTCCTCGAGTGTCATGTGCGTGCTCCTTCGATAAGGTGAACCCGACTCCGGAAACAGTACACCTAAGCGGAGCCAGGCTCACCTTATGGAGGACTCTTGCCGTCATCACGCCCGCTGCGCGCCGATGCCCGCCGCAACCGTGCCGCCCTGCTGGCCGCGGCGCGCGAGGCGTTGCTCGCCGACGGTGATGCCTACGTGGAGGACATCGCTCGCCGGGCCGGCGTCTCCATCGGCACCCTGTACCGCCATTTCGAGACGCGCGAAGCGCTCGTCGCGGAGGTGTACCGCCAAGAGGTGGCCGAACTCTGCGCGACCCCCGCCCGCCTGCTCGAGGTGCACGCGCCCGACGAGGCTCTGCGCACCTTCCTGTTGCTGCTCGTGGAACATGCGGCAGTGGGCCGAGGTATGGGTGAAGTGCTCGAGAGCATCATGGCCACCGATTCCCCGGTCTACGGCGACACCCGCGACGAGATGGCCCGCGCCCTCGACGAACTGCTCACCGCAGGCGCTGCCGCCGGTCTCCTGCGCGAAGGCGTCAGCGGGCGTATCGTCCTGCGTGCTCTCGGTGGTATCTGCGGGTTGCGTACCACCGGCTGGAAGGAGGACGCGGTACATATCGCAACCATCCTGTACGACGGATTACGTTACGGCACAACGGTTTCGCAGCGCACCGGGCCATCGAATACCTAGCCCGGTCGTCTCCCCTGGGATAGCGGGGCCGTCCTGCGCGGCGCGGCTGTCACCCGCAGGCGATCGGCGGCGTCATGCGGGGGTCAGAGCATGGTCGGTCGCCCGCGCCGCGCTACGGAACTGCCCCGGGGCCTGCGAGCGTTCCCGTCGAAACGCTCGACTGAACGCATAGACCGATGTGTATCCGACCGAGCGGGCGATGGCCTCGAGCGGGTCGTCGGTGTCCCGCAGCCGGATCGCGGCCAGATCCATCCGCCATCGCGTCAGGTATTCGGCCGGCGCGGTACCGGTGACGGCGCGGAATCGTCGCGTCAGTGTGCTGCGGGAGAGCGTCAGCTCCGCGGCGAGTGAGTCGATGGTCCACCCCCGGGCCGGCTCCTGATGGATTCTGGCGAGCGCGTCGCCGACCACCGGGTCGGCCAGTACGCCGAGCCAGGATTCGCGCGCCTCGGCCGGGCTTTTCACCAACCACACCCGTAGCAACTGCACCAACAGGATGTCGACCAAGCGGTTGAGTACGAATGCGGTCGCGATCTGCGGGTAGGCCAGCTCCCGCGACAGCAGCCGGACGGCGTCGTCGAGGCAGCTGCCGCCGTGGTCGGCCCTGATGTGCAGAACCCGCGGCAACGATGTCATCACCTGCGTCGACACCGTGCGGTCGTATTCGTAACTGGCGCCGAGGATATGCGTCTGCACCGCACCGTCGCCCAACCGCAACACACTGCCGTCCTCCATGGCCGCGTCGCCGCCGCACCCGCCGCACGGGGCCAGCGGCACGCCGGGAGCACTGCTCAACGCATGCTCCGCCCCGCTCGGCAACAGCACCACATCGCCGGGCATGAGCTGTTGTGCCTCCCGGCCGGGCAGGCACAACCATGCGGTGCCCGAGGTGACGGCATAGAACGCGGCGTCGCGACGCGCGTCCCAGGAGATGCCCCAGGTGCCGCCCGCCTCGATGCGCGCACCCGCGGTACCGCGGACACCGCCGACCGCCAGTACGTCGGCGAGAACATCCATATAGTCGATGATAGTGCGACAAACAGATATTTATCTGGCTGATTCAGATATCGATCAATTCAACCAGTACCGCATATGGTCGGACCATGGCAGACGCGGACGACATCATCGAGATGAACAGCCAGGTCATCACCGAATTCCGGGAGAAAGGTGGCACCGTCGGCGGCATGTTCGAAGGCTTTCCGCTGATCCTCGTGCATCACAAAGGCGCGAAATCGGGCGTCGAGCGCATCGCGCCGCTGGTTCCCTACGTGGAAGGTGACCGGATCTTCATCTTCGCGAGCCTGGGTGGCAGCCCGAAGCACCCGGCCTGGTACCACAACCTGGTGGCCAACCCGAACACCACCGTCGAGTTCGGCGCAGAGACGTTCTCGGTCGCCGCTCGGGTGCTGCCCAGGGCCGAGCGCGACGAGATCTACGCCAAGCAGGTCGCCGTGCAGCCCCAGTTCGGTGAGTACCAGCGCAAGACCGACCGCGTCATCCCCGTCGTCGAGTTGCAGCGGACCGGCCACTGACGCGGGTGGCCGAGGCTGCCTCGATGCACATGGCGGTATCGAATGTGTCCGGGCTGCGGACCAGTGACGCGAGTACAGTCGCGGCAAGTGAGAGCAATCGTGACGGCCGTCGGCCGCAGTCGGGAGCACACCTTCACCAAACCCACCGTCGCGAGCATCGATCTTGTCGCCGGGCACGGGGTGGAGGGTGATGCCCATCAGGGCGTCACCGTCAAACATCGGTCCCGGGTAGCGCGCGATCCGAGCGCACCGAACCTGCGACAGGTCCACCTCATCCACTCCGAACTGTTCGACGACCTCCGGGCGGCCGGATTCGACGTGCGGCCGGGAGAACTCGGCGAGAACGTCACCACGCGTGGTGTGGATCTGCTCGGTCTGCCCACCGGCACGCTCCTGCGGCTCGGTGCCGAAGCGGTGGTCGAGGTGACAGGTCTGCGTAACCCGTGCGTCCAGATCGACCGCTTCCGGCGGGGTGTGCTCGAGCGCGTGGTCGGGCGCGACGAGCAGGGGGCGGTGATCCGCAGAGCCGGGATCATGTCGATCGTCCTGACCGGGGGCCGGGTCCTGCCCGGCGACGACATCATCGTCGAACCGCCCACCGGACTACACAGGCCACTTCAACCGGTCTAGGAACGCGCCCTTGTTGTGGGCCGGGACGTAGTGCTCCCGGCGGCATCGCTCCCGCTCGAATAAGTGAACTGCAGACCAAGCCTCCACGGGATCAACTGATCCTGCTGCGTAGGGCGCCGGTGGCGTAGTCGATCAAGGGTCGCTGTTCCAGCAATCGCGCGACCGATGAACCGAGCCGTCCGGTCCTGGTGTCGGCCGGTTGTGCTGCCGCGAACTCGTCGAGCACGTCGACGAAATGGGTGTCGTCGTAATCCAGGTCCGAGAATCGCGCCCACTGCCGTTGCCCGTCGCGGACGAGCGGAGCGCCTTGGGTTATCACGGTCCCCGTACCGGCGCGAACCTCCGCGAGGTGCAGGCTCGTGCAGTTGTTCGTGCCGATCAACAACACCCGTGCGTGGCGGTCGTACAGGCGTGCCAGCGGCGATCCCTCGCCGAGCGACATGCTCAACTCGTGGCCGCCGACGATCGCCGCCGCATCGGCGCCCCATGCGGCGAACGAGACGTGGGGGTGGTGACTCCGCTGCACCTCCGGCCAGGTGCGAAATGTCTCGGCAACCGCGCCCATCCACTCGCTGGGAGTCCGCACGGGATCGAAGGCCGGCAAACTGGCCCGCACCTCCGGCACCCATTCCGGGGGTACCGGAGGGTTCTGCCATCTCGCGGGATCGGTCAGGCCCGGCGTATGTGTCGGGACAACGAGCGTGCCCGACGGGGTGAGTGTGTCCTGCAGTGCCTGGATGACGGCGACGGCGCCACCGGACACCCACCCCAGCGACTTCAAGCTCGCGTGTACCAGGACGAGGTCGCCGCTCCGCAGCCCGAGCGTTCGCAGATCCTCCGCAAGGGAGGTCCGCGTGTGAGGGCGGGTTTGGCCGGGCGGCGCCTGTGGTGGCCGCGATGCTGACATGGGGCGCTCCTCAACTCGGTCGCGAGATGGAATATCCGGCCCGGCGTGAGCTGACAGTACTGGTCAGAAGTCGCTCGAGTAGTCCTGGCTGATCCAGCGGTCGGGGCGAATCGTGAACAGGACGGATTGGGCGCCGTCCATCTTATCGGCGAACTCGCGTCCGCCTTCGGGACCGAGATAGCGGACGGCGATGGCTTCCCGCGCCGCATGAGGGGATGGGGTCTCGGCACCGACGACGGTGCCCTCGACGATGACGTACTGATACGGCAGCTCTTCGCGCTGGACGACCAAGGTCACCACACCGGCTTCCTGGATGAGCCTGGCTTTGCGCCGGTTCGCGCCGGTATTGACCCTGATATCACCGCCCGGGACGTAGTCGTACCAGATCGGGACCGAGGCAGGCGGCCGTCCATCGGCCGCCGCGACGGACAGCACGGCTATGTGCTTGCCCGCGAGAAACTCCTGGCGTTCGGCTTCGGTGAAGGGTTTCGGCATACAGCATGTAACCGGCCGGTCGGTGGCTCTCTTCCCACGGGCAGCGCATGACGCTGGGAACGGATGGGCGGCTTACACACCGCGGGATATGCCGAAGAATTCAATATGTTCGGAACTTCGTCGGTCCAACACTACGAGGGGGTCGTACCCACCAATGGCGCTATCGATTTTCCGGACCCACCGGACAGCAGGACGGGGGACCGCACCGATCCGACTCGATGACAGCGGGCCGCCGAGGGCGCTCCCGGTGGTACTGCGCGGCATCCTCGCCTGCATTCTCCTGCTGGTCGCGCTGACAGGGCCGGGATGCGCCGAGTCCGTCGATCGTGCAACGGAAGCAGATACCGAAACCGGGACCGGCCCGGAGCTCATCCGTGAGGCGACCGAATACGGTGGGTGGACTCTTCCGGCCGGCGGGAAGGTCCTTCTGGTGAAGAAGGAAGCCGGACGCGAGCCCCGGTTCCGGCTGGCCGTCGAGATGACGCCGCCCGATCTGGTGTGGATGCTGGAGAACTCCGGCTATACCACCCCGCTCGGGCCCGGGCACGCATTGTCCATTTCCACGATCGCCGGACCTGATCCGAACTCATCGCCGAAGCTGCTCTACGCCCGCGACAACATCACGTCCCCGTCGGGGAGCCTTGTTTTCCGCAAGGTCATGGTCGACGAGCGTGACACGCAGACCCGAATCGTCCATCTGGAGTTCCTGAACATCTGAACGAACAGGAACCCGCCGCAGGCCGGGGTAGTACGGTTTCGGCGTCGGCGATGTCCGTGACCGATGTCCGCCTGCCCCGGAGTTGGTCCGGAGGTGTTCCGAATCGAGGCAACCGTGCCGTCCGCGGACGGCACCGCGATCGCCGTGGTGGAGTTCTCGACCGCGGACGCCGAAGCTGGGCCGTAATACCGCCGGATGGTCCTCGAGATGGCGATGTCGGTGACCTTCCCGCAACCGCTTTCGGACAGTAGGAGTTCCAGTCTTGCGCTCTGACGAAACGAACACTCCGCCAAATCACCGCGGCAACGCCAGAGCGGAACGCCCACCAGTAGGACTGAGCAAGACCGAGCCGAACCCCATGCGGCACAAGATCCGTGCCGGCGGCAAATCCGGCGCCCGACCCGTGGGCGTGGCGGTGTGGTACAGCTTCGACCATTCCCCGGAGCCACCGTGGAATCCGATCATGTCGGGCATTCTCGCCCTGTCGCCGTCTCGTTCATCCACCGCACATTCATCCAGAGACTGATCCGGACCACGCTCGGCAAACTCGTTTTCGGGCTCCGGCTGCGGCGCGAGGACGGCAGCTATCCAACGCTGGGGCAGCTGATCAAGCAGTGGTTCATCGGTATCTTCGGCGCGCTGGAGATTCTCACCGTCTCGAGCTGACCGCAACCTGCCGGTACGCGTTACGTCTCTGATCCGGTGATCCAGCGCGCTCGGTGTGCGGCGTGGCTGTCATGGTGAGCCGTACCGGGGCTCCGGCGGTCGGCCGGTGCCCGAGAACCGGGGTGACTGCTGTGCGGCCCGGCTGCGGACTCAGTTGCCGACGACGGCCCCGAGCCACCCCACGATAGGCCGCAGAGTCTCCCACGACGTGCGGACCTCCGTGGCGGCGCGCGGTGTTTTCAGCCAGCCCGGGGTGCCGAACTCCCGGCTGACCACGAGCGATTTGTGCCGCAGCAGGTCGATGCGCGGGTGGTCGAGTGGATAGCCCTTGGGGCGCGTCTTCAGCTTGCTGCCACCGAGGACGTAGCCCTCCTGGACGAGCTTGTCCAGAATCTTCTCGAACTCGGCGCCGCGCACGTCGTCGTCCAGGGTGGCGCGCAGGCGGGACAGCTGTTCCGGCGAGGCCGAGTAGAGGCCACCGGCGACGAACAACCCGGGTGCGCCGATCTGGACGTACCAGCCGACCCCCGGCGCGGTGTGCGCGACGGCGCCCTGATGGGTCTTGTACGGTGATTTGTCCCTGGAGAACCGTACGTCGCGGTAAGGACGGAAGATCTTGACCGGGCCGAAGTCCGGCTCGAGATCGGAGCTCAGCGCGGTCATCGGCCGTTTCACGGCGTCCTCGTAGATGTGCTTGTTGGCGGTCCAGAACGTCTTCGAGTTATCGGCCTCGAGATCCTCGTAGAAGTCCGGCCCCGCGATCGGGAATCCCGCGAACTCGCTCATACCGTCGAATCTATCGCCCGCCGTACGAGCGGGACGACGGGGAGTCGACCGGTCAATTCTCGGGTGCGTCGTGAATCTTCATGCCCGCCGCGTCCGCGGGAGGCATGTCCTCGGCGCGGGTCTCGGGTGAGTCGTGCTCCGGCTCCTCGGCGACTGTTACCCCACAGCGCGGCCGATGAGTTTGTGGCTCCCGGCCGGTCGAAGCTCGTGACACCCTAGGAAAGGACACCGCCATGTCGGAGCTTCTCGTCGACTTCATCACCTCGCTCGACGGCTACGCATCGGGTGTGGGATGGCCCGGGTTCTGGGGCCTCGAGGGTCCGGAGTATCTCGCGTGGCTCGGCGAGCAGCCCGAGGTCACCTACCTGATGGGAGCGAACACCTACCGTCTGATGTCGGGCTTCGCCGCCGGCGAGGTCCCGGAGGGCCAAGAGGAGTTCAGGCCCGAAGAAGAGGCGTCGGTCGATGAGCTCACGCAAGCGTCCAAGGTGGTGTTCTCCTCTTCGCTCGAGGGGCCGTTGACATGGGCCAACTCCACGCTGGTTCGCGACGACGCCGTCGAGGCGGTCCGTGCCATGAAGTCGGGTGGCTCGGGGCTCCTCAGCACGATCGGCAGCCTCGGCCTGAGCCGGTCTTTGCTACGAGCCGGACTCGTCGACCGCTTCCGGGTGGTGATGTTCCCGGTGATCACCGGGGCGACGGGCGAGGAACGCATCTACGACG
This sequence comes from Nocardia rhamnosiphila NBRC 108938, assembly GCF_000720425.1. Classification (GTDB taxonomy): domain Bacteria; phylum Actinomycetota; class Actinomycetes; order Mycobacteriales; family Mycobacteriaceae; genus Nocardia; species Nocardia rhamnosiphila. The sequence continues at coordinate 22,935 of NZ_JOAJ01000007.1, read as the reverse complement.
GCTATCCGGACGTCGCTCTCGAGATGATCGAGCACCGCACCTTCGACGGCCGCATCCAGTTGGTCGAGTACAAGCCCCGCGTGCTCGAGCACCCGCCGCTCGGCGCCCCCGCGTGACGACTCCTGTCCGCCGGTCCGGCCCACACTCACCGTGCATGCTGCCTCGGTACAGTGACTTCGTATGACCGGCACCGAGCTGGAGATCACCGCAGACCTGGTCCGCGACCTGCTGCGGGAGCAGCATCCCGACCTCGCGGGCCTGACCATCCGCGAGGTGGCGGGTGGCTGGGGCAACCAGATGTGGCGTCTCGGGGACGAGTTGGCCGTACGTATGCAGCGCATGGACCCCACCCCGGACGTGCAGCTGAAGGAGCGGCGGTGGCTACCCGCGCTGGGCCCGCACCTGCCGCTGCCGGTGCCGACCCCGGTGCGATTCGGTGAACCGTCCGAGCGTTTCCCCAAGCACTGGACCGTGATGACGTGGGTTCCCGGCGAGCCGCTCGACCACGCCACGATCAGCCGCGGCGCCCATGCGGCCGATACGCTGGCAGCTTTCCTCCGGGCGCTGCACGTTCCCGCACCCGCCGAGGCGCCGATCGCTACCGATCGCGGCGCCCATCCCAGGGACTGCACAGATGGCTTCGAAGCCTTCTGCCGAGCCGTCGCCCCTGCCGACCTCGCCGCCGACGTCCGGGCGGTCTGGGACGATGCCGTCGCCGCCGGCGTGTGGGAGGGCCCGCCGGTGTGGGTGCACGGCGACCTCCATCCCGCGAACGTCGTCGTCTCGGACGGAACGCTCTCGGGCATTGTCGACTTCGGTGACCTGTTCGCCGGTGACCCGGCGTGGGACCTCGCCGCCGCCTGGGTCCTGCTGCCCGCGGATATGGCCGCACGGTTCTTCGACAGCTACGCGCTTGCGGACGAGGCGGCGATCCGGCGGGCCCGCGGACTGGCGGCCATGAAGAGTTTGTTCCTGATGCTCATGGGGCAGAACGGAGATCGGGGCCTTCCGGGCGGAAAACCGCACTGGGGACCTGTAGGCCGAGCGGCACTCGAGCGTGTTCTGAAGGGCGTGTGACACACGACGTTGTTATTCCCGCTTTCATCCTGAAGCAGGAATAGAGGGCCACCAAATCCCACTTTCGTTGTGCTTCGCATGTCTCTCGAGAGCGACGAGTGCCTCGCCCAGGTCGTTCCCGGACGTTTCACCTACGGGAGTCCGATCGAAATGCGGGGCTTGCCGGGCTGCCGGAAAAGCGTGTTCCTCGAGCGTCGACATCCGGAAATCGCCACCGTATCCGCGCAGCTATGCCCGCTCCGGGAGGTCCGGAGGTGCACTGGTCAGCGCAGGGTGACGAGAATCGCCCTGCGGAGGAGCCACACCGCCGGGACCAGGCAGCACAGCAGCGCGAAGAGGCTCGCTTCCGGACCGAACGTCCCACCGGTGAGTACCTCCGGACCGGAAAGGACGGTGCGCAGCAGGCCGGGTTCGCCGTCGGCGCCGGATATCGCAGTGCCGAACACACCGGACTCGGTGAAATTCCAGGCGAAATGCAGGCCGATCGGTAGCCACAGCGCCCGCGTGGCGGTGTAGGCAATGGCCAGCAGCGCGCCGCCTTCGACCGCGATGGCCAGGGCGCCCCATAGCGTGGCGTTGCTGTTGACCGAGTGCGTCAGACCGAAGATCAGTGACGAGACCGCGATCGCGACGATGCTGCCGGTCCGTTCCTCCAGGATGCGGTGCACCACGCCACGGAACAGCAGTTCCTCGGTGACCGCCACCGAGGCCATCGAGCCGGCCACGCCCAGGCAGGCCCCGAACGACCCACCGGTGATGTCGGCGTCGGTGAACAGTGCTGCGAGCAGCATGGTCGCGAGGAATGCCCCGGCGCCGATGAGTACACCGTGCCCCAGCCCGCGCCACTGCCCCGCGGCGGCCAGTTCGGTGACCGCCGGCCGGTTCTCGACACGGCGGGAAAGCCACGTGTAGGCGAAGATCGCTCCGGCGGCCGCGCCGAACCCGAGGGAGAAACGCAGCACAGGCACACCCGAAACGAGCGCGTCCAGCCCCCGGGCGGCGATCAGCAACACGACCGTTCCGACGAGCAGAACCGGCACCCGGAACCGCTGTATCGGCGGTTTCCGCTCGGTGGGGATCGCCATCGAAAGTCCTCTCGCCGCTGTGCAGTACGGCGAGACTACGAACGAGCCGAGCCGCGTCGCATCACCCCACGGGAGACTTCCCGGTAGTACTCGAGGGGGACACCGTACTGTCCGCTCGCTCTTCGGTCAGGCCCCGAGGCGAGGCTTCGCGAGGCGTGCGAGTCCGGCGTCGGCGACATCGATGAGAACGCGACGACCGCGTGCTGCCTGTTACCCGTACCCAAGGTCGTCACTATCGTGAACGAGAGAGTCACCATTCAGCCACTCGGGACAGTGGCCTCGCGAATCGGAAAGACGGCATCGGATCATGGCAGAAGACCTGACCGTGACTCGGACGCTGGTGATACCCGCCGCCGAGTTACGCGAGCGGTTCTCCCGCTCGTCCGGCCCGGGCGGGCAGCACGTCAACACCACCGACAGCCGGGTCGAGCTGTCGTTCGACCTCGCCAACTCGCCCTCCGTGCCGGCGTCGCTGCGCACCCGGATGCTCGACCGCCTGGCGACCCGCCTGGTCGACGGGGTGCTCACGATCGCCGCTTCGGAGCACCGCGCCCAGCTGCAGAACCGCGCAGCCGCCCGCGAACGCCTGGCCGCGTTACTGCGCGACGCCGCGGCCCCTCCGCCGCCCGTTCGCCGCGCCACCAAGCCCTCGCGTGGCGCGAAGGAACGTCGCATCGCCGCGAAGAAACGGCGCGGCATCACCAAGCGAAACCGCCGTGCCTTTCCCGACGACCAGTAATACTTTGTCAGGTCGGTGTGTACGTCGTCCTGTATGCGAATCGGGTGACCGGCTGCGACGGTCTCATCAGCGTAGGCAGCGGCTCTGTCACTGACGCACGCTCCTCGGCGATGCCCGAATCCGGGAACCCGAACCTCTGAGACTCATCTCGCCTGGATTATCGAACCGCGGGTCGTTGAACGCACCCGTAAGGATCGGGTTCGGGTCGAGGTCGGCGAACTCTGCCGGCGAACAGCGCGGCCGCAGGGAAATGTCGCGGTGGCTCGGCCCGCCGTCGGGTCGCAGCCCGCGGTCGACGCCGGTTTCGTCCCGAGTCCGGGCTTGACCTTGCCCCTGGGGCAAGGTTCGAGGGTGGTGGTCATGAACGAGAAAACGAAGACAGTGTCCGACACAGTTACTTGGGACGACAAGGGCGCCTGGACGGCGAAAGGTGTCTGGGGGAGGGCTGATTCACAGGGCGGCGGCTTCTCCGTCGATCGCTGGCAGAAACGCCTGGACGATTTACGCGCGGCGCATCATGTGCCCGGCGCGCAGCTGGCGGTGCTGGTCGACGGTGAGGTCTACGAGCTGGCCAGCGGTGTGCTGCACCGCGGTACCGGGGTCGAGGTCACCACCGACTCGGTGTTCTTGTCCGGCTCGATCGCCAAGGTCTACACCGCGACTCTGATTCTGCAGCTGGTGGGCGAGGGCCTGCTGGATCTGGACGCCCGAGTGGTCGACGTGCTGCCCGAGTTCGGAACACCGGACGCGGAGGCGACGCGGGTCATCACCGTGCGTCAGCTGCTCAGCCATACCGGCGGCCTGACCAACGATTTCAACCGCGACACCGGGCGCGGTGACGACTGCCTCGAGAAGTTCGTCGCCGCGGCGCGCGAGGTGGCGCTGGACTGCCCGCCCGGCAATGCCCTGTCCTACGCGGGCGTCGGCTACGTCGTGCTTGCCCGCATCGTCGAGGTCTTGCGCGGCATGACATGGGATCAGGCGATCCGCGATCACCTGGCCACCCCGCTCGGTCTCGAGCGCCTGATGACGCTGCCCGAGGAAGCGCTGAGTTTTCGTGTCGCCATGTCGCATCTCGGGGAGCCGGGCGCCTACCCGGATCCGGCGCCGGCATGGGATCTCATGCCGCGGTCGGTGGGCCCGGCCGGGCGTGTGATCACGTCCGCGGGCGATATGGTCCGGTTCGCGAAGATGCACCTCGACGGCGGTGTCGCGGCGGACGGCACTCGCGTGCTCGCCGCCGACGCGGTGAACGCTATGCAGCACCACGAGATCGACACGCCCGACAAGTGGAGCGTCTTCTCCGATGCCTGGGGGCTGGGCTGGACGCTCTACGACTGGGACGGAATTCGCGGCTACGGCCATGACGGTGCGGCCGTCGGCCAGTATGCGTATCTGCGTGTGGTCCCCGAGGCCGGGGTTGTGGTCGCGCTGATGACCAACGGCGGCAGCGCCCGCCAGCTCTACGGCGACGTGTACCGGGAACTGCTCGCCGAGCTCGCCGGTGTGCAGATGCCCGAGCCGTTCGCGCCGGCGGATCCGCCCATCGAGGTGGACATCACACCGTTTCTGGGCACCTACCAGCGAGAAGGCGTCGTCATCACGGTCAGCCGCGGCGACGACGGAAACGCCCATATGCGTTACGCATTCGTCGACGATATGGCGGAGCTGTCCCCGCCGCTGGAGATGGACCTGCTCCCGTACTCCGAGAACATCTTCGCCGCCTCCGGCGCGGGGCCCTCCTTCGCCGAAGGCTACATGCCCATCGTCTTCGCCACCCTCAACGACGGCACCGAATGCTGCTACGCCGGCATGCGCGCTGCCCCGAGGGTCGCCTGACCCATTCTCGTCGCCGTGGTCGTTGGCAGCGACATCCAGGTAGGTCGCGGCCGACTCCCGCGAACGTCTGGCCTCGTTACCGCGTGATGCCGCCTGCCGCCCCGCCGCCCGTTCGCCGCGTCACCAAGCCCTCGCGCGGCGCGAAGGCACGTCGCATCTCCGCGAAGAAGCGGCGGCATCACCAAACGAAACCACCGTGCCTTTCCCGGAGACCAGTAGTGCTTTGCCAGGTCGATAACGATCGACTCATCGGTATACCCGTGCACCCGTGCTGCCGGGAAACCACATCCGTCTCCGAGAGAGAGTATGTGCGCGCGATAGCCCACCGCAGCCATCGCGGATCGGCGGGGATCAGGGTGCGGTCGAACCGGCTTCTACCTGCGCCGGAGGGGCAGGCGGGGTAGGCCGGATCATCGGCGAGCACGGTTTCTGGCTCGCTCCGACCGAGATATCGAAAGCGAGCATTACACCGGCCGATACGACATTATGGTCGCAGATCTGACTACTCAGGTCGCACACTGCGTTTTTCGACTGATCAGGGATCTGCGTGCATATGTTGAAGATATCGACCCGCACCATGCTCGGCAGCGTCATTGCCGTGCAGCTCATTGTCGGTTCAGTGGGCGTCGCGGCGGCCGAGCCCGCCCCGGCGCCCGCGCCGGTCGCGCCCGTGCAAGCACCCGATGCTCCGGGGCCCGGGGCGGGGGCGCCCATCGCGGCGTGCATGGCGCCCGGCGACTCCATCGAACTCCGGGCCGGCCTGGGCGCCCTGCTCGGGACCGGGAGCGGCGCGATCGCAGGGCTGCCCCTCGCCTTTGTCGGGGCCATCCCCCTCGGGATCATCGGCGGCGTGATCGGCGCCATGGTCGGCTCGACCACCTACGCGCAAGACGCCTGGCGGGCTCCGAAGGGCTGCTGATCGGGCGGGGCCGCGGGGTCAGCCCTTGACGGGGTAGGTGGCATCGAGCCATTCGGTGAACGAAGGTCCGCCGATGCGGGCGTGCGCCCGGCCACCGACCCTGAATTTTTGGCCGATGTCGGCCACAGAGATCGATTTCGACGTGAGCTGCAAGGTCAGGCGGGAGTGGATACCCTGTGCGACGTCGTGTGCGCGATCGGCCGTCGACTGGGGCAAGCCGGTGTTCGTGTGTGCCGAGGGACAATACGGATATCCACACCTCGGGTTCGACCCAGCAGCAGACCGTGTCGTGCTGCTGGCAGATCCAGAGGACCCAGAATCTTGACGGCTGTTCTCCCGCTCGGAGGCGCCCGCTGATCAACGGACGGGAGTGAACTATGCGGGTCGCTGTGACCGGGCACATGAACATCACCGAGGAAACCGCGGTGCTGGTGCGCGAGGAGCTCACTCGCCGCCTCGCCGACGTTTCCGATCTGGTGGGGGTGAGCTGTATTGCGCGTGGTGCCGATTCGGTGTTCGCACGAGCGGTACTCGAGCTGGGCGGTGGACTCGAGGTGGTGTTGCCTTCCCGGAATTACCGCGAGGCCAAGGTGAAGCCTGATCACGCACCAGCGTTCGACGAGCTGGTGGCGCGCGCGTCCGAGGTTCGGGTGATGGATTTCGAGGAGGCCGGCCGGGAGGCGTACGGGGCGGCGAACGAGGCGCTGCTCGGGTCGGCTGATCGTCTGGTCGCGGTGTGGGACGGGGAAGGCGGCGAGGCCGGTGGTACCGGCAGTGTGGTGAAGCCGGCGCGGGAGCGGGGGGTTCCTGTGGATGTGGTGTGGCCCGAAGGCGCAGCACGTGCCTGACCGTCGCTTCTCCGGTGTGCACTCCTGAGATGATGTGTCGCTCCCGGTGCCGCACACTGCGGGTAGTCCGTCGGTGCGGTCGGTATTGCCGTCGCTGCTGGAGGCTGGATCTGCGAAGACCGGTCAGTGCTTCCGCGATCTCGGCGAGAACCATCGAGCCGCGGCGCCGGCGCGGCAATCTCTCGATATGAGCGACGGGTATCAAAGGGGGAAGGTGTTCGACCTGTGCTTGCTTGCGTCGAGTGGAACGCCGGCTGTTCTTCGGCGACGCTCCGCGCCTGGTGGACAAACCGACGTGTTGGTGCAGCAGTAGTGTTTCCACCCCGACTATTCGGGTCTCTGGCGACGTTTCGGGGTATTCGGGACCGGCAGCGCCAGGGGGTCGCTGCCGGTCCCGGAACGCCTCGGCCAGGTGAACCAGCGAGCGTGTTCGGTGGCCCCTTGTGCGAATGTGCGGGCCGAGCGGCCGGTCACTGGCGCTACGGTGTCGAGGACCTTGTCTGCGGCGTCGGGTGGGTGGGTTGCCGAGCGGAGACCGAATTCGACGTATTCGTCACCGAAGCCGTGACCGGCCGGGCGGTCCCGTTTCTGGGCTCGGCTGAGTGCTGGTGGGTGAGTGGAACTCCTATCGCTTCAGCGAGTATCCGGGTGCGTTGCGCCGGAGTCAGGGCCTGGTGCTCTTGCGCAGTGCGCGCAAGCCCACCGCGATACCGATGGCTGCGGTGAGGATCGCGGCCAGCCAGCCCCAGCCGACGTCGGCCGAGGTGAGGCGGCCGGCGAACAGATCACGTTCGGCGTTCACGACGTGGGTCAGCGGGTTCACCACCGAGAGCGCGCGCATCCAGCCTGGAGCTTGTTCGAGGGGTAGCAGCATGCCGGACAGGATCATGGCGGGAAACAGCAAGGTCTGGTGCACTGTCCAGAAAACCCAGTCCTGTTCCCGGACGACGATGGCCAGTGCGTAACTGAACGAGCCGATGCCCAGGCCGAGGACACCCAGCAGCAGCAGGCCCTGCACCGCGCCGAGTGGATCCGGCCGCAGCCCCAAGGGGATGGTCACCAGGATGATCAGGGTCGCCTGCGCGATCAGGGGGAGGAATTCCTTGACCGCGCGGCCCAGGAAGAGAGCCGACCGGGACAGCGGCGTGACCAGCAGGCGCTCGTGGGTGCCGTTGTGGAGGTCGAGCTGGAGGTTGGAGCCGGTGCCGGCGGTACCGAACAACGACGTCATGACCAGGATTCCGGGAACGAACCACGCCCAGGGCGACTCACCGTCGCGGGCCAGCAGCGGCCCGAACAGCAACAGGAAGAACAGGGGTTGGATCAGGCCGAAGACGACCGAGAACGGATCGCCGAGCACGGGGCGTAGTTCCCGGACTGTGACGAGCAGGGTGTCGGCGACGATATTGCGGCGCGGTTCAGTGGTGGTCATCGGGTCTCCTCCGGATTGTGGTTGCCGCTCTCGGCCGTCCCTGGGTCGCGCAAGCTGCGTCCGGTGAGCTCGAGGAAGACGTCGTCGAGGGTCGGCACCCGGGTAGCTGCGGAAACAACTTCGATGCCGCGCGCATGGGCCGCGGTGACCAGCGCGGGTACGGCTTTCGGGCCGTCCGCCGCGTGGGCGACGACGGCGGTGCCGGTGTGAGTCACCCGGTTCACGCACTCGGTCCGGCGCGCCAGCGCGGCCAGCTCGCCCGCCCGGGCCGGGTCGGCGGCTTCGAGCGTGACCCGGTCGCCCGCGTGCTCGCCCTTCAGCGCCTCGGGTGACCCGTCGGCGATGATGCGCCCGTGATCCACAATCACGACTCGATCGGCGATCTGGTCGGCCTCGTCGAGGTAGTGGGTGGTGACCACGATCGTCATGCCGGATTCCGCCCGGAGGCGGGCGATGTGGTCCCACAGATTGGCCCGGTTGTGCGGGTCCAGCCCGGTCGTCGGCTCGTCGAGGAACAACAGCGCGGGCCGATGGACCAACCCCATCGCCAGATCCAGGCGCCGGCGCTGGCCGCCGGACATGGCCTGGGACTTCCGCTCTCCGAGTCCGTCGAGACCCAAGGCGGTGAACAGCTCACCCGCCCGGATCCGCGCCGATTTCCGGTTCAGTCCGTAGATCCGGGCCTGGGTCACCACCTCGTCCATCGCACGCTGGGTATGTCCCGCGCTGTTGCCCTGACCGACGTATCCGATCACCTGCCGTACCTGCCCCGGTTCGCGCTCTACGTCGTGGCCGCCGATCTGCGCGGATCCGCCGGTCGGCGGCAGCAGCGTCGTGAGCATGCGCATCAAGGTCGTCTTACCGGCCCCGTTGGGGCCGAGGATCGCCAAGACTTCTTCCCGCGCGACGGTCAGATCGATGCCGTCGACCGCGCGGACTTCTGATTCGCCGGGACCGTGGAAGGTCCTGGTCAAACTCCGGGTGCTGATCACGTCCTGCCTCTCCATGGGGTACAGGACGATCAAAACCTCCGTTGCGGACGATATACGGCCACAAGCCGAAAAGGGGCGGCCCGGAAGTCCTTGTCCCGAAGATTCGGATGCCGAATGCCCTGCGGCGCATACGAGGCCGCAGGGCATAGCCGACGGGTCAGCGGGTGCGCGGATCCCGCAGCGAGGCCATCGCTTCCATGAGCGAGGAGTGAACGGCGGTCAGCTCCGGTGTCGCGAACGACTCCCAGGACTGCTCGCCCGCACCGGTCTCGGCGGAATCGGCCTGCCCCCAGTCGCCTCCGCCGGTTTCGTCCGCCGATCCTTCATCCCAGGACGCGTTACCCGGATTGTGCTTGTACACCCACCACAGGTGGCCGAACGGGTCGGCGAAGCGGGACAGTACGTCGCCCCAGAAATCCGTCGGCTCGGTGACGATCCGCGCACCACGCGCGGCGGCTCGTTTCAGCGTGGCGGCCGGATCGTCGACGTAGACGCGGACAAAGGACGGCATATACGGCCAGTCCGGTTTACGGTCGGCGATCGTCAGCGTCGAATCACCTATCCGCAGCTCGGAATGCAGAATCAGGCCGTCGGTATCGGCTGTCCGCGCCTCGGCGACCTCGATCGCCCCGAACACATCGACCAGGAAGTCGAGCAGACCTGCCGCGTCGTCGGTCCAGATGAAGGGGTCGACCGTTGCGGAACCGGCGGGCGCCGGGGGGACGGCGGGAATGGTGGACATATTGTCTCCTTTCGGTTGGTGCCCCCAGATTCTCCGCAGTTGCGGACAGGATATGGCCACAAGGGCGCCTAGCCTCGGGGTGTGTCCACCAGCACTCGCACTCTCGCGCTTCTCGGTCTGCTGCAGAGCCGTCGCCACTGGTCCGGTGCCGAACTCGCGCGGCGGCTCGACGTCAGCGAGCGGACCGTCCGGCGCGATGTGCTCGGCCTCCAGGAGATCGGCTATCCGATCGAAACGACCCGCGGCACCGGCGGCGGCTACCAGCTCAGTGCGGGTGCCTGCCTGCCGCCACTGGTCCTGGGCGAGGAGGAGGCCGCGGCGACGGTACTGGGGCTGAAGGAGATCGCGACCGGGAACCATCCCGCCTCGGCCGAAGCCGCCATGAGCGCCATGGCCAAGATCGTCCAGGTCCTGCCCATTCGTATCCGTCGCCGGATCGACAGTCTGCGGATCGTCGCGACCCCCACCGGTGATGGATACCACCGAGCCGAGATCGACGATGTCACCGCGTTGACCACCCTCGCGCTGGCCTGCCGGGACGCCGATACCGTCTCGTTCTCCTACCGCGGCAGCGACGCGGTCACTTCGCATCGTACGGTCCAACCGCATCAGATCGTCAATGTCGAAAGCCGCCTCTACCTGGTGGCCTGGGATCTCGATCGCACCGACTGGCGCACTTTCCGAATCGACCGGATCGCGCGACCACGCCGCACCGGCGCACGATTCGCACCGCGCCGCCCGCCCGGCGGCGATCCGGTGGAATATGTCCGCGACCGGATCGGGTCGATGCCGTCGAGGTACCGGGTGCACGCCACCGTCCAGGCTTCCGCCGAACGCGTCAGAGCCGAAATCGTCCACTACGGCACCGTCGCCGCCCTCGACCCCGGATCGTGCGAGGTCCATATCGCCGCCGACTCCCTGGACTGGGCGGCCTTCTGCCTCGTCTCGATCGGAGCACCGTTCATCGTGCACGGACCACCCGAAGCCACCGACCTCATGAAGGACTGGGGATCCAGGCTCCTCACCGCCACACGAGCGACCGGAAACGGACTCGTCTGCGACGGGTCGATCGGCAACCGGGCGTAGGACTCGGGGGTTGAGGAGCATGCGCGCATCGCGGCATGCGGGCGACGTACTGGGTGAACTCCATCCCATCCGGAAGACGGATGTCCGCTGTCGACAACCGGATGTGCCGGTTCTCGTCGACCAAGCGCTCACCGAGGATCGTCCACTGGGTATCGCTCACATCCTTGACGGTAGTGGGGCCGACCTCGCACCCGGTAGGCATTCGACGGAGCTGCCGGGACGGTTCGGTATGCCGATCATCAGGGCCACCAGATCGTCGCCGCGATCACCAGCAGCGGTAGCCCGACCGCGATCACGTAACCGGCCGCTACGAGATCGATCATGGTTTCGCCTGCACGGACGACCAACGTGCGAAGCTGAGCCGCGGCACCACGGTCTCCACGTCGGCGAGGTCCATTACCGCGTTGAGTTCGATCGGGCCGAGGTGGTCGGGTGCCGGCAGGATCACCAGGTCGGCCCCGGCGTTGCGTACCTGGTCGACCACTCCTAGTACCGACCGTTCGCTGGGCCATATGAGGTGGTATCCGAGTTTGTGGGCGAGGCGCTGTATCCGGTCGCGATCGTGTTCGGGGTCGTGGCTGATGTCGTAGTCGATCCAGCCGAGGGCAATCGAATGGCTCATGGCGTGAAGTCGGTGTCGGCGGCCGGTCTCGGGGCATCGAGGGTGGATCGGAGTTTGGTCGCTACCCGCTCCAATACCACCGGGTCGGTGCAGTAGTGGTCGCGCCACAGCCGGATGGTCGCTTCCATCGCTCGGTTCCGTGCCGGTCGCTTGGGCAGAGGTGGTCGATCGCGCACAGTGCCTCCTGGCCGGGTGTCATGGCATGCACCCGGCGACGGGGAATCCCGCAGTCAGCGGCGACGTAATGTGCTGTCCAACAGGCGGTTCGACCCGGCGCCGGGGCCGGATTAAGCGTCATCGACCGGCGATCGCCATCCCAGGGACAGCAGTGATAGAGAACCGCTACCCTTCCGCTAGGTATGCACGAACAGGGGGTGCTGATGATCGTGGAGGTTTGGACAAGAGTTGAGGTACGGGCGCTGCGTGACGCCGCCCTACGGATGACGCAGGAGCAGTTCGCAGAACAGATCGGGTGGTCTGTCGCCACCGTGCGAAAATGGGAACGTGCCACCGAATCGCGGCCGGTGCGCGGGCAACGTGCCGCCGACCTCGATAGTTGGCTCGCCAAGCTGAGCCCGGAGCAGATGCGTCGTTTTGCTCTCGCCGTATCCGCCCCGCGGGGCGCAGCACAGCGACACTCGCCGTCTGGAGGCGTAGAGGATGAGGCCGACTTGAACCGCCGCGAATTCGGCAAAGCTGCCGCGCTTACGGTCGCGACGTTGCCGCAGCGGAATCCGTCCCGGATCGGTATGGCGGATGTGGACCGGCTCAACGCATTCACGGCCGAGCTGGAGGCCGCCCAACAGAGTGTTGGTGGTGCAGGGCTCCTACCCACTGCAGTTAATGCATTGGAGTGTAGTCAGGGACTGGTGCACAACTGTGTTTTCGACGATGCGACTGGCCGAGCATGGATGTCCGCAGTAGGCGAGCTTGCTGTTCAAACCGGCTGGCTCGCTTACGATGCGGAGCGCACCGAGCTGGCGTGGCGCTGTTACTCCGATGCGCTCTCATTGGCGTTCACGGCGGAGGACGACGATCTGACCGTTCATGCATGCCTGAACGCTGCCCTGCAGACCACAACGCTGGCGCGTGTCGGCCGAGCATCCCCGTCGTATGCACTCGCGCTCACCCGGCGCGCCGGAAGCCTGGTGCGGCGGCGGCCGGCGGGACGGATACACGCACTGATCGCCGCACGCGAGGCCGCTGCACACGGAACGGCTGGTGACTGGAAAAGCGTCCAGCGTTCTATGTCGGGGGCCTGGCGTGAGATGGACAATGCGATAAGTCATGAGCCGGATGACCAGTGTGCTCCATGGCTTCGGTTCGTCAGCCACTCCGAGATCCGGTTCCACGAGGCGCGGGCCTGCACCGATAGCGGGCGGCACGAGCGGGCGCTCGGCTTGTTCGAGGTCATCGCGGGCGAACCGGCGAGCGCGGGCAACGCTGTGCACAGGGCAGCCTGGAAGGCAGCGGCGCTCGCCCGTACCGGTGATAGGCGGGCAGCGATCGAAGCGGGCGCACCGGTGCTCGGGACGCTGGAAGAGTGGCTGGCGTCGCCCCGCGCATTCAAGGTGCTGGAACCGGTACGGCAAGCGGCGGACACCGTTTCCGAGGGCGAGGAGTTCCGGTTGCGGTTCGACGCGCTCAAGGCCACGAAAGGTCATTCAGTTGAGTGAGATCCGACGCTTCGACCACATCGGCGCCCACGAAATCCGCAACACGGTCCAGGAGGTCTACGCACGTGCCTATGCGGAGGCTATCACCTCCGGTGACCCGTTCGAGTCGTTGGAGGCGTCGATGAACCGATTCGACGCATACCTGCGTGCGCCGGGCTTCGACCTGGTGGTGCTGTACGTGGATGGGCAGCCGATCGGTCAGGCGTGGGGGTGGCCACTCGGCGCGAAAACCGCGAAGTGGGACAGTTTGCGGCTCGATGAAGACGATCCGCAGTTCACCCGTGAGGACGGGACCCGGACGTTCGGGCTCTCGGAGATCATGGTGGTTCCTGAGCACACCGGCCGAGGCTATGCGCGGGCACTGCACGACGAGCTGCTCGGCGCCCGACGGGAGCAGCGGGCGACGCTGCTGGTGGATCCTCGCAACGAGCGCGCTTATGTGCGGTATAGGCATTGGGGCTGGTACCGGGTCGGCGTTCAGCGTCCTGATTGGGAGGGTGCGCCCACATTCGACGTGCTGATTCGGGCTCTGCCGCTGTGATCGGACGCGCCTGTTTCTCGAGGCGAAAGCTGGAGACCACCACGCCGCCTGCAAGGCGATCGAACCGATCGCACCTGCGCTGTGGAACGGGAATGATGCCGGACGGGATTGCAGATTCGCACTGCGCAGTCGGTATCGCGTGCGAGCAGGAAACATCGCGGCCTTCCTCCAGTCGGTCGCCACCTGCGCTGCAACGTGGGATGCTCTGTATTGGCCGAGTAGGGGAGATATAACGGTGGTGACCGAGGCGTTCCAGGACGAAGAACCGGAGAACAATGGGGGTTCCGCCGATGCCGGCACCGACTCGAAGAAGTCATCGAACACAATGGCATTGTTCGACAAGGCACTGGTCGCCGCCGGAAAACTGGTCGATTCACGGGTCGAGCGATTGCGTCGACGCCATCCAGAAGACACAAATGAACAGCTACTGAAAAGGCTCGAGACCACATTTATGTCCTCGGTAACCGCGACTGGCGCGGCCACGGGCGGTGCGGCCGCGGTACCAGGGGCCGGAACCGCTGCAGCGCTGGCGATGACAGGCGGGGACTTCTCCTGGTTCATGACTGCCGCAGCAGCCCATGTGCTGTCTGCTGTGCGGGTGTACGGCTTCGATATCGCAGACCTCGAGCACCAGAAGGCGATCGTATTGACAGTGCTCGCCGGGGGCAGCGGCTCGACGATTTTCGGTAAGGCGGCCGGACGGACGGGTTCTCACCTGGGTAAGCTCCTGGCGAACTCGGTCCCTACGAACACAATCCGCTCGGTGAACCGGGTACTCGGCCACAATTTCGTCACCCGCTACGGCACACGTCAAGGAGTGCTCGTGCTCGGACGGGCCGCGCCTTTTGGTATCGGGGTGGTAATCGGCGCGGGTGGCAACCTGCTCATGGCGCAAAGCGTTATCAAGGCGACCCGCCTTGCGGTGCGCCCTGCTGCCTGAGCCACCTGCGGAAACAGCACTCCCCGAAAGATTCCCGAAGAGCCCCGACGCGGCCATCGCAGGTGCGCTAACTCGTTCCAGAGAAACGGATATCGGCGTCCGGCTGGATGCGATAGCCGAGCTGGGTAAGAATGCACATCTCCCTGAAGTGAGGTCCCGCCTCATCGAGCTACTCGACGACGAGATCATCACTGTGGAGGTCGACGCGGCAGAAGTGCTGGATGCGTATCGGGCTACTCCGGCTGGACCAGCCGGTCGAGTAGGTCGCGCAGCGGCCTGTGGTCGCCGAGCAGCGAGGACCTCGAGGCTGTGCTGTTCTCTATTTGATCCAGAAGAGACCAATCGATCGGGTAGCCGGCCTGGCGCGCGAGCTGGCCGAAGAACGCACGCTGGGCGCGGCCGTTTCCTTCACGAAACGGGTGGATCGCGTTGACTTCGGCCAGGAAATAGGTGAGGCGGTCGACGAACGCTTGTCGGCGTGTTCCGCGGAGAAAATTCTCGGCCGCAAGCTGTCCGAACGCCTGTGCGGCATAGGATTCGATATGGGACGGCAGGCAGAACGGTTCTGTGCGTGCGATGCCGATGGTTCGGATTTCTCCTGCCCAGGGATAGATATCGCCGAAGATGTCGAGGTGGAATGCGCACAGGTGTCGTAGATCGTAACTGCCCGGTAGTATGCGGATTCGCAGGTCGGCCAGCGCTGCGTAGGTGAGGTCGGCCTCGGCGCGGCGTAGCTTTTCTTCGTCGGTGATGCCGAGGCGGTTTCTCAGTACACCTGATCCGGGATCGAGATAAGGGTCGAGGGTCACGTGGCGCCGTGCAGTTCGCGAACCATCTGCCGCATCTGCTCGGTGCTTATCTCTCCCCGCGACCACCGGGCCGTGATGTCGTCGGCTTCAGGAGTGGGAGTCAGGCCTTCGGCACGGACCGACGCTCTGGCCTCCGCGGCGGCGCGAGTCCGCTCGGCGGTCAGCTCCTCGAAAACCTCGACGGGGATCATCACGGCCTCGGTCTTGCGGCGTGAACCCACCCCGATCGGTGTCCGGTCGCCGTGGCGGAATCGGTCGAGCATCCGAGGCAGCCGCTCGCGGGCTTCCCTTACTGACCACGTCTCGATCAACATGCCTAAAAGTGTACCCGAATGTGTACACATTCGGTGCGGTCGAGCCGCTCGTGCTGCTGTTCGAGTACGCAGGTCATGCCGTCGTCATCGACCGGCTGGAACTCATTGTCTTGTGCGGACGCCATCCTGCTGCTCGCGCAGCGCTCGTCGGCGGATCTTCCCGGTTTGTGTTTTGGGTAGGTCGGCGAGTATTCCCACGGTCCTGGGCCGCTTGTAGGGCGCGAGGCGTTCCCGGGCGAACGAGATCAGTTCGTCGGCGCCGGCAGTGTGGCCGTCCTTCAAGGAGACGTAGGCGGCTACCGACTCGCCTCGATATTCGTCGGCGACGCCCACCACCGCAGCTTCGAGTACGGCCGGGTGTTCATAAAGAACATCCTCGACCTCGCGCGGCCAGACTTTGTACCCGGAGACGTTGATCTGGTCTTTGATCCGGTCGACAAGGTAAACCCAGCCCTGTCCGTCCACGATCGCGCTGTCGCCGGTTCGGAGGCGGCCTTCCGGCAGCGCGGCCTCGGATTCTTCTGGCTTGCGCCAATATCCGCGGACGACCTGTGGTCCGGTGACGACGAGTTCGCCTTGGGTGCCGGGCGGGAGGGGGTGGCCTTCGGGGTCGACCACCGCGATGTTCACACCCGGCAGAGGTAGCCCGATGGATAGGGTCCCGCTGTCCGGATCGACCGGTGCGCTCGTCCCCGGCGGTACCGCCGTAACCGCCGACGATGTCTCGGTCATGCCGTAGGCGTTGTGGATGTAATGCCCGAACCGTTCCCGGAATCGGGCGACCGTACTCGGTGGAACCGGCGCACCCCCGCTGAACAGCGTCTTGATGCTCGAGAAGTGTTCGGCCGAGGCGTATTCGGAGTTCATCATCGCGTTGAAGGCGGTGATGGAACCGATCGTGTAGGTGACCCCGTGCTCGCGAAGTGCGTCGAGGGCGACATCGGTATTGAACCGCCCGGTGAAAACCAGCGACGTCTGCTCGGTCAGTGCGAGCGCACCGATGACGACCGCCCCGGTGATATGGAACAGCGGGGCGAGAGCGTAAACGACGTCGCCGGGCGTGATGCCGGCCATTCGGGCGAAGCTGGTGGTCACCGCGAGGACGTTGGCGTGCGAGTTCATCGCGCCCTTCGGCGGGCCGGTTGTGCCGGAGGTGTAGGCGAGGAACGCCAGGTCCTCGCCGCGTACCTGAACCTGCGGTGGTCGCCTGCCGACGTACCTGTGCGCCAAACCGAGCAGGTCGGGGTCGCCGGGTGCCGAGGGTGCCGACTCGGTGCCGATGACCCGGCGATCGTGGCGGCATTGCAGTTCCGCCTCCGCGGTACCGAGCACCCACCGGACCGTGGTGTCGGCGACGTCCTCGCGGACCTGCGACACATCGTGGTCGGTGGTGATGATCCCGACCGGTTCGGCATCGGCGACCAGTTCGCGGAATTCCCGCCCCCGATACATGGGGTTGAGCAGCAGCGCGATCGCGCCGAGTTTCCACAGTGCGAGCAGGACCAGCGCGTATTGCGGAATGTTCTGCAGGTGGATGCCCACCCGCTCCCCGTGCCCCACGCCGCGGTCGGCCAGTGCGGCCGCGAGTGCGGTGGCGAGGTCGTCGGCCTGGCGCACGGAGAGCGTGGTGTCGAAGTACACGAGGGCCGGGGCGTCGGGGTCGTGCTGCACCCGGTCGTTCCATGCCTCGACGAGTGTGTCGAAGCGGGGGCGGGGTTCGGGTGCTTCCTGGTGCGGGGCAACCCCGCCCGCCGCACCCTCATCGAATGCGGCGGACGGGGTTGTTCCGGTGTTTCCGGTGGTCATGCCGGAAGTTCCTTGCGGCTGGTTTCGCGGATGGTGGCGACGGTGAGGAGGCCGATAGCGCAGACGCCCATCACCCAGTAGGCGGGTGACATCGCATTGCCGGTCGATTCGACCAGCTGGGCGGCGACATAGGGGGCGGTACCGCCGGCGGCGATGGTGCCGATATTGAAGCCCAGCGAGACTCCGGTGTAGCGAACCGTCCGCGGGAAGAGTTCGGTGAACAGCGGGAACGCCGGAACCTGCACAACCCCGTTGAGCACCATGTAGAGGAAGTAGACGATGCCGATGACAAGAATGCTCTCGGTCGCCCCCATGATCATGAACGCCGGAAGTGCGATCACGACGTAGGCGAGGTATCCGCCGACGAGTACCGGTTTACGGCCGAACCTGTCGGTGAGCATGCCGCTGAGCGGGAAGGTGGCGCAGGCCAGGGCGATGGCGATGGCCGAGGTCCAGTAGACGGCGTCCTTGGAGAAGCCGAGATCTTTGATCAGGTAGACGCTGAAGTAGGTCAGGCCGATGTAGCCGGAGCCGTTCATCGCGATGGCGACACCGACGACGCGGAGGACCGACCACGGGTTCTTGGTGACCGTGTCCAGCAGCGGGCTCTTGGTGACCTGCTGCTTCTCGGCCATCTCCTCGAATTCGGGGGTGTCCTCGAGCTTCATCCGGACGCGGAGGCAGACGTAGGCGAGGGGGAGGGCGAGCAGGAACGGGATGCGCCAGCCCCACGATTCCATCTGCTCGTCGGTGGTGATCAGGGCGACCACGCCCACGACGGCCGCGGCTACGGCGAAGCCGAGGGTGGAGCCGACGGGGGTGAAGGAGCCGAAGAAGCCGCGTTTGCGGGGCGGGGCGGATTCGGCGATATAGGTCGCGGCGCCGCCGACTTCGCCGCCGGCGGAGAAGCCCTGGGCGAGGCGGACGAGGACCAACAGGACGGGGGCGAGGACGCCGACGGTCGAGTGGGTGGGGAGCAGGCCGAGGATGCCGCAGGCGATACCCATGCTGACCACGGTGATCACCAGGGAATGGCGGCGGCCGCGGCGGTCGCCGAGGCGGCCGAAGAAGATACCGCCGAGGGGGCGGGCGACGTAGGCGACGCCGAAGACGGCGAGGGTCGACAGGATCGACACGCCGGAATTGTCGGACGGGAAGAACAGGGGGGCGATGGTGACGGCGAGGAAGCCGTAGACCGCGAAGTCGTAGTACTCGATGAGGGTGCCGACGCCGCCGGCGATGGCGGCGCGGCGGGCCACGGAGTTCGACTTCTTCGGTGCGGTCACCGGCAGCTGCCCGGCGGGCCGGCTGTCAGGGTTCTCGACGCGATGATCGACATTGGTCATTGCGGTTGTCCTTGGCGTGCGTGCTCGGCGAGCAGGAGTTCATACGAACCACCGGCCTCGATGACCTGAATGGTCCGTGGGTTCGGTGGGGTTCCGACCAGGTCGGTTCCCTCGGGCCGGCGCAGGGTGGCGGTGCGCCAGTCGAGGGCCACGGCGTCGTCGACCCGGACTGCGGTCGAGACGCCGGGGATCGTGATCAACGGCATGCCGTTGAAGGTCTCGCCGCGCCAGAAGCCGGGCGAGAAGGATTCCGCGACGATGGCCGCGATACCCGCATTGCGGAGGGCGACCATCGGTGGATAGTGCGGGTGACCGTAGCCGAAGTTACGGCCGCCGACGATGATATCGCCGGGGCGGACACGGTCGGTGAAGGTGGGGTCGTAGGCCTGCATACACACCGAGCGCAGGTGGTCGGGGTCGTAGGACTTGATATTGGAGACGCCGACGACGAGGTCGATATCGAAATCGTCGCCGAAGATCCAGGCGACCTTGCCTTCGATGATGTCCGGGGGCGGGGGATAGGCGCTCACTGGACCGACTCCTGAATCGTGCCGGCCAGGGCGCTGGCGGCGACGGTGTAGGGGGAGCCCATGTAGATGTTGGCGTCGGGGCTGCCCATGCGGCCGGAGATGTTCAGGACGCCGGTGGAGATGCAGTTCTCGCCCGCTTGCAGGGGTTTCTGGTAGCCGAAGCAGAAATCGCAGCTCGATATATTGATATGCGCACCTGCGGCGCGGAGCACGTCGAGGATGCCTTCGCGCTCGGCCTGCTCGTACACCTTCTGTGAGGTGGGGACGACATTGAGTTCGACGCCGGGGGCGACTTTGCGACCGTCGAGGACGAGGGCTGCGGCGCGTAGGTCTTCGATGCGGCCGCTGGCGCACGAGCCGATGAAGGCCTTGGTGATCGGGGTGCCGGCGAGTTCCTGGGCGGTTTTGGTGTTGACGGCCCGAGCCGAGCCGGGGAGCACCACCCGGGGAGTCAGGGTGGACAGGTCGATGGTGTGGCGGGCCGCGTAGGTGGCGTCGGGGTCGGGATACACCGGGTCGAAGTCACGGCGGGCGACATTCTTCGCGTAGGCGAGGGACGTCTCGTCGGGTTCGAAGAGAGCGGAGACCGCGCCGGTGAACATGGCCATGCCACACAGGCCCTGGCGGTGGTCGATGGTCATCGAGCGGGCGCCGGGGCCGCCGAATTCCATCACCTGATGGGCGCAACCGTCGGCGCCGACCATATCGATGATGGTGTGCACGAGGTCGCGGCTGTCGACGCCGGGCGGGAATTCGCCGACGAGGTCGAAGCGGGTGGTGGCGGGGATATCGACGAAGACCTGCCCGGTGACCCAGGCTTCGATGAGGTCGCGGCGGATTCCCCAGCCGAGGGCGCCGAACGCGCCGATACCGCTGATATGGCCGTCGAAATGGACGAGGAATTCGCCGGGGATCGCGAGGCCCAGTTCGGCGGTGAGCTGGTGGCCGATACCGCGGCCCTCGTGCAGCTCGATGCCGTAGAACTCGCACCAGTCGCGGGTGACCTGGTGGACCTCGGTTTCCTTGTCGTTGCGCTTGGTGAGCATGTGGTCGATGAAGACGATGTAGCGGCTCGGGTCCGCGAGCTCGGTGATTCCGAAGTCCTCGCGCATCTGCCGGAACATCACATCGGTGTAGCCGGGGAAGTCGTAGGCGATCATGCGCGCGGGGTGCACGGCGTGGTTCTCGCCGGCGCGGACCGTGTCCTGATCCGAGGCGCGGCCCAGGATCTTCTCCGTCATCGTGTAACCCACGGCGGTCACTGCTCCTTCGCGGGTAGGTACTTGTTCTGCATGGCCTCGACCTCGGGGAAGCCGATCATTTCGACGAACTCGTGGTGCTGGAGCGCGTCGGCGCTGACCTGGGCGGGGGCCTCGCCCGCGGCCAGCCGCTTCAGTGTCTCGCGGGCCGCCCCGGCCACCGCCATCAGCACCTGGGTGGGCAGCAGGGCGAGCCGGACGCCGATCTGATCCAGGATTTCGGGGGTGAAATCGCGTTCGGTCCAGGTCGAGGCGGTGAGGGTGGCCATGAGCGGGACGCCGACCTCCTCGTGGCAGCGCTGCCACTGTTCGACGGTTTCGAAGGTCTTGGTCACCGGCATGATCATGTCGGCGCCGGCCTCGACGTAGGCCTGGGCGCGGCGGATGGCGTCGTCGCCGCGGGCGTCGGTGCGGGCGATCAGCAGGACGTCGTCGGGGATGGAGTCGCGGACGGCGCGGATCTTGCCGGTGGCCTCGGCGACGGTGACCAGGTCGACGGGGTCGCCCACACAGATGGGGCAGGACTTGGGGGAGACCTGGTCCTCCATGAACATCCCGCCGACGCCCGCGTCGGCGAACTTCGTCGCGGTGCGCGCGGCATTGACGGCATTGCCGTAGCCGGTGTCGATATCGGCGACCAGCGGCAGCTTGGAGGACTCCCGGATCGTGCGGATTGCCTGGAGGTTCTCGGTCTGGGTGTAGAGCTCGGCGTCGGGGAGGCCGAGCGCGGCCGAGACGGCGAAGCCCGAGGCGCACAGGGCGCTGAACCCGGCCTGTTCGGCGAGGCGGGCGGTCAGGCCGTCCCATACGCCGGGGGCGTAGACGAGTCCGTTCGACGTGAGGTCTTTCAAGGTCGGGCTGCGCACCAGTCCACTCTCCGTTTCGCAATGCGGAATGCGTTTCGTATCTCGATATGAGACGGTAAGGTGGCTCAGGTCACAAAGTCAACCCCGAGCGAGGGATGTGTTCGTATGGTGGCGAGATCGATCGCCCGACCCGTGGAAGCGAGTGAGTATCAGTGGCTGTGCCCGTAGAGTCCGAGGCGCCGGGGGGTCGCGATGTCGTGGGCGCCGTCCTCAAGGCGTGCACGCTGCTCGGTCACTTCAGCGCGGACCGTCCCGCCTGGACGCTGAACGACCTCACCGTGGCGAGCGGGATGAACAAGACGACGGTGTTCCGCCTGATGGCCACACTGATCCAGGCGCGGTGGGTGGATCGCACGGAAGAAGGCGCCTACCGCATAGCGATGCCGGTATTCGAAATCGGCTCCGCGGCACTGTCGAAACTCGATATCCGTTCCGCGGCAAAACCTTTCATGTCCGATCTGGCGACCACCTTCGGCAACACGGCCTATCTGATGGTTCCCGCCGAACAGGGCGCGGTGTGCATCGACCTGCTCGAGGGCCGCAACTCGCTCGTCGTCGCCGGCATCAATATCGGATCCGTGATGCCCTATCACGCCGCGGCGGGACCGGTCGTCATGCTCGCGTACTCGGAAGTATTGCGGGACAGGTGGATCAGCGCCGACCTTCCGGCGATCACCGAGCGGACAATCACCGATGTGGACCGGCTCGTCGCACACCTCGACGCGATCAGGGACGCCGGTTATTCGGTGAGCAACGCGGACTATCTGCCCGGGGTCGCGGCGGTGGCGGCACCGATCCTGGGACGCGATGGCTCGGTGGTCGCGTCCATCAGTGTGGGCGGCCGGGCCGAGGAGTTCGAGGGCGACGCATTGGCCGCGAAGATCGAGAAGGTGTGTGACGCGGGGGCGCGCATTACACGGATCGTGCAGGCGCTACCGAGGTGATGAGGTTTCGCGGGCGTCGTATGTGCTGCGTAGTTCGCCTTCGGGATGTCGGGCCAGGGTTCGCGGTTGCGGGAGCGGCGTGTGTCATACCGGTCGACCCGGCCTTCGAAGCGGTTGGGTCTTCGGATAGGAAGCGGGGCATCTCCGATCCGGTTCGGCCAGCGCGGCGCGGAGCTTGTCGAGTGCGGTTCGGGCGTGCGGGGCAAGCGGCGAGCGATCCATCAGCCCCAGAGCTGCGACACAGGCCGTCGCCTCCTCGACGGTGAGCGGCACGGGCGGTAGCGAGTACGCTCTCCACCGACCTGCATTTCCATAAGAAATGAATATAAAAATGCTATGCTTTGAGCGTGAGTCGTCAAGAAACCGCTCCCGGCCCGTCCGCCGCCATCAGCGCAGCCCTCTACGGCCTGGCCACCACGGCCGCGAGACGCCTGCCTCGGGACATGAGCTTGACGTCCGCCGCCACCCTGGCCACCCTGGACCGGACCGGCCCGCGGCGCATCACCGATCTGGCCGCGGTCGA
>NZ_JOAJ01000006.1 GCF_000720425.1 Nocardia rhamnosiphila NBRC 108938 | reverse complement strand
CGCCCCATCCTGATTCACCGCCGTACCACGAACCACCGCCAGAATGTCGTGACCGTTACGGCGCGCGTCGGAGAGACGTTCCAGCACCAGCACACCGACGCCCTCGGACCAGGCGACACCGTCGGCCGCGGCCGCGAACGCCTTACAGCGCCCGTCCGGCGCCAGTCCGCGCTGGCGGGAGAAATCCACGAACAGGCCTGGACTCGCCGAAACGCTCACCCCACCGGCCAGCGCCACCGACGTCTCGCCGCGGCGCAGTGCCTGACAGGCCAGATGCAAGGCGACCAGCGACGACGAACACGCGGTGTCCACCGTGACCGCAGGCCCCTCCAGCCCGAACACGTAGGCGACCCGGCCCGATATCACGCTGTGCGAGGTACCGGTGAGCCGGAAACCCTCGTATTCGCCGGTCACCGCGCGCTGGTATCCGGACGACGAGGCGCCCACGTACACACCGGCATCGGTACCGCGCAGCCCGCCCGGATCCATACCGGCGTCCTCGAGTGCTTCCCAGGAGGCCTCCAGTATCAGCCGCTGCTGCGGATCCATCGCGGCCGCTTCACGGGGGCCGATCCCGAAGAAGCCCGCGTCGAAATCGCCGGCACCGCTGAGGAATCCGCCCTCACGCGTGTACACGGTGCCCGGCCGGTCCGGGTCCGGATCGAACAACCGGTCCAGCTCCCAGCCGCGATCGGTGGGGAACGGGGTGATCGCGTCGCGACCCGCCGCGAGAAGCTCCCACAGATCCGCGGCCGAGGCCACTCCGCCCGGGAACCGGCAGCCGATCCCGACAATGGCGATCGGCTCCTCGGAACGCTGCCGGGGCGCGGTCCGGCGCACGGCCGGGGTCGCGCCCTCCAGGCGGGCGCGCAGCAGCCGGGCCACCGCGAGCGGGGTCGGGTGATCGAAGATCAAGGTCGCGGGCAGGGCCACCCCGGTCA
The DNA here is from genome assembly GCF_000720425.1 of Nocardia rhamnosiphila NBRC 108938. Taxonomy (GTDB): domain Bacteria; phylum Actinomycetota; class Actinomycetes; order Mycobacteriales; family Mycobacteriaceae; genus Nocardia; species Nocardia rhamnosiphila. The sequence continues at coordinate 290,664 of NZ_JOAJ01000006.1, read as the reverse complement.
CCGCGACCAGCCGGTTACGCAGCCGCTGCCCGCCCAGCGAATCGAACCCGAACGCGGTGAAGGGCCGGTCGGGGTGGATATCACCGGCGGAGTCGTGGCCGAGTATCGCGGCCGCCTCCTCCGCCACGACAGCCAGGACCAATGTCTCGCGTTCGCGCTCGGGCGCGGCGGCCAACCGGGACGCGAGCGGGCTGTCCGGCACCGAGGTCACACCGGGTTCGGCCTCGCCGTCCGGCTCCACCACCGAGTTCTCCGCGGCCGCGCCCGAGACCTCCTGCGGCGCAGTGGTGATCGCGGGGGTCCAGCACCGGCGCCGCTGGAAGGCGTACACGGGCAGTTCCACCCGGCGGAACGACCGCGCGTCGGGCACCGGCGCCACGTCGAACCCGGCGCAGTACGCCTGCGCCAGCGCGGCGGCGAACCGGTCGGGTCCGCCGTGGTCGCGGCGCAGGGTGCCCAGGACGGCGACCCGCTCGGCCCGGCCCGCGGCGTCCGCGCTCGATTCGATCGCCGAGACCAGGACCGGATGCGGGCCGACCTCGACGAACGCATTCATCTCCGCGGCCAGCAGCGCCTCGATCGCGTCGGCGAAACGCACCTCCTCGCGCAGGCCCCGGTACCAGTACTGCGCGTCCAGGCCCGCGGTGTCCACGAACTCGGCGCGCACCGTCGAGAAGAACGGCACCGAACCGGTCACCGGCCGCACCGGCGCCAGGTCGGCGAGCACCCGGTCCCGGATCTGTTCCACCGCGGCCGAATGCGACGCGTAGTCCACCGGGATCTGTTTGGCCCAGATACCGTCCGCGGCGCAGGCGTCCAGGAATTCGCCGAGCGCGTCCGCCGCACCCGAGACCACGGTCCGGCCCGGCCCGTTGACCGCCGCCACCGACAGCCGGCCGCCGAAAGCCGCCAGCCGCCGCGCCACCTCCGGCGCGCCTACCCCGACCGAGGCCATACCGCCCGCACCGGCGAGTACCTCCGCGACGGCCCGGGAACGCAACGCCACCACCCGGGCCCCGTCGGCCAGGGACAGACCACCCGCCACGACCGCGGCGGCGATCTCACCCTGGGAATGTCCGACGACCGCCGCCGGCTGCACTCCGGCGGCCTGCCACATCCGTGCCAGCGACACCAGCATCGCGAACAGGGCCGGCTGTACGACCTCCACCCGCTCCAGCGACGCGGCGCCCGGGGTGCCGCGCAATACCTCGGTCAGCGACCAGTCGACGTAGGGCGCGAGCGCCGCCTCGCATTCCGCGATCGATCCGGCGAACACCGGATCCGCGGCCAGCAGATCGGCGCCCATGGCCGGCCACTGGCCGCCCTGCCCGGGAAATACGAACACCGCGCGCCGGGCAGCGGCACGGCCGGTCACCACTTCGGGACCGCCGGGCACCGATTCGGGCACCGGATCGAGCAGCGCGGTCAACCCGGCGCGCATCCGCTCGGTGTCGTATCCCACCACCGCGGACCGCCACTCCAGCGGAGTCCGGGTATGCCACAGCGACTGCGCGAGATCGGTGGCCTCGATACCGGGCTGCCCGGCCAGCCGCTCCCGCAGGCGTTCCGCCTGCTCCCGCAGCGCCGCCGGATTGTGTCCGGACAGCATCCAGGTCACCGGCAGTTCGGCGCTGCCCGGCACTTCGGACGTCGCGGCAGGGACCTTCTCGGTATCGGGCACGCCGCGCACCGTGGCCGGCATCCCGGCAACCGTTTCCTCGGCAGCGGGCACGCCCGACACCGTGGCCGGCAACCCGGCAAGGGACTCCCCGGTACCGGGCACCGTGGTCTGCGTGCCTGCAGGCGCTGCCGGGGCCGCAGGCACCGCGGCCGGTGCTTCCTCCAGCACGAGATGCGCGTTGGTGCCGCCCATCCCGAACGACGACACCCCGGCGCGCCGCGGTACAGCGCCGCCGACCGGCCACGGCTCGGTGCCGGTCGGTACGCGCAACCCGAGTTCCGCGAGCGGGATCCGCGGATTCGGGGTCGCGAAGTTCAGGCTGGGCGCGAGTTCGCGGTACCGCAGGCACAGCGCGGTTTTGATCAGCCCGGCGATCCCGGCGGCGCTGTCCAGATGCCCGATATTGGTTTTCACCGATCCGACCGCCAGCCGGGCGCCGCCGGTCCGGCCGGCCCCGTAGGTCTCGCCGAGCGCCGCGGCCTCCACCGGATCCCCCGCCGGGGTTCCGGTGCCGTGCAGTTCGACATAGTCCACTGTCGCCGGCTCCACCGCCGCGGCCGCGAGCGCGTCCCGGAGCACCGCCACCTGCGCGGTCGTGCTCGGTGCGCTCAGCACCCGCCGCTCGTTACCACTGTTCACCGCGCTGCCGCGGATCACCGCGTAGACCCGGTCGCCGTCCGCGACGGCCCGGGCCAGTGGTTTGAGCACCACCATCCCGCCGCCCTCACCCCGTACGGTGCCATCGGCGCGGCTGTCGAAGGTGAAGCATTTCCCCGACGGTGAATGCGCGCCGAACTGTTCGTAGCGAGCGCCGCTCAGCGGCGACAGGATGAGATTGATTCCGCCCGCCAGCGCCACCTCGGATTCGCCGCCGCGCAGCGACTCACAGGCCAGATGCACGGCGACCAGCGAGGAGGACTGTCCGCTGTCGACCACGAGACTCGGGCCGGTGAAACCGTAGTGGTTGGAGATCCGGTTGGCGGTGACGCCGCGCCCGACTCCCGGCAGCGAATACCGCCCCACCCCCGCGATCCCCTGCGCGGCCACCAGCTCGGCGAAATCGGTGCCGGAACCGGCCAGGAACACACCGACCCGGCCGCCGTCGCGATCCCGGTATCCCGCGTCTTCCAGTGCCTCCCAGCTCAGTTCGAGACCGAGTAACTGCTGCGGATCGATCGCGCGCGCCTCGTTGGGCGAGACCCCGAAGAATCCGGCGTCGAATTCCGAGGCCGAATCGAGAAACCCGGCTGTTTCGCCGAGGCCCGCGCGGTCGGCGGGCGCCGCCCCGATGGCGTCGCGCCCTTCGCGCAGCAGCCGCCAGAACGCGGCCAGGTCGGCGGCGCCGGGCATCCGGCACGCCATACCGACAATGGCGATCTCATTCGCCGACTCGACCATGGGTTTCCTCAATCTTGCCGATTTCGCTGAAAAGCACTGTGGGGTGGTGGAAGTGAGCGGTCCGGACGCGGGCGGCGGGCCGGTCGGCGCCGCCGCTCAGGAGGGCGGCTCCCCGGCCGCCGCGCCGAGCGAGCCCAGCCACTGCCGCATCCGCGCGGCCACCACCGGTATCGCGTCGTCGATGACGGTGAGATGGTCGGCCGGGATCTCGACGGTCTCGCCGCGGTGTTGCCACTGCGGAACCGGTTCGGGCAGTTCGAGTCCCGGCATGGTGGTGGTGGCACGCAGTACCAGGGTCGGGGCGGAGATCGGCAGCGCGGGCCGGCTGCCGTAGACCCGCGCGTAGCCGGCCATCACCACCAGCGAGCGATCGTCCACGGCGATGAGCTCGTGCCCGCTGTCGAGGGCCAGACCGAGGGCGCTGGCGAAGACCGCGCGATTGCCGGCTTCGTCGTCGGGTGAATAGGTGTCGATCATCGCGACACCCAGCGCGGGCCGCCCCCGTTCGGCGAGCCGGCCCGCGAGCCCGTGCGCGAGGGCGCCGCCGATGGAGTATCCGGCCAGGACGAAGGAGCCGGCGCCGACCGTGTCCAGGGTGACCTCGGCGAGCCGATCGAGCAGCCCGTCCCAGGACGCGGGCAGCGGCTCCCCCGGCCGGGTCCCGGGCAGCCACAGCGCGTGCACACCGCATCCGGCGCCCAGTTCCCGGGCCAATTTCCCGAACTGGTGCGGCCCGTTACCGATCAGGAAGGACGGCACACAGATCACCGTCGGCCCGGAACCGCCGCGGGCCAGCAGCATCGGCTTGCCGATATCCCCCGGTTCGGCCGGGCGGTCGAACGCGACAGTCAGCTCCGCGCTCTGGATCAGCAGCGGCAGTACCTCGTCCACGGCACCGCGCCGATGGGCCGCCACGACCAGTTCGGTGAGGCTGCCCCGCGGACCCGAGGTGGCGGCGGGCGTCGCCGCCGGTTCCGTCCCGGCGGCGGCCAGCCGCGCGCTCAGCATCTCGGCGACCGCCGCGGCGGTGGGATATTCGAACACCAGCGTCGACGGCAGCGTGAGCCCGGTGATCGCGGCGAGCCGGTTGCGGAACTCCACCCCGCCCAGCGAATCGAAGCCCAGTTCGGCGAATAGCGCGTCGGGGTCCACCTCCGCGGCCGAACTGTGCCCGAGCACCAGCGCGGCCAGCGACCGGATCTCGTTCAGGACCAGCTCGTAGTGCTCGTCTTCGGGTACCGCCGCGAGCCGCCGCGCCAGTGACCCGGTCTCCGCCGCCGGCGCGGCGGCCGGGGCCCGCACCAGGTCGCGCAGGACCGGCGGCAGTACCCCCGAACGCGCAAGCGCGGTGAGTGCCTCGGTATCGAGCAGCGCGGTGAGCGTCAGCGGATGCGCACCGGCGAGCGCCCGGTCGAACAGGGCCAGTCCTGTCTCCGCGCCGAGGGGCACCAGACCGAGCCGGGTACGGATCTGGCGAACCATGTGCCCGGCCCCCGCCTCGCCCAGCCCGGCCGCCATCCCGATGGTCCACAAACCCCAGGCCAGGGTGTGCGCGGGCAATCCGGCTCCGCGGCGCTGCTGGGCGAGCGCGTCGAGATAACGGTTCGCGGCCGCGTAGTTGCCCTGCCCCTGTCCGCCGAGCAGTGGCGCGGCCGAGGAGAACATCACGAACGCCGCCAGATCGTGGTCACGGGTGAGTTCGTGCAAATTCAGCGCGGCATCGATCTTCGGCCGCAGCACCCGGTCCAGCTGGTGCGGGGTCAGCGTGTCGATCGTGGCGTCGTCGATGACACCCGCGCTGTGCACCACCGCGGTCACCGGATATTCGGGGCCGACCGAGTCCAGCAGCGCGGCCAGCGCCATCCGGTCGGCGACATCGCAGGCGGCGACCCGCACCCGGGCGCCCGCCGCGGTGAGTTCATCGGCCAGTTCGCCGGCCCCCGCGGCCGCCGGTCCGCGCCGGGAGACCAGCAGCAATCGCCGCACCCCGTGCGCCGCGACCAGATGCCGCGCCACCAGCGCGCCCAGTCCTCCGGTACCGCCGGTGATCAGTACGGTCCCGGTACCGAAGGTCACCGGCCGCGGGTCCGGCGCACCGGCCCGCACCAGCCGGGGCACCAGCGCGCCGGAGTCCCGGACGGCGACCCGGGGTTCGCCGAGGGCGACGGCCTCGCGTACCGCGCGGGAGGTCAGCGGGCTCGTCCCGGTGTGGTCGAGCTGGACGATACGCCCCGGATACTCCGCTTGCGCACACGCCAGCAGACCCGAGACGGCCGCCGCCGCCGGATCGCAGAATTGTCCCGGTATATCGGCGGCATCGCTGGTCACCGCGACCAGCGTGCGCTCGCGGGTCCGCTCGTCGGCCAGCCAGGCGCGCACCGCCGCCAGGGCGGCGCCGACCCGTGCCCGGGCCACCACGCCGGTGTCCCCGGACCCGCCGGCCTCGTCGGTCCGCCAGACCACGATCCCGGGAACGTCGGACGCCGCGAACAGCGCGCCGAGATCCGGGTACACCTCGGCGTCACCGGTGACGGGCACCGTGCCCACCACCGCGAGCCGGCCACGCGACCCCCCGGCCGGCGCGGGGGCCGGTGTCCAGGTGAGGGTGTAGAGGGGATCGGTACCGGTCCGGGACCGATGCAGCATCCGGGTGTCGACCGGCCGGGCCAGCACCGATTCGATCGTGATCACCGGATTCCCGGCGCTATCCACCGCGTCGACGCGGACCGAGTCGGTATCGGCCGGCCCGACCCGCACGCGCACCGCGCCGGCCGCGGGCCGGGACAACCGCACCCCGGCGTAGGAGAAGGGCAGCGGCACCTTCCCGGCGTCGGTATCGGCGAGCCGGTCCAGTGCGGGATGGAAGGTGGCGTCCAGCAGTGCCGGGTGGATGCGGAACGGCTGCCCGTCGAGCCCTTCGGGCAGTCGCAGCTCCGCGTACACCTCGTCACCGGAGGTCCAAGCCTCCCGGACATCCTGGAAGGCCGGACCGTAACCGAATCCCCTATCGGACAGGCGCTCGTACAACCGCACCGGGTCCAGCGGTTCGGCGCCCACCGGCGGCCACACCCGCACGTCGAACGCCGGCGCGACGTGCCCGGTCGCGCCGGGCGCCAGCACCCCCACCGCATGGGTCGTCCACCCGGTGTCGCCGGTGGATTCGCCGGCGGCGCGGGAGTACACCGTGATCCGGCGGCCGCCGTCGCTCGCGGCGGCCTCCACCACGACCTGGATGTCCACGGCCGCCTCGTCGTCGAGCAACAGCGGCGCCTCCAGGACCAGCTCCCGGATCGTCTCCGCGGCGAGCCGGCTCCCGGCGTACAGGGCCAGTTCGACGAAACCGGTGCCGGGCACCAGTACCGTTCCGAAAACCGCGTGGTCGGCCAGCCAGGGGTGGGTCCGGGTGGATATCTGTCCGGTGAACAGCCACTCGTCCCGCCCGGCGAGGGGGTGGGCGGCACCGAGCAGATGTCCCGCCGGCTGTCCCGGCGTATCGGTCCCCGGTTCCAGCCAGTACCGCTGACGCTGAAAAGCGTAGGTGGGCAGTTCGGCCCGGTGGGTGGCGCGACCGGCGAACAGCGGTTGCCAGGAGACCTCGATCCCGGCGTTGTGCGCCTGGGTGAGCGTCCGGGTGAACTGGACGACCTCGCCGGCCGTCCGCCGGGCCGCGGCCGCGACGAGCGACCCGGCCTCGATCTCCGGGTGTTCGGCGAGGCATTCGCGGGTCATCGCGGTGAGTACCGCGTCCGGGCCCAGTTCCAGGAAGCGCCGCGCGCCCGATTCGACGAGTGTGTCCACCGCCGCCGCGAAACGCACACAGCCCCGGACCTGCTCGACCCAGTAGCCGGGTTCGGCCGGGTTCGCCCCGGTCGCCGGGCCGGTGGAGACGATCGGAATCGACGGCGAATTGTAGGTCAGGCTCTCGGCAACCGATCTGAACTCCGCCGACATCGGTTCCATCAGCACCGAGTGGAAGGCATGGCTCACCCGCAGCCGGGAATTACGTATCCCCGCGCCCGCCAGCAGCTTCTCCGCCGCGTCGACCGCGTCCGCGGTACCGGAGAACACCACCGAGCGCGGACCGTTGACCGCGGCCAGCGACAGGGTCTCCGGGTGTTCCGCCAGCAGTTCCACCGCGTCCGCCGCGGTGATCCCTGCCGCGAGCATCGCGCCACCGGACGGGAGCGCACCCATCAGCCGGCCGCGGGCCGCCACGAGAGCACAGGCGTCCCGGACCGACCACACACCCGCCACATGGGCGGCCGCGAGTTCGCCGATCGAATGCCCCGCCACCAGGTCCGGCGTGATGCCGAAGGATTCGACGAGCCGGAACAGCGCGACCTCGTAGGCGAACAGCGCGGGCTGGGTGAACTCCGTCCGGTTCAGCAGTTCCGTCGCCTCCGGGTCGAACATCAGCTCCCGTAACGAGCGGCCGAGCAGCGGGTCGAACTGCTCGCACAGCTCGTCCAGCGCCGCCGCGAACACCGGGAAGGCACCGTAGAGCTCCCGGCCCATACCGGCCCGCTGGGCGCCCTGCCCGGTGAACAGGAATGCGGTCCGGCCCGGTTTCGGTCCGGATTCACCGGCCGCGCCGCGCCCCGCGGCCAGCTCTGCCAGGCCCGCGAGCAGTTGCTCCCGATCGGCGCCGGCCACCGCCCCGCGGCGATCCCACCGGGTCCGGTGGCCGAGCAGGGTGGCGGCGACGCTCCACAGGTCGGCGGTGGGCCGGTCGAGCAGCCAGTGCCGCAGACGATCCGCCTGCGCCCGGAGCGCGTCGTCCGTCTTCGCGGAGAGCAGCAGCGGGATCGCGGCGGTTTCCACGGGCGGGGCCGGATCACCGGGGGTGTCCTTGTCACCGGCCGGTTCGATCGGGGCCTCTTCGATGATGACGTGCGCGTTCGTGCCGCTGATACCGAACGAGGACACCCCCGCCCGGCGCACCCGCCCGGAACCGGCCGGCCACTGTTCGGCCTCGGTCAGCACCCGCACCGCCCCGGAGGACCAGTCCACGTGCGGGGACAGCTCGTCCGCGTGCAGCGATTTCGGCAGCATCTGGTGCCGCAGCGCCTGCACCATCTTGATCACGCCGCCGACCCCCGAGGCCGCCTGTGAATGCCCGATATTCGATTTGAGCGAGCCGATCCGCAGCGGCCGGTCGTCGCGTCCCCGGCCGTAGGCCGCGAGCAGTGCCTGGGCCTCGATCGGGTCGCCGAGCGCGGTGCCCGTCCCGTGCGCCTCCACCGCGTCCACATCGACCGGGCGCAGGCCCGCGTCGGCCAGCGCCGCCGCGAGCACCCGTTCCTGTGACAGACCGTTCGGCGCGGTCAGTCCATTGCTGGCGCCGTCCTGGTTCACCGCCGAACCGCGCACGATACCCAGTACGGTGTGCCCGGCGCGGCGGGCGTCCGACAGCCGCTCCAGCACCACCACGCCCACGCCGTCGGCCCAGGCCACACCGTCGGCGGCGGCCGAGAACGATTTACACCGGCCGTCGGCGGCCAGGCCGCGCTGCCGGGCGAAGTCCAGGTACAGGGTGGGGGTCGCCATGACGGTCACCCCACCGGCCAGCACCAGGGACGCCTCGCCGCGACGTAGTGCCTGGCAGGCGAGATGAATCGCCACCAGCGACGACGAACAGGCGGTATCCACGGTCACCGCCGGGCCTTCCAGTCCCAGCGAGTACGACACCCGCCCGGAGGCCACACTGGCCGCCGAGCCGATGGACACATACCCTTCGGCCGCCGGCCCCGACGCCTTGGCGATAATCCCGTAATCCTGATAGGCCACACCCGTGATCACCCCGGTCGCGCTCCCGCGCAGCGACGCCGGGTCGATTCCCGCGTGCTCGAGCGCCTCCCACGAGACCTCGAGCAACAACCGCTGCTGCGGGTCCATGGCCACCGCTTCCCGGGGGCTGATACCGAAGAAACCGGCGTCGAAATCTCCCGCGCCCCGGAGGAAACCACCCTCGCGGGTGTAGACCTTCCCGAACCGGTCCGGGTCCGGATCGAACAGTCCCGCGAGGTCCCAGCCGCGGTCGGTGGGGAAACCGGCCACCGCGTCGGTGCCGGTGGCCACCAGATCCCACAGGTCGTCCGGGGATTCGACGCCACCCGGGTACCGGCAACCCATCCCGACGATCGCGATCGGCTCGTCGAGTTTCTCCCGCAGTTTCGCCAGATCGTCACGAGTCGTCATCAGCTCGACAGTGACCTTTTTCAGGTACTCCAACGTCCGGTCGGAAGAGTCACCGGTGCCTTTGTCCATGTATCACATCCGCAAATTCGAGAAGGGGTTGCCAGAAAGCCCGGTCCGGGTTTTTCCGGTTTCCAGGAGAATTAACACGTTGTTTCGTGCGACCGGCTTTACCCGGTAAACCAGTACCCGGATCAAAGGGCCGTCATTGTTGTGGAAGAACCGTTCCCGGCTTCACCGCCGAGCGGGTCGGGCAGAATGTTTATTCTGTTCTCGCCGCAGGCCGGCGAGCGTCTCAGCCGCGCGGGGCCAGAGGTATTCGAGGTCTTCGGTCGCCGCGCACGGCCGGTGAGGCCTGCCGCACCGAGGATGAACAACCGATAACGTCTTCAGGAATTACGTTGACAGTGCGTTTCATTCGGGTAAACGACCCGCGGGCGACATCATCGAATTCACGCATACAACCCGTGGCCACCAGAACCATTTTCCCGTCCCAAGAACGAAACCACTTCTCGATCGGATTCCCCGACACCGCGGAATCCGTGAGTTCGCCGACCGGATCCTCCGGCCGCGCAATCACAATGCCACCGCGCTCGGATTCCCGCAACCGGCCCGTTATCGGCAACCGGCCCTTCGCCCGAACGACACCGGCACGCAACGTAAGAGAATGCCAGGCGGTGACGCCGCCTCGTATCACCGAGGACCCCGCGCGCGCCGCGCCGGCACCCGCAACTGCCCCGGAAAGCGCGTCCGAGCGCCATACCCCCGGCGCCCGGGCCACTGTCACCACCACCGGCCCCGACCGAATGACCGGATCCGTCACCTCGACCTCACGCTCGAACTCTCCACATCGCACAAATCTGAAAACCGACCGATCAACACGGTCGGAGAAGAGTGTGGCAGAGTGCGCGCGGATTCGCAGCTCAGACCCTCGTAACACGCCGCCGCACACCGCGGCCCGAGCCGCGAAAAAGGCCGAGACCAGCAAATTTCCGTCGATCGACGCGCCCACTGGGTCCGGCTCGCCCCCGCGATCGGCACCGGAGCCCGCACCCGAGTTCTTCCGGAACTCGGACACTGCCCCGGACGCAGCTACTCGCGCACACCGCATTTCACCGGCACAGCGTCCGATTCGCCTCGACGCAGCCGTCAACCGGGCAGCTCGGACGGAAAAATCCGGGCGCCGCATCTGGTTCACCGTGGGTGCCACGGCCGTCTCACTCGCCATACGGCTCCTTCGGCGACTCGGCTCGCCGAGCGCCACCAAAGGGCAATTTTGTTCAGCGTATAAGCCTTCCCAGCAGTGGCGAGATGGTCGGCCGAGGCCCGGGCCCCCCGCCCGGCCCGTGGTACGGCACCATCGGACGATGCGAACCGGTGCCCGCCGGGCCGAGGGACCCGCCGGTCCCCGACCCGATACCGCCGGGCGGCTCCCACCCGACTTCTACCGACTCTGGGGGGCGTTCACCGCCGGCCAGCTGGGCAGTGCCCTCGGCGCCGGGGCGCTGCCGCTGGTGGCGATCGTGCTGCTCGGCGCCTCCGATCTCCAGGTCTCGCTGATGGTGGCGGGCGCCGGGGTCGCGGCGGCCGCGATCGCGTTTCCGCTCGGCCCGTTCCTCGAGTTCCGGCGCAAACGCCCCGTCATGACGGGTGCGGGTATCACGGCGTGCGTCGCGCTGATCTCGGTACCGCTCGCCGCCCGGTTCGACATGCTCACCTACGCGCACCTGTGCGTGACCGCGGCGGTACAGACCCTGTGCGCCGTCGTCTTCACCGCCGCGCGCGACGCGCACCTCAAAACACTTGTTCCCCAATCGCAACGAGTCCGAGCCGGAAGCCGGCTGGAGACCACCTTCTGGACCGCGACCACGCTGGGCGGGCCGGTCGGCGGACTGCTCGTCGCGGTATTCGGGACGACGACCACGCTGATCGTCGATTCGCTCGGGCATCTGGTGTCGGCCCTCGGAATCCGCCGGATCCGTACGCCCGAAACGCCACCCGCGCAACGGAACAGCGGCCACCCCACCGCGGCCGGGATCAGGGCGGGCTGGACCTACCTCTTCGCGCATCCCACTCTGCACCGGCTGTTCTGGAACGCCATGCTCTTCGGCGGTTCGCTGGTGCTCATCTCACCGTTGCTGGCGCTGTTCATGCTGCGGGAACTGGGTTTTCCGCCCTGGCAGTACGGACTGGCCCTCGGGGTGCCGGGGCTCGGTGGCCTGCTGGGGTCGTGGTGCGCCCCGCGGCTCGTCGCCCGGTTCGGTGAACACGCTGTCCTGCTCGGATCCGGTACGCTGCGCACCTGCTGGCCCGGACTGCTCGTGCTCGCCGGGCCCGGGCCCCTCGGACTCGCCGTCGTTCTCCTCGCCGAAACGCTGCTGCTCTTCTGCGCCGGCGTATTCAACCCGGTGTTCGCCGCCTATCGCACGAACCACACCGCCGACGACCATATGGTGCGCGTCGGCACCGCCTGGTCGATCAGCGCCAGATGCGTCCAGCCCGCGTTCATCGCCCTCGGCGGTGTGCTCGCGACCGCGATCGGCGTACGCGCGGCTATCGGTGTGGCGGCGCTGACGCTGCCGGTCAGTGCCGCCCTGCTGCCCTGGGGCGGCGCGCGCGGAGACGCGGAGAGCCCGGTGACCGAACCGTGTTCAGGGCTCGATGAGCCCCGCGCGGATGGCATAGCGGGTCAGCGCCAGCCGATCACGTAATCCCAGCTTCTGCAGGATATTGGCCCGATGCCGGTCCACGGTCTTCACACTGATGACCAGGTCACCGGCGATCTCGCGCGACGAATAACCCTCCGCGACCAGTTTGACGATCTCCTCCTCGCGCGGCGTGAGCAGACTGCGCGGCAGGGGCTCGTCACGGTCGGCGTGCTGCAACCAGTCGCGGATCAGGGAGTTCACCGCGCCGGGATACAGATAGGACTCGCCGCGCAGGGTCGCCCGGCAGGCCTCGAGCAGATCGCGGTCGGCCACGGATTTCAGCACATAGCCGGAGGCGCCGACCCGCAGCGACTCGAAGAAGTACTGCTCGTTGTCGTACATCGACAGCATCAGGATCCGCACATGCGGGGCGGCACGGTGGATCTCGCGCGCGGCCTGGATCCCGGTCATCCGTGGCATGGCGATATCCAGGATCGCGAGATCGACGGGAACGTGTCCGATCTGCTGCACCGCCTCGTGGCCGTTGGCGGCCTCGGCGACGACCGCGAGATCGGGTTCGGCGTCGAGGATCAATCGCAACCCCGAGCGGACGAGCGCGTGATCATCGGCGAGCAGGACGCGGGCCACGGCCGGGTTCGTCACGGCGTGCTCCTTTCGCCTCGATGCGGGATACGCAGGCAGATCTCGGTGCCGCGCCCCGGCGGCGACTCGATGGTCAGGGTGGCGTTCACCAGCAGTGCGCGCTCACGCATTCCGCGGATACCGGCCCCGTCCTCGGCCACCCCGCCGCGTCCGTCGTCGGAGACCCGCAGCACCAGCGAATCACCGTGCACCCGCAGGCTCAGCCCGACCCGGCGGGCGCCCGCGTGCCGGGCGATATTGGTCAGGCCCTCCTGGGCCACCCGGTAGCAGACGAGTTCGATATCGGGGTCCAGCCGCGGCAGTGTCCGGTCCACGTCACGGGTCACACTGATGCCGGCCGTCGAGCTGAATTCGCTGCACAACGCGCTGAGGGCGCTGGACAGCCCGAGATCGTCGAGGACGTCGGGCCGCAACCGCCGCGCGATACCGCGCACCTCGTCCAGACAGGAGCGCACGGTCTCCTGCGCGCCGTACAGGACATCGACCACATCGGTGGGTGCGCGGTCGGCGGCCCGTTTCATCGACAGCAGCGCCACGGTCAGGCTCTGGCCGATCTCGTCGTGCAGTTCGCGCGCGATCCGCCGACGCTCGCCCTCCTGTGCGGCCAGCGCGGACGCGCTGGCCGCCGCGCGTTCGGTTTCGAGCCGGTCGACCATGGCGTTGAACGAGTCGATCACCCGGGACAGGTCACCGTTGCCGCGCTCGTCGAGCCGGCCGCTGCGCCGCAGCGGGTCCACCCGGCGCATGGAGACGATGAGCTGATCCAGCGGTGCCAGGCTGGACCGCAGCAGGAAGGCGTTGGCCGCCAGGATCACCGCCAACCCGACCGCCAGCACCGGTATCTCGGTGAGCCGCACCCGGGACGAGACGGTCGCCGGCGAGACCGCCAGCACCAGGGTGCCGAGGGTGAAGACGAGACCGTTGATGAGGAAGATCCGCCGGAAGAGCGCATCGGCCGGGGTCCGGGTATGCCGCCGGAACAGGCCGTATCCAGTGTCCGGACGGTCCATGACCTCAGTGTGACCGTCGGCGCCCGGGCTGTCCATGGGGCGTGACACCCATCTTCCGGGCCGGCCGCTACACAGCTCCGGCCACCGGAGATGGGTAGCGGCACCGATGGTCGGCGAGACCGCCGGACGCCGAAACTGGGAGCCGAGAAAACCGGCTGCGGGAGGAGCGTTCGACGTGGACATCGACCGCGGCACCATTCCGGGCCAGGGCACCGTGCACCACCTGCTGACCCGCAGCGGTGACCGGTTCGCGCTGGTGTCCGGTACCGACGGCGCGAAACACATCCATGTCTACCGCACCGCCCGCGACGAACCCGTCCACTCCATCGCACTGGGCCCCGACGAAGCCGATCAGCTCGCCGAACTGCTGCACAGCAGACCCCTGCCCGACCGGGTGGCCCGGCTGGAACGGCTGATGGACCAGTTCACCGGCGACAGGAACCGGTCATGACAACCCTCTCCCCGCACGCGCGACGGGACCATCCGATGCAAGCACACGAGATCGCGGTCCAGCTGCCGACCGTTCGCACCGGCGACCCCGTCGCCAAGGCCATGCGATTGATGGTGGTCAACCGGCTGCCCGGACTCATCGTGGTCGACGCGGCCGGCCGGCCCGTCGCGGTCCTGCCCGGCACCCAGGTCTTGCGGCTGGCCATCCCCAGCTCCTACCAGGACGATCCCGCGCTGGCGCGCACCATCGACGAACTGCACGCCGAACTGTTCTGGCGCGAACCCGGCGATCTGACCGTGGGCGACTGCCTGCCCGAACACGCGCCGCGCCCGGCCGTGGTGCACCGCGACGCCACCCTGCTGGAGATCGCCGCCCTCATGGCGCAGCGGCACAGCCCGCTGGTCGCGGTGGTGGATCGCACGCGCACCCTCGTCGGCGGCATCACCCTCGAACGACTACTGATCAGCCTGGCCGTCGCCGGGCCAGACGACTGATCCGCCGGGCCGAGGGGAGGTGCGCCGATGAACCAGATCCTGGCGGTCGTCGTATTCGTCGGGGCGTTCTGGTTCATCGCCACCGAACGCGCGGACAAGGTGAAGGTCGTCCTGGTCGCGGCGGGTTCGATGACCGTGCTCGGTCTGATACCCGGCGAGCAGGTCTTCTACAACGCGCATGTCGGCATCGACTGGAATGTGATCTTCCTGCTGCTCGGCATGATGATCATCGTCGGCGTCATCAAGCAGACCGGACTGTTCGACTTCCTCGCCATCTGGGCCGCGAAACGGTCCCGTGGCAGCCCGTTCCGGCTGATGGTGATGCTGATGATCATCACGGCCGTCGCCTCGCCGCTCCTCGACAATGTCACCATCATCATGCTCGTCGCGCCGGTCACCATCGTGGTGTGCGGGCGGCTGGGGTTCGCCGCGCAACCGTTCCTCATCGCCGAGGTGCTCGCCGCCAATATCGGCGGCGCGGCCACCCTCGTCGGCGATCCGCCCAACATCATCATCGGCAGCCGGGCCGGCCTGACCTTCAATGATTTCCTGCTGCACATGGCTCCGGCCGTGGCCGTGATCTTCGCGCTGTTCGTGCTCTTCACCCGCTGGCTGTTCCGCAAACATCTGCGGATGCGCTCCGAGCACATCGAGACGGTGGCGGCACTACAGGAGAAGCGGGCCATCACCGACCCGCGCCTGCTGGCCCGCGCACTGCTCGTACTGGCCGGGGTCGTGGTGGGTTTCGGCCTGCATTCGATGCTGCATGTGGCGCCGTCGATCATCGCGCTGCTCGGCGCGGGCGCCATGGTGCTGATCTCCCGGCTCGATATCGGTGAGATCCTGCGCGAGGTGGAATGGGGCACCCTGGTCTTCTTCATGGGCCTGTTCGTGATGGTCGCCGGTCTCGTACACACCGGTGTGATCGAGCTCCTCGGCGACGCCGCGGTCGCCGCGTTCGGCGACAATCCGCTGTTCGCCTCGGCGGTCCTGGTTTTCGGTTCCGCCGTTGTGGCCGCGTTCATCGACAACATCCCCTATACGACCACCATGGCCCCGGTGGTCGAGGGCCTGGTCGAACAGACTTCCGACCACGGGCAGGGCCGCGCGCTGTGGTGGGCGTTCGCCTTCGGCGCGGATTTCAGCGGTAACGGCACAGCGGTCGCCGCGAGCGCCAATGTGGTGGCCCTCGATATCGCGCGCCGGGCCGGGCACCGGATCACCTTCTGGCAGTTCACCAGGTACGGCATCGTGGTCACGGCGCTCAGCTGCGTGCTGGCCTGGGCCTATGTCGCGGTCCGGTACTTCTGAGCAGCGATATGCCACCCGCTCGTCCACGTCACGGCGCACTACTTCCGCCCGGCGGCGGCCGGCGACAGGCCACCGGCCGACCTACGAAGCAGGCCCGGCACCCTCGACCGGCACCGGCGACACCCCCCGCCGACCCACGGTATGGTCCGGTACACCGACCGGCGGCCGACGCGACGATGTCGCTCCTGAGCCTCGGCGGGGCCCGGGCGCCCTATACCGCCACGCGCTCGGTATCGGCCTCGGGTAGGGGTGGCAGTTCCAGGTTCTCCCGGAAGGTGGCACCGAGATAGTCGGAGCCGACGATATCGCGACGGCGTAGTTCGGGCAGCAGACCGTTGGTGACGAAATCCCGGGTGCGGGGATCGTCCAGGCCGCCCAGCGAGATGATGTCGAGGACTCCGGCGCGATACCGCTCCTCGATGGCATCGGCCAACTGCTCCGGCGTACCCGCCGCCGACCAGTGGCCGGTGTGCCGCGCTTCCAGGATCAGCTCACGCAGGGTGCGCCCGGAACCGGCGAGACGCGCGAATATCTCCACCCGCCCACGCCGACGATGCACCGAATCCAACTCGGGCAGAACATTTTCCGGCAGCGGCCGGTCCAGTGGCAGACCGGAGAGGTCGACTCCGCCGCCGAGCATATCCGCGAGCAGCCGGCGACCGGCTTCGAAGTCGAAGGACTCCTCCTGTTCGCGGACCAGCCGCGCGGCCTCGGCTTCGGTCGCGCCATAGGTGGCGTGGAAGGAGCTGAAGATGTACGGCAGCCCCGCCGGCCGGCCCAGCTCCCGGGCGCGGGCACGGATCTTGTCCGTATACGCGTGAGCGTCGTCGAGTGTGGTCAGCGAGGTGAACACCGCTTCGGCGAAACGGGCGCCGAGTTCGATCCCGCCCGCCGACTGGCCGGCCTGGAACTGCACCGGGCGCCGCTGCGGCAGCGGCGGGATGTTCAGCGGACCGCGCACGGTGAAATACTCGCCCCGGTAGTCGATCGGGCGCACCCGGACCGGATCGAGTACGGCACCACCGCGACCATCCGGGGTGAGGGCGCCCCGCTCCCACGAGTCGAACAGGGCGTGGACCACTTCCAGCGATTCCGCGGCGCGCGCATACCGCTGTTCCGGGCCGGGCAACTCCTGATCGCTGTAGTTCTCCTCGCCCAGCGACGAGGTCACGGCGTTCCAGGCGGACCGGCCGTTGCTCACATGATCGAGGGTGCCGAACAGCCGGGCCAGGTTGTACGGGTGGTGGAAGGTGGTGGTGACCGTGGCGATCAGACCGATATGTGTCGTCACCGAACTCAATGCCGAGAGGTAGATCAGCGGCTCCTGCGCACCGATCGCCCCCTGCGCGCCGAAACCGAGCAGGTCGGCCGCGAACAGCGCGTCGAACCTGTGTTCCTCGGCCACCTTCGCGACGGCGATCGCGGTATCGAGCGTCGACCGGCCGGGGTCCACCGCCGCCGCATAGATATCGGTACCGCCGCTGACTCCGGTGACCGTCTTGAGATGCCGTCGAGGTCTGCTGCGCGATACCACCTTGTGACGATATGGCGCCGGTCGGGGGCTCGGGCAGCCTTGCGCTCACCGTGATTCGGAGGCTCGCGCACCGCGCCGCCGGGCCACTCCGTAATCCCCCCTTCGGATCACGGAGCGGCCCGGGTATCGGGTACCTCCCCGTTCGGACCCCCGGCCGGCCCATGTCGCGGTCGCCGGCCGATCGTCGTCGGCCCGCTCGACGACCCCTGGCGCGCAGCGATCGCGGCACCTCCCAAATTAACTGCGTCCACCCGACACTTCCGCCGGGATTTTGTACGATCGGCGATGAGTTCTTGCACGGCAGGGGGATCGGTGGCCGCGACCGGGTACGAGGTGAGCGCACTGTTCACGGTGCACGCCGACCGCAGCGAGCGTCCCGAACTGTGGGACGCGCATGTGCACGAGATGCAGGGCCGGTTCGCCATCGGTTTCGGTGATCTCGAGGACTTCATCGGGTTCACGAAATTTCAGCGCTTCCAGGACTACGCACTGGTCGAATTCGCCTCGGATCTCATCGATTACCGGCGCCACGCGCGGCATGCGGCGGGCGACGACGGCGCGAGTGCCCGGCTCGTCACCCCGCTCGAGGGCAGCCTCACCCTGACGCAGCGGCGCGACACCGTCGAGATAGCCCCCGGCTCGGTCGGGATGTTCCGGATGGACCAGCCGATGGCCATGGCCCACGCGAGCGGGACGCGCGCCCTGATACTCACCGTCCCCGACGGGGTGATCACCCGGCGGCTGGCCGATCGGGCTCCGCTGCTGATGCCGCGGCAGCGGCCGCTGGTCTCGATGCTCACCGGTCATCTGGGGCAGCTGGCCGCCCATCGCGATGCCATGACGCGCGACGAGTTCGTGAAGGGTATGGAAGTCCTGTTCCATCTCCTGGAGTGCGTACTCGACGACAGCCGCCCGAACCGGCCGACCGGCTACGCGAATACCGCGGACCGAGCGCTGCGGTACGTGCTGCGGCACTCCGACGATCCGGACCTGACACCCGCCGTGCTCGCGGCCGCGCTCAACTGTTCGCTCAGTTATCTCCACAAGGCCCTCGAGACCGCCGGCACCACGCCGGGGCGGCTGTTGCGCACCGTCCGGATCGAGCGGGCCCGGGACCGGCTACGCGATCCGAACCCGACCGTCGAGGAGATCGGCTACCGATCCGGTTTCCGCTCCGCCCCGACATTCCGCCAGAACTTCACCCGGCATTTCGGGATGACGCCCGGCCGGATGCGCGAACAATTCCGCTCCGCCGGAACGGCGCCGGATCCGCAGTGACCGGTGCCGCGCGCACCGGTGTCACGCGGGAACCACCGCCACCCGCGCCTCGCGCACCGTGGGTTCCCCGATCTGATCCGCCACCGCCCGGGCGTACTGCGCGTGTGTGAGTCCCGCGGTGGCCTGCCTCACGGTGACCGGTCCCGCGACCAGCCGGTACTCCCCCGCCGTGTCCGCGCCGGCGCCGAGGCCGGCCGGCGGAGTGAGGACCGCCCAGTCCAGTGCGGTGGTCGCGCGCAGCGCGGTGAGCTGTCGCAGATGCGCTTCGGCGAACGGGCGGAGACGGGCCGGGAACAGGCCGGCGTCGTCGCACAGGTGGCCGTCGGAGTCGAGTTCCAGAGTCGCCGCCAGCCCCACCGCGATCAGGCGGCGATGCGGCCGATCCCAGTACCGGTCGAGATCGGCGACGATCCGCGCGTAGTAGTCGATATCGAAACCGTCGAACGAATCCGGCGGCGCCGGGAACGGCGTCACCGCCGTCACCACCGCGTCCACCCCGCGTAGTAGCGCCTTCGACGCCGCCAGGTTCCGCGCGTCACCTGTGGCCACCCGCAGGCCGGGCGGCAGCTCGCGGTGCCGGGCCGGCTCGCGCACCACCCCGGTGACCTCGTACCCGTCCCGCAGCAGCGCCGCGGTGACCGCCCGGCCGACCCGTCCCGCCGCACCGAGTACCGCGATATGCCGGCGGCCGCTGTCCGATGTGATGCCCATGGACGTGACGGTAGGCCCGACCCGCCCGGTGACCGCAACGTAACTACCTATACTGCAACGGTGACCAGGCCAGACGCCCAGCTCCCCGGCTTCGACCCGGCCTGCCCGATGAGCGGTTTCCCGATCCGGATCGGTGGGAAATGGACGGCGATGATCGTGCTGTCCCTGGAGAACTCGCCGCAGCGTTTCGGGGTGCTGCGGCGGCATCTGCACCCGGTGAGCGCCAAGGTGCTGGCCGAGAGCCTGGTGGCGATGGAACGGGACGGACTGGTGCGCCGGCGCCCGGTGGGGGCGACCGACGACCAGGGTGTCGAATACGAACTGACCCCGCTCGGCCGTTCCCTGCTCGGCGTGATCGAACACGTCCGCGGCTGGGCCCGGGAGCACTTATCCGAATTGACCGGTGCCCGTGCCGCATTCGACGCCGAGATCGGTGCGTGCAGCGCCTGATCAGGTCAGCCGGCGGATGTCCCCGCGCACCCGGTAGAACCCACCGCGCGCCGACTCGGCCACCCCGTCCACCACATAGCGGGTGCCGGCCTGCCGGATATCCCTGGGGAACTGTACATTCCATTCCCGCCGGTAGCCCGGTGAGACGATGTGGACCCGCAGACGCCCGCCCACATCGATACATTCGACCACCACGCCGCCTCCCGCATCGGTGGCCACCTCCACGGTGCTGCTGGGCACCACGGCGGCCAGCGGCGGCGCCTTCACCGAGACGGTCTGCGGCAGCACACCCTGTTCGGCGTCGCGGACCGCGGTCTCGCTCACATCGAGGCAGGCCAGGGTGCCGGCGGTGGTGACGAGGTACAGCCGGTCGTCGTGGTACTGCATCGAATACGCCGAACCGCAGCCGGTGCCGAGTTTCCAGAGCCGGCGACCGTCGGCGTCGAAGCAGTACACCGACGAATAGTTGTCACCGGCGAAAACGTAGCGCCCGTCCGGCGAGGCCGCACACGAGTACACCGCGGCATCGCACTGGAACGTCCGGTCGGCGCGGCCACCCTTGTCCAGCATGCGCACCTGGTTACGCGCGGTACCGGCGTACACCGCCGCGGCCTCCTGCCAGCCGAACAACACCGCACCGCCGGTGCCGCGGTGCCACTGATGGTTACCGGAGCCCAGGTCGTATTTCGTGACCCCGCCCGAATGCCCGTGGTACACCCCGTCCGCGTCGATGCGCACCATCCAGCCCGAATCCCCGTCGCTGCGCCGCGACCACAGCGATTCCTCCTCGTGGTCGATCACGGTGAGGCCGCCCTGCACATCGGAGACACCGAGGATGCCGTCGTGGATATCGAGCCAGTAGATATCGACATCGGCGGCGATATCGTAGGCCGCCCGCGGCACCTTGCCCGACAGATCGTAGACCCGGCCGTCGTCGCAGCCGGCGTAGATCCAGAAGTCGTCGGCGACAATGCATTTGACCGCGTCGGGCAGCCGGAAGCGCCCGGTCACCTCACCGGCCGGGGTGAGCGTGAAGACGTCGCCGTTCTCGTTCCCCACCCAGCAGCGCTCGGAGTCGATGAAGATACCGAACGCCGCGGCACCCGAATCGAAGGTCCACAGCACCGGCGCGGTCCGGGCGGTGGAACGTCCGCTGGTGATCGCCCGCCGGGTGACCGCCCGCGCCGCCCGCGCGCCCGGGACCGCGGGGGCATAGCCCTTGCGGACCTTCTCGCCGATTTTCTTCTGCGCCGCCGCCTGCGCCTTCCGCGCGTCGGCGAAGGAGCTGACCTTGCTCTGCCCCTGGTCACCGATCCGCCCGTACCGGATCGTCACCTGGGTGCCGTCCACCGCGACCTCGTAGAACTTATGCGCCGATCCTCCTTCCTCCGACAGTTCGAGATAGGTCGTGGTTGCCGTGGTCATACTGGTCCCGCTCGTCGTCGTTGCGCTTCGACGCGAAAAGTAGCAACCGGCACCGACATACGGAACACCGTCGAACCAGCGCCGCGGAACCCGCGGGCACGGGCGCCGCGGATACCGGCCGAGACGGTGCTCACACCGCGTCACGCACCCCGGCCCGGTCTCGTCTCCAGTGGTAGGACCCCAGCGAACGGAGCCACCATGCCTCAGCAGCGCACCCATGTGGTCGTGATCGGCGGCGGATACGCCGGAACCCTGGCCGCCAACCGGCTGCGCCGGCGGCCGGACCTCGAGATCACCCTGGTGAATCCACGCCCGGAATTCGTCGAACGCATCCGGTTGCACCAGCTCGCCGCCGGTACGGGTACGGCGACAGTCGGCTACGACTCCCTGCTCGGTACCGGGATCGACCTGCTCGTCGACACCGCGACACGGATCGACACCGGCACCCGGACGATCCACACGGCCGCCGGTGCGGAACTGGCCTACGACTACCTCGTCTACGCCGTCGGCAGCACCGCGGCGCCGGGTTCGGCGGTGCCCGGCGCGGCCGAATTCGCCTGCTCTGTGGCCGAACTCGAGCAGGCACAGCGGCTGCGCGCGGCGCTCGCCGGAACGGCCGCGAATGCCCCGGTCACGGTCGTCGGCGCCGGCCTGACCGGGCTGGAGACCGCCACCGAACTCGCCGAGCGGGGCCGGACGGTGCGGTTGGTCTGCGGCGGTGTACTGGGCCCCGCGCTCAGCGCGCCGGGACGCCGCGCGGTGGCCGCCCGGCTGCGCCGGCTGGGTGTGGACGTCCTCGACACCGCGGTCGTCGGCGAGGTCCGCCGCGACGCCGTCGTCCTCGGCGACGGCACGGTGTTGCCCAGCGCGGTGACCGTCTGGACCGCGGGTTTCGGGGTGCCCGACCTGGCCCGCGCCAGCGGCCTGACCACCGACGAGCTGGGCCGGCTGCGCACCGACGAAACCCTCACCAGCGTCGACGACGACCGGGTGATCGCCGCCGGGGACGCGGCGGCCCCCTCCGGGCAGCCGCTGCGGATGAGCTGCCAGGCCGCGATCCCGCTGGGTGCCCAGGCCGCCGATACCGTGCTGCGCCGGCTCGCCGGCGATATCGCCGTACCCATCGACCAGGCGTTCGTCGGATCGGCTATCGGCCTGGGCCGCCGCGGGGCGGTCATCCAGGTGGCCCGTCGCGACGACACACCGGTGAATGCCTTCTTGGCGGGCCGGGTGGCCGCGACGGTGAAGGAAACCATCTGCAAGGGCACCCTCTGGCAGATCCGGCGCGAGGCGCGCAAACCCGGTGCGGCACTGTGGTTGAAGGGCGGCCGGAAGGCCGGTACGGCCGCCGCCACTGCCCGGCGGTGAACACCCGCGGCCGGGGCATCACCGTACCGTTACCCCCGGTCCTCGTCGGCGTTCCCGTTCGGAGTGAGTGAAACGGAATACGTTCCACCGGCCGGGGTGTTGGCGCCGACATGGCACTCAGCGCACCGATCGGAATCGCCCTCGCTCCCCGTCCCACCGCCGCCAATGCCGTCGACGATGTGATCGAACGGGCCCGTCTCCTCCAGCGGAGCGGCATCGACCGCGCCTGGTTCGGGCAGCGTTTCGACGTCGATTCGCTCTCGCTGGCGGCCGTGGTCGGCTCCGCGGTTCCCGGCCTGCACGTCGGCACCTCGGTGGTCCCGATCAACCCGCGCCATCCGCTCGTGGTCGCGAGCCAGGCGCAGACCGCCCATGCCGCCAGCCATCGCCGGTTCACCCTCGGTCTCGGCCTCGGTGCACGGGACCTGGAAGAACCCGCGTTCGGGATCCGCACCGAGCGGCCGATCCGCCGGCTGCGCGAATATCTCACCGTCCTGCGCTCGGTACTCACCACCGGGACGGTCGATTTCACCGGGCACACCGTCGCCGCGGCGCCGCCGCTCCCGGCGGCGGTGGCCGGCGGCGACGGGCCCGATATCGTCGTGGCGGCCATGGGTCCGCAGGCGGTGGCCGCCGCGGGTGAACTCGCCGACGGAATCGTGCCGTTCCTGGCCGGACCCCGCACCCTCGGCGGCGATATCGTGCCGCGGACCGAGGTCGCCGCCCGGGCCGCGGGCCGGCCCCGGCCCCGTGTGATCGCGGGGGTCGCGGTGGTGGTGACCGACCGTCCGGAGCAGGTCCGGGCCCGGGCCGCCGAACAGATGGCCTTCTACGAGAGCATTCCGTCCTACCGCGCGGTCCTGGACCGCGAAGGTGTCGGCACCGCGGCCGAGCTGGCCGTTATCGGCACCGCGGCCGAGGTCGAAACACAACTGCGCCGCTACGTGGAGGCGGGCGCGACCGAACTGCTCGTCACCCAGACCGACCTCGGCGGCCCCGAGGACGAACTGGCGACCTGGCGCTTCCTCGGCGCGCTCGGCGGCGTCCCGGTCTGATCCCGGCGCCCGGTTTCGCTCACGGCGCTCGGTTTCGCTCACGGCGCGCGCAATCCTGCCGGTTCCCACCCGCGGCCGGTACCGTCCTCACTCCCGCCGATCGCCGACGATCGGCTCGGCAGCCCTGGTCGGGCGGAGTGTGGAGTGTGCGGTGACCGACATGGGGCGAATCGTCAGGGGCGCGCGGTGACCGCGACCGAGATCGCGCCGGATACCGCCGCCGCGCCACCGGGTCCCGCCGCACGCCGCGCCGGCTACCGGCGGCTGATCCGGCCGTTCGTGACCCGGCTGTCCGCCCTGGTTCTGGTGCTGGTGCTCTGGGTCCTGGTCACCGCGACCGCCTTGGTCGATCCGCTGTACCTGCCCTCGCCCGGGGCGGTCTGGGACGCGTTCGTCCGCGCCAACACCCGGCATCCGATCGCGCCCGGCGTAGATCGCATGGTGATCGGTGAGCAGAACTACTACCTGTGGGAACATCTGGTCGCCAGCCTGCAGCGTATCGGGGCCGGGATCGGCCTGGCCGTCGTGGCCGGACCGCCGACCGGGTTCGTCATGGGCATGCTGGCCCCGGTCCGGCTGGTCACCGAACCGATCCTGAACTTCCTGCGCGCGCTCCCCCCGCTGGGCTATATCGGATTGCTGATCGTCTGGTTCGGGATCGGGGATGTCTCCAAGATCTGGCTGCTCTTCCTGGCCGCGTTCCCGCCCATCGCCATCGCGACCCTGAACGGTGTCACCGGGGTCAAGCAGGACTACCTGCATGCCGCCCGCTCACTGGGCGCCGGCCGGGTCCAGGTGATCCTCCGTGTCGTCCTGCCCGCCACCCTGCCCGAGGTCATCGGTGGTATCCGTCTCGCCACCGCGTTCGCCTGGACCACCGTGGTCGCCGCCGAACTCAACAACGGCATCCCCGGTATCGGCGGACTCGCCTATATCTCCGGTACGCAGCTGGACACCCCGCTGACCATCGCCTGCATCATCGTCATCGGTGGCGCGGCACTGGCCCTCGATTCCCTCCTGAAACTGGCCGGCGATGTGGCGGTCCCCTGGAAAGGCAAGGCATGAAACGCTCACTTCGGACGGTCGCCGCACTGGTCCTCGCTCTCGGCGTGACCGCCACCGTCGGCTGCGTCCAATCCGGGCGCGGCGACAGCGGCGCCCAGGACGGCGGGACGACCTGCCCGTTCACCCCCGACACCGAGGTCACCGCGACCGCCCGCATCGGCTACCAGGCGATCCCCAACGCCGACCTCTACGTCAAGGACCGCGGCCTGCTGGAGGCGTGCCTGCCGAACGCGACGGTCACCTGGAGCCAGTTCTCCTCCGGCGCCGATGTGGTGCAGGCGTTCGGCGCGGGCAGTATCGATATCGGCACCCTCGGCTCCAGCCCGGCCACCAAGGCGGTCTCGGCGCCGCTGGACCTGCCGGTGCGGGTGCTGTGGATCCACGATGTGATCGGGGAATCGGAATCGCTGGTGGTCAAGGACAAGGCGGTCACCTCGCTCGCGGGTCTGCGCGGTAAGCGGGTCGCCACACCGTTCGGCAGTACCGCGCACTACAGCCTGCTCGCCGCGCTCGGCAAGGCCGGCCTGTCCGGCCAGGTGAACCTGATCAATCTGCAGCCGAACGCGATACCCGGCGCCTGGTCCGGCGACCAGATCGACGCGGCGTGGGTCTGGGATCCGACCCTGTCCGAGCTCATCGAGGCCGGCGGCACCGTCCTCACCTCCAGTGCGGAGACCGCGGCCCAGGGCGCGCCGACCTTCGATATCGCCGCGGCCACCACCGCCTTCCTCGAAAAGAACAGCGCATTCGCGGCGGTGTGGGCAAAAGTCCAGAACTACGCGATCGAGCAGATCCGCGACAATCCCGAGGAGGCCGCGGTGGCGATCGGCGCCCAGCTCGGTATCGACCCGCAGCTGGCGCGCCCGCAGCTGGCCGGCTACACCTACCCGACCGCGACCGAGCAGGCCGGGCCGGAGTACCTGGGCGGCGATTTCGCCGGTGCCCTGCACAGGACCGCGGAATTCCTGCTGAGCCAGGGCGGTATCGAGGCGGTCGGCGGCGAACAGGCCTACCGGGATGCCCTCTATCCGGACGCCGCGCGGGCAGCGGCACAGTGACCGCCACAACCCACCGGGTGACCCTCTCCGCGGTGACCATGAGCTACCCGGGCGGACAGTCCCCCACCCAGGTCCTCGCACCCACCGATCTGACCGTCGAGGGCGGCGAGTTCGTCTGCGTGGTCGGTCCGTCCGGCTGCGGGAAGACCACCCTGCTCAATATCCTGGCCGGGTTCCTGGCACCCAGCGGCGGCACGGTCCGGGTCGGTGACCGGCCCGTCACCGGGCCGGACCCCGATCGCGGCGTCGTCTTCCAGCAGCCGACCCTCTACCCCTGGCTGTCGGTCCGGCGGAATGTCGAATTCGGCCCCCGGGTACGGGGAATCGAGCGCGCACGACGACAGGCCGAAGCCGATCGCCTGCTGGCCCTCGTCGGCCTCGACCGGCTCGGCGACCGGCGCCCCTACGAACTGTCCGGCGGCCAGCAGCAGCGCGTCCAGATCGCCCGCGTGCTGATCAACGAGCCGCAAATCATTTTGATGGACGAGCCCTTCGGTGCCCTCGACGCGCTCACCAGGGAAAAACTGCAGAGCGAACTGCTGGCGCTGTGGCGGGAACGCCGCAATACCGTCCTGTTCGTCACCCACAGCATCGACGAGGCGCTACTGCTCGGGACGCGGGTCATCGTCATGGGCGCGCGGCCGGGCCGGATCATCTACGACGAACCGACCGCGCTCGAGCACGATCTCGGCGACGCCGGGTTCGCCGAGGTCCGCGCCGACCCCGGGTTCATCGCCATGCGCGACGAACTCGCCCGGCACATCTACACCGCCCACGCCACCTGAGCCCTCGATCCCGACCTCTCCGGCCGGCACCGGCCTCCATCCGTCACACGAGTTCGCTCGAGGTACCGAAATCCCCCCACGGAAGGATGTTCCCCGGATCGCGCGCTCGTAGGCTCGGCGAGATGACGGGCACCGGCGCTGCACTGCCGCATTACTTTCCGAAATGGATCGACCGGTTCGGTGTGCGGTTCGTGAACCCGTGGATGCGGCGCATCGCCCCCTCCCTCCCGGGCTACGCCGTGATCGAACACACCGGCCGGAAAACCGGAACCCGGTACGAGACCCCGATCTGTGTCTTCCGCAGCGGCGCGACCGTCGCGGTGGTGCTCCTCCACGGCGAGACCAACTGGGTGAAGAACACCGTGACCGCGGGTCGCGCCCGGCTGCGCTG
Source organism: Nocardia rhamnosiphila NBRC 108938 (assembly GCF_000720425.1). Taxonomy (GTDB): domain Bacteria; phylum Actinomycetota; class Actinomycetes; order Mycobacteriales; family Mycobacteriaceae; genus Nocardia; species Nocardia rhamnosiphila. Next base: position 263,693 of record NZ_JOAJ01000006.1, on the reverse strand, counting down.
CCGCGCCGGCGCGCTCACCCTGCGTGCACCGCGCGTGATCCCGCCCCGCACCGCCACAGCGGAGGTCTCACGTATCGCGCGCCTGGGCAACCGGGTGGCCGGGCTCATCGTTCTCGAGATCGACTGATCCTCCGCTTCCACAACTCACGGCAGCGGGCGCATCCGCGTCCGTGTGTCCACCGAGTGGCCACGGCTCGCCGCCCATTACTGTGGCGCTCCGTGACCGCTTCCGGACCCCGGCAACCCATTCCCGCGATCGAACCCTACGATTCGGGCCTGCTCGACGTGGGCGAGGGCAACCGGATCTATTGGGAGACCAGCGGTAATCCGGAAGGCCGCCCCGCGCTGGTGGTCCATGGCGGGCCCGGCGGCGGTGGCCGCCGCGGCGCGCGCTCCATGTTCGACCCGACGGTCTTCCGCATCGTGCTGTTCGATCAGCGTGGCTGCGGTGAAAGCCGGCCGCACGCCGCGGATCCGGCGGTCGATATGCGGAACAACACCACCGAGCATCTGCTCACGGATATGGAGGCGCTACGCGAACACCTGGGTATCGACCGGTGGCTGCTCTACGGCGGTTCGTGGGGTTCGACGCTGATCCTCGCCTACGCCGAACGTCATCCGGAACGGGTCACCGGGATTGTGCTGGTCGGGGTGACAACGACCCGGCCGCAGGAGATCGACTGGCTCTACCACGGCCTGCGGCTGCTGCTGCCGGTCGAATGGGAGCGGTTCCGCGCCGGCGCCCCGGCCGGCGTCCGGGACGACGAACTGGTCGAGGCGTATCGGCAACTCATGGAAGATCCGGACCCCGAGGTCCGGGCGACGGCGGCCCGGCGATGGTGCGCGTGGGAGGACGCGGTGATCGCGCACGAAAACCTCGGCACGCCCGGTCAGTACAGCGCGAAACCCGATGCGGCACGGCTGGCCTTCGTCCGGATCTGCACCCACTATTTCGCCCACGCCGCCTGGCTCGAGGACGGCAGCCTACTGCGCGATGCCCACCGGCTCGCCGGCATCCCCGGCCTGCTCATCCACGGCCGCCTCGACCTGTCCGCGCCCCTGCGCACCGCCTGGGAGCTCGCCCGTGCCTGGCCCGGCTCCGAACTGCGGATCGTCGACGATTCCGGGCACACCGGCAGCCCTGCCCTGCGCACCGCCGTGCTCGACGCGATCGCCCGCTTCGCGCATTGACCCGAGTACCGCTTACCGGACGCGCGGCCACAGCACGGAAGGTCTCCGAGTTCCACACGCCCGGTCGGTGACCGGCGGGTTTTGCGCTCCAGGCCGAAGTCCCGCCGAACGCGCTGTCCGATTGCCGCCAGCGGGCCGTCCACCGGACTCCGATAGTGGTTCCATGACCGCAACTTCCGCACCGTCGGCCCGGCTCGTCCTCGAAGGTATGTATCGAGCCGAAGCCGAGTATCTCGCCGCCGGTGGACCGGGCAGCGCCTCGTTCACCACGCTCGCGCCGTTCTTCGCCGCCGACGTCGAACTCCACCAGGCCGACGGTCTCCCCTACGGCGGCGTCTGGCGCGGCCATGCCGGCATGGAGCGTTTCTTCCTCGCCATGAGCGCCACCTGGGACCGCTTCGACATGGCCGAGCAGACGATCCTGTCCGATTCCGGCCCGCTCGTGGTCCACACCCACGTGCACGCCCGCTCCCGCGTCACCGGCCGCGAACTGGATTTCCCCATCCTGCAGACCATCACCGTGGCCGGCGGGCAGATCACCGAAGTCCGCCCGTTCTACTGGGACACCGCGGCCATCGCGGCCGCCTGTTCACCAACCTCCGACGATTAGCGGGTACAACACAGACTCCAGGCAATGCCGCGCGCCACGGCGATGACGCAGGTTCGACCCCGCTGAAGCTGCGTCGGGGCTCAGTCTCGGGGAAACGCATCCCGCTCGTCTGGCAGGTGGTCGAGATTCGACATCGCTCTGGTGCTTCCGGCGTCGGCAGCCCGGCGATACCAGGACTCGGCGGCGACGATCTCGCCCCGCCCCGCCAGCAGCACCCCGAGGTTGTTCATCGCTTCGGCGTGTCCGGTGGCGGCGGCCCGCAGATACCAGAACTCGGCGTCGACAAGCCGGCCCCGCTCGCTCAACCGGTTTCCGAGATTGAACATCGCGTTGGTGTTCCCGGCGTCGGCGGCTCGCCGATACCAGTTCTCCGCCTCGGCCAGTTCGCCTCGCTCTCCGAGCAGAACCCCGAAGTTGTACATCGCGAGGGTGTCTCCGGCATTGATCGCCTTCTGGTACCAGACCTCGGCTTCTGCGGATTCGTCTCGCTCGGCCAGCAGGATCCCGACGTTACGCATGGCGGCGCTGTCCCCGGCAGCTGCGGCTCGTCGATACCAGGATTCCGCCTCGGCCAGTTCGCCTCGCCCGTACAGCTGAAACCCGAGGTTGCGCATGGCGTCACTGTGGCCGGCTTCAGCTGCTCGCCGATACCACGACTCTGCTTCGGTCGATGCACCTCGCTCGTAGAGCAGGTCCGCGAGATCCCGCATGGCGTCGGAGTCGCCGTCGACAGCCGCTCGCCCATACCGGGATTCCGCGTCTTCGGTCCCACCCTGGTGTTCCTGCCCGCTACCGAGGCGGTGAGCGAGGTCGCTGTCGCCGGATTCGGCGTCAGTCCGGTGCTGCTGCTCATCGGCGGCGATACCGAACAGGCGGAGATCGCCGGCGATATCGATACTTCGCCGCCGGGGTCGGGGGTGCCCATCGCGGTGTAGACGCCTGTCGGTTTCCCGGTACAACTCGTCGAGAGCCAGCCCGGGAGTCCCGGCGGCGGCGAGCAGCGCCGCGGTGAAGGCGGTATTGCGATGGCCGGCCGGAGCATAAGAGGTTTCGTTGGCTGCCGACGACACGATGGTGTAGGTGCCGCGGATCTCTGTCTGCCCGGCCACCAACCCGGCATCGCCGCTCATCGCTTCGAAGGCGCGCCCCGAAAAGCAGCAGTCCAAGATGAGGATCCGTGCGCGGGCCGGGCTGTCGAGAATTTCCTCGCGCAACATCGTGAACGGCACCGAGGTCCAACCGACCTGCGAGAAAGCAGGATCGCTGCTACTGAGCGCGAGGTGGAGCCGGCCGCGGCGGTCCAGCAGCCCATGACCGGTGAAATACACCAAGAGGACCTCGCCGGCCTCATGCGCTGCGGTGCTGATCGCGGCGCCGATCTGAGTGCTGTGATCAGGGTCGGTGAGCAGTGTGCAGTGCTCGGTGGCGAAGCCGCCACCTTTTTCCGCGGTGAGTACTCGCCGGAGGTCGGTGAGGTTGGTGGTCGCGGCGGGGATATCGGGGATATCGGGGTGGGTGTAGTGGGCGACACCGATCAGCAGGGCCCGCGACCCACTCCGATCAGGCGCCGCGGTCACGGATTGTCGACCTCGTCGAGCAGGTCCCGCACCTGCGCGAGCACCTCGGCGGATTTGACACGGTTCGCGTCGAGCGTGATCTCCGCGCCGTTACTCCGCTTCACCGTGATCGTGATGTCCGCGCGTCGGTGAGTCAGCCACGCCGACAGCGACCGCGTCAATGCCGGCGCCAGCCCTCCCGCTCCGACAGCGACCACGAGCACGTCATAGAGATCACCCATCCGACCGTCACGCACCCCCGGCGACAGCGGGCTCACCCGCCCACGCAACTCATCGTCGTGACGAAACCAGTCCAGCAACCTGAACAATTCATCGGGGCCCCCACTGGTACGAATCATCAACTGGCCGTCAGGTTCCGACATGAGGCCATTTTGCCGGACCATCGGAGTCTCGGCACCGAATACGAGAACCGGCCGGATGCACCACGAGCTGTCACACGAGTATGTCTCCGGACTCCCCGGGAGACCCGGTCCGGGACCTTCGCGGTTTCCTGTTGACGAGTGTGGTGTCGCCGCTGTAATGGGCCAGGAGCCGGGGATCCATGACCGCGCGCCACAGCGGTGGGACGGCGGCGAGCAGGACCATGGTGGCGTAACCGAACGGCAGCTGGGGGGCTTCGTCGGAACTGCGCAGCGTCTGGTAGCGGCGGCCGGGGTTCGCGTGGTGGTCGCTGTGGCGTTGGAGGTGGAGCAGAAAAACATTGGTGACCAGGCGGTCGCTGTTCCAGCTGTGACGTGGTGCGCACCGCTCGTAACGACCGTCGTCGCGACGGGCCCGGAGCAGACCGTAGTGCTCGAGGTAGTTCACGGTCTCCAGCAATCCGATGCCGATCACGGCCTGTAGCGCCAGATAGGGGATGACGACGGGCCCGAAGGCGAGAATCATCGCACCGAATACCACGACGCTCAGCGACCATGCCTGTAGTAGCTGATTGTCCCGGCTGAACCACCTCTTCCCCTTGCGGGACAGGCGTTCCCGCTCCAGGGCAAGTGCCGAGCGGAAGCCGCCGACCGCGCTGCGCGGTATGAACGCCCACAGCGGCTCGCCGAAGCGGGCACTCGCCGGGTCCTCGGGTGTGGCGACGCGGACATGATGGCCGCGGTTGTGCTCGACGAAGAAATGACCGTACCCGGATTGCGCCAGCGCGATTTTCGCCAGCCAGCGTTCGGAATTTTCGACCCGATGGCCGAGTTCATGCGCGGCATTGATGCCGATACCGGATACAATACCCAAGGTTATGGTCAGCCCGAGTTTATCGACGAGCGTCAGTTCGGAGCCGGACCACATGTATCCCGCGATAGCCAGACCGACGAGTTGCATAGGCAGGAAGAGAAATGTGCACCAGCGGTAATAACGGTCGTTGGACAGGGCCTCGTAGTCTTCGTCGCGCGGACTGATTCCGTCGCAGCCCACTGCGATGTCCAGCACCGGAATGATCACGAACACGAGGATCGGACCGATCCACCAGAAGAGCGCGAGCCCGGTGAGGTGCACCAGTTGCGAGGGTAATAGCGCGCAACCGGGCGCCACGGTGCTCAGAATCCAGAGATAGCGTTTGTGATCGCGCGCGTTTTCGCGTCTGAGAGGTGTCATATCCGTTCCGCTCTTTCGCACGGCAACCTGATCGGTGAGGGCAGCTGAAGACGGGTAACGCTGAAACGCCGCATATCTCGATACGCCCGGCCGGTCGGTCCGGAGCAGAGAAGTTCCTGGACCGACCATAGCCGGACATGGTAGCGAGACACGCGGACGCGTTCAGCCAGAATGCGTGATCGCGGCAGAGCTACTGCCCGATCGGGATATCGGAGTGCCGGAAGTGCTCGTGCCTCCGCCGGACTACGGCAGGGCCGCGCAGTTCACGGGGGCCGGCACGTTGGCAAGGCGATCGGTCACCCACTGCTGCGAGTTCATCAGCGACGGGAAGAACGCCACATCGTGGGTACCCAGCAACCCGGCGGATATGGGGGGCAGACCGGCGTCCGAGTCCAGCTGAACGGTCGCACCGGCACCGCACCAACTCGCGGCCATACCGTGGACGGCCGCGTACGGCGCTCCCTCATCGTGCCTGGCCGAGTAGATACGGACCGGCACCGAGGGGGCGAGCCCGCCGAGCCGCTGCTGGTCGAACGCCCTTTTCAGTTCCGGGGAGCCATCGATCACGGCTGTGAGCGGCAGTCCGCTGGTGGTCCACTGCGTCGTGTTCTGCGGTTGCGTGAAACTGCTGGAGAGGCCGCCGCATTTACCGATCGCCTCGTTCATGATCGCCTTACCGGTATTGTTCAGCGCAGCGTCGAGTACCGGCCGGGTGTCGGGATAATCGGCGGCGATGCCGTTGACGATCCAGGCGATGGCCGTTCCGACACCGGGGCGGCCGTCGAAGCGCGCGATGTAGTCCTGGGGGCTCACCAGGGGCCCGCCCACATAGGCGCCGCGCACGTTCAGGTCGGGGGCGTATTTCGGTTGCAGCTCGGCTGCCGCCGCGGAAGCCATCCCGCCCTGGGAGTAGCCGTACAGCAGGACCGGCGAGTTCGGGCCGAGTCCGGTATCGGGCAAACGCAACGCGGCGCGCGCGGAGTCCAGTACCGCGTAGCCCTGTGTCTTGCGGTTGAGGAAGTTGTGGATGCCCGGCGCGTTGAGGTCGTGATAGTCCGTTATCACCACCCCCATACCGCGAGCGAGCAGTTGGTAGATCGCGATGGCGTCGTATTCGAAGATCATATCGGCGGGCGGCTGGAATCGGACCACCTGCGACAGCATCGCCGAGGGCGCGCATTCGGCGCCCTGCCCCTGGGTGCCGCCCGCGTACGCCACCAGCGGGCGTTCTCCCGGGCCGGTCCACGGCGCGAGCGGCTCCAGGTACGTGCCCACCACCGTGGTGGGCGCGTCATGGGTATCGCTGCTGGCATAGGTGAGGCGTATCGACCTCGCCGGGACCGTCCCGGGTATCCCGGGAGCCGACACCACTGTTTGCGACGCTTCGGCACGGAGAATGTCGCCCCCGGCGCCCTGCGACTGTAACGACGCCGGTTCCGTCCATGCCGGTGGTGCGGCGATCGCCCCGCCACCGGCGACGATGAGGGTTCCTGTCAACACTGCGACCCAGGCACGTTTTTCGCTCTTCATACCGATCCTTCATGCGTGTGGTTCATCCAGGGCAGTTATCGGGCCGGAAGGCACGATCGCCGCAGACGCAGCACGACGCTGCTGGTCAGCGGACCATTAGCAGGAGACGGTGACGCTTCGATCCAACCGATCCAATCGAATACTGCGAGTATCTCTATTCGAGCGCACAAGCGGGAACACAGGCATTTCGATTGCCGAGGCCACAGCTTATGCCATGCGGCGGGCGCAGTCCCGGAAGCCGCCGCCTTGATTCGGCGCGAGTCGATCGGTCTCCGGTCAACGCAGGCAACCGGATGGAAGAATGGCCGGACGCGCAGACCGCTCCGCGTGCGAACCGGCCCCATGGACGACCTGCCGGCCGGGTCATCTGCCCCGCAGAAGACGACATCGGAGGAGATCCGTGACCACATCAGGCGGCATCGGCACCGATCGGGCCCTCGTGGATCTGTACAAGGACATCCACCGGCATCCCGAACTCGGGTTCCGCGAACACCGCACCGCCGCCCTCGTGGCCGACCGGCTGCGCGGCGCCGGGTTCGACGTCACCACCGGAGTCGGGGGGACCGGAGTGGTCGGCGTCCTGAAGAACGGCGCGGGCCCGACGGCCCTGCTGCGCGCCGATATGGACGCCCTGCCCGTCCGAGAGGACACCGGCCTCGACTACGCCAGCACCGTCACGGTCACCGATGAGGACGGCCGCACCGTCCCGGTGTCCCACGCCTGCGGTCACGATCTGCACACCACCTGCCTGGTGGGTGCGGCACAGACGCTCGCCGCCGACAGCTCCGGTTGGCTGGGCACCCTACTCCTGGTGTTCCAGCCCGCCGAGGAGCTGGGCGCCGGCGCCCAGGCCATGGTCGACGACAGCCTGTTCGACCGATTCCCGATGCCGGATGTCGTCCTCGGCCAGCATGTGGCGCCGCTACCGGCCGGCAAGATCGCCGGGCATCCGGGCCCGGCGTACGCGGGATCGGATTCGCTGCGCGTGCGGATCGTCGGCCGCGGCGCACACGGATCCATGCCGGAGGCCTCGGTCGATCCCGTCGTACTGGCCGCCGCGACGGTACTGCGCCTGCAGACCGTCGTCTCCCGGGAGATCCCGAGCACCGCGACAGCGGTACTCACCGTCGGCTCGAGCCATGCCGGCGATGCCGCGAACGTGATCCCCGGTCACGCCGAAATCCAGTTGAACGTCCGCAGTTACGACCCTGCCGTGCGCCGCCGCATCCTGGACAGCGTCGAACGCATCGTGCGCGGCGAAGCGGCCACTGCCGGCGCGCCGGAGGAGCCGACCATCACCGAGATCGAACGCTTCCCGGTCGTCATCAACGACCCGGCCGCATTGCACAGAACCCTCGAGGCCTTCGCGTCGTGGCTGGGACCGGACAATATCCTCGATCCGGGAGCCGGCGCCGGAAGCGAGGACGTCGGCATCTTCGCCACCGGTTCCGGCGCCCCGCTGTCCTACTGGCTGCTCGGCGGCGCGGACCCGGCCCAGTTCACCACGGGTGATATGACCGACCCCGCCCTGCTCACCGTGCCCTCCAACCACTCGCCCCGGTACGCCCCCGTCATCGATCCGACGCTTCCGATCGGCGTCGGCGCCTTGGTGACCGCGGCCCGCACCTGGTTACCGGCCACCCGCTGACCCCTTGGAACCGGAGAGGCGGTTCGGAGCCCTCCCCGATTCACGGCCCGGCCGGAATTCCGTTGACACCTCCGGCCCCGACCGGCAGCCTCCCGATATGCGAGAGAACCCGATGTCTATCGAACTGGAGCCGCTGACCGAGAACAATCTCGCAGCGCTGCTGGCGGCGGCGGTGGCCGATGCCGATCCGTCGGAGGTCATGCCCCCGGTGGCCGGGGAACCGGGATGGACCGCTCAACGCAAGCAGGCTTTTCTGGAGTTCCACCGTGGACGCGCGCTCCGAGCCGAGGAGCCGGTCGAACTCACCTACGTCATCACGGTCGACGGCCGGGCCGTTGGTGCGGCGCGCCTGGAATATCAAGGCGACTCGTTCGAAGCAGGTGTCTGGATCGGCCGCTCCCACCGCGGTCGCGGAGTCGGACGAGCGGTCGCCGGAAAACTACGAATCGCCGCCGCGGCTGCCGGTATCCGGCAGATTGTCGCCGTCACCACCGATGACAACGCAGCCGCGCGGCGACTGCTGCCGGCAGGGACGCCGATAGGCGAGGACGGCACGGTCAGGGCAGCCGTCGACCTCGAATAACGCAAGCAACGGCGAACACCGGAACTGTCCGGGATTCGGCAACGCCGAAGCGTTGTATCGCCCGGCACGGCCCGCGCAAAGATGTCGTGCCCGCTATTCGGGCCACACCAGTGCCCAGACCAGCACCGCCAGCGGAAGCCCTACCGCAACGAGGAAGCCGAGTGTGATCACGCCCGGCCCATATCGACCACCGGCCACCGGTGACCGCGCGGGTAGACCTGGACAGGCGTGACCAGCGCGGCGAGATCTGTCACGACATGACGCACCGCGTCGGCGTGCTCGAACCCCGGCACCACGACGGCCTCGGCTTCGTGTTCCGCCACCGCGCCCGCCAGGATCAACGAAGAAACCAGCGGGCCGGTGTCGAGGTAGATCGTCCACACAACCCGGTACCCGAATCGGTCGGCCACCTGATGAATATCTACGCCGTGGCCGAACACATCCTTGCGGATCAACCCCAGCGCCCTGCCCCTGCCGTCCATCTGCTCCCTGTCCCACGCGTCGTTGGTATGCACCCGCCACCGGGGAGCGAGTCATGGCCCCCGAGTGCAGCTCTGGTGGGCCGACCCGGCGGCGGGGCCGAAAGCGACGCTAGGGAAGCAGAGTTGGCGTTCACTACAACTTTGCGAGGCTTTGCGCGAAACCTTGGCCTGTATGGATCAATACAGGATGATCGCGCTATCAGATAGTCTCGATCGCAAAGGATGAAAATCTGCGCTTACGACTTCTCGGCTCGGGCTCGGATCACGGCACCTGCCCGGCGGTGTATGCCGCCGACACGGGCGAACTCGTGGTGCAAGGCGATATCACCGGCCGCGCGGCCACCGTACTGGTCCCTCACGAACTGATCGACTGGCTCGAACCGGGAATGGAGTTGCGGGTGGAGGCAGCCGATACGCCCGGAGCTTTTCTCGTATCCGGCGAACCCGTCACCGCGCCGGAGGTTCTGGCGCAGCTGACCCTTGCCGACCACGAAACGGCCGTGGTGGTGCGCTGATGCGGCATGTCGTCGGCGACGGAATATTCGAACCGCTGTTCCGCACGGCCCGACATCGCGCTTTCCACCTGGAGGTGCAGGACACCTACGGCGTAGCCGATGAGGTCGAAGCACTGCGGCGCTGGGAGGCCGGGGAAGCCTACGAACCGGCGGAACAACCCGCATCCTGGAGAGCCTGGGATGACCTGATGGTCGAAACGGCTGGGCGCGGTGTCGTGCTCGAACGACTACGCGTGGTCACCGTTCCACACTCGGACTACACACGGTGGCTGCTCAGTCGAACAAATATCCGAATCGAAACAGGCGAATCGGTGCGATGGCTCCCCCGCCACCTCGCCGGCCCGGACGAGGTACCCCGCGACGACTATTGGTTGTTCGACGACGATACCGTTGCGTTCACTACCTTCGCCGAAACGGGAGAATTCATGGGCCTATCGATCACCACCGACCCAGGAATCGTCGACCGATGTGTACGAGCGCGAGCGATTCTGTGGCAGAACGGCATCGACCACGCCCGGTACGCCGATAGCGAGTACACGCACGCGCAGTGAACGCTGTCTCCGACGCACGGTCCGCGCTCGGCGCACGCCTACGCGAATTGCGCCGAGCCGCTCACCTCACCGGCGTCGAACTCGCCGCACGGTGCGGCTGGCACTCCAGCAAGGTCAGCCGCATCGAGCGCGGAAAACAGGCACCCTCCGAAGCGGACCTCGCCGCCTGGTGCGATGCCTGCGAGAGCCTGGCCGTTCTCGACGACCTGGTTGCCAACCTGCGCAACCTACGCTCGATGTACCTGGAGTGGCAGCGCACCGTGGCCGCCGGCCACGCCCACCGGCAACGCCAGTCGATCGAGCTGGAAGGGCAAACGCGGCTGATCCGATGGTTCGCCCCCGATACCCTGCCCGGCCTGCTGCAGACCGAGGAATACGCGCGTGCCGTCCTGCGTGCCTGCATCGCCATCACCGGTGGCCGTGACGACCTGGAAGAAGCCGTAGCCATGCGAATGGCACGCCGGCGCGTCCTCGAACGCGCCGGCCACCGGTTCCATATCCTGATCGGCGAATTGTCGCTACACCGCACCGTCGGGAGCGCCGAGGTCATGGCGACGCAATGTGAACACCTGCTCAGCGAGTCGACGCGGCCGAACCTGCGGCTGGGGGTGATCCCGCTGCGAGCCGAGTACCGAGCACCCGCGACGAATTTCGTGATGTACGACCGCACCCAGGTCATCACCGAAACCGTGAGCGCCGAACTCACCATCACCCGGCCGTCGGAAATCGCGCTGCACGAGAAAACGTTCGCGCTACTGGCCGAACAAGCCGCACACGGTGACGACGCCCGAGCGTTGATCCGGGCAACTGCACCCCGATAAGAGAGCGTCGAACAGCTTCGAGCGTCTCGTGCCGTATCCGACATGGCAGGCACACTTCTACCCAGACCAGCCGCGCAGTCATCCGCCGGCTCGCACAGTCGTCAGACCATTCCCAGTGGACAAATCCTACCGGCACATACATTGGTAAAAGGGTGCCATTCTGGATCAACTCGTCCGTAGCACCCTACGTTGCCGCTGGTAGAACCCTGTTTGTGGGGCGGGTGGGGCTCGAACCCACGACCAATGGATTATGAGTCCACGGCTCTAACCGACTGAGCTACCGCCCCTGGCAGCGACCTGAGGTCGCAAGTGTCGGATGGTACCCGGTTGGCGTGGCGGGGGCCAGTTGATCGGGTCCGGGAGGCCGTGGAGTGCCGGGGCCCTGGTTAGGGTGGGGTCGTTGCCGGAGCGGAGGAGGGCGCGTGGCGAAACTGTTCGTGCGGGCGTTGCAGGCGCATCAGTGGCTGTACGAGACGAGCGGCGGGCTGGTGGGGCATCGGCTGCTGTTCGGGAATCCGACCCTGCTGCTGCGGACCGTGGGGCGGAAGACGGGGTTGGAGCGGACGTCGGCGCTGACCTATGCCAGGGACGGTACTGATTATCTGGTCACCGCCTCGAACGGCGGGTCGCCGCGGCCGCCGGGGTGGCTGGCGAATCTGCGGGCGCGGCCGGAGTGTGAGATCCAAGTCGGGCGGCGCGCGTTTCCGGTTCGGGCCCGGGTCACTCTGCCCGACGATACGGAGTACGCGCGCCGCTGGGAGTTGGTGGACGCTGTGAATCAGGGCCGGTACAGCGAGTACCAGCGGATGACGAAGCGTCCGATTGCCGTGGTCGTGCTATCGCCCGCGAGTGGTGCGGGTCAGTCGGAGTAGCTCTCCGAGCCGACCCGCGCACGCGCTCTCCGGGGACGGAGGTCCTCCGGGGGGCGACTGGCGAGATGGACTACGGAGGCAACGAGAATCAGGATTGCGAGCACTACCAATGCGGTAACCACGGCACGCACAGTAACGATGTCAAGGGTGGCGTTGCACCCGAGAACGGTCTATGGTGCGCGCGCCGGTTTCAGCCAACCGGAGACCGTTTCGCCGGATATGACGGATTTTCGGACATACCGATACACCGCCGGACAATTTGGGATACAAACCCCAAAACCCTTGATGCAGTGTGAAATTACACAGTTCCACCGATACCGAATCGGTATGGGCGCAACACGCCGACAGGTTCCCCACCTGTGAAAAGTGGTGAAGGCGACTCCTATATGGAAGACCTATTTTTGTGCGATCTCACAATCGGCTTCGCTCGTCCCACCCGAAATATTGCCCGCGACCGCGAGTTACAGGCACGCTGACCGAAAGACGCGCGCCCCCTATGGCTTCGACGGGACTGCCGTGGCCTACCGGGCTCCCTCGAACGAGCCCTCCCGGCCGGTCGCTACGACGACGAGCCACCGCCACAACTGCTACCGCCGCCCCCGCAGCTACTTCCACCGCCACAACTGCTACCGGAAGAACCACTGTCCCCATAATTTCCACCGCCCGAGGCGTCGGCGGACCAGATACCACCGGAGGAGGCGTAACCACCCCGCCGCGTTCGGTTACCGCCGCGCGGCGAACTCGTCTTGACGATCACCACCACAATGCCCACGACCACCGCGAGGCAGCCCACCCCGAATGCCAACACGATGAACGGTGCCAGATCCATTTCTCAACGGTACCGAGAAAACACTCTGCCACCGAACGTTTTTCGACCGCGGAGCCACCGGACCTCCGCCTCGATATCCGCCACCGAGCCGCGACCCGGTCTCCGGTACCGGAGACCGGTCGGGCGAGCGGTCCGCGATAATGACAGCGTGTTCGCGTTCACCCCGTTCCGCCGCCATCGCGGGATCGATCCCGCCACCGTGACGCGGGCGGTCGATGAGCTCGAGCTCTCCGAAGCCGTCTACAAGACCTGCCCGTGGGAGCCGCGCGACCTCGTGGCCACGGGATTGCGGCAGTGGTTGCGCTGTTGCGGCGCGGCCATGGCGGACGGTCAGGTGATCGGGATGCCGTCGCACGCGGTCGACGAGGCATGGCACGGGCTCATCTTGTGCACGCGGCGGTACGCGCGGTTCTGTGAGCGCGCCTATGGACAGTTCCTGCACCACTACCCGGATGGCGACGGCAACGTGCCGGGTGGCGGGCAGGGTGACGACACAGCGAGCCGGCTCGGCCGTACTGTGGTGGCGTGGTCGCTGGTGGCGCGCCCGGGCGAGGAGTGTGTGCTCTGGGACCTGGATTCCCGGCTGGGACTGGCACAGCCCTGGGGAATCCCCGCCGAGCGGGTGGCCTCGATCGAGGCCGGCCTGCGGCAGCACGCCGTCGGCCGTTGAGCGGCTATCCGACCGCTATATATTCACTATTCGGGCAATCCGGATTAAGCCGACACGCCACGCTGCGGTATCTTCGGCGGGGTGAGTTACTCAGCCGTCGCAGCGGCCACCACCGAACTTGCCCTGATGCCGGGTTTTCTGGACCCGGTGAATCTGCTCAACTCGTTCGGCACCTGGGTGCTACTCGGCCTGCTCGTCGTGGTGTTCATCGAGTCGGGCCTGCTGTTCCCGCTACTGCCCGGTGATTCACTGCTGTTCACCGCGGGGCTCATCGCGGCCTCCAAATCGGCGGAGATCGAACCCTTCGCGCCGATCTGGCTACTCCTCGTACTGATCCCGATCGCGGCGATCGCCGGCGATCAGGTGGGCTATCTGATCGGCGCCAAGGGCGGGACCGCGCTGTTCAAGAGCGATGACGCGAAGATCCTCAAGAAGTCCTATCTCGACGAATCGCACGCGTTCTTCGAGAAGCACGGGCCGATCACCATTGTGCTGGCCCGGTTCGTCCCGATCGTGCGCACCTACGCACCGCTGGTCGCGGGGGCGGCCAAGATGAAGTACTCGGTGTTCTTCACCTACAACGTCGTCGGCGGCGTGCTGTGGGGCGCCGGGGTCACCATGCTCGGCTACCTGCTCGGCCAGATCGCGATCGTGCGCGACAATGTCGACCTGATCTTCCTGCTCATCGTGGCCGTCTCGGTGCTCCCGATCGTCTGGGAGGTCGTCAAACGCTATCGCTCCGGCCGCGGGAAGACCGCCGCGGCGGACGCGGACGAACCCGCCGATCACCCGGCCGCCTGATCACACAGGCGGCCGGGCCACCGGTCAGCGCACCAGACGGCGCAGCAGTTTGTTGCCGAACAGGGTGCCGATGGTCTTCTCCAGCGTGGCGGCGGTGGCCTCGCTGTAGGGGTACCAGATGTTCTCCTTCTTCAGACCCCACCGGTCCAGCAGCACCGGCTGCGGGTGCGCGAAGCCGCGCAGCGCGTCCCGGCCGTTGACCAGGCCCAGACCGCTGTCCTTACGGCCGCCGAAGGGTGCCTCGGCGACGCCGTAGATCACCGACGCGTCGTTCTGCACCACCGACCCGGTCTTGAGCTGTTTGGCCAGCCGCACGACCTTGGCCTTGTCCTTGGTGAACACACTGCCGCTGAGGCCGTACTGGCAGTCGTTGGCCATCTTCACGGCCTCTTCCTCGTCCCGGACGCGCATGATCGCGACGATCGGGCCGAAGGTCTCCTGCTGCATGATGTCCATATCGTGGGTGACGTCCACGACCACGGTCGGCTTGAAGAACACGCCCTCGGCGGTATCGGATTCTCCACCGAGCAGCACGGTGGCGCCCTTGGCCTTGGCGTCCTCGACGTGCTTCTCGACGATCTCGAGCTGCCGGTCCCAGAACAGCGGGCCGACATCCTTGCCCACGGCGCCGTAGGTCACCTCGGCGGCGCGTTTGCGCACCTCCTCGATGAACCGGTCGGCGATGCTCTCCACCACGTAGATCCGCTCGACCCCGACACAGACCTGACCGGTGTTGAACATCGACAGGTACACCGCGCCGAGCGAGGCACGGTCCAGATCGGCGTCGGCGCAGACGATCATCGCGTCCTTGCCGCCGAGTTCGAGGGTGACCGGGATCAGCCGGCCCGCGCAGGCGGCGGCGATCTTCTTGCCGGTGCCGACGCTGCCGGTGAACGAGATCTTGTCGACATCGCCGCTCACCAGGGCCGCGCCGGTTTCGCCGTCACCGTGCACGACCTGCAGCACGTCCTCGGGAACGCCGGCCTCGTGCAGCACCTTGACCGCCCACTCCCCCGAGTGCGGGGTGACCTCGGACGGTTTGAGCACCACCGAGTTGCCGGCCAGCAGGGCCTGGGCGATCGGGTTCAGCGAGAGGATGAACGGGCCGTTCCAGGGCGTGATCACGCCGACCACGCCGAGCGGCTGGTAGTTGATGACGAGTTTCTTCAGCGGCAGCATGTAGCCGTGCAGGCGGCGCTTCTCGTCGGCCAGGTCCTTGGTGGCGCGGCCGCTCCAGTAGTTCAGGAAGTCGCAGGCGGGCACCATTTCCACGGCCAGCGCCTCGACTCGCGGTTTACCGGTCTCCTGCATCACCGTTTCGACGATCTCGTCGCGACGGGCCAGTAGCACCGAGACCGCGTTGCGGATGATCGCGGCCCGTTCCGCGACCGGCCGGGCGGCCCAGCCGGGCTGCGCGGCGCGCGCCATGGCCAGGACCGCGGCCACATCGTCGGCCGTGCTCACCTCGATCTCGCCGACGCGTTCGCGGGTAGCGGGGCTGCGCAGCTCGAGCCGCCGGCGTCCGTCGGCGGTCGGCTCCAGCTGTTCAACGATGGCCATGGTGATCTCTCCTCACCGGAGGAATTGGAACAGGTTCTACTTGAATTCGGAGCTTACGTCATGCGCGCGGGCGACGCACCGGGGATCACCCGAACAAGTCCGGACTACCCACGATGCCGCTATCAACCGATTCAATCAAGTGATTGACACGAGGCCGCCGCGCGGGACACCATCGACACGCGGTCCAGTGCCGGACCGCGCCCCCGATCGGCAGGAGACCGATGACAGCCGAGTCCCCGGACGCGAGTCTCACCGCGCCCTACAGCATCGAATTCCCGTACAACCGGACGGTCGGCGAGAAGATCGGCACGTTCCTCGGCGGTCTGCGCGACGGCGAGTTGTACGGGGTGCGCACCGCCGCCGGCGCTGTGCTCTGCCCGGCGCTGGAGTTCGACCCGGCCACCGCGGCCCCCACCGGCGAGCTGGTCCGCCTGACACCCTTCGGCACCGTCACCCACTGGACCTGGGTGCCTACCCGGCCCGGCGACGAGATCGAGGCCGACCACTTCGCCTGGGCCCTGATCACCATCGACGGCACCGAAGGCGGTCTCTTCCACGCCGTCGATACCGGCGGCGACCCGTCCCGCCTCGCCGCGGGCCTGCGGGTGGCACCCCGCTGGCGCGCCGAACGGGTAGGCAGTATCCGCGATATCGTCTGCTTCGAACCGGTGGAGTCCTGATGAGCACCCTGCCCACGCCCGTGGAATCGTTCACCAGCCCGCACAAGGTGGACTACACCTTCGTCGCCGGAACCGGGCGTTCGACCTTTCTGCGCGGGTTGCGGGAACGCCGGCTGCTGGCCCGCCGCTGCCCGTCCTGCGAGCGCGTCTACCTGCCCTTCCCCGAATTCTGTTCCCGCTGCCTGGTCGAGCTCGCCGCGCCGTTCGAACTGGACGGCACCGGCGTGGTCAAAACGTTCTGCGTGGTGAATTTCCCGTTCCCGGGCCAGGTGATCGACCCGCCGTACCTGGTGGCCTATATCCAGGTCGACGGTGCGGACACCACGCTCATGCATCTGATCCGGGACGTCGAACTCGCCGATGTGCACATCGGGATGCGCGTGGAACCGGTGTGGTGCGCCGAGGAGGACCTGGACACATCCATGAACAGCATCCGCTACTACCGGCCGGTCGCAGGAGGTTCCGATGCGTGATATCGCGGTGGTCGCATTCGCGCAGTCGCCGGGGACATCCGCCGACCGGCACGACGATATGGCCGAGATCCTGCTGCCGGTGATGCGCGAGGCGCTCGGCTCGGCCGGAATCGATCGCACGGAGGTCGATTTCTGGGCGTCGGGCAGCCACGATTTCCACGAGGGCCGGACCTTCGCCTATATCGAATCGCTCGACGCGGTGGGCGCGTGGCCACCGATCTCGGAATCCCATGTCGAGATGGATGCCGCCTGGGCCGCTTACGAGGCGTGGTCGTGGCTGCAACTCGGCGAGGGCGAGATCGCGGTGGTCTACGGTGTCGGGCGCGGATCGCTGGCCCACGATCTCGACCAGGTGACCGCCACCCAGCTCGACCCGTACTTCCTGGCCCCGCTGCGGCCGCATCAGGACGCGCTGGCCGCGCTGCAGGCGCAGGCGTTGATCGCCGCCGGGGTGCTGGACGAGAAACAGCTGGCCGAGGTGGTGGTCCGGGCCCGGGCGGGCGCGGTGGGCAATCCGGGCGCCCAGGTGTCCGGTGAGTTCACGGTGGACGAGCTGCTGGCCGCGCCGTATCTGGCGTCGCCGCTGCGTGAACACGACCGGGGACCGATCGGCGATGCCGCGGCGGTCCTGGTGCTGGCGGCCGGGGATACCGCGCGGCGGCTGGCGCAGCGCCCGGCCTGGGTGCGCGGCGCCGACCACCGGATGGACAGCCACTATCCGGGAACCCGGGACCTGACCCGCGTCGACACGGTGACGGTGGCCGCGGCGAAGGCCGCCGAACAGGCCGGTTTCGCCGCCCGCGAGGTCCAGATCGCCGAACTGCACACCGAGTACAGCTACCAGGAACCGCTGCTGGCGCAGGCACTCGAACTGTCCGGGGCCACGATCAATCCCGGGGGCGGGCCACTGGTCGCCCGGCCCACCACCGCGACCGGGCTCATCCGGATCGGCGCCGCGGCACAGCACATCCTGACCGGTCGCGCGGACCGCACGCTGGCGCACGCCACGAACGGGCCCGCGCTCCAGCAGAACATGATCTGCCTATTGGAGGGAGACCGGTGAAACTCGCGGTCGTCGGAATCGGACAGAGCAAACAGGCCAAGAAGCGCAAGGTCACCATCGGCGCGATGGTGCGCGAAGCCGTCGACGAGGCAATGGCCGATGCCGAACTGGAATTCGGCGATATCGACGCCGTGGTGCTGTCGAAGACGCCGGACCTGTTCGACGGAGTGATGAACCCCGAGCTCTACCTCGCCGATGCGATGGGAGCCCGCGGGCTACCGGTGACCCGGGTGTTCACCGGCGGCAGCGTCGGCGGGCACGCCGCCATCTACGGCGCCCACCTGGTGCAGGCGGGTCTGGCACGACGGGTGCTGGTGGTCGCGTATTCCAAGGAATCCGAAGGTGATTTCACCTGGGCGCTCTCGCGCGGGCTGCCCTTCAGCGCGCAACTCGGCGCGGGCGCCGGGGCGCATTTCGCACCGGTGATCCGGGAGTACATCCGCCGGTCCGCGGCACCCGAGCACATCGGCTGGCAGATCGCGGTCAACCACCGCCTCAACGCCACCCGCAACCCGTACGCGCATATCCAGTTACCGGATATCACCGTGGAGCAGGTGCGCGAATCCCGGATGCTCTGGGATCCGATCCGCTTCCTGGAATCGTGCCCGTCCTCGGACGGTTCATGCGCGGTGGTGATCACCGGGGAAACCGACGCCCACCACACCGGCCGTCCCCCCGCCTGGATCCACGGAATGTCGTGGCGCACCGAGACCGGCCACTTCGCCGGGCGCGACGAGGTGAACCCCGAGGCCGGACGGCAGTGCGCCGCCGAAGCGTACCGGCAGGCCGGGATCACCGATCCGGCCCGCGAGATCGATACCGCCGAGCTCTACATCCCCTACAGCTGGTTCGAACCGATCTGGCTCGAGAACGTGGGTCTGGCCGAGGTCGGCCAGGGGTGGAAGGTGGTGGATTCCGGCCGCACCGCGTTCGGCGGGGAACTGCCGATCAACCCGTCCGGCGGAGTGCTCTCCGGAAATCCCACGGGCGCAACGGGTCTGCTGCGATTCGCCGAGGCGGCCATGCAGGTACGGGGTACCGCGGGTGCGCATCAGGTCCCGGACGCGCGCCGCGCCATCGGCCACGCCATGGGCGGGGCGGCGCAGTTCCACGCGCTCTGGGTGGTCGGCGCCGAACCACCGAATTCCTGACCGGCGGTTCCGGCGCCGTCGGCCCGGACCCACCACCGCATCGGCCCGGCACGGGCGACAACACATCCGCGGACCGCGAGACCGCACGAGACGAGGAGAGAGCAATGATGCGATACCTCCGCCGACGCTTCGGCCTCCGCGGGTCGCATGTATCAGCTACCGAGGAGAGGTCATGAGGCGATACCTCCAGCTTCGCTACGGCCTCCGCGGACCGCATGTAACAGCTTCTGAGGAGAAACAATGACCGGACGGGTGTATGTCGCCGGGGTCGGGATGACCAAGTTCGAGAAGATCCAGTCTCGGGACTGGACGTATCCGGAGATGGTCGCCGAGGCGGTGGGCCAGGCGCTCACCGACGCCGGAGTGGGTTACGACCAGGTGCAGCGCGCCGCCGTCGGGTATGTCTTCCAGCCCTCCACCGCGG
The DNA here is from genome assembly GCF_000720425.1 of Nocardia rhamnosiphila NBRC 108938. GTDB lineage: Bacteria > Actinomycetota > Actinomycetes > Mycobacteriales > Mycobacteriaceae > Nocardia > Nocardia rhamnosiphila. The sequence goes on along the minus strand of NZ_JOAJ01000006.1, from coordinate 244,069 downwards.
GGCAGCGGGCGCTCTACGATATCGGCCTCACCGGTATCCCGATGGTGAACGTCAACAACAACTGCGCCACCGGATCCACCGCGCTCGTACTCGCCCGGGAATGGGTGCAGGCCGGGCTGGCCGATATCGTGCTGGCGGTCGGGTTCGAGCAGATGACCAAACAGGCGATGTCCGGTGACGGCACGATCCCGAAGGTCACCACAGTGGACCGGCACATGGACGCGCTGAAGGCGGCCGCCGGTTTCGGTAACGCACCGATGACCGCCCAATTCTTCAGCGCGGCCGCGGCCGAGCATATGGAACGGTACGGGACCACCCGCGAACAGCTGGCCCGGGTCGCGGTGAAGAACCACGAACACTCCACTCGCAATCCCAAGGCCCAGTTCCAGGACGCCTACACCCTCGACCAGGTGCTCGGCGACAAACTGGTCTCCGATCCGCTGACCCGCTCACAGTGCTCACCCATGTCCGACGGCGCCGGCGCGGCGGTGCTGGTGAGCGAACGCTATGTGCGCGAACACGGTCTCGATCGAGCGGTACCGATCCTCGCCCAGGAACTGGTGACCGATACCGGCGCCTCGTTCGAGTCGGGGTCGATGATCGACGTGGTCGGCGCGCCCATGGCGCGTATCGCCGGCCGGAAGGTACTGGAGACCGCCGGGGTGGGTATCGACGATATCGATGTGCTCGAACTGCACGACTGCTTCTCCATCAACGAGTTGCTCACCTACGAGGCGCTGGGTCTGTGCGGCGAAGGCGAATCCGGGGCGCTGGTGGAGTCGGGCGCGACCACCTACGGCGGGCGCTGGGTGGTCAACCCGTCGGGTGGGCTCATCTCCAAGGGACATCCGCTCGGCGCCACCGGGCTGGCGCAGTGCACGGAACTGGTCACCCAGGTACGCGGGGCGGCGGGTGCGCGTCAGGTGGAGGGCGCGCGGCTCGGGCTCGCCCACAATCTCGGCCTCGGCGGGGCCTGCGTCGTGACCCTGTACGGTGCGCCGGGCGCGGTCTCCTAGAGTTCCGGTCATGACGAGAAGCCGGGTGCGGACCGGGCGGGAGATATCCTCGCCCGCCGCATCCCCGCGCCGGGGTCCGGCCGCTGCCCGCGGCGAGGCCCGTCCGGACCCCGGCCACGGGCACTCCCCCGAGGCCGGCCTCCCCACCGATCAGCGCCTGATCCTGGCCGCCGAACGGCTCTTCGCCGAACGCGGGATCGACGCGGTCTCCCTGCGTTCGGTGATGGCCGAGGCCGGGGCGAACGTCGCGTCCGTGCACTATCACTTCGGCTCCAAGGACGCCCTGGTCGACGCACTGATCAGCCGCCGCAGCGAACAACTGCACACCCGCCGCGCCGAACTGCTGGACGCCGTCGAGGACGCCGGCGCACCCGATGCCCGGGCACTGGCCGACGCCTTCGTCCGCCCGGTCGGCGAACTCGCCGCCGCCGGCGGCACACCGTGGATCCGGCTGGTCGCGGGCATCATGAGCGGTAACCATCCCGCCCTGACCAAGCTCACCGAGGGGTTCGCTCCCCAGGCTCTGCGTTTCAACGCCCTGCTGGAGCAGACCGCCCCCGGCGTCGCCTCCCGGACGATCCGTTTCCGCCTCACCCAGGCCATGAACCTGACATTCCAGACCCTCGGCGACCCGGACGGTCTGCGCGGCATGCTGGCGCTCAGCGGAACCCGGCTCTCTCCCGACGAACTGCTCAACGAACTGATCGATACCGTCACCGCGATCCTCACGGGTCCCCCGGATCGGTAGCGGCCACGACCGCGTGGCGACCATGTTCGCCCCGATCACCGCACCCGAACTCGACCACATCGACGACGACCTTAAAGCGCTGTCCGCCGCAGCCGCTGTCACTGTGGCCGGGTTCGGTCAGATGACCACTACGACTACCGAACACCACGACGAACTCGAAGCGATGCGCAAGGAGATCGAAGGACTCCTCATCCAGTTCGTCATCGATACCGGTGTCGAGATGGCGATCACCGGCGCGGTGACCATCGCCGCGTCGTTCATCACCTTCGGTGCCGCCGGCCCGATCGGTGCCGCGATCGGCGCCTCACGGGTGGCGGCACTGTGCGCGAAGTACGGCCCCAAGATCCGGCCGTTCATCGCGATCTTCAAAGCGCGAGGGCTGGGCCGCGGGTTCAAAGACATCCCGGACTGGTCCACCCACAAACAGCGCATGGGCCAGATCTGGGACATGATCAACAAGAAGGCGCCCGGCGGGACCCGGCCCACCTCGACGAACTGGTCACTCACACCCGATGACGTGAAAGCCCTGCAAACCGGGCAGATGAAATACGACCAGAACGGGGTGACGATCAACCAGAAGCTCTACCGCGGTGAACCGTTGACCCCCGAGGAGCTACAGCAGAAAAACGCCCTGGACGAGGCACTGGGCAAACTGCCCCCGCATCAGGGGCCGGTTGTACGGCACATCAACCTGTCCGAAGACCAACTGGCCCGCTACCAGCCAGGGCAGCCGGTCACCGAGAGCGGCTGGCCATCGTCCTCACTGAAACCTGACGGCACGGACCCCACATTCGCCGGGAATCAGAAGGTGGAATTCCAGATCGTTTCCAAGACAGGAGTCCCGGTCGGGGAATACTCCGGACTCGACGACGAGGTGCTGTTCAAGTCCGGTACCCAGTTCTTCGTACACAACAAGTTCCCCGGCCCGGACGGCAAAACCATCATCCAGATGGCCGAAATCTAGAAGAAAGCGAAGATTGCGATGTACGAGCCACCCGCCGGCCGTCCCCATGAGGAAGGGGCCGATGAGAACCACCCACGGATCCCTAACCCCGCCGAACAAGTTCGCGCGCAAGCCGTGCTCGACCAGTTCAACGCCGAACTCCGCGCCGCAGAACAGGCCCGTGCCACCGACCCGCCACCGTTCGACCCCGTCCAGGCCGAACGGTGGCGCCAGCGCGGTGACGTCATGGGCACCGACCCCTACCCAGATCACCTGTACGACGGAGCTGGAAACATCGTCTACACCCGCCGACCGGACGGCTGGTACGACAACGACGACATCCGCCGATTCGATCTGGTGATGCGCCCGGTCGGCAGCCCCGGCGCTCAGTAGCCCTTGGCAACGCACAGCCGGGTTCCACGGCAACCGGCAATTAATCCGTCCAGCAAAGATTGAGGTGACGGCCCTCGGCCGCCGGTTCACCAACCTTGTCTATTTGGAGTAGAGCCCAGATGGACAGATCTTCTCCGCCCGGATTTGGCTACTGACCTCTGGCAATTGTTCCCTGTTGCCGGATGTCGCTCTCCAACAGAGTGGCGGCCTGGAGTTCGGCAAGATGGGCGCGGGCGTGGATCCACTGCTGGTAGGTCTCGTGCCGGAACTGGTAGGCGGTGCCATCGAGCCGGAGCAGGCCCCCGCGGCGAGCCCAGTCGAGGAACACGGCAGGATTCCTCGGGAATTCCTGCGTGACCCAGAAGATAACTACAGCGGCGTAGAACCGGCCTGCCGCATGCCCGCCTGTGAGCCCGCCCGTGAGCCCGAAACCGCTCCCACATGCCAGAAACAGCGCGAGCGCGAGCCGGGGGCCGTCCGTGAGCGCAGCCATGAGCGCGACTACTGCTCCGAGGAGAACGGCGCACACGAGGGCAGCTTGGATGTCATCGCGAATGAGTCGCCGCGCATCGATCCCAAGAGCCAACTGGTCTTTCGCGTCGGCCGCGAGCCCCACTGCGAGCCCGACCCCGATCCCTCCCACGAGCCCGGCCGTGAGCCCGGTCGTGAGCCCATCGAGGAGCCCATCGAGGAGCCCGCCCGTGATCCCGGTCCCGAGTCCGGCCACGAGGCCGGTCGTGAGCCCAGTTATGAGACCAGCCATCAGCCCCTTTTTCCAACGAGAACGGCCCGGCACACTCCATGCCACGCGAGCCGCTGCCGGGCCCGGGCCGAGTCCGACCACGAGTCCGGCTGTGATCCCGAGCCCGACACCGCCTGTGAGCCCTGCCGTGAGCCCATCGAGAAGCCATAACGCATGCCCGGCGGTGATCCCGACTCCGGCCGCGACCACAATGGAGTGCAGGATACGGGTGCGTATGGATCCTGCGATTTCCCAGATCTCGTCGAGTCTTATGGCGGTGCCATCTCTGCCGGTGTCACGACGCTGCTGGAGGCACTTGGCCAGCGATTGCAGCCATCTTTCGGCGTTGTCGCTGGTGTAGTCGCGGTACTCCTTGCTCTCGTTGGTCGCTCCCACCACGGTGGGGATTTGCGCTGCGAACAGTAGTTCGCGAACCTCGTCAGGGCTGGTGCAGGCGAGGAGTCGGGGGGCGGTGGACGGACTGCCACGCAAGGTGGTGGCGGTGAGGCCGAGTAGCCAAGGTGTCTGCAGCGCTGTGGCCAGGGGGCTGTGGGGCTGGTCGCGTAGGTGACCGATGATGTCGGTCCAGGCTGCGCCATGGGTGCCGATATCGTGTTGGTAGGTGGTGAGGTAGTCGACCGCCCGGATGGCGAGCAGGGGTTGCAGGGTGATCATGGTAGCGCCGTGCAGACCGTTGTCTTCACCGTCTCGGGTCAGTTGGTCGAATTCGGTGGTGCGGCACAAAACCACCGCGGGCCGGTCCCGCCACGGGGCGCTGTTGAGCCGGTTCAGTAGCGCGCGAGCGCGCGAACGGTCACCGCCGTCGGTGTCCATTTCGTCGAGACCGTCGATCACCGGCAGGATCAGGCCACGGGCGAGCATTTCCTGGGCAACATTGGGGCGCAGCCGGTAGTCATAGCCCAGCCGAGTGGTCAGCCATCGGGATAAATCCTCCTCGCCGCCCCAGCCAGCGGCATTGACCCTCACCGGTATCGGTTCCTCGGCCCGGCGGGAATCAGCCAAATCCCAGCGGTTGTCCAGGAGCCCTAATACCAGATAGGTGGCCGCGACTGTTTTGCCGCTCCCCGCGTCGCCGAGCACGACCAACCGCCGACGGTGCGGCTGCTCGGGCAGGGTGAAGTAGTCGGCGATCTCGCCGACCGCCGCCGAATCGAGTACCTCACCAGCACGGTGTGGCTGGGGGGCGGCAGTGAACTCGACGGGCATGAACGTGCTGCCCTCGGCCCGCAAAGCCCGCCGTTGGCGTTGTTCCTCTTGCTTGACCTGGCCGGCCAGGTCATCGGACAGAACCGCGATCGAAAGCCTGCGGGTGCTCGGCCGCCACATCTGATACAAGAACCTGACCGGTCTCAACAGTGCTGCGAGCAGCCGGAACATGCCCCCGGTTTCCATACCCACCACCCGCAACAGCCTGCCATCAAATGGATTTCGGCATCCCGGCAATCGGACTTACGCCCACGCGATCCTGATTTTGACCCGGCACAGCCGACTGGGTCGCCCCTCCAGACCCCGGTCTCCGCGACTCGGCGCGAAAAGTACGTCAGTTACTTGCGGTCAACTCCGGGACGTATTTGTACAGCGTGGTCCGCGAGACCCCCAGTAGCCGCGCGATCGAGGACACCGACTCATCGGGCCGGGTTAACAGCGCGCGGGCCTGCCGGATCTGTTCCTCGCTCATGGCCGGTGGCCGGCCGAGGCGCTGCCCGCGGGCCCGTGCTGCGGCGAGGCCTTCGTGGGTGCCGTCGACGATGAGCTCGCGGATGAATTCGGCCAGCGCGGCGAAGACGTGGAACACCAGGCGCCCACCAGGAGTGGTGGTGTCGAGTGCTTCGTGCAGCGACCGGAACCCGATACCGCGGCGGCGCAGGTCGGCCACGATCGAGATCAGGTCCTGCAGGGACCGGCCGAGGCGATCCAGGGAAGCGACGACGAGGGTGTCGCCGGCGCGCATGTAGTCCAGGCAGGCCGACAGCTGTTCACGCTCGGCATCTTTTCCGGACTTCTTGTCGGAGAACACCTTCTTGCATCCGGCGGCCTTCAGGGCTCGGGTTTGCCGGTCGAGGTTCTGGTCGCGGGTCGAGACGCGGGCGTACCCGATCAGCGCTCCTCCTCCGCCGATCGGGTCCAGGGCATCGCCGTCGAGGGAAAACGGTTCGAGCGCATCAGTATCCGTCACCGGATTATCGTACATAAAAGGGTGATCCTATGTTGTTGAACGCGCAGACTTTACGACACGTTTTTTGAACAGTGCTCCCCGGGCGGTACTTACGCAGGAACTGCTACTCACCGCACACCCTGACATCAGCCTGCGAATATGGTTCCCGAAAGTCCGGCTCTGGTCCACGAGAACAGCGCAGTGCGCCACATTTCGTTGGGTTCCCGGCGAGGACTACCAGAACTCCCGGCTATCGACACGCTGGTTGTCGACAGCTGCGCATCCGCACTGACTTTCCGGGAGGATGAGGCTGGTTCGGAGTTGTTTGGTCGACTTTTCTTCGAGCCTCTGCTGCGTGGATCGGTCGCCGGTCGTCGGTGGGCGAATCCCACGATGTGTCTCGATTGGCTATGCGACGGGAGTGCGATGAAGCGCCGATGCCGGCGGTCGTGGGCGATGGTCGCGGCGATGACAGTGGCCGCGATCGGCGGTGGTGTGGCTGTCCCTCCTGCCATGGGTGCCGTACCGGGGGAGGTCGTGGCCGGTGGGTTGCGGATGGTCGCGGCGGTCGATTCCGGCGCTGTGGTGCCGGTCGGTGCCGATACCGCGCAGGGTGTTCCCTTCACGCACGCGGTGAAGGTGTCCGGTGGCTATTCGGTTGGCCTGGACCCGGTTGTAGTGCGTGCGGGTGAGGTCGTCGTGGGGTATCTGGTCGGGTGCGCGGTCGATATCTCCAACGGCATCTCGATCGGGATTTCCCCCGGCGTCAGTGCCGGCGCAGGGCTCGCGCAGGGTGTCGGTGTCGGTGTGGCCTTGGCCATGGACGCTCCGCCCGGCGTCGCCATCACCACAGCAGCGTCTATCGCACCCGGCATCGGTGTCGGCGCAGGCATTGGCGGAGCGCTCGGGGTGAATCTGGCTCCCGGCGCGGTCACTGCGGCGGTGGTCGGCGCCACGGAACTTGACAGCGATGTGGCCTTTCCCTACACGTTCGCTCACACCGATACGCCGTTGCGTGTCAGCGGATGCTTGTCGCCGGCCTCGGCCATGCCCTTCGTCACTGCCCGCGTCGACGGTGTCGACACCGCGGTGGCAACCACCGGATACGGAGACCCCTTCTGGTTCTGATCCGCTACCGCAGCCGTCTGAGGATTTCGGGTTCGCGCCGCGCAGACTCCGCCGAAAACTTCGAGATCCGGGGGGAACGCATCGTTTACAGCACCTGGTCGACGGTTCAGTCGCCGCTGGATGTTGTCGCGGTTGCTGGGTTGGGGGTTCGTGGTAGTGCGGCGGTGACGCCGAGTCCGAGGGCGGCCAGGAGTGCGAGGGTGATCATGGCGGCGGCGTAGGCGTGGCTGGTGAGTCCGGCGACGAGGATGGTGCCGGCGATGGCGGTGCCGAGGGAGGAGCCGAGGTTGGAGACGCTGCGGGACAGGCCGGAGATCTCGCCTTGGAGTTGTTCGTCGAATGCGGATTGGACGATGTCGACCGAGGGGGTGAGCATCGCGCCGAGTCCGAGTCCGATGAGTAGGAGGCCGGGTGCGAATCCCCAAGGGTTGATCGTGCGGCCGGCGAGGGCGAGTAGGACTGCGATACCGGTGATGGTGAGGGTGAATCCGGTCATGATCAGGGTGCGGCGGGTGTGGTGTCGGGCCAGCCACGCCGCCGACAGTGAGGTGAGGAGCAGGCCGACGGTGGCGGCGGTGAAGATGACGCCGGTGTGGATGGCGTTGTATCCGCGGACGACTTGAAGGTAGGCCGACACCACGAACGAGGTGCCCATGAGTACCAGCCATTGGATGTTCTGGGTGATCAGCCCGAGGTTGGCGGTGCGGTTGCGGAACAGGCGCGTGGAGAGCAGGGGTTCGCGGCCGGCGCGTTCGGCTGCCCGGACGGTGGCGAAGAAGAGCGTGAGCGTCACCGCGCCCGCGGCGAGCAGGGCGAGCATCAGCCAGAGGTTGTCGTCGGCGGCGAGGATGCCAGCGACCAGGAGGATCAGGCCGGCTGCCGACAGGAAAGCGCCACGCAGGTCGAAGGGCCGGGTGGGGTCGGGGGGTATGGGGTCGAGGATGCGGCGGCTGGAGACGATGATGACGACGATGACCAGTGCTTGGAACCCGAAGGCGGCGCGCCAGCTGATGGCGGAGGTGATGAGGCCGCCGATCAGTGGGCCGGCGGCGGCACCGATCCCGCCCATGGCCATGATCGCGCCGAACGCTCGGGCCCGGGAGTTCGATTCGGTGAACAGCAGGGTGGCCAGGATGTAGACCGGGGGGATGAGCATGGCGGTGCCGATGCCTTCGAGGATCGAGTTGCCGAGCATCAGCACGCCCAGAGAGGGTGCGAGCGCGCTGATGAGCGCGCCGGCGCCGTAGACGGCGAGGCCGCCGATGAAGCAGCGTTTGCGGCCGTAGCGGTCGGTGAGTTTGCCGCCGGGGATCATCAAAGCGGCCATCACGAGCAGGAACAAGGTGATGGTGAGCTGGACGCCGTGAACGGTGGTATCGAGGTCCTCGCTGATGTCGGTGATCATCACGTTCATGTTCGAACCGGCGAAGCTGCAGATGAACTGCGCCAGCGCCAGCGGGAGCAACACCCCGCGGGGCGGGCTGCTCGGGCTGCTCGTCGGCCGGATCATCGATTCAGGTCATGGGCCCGGACTCGGCGTCGTCGAGTCGCCGGTCCAAGGCGATGGCGGCGGCGACGAGTGCGAGATGGGTGAAGGCCTGCGGAAAGTTGCCCAGTTGCTCACCGGAAGGCCCGATCTCCTCGGCGAACAGGCCCACGTGGTTGGCGTAGGTGAGCATCTTGTCGAAGGCGTAGCGGGCCTGCGATACCCGGCCGGAGGCGGCGAGCGCTTCGACGTAGAGGAAGCTGCACAGGTTGAACGTGCCCTCCGCACCGCGCAGACCATCGGGTGAGGCGGCCGGGTCGTAGCGGTAGACCAGGCTGTCGCTGACCAGTTCGGCGTCCATGGCGTCGAGGGTGCTCAGCCAGTCCGGATCCTGCGGGGTCAGAAAACCCATCTTCGGCATGAGCAGCAGTGAAGCGTCGAGGACATCGGTGTTGAAGTGCTGGACGAAGGCGCGCCGTTTCGGGCTCCAGCCGCGGTCGACGATCTGAGCGAACACCGCGTCGCGTTCCCGGGTCCAGCGGTCCAGATCGGCGGGGCGGGCATGGTCGGTGGCCAGCCGGATACCGCGCTCGAACGCCACCCAGGTCATCAACCGGCTGTAAGTGAAATCCTTGCGGCCGCCACGGGTTTCCCAGATCCCCTCATCAGGGCGGTCCCAGTTGTCGGCGAGCCAATCCAGCAGCGCGGCGAATGCCCGCCAGCCGGTCACACTGCCGATATCGGTGGTCTGGGCCAGTGCGTCGGCAGCCTCACCGTAGATGTCGAGCTGGATCTGATCGGCCGCGGCGTTGCCGACCCGCACCGGCGCCGAACCCCGGTAACCCTCCAGGTGGGTGAGGATTTCTTCCTCCAGGCGGGGTTCGCCGTCGATGCGGTACATGATCTGCAAGGGCTCACCGGAGGCCGTGCCCCCGGCATCGAGGCGATCGCGCAGCCAGCGCCGGAACGCGGCGGCCTCCTCGGTGAAGCCGAGATCGATCAGAGCCCGCACCGACAGAGAGGCATCCCGGACCCAGGTGTAGCGGTAGTCCCAGTTCCGCTCGCCCCCGACCTGTTCGGGCAGCCCCATGGTGGCCGCCGCGATCGGCGCGCCCGTGGGCGCGTAGGTCAGCAGTTTCAACGTGATCGCCGAGCGCTTGACCATGTCCTGCCAGCGACCCCGATAGGTACACGACCGCAGCCACGACTGCCAGAACCCCCGGCACGCCTCGAACTCCGCCGACACCTGTTCACGCACCGGCGGGACCGGGGCCTGGTCTCCGACCGCGGTGGTGGTCAGCACGATCGCCGCGGTCTGCCCGGCCGAGAGGGTGAAACGCGCGGTGACATCGTTGCCGTCGCGGTGCAGCGGTATCGGATCGGTCAGCTGCACATGCAGGTCGGCGGCCGCGCTCTGGAACACCGCATGATCGGGTGTGGGCACCGTGAGGGTGTGCGGAGCCCGGGCGTAGTCGAACCGTGGCCGGCAGGTGAACCGGAACGGCAGAACTCCGCGCACCACCCGCACGATCCGCACCAGCCGATGCCGATCCACCGGTACCGCGTCCCGGAGCGGGTCCATGAAATCGATGACCTCACCGACCCCGTCCGGCGCCATGAACCGGGTAACCAGCACCGCGGTGTCGGACATATACAGCTGCCGAACCGTCATACCGTCGGTCTCGGGCGCAGCGCTCACCTGGCAGTACCCGCCGCGCTCTGCATCCAGCAGGGACGCGAACAAGCTCGGAGAATCAAAACGCGGACTGCACCACCAGTCGATCGTGCCCGCCGAGGAGATCAGCGCCGCAGTCTGCAGATCACCGACGATCCCGTGCTCGGCGATCGGTGGATATGCGTTCACAACCACTCCCGTCGGAAACGACCCCGCCACAGTGGCCGGTCAGTCGGCGAAGACCTCGCGCAGCTTGGCCTCCTGATCATGGGACAGATTGGTCGACACCAACTCGGCGGACTGGCCCTCGAACGCACCGTGGATCCGGTCCAGGGTGGCATCGGAGGTCAACGCGAACAACGCCGACGTTCCCGGCGTCAGCTTGGCGCGTACCTCCTTGATGAACTCGTCGTCGATCCCGATATCGGTCAGCGACCCCGACATCGCCCCCAAACCGGCACCGACCGCGGCCCCGATCAACGGGATGAAGAACAACAGCCCGAACAACAACCCCCAGAACGCCCCACCCAGCGCGCCGATCCCGGCCAGGCTGTGCAACTGGCGAGTCCTGGGTTTCTTCGCTCCCTCCGGCCAGCTGACCACCGCGGCATCGCGGACGGTGATCAGCTCCCGGCGCTGCAGATCCTCCAGCGTGGCCACCGCGGCATCGGCACCGTCGGCGGTCGCGAACTTCCACACGGTCAAGGTTCCGGCCATCAGGCCTCCTCACATCGGGTGCAGGGCTGGTCGGCTCAACGCTACGAACGCCCGCGAGCCCGGTTCTTCACCCGGAACAGGTGAAGAACCGGGCTCGGCCCGCGACTGCTCACCTCCGCTGTGGACGCCACGTGGAAACCGCCCAGATGACCACCACGTCGAGCGCGATCACCAAAATCGACCACCACGGGTAATACGGCGCCCACAAAAAGTTCGCGACGATCGACAACGCCGCCAGACACACCGCCACAATCCGCGCCCACAAGGCACCGGTCATCAAACCGAGCGCCGCGAGCGCCAGCAACGCACCGAGCACGATGTGAACCCAACCCCACGTCGCCGCGGAGAACTGCCAGACGTAGTTCGGGCCGGCCACGAACAAATCATCGGCAGCCACCGCGGACACACCCGCCAGAATCGACAACACCCCCACCACCAGCAGAAGCACCGCCGCCGCGATCGACATCACCGCGGCCACACCCTGCTTCACCGGCCGACGCCCCGACCCCGTCTCGTAAGTCGCCATCTCCCGCCTTCCACGAGTATCGGACCCCACAACACCCAAACCCCTCACCTCCCCCAGCGCCTCACCCACAACGGATGAACCACAGCAGGCACCGGCCTCGGCGCCGACCCGCGACGGCGTCTGCATCGCCGGATCCCCGCGCTGGGACACGGCACTGGACGGATCCGGCCCAATCTCGTCTGCCAGGCCGGCGTCGCGGTCACCACGTACGCCCACACGATGCCCAACCTCTGCATCAAACCGCCGAGCTGCACCCCTACATGGATGTTCATTAAAGGGTGGTTAATGACCAAGCCATCGAGCGAAACATCGCTGACCAGCGATAATATCCGCCAAAAATGTTCAAAAATGCATCAATTGATGAACAGCTCCGAACGCCTCCAGCGTCGAACTCGCCTCCTACGGCGAAGTCGGTGGCAGCATCGTGGTGTGGTCGCGCGGGTGGAGCTGACAGTGTTGGAGTTGCCGTGGAGGCTGACCCTGGAGCAGGGGTGGGAAGCGTTCCGGGCGGGCAATCCTCCCGTCGGTGCCGTGATCACCGATGCGGAGGGCGCAGTGGTCGCGCTCGGGCGGAGCAGGTTTCGTGACGCCGACGGCCCGTCCGGGCAATTGGCGGGCACGGCGCTGGCGCATGCGGAAGTGAACGCGCTCGCCCAGCTCGCGCCAGGCGATAACACCGCGCTGGCGCTGTGGAGTTCGCTGGAACCCTGTCCGCTGTGCGCGGCAGCGGCGATGATCAGCAGATGTGGCCGGGTCCGGTTTCTGGCTGCGGATCCTATGTGGGCCGGCGCCGAGCAGCTTCCGACTCTGAACGAGGCGGTCGCGCAGCGCTGGCCGGATTTCGAGGGCCCACACCCGGGGTGGCCGGCGGATTGGCAGACAGTTCTGTCGGTGGCGTTCCAGACCGCGACAGGCCGCGGGACCAGCGAGGCCGTCATGGCCCGCGCCCGGATCGCGCCGCGTGCGGCAGCCCTCGGGCGGAGCATCGGGCAGGATCCAGCTCGCCGGGCCGAGTTTTCGGCGCTGCCCTTATCCGACGCGATCAGCCTGATCTTCGACGAGCTGTGGCCCCTGAGGTTTCGCGGCTAGCCTGTGGAAATGACGGATCAAGAGGGGAAGCCCCTGCTCTTCCTCGATGTCGATGGACCACTGATCCCGTTTGGCCAGGTACCTCTGAGTGCTTCGGGCCCGTCGTTCGCCCATGAACAGCACGACGAGGAAAACCCGCTCGCGGCACGAATCGATCCCGAACTCGGGCCGCTGCTCACCGCGCTGCCCTGTGAGCTGATATGGGCAACGACCTGGACTCATGAGGCCAACCGGTCCATCAGCCCGGTACTGGGTTTGCCGACGTTGGCCGTGCTGGATTGCCCGGACGAACAGGACGACCACATCGACGAATGGTTCGGGCTGCACTGGAAGACACGTGCCCTGGTCGAACTGGCTGCGGGCCGGCCGTTCATCTGGATCGACGACGAGATCGGCGACGGAGATAGGGAATGGGTGTCGGAACATCATCCCGGTCGAGCTCTTCTGTACCGCGTCGACCCACGAATGGGGCTACGGCCGACCGATCTCGACGCTGTCACCGAATGGCTCATGTCCACTGCAACACGGTGAGGGCAGTCGATGCGATCGGATACTCCCCGGCTCGGGACCAGATGCGAGGTGTTCACCAATGGAAGTTTCTTGGACGAGATCGCCGCGGTAAACATCGCTGACCAGCGATGATATCGAAGGCGCGTGTCCAGAAATGCATCGATTGATGAACGCGATGGCGGCGACCGGGCCGTCTGTTGGACGATCGGGAGGGTCCCATCCAACAGTGCCGCCGAGTCAGCACTTGGCGCCAGGTTGCCCTTGTCTTGCCTGAGCTGAAACTCCGCATCGATGTGACCTTCCACGACGGCGCGGCCTTCGATGCCGATGCCGTGGCCGAAAATCTCCACCGGGGCCAGAACGTGGAGGGGACAATAGGGATATGGACGAGATCGGTGGTGCGGAGGCCAGGGTCTGATGCGACCCCAGTCCACTACACCCGAGAGCCTGCGGGCGGCCGGTACACGGGAGATCACCGTGCGGGGCCGGCGGGCCCGCTACCTCGATGAGGGGGCGGGGGTCCCCGTACTGCTGATCCACGGGACCGCACGCAGCATCGAAGACTGGATCGAACAGCATCGGCTGCTCGCCGACCGCGGGCTGCGGGTCATCAGCGTGGATCTGGCCGGCTACGGAGAATCCGCTCCCCTGAGCGAGCGATACAGTCTTCCCGCGCTGGCGGGGTTCGTCGAAGACTTCCTCGACGCCCTGGAAATCGCGGAGCCGGCGCACGTGGTGGGCAACTCCTTGGGAGGTGCCATCGCCATGCAACTGGCCGCGCAAGCACCCGGCCGGGTTCGCTCGCTGGTCCTCGCCGCACCCGCCGGATTCGGCCGAGAAGTCGCCCTTTCGTTGCGGCTGCTCACGATCCCGCCGCTGGGCCGCCTGGTAACGCGCACGTGGAGTCCGCGCACCGCGCGGCGCCTGGAGAAGTCGTTGTTCTACGACGCCGCAATGGTGACCCCGGAACGGGTCCAACTCGGGTATCGCCTGGCCCGGCGTCCGGAGGGGACGCGGGTTCTCCTCGAAACCTTGACCTCGCTGGGTGGACCGAGGGGAGCACACGCCGGCTGGCGCACGACGCTACTCGACGTTATGGCCGATCGTGCCGTGCCCACGCTTATCGTCTGGGGCGACAAGGACCGTATCCTGCCCGTCACGCACCTCGACGCTGCCCGGACGCGCCTTCCACACATCCGCACCCACCTGTTCCGCGACACCGGGCATGTCCCACAGATCGAACGTGCCGACGAGTTCGCGGCCCTGGCAACCGAATTCTGGGCCGGCCTTTCACCAACGTAGCGAACCGATCGGGGGCCGGTATCCACCGGGACACACTGCCGTGCAGACCAGGACGGAACCGGCGGACCTCAGAGGAGAGGCTCCCGAGGGGTCGGAGGTGTCTCGAAACCCTTGGTAATGAGACAACAGTATGGTCGTGGCAACCACGTAGTAGGCGAATTGGGTACAACGACGAGGACGAACATCGCCATCGCCAGCAGGACCGCCAGCAGTCGTCCTTTGCCGGACCACTTATCGGCACCTCCGGAAACAGCCCCGTCGACCATGGCAGGCCCACCACCTCGCTCGTCGTGAACCGGTGGCAAGCCGGTCCGGGACAAATCCGCTGCTGAGGCCAGAGGGTATGCCACTCCAGACACTCGAGCCCGCAGCCGCGCGATGGCGTGCCGCCGTTACCTGTACCGGGCGCCCACGATCCCCTTATCGGGTTACAGGAAGGAGTTCGACGGCCGCTTCTACTGGTCCGGGGCCCCTGAGCCCCACACAGTACGAGCGGGCCCGCACCGATATCGTTCGACCGTGATCGCGCGCGGCCGGCCGTGGCCTCCCCGGCCGGCCGCGCGGACCGGCCTCAGTTGACCTGCCGGCCCTCGCCCCAGTACTGCGCCCGCAGCGCTTTCTTGTCCGGTTTACCGAGCGGGCTGACCGGAATGCTCTCGGCGAAATCGACGGTCTTCGGGGTGTAGACCGCGCCCTTGCGGTCCTTCACCAGCGCCTGTAGTTCCTCGACCGGCACCGACTGCCCGTCACGGAGGACGACGACCGCCTTGACCGCCTCACCCCACTTGTCGTCCGGCACACCGATCACGGCCGCGGCGCTCACCGCCGGATGCGCCGACAGCACATCCTCGACCTCACGCGGATACACATTGAACCCGCCGGAGACGATCATGTCCTTCTTCCGGTCGACGATGTAGAGGAAACCCTCCTCGTCCTGCCGGGCGATATCACCGGTGTGCAGCCAGCCGAATTCGGTGGCCTCGGCGGTCTGTTCGGGTTTGTTCAGGTATCCGTTCATCACCAGCGGACCGCGGACACACACCTCGCCCGGCTCGCCCTGAGGCACCTCGTTGCCCTTCTCGTCGAGCAGCGACACCGACAGCCACGGCACCGGACGGCCGCAACTGGCCAGTCGCTCCGGCTTGTTCAGGTCGTGGTCGCCGCGGCGCAGCACCGAGATGGTCATCGGGCTCTCGGCCTGACCGTAGAACTGGAAGAAGATGGGACCGAACTTCTCGATGGCCTCGGCCAGCCGGGTCGGGGAGATCGCGGAGGCGCCGTAGAACACCGTCTGCAGACTGGACAGGTCGTACTTGTCGAGGTCGGGGCTGTCCAGCAGTGCGTAGAGCATGGTGGGCACCAGCATGGTCGCGGTGATCTTGTACTTCTCGATCGCCTCGAGCACCT
This sequence comes from Nocardia rhamnosiphila NBRC 108938, assembly GCF_000720425.1. GTDB lineage: Bacteria > Actinomycetota > Actinomycetes > Mycobacteriales > Mycobacteriaceae > Nocardia > Nocardia rhamnosiphila. The sequence goes on along the minus strand of NZ_JOAJ01000006.1, from coordinate 228,211 downwards.
TGGCCGGGTGGAAATACGGCAGCACCACGATGGAACCACCCTGCTGGGCGGTGGGACCCCAGAACGCGGCGCCCGCGTGGCTCAGCGGGGTGCACACCAGGAACCGGACCTCGTCGGGCCACTCCCATTCGGTCATCTGGATGCGCAGCATGGTGGTGCTGCCGCGGAAGCTCATCTCCACGCCCTTGGGCTTACCGGTGGTGCCGCCGGTATAGGCCAGGCTCATGGTCGCGTTGGGATCCACCTGCGGACCGCGCACCCGCTCGGGGGTGAACCCGGCGGCCAGTTCGATGAGGTCGGTCCCCGCCTCGGAGGGGCCGAACGAGAACAGGTTCCGCAGCCCGGGCACCTTGTCCCGCAACTGCGCGGCACGTTCGTCGAAACCGCTCGGGTCGTAGATCAGGGTTTCCACGCCCGCGTCCTCGAGGACGTAGGCGTGGTCGTCGAGCGAGCCCATGGGATGCAGCGCCATGGCCCGCGACCCGTTCACATTGTTGGCGCCCTGGGCGAAGATCACCTCCGGCCGGTTGGCCGAGAGCACCGCCACCGGGGAGCCCACACCGAGGCCGGCCGAGGCCAGCGCCTGGGCGAACCGGCTGATCTGATCGCGCACGTCGCGGTAGGTCAGGGTGGCGTCGTCGATATGGACCGCGGTGCGGTCGGCATAACGCTCGAGAGCTTTGCCCAGCAGGTCCACCGCCAGCGGCTCGCGGTGCAGCAGGGCGGCGTCGTCGACGTGCGGTTCAGTGTTCATTCGTCTGCCTTTCGGGCCGGCCCGTCCGAGCGGCCCAGTGGAAATCGACCGGTGCTCCGGCGCGGTCCCCGGGCCGCGGGCACCGCCACATGGCGCCGCGGCCCGGGAACCACCCACGGGGCTCGCAAACCGCGAAAACTATAACACGTTCTACTTTATTTCCGAGGCAGATCCACCGGACCCGGCCGTCCCGGCGAGAGCGGACCGGCACGCCTCCACATAACCGCGCACCAACGGCCGGATATCGTCACGCCGCCAGGCCAGGGCCAGCTCACTCGGGCTCACCCCGTGGACCGGCCGCACCACCACGCCCTCGTGGGCGACCAGCGGCGCGTTCCCCGCCGCCAGCAACACCACCCCGTCACCGCCGCGCACCGCTTCGTAGGTCTCCTCGGTACTCGAGATCTCACCGCCGATGATCGGGGGCCGGCCGCCGCGCTCGTCGATGGCGAGGAAATAGTCCCGCAGCGTCCGGGCCGATTCCGGGAGTGCCAGGAACGGTTCGTCCAGCAGCTCCGCGAATGCCACGACGTCGCAACGGGCGAGGCGATGGGATTCGGGCAGCGCGACCACCCGCGGTTCGCGCGCCACCACCACCCATTCGTACCGGTCGGCACCGGCCAGCGGCAGCCAGACGAACGCCACATCGGTGGATCCATCGGCCAGCCCGGCGGTCGGATCGAGCCAGCCGATCTGGCGCAGGACGGGTTTGGCGGCGGGATGGGCCGCCGCGAATCGGGCCCGCACCGCCGGGAGCAGGCCACGCCCCGGACTGGTACTGATGCCGATGGCCAGGGTGGCCCGTTGGCCGGCCTTGGCGGCTTCCACATCGATATGCGCCGCAGCCCACGCGGCCAGCAGCCGCCGCGCATGCGGTAGCAGCGCCTCCCCCACCGGAGTGAGCCGCACCGAACGCCCGTCCCGATCGAACAGCGGCGCGCCCAATTGCTGTTCGAGCGCCCGGATCTGCTTGCTCAGCGCGGGCTGGGAGACGAACAGGCTCTCGGCGGCGCGGGTGAAATTCAGCTGCTCGGCGACCGCCGCGAAGTAGCGCAGGTCCCGTCCGTGCACGTCCATAACCAACGGTTATCACAGCCGGTCTTGGACATCATCTCGGCGCGAGATCAAGATCTTTCTCGTCACACGAACCGAGGAGAACGCAGTGAGCAATCCGAAGATCTGGCTGGTGACCGGAGCGAGCAGCGGCTTCGGCCGCGCAATCACCCGGGCGGCGATCGAGGCCGGCGATACCGTCATCGCGGTGGCACGCCGCACCGCCGCCCTCGACGACCTCGTCGCCGCCCACCCCGACCAGGTGGAAGCGCTGGCGCTCGATGTCACCGATACCGAGCGCATCGAGACGGCGGTCGCCGATATCGTCGCCCGCTACGGCCGGATCGATGTGCTGGTCAACAATGCGGGCCGCACCCAGGTGGGCGCGGTCGAGGAAACCACCGACCGCGAACTGCGCGACCTGTTCGACCTGCACTTCTTCGGACCCGCCGCGCTCACCCGCGCGGTGCTACCGCAGATGCGCGCCCAGCGGTCCGGCGCGATCGTCATGATGAGCAGCGTCGGCGGGCAGCTGTCGTTCGCGGGCTTCTCCGCCTACAGCGCCACCAAATTCGCGCTGGAAGGGTTCGCCGAGGCGCTGGCCGCGGAGGTCGCGCCGTTCGGGATCGATGTTCTGGTCGTCGAACCGGGCGCGTTCCGCACCGGGCTCTTCGGGCCCGGAGCGGCCTATTTCAGCGCCGAGAACGAGGTCTACGCCGAAACGGCGGGCGCCACCCGGCGCATGGTGGAGACCGGCGACGGTGCCCAGCCCGGCGACCCCGCCAAGGCGGCCGCCGCCATCCGGGCCGCACTGGACGCCGAACACACACCCCGGCGCCTGCCGCTGGGCGAGGATGCCGTGGACGGGATACTGAACCATCTCGACGCGGTGCGCGCCGAGGTCACGGAATGGGAAAAGGTCACCCGGGCCACGGCTTTCGATTGAGCTTCCGCCCGAGAGTGCACGGCGAGAAACCCGGCACCCCGGATGGCGCGGCACTCGTCGGTGATAGCCCGCTCACATACACCGGTCGCAGCCGATAGGTGGACCGGGGCGGGTGTTCCCGCGCCGCCGGTCCGCCCCGATCGGGTACAGAACCCGCCCCGAATCCGGGAACGAGGGGCGGACTCCGCTCGGCACCCGCGGGATCAGTCCCGCGTGACCGTCCCGTCCACCCGACGCCAGATCCCGAGCGGGTTCTCCGTCCGGATCTCGTCGGCAAGCAGTTCCTCCGGCACATTCTGGTAACTCACCGGACGCAGAAAACGTTCGATGGCGAGAGTCCCCACCGAGGTGGTGGCCGGGGCCGTGGTCGCCGGGAAGGGACCGCCGTGCACCACCGCGTGCCCGACCTCGACACCGGTGGGCCAGCCGTCGAAGAGCACCCGGCCCGCGATCAGCTCCAGTTCCCCGAGCAGCGGCCGGGCGATCTCCCGGTCGGCAGCGGTGGCGTGCACGGTGGCCGTGAGCTGGCCCTCCAGCTCACCGGCCAGCGCCAGCAGTTCCGCGGTATCGGCGGCGCGCACGATGATCGAACTCGGCCCGAACACCTCGTCCTGGAGTGCGCGGTCGGCCCGGAAACGCTCGGCGGTGGTGACGAACAGATGCGGATCGCCGGAACAACTCGTCGCGCCCGCGGTCCCGGTGGCGGCCAGCCGCACTCCCGCGGCGCCGGTCAGGCGCTCGACACCGGCGGTGAACGACGCCGCGATCCCCTTGTTCAGCATGGGCGCACCGGAGGCCGCACCGATCGCCTCGGTGGCCGCCGCCACGAATTCGTCGGCGCCGGGCCCGTCGGCCAGGAAGACCAGACCCGGGCTGGTGCACAACTGCCCGACGCCGGTGGTCAGCGAGGCGACGAATTCCGCGCCCAGGCTCGCGCCGCGTTCGGCCAGCGCGTCCGGCAGCACGAACACCGGGTTCACGCTGGACATTTCGGCGTACACCGGGATCGGTACCGGCCGGGCCGCGGCGGCCGCGGCCAGCGCCAGACCGCCCTGCCGGGACCCGGTGAAGCCCACCGCGCGGATATGCGGATCGCGGACCAGCGCGAGGCCGGTTTCCACACCACCGTGCACCAGCGCGAAGGTCCCCTCCGGCAGATCGTGCGCCCGGACTGCCGCGAGCACCGCGCGCGCCACCAGTTCGGAGGTGCCGGGATGGGACGGATGCGCCTTGACGACCACCGGGGCGCCCGCCGCGAGCGCGGAGGCGGTGTCACCGCCCGCGACGGAGAAGGCCAGCGGGAAGTTGCTGGCGGCGAAGACCGCCACCGGTCCCACCGGGATACGGCGCTGGCGTAGATCGGGTTTCGGCAGCGGCGTCCGTGCCGGATCGGGCCGGTCGAGACGGGCGCCGGTCCAGCTGCCCTCCCGCACCACCTCGGCGAACAGCCGCAACTGCCCGGTGGTGCGGCCGATCTCGCCGCGGATACGCGCCTCCGGCAGGCCGGATTCGGCGATCGCCCGCTGCGCCAGGGCCTCCCCGAGGTTCTCGATCTCGGTGGCGATACCGTCCAGGAACGCGGCGCGCCGGGTGAGGTCGGTGGCGCGATATTCCGCGAAGGCCGACCATGCCGCGGTCGCGGCCCGCGCGACGGTGGCGGCGTCGGCTTCGTGGAACTCCGGTTCGAGCGTGGCGCCGGTCGCCGGGTTCACCGCACGGAAAGCACCGGTGGTGCCGGGAACTTCGATGCCACCGAGCAGGTTCGCGCCGGTGAGGTGTTCGGTTTCGGTACTGGTCATCAGCTCACCTTCTTCACGAGATCGGCCAGTTCGGCGAGTTCGGTCTCGTCGAGATCGGTCAGCGGGCTGCGCACCGGGCCCGCCGGGCGGCCCATGACCTTCATCCCCGCCTTGATGATGCTCACTGCGTAGCCGGGTTTGCGATTGCGCAGGTCGCAGTACGGGATCACGAATTCGTTCAGCGCGTTCAGCACGAAGGTGGTGTCGCCGCGGCGCAGGGCGCGGTAGAAGTCGAGCGCGAACTCCGGGACGAAGTTGTAGATCGCCGAGGAATAGGTGGTCACGCCCAGCGCCAGGTACGGCAGCGCGAACATCTCCGCGGTGGGCAGGCCGCCGACGTAGATGAGCCGGTCGCCGACCCCGGCGTAGATCCGGGTCATCTGTTCGATATTGCCGATACCGTCCTTGAACCCGATCAGGTTGGGGCAGCGCTCGGCGAGCTCGGCGACGGCGGATTCGGAGTAGGCGGCGTTGGCGCGCGAGTAGATGACGACGCCCAGCTCGGTGGCTGCGCAGACCTGACGCACATGGTCGACCAGGCCCTCCTGGCTCGCCTCGGTGAGGTAGGGCGGCAGCAGCAGGATGCCGCTCGCGCCGGCGCGCTCCGCGGCGCGCGCCATCTCGACGGCGGTCGCGGTGCCGTATCCGGCGGGGGCGATGACCGGCAGTCCGTCCGGCGCCTCTTGTACAGCGGCGGTCACCACCTGTTCGACCTCGGCCGGGGTGAGGGAGAAGAATTCGCCGGTGCCGCCCGCGGCGAACAGACCGGACGCGTCGTACTGGCCGAGCCAGGCGATGTTGTCCCGATAGGCGGCCTCGTCGAACGAGCCGTCGGCGCGCAGGTGGGTGACCGGGAAGGACAGAAGGCCGGAGCCCAGCTTCCGGGCGATTTCCTGGGGAGGGGCAGTGGTCATGGCGTGCGCTCCTGTTCGAGGGTGACCTGCTGCCCTCACCCTAGGAAGCCCTATGATTCACGTCCAACACTGATTACATATCTATCAATACAAGGTCGGTATCGGATGTTCACTTTTGTCCAGCTCACCCATTTCGTCGCCGTGGCCGAGGAGCTGCACTTCGGCCGGGCGGCGGAACGCCTTCGGATGACGCAGCCGCCACTGAGCCGGCAGATCCAGCTCCTGGAGAAGGAGGTCGGCGCGGAACTGTTCGACCGATCCAATCGCACCGTGAAGCTCACCCGCGCCGGTCGCGCCTTCCTCCTCGACGCCCGGCGGCTGCTCCAGCAGGCCGAGCGGGCCACCCTCGCGGTGCGCCGGGTCTCGGCCGGAACCGGAGGCGTGCTGCGCCTGGGATTCACCGGGGCGAGCGTGCACTCCGGGTTGCCGCGAGTGCTCGCCGCGGCCCGGACGGCGCTACCCGATGTCGATGTGGAACTGCGCGAAATGGTGACCATGGACCAGGTGGAGGCGCTCTCGGAGGGAGCACTCGATCTGGGCATGGTCCGGCCGCCGATCACCCGGCCGGACCTGACGACCCGCACCTTCGTGCGCGAGGGACTGATCGCGGCGCTGCCCGCGGACCACGCGCTGGCGGCCGAGACGGGACCGATCCCGGTGACCGCACTGCACGGCGTGGAGATGGTGATGCACGCGCCGGTCGAGGCACGGTACTTCCACGATCTGATCACCACCGTGCTGCACGCGGCGGCCGTGATCCCGGTGATCACGCAGTACATGACCCAGATCCACAGCATCCTGGCGCTGGTGAATCTGGGCTGGGGCGTGGCGCTGGTGCCCGAATCGGCCACCGGTATGCGGTTCGACCAGGTGGTCTACCGCCCGCTGGAGGGGGTGCGGACCCAGGTGGAGCTGGATCTGGTGTGGCGCCACGGCAACGAGAACCCGGCCTTCACCCGGCTGATGACGGAATTGACGGAGGCAGGCGAAAGCACCCCCGCCGCCTCCGATACCTTTCCTGTATTTATTCATCCGTAATTGGTGTTGGACCGGAATCACCCGAGGTCTTTACATTCAGTGCTTGTGAGGCGAGTCACCGGGCCTCAGACGTATTCCCACGGCACTGCGTAGCGCGGTGGTGGTTCGACCGAAAGGAGTGGACGATGTCGTTCACTCGGCAGCCGACTGCGGAACTGGAAATGGCCGTGTCGAAGTTCTTTCGACGCGTCGTACCGCTGTTCATCATCATGTTGATCTGCAACCAGATCAACCGCTCGAATATCGGCTACGCCCGCGAATACCTGGAGGCCGACGTCGGCATCGGCGCCGCCGCCTACGGCTTCGGGGCAGGCGTCTTCTTCATCGCCTACGCACTGTTCGAATTGCCGAGCAATGTGATGATGGAAAAGTACGGGGCACGCATCTGGCTCACCCGCATCATGGTCAGCTGGGGGCTCGTCTCGGCCGCCATGATGTTCGTCCAGAACGCGACCATATTCTACGTACTGCGCTTCCTGCTCGGTGCGGCGGAGGCCGGGTTCTTCCCCGCGGTCATTTTCTACCTGGCCAAATGGCTTCCCAACAGCCACCGCGGCCGGGCCACGGCGCTGTTCGTCGCCGGATCGTCGGTGGCCGCGGCCATCTCCGGACCGCTGTCCGGTCCGCTGCTTTCGCTCGACGACGCCCTCGGACTGCACGGATGGCAATGGCTGTTCGGCATCGAGGGCGCGGTATCGGTGATCGTCGGCGTCATCGCCTTCTTCTTCCTCGATTCCCATATCAAGGATGCGAAATGGCTGACCGCGGGCGAGAAGAAAGCCCTCGTCGACACCATTTCCGCCGAGGAGATCGACAAGGCCGCCAACTCCGGGGTCTCGCATCGGGCCTCCCGGTGGCGCATGCTGCTCGATCCGAAGCTGCTGCTCTTCTGCTGGATCTACTTCGCCATTCAGCTGTCCATCTACGCGAACACTTTCTGGCTGCCCTCGATCATCCGCCGGATCGACGGCGTGAACGATATAACCGTCGGCCTGCTCTCCTCGCTGCCCTGGATCTGCGCGGTGGTCGCCATGTACGCCTCGGCGCGCATCGGCGACCGCACCGGCAACCGCCGGCCCCTACTCATCATCGCGCTGCTCACCGCAGCGGTCGGCACCTACCTCGCCGCGATCGCGTCCCCGTGGCTCGCCCTGGTCTTCCTGTGCGTTGCCGCCATGGGCTTCAAGAGCGCCAGCCCGCTGTTCTGGTCCATCCCCCAGTCCGGACTGCATCCGCTGGTCCTGGCGCCCGCCATCGCCATCATCAACTCCCTCGGCAACCTCGGCGGTTTCGTGGCCCCGTACGGATTCGGCCTGATCAAATCGGCCACCGGTGAGGTCACCTGGGGTCTGTACGCCCTCGCCGCCGCCTCCGTACTCGCCGCCGCCTCGGTCCTGCTCATCCGCCGATCGCACGGAGCGAACAGCGACACCGCCACGCCGGTCACCGCGGACACCGATACCGCCGGCACCCGTTCGGTCCCGGCGGCCACCCCAGCCCCCGCCGGCACCGCCGCAGTCACCACTCTGGAGAAGCGTTCATGACCACCCGCACCCCCCGCGTCACCGAGATGCGCGTCGTGCCCATTGCCGGCCACGACAGCATGCTGCTCAACCTCAGCGGCGCGCACGCCCCCCACTTCACCCGCAACCTGGTGATCCTCACCGATTCGGATGGTCGCACCGGGGTCGGCGAGGTGCCCGGCGGCGAGCGGATCCGCACCACGCTCACCGACGCCCGGGAACTGGTGATCGGCCGCGGCGTCGGTGAGTACCACGCCGTTCTCACCGATATCCGGCGTACCTTCGCCGCCCGCGATGAGGGCGGGCGGGGAAACCAGACCTTCGATCTGCGGGTCACGGTGCACGCGGTGACGGCGGTCGAATCGGCGCTGCTCGACCTGCTCGGGCAGCATCTGGAGGTTCCGGTCGCGGCCCTGCTCGGCGAGGGCGTGCAGCGGGACCGGGTGCCCGCACTCGGCTATCTCTTCTTCGTCGGTGACCGCACGCGCACCGACCTCCCCTACAGGTCCGGTACCGACGAACCCGCGGACGCCGACGAGTGGATGCGCCTGCGCCACGAACAGGCCCTCACCCCGGATTCGGTGGTGGCCCTGGCCCGGGCCGCGCGCGCACGCTACGGTTTCCGCGATTTCAAGCTGAAGGGCGGTGTGCTGCCGGGGCCCGAGGAGGCCGTCGCGGTGCGCGCCCTCGCCGAGGAGTTCCCGGATGCCCGGATCACCCTCGACCCCAACGGTGGCTGGCTACTGCGCGAAGCGGTACCGCTGTGCCGGGAACTCACCGATGTCCTCGCCTATGCCGAGGACCCGGTCGGCCCGGAGGGGTCGTTCTCCGGCCGGGAGGTGATGGCCGAGTTCAAACGGGCCACCGGCCTGCCGACGGCGACCAATATGATCGCCACCGATTGGCGCGAACTGGGGCACACCGTCCGGACCGGGGCGGTCGATATCCCGCTGGCCGATCCGCATTTCTGGACCATGGCGGGATCGGTGCGCGTCGCCCAGCTCTGCGACGCCTGGGGGCTGACCTGGGGCTCGCATTCGAACAACCATTTCGATGTCTCGCTGGCCATGTTCACCCATGTCGCGGCGGCGGCGCCCGGTGCGATCACCGCCATCGATACGCACTGGATCTGGCAGGACGGCCAGCGAATCACCCGGGATCCCTACCGGATCGTCGACGGTGAACTGGCTCTCCCACAGCGCCCGGGCCTCGGTATCGATCTCGACGAGGAGCGGGTGGCCGCCGCGCACGAGCTCTACCTGCGCGAGGGGCTGGGCGAGCGCAATGACGCGGCGACCATGCAGTACCTCATCCCCGGCTGGCAGTTCGACAGCAAGCGCCCCGCGCTGAGCCGCTGAGGCATTCCGGGCCCGGCTTCCCCGACGGGAGCCGGGCCCGTCCGCGCGCTCGCCCGCTCCCCGTGGACCCGTCCGGAGTTCACCGGGCCGACGCCTCCCGCTGTTAGGCTCCGCCCGGTGGGCTCCGGTATGGGTAGTGCGTTCCAGGATCGCGTCGGTGCGGCGCTCGAGGTGAACCTGCAGCGGTCGCTGAACCCCGAACTCGTCGATCTCGCCGACCCGGCCGCGGGCGTACGCTTCCCGGTGCGCGGCCTGGCGGTGACGCCGTTCGGCACTCTGCACGCCGGGGCCCTCGGCGCGATCATCGAACTCGCCGCGTACCTGGCGGTCGCACCGACGCTGGCCGCCGACGAGCATGCCGTGACCACCTCCATCGCCACCCAGTTCGTGCGGGCGGCGCCCGCCGAGCACTGGGTGACGGTTCGTGGCGAACTGACCAGGCGTGCCCGCCGAATCGCTTTCGTCGTCGTCACGGCGACCCTGGACGGCACCGATCAGGTGATCGCGACCGGCCAGGTCACCAAATCGGTGGTTTCTGCCTGACTTCCGCTCGTGTGTGAGTCCGTACTTGCGTCCGATAAACCGGGATCGTTAATATCCCTGTTATGAAAATGGGCGAGGGCGTCGAGTGGAGCCTGCACTGCTGCGTCACCTTGGCCTGGCTGGACGACCGATGGCCCGTGCCGATCGCCCGGCTGGCCACCTGGTTCGACCTGCCGGTGGAGTACCTGAAGAAACGGCTGCAGGCGCTGGTCCGCGCCGGGATCCTCACCTCCACCCCCGGCGTACGCGGCGGCTTCGGCCTGGCCCGGCCCCCGGAACGGATCACCCTGCTCGATGTGGTCACCGCCGTCGAAGGCGGGGTGGACCCGTTCCGGTGCACCGAGATCCGGCAGCGCGGCGGCAGCGGTCGCAGCGCGGGCGCGGAGTTCACCCGCCCGTGCGGAATCTCGCTGGCCATGCGCCGCGCGGAACTGGCGTGGCGGCGGGAACTCGCCGCGCAGACCATCGCCGACCTCGCCGCCGAGGCCCCGGCGTCCGCGGCCGAGCGCACCCGGCGCGACTTCGCGAACCCCTGATCTCACGGCAGGTCCGGCCCCCTTCCCGGGCACCGGACATGCCACGGGCCGTCAATAGAGACATTTACTATCCCGATTGATCCTGAGGAGGATGACATGTCCGGAATCGTGGTGCTGGGCGGTGGTTTCGCCGGGGTGTGGAGCGCCGCGGGCGCGGTCCGGCTCGCCCGCACGGCGGGACGCGACCTACCCGTCACCCTGATCGACCCCGGTGACGATCTGGTGATCCGGCCCCGCCTCTACCAGGCCGATCCCGACCGCATGCGGGTCTCGCTGGACCGGATCCTCGGGCCGGTCGGGGTACGCCGGATCGCGGGCACCGCGACCGCGGTGCATACCGCGGACCGGACCGTGACCGTCGTCGGGCGAGACGGCGAGACCGCCGAGATCCCCTGGGACCAGTTGATTCTCGCGACCGGTAGCCGGCTCGTCCGGCCCGCCCTGCCGGGTGCCGAACTGCTCCACAATGTGGACACCCTCCCGGCTGCCGCAGCGCTGGACGCGCACCTGCGCCGTCTCCCGGAGCTGCCGGCCGGTCCGGGCCGCTTCACCGCCGTGGTCGTCGGAGCGGGCTTCACCGGGCTCGAAATAGCGACCGAATTGGTGGACCGGCTCGGCGCGCTCGCCGCGACCGAGGCAGCGACCGAGCAGATCCGGGTCGTACTGGTGGAGCGGGCCGATACGGTCGGTCCCGAACTCGGCCCCGGCCCCCGGCCCCGGATCCTCGAAGCCCTGGCAACCCTCGGTGTGGAGCAACACCTGGGTATGAGCCTGAACATGGTGGAACCGGACGGCGTCACACTATCCGACGGCACCCGTCTCGCGGCTCGTACGGTGGTGTGGACCGCCGGGGTACAGGCGAGTCCGCTCACCGCCGATATCCCCGCCGAGCGCGACCGATCGGGCCGGTTGGCGGTGGACGAGCAGCTCCGGGTACTCGGAGTTCCCGGTGTGTACGCGGCCGGTGATACCGCGGCGGCGCACGCCGAGCCGGGGCACCCGGTACTGCAGTGTTGCCAGCACGCGGTGCAACTCGGGAAATTCGCGGGCCACAACGCCGCCGCCGAGTTGTTCGGGCTCCCGGCCGTACCGTTCACGCCGGCGCCCTACGTCACCTGCCTCGATCTCGGCTCCGCCGGAGCGGTGTTCACCCAGGGCTGGGACAGGCAGGTGGCTGCGACGGGCGAGGCCGCCAAGGTACGTAAGCGCAAGGTGAACGAGTGGTGGATCTACCCGCCCACCGACGACCCCGGCGAACTGCTCCGGCAGGCCGACTACCGCTTCTCGCTCCGCGACATCCCCACCCCGTTCCCCTGAACCGAGCCGTGCGCCGAGCCGCTCGGTTTCGGCCGGTCGCGGCTCGGTGGAAATCGTTCGACGATACCGGGCTGCAACCCACCGCGCCCGCGAGGCGTTCACGCTGGTCAACACCGTGGAGAGACCTGGAATCCCCCCCTGCATGCCGGCCGGGCGCGGCTGCTCAGCCGGTCGGGACCAGCTGTTTCTCGGCGGCCGCCGCGGCGGGTAGATGCGACCGGGAGTGCCGGACGATCACCGCGGTTCCCGACAGTGCCACCAGCACGAGCCCGCCGAGCAGCACCGGGTAGCCGGCCGCCGGGCTGAGCAGACTCAGCAGGGACGGCAACAGGAAGCCCAGGTAGGCCAGGGCGTAGTAGACGCCGGTGAGCGCGGCCAGTTCCTCCGGTGCGGCCAGCCGCTGCACCTCGAGCAGGCCGGAGACCAGCGCGATCCCGTACGCGCATCCCAGGGCGAGGGCGGCGGCCAGGGCCGGCACGGGCGAACGAACGATCGCGGCCAGCGCGCTGATCACCAGCCCGGCCGACATGACAGACATGGCCACCGCCACGGCTCGCGCGCTGGTGGTCCGGTCCAGCCGTTTGGCGAGCGGCTGGACCAGGACGCCGACCGTGAGTGTGGCGACGGTGAGGGTGGTCGAGTACAGCAGACCCCATTGCCCGACGCGGTCGCCGACGAGCTGCGGCATCACCGCGTAGGCCACACCGGCGGAGCCGAAGATCCACGGCGCCATCGGCAGGACCACCCGCCGGAACCGCGGATGCCGCACACCGGAGAATCGTCCGGGCGCACCCGTCCCGGCCGGCAACGTCTCGGGCGCCCGCATCACGGCGGGCAGTACCGCGGCGGCGAGCAGCGCGTGCACGACATAGGGCAGCACCATCGGCGCCGGGCCCCACTGGGCGAGGACCCCCGCGACACCCGCGCCGAAGCCGAAACCGAGCGTCAACCAGAGTGCGGCCCGCCGGGCACCGGCCGCCGGAGCGTGCCCGGCCCGGACGGCGAGTTCGGTGGTCCAGGTGGTGCCCACCGCCATGGCCACGGCCACCCCGAAACCGGTGATCAACCGGCCGATCGCGATCCACCCGACACTGAACACCCCGGCCGCCAGGAGCGGACTGGCCACCAGGGAGGCCACCACCCCCGCGACCGCCACCGGGCGCCGCCCGAACCGCGCGGAGAGACCGCCGCTGAGCAGCAGGCCCGGCACCAGACCGAGGACGTAGGCGCCGAGCAACGCGTTCACCAGGAGCGCGGAGTAACCCTCGTCCCGGTACATCACCAGCAGCGGCGTGAACTGGTTACCGCCCCAGGCGCAGACGAAGATCGCCGCCACCGCCGCGTGCCACGCACCCTGCCTCATCGCCGGTGGGTTCCGTCCAGATGCGCGCGCAGGGCGGTGGTGAAGGCGGACTGGTCACCCGATTCGATAATGGCGACCAGTTCGTCGTGCTGCCGCAGGACGACGGGTATGAGGTCGGGTACCGGACCGAGCGCGGCCACGTTCATCCGGCGCTGCCGGTCGGCGAGCCCGGTGTAGAAGCGGATCAGCAGCGCGTTGCCGCCCGCCGCGACCAGGGTGCGGTGGAAGAGTTCGTCCGCCTCGGCGAAGGCGTCGATATCACCGGCTTCGGCGTACCCGCGCTGGACCTCGAGCGCGTCGCGCAACCTGTCGACAGCGGCGGGAACCCGCTCGGGCGTGCGGAGCAGGCGGCGGACCGCCGCGGTTTCGACGGCTTCCCGGGCGTCCAGTACGTCCTCGGCCTCGCCCGGTGGGACCGGTGCGACGATGGCGCCGCGTTTGGGCACCAGGGTCAGTAGTTCCTCGGCCTGTAGCCGCACGAACGCCTCCCGGACCGGAGTCCGGCTCAACCCCAGCCGACCGGCGATCTCGGTTTCGCTGAAGAGGTGCCCACCCGGCAGTTCACCGGACAGGACGAGTTCCTTGGTGAGCCGGTAGGCCCGATCCGCTGCACTCTGCCCGGGCGTCTCGGCCGGGTACGACGATGTCCGCACGCAGCCACTCTAGCTCATAGATGCAAGCTTGCATGCAAGCATGCACTCAGCGGGGACCCGAGCCACCACCGCGCGGCATGCCCCCGCCCCGGCGGTACGGTCGGTCAGAGAGCGAACAGACGGCACAACCCGCCGACCGGACGAACGGACAACGATGTGAACGAGGCCTTCTACCTGCCCGATCCGGCGGACCCGCAGCGGTTCCTCTCCACCGAGCTCACTCGTGGTCCGTGGTCGCCCGACGCCCAGCACGCCGGACCGCCCTCCGCGCTGCTCGCTCATGTGATCGAACGGTGCGAACCCCGGCCCGGCTTCCAGGTGGGCCGCGTCGCCGTGGAAATCCTCGGACCCGTCCCCCTCGCCCCGCTCACCGCGCACGCCCGCCTCGTCCGCCGGGGACGCAGCGTGGAATTGATCGAAGCGACCCTGTCGACCGACCGCGGTCCGGTGATGCGGGCCGCCGCGTGGCGCTTCAAACTCGCCGATCCCGAACTCGAGATTCCCGAACACCTCTTACCGACCGGGGCGCGTCCCGGCCCCGATCAGACGCCCGACCCCGAACCGTTCCCCTCCACCCAGCCCGTGGGATTCCACACCGGTATCGAATACCGCTACGTCACCGGCTCCTTCCGCGAGCCCGGCCCCGCGGTGTGCTGGATCCGGCTGAAGTACCCGATCGTCTCCGGCACCACACCCAGCCCGCTGGAACGCACCCTCGCCGCCGCGGATTCCGGCAACGGGGTCAGCGCGGTCCTCGACTGGGATCGCTACCTGTTCATCAACACCGATCTGACCGTCACCCTGCACCGCCAACCGGCCGGCGAGTGGGTCTGCCTCGATGCCGTCACCCATCCGCAGCCACACGGTATCGGCCTGGCCGAGTCCGCGCTGTTCGACGAGAAAGGCCCACTGGGCCGCAGCACCCAGACCTTGTTCCTCGGCCCGCGCTGACCGGGTCGGGCACGCCGGCCCGTGACGACCCCGCCGGTATCGTCGGCCGGTACTCACCCACCGGCTACTCGCCGGGTACCCCGGCCGGGGCCGCTTCGGTTCCGGCGCGCCCGCCGGTCCGGTCGCCGAACTCCCGGCGCACCGCCGCATTCACCCGGTCGGTGTCGCCGGTGGCGAGCAGATCGATGAGCGCGCCGCGCAATACCGCCAGCGCCCGGGTGCGGGCGGCACGACCCTCCGCGCTGTCCCGGACGCGCGCGGGCTGGGCCGCGGCCAGCACCTCCAGCCAGTCCTCGACGGTTTCCCGGGCGAAGTCGGCCCACGGCCCCGCCGGTTCGACCAGCGAACGGACGTAGCCCTCCAGCCACAGGGTGAGCAGGGCGCGCCGGGACGGCTCGGCCAACCAGCCCCAGAGCACGGCGGCGATCTGTGGCAGCCGATCGTCCGCCTGCCCGGGCACGTGGACTGCGGACAGCAGAGCCAGTTCCTCGGCGCGCGCCCGCGCGAGCAGCGCGCGTATCAGGCCGTCCTTGCTACCGAACAGGTAGAGCAGGACCCGCGGGCTGGTGCCGATGGCCGCCGCCAGCGGTCGCAGCGACATCTCCCCCAAGCCGTGGGCCAGCACGTATCGATAGGCCGCTTCGAGCAGTTCGGTCTGCCGCGCCGAGGGGGTTGCGTCCGAGTCCACCATGCGTGCATTCTGGCACCACTGAAACAGTCGTTTCAGTGGTGGGCATCCGGTGTCGCATCAGGAGGGAATGACCAATGACCGAAACAGCGGCCGAACCGGCGCGCGTCCTCGCGATCCGCGCGCTCGGGCAGCCGGGCGATCTGGGGTGGGTGGTCCAGGCCCACGGCGAGCGCTACGCCGCCGAATTCGGCTGGGACATCTCCTTCGAAGCACTCGTCGCCGAGATAGTGGCCGGTTACGCGAGCAACCACGATCCGGTCCGTGAGGCCGGCTGGATCGCGACCCTCGACGGCGAACCGGTGGGGTGCGTGCTCTGCACCCGCGGCGATACCGACGACACCGCGAAACTGCGGATCCTGCTGGTCCATCCGAAAGCCCGCGGCCACGGCCTGGGCAACCGGCTGGTCACGACCTGTCTGGATTTCGCGCGCGCCGCCGGCTACCGCCGGATCACCCTATGGACGAACAGCGTGCTCACCTCGGCCCGCCGGATCTACCTGGCAGCCGGATTCGAGCTCGACGACGAACACCATCATCACAGCTTCGGCCGGGACCTGGTCGGCCAGAACTGGTCCCGGCAGCTGTAGGGCGGACTACACCCCGGGATCGGTCACTGTCCACCGGCGGTGCCACGGCACCTACATCGCCGTCGATCGCCGGTCCGCTCGTCCGGCAGGGCCGGTCGGCTTCGGTGAGAGGTCATCGAGACGACGCCTCGCCCGTGCCGGACCAGACCGGACCACTTTCCGGCTGATGCAGGGCCGCGACCAGCTCGTCCCTGGCAGCCACCGGTCGCTCTTCCGGCTCGGCGATTCGCGGTTCGTGCCGGCGATTGTCGGCGTACGTAGTACGAACCGGAAACGGGTGGGAACTTTCCCACGATTCGGCGCACCCGGGTACGGGCGCCGCAGTGGTGCCGCCTGTCCACGGCGTACGCCCCGGCGCCGGTGCGGGCAGCCCGGCCGGCGCGGAACCGGGCTGCCCGCCCGATCCGGAACTCGCCGGGCCACCAGGTATCAGAGTGGCCGTTCCCGTGGCCCCCGGCCACGCGACCGGTAGGTAGAACGGCACCGTCCGGACCGGGATCGGATGCGGAAGGGAACCACCGGCCGACGGCAACCGCTCCCCGGAAGATGGTTCGGACGCGCCGCCACCGGGCCCGGGCCGCCGAGGCCAGGGGCTCGCAGCCGCCGCGCTCTGCACTACCGGAACACCCGTCCCGCCGGAGCCGGACAGCGGTGGCCGCGAATCGGGCATTTCCGCGCCGGCATCCACAGACCCATGCTGCCGCGCTGTGCGCACCGGCCCCATACCGGCACCGCTGCCCGCCACACGCATTCCGGTATGTGGCGGTGGCGGTATGGCAGCGGGCGCCATCGGTGGCGCGGACGGTGGAGCCGGCGCGGGAGCTGGAATCGTCGTGGGTGGCAGAGCCGGCGTGGTGGGCGGTACGGGCTGCCGAAGCCGGAACTCTTCGCCGAGTTCACGCCGGGGCGAGGCGATTTCGCGGCGCAGGGATTCGACTTCGTCGGCGAGTTCGCGTACCCTTCCGGCCACCCGATCGCTGGAGGTCACCGCCTGACTCAGGATCTCCCGGCCGCGACCGAACGCCTCGTCCAGCAGGTCCAGCACATGCACCGGCAGTGAGACGCCCGAGGGTGGCGCCTCCGCCGCCCGGCGGTTCACCGTATCGATGAGCGTCCCGACCGCCACTCGTCCCTCACCGGAAATCCGTTGTGCACCGGCCGCGACCGATTCGACCGCCCGGGCATCGAGTTCGGCGAACCCGGCCAGCACTGTGTTCAACTGCCGGGCTTTCGCCGTGTATGCGCCGATGGTCGCGACCGCACCGGCGGGGAGTGCGGTCGGCAGCTCCGGCGCGGGCGGGGTCGTGCGCGGCCCGGTTCCGAAACTTCGCCAGACCTCGCACAGATAGCCGGGCAGTTCCCGGTACATCGCGCCGACCGGGCCGGTGAGTTCCACCGGCATCCGCAGATTCGGCAGCTGCGCGGGGCAGCCCCCGTTCCCGATCTCGGTGGTGGTGAGCTGTACCGGCAGCCGGGCCTGTGTCGACACCTCGTAACCGCCGAAGGCACCGCCGAGCGCGGCGACCGGTCCGCCGCCGTGCGAGTTCCAGGGCAGCAGCGCCTTGATCGCGATCCGGTCCACTCGCCGGGCGCCGCCCGCGGACAGCACCCTGGTGGCTGCCGAGGCGATCCCTGTCTTTAGCAGTGTGCCCGCGAGATCTGTCGCCCAGGCCCCGCCCGCGGCTCCGATTCCGGCGACGAGTGCTTCCTCGAGAGCAGCGCCGCTGCCCTTGTCATCACCCCAGGCGGCGCCGGCGAAGGATCCGGCCGCCGAACCGATCATCGCCCCCGGCGGACCGAGGAACGCCGCGCCGAGCGCACCGCCGACGAACGCGCCGCCGTCGGCCCAGGTGAAACCGAAAATGCCCACACAGCAAGCTATTTCCGGAAATAGCGATCACGAATGGGTCCTGACAGGCCTCTTACGGACGCCCCCGGTTTATTGACGGCCCGTACACCGGTTCAGCGGACGACGAGGCGCCGCACGAGGACGCCGTGGTCGCCGATCGCGAACGCCCGGTCGGGGCGGCCCGCCGCGGCAGGGGTCCCGTTCCCCGGAGCCCGGCCCGCGACAGACCCTCGGTCACCCCGCTCCCCCGGGCTCACGCGGGGTGAGCGCGACCACCGGTACGACCCGGCCCGCGGTGCGCTCGTACTCGGCCAGCGCGGGCAGGATCGCGACCATCGCGAGGTGCAGGCGATCGCGTTCGGGCCCGGCGTCGATCACCTCGGCATCGGCCTGGAAGAGTTCGGCGCCCACCTGCACGGTCACCGTCGGGTGCGCGCGCAGGTTGTGGTACCAGGCGGGGTTCTGCGGCGCCCCGGCATTGGAGGCGACGATCACCAGCCGATCGCCGTCCCGCAGATACATCACCGGTTTCGTATGCGGTAGGCCGGATTTCGCGCCGATGGTGGTGAGCAGGAGCAGATCGTAGCCCGCGAAGGGGCCGCCGACGCGCCCCTCGCCGGCACGGAATTCCTCGATGACCTCGTCGTCCCAGGCCGCCATGTGCACGTCCTCCGTGTCCGAACCGCACCCCGCCGATCAGCGGTGCGCGTACACCGGGGCGGGGTTCGGTTTGCCCAGCACCCGGTTCAACCAGAATGCCCCGCGCATCCCATGGAAAACAGCCATGACGAGTGCCCCGCTACCCAGCGCCACGAATCCGGGCCACGGATACGCCCCGAGATCGGCCGCGTATCCGAGTAGTGCCGCCATGACGAGGCCGAGTACTCCCGCGACCGCATTGCGCACCGGTGCGTTTCCGGTGACATTCGGGAACTCCTCTCCCATCATTCCTTTCGCGAAGTGCGGGAACGCGTTCGTGCCCAGCACGCCCGCCGCGAAAGCCGTAACCACTGTCGGCCACATCGGAACCACCTCATTCGGTCAACGCTTGTAGTCCGAAACTAGCAGTAGCCGCAACTTCGGTCAACGGTCGTTGTTCGAATGCATTCGGTCACGCGCCCGGGTCGCGGGCGTACGGGCCCTAGGCTGGTCGGGTGTCCGAAACCCAGCCGACCCGAGCCGAACAGCGGCGGCGCACCCAGGAACGCATTCTGCGGGCGGCCACCCGCCTGTTCGCCGAATCCGGCTACGAGCGCACCACCATCCGCGCCGTCGCGGCCGCGGCGGAGACCGACCCCAGCCTGGTCATGCGGTATTTCGGGTCGAAGGAGGAGTTGTTCGCCCGGGTCGCGGTCCCCGAACCCGACGTCCCGATCAGCGGTACACCTGAACAAGCGGCCGAACAACTACTCGCCGCGCTGGCGGCGAAGATCGAGGGCGAACCCGATAGCGCGACCCTGGCCGCCGTCCGCACCATGCTCACCCATTCGGATACCGCGCAGAGCGTGCGCGCGGCGATGACCGCCCGGCAGCGGCAGGCCGCCGAACACCTCGATCCCGACGACGCGAACCTGCGCGCGGGCTTGATCGGGGCACTCACCCTCGGCGTCGTCATCGGCCGCCACCTGCTGCACCTGGATGCGGTGTCCGATGCCGCCACCGACCGAATCGTCGAACTGTTGCGCCCGGCCGTCCACGAGATCGCGCACGGCAGCATGCGCTCCCGCCCCGCGACCGGCTAGGAGATTTCCGGGGTACGCCGGCACGTACCGGGCCGTCGGCGCCGCCCGGCCGCGGTATCCGCCGGCCGGGAGCCGACGGACCACCGTCTGATCACCGGCCGGCCGACTACCACGATTCGATCAATGGAACTTCGTGCTCCTGCCGCTGCCATTCCACGGTGAGGCGATCGAGCCGGGCCGCGGTGGCGATACCACGCACACCCGCGATCCGGTCGCCACGTAGTTCCAGGATCACCACGCCCACAACCCGGTCCGCGAGCGTGGCCAGCACGGCCGGGCTGCCGTTGACCACGGCGGCATGGATGGCGGGCGAGCCACCGGCGAGTCTGCGCTTGGCCGGAGACGGGGCGAAGCCGGCCCGGATCGCGGCGGCGATCCGCTGCGGGGTGGGGTACCGGATCAACTTCCCGGCCCACCGCAGCCCGGCGCCGTCGGAGATGCCGGTTGCGTCGTCGGTCAGCAGCGCGACCAGCCGTTCGGTCCGACCCGAGGACGCGGCGGCGACGAACTCCTCGACGATCCGACGGGCGGACGCCGGGTCGGTATCGGAGGCATGGCCGGCCGCGGTGATCCGGCGGCGGGCCCGATGGGCGTGCTGCTGGCTCCCGGACTCGGTGATGCCGAGGAACTCGGCTATCTCGGCGTGACTGTAGGCGAACGCCTCACGCAGCACGTAGACGGCCCGTTCGACCGGTGACAGCCGTTCCAGGAGCGTCAGCACCGCCAGAGTCACCGATTCGCGCTGTTCGACGGTATCGGCCGGGCCCAGCATCGGGTCGCCGTCCAAGAGCGGTTCGGGCATCCAGGCACCGACGGCGCGTTCGCGCCGCGTCCGCGCCGAACGGAGCCGGTCGAGCGCCAGATTGGTGACGATCTTGGTCAGCCACGCCTCGGGCACCTCGATGTACTCCCGGTCGGCGGCCTGCCACCGCAGGAAGGCGTCCTGCACGGTGTCCTCGGCGTCGGCGGCCGAGCCGAGCAGCCGATAGGCGAGCGAGGCCAGCCGGTTCCGGCTGGCCTCGAATCGCGCCACGGTGGCAGTGTCCACGGGCAGGATCCTATCCGGCGACCAGAGCCGCCGACGGCACTCCCGTGGTCGCCGCACGGTACCGGTGACTCCGCTTCCCGAAGGTCGGGTGGCTGATGGCCCAGCCGCTGGTCGCCACGATCGCCGCCTTGACCCGCGCCGCCGGCCGGCCGCGCAATGCTCCGGTCTTCGCGCCGGCGTCACCGTCGACCAGCTGGAAGATTCCGTCCTTGCGGCCGAGACCGATGTGGTTGCCGACATAGGTCAGCGCGGTCGTCTCGACCTTGCGCCCGGTCCGGTCCCCGATGATCGCCGATGTCGCCTGCATACCGGTGAATCCCGCCGAAGCGCACGACATCGGCAACGGCCGGCCGTTGTCACCGATGACGAAAGCGCTGTCACCGGCCACGTAGACATCGGGATGCGAGACCGAACGCATCTGACGGTCGACTCTGATCTGTCCGTTGGCCGCCACTTCGAGGCCGCTGGCGGCGGCAATCGGGTGGACGGCGAAACCGGCGGTCCACACGGTCGCGTCGGAGGCGAAAACGGTGCCGTCGGCGGCGACAGCTGCCGACGCCTCGACGCGTTCGACGGTGGTGTGCTCGTGAATCGTGATTCCGAACCGGTCGAAGGCGCGTAGCAGGTGACGGCGGGCCTTCGGCCCGAGCCACCCACCCAGCTCACCGCCGGTGACGAGTTCGACCCGCAGTCCCGGCCGGGCCTCGGCGATCTCGGTGGCGGCTTCGATCGCGGTCAGGTTGCCGCCGACCACCAGCACCTTCCCGCCCTCGCCCAGCTCGTCCAAGCGGGAGCGCAGGCGCAGCGCGGACGGCCGCGTGGCCACGTGGAAAGCGTGTTCGGCGACACCCGCGACGCCGTGCTCGGCGGCAGTGCTACCGAGTGCGTACAAAAGGGTGTCGTAGGTGAGCCGGTCGGTGCCCGCGGCATCGGCGACGGTGACGTTCCGGCGCTCGACGTCGACGCCGGTCACCCGGGCCGTTCTCAGCCGGATACCGGTACCCGCGAACACCTTCGCCAGCGGCCGGTGCGGGAGATCCCGCCCGGCGGCGAGCTGATGCAGTCGCAGCCGCTCCACGAAATCGGGTTCGGCATTGACGACGGTGATCTCGAAATCGCCGGAGTGCAGTTGACGGGCCAGGTACCCGGCGCAGAAAGCTCCGGCGTATCCGGCCCCGAGGACGACGATGCGATGCGGCATGGTTCGCTCCTGTCTGGTTCGCGTGCTTCCTGAACGAGACAGCTTCCGCGTTCCTGACAGCATCGCGCGGTGATGTGGGTCACCCACCGAACAGGACGCCCTCCACTACGCGGACAGCCCCGGCCGGCACCGGGGCTGTCCGCTGTTCGGCCGCGGCGGACACTCGAACCACCGCGGACCGGTCAGACAGGCTGTTGTTCGGCCTTCTGCTCGGCCAGCATGGTGAGCGCGATATCGACGATCATGTCCTCCTGACCGCCCACCAGCCGCCGCCGGCCGGCCTCCATCAGCAGGGTCCGGACATCGATCCCGTACCGCTCACTGGCCGCCTCGGCATGCCGCAGGAAGCTCGAGTACACCCCGGCATAGCCGAGGGTGAGGGTTTCCCGGTCCACCCGCACCGGGCGGTCCTGCAGCGGCCGGACCAGGTCGTCGGCGGCGTCCTGCAATGCGAAGACATCGCAGCCGTGCTTCCAGCCCAGCACATCGGCGACCGCCACAAACGCTTCGATCGGGGTGTTGCCCGCACCCGCGCCGTGACCGGCCAGCGAGGCGTCGACCCGGGTGACCCCGTTCTCCACGGCCACCACCGAATTCGCCACCGACAGCGACAGGTTCTCGTGGGCGTGGATACCGAGCTCGGTCGCCGGGTCGAGGACATCGCGGTAGGCCAGGATGCGGTCGCGCACACCGTTCATGGTGAGGCGGCCGCCGGAATCGGTGACATAGACGCAGTGCGCGCCGTAGCTCTCCATGAGTTTGGCCTGCGCGGCCAACTGCGCCGGTTCGGCCATATGGCTCATCATCAGGAATCCCGAGACGTCCATCCCGATCTCCCGCGCGGTGGCGATGTGCTGGGCGGCGACATCGGCCTCCGTGCAATGGGTGGCCACCCGCACCGAGCGCACACCCAGGCCCCAGGCCCGCCGCAGATCCTCGGCGGTACCCACACCGGGCAGCAGCAGGCTGGTCAGCCGCGCGTTCTTCAGGTTCGCGGCGGCGGCCTCGAGCCAGGTCCAGTCACTGTGCGACCCGGGACCATAGTTCACCGAGCCGCCGGCCAGACCGTCCCCGTGCGCGACCTCGATGGCGTCGACACCGGCGGCGTCGAGTGCGGCCACGATCTTGCCGACGTTCTCCGGGGTGATCCGGTGCCGGATGGCGTGCATACCGTCGCGCAGGGTCACGTCCTGGACGAAAACGGTCGGCACGGCGTCGGACTCGCTCATCGGGCACCTTCTTTCTGCTGGGTGTTCTGCGCGATCCGCTCGGCGACCTGCAGTCCGGCCGAGGTCATGATGTCGAGGTTGCCGGCGTAGGCGGGCAGGTAGTGGGCCGCGCCCTCGACCTCGAGGAACACCGACACCCGATGGGTCGGGAAGGAGTCGTTGTCCTTGGCGAGCAGGGTGTGCACCGGCTGATCCGCCGGGATCGCGTCGATCTGCACTTCCTGCTTGAGCCGGTAGCCGGGCACGTAGGCCGCCACATCGTCGACCATCTTCGCCACCGAGGCCTTGATCTGCTCGTGTGAATCGGCGTCGGGGGCGGTGACCAGGCAGAAAACCGTATCGCGCATGATCAGCGGCGGTTCGGCCGGATTCAGGATGATCACCGCCTTACCGCGTTCCGCGCCGCCCACGGTTTCGATGGCGTGCGCGGTGGTCTCGGTGAACTCGTCGATATTGGCCCGGGTACCGGGTCCGGCGGATTTCGAGGCGATGGAGGCCACGATCTCGGCGTAGGCCACCGGCACCACCCGGGAGACCGCGGCCACGATCGGGATGGTCGCCTGGCCGCCACAGGTCACCATGTTCACGTTCGGCGCGTCGAGGTGTTCCTCCAGGTTCACCGGCGGCACCACGAACGGCCCGATGGCCGCGGGGGTCAGGTCGATGAGGCGTTTACCCAGCGGTGCCAGCCGCTCGTGGTTCTGTTTGTGCGCCTTGGCCGAGGTGGCGTCGAAGACGATCTCGATCTCGTCGAAGTTCGGCAGCGCGATCAGTCCCTCCACCCCTTCGTGGGTGGTGGGCACCTTCAACCGGGCGGCCCGGGCGAGCCCGTCGGATTCCGGGTCTATACCGACCATGGCGCCCATTTCCAGGAATCGGGAATGGCGCAGCACTTTGATCATCAGGTCGGTGCCGATATTGCCCGAACCGATGATCGCGACCTTGGTGCGCGTGTTGTTGTCACTCACTGGGAGACCTCCGAAGCGGTGGTGAACGAAGCCGTGACCGTCCCGAGGCCGGAGATGGCGGCGGTGACGGTGGCGCCCGGATGCAGCGGCCGCATCGGGCCGAGCGCGCCGGACAGGATCACCTGTCCGGCCCGCAGCGGCTCACCGAAGGTGCGGGCCTGCCGGGCGAGCCAGGACAGGGCGTTGAGCGGGTCGCCGAGGCAGGCGGCGCCGTTACCGGTCGACACTTCTTCCCCGTCGATGCGCATGCTCATGGCGACGTCGACCGGCTCGAAGTCGTCCAGGGTCCGGCGCTCGGTGCCGAGCACGTAGAGACCGCTCGAGGCATTGTCGGCGACGGTGTCGGCGAAGGAGATATTCCAGTCGGTGATGCGGCTGTCCACGATCTCCAGTGCGGCCACCGCCTCGGCCACGGCCGCGCGGCACTGGTCGATATCGAGCGGCCCCTCGGCGAGATCCTCGCCGAGCACGAACGCGATCTCGGCTTCGGCCCGCGGCTGCAAGAGCCGGTCGATCGGGATCACGTCGCCGTCCGAATACGCCATATCGGAGAACAGGACACCGAAATCGGGCTGGTCCACACCCAGCTGCTGCTGCACGGCCTGCGAGGTGGCGCCGATCTTGCGGCCGACCACCGTGACCTCAGGGGAGACCCGGGCGGCATTGAACCGCTCCTGGATCCGGTAGGCGGTGGCGACATCGTCCGGGCTGATCAACCCGTCCCGCAACGGGGCACAGGTCCGGCGCGTCTCCGCGGCGGTGATCAGGCGTTGCGCGGCACGGGCGACGATCGACTCGTCGACGCCGGGCCCGCTGTCGCTGATGCTGTCGACAGTGGTGGCCACCACGACCTCCGTTCTCCTCTTCGTCGGGGTCTGCTCAGTGCACACCCTCGGCGCGGCCCTGAACAGTAAAGTGGTCCACTGACTGGACCAGTCTCACCAGAAGGGCCCGATATGCCGGATCACCACCTCGACGAGCGTTCCGTGCTGGGCCGGGCGCTGCTGATCCTGGAGGCGTTCGGGGTGGAGGACCAGGCCGTCGGACTATCCGAACTGACCCGCCGCACCGGGCTGCCGAAGGCCACCGTGCACCGGCTGTGCCGCGACCTGGTGACCGCACGGCTGCTGAGTTCGTCGGCGGAGGGCTACCGGCTCGGACGTGGACTGTTCGAACTGGGTATGCGGGCGGCCACCGAGCGCACACTGCTCGAGGTCGCCGTGCCTTTCCTCCAGGACCTGTTCGCCCGCACCCGTGAAACCGTGCACTTCGGCGTCCGCGACGGCGACGAGGTCGTCTACATCAGCAAGATCGGCGGCCACCGGCAGGCCCGCGCCCCCTCCCGGATCGGCGGCCGGATGCCGCTGTACTGCACCGCGATCGGCAAGGCGCTGCTCGCCCACTCCGGTCCCGAGACGATCGACCGCATCCTGGCCGGCCCGTTGACCAGACGCACCCCGCGCACCGTGGTCGCACCCGGCCTGCTGCGGATTCAGCTGGCACAGGTAGTCGAGAACGGGGTGGCCTACGAACATGAGGAGTCCGCCATCGGGATCGGCTGCGTGGCCGCACCTGTCCTCGGCACCGACGACCGTCCGCTGGCGGCTATCTCGGTCACCGGCCCGGTGACCCGCTTCAGGCCCGAACGACACGCCGGCTCAGTGCAGGCAGCGGCCGCAGGAGTTGCTTCCATCCTGGCTCGGCGGGCACCACAGACCCTCGCTTAGCGTTTGCGCGAGACGCTGACACGACTGCGCTCGATCCGAGCGCAGAAGCCCGTCCCTCGCCGAGCGATCGGTCGTATGCGGTAGAGCGCACTATTTTGCCCCAACGAGTCACTCTTGATACTCTTCGAAAGAATGAAGGGTTTACCCAGGTCTCACCAAACAGATCCTGACACTTGGGTTCAGAATTTAAAATGAGGGGGATTCAGACTTCGCATGATCGATAGATCGGTTCGCTGGAAAGTATCGAACATCAGCGGCGCGAAAACAAGGGAACTCGATGCCCGGATTTGATTATCAAACCTCTTGGGATGGCTATCGCGAGGACGAATTCGAGGCACCACAAGTCAGCGAGCCCAAAAGATTTGAGCCACCACAGAAGTCGGCACTGATCACCGTCGAGCTGGCCGAAGACCGACTTCCGAAAAAAATTACGCTACGGCGAAACTGGAAAGATCACTTCGCCCCGAGCGAATACGGCACCTCGATCATGGAGGCCTATTCGCTACGCGCTTTACGAACGATCGTCACAGATGATCGAGCACGGCGCGACCGGCACGCCGAGCGCCCCCGCGCTCCGCGATATTATTCCCACTCTTCTGCAAACACGCGAATACGGCGAATACCAACGTTTGTTGGATCAGCTGATCGGAAACGAGACAACAGAGGTCCACGGACCCGGTGTCAGTGATTACGATGAACCCGCCCTGACAGTGCGCTCCACCCGTTCGATGATCACATATATATCTTTTGATTACGACTGGGCGCTTCGCGCCGACATCTCCACAATCGCCCATGACATAGTGCACTGCGCGAACCGAATCCGCACCGCCAGGCCTTCGCTGGTCGTAGACCCCGGCCTTTCCAGCGAAACCGACTCCGAGCTGGCCGAACGACTGGCCGCCCATATTTCTAGAATTCGCCAGGAGTAAGAATGCCCGATCAGATACAGTTAGCCGCGGAGCGTCTGGATCTCCAATCCAAAGCATGGACTTATGAGGTCAAAGCGGAGCTTTTCAATGCAGCATACAAGGTCGACACACTGAAGGACACCAGTCGACTCGAGTGGGGGTTGTTTCAGATTCCGTACGAATATTATATTACCTCCGCAGAGTATATCCGAGCGAGACTGGCAGAGGGCGCATCCGAAGCGGAGGAAATCGGGACCACATTGCGAATAATAGTTAATGCTTTCCTGCAGCAGGATACGGATCAATCGCATGATTTCAATAAAATAGCAGAAATCGGGCAATGAGATGGGCGACCCCGTAGACAAGGGACAACTCGACAGCGCAATCGAGAATCTCCGAACGCAAATAGATGAGTGGAGAAACATACCCGGCGAGATCAACGACACTGTCGACGGTCTTAAGTATTACGCCCCCGTAGCCTGGGCCTTTGCAACCCAAAAGCGCGACGAGGCTCAAGACAAGATAAAAACTCTCCTGGAAAAGCTCGACGAAGTTTTGACGGGCATCAATGCACCGTTCACGTTCCTCGGATGGGCAGCCGACTGGCAGATAGTCGGCGCAAGCGTCCGCGCCGCATCGAACGCCCCGGCTCGCCCAGAAGTAAGCGTTGAAGGATTCTGGTCCGGAGAAGCCAAGGACAGCTTCAACGCGGTAAGAACTGCTCAGGACAAAGCCTTTACATCGGCGGCCGAGGTCTGCACCAAGATTGAAACAAGTATGCTGAATCTTTCGAAATCAGCTCTTGATTTCTACATCAAGCTGGCCGATACTTTGGCGACTTACATGGCGAACCTTACAGCAGCGCTGGCCGAAGTTGGATCTGTAATCCTCCTATACGAAGGCGCCCCCGGATTGGTGCAAGCAGCCGCCGATGTTCTTGTCCTTGTCGAGGGACTCATGACCGCTCTGGCAAGCACCGTTCAGACCCAAATGGTCGAGGCGAATGCTCTCGACAATGCGACTGACAGCCCGTGGGGCTTCTACGGAGACCACTGGCCGGATGCCACGGCGAACACCTATAACGACCCCGCCTACTGGCAGCCCAGTCGGGCTTGAAAAGGACAGATGACCCAGTGTTGACACGGTCTGAAAAATTTGCGATTGCCGGAATTTTCTCCCTGTTGATATCGGCCGTTACAGGCTGCGTATCATCCGGCGGCGCAGAAATCGGCTCCCCTGGAACAACTTCGACCAGCAAGCCACATCCGGATTGTGGTCTACGGTCAATAGCCGGCCATCCCGACCCTGAGGTCGCAAAGTTCGCCCTGGGTCTTACTTTGGGCGACGACATCTCCGTCCAAGCAGCGCAAGTGCAGCCCGCGAAGACCCTTCCAGGAAAGCTTGTACTGTCGATCACAGTATGCGATCCACACTCATCCGACAGTGACTCCCTGCGTCCTGTGGCCACAGCCATTGCCCATGAGCTGATCAAGACAGACCTGGGCAGGAAGACGTACTCGTTCAGCGTCAGCGACCGGTCGGCGCGGAATGGAATTGAGACGGTGCTCCGAATCAAGGGTTTCAGCGACCGCCCTTGGGACGGTTCGCCGTCGAAGGAAGCAGAACTCGGCTCCTGGGAAGTGTTCCAGAGTTGACTCGCACGGCCCTGTACGCGACCGGTCAGTAGCGGAGACCGGCCGCGCGCGGTGGTTGCCCTTCACGTCTCGGGCATAATTCGCTCGCCACCGTCAGTATGCGGTCGTGCGGTGGCATTGATCGACTTCTCCGTGCCCCCCATAGCAATGCATCTCCGGCCGGGTGCCCGAATTGTGCCTCGCCATGAGATCGGACGTCCGCTTCTCGCTATTGGCCTCCGTCGCCTGCGAGCGTCTGGGGTGGTGCCTCACTCGGCCGCACCGCCAGTACCTGCACGGTCGTACTGGGTCCGTGATGGAACGCGCCCTCGGTGATATCGCGGTCGACCTCGCGGCAGCGCTCCAGCCGCAGACCGGCCAGATCGCGACGGAACTCTTCCGGTGTCGGCATCCCGTCCGCGACCGGCGGCCCCCCGACCCCGGGCCGATCGAGGTGGCGTGGCGTATAGGCCTCGAGCACGAACACACCGCCGGGCCGCAGCGCCCGCACACATGCCGCGTGCACTCCGGGTCGTAGCGCCGACGGCAGGTGCCCCCAGATGGAGACGATCCCCGACCAGCGGGCTTCGCCCATATCGAACTCGGTGATATCGGCGGCCACGGTCTCGATCTCCACCCGCTGTTGCGCCGCCAGATCCCGGGCGTTGGCCAACCCCACCGGCGAGAGGTCCACAGCGGTCACGGAGTATCCGCGACCGGCCAGATACACCGCATTACGCCCCTCCCCCTCTGCCAGGCACAACACCGGGCCCTCGGGTATCCGATCGGCCACTTCGCGCAGATAGTCGTTGGGTTCGGTGCCGTAGGAGGTGAACGGCTGCGCATACCGCTCGTTCCACATCTCGGCCGCGCCGGGCATCGTCATGCTTGTCTCCTGGGTCTCGGGTTGACGTCCGATCCAGACTGCAAGTTAATGTGAACATGAAGTCAACCCCCGCCGCTGGGCAGTCGAGTCCCGAGCCGACCTGTTCCATCGGCGAACTGGCCGGCCGCTTCGGCCTCGCCACCCATGTCCTCCGCCATTGGGAGAGCGTCGGCCTGCTCACCCCCGCGGCCAGGGTCGGCGGCCGCCGCCGCTACACGCAGTCGCATATCGCCCGGGTGGCGTTGATCCTGCACAGCAAGCAGGTCGGTCTGGGCCTGGCCCGCACCCGCGACCTGCTCGACGCCTGCGACGGACCCGGCCGTCGCAGCATCCTTCGATCACATCTGGACGAACTCGACGTACAGCTGGCCCGGATCCAGACGTCGAAGAACCTGATCAACCA
Organism: Nocardia rhamnosiphila NBRC 108938; assembly: GCF_000720425.1. GTDB lineage: Bacteria > Actinomycetota > Actinomycetes > Mycobacteriales > Mycobacteriaceae > Nocardia > Nocardia rhamnosiphila. The sequence goes on along the minus strand of NZ_JOAJ01000006.1, from coordinate 198,590 downwards.
CGTACTCACCTGCCGCTACGAGGATTTCACCGAATGCCCCCGCTTCCGGGCCGAGATCGCCGCCACCGCCGGGATCGACCGCGAATAACAGGGCCTCGGAATCCGAACGGCGGCTTCTCACGCATACGACCGATCCTCGGTTCCTCGGACAGACCACCGGGACGGAAGCGGCCGAACCGCACCCATACCCCCGCCTCGGCTACGACCACGACACATACCGCCGGTTACTGCGGGCAGCGGTATTTCCCGGTCATCGCCCGGCGGCGGCGCACCAGGCCACGACTCCGGCCCGGGGCCCTGCGCCGCCCGGTCGAGCGCACGTTCGCCGGGCTACACGCCTTCGAACGCCGACCGGCCGACAGCGATCTTCCAAATAGCAATTGGCTATCATGGGGAGAGGCCGAGAGCGGAGGTGACATGTCGACTCGCGTGTGGACCCGTTGGCTGTTCCTGCACGGCCTGACACGGGGCTATCTGCGGTGGTCGGCGCGCCGGGGCAACCCTCTCGCCGAGATCGCCTTCGGCCAGGATCGCCTGCTCGGCGCGTCGCCGCTCATCGAGGAGATCCGGCAGCGGGGCCGGCTACCCGATCTGTCGGGAGTGCGCGTCACCGCAGACTACGAACTGTGCCGTCTCATCCTGCGAGACAAGCGCTTCGGCTCGCTCACGCCCGACCACCCCGCCATTCCGAAGCCGATCCGCTGGGTGCTGGCCAAGACGGATCAGGAACTGCCCAATCTCACCGAACCGCCCTCGATGCTGGCGACCGATCCGCCGGACCACACCCGGTACCGACGCCTGGTCGGGCACGCGTTCAGCCCGGCGGCGATCGGCAAATTGGAGCAACGGACCGTCGAAGTAACCGACGGCCTGATCGAACGGATGGGGTCGAAGCCGCGCCCGGACCTGATCGAGGACTTCGCCGAACAGGTGCCCGTCGCGATGATCGCCGGAATTCTCGGATTTCCCGACGATATGCATTCGACCATGCTGAAGTGGGGTCTCAACAGTGCGCCGCTGGTCGACCGAGCCGTGACCTGGACCGCGTATCGCGACGCCACCAAGGAGCTGACAGAGGTCAAGCAGTACTTCGACCAGCGCATCGACTCGCTCACCGCCGAACCGGCCGATGGCCTGCTCACCGTGCTGGTGACCAGTGGTGAGCTCACCCGCCGGGAGCAGATAGCCAACGCCGCCCTACTGCTGGACGCCGGATTCTTGACGACGGTGAACCTGCTCGGCAATGGAATCGCACTGTTGACAAGCCATCCGGATCAGCTGGAACTGCTGCTGGCGCAGCCGGACCTGTGGCCGGGCGCGATCGAGGAAATCCTGCGCTACGACTGCCCCGTCCGGATCACCGGCCGGGTCGCCAACTGCGACCTCGACATCGCCGATCAGCACATCAGACGCGGTTCCCTGGTCCTGCTGGCATTGGCGGGCGCGAACCACGACCCCGGCGTCTTCCCCGACCCCGAACGATTCGACGTGACCAGGGTCAACGCCGCGGACCACCTGGCGTTCAGCAGCGGGATACACGGTTGCCTGGGATACCGGCTGGCCCGGATGGAAGGCGTGATCGCCCTGCGGACCCTCTTCGAGCGATATCCGGATCTGCGCCTGGACGGCCCGCCGATCCCACGGCGCCTGGTGAACCTGCACTCCTACCGCTCCATGCCCGCCGAACTCATGCCCGACCGATCGGGCCCTCCGGCACCACCTCCGTGACCGAGGGTGTGGCGCGCTCGGCGCGGCGTTCTCGCGCGGCGCTTTCGAGCCGCGCCACCGCGTTGTCGGTCAGCCACCGCACCTCGTCGTCGCTCATGGCCGTTGCCGCGTACGCGACGCTGAGATCGAGGCCGCCGAGCCATTTGTTGGCGATCACGAACAATGACGGGCCGAACATATCGAGGGAAACTGCCCTGGTGACGTCCTCCAGCGTATAGGCACCGTAGCCGGACCGAAGCCCGGACTCGCCTACCGTGGTGACGCCGAGTCCGTCGATACGCCGGTTGTTCCGCATCGTCGGCCGGACTTCGCGCCGATACACCTCCCACTCGGGAAACGCCATGATCGAGGCGGCCTCCCGGTCTTTGGCCAGCGCGGCGATCAGCTTGAACGAGGCGTCCCGGGCGGTTGCCCAGAAGTCGTCGGTTATCGGATGCTCGGTACGCAGGATGTCGGCGTAGCAACCGCAGGTCTCGTCCGGCAACGCGAGTTCACCGAAGCGACGGAGGTCGACCGTGCTCAACACGGTCATGGTGTCGAGCCGGTAGCGCTCACGAATGGCGAGCAGGAAGGCCGCCGTTATCGCACCGTGCACCGTCGTTCTGTTGGCTTTGATGGCCTCCTCGAGCCTTGCCGTGGTGTCGGGCTCGAGGCGACGCGCCAGTACTCGCGATTCGTCCTTCGGATCGGGGACCGCTTGCTTGGGGAGCCGAATGGCAGGCGTATAGGTGGTTTTCCCGCCGATGCCGGACTTGCCCGCCGAGCCGGCCTCGACCGGCGGTGGCAATGCGGTGCGGGGCGGCGATTTCGATTGCGGCGCGGCCGGTTCGGCCAGGAATTCGAGAAGCCGGTGGCCGAGCATATTGGCGGAGTGGGCGTCGAGCGTTGCGTGATCGGCACACATGACGATGTGGTTCAGGTCGGCGTCCGGAGACTGCCGCACCATTGTTATCCGAAGGCGCGGATGGTTGCCCTTCGGGATCGGTGTGCGGATCTCGGAGGTCAGAACCTTCCGCCAGGCGTCCGAATCGGTGTCTTCGAGCACTCGCAACGGGATCTCCGTTGTGCCCTCGGTATCGAACCAGGGCTCGCGATGGGCGAACGGCGGCAGCCGTCGCCAGATGATCTTGCCGTAGCGGATATGAGCGCGCAGGATGGGGTGCTGGGTCTGTAGCCAGGCGAGCGCCTGCTTCACCAGCATCGGATCGATGCGTCCGCGTACATGCAACACCTGCACGGTGATCAGCCCACGACGGGCATGCAAATGATTGAGCAGCTGTTCCTTTTTGCCCAGCGGGCGCGTTTCGGCCACGTCGCCCTCCCATCTTTTCGCGTATTTCAGGTCGCGCCGAAATTGGTTAGTATGTTGACGACGTAAGGGGCTGGTGTGATGAACGATATCGAACAACCGATAATCGAGTATATCTCCGCCATGGTGGCCGAAACCGGTGAATCGCCGGTCGATCGCGATACCCTGTTACTCGAGGCCGGATTGTTGGACTCGATCAAGCTGGTAAGACTGGTGCAGTTCCTCGAGCAGGAATTCGAGATCAGCATCCCGGAGACGGAGATACAGGCCGAACTGTTCGAATCGCCCGCGAAGATAGCAGCCTATGTCTCGCAGCGAGCGGCTCAGCCTGCCTGAAGCTCGCGTAACTGCCCGCGGAGTACCTTGCCGGCCGAGCTGCGCGGTAATGCGTCGATGAATGCGATCTCGGCCGGTACCTTGTGCTCGGACAACCTCTTGTGGGCGTAGCGGATCAACTCGTCGGCCGATACTTCCGCCTCTTTGACGACGAATGCGATCAGCCGATTGCCATTGCGTCCGTCCGGAAGACCCGCCACCGCGGCTTCGGCGACGGCAGGCAGGGTCATGAGCGTCTCCTCCACTTCGATGGGGTCGATCTTGTACCCGGATACTTCGATCAACAGCTTGCTGCGGCCACGGATGAAGATACGGCCTTCTTCGTCGAGCGAGGCGAGATCGCCGGTCCGGAACCAGCCCTCGTCGAATGCCTCGGCATTGGCCACATCATTGTCGAGATAGCCCCGCATGAGCGAGGAAGACCTTATTTCCATTTCGCCGACGGAGGGGCCGAAATCGGTATCGAACGGAATGATGCGGACCCTGGCGTCACCCGCCGGTTTGCCCACCGAGGCCCAGCTCGAGTCGGGATCGGCGGAGTTGTTGTGCGCGAACATGCTCGCCTCGGTGGAGCCGTAATTCTGACGAAGTGGGACACCGAGGCGCGCGCGTACCGCTTCGAAGACCGGCCGCTTCAGGGAGACGCCGCCCGAGACGGCCATACGCAGTCCGAGATCGAAACTGCCGGCCTGACCGGTGATGATGTCGTACATCGCCGGAACGGCGCCCATGAAGGTGACGCGCTCACGGGTCATGGTGTCGAGCAGCTTCTTGCGTGAAAGCGCCAGCGGCAGGCGATCGCTCCAGTAGAGCGTCGTCGCACCGCCGGAGACGGCGTAACTGGTGCCCATCAGAAAGCCCATCGAGAAGTTGCCCGGCAGCATACTGAGGACGATATCGTCGGGCTGGATATCCCAGGCCGTACTGGCTCGTTTGCCATCGGCGACGAGCTCGGCATGGGTGTGCGGCACCACTTTGGGCAACCCGGTAGAGCCGGAGGAGAAGAGGTAGAGCGCCGTGGTGTCGCCCGGCAGTTCCGGCAGCCGGGCGGTCGTCCTTCCTTCGGGGAGTGCGTTCGTCGGGAACAAGGGAATACCGGGGGCCACATCCGCGATCAGCGCCTCGGCGACCACGGCACGGCCGGGAGTCGAGACAACGGCCTGGAGTCCGGTTTTTCGCGCGAGCGTGGCGAGTTCGGATCGGGTGGCCGTCTCGGCCATCGGCATCGCGATGGCGCCGATGGCGAAGAGCGCATGGGAAGTGGCGAAGAGATCGGGTGAGTTCGGAAGCAGTAGGGCGACGGGATCGCCGCGCTCGATGCCATATTCCATGAAGCCGGCGGCGAGCCGGCCGATCCGGTCGACCACTTCGGCGTAGGGCGTGAATACTTCGCCCTGCCGCAATCCGCTGGTGGTCGGTACCTGCGCTGCTATTGCGAGCAAATTGTCGTAGATCATCTCTACTCCAACAGGGGTCGGTTCCCTCTGTTCGTAAGGATAGAAGTGGGATGCGGCATCTACAAGGCTTCGGCGTCCAGGTCGAGCAGTACGGCGGCCGATGCGTCAGCCGGTCCCGGAGCACAGCTCGATACAGCACTCGACGAACGCCCGGACCACCGGATCGGTGTCCGACTCCGCCTTCCATACGACACCGACCCGGCTCGGCGCCACACCGGTCACCGGGCGGTAGGTGATACCGGGCCGGGCGTAGTACCGGGCGCTCGACTCCGGGGCCAGTGCGATCCCGTAACCGTTGGCGATCGCGCTCAGCCATTCGTCGGGTTGATCGGTCACCGCACCGATCCGCGGCGTTCGGTCCGCGCGTTCGTCGACCCCGAGCCAGTAGTCACGCCAGGCACCGGTTTCAGCGGGGGCCGCCACGAACGGTTCGTCCAGCAGATCCGCGAACGCGATCGATTCGCGTTCCACCAGCGGATGCCCGGACGCCAGGGCGACCACGCGCGGTTCGCTGAACAGTTCCCGCACCCGCAGCCGATCCTGCCCCGGGAAGGGGAGCCGGAGCAGGGCGGTATCCACCTCGCCGTCGGCGAGACCGCCGGTCGGGTCACCCCAGGACGCCTGCCGCATATCCACCCGCCAGCCGGGTTGCCGGCGGGCGAACTCGGCGATGATCCGCGGGGTGGCCTCGTTGGCCGCGCTGGCCAGGAAGCCGACCCGCAGCACCCGCGCCGCGCGGCCCGCCGCCTGCCGGGTCTGCCGGAGCGCCAGATCCCATTCCGTGAGCAGCCCCGGTACCCGCCCGGCCAGCGCCTCTCCCGCCGGGGTGAGCGCCATCCCGGTCCGTGAGCGCACGAAGAGTTCGACGCCGAGCAGGCCCTCCAGCTGCCTGATCTGCTTGGTCAGCGCCGGTTGCGAAACGTAGAGCCGTGCGGCGGCACGGGTCAGATTCCCCTCCGCCGCCACCGCGGCGAAGTAGCGGAGCAACCGGGTGTCCACATCCATTCCATCAGGTTATGGATGCAGGTATTGGCGGGTTTCGCCAGGGCCCGGAAGGCTGGATTCCACAACCGGCGCAGTATCTCGGATCCGGCGCCACGCCGTGCCGCCCGCCACCGTGGTGGGCGCCCGGGCCGACCCACCTCGAACAGGAAGTCATGCCGTGCACACCACCTACCTCGTCGTCGCCCTCGTCACCGTCGTGGCCAACGCCGGTGACGCCCTCGCAGGTTTCGCCCGGGCGCCGTTCGTCCTGGCCAATTCCGCCGAGGTCGGCGTGCCGCCCGGCTGGGTGCCCTGGCTGGCCACGCTCAAGCTCGCCGGTGCGGCCGGGGTCCTGCTCGGACTCCTCGGCATGGAAGCGCTGGGGTTCGCCGCCGCGGTCGGCCTGGTGTTGTTCTTCGCGGGCGCCCTCCTCACCCACATGCGGGCACGTGTCTACTACAACCTCGCCTTTCCGGGCGCCTACTTCGCCTTCGCCCTCGCGACCGCCGCTCTCATGGTCGTGCACTAGCGGGTCGGCGGAACCGATGCGAACCACGCCGGACGCACGACCGAACAGCCGCGTTCCAGGCACCCGGCGACACTCCGCTCTGGCACCCGGAGCATGGCGGTGCCACTTGAATCAGCGCCTCGTGATCTCCCAGGAGACATTGTCCGACAGTAGAACACGGATGCGGATGACAAGTGTCATTGAAATTTTTAATTGACAACTTTCAACGGATGGCCGCTAATGGAGTCCGTGAACGCGCCGACGGAGAAGCCACGGGGCCGGGAAGCCCAACGACTCGAAACCCGTAAGCGGGTGTTCGACGCCGCCGTCGCGGAGTTCCGGCGCACCGGGACAGCCGGTGCCGATGTCGGCGCCATCATCGAGGCCGCCGGCGTCGCGCGCGGCACCTTCTACTTCCACTTCCCCAGCAAGGAGCATGTCCTGCTGGAACTGGAGCGGCGCGAGGAAGCCCGAGTGGCCAAGGAGTTCGCCCGTTTCGTGGCGGCACCGCACGATCTGCCGGGCGCACTGGCGAAAGCGGTGCGGCTGGTCCTGTCGGTGGAACGGCGCGTCGGCGCGATCCTGTTCAAAGATGTACTCGGCCTGCACTTCACGCCGACCCGCCCGCCCGACGACGAATGGACCGATCATCCGCTGATCGTGCAGGTCGTCGAGGAGATCACGCGGGCGCGCGACGCGGGCGAGGCCGCCGCCGAGATCGATCCCTTCCACAGCGCGGTGTTCTTCCTGCTCGGGCTCTACGCCCTGCTGACCACCACCAGCGATTCCAAGGCGGTGCGCGCCGCCATGCTCGACAACTACGTCTCCACCGCACTGCGCGGTATGGAACCCCGATGAACCCGCGCTCGCGGGTCGTCTCCGGGACCCGGCCCACGGGAATCGACCACTGGAGGTCACTATGTGGCAGGACATCGTTCGTCTGATCCTCGGCTGGGGCGCGATGGGCGCCGTGATCGGCTTCTGGTATTGGGTCATGCGCAATATCGGGACGTTCTGAACGACCCGGCGCCGGATCGACGGTGACCGCCGTGCAGCCCAGCCCTTCCCTCTCCGCCGCGTCGCTGGAGCGCAGTTGCGCCCTGACGGCCGTGGCGTTCTCCGACCGGCGTCGCCACGGCGCGCGCCTGGTCACCGGGGAACGCCGGCTCTTCGGTCTGGACCCCTCCGCCACGCTGGTGCAGGTACCGTATCCGCCGCCACCGGACTGGACCCGCCGCACCCTCACCTGCGGAATCGCCCTGCAATGCGCGCCCTCGAAGGACCGTCTCGCACGGTACCGGCTGTCGGAGTTGTCCCCGCGCGAGCTCGCGGGTGTGGCGGTGGTGGAGGGCGGTGTCGCACTGGGCTGGATCGCGGTCCGGTTCCCGGGACTGATTCCCGAACTACGGCGGCTCCTGCCCGAACTCGAACCGGCCGATCCCGATACGGACGCTCCGGAAATACTCGAGCGGGCGGTCGTGCTGGCCCGCTCCGGGCAGACCCCGTCGCCCCACCTGCTGCTGGGCGCCCCGCCCCTGGCTGCCCCGGGGCGAGGCCGGGTGGCGGTGGCGCTGCGGCGAATGTACGGCCGGATGCCGTGGACGAACCCGCGCACCGATTCCTACCGGGCCATGTCGGTGCCGGTCGGGGGTGAAGGCGGTGTCCGCAACCCCAACCTGCCGCCGCCGAGTCGGCCGGAGGACGACGAGATCGAGATCCGTCCCGATCAGCGCCCGGGTATCCCGTATCCCGAATGGAATCTGTGGACTAAGCGTTTCCTGCCCGATCACGTCGCCGTCCTCGAACGCCGGCACCCGGCACGGAGTCACCCTCCGGCACCGGTGGCGGTGGATGTGCGGCGCTGGTTCCGGCAGCACACCCATCGTGCGCTCACCGGCGGGCTCGAGGACGGCGCCGATCTCGATATCGACCGCTATATCGGCCACTACGTGGACCTGCGCACCGGTACCGCCGCCCAGCCCAGGGTCTTCCGTGACCTGTTACCCGCGACCCGTGATGTGGCCACCGCCGTCCTGCTCGACGGCAGTTCCTCACTCGGGGTGCACCAGGGCCGTACCTTCGCCCTGGAACTGGCGTGCGCGGACGCCCTGTCGCACGCCATGGCGGCGGCCGCGGAACAACACGGGATCTTCGTGTTCACCGGTAACACCCGGCACCGCGTCGAGGTGCGCTGTCTGAAGGATTTCGACGAACCGCGGCTCGTCGACCCCGGCGGCCTGGGCTTGCGGACCGGCGGCTACACCCGGCTGGGCGCCCCGCTGCGACACCTGACCAGGCGCTTGCTCGACCGGCCCGCCGAACGCCGGTTGCTCATCGTGATCGGCGACGGGTTGATCTCCGACGAAGGGTACGAGGGGCGCTACGCCTGGGCCGATGTCGCGCACGCGGTCGAGGAGGCCGACGAAGCCGGGGTCGCGATCTATTACGTCGGTGTCGGCCCCGCCCGGGTGGATCCGCTGCCGACGGTGTTCGGGCGGCGCCGGTCGCAACGGATCCACCGGGTCGAGGAACTACCCCGTGTCCTCGACCGTGTTCATCGCGAACTGGTCGCCACGTGATGGGCGCCCCGGACGGCACTCCTCCGCACACCGCACACAACCGGACCGAACGCGGAGTACACCCCGCGGCCGCGCCCCGAGAGGTCAGGATGAACAGCGAATACCACTCCGCCACCGGTAACGAGATCGCACTGTTCGAGAGGGCGTACCGGCGCCGCATTCCGGTGATGCTCACCGGCCCGACCGGATGCGGCAAGACCCGGTTCGTCGAGCATATGGGCCGGTTGCTGGACCGCCCGGTGGTCACCGTCAGCTGCCACGACGATCTGACCAGTGCCGATCTGGTGGGCCGGTTCCTGGTCACCGGCGGCGATGTGGTCTGGCACGACGGACCGCTCACCCGCGCCGTGAAGGACGGGGCGATCTGCTATCTGGACGAGGTGGTCGAGGCCCGGCACGATTCGCTGGCGATCCTGCACTCGCTCACCGACCACCGCCGCATGCTCTACCTGGACCGCGCCGACGAGGTCGTACCGGCGCCGGACCCGTTCATGCTGGTCTGCTCCTACAACCCGGCCTATCGGAGCTCGCTCAAAGAGCTGAAACCCTCGTTCCGGCAGCGGTTCATGACGCTGGCCCTGGACTATCTCGACGCGGATCGCGAAGCCGCGGTGGTGGTCGCCGAGACCGGGATCGAGCCGCCGGTGGCCCGGCAGTTGGTCGGCTGCGCACGAGTGATCCGTGAGGCGGACGAGGTGTTCCATTTCGAACCCCCGTCCACCCGGGTCCTGGTGACCACCGGGCATCTGATCGCGGCGGGCGCGGATATCCGGGACGCCGCCGAAGCATGCATCCTGGCGCCGCTGAGCAGCAACGGCGCGATCAACGAAGGTCTGCGCGAGATCGCGGCGGCCGCACTGGCCACCGCGGAAACCTCTCTCGCGCAGTCGGTTCCAGAAGGAGGATCACGACCGTGAACGAACAGGATCGCCGGCGCCGGCGCGCGCTGATCGCCGTCCAGATCTTCGCCTACGGATTCCTGTTGGCGATGTTCCTCATCCAGCTGCACATGTATTCGGTCCGGGATTGGTAGGAGCCGTCGTGAAACTTCCCGCTGTCCCCCTGCCGTGGCGTATGGCCGCACCGAAACCCGGCGACGCCTACGACGCCCATCACGACGAATCCCGCCGCGCCCAGCGCGAAGCCGACCGGTGGCTCACCGCGGGCACCTTGCTGATGGGCACACTGGTCCTCGGCATCGTCGGCCTGCCGGTCTTCCTGCGCGGTGTCTGGCTCCAGCGCCAGGCACAGGAATCCGGGCTGTCGGTGCGGCCGATCATCGTCACGCTGATCGGCTACCTGGTCATCCTGGACGCCGCGCTCAACAGCCTGGGCTGGGCACTGGACCTCATCGCCAATCACACCCTGATCAACCGGGTGATCCTCACCGCCTGGGGCAACTTCTTCGATGCCGGCTACTTCTGGCACTACAACGAGCTGTGGATCGGCGGTTCGGGCGCGCCCGGTGAGAAGGGCTGGGAAGTCGCCCTGATGCTCACCGTGTTCCCGATGCGCATCGCCGCGGCGATCGCGTTCCTGCAGATGAAGCGTTGGGGACACCAGTGGATGATCGTCACCTGCTGGTTCGGGCTGGTCATCTGGATCGGCTACACGTTCAACATGACCATGTACGCCGATGTGCGCTACGACGGGGTGGTGCTGCCGGTGATCGGCTGGTGGCTCTACGACATCTTCTACATCACGCCGTTCCTGGCGATCCCCTATCTGCACACCGTCAACCGCGAGATCTTCTCCGATTGACCATGGCGGCAGTCGCATCCCTCTTCCGAAGGACCCCGCATGAACAAGAAGCCCTCCCCCGCAGGCGATCCGGAGAACGACGAACTGCCGCTGGGCACCACCGCGCCGTACGCGCGGATGCACCGCTGGTTGCGGCGCGGAATTTTCGTCTGCCTGTTCGCGCTGGTCATCGAGGGCGCGTTCACGGTGCCGGCGCTGGCGCTGTGGTACGGCTGGCCGACCCTGTCCTTCACCGAGATCTGCAGTGAACTGATGAAGGTCAGGTATTCCGACGACAGCCTCGAATGCGAGCATCCGTATCCGCTGTCGGGTCCGCCCTTCGGCGGCCCGCCCGAGGCGGCAGGTCAGCGGACCGCGCAGGACGAATGGAGTATTCAACCGAAGCCCGGCTGGGACCGGATCGGTTTTCGTGAACTGGTCCGCATCCACGAGGACCGGCTCGCCCGGGAAGCCGCCGAAGCGCCGCCGCCTCGCTGAGAGAAGCCCCACGAACCGGCGGCCCCGGATCATGCGGGCGGCCGGCTCGTGGGTTCAGGAGTATTTGTAGAACCCTTCCCCGGTGGCCACTCCGAGCTTGCCCTTGTCGATGTAGTTCTCCTTCAACCAGCGGGCGAGACCCTCGGTTTCGGCAGCGCTGCCCAGGATGTTGTAGGGCGTGGTGAGACCGATGATGTCGAGGATCTGGAACGGGCCCATGGGAGCCCCGGTGGCGATCCGCCAGGTCTTGTCGACCGCCTCGGGTTCGGCGTAGTCGCCGGCGGCGAGTTCGACGGCGGCGTTCAGGAACGGCACCAGCAACGAGTTCAGCACATAACCGGCCTTCTCCTTGTGCACCTCGATCGGCACCATGCCGATGGCGGCGGCGAACTCGGCGACCGCGCGGAACACCGCGGGATCGGTCCGGTCGGTGCCCATGACCTCGGCGGTATTGAACTTCCACACCTGATTGGCGAAGTGCAGCGCCAGGAATTTGTCCGGGCGGCCGGTGAAATCCGCCATATCGCTGGGCAGCAGGGTCGAGGAGTTGGTCGCGAATATCGTCCGTTCCGGAGCCAGCTCGCCCAGTTTCCGATAGGTCTGCCGTTTGATGTCGAGCACCTCGGGGACGGCTTCGATCACCAGATCGGCTTCGGCGACCGCGGCGCCGAGATCGGTGGTCAGGCCGATCCCCGCACGGGTCTGCTCGGTGAGCTCGTCGGTCGCGCCCATCACCTCGTCGCGATAGGTGGCGGCGAGCCCGGCGAAACGTTCGCGCGCCGCGTCGACTGCCTTGTCGTCGATGTCGTAGGCCTGGACGCGGAATCCGTGGTACGCGGTCTGGAAGGCGATCTGGGAACCGAGCACCCCGGTGCCCAGCACTGTCACCGCGCGGATCTCGAGGGCCATCGTCTTCTCCTTGTCGATCGAGGGCATATCGGACAACCGGAGCTGACTACCGGAACCAGTAGAACAGGACCGGCCCGTCCCGGTGAGTGTGTGGCCCGCGCAGCCCTTTGCGATCGGATAACGACTGCCGACGAAGCAATCGACCAGCGTTTTCAAACAGTATTTCAATCAATGATTGAAAACCGGTCGGCGCAGTGGTTCACTGGCCCCATGCCCCAGCGAGTTTCGGCCGCGACCCGGGAACGCCTGCTCACGGCCGCCGAACGCCTGCTGCTCACCGAGCGCTACGACGACGTCTCGGTACGCCGCATCTGCACCGAGGCCGGCGCGAACCCCGCCGCCGTCCACTACCACTTCGGATCCAAGGAAGCCCTGGTGGCGGTCCTGCTCGAAGAACGGCTCGGGGCACTGTGGGCCGACCGCCTCACCGAGGTCGCCGCGGCCGCCGGACCCGCGGCCGATCTCGTCGACGCGGTCCTCACCCCGTTCACCGCCCTGGCCGCCGACCCGCTGGGCCGGCTGCACCTGCGGTTGCTGGCGCAATGCGTGATCGACCGGCAGGTGGGCCCGTGGCAGCAGCAGTGGTTCCGAATCGACTCGTGGGCCGGCCTGCTGCCCGAGGTGGGCGAACGGGAAAGCCGGCGCCGGTGGATGCTCGCGTTCGACCTCATCATCATGCGATTCGGCCGCGCCGCCGCCGAAGACCGGGCGCTGAGCCCGCAGGCCGTGGCGACCTTGCGCGCTTTCGTCGTCGCCGGTCTGACCGCACCGACAGGAGATATATCGTGACCGACGTATTCGCCCCCGCCCCGCTGGGGCCGCTCACCCTCCGTAACCGGGTGATCAAGGCCGCGACCTTCGAGGGACGCACCCCGGACGCGCTGGTCACCGACGACCTGGTCGAATTCCACCGGGAGGTCGCCGCGGGCGGAGTCGGGATGACCACCGTCGCCTACTGCGCGGTCGCACCCGGCGGCCGCACCGACCGCCACCAGATCTATATGCGCCCCGAGGCGGTGCCGGGCCTGCGCCGGCTCACCGACGCCGTGCACGCCGAAGGCGCGGCGGCCAGTGCGCAGATCGGCCACGCGGGGCCGGTGGCCAATTCCGCGTCCAATCGCCTGCCCGCGCTGGCGCCCAGCCGGATGTTCAGCCCCCTCGGGATGAGCCCGATGAAGGTGCCCGACGCGGCCGAGATCCACGACCTCGTCACCGCCCACGCCGACGCGGCGCTGCTGGCGATCGAATCCGGATTCGACGCGGTCGAAATACATTTCGGGCACAACTACCTGGTGAGTTCGTTTCTGAGCCCGCTACTGAACCGACGCAAGGACCGCTACGGCGGCGCACTCGAGAACCGGGCCCGGCTGGCGCGCGATATCGCCCGCCGGGTGCGCGAGGCGGTCGGCGACCGGATCGCGGTCACCGCGAAGCTGAATATGGAGGACGGCATCCGCGGCGGCCTCACCCTGCCGGAGTCGTTGCAGGTGGCCGCGTGGCTGGAGGCCGACGGCGCGCTCGACGCGCTGGAGTTGACGGCGGGCAGTTCCCTGCTGAACCCGATGCTGCTGTTCCACGGCGCGGCACCGCGCCGCGAGTTCGCTAAAACGCTGCCGGGACCGGCCCGCTGGGGTTTCCGGCTGGTCGGGAAGGCCTTCCTGCGTGAATACCCGTACGAGAAGGCGTATCTGCTCGAACGCGCGCGCCAGTTCCGCCGGGAGCTGGCCATGCCACTGGTGCTGCTGGGCGGTATCACCGACCGGGAGTCGATGGATCTGGCGATGGCGGAGGGCTTCGATTTCGTCGCCATGGGCCGGGCGCTGTTGCGCGAACCGGATCTATTGCACCGCATCCGGTCCGACGCGAGCACCGAGTCCGCCTGCGTGCACTGCAACGAATGTATGCCGACCATCTACAGCCGCACCCGGTGTGTGCTCCGCCTCGATCAACTCGAAGCCACGATCCCGGGTCATCCGATCGCCGGCGAATAGGCGGCGCGCGGGTCGCGGAAAGTTGCTGTTCACGAAGTTCGTCAGCCCCAGTTAACGAACACCTATTGAATGCGCCGTTGTTTAACGGTACGGTCTAGGCATCAGAGCAAGCCGCACTCCCACAGTGCAACTGCTTCCGCCACCGCCCCCGGGCGGCGCTACGACCGAGGACGAATCATGCACCGAACCGCACGCACCCGCCGACTCGCCGTCCGGATCGCGGCCACCGCCGCGATCGCCCTGGCCCCGCTGGCCCTCACCGCCGCACCCGCGCTCGCCGACAACGGCGCCCCGGTGGTCACCGAGAACGCCGACACCGAGGTCCAGGACGTGAGCCGCCCCGGCCGCCACGGTCACGGGTACGGCGATCGCGGGTGGCACGGCCGCCACGACGACAGCTGGCACGGCCGGCACGACAGCCCGGTCGACTGGAACCGCGGCCGCAACCGCCACGACCGGGACTGGGACCGCGGCCGGCACCACAACCACGGCTGGGACCACGGTCACCACCGTCCCGGTTTCGGTCTGCCCTTCCCGCGGATCTTCCTGCCCGGCAGCGGTAGCGCCTTCTGAGACCTGAACAACGGCACATCAGTCATGTGTCGATAGGCCTCGGGCAGGCCCGGCCCGAGACAGCGAACCGGCCGGCCACGGCGACTGTGCCGGCCGGTTCCGCTCACCCACCCGTCGGCCGCACGCCCGCGCTGTGCGGCCGGGTATCGGCGCCGTGGGAGAACGACGCGGCCTCGGCGCCGCGCTGCGGCGCCTGCTGGGCACGCAACCGCGGCAGCGCGCGCTGCAACGCCTCGATCAGCAGGTCGGCGAGGTCGTGGCTGAAACCGTTACGCACCACCACGCGCAGCACCGCCAGATCCTCCCGGTCGGCCGGGAAGGTGTAGGCGGGCACCAGCCAACCCTGTTCCCGCAGTGCCGCCGAGACGTCGAAGACCGAATACCCGGTCTCGCCCTCGGCCAGCGTGAAGGCGAAGACGGGTAACTGCCGGCCGTCGGTGATCAGCCGGAACGGGCCCAGCCGCGCGATCCGGTCGGCCAGTGCGGACGCGACCTCGCGGCAGTATCCCTGCACCCGCGCGTAGCCGCGGTGCCCGAGCCGCAGGAAGGTGTAATACTGGGCCACCACCTGCGCGCCCGGCCGGGAGAAGTTCAGCGCGAAGGTCGGCATCTCCCCGCCGAGGTAGTTCACCCGGAAGACCAGAGCATCCGGTAAGGCGTCGGCGTCGCGCCACAGCACCCAGCCCACCCCCGGATAGATCAGCCCGTATTTGTGGCCCGAGGTGTTGATCGAGGCGACCCGTGGTTGCCGGAAATCCCACTCCAGTCCGGGATCGCAGAACGGCGCGATCATGGCGCCCGACGCCCCGTCCACGTGCACCGGGATATCCCAGCCGTGCTCGGCCTGCACTCGGTCCAGCGCCGCGCAGATCTCGGCGACCGGTTCGTAGCTGCCGTCGAATGTGGACCCCAGGATGGCCACCACACCGATCGTGTTCTCGTCGCAGCGGGCCGCCGCTTCCTCGGCGGTGAGATGGAACCGCTCCCCCGACATCGGCACCACACGCGGTTCGACGTCCCAGTACTCGGCGAACTTCTCCCAGCACACCTGGACATTGATCCCCATCACCAGGTTCGGGCGCTCGGCCGACTGTCCGGCGGCCCGGCGCCGCAGCTGCCACCGGCGCTTCATGGCCAGTCCGGCCAGCATGCACGCCTCACTGGAGCCGGTGGTCGAACACCCGACGGCATGGTCCGGGTCGGCGGCGTGCCACAGATCGGCCAGGATCCGCACACATCGCTGCTCCAGTTCGGCGGTGCGCGGGTACTCGTCCTTGTCGATCATGTTCTTGTCGAAGCATTCGCTCATCAGCACCTGCGCCGCGGGTTCCATCCAGGTGGTGACGAAGGTGGCGAGGTTGAGCCGGGCATTGCCGTCGAGCAACAGTTCGTCGTGCACGATCTGGTAGGCGGTTTCGCTGTCCAGCTCCGCGGCGGGCAACCGGTTGCGGGGCACCTCGACCGGCTCCCGGGTGAACACCGGATTCACCGCGATATCGTCCCGGCCGGTGCCGCCGGGCCGAGACGGATGAGTCAATGCCATGGAGACCTCCACCAGCATCGGGACCGGACGTGGCACCGCCCGGGCGGGCGGCATCCCGAGTATCACCCGGCGTGCGCCTGTTCCGGCGCATGGCGGGCCGCCCCGGCGGGTCGGGTGCCCCGCTCCCTGTTCCCGCAAGGGCCCAGGGGCCACTCCGGGCGATTGCGCGGTGCCGAACCACTCCCGCATCTGGGCGGGATCTCCCCCGCGGCCGGTCGGCGCGGGCTACGCTCGGCCCGATCGGTCCGCGCGCCGGCCATCGCGCCCGGCGGCGCCGGATCGTGGCATTCCCCCTGGTCGTACATCCGCACATCCGCATCACCAGAGGAGGAGACCCGTGAAATCCGTCAACGCGTATCTCATGTTCAACGGCAACGCCGAGGAGGCGTTCACCTTCTACCAGTCGGTGTTCGGTGGCGAACTCCAGCTGATCCGGTTCGGCGATATGGGCGAGGGCGCGAACCTGCCGGACGAGGCGAAGAGCCTGGTGGCGCATACGGCACTGCCGCTGGCCGGGACCGGCCAGATACTGATGGGCTCGGACTGCCCGCCGGGGCAGACCGTGGAGGTTCCGCAGCGGCCGAACTTCACCGTATGCCTCGAGGTCGGCGACCGCGACGAAGCGGAGCGGGTGTTCGGTGCGCTGAGCGAGGGCGGGTCGGTGGATATGCATCTCGCCGAGACGGAGTGGACCGAACTGTTCGGCATGCTCACCGACAAGTTCTCCATCCCCTGGATGATCGACTTCAACTCATCGCAGTAGCGGCCGCCGGCATCCCCATGAGCGCAGGGCGACCCGAGGCCCCGCCGGCACGATCCGGTTCCGGCGTGGTGCTGGCCGTGCTGTGCGCGGGCCAGTTCCTCATGGCCCTCGACAGTTCGGTGATGAACGTATCCATGGCGACCGTGGCGCAGGACCTCGGGACGAGCATCACCGGTATCCAGACCGCCATAACCCTGTACACGCTGGTGATGGCGTCGCTGATGATCACCGGCGGGAAGATCGGCGCGATCGTCGGCCGCCGGCGCGTCTTCGGGATCGGTCTGGTCGTGTACGGCCTGGGGTCGTTCGTCACCGGTCTCGCGCCGAATCTCGCCGTCCTGCTGGTGGGCTGGTCGCTGCTCGAGGGCATCGGCGCGGCATTGATCATGCCGGCGATCGTGGCCCTGGTGGCCGCGAATATCCCGGCCGAACGCCGCACCGCGGCCTACGGTCTCGTCGCGGCCGCGGCCGCCGCGGCGATCGCGGTGGGCCCGCTGCTGGGTGGCGCGGTGACGACCTACGCCTCCTGGCGGTTCGTCTTCTTCGGCGAGGTGGTCGTGGTGATCCTGATCCTGTTGCTGTTACGCAGGATGAACGACACCTCCGCCGAGCAGGCCCGCCTCGACTATCTCGGTTCGGCGCTGTCGGTCTGCGGCCTGGCCATGATCGTCTACGGCGTACTCCGCTCGAGCGAATGGGGCTGGATCCAGGAGCGGCCCGGCGCCCCGGCCGTGTTCGGCCTGTCCCCGGTGATCTGGCTGCTGCTCGGTGGACTGCTCGTGCTGTACCTGCTCCGCGAACGGCTGGCGGCCTGCGTACGCACCGGGCGCGAACCGCTCTTCGACCCGGAACTACTGGGCAACCGCCAACTCACCGGCGGTCTGGGGATGTTCTTCGCCCAGTTCGCGGTGCAGGCCGGCGTGTTCTTCACCGTCCCGCTGTTCCTCTCGGTGGTACTCCAGCTCAGCGCGCTCGGAACCGGCGCCCGCTTGCTGCCGCTGTCGGTCGCCTTGATCGCGACCGCTGTCGGCATCCCGAAATTCGCACCGCGGGTGGGCGCCCGGCGCGTGGTCCGCCTGGGCCTGCTCTCCATGAGTATCGGGATACTGCTGCTGGCCGGCGGAATGGATCCCGGGGCCGACGCGCGCGTCGTCGCGATCCCGATGCTGCTGATGGGCGCGGGTCTGGGTGCGCTGGCATCCCAACTGGGCGCGGTGACCGTCTCCGCGGTGCCCGAATCGCGCAGTGCCGAGGTCGGCGGGCTGCAGAACACCGCCACCTACCTCGGCGCGTCGCTGGGCACCGCGCTGATCGGCTCCATCCTGATCGCCACCCTGACCTCGTCGGTCACCGACGGGATCGAGAACAATCCTGCGGTGCCGGCCTCCGTCCAGGAGCAGGCGACCACCGTGCTGGCCGACGGCGTCCCGTTCCTGTCCGACACCCAGTTGCGCGACGCACTCGCCGCCGCCGGAGTGGACGAACCCACCGCCGATTCGGTCGTCTCGGTCAATACCGCGGCCCGCCTGGACGCGCTGCACACGGCGTTCGCGGCCACGGCGCTGCTGGCCGTCCTCGCGCTGTTCGGCACCCGGCGGCTACCGGAACGGCCCCTGGCCCAGGCGGACGACGACGCCGGTCCACCCGCTTCCGGATGATCCCGTGGCCGTGCATCGGTCACCGGCATCTATCGGGCAGCCGGCAGCGGACTCGGACGACCGCCGAATACCGAACCGACACTTCCCGAACAGGGCACCCGCGATCTCGCGGGGCCGGACCGCTCAGCGAAATCGGAATACGTCGGGCAACCACGGAGCCCGGCGGTGATGCGGCCGGCTGCGGTTGGCCCACAGCGGATTCGATTCGTCACGCCGGTACACCGTGAGCTGGCCCGCCACCGAGAAGCGCAGATGGGTGGCGCTGCCGAACACTTCACCGTCGGCCGCGAGCGATTCGGGCCGGGGCAGGTACACGAACAGCTCCGACAGTTGCCGTTCCCCGTAGACCCGGCTGTGCCCGATGGCGGCCAACAGCAGCGACACCACCGCGCGAGTGCGGGACCAGCGTAGATCGGCGCGCAACCAGCGCACGTCGAGCAGTCCGGAATCGAGCCGGTCCCGGAACGCCGGTACGGCGCCGTGCGGATGGTAGGGCCCGTTGCCGACGAAGAGGAACCACACCCGCTGCCAGTGGTCGTCGAGGTAGATCTCGATCGGTTCGGCCCGGCGCAGGGTGACCACGAGCGCCGCCGCGAACGCGGGCCATTTACCCCACCGTGACTGCCATTTCTCGCGTAACCGGACCAGGTCCGGGTAGGAGCCGAGGCTGAAGGTGTTGATCAGGTGCCGGGTCCCCATCTCGGTCGCGTCACCGTACTGGACACCGGCGATATCGACCGCGACCGCCTCCCCGACACCGGTGGCGTCGACAACCTCGACCAGATCGTAGACACCGAGGTCGCGGGCGAAATGATTGAGCGTGCCGGTCGGGATCACCACCAGCGGCAGCCCGCGGCGCAGGGCGACCGCGGCCACCGCGGCCACCGTCCCGTCACCGCCGGCCACCCCGAGGGCCGCCACCGGCTCCGGCTGTTCGGCAATGGCCTGCTCGAGGAGTTCGGCGCAATCCACATCGGGCCGGGTGCGCAGCACGACGGCCGCGGGCAGGGCCGCGGCGATATCGTCGGTGGGATCGTAGTTGGCGTCACCGGACACCGGGTTCACCATGACGACGAGCCCTTTGCCCTCGGCGAGCACCGGCGCCTCGCGGACCAGCCGGGCCCGCGCCTCATCGGATTCGCGTACCGGCCACCAGCGCCGGGTGGCCAGCGCGATCCCGGAACCCACGGCGGCGCCGACGAGGACATCCGAACCCCAGTGCACTCCCGTATGAACCCGGGAGTAGGCGACCGCCGCGGCCAGCGGCGCCACCGCCAGCGCGGTGCGCGGGCTCTCCATCGCGACCGCCGTCGCGAAGGCGGCGGCGCTGGCGCTGTGCCCGGACGGGAACGACGACGAGGACGGGGCCGGGGCGAGCCGCCGGTACTCCGGCATCAGTTCCGCGGCCGGACGGCGGCGCGCGAATACCGTCTTGAGCACGACATTGGCCACGAAGCTGGCACCGGCCACCGAAACCACCCCGCGCAACGCCGCCCGCCGGGTGGCCCCCTGGCGCGCCGCGAGCAGCCCCGCACAGGCCATCCACAGGACACTGTGGTCGGCGCTGCCGGTCAATCGCAGCAGCCCCGCGTCCAGCCGGGAGGCGGGCAGTTCCGCCACCACGCCGCCCACGGCGCGGTCGAATCGTCCTATTCTCTGGAACCTACGGCGCGCCCAACCACTCACTCGCCCGACACTACTCATCACCGCGGCCGGGCCGCGAACCGAAGCGGCGCGGGGACCGGCCCCGGTCGCTCCGGTACCCGATGCCTACTGGGCGGTGGTCTGCCGCCGCGGCAGCTTCCAGCCGGGCCGCGGGAAGTGGCAGGTGTAGCCGTTCGGGAAGTGCTGCAGATAGTCCTGGTGTTCGGGTTCGGCCTCCCAGAACTCCGGGGCGGGCGTCACCTCGGTGACGACCTTGCCCGGCCACAGGCCCGAATCCTCGACGTCGACGATGGTGGCCAGCGCCTCCCGCTTCTGCTCGTCGTCGACGTAGAAGATCTCGGAGCGATAGCTGCTACCGATATCGTTGCCCTGACGATCCTTGGTGGTCGGATCGTGGATCTGGAAGAAGAACTCCAGCAGCGCCCGGTAGTCGGTCTGCGCCGGGTCGTAGACGATCTCCACGGCCTCCGCATGACCCGGATGGTTGCGGTAGGTGGGGTGATCGTTGCGCCCGCCGGTATAGCCGACGCGCGTCGATACGACTCCCGGCTGCTTGCGGATCAGCTCCTGCATACCCCAGAAGCACCCACCGGCCAGGATCGCCTTACGCGTTTCGGTCACGATTCCTCCTCAGTCCTCCGCTTTCCTGCCCCGGGTACAACCCGCGACCGGGGCAGGAAAGTCCCATTCGCTGTCCGACCGGCGTGCGGTCAGGCCCGATGCGCGGTCACCAGCAGATACTCCCACTCCATCCGGCCGTTGCCCCGATCGTGCGCGGCGCCGAGCTCGGCCAGTTCCCGATCCAGCCGCGCGGCCCGGTCCGGCTCGTCGGCGAGCGTTTTGTACACGGTGACCAGGGGACCGTAGTTGGCCTTGAAGAAGTCGCGGAAGGCGGCGCCGTCGGCGAAGCAATCGACCACCGCGTGGTCCCGGCGCAGCTGCAGATCGGTCACCCGGTCCCCGAGCAGTTCCGTGACATGCGCTTCGTCGCCCCACAGCGGCGGCGGCTGCGCACCGGGCGGCGGGACGGGGGCGTACGGCTTCATGACGGCGAACATCCGGCCGATGAACCCTTCCGGCGTCCAGTTGATCAGGCCGATGTTCCCGCGCGTCCGGGTCACCCGGACCAGCTCGTCGGCGGCGGTCCGATGGGACGGCGCGAACATCACCCCGACGCAGGAGAGCACCGCGTCGAAGGCACCGGCGTCGTAGGGCAGGTCTTCGGCGTCGGCCTGTTCCCAGGTGAGCTCGACACCCGCGGCGGCGGCATTGCGGCGGCCGGCCTCGAAGAGTTCGGGGGTGAGGTCGCTCGCGACGACCTCGGCGCCCGCCTCGGCCGCCGGTATCGCCGCGTTCCCGGCGCCGGCGGCGATATCCAGGACCCGCTGCCCGGGTCCGATACCGCAGGCGGCGACCAGCCTCCGGCCGAGTCCGGGAATCACATCGGCGGCCACCCGGGGGTAGTCGCCGGAGGCCCACATCGCTCTGTGCTTGCTCTTGAGGTCGGGCGCGAACTGCGTCATGGTCTGCTCCTCGGAGTCGATCGGAACCTGGAACCGCTCACGGCAGGTCGCGCCCTCCGGACAACTTCGCGGCCGCCCTCTGTAGTCGTTTCGCCGGTTCAACGGCGTGCCGAGCTCGTCCTATTGTCGGCCCCGGCGGCTCGCGCCGCAAACCCCGGATTCAACGATCCGCCACCGTGACCATCACGGAACCGTGTAGCCCGAACGCACCGCCACCGGCTACACGCCGGGCCGGCGGGATGCGGCCGCCGCGGCTACGCGGATTCCTCGTATCGGATGTCGTAGCGGGCCGCGATCGGGTTGATCTTGACCGGGTCCAGCGCCCCATCGGTGAGCACCGACGGCCCCGCTTCGAAGAGATCCTCCAGATAGCACTCCCAGCCACCCGGCGAGGAGATCTGCAGCAACCGGGGCGGCGGTACGGAGACCGCACGCAGCGCGTGCGGGATCCCGTGCGGCAGCAGGACGAACATGCCCGTGGTCACGGTGAGTGACCGGTCGGCGAAGTCGACCCCGAGTTCCCCCTCCAGCACGTAGATACATTCGTCGGCGACATGATGGGTGTGGCGGGGGATATCACGCGCGAGAGTCACCTCGAGCAGCGAGAACCTCCCTTCGGTATCACCGGTCAGCGCCTTCACGGCGAAGGCCGGCGGTAGCGGCACCCGGCCCGGGCGTACCTCCTCCGGCGCCAGCACACGAAAACGATTTTCCGACATGGATTCCCACCTCTCGACGAGCTAGAATCAGAAGCGGATTCCGATTCCGTTTAAGGTAGCCACGAGAGGATCTCGATTGTCAAGACCCACCCCCGGGCGGACCCCCCGCGCCGATGCCGCACGCAACCGGGATCGCATACTCGCCACCGCCCGCACCCTGTTCGCCGAACACGGAGGCGCTGTACAGCTTCCCGAGATCGCGCGCGCGGCCGGCGTCGGCATCGGCACCGTCTACCGCCACTTCCCCACCCACGGCGATCTGGTCGAAGCGGCTGCCGCACAACGGTTCGCCGAGATCGAGGGCTTCGCGCGTGACTGCCTGACCGCCGCGGTACCGGGGAGCGCACTGACCCGCTATCTACATCACGTCGGCGAGCTCCTGGCAGCCGACCGCGGCCTGTCCGCCGCCATCGAATCCACTCGGCGCTCGGCGGGCAGTGAGCCCCGGGGCGCGGCCCGCGCCGGTCTCGAGGTCGTACTCGGCGAGATCATCGCACTCGACCGGGCCGCGGGCACAGTACGCGCCGACTGCACCGTGGCCGACGTCTACATGATCGTGGGCGCCCTGTCGGCGACCATTCGCACGGCCGCCGGGGACTGGCGCAGACTCCTGGCCGTAGTCCTCGACGGGCTGCGCCCGTAGGTCGACCGCAAGCTCGCGTGGCAGACCCCGGACAACGACCGTAGAGTTCAGTTCCACGGACAACCAGCGGGCGCGTCCGGCCCTGCACCTAGCGCACATACCTCCGGCCTGCGCGTCGCAGCCAAGGTTACCCCGCGGCCACCGTTATCAAACACAATGTGCCGCAGGGTAATTCATGTTCGCCTCCAGTAGGGTGCTAGATCGTGCCGAGATCACGGGCCGATCGCTCGGGAGGTCTCGGCATATCGCGACCAGTCTGGAGCCATCCTTGAGCACGCCACCACCCGATACCCACACACCACCCCGCGCGGCCCACGGCTCACCCTTCGCCGACGACGGCCCCCGCATCCCTCTCTACGCACCCGAATTCGCCGCGGACCCCCACCGGGTGTTCCGGCAGATGCGCCGGGAACACCGGGCGCTGGTGCCGGTGGATCTGGCTCCCGACGTCCCCGCAACCCTGGTCATCGACCACCAGAGCGCCGTCCGCATACTCAACGACCACGAGCACTTCCCCGCCGACCCGCGCGCCTGGCAGCAGAGCATGCCCGCCGACTGCCCCGTACTGCCGATCATGGAATGGCGGCCGATCGCGGCGCGCAGCACCGGAATCGACCAGCAGCGTTACCGGGAGGCGAATGTCACAGCGCTGGCCGAGGTGGATCTGCACGCCATCCGCGCCGCGGTCGAAGAGATCGCGGTACCGCTGATCAGTGCCTTCTGCCAGACCGGGCGAGCCGATCTACTGATGCAGTACGCCTTCCCGCTGGCCTTCGAGGTCTGCAACACCCTGCTCG
The DNA here is from genome assembly GCF_000720425.1 of Nocardia rhamnosiphila NBRC 108938. GTDB lineage: Bacteria > Actinomycetota > Actinomycetes > Mycobacteriales > Mycobacteriaceae > Nocardia > Nocardia rhamnosiphila. The sequence continues at coordinate 174,667 of NZ_JOAJ01000006.1, read as the reverse complement.
GCTGCCCGCCCGAGATCGGCCGGCAGGTCGCCGCCGGTATGGCCGCGATGTTCGAAGGTGTGGACGCCGACGAGGGCAACCGGATGATCGGCGCGGCCCTGGCCGAGCTGGTGGCGCTCAAGCGCACCGAGCCGGGCAACGATGTCACCTCGATTCTGCTCGGCCATCCCGCCGAACTGGACGAGGTGGAGATGATCCACCAGGTGACCAGCCATTACGGCGCGGGCATCGAACTACAGCAGAATCTCATCGCCAACACGCTGCTGCTCATCCTCACCGACGAGCGTTTCGGCGGGAACGTGCTCGGCGGCAGCCTGTCCACCCGCGACGCCCTCGACGAGGTGCTGTTCGACAACCCGCCCATGGCGAACTTCCTCATCACCTACCCACGGCAACCGATCCTGATCGACGACGTCTGGCTCCCCGCCCACCAACCCGTCGTCATCAGCATCGCCGCCTGCAACCACGACCCCTCCATCCGCGCCGACGACCACCGCGGCAACCGATCCCACCTCTCCTGGGGCCTGGGCCAGCGCAACTGCCCGGCGCAGACACTGGCCTATCTGGTCGCCCAGGACGCCATCGACCAACTGCTGGACGCGCTTCCCGAACTCGAAGCCGATCTGCCACCCGAGGGCCCCACCTGGCGCCCCGGCCCGTTCCACCGGTCCCTGACGGGGCTGCCGGTGAAATTCCCGCCCTCACCGCCGTTCACATTCCGCTGACATCCCGGCCACCCGCCCGGGCGACCCGACGGTCACCCGCCGGTCGCACCGGTATCGACCAGGCCCGATCAGCACGACCGGAAACGGCCGGGTAGCCCGCGGACACCACACCACCGGGCGATGTCGCGCATGCGCAAAAAGAATCGGCCGCAACATATTCGGCGACCCGGTCGCGTATCGTGCCCGAGCGGGTCGCCACGACGGGACCGCGCGACTCGGGCCTCTCGTCAACCACTGCGAAACTACGGAGTCACTTTGAGCACCTCACAGCCCGATACCCACACCCCGCCCCGTGCCGTCCACGGCTCACCCTTCGCCGACGGCGGCCCGCGCATCCCGCTCTACTCGACCGAATTCGCCGAGGACCCCCACCGGGTATTCCAGCAGATGCGGCGTGAACACCGCTCGATGGTGCCCGTGGATCTCGCACCCGATGTGCCCGCGACCCTGGTCATCGACCACCGGACCGCCGTCCACATCCTCAACGACCACGAACACTTCCCCGCCGACCCGCGAACCTGGCAGCAGAGCATGCCCGCCGACTGCCCCGTACTGCCGATCATGGAATGGCGGCCGGTTCCGGCCCGGAGCACCGGAATCGACCAGCAGCGGTACCGGTCGGCGAATCTGTCCGCGCTCGCCGAGGTGGATCTACACGGACTCCGCGCGTCGGTGGAGCAGATCGCGACCCCGCTGATCAACTCGTTCTGCGAGACCGGCCGGGCCGACCTGCTGATGCAGTACACCTTCCCGCTGGCATTCGGGGTCTGCAACACCCTGCTCGGCTGCCCACCCGAGATCGGACAGCAGGTCGCCGCCGGTATGGCCGCCATGTTCGAAGGGATCGACGCCGGAGCCGGTAACCAGATGATCAATGCCGCACTGGCCGAACTGGTCGCGCTCAAACGCACCGAGCCCGGGGACGATGTCACCTCGCGCCTACTACAGCACCCCGCCGAACTGGACGAGGAGGAAATGGTCCATCAGCTGGCGGGTCTGTACGGGGCGGTGATCGAGCTGCAGCAGAACCTCGTGGCGAATGCGCTACTGCTCATCCTCACCGAGGAACGCTTCGGCGGAAATGTGCTCGGGGGCAGTCTCTCCACCCGCGACGCCCTCGACGAAGCGCTGTTCGACAACCCGCCCATGGCGAACTTCCTCATCACCTACCCGCGCCAGCCGATCCTGATCGACGACGTCTGGCTCCCCGCCCACCAACCCGTCGTCATCAGCATCGCCGCCTGCAATCACGACCCCTCCATCCGCGCCGACGACCACCGCGGCAACCGCTCCCACCTCTCCTGGGGCCTGGGCCAGCGGACCTGCCCGGCGCAGACCCCGGCCTATCTGGTCGCCCAGGACGCCATCGACCTGCTGCTCGACGCGCTTCCCGAACTGGAGCTGGACGCCCCCGAAGGACCCGTCTGGCGACCGGGCCCCTTCCACCGGTCACTCACCGCGCTGCCGGTGAAATTCCCGCCGTCACCGCCGATCTTCCTCGGGTGACGCGGACGCGTCCCCGCTCCGGCCGCCGCGATGCGGACCTTCGATGGTCCGCGCGGCGCGCACCCAGACGCTCTCGATATCGAACCGCTCGGCCTGCCACGAGTCGGTGGCCACCCGGACCCGGCCACGCCAGGCCCGCATGATCCGAGCATGTACCGGCCAGCGCACGAAGCGCCGCATATCCCGCTCGCTGTCCCATACGGAGATGGAACCGCCGCGCAATTGCGCGGGCCGACCCCACAGCCACACTCCGACCGCGCCCTGCAGCACCGGCCAGGTCTCACCCAGTTCGAGCCCCTCCTGGTAGATCTGCCGGACATCCTTCTCCGATGTCGCCAGGAAATCGGTCACGCTGACGAACACGGTCCCGGCAGGGTCGGCGCCGGGGCCCGGCTTCCACGGCATGAGCACGGTGCCCTCCGAGAACGGCGGCGCGGCGGTCATGAGCCGGCTCGCACGGCACCGAGGTCGACGAAGGCAATATCAGTAAACATTCGCCTACAATATGCACATGTTTACTAATTAGCCAAGGCGTCGCCGCACACGGCCGGACGGCCCTCGGCGCCGCGGGCCGGCGGGCCGGAGCCGGGCCCAGGGCCGAAACCCGCGCGGACACGCCCGATCCGCCCCCCTCCCCCGGCGACTCCGGCCCGGCCGACCGAACACGAGCAGCGCCCCCGAAAAGCGCTTCTGTACCCGCCCTTTCGCGAATCCGGCTAACACGGACGCGATCGCGGCGATACCAGAGGCAATGGGTTTCCGAACCCGCACACCGAAGGAGAGCGCTGTGAAATCGACTGTCCGATATTTGCTCACCGGCGCGGCAGCGGTCGCGGCCCTGACCTTCACCGGTGCGCCGCAGGCCGCGGCCTATCCGGTCGGACCCTGGGGAGTAGAGGGTCCGTGTACCGGGCTCCAGCCGAACCAGTGCCCGTGGAGCCCCTCCGAGGACGGCCTCACCTGGTCGTACAAAGGCCATTCCTCGCACTACGACAAGATGGGCAACTACGTCTGCAACACCAACCAGTGGGAACCCCTGCGCACCGCGTACTGCACCGCGGTGATGACGCTGGTGCGCGCGCTGCCGCCGGTCCCGATCGGCGAGGTGCTCGGCGGGCAGAGCTGACCCGCCGGGGCCCGCGGAGCGGGAGCCCGAGGCCGACGGATCGCGGAATCCTCGCGTCGCCCGCCCCACCGACCCGCGACGCGCACACGGCTAGTGCGCCGCGAGTACACCACCGATACCGGTGCGACCGGCCGGCGTCCCCACGAACTCGACGGCCACACCGGACCGGACCTCTTCCCCGAACACCGAGACGATCGCTTCGGTCACTCCGGATATCAGGCGGGAGACGATTTCCCGTCCGTCCGCTCGCTCGAACGCCGCTTCCTTGATGCCGAAGGTCACGCTCGGCGCCGACTTCGTCACGGGCACACCGCCGATCGCCCAACGGCCGTCGGGTAGACCGATCAGCCGAATGTCCACGATGTCCCGGGCCCAGTCGCCGTAGACGTCGACGACCGCGTCGGTCAGCCCGTCGATCAGCCCGGCCTCCCGACCGGCGAGGTCGCGTTCCAGGACATGCACAGTCAGATGCGGCATCGGAACCCCTAGGATGGATCAAAGAACAAAGAATATTTGCAAACAAAGGTAAATCGGAGGTTGTCAGGTGTCAACACCCGACTCCGCGGACGACACCGTCCGGGAGCTGCTGCTCCTGATGCCGCGACTGGTCGGCCGGGCGAAGCGGATGCGCCCGCCGGCCGAGCTGCGGTCGTTCGATTTGGCCCCGCGACATCTGTCGCTGCTGGCGTTGCTCCTACTCGACGGCCCGCAGACCGTCTCACAACTGGCCGGCCGGCTCGGTGTCGCACCCACCACGGTGAGCCTCATCGTGAGCGACCTGAGCCGCAAAGGAGTCCTGGTCCGTCAAGAGGACGACGCGGATCGCCGGCGCCGCATCATCGATATCGGCCCGGCGAGCAGACCGGCCATCTCCGAGTGGCTCTCTCCCGGCGCGTACGCGTGGCGCACGGCCCTGGCACCGTTGACCACCGCGCAGCGCCGCCTGGTGGTCGACACCCTGCTCGCCTACGAGGCCGCGGTCGCGGCGGGCACCGGTGAACCGGCGAACGACCCGGGCCCGCCCGAGTAGCGCCCGCTCGCTTGACGGGACCCGAGGCGCCGGGCGACACTCGGCCGTCGGAAGGATGACACATGGGGTCAATGCTTTTCGCGATCGCCCTGCCGCTGGCACTGGGAATCGTCATGTTCGGCCTGGGACTGACCCTCACCGTCGACGACTTCGCCCGGTTGGCACGCTTCCCCAAGGCGGCGCTGATCGCATTGACCTGTCAGCTGATCGTGCTGCCCGCCCTCTGCTTCGGCCTGGTGCGGCTGTTCGGTCTCGACGGCGCGCTGGCGGTGGGCATGATGCTGCTGGCCGCCTCGCCCGGCGGTACATCGGCGAATCTGTTCAGCCATATCGCCGGCGGGAACGTCGCCTTGAACATCACGCTGACGGCGGTGAACTCCGTGCTCGCCGTCTTCACGCTGCCGATCGTGGTGGGGCTGTCCTATTCGGTGTTCCTGGACGACGGCACGGGTATCGGCCTGCAACCGGGCAAGTTCCTCCAGGTCTTCGCCCTGGTCCTGGTCCCGGTGGTGCTCGGCATGACGGTGCGGCGCCTCTTCGCCGCCTGGGCCCTGCGGATGCACACCACCGTCAAGATCGCCGCGGCGGTGGTGCTGGCACTGGTGGTCGTCGCGGCCCTGGTCTCGGAGTTCGACGCCTTCACCGAGCATGTCGGGCAGCTGGGCGCCATCGCCCTGCTGCTGTGCGTATGCAGCCTGCTCATCGGTTACGCGGTACCGCGCGCGTTCGGAGTGGAGCGGGCGGACGCGATCGCCGCCGGCATGGAGATCGGCGTGCACAACGCGGCACTGGCCATCACCATCGCGGTGACAGTACTGGGCAACGAGACCATGGCGGTTCCCGGCGCGGTGTACGGCTTCCTCATGAATATCCCCGCGGCCCTCGCCACCTTCCTGTTCGCCCGCTCCCGGCGCACCGAACCCGCCCCGGCCCCGACCTGAAGACACGTCCCGAAAGGAGCCCTCCATGGGCGCGATCGATGTCTGGGCCCAGCAGGTGGGCCCGCGAATGGCCCGCGAGCCCTGGCTGGCCACCCTGCTGCGCTGGACCGGTAAGGACTCCGCCGATATGGCCCCCGGTATCGACCGGACGCTCGCGCGGATGGACGCCGCCGGAGTGGATCTCGCACTGCTCTCGGCCTGGTACGGGCCCGGCGGCCCGCTGATCACCAACGACGAGGTGCGGGCCGCCGTCGAGCACGCACCCACCAGATTCCGCGGCCTGCTCGGAGTCGACCTCCGTGATCCCGTGCGGGCCGTCCGGACCGTCCGCGAACTGGCCGGCGATGTCTTCGTGGGCGTCCGGGTCGTGCCCTGGCTGTGGGAGCTACCGCCGGATCATCGGCTCTACTATCCCGTCTACACCGCGTGCGTCGAGGCGGGCGTACCGCTGTGCACCCAGATCGGGCACACCGGACCGTTGAAGACCTCGGAAACCGGCCGGCCCATCCCGTACCTGGAACGGGTCCTGCTCGATTTCCCGGATCTGGTGGTGGTGGGTGGTCATGTGGGATTCCCCTGGCTGGACGAAGTCGTCACGCTCACGGTCAAATTCCCGAACTTCTACGTCGACACCTCCGCCTACGCGCTCGACCGGCTGCCCGCGGCGTTTCTCGACTACGCCCGGACACTGGGCCGCCGCCGCGTCATGTTCGGCACGAACTGGCCGATGATCGATCCGGTCCGGGCACTGCGCGACCTGACGGGCCTGGGCTGGGACGAGGAACTGCGTGCCGATTTCCTCGCGGGCACCGCCCGGCGGGTGTTCCGCCTGCCCGATACCCCGGACGCGGCGGCCCGGGCGTGAGTGCCCTCGATCCACCACCGGCCGCCAGACCCTGATCGGCCCGGCGTACCGTCCCGATCGCCGAGCGCCGGCCGGATACCGACGTGAATCCGCTCGGCCGCAGCTCTCCGTCGGCTCATTCCCGGGAGGTGAAGGGACCCGCGACGATCCGGCTCCCGGTGATCGACAGGTCGGCATCGAAATCGCATTCGATCACCGCGCTGGTGAACCGGGCCGACCGCTCGTAGATCTCGGATACGTGGCCGGTCAGCCAATGCGCGATACCCAGGGATCCGACGCCCGTCACACCGGCGATATGAACGATGACCCGGCCGTCGGCGACCTGCCGGGCGAGATAGCCGATATCGATCCGGTTCGTGCTGTCGGCGCGGAACGGAGACCCGTACCGGCGCCCGGAAGCTCTGTCGACGAGATACCAGGTGCCGTCGATGTTCTCGAAGCCCAGGGCCTTGGCGGCGGCGAGCAGGCGCCGCGCCACCGGGGCCGCCTCCGGCTCGCAGATCACCACGGCGTCACCGGCCGGGACGTCCTCGGTGTCGGACTCGATCTCGAATCGCGTGGACGCCATCGACAGGCGGGCCAGGTCGACTTCCACACGCTGCTGGGTCGCCTGGTAACTCACATCGAAGCGCACACGTTCGGGCTCATCCTCGTTTTCGGCCGACCGGGGAATCCCGACCGCTACCGGGCCGACACCGAAAAACGCGCGTTCGGCCGGCGGGGCGCTCGTCCTGATCTGGCTGATCCGGCCTTTCGTCACCCCGAGTAGCCCCGCGATCTCGGTGAAACTGAGCCCGGTCCGATGCGCTTCTTCGATCGCCTCCTTGCGAAGTCTCGCCAGCTCGGTGGCTCGCTGCTGGTAGAGCGTGATCAGTTCGGTGGCCCGCTGACCACGGCGCACCGGGTCCGGATCGCTACGGACCTCGTCGAACTCGCCGGCTCCATCCACACCGTGGAGTTTAGAGCCGCTTGACGGCAAACCCGCAGCGGCCGTATGGTCGTGTTTACACCCCCTCAACCACAACCAAGCCCGCGCAGCTCTGGTTTATAGGGGGTAAACGGTCGTTCCGAACATGCTCCCGCTCTCCCGGCCCGAGATAGACATCCCTGTTCAATTCATCGAACCTGCGAGGTCAGACCATGCCCGAACAGCGCCCCCCACTGCCCATCCGGACCACCAATCGAGCCATGGCCGCGACTCTGCGGCTGTGGCAGATCACCCGGTGCGCAGACCCCACGGTCCTGGAACGGGTCGCCGCCGGACTGCGTGAGCTACCCGACGAGCGCCCGCGAAACCGTCCCGCACCCGACGCTCTCCCGGCCGAGCTACCTCCCGGCGCGACTGCGCCGCAGCGGGTCCGGCAGTACCCGGATGCCACCGACGCCTGACAACCACCCAGTGCAGAAAGACGGATATGCCACAGCAAGGCGAACCAGTGTGCGGCTGCCGCATCGCGCCCTGGATCCACACCGGAATGCTCGTACCGAAATCCGCCCCCGGGCTCTACTACTGCCCGGAGAAGTTGTACTGCCTCCACGGCACCAGGCTCGAGCACGGCCGGGTCGCGGACCATTGGCGCAACGTGCCGGGCGAATGCCCCTGGGTAGGAATCGAAGTCGTCGACAGACCGATATGCAGGTGCGGGCGCGGACCCTGGATCAACCTCCGGTACCTGCGAATCTTCCTCCGCAAGAATCTCATCGGCCCCGTCACGGCCATCGGCTGTCCGGGCCGGTGCCCGGGGACCCTGGTATCGGTCGACGAGGAACGAATAGTCGACCATCCGCGCGACAACCGCACCCGGTGCCCCTGGTCCGGCACGCGAATCATCCCCATCGGCACTCCCCCACCGCTGTTCCCGTCGGCCCGCTGAGTCCACCGCCGGTGCGGCACCGGGGCCGCCGATCGGTCCGTTGTCGGTCGCAGATCGCTCGCGGCCGGGCTCCGGCCGGGGTCACCACCACCGAAGTACCGGCACCGACGGTCGCGGCATCGGCCGGGAGTTCGACGCTCGGCTCCCGCGCCGGAGATGACCTCGGTACAGAGCACACCGCCGGTCGGCCCCCGGCGCAGGAGCGTCGGCGACCGTCCGATCGACATCGCCGCCCTCGGCGCCGCGTTGTACGTCCACGATGTACGGACCGTGCAGTACGGAGCTCGACTAGCATCGGTCGACAGTCGATCGAAGGAGAACGACATCGTGCGCCGACAGATCCTCAACCAACCCGAGACCGCGCCCGAGGAGGCGCTCGAGGGGCTGGCACTCACCAATCCGACACTCGTCGCCTACGACCGCACGCGCGGCATCGTCACCCGGGCCGCCCCGGCCCGCGACAAGGTCGGCCTGGTCTCCGGCGGCGGATCCGGCCACGAACCCCTCCATGCCGGCTTCGTCGGATACGGCATGCTCGACGTGGCCGTACCCGGCGCGGTATTCGCCAGCCCGACGGCACTGCAGGTGCACGAGGGCACCGTGGCCGCAGACTCCGGCCGGGGCGTCGTACAGATCGTGAAGAACTACACCGGCGACGTCCTCAACTTCCGGATCGCTGGCGAACTGGCCGGTGACGACAACGCCGTCGCGACCGAAACCGTGCTCGTCGACGACGATCTGGCCACCCAGAGCACGGACGACGACGGCCCGGGCCGCCGCGGCACCGCGGCCGTGCTCGCGGTCGAGAAACTCTGCGGCGCGAGCGCGGAGGCCGGCGCCGATCTGCACACGGTCGCCGAAGTCGGCCGCCGCGTCGCGCGCAACGCCCGGACGCTCGCCTTCGCGCTCGCCGCCGGTACGCACCCCGGCGAAACCGCGCCCGCGTTCACGCTCGAGCCCGGCGAGGTCGAACTGGGTGTCGGCATCCACGGCGAACGCGGCACCGGCCGGGTGCCGTTCGCCGACGCCGATACGCTGGTATCACTACTGGTCGACCCGCTGGTCGCCGAACTCGGCCTCTCGCGCGGATCCGCGGTGATCGCCATCGTCAACGGTCTCGGCGGCGCCTATCCCCTCGAACTGTCCATCGCGGCCCGCGCGGTGCACCGGCAACTCACCGGACGCGGTATCACCGTCGCCCGCTCACTGGCCGGTAGTTATGTCACCTCGCTCGATATGGTCGGGGTCTCGCTCACCCTGCTGCCCGCCGACGCCGATCTGCTTCCGCTCTGGGACGCGCCCGTGCGCACCCCGGCCCTGACCTGGTGAAGGAGCCCTGCTCATGAACAGCGAAGCACTACCCGCGGGATTCGGGCAGCGTTGGGTGCACACCATGTTCGACGCCTTCCTCGACCGCACCGAAGCACTCGCCGATCTCGACCGCCGCGCCGGTGACGGCGATTTCGGCGCCAATATCGCCGCCGCCCTGCGCCGCGCCCGCGAGAACATCGACACCACCGACCCCACCTCCTACGCGGACCGGCTGACCGCGGTATCCCGCGGTTTCCTCGGCACCGGTGGCACCAGCGGACCACTCTTCGGCATGTTCTTCCGCGAACTCGCCCGCTGCGCAACCGGTCCCGAACCCACCCTGGCGGAATTCTCCCAGGGCCTGACCGCCGGAGTGGCCACCGTACAGCGATACGGGAAAGCCGAAATCGGGCACAAGACCATGGTCGACGCGCTCGCACCGGCCGCCGAAACCCTCGCCGCCCGCATCGCCGACGGCAACCCCGCCGCGGCCCTCGCCGCCACCGCCGACGCCGCGGTGACGGGCGCGTCCAGCACCGTATCCCTGGTGGCCAAACGCGGCCGGGCCAGCTACGTCGGCGAGGTCGCGCGTGGTGTGCTGGACCCGGGCGCGGCCGCCGCCGCCCTGATCCTGCAGGCCGCCGCCGCGGCCTGCGCAGAGCCGCCGGGCGATATCGATACCGGGTGGCTCGGCAGCGCGACCGCCTGAACCATCCGGACGATCGGGCTCGGCGCCGAACGAATACCCGGGCGAGCAGGAGCACCGATCCTGCACATCAAATCCACCTCGTGAACCCCGTGCGGTGAACGCTACGACGTCTCCGACGCGTGGGTATGCAACCCCCGCTCCCGACCATCCTCGGGATCGGCGTTTTCTTCCGAGCAAATCTGCCGGACTCACCGCGAGCGATGGTGGTGCGACGAGCCGCCGGCCTTGGGAGAAGGTGGGGCATTCCGGCGGGTGGGCCCGTGTCCCTCAGCTCATGGTGAGCGTAGTATTCGAGCTTCGGTTGCCCGGCGTCGAGCGGGGTTTTCGCTGCGCGAGTGTTTCTTTGGACAGGAAGACCGCAAGTGCCGAGACCCCGATGAGTCCGATGAAATACCACGCGATGCTGTTCGTTCCGCCTTCGCCGAGATCGAACAGCCAGTCCGCGATCAACGGCGCAGTGCCGGCGCCCAGAACGGAGCCGAGTTGAAAGGTCACCGAGACACCGGTGTAACGGTCGAGGGTCTCGAACTTCTCCGCCAGAAAGGCGCCGATAGGGCCGTACATCGATGCCTGGATGATCGGGTTGCCCACCACGAATCCCAGTACATACAACCAGTAACTTCCTGAATTGAACAAGGCGAACATCGGAAATACCAGCGCAACGGAGACGCCCGCTCCGGCAAGCATGACGGGGCGGCGCCCATAACGATCCGAAAGCCAGGCGAACAACGGAATAGCGAAGATGTGCAGGACGCTGGAGAATGTCAGCATGTACAGCGCCTCCTGACGTGAAACGACACCTTGTGCAGCGACATAGGGCACGAGCCATACAGCGAGTAAGGCCTGCATGAACAGCGGACCGGCCGTGGCGAGAATCCCGTACAGACTCGACAGCGGATATCGCCGGAGGACACGCAGAATCGGTACGCCGGTATGTACTCGACCGGCGCTACGTGCTTCGGAGAAGTAGGGGGATTCGGTCACTCGGTAGCGCATGTACAGGCCGACGATCACCAGCGCGGCCGACAGGAGGAACGGTATACGCCAGCCCCAGCTGAAGAACGCGTCGTCGGGCAGGCCCGCGAAGAGTCCGAGGACCAGAGTAGCCAGTACCGAACCTGCGGGACCTCCGGCAACGGCCACCGATGCCGAGAAGCCCTGGCGACCTTCGCCGGCGTGCTCGGCGGCCATCAAGGTGGCGCCGGCCCATTCACCTCCCACCGCCAGGCCCTGCACGATCCGCAGCACTACCAGCAAGATGGGTGCGGCGATCCCGATCGTCTCGTAGGTCGGCATGAGACCGATACACACGGATACCAGGCCCATCACCATGAGCGTGATCACGAGTACGCTCTTGCGTCCGACCTTGTCACCGAAATGCCCGAACAAGACTCCACCGACCGGGCGGGAGATATAGCCGGCGAGGAGAACCACGAAAGATAGGGTGGCGCCCAGTGCGAGGCCGATCGTCTCTGGGAAGAAGAGCGCCGGAAAGACCAAACCCGCGGCCGCACCGTACAGCACGAAATCGTAGTATTCGACCGTCGAGCCGAGGAAACTGGAGATGAGCGCTCGTCGCTGATCCTTCCGTGACAGGGAATTCACTGTTGGGCTCGACGATGCGAGACTTTCTTTCATAACGGTCCTCCGGGCCTGGCGTGATACTGCTCCAGCTATGGGCTAGGTCACGAAGGTATGCGCGTACGGTGACGGACCGAAGGTCGCGTGCTGCCGAGCGGAACGCACACCGTCGATCGGCACACGGCCCGACCGGCACCGCCAGCGGGCCGAGGTCGCTCGAGCGGGGACGAGTGGCGTGGATGATGCTCGGGGCGAGGTGTTCGTCGAGAATCACAGGATGCAGATCAAAAGTGACAATAGAGCGAGCGAGAACGAACTCGTCGCACGCAACGTCCGCCGATACCGACAGGAGAGGGCCATGTCGCTCGGCGAGTTGGCGAGAAGGTCGGGCCTATCGAAGCAGACACTGTCGAAGATCGAGCAGGGCATCGGCAATCCGACAGTCGATACGCTTGCGTTGCTCGGTAGGGCCCTGGATGTCTCGGTTCGCCAATTACTCACCGAATGGGGCACACCGGTCTATGTGCAGCGCGCGGCCGAGACCTCGTGGCGTCAATTCGACGATCGTGCGGAACGATTGCTGGATGAGGTCTACGGCTCGGGCTACCTGCGGACGCTGATCCTGCGATTGGAGCGGACCAGAACCCAGCCGCGGGTCGTCGCCGCGCACACCGCAGGCACACTGCACCACCTGTACGTAGTCACAGGGAAGCTGCGGGCCGGTCCGGTGAACGATTCATTGGACCTGGCGGCGGGTGATTTCGTCCGGTTTCCGGGCGATATCCCGCACAAGTACGTCTGCCTGAGCGACCGGGTGGTCGCCTACATGGTGACCACGGTTCCGCAGGTCCGGCAGTTCAGCACAACGGCCGTCGACGCCGGCCGAGGAGGAACATCCGATCGCCACGCCTCCGAGGGAATCAACGCCGAGTTGGTGTGATGTCCGTCATCGTCGGAATAGTCACTTTTAAGTGACATCTCGTCACCCTTGACGGCCACCGCGGACAGCGGCATCATTATTTCGCGCAGGTGCCGAGCTGTTGCAGTGAAGGTCACAGCGCAGGTTCAGGCAAGAGGGAGCCGTTATGACAAGGTCCATCCCCGAACCGCTTCGCGATGATCGCGCGGCAGTTGACAAAGCGATCAGCCTGCTCGCAGCTTTCGGTTACGAGTCGAGCACCGGCATCGGGGTCAGTGAACTGGCACGCCGGGCCCAACTCAGCAAATCGACAGCCCATCGGGTACTCGGCGTGCTGCAACGCAACGACATAGTCGAGCGGTTCGGCACCAACTATCGTCTGGGCAGTCGACTACATCGGTTGGTGCAGCCGGTTTGCACGCCGGAAAACGAGCGCATGCGCGACCTGATGCTCCCATTCCTGACGGAGCTGTACGAAGTCACTCACCAAACGGTCCATCTGGCAGTGTTGCACGGAACCGATGTCGTTTATCTCGCCAAGCTCTACGGCCATCGCTGCGTCCCTACGCCATCCCGAATCGGTGGCAGGCTACCCGCACACGCGACTGCCGTCGGCAAGGCCCTGCTGGCCTACCACCCGGTCGCGGCCGGTCGGGCACTGAGTGCGCCCCTCCCGTCGCTCACGCCCAGAACAGTCACAGATGCCGCACAGCTGGAGTCGGAACTCAGCACGATCCGGCGCCGAGGCGTGTCGTTCGACGATCAGGAGGGGCAGCTCGGCCTCGCCTGTTTGGCAGTGCCGGTGTTCGACGGGCCGGGGCGGGCTATTGCCGCATTGTCCATCTCCGGCAAGGCCGGTCATCTCGACGTCGGCGGCCTCGAGGCCCGGTTGCGCCGAATCTGCGCAGAGGCATCTCGGGTATCGACACTGGCACATCTGCGCGGCGTAACCCGAATCTCGCCGCGCGAACCGATCGTCACGTGACGTTCCGCTTCCGACTCGAAATGGGCCGCTTCGCCCTCGCCGTGCCGAATGCGCCTCAGGCGACTTCCCCACGGGCATCCTGACTTCAGGAACACCCTGCCACCAGGACCGTTCCGGTCACAGCCGCAGCCGGCCGCCGCCCCAGTCGATGCTCCACGACCCGAGCGGATACCGCCCTGCCGGATCAGCCTGCGCGACGGTCGGCGCACCTCGACCCCACCGGTCCGCCACAGCTCAACCGGCCCGCCGAGCGGACCGGACGCGGGGGCCAGGCATCGGCCGCACCCGCGCCCAAGCCCACCTATCGCAGGCTCGACATCGACCGCACCCCTTGACTGTCGTACACAACGGGCATATCGTCCAATCAATCAATCAATCAATCAATCGAACCGGAAAGGTGTTGGGTACATGCCGCAAAGCGTTGCCGACCATCTCGCCCCACGAACCCGTGTTGTCGAGGCCGGTGGGATCCCGACCAACGTCCTCACGGCCGGATCGGGCCGCCCGATCGTGCTACTGCACGGGTCAGGCCCGGGCGTATCCGCCGCAGCGAACTGGTCTCACCTGATCCCTGAACTCGCCGAAGACTTCCAGGTGATCGCACCCGATATCGCGGGTTTCGGGGCCTCCGTGGGGCCCGTGGGCACCACTTATGGAATCAAACTCTGGGTGCGGCAACTCGTGGAGTTACTCGACGCACTCGAAGTGCCCTCGGCCACCCTGCTGGGCAACAGTTTCGGCGGTGGGCTGTCGCTCGCCGCTACCCTGAAGCACCCCGAGCGAGTCGATGGGCTGATCTTGCTCGGCACTCCGGTCGGAACCTTCGAGATGACCGAGGGCCTGCGGTCCGGATGGCACTACGAACCGGACGAAAGCGAAATGGGCCGGATCCTGCGGATATTTGCGCACGATTCTGCCCTGGTCACCGAGGACATGGTCCGAGAGAGGTACGAGGCCAGTGCTCGCCCCGGCGCCCAGGATGCCTACCGTCGCCTCATTCCCGAACCCGGCCCCGAGGGCACACCGGTCAAAGGCGTGCCGGAGGAATCACTGCGCACCATCACGCAGCCAACACTCATCTTGCACGGGCGGGAGGACCCCGTCATTCCGGTCGAGCTGGCCTGGCGCGCCGCGCACCATATTCCGAATGCCGACCTCAAGGTGTTCTCGAAATGTGGCCACTGGGTGCAATTGGAACGGAGCGGCGAGTTCCTTTGCGAAGTACGCGAATTCCTGGGCAGGTTGTGAGATGAGCCGATCAGCAGTGGAAAAGGCACTCTACGACATCGTCGCCGGCAAACAGGCACGCGACAGCTTCATCTCGGACACCTCCGAATTCCTCGACAGGTACCGGCTCGATCCGGACGAGCGTTCCGCCGTGGACAGCATCGATCTCCCGGCACTGCAGCACCACGGCGCGAACCCCATGTTGCTGTGGGGGCTGTGGATGACCTTCGGTGATCGCAGCCTGTCCGGCTATCTGTCCGAACTCGACGGCAGCAAATCCCTCTCGATTCGGAAGGACCACAAGAATGGCTGAGTTGGTAGGCGGCTTCCTCGTGCCACACGATCCGATGGTCATCACCGATCCGACGGCACCGGCCGATGCGGTACGCGAACGAATCTCCGAGGCGTACACCGAGGTAGCACGACGGGTCGCGGATCTCGGCGCCACCACGTTGATCATTATCGGCACCGACCACTACCTGCTTTTCGGGCCCGGCTGCCTACCGCAGGCGCTGATCGGCAGTGGCGACCTCGACGGGCCGATAGAACGTCTTCCGGGCATGCGCAAGCGGCAGTTACCGGACAACAAGGCATTGGCGCGCCATCTGGTACGTCATGGACATCGCACCGGAATCGACTGGGCGGTGGCCGATTCACTGACGGTCGATCATTCCATCGCGATTCCGTACTTCCGGATCGGCGCCGAAACGAATATTCCGGTGGTTCCGATCTATCTGGCCTGCGGCGTCGAGCCACTCCTGCCGCTGCCGCGAGCCGCGCAGATCGGACAGAACCTCAAGGCCGCCGTCGAGAGCTGGCACGAAGACGAGCGAGTGGTCGTCATCGGAAGCGGCGGCATCAGCCACTGGGTCGGCACCGCCGAAATGGGTCGGGTGAATATGGAATTCGACCGCATGATCCTTGATCTCGTCGTGGCCGGAAAGGTAACGGAACTCGTGTCGTTCAGCGATGAATACATTCGCGAGCACGGCGGCAACGGCGGCCTGGAAATCCGAAATTTCGTCGCCGCCATGTCCGCGCTGGGACCATGCGCCGGAGAAATCATCGCATACGAGGCCGTTCCGGAATGGATCACCGGCCTCGGCTTCGCCGAACTCATCCCGAATCGGGCCGTCGGACGGATCGCGTCGTGACCACCAGCACATCCACCTCGTGTCCGCTCGGGCCGGTCGAAGTACTCGACGGCCGGGATATGGTGCGGATGACCCCGGAGGGGTGGCCTCCACTCTTGATCTACCGCGTCGACGGAGAAATCTACGCGACCGCCGATACCTGCACCCATGCCACCGCGTCGCTGTCGGAAGGCGAACTGGAAGGTCATACGATCGTCTGTCCGGTGCACTGGGCCGAATTCGATATCCGCACAGGAAATCCATTGTGCTTTCCGGCAACCAAGGCCTTGGATACCTACGCGGTGTCGGTCGACGGCGGCCAGATCTACGTGCACCGGAGAAGCAGTAGCAACGGAAGTGACGAACTATGAGCGAATCGGTTTCGGCAGCCGTCGATGAGGGACGGTTGCCGCGCGAGATTTTCTGGTCGGAGGAGATCTACCAGCTCGAGCTCGAGAAGATCTTCGCCCGTGCGTGGCTGTTCATCGCGCACGAAAGTCAACTTCCGCAATCCGGTTCGTTTCTCACCACCAGGATCGGTGAGGACGAGGTGATCGTGGTTCGCGGTCGCGACGGCCGGGTGAGAGCTTTCCTGAACAGTTGTCCGCACCGCGGAAACCGGGTCTGTTCGGCGGAGGTAGGGGTTGCGCGCGGATTCGTCTGCAATTATCACGGCTGGTCGTTCGGACTCGACGGGTCGCTGCGTGGTATGCACGAGTCGGATTCCTATGACCGTGAACCACAGTTCGATCGATCCAGGATGGGCCTGAAACCGGTGGCTCGGATCGACAGCTACAAAGGTCTGATCTTTGCCACCTTCGACCCGACCGCACCCGAACTCACCGCATTCCTCGGCGATTTCACCTATTATCTGGACGTCATACTCGACAACGACCCCGGTGGAACCGAATTCTTTGGCGGCTGTATCTCGTCGATCCTCGGCTGCAATTGGAAATTTGCCGCCGAGAATTTTGCCGGCGACGCATTGCACGCGGGGTGGACACATGCTTCGGGAGCCGAGGCGATGCTCGGCGGGCCGGTGGCAACGCTCGGTGACGAAACCAACGAGAGCTACCACGTCAATGTGAACGGCCATTGCTGGGAATTCAATCTCGACGGTGTCGGCAATGCGGCCACGCTCGGCGACAAACGTATTATGAGCTATCTTCGTGATCATCGACGTGAATTCGAAGCCCGTCTCGGAGCAACTCGGGCGAAGATGGTGGGGTCGGTCAGCTCGGCGAACGTATTTCCCAACTTCTCGTTCCTGCCCGGTCAGAACACTTTCCGTACCTGGCAGCCGCTCGGCCCGCACAAAACCGAACTGCGGACGTGGGTCCTGGTGAATCGCAATGCTCCGCCAGAGGTCAAGGAAGCCTGGAAGAAGGGTGCGATGCTGACCTTTTCCCCCTCCGGTGTCTTCGAGATGGATGACGGCGAGAATTGGGAAGGTTCGACACACAGCAATCGGGGATTCGTGACCCGCCGGCAACCGCTGCACTACGGACTCGGTCTGGGAAGCCGACTGGAGCACCCCGAGCTCCCCGGCAATGTCTACCGGGGACAGATCAATGACGCCAATCAACGAGCATTCTACCGGCAGTGGTCGAAGATGATGAGTTCGACCGACTGGACCGAACTTCTGGACAAGAGGGCTACACGATGACACCGGCCGATCCGAAACCGGTCGAACGCGTGGATACCGACCTCTATCTCGAGGTCATCGCGTTCTCGGCACGGGAAGCGCGACTTCTGGACGAAGAACGCTATCCCGAATGGCTGGCACTGTTCACCGAAGATGCCACCTACTGGGTGCCGGGCATCGAGAACCGCGGCCGCCACGACCGATCCGGCACCTACGCACCGGAGCGGATGGCGTACTTCGACGATACCGTCGCCGATCTCCGGCACCGGGTGGACCGATTCACCGCACCGACGGCGTGGGCCGAGGACCCGGCGACCCGGCATCTGCATGTTGTTTCCAATATCGAGGTCGAACTGTGCGAGGTCCCGGACGAACTGACTGTGCGCTCCGTTTTCGTGAACTATCGCGGCCAGGGCGGCGCCGACTCGGCGACCCTGTACGGCCGACGGATCGATCGGTTGCGACGCGTCGACGGTCACCTGCGCATCGCGGCGCGGAAGGTCATCCTGAATCACGCGACCTTGCCCGCCAAGAACATCAACACTTTCTTCTGACGGGACACTTCGAATGGGACGACTGGAAGGACAGGTCGCGCTGGTCACCGGAGGTGGTGATGGCATCGGACGCGCGGTGGTCGACCGATACGTGCGCGAGGGCGCGAGCGTTGTTGTGCTGGAACGTGAGAAGCGGCTCGCGACAGAGGTCGCGGAAGCACATCCCGGCCGGGTCGCCACCGTGATCGGCGATGTCCGCGATCCCGCGGCCCATCTCGCGGCGACCGAACGCGCGCTCGACATGTTCGGGCAATTGGACACCTATGTCGGAAATGTCGGTGTGTACGACTTCGGCGCGAAACTCCACGACCTGGAGATCGTGGAGCTACCCGACAATTTCCACGAAATCTTCGCCACCAACGTACTCGGCTATCTACTCGGAGTGCGGGCAGCGATCTCGGCGCTGCGTAGCAGCCGGGGCTCGATCATCCTCACCAGCTCGTCCAGCGGTTCCTATGCGGGTGGTGGCGGCGCACTGTATGTGGCATCCAAGCACGCCGTGGTGGGGCTCGTCCGGCAGTTGGCCTACGAACTCGCACCGGACGTGCGGGTCAATGGCGTCGCTCCCGGGGCCACCCGCACCGGTCTGACCGGGATCGGAGATCTCGGCGGTGGTCGCCGTCTGTCCGAGGAGACGCGTCTGCTCGACAGCATCGCGAGGTCGATTCCACTGGGATTCGTGAGTGAGCCGGAACAGCAGGCCGGCCTCTACGTTTCACTGGCCTGCCCCGACGACACCGGCTTCGTCACCGGCGCGGTATTCCCGAACGATGGCGGGTTGGAAGTCCGCGGGCGCCGGGCCGCCGTCTGTCCGGGCCGAGAGGAGCAATGATGGCAACGCACCCGGACAGAGTGGTCATCGTGGGCGGCGGCCTGGCAGGTCACACGGCTGCCGTGACGCTGCGTAGGTCCGGGTTCCAGGGACAGATCACCCTGATCACGCAGGAGTCCGCCGAACCCTACGATCGACCGCCGCTGTCCAAGGAGCTGCTGGCAGGGGTGGCAACCCGGCCGACGTTGAGCCCCGGTCTCGGCGATCTCGGGGTCGAGATACAGACCGAGACCGTCGCGATCGGAATCCGGCACGGCGAAATCCTCACCACGGCCGGGAGGCTCCCCTTCGACGCCGCCATACTGGCACCCGGTCTGCGGGCACGGCGTCTGCCCAGCGAACTCGGTGCACCCGAGGCTCGGGTGCTGCGCACCTTCGACGACGCCGTCCGGCTGCGTGCCGAACTGACTCCGAATCGGACCATCCTGATCGTCGGCGCGGGCCTGATCGGGGTGGAGGTCGCGACGGCGGCCGCCGCGGCCGGTTGCCGAGTGACCGTCATCAGCCCTGAGTTCGGACCCGCCATGCCCGGAGTTCCCGACACAGTCCTCGACGAGATCCGCGGCTGGTACGACGAGTGCGGAATCCGGCTCACCGCCGGAGTCAGCGCTCTCGAAACCATACCCACCGGCGTGCGTCTGAGCGATTCCAGCGTGCATGTCGCCGACCTGGTGATCGCCGCTGTCGGTGGGTCGCCGGCGACATCGTGGCTGAACGACTCACCGGTCACCCTCGATCGGGCAGGGTTTCTGACCGCGGACGAATACCTGCGCACCAGCCTTCCCGGCGTCTACGCGGCCGGCGACGCGGTCGCCTGGCGCTCATCCCGATACGGAACAGATATGCATCTCGAACACTGGCAGCATGCGGCCGAGTCCGCACAGGTCGCGGCCCGGAACATTCTCGGTGCCGCCGAATCCTACGATCCGCTGCCCTACTTCTGGTCCAATCAGCTGGGCCACAGCCTGCACTATGTCGGCCGTCACGACCACACCGATACGGTCGAGATCCGCGCGGATACCCGCTCCGGACGATCAGTGACCTGGACCCGTGACGGGCACCCGACGGCCGTGTTGGCGCTCGACGCTCCGCATCTCGTCCGCCGTGCCCGCAGAACGCTCGAGTCGGCAACTCGACCGGAAGCCGGTGTGGTGCGTTGATATCGAAGAACCGACAGACCTTCGTCGAGCTCGTCGGATCGCTGCGGATTCCGGTCATGGCGGCCCCTATGTTCCTCGTCTCGGGCACCGAACTGGTCACCGCTGCCGCGCGTTCCGGAATCATCGGCACTTTTCCCGCCGCCAACGCGCGCACGATCGATGATCTGCGTGTCTTGATCGATGGCATCACAGCCGGCTCCGGCGGGGGCACGTGGGGAGTCAATCTCATCGTGCACCGCACCTACGATCGGCTCGACGCCGAACTGGACCTTCTGCAAGATGCCGCGCCGCCTCTCGTGATCACCGCGCTCGGCAATCCCCAGCGCGCACTCGCGGCCGCGCATGGCTGGGGTGGCCTGGTCCTCGCCCAGGTCAACACACCCGAACAGGCCCGTCGGGCCATCGCCGCCGGCGCGGATGGTGTCGCGGCCGTCTGCTCGGGGGCCGGAGGGCATACCGGAATGTACAGCCCCTTCTCGCTGATCACCGCGATTCGGGATTTCTGGGACGGACCGCTGATCGCTGGTGGCGCAGTGTGTTCGGGTGCGGGCATTCTCGCCATGCAGATCCTGGGCGCCGATATCGTCACCGTCGGTACGCGACTGCTCGCGACCTCGGAAAGCGGTGCCGCCGAGGGACACCGTCGGATGGTGATCGACGCGACAATCGCGGATATCACCACCTCGGACGAAGTGACCGGTGTCGCTGCGAATTGGCTCACCGAGAGCCTGCGCCTGCACACGTCGGCTTCCGGAAGCCCGACCGGCATCGATTTCTCGGGCGCGATCTCCGAATCCAAGGCCTGGCGGGATGTGTGGTCGGCCGGTGAGGGCGTCGGCGCGATTCGTGGTCGGGAATCGGTCGCCGAGGTCGTGTCCGTACTGGGCGCCGAGTACGAGGCGGCGGCGGCGCGTATCCGGCCGGGCTCGATTCCTCAGGTCACGGGCTCCACCGCGCACCTTTCCGACTGATCATCATGCAGAAAACTCGACAAGATATGTATCCGCTTAACTGGAGGTTGTGGTGGGCGCAGTGACTACCGAGGGAATGGACGGCCCGAGACGAGAATCGTCCGGAAGCATGGTCGAATGCCTGCGCCGGGCAATGATCGAGACACCCGACCGGGTCGCGATCATATCCGGAGACCGAACGCTGTCATACGCGGAGCTGGGCCGATCGGCGGCGGGCCTCGCGCGCCGCCTGACCGGGTTGCTCGCCGATGGACGCCCGGTCGCGGTAGTCATGCCGAACGGCCCCGAGCTGTCGGTGGCGATTTTCGCCACCTGGCTGGCCGGTGCACAGGTGGCCCTGATGAACCCCGCTTTTACCGGCCGCGAAATGCGACATCTGCTCGAACGGTCCGAGGCGAGTCTTGTGCTGGCAGTGGCCGGTGCCGCGGATACTGCCGCCGCCGCGGCGGAGTCACTCGGTCTCGAGTTCCTCGTGCTCGGCGAAAACGAGCCGGCCCTCGAATCCTGGTGCCACGACGAAACGCTTACTATCGGCGTGGATCAGCTGCCGCCACCTCACCGGCTCGCGACAATGATGTTTACCGGTGGTACCACCGGCGTGCCCAAAGGGGTCGATCACACTCACCACACATTGATGCTCACCGTCCGTGGCATGGAGGAGTGCTGGCCAACCAGGCTCGGCGCCGAAGTGTGGCTGAACGTGGCGCCGTCGTTTCATATCTGGGGGCTGCTGATGGGCATTCTCAACCCCGTCTACGGCTACGCGACCGTGGTGACCTATCAAAGATTCGATCCCGATTCGGTCGCCGCGGCGATCCGAGATCACGGCGTCACCGTCTTCGGCGGCGGTCCGGCCGAGGTATACGCCGGTCTGCTGTCGAGCGACCGTATCGATCGCGCGAATCTGTCGACACTTCGTATCTGTCCTGGCGGCGGGTCGAGATTCTCGGGTGCATTGCACGATCGCTGGATGCGTCGAACCGGTGTGGAGATTCGCGAGGCCTTCGGGATGACCGAACTGGCGCCGATCGCCTGTAATCGTTCGGACAGGCCGTCGCGGTTGGGTTCGGTCGGCCTGCCCGCCCTCTCGGTCGAGGTCCGGATTGTCGATCTGGAGGATCCGAACCGATTCACGGCCGCGGGCGAATCCGGAGAGATACAGGTCCGAGCGCCGCACATGACCGTCGGGTATCACGACCCGGCGCAGGGCGATGGGGCGTTCGTCGGTGGCTGGCTCAATACCGGGGATATCGGTTATCTCGATGAGGACGGCTACCTCTTTATTGTCGACCGCAAGAAAGACATGATCATCGTCGGCGGGTTCAATGTCTATCCGCGCGAAATCGACGAGACACTGTGCCGGTATCCGGGGATCACGGAGGCCGCCACGGTGGGCGTACCCGATGACCGGCGCGGAGAACGTCCTGTCTCATTCGTGGTCGCCGACGACGGTGTGGTCCTGGACGAGACAGCGTTGGCCGACTATTGCGCGGCTGATCTGGCGCACTACAAACAACCGCGGGAAATCCGAGTGGTGGATCAGTTGCCGAGGACGCCCGCGAGCAAGATCGACCGGATGGCGCTGCGCCGAATCGTGGCCGATGCGTGACAGGGCAGCTACGGCCGGTCCGCTGGTCCGGCGGACTCGTGAGATCATCCGCAGGTTAAACTGATGTCTTCGACTTCGGAGGCGCTACCGTGGGAGGCCTTGACGTGATTGCGCCACTGCCGGCCGAAGGGGAGTCGGCCTGGGAAGACAAGCGGCGACGTATCCTCGACGGTGCTGCGGCTGTCTTCTCCTCCCGCGGGTACAACAAGGGAACAACGAAGGAGATCGCGGCTCAGCTCGACCTCAGCCAGCCATCCATCTATCACTATGTCGGATCGAAGGCAGACCTGCTGCGTGAAATCGCGCAGCAGGTGGATCGAGACATGACGACCGCGTTGCACGAAGGCTTGGCGGAGGGTGATGATCCGATCACCCAACTGCGCGCGATCATCACCCGATTCACATACGCGGTGGTCGCAAACCATCTCACGTTCGCCGTATATCGCAGCGAGCAGCGCTGGTTGGAGCCGGCAGTGGCCGAGGAGGTACAACTCCACGAGCGTGAATTCGTGGCTACCGTTCGCAGCGTCGTCGAGAAGGTCCAGGCTTTGGGGCAGCTTCCGGAAGCACCGTCGTCGGTCTTGACCTTCGCCATTCTGAATATGGTCAGCGAAAGCCATCGCTGGTATCACGAGGAAGGCTCACTGGATCCCTCATCGGTCGCAGACGCCTATTGCAAACTCATCGGGCTGCCGGCACAGGGCTGACGGCGGCGCACAGTATTGGAGGCGGCCTTCACCGTAGCCACCACCGAACTCGGCCGGCGGCGTCTGTCTTCGCTTCGATGCCGCCGGGCTGCGTCACCAAGGCAGCGAATCGGCTGGTCCACTTGATCAGCGTGGCGATCCCCGAGGGCCGCGAGCCCCGCACCGGGTCACCTTCCGGCGACCGGCGACCTCTGTGGGCAGACCACAACAATCCGAGCGTGTCCGAGCTTCCCCTGCTCCCCGGACAAGTGGGTGTCGGGGGGAGCTCGGTCCACGCGCATCAAAGAAATAGAACGCTTCGCCGAGCTCACCTGGGAACACGTCACACACGGGCATGTTCGGTACGCGGACCCGCCGGTAGCGAGGGTTCGATGGTGTGCAGGTTCACAGTATCTTGCGTAACAGGCCTGGATCGGCCGGCCAGGGAATCGACGGCCTGCCCGGAACCTCTCCGCTGTTCCGATGCCTTGCGGCTCCACCGGTCAGTCGCTACCGCGAGAACCTTCAACCGGGCAGAGGGCGATCACTTCGATTTCGATCTGCCATTCCGGCTGGGCCAGCGCAGACACCTCCAACAAAGTATCCGCCGGATAGGGCTCAGCGAGAAATTCGGCGCGCAGTTCGAGGACATCGGGGAGATTGGCGGCCATGTCGCGCACGAAGATGCCGACCTTCACCACATCGGCCAGCGTCGCGCCCGCTGCGGCCAGAACGGTCTCGACGTTGCGGAAGGCCTGGCGCCCTTGTGCACGGAAGCCTCCTGACACTGTCGTGCCGTCCTCGGTGAAACCGGCCTGGCCCGAGACATAGATCATTCCGTTGGCCACGACGGCCTGGGAGATGCGATAGGGGTGATACCAATCGGGGTCGGTGGCGATCTTGTGGATTCGGGCGGCCATCGGGCAGTCCTTTCGCTGGTCGGTACGCAGTGTCAGCACTGAGCTTGACCAGCGTCGGCTCCGACAACCAGCCCCTACCGCACCCATGACCAGTCAACCGGGGCCTGACCGACCCACCTTATAATCGTCCTCTGTGGGCGATGTTGAGCAAATCGGCAGTTTTCTGTCCTCGCGCCGTGGGCGGCTACGGCCGGAAGACGTCGGTCTCCCCTACTTCGGCACCCGGCGGCGCGTGCCTGGCCTGCGTCGCGAAGAACTCGCACAAATCGCCGGCATAAGCGCCGACTACTACGCCCGTTTGGAGCAGGGACGGCTGGAGAACGTCTCCACCGAGATCCTCGACGCTGTCGCAACCGCCCTGCAACTGAGCCCCGATGAGCGCATTCACCTGCACAACCTGGCCCGCCCACCGTCGCCGGCCGACCTCGTCGAGCCGAATTCGCCGACCTTGCGCCCGGCCCTGCGCGTACTCTTGGCCGCGCTCGAGTTCGTGCCCGCCTACATCATCGGCCATCACACCGATCTGCTGGGCTGGAATCGGGCGGCGGAATTGGTCTTCGGGATCGATTTCGCCGACTTACCGGGCGAGCAGCGCAACTGGACGCAACTGGTCTTCCTGGATCCCCGCATCCGCGCGCTGTTCGCCGACGAGCACCCCGCCCTGGCTCGCCAGGTCGCCACCGATCTGCGCTTGCGGATCGGCCACCGGCCCGGCGATGTCGCCCTCACTGCGCTGATCACACGAATGCGGTCGGCCAGCACACAGTTCGATGAGCTCTGGACCAGCCATGACGTCAACGATGTGGCATTCGGCACCTATTACATCCAGCATCCCGATCTGGGCCGGATCGAACTCGACTACGAGTTCTTCTCGCCGATAGCCGATCCGGGGGTCCGCGCCCTGGTGACCTACACCGCCAAGCCCGGTAGTCGCACCGAGCAGGCGTTGCGCACGCTCATCGAGCGCGACCGGCAAAGCTAGGTCTGCCGGACCCAGGCTCTCGGAACAGCGGTGCGCCGGGCACTGGCCCCTGCCGACACGGTCGGGAAGGCTCGTCGTCGCGTGCTCGGCACGGGCCGTGCACGCAGCCCGACCAGACGAGGAGTTGACCCGTTGACAACCACCGAACGCACTCTGACCCACCCGGCCTTGGAGCCGTTTCACCTCGCGGCGCTACCGCTACGCAATCGCCTGGCGGTCGCTCCGATGACTCGCGTATCCGCGGCACCAGATGGCGTGCCGACCGCGCAGATGGTCGATTACTACCGTGAATTCGCCACGGGCGGTTTCGGTTTGATCACCACCGAGGGCATCTACACCGATTCCACCCACAGCCAGGGCTACTTCAATCAGCCAGGCCTGGTGACCGACCGGCATGTCGAGGGTTGGCAGGCTGTGGTCGAGGCCGTCCACTCCGGCGGAGCCGCGATAACGGCCCAGCTGATGCATGCGGGCGCGATCTCGCAGGGCAACGCCCGCGGTTTCGAGCCCATAGGCCCGTCGGCCGTTCGGCCACGCGGACAGATGATGGTCGATTACGGCGGAGCGGGTGGCGCGTGGGGTGTGCCCCGAGAGATGTCGGCAAGCGATATCGACGACGTAGTCGGCGGTTTCGTCACCGCCGCCGAGAACGCGCGAGCGGCCGGCTTCGACGGTGTCGAAATACATGGCGCGAACGGTTACCTGCTCGACCAGTTTCTCACCGACTACACCAATCAGCGCACCGACGAGTACGGAGGACCGGTGACGAACCGCATCCGACTCACCGCGCGGGTGCTGAACGAAGTGTGCGCCGCTGTAGGCGATTTTCCGGTCGGTGTGCGACTGTCGCAGACCAAGGTCAACGACTTCAGCTATCGATGGCCCGGCGGCGAGGCCGACGCACGGGTGGTATTCGCCGCCCTGACAGCGGCCAGTTTCCTGCATATCGCCAGCGAGGGTAGGGATTTCATCGACACCGCGCGTTTCCCGAGCGGTACGACCATCACCCAGCTGGCACGCGAGGTCTCCGGCCGGCCGGTTGTGGCCAACGGTGGCATGCATGTGCTGGAGCAAGCCGCGAAGGTTCTCGCCGGGGGGCATGCCGACGTACTGTCGCTGGGTCGCGGCGCACTGGCGAATCCAGATCTGCCGCGCCGCATCCAGGATGGCGCCGCACTCGCGGCTTTCGACTACGCCATGCTGCATCCGATGGCAACCCTGGACTCGGCCGCCGCATGGCGTGCCCGCACGGAGTCGGATCCGGTCTAGATCGGCGTCTGTCGCTCGCGACCGGCTCGAATCACATGTGTGATGGGCGCCCGGCCCGCCTGACACCGCCGGCCGGGCGATCGGTCCCCAGCGGTCAGTCGCCCCGCACGGTGGGCTACAGCATCGAATCGCCCAGGAATCGAACGACGTCGTCCACGAAATGTGGATGCGAGGCCGCGCCGAGGTGGCCGGTGCGCGGGTACAGGATGAGACGCGCGGCCGGGATGCCGTCGGCGGTGCACCGAAGGGTCTCTGTGCTGTAGGAGCCATCGCGGTCGCCGCCGACGATCAAGGTGGGCATCGTGATCTCGCCGAGCCTTCCGGTGAGATCGAAACCGTCCTCGGCCATCAAGAAGTGGTGGGTGTCGGCCGGTACCTTCGGCCGAACCAGCGGATCGGCCAACCACATCGCCGCCCCCGCCAGACGGGCGCCCACCGGATCGGCGACGGTGGCCGGCGCCAAGTGATGCAGCCCGGGCCTACCCGCCAGCATTGCCTCCGCATAGCGGCGCTGACCGATCCGCAGAACCGGATCCAACCGGCACGCCGCCGACACAACAACGAGTTTGCACACTACCTCGGGATGATCGGCGGCCAGCTGCAGGGCGATCGAACCACCGGAGGACACACCGAGGACATCAACCGGTTCGCCGAATTCGGCGCGCAAAGCGTCGGCATGTTCGTCGGCGAAATCGGCCATGGTGGCACCGGCCACTGTACCCGGCGCCCGGCCCACCGTGTACACCCGGAACCGCCGGGCGAGACCGGCCAGCTTCTTCAACTCCGAGGACCGCATCCGTCCGGTCGGATTGGCGTGATCCGGGGTGAACCAGCGCAGAAATACCAGCGGCCGGCCACTACCGAACGCCAGATACGGCATGCCGTGCCGCAGCAGGCCTTCTGTCACCGCGACCTCGACGCCGCCTCTGTTCATCATCGTTCCGATCGTTGTCCCATCACTGTCGATGTCGACGCTAATCGCGGCAATGTGGTCGGGCGATGACCTCGGAGATCATGAATTCGTGGCACCTCTGATCTCCGAACCCACCGACTCGACCCGAAGTTCGGGACGGTGCCGTCGGCAGCCGGGTGGTGCGGAATTATCGGCGTCAGGCCTACCTTCAGTGGCACGAACCCACGAAAGACGATCGCCATCTCGTTCGACCGGATGGGAATTCGGTGCGGGAACCTGGTGCATTTTTGCTAATCGGCCGAAAAAACCGCAGGTCAAGCCCCACCATCGGACCCGGCCTGCGGTTTGTGCTCCCCCAACTGGACTCGAACCAGTAACCTGCCGATTAACAGTCGGCTGCTCTGCCAATTGAGCTATAGGGGATTGCTCGGTGGCCTCGCCCGTACCGGGCCGACCGAGAGCAAACTTTAGCGTATGGGTGGGTGCGCGCCCAAATCGCCGGGTCGAGCCGGGGCGGGCGGCCGAAACCGGGCCCGACCGGCGGTGGGGACCGGATCGACAGGTGTCGGTGCTGTCGGGCAGGATGGGTCGGCACGGACTACTGGGAGGAGCTCCACCCACAATGTTGCGGTTGATCATCGGTATCGCTGCCGGTTATGTGCTGGGCAGTAAGGCCGGGCGGGCACGTTATGAGCAGATCAGCGCGAGTGCCCGCGCGGTCGCGGGGAGCCCGGTGACGCGCAAGCTGGTGCAGGTGAGCAGACAGAAGCTGTCGGACAAGTTGAGTACCCAGCCGAAACTGGAGCCGATGGAGCCGCTCGACGAGCGCACCACCGTGATGGTCCCGCACGATCAGCTCCGGCGGCGATAGCTCACCGCGGGTCAGGCGGCGCCGAATTCGCTGGTGCCCATGGCCTGTTCCAGCAGACTCTTGCGGTACTGCTCGAGCGCGACGAGGTCGGCGAACAACGCCATATAGGTCTCCGGTTCGTCGACCGAGGAGACGCGGTGCAGCCGTGACTTGAGTTCGGCGATCTGCCGTCCGACCAGGGCGGCCTGGGCGTTGGCCAGGACTCCGGTGATGAACCGGGGGATATCGCCGGTGGTCTTCACCGGCAGCGGTTCGCTGGCGAGCTCGGAGACCAGGGCGCGCAGCGTGAGGTCGTCGGTGCGATCGCTGATCGTGCCCACCCAGTCCGCACCCGAGAGGCCCGCGGACACTCCCCCGGCCTCGGCCATGAGGGTGCGGACGGCGACATAGGCGGGGTGGGTGAAGGCGTCGGCTTCCAGGGCGTCGAACGCCGGGCCCGCGATCTCGGGGTATTGCAGGCCGGCGGTGAGAGCCTGCCGCTGGGAACGCAGCACCGGGTCGCGAGGGTCGGGGCGGGCGGCAGGCGGCGTGGGACCGGACTGCTCGCCCCGGGGCGCACGCGCGGGCGGGGCGGCCGCCGCGCCGCGCAACTTGCGGGCCTCCTCGTCGACCCGGCGGTACACCAGCTGCGGATCCTGCCAGCCGGTCCATTCGGCGAGCTGGGTCGCATAGCGTTTGCGCAGGCCGTGGTCCTTGATCTGGGCGACGATGGGAACCGCCCAGCGCATCACCTCGACCTGGCTGTCGTAGGTGAGGGCACGGGTGCGGCTGTCCTCGCGTTTGGCGATCTCCTGGCGCAGCGCGAAATCGAACAGCGGTTCGCGGCGGGCGACCATATCGCGCAGGGCGGCATCACCGGACTGCTGGCGCATCTCGCAGGGGTCCTGGCCGTCGGGCGAGACCACGACGTAGGTCTGCCCGGCGACCTTCTGGTCACCGAGGAATGCCTTGAGGGCGGCGGCCTGACCGGCGGCGTCACCGTCGAAGGTGAAGATGATCTCCCCACGCCAGAAGTTGTCGTCCATGAGCAGCCGCCGCAGGATCGCCAGGTGGTCGTCACCGAAGGCGGTGCCGCAGGCGGCGACGGCGGTTTTCACCCCGGCCAGATGCATGGCCATCACATCGGTGTAGCCCTCGACGACCACGGCCTGATGGCCCTTGGCGATCTCCCGTTTGGCGTGGTCGAGACCGAACAGCACCTGTGATTTCTTGTACAGCAGGGTTTCCGGGGTGTTCACGTATTTTCCCGGCATGGTGTCGTCTTCGAAGAGTTTGCGGGCGCCGAAACCGATCACATCGCCGCCGAGATTGCGGATCGGCCACAGCAGCCGCCGGTGGAACCGGTCGATCGGGCCGCGCCGGCCCTGCCGGGACAGACCGGCCGCCTCGAGCTCTTTGAAATCGAAGCCCCGGTTCAGCAGGTGCTTGGTGAGGGCGTCCCAGCCGTCGGGAGCATAGCCACAGCCGAACTGGGTCCAGGCGGCCTCGTCGAAGTTACGGTCGGTGAGGTACTTGCGGGCGACCGTGGCGTCGGGGCCGCGCAGCCGCTCGACATAGAACTCGTGGGCCGCGGCATTGGCGGCCACCAGCCGGGACCGGGTGCCGCGGTCGCGCTGGACCGATGTCCCGCCGCCCTCGTAGTTGATCCGGTAGCCGATCCGGTCGGCCATCTGCTCGACGGCTTCCACGAAACCGATGTGCTCGATCTTCTGCAGGAAGGCATACACATCACCGCCCTCGTTGCATCCGAAACAGTGGAACAGGCCGTGGTTGGGCCGCACATGGAAGGACGGGGACTTCTCGTCGTGGAACGGGCACAGCCCCTTCATCGAGTCCGCGCCACCCCGTTTGAGCGCCACGTACTCGCCCACCACATCCTCGATCCGGACGCGCTCCCGAATGGCGGTGATATCGCGAGCAGGTATTCGTCCGGTCACGGAGTCGAGTCTAGGCGAGCGGGTACACGCCGGAACCCGAGCACCCTGACGCCGGGCGGCGCTACCGTGCGCACCGTCACGAATCCAGGGTGGCGGCGATGCGTTCCAGGCGGCTCTCGGTGTAGGAGGCGATCTGGTCGACGATCACCCGGACCCGGGCGCTGTCGTCGGCGGCGGTCTCCCACCAGGGCAGCAGCAGTGGATCGAGCGCGGCGGGGCCGGTGGCGAGCAGGTGTTCGGCGACGGCGGTGAGGCGGGCGCGCTGCTCGGCCTGGCGCAACTTGTGGTCGGGATCGGACATGACGTAGCGCAGCGCGACGGTCTTCAGGACGGCGACCTCGGCGGCGGCCACCGGCGGCACCACCAGGTCGGCGGAGTAGCGGGCGAGCGGTCCGGGATGGGCCGCGCGCGTCGCCACGACCGCCGCGTTCGCGAACCGGCCGACGAGTTCACTGGTGAGCCGTTTCAAGGCGACCGAACTGGCGAGGGCGCCGTCGTAGACGAACACATCCGCGACAACCGGCAGCTCGGACAGCCGCTGCGCGGCGGCCACCAGATCGTCGACCGAGAGGCCGCGATGCTGTACATGTCCCAGCTCGGCCAGCGCGACCCGCTCCACCGGATCGGCCAGCGCGCGCAGATCGATCCGCCCGGCGATGATGCCGTCCTCCACGTCGTGCACCGAGTAGGCCACATCATCGGACCAGTCCATCACCTGGCATTCCAGCGCCGGCCGCCGCTCCGGGGCGCCCTTGCGGACCCAGGACAACCGGTCCGCGTCCGCCTCGTAGGCGCCGAATTTGCCGCCCGCCTCGGTGCGATGCCACGGATATTTGATCGCGGCGTCGAGCGCGGCGCGGGTGAGATTGAGCCCGACACTGCCGCCGTAGGAATCGAGGACCTTCGGTTCGAGCCGGGTGAGGATTCGTAGATTCTGGGCGTTGCCCTCGAACCCGCCGAAATCGGTGGCGAAGATATCCAGCGCTTTCTCGCCGTTGTGACCGTAGGGCGGATGGCCGATATCGTGCGCCAGACCCGCGAGTTCGGCCAGGTCGGGGTCGCAGCCGAGGCCGTCGGCGATACCGCGGCCGATCTGTGCGACCTCCAGCGAATGCGTGAGCCGGGTGCGCGGCGTGTCCCCGTCGCGGGGACCCATCACCTGGGTCTTGTCGGCGAGGCGGCGCAGCGCGGCCGAATGCAGCACGCGCGCACGGTCGCGCGCGAATTCGGTGCGGTGCCCGTTTCCATGGGCTCCGGCACCGGCGAGGCCGGCCGTTTTGGGCGCCTCGCCGACCAGGCGTTCGCGGTCGTGCTCGGTGTAGATCACCGCACCCAGTCTGCCATCGGGCAGTGACCGGCCGGGAGGTCCGGCAGCACCGGCGGGTGAAGGCTTCACTGCCCGGCGGTGTAGTTGAAATCCGCCGAGAAATGGGTGAGCTGATACCAGAGCAGGGCCGCGGTCTCCCGGGCGATACCGTGCGCCTGCGATTCCCGGGTGTACACCGCGGGACCGGTGCGGGTGGGTGCGGTCCAGGCGTCCAGTCCGGCGTCGCGGGCCATGGTGCGGGTCCGCAGCGAATGCCACGGATCGCTGACCAGCACTGCGGAACCGAGTCCGCGTTCCTGCATCGCGGCGGCCACGGCCTCCACACTGCGCAGCGTGTCGGAACCGGTCTCCACGGCGAGGATGGCGCTCTCCGGGACACCCGCGTCCATCAGGTACATCTTTCCCGAGGCGGCCTCGGTGTACAGATCCCCCTCCTGTTTGCCACCGACCGTGATGACCAGGTCCGACACCCCCTGCTCGTACAGGCTCGCCGCCTGATAGAGGCGCGCCTCGAACACCGATGACGGTGTCCCGGAGTACTGCGCGGCGCCCAGCACCACAATGGCGTCGGCAGGTGTGTAGTCCTCGATCCGCGCCACCTGCCACACCCGCACGGCGGTACCGCCCACCAGGATCATTCCCACCACCAGGGCACCGCCGAGCAGCCGCCCGGCCCAGCGCAGGATCCCGGCACCGATCCCGCGCGCAGCACCGGAATCGGCACGCGAATCCGGTCGTGTACGCACTGGGGTCCAAGTCACGCCTCAAGTCTGCCAGGCAGGCTCGGGGCCCCGGACACCGCGCGAGCACAGGACCCCCACCCCGCCGTAACGCCAAGATTCGAGGTTTGCGCTGGTCACGGAATTACCAAAGGGGAGGCGCCGCCGCCAGGGACGTGAGCGGGAAGGCGTGGGCACCCGTTCCCCGGCGGGACGGGCACTTCTTGTGGCCCGAATCGTTATCAGCGACCCTCCGGCCGAGGGAAGAAACACGTTTTACAGACCTCACCCGGCCGCGCGCAGTGACTCCGCTCCAGCCCGGAAACCGTAGTCGAGCATCACTTCCTCGTACGCAGGCACCGCCTCGCGTCCCGACACTCGACGGTCTCCATCGTCGACGAGCTGGAAGGCAGGTCTTGGCCGAGCGCCACCGCGCCGAACGTGACCGCCGCAGCTACGCCGTGCACCTCACCCCGAGCGGCCACGAACGGCTCGCCGCCGCGGAAACCACCACCGACCGGGTGAGGGCCGAACTGCCGGCACCGTCCGCGGAGGTGGCCCATGCGGGAGGATCCGAGGACCCCGGCCGTGACGATCGATGCCGACGCGTGGTCCGCGCGGGATCGCCGGAACCTGCACGACCTGCCTACCCACCTCCTCGAACACGCCCGGCTACCGAGTGAGCGCGCCACACCGGCAGGGGCGCCGAAACCACCGTGAGCGGGCGAATTTCGCGGCACAGCGCCGCCGGACAGTGAATATCCCGTTGATCAGGGCCGAACACCGGTACATTCGACTTTCGGAACGGGCGCCGATGTGCTTGGCTATCCCTCGGCGAGATCTGAAGTGCCTCTGATCCATCCATCGGGGTCGACGAACTCGCACCCACACGTCACACCACAAAGGCGTGGCATGCCCGTCGACTGTTTTGGGAATCCTGGGAACAGGTGAACGGCCGGTGGCCGTCTCGGTGAGCACATGGAGCACACGATGTTTTCTCGTTGGAAGAGCGCCACCGCCGGCATGGCGGTAACCCTCGCGTCGGTCCTCGCCCCCGCCGTGGCCACGACCGCCCAGGCGGCGCCCGCGAACTGCCCCGACCTGTATGTGGTCGCGATACCGGGCACCTGGGAGACGTCGAAGTCCGACCCCGGCAAGGGAATGCTCGCCCTGGCCGCCGACGGCCTGCCGGGCAACGCCCACACCGATTACGTCGCCTATACCGCCACCGCCTTCCCCTGGGAGGGCGAGGTCTACGGCCGCTCGAAGAACGAGGCCGTATCCGGAGCCCGCGGACTGATCTCCGATGTGGCACGGCGCTGCGGAAATACCCGATTCGCGCTGCTCGGCTACAGCCAGGGCGCCGACGCCGCCGGTGACCTCGCCTCCGAGATCGGGACCGGGCTCGGCGTGGTCTCGCCGGACCGGGTGGGCCTGGTCGGCCTGATCGCCGACCCGCGCCGCTCCCCTCTCGACAACCTCATCGGCCCACCGGTCCTGGGCGCCGGCGCCGGTGGCCCCCGGCTGACCGGTTTCGGCTGGTTGAGCAACCGCACCTACACTTTCTGCGCCGTCGGCGACCTGTACTGCTCGACCCCCGACGGGGATTTCGCCGCCCGGATCGCCGGATTCTTCGCCCAGGTCTCCAACGCCGACCCCACCCAGCTCGGCAACTACCAGACCCTCGGCATGCAGCTGCTCAACGACGCCCTCGCCGCCGGCGGCCTCGGCCTGCTGCACGACCAGCTCAACGGCACCGCCTACGAGGAGCGCAAGAAGCAGGTCGACGACTTCGTGAAATCCGGTATTCACCAGAGCTACCCGAGCTACCAGGTGGCCGGCGGGGTCACCACGCTGAGCTGGCTGCGACAGAAACTGGTCGAACTGTCCTGAGTCGAACCGCTCCCGGCGCCGTCGCTCGGGTCACGGTCGCCGGGAGCGGTGTAGGCCCGATTCGGGCCTCCCTCCGGACGAGCGATCACCATCTGCCGGTGATCGCTTCGGTCATGGAGTAGGCACGAGGCGACTCGGGCCCGAAGTCCGGCGCTCGCCGACTCGCCACGTCCCGTACTCTCAGCCGCTGGGAGGGTCGAAGCGGATCATCCCCAACAGCGCGTCCTTCAATTCCAGCCCGTCGACAGGCTTCTTGGCGTACATGTACATACGCTTCCCGCCGGGGTCCTTCTTTTCTTCCTCGGTCGGCGGTCTGAGCTTGTCGCCGTCGTAGATGAACAGGACACCGGGATCGCGATCTCGTGCCATGAAATCCTGTACGACGCTGCCCCCTATATGCGTCCAGGGTCTGTTCGGTTCCGATCCTCCGTGCACACGTGCGTCCTCCACGAGCTTCGGAACTCCGAGACCTGGCTCCGCCGAGACCCAGCGGAATTCCAGATTCATCTTGATCAGTTTCCCGCCTTGCTCCGCCTGCATCGTGTCCAAGAGCCCGATAAGCCTGTTTTCCTCCGCCGAAAACTTCTTTCCGCGTATTTCCTCGAACGACGCAAGAAGCTTGGCGTCGCCGACCATGTTCTGCAGAGAGAGCTTGTCGGCGAGGTCGGCGAAGGCAGCTCTGTCCGCTTGGGTCAGTCTCAGAACGAAATGTTGTGCGCGATCGGATCCCGGCCCGTCGTCGTGGGATCCGGTCACCGGCGAGGGAGCTTCCGTTTCCAGTGGCGGCGATGCCTCTGCCGGGCGTTCCGCGAGCCCTCGCCGGGAATCCGCCGGCGACCGCTCCGGCCCACCCGTCGGGATCTGCTGTCTGCCGTGTTCTTCGGCGCCTCGATACGTCACCGCCGCCCGGTCGGCGCCCTCCGAGATGCCGTCCACTCTGCCGTGAAGGTGGCCGCCGGCCCGTCTGCTGAGCAGCTCTACCAAGTCGTCCCGCAACCGCCGGACCAGCTCCTTGGCAGTGCCGTCAAGAAAGTCTTTCACCGCGTAAGACCCCCCGGTCGCCGCGCCGACGGAGTTCGCGCGCGGAGCTCATAGCGTACCCGCGGCAGCTCCGGCCGTCAGACCGCCGTGGACAGTTCCGCGGCCGATACCGCACTCCACCGTCGGGCGGCCGCCGGTGCTTCGGTCAGCGCGACCGACCGGTACCGGCAGCGCCCGGACCCGTCCCATCGACGCTCCTCCCACGGCCTACCGCGGCCAGCTCCCCGAGTCGCCTCCGCGCCGAGGTGGTATCACGCCAGGATCTACCAGCCGCGGCTTTTCCACTCCGCCAGCTGCGGCCGTTCGGCACCGAGGGTGGTGTCGTCACCGTGGCCCGGGTACACGACCGTATCGTCGCCGTAGCGATCGAAGAGCTTGGTGGTCACCCCGTCGAGCAAGGTGGCGAAATCCTCGGGACGCCAAGTTTTCCCGATACCTCCTGGAAAAAGGCAGTCGCCGGTGAACAGGTGGGTCCGGCCGGACCCGTCCGTCAGCGCGAGAGTTACCGAACCCGGCGTATGCCCGACCAGATGGATCACTTCGAGGGAAAGGTCGCCGACGGTGACGGTGTCGCCTTCGGCCAGGATGCGCTGCGGCAGTACCGGAAGCGGGTCGGCGTCCAGGGAGTGGGCCGCCGTCGGTGCGTCTGTGGCGGCGGCGACGGCTTCGAGGGCCTGCCAGTGGTCGCCGTGCTGGTGGGTGGTGACGATCAGGCCGACCCCGTCGGTGGTCTCCTGCTCGATCAGCTCGAGGATGCGGTCGGCTTCGTTGGCCGCGTCGACGAGCAGGGCGGCGCCGGTGGCGGCGCACTGGACGAGGTAGGTGTTGTTGTCCATCGGGCCGACCGACATCTTGGTCACCCGGGCGCCCGGGACCTCGCGGCGCTGCGGCGCGGAACCCGGTGAGACATGGCCGGTGTAGGTGGTATCGATGGTGATCACACCCCGATGCTAGCGAGGACCGGGGCAGGTTTCCGGCCGACTCTCAGCTGCTTTCCCGGTCTTCGAGGCCGACAGCGGCAAGTAGCTCGCGCCGGTCCTCTTCCAGGCCGGGGACGGTGGACATCAGATCGGCCGGGCTGTCGGCGATGGCGTTGAGTTTCTGCTGGACGGCGTCGTCGGCACGCTTCTCGGTGTTCTGCAGCAGCGCCACCATCAGGAAGGTGATGATGGTGGTGATCGTGTTGATCACCAACTGCCAGGTGTCGATGGGCAGGAGCACGATCGAGGGAGCCCACAGGACCACGATCAGTACGCACGCCGTGAAGTACCACGAGCGCGACACCCAGCTGCCGACCCGTCCGGCGAAGCGGTCGAACACCGGTATATCGCTGCGGATATCGGAGGGCATCACCGCCGTGCTGCCGTTCCGGTCGTCGTCGGACATGGCCTGCTCCTTCCGCTCCCGCTCACGCACTACCCCGATCGGGCGGCGGGAACGACGAGGAGCGGAAGGAACGCAGGTCAGCAGCCGATGAGTCGCTGCGCCAAATAGCCTTCGACCTGATCCAGGGCGATCCGTTCCTGGGTCATGGTGTCGCGTTCGCGCACCGTGACGGCATGGTCGTCGAGGGTGTCGAAATCGACGGTGATGCAAAACGGGGTGCCGATCTCGTCCTGGCGGCGGTAGCGGCGGCCGATGGCGCCGGCGTCGTCGAACTCCACGTTCCAGTGCTGGCGCAGCCGGGCGGCGAGGTCTTTGGCCTTGGGGGTGAGGTCGGCGTTGCGCGACAGCGGCAGCACCGCGGCCTTGACCGGCGAAAGGCGACGGTCCAGGCGCAGTACCGTGCGGGTGTCCACACCGCCCTTCGCGTTCGGGGCCTGGTCCTCGGCGTAGGCGTCGACGAGGAATGCCATCAGCGACCGGGTGAGGCCGGCGGCCGGCTCGATCACGTACGGGACGTAGCGTTCCTCGGTGGTCTGGTCGTAGTAGCTCAGTTCCGCGCCGGAATGCTTGGCGTGCGTGGACAGGTCGTAATCGGTGCGGTTGGCGACACCTTCCAGTTCGCCCCATTCACCGCCCTGGAAACCGAAGCGGTACTCGATATCGGTGGTACCGGCCGAGTAGTGCGAGAGCTTCTCTTTCGGGTGCTCGTACAGGCGCAGGTTCTCCGGGTCGATACCCAGGCCGGTGTACCAGGAGAAGCGGGTGTCGATCCAGTACTTGTGCCATTCGGCGTCTTCGCCCGGCTTGACGAAGAATTCCATCTCCATCTGCTCGAACTCGCGGGTGCGGAAGATGAAGTTGCCGGGGGTGATCTCGTTGCGGAAGCTCTTGCCGATCTGGGCGATACCGAACGGCGGCTTCTTGCGCGCGGTGGTCATCACGTTCGCGAAGTTCACGAAGATGCCCTGGGCGGTCTCGGGGCGCAGGTAGTGCAGGCCCTCTTCGTCGTCCACCGGGCCCAGGAACGTTTTCAGCAGGCCGGAGAAGTTCTTCGGCTCGGTCCAGCTGCCGGGCTGGCCGGTTTCCGGGTCGTTGATATCGGCGAGTCCGTTGACCGGCGGGTGGCCGTGTTTGGCTTCGTAGGCCTCGAGCAGATGGTCGGCCCGGTAGCGCTTGTGGGTGTGCAGGGATTCGACGAGCGGATCGGAGAAGGTCTCGACATGGCCGGAGGCCACCCAGACCTGGCGCGGCAGGATCACCGACGAGTCGAGGCCGACCACATCCTCGCGGCTGGTGACCATGGACCGCCACCACTGCTTCTTGATGTTCTCCTTGAGCTCGACGCCCAGCGGACCGTAGTCCCACGCCGATTTGGTACCGCCGTAGATCTCACCGCACGGGTACACCAGGCCCCGGCGCTTGGCGAGGTTGGCAACGGTGTCCACCTTCGACTTGGGTGCCACGCGAGAATTCTCCATCCACTACGAATCGCCAGTAGTTACGCTGCCCGGATCGGGCTACGTGATCGCAGTTGCCCACGGTAGCTGCACTGCCGTGCACGGCTGATCGGGTACAGCCTAGTAGGTGCCCGCGAGCCCGGCCCATCCGCAGCCCGCGCGCGCCCGGAGCACCGCCGCCGGGTCCGTGCGGGCACGATCCGCGTGCGTATCGGCATGGATATTTGACATGCATACCCATGCATATCAAAATGGGACCGGTTTCCAATAAGGAGTGGACGATGACAACCGACACTGCCGCCGCCGGGCAGCACAATCCCTACCGCTCCCCCGCGC
Organism: Nocardia rhamnosiphila NBRC 108938; assembly: GCF_000720425.1. GTDB lineage: Bacteria > Actinomycetota > Actinomycetes > Mycobacteriales > Mycobacteriaceae > Nocardia > Nocardia rhamnosiphila. The sequence goes on along the minus strand of NZ_JOAJ01000006.1, from coordinate 136,227 downwards.
CGGTCCCCATACCCACCCGGACCGTGCTGGAGAACGCCGGAGAACTACTGCGCGCACTCGCGGCACCCGTTCGCATCGCCATCGTGCTACAACTGCGGGAGTCGCCGCGCTGTGTGCACGAGCTGGTGGATGCCCTCGGCGTTACACAACCGCTGGTCAGCCAGCATCTGCGGATTCTCAAATCGGCCGGGGTGGTGCACGGTGAGCGATCGGGCCGGGAGGTCCTCTACGAACTCGTCGACGACCATCTGGCGCATATCGTGGTCGACGCAGTAGCGCACGCCGAAGAAGAAGGGTAATTCGTGTCCGAGAACCTGGTCACCGGCAAAGGGACCGCCACACAGAGAGCAGTCGGTATTCGCACCACGCGGCAACGCAATGCGATCGCCTCGCTACTGGAGGACATCGACAGGTTCCGGTCGGCTCAGGAGCTACACGACGAGCTACGCCGGCGCGGCGAGGGGATCGGACTGACCACCGTCTACCGCACTCTGCAATCACTGGCCGACGCCGGAATGGTCGATGTCCTGCGCACCGACAACGGCGAATCCGTCTACCGGCAGTGCTCGACCGGTCATCACCACCACCTGGTGTGCCGGCACTGCGGTCGCACGGTCGAGGTCGCCGGACCGACCGTGGAGGCGTGGGCGGCCAGCACCGCCTCCAGCCACGGGTTCACCGAGGTCAGCCATACGCTGGAGATCTTCGGAACCTGCCACTCCTGCTCCGCGGTCGGCCGGGGCTAGCACCCCGGAGAAGCTCCGCGTACGGCGAGGGCCGCTACCACCGGGTGGTAGCGGCCCTCGCCGTATTCCGTTCGCGGTTCACGCGGTGACCGGCACCGGCGCCGGCTCGGCGGGCGACGCCGGCTCGACACGGGCCCGATCGCGGATCGCTCCGATACCGAACAGGACGAGGGCGAATCCCGCCCACGCCAGCAGCACCAGTACCGGACGCTGCGCGCCCGCGCCGTCGAAGAACGCCACCGAGCGGAGCAGCGATGCCGCGGCACCCGGGGGCAGCAACTGCCCGATCGTGCCCCACGGTTGCGGCAGCAGCTCGGGAGCGGCGGTGGCGGCGGAGAACGGGTTGCCGATGAGCAGCATGGTCAGCGCGGCGATGCCGATACCGGCCCGGCCGATCACGGTGGCCAGTCCGGCGACCGTCCCGGCTACCGCGAAGGAGACCAGCCCGGCCACCAGTGACAGGGCGAGGTAGCTACCGGGGACGATGGACAGCCACGTCTGGGTGACGAGCATACTCAGCAGACCACCGGCGATGCCGAAGACGAGCGCCCCGAGCGCACGACCACCGGCGGCGGGAATCAGCAGGGTCAGCAGCACACCGCCCGCAATACCGGCCATGACCAGCGGAAGCGCCATGGCGCCGAATCCCGCTCCGCGCGGATCGTCGGGGTCGGCGGGGATAACATCCTCGACCGGCGCGGCCGGCGCGGCGGACATCTGCTGGCCGATCTGGGTGAGCTGCTGGGCGACCGCGGGGGCCGCGCCGGAAGCGACCAGCACCCGCGGCGCGCCGCCGCCGGTCACGATCGCGCCGTAGACCTCACGGTCGCCGATGGCCGCGCGGGCCGCCGCTTCGTCGGGTACGAGCGTGAGCTCGAACGCGCCGGGATTCTGGCCGGTCAGCCGGGCCTCGACCATCGCGGCCTGCGGGCCGGCGACGGCGAGCGGTAGGTCACGGGGCGCGATATTGGTCGCCGGCCACGCAAATGCGATCAGCATCAACGCTTGCAGCAGGGCCGCGCCCACCCCGAGTGCCACGGCGCGCTGGATGACGTTCATGACGTTCTCCCCAGAAAATCGAAGGCTCGTTCTTTTTAGGTGCACTCACCGTCCCACCACCCCCGCACCTTGTCAAGAACGAACATTCGTTTTAGTTTGGACGTATGCCCCGAGTCAGTGACGAACACCTGGAACGCCGCCGTCGGCAGATCCTGGACGCCGCCCGTATCTGCTTCGTCCGCAAGGGCTTCCACCAGACCTCCATGCAGGACGTCTTCACCGAATCGGGCCTGTCCGCGGGCGCGGTATACCGCTACTTCAAGAGCAAGGACGAACTGGTCATCGCGCTCGCGTCGACCGCCGCCGGGGATATCCGCGCGCAGATGACGGCCGTCATCCACAGCGACCCGCTCCCCACCCCGGCGCAACTGGTCGCGCGGATGACGGATTGGATCGACACCCAGAGCGGGCCGGAGGGCCGGATACGCCTGGCGCCGCAGGCCTGGTCACTGGCCCTCGTCGACGAAGAGGCGGCCGCCCCCGTGCGCCGGACCCTGACGGGCATCCGGGAAATGTGGCGCGAATACGCCGAACGGATGCGCACGGCCGGATGGCTACCGCCCGACGCCGACGTGAACGCGGTCGCCGCCGCGCTCTTCGGACTGCTCCCCGGTTTCGTGCTGCAGCACCTGCTGCTGGGCGACCTGGTGCGTGACCAATACCTGCGCGGCGTGGACACACTGTTCCCCTATGGCGACCCGGAAAACCGCGGCACCTGGCCGGCGGCCGGATCCACGACGGTCGCCGGCCCGCCCTGACCGGTCAGGGCAGCAGGCCCTTGCGCGCCTCACCGGCGCCACCGAGCACCAGCAGCAGCATCGTCGTCAACGCCATATCGTCCAGGCCGGCCGCCGGGAAGGTGTAGCGCAGGATCACATCGGCGAGCTTGTCGTGCGCGATCAACGCGATCGAACCGAACTGCAACGACGCGTTCCGTTCCGCCACCCGCTTGTGCAGCTGCGGTTTGAGCGGCCGATCCCAGGCCAGCACACACGTCAGCGACAGCACATCCAGACCCGGTGTCAACGTGAACGCGCTCAGCGAACACAACGCGCCCTGGAAATCGAAACGCAGCGAACCGTCGTTGTCGACCCGGACGTCGATATCGTAGAGCCCCAGCCCGGCACCGGCCCGGGCCTGCAACTCCAGATCCGGTGCCAGCGCACCCGATTCGGCCTCGCCACTCATTTGGTACCCCCGAACCGGCGATCCCGCCGCGCGTACTCGAGACAGGCTTCCCACAGATTGCGCCGATCGAAATCCGGGAACAGAGTCGCCTGATAGACGAATTCGGCGTACGCCGACTGCCAGATCAGGAAATTCGAACTACGGAACTCTCCCGACGGCCGCAGGAACAGATCCACATCCGGCATATCCGGCTCGTCCAGGAACCGGGCGATCGTATCCTCACCGACCTTCTCCGGATCGATCTCCCCCGCCGCCACCCGGCGCGCGATCTCCCGTGCCGCATCGGCGATCTCGGCCCGGCCACCGTAGTTGACACACATGGTCAAGGTCATCACGGTGTTGTCCTTGGTCAGCTCCTGCGCCGTCTCCAACTCCCGGATCACGCTGCGCCACAGACGTGGCCGCCGCCCCGCCCAGCGCACCCGCACCCCCATCTCGTGCATCTCGTCCCGCCGCCGCCGGATCACATCCCGGTTGAACCCCATGAGAAACCGCACCTCATCGGGGCTGCGCCGCCAGTTCTCGGTGGAGAACGCGTACGCCGACAACCACTTCACACCGATCTCGATACAACCCTCGACGGTGTCCATGAGCACGGCCTCGCCCTTTTCGTGGCCCGCGGTACGCGGCAGCCCACGCTCCTGCGCCCAGCGCCCGTTACCGTCCATCACCAGCGCGACATGCCGGGGAACCAGTTCCGCGGGAATCTCCGGCGGGCGGGCCCCGGAAGGATGCGGTGACGGCGGTCGGATGGTACGGGCGGTATCGGACGCGGGCACGTCCGAACCGGTGGTGTCACGACGCAGGATCACGCTCCAAAGCCTAGCTCTGCCGACGGTCCGGCTCCCGACGGGGCAGCCGGGTGCGGTGTCGACCCGGGCGCACGCGAGCCGGGCCGAATCGTCACTACCCTGGGCCCGCCGCACCGGCGACCTGATCTACCGCGCGCAGTTCTTCGCCGGTGTTCGCCGATGCTCCGATGCGGGGTGCGCTACCACTGCGCTCCACCAGCGGCAGGGTGCGGAGTTTGTGTTCCAGATGCCACTGCAGGTGGGCCGCGATCAGTCCGCTGGCCTGCCGGCGCGCCGATTCGGGGATCGTCTCGACCCGTTCCCAGCGGCCGTGGCGGAGCGCCAGCAGCTGGTCGAAGACAGCGGGAGCGGGGGTGACGGCGCCGGGTGGGCGGCAATGGACGCAGACCGCTCCGCCGGCGCCCACATGGAACGCGCGATGCGGGCCGGGGGTGGCGCAGCGAGCGCATTCGTCGACGGCGGGAGCCCAGCCGGCATAATCCATGGCGCGCAGCAGGAAGGCGTCGAGGACCAGTTCGGGCGGGCGCTGCCCTTCGGCGATCGCGTGCAGGGCACCCGCGGTGAGGGTGTGCAGGCGAGGAACGGGGGCGCGCTCCTCACCGGCCAGGCGTTCAGCGGTCTCCAGGACGGCGCAGGCGGTGGTGTAGCGGCCGTAGTCGGCGATGATGGCGGACGTGTTGGCTTCGACGGTGTGGACCTGGGTCACGATATCGAGGCTGCGGCCGGGATGCAGCTGCACGTCGATATAGGCGAACGGCTCGAGCCGGGCGCCGAATTTCGATTTGGTGCGGCGCACCCCTTTGGCCACGGCGCGCACGAGACCGTACTGCCGGGTGAGCAGCGTGACGATACGGTCGGCCTCGCCCAGCTTGTGCTGGCGCAGCACGACGGCATGGTCACGATACAAACGCACGCGACCAGTCTTGCACGTGGTCGTTCTCGTCGCCTCGAGCCGTCCGGGGCCCGGCCTCGGATACACCGTGGGACCGGCTCCGCCCGGTTACGCAGGCGCGTCGGCCGGGCGGCGCCAGGCCGACGCGGGCAGGAAGTGGACGTCGTACCGCTGTTGTTCCGGTAGCAAGCTGTCGAAGTCCGCGTGTCCACGCTGGATCCGGCCGAGGTGACGGAAGTACTCGAACCGCTGGATACCGGGGGTGAGGACGATGAGCAGATCGACCGGCGACCCGGGTGCGGCGCCGAAGGCGTGCGGCATACCCGGCGGCACCACGACGAGACTGCCCGCGGGGGCCGTTGTCGAAGTGCCGTCGAGCAGGAATTCCGCGGTACCGGCAAGCACGTAGAACAGTTCCGTGGACCGCCCGTGGTAGTGCGGCGCGGCCCCGTCCGCACCGGCGCCGAGAGTGAGCCGGTTCGCGCCCAGCGCGCCGCCGGTGTCGACGGCGTCGGCGAGCAGATGGAAGGCCCCTCCGTGGGGTAGGTCCACGATTTCCGCGGTCGCCACAGGTACGACCAGGGCTTCGGGGATACGGTCCGGCATGATGTCTCCTTCGTTCATTGTTGCTCTCAGTGCACACCGGGAAGACAGCGCGAACCAGACGCAGTTGTGCCGGGCAGTGATCACGGATCGAGATCGATGGAGGCGCAGTGGAACTGCGGCAGCTCGAGTACTTCGTGGCCGTCGCCGAGGAGGGCGGCTTCGGCCGGGCGGCCCGGAGTATGAATATCGTCCAGTCGGCGGTGAGCCAGCAGATCGCGCGGCTGGAACGAGAATTCGGGATTCTCCTGTTCGACCGATCGACCCGGCATGTTCGGCTCACCGGGGCGGGCGAACGATTGCTGGACGAGGCGCGGCTCGTACTCGCGGCCTCGCGGCGGATGCGTCGCATCGCCGGGGATATCACGGCGGGCGACGACGGCACGCTGCGACTGGGCACCCTGCACGCACCGGGCGATCGACTGTATCGAGCATTGAACACGCTGGCCGCGATCGCGCCGCGCCTTCAGGTCCGGGCCCGGCGACTGGCGCCGGCCGAGCGACTCGCCGCGGTGCGGTCCGGTGAATTGGACGCCGCTCTGGTGCGCGCGCTACGCCCCTCGGCCGGCCTCGAAGCACTCGAGGTGTGGACCGACCCGCTGTACGTCGCACTCCCGGCCGGCCATCCGCTCGCCGACGCACCCGAGCTGCGGCTCGAGCAGCTCGGGTCCCTCCCGCTGCGCCTGGCCGCCCGGGAGGCCAATCCGCCGTTCCACGATCTGGTCACCGAAGCGTGCGGTACCGCGGGAATCGACCCGCCCGTGGGCCCGCCGTTCACCACCCTGCAGCAGACCCTCGCCGATATCGCCGTGGGCCCGCCGTCGTGGACGGTGTTCTACGAGGTGGCCTCGCTGCCCACCGTCCATGGGATCGCGATCCGGCCTCTCACCGATTTGTCGGTGACGACATCGCTCGCCGTAACGCCCGGGCCGCCCGGGCCGGCCCTGCGCCATCTGCTCGACGCGCTCCACCGAACCGCGGATACCTGACCGCGCCGCCTCACGACCACGGCGTAGTCCGCTCGACAGTCGAACGGGTTTCGGCATCGAGGCCCGGTGGCGAACGACCGGCGCTCTAGCTACCCAGCCGGATGGGGAAGGCCGCCGGATCGTTCTGCGTGAGAACCGGCAGGTTGCCGACCTCGCTCAGCGGCGTGGCGCACTGCAGGTCCGGGAACCGGTCGAACAGCGCGGGCACGGCGATGGACGCCTCGAGCCGGGCCAGGGCCGCACCGGGGCAGATGTGCGGGCCGTAGCCGAAGGAGATGTTGCGGTTGGCGGTGGGGCGAGTGATGTCGTAGGTGTCGGCGTCCGCGCCGTGCAGCGACCGGTCCCGGCCGATCGCGCGATAGGACAGGACGACGCCGTCCCCCTTGGCGATGGTGAAGTCGTCGACGGTGATGTCCTCGGTGGCGAAACGCATCAGCAGGTGGATGACCGGGCCGTCCCAGCGCAGGGTCTCCTCGATCGCCTCCTCCCAGGTGCGGTCGCCGGACCGGACCGCCGCCAGCTGCTCCGGGTGACCCAGCAGGGCGCGGACGGTGGTGATGATCAGGCTGACCGTGGTCTCGTGCCCGGCGGCCACGAGGGCCTTCAGGTTGCCGTGCACCTCCGCCTCGGTGAGCGGAGTCTCGCCGTCGGCAACGTCGTGGATGAAGTCCGAGGTCAGGTCGTCGGCGGGCCGGGCGGTTTTCTCCTTGATCAGACCGGTGTAGTAGTCGTCGAGTTCGGCGAATACCCGCATCCGCTCGTCGTGCGGGGTCAGCAGGGAGAAGAAGGCCTTGTAGGACTCCAGCAGCATGGTGTGATCGGAGCGCGGGACCCCCATCAGCTCACTGACCACCCGCATCGGCAGCGGGTAGGCGAAGATCTGCTTGAGATCGACCACCTCGTTCCCGGCGCCCGCGGCGGCCAGGTCGTCGAGGAGTTCGGCGGTGAACTGTTCGATCTTCGGTCGCAGCGCGCCCAGCCGGCGCGGCGCCAGTGCCCGGGTGGTCTTGATCCGCAGCCGGCGGTGCTCGGCGCCGTCCACGGTGAACATGGAGCGTCCGGCGTCGATCATGCCGATCAACGGCCACTCCCGGGTCACCACACCGGACTGCCACAGATTCCACTGCGTATGGTCCTTCACCAGGCGGGTGTCGGTGAGCAGCTGCCGGGCCAGATTGTGCCGGGTGACGGTCCAGGCGGGCGCACCGAGCAGTTCGATCCTGGTGAGCGCCGGACCCTCGGTCAGGGTGCGGGTCTCCCCCGCGAGATCGGCGACCATCGGGTCGATTGTCAGGGCCGCGGTATGCGGACATTGCTGGCTCAAGAGCCACCTCCAACGGCGGGGACGGGAGTGAAATCGACCGGGAGCGCGGTGAATCCGCGCAGGAAGGGCGAGGGTCGCCGGATCAGGGACTCGGCCGGCACCGCGAGATCGAGGTCGGGTAGCCGGTCGAGCAGCACCTCGATCCCGGTCCGCGCGATGATCTCGGCGATCTGTTGCGCCGGATAGGGGCAGCGGTATTCGCCGTGGCCGAAGGCGAAATGCGCGGCATTGCCGGAGTGGGCGGGTTCGGCGCCGGCGCCCGAGTACTGCCGGATATGCGGATCCGCGTTCGCGGCGGCCAGACCGAGCAGCAACATATCGCCGCGACGCACCAGGGCTTCACCGAGCCGGGTATCGCGCGAAACCCAGCGGCCGGCCAGGATCTGGGTGGGGGTGTCCTCCCACAGCACCTCGGTCATCGCCTGCCCGATACTGTGCCGGGCGGCGCCGAACGCGGCGGCGAACCGGTCGTCGACCAGCATGAGACGGATCGAGTTACCGATCCAGTCGGCGGTCGGCAAGAAACCCGCGGCCATCACCGACTGCATGTTGAGGACGTATTCCTCGTCGGCGAACGGTGCGGGATGGGACAGCATCCGAGACACCAGATCCTGCCCTGGGGCGGCCTTCTTCTGCGCCAGCAGCTTCTGCATGTACTCGACGAACCGGAGATAGGCGGCGGGCGCTTCCGGACCGCCGTCGCACAGTGTCTGCATGGTCTGCGCCAGGTACGGGCCGTCCGCTTCGGGCACGCCCATGATCCACGCCAGCGTCAGCACCGGGAGCAGCTCGGCGAATTCGGTGACCACATCCGCGTAGCCGCGACCACAGAAACGGTCGATCAGCCCGTCGGCGAGTTGTTCACAGGCGGTGCGCAACGCGAACGGGTCCACCGATTCCAGGGCCGGTTCGACCAGGCTCACATGCCGGGCGTGCGCGGCGCCGGCGGTGAAATAGATCCCGGGTTGCGGCCGGCCGACCATGGGCAGCAACGGCCAATCCGGTGGGATCACCGGCCACTGATTCCACAGGCTCGAATCCCGCGGGAACAGCAGGCCGTCCGTGGTGACCTGGTGCAGCTCCCGATAGCCGATCACCAGCCACGCCGGGATACCGCCGATGAGCTCCACCGCGACGACCGGCCCGTACTCGGACCGCATCCGCGTGTAGAGGAGGGCGGGGTCGGAGTGGAAACCGGGACCGTCCAGCGTGACCGCCCCGCTCGGGGTGACCGGGCAACCGCCCGGCGACATCCCGGTGTTGTATTCCAGGCGGGTCACGACCGGGCCTCCACTGTCGCCGCGGGTGGGGCCTGACGCCCGATGAGGTGTTCGACGAGACCGATCAGCACCTGTTTGCCGGCCGCGCGCGAACGCGCGTCACAGGCGAACAGCGGTACATGGGGATCGAGGTCGAGGGCGTCGCGGACCTCGTCCAGCGCCGGCGGGATCGGTTCGAAGGAGTTGCAGGCCACCACGAACGGGGTCCCCTGGTATTCCAGCCGGTCGATCGCGTACCAGGAATCACTGATCCGCCGCGGATCGACGAGCACCACCGCGCCCAGAGCCCCGGTGAACAACCGGTCCCACAGGAACCAGAACCGTTCCTGGCCGGGCGCGCCGAAGACGTACAGCACGTATTCGTCGGTGAGACTGATCCGGCCGAAATCGAAGGCGACGGTGGTGGTCGTTTTCCCGGACACCCCGGACAGATCGTCCACCCCGACACCGGCGTTGGTCATCACCGCCTCGGTGTCCAGCGGCTGGATCTCGCTCACCGCGCGGACCATGGTCGTCTTGCCGACCCCGAAGCCGCCGACGACGACGATCTTCAGGGCATGCCGCACCGAACTGCTCAGTGGCGCCCGGGCACGCGTGGGGCGGTCGTCATAGGCTACGGAGTCCAACTAGCACCTTCTCGAGCATGTCGATATCGAACGTGTCACCGTAAGGGCCCGTATCGAGTTCGGGGTGGCGAACGGTGACTTTGCCTGCGTGCAGCAGGTCCGCGACCAGAACCGTCGCGATGCCGATCGGCAACCGCAATTCGGCCGCGATCTCCACCACCGCGGTGGGTTGCAGGCACATGGACAGGATCGCCGCGTGTTCGTACTGCATGGCCGCCGTGGGCGCGCATTCACTGACCACCAGGGTCACCGGATCGAACTCGTCGGTGGTGGGGGCGGCGCGACCACCGGTGAGCGTGTAGAAACGGTCGGGTTCGTCGTCGCGGCCGGGGCGGTTCACAGCAGCCTCGCTCGGCTCCCTCGCGGCGGCGCGGACAGATATTCCCCGACCTGCTCGATCAGCGCCGCCATCTGGGCGCCGACCAGACCGGCGTCGGCGTCGTCGTCGGCCAGCACCGCGATCTGGGCGCCCGCGCCGGCCCCGACGATGAACAGGATGCCGCCGTAGAACTCGGTCATCGACTGACGGACCCCGCCGCGGCCGTTCCCGAACTCGGCCGAGGCGCTACCCGCCAGCGCCTGCACGCCCGAGGCGATCGCGGCGAGCCGGTCGGCCTGGTCCATGGACAGTCCCGCGGTATGGCACATCTGGATACCGTCCGCGGCCAGCAGCACCGCGTGCCGCGCGCCGGCGGTTTCGCTCAGCAGCCGCTGCAACAGCCAATCCAGTTGCGCTGGATCCGATGTCATCGTCATCGATCGTTCTCCCAGTCGGTTGTCATGGAATGACGGGACGGTCGCGCGGCGCCGTTGCCGGGCGGCTGGATCGGTCCGCCGAACGGCTGGGCGTCGTCCCCGGCACGGCCGGTGACCGCCCGCTGGAAGGCTCCCAGCGCCGACGCCGACGACCGATTCTTCGGAGCCGTATCGTGCGCGGCGGCACCCTCGGAGGAGTCGGGATCGGGCAGACCCCCCGGATGCGCGGCGGCCAGGGTGCTGCCCCGCCGCCGCTTGGGCAGCACCGTGGTGGTGGTCGCTTCGGTCTCGGCCGCGGCCACCGCGGGGAATTCGCCGAAACTGTGCTGCTGGACGCTGTGCCGTCCCGAAACATGCTGGGCCGCCGACCGGCTCGAGGAGTTGTGCCGAGGACGGTCCGAGTCGGCCGCGGCGGCTTCCGCGGGCGCGGCACGGTACCGCGCGCCGGTTTCCGGTACGACGGCGAACGGACCGGAATCGGGTGCGTCTCCGACGCCGGGCGGAAGGACGGCATGGCCTGCCGAATGACCGGTCGGCAGGGCGGGGGTGGCGGGCGGCTCGATCCGGGCGGTGAGTTCGCGCGGGATCATCACGACCGCCGCGGTCCCGCCTATCGCGGACGGCCGGTAACTGACGGTGAGACCGTGTTTGCGCGCCAGCCGCCCCACGACCGCGAGACCGAACCGGGTGCCGTTGAGCGAGGAGAGCCCCTCCGCCGCGTCCCCCTCGGCGCCGGACACGGTGAGCTGCGCCCGCTGTAGCGACGATTCGCTCATCACCAGGCCGCTGTCCTCGATGGTCACCACCAGGCCGGCCGGGATCTCGGCGGCGTAGATGTGCACCTCGGTGGTGGGCGGGGAGAACCGGCAGGCGTTGTCGACGAGTTCGGACAGTGCGTGGATCACGCCCTCGGCCGCGTGCCCGGCGATGGCGATATCGACGATCGCCCGCAGCCGCACCCGCTGGTATCCGCCGACCCGCCCGATCGCGGCCCGCAGAACCCGTTCCATGAGGATCGGTTTGGCCCAGCGCCGGCCGGTGCGGGCACCGCTGAGAATGGCGATACTGTCGGCGAGTCGTCCGGCCTGGGCGGTGGCATGGTCCATTTCGAGCAGATCGGTGAGCACCGCCTGATCGGCGTAGCGGTGTTCCAGCTCCTGCAGATTCGCCAGCATGCTGGTGGTCATGGCCTGCATCCGGCCGGCGGCGTTCGCCAGCGACGCGATGGCCGCCAACCGGCGGCGTTCGCTGGTCGCGCTGACCTCTTTCTCCGCCGCCACCGCCTGTTCGGCGATCGCGGCCCGCTGCTCACTGCGGGCGAGCAGGTCCAGCGTTTCGGCGGTGCGGCGCTGCTCGGCGGTGATCAGGCCGCGGAAGTAGACCGCGGTGGCGACGGCGGTACAGGCCGCCACCACGGCGATCGAGACCCATACGGCGGTGACCGTCCGGTCCGCCGGCGCGACCGACAGTATGGCGGCGGCCAGCAGTCCGATACCGACGGTGACCGAGATTCCCAGGGCCAGTACCGGAGCCAGTAATTGCCTCCGGCCCACCGCCCACGCCGAGGCCGCCGGCACTGATTCGTACATAAGTCGGGTCCCCCCGCTCGCGCTTGGTCCTGCCGACCCAAAGCCGAGCCCGCATGCGGCACCACATCGTGCCCGTTACCGAATCGTCGGATCAAAAAGGGTTTCGCTCCGGTCAATTCGGGTACGGGCCGAAGCATATCGGCCTAGTCCAACCTCCGCCACTCAAAGGAAGCGGAACCTCAGCTAACTTTCAGTGTCGTGAGCGGGTCGGTATCCGGCGCGCAGCCAGGTGCGAAATCGCCTCGTTCGCACCACAATCCGTCTCTCGTATCGCGCGAAACGCGAGGTTCCGGTGCCACCACATCCGCCCCGGAACCATGCCTCCGACCGATACGCCGAGCGACCTCAGAACCCCAGTTTGCCGAGCTGTTTGGGGTCGCGCTGCCAGTCCTTGGCGACCTTCACATGCAGATGCAGGTAGATGCGACTGCCCAGAATGTGCTCGATCTGCTTGCGCGCGTTGGTCCCGACCTCTTTGAGCCGGGCGCCCCCCTTGCCGATGATGATCGCCTTCTGGCTCGGCCGCTCCACGTACAGCAGGGCGTGCACGTCGAGCATGTCCTCGTTCTCCTCGCGCGGCAGGGTCTCCTCGATCACCACCGCCAGCGAATGCGGCAGTTCGTCGCGCACCCCCTCCAGCGCCGCCTCCCTGATGAGTTCGGCCATGAGGGTTTCCTCGGGTTCGTCGGTGAGTTCACCGTCGGGATAGAACGCCGGGCCCGGCGGCATCCGGGAGGCGATCACATCGACCAGTACCTCGACCTGTTCCCCTTTGGTGGCCGACACCGGCACCACATCGGCTTCCGGCCCGAGCAGCTCGGAGACCGCCATCAGCTGGCGCGCGATCTGGTCCTTGCCCACCTTGTCGATCTTGGTGACCACGCCGAGCAGCGTGGTCTTCGGCGCCATCTGCCGCACCTGCTGCACGATCCAGCGGTCCCCCGGACCGATCTTCTCGTCCGCGGGGATGCACAGCGCGATCACGTCGACCTCGGAATAGGTATCGCGCACCAGATCGTTGAGCCGCTGGCCGAGCAGGGTCCGGGGGCGATGCAGCCCGGGAGTGTCGACCAGGATCAGCTGGGTGTGTTCGCGGTGCACGATGCCGCGGATGGTGTGCCGGGTGGTCTGTGGCCGCGAACTCGTGATCGCGATCTTCGCGCCCACCAGCGCATTGGTCAGCGTCGACTTACCGGTATTGGGCCGGCCGACGAAACAGACGAAACCGGAACGGAACTCACCCTCGGTGGGTTCAGGCATCGGAGGCCTCGTAACCCTCGGCGATATCGAACACCGCACCCGAGGCGTCGGCGAAAATGATCTTCGCTCCGGCGGACACCTCGCGGACCGCGGCCACCCCGGCGTCCGCGAACTTCCCGCCGATCACCACCGCGGCCTCGAACCCCTGCGCACCGCTGGAGATCGCGGCCGCGACCGCGGACTGCAGCGCGGTGAGCCGCAGTGCCTGCAACCCGACCTCACCGGCGGCATAGGTGCGCCCGTCGGTATCGCGGATCGCCGCGCCCGCCGCGCCACCGGTGCGACCGAGCGCGCCCCGGGCGAGCACCAGCAACTTGTTGTCCTCGGCATCCAGTTCACTCATCGGCTGCTCCCTCGTCGTGCCGGGCGGACGCGTTCTCCCGCGCCGGTCCCGGATCGGTCTCCGTATTGTGCTCGGACGCCCGGCCCACCACCACGGTGTGCACCCGGACCCGCCCGCGCGCGTCGGCGCCGCCTTCACCGCGCAGCTCCAGTCCGTGCGCGACGACCTCGGCGCCCGGTAGCGGCACCCGGCCCAGTTCGTGCGCGAGCAGCCCGCCCACGGTGTCGACTTCCTCTTCGTCGATCGGCAACCCGTACAGCTCCCCCAGGTCGGCGATCGGCAGCCGCGCCGACACCCGGAACCGGCCCGGATCTATCTCCTCGATCGGCGGCGTCTCGTCGGTATCGTATTCGTCGGCGATCTCCCCGACGATCTCCTCCAGCACATCCTCGATGGTCACCAGACCGGCGATACCGCCGTACTCGTCGACCAGCAGCGCCATATGGTTGCGCCGCCGCTGCATCTCGTCGAGCAGATCGTCGAGCGGTTTGGAATCGGGCATGAACACCGCGTCCCGCATGACCTCGCGCACCCGGACACTGCGCCCGCGGTCGGCGTAGGGCACCAGATCCTTCAGGTAGACGACGCCGAGAATATCGTCGACGTTCTCCCCGATCACCGGGATGCGCGAGTGTCCGCTGCGCACCGCCAGCGACATCGCCTGCGCCACCGATTTATCGGCCTCGATCCACACCATCTCGGTCCGCGGCACCATCACGGCGCGCGCCGCGGTATCGCCGAGTTCGAATACCGACTGGATCATCCGGCGCTCGTCGTCGGCCACCACGCCGCGTTCCCGCGCCATATCGACCACTTCGCGCAATTCGATCTCCGAGGCGAACGGGCCGTTACGGAAACCCTTACCCGGTGTGATCGCGTTACCGAGCAGGATCAGCAACCGGCTCACCGGGCCCAGCAGGGCGCCGATGAACTGCAGCGGCAGCCCCGCCGCCAGCGAGATGGTGTACGCGTGCTGACGCCCCAGGGTGCGCGGCCCCACCCCGATCACCACGTAGGAGACCAGCACCATCACCACCGCGGTCACCAGCAGCGCCCACCCGCTGTCCAGGAAACTGCTCAGCGCGGCGGCGAGCAGCACGGTCGCGGTGATCTCGCACAGAATGCGCAACAGCACCATGAGGTTGACGTAGCGGGGCCGGTCGTCCACGATCCGGCCCAGCCGCACCGCGCCGGGGCGGTCGCTGCGGGCCATATCGTCGAGCCGGGCCGGGGACAGCGTGTTCAGGGCCGAGTCCACCGCGGCGAAGACACCACCCACGGCAGCGAGCAAGACAGCGACCAGCAGCAGGGTCATCTCGTTCACGCGTGCGCGTCACCCGGCCACGAACGGTCGCCCTCCGGGGCCGCGAACCCCGTCTTGCCCAGCAGGCGGGCATCCCGGGCGGCCAGTTCGGCCCGCCGCTGCGCCTCCCGCAACTCCTCGTACCACTGTTCGAGCAACCGGCCCTGCAGCGCGAACATCTCCTTCTCCTCGGCCGGTTCCGCATGGTCGTATCCGAGCAGATGCAGCACCCCGTGCACCGTGAGCAGGGCGAGTTCGTGATCGAGGGAATGACCGGCCTTGGCCGCCTGGTCCAGGGCGAATTCCGGGCACAGCACGATATCGCCCAGCATCGACGGGCCCGGCTCGGGACTGTCCGGCCGGCCGCCGGGCTCGAGTTCGTCCATGGGGAACGACATCACGTCGGTGGGGCCGGGCAGATCCATCCAGCGCATGTGCAGGTCGGCCATGGTGTCGAGATCCACCAGCACCATGGACAGTTCGGCGGCCGGGTGCACATCCATCCGGTCGATCACGAACCGGGCGACGCCCACCAGGTCTTCTTCGGGGACTTCCATACCCGACTCGTTGGCGATCTCGATACTCACCTGGTCAGCCTAATGGGTGCGGCCGGGCCGGGCCCATTCGCACTCGCGCACGGCCGGGTCACCTCCGTGCCGTACGCCCCGCCGCTCGCCGCTGCGCCCGGTTACCCGACATATGCGGCGGGCCCACCGGCGGCCGGGTCTCGGCCTCGAACTTCTCGTAGGCGTCGACGATATCGGAGACCAACCGGTGCCGAACCACATCACTGCTGGTGAGCAGGGCGAAATGGATGTCCTCGATATCGCCGAGGATTTCGGTGGCCGCTCGCAGACCGGACCGGGCGCCGTGCGGCAGGTCCACCTGGGTCACGTCACCGGTCACCACGATCTTCGACCCGAACCCGAGCCGGGTGAGGAACATCTTCATCTGCTCGGCGGTCGTGTTCTGCGCCTCGTCCAGAATGATGAACGAATCATTGAGCGTACGACCACGCATATATGCCAGGGGCGCGACCTCGATCACGCCGGCCGCCATCAGCTTGGGGATGGCCTCCGGGTCCATCATGTCGTGTAACGCGTCGTAGAGCGGGCGCAGATACGGGTCGATCTTCTCGTTCAGGGTGCCCGGTAGGAAGCCCAGCCGCTCTCCGGCCTCGACCGCCGGACGGGTGAGGATGATGCGGTTGACCTGCTTGGTCTGCAGCGCCTGCACCGCCTTGGCCATGGCCAGGTAGGTCTTACCGGTACCGGCCGGACCGATACCGAAAACGATCGTGCTCTCGTCGATCGCGTCGACGTAGCGCTTCTGGTTCAGTGTTTTCGGGCGGATCGTCTTTCCGCGGCGGGACAGAATGTCCAGGCTGAGCACCTCGGCGGGTGATTCGGAACTTCCCTCGGTGAGCATCGAGACCGTATGCCGCACCGCTTCGGGAGTGATCACCCGGTTGCGGCCGGTCAGCGCGACCAGTTGCTCGACGACCCGCTCGGCCAGCGCGACATCGGCCGCCGGACCGGTGAACGTGACCACATTGCCGCGCACATGGATATCCGCGACGAGCAGATCTTCGAGTTCACGAAGGTTTTCGTCCGCGGAGCCGAGGAAGGGGAAAACCGATTCGGGTGCGAGTTCGATACTGGAACGGACGGTGCGTGCCGCGGGCCCCGAGGCACCGTTCTCGCCCGCGGAGGGATTCTGCTCGCCGCTATCGCCTTGTGATCGCACGTAGTCGCTATGGCCTGCTTTCCGGTCTCGGAGCTGCGGTGACGCGCCGCTGGTAAAGATGGGTGCGAATGCTGTCGCTGGCACGAGTCTAACTCCCGGCCCCGACACGTCCCAGTGGAATTCCGGCCGACCACGGCGTAGCGGACCGCTACGACCGGCTGTTCACCAGCGGGTGGTGAGCGCCCCCAGCGCCCCGAGCGCCACCGCGGCAGCCGTGGAGGTGCGCAGCACGGTGGGTCCGAGCCGGACCACCTCGGCTCCCGCCGCGCTCAGAGCGGTCAGCTCGGCGTCGTCGAGACCGCCCTCCGGGCCGACGATCAGCGTGATCGCCGCGGCGGTGCGCCACGGCAGCTCGGTGAAGGCACCCCCGCCCGATTCGTGCAGGGCCGCCACCACCGCGCCCTGTGCCGTCGCCGCACGCACGGCGTCCACCACCTCCGGCGTCCGGTGCAGGGCCGTGACCTCGGGGATGTAGGCGCGGCGGGACTGCCGGGCCGCGGCCTTCGCCGCCGACCGCCATTTGGCCACGCCCTTGTCCGCTTTGGCCTCCCAGTTCGAGACGCAGCGCGCGGCCTGCCACGGCACGATCACATCCGCACCGGCCTCGGTCATCAGCTCGACGGCCAGCTCGGAACGCTCCGACTTCGGCAACGCCTGGACCACGGTGACCGCCGGCGACGCCGGCTCGGCGCGGCGACGGTCCCGGACCAGCAGTTCGAGCCGGTTCTTCTGCGCGGCGACGACTTCCGAATCCGCGAGCACACCTCGGCCGTCGGAGAGCGTGACGGGTTCGCCGGCCCGGATCCGGCGCACCGTGGCCGCGTGCCGGCCCTCCGCGCCGTCGAGCACCGCGACGGCGCCCGGTTCCGGGATCTCGTCCAGGTAGAAGACCGTGGCGGCCATCGAGGTCAGCGACCGCTGAACGACGCGCGCAACCGGGCGAACAGGCCGCTGTTGTGCTCGGACTGCGCCGACATCACCTCGGCTTTGTCCTTGGCCCGCAAACCCTTGTACTTGCGCAGCAGATCGGTCTGCTTACTGTCCAGCTTGGTCGGCACGACGATATCCAGGTGCGCCATCAGGTCACCGCGGGAACTGGAACGCAGCCGCGGCATACCGTGCCCGCGCAGCACCGAGATCTCCCCGGGCTGGGTACCGGGACCGATGGTCAGTTCGGTGGGACCGTCCATGATGGTGTCGATCACCACCGTGGTGCCCAGTGCCGCGTCCACCATCGGAACCCGGACGGTGCAGTGCAGGTCGTCACCGTCGCGAACGAACACATCGTGCGGCTGTTCCACGATCTCCACATACAGGTCGCCGGCATGCCCGCCACCGGGGCCGACCTCACCCTGCGCGGCCAGGCGCACCCGCATCCCGTTGGCCACCCCGGCCGGAATCGGGGCCGCGATCTCCCGCCGCGCCCGCACCCGGCCGTCGCCGCCGCATTTGTGGCAGGGATCCGGGATCGTCTCGCCGGCACCACGGCAGGTCGGGCACGGACGCGAGGTCAGTACCTGACCGAGGAACGATCGCTGCACCGACTGCACTTCACCGGCGCCGCCGCAGGTCTCACAGCGCACCGGGCTGGAGTTGCCGTTGGTCCCGGCGCCCTGGCACAGGTCGCACAGGATCGCGGTGTCGACGGTCAGATGCTTGGTGACTCCCACCGCGCATTCGGCCAGGCTCAGCCGGGTCCGCACCAGCGAATCCGCGCCCGGCTGCACCCGTCCACGCGGTTTGCGGGCGCCGGTACCGCCGCCGCCGCTCATCCCGCCGAAGAACGCCTCGAACACATCGCCCAGACCGCCGAAACCGGCACCGCTGAAACCGCCGGCGCCGCCACCGGCGTCCAGCGGGTCACCGCCCATATCGACGATGCGGCGCTTCTCCGGATCCGACAGCACCTCGTACGCCGCGGAGACCTCCTTGAACCGGGTCTGCGCCGCTTCGTCCGGGTTCACATCGGGATGCAGTTCGCGAGCCAGCTTGCGATACGCGCGTTTGAGCTCTTGGTCGGAGGCGTCCCTGCCTACACCGAGCAATCCGTAGTAGTCCCGTGCCACTTGAGTTCTCTTAGTCCTTGGTCGCTGTCCACGGCTCCGGCTTCCCACGACCGGCCGCGTGGCTCCTGATGGATTGAGCCGCCCGCCCGTGAGCTTAGTCGGGTCGACTCAACTTTATCTCGGCGGAGAACACGAGCCTAACAGCGAACCACGCAAGCCCCCTTCCGCGGCGGGCAAGCCCGCACTACCGGCAGTCGAAATCCACCGGCCGCGCCCCGGTTGCGCAGGCACCCGGTGCCGAGCCTTACGAGGCCCTCAAAGGGTCGAGGCGCCGAAGGCGCCGCAAATAAGCACAGGCCTACCGTTCGGCGAGGACCTCGCCGATATAGCGGGCGACCGCCGCCACCGAGGCGATGGTGCCCGGGTAGTCCATCCGGGTCGGGCCCAGGACTCCCATACCGCCGAGGACCGCGCCCGCGGCGCCGTAGCCGGTGGTGACGACGGAGGTGCCGCGCATCTCCTCGACCTGGGTCTCCTCGCCGATCCGCACCGTCACCATGCCGGGCTGCTGGGCGGCGGCCAGCAGTTTCAGGACCACGACCTGCTCCTCCAGCGCCTCGAGCACGGTACGCAGGGAGCCGTGGATGCCGAAGTCGCCGGCATTGCGGGTGAGATTGGCGGTGCCGCCCAGGACCAGGCGTTCCTCGGGATGTTCGACCAGCGTCTCGACCATGACCGTCGAAACCTTGATCAGCACGTCACGGAGTTTGGGCGGCGCCTGCTCGGGCAGTTCGGCGACGGCGGCGGAGGCCGCGGCGAGACGTTTGCCGTCCATGGCCGCACCCAGCATGCCGCGCAGCGCGGCGAGATCCTCGTCGTCGACCACGGTGCCGAGTTCGACGATGCGCTGGTCGACGCGGCCGGTGTCGGTGATCACCACCAGCAGCAATCGCGCGGGATTGAGGGCCACCACTTCCAGATGGCGCACGGTGGACGCGGAAACGGTGGGGTACTGGACGACCGCGACCTGGCGGGTCAGCTGAGCGAGTAGGCGTACGCCGCGACGCAGGACATCGTCGAGATCGACCCCCGATTCGAGGAACTGCATGATCGCCTTGCGTTCGGCGACCGACAGCGGTTTGACCTCGGCGATCCGGTCCACGAACTGACGGTAGCCCTTGTCGGTGGGGATGCGGCCGGAACTCGTATGGGGCTGGGTGATGTAACCCTCGGCTTCCAGGACCGCCATATCGTTGCGCACCGTCGCGCTGGAAACGCCCAAATTGTGCCGTTCGACCAGGGTTTTCGAACCGATGGGTTCCTTGGTGGAGACGTAGTCGGCGACGATCGCTCGCAGGACCTCGAAGCGCCGATCCTCGGTGCTCGACATCGACCCCACCTCCTAGCTCCGCTGCGCGTCGAGGTGGTCGCCCGGCGCACCGCTACCTGTGAACCCGGCTCACATACCGCTGGGTTCGTCACCCAGTGTAATTGCGCCCGACGGATTCACCCGGTGCTCGTCACCGAACGCAAGTCTGCGTCGCGGGTGCTCGAACAAGATACACAGCAGGCAGCCGACCGTCCGGTCGATGATCCGTCCCGAACGGCGCTCAGCCGACCAGACCCCGGACCACCCCGTCGGCCAGCAATCGCCCGCGGTCGGTGAGGATCAGCCGGTCGTCCACGATGGTGACCAGCCCGTCGCCCGCGATGCGCCGGGCGGCGGCGTTCCCGTCCGCGTCGAGATCGGCCAGCGGCAGCCCGGTGCGCAGGCGCAGGGCGAGCATGACGCGTTCGAGGTACCGGTCGGCGGCGGTGAGGTCCTCCCAGTCGGCGGCGGGCAGACCACCGTGGGCGACGCGGTCGGCGTAGCGGGCCGGATGCTTCACATTCCACCAGCGCACGCCGCCGAGGTGGCTGTGTGCGCCCGGTCCGGCGCCGAGCCAGTCGCCGCCGTCCCAGTAACCGAGGTTGTGCCGGCAGCGTGCGGCGTCGCCGGAAGCCCAGTTCGAGACCTCATACCAGGTGAGGCCGGCGGCTTCGAGTCGTGCGTCGATCCGCTCGTAGCGGGTGGCCAGCACGTCTTCGTCGGGTGCGGGCAGTTCGCCGCGGCGCACCCGGCGGGCCAGGGCGGTCCCGTCTTCGACGATGAGCGAATACGCCGACACGTGGTCGACCCCGGCGTCCAGTACCGCGTCCAGGCTGGCGTCCAGGTCGCTGTCGCGTTCGCCCGGAGTGCCGTAGATGAGGTCGAGGTTCACGTGGTCGAAGCCGGCCGCTCGTGCCTCCCGGGCGGCGGCGACCGCCCGGCCGGGCGTATGGGTGCGGTCGAGCACGGCCAGCACATGCGGGGCCGCCGATTGCATCCCGAGCGAGACACGGGTGAACCCGGCCGCCCGGATCTTGTCGAAGAACGCCGGCGAAGTCGATTCCGGATTCGATTCGGTGGTGACCTCGGCGTCCGGGGCGAGGTCGAATTCCGCGCGGATCGCGTCGAGCACGGCCGCGAGCCCGTCTCCACCGAGCAGCGAGGGGGTGCCGCCGCCCACGAACACCGTCGCCACCGGGGGCGTCGCGGTGGGCAGCGCGGCGAACTCCCGGGCGGCGGTCGCCAGTTCCGCGCGCAGCCCCTCCGACCAGGACTTCGTGGACGCCGAAGTGCCCAGTTCACCGGCGGTGTAGGTGTTGAAATCGCAGTATCCGCAGCGGGTCGCGCAGAACGGTACGTGCACGTAGATCCCGAAGGGACCGCCGCCGAATCCACGCAGCACCGGAGCGGAGGCGTCGGTGTGCGAGGTGGTGGTGGCGGCGGTACTCACCCCTCCAGTGTGACCGGGCGCGGATCAGTCCTCGACGATCGGGGTGTTCTGGTTCGCGGTGAGAAGCCAGTGGCCGTCCTCCTTGGTCATGACGTACATCGGGGTGCCTTCGCTGTCGAGGTCGCCCGCGGTGGTGAAGTAGCGCTGCCGCACCTTCACCGCGGCCACATCGGGCCGCAGGAACAGGATGTGTTCGACTTCATAGGTGGCGTGGCCGTGCGCGGTCGCCCCGGGCAGCACCCGGGCGGTGAACTCGGCGACGGCCGCCCGCCCGTAGAGCCGCGCGCCGTGGCCGGTGGTCCAGATCGCGTCGTCGCGGAAGAGCCGGGTGAAGCCGTCGACGTCCTCGTCGCGCTGGGCGCGCGCCACGGCGGCGACCACGGCGTGGAGGGCGGCGATCTCGGAATCGGTATCGGCGGGATGGTGACCGGTATGCGCGGTGTCGATCGTCATGACCCGAAGCCTGCAACCTCGAGCGAACTCGAGGTCAACCCCGCCCAGCCCATGGGACGCATCCCCGGATACCCCACCAGAGAAAATATGACGGCCGTCACAAATAGACTCGCGGAACCAGGGAATTTCCCGCTTGTTCGCGGGAAATACTGGTAGGGCGGTCGGAACGCGGGGTCCGGCATGGCACAATAGGTCGCATGCGCGCATTCGGAGTACGACTTGTGGCACGTCGCCACGTCGACTACAAGCGCGTCTGCAGCGCCTGTTGTCTGCCCGGTTCCGCCCGGTAGCTCAGCTGCGCCCTCTCCGGATTTCCGGCGATTCCCCTTCGAGGATTTCGGCCCGCTGACACCGCGGGCGCGAGCCAGTCCCTCGCGCCTTCAGCCCGGATGTACGACCACAAGCAGGAGCCACTTCATGACGTCGAGCACCGACGCCGATCCCACCGCGAAGCCCGAGGCCCCCGCCGAGCGGCCCACCCGCGCCCGTACCGGCAAACCGGTGCGCCGCCGCGCCGAGGGCCAGTGGGCGCTCGGCTATCGCGAACCGCTCAATCCCAACGAGCAGTCCAAGAAGGACGACAACCCGCTCAACGTCCGCACCCGGATCGAGAACATCTACTCGAAGAACGGTTTCGACAGTATCGACAAGGGCGATCTGCGCGGCCGTTTCCGCTGGTGGGGTCTCTACACCCAGCGCGAGCAGGGTTACGACGGCACCTGGACAGGCGACGAGAACACCGACCTGATCGAAGCCAAGTACTTCATGATGCGGATCCGCTGCGACGGTGGCGCGCTGAACGTCGCGCAGCTGCGCACCCTCGGCGGTATCTCCACCGAGTTCGCCCGCGATACCGCCGACCTCTCCGACCGTGAGAACCTCCAGTACCACTGGATCGAGATCGAGAACGTCCCGGAGATCTGGCGGCGGATCGAGAGTGTGGGCCTGCAGACCACCGAGGCCTGCGGCGACTGCCCGCGCGTGGTGCTCGGCTCACCGCTGGCCGGGGAATCACTGAACGAGGTTCTCGACACCACGCCCGCGGTCGAGGAGATCGTGCGCCGCTACATCGGCAAGAAGGAATACTCCAACCTGCCGCGCAAGTTCAAGACCGCTATCTCCGGTCAGCAGGACGTGGTGCACGAGATCAACGACGTCGCGTTCATCGGCGTCGAGCATCCCGAGCACGGGCCCGGTCTGGACCTCTGGGTCGGTGGTGGACTGTCCACCAACCCCATGCTGGCCCAGCGGGTGGGCGCCTGGGTTCCGCTGGACGAGGTGCCGGAGGTCTGGGAGGCAGTCGTCTCGCTGTTCCGCGACTACGGGTATCGCCGGCTGCGCACCAAGGCGCGACTGAAATTCCTGATCAAGGACTGGGGTATCGAGAAGTTCCGCCAGGTGCTCGAGGACGAGTACCTGAAGCGCAAGCTGATCGACGGCCCGGCGCCGGAGCAGCCCAGCCGCCCCATCGACCACGTCGGCGTGCAGCGGCTGCGCAACGGACTCAACGCGGTCGGCTTCTCCCCCATTGCCGGACGGGTCTCGGGCAGCGTCCTCACCGCGGTCTCCGACGCGGTCGAGCGCGCCGGGTCGGACCGGATCCGGTTCACGCCCTACCAGAAGCTCATTGTGCTCGATGTGGCCGACGACAAGGTCGATCAGCTGATCGCCGAGCTGGAACCGCTGGGCTTGCAGGCGCGTCCCTCGGCCTGGCGGCGCAACCTGCTGGCCTGCAGCGGGATCGAATTCTGCAAACTGTCCTTCGTCGAGACCCGCAAACGCTCCCAGGTGCTGGCGCCGGAGCTGGAACAGCGGCTGGCCGATATCAACGCCGAACTCGACGTCCCGATCACCATCAATATCAACGGCTGCCCGAACTCCTGCGGCCGGTCGCAGATCGCCGATATCGGTTTCAAGGGCCAGCTGGTCGACGACGGCGCCGGGAATCAGGTGGAGGGCTTCCAGGTTCATCTGGGTGGCAGCCTCGGCCTGGACAGCGCCTTCGGACGCAAACTGCGCCAGCACAAGGTGACCAGCGCCGAACTCGGTGACTACATCGAGCGTGTGGTCCGCAATTTCGTCAAACACCGCGACGGCGGGGAACGGTTCGCGCAGTGGGCCGTTCGCGCCGAGGAAGCCGATCTGCGATGAAACCCGCGAGCGTTGTGACGGGAGAACCCACTGTGACCACTGAGCAGAAACAGCTGCCCACCAAACTGAGCGCCGATGAACTCCGGGCGCTGGCCGAGCGCGGTGCCGCCGAACTCGGCCCGGACGCCACGGCCGACGAGCTGCTGCGCTGGACCGACGAGAACTTCGGCAGCGGCTATATCGTCGCCTCGAATATGCAGGACGGGGTGCTGGTGCAGTTGGCCGCCCAGGTCCGGCCGGGTGTTGACGTCCTGTTCCTGGACACCGGCTACCACTTCGCCGAGACCATCGGCACCCGGGACGCCGTGGAGGCGGTGTACGGGGTGAACGTGGTCAACGCCCGCCCCGAGCAGACGGTCGCCGAACAGGACGCGCTGCTGGGCAAGGATCTGTTCGCCCGCGACGCCAACGAATGCTGCCGGCTGCGCAAGGTGGTGCCGCTGCGCAATTCGCTGGCGCCCTACAACGCGTGGGTCACCGGCATCCGCCGGGTCGAGGCGCCCACCCGGGCCAACGCCCCGCTCATCTCCTTCGACGAGGGCTTCGGGCTGGTGAAGATCAACCCGATCGCCCCCTGGTCCGACGAGGAGATGCAGGACTACATCGAAAAGCATTCGATTCTCGTCAATCCCCTGGTGGAGGAGGGATATCCGTCCATCGGCTGCGCTCCGTGCACGCGGAAGCCGGAGCCGGGTTCCGATCCGCGAAGCGGCCGCTGGGCCGGCCTCGCCAAGACTGAATGCGGGTTACACGCCTCATGACCGAAGCCATCACCACCGAACGTTCCGTCGGCCTCTCCGATTTCGACACTCTCGCCGCGCTGGAATCGGAAGCAATCCATATCTTCCGTGAGGTCGCGGGCGAATTCGAACGCCCGGTCATCCTGTTCTCCGGCGGTAAGGACTCCACCGTCCTGCTGCATCTGGCACTGAAGGCCTTCTGGCCGGCGCCGCTGCCGTTCGCGCTGCTGCACGTGGACACCGGGCACAACTTGCCCGAGGTGCTCGAGTTCCGCGACCATGTGGTCGAGAAGTACGGCCTGCGCCTGCACGTGGCGAGCGTGGAGGACTATCTCGCCGACGGCCGGCTCGCCGAACGCCCGGACGGTATCCGCAACCCGCTGCAGACCGTACCGCTGCTGGACGCCATCACCGAGAACCGCTTCGACGCGGTCTTCGGCGGTGGTCGCCGCGATGAGGAGCGCTCCCGCGCCAAGGAGCGGATCTTCTCGCTGCGCAACGCCTTCGGCCAGTGGGATCCCAAACGCCAGCGACCCGAGCTGTGGAACCTGTACAACGGCCGGCACGCTCCGGGCGAACACGTTCGCGTGTTCCCGCTGTCGAACTGGACCGAACTCGATATCTGGCGCTACATCGCCCGCGAGGACGTGGACCTGGCCACCATCTACTACGCACACCAGCGGCCGGTGTACCAGCGCGACGGTATGTGGATGACCCCCGGTGTCTGGGGTGGTCCGCGCGACGGCGAGGCACTCGAGACCCGTTCGGTGCGGTACCGGACCGTCGGCGACGGTTCCACCACCGGGGCCATCCTGTCCGACGCCGCCGACAACGAGGCCATCCTGGCCGAGGTCGCCGCCTCCCGGCTGACCGAACGCGGCGCGACCCGTGGCGACGACCGGGTCTCCGAAGCCGCCATGGAAGACCGCAAACGAGAGGGTTACTTCTGATATGTCCGACCTATTGAGGCTGGCCACCGCCGGTTCTGTCGACGACGGCAAGTCCACTCTGGTCGGACGCCTGCTCTACGACACCAAATCCGTACTCGCCGACCAGATCGACGCGGTGACCCGGGCGTCGGTGGACAAAGGCCTGTCCACCCCCGACCTGTCGCTGCTGGTGGACGGTCTGCGGGCCGAACGTGAGCAGGGCATCACCATCGATGTCGCCTACCGGTACTTCGCGACCCCGCAGCGGTCGTTCGTGCTGGCCGATACCCCCGGTCATGTGCAGTACACCCGCAACACCGTGTCCGGCGCGTCGACCGCCCAGCTGGTGATCCTGCTGGTGGACGCACGCAAGGGCGTGATCGAGCAGACACGGCGGCATGCGGCGGTCCTGGCGCTGCTGGGTGTGCCCAAGCTGGTACTGGCGGTGAACAAGATCGACCTCATCGGCGGGGACGAGCCCAGCGAACAGGGCCGGCAGGCCGCGGCCGCCAAGGTCTTCGCGGAGATCTCCGCGGAGTTCTCCCACCTCACCCGGACCCTCGGCTGGTCGGACGAGGATGTCCTCGAGATCCCGGTGTCGGCGCTGCACGGCGACAATATCGCCGCCCGCTCCGACAAGACCCCGTACTACAGCGGCCCGTCGCTGATCGAACACCTCGAATCGGTACCGGTGGACGCGGACAACACCGGCGAACACGCGGTGGGGCTGCGCTTCCCGGTCCAATACGTCATCCGGCCGCGGACGCCGGAATACCCGGACTACCGCGGTTACGCGGGTCAGATCGCGGCGGGCTCGGTGGCCCCCGGCGACGAGGTGGTGGTGCTGCCCTCCGGTATCCGCACGACCGTCGAACGGATCGACACCCCCGACGGCGAACTGGCCGTCGCCCAGGCCGGCCGCAGTGTCACGCTGGTGCTGACCGACGAGGTCGATATCTCACGCGGTGACACCATCGCCTCACCCGGCGACGCGCCGGAACCTGTCGATACCTTCGACGCCACCGTGTGCTGGCTCGGTGACAAACCGCTGCGCCCCGGCGCCCGGCTGCTGCTCAAGCACGGCACCCGTACCACGCAGGCGATCGTGGGCGCGCTCACCGAACGTTTCGACGAACAGCGCCTGACCGCCGAACCGAACCCGGAAACGCTGTCGCTCAACGATATCGGCCGGATCTCGGTGCGGGTCGCGGAGGCGATCGCGGCCGACGACTACCGGACCAACCGGCATACCGGCAGTTTCCTGCTCATCGACCCGGCGGGCGGGAACACGCTGGCGGCGGGCCTGGTCGGGGATGTGCTCACCGCGGTCGAGGTCGGAACCGAGGCCTGATGCCGGGCGGCCCCACGTTGGTAGCGGTGGCGCACGGCAGCCGGGATCCCCGGTCGGCCGCCACCGTCGCCGCGCTCGTGGACCGGGTGCGGGCCGCGCGCCCCGGGACTCCGGCCCACCTCGCCTTCCTCGACCTGAACGCGCCCTCGGTCGGGCAGGTACTCGACTCGGTCGCGGCCACCGGTGAAACCGCCGCGGTGGTGGTCCCGCTACTGCTGGGCAGCGCCTTCCACGCCCGCGTGGACCTGCCCGCACTGCTGGCCGGGGCCACCGCCCGCAACCCGAGGTTGCGGCTCACCCAGGCCGAGGTGTTCGGCGCCGACCCGCGGCTGATCGAGGTGTTGTACGAGCGGGTGCGGGCGGTGCGCGAGCGGCACGGCTGGGACGGCCCGTCCGCACGGCTCGGTATCGCCCTGGCCGCCGTCGGCTCGTCCGCGGCGGCAGTGAACCGCCGGACCGCCCGGCTGGCCCGCCGTTTCGCGGACCGTACCGGCCATCCCACCGAGATGTGCTTCGCCACCGCGGAACCCTCCCTCGCGCAGGCTACGGCACGACTCCGGGCCCGCGGCGCCGACCGCGTGCTCGTCGCTCCGTGGTTCCTGGCGCCGGGCCTGCTCACCGACCGGCTACGTGACCAGGATCCGCTGCTCCCGCACGCCGAGGTCCTCGGCCCGGACCCGGCGCTCGCCGAGATCGTCTGGGATCGCTATGACGCCGCGCTCGCGGGCGCACTGCCACTGTCGGCCTGAGGTCGGCCACTACTACCGGGCCACGCACACCGCCGCCGTGCGTGGCCGGCCGATACACAACACGGCCGGCCTCCCGGATCACCTGCCGAACCGTCACATCGCCGGCCGAACCCCAGGGACCGAGTTCAGAACCAGCGCTCCAGCACCGCGGCCACACCGTCGGCCGCGACATCATCGGTGACCTCGTCGACGAGACCGTGGAGTTCGACCGGCGCGTTCGCCATGGCCACCGAATGCCCTGCCCAGGCGAACATTTCGCGGTCGTTGAAACCGTCCCCGATGGCCAGGGTGGCCTCGCGCGGGATATCGAGCAGGCGGCGCAGATGTTCCAGCGCCCACCCTTTGGAAATCCCGTGCCGGGAAATGGTGAGCCAGGGGCCGAATTCGCCGTAGACCCAGCTGATCTCCGGTAATGCCAGTCCTTCCAGCAGCCGGTGCATCTCCTCCGGGGCGCCCTCGGGCCACCAGCAGTTCAGGCGCGGCGTGGGTTCGCTGCCCAGGGTGAGATCGTCGACCACCACGTAGTCACCACCGGCGTAGTACTCGCCAGGACTCATTCCGGTGGCCCAGAATCCCTCACCGACCCGTTCGGCGGTGAAGATCATGTCCGGGAACAGCCGGCGCAGCGCGGTGACCGCGGGCGCGGGATCGAAATGGTGCACCGACACCGGAAGGGCCTGCTCGATATCGATGTGGACGGCGCCGTTGGAGCAGATGGCGTGCCCCTGGACGAGGCCGAGTTCGTCGAGTACCGGCCGGGTCGAGATCACCGTCCGCCCGGTACTCACCACGACGTGCGCGCCGGACCCGACCGCCCCGCGCACGGCGGCGGTCACCCGGGCGCTCACCCGGGTGCCGGTTTTCAGCAGTGTCCCGTCCACATCGAGCGCGATCAGCCGCGGTGGGCCCCCGTCAATGTCCACCTCATCGATTGTGCCGTGAATCGACGCCGGACCGCACCGGGATTTCCGGTACGGCTCGGGCCGGTCGGGCGTGACCCGGCGCCTCAGCGGTGTGATCCGCCCCGGGAGGACCCGCCGCGCGAGTTTCCGCCGCGGGAGGACCCACCGTCGCCGCCGGAATTCGAGCCCTTGGACTCGGACCCGCTGCTGTGCGAACCACCGGCGGAATCCGAACCACCGGCGGAGGCGCCGGAATCCGAACCCCCGCCGCCCCAACCCGAATGCCCGCCGAAACCGTGCGAGCCGCCGAACCCACCGGAGTCACCGGATCCACCCGAGCCGGAGGAATCGGATCCGGAATGGCCGGAGGAGGTTCCGCCGGGGTCGGCACCGGACCCGGCGCCCCCACTCTCCGTGCCGCCGGAGCCGCCCGGAACCGCCGGGCCGTATCCACTCCCACCGTTGTCACCCGACTCCGCTCCGCCCGAACCCGGACCACCGCCGCTGTCATCACCCGAGCCGGCGCCTCCCGGACCGTATCCACTGTTGTCGCCCGGGCCGGCCCCTCCCGGTGCGGTCCAGCCGCCACCGGGGAGACCGCCGGTCCGGTCGCCACCGGCGGGATTGTCGCCGGAGCCCGGTGTCCCGATACCGGGCCACCATCCGCCGGCGCCGCCGGGATCGCCACCCCCGTCGGCCGGACCATCGGTATCCCCGCCCGGTTCGCCCACCACCGGCGGATCACCCGGTTCCGGGTCGCCCGGTCCGTCGTCACCGGGCGCGGGTCGATCAGGGCCCGCGCCGGTGTGCGGTGGAAGCACGACACCGCCGGGCCCGAACGGCGGATGGCCGAATCGCGCGGGATCATTTTGCCGCGGCGGGGTTTCGGGGTGTTCGTCCTGGCGGGTGTGGTGGGTTCCGGCCCCGGCGTCCGCGGGCCCTTCGGGATCCGACTTCGCCGGAGCGGGTGCACGACCGGGCATGGGCGGCCCGTACGGCCGTGTCGTCGCGGCGGGTGTGATCATCGCGGGGGCGCGCAACGGCGCATAGGACACCGTCCATCCGGTGTCCGATCGCTCCACCCGGGCCTCACCGTGGATCTCGAACTGCACCGCCCCCGGACTCTGCAGCGGGACCCGGTCCTGGTCGAGATGTTCGGTATCCGCCGGGCCGCTGCCGAGGATGGTGGCCGCGGACATGGCGACCGCCGAGAAGAGGGCGGCGCCGGAGAAGATCGGCGGATGTTTCACCCCGTGCGCGACCGCCGGTGCCACGCTCTCCGCGGCCATCGCGGCGGCACCGAGTGCGACGCACTGCCCCGAATCGGCGGCGACGGTCACCGGCAGGCCCAGTTCGGCAAGGGTTTCGGCCACCTGCGGAGGTCGCGCGGCGCCGCCCACCACCAGCACCCGATCGATATCGGAGAGCGCGACACCGGCCGCGCGCACCGCGGCCCGGACCACCTCCAGGGAATCCCGCACGTGTTCACGCCGCAGGCCCTCCGGGTTCACGAAGGACATGAGCGATACGGCACCGGTACCCGGTTCGACCGGCCCGATGGCCCGATCGCCGGCACAGCGCGCGATCATTGCGCCCAGGGGCCGGGCGCCGAATTCGTAGGACCGTACCGCGTTACCGACCACCGGATGATCGGGCCAGTCCGGCCCGGTCCGTACCACGGCGACATCGAGACTGTTCCCGCCCAGGTCGTAGACCAGGACGAACCCGGCATCCAACGGCCCGTGTTCGGTATCGAGCCAGTGCGCGGCGGCCACCGGCTCCGGGACCAGCTCGACGTGACCGACCCCGGCGAGATCCAGGCTCTGCCGCAGGAGGCCGAGTTGTTTGCGGCTGTACCCGGCCGGGTGGGTGACGACCACACCGGCCGCCGGTTCGGCGGTCACCAGACCCTGGACCACCGAGGCGAAGATGGTGGCCGGCGACCAGATCCGCCCGTCCACGTACACCGATTCGGGATTCCGGCCCAGATCGGCGAATTCGTTGATCGCCGTGGAGAACCGGGTGATCCCCCCGAGTCTTGCGGTGCCCCCGCTGTCGAATCCGACGGCGGTCCGTCGAGTACGGACCACCGGCCGCGCGTCCTGCGCCCCGACCCGCGCCGAGACCACGTTCACCGTACCGATGCTGATACCCAGCCCAGAAGTCATCTGCCATCCCGTCAACGCACCGTGACCACGTCCTCGAAAGAGCCATGGGCGCGGTCGTCTTCCAAACAGCGACCACAGGTTAGCTGGAACATCGTCCGAACATCGAATAATCGAGAAGTAATCCGAAGTTACGGAGCGGCTTTCCCGCGACGGAGCGGCGTTACATGCCGGCCGGAGACGACATCCAGATCCGGGAAAATAGCCATTGATCAGCTCATATATAAGAGCATAGCGAGGCTTTCGATATCCTCCCGTCCCGATGGATTCGTAAACCCCGGTGACGCAGCGTCGATCGAGCTCCCGCCCTACCCGCCGGTAACGGATAGGTAGCCGTATCGCTCGAGCATTAATTGACCGGAATAGCGTCCGTGCAAATACTTTTCGGGAAGCGCGCCCCTTATCGTCACGAGTCGGCCGGCCTCGGTCCGATCCGTTGTGCCAGCGGGTGATTCGCACTCACTCCGTAGCCGTGAAGAAGTGCCTCGCACCGTAGGCGCCACACGCGAAGACGAAGAACCTTTCCCCGGGGGCCGGGTCGCGATTCCCGCCGCACCGACCATCCAGCGGGCGTGGACGATATCGGCGAGCGCCCTATCCTGATCTGGTGGAATCGGTCATGCTGGACACGCTCGACCAGTGCATGCTGCACGCCCTGCAGATCGATGGGCGCGTGCCGTTCAGCAGGATCGCCGCTGTTCTGGATGTCTCGGACCGAACCGTCGCCCGCCGTTTCGGCCGGCTCCGGGCCGCCGGCGCCCTCCGCGTCAGCGCCGTACCGCACAGCCATCTCGCCGCGGACACCCAGTGGCTGGTGCGCCTGCGGGTCCACCCCCGGGCCGCCGCCGGCGTGGCGCGAGCGCTGTCCGGCCGCCACGACACCGCCTGGGTCACCGAACTATCCGGCGGCACCGAGATCGCCTGCCTGTTCCGGGTTCCCGGCGACGGTGCGGCACCGCTGGCAATGCTCAGCGCGCATCCCGGCATCGTCGAGGTGACCGCCCAGCGCCTGCTACGCCATCTGATGGACCGCCGCTGGCGCGGCCGTATGTCCGCGCTCACCGAGCGGCAGCTCGCCGGGATATACCCGGCCGATACCGCGGCCCCCGATCCGGTTCGGCTCACCGATCTGGACCGCAGGCTCTTCCGCACCCTGTCCGGCGACGGGCGGACGGCCTACGCGGACCTGGCGCGGCACGTCGACTGGTCGGAATCCGCGGTGCGGCGGCGAGTGACGGAACTACGAGCCGCCGGGATACTGCTGTTCGACGTCGAAGTGGAGCCCGCGCTGTTCGGCTTCTCCGCACAGTGCCTGCTCTGGCTTTCGGTCACCCCGTCGCAACTGAACGCAGTCGCCGCGAGCCTGGCCGCGGACACCGAAACGGCCTACCTCGGCGCGATCACCGGCAGGCACAATCTGCTCGCCGTCACACTCAGCCGCGATGCCGACACCATGTACAGCTATCTGAGCGAGCGGATCGGGAGGCTACCCGGAGTCGAGCGGGTCGAGACCGCGCCGATCACCGCGTACACCAAACGGTTCGCCCCGGCCCGCGTGAGCCGAGTGAGCTGACCGGCGCCACGCGCGGTACCGGTGATGAGAATATGGCGTCGCGCCGAGCGCTGCGGTGAACCGCCGTGCCGTCAGCTCCTCCGGTCGTGGCGGCGCTGGGCGGCCACGACATCGACCGTGTGCAGGCGGATCCAGTCCAGGAATTGTTGCATCGGCACGGTGAGACCACGGCCGAGGTCGGTGAGCTCGTAGCTGACGCGCGGCGGCGTGACGGGTTCGACGGTGCGTGCGACAAGCCCGTCCCGCACGAGTGTGCGCAGTGTCTGCGACAGCATCAGTCGTTTTCGGGGCCAGGGGAAATGTCGGCCGCCACGTCGCGGCGGCACTCGTAGCGCAGCACGGACCGGTCCGCCTGACCGGCCGGGCACCCGACCCGGCGGGCTTCCCACCGGGCGCACAGGTCGTGGCGGCCGATCTGGAGCACTCCGAAACACTGCCCGCCGCACTCGAAGGCGCGGAACGCGTATTCCTCTATGCGATACCGGACGGAATCGAAGAATTCGTGGCGGCGGCCGAGACCGCCGGGGTCCGGCACGTGGTTTTGCTGTCGTCCGGGGCCGTCCTGCAGAGCGAGGCCGACCAGAACCCGATCGCCCGAGCCCACCGCATTGTCGAAGCCGCCCTGGAGAAGTCGGATCTGGCGTGGACGTTCATCCGGCCGGGCATGTTCGCCACGAACGCACTGTGGTGGTGGCAGCGGTCGATTCGCGAAGAGGGCAGGGTCCGGATGCCGTATCCCGAAGCGCGGACGGCGCCCGTCCACGAGCGCGATATGGCGGCACTGGCGGTGACCGCATTGACCGAGCCGGGTCATCGGCGCCGCGCCTATTCGGTGTGGGGGCCCGAGGCGCTGACCCTGCGGCAGCAGGTCCAGCGCATCGGTGCGGCCATCGGCCAGGAGATCGCCGTCGAGGTGGTCTCCGCCGACCGGGCCCGCGCGGAACTGAGCGAGACCATGCCCGCGATCGGCGTCGAGGCCGTCCTGGCCGGATGGCTGGCGGGAACAGAAGCGCCGCCAGCGGTATCGACCTTCATCGAGGAGGTCACCGGCCGCCCCGGGCGCACTTTCGCGGATTGGGCGACGGACCACGCGCACGACTTCCGCTGACCCCGCCCGAATCCGGACGCCGTGCGGCACCGGCGGCGGGAAGACTACTCCGCAACCACCTGCCGACGGCGCACGCGCTGGATCCCGCGGCACAGGAGAAGTAGTATCCGCGCGGCGGCGCGGTCTTCCCGAACGCGTCCGAACAGGCTGTGCGACAAGGTGTTTCGTGATGCGCTACACGTCTTCCCGCTCGTGGAATCCCGGCTCCGGACCGGTATGTTCCCGATGACCGCTGTGGTCGGTGGTCGTCGGGAATCGTCAGGAGAGGACCTTCGTGGTCGATCGGCCGTACCGGCTCGAAGAACTGCTCGAGAAGTTGAAAGGCATCACGCGAGGAATCGCCCACATATTCGAGGGGCCCACGCGCAAGGCCTGCGATACGGCACGCGCGGCGAGCGACAGGATACCCGGCGCCGGTCGCGCGGCGATCGCGGAGCCGGGCACCGAGTCCGGCAGTCGCCGCGGAGACGCCGATCTCGAGGGATCGCCGGACGCTCGGCCGTCGGTACACGACCTGAAGCGTCACGCCTACGAGTTGTACGACGAATTGGCCGCGCGCCTACACGAGAAATGGCGCGCGGAGCGATTACGCGAAGAGGGGGGCGCCGATCGACCGCCCAAGACGGTCGAACACGATCTGGAGTGGATCGCCGAACACGGCACCGATGAGGTGTACCTCGTCGGAACCGCCTATCACGACCTGCCCTTCGACTACCGGCGGGAAAACTACGAGTCGGCGAAGGTAGCCACCGATATCGTCCTCGACGGTCACCTCGCCGGTCGCGACCTCGGCACCCCCGAGTTCATGGAGACCGCCGCCGAATACGTTCATATTGCCTGGCTGGAACGAAATCACGAGCACGCGCCGGCCGATCAGAAGTTGCCCTACGACCGGCTCACCGAGGACGAGAAGGAAAAGGACCGGGTGGTCGTGCGCGCGGCGCTGGAGCTGGTGCACGAGCGACTCCGCGGCGGACCACGATAAGGGTGGCGTGGTCCGCCGCGCAGCGGGTTCAGCGACGATCGAAGAGGCGGCCGCGTGCCGGTTGGCCGGCGCGCAGTACCGCTCCGCCCGGCCGCGCCTGCGGCCGGCGCCCGCGCAACAGGCCGTCGAAGGCCTCCGCGCTGCCCGCGGGTTCGGAGAGGCGGCCCGCATTGAAATCGTCGGCCAGCTGCTGGACCGTCTCCTGTGCACAGGACTTGTTGGTACCGATGAAGCCCGTGGGCCCGCGCTTGATCCAGCCGGTGACATAGGTGCCCGGGAACACCGCCCCGTCCGGCGCCTCCAGCACCCGTCCGGCCTGGTTCGGGATGACCCCACGCTGTTCGTCGAAGGGCAGGCCCGGCGTGGGCACTCCCCGGTAGCCCACCGAAGTGAGCACGAGACCGGTCTCCAGGAGATCGAGATCGCCGGTGGGCACCGCGCGTACCCGGCCGTCGTCGCCGATCACCGGATCGGTGCGATCCACCTCGATCCCGGTGACGGCATCGGGACCGAGGATGCGGCTCGGCGCGCTCTGATAGCGGAAGACGATGCGCCGCCGCCCGCCGGACGGCCGCTCGGCGGCCCGGCGCAGCAGATCCAGTTTGCGCTCGACCTGATAGGGCAGGCCCTCCGTGGGCGGAGGCAGTTCGCCGTCCACCACGATATCCACCTCCGCGCCCAGCAACCCGACGAACTCCGGAACGGTGAACGCCGATTCGGCAGGGCCGCGCCGGCCCAGCACCACGACCTCTTCCACGCTGCTGCGCCGCAGCGCCTCGAGCGCGACCGGCGAGATCTCGGTCCCGGCCAGCGCTTCGGGATCGCTGGTCAGGATGCGCGCCACATCGAGCGCGACATTGCCGTTGCCGACGATGACGACCCGGCCCCGGGAGAGATCGAAATCGTGATGCAGATGGTCGGGGTGACCGTTGTACCAGGCCACGAAATCGGTGGCGGAGACATTCCCGGCCAGACCTTCGCCCGGGATGCCGAGTTTGCGGTCGGTCGACGCGCCGACCGCGTAGACGACCGCGTGATGGTAGGCGAGCAGTTCCTCGTGCGAGATGTGCTTGCCCACCTCGACATCGAAGTAGGACCCGAAGCCCGGCTGCTCCGACATCACATCGAAGAGGTCGGCCACCTGCCGGGTCTTCGTATGGTCCGGGGCCACACCGTATCGGGCCAGCCCGTACGGCACCGGCAGCCGGTCGAACACCGTTACCCGCACTTCGGGTTGGGTGAGCAGTTCATCGGCCGCGTACATGGCCGAGGGTCCCGAGCCGACCACGGCCACCCGCAGCGGCCCGCGCCCGGCGGTATCGATCGCCGCTGCCGGCACCGGTGGTGCCAGCAGCGGGCGCGGGCGTGCCTGCCGGTAGAAGTCGGCGTTGATCTCGATGAACGGCTGCTGCTCGGCGGTCAGTTTCTTCGAGGAGGTGATCGCGTCCACGGGGCACGCCGAGGCACAGGCGCCGCAGTCCACGCAGGCCGCCGGATCGACATAGAGCATGTCCGCCGTCCGGAAATCCGGCTCGTCCGGGGTCGGATGGATGCAGTTGACCGGACAGGCGTAGACGCAGGACGCGTCGCTACAGCACGACTGGGTGACGACGTAGGGCATGGAGGTACTACCGCCGCTCAGGCCGCTTTGCCGGAGACCGCGCGCAGCGGCTCGGAGCGGTACCGGGTGGTGTGGCCGTCGATCCCCAGCGCCTTCCACACCCGCTTGGCGACCGGGTTCATCAGGCCGATCTCCTTGGCCAGGGCGCGCACGTCGCCGAAGTAGTCGCTGAAGGTCTGCTTGGCGTCGGCGGAGCCGTAGAACAGTTCCTTACGCACGCTCTCCGGAATATCGAACTCGTCGAAGAACGCCTTGGGCGGCGTCACGATGGCGCGGCCGAGGATCCACATGACGATCGGCATGGCCAGCGACAGCACGAACTTGTTCCGGGCCGAGGACTCCGGTACGTGCTTCTTGAGGAATTCGTGCGCGAAGGAGATGTGCCGCGCTTCTTCGGCGACATGGATGGCCATTACACCGCGCATGATCGGATGCACTTCCTCGCCGGAGCGCAGGACTTCCTTCTGGATGTGATCGATCGGCTCCTCACCACCGAGAACGGCCATGAAGAAGAGGTTCGGGAAGGCCACCGCCACCGGCACGGCGATATGCCGGATCTGACGGACCAGCGGGCCCATACCCGGGACGTCGACCCCGATCCGGTTCACCATCTCCTGGAACATCAGGGTGTGGTTGTGCTCCTCGATCATCTCGTGGGAGCAGTAGCGGAACTCCGGGTCACCGTTGGGCAGGCCGAAGATGTGCTGCATCATGCCGCTGATCAGGATGGCCTCGAACTGCAGGCCCACTTTGGCGACATTGGCCTGGCGGTACTTGCCGAGCGCGATCTTCTTCTCGTACGGCAGCGCCTGATACCAGGGATGGCGGCCGACCGTGTCCCCCGAGACCGGCAGGATCCAGCGCTCCGGCCGGGCATCGGCGGCGAAGTCGGGATTGTCCCAGTCGATATCGGTGAACGGATCGAAGTTCCGGTTGACCGAACCCTCCGACAGCAGCAACAGCTTCTCCGCGTATTCCTGAGCCTGCGCGACCAGTTGGTCGTCGGAGACCGTGGTGGCTGAAGACGTCATCGTCACTGCCTCTCGTCGATGATTCGGGCTTAACTGTTTCCCATAGTTACAGCTACGCCGGGGTACGTCAACACGACTACCCGCGGCGGCGGGGTCACATCGTGGACGTGGCGAGTATCACTCCAGCTCAGCGCGGGGTGGGCAGTGGTCGAACAGTCCAGGAGTACGAAATACAGGTCGTGGCCCGCGGGGGCGCCCGAACACCGCTCGCGTCCGCTCCGGATGAACGGCGCCGGTGGGCCCGCCCCGATCCCGGAGCGACCGAACGGACGTGATGCGCGAAGCCTGCCGGGATCGGCGGCCATCGGGACCTACCCGGCCGAGTCCTACGCGGACTGATCGCGGCGGATCTCCGTGCCGGGGCGCCGAAGGCGACCGCCCGCGATCACCGCACCGGCAGCTGCGGGATCCGGGTCGCGCGGGCGTAGACCGTCTCCCCCTCCGCCAAACGCAATGCCTCGGCGTCACCGCGGGTGACCTGGGCGGTGAACAGGTCACCGGTAGCGGCGTTGCGCAACTCCACCCGGACCTCGAACCCGAGCCGCACCACCCGCTCGACCGTCGCCCGGGTGACGCCCGCCGATTCCGCGGTGCCCTCGTAGGCGGCCAGCGCCATATTCGAATCCCGGCCGACCCGGATATCGTGCGGCCGCACCAGATGCCCGTTGAGGCGCGCCACCGCACCCAGGAACGACATGACGAACTCGCTGGCGGGCCGGTCGTAAACATCTTCGGGACTGCCGACCTGCTCGATCCGGCCGGCGTTCATCACCGCGATCCGGTCGGCCACGTCCAGGGCTTCTTCCTGGTCGTGGGTGACCAGCACGGTGGTCACGTGTACTTCCTCGTGCAGGCGCCGTAACCAGGTGCGCAGATCCGCGCGGACCTTCGCGTCGAGCGCGCCGAACGGCTCGTCCAGCAGCAGCACCTGCGGGTCCACCGCCAGCGCCCGGGCCAGCGCCATGCGCTGCCGCTGCCCACCGGACAGCTGCGCCGGATACCGGTGCTGGAAACCGTCGAGACCGACGATGCCGAGCAGTTCGTCGACCCGTTTCGCGATCTCGGGCTTCGGCCGCTTCCGGATGGTCAGCCCGAAGGCCACATTGTCGCGGACGGTCATATGCTTGAACGCCGCGTAGTGCTGGAAGACGAAACCGATATCGCGTTTCTGCGGTGGTACCCGGGTCACATCCCGGCCACCGATGGTCACCACCCCGGAATCGAGATTCTCCAGCCCCGCGATCGACCGCAGCAGGGTCGACTTCCCGGACCCCGAGGGGCCGAGCAGCGCGGTCAGCTCGCCGGAGGGGATATCCAGGCTGACATCGTCGAGGGCGGCGAACGAACCGTAGTTCTTGCGCGCATTGGTCACGGTGATCATCGGCAGCCTCCGGCATACACAATCAAGACGCATTCCGCTTACGTTCCAGGAGCGTCATCAACAGCAGGGTGACGAGCGCGAGTCCCATCAGCAGAGTGGCGGCGCAGTACGCGCCGAAATCGTTGTGATCGTTGATATAGCGTTCGTGAACCAGCAGCGTCAGCGTCTGCGATACACCCGGGAACCCCGACGACACCATGATGACCGCGCCGAACTCCCCCAGCGCGCGGGCCACGGTGAGCACCACGCCGTAGGTCAGCCCCCAGCGGATGGCGGGGACGGTGATCCGCCAGAAGGTCTGCCAGCGTGATGCCCCCAGGGTCGCAGCCGCCTGTTCCTGATCGTCGCCGATCTCGTGCAGCACCGGTTCCACCTCGCGCACCACGAACGGCATGGTGACGAAGATGGTCGCCAGCACCATGCCCGGCAGCGCGAAGATCACCCGGAAACCCCAGTCGGTGACCACACCGAACCAGCCGTCGACACCCCACAGCATGATCAACGCCACGCCGACCACCACCGGCGAGACCGCGAAGGGCAGGTCCACGATGCCCTGCAGCAACCGGCGGCCGGGGAAATCGCCACGTACCAGCGCCAGGGCGATCACCACGCCGAGGACCACGTTCACCGGCACCACGATCACCAGGATGATCATGGAGAGGTTGAAGGCCGAGATGGCGGCGGGCGTACTGATCTGATCGATGAAGGCCCCGATCCCCTGGCCGAACGCCCGGTACAGGATGATCCCGAGCGGCAGCACCAGCAGGACGAACAGGTAGCCGAGGGCCAGCACGCGCAGCGTGATCCGGCCGGGAGCGGACAGTTTCATCGGGCCTCACGTTCCTTACGGGCCGTCCGCTCGGCGAACACCCGCAGCACCAGCAGCGCGACGAACGCGATCACCAGCAGCGCCACCGAGACCGCCGCCGCGTTCACCGGCCGGTCGATCTCGATCTGCTGCTGGATGTACTGGGAGGCCACCTGCGTCTCACGGGGGATGTTGCCGCCGATCAACACCACCGAACCGAATTCACCGATGGCGCGTGCGAAGGCCAGGCCGCCGCCGCTGATGATGGCCGGCGCCAGGGCCGGCAGCACCACGCGGCGGAAGGTCGTCCAGTTGTCGGCGCCCAGCGACAACGCCGCCTGTTCCACCTCGCGATCGGCCTCGATGAGCACCGGCTGCACCGAGCGCACCACGAACGGCAGGGTCACGAAGGCCAGTGCCACCACCAGGCCCGGCCGGGTCGCGTTGAGATGGACGTCGACCGGACTCTGCGGTCCGTACAGGGCCAGCAGCACAATGCTGGCGACAATCGTGGGCAGCGCGAACGGCAGGTCGATGAGCGCGTTCACCAGGCCCTTGCCCGGGAAATCGTCGCGGACCAGCACCCAGGCGATCATCGTGCCCATCACGACGTTCAGCAGCGCCACCGCCAGCGAGACCAGTACCGTCACCCGCAGCGACGCCAGGGCCGGCGGGTCGGTCACCGCACCCCAGAACCCGGACCAGCCGTCGTCGAACGCGCTGAAGGTCAGCGCGGCCAGCGGCAACAGCACGATCACACTGAGCCACAGCATCGCGGTGGCGATACCGAGCGGGCCCACCGAACCGGTGAACCGCAACCACGACCGGATCGGCCGGCGGGTGGACACGTCCGGGCCGACGCCGCCGGCGGGCGCGGGTTCGGTGGCGGTGCTGCGATCGGTCACGAGTATCGAGTATCGCGTGTGGGCCGGGTCACCCGGCTACTCGGTCGCGTTGTCGTAGGCGACGGCGATGATGCCGGATTCGGGCGCGAACAGTTCCGCTTCCACCGTCGCCCAGCCACCGAGGTCGGCGACGGTGTACAGGGTGGGCGGCTGTGGGAAGAGGTCGGTGTACTCGGCGGCCACTCCCGGATCGACCGGACGGAAGCCCGCGTCGGCCCAGGCACGCTGCGCTTCGGTCGTATAGAGGAAGTCGCGGAAGGCGACCGCCTTCTCCGGATGCTGGGCATGGGTGAGCACCGCGACCGGGTTTTCGATCTTGAAGGTGTTCTCCGGCACGAGGTGCTCGACCGGGTCGCCGTGCCGTTCGGCGAAGATCGCCTCGTTCTCGTAGCTGATCAGCACATCGCCGGTGCCCTGCAGGAATGCCTCGGTGGCCTCCCGTCCCGATTTCGGCTGTACGCGCACATGGGTCAGCATCTGGTTCAGGTAGTCCACCCCCGCCTGCGGGTTCTGCCCGCCCGCGCTGGCCGCGGCGTAGGGGGCGAGCAGGTTCCATTTCGCGGAACCGGAACTGAACGGATTGGGGATCACCACCTCGACATCGGGGCGCAGCAGATCGTCCCAGGTCCGGATGTTCTTCGGATTCCCGGCACGCACCACCAGCGCCACCACCGAGCCGAAGGGCACCCCGCGAGTGGCGTCGGCGTTCCAGTCGGGATCCACCAGTCCGGCGTCGACCAGGCGGGTGATGTCGGGTTCGAGAGAGAAACTCACCACATCGGCAGGCGCGCCGCGCGCGATCTTGCGGGACTGGTCCCCCGATGCGCCGTAGGACTGGCGCACCTCCACGCCCTCGCCCACCTCGGTCTCGTTGAACTTCGGGATCACCTCGTCGTAACCGGACTTGGGGATGGCGTAGGCGTACAGGTCGACGATTCCGCCGCTGCCGTCGGCCCCGCCGCCACCGACCTCGTCACTGGATCCCCCGGCACAGCCGGCCAGCAGCATCGGCACCGTGACCAGCACTGCCAGCAGGCGAGGCACCGGCCGCGCGACAGCCCGCGTCACCGGGTGAACAGCCAGGCGACGATCACCAGCACCAGCAGTGCCAGCAGTGCGAGCTGCACTCGTGAGCGCGGCATCAGCACACCTCGTTTCCGGCGTCGCGGTCCCCGTCGGCGTCGTCGCGACCCAGCGCGACGCCCGCCACGTGCAGGAGCCGGTCGATCAGGTAGGCGATCGCGAAACTGATCGGCACCATACCCACCAGCACCACGAGGAACTGCGGGATGAACGGCAGACCCGCCACCCACATCTCGAACCCGTCCCACCAGTCGGCAATACGCTCCACGGCGACCAGCGTAGAACACCGCACGGTGGCCACCCCGACCCGCGCCTTGACCTCAACCCGACTCGAGATTGCAGGCTGGGGTCATGACACAGGCACCAGAGGTATGGAACTCCGCCTACGACAACGACACCGCGCCGTGGATCATCGGCGAACCCCAGCCCGCGATCGTCGAGCTGGAACGGGCCGGCCGGATCCGCGGCCGCGTCCTGGACCCCGGCGCGGGCGCCGGTGAGCACACCATCGCGCTCACCGCCCTGGGCTACGACGTGCTCGGCGTGGATCTCTCCCCGAGCGCGGTCGCCTACGCCCGCCGCAACGCCGCGGCCAAGGAGGTGCCGGCCGCACGGTTCGACGTGGCCGATATGGTCGCGCTCGCCGATGCCGGTGACAACCCGCTCGGCACCTTCGACACGATCGTCGACAGTGCCCTGTTCCACGTGTTCGTCTCCGACGCCGGGGCCCGGGCCGACTACGTCCGGACACTGCACCGGCTGTGCGCGCCGGGCGGGTATGTGCACATTCTGGCGCTCTCGGACACCGAGCCCGGGTTCGGTCCGCGGATCGGCGCGGCAATGATCCGCGACTCGTTCACCGGCCCGCACTGGGAGGTCGAGGACCTGCGGCCCGACCACTACTACGGCCGGATCACCGAGACGGTCGCGGACCGGGCCGGGGACCTCACGCTCGGCGCGGCGGGCAAGGTGGAGCTCGCCGCCTGGCTGGCCCGGATCCGGCGCGTCGGCTGAACCGTGGTGGACGGCTCGGGGCCGCGCGACCCATGATGGGGTATGCCGAGTCCCGAGCACGCACCGTCGGCCGACGGGAAACCGGGCACCTTCCCGGCCCTCCCGCCCGAGACCAAGCTGCCGCAGAGCAACTTCCCGGTCATCGACGACTACGCCTTCCTGTCCGACTGCGAAACCACCTGTCTGATCGCCAGCAACGGCTCGGTCGAGTGGATGTGCGTCCCACGCCCGGATTCACCGAGCGTTTTCGGCGCCATCCTGGATCGCAGTGCCGGCCATTTCCGGCTGGGCCCCTACGGACGCACCGTGCCCGCCGCCCGCCGCTATCTGCCCGGCGGAATGATCCTGGAGACCACCTGGCAGACCGAAGCGGGCTGGCTGATCGTCCGGGACGCGCTGGTGCTGGGCCCGTGGCACAGCACCGACCAGCGCAGTCGCACCCATCGCCGCACACCGACCGATTGGGACGCCGCCCATATGCTGCTGCGCACGGTCAAATGTGTGAGCGGCACGGTCGAACTCGAACTGAGCTGTGAACCGTCGTTCGACTACCACCGGGCCTCGGCCACCTGGGAGTACACGGGCAAGGTGTACGAGGAGGCCTCCGCGGTCTGTGCCGCCGACCCCACGGCCGGGCCCACCCTGGTACTCACCACCGACCTCCGGCTGGGTCTGGAGGGGCGCGAGGCCCGGGCGCGGACCCGGATGCGCGAGGGCGACTGCGCCTATGTCGCGCTCACCTGGTCGGAACTGCCCGCGCCGCAGACCTTCGCCGAGGCCACCGAGAAGATGTGGACGACCATCGAATGCTGGCGGCAGTGGGTCACCCTCGGTGATTTCCCGGACCATCCCTGGCGCCGCTATCTGCAACGCAGCGCCCTCACCCTGAAGGGCCTCACCTACGCCCCCACCGGCGCCCTCATGGCCGCCGCCACCACCTCGCTGCCCGAGTCCCCCG
This sequence comes from Nocardia rhamnosiphila NBRC 108938, assembly GCF_000720425.1. Lineage (GTDB taxonomy): Bacteria > Actinomycetota > Actinomycetes > Mycobacteriales > Mycobacteriaceae > Nocardia > Nocardia rhamnosiphila. The sequence goes on along the minus strand of NZ_JOAJ01000006.1, from coordinate 92,979 downwards.
GCGGCGAGCGCAACTGGGACTACCGCTACTCCTGGGTGCGGGATGCCAGTTTCGCCCTGTGGGGTCTGTACACGCTGGGCCTCGACCGCGAAGCCGACGATTTCTTCGCCTTCCTGCACGACGCCACCACCGGACCCGACGGCGAGGCAGTACCCCTGCAGGTGCTGTACGGCATCGGCGGGGAACGCGATCTGACCGAACGCACCCTCGATCACCTGTCCGGGTACGGCAACGCCCGGCCGGTCCGGATCGGTAACGGCGCCTACAACCAGGAGCAGCACGATATCTGGGGGACCATGCTCGACGCGGTCTACCTGCACGTGAAAAGCCGTCAGCACGTACCGGAAACGCTGTGGCCCATGCTGGAGCGCCAGGTCGGCGCCGCCATCGACCACTGGCGCGAACCCGACCGCAGCCTCTGGGAGGTCCGCGGCGAACCCCAGCACTTCACCTCCTCGAAGGTGATGTGCTGGGTGGCGCTGGACCGCGGTGCGCGAATCGCGGAACTGCACGGTCAGACGCATATCGCCCAGGAATGGCATCGGATCGCCGAGGAGATCCGGGCCGATGTGCTGGCCCACGGCGTGGACAACCGCGGTCGCTTCACCCAGGTGTACGGCGGCACCACCCTCGATGCCTCACTGCTGCTGGTGGTACTCACCCGGTTCCTGCCCCCGGACGACCGGCGGGTCCGCGCCACTGTGCTCGGCATCGCCGACGAGCTCACGGAGAACGGCCTGGTACTGCGCTACCGCAACGAGACCACCGACGATGGGCAGGTCAGCCCCGAGGGCAGCTTCACCATCTGCTCGTTCTGGCTGGTCTCGGCACTGGTGGAAATAGGTGAGATCGGGCGCGCCCGCAGACTGTGCGAACGGCTGCTCACCCATGCCAGCCCGCTCAAGCTCTACGCCGAGGAGATCGACCCGTCCACCGGCCGGCATCTGGGCAACTTCCCGCAGGCGTTCACCCACCTCGCGCTGATCAACGCGGTCACCCACCTGATCCGGGCCGAGGGCTCCCAGGAGGCCGGAACATTCCGCCCGGCGCACAACAAGACCGGCGGCACCCCGTGGCGCAGCCGCCCCCGGCGCTGATCGGGGTCAGGCGGCGACGAAACTGTCGGCCTGCTGGCGCAGGTCGCGCAATTTACCCATCTCGCTGTCCAACCGGGCGAGCCGCTCCGCACCCCGATCGCCGTACTGGGCGCCCGCTTCCTCGGCGACCCGCAGCGCCTCGTCCGCGGTACGCAACGCGTCGGTGGCTATATCGGTGAAATGATCGCGCAGCACCCGCTGCACCTCACGCAGGCGGGTCCGGGATTCCTTGCCGACCTGGAACACCACATCGTCCATCAGACGCGCCAGCGCCACCTTGGCCTCGGCCTGCCGCCGCTGCCGGCGGGTGCGCCGGTCCTCCCACAGGGCATGCAGACCGAGCAGGATGCCGGCACCGGCCGAATACCAGTTCACCAGGGACATGCCGAGCAGACTGGTGGCCAGGCCGACCATCAGGATTCCACCGTAGGAACCGCGCAGCGCGGTCAGGAACTGCTCGGTGACACCGGCTTTGGCGCTCTGCAGCGGCTCCAGTGGCGCGACGTTCTCCAGCAGTTCGGCGGGATACTGCGGACGGATATCGGGCAGTTCCGGGCGGCGGTGGTCGGCGGGAAACCGCGCGGCCACCTGTTCACCCAATTCCTCGGCACGATAGTTGGCCGTATCGAAATTCTCCGCGATCGCCTCGGCGATCCTGGCCTCGAGATCGGTGCCGAAGCGCGCCCAGTGGGCCGCCGGGTCGGTACGCGAGATCTCGGCTTCGGCGTCGCGCACCAGGATCCGCAGCCGGTGCCGGAGATCGTGTTCGATATCGGCCATGAGTTCGGTGCTGCCGTCGGCGAGCGTGATCTGCCAGGTCGCGGTGCGCTGGCGCAGCTGATCGGCCTGGTCCCGGGCGATGGCCAGCTGCTGGGTCACATGGGCCCGGCGACGCGGATCACGGAGCGCGTCGGCCTCGGTGCGCAGCGTGACACCGAGATGGTCGCCGACCAGCCGGATATCGCGCACGGCGGACTGTACGGCTGCCGCGTCGGCGTGGGCGACCACGTAGTCGCGCAGATGTTCGACCAGTTGCGGCAGACCCGATTCGATCGCGCGCTGCTGATCGCCCGACTGCTGCGCCTCCTGATGGATGGCGGCCGAGACCGGCGCCACCGCGAAACCCAGTCCGGCGGCATCGAGCAGTTCGCGATTGCGTTCCTGCACATGCGTCCAGTGCGGGTTGCGGTCGATCTTGTTGAGCACACAGATCACCGTGGGGCACACCTGCCCGATCCGGTGCAGATGCGCGATCTGATCCCGGCTGTACTCGTTGTCCGCATCGCTTACGTAGAGCACGGCGTCGGCGGCGGCGATCATCGACCAGGTGCTGCGTTCCTGCACGGAAGCACCGGGCGCGTCCATCAGCACGATCCCCTCGGCCAGCAAGGGACTGGGCTGGGTGAAATCGGCCCGGATCACCCCCTTGGCCGTGAGCGCCGGAGCCGGATTCAGCGGATCGACGGGCTGACGACGGATCCGCCCGCCGCCCTCGCGGCGGATGAGAGTGGCGGAGGGTTCCGGGCCGTACTCCACGATCGCGGGCACGCTGATCGCGCTGTCGGTGGCGCTGATCGGCGCCCCCGCCATGGTGTTGACCAGGGTGCTCATCCCGCTCTTCGGCGGACCGACCACCACCAGCCGCACCCGTGTATCGGCCACCCGGGCACGCACCATCCCGAGCCGGCCCCGCAAGTCGTTACGACTCGCGGTGCGTGATACGTCCCGCAGCTCATCGATGATCTGGATGAGGGGGGCCATCACATCCGGGTTCTTCACCGTGGCGGCCCGCGGTCCGGCTACGGCAGACAAGCCCTGCTCCTCACTGTCGGTCACAACATCCCGTCATCGACCGAGCCCGGTCGAATCACCCCCCGTACGACCGGACAGCACCCCCGCCGGTCGTGAACCGTCACATGAATACCCAGTGGCCGTGATCGGCAATCGGGTCCTCGGTCACCGCCACTGTATGTGGCAGCAATCCGCCGGACAGATCACCGCTCAGGCCACCGCCCGCGATACCGAACGCGGTGTGTTCGGTATGCGGCGTGACGGCCACCGCGTGCACATCGTACGGAACCGGCGAACCGTGATCGGCGATCGGCTGCACCTGGGGCGCCACCGGGAGTGGTGTCGGCAACGGATGCGGCGCCACCGGCGCCGCATCCGGCAGCACCGGCTGCTGGGTCGGCACGCTCACGGTGGGCACCGGGGCCTGCGGTTGATCCGCGGTGGGCACCTGGTGGGTGGGCACCGGCTGGGTGGGGACATCCACCGTGGACGGGGTTCCGTCCGGTGTCCGGTCGCCCGTGCTCGGGGCGTTCGCGCTGGTTCCACCGATCGGGTCGGTGGTGGTACCGCCGGTCACCGTCTCGCCGGCGGAGGAGCCGGGGCCCGTGGTGGTGACTCCGGTCGATTCGCCGGTGCTGCCGGTGGTCCCGTCCTCGGAGGTGGTGGTTTCCGGCGATGTGGTGCCGGTGGACGGTCCCGCGGTGCCGGTGGTGGTTTCCGGTGAGGTGGTCGAACCGTCCGGAGACGTGCCGGTACTCCCGCCGATCGACGGTGTGGTGCTGCCGCCCACCGTGGTGCTGCCGTCCGGGGACGTGGTCGTGGGGCCGTCGGGGCCGGTGGTCGTGGGGCCGGTGGTGGACGTGGCGTCGCCGGTGGTTGTCGGCACGGTGGTGGTCGGCACGACCGGACTGGAGGACCCGGGCAGGACCGGCTCGGCCGGCGGCTGCGGGTCCGGCGTCGGAGCCTGCGGCGGCCGGTGGAACAGATCCGGGAGCTGCGCGGCGGGCGCGGTGAGCGGCGACGGTCCCGCCGGCGCATGAAGGACATTGGCCATCGGGGTGGTCGCCGCATCGGGCTGAACCGTGGTCTGCAGCGGGGTCGCCGCGACCGGCTGCACCGCCGGTGCCATCGCGGCCGGTACGACGATCGGCGGCGGGACAGGCGCCGGAGCCATCGGAGCCGGCGCGATCGGAGCCGCCGCCATCGGAGCGGGCGCCATCGGAGCCGGGGCGATCGGCCCGGGAGCGACGGGTCCCGGGGCCATCGCGGCGCCCGGGAGCGGCCCGGGAGCCGCGGCGCCCGGGGCCATCGCGGCGCCGGCGCCGGTCGACGCCGCGGCGCCGGAGGCCGCACCGGCGCCGGACGCGACACCGGGAACCGCGGCGTCCGCCCCGGCCGCGATACCGGAGTCGGCTCCGCGAGCCGCGGCCTCCGCGCCCGCGTCCGCCCGTGCGGCGGCGTCGAGCGGATCGCGGCCGGCGGACTGCCACAAATCGGACGCGGCGGTGCCGGACTGGGCCCAGTCGAGGTACTGATCGAGCCGATCGTCGAGCAGGCTGCCGTCACCGACGGTGATATCGAGATCCCAGTCGCTGGTGACCCAGAAACCGTCGGCGCCCGCCGAGATATCGAGTCCCATATGGGAATCGATGGCCACCGCGTGGCCGAACCCGTCGGCGACGACGAACCCGCCGTCGACCCCGTAGTCGATGACCAACTCGCCGGTCGGACCGTCCTCGCCGTACCAACCGGACGCCGGATCACCGGCCGGGCGCGCGAGGAGATCGGCGAGGTCGAAACCCCAGTCGCCGTCGTCGGCACTGCGCGCCACCGCCTGCGCCGAGGAATCGGGACTCAGGTCGAACCGGGGCAGGTCGAAGATATCGGTCTGGAACGCGTCGCCCGGTGCCGGCAGCTCGAATTCGCCCGGGGCACCCAAACCTTCGTTACCGGGCAGCGGAAATCCCTGTCCCCATCCGGGGATACCGTCGAAACCCGGGATGTTGTCGGGCGGCAGACCCGGATCCGGCGCGCCGAACTCGGGCATACCCGGGATCTTGGATTCGGGTACCCCGGTTCCCGGCATGTAGTCGGCACCGGGCGCACCGCCCTCGGGCGAGCCGGGTACCAGTGCCAGTCCGGGGATGTCCTCGGTGTGGACACCCGGGTAGTAGTCGTCGAGATCGAAATCGCCGGGGCGGCCGACCTGGATGTCGAATGTCGGGCCGTGCGGGAGCGGCATGGTCGTGCTCGCGTCTCCGGCGGAGCCCGGCGCCTCGGGCTGCACGGGATCCGGATCCGGGAAGGTGATCACCGGACTGGGGACATCGGGATCGGGATCGGCGCTGTAGGCCCAGCCGGCGTTACGGCTGTCCAGTTCACTGGGCGGCGCCGGGACCCCGCCGCCGTTGTTCGCGATCAGCGCGCCGCCGGTCACATAGGCGCCGCCGCGCGCCACTCGCGATGTGGCGCTGGCAATGCGATAGGCGGTGTCACCACCGCGTTCGGTGACCTCTTCGTCGCCGTCGAACGGCAGATCACGCGCCATTCCAAACTCCACTCTCGCGTTCAACAGCAACCACGCCGGGGCCGCCCCGGCGCGGATCCGCTCTCAGCCTATTGTCGACATCTGCGGCTGTCACATTTTCGTTATCAGCCGATTTCGTAGGCCGGGTGGAGGCGCGGAGCAGATCCGGCTACCGCACAGCGAAATTCCCGCGAGCGGGGAGGGCGGACCGCTACTTCTTGTCCTTCGGCTTATCGGACTGCGCGTCCGAGGACAGCGCCGCGACGAAGGCTTCCTGCGGGACGTCGACCCGGCCGATCGTCTTCATCCGCTTCTTGCCCTCTTTCTGCTTCTCCAGCAGTTTGCGCTTACGGCTGATGTCACCGCCGTAGCACTTGGCCAGCACGTCCTTGCGGATGGCGCGAATGTTCTCGCGGGCGATGATCTTGGACCCGATGGCCGCCTGGATCGGCACCTCGAACTGCTGACGCGGGATCAATTCGCGCAGTTTGGTGGTCATTTTGTGCCCGTAGGCCTGGGCGGCGTCGCGGTGCACGATGGCACTGAACGCGTCGACCGCCTCACCCTGCAGCAGAATATCCACCTTGACCAGCTGCGATTCCTGCTCCCCGGACTCCTCGTAGTCGAGCGAGGCGTAGCCGCGGGTCCGCGATTTCAACGAATCGAAGAAATCGAAGATGATCTCGGCCAGCGGCAGGGTGTAGCGCAACTCGACGCGGGTCTCCGACAGGTAGTCCATCCCGCCGAGGTCACCGCGCCGAGACTGGCACAACTCCATGATGGCGCCGATGAATTCGCTCGGCGAGATGATGGTGACCTTGACGACCGGCTCGAAGACATCGCGCACCTTGCCTTCCGGCCAGTACGACGGATTCGTCACGGTATGTTCCGTGCCGTCTTCCATCACCACCCGGTAGACCACGTTCGGCGCGGTGGAGATCAGGTCGAGACCGAATTCGCGTTGCAGGCGCTCCCGGGTGATCTCCATATGCAACAAACCCAGGAACCCGCAGCGGAAACCGAACCCGAGCGCCACGGAGGTCTCCGGGTCGTAGGTCAGAGCGGCATCGTTGAGCTGGAGTTTGTCCAGCGCGTCCCGCAGATCCGGATAGTCCGACCCGTCCACCGGATACAGCCCCGAGTAGACCATCGGACGCGGTTCGCGGTAGCCGGTGAGCGGCTCGATCGCGCCGTTGCGGGCGGCGGTCACGGTATCGCCGACCTTCGACTGCCGGACATCCTTCACACCGGTGATCAGATAGCCGACCTCCCCGACCCCGAGGCCCTGGGTGGGCTTGGGTTCCGGTGAGACGATGCCGATCTCGAGCAACTCGTGGGTCGCCCCGGTGGACATCATCTTGATCTTCTCGCGCGGTGTCAGCTTGCCGTCCACCACCCGGACGTAGGTGACCACGCCGCGGTAGGTGTCGTAGACCGAGTCGAAGATCATCGCCCGCGCGGGGGCATCCGCGTCCCCGACCGGCGCCGGAACCCGCTCGATCACCCGATCCAGCAGTTCGATCACGCCCACCCCGGTCTTCCCGGAGACCCGCAGCACATCCTCGGGCTCGCAGCCGACGATATGGGCGAGTTCGGCCGCGTAACGCTCCGGATCGGCGGCCGGCAGATCGATCTTGTTCAGGACCGGGATGATCTCCAGATCCTTGTCCAGCGCCAGGTACAGATTCGCCAGGGTCTGCGCCTCGATCCCCTGCGCGGCATCGACCAGCAGGATCGCGCCCTCACACGCCTCCAGCGCCCGTGACACCTCGTAGGTGAAGTCCACGTGGCCCGGCGTATCGATCAGGTGCAGGACGAAATCCTCGCCCTCGTGCTCCCCGGACCGCGGCGTCCACGGCAGCCGCACGTTCTGGGCCTTGATGGTGATACCGCGTTCCCGCTCGATATCCATCCGGTCCAGGTACTGCGCACGCATCTGCCGGTCCTCCACGACACCGGTGAGCTGCAGCATCCGGTCGGCCAGCGTCGACTTGCCGTGATCGATGTGCGCGATGATGCAGAAGTTCCGGATCCGCGACGGATCGGTGAACGTCGTATCGGCGAAGCTGGCGGGCACTCCACTCCTCATGGGGTATCGGGCGTACTGCCGACCATCGTCCCATGCTGGACCCCGCCCGCCGCCGCCCAGGTCCCGCCGCGGCCCACCGGAGGCGATATCTTCGGCGGCGGCGTGACGTTATCCTCCTGAGATGGCCCGCAGTTGGAACAGTCTCGGCAAGCAACTCACCGCGATCGCGAAACAACAGGGTCCGAAGATCGTCAAGCGGCAGGCGCCGCGACTGGTCGAGGCCCTACTCGACCGGCGGGGTGCCCGCGACGGTTCGGGCCGCGGCCGCCGCCCGGCCGCATCCGGCGGCGTCCCGGTACGGCCCGCCGCCTCCACCCCGGTACCGACCGCCCACCGCGCGCGGCGCGTGGTGTACGCCCCCCAGTTGGACGGCCGCGCCGACCCCGGCGAGATCGTCTGGACCTGGGTCCCCTTCGAAGAGGACCCGAGCAACGGCAAGGACCGTCCTGTGCTGGTGGTCGGACGCGACGGGCATACGCTGCTCGGGCTCATGCTGAGTTCCAACCCGGTGCGCGGCGACGATCCGGACTGGATCGGGATCGGCGCGGGCACCTGGGATCACCAGGGCCGGGACAGCTGGGTCCGGCTGGACCGGGTGCTCGATGTCCCCGAGGACGGTATCCGCCGTGAGGGCGCCATCCTGCCGCGCAAACTGTTCGACCTGGTCGCCCACCGGCTCGTCCGCGAATACCGCTGGAGCTGACGGGGCGCCCGGTCAGACCTCCAGGTCCCGGGAACGGCCGAAGAGCATCCCGTACACCAGCGCGCCCAGCACCCCGCCGATCAGCGGGAACACGATGAAAGCCCACAGCTGGGCCGGCGCGCCGTCCTGGAACAGGGCCACCGCCAGACTGCGCGCCGGGTTGACCGAGGTGTTGTCGACCGGGATCGAGATCAGGTGGATGACCGCCAGGGTGAACCCGATGGCCAGACCCGCCTGGGGAATCTCGGAGATCCGGTCGGTCGAGGCGAGCACCACGAAGACCAGCAGCGCGGTGAGCATCACCTCCACGATGATCATGGCGGCCAGGCCGTACCCGTCCTGGATCACCACATCCCCCGCCGGGCCGGTGACCGCCGACGGGCTGTGCGAACCCCAGCCGTTGGCGCCCAGGCCGTCGGCGGCCCGATCGTAGGAGGGCAGATTCTTCGCGATCGCGAACAGCACCAGCCCCGCCAGCAGACCGCCCACCACCTGCGCGACGACGTAACCCACCGCGCTGACCGGCGACAATCGGCCCATCAGGTACTGCCCCACGGTGACGGCCGGATTCACATGGCACCCGGATACCGGTCCGATGGCGTAGACCAGGAGCAGCAGGGACAGACCGAAGGCCAGCGCCACGCCCAGCGGGCCCACCTTCTCTCCCGCCAGGACCGCGGTTCCCACACCGCCCATCACCAGGACGAACGTGCCGAACGCCTCGGCGGCCCATTTCTTGGGATCGGACGGAACCGCTGGTTCGACGCCCTCGAGGATCGCTTCCTTTTCCTGCGCAGTGGGAGACATACCGGTCCGCCTTCCGAGAGGATCGCCGCCCCGCCTGGTGCCGGGGCGCACACCGGGAAACACCTGGGTCCTGCTGGAAAACTCAACTCCTGTGCCGATCGCAGGGCACGTTACGCGGGGCGTTCGACCGGCACAACGACATCGCCTCGCCCGCGATGTGACGATCCGCCCACGATTTCGTCGCGCCGCCACGTGCTGGTAACCTGGCCAATCGGCGTTGCCTACCCCGTGCCCGGCTGTTCCCTTCGATGGACGAGCACCAGGGCGGGGGTGCACACAGACTTTCCGACCGAACCAAACAGGAACCAGAGGATACCGGCGTGGCCAATATCAAGTCCCAGATCAAGCGGATCCGCACCAACGAGGCGGCGCGTCAGCGCAACCAGTCGGTGAAGTCCGAACTGCGCACCCATATCCGTGCCTTCCGGACCGCCGCCGCGACCGGTGACAAGGAAGCCGCCGCCGAGCGCCTCCGTGTGGTGAGCCGCAAGCTCGACAAGGCCGCCTCCAAGGGCGTTATCCACGCCAACCAGGCGGCCAACAAGAAGTCGGCGATGGCCACCGCGCTGAACAAGATCTGATCAACTGATCTCTTTCGACGACCGGCCGCCGCGGCATTGAGGACCACGGCGGCTTTTGGTGTTCCCGGCACCCGGTCAGCGTGGCTTTTCCGGCCGTTCCCGGATGGCGCCGATCCGGTTGTCCCCTTCCTGCCGTAGCATGCGGCGCATGGTTACGGTGTATGCGAACCAATCGGTAGTCCAAGCCGAGGACCTGCCCGGTGTGATCCGGGCCGCCGAAGTCCTCGGTATCGGTGTCAGGATCGAGAACGTGCTGGTCCCGGCCGACGACGACGGCGGTCCGGTGGTGGTCTGGATGGTCACCCGGGACGAGGAGACCCCCGTCTACGAGGAGTGGGACGGCCGCTACGACGAAGCGGCCGAGGAAGCGCTGGGGCTCAGCGCGGTCGAATAGCGACCACCCTTCCGCCGGTCCGCGCCCGCCCCGTCAGCTGCGCCCGTGCAGGGCGAGCAGCTTCAGGACGGCGTCCTCGAGTGCGAACCCGGAATCGGCGGCGCCGCCTTTGACATCAGCGTTCAGCGTCGCCACGACCTGCAGCGCCGACCCGATCGTGGCCGGAGTCCAACCGCGGGCCTGTGACTGGGCCTTCTTCACCTTCCACGGCGGCATACCCAGCGGACCCGCCAGTTTGAACGGATCCCCGCGCCCCGCGGACCCCACCTTCGCGATGGTGTGCACGGAATCGGCCAGTGCGTCGGCCAGCACCACATGCGGCACCCCGCGGTCCTGCGCCCAGCGCAGCGCCTCCACCGCGCCCGCCCGGTTTCCGGCCACGGTCAGGTCCGCGACCTCGAAACCGGACACCTCGGCCTTGCCGGAGTAGTACCGGCGGACCGCCGCGACATCGAGCTTCCCCCCGGTATCGGCGACCAGCTGCGAGCAGGCCGCCGCCAGTTCACGCAGTTCCGAACCCACCGCGTCGAGTACGGCCTGCACCACATCCGCCGATACCCTGGCCCCGGCGCCCCGGAATTCGGCCCGGACGAATTCGGACCGCTCCGAGGCCTTGGTGAGCTTCGCGCATTCGTGCACCACCGCCCCGGCCTTTCGCAACTCGGGCACCATGGCCTTGGCGCGCCCCCCACCGGAGTGCACCACCATCAGCACCACCCCCTCGGGTGGCGCCGCGGCGGCTTCGGAGATCACCGCGACGGCGTCCTTACCGGCCTGATCCGCCGCCTCCAGAATGATCACCCGGTCCTCGGCGAACAGCGAGGGACTCAACAGTTCCGCCAACTCCGCGCTGCTGGCATCACCGGCCCGCAACCGGTCCACCGGGACCGCGTCCGGGTCCGGCGCGACCGCCCGGACCTGCCCGGTGACCTCGGCCACCGCACGCTGGATCAGCAGTTCCTCATCGCCCAGCACCAGATGCAGGGCCGCAGGTCGCTCGCTCACGCTCCGATCGTACGGCCGCCCGCCGACCACCGGCCGCAGCCCGGGCGGAGCAGACTCGAGGGCGCTAGAGATCCCGATGTGGCTGGGCGCCGGCAGATCGAATTACGCGGCCGGCTGTGCCGCCGTCGCCGTGGTCGCGGGGCCGGTCCGTCGCCGAGCGCCCGACGATCGGGTCCACCCGCCCCGGCGCTCTCGTCATCGGTCCGCTTCGGCGACCCGATGGCCGTGGCGGCGACCACCGCGCGGTCCGCGGCGGGTTTCGCCTGCCGGGCGGCAACGCGCCGCTGCCGTTCGAGCTGCCGAACAAGGTGGCCGGCCCGGGACCCACGCCCGAGCCCGGCCGCCCACAAGTCCGCGGGGAGGGTTCCGGCCGGCCCAGGCGAGGTTCCGGCCGGCCAAGGGAACGGCGGATCAGCCGAGCCCGAAGACCAGTAGCAGGTACGCGGCGAGAACTCCGAGGGATACGGCGGACAGCACGCGCCGGAAGCGGGCCCACCGCAGGGCCGCGATCCCACCGGCGACGACCACGGCGGCGAGCATGCCGCCCGCTGTACCGCCGGGGACCGTGACGACCGCGCCCGGTACGGCGGCCGCCTCGGTCGCCACGGTGAGCAGCCACCACATCGGCGGCCCGATCGGCCGCAGGACGAGGTGCGCGAGTGGGTCCCAGCAGGTGGCCGCCACGGCCGCCAGGGCTCCGCCGATGGTGATCGGAGCGATCACCGGAGCCACGAGAATGTTGGCGGCCACGGCCACCAGGCTGAGCTGCCCCGAGATCGCGATGGTGAGGGGTGTGGTGACAACGAAGGCCGCGGCCGCCACCGCGACCAGTTCGGCGGGGAGCCGCCACCAGCCACGGGCCCGCAGATGATCGGCCCAGCTGGGGGCGAGCAGGAGCAGAGCACCGGTCGCGAGGACCGAAAGCGCGAACCCGGCCTGAACGGCGAGCGGGGGCCGCAGCGCCAGCAGGGCGATCACCGCGGCGCAGAGGGCGGGCAGAGCTTGTTTACGGCGGCCGGTCAGCAAGGCCAGTAGCGTCACCGATCCCATGGCCGCGGCACGTAGCACGCTGGGGTCCGGCCGGGCGATGATCACGAACGACACCAGCGCGATCGCGGCACCGAGCAGCGACAGACGCGGACCGAGAGTGAGCAGGCGGGTGGTGGCGAGTACCGCGGTGAGCAGGATCGAGAAGTTCGCCCCGCTGACGACCGTCAGGTGCTGGAGGCCCGCGGCGACGAAGTCGTCGTGTACCCGGTCGCTCAGCGCCGAGGTGTCTCCGGCGACGAGCGCGGGCAGCAGTCCCGCCGCGTCCGGCGCGAGTGCCCGGCCGGCTGCCGCGACCAGATCCGAACGCACCGAGTCGGCGGCCGCCTGCCACCACGGCAGCGGGCCCGCGGTGTCCGGTTCGTCCACCGGCCGCAGGGTGGCCACCGTCAGATCGTGACCGCGCGGGGGCGCGGGCCGGGCCCGGAATTCGATCGGTTGACCCGGCAGTAGTTCCGCCCAGGCCGGCCCCGCCGCCAGCACGACCACCGCCCCACCGCCGCGTACCACCCGGTCGCGATAGCGGAACTCCCGGAGTTCGCCGCGTACCACCCAGAGCCGTCCGCGCCCGGACCCACTGCTGCGCACCGGTTTCGGGTCGTCCCCCGGCACCATCACCACCTCGACGGTCGCCGCGGCCGGCACCGAGCGCAGCGGATGAGCACCGGCCCGGTGCTCCTGCCACGCGCCGACGCAGGCGAACGCCGAACCGATCAGCGCGGCACCCAGCACCACGGTCGCCACGACACGGCGTCGTTCGCTGCGGTGGGCGATCCCGGTCCACAGCAATGCCCAGGACATCAGGGCGAGCACGGCCAGCGCGAGCGCGACGACCACCCCGGTGACCCAGCCGGCGCCGACCGCGAGGACGGTGACCAGCCAGCAGGTCAGCGCGGCCGGCAGCAACCGCGCGTCCAGCACCGTATCCGGGCCCGCCGTATCATCTTTCGCTCCCGCTGCTCGGTGCCGGATCTCGGTGCCCGGGGTCGCGCTCACCGGCACACCTGCGCGAATATCCGCACGAGCTGCCAGAGCAGCCGCCGGCCGCGCCCGCGGACAACAGAGCGGCCGGTGAAGTCATCGATGAGGGCCGCCCCTACCGCGCGGACCGCGCCCGCTCCCTGGGTGCCGCTCCACCGCCCGGACCGGACTCCGAACGCCGCGCCGCCGGGTAGGTGCCGCGGGTGTGGTTCACGACCGCCCGGTCGGCTCCCGGTCCGCCGACCGCGGACCGCTCGGGCGTAGCGCCGACCTCGTATCGGGAGCGCGCCGCGACCCGGATCGCGACCCGGTCTCGCCCCCGGTTCCGCGCCCGGGCCACGCAGCCGCATGGGCAGCGCCTTCATACCGTCACCAGTTCGCGCAACCGTGCCAGCCGGGCCGGACCGATACCGTCCACCTCGGCCAGCTGCTCCACATCGGTGAACCGTCCATTGGTTTCGCGCCAGGCGATGATCGCCTTCGCGGTCACCGGCCCGACTCCGGGCAGTGCGTCGAGCTCGGCTTCGGTGGCGGCGTTCAGATCCACCGGTGTACCTGCCGCGGCCCCACCACCGTTCGGACCGGCGGCGGGCGGGGAGCCCGCGGAACCGCCGCTGATCGTCGCGCTCCCCGGCAACGGGCCGCCGGGTTCGCCGGGACCCACCCGGACCTGGTCGCCGTCGGCAAGCCGCTGCGCCAGGTTCAGTCCCGCCAGGTCGGCGCCGTCGAGCGCACCGCCCGCCGCCGAGATCGCGTCGGCGACCCTGGCGCCGGGTGGCAGCCGCACCAGGCCTGCCCGGTTCACCAGGCCCACCACACTCACCACCAGTTCGGCGGGCTGTGCTCCGGCCGGCGCCGGCTCCGCCGCGCGAGGCGCCGGCCCGGTTGCCGGGGAATCCATCGGCATCGCGGCCGTCGCCACCGCGGGCAGCGGGGGTACCGATTGCGCGACCGGACGATCCCACAGCACCATCACGACCGTCAGCAGCCCGGCGAGCAGGCCGATACCCGCCATGGCCGCCACCCCGCGCCGGCCGCTGTCCAGGCGTGCGCCCCGGAACCGATCGGGAATCAGGCGGTCCCGCCAGCCGGGCGGCGCGGGGTCGTCGTCCAGCCAGCGCGGGGTACGTACGGCATCGGCTTCGGCGAACGTGGAGTCCGGCCTCGGACGTGCCCGGCCCTCCTGGTCGTCCCGTGGTAACTCGCCGAGGTGGCCGCCCAGTTGTCTGCGTACCCGTTCGCGCTCGTCGTGTGGTGCCATGCCCGCGACGCTAGGCCCGGCCGATCACCGAAAACCGGGAACCACCTGGAATTTCGACAGGTCTGTGGACAACTCCGGCCTGTGGATGAACGGTGGCCGTGGTGGATACCGCGGCCGGTCAGCCGCACCCGCCGGGGAGTACCAGCACCCCGACCGCGCCGACCCCGAGATGGACGGCCAGCGCCGGCCCGAATTCGGCGATGTGAACCTCGGCGATCTGCGGAAGACGTTCGCGCAGTTGGCTCGTCACCGTCTCGGCGGCCTCGGCGGCCGCCAGATGTTGCACCCCCACCGCGGCCGGGCCCGCCCCGGCGGCCTCCTCGGCGGCCGCGACCAGCTTCGCGAACGCCTTCGACCGGGTACGAACCTTGTCCCGTAACTCCAGCCGCCCCTGCACCAATTGCAGTACCGGTTTGCTGACCAGCTCGCTGCCGAAGAAACTCGCTGCCGTACTGAGCCTTCCCCCGCGACGCAACTGCTCGGTGCGATTCACCACGAAGAACGTGCGGGAACCCGCCGCCGCCCGCACCGCGGCCTCGTACACGGCCGCGAGCGTGCCGCCGGCGGCCGCGCACCGCGCGGCGGCCAGTACCGGGAACCCGGTCGCCAGGCCCGCGCCGAGCGAATCCACCAGCAGCACCGACTCCGCGGCGTCCATATCCCGGACGGCCTGCCGGCCTGCCTCCCAGGTGGCCGAGAGCTGCCGGGACAGATGTACCGCGACCACACCGTCGCCGCGGCTGCGCCGCAGCGCCTCGGTATAGGCGTCGCGCAGTTCACCCGGCGACGGCGCCGACGTGGTGACGTCATCGGCGGCGTAGTCGACGGCGAGTTCGTCGACACCCTCCCGGATCTGCGTATCCCCCACCAGTACATGCAGGGGCACCACCTCGATACCCAGCTCGCCGATCAGCTCCGCGGGCAGACTGGCGGACGAATCGGTGACGACCACGACCGCCACGTCTCACCCGACCTCTTGCAGCGTTTTCACCATCGCCTTGGCGACCTCGGTATGCCCGTCCCAACCCCAGTGGATCCCGTCGGGGTTGGCTTCGCCGGAGTAGATATTGTCGTGGACCGCCGCCTTCAGATCCACCAGCGGGACGCCGCACCGCCGCGACCAGGCCCGCAGGGCGCGCACCGCCGGTTCGCGGCCGCTGTGCACCCGGCCGTAGGCCGCGCAATCGTGCACCGACGGCAGTACCGCGACCACGGGCAGTTCGGGCCGGAGCTGGCCCAGGGCCGTCCGGCACTGCTCCAGATAGTCCACGCTCACCTCGGGCGGAAGTGCCACCGGGCGGCCGAGTTTCGCGGCGCGGGGCTGGATCCACTGGTACGCCGAGCGCACCACCCGGCGCAGACCCGATGGCCGCACATAGCGGATCAGTTCCCGTAGCGCGGTGGGCAACGGTGAGGGCAGCGAATCCATGCCGCCCACCGCGAAGACCACGGCACCGGCTCGCGGGACGGCCGCCCAGACCCGCGGGTCACCGATCAGCGCCCAGTAGGCGTCCCGGCAGGTCCAGCCGATCCGGGCGACGAGTTCGACATCCCAATCGAGTTCGGCCGCCACGAGATTCGGCCAGATACGGGGATGATCGGCCGGCAGACCCCCTGTGGGGCCGAAATAGGACAGCGAATCGGCGATCACCAGCAGTACCGGTCGTGGGGCGCCGGGATCCGCGGACCCGATGGGGACCGCGGGATCCGTTGTGACCGCCACGTCCGGCGCGATCGGTGGCGCGGTACCTGTCTCCACGACAGGACCCGTGTCCGGGCCGGTGTTCTCCGCTTCGCTACCCGGATCGGGCGCATGCGTACCCGCCGACGTGGATGTCACTGCGGAATCCTCCTGGGGTCAGACGGCCTTCCGGACGTCGCCGTCCTCGGCGGCACCGGTGTCGTCGGCGGTCCCGTCCGCCTCTCGTTCGGGCGCCGGGCCGAACAGGGCGTCGGGTAGCGCACGCTCCGGTTTCGCGGATACCTTCCGGAACAGTTCGTCCGGTATCTGGCGGTTCAGGTCTTCAGATGACATCGGGTGCTACTTTCGCCGCTGCGTTCCACACATCGAGACGCCAGCCGGGCCTGTCCGGGCTCGGGCCGTGGCTGCTCAGCTGCACCCAGCTGGCATTGGCCAGGCCACCGAGGGCCGGCCAGTTCCGAGGCGGCAGATCGAGCAACGCGGCCGTGAGCGCGGCGATCAGCCCGCCGTGCGCCACGAGAATCATAGTGGCGCCGGGCCAATCCTGCCGCTCGTCGAACAACTCCTGCACGACCGGCAGAGCGCGGGCACCGACCTCCAGTTTCGATTCCCCACCGGGCGGGGTGAAGGTGGCGTCCATCCGCCACTCCAGCCGGGCACCGGGATAGAGGGAATCGACCTCGACATCCCCCATCCCCTGCCAGTCCCCGAGGTGGGTCTCCCTGAGCCGCGGCTCCCGGACCACTTCGAGTCCGGAATGCTCCGACAGCGCCGACGCGGTGTCGTAGGCGCGACGAAGATCGGAGGAGATCAGGCCGACGGCCTTGTGGGACACCAGTTCCCGCGCCGCCTCTTTCGCCTGCCGCCGTCCGAGATCGGTGAGATCGGTGTCGATCTGCCCCTGCATCCGGTCGTTGGCGTTCCATTCGGTCTGCCCGTGGCGCAACAGGATCAGGGTGCGCACACCGGTTTTCTGTCTCACTCGGTTTCTCCAGCACTTTCGTCTCCGGCGGCCGGTGGCGCGCCGATCCCCTCGACCGGAACGATGGGGCAGTCTTTCCACAATCGTTCCAGCGCATAGAAATTACGTTCGTCGTTGTGCTGGATGTGTACCACCACGTCGACGTAGTCCAAGAGTGCCCAACGGCCCTCGCGGGTCCCTTCCCGGCGTACCGGTTTGTGACCGGCCGCGCGCAGTTTCTCTTCGACATTATCGACGATGGCATTGACTTGGCGCTCGTTCGGCGCCGAAGCGATCACGAAGCAGTCCGTGATCACGAGTTGTTCGGAGACGTCCAGCACGACCACATCGGCGGCCAGCTTCTCGTCCGCGGCCAGCGCGGCGACGGTCGCCATCCGCACCGCCTCCTCCGTCGCGCTCACGCTGTCGCCTCCGGGCACGGGCGCCGCACGGCCTCCGTGGTTACGCAGGCTGCCGCCTCCGGGCGTACGCCGCTCATGCCAGCACCTCGTTCACGTTTCCATCACCTTCCGCTCGAGCGGGCACATAGAGATGCCGCTTCGATATGTACTGCACGACCCCGTCCGGTACGAGATACCAGACCGGCCGCCCCTCGGCCGCGCGACGGCGGCATTCACTCGACGAGATGGCCAGCGCGGGGATCTCGATCATGGTGACCGCGTCGTCGGGCATACCTCGCAGATGGTCGGCGAGATGGTCGATGTTCAACTCGTACCCCGGCCGGCTGACCCCCACGAATTTCGCCAGCTCGAACAGTTCGGCCCAATCCTGCCAGGTGAGGATGCTGGCCAGCGCGTCGGCCCCGGTGATGAAGAACAGTTCCGCGCCCGGGTGCTGGGCGTGCAGATCACGCAGGGTGTCGACGGTGTAGGTCACCTTGCTCCGCTCCACATCGGCCCGGCTCACCGAGAACCGCGGGTTGGAGGCGGTGGCGATCACCGTCATGAGATACCGGTCCTCGGCGGGGCTGACCTGGCGATCGGTCTTCTGCCAGGGCTGTCCGGTGGGGACGAAGATCACCTCGTCGAGGTCGAACCGGTGCGCGACTTCACTGGCCGCGACCAGGTGTCCGTGGTGGATGGGGTCGAAGGTGCCGCCCATCACACCCAGCTTGCGTCCACCCCGGCCCGTTCCGTGCATGAGTGTCGAGCTTAACGGGTCGGCCACCGGCCCCTTCCGACCGATCGGCCTTCGCCGGTGGGGGCACCTGCGGTCCGCGGCCGCCGAAGCGCCGGCGGAGGCATATCAGACCGGCAGCAACCGGGAGACCACAGCCGTGAGCTGCGCCGCCGACCGGCATTCGTGCATTTCGATGACCTGCTGGTACCGGTCGGCGGCCGAATCCCCGGATCCCCAGTTGGTGCGCGGTTCCGGGTTCAGCCAGTGCGCGTGCTTGGCGACCTCGACCAGCTCACGCAGGGTCGGCAGTTCGGGGTCGCGGTAGTTGGTGCGGGCATCACCCAGGATCAGCAGGGAACTGCGGCTGGTGACGGCGTCCGGGAACGCCTCGGCGAAGCTCGTCAGCGCGCTACCGTAGTCGGAGTGGCCGTTGAAGCCGACGATATCGGCCTCGGCGAAGATCCGCTGCATGGCTTCGTCGAGCTGGGTGTGCGGATCGAAGAACCTGGTCACCTCGTCGGTGTGATCGACGAAGGCGAAGATCCGGACCTTCGAGAACTGTTCACGCAACGCACTCACCAGCAGCAGGGTGAAATTGCTGAAACCGGCGACCGAGCCCGACACATCGCAGAGCAGAACCAGCTCAGGCCGGCCGGGCCGGGGTTTGCGGTTCACCAGATCGATCGGTACGCCGCCGGTGGACATGGACTTGCGCAGGGTTTTGCGCAGATCGATCTCGCCGCGTTTGGCGTGCCGGCGCCGCACCGCCAGCCGCGATGCCAGGATCCGGGCCAGCCGCTGCGTGCTGCGCCGCAGTTCGGCCAGCTCGGCCTGCGAGGCCCGCAGGAAATCCACTTCCTCGGCCTGCCGCGGGACCCCGTAGGAGGCGACCCGCTCCTTACCGATGCGTTCGGCCACCCGCCGCCGGGTCTCGGCCTCCACGGTGCGCCGGAACTTCTCGATACGAGAGCGGGCGGCCCGGCGCGCGATCTCGGTGTCGAAATCGCTCATACCCGGCGTGGCCATGGCGGCCAGGATCTGTGCGAGCAGCGTCTGCGGCTGCACCTCTTTCAATGCTTGATACGACGAGAAGGACGCGCCCCGCGCCGACCGGTACTGCCCGAGCTGTTCGACCAGCTGGGCGGCCATCAGCGCCTGCTGCTGTCCCGAACCCTCGTCGGCGAGCATCTCGGCCAGCATGCGCCGCAATTCGGGAATATCGACCCGCCCGTCGTCGCGGTACGGGATCTCGGCCTCCGCGACGGCGGCGCGGTCCCCGATGGCCACCGGGAACCACAGGTCGAAAAGCCCGTCGTAGGTGCCGCGATGGGTGGTGCGCCGCAACAGGGCGCAGGCCAGTCCCTCGCGAACCGACTCCCGGTCCAGCAGATCCAGGACCGACAGCACCCGGCCCGCGTCCACCGTCTCCGACGGGCCCACGGGTATCCCTCGCGCCCGCAGCGCCTCCACGAAACCGACCAGATGCCCCGGCAGACCGTGCGGGGAGAGAGGCTGGTCGTCGGTGGCCACCACGGTCAGGCCGGTTTCAGATCGGCCAGCGCCCGCTGGTGGTCGCTGCGGTGTTTGAGCACCACGCCCAGCGTTTCCCGGACGGTGGCGTCGTCGAGCTCGGTGTGCCCGAGTGCGAGCAGGGTGCGGGCCCAGTCGATGGATTCGGCGACCGAGGGCAGTTTCTTCAACTGCATGCCGCGCAGCACGTGCACGACCCGCACCAGCTGGGTGGCCACCGCCTGGGGTAGTTCCGGGACCCGGCTCGCGAGAATCCGCCGTTCGAGATCCTCGTCCGGGAAGTCCAGGTGCAGATAGAGGCAGCGCCGCTTGAGTGCCTCGGACAGTTCACGGGTGGCGTTGGAGGTGAGGACCACGAACGGGGTCCGGGTCGCGGTGATGGTGCCCAGCTCCGGCACGGTCACCGCGAAATCGCTCAGTACCTCGAGCAGCAGGCCCTCGATCTCCACATCGGCTTTATCGGTCTCGTCGATGAGCAGTACCGTCGGGTCCGTACGCCGGATCGCGGTGAGCAGGGGCCGGGACAGCAGGAATTCCTCGGTGAAGACGTCGGATTCGGTCTCGGCCCAATCGTTTCCGCTGGATGCCTGGATCCGCAGGATCTGTTTGGCGTGGTTCCACTCGTAGAGCGCCCGCGCCTCGTCGACACCCTCGTAGCACTGCAACCGCACCAGCCCGGCGTTCGCCGTCTGTGCCACGGCCCGCGCCAGCTCGGTTTTACCGACACCCGCCGGACCTTCGATGAGCAGTGGTTTACCGAGCCGGTCGGCCAGGAAGACCGAGGTCGCGGTGGCCTTGTCGGCCAAATAACCGGTCTCGGCGAGGCGGTGCACCACATCGTCGACCGATGCGAAGATCGGCTCCTGAACCGGCGGGGTGGGGGTACTCGCGGGCTCCATCGGGCCGTCCTTCCGTCGAACTCTCCACCCCACGCTACCGGGCGGTTCCGCGCCCGGCGTCGTCCCCCGGGGCCAAGAGACCGGTACCACCGGCCCCGCGCTGGATCATCGACCTCGAAGACCGCGACGGCCCGCGTGCGGGCACGACCGCGCACAGCGAACCGGGCATGTGGCGCCGACCGTCGACGGACGATGTCATCAGGTACTCGTCAGGCGGGGCGAATCTGCCCCGAACCCCGCACGACCCATTTCGAGGAGGTGAGTTCCGGCAGCCCCATCGGGCCGCGGGCGTGCAGTTTCTGGGTGGAGATGCCGATCTCGGCGCCGAAACCGAACTGTTCGCCGTCGGTGAAGGCCGTGGAGGCGTTCACCATGACCGCCGCCGCGTCCACCCGGCGCGAGAATTCGTCGGCCGCGGCCAGTTCACCGGTGACGATGGCCTCGGTGTGCCCGGTGCCCCAGGTGTTGATGTGTTCGATCGCGGTGTCGAGATCGTCGACGACCTTCACCGCGATATCGAGGGTCAGGTACTCCTCGCCCCAGTCCTTGTCGGTGGCCGGCACCATTCCGTCGAGATCGCCGTGCAGGGTGACGCCCTTGTCGGCGAGCGCCTTGCTCAGCCGCGGCAGCGCCGTCTCCGCGATGGCCGCGTCGATCAGCACCGTCTCGGCCGCATTGCACACGCTGGGGCGGCGGGTCTTGGCGTTGATCAGGATCTCTTCGGCCATATCCAGGTCGGCACCGGAGTGCACGTAGACGTGGCAGTTGCCGGTGCCCGTTTCGATGGTCGGCACCTGGGCGTCGCGCACCACCGCGTTGATCAGGCCCGCGCCGCCGCGCGGGATGACCACGTCCACCAGGCCCCGGGCCTGGATCAGGTGGGTGACGCTGGAGCGATCCGAACTCGGCAGCAGCTGGACCGCGTCGGCCGGGATGCCGACCCCGCCCAGCGCGTCCCGCAGCACGGCGACCAGCGCCGCGTTCGACCGCGCCGCCGACGACGAACCGCGCAGCAACGCCGCGTTCCCGGACTTCAGCGCCAGCCCGAACGCGTCGACGGTGACATTCGGCCGCGCCTCGTAGACCATGCCGACCACGCCGAGAGGCACCCGGATCTGGCGGATCTCGAGTCCGTTCGGCAACGTCGAACCGCGCTCCACGACGCCCACCGGATCCGGCAGTCCGGCCACCTGGCGCAGCCCCGAGGCGATACCGTCGATCCGGTCCTTGGTCAGCCGCAGCCGGTCCAGCAGCGAGTCCTCGGTGCCGGCCGCCTTCGCCGCGACCAGATCTTCGCCGTTGGCATCCAACAGGGTGCCGGCGGCGGCGAGCAGCGCGTCCGCCGCGGCGTGCAGCGCCTCGTTCTTCCGGTCGGTGGTGAGCTGGGCAAGGCCCCGGGAAGCGACCCGCGCCCGGCGGGCGGCCTCGTGCACGGCCGCACGCATATCGAACTCAGCGGTGGTCTCTACCGTCATGGCCTATAGCCTACGCACCGGAAAAATCGGTTCTACCGGCACTCACCGCGCTAAGTTCTCCCCCGTGACCACCCCACTGATCGCTGTACTCGGCAGTATCAACATGGATCTGGTGACCACCACCGATCACCGGCCCGCGCCCGGTGAAACGGTCCTGGGCCGCGCTTTCACGATGGTGCCCGGCGGCAAGGGCGCCAATCAGGCGGTCGCGGCGAGCCGGGCGGGCGGGCGGGTGATGTTCCTGGGCGCGATCGGCACCGATGTCTTCGCGCCGCGACTGCGCGCGGTGCTGACCGAGGCCGGGGTCGACACCACCGGGTTGCGCACGATCGAGGGCCCCAGCGGTATCGCCTCGATCGTGGTCGACACCGGGGGCGAGAACTCGATCATCGTGGTGGGCGGTGCGAATGCCGGGTTGCGCGGCCTGCGCGCCGGCGATCTCGCCGCCGTCGCCGCGGCCGATATCCTGCTGTGCCAGCTCGAGGTCCCGATCCCGACCGTCGAGGAGGCGGTGCGGCACGCCCGGGACAACGGCACCACCGTGCTACTGAATCCCTCTCCGGCGCAGCGTCTTCCGGCGGAGTTGTGGAGCCGGGTGGATGTGGCGGTGGTGAACCGGGGCGAGGCCGAGGACCTGGGCGGCACCCTCGACCGGGTACCGCATCTGGTGGTCACGCTCGGCGCGGACGGCGCGCGCCACCGCGGGCCGGACGGCACGCACACCTCCGTCACCGGGCCGGCGGTCGATGTCGTCGACACCACCGGCGCGGGTGACGCCTTCGCCGGCGCCCTGGCCGTCCGCTGGTCGCGGGGCCCGGCCGAGGCATTACGGTTCGCCTGCGCCGCGGGCGCCCTGGCCACCACCGTGCTGGGCGCCAGCGCCGCCATTCCGTCGCGCGCCGAGATCGAAACCGCCCTGTCCGCCGGGCCGGGCGAACCACCTCGGTGAGACGTCGCGGTCGGCGCACGCCGCGGGCCCGCGCACCCCGCCCACACCCACCCGGAAATTCGATCGCCTCCCCGTATCCGGCGGCCTACCGTGGAATTACGGCGGCGGATATCGGTCCGCCCCGGAGGGAAGGAACAAGACGATGTTTCCCGTCGAGCTGTCCGGCACCCGGGCACGGACGTTGATGTGGGCCCATGAGCACGATATCGAGGCGCAGGCGCTGCAACAGCTGCGCAATATCGCCCGGCTGGAATGGGTCCACGGCGTCCGGGTCATGCCGGATGTGCACCTCGGGAAAGGCGCCACGGTCGGTTCGGTGATCGCCATGCGCGACGCGGTCGCCCCGGCCGCGGTGGGCGTGGATATCGGTTGCGGGATGGAGAGCGTCCGCACCGATCTGACCGCCGCCGACCTCCCCGACGATCTGCGCGCCCTGCGGTCGGCGATCGAGGCGGCGGTGCCGGTCGGTTTCGCCGCCCACCAGCACCCGGTCTCGGTGAATAAACTGGCGCCCGGGCCGTCCGGAGTCGCCACCGCGACCCTGCGCACCGGCTGGGACCGGTTCTGGTCGGCGTTCGGCGACCTCGACGATGCCGTGGCGGCGCGGGAGTCCAAGGCGCACAAGCAGATGGGTTCACTCGGCGGTGGCAACCACTTCATCGAAGTGTGCCTGGACCAGGACGATCAGGTCTGGATCCTGCTGCATTCGGGGAGCCGCAATATCGGCAAGGAGCTCGCCGAGCGGCATATGGCCGTGGCCCGCAAACTCCCGCACAACCAGAACCTGGTCGATCGCGATCTGGCGGTGTTCCTGGGGAACACCCCGGAAATGGCCGCCTACCGACACGACCTGACCTGGGCCCAGGAGTACGCGGCGCGTAACCGCGCGGTCATGCTGGCGCTGGTGTGCGAGGCGGTGCGCAAGCAGTTCCCCACCCGGGACGTGCTGTTCGACACCCCGATCAGCTGCCATCACAACTATGTGGCGGAGGAAACGATCGACGGTGTACCCATGCTGGTGACCCGGAAGGGCGCGGTACGGGCGGGAGCGGGCGATATGGCGCTCATTCCGGGTTCGATGGGCACCCGGTCCTATGTGGTGCGCGGTAAGGGCAATCCGGATTCGTTCCAGTCCGCGTCCCACGGTGCGGGCCGCCGGATGAGCCGTAACGCGGCCAAGCGGCAGTTCAGCGTCGCGGATCTGATCGCCCAGACCGAGGGTGTGGAATCGCGGAAGGACGCGGGCGTGGTCGACGAGATCCCGGCCGCGTACAAGAACATCGACGAGGTGATCGACGCCCAGCGCGATCTGGTCGATGTGGTGGCGACACTGCGCCAGGTGCTGTGTGTGAAGGGCTGAGATCGCGGTGCGTGCAGCTCCGATCCGCGGTGCCGGTATGCCGGGCGGTTCCCATCGCCCGGCCTACCGGACGCGGTTCCGACAGCGCGCGCGAACCATTGCGCACTGCTCTTCCCGGACGCGGTGGCCGTCCCGGGCAGCGCGCACCGACGATCCCGCACCTGCTCCGCCGCCCGGGTGATCGTGCGGCGGGAGGTCATCGGCGGACCTCAGCCGGGCAGTCCGCGCCGGCGTAGCGCGACGGCGATCCCGGCCCCCGCCAGCAGGACACCGATCAACAGCAGCATCCCGCTCGACAACCAGGTGTGCAGCGCACGGGCGAGGTCGGTGGGCAGGCCGGGCAGCGACGAGATCAGCCGATAGGTCTGTCCCGGCGCGGCGATCTGGACTGCGGCCGGTACTGCGCCCCAGACCAGTCCGGCAATCACCGCCGCGGCGGGTTCGTACGCGGCCAGGCCGGCGACAACCAATAACAACCCCGCCCCGAGCACTGACTGTGCGGGCGAGAGCCAGCGGTCCGTGGTGTCCCACCAGCGGCCGGCGGTCGCCGCGCCGTTGGCCGCGATACCGACCGCGACCGGGGTGAGCACGGCCGCGAGCAGAGTGGCGAGCGCGGTACGCCGCAACTCCCGCTGCCGGTACCGCGTACCACCCGGCCTCGTCTGCACAGCGCCGTCCTCCTGTCGCTCCGGCGCGGCGCCGTCGTCCGGAATTCTCTGCGCGGCATCGACATCCAGCCGGTCCTGCGCATCACCGTCATCCAGCAGACCCCGTGTGACACCGTCATCCAGCCGGTCCTGCGCGGCACCGTTGTTCCGTCGCTTCTGCGCGGCAGCATCGTCCCCCTGCGACCCCTGCGTGGCAGCGCCATCCGGCCGCGACGGCGCGTCGGCGTCGTACTGCCGCGGTTGCCGTGCAGCTGCATCCGGCCGTGGCCGCTCGGCCACCTCGTCCGGCGGCGGCGACTGCGCCGCGGTGAGCTCTTCGGGTCGAGCGGTCATACACACTCCTCCGGGCCGGCCGGCGGGTGCGGGCGGTCCGGGCCGGTCCCGCACGCTGCCCCGCACCCTCGCACACCCGAGGTTCACCGACCACCACGCCGTCCGGCAAACCGGATGTCCAACCGACGGAGAACAGTGGGCCAACAAAGCCGCCGGCGGGTGGTGCGCATCCTGACCGAGCCGCATATTGACTAGTTATCATTCGATGCATACCATCGACTTGTTATCAGTCGATAACCACAAGATCTGCCCGGCGCCGTGCGACCGGACACCGACTCCCGCCTCGGAGGAACCGCATGTTCGACACCCTGATGCTGTTCGTGGTCCCCACACTGGTCCTGCGGCTACTCGGCCGGATCGGCGTCCGGCGCTTCGACACCTGGCGGGTCAGCGCCGCCCACGGGCTGGCGTTCCTGTTCACCATGACCGGGCTGGCGCATTTCGTACCCGACTCGGTCACCGTGATGCCCAGCCACGACGACCTGACGGCCATGGTCCCGTCCTTTGTTCCGTTCGCGGACTTCGCGGTCTACGCCACCGGCGTCCTGGAACTGGCCGGTGCCGTGGGGTTGGTGGTGACCGCCACCCGCCGCTGGGCCGGCCTGGGTCTCGCGGCGCTACTCGTGATCATGATCCCGGCGAATATCCATGCCGCGCTGAACGATA
Source organism: Nocardia rhamnosiphila NBRC 108938 (assembly GCF_000720425.1). Lineage (GTDB taxonomy): Bacteria > Actinomycetota > Actinomycetes > Mycobacteriales > Mycobacteriaceae > Nocardia > Nocardia rhamnosiphila. The sequence goes on along the minus strand of NZ_JOAJ01000006.1, from coordinate 67,013 downwards.
TTCCGCTCAACGGCGAAGCGGCCACGCCGCTGTGGTTCCGGATCCCCGAGCAGATCGTGTACTTCACCCTCGCCCTCTGGGTGGGTGGGATCCTGCCCGCGGTGCGCCGGGGCCGCGGCGCCGAGCGGTCGCTGGTCGCGACGGCGCGCTGAATCCGTCCGCTCGGGCCCCGGTCCCGCCCGGCACCGGGCGGGACCGGGGCTTTTCGCCCGGAAATCAGCCCTGCTGTGTGGGCACCAGGATCAACTCGGCCACATTCAGCCGCGCCGGCACCGAGGTGGCGAACGCGATCGCGTCCGCGATATCCCCCGGCTCCAGGATCGTGAAAGCCGTACGCCACTCCGACAGCTGGGCCTGTTGCTTCTCCCCGCGCATACCCGCGCCGAGTTCGGTGGCCACGAAACCGGGTTCGACGTTCTTCACCCGGACTCCGCGGGGACCGAATTCGGCGCGCAGGTTGCGGGTCAGATGCGCCACCGCGGCCTTGGTCGCGGTGTACACGGCGTACTCGGGGAATATGGCGTGCCCGCCGACCGACCCCACCAGCACCAGATCGGCCCGGTTGCCGGCGCCGGCGGCCGCGAGCAGATCGTCGATGAAGGCCCGTGCGGTGTGCAGCAGGCCGGTCACATTGGTCCCGACCATCTGATCCCACTCCTCGACATCGGCGGCTTCGAAGGGCGCGCCGAGCATCACGCCCGCATTCGCCACCACCAGATCGACCGGCCCCAGCGCGGCCCGCACCGTGGCGGCGGCGTCGCGCACCGAATCGCGATCGGTCACATCGGCGACCACCGCGATCGCGCCGCCACCGAGTTCGGCGGCCAGTTCTTCGAGGCGTTCCTTGCGGCGGCCCAGCACAGCGACCCGCACGCCGTCCGCGGCGAGCCGGCGCGCGGTCGCGGCACCGATCCCGCTGGAAGCTCCGGTGACCACTGCCACTCGTCCGTTCGGATTCTCGTTGTTCGTCATGCTTCGACCCTCGCTCCGGGCCGGGAGTGCTGCCAGGTCGCGGACTTCCTGGTAGTCGCAGGGCCACCCGGCCGGGCAGGGCCGCCCCTACCCTGGAACACATGCATTCGGACAACCGCCTGGGCGCGTTCCTGCGGGCCCGCCGTGAACTGGTCCGGCCGGAGGACTTCGGATTGCCCGGCGGCGGGCAGCGGCGGGTCGCCGGACTGCGGCGGGAGGAGATCGCGTTATTGGCGGGGGTGAGCGCGGACTATTACATCCGGCTCGAACAGGGCCGGGACAAACATCCGTCGGAACAGGTGGTCAGCGCCCTGGCCCGGGTGTTCTCACTGGACGAGGAAGGTACCGCGCACCTGCGGGAGCTGGCCCGCCCGGCGCCGGCCCGGCCGAAACGACCCCGCCGGCCCGAACGCGTGGCGCCCGGACTGCTGCGGCTCATGGATCTGTGGGAGCGGACGCCGGCCCTCGTCCTGGGGCGCAGCCTCGACGTCCTGGCGGCCAACCCGCTGGCCGTCGCGGTGAACGCGTGCTCGGTCCCCGGAATCAACCAGGTGCGGATGGTCTTCCTCGACCCGAGGGCGCGCGATGTGTACCCCGAATGGAACTCGATCGCCGCGGATACGGTCGCCAGTCTGCGCGCGACGGCGGGCACCGATCCGGACGACCCGCAATTGACCGAACTCGTCGGCGAACTCTCGCTCAAGAGCGAGGATTTCCGGCAGTTGTGGGCCCGGCACGATGTGCGCACCAAAACGGCCGGGAAGAAACGGTTCCACCATGAGATGGTCGGCGAACTGACCCTCTCGTACGAGAGTTTCACCGTGAACGGTGTACCCGGGCAGACGCTCATCGTCTACCACGCGGAACCCGGTTCACCGTCCGAACGCGCGCTGTCGCTGCTGGGCAGCCTGACGGCCGCGGAGTCCGCCGACGCCGGTGCGTACCTGCCGCCCGCGACGCCGAACCGGGCCATCGATACGACGCCCGGTTAGCTTGCCCGGCACGTCGGTATCGCAGCTCCCCGGTACGGCGTTCTCCACACCACGCGCCGCACTGCACCGGCCGGGCCGGATCAGACGCGACCGGTACGGCGGAGCAGTTCGAGCGCCGAGGCGGTAGCGGTGCCGGTTGCGGCCGAGTAGACAATGACCGTCTGATCCGCTTCCGGCACCGACAGAACATCGCAGTCCAGGGTGAGGGTGCCCAGCTCCGGATGGACAACGGAAGCGGTGCGACTACGCAGCCGTCCGGAGCGCCCGGCCCGCCACAACTCGTCGAACCGCGGGCTGCCGGACCGGAGTTCGTCGATCAGCCCGGCAAGACTCGGATCTCGTGGGTATCTGGCCTGCGCCGTACGCAGACAACCGACGCAGTCGGTGGCCCCGGCCTGATCTTCTGTCTCCACCACTCGGTCCGGTCCGGCCCCGAGAAACCGCTGCCGGATGAGGTTTCGCTGCGCGGGCGGCTGTGCGGACCAGTCGCCGAACAGCGCCGCCGCCGGCGGGTTCCAGGCCAGCACATCGGATTTGGCGGACAACACCAGCGCGGGCAGGCCCGCCAAGCGGTCCAGCAGCCGCAGGACGCTCGGCCGGACCAGCATGGGAATGCGTCCCATCCCCGGGGGCTCGGATCCGGCGAGCCGGAAGATCAGATCACGGTCGGAGTCGCTCAACCGCAGCGCCCGAGCCAAGGCGCCGAGCACCTGATCGGAAGGTTTGGAGCCGCGCCCTTGTTCGAGCCGGACGATGTAGTCGACGCTGAGCCCGGCCAGTTGCGCGATTTCCTCGCGCCGGAGCCCGGACACTTGTCGGCGGCGTCCTGCCGGAAGGCCCACCTCGGCCGGTTCGATGCGGGACCGCGCCGTGCGCAGCACCATGGCCAACTCAGCTCTGTCCACCGTCCTATGGTGCCGGAGGACCGGCGGTGCGGGGTGGGACCCGCTCTCCCATGCCTCGCCGGCCCTGGAGTCCACCGGCGACCGGCACGAGACTACGAGCGTGACAACAACAACGATCGCGCTGGTCACCGGCGCGAACAAGGGACTCGGCCGGGAAACCGTGCGCCGGCTGGCCGGATCGGGCTGGGAGGTGTTCCTCGGTGCACGCGATCCCGCACGCGGTGGCGCCACAGTGGCGGAGCTGGCCGAGCAAGGTGTGCGGGCCCGCCTCGTCACGCTGGACGTGACCTCCGACGAATCGGTGGCCGCCGCGGCGGCCACCGTGCGGGCCGCGACGGGCCGCTTGGACGTGCTGGTCAACAATGCGGCGATCGGCGGTCCGAGCACGCCTCCGGCCGCCACCCGCGCCGACGAGGTGCGCCGGGTGTTGGACACCAATGTGCTCGGCCCGATCCGGGTGATCCACGCCTTTCTTCCCCTGCTACGCGCTTCCGATCATCCGCGCATCGTCATGGTCTCCAGCGGGATGGGCTCGATCACGACCGTCACCGATCCGAAATGGACAGACCTCGTGCGACCCGAGCTCGGCTACTCGACGTCCAAGGCTGCCCTGAACATGCTCACCGCCATGTACGCGGGCGCACTCGGCGGTGTCCATATCAATGCGGTCGATCCCGGCTACACGGCCACCGATCTCACCGGCAACACCGGATTCCAGACCGTGTCCCAAGGTGCCGAGATCATCATCGACCTGGCATCTATCGGCCCCGACGGGCCCACCGGCGGGTTCTTCGACAGGAACGGAACTGCCCGGTGGTGAGGGCCGCGGCGATCGTCACCGCGCTGCTGACACTGTGTACAGCACTGTTCGTATACCTGAGATCGGAGGGCGATCCGATGGATCGACAGCATTCGAGCGGGACGACCGTACTGTCGATCGGACTGGATCCCGGTGCCGTGGACTACAGCCGCTATCCGCACATCGATGCGGCGACCCTCACCGCCCGGATCGCCGCGGGCGAGACAGCTCTGCGTGAGGCCGGATTCGACCTCGTGTCGTGTCAGGTACCGGCGGACCCGGACGCGGCCGAGGCGAAGCTGCGCGAATGCGCGGCGGACCGATCGTTCGGGGTGGCGATGATCGGCGCGGGCGTACGCATGGCGGCCGAGCACACGCTGCTGTTCGAACGGCTGGTGAACGTGGTCGTCGAGCTCGTGCCCGGCATACGGTTGTGCTTCAACACCTCCCCGGAAACCACCATCGACGCTTTGCGACGCTGGGTAGAGCCCGTCGTCCGCTGAGCACCCGGAAACGGGGCCGTGGCGTCGACCGGCGGACAGGTATCGGTACCCATAGCGCGGCCGGGAGACCGACGCGCCATGGACAACCGAACCCGAACCGCGTGCGGCGGCTAGGGTCGGACCATGGCTGGCGGTGCGGGCGCGGCGGTGGAATTGACGGTCGGAGAACGCGAGGTGCGTATCTCCAACCCCGACCGGGTCTACTTCCCGGAGTCCGGCGTGACCAAACTCGATCTGGTGCAGTACTACCTGAGCGTGGGCGATGGGATCGTCAACGCGCTGCGGGATCGGCCCTGCATGCTGCACCGCTTCCCGAAGGGGCTGACCGGCGGGAAAGTACACCAGAAGCGGCTGCCCGCGGGCGCACCGGACTGGGTGTCGACCGTGCGGGTGTACTTCCCGCGTTACGGACGGCACGCCGATGAACTCTGCGTCGGCGAACTGGCGGAGGTCATCTGGGCGGTGCAGATGTCCACGGTCGAGTTCCATCCGTGGAATTCGCGCCGGGCCGATACCGAGAGTCCGGACGAATGGCGGATCGATCTCGACCCCATGCCGGATTGTCCGTGGTCACGGGTGCAGCGAGTGGCCGGGGTGGTCCGCGAGGTGCTCGATGAGATCGGCGCGGTCGGCTGGCCGAAGACCTCGGGCGGCAAAGGATTGCACGTCTATGTGCGGATCGCGCCGGAGCACGGGTTCCAGCAGGTGCGCCGCGCCGCCTCGGCCTTCGCCGAAGAGGTCCGCCGCCGGGCTCCCGACGATGTGACGACGACCTGGTGGCGGCGCGACCGCGATCCGGGCCGACTGTTCATCGACTACAACCAGAACGCGCGCGACCATACGATCGCCGCCGCGTATTCGGTGCGCGGTAATCCCGCCGCCACGGTCTCCACCCCGGTGAGCTGGGATGAGATCGACGATATCCACCCCCGCGATTTCACCGTCGCCACTGTGCCCGCCCGGTACCGCCGACTCGGCGATCTGCACGCGGGAATCGACGACGCGGTATTCGATCTGCGGCAGCTGATCGAGTGGGCCGACCGTGACGAGGTGGATCTCGACGAGGAGCCCGCCCCGGAATCCTGAACGGCCCGGGCCCCGCGCCGTTCACCGCCGGGGAGTTATTTCCAGGGTTCCAGCAGTCGTTTCGCCTCCACCGCGAGCGCGGCCTGCAGGAACGGCCCGAAGCTCACGCGCGCCGCCCCGGCTTCCGCGAAGTAGGCCTTGTCCCCCTGCTCCGGCACGGTGACCGCGTTGACCGGCAACGGCAATTCGGCGCACAGCCGGGCCAGCACATCCGGCCCGTAGCGGCCGACCGGATACAGCACGTCGGCCCCGGCCGCGGCCGCCAGCCGCAACCGTTCGATCGCCGGGCCGACGAGTTCGGCGGGATCACCGGAGGGGGCGAGCAGCAGATCGGTGCGGGCGTTCACGACGACGTGCACCCCGCTGTCGTCGGCCGCCTGCCGCAACCGGCCCACGAGATCGGCGTGCTCCTGCGGTTCGCGCAGCCGCCCGCCTTCCTTGTGCACGGTGTCCTCCAGGTTGAAGCCGACCGCACCGGCCTGCAACAACCCATCGATGAGCGCCGCCGGCTCGACACCGTATCCGGATTCGAGATCGACCGAGACCGGCACGTCCACCGCGGAGGTGATCTCCCGGACGCGGCCGAGCACATCGGTGAAGGCCATGCCCTCGTGATCGGATTTGCCGAGCGAATCGGCGAGCGGATGGCTGCCGACCGTGAGCGCCGGGAAACCGGCCTGCTGGACGAGATCCGCCGACCAGGCATCCCACACCGTGGGCAGGATCACCGGGTCACCGGGGCGATGGAGTTCGAGGAATGCGGCGGCCTTCTCGGGCAATGTGGTCACCGCACAGATCCTGCCGCACCCGGGCCCGGTTACGCATCCGCTGTCGCGTGTCGCTGTCACGAGCGCGGTCGGCGACGGCAGGATGGGCCGGTGTGAACGCGCATATTCGGCCGGCCGAGCGGGCCGCCGCGGCCGATTTCGCCGCCAGGGCCTGTCATCTCGCGATCGCGCTGGTGATCGCGGCCGCATTGGTGACCCAGCTGGCGCTGCTGTTCACCGGCGGCCCGGACGCGAACTCGGGTCGCGCGGAACCGGACGCCGGTATCGGGACCGGACTGGTCCGCCTATTCAGCTATTTCACCATCCAGAGCAACCTGTTCCTGCTGGTGACATCGGCGGGATTGGCCTCGAATCCGGTACGGGACGGGCCGCTCTGGCGGGTGCTGCGGCTGGATTCCCTGCTGGGGGTCGTGATCACCGGCCTGGTCTTCGCCCTGGTACTCGCGGACGAAGTACATCTCACCGGCGCGGCGTGGTGGGCGAATTTCGGCTTCCACTACCTCGCCCCCTGGGCCGGCCTGGCCGCCTGGCTGCTGTTCGGGCCCCGGCCCCGGATCGACCGGCGCACGATCGCCGCCGCGCTGATCTGGCCGGTCGCCTGGATCGGTTACACCTTCGCCCACGGCGCCGTGACGGACTGGTACCCGTATCCGTTCCTCGACGTCGTGCGGAAGGGATACGCGACGGCGGTGACCAACACGCTTCTGGTGGTCGTCCTGGCGATAGTCCTCATCGGCCTGTTCGCCCTGCTCGACCGACTGCCCACAGTCAGGGGGCGAAACAGGTCGGCGGCCGCCTCGGCCGCGCCGGTCAGGCCGGGGTCGCCAGGGCGAACGGAAGAACCGCCGGGGCGCCCGCCCGGCGTAGCGCCCACGCCGCGACGGTGAACGTCCAGCCGGTGTCGGTGAGGGCGTCCACCAGCAGGATCGGACCGTCCGCCGCCCCGAGGTCGGGAACCTCCCACCCGTCGTACAGGGCGGCGACCCGGTGGGCCGAGTTGACGGCGGAGACAGGTGGCCGGTCCGGACGGATGCGCAGCGTACCCAGGTTACGCAGCCGGCCGATCCCGGCGAGGCGTTCGGCCAGCGATCCGGTGAGCACCGGATGCGTCTCGGACTCCAGGGCCAGTACCGCGGTGGGCCGGACGGCCCAGTCCCATTCCCGCAGTACCGGAACGCACGCGTCGACCACCTCGTCGGGAACCGGGCCGTCGGGACCGTCGAGGATCGGGCGCAGCCGCCGGCCCCAGCCCAGCGAATTCAGCCGGCCCAGCACTCGTCCGGTCTCGGCGCCCTCGGCGATCTTGCCGGACAGCGACACCCCCAGTTTCGCCATCCCGGTCGGCCACTGTTTACGTGGCGCGAGATCGATACCGGGCCGGTCGAGCCGGGCCCGGGTGGCGGCCACCGCCTCGGTGTCGACGGTGGTCTCGCGATACTCGCCGGTGCAGTTGTCGCAGCGGCCACAGGCGCCGGTACCCGGTGCGGCGGCCAGGAGCGCCGGGTCGTCGAGCTGGCGGCGCAGGAATTCCATCCGGCAGCCGGTGGTGCTCTGGTAGTCGAGCATGGCCTGCTGTTCGGCCGTGCGGGCCGCCTCGAGCCGTTCGTACCGGTCGGCGTCGTAGGTCCAGGGCTCGCCGGTGCCGAGCCAGCCGCCACGTACCCGGCGGACCGCACCGTCCACATCGAGCACCTTCAGCACCATGTCGAGCCGGGAGCGGTTCAGTTCGACCAGCGGTTCCAGGGCGGCGGTGGACTGCGGCCGCTCCCGGTCCAGCGCTTCGAGGACGGACCGGACCACCTGTTCGCGGGGAAAGGCGACCGAGGCGAAGTAGTTCCAGATGCGGGTGTCCTCGGGACCGGGCAGCAGGATCACCTCGGCGCGTTCGGTCGCGCGCCCGGCGCGGCCGACCTGCTGGTAGTAGGAGATCGGCGAGGACGGCGCACCCACGTGAACCACGAAACCCAGATCGGGCTTATCGAAGCCCATACCCAGCGCGGAGGTGGCGATAAGCGCCTTGACCTCGTTGTTCAGCAGAGCGGCCTCGAGAGCTTCCCGTTCGGTGGGGTCGGTCTGGCCGGTGTAGGCGGCGACCTTGTGGCCGTGGGAGTTCAGCACATCGGCGAGGTCGTGGGCGCCGGCCACGGTCAGGGTGTATACGATCCCGGAACCCGGCAACCGGTCCAGCCGACCGCTGAGCCAGGCGGTGCGTTCCACCGCGTCGTCGAAACGGACCACCGACAGGTGCAGCGACTCACGGTCGAGGTCCCCGCGCAGGACCAGGGTGTCGGTGCCGATCTGCCCGGCCACATCGGTCACCACCCGGTCGTTGGCCGTGGCGGTGGTGGCCAGAACCGGTACGTCGGCGCCGAGGTCGGCGATCAGCGTACGGATGCGGCGGTAGTCCGGGCGGAAATCGTGGCCCCAGTCGGAGACGCAGTGCGCTTCATCGATCACCACGAGCCCGGCGTCGGCGGCGAGCCGAGGCAGTACCTGGTCCCGGAAATCGGGGTTGTTCAGTCGTTCGGGGCTGACCAGCAGTACATCCACCGAACCGGCCGCCACCTGCTGGTGGATCTCGTCCCATTCGGTGACATTGCCGGAGTTGATCGTCGCCGCGACCACTCCGGCCCGCTGGGCCGAGGCGACCTGGTTGCGCATCAGGGCCAGCAACGGCGAGACGATGACGGTGGGCCCGCGACCCTGCGCGCGCAGCAGTTTCGCCGCGATGAAGTAGACCGCGGATTTACCCCACCCGGTGCGCTGCACCACCAGCGCCCGTCGTTTACCGACCACGAGCGCTTCGATCGCGGTCCACTGGTCCTCCCGCAAGCGGGCGCCCGGCCCGGCGAGCTCGCGCAGCAGCGCCTCCGCGTGCTCCCGTAGTTCGCCGGCGACTTCGCCGGCCCCGCCCATGGTGCTGCCCGGTGCTGTCGTCATGGCGCCCATACTGCCGCAGGCCACCGACAGCGGCCCGCCCGCCGTACCCGCCGCCCGCTCCCCGGCTCGGGCGGCGACTACCGGAATCGCCCCTGGTCACCTCGGCGACGGTCGCGGCACCATCCCGGAGAACCGGCACGCTCCGGGGCGCACCGTCCGCGACTCCGGGTCCGGCGGCCACGGGCCGGTGCCGATCTGCCCACCGGGTGGCTGCCGCGCAGGTCAGCCCAGGAGTTCGTCGACGTAGCACCAGCGCCACGCCTCACCGGGCTCCACACTGCGCATGACCGGATGATCGGTCGAGGTGTAGTGCCCGGCCGCGTGGTTCCCCGGCGAGGAATCACAGCAGCCGATATTCCCGCAGGTCAGGCACATGCGCAGATGTACCCATGTCAGGCCCTCCGCCACACACTGCGCGCATACGTCCGGCCCGTCGGATTCGCACACCAGCGGGGCTGCCCGCAGATGCGCGCAGTCCTCGGCCGCGCCGCCGGGGACCGCCAGCGGCTCGGGCCGCTCCTCCTCGTCGCCCTCGTCGAACCGGTCGATCATGGACTCCTCGAGGTCCAGCCGGGCCAGTACATGCTGCAGGATCTCGTAGTCCACCCCACCCGAGTCGCGGACCCGCAGCACCGTCTCCCGTTCGGCCCGCAACATCTCCAACCGCAACCGGCGGTATTCGGCGGTGGGGGTCGCCAGCTCGGATTCCGGCCGGCCCAGCCGCTCCCAGGCCGCATTGGTCCGCCAGGTGACCCGGTCGCGCAGCGAGTGCACGACCTCCTCCGGGGTGTCCGGACCGATCGCCGCGTCCAGCGCGGCGAGTCCCGCGTTGGACGCCTGGGTCAGCAGATTCGCCTTCTGCAGCGCGTCCTCGGCACGGCTCGGCCCACGCAGCCGCAGCCGCCGGACCAGCCACGACAGCGAGGTGCCCTGGAGCAGCAGAGTCCCCGCGACAACGACCAGTGCCAGCAGCTTCAATACCGGCAGCTGTGGAGTGTTCGCGGGCAGCAGCAGCACGGCGGCCAGGGTCACCACCCCGCGCATCCCGGCCCAGGAGACCACGGTCGAATGGGCCGCGGGCGCCGGCGACCGCCCGAAGGCCCGCTCGAGGAGGGCATAGCCGAAGATCCAGACCGGTCGCGCCAGTATCACCGCCAGCAGGACCGCGATCGCCGTGACGATCAGGGTGCCGTGGTCCAGCCCGCTCGCCCAGGCGTCCCGGACGATCGTGTTCACCTGCAGCCCGATGATGAGGAACACCGCGCTCTCCAGGATGAACTGCACGGTGCCCCAGTTGATGCGTTCGGCGGTACGCGAGGCCGCGCTCTGCCACACCGGTGCCCCGTGCCCGAGGATCATCCCGCAGGTCACCACGGCGATCACGCCGGAGGCGTGGATCTCCTCGGCCGGCAGATAGGCCAGAAACGGCGCCAGGAAGGACAGGGTCGTATCCAGGACCGGGTCCGTGATCCGCCGGCGCAGCAGGGCGAGCGCGTACGCGACCGCGATTCCCACCACCGCGCCGCCACCGGCGGCGAGCAGGAAATCACCGCCGGCGTTCCACACCGAGACCGCACCCGCCGACGCCGCGATCGCGGTCCGCAATGCCACCAGTGCGGTCGCGTCGTTGAACAGCGACTCCGCTTCGAGAATGGACACGATCCGGCGCGGCATCCCGATCCGCCGCGCCACCGCGGTCGCGGCCACGGCATCCGGCGGCGCCACCACCGCGCCCAGCGCCACGGCCACGGCGAACGGCACCGGCAGCAGCCACCAGACGACCGCGGCCACCGCGAACGTACTGAACAGGACCAGGCCCACCGACAGCAGCGCGATCGCGCCGATATTTGCTCGGAAATCCACCAGCGAGGTACGTATCGCCGCCGTATACAGCAGCGGCGGCAGCAGGCCGAGCAGCACCACCTCCGGTTCCAGATGGACCTCGGGGACGAACGGCAGATACGACGCGGCGACCCCGGCCACGGTCAGGGCGAGGGGCTCGGAGATGCCGGCCCGGCGCGCCAGCGCCGCCACGGCCGCCGCCGAGGCCACCAGGACAACCAGGCCGATCGCGATGTGCATTCGCGAATTCTCGCAGGTGGCCGATTACCGGTGACACGCTCGTCGGCACCCCGGGGTCAGCGCGCGCCGGCCCGCCAGTCGGCCGCGGTCACCGGGCGCAGGGCCCGTGGTCCGGCGTCGGCCCGCATCGGCAGCACCTCCGCGCCCAGGACGACCGCCGACCACGGGTCGATATCCAGCCCGGACGCCAGCGCCCGGGTCAGCATCGCGGCGCAGGCGCCCGCGGACCCGGCATCGAAATCCGCCGGCGCGGGCGCGCCCGCCCGATCCAGATCGCGCAGGAGGCGATCGAGCGCGACGGACTTGTCGAAAGAACGGCACGGCGTCCGGGCGTAGAGGGCATCGGCGAGGGTCCGGGCGGTCTCGGCGCTGTCGGCGCCGGTGTAGGCCCGCGAGATCACCTCGGCACGGCGGGTCTCGGGGAAGAAGATGGCCAGTTCCCGCACGACATCGGCGGGGTCTTCCGGGGTGTGCACGGGGTTGAGCACTGTGCTGCGCTGTCCGAGCAGATAGCGCAACTGTCCCGGGCGGCGCTGCGCCGGATCGTCGGGCCCCGCGCCTTCGGCCAGCCGCACCGGGGCCGGTAGCTCACCGTCGGGTCCGGTGACGACCAGCAGCAGCGCCTCGGATATCCCGGCCAGCAGGTCGGTGAGCCGGCGCCGCTCCGGTGAGGCGGTATTCCAGCTGTAGCGCCACAGGGCGCGCACCAGATGCCGGTTCAACGGCACCGCGGCCGCGTCGACCACCCGGAAGCCGTTGCCGGACAGCCATTTCAGCGTCGGATCCACCGCCCGGGAGACGATGGCGCCCGGCGCCAGCAGCAGCAACGAATGGCGGGCCGCGAACGCGGCGGGGTCGACCCGCAACCGCCGCAGCTGATCGACGCATTCGAGCACATAGGTATCGCCGTGGTAGGCGCCGGCCTTGTCCTCGGCCGGGGTGAGCGCCGACAACAGCGCCGCCAGCGGGTCCGGCGGGGGCGGCGCGGCGGGTCGCGCGGTCTGCGGATCGGTCATCTGTTCCACCTCATCTCCGGCCCACCCCGGACAACACCGTCACCGTGCCCGCGGACCCATCCACCCGCAGGCGCATACCGGTCCGCAGTTTCGCGGTACATCCCGGCACCCGGACCACCGTGGGCACACCGAGCGCACGGGCGACGGTCGCCACCGCGGTGAGCGGGCCACCGTGTTCGATCACCAGGGCCGACGCCGAGGGTAGTGCCGCCACCCAGTGCGGATCGGCGCTCTCGGTGACCAGGACCCCCGGGGCCGGATCGCCCGATCGGTCCACTACCACCGCGGCCCCCTCGGCCACGCCCGCGGCGGACGCGGTTCCGGTGAGCACTTCGCCGTCGTGCGCCGCCGCGATCCGGGCACGCGGCGTCCAACCCTGTTCTGCCAGTTCCCCATCCGAGAAATCCGGTCCTTCGGTACTGAAACGTACCGGAGCCGAGAGCTCGCCGGCGGCGTGGGCGGCCTTGCGGGCCGCGATCCGGGCTTGCAGATCCGGTATCGGCACCCGGTCGTAACAGTCGCGCAGTTCACCGGCGGTGAGATACCGGATGTCGGCGGACTCGCGGAGGATCGCGCGCCCGGCGAGGTCATCGGCCATCACCCGGATCATGGCCTCGGCGAGACCCGCCGCACGGGTCCGGCTCGACCGGATGGTGTCCCGGTGCGCGGCACAGCGTGCCGCGCGCACCCGCACCAGGTCGTAGAGCCATCGGCGCGGACCGCTCAGCATCCGGTCGAGGTAGGCGTCCGGGTCCTCTCCGGTGACGACCGGCTCCCCGACGGCCGGGGTTTCCGATGCGCCGGGTGATCCAATATCCGCGGGAGGCCGCAGCGCCACGTACCGGAACGACGCGGGCGCCTCCGGCAGATAGGCCTCGGTCAGCGCGACCACGGCGCCGGTGAGGATCAGCGCGAGGGCGTCCAGGACCGTGACGGGGCCCCACAGCAGGACCAGTTCCCGGTCCAGGCGCCGATATTCCGCGTAGGCGTGCTCCCCGTGCCTGTAGTCCGTCGCCTCGTAACGGTCACAGACGCGGCCGAACTCGGTGCGGAACTCCCGCATCATCGATTCCGTCCGCAACGCCCGGTGCACGAAGGCCGCGGTCGTGCGGGCCCGCGAGCGGACCCGGCGCGCCCCCGACTCGAAGGTGAAGGGACGCAGCGTTTCCGCGATCTCGTCGAGCAGCGGGTCGGCCGCGCCCAGCACCGCCTCCAGTCCGCGCCGGTTCAGTCGTTGCCCTGGCGCGATCGCCGCAAGCCGATACCAGTGCAGCAGATCGAGATAGACCCGCCCGTGAAAACTGCCCAGCAGATAGGGCGTCCACGCATCCGTCTGCGCCAGCTGGTCCGCCGGAACACCGAGCGAACGCGCGTATTCGCGGCAGACCCGGCCGTGGATTCCGGCGGCGAGGGTGAAGACCAGCGGCGCGGTGGCCCCGGGGAAGGCCTCGGTGGTGGTGGCATCGTCCCAGATCCGCGGTTCCCCCGGCGCCACCGGCTCACCCGCGCCCCGGATCACCCCCGCCATCGCCCGCTCCCGCGGCGGAAAGCACACGCGACGCCCGTCCACCCCGGTAGTCGCTTCCCCGGCGCGCACGGCCGGGGGGCCGCACCACACCGCGCCCTGATCTCCGTCTCGGTATCGTCCGTCCCGAGCACCCGCAAGAACCGACCTCCAACCCGGTCTGCCACAACAGGACATCGTCGTCCGTGCCGACGAGTAAACCCGAGAACGACCTCGTCCACCGCGTATTCGGCTTTTGTGTCCGACCGCGGGGGTCACCGGCCCCGGCTGTCCGAGTCGGGTCGGCGCGAAACAACCGATAGTCTGAGAAGGCCCGCGCAGGTTTCGGTGAGGATGTGATTCCGCGTGAGTTGGAGCCTGACCCCCGACGAGTTCGCGTATGTATGGCGTCGCGCCGACCTGGACCGGATCCCCTATCCGCTGCGGGTACTCGAATCGCCGCGCACCGAGCGCGACGCCCGGCTCCTGCGCGCCGAACTCGCCCAGCGGTTCCCGCCGGACCCCGATCTCGACGCCTGCCTGCGCATTCTCGCGCTGCCACAGACCCGGGTGATCGCCATCGGCGGGGCGCCCGAACCGGGCCGGGAACTACGCGTACTGGGCTGCGTCGTCTACGATCGCGCGGTCCTGGCGGTTCAGGCCCCCGGACGCACCCGGGAATTCGGCGGGCCGGTCCAGCTCTCGATCGGGCACAGTACGAAACTCGGCGCCCGGCTGGCGGCACTGCTGCCGAAGGCGCCCGCCGGCCGCCACCCGGCCCGCACCGCCTCGGCCGCGGCGGTCCGCGATACCGAAACCGTCATCCAGGAAGAACGCGCCGCACCGCTGATCCGGAAACTGCTGTGCGCCCCGCACACCGCCGACGGCCACATCCGGATCGAACCGCACCTGGACCGGCCGAATCCGCCGCCGCCGCTGCACTACACCTGGCTCGATGTCGAAAACGACGGCCGCTACCTACTCAAGGCCGACGAGAACGTGCACATGGTGCCCGCCTCCCCCGAACAACTCGCCGCGCACCTGCAGAAGCGGATACCCGGCTGAGCCGATATCGCGCCGGACCGGCTGCCCAGAGCCACCGTTCCGGCTACGCTGGACCTGACCGACGGAGGGGTACGCCAGTCAATGAAGATCGAAGACAGCCGCGCCGAGATCGTCCGGTTCCGCCAGGCAGCCCATGCGGGGACCGTCAAGTTCGATCCGGAGGCGGCACGCCGCTGCGCGGAACTCTACGACCGCCAGGCCGATCGGCTCATCTACCTGCGACAGCGCCTCGAGGACGCCTCCGATCCGCACGGTTTCGGTGGTCTGGTCTCGGCGCAGCAGCTCCAGGCCGGGTTCGGGCACAAGGCCCGCGACGCCGCCGCCCTGCTCGACCACTACATCGAAGCAGCCTACCGGATGAAGGAAGCGTTCCTGGTCAGCGGCGGACTCTACGACGAGGCCGACGCCGCGAACGCCGCCGCGGTACGCGCCCTCGAAGCGAGGCTCGACCGATGAGAGGCGATACCTTCGCCTTCGCTGCGGCCTCCGCCGCCACATGTACCCGCTACGAAGAAGGTTCCATGCGACGGAACCTCCGCCTTCGCTACGGCCTCCGCGGACCACATGCAACCGCTTCGAAGGATGCTCTATGACAGGGACCGATCCCGATTACATCAGCGCCATGGAGCATTTCGAGGCCATGCGTCACGAGGACATCTATCGGGCCACGCAGCAGATCGATGCGGGTGAGATCCTGCGGACCTCCGGCACCTGGATGCACGCCGCCACCACCTTGCAGACCTCGCTGCCACTGACCCGCGCCGGCGCGGACCGGGTGATGAACGCGATGGAATGGGACGGTGAGGCCGCCGACGCCGCCTTCGCCAGCACCCGCAGTTTCGCCGATTCGGTGGAGGAACTGGCCGGCGTGCTCGGTCAGGTGGGGTTGCGCCTGGGTGCGGTGGCCGCGGCCGCGGAAGCGGTGAAGATCGCGGTGGTACCGCCCGGAGATTCCGGCCCGGTCGGTGCGCTGGCCCGGCTGCTGGAGGCGGCCAAGGTGATCGACGCGCAGATGGTGCAGGAGGTGCTGCGCCAGGAAGCAATCCTCACCATGAACATGGTCTACAAACCCGCCTACCTCGCGGCGGGTACCGCGGTGCCCGCGCTGCCCGAGCCGCCGGCCGCCCCCGGTCCGCTGCCCCCGCTCGGGCCGGCGCCGGCACCCCGCGCTCGAATCGATTCGGCGGTCGGCGCGGAATCGGCACCGGCGGCAGCGGATTCCACCGCGCCAGGCGGCGAGACCACCGAATCCGGGGATGGCGCCGATCGGCCGGTGCCGCGGGGCGACTCGGCTCCGGCGGCTCCCACGCCGGAGGGTCCCACGGCACCGGAAGATACGCCCGCGCCGTCCCCGGAGCACGGCGGCGGATCCCCACAGCCACCGGCATCCGAGATTCCGGAGCCGACCGACGGCTCGGCGCCCCCCGCGGAGCCCGCTCCCGGGGAGACCGCACCGGCACCACCCGTCCAACCACCGGCGACCGAGCAACCACCCGCTCCCGCGAATCCGGCGGAGCCGGAGCCGCCCGCGGCGCCGAATCCGACCGCGGTACCGCTCTCGGATCCGGCCGGGCAGCCCGGTATCACCGGGCCGGTGCCCGGACAGCGCGCCCCCGACCAGCCCGGAGTCATTCCGCCACAATCCTGAGGCGGCCCCGCGGAGCACTACTGATCGGGGTAGTCCTGCACCCAGTGGAACCGCGGACCGTTCAGCGGGAAGGCAGCGGGATCGGTCGCTCGTAGATCGATGGTCACCGGCCGGCCGTCCAGTTCTCCGTCCAGGCGCAAGATGCCGGGTTCCGGACGGGTATAGGCGAAGTCGGCGGTCGGTATGCCCGCCGGGCCGGTACCGGCCGGAGCGGCGACCGTGAGGGTGTGCGCGGTCGCGTCGACCTGTGCGGGCACCGTCACCAACGCCCCGTCCATCCGTTGCCACGACACCGCGCCCTCGGTCTCGATCACCAGCCGCTGCCAGCGATCCGGGTCGGTGAGCAGCGGGGGGACCGGCCGGCCGGCCATCCGGAACTCGGTGACCTCCCACAGCCCGTAGAGCTCGGGCTTCGGCGCACCGCCGCCGTAATCCCGCCAGCTCGACCAGCCGAGGACCGCCACCCCGACGAGCAGCCAGATACCGACCACCGCCTGGGCGAAGCCGGCGATCCGCGCGCCCCGCCGGCTCGTGCACAGCGGCGGTTGTACGGCGGGATCGGCACGGCGGGCGAGCAGGAAGAAATCCGCGAAACGGCGGGCCTGCGGGACGAGCAGGATCAGTGAGAAGACCAGCAGATGGAACGACACGATCTTGACCGGGACATCGAAGGTCATGTTCAGCACGAACACCTGCGCCATGCTCACCACACTCAGCATCGCGCCGAGGGTGGCCGTGCGCGGTACCAGCAGCAGTAGGCCACCGACCAGTTCCGCTACCCCGAGCAGGATCTCGTATACCGGCGCGCTACCCACCTGCAGCCACAGCACCGCCATCGGGGAGAGCTGACCGTAGGGCTGGATGAGCGCCGAGAACGGTGGCGGCGGCATCTGGGTCGGCACCGCCTTGGCGATGCCGTAGAACAGCATCTGCCCGGCGACGCACCACCGCAGGATCGTCAAGGACCACGCGCCGGCCCGCGGGTACGCGAGGCGCCGCCGGTCGAGCACCGACCACAGCGCCGCCGCCACGCCCGCCACCACCAGCGCGGTGAACACCATCACCCAGATGATCGCCTGGTCACCGCTGCCGGAATCACTGTGGAACTGCACCTCGATGCCGAACACCGTCTGCCCCACCCACGTCAGCACCGATTCGGCGGCCATCAGCGGCCACATCGGCGCGGTATCGGGCAGGAAGTGTTGGGTGAAGCCCGCGAAGACGAAGAGGATCTGCCCGATCATCACGCAGAAGATCACGCTGTAGACGACTCCGAACCGGAACGCCACCCGCGCCGGCCACGACCAGCGCACCGGCTGCGGGTCCTCGGGTCCGGAGAGCTCTCGCCGGGAACCGGTGACCGTCCGAACCGCACCCATGCCTCGACCTCGCTGTTCCGATTTGTCCGACGACCCACCCGTCCGGCCCGGGCCGGACCTCCACTCGAACCTAGACCACCTGCCCGGCCGGGCACCTCCGTGACAACCCCGATTCCGCTGTCCTCCCTCCGCACGACGTCGTGCACCACGAAGGGGCCCTGCGGAGTACGAAGCAACCAGTGGCGCGCACTGTCGCCGGAGTGCAATACCTCGGCCCCGCCCGATGCCCGGACACTGTCGATACCCCTTGGGCCTATCGTGGATTCGTGCCCATGCCACCCGCCGGTCTCGCCGCGGATACCGGGCCGATCAGCGAATCGTCACCGACCTGCTGGGTGCCGACCTGCTCGGGCTGTACCTGTATGGGTCGGTGGTGACCAGCGGTCTGCAGTACGACAGCGACCTCGATTTCCTGGCGGTCACCGCGGCGGCCCTCGATGACGAACTGCGTTCGCGTCTGTCCGAGCGACTGCGCCGGCAGTCGGGACGGTGGCCCCGCACGGGCGAGGTCAGGCCGATGGAACCGAGCGTGGTGGCACGTGACGCCGTGGTGCCGACCGGGAACAGCATCGAACACTCCACCCGGACCCGCTACCAGGCGATGGCCCCCTGCACGCCGACGAAGGAACCGTCGGTGGACACCTCCGGCGATTCCGCCGCGGCGAGGACGACCTGGGCGGCCTGCTCCGGCGTCGTCGGCGCGTCGGCCGCCGCGGGAGCCAATTCGGTCGCGACGAAACCGGGGCATACCGAGGTCACCCGGACGGCGGTATCGGCGAGCGATTTCGCCAGGCCGACCGTGATGCTGTTCAGTGCCGCCTTCGACGCCTGGTAGCCCGGGACCACCATCGAGTAGTACGCCGACTCCGGGTTCCGCTGCTCGGTGAGCGAGCCCATCTCGGTGGAGATGTTGACGATCCGCCCGGCCGGTGCGCGGCGTACCAGCGGCAGCAGCGCTTCGATCACATTGACGGGGCCGAAGGTGTTGGTCATCAATGTCTCGGTGAACGCGCCGGGATGGGCGAAGTTCACCGTGCCGGTGGCGGTGGCCTCGGGCAGGATGCCGGCATTGTTCACCAGTACATCGATGTGGTCGCGCCGTTCGGCGAGGGAATCGCGCAGGCACCGCGCGCTGTCCACCGAGCACACGTCGAGGATCTCTCCCTCGGCCGCCAGTCCCGCCGACCGCAGTTCGGCCACCACGGCCTCCACCGCCGGCGCGCGGCGCCCGGTGACGATCACCCGGTAACCCGCGCGGGCGAACGCCGTCGCGGTGGCGCGTCCGATGCCGCGGGTCGCCCCGGTGACCACGACGATCTTCTCCGACATGTTGTTCCTTTCGTGTTTTCCGTTCGTGCCCTATGAGCATCGGGGAGCGCATACGGTGCGCGCTGGCAGGAAATCGCCGTCGCATTCGCCGCGGCCGGTACGCCGGCTCGAGCGGGTCGAACGTCCAGTTCACTGTCGGATAGCATGGTCGGCGGCCGCACTGCGGTCGTGGCGTGATGAGGGAACCCGGTGGAAATCCGGGACTGGCGCGCAACGGTGACACCCGCGTGGTGGAGTCCGATCACTCATCCGCCGAGCTCGGTTCCGGCCTCGCGCACAGGCCCAGACGCAAGGAGTCCACGCCGTGACGCGGTTCGTTTCTTCGGCGGTCACCGCCGTGGTATCCACCCTCCTGCTGGCCGGATGTGGCGGTGCGCCCGACTCGGACGGTCCGGCCGCCGGGTCCGCCGCCGGCTATCCGGTGACGATCGAGAACTGCGGTGTCGAGGTCACCGTGGCGGCGCCGCCGCAGCGGGCGGTCGCGCTCAATCAAGGGGCGGCGGAGATCCTACTGTCACTCGGTCTGGCCGATCGGCTGGCCGGCACCGCCACCTGGACCGATCCGGTGCGGGAGAACCTGGCCGCCGACAACGCGCGGGTGCCGCGACTGGCCGACAACCAACCCTCGTTCGAGGTCGTCCTGGACAAGGAACCGGATTTCGTCGCCGCCTCCTTCGGCGGCACCCTCGGTCCCGGCGGCGTGGCCGAGCGGCAGCAGTTCACCGAATTGGGTGTCCCCACCTACCTCTCGCCGACCGACTGCGACGGCAAAACCGATATCAGCGTCAATGCCGACGGTGCTCGCACCGAACCGCTGACCATGGATTCGGTGTACCGGGAGATCCGCGACCTGGCCGCCGTCTTCGATGTCGCGGACCGCGGGGAGCGGCTGGTCACCGAACTGCGCGACCGCTACGCGGCCGCGTCCGGGCGGATCGCCGCGGAGCGGGTCTCGCTGGCCTACTGGTTCGCCGACACCTCCACGCCGTACGTCGCGGGCTGCTGCGGCTCGTCCGGGATCATCACCGACGCGGTGGGCGCGAAGAACGTTTTCGATGACACCACCGACGAATGGCCGCAGGTCAGCTGGGAGACCCTCCTCGACCGCGACCCCACCGCCCTGGTCCTGGCCGACCTGAGCCGGCGCAGCCTCGCCGGGGACGCGCTGGACAGCAAAATCGCCTTCCTGGAATCGAATCCGGTGACGGCGAAACTGACCGCGGTCCGCGAGCGGCGCTACATCGTGGTCAACGGGGCCGATATGAACCCCTCGATCCGGACGGTCGACGGGGTCGAGAAGGTCGCCGACGCCCTGGAGCGGTGGGGTTACGGTTCGTGAGCTCCGCAGCGTCGAGCACCACCGCCCGGCTCGCCCGCGCACCCGCGACGGTGGCGCTGGTGGTGGTGGGAGCGGCCGTACTGGTCGTCTCGATGGCATTCACCATCACGATCGGTCCGGCCGAGCTGTCGGTCGGGGAGGTCTATGCGGTGCTGTTCGAGAAACTCGGTATCGGCACCGCGGCCGTCTCACCGATCCGCGAAGGCATCGTCTGGCAGTTGCGGCTGCCACGGACCCTGCTGGCCGCGATCTGCGGTGCCGGTCTGGCGGTGTGCGGGGTGGTCATGCAGTCGCTGTTGCGCAATCCGCTCGCCGATCCGTTCGTGCTCGGGATCTCCTCCGGCGCGTCGACGGGTGCGGTACTGGTGGCGGTCCTCGGAGTGGGCGGCGGTCTGATCTCGTTGTCCACCGGCGCTTTCCTCGGTGCGCTCGTATCGTTCGGACTGGTGCTGGTACTGGCCGCGGGAGCCGGCGGCGGCACCGCGAAGGTGGTCCTGGCCGGGGTCGCCGGAACCCAGCTGTTCTCCGCGCTCACCTCGTTCGTCGTCCTGTCCTCGGCCGACGCCGAACGGACCCGCGGCATCCTGTTCTGGCTGCTGGGTTCACTCGCGGGCGCCACCTGGACCGATGTGGGCACGACCGCGGCCGTGTGCGTCGCCGGGCTGGCGCTGTGCCGGTGGTACGCCTCCGCGCTGGACGCGTTCACCTTCGGCTCGTCGACCGCCGCGACCCTGGGGGTCGCGGTCGGCCGGACCCGGGCGGTCCTACTCGTGATCACCGCGCTGATGACCGCGGTAATGGTCAGCGCGGCCGGAGCGATCGGTTTCATCGGCCTGGTGCTACCGCACGCCGCGCGTTTCCTCATCGGTCCCCGGCACAGCCGGCTGATCCCGGTGACCGCGGTACTGGGCGCCATCCTGCTGGTCTGGGTCGACGCGCTCGCCCGGACCGTGTTCGCGCCGCAGGAGGTACCGGTCGGCGTCGTCACGGCACTCATCGGTGTCCCCGCCTTCGCCCTGCTGCTGTTCCGCACCCGGAGCGCGCCGTGACCGGCCGGGCGGCCACGAGCCGGCCCCCGAACCCGCGGAGCGCACGGTGACGCTGCACGCACAGGATCTGTCCTGGACCCGCGGCGGCAACCTGGTCGTCGATGCGGTGACCGTCCGGCCGGAATCCGGGCAGACCGTGGGTCTGCTGGGACCGAACGGTTCCGGTAAATCGTCGCTGCTGCGCCTGCTCGCCGGTGTGTCACGACCGGATCGCGGCAGCGTCACCCTGGACGGAACGCCCCTGCACCGCCTGGGCCGCCGCCCGCTGGCCCGCCGGATCGCCATGGTCGGGCAGCACGCGCACACCGAGGTCGATATCACCGTGCGGGATGTGGTGCGGCTCGGACGCATTCCGCACCGCGACGTGTTCGGCCAGGACGGTGACGAGGAGGCGGCGATCGACCGGGCCCTGCGCGACACCGGGCTCACCGGCCACGCACACCGCTTCTGGAGCACCCTCTCCGGTGGCGAACGGCAGCGGGCCCAGATCGCCCGGGCGCTGGCCCAGGAGCCCGGTGAGCTGCTGCTCGACGAACCGACCAATCACCTCGATATCGCCCATCAGCTCGATATCCTCGATCTGGTCACGCGGTTGCCGCTCACCACCGTCGTCGCCCTGCACGACCTCAATCTCGCCGCGATGTTCTGCGACTACCTGCTGGTCCTGGACCGGGGCCGGGTCGCCGCGCACGGCACCCCGGCCGAAACCCTCACCGAACAACTCGTGCGCGACGTCTACGGTGTGGCCGCCACGATCACGGTCGACGACGGTGTGCCGGTCATCCACTACCGGCGCCCTGCCGTAACCACTCGCTCCCGCTGACGGGCGGAGTACGGGGGAATCGGCGCGATGGTGAACCCCTGGGGCCCAGGGATTACCGTGCGCTGTCTGAGCTACGGCGGACCGGGGTAGTCGGAGCCGTACAGGTCACAGTCCCGCGAAACCCGGGTGGCTGACCGGGGCGCTGAGCAGGCCCGCACAGGCGTCGGTGAGGAAGTAGCCCAAGGCCGTCCATTGCGCGGGTTCGGCGCCGGCCCCCACCCGCTCCTCGTACTCCGCGCAGATATCGATGATCATCCGGGCGACGATTCGTTCCCGCCCGGACTGCACCGTCGGCGGCACGGCCGAGAGCAGGTCGTCGATGCGCGCGATGATCTGTTCGGAAATCCGGTCGGTGCGAGCGGATTCGGTGAGCATCCCGGCCGTGGAGGGCGTGGTGGCCAGCTGCCGCTGGAACCTGGCCCGCCAGGTGGGCGCGTGGCAGCTCGGCGATATGGCCGGTGACCGGCAGGATCAGGCATTGCAGGTATTGCGCCAGACCGGGGTCGGGCGGCAGTTCGGCGAACAGTCGCGCCCGGGTCCGGCTCACCGGTTCCCGGTAGCGCTCGACCAGTGCGCGCAAAAGTTCGTCGCGCCCACCGAAGTGGTAGGCCACGGCGGAGTGATTGGACTGCCCGGCGTGTTCGGCGATCCGGCGGTTGGACACCGAATCGATGCCGTGGGTCGCGAACAGTTCCTCGGCCGCGTCCAGTAGCGCCTGTCGGGCCAGATCACCACGCCGTCCCACTGTGTCTCCTCATCGTGCCGCCGAACTGCCCATATCTTCCGATATCACGCTGCGAGCAGTATCACAGCACGCCGGGCGGGACGTTTTAAGTCAAGTGGCGTAAATTCTGCCGTATACCCGGTGAGCGGTGTGCGGGCCTCGATGACGCCGCCCCGCCGCTCCTTCCCACCCCGAACCCTGCCGGACCCGCCGGTCCGGGCCGTCCACAGCAAGGAGTACGCCGGTGACCGCTGCCCCGACCGATACCGCGCACCCGAGCGCGGCCGCCGACACCGCGGACCGGCTCGCGCGCGAGAAGAAAGAGAAGATCGGCCGTATCGTCGGCATGTTCGTCTTCCCGTTCCTGCTGGTCTCGATGATGATCACCGGTTACCTGGCGGCCATGCACGCTCCGGCGCCGAACGATATGCCGGTCGCCGTGGCCGGGCCCGGGGCCGCCGAATTCGCCATTGCGCTGGAAGCGGACCAGGGGGCGGCCGTGGACATACGGGTGGCCGCCGGCGCCGCGGAAGCCCGCGCGCTCGTACTCGACCGCGAGGTCACCGCGGCGATCGCTCTCCCCGAGCAGCCGGGTGAGGCCACGGCCGCGGTCTACACGGCAAGCGCGGCCGGCGCCTCCCAGGCGTCCACCATCGGGCAGGTGCTCTCCGCCCAGGCAGTCGGCGCCGACCTGCAGCCCCGCGCCGAGGATCTCGCGCCGCTGCCCGGCCGGGACCCCGCGGGACTGGCCGTGATGTTCATGACCACCGCGCTCATGCTCGCCGGATACATGCCGCTGAGCCTGATGCTGTCCTCGGCGCCGGAACTGTTGCGCTTCCGGCGCTTCGTACCGTTGCTGGCGGGCTGGGCAGCGGTGACGACGGGCCTGGTATGGACCGTGGCCGGACCGATTCTCGGCGCCCTCGACGGCCATACCGCCGAAATCCTCGGGATCGGCTGGCTCGCCGTATTCGCCGTGGGTTCGGTGCAGTTCTTCCTCACCCGCATCCTCGGCCCGATGGCCGTCCTGGTGGGCATGCTGTTCCTGATGGTCCTGGGTGTCCCGGCGTCGAACCTCGGAATGTCGGTCTACACACTGCCCGGCCTCTATCCGATCCTGCACGGCTTCCTGCCCACCCCCGCCACGGGCGAGGCGCTGCGGTCGGCGATCTATTTCGGCGGCAACGGATTGCCCGGCCACTTGATCGTGCTCGCTGCCGGTGCCGGTGTGGCCCTGTCGGCGACCCTCGGCATCGACGCGCTGCGCCGCCGCCGCAATCCCGAGGCGCCACTGCCGGCCCGCACGGTCGAGTCCCTGCTGCCGGGTCCGCGGCCGCGGACCCGGGTGCACTACGCGCTGCTGGCCTTCTTCCCGCTGGCGATGGTTGCCATGATGATGACCACCATGCTCGGCGCCATGTACCAGCCGGCACCGGAGAAGATGCCCGTAGCGGTCGTCGCCGCGACCCCGGAGATCGCCGATCAGGTGGTCGCGGGCCTGGACCGGAACATGACCGGCCTGTTCGAGTTGCGCGGGCTCACCGACCCCGCCGAGGCCCGCGAACTGGTCCGCGAGCGCACCGTTTCCGCGGCCTACGTCCTGCCCTCGGCAGGCACCCCGCACGCCACGCTGATCACCAACGAAGCCGCGGGGATGAGCCAGCAGCAGGTGGTGCGGACCGTCTTCGGCCAGGTGGCGGCAGGTCAGCAGCTGCCGCTGGAAACCGAGAACGTCACCGCCCTGACTGCCTCCGACAGCATGGGCACCGTGAGCATGTATCTGGCGATGGGCTGGATCATGGCCGGTTTCATGATCATCATCGTCGGCTCGACCGCCGCGCCCATGGTCATGGGGCTGCGCACCCTGTTGCCGATCCTGGCCGGCTGGTCGGTGGCGATGTCCGCGGTCGTCTGGGTCATCGCCGGGCCGATCGTCGGTGCCATCGACGGACATTTCCCGGCACTGGTCGGTATGGGCGCGGTCGCGATCTTCAGCACGGCACTGTTCACCACCATCTTCGTCCGCCTCCTCGGCATGCTGGCGGTACTACCGGTGATCGCGGTGCTCATGTTCCTCGGCGTACCGGCCTCCAACGGGGCGATATCGATTTATCTGGAACCGCAGTTGTTCCGGATATTGCACGACGTTCTCCCGATGCCCGCGGCGGTCGAATCGGTGCGCTCGATCCTGTACTTCGACGCCGATATCGTGGGCACCCACCTCACCACCTTCGCCATCTGGGGTGTGCTCTCGCTGATCGTCGTGGCGCTGATCGACCGGTTCCGGCCGCCGCGGACGCTCGCCCCCGTCGCCGCCGAATCCTGAACCGCGCGAATATCTCCCCGGTCGGGGGTCGCGGCGTAACGCGCCGCGATCACCGGCCGGGCGGAGACACGAAGGCGGGCCCGGCGCCGATTCGAACGGTGGCGCACAGACGACACGGCGCACGAGGCGGAGTTGCCCTTCGATTGCCGATATCATCGCAGGCGCCCGATCGAATCTGAAGTACAGGTAGTACCGATGACAAGCCAGCCGCACACCGTATCCCCCGAGAAGCCGAAGGCCGTTGCGGGGCCGGACGCGGTGGCCGATCCGCGACCGGTTCCGGACCGGGACTATTTCCCGCCCCCGCGGGAACTGTGGGGCAATCTGAACGGCTGGACCTATCCGGCGGTGTTCCTGGTCGCCGTGCTCGCCACGTTCCTACTGGCCCAGGCCGCGCTCGCGCTGGATTCCGGGCAACCGCTACAGTCGGCGTTCCATATCGCGGCCGCCGTCTGGGTCGCCTCCTACCTGCCGATGCTCTCGGCGACCTCGCGTGGCCGTTCGCGGATCCGCATCGAAGGCGCGCGATTCGCCAACGCGCAGGACACGCTGGAGATCCGCCGGTCCCTCGGTTACGAGGTCGCCCTGGTCGTCTGTTTCCTCGGCCTGGCGACACTGTGCGCGATCTTCGGTATCGGCACCTGGACCGGCACGCTCACCCTGAATCCGCATCCGCCGATTCCACCGTGGGTGGCTCTCACCGCCGCCGGGCTGGTGCTGCTCTATCTCTGTGTGTACGCGCGGCGACCGGAGATCCGCCGGCTGGTGCTGACACCGATGCATATCGTGCTGCCCACCAAAACCTCGGTCGCGAATATGGTGAGCTGGACCTCGATCGAACAGATCGAGGTGGTGTCGCGCAACAATTCCAAGGGCACCATCCGGATCTCCCGCCCCGGCCGCAAACCCGGTCGCCGGGTCACGAAACGTATCCACGCGGAGAAACTCTCGATCGGGTCGGCGGCCACCTACTGGCTGATCCGCTTCTACCACGAGAACCCCGACCTGCGCGTCGAACTCGCCGACGAACGGGCCGCCGCACGGTTGCGCAGCTACGCGGTCGTCGCCGGGCCCCGATAGCCTGTCGGCATGGTACGGGTCCGGCAGATGCATGAATGGGCGGTCGGCGCGGACGAGGCCGTCGCCGTACAGCAGCGACTGCGAGACCGGGTACGGGTGGGCGACGAGCACGGCCCGATCCGGCGGGCCGCCGGCCTCGACGTCGCCTACCGTGATCCCGATATCGCGATAGGCGTGGTCACCGTGCTGGATGTGGATTCGCTGACCGTGGTGGACCGGTCGGTCGTCCGGGAACGTGTCGAGTTCCCGTATATCTCGGGTCTTTTCGCCTTCCGCGAGATACCACCGCTGACCCGCGCGCTCGAAGCCCTGCGCGTGGAGCCCGATGTGCTGGTCTGCGACGGTCACGGGCTGGCCCATCCCCGCCGGTTCGGCCTCGCCGCGCATCTGGGTGTACTCACCGACCTGCCCAGTATCGGTGTCGCGAAGAAATCCTCCGGCGAATATCACGAGCCGGGTCCGGCCCGCGGTGATTCGGGCCCGGTCACCGTGGACGGGGAAATCGTCGGCCGCGCCCTGCGCACCCAACCCGGGGTCAAGCCGCTGTTCGTCTCGGTCGGACATCGCTTCACCCTCGACTCCGCCTGTGCGCTGGTGCTGCGGCTTGCCCCGCGCTACCGGCTACCGGAAACCACCCGCACGGCCGATCATCTGGGCCGTATCGCCTGACCCGGCGGCCGGATCCACCCCCGCGAGGTCGTCCCCACGGTCAGACGCGGACCAGATCGTCGGCGTGGATCACCGGACGCTGCATACCGTCCGGCAGTTCCCGGGTCGAACGGCCGAGCACCGTCGCGAGTTCGGCGGCGTCGTATTCCACGACCCCGCGGGCCACGACCGTACGGTCCGGGCCTACGAGATCCACCACATCACCGCCGTGGAACCGGCCGCGGACCCCGACGATTCCGGCGGCGAGCAGCGAGCGCCGGGCATTGGCGACGGCTTCGACCGCCCCGGAATCGATGAGGATCGCGCCCCGGCTGTCGGCGGCGTGCCGGACCCAGAATCGCCGCGCCGACAGCCGCACCGGACGGGCGGCGAAAGCGGTGCCGACCGTACCGGACCCGAGCGCTTCGGCCGCCTCGGCGGCCGCGGCCAGCAGCACCGGGACACCGGCGTCCGCGGCCAGCCGGGCGGCCGACAGTTTCGAGGCCATCCCACCGGTGCCGAGCACGCCGCCGCTTCCGGCGATCACCCCGTCGAGATCGGCGCTGGTGCGCACCTCGCCGATGAAGTTCGCGTCGCCCTTGCGCGGATCACCGTCGTAGAGCCCGGCCACATCGGAGAGCAGGAACAATGCGTCGGCGCCCACCAGATGGGCCACCAGCGCCGCCAGCCGGTCGTTGTCGCCGAACCGGATCTCCTCCGTGGCGACGGTATCGTTCTCGTTCACCACCGCCACCGCGCCCAGCGAACGCAGCCGGTCCAGGGTGCGCTGCGCATTACGGTGGTGTTCCCGGCGGGCGAAATCGTCGGCGCTGAGCAGGATCTGACCGACAGTGCGGTCGTACCGGGCGAACGAGGTGCCCCAGGCATGGACCAGCGCGAGCTGGCCGACGCTGGCCGCGGCCTGTTTGGTCGCGAGGTCACGGGGCCGCCTGGTCAAGCCGAGCGGGGCCAGGCCCGCGCCGATCGCCCCGGACGATACGACGACCACATCGGAACCGGCCCGCATCCGGGCCTCGACGGCATCGGCGAGCCGGTCCAGCCGGTCGATATCGAGTCCACCGGTCAGGCTGGTGAGCGCGGACGAGCCGATCTTCACCACCACCCGCCGAGCCCCGGCGATCGCACGCCGGGCGTCACTGAGTTCTGCCGAAACCCGGGTCACGGCCGTGCCCCTGCTCCGTGGTTACCCTGGTTCACCCGCCTACTCCTCGCTTTCCTCATCCACCAGACCGCGCCGCACCCGCGACGCGTGCTTGCGTTCGGCCGCACTGACCCGATCGGTCTGTTCGAGCCGGATATCGGTACCGCGGCCGGTCGGGACCATATCGGTGCCCGCGGCGATCAGCGGTTCCCATTCGAAGGTCACCTCGCCGATGGTCACCGGCGCACCGGGTTCCGCACCCAGCCGCACCAGTTCGTCCTCCACGCCGAGCCGGGCCAGGCGGTCGGCGAGATAACCGACGGCCTCGTCGTTGTCGAACTGGGTCTGGCGCACCCAGCGTTCGGGCCGGGTGCCGCGCACGATGAACCCGCCCGGCTCGTCCGGGTCGGCGCGCACCGTGAACCCGGAATCGTCCACCGGGACCGGGCGGATCACCGGACGCTTCGGTGCGGCCGCGGGGTGCGCGTCGCGGTAGGACTGCACCAGTTCGGCGAGCGCGAAGGTCAGTTGCCGCAGACCGGAATGGGCGACCGCCGAGATCCGGAACACCGGCCAGCCCCGCTCCTGCAGTTCGGGTGTGACGAGGTCGGCGAGATCTTCCGCCTCGGGCACGTCGACCTTGTTCAGGATCACCACCCGCGGCCGGTCCGCGAGATCGCCCAGGCTCACATCACCGCGGAGGGCGGGGTTGTAGGCGGCGAGTTCGGCTTCGAGAGCGTCGATATCGGAGAGGGGGTCGCGGCCGGGTTCCAGCGTCGCCAGATCGACCACATGCGCCAGCACCGCGCAACGTTCCAGATGCCGGAGGAAGTCCAGGCCGAGGCCGCGTCCCTCACTGGCCCCGGGAATCAGTCCCGGGACGTCGGCGATCGTGAATGTCGTATCGCCCGCGTTCACGACGCCGAGGTTCGGCACCAACGTGGTGAAGGGATAGTCGGCGATCTTCGGTTTGGCGGCGGACAGCACCGAGACCAGCGACGACTTCCCCGCGGACGGAAACCCGACCAGCCCCACATCGGCGACGGATTTGAGTTCGAGGACCACATCGTGGGCCTCGCCCTCCTCGCCGAGCAGCGCGAAACCGGGCGCCTTACGGGCCCGCGACACCAGGGCCGCATTCCCCAGACCACCCCGGCCGCCCTTCGCGACGACGAACCGGTTACCGGCCCCGACCAGGTCCATCAGGACCTCCCCGTCGGCGTCCAGCACGACGGTTCCGTCCGGGACCTTCAGTAGCAGCTCCCCGCCCTTCTTCCCGTCCCGGTTGCCGCCCTCGCCCGGTTTGCCGTTACCGGCCTTGGCGTGCGGATGGAAGTGGAAGTCCAGCAGGGTGTGCACATTGGCGTCCACCTCGAGGATCACATCCCCGCCGTTGCCTCCGTTACCGCCGTCGGGTCCGCCCAGCGGTTTGAACTTCTCCCGGTGCACCGACGCGCAACCGTGCCCGCCTTTGCCGGCACGGACATGAAGAACGACACGGTCGATGAACTTGGCCATGGCCGGATCATCCTCCTCAGGGAGTTCGGGGGTGGGACGGACACTGCGTTCCAGGGTGGGACGGGCAGTGCGCTCCGGAGTCGGGAAGGCACAGCGCCGGAAAACGGGACCGGGCCCGGTCGGGGCGGCGGCACCGGGGGTGGAAACGCGAAAAGCGGGCCGAGGGTTTGTCACCCTGACCCGCTCGCTGTGGTGGAGTCGTCAGCCGGTCAGGCTTCGACCGGCTCCGGGACCACGATGTTGACGGTCTTACGACCCCGCTTGCTACCGAACTCGACGGCACCTGCCTCGAGCGCGAACAGGGTGTCGTCCCCGCCACGGCCGACATTGACGCCGGGGTGGAAGTGGGTGCCACGCTGCCGCACCAGGATCTCGCCGGCCTTCACCGACTGCCCGCCGAAACGCTTCACGCCGAGCCGCTTGGCATTGGAATCGCGGCCGTTCCGGGAGCTGGATGCGCCCTTCTTATGTGCCATTGCTGATACTCCTTCAGCGCGGGCCTGCGCGGCCCTGCGGGGTGGTTACTTGATGCCGGTGACCTTCAGGACCGTCAGCGGCTGACGGTGTCCCTGGCGCTTGTGGTAGCCGGTCTTGTTCTTGAACTTGTGGATGCGGATCTTCGGGCCCTTGGTCTGCTCGACCACCTCGGCCGAGACCGAGACCTTCGCGAGCGCGTCGGCCGCGGTGGTGAGCTCGGCGCCATCGACGACGAGCACCGGCGACAGTGCCACGGAGGTGCCCGGCGCACCCTCGATCTTCTCGACCTTCACCAGGTCACCGACCGCGACCTTGTACTGCTTTCCGCCGGTCTTGACGATCGCGTACGTTGCCATCGGTCGGCTGCCCTTCTTCCTTTAGTGCTCGGCACTCGTTCACACGGTAGTACCTCGGTTTCGCACCGGGGTCCACCGCACGACTGGTCTGGTAATCCGCCGCCTCGGCCACTGGTGGCTCTCGGTATCGGGAACCGGCCACGGAACAGCACATGCTGTCGCCGGGCAGCGACTGCCAAGATTACAGGATGGCGGTACATGCGACCAAACCGGTCCCCACGCCGCACCCCGGCGGACCGGCCGGAGCACCGGAAGCGGTGTGACGCGGACCTCCGGCCGCCGGGTACGACCACTCGGTATTGCCGACGCGCCGGGTGCCCGGCCCGCATTCCGCGGGCCGGGCACCCGGCGCGATGACTCAGTGCTGTTCGTCGACCGGCGGTCCGGACGGACGACCCGCGGCCCGGCGGCGCGCCCGGCGTACCGGGACCTCGACCTCCGGCGGATCGGCCGTGAAATCGGTCACCGGCGCGTCGGGCTGCTCGGTGGCGGACAGGACGAATACCGCGCCCGCACTGTCGGCGGCCGGTGCGGAGGTCGAGCGGGCGACCCGGCGCCGCCGGCTGCGGGTTTCCGTCCCACCGTCCTCGGCCGGGCTCGCCGCGGCGGCCGGCTCCGGGGTCACCACCGGCTCCGTCGCCGGAGCGGCGGCCAGCTCCGCCGGATGAGCCGCACCGTTCGCCGAAGCGGCCGTACCGTTGCGTTCCGCGGTGGGGGCGGAAGTCACGGTGGCCGCCTCCGCGGTATCGTCGCCGGCCGGCGTCTCCGCCGGAGTTTCCGGTGCCGGCGCAGCCGCTCCGCTCTCCTCTACCGGGCCCGGTTCGGTGGCGACCGCTTCCGCCGGGGCGGCCTCGGACGCGACCTGCTCGGCGGCCCCGGATTCGACGGCAGCCGATTCGGTGACGACCGGCTCGGTGGCCGTGGGTTCGGATTCGGCCGGTTCGGTGGCCCCGGCTTCGGCGGGTGTACCGCTGCCGTTCAGTTCCGCGGCCGGAGTCTCCGCCGAAGTACCGGCGGCACCGGCCGACCGGCGGACCCGGGTGCGCCGGCGCCGCGGTTCGGCCGGTGCCGCACCACCCTTGCCGCTCGCGACCGCTTCCGGCGCCGCGGCGGAACCGCCCGGCTCGCCCACGGCAGCGGGCGCCGCGGCCTGTTCGGCCGATGTGGCCTCGGGCGCCGGCTCATCCTGATCGGTCTCCGGATGATGGGCGGCCATGGCCAGTGCCACGGGGTGCGCCCGCTTGGCCGCCGCCTCCTCTTCCGACAGCTCGGGGATGGACGGCTGCGGCGCCGTGGGGGCCGCGGGGGCCTTGTCCCGGTTGCGACGCCGGCGCGAACCTGACTCCCGGCCCCGGCCGGCACCGCCCTCGTCGGAGCCCGACGGCTCCACCGGGTAGCTGTGCACCAGGAGGCCGCGACCGTGGCAGTGCTCGCAGGTGGTGGAGAACGCCTCCACCAATCCGGTCCCGAGCTTCTTACGGGTCATCTGGACCAGGCCCAGCGAGGTCACCTCGGAGACCTGGTGCCGGGTGCGGTCCCGGCCGAGGGCCTCGGTGAGACGGCGCAGCACCAGGTCACGGTTGGACTCGAGGACCATATCGATGAAGTCGACCACGATCATGCCGCCGATATCGCGCAGCCGCATCTGCCGCACGATCTCCTCGGCCGCCTCGAGGTTGTTCCGGGTGACCGTCTCCTCCAGGTTGCCGCCGCCGGAGCCGGTGAACTTACCGGTGTTGACGTCGACGACCGTCATCGCCTCGGTGCGGTCGATCACCAGGGTGCCGCCCGAGGGCAGCCACACCTTGCGGTCGAGGGCCTTGGCCAGTTGCTCGTCGATGCGGTACGTCTCGAAGACGTCGACGCCGTTGTTCTCGTGCCGGGAGACCCGCGGGAGCAGATCGGGGGCGACGGTGCCGATGTAGTTCTCGACGGTGTTCCAGGAGCGTTCGCCCTCGATCACCAGTCGCGAGAAATCCTCGTTGAACAGATCGCGCACGACCTTGACGAGTAGGTCCGGCTCCTCGTAGAGAGTTTTCGGCGCGCCGGACTCGTTCTCGGCCGCCGCGGTGATCTTGCGCCAGGCCTTTTGCAGCCGTTCCACGTCACGGGTGAGTTCGGCCTCGCTGACCCCCTCGGAGGCAGTCCGGATGATGACGCCCGCATCGGCCGGGACGATCTCGCGCAGGATCTCCTTGAGCCGTTTGCGCTCGGTATCGGGCAGTTTGCGGCTGATGCCGGTGGAGGTACCGCCGGGCACGTACACCAGGAAGCGACCGGCGAGGCTGATCTGGGTGGTCAGTCTGGCGCCCTTGTGGCCGACCGGGTCCTTGCTCACCTGGACCAGCACCTGGTCGCCGGGTTTGAGCGCCTGCTCGATCTTGCGTTCCCTACCGCCGAGCCCGGCGGCCTCCCAGTTGACCTCGCCCGCGTAGAGCACACCGTTGCGGCCCCGGCCGATATCGATGAACGCGGCCTCCATACTGGGCAGCACGTTCTGCACCTTGCCCAGGTAGACATTGCCCACCATGGACGCCGATCCGGTACTGGTGACGAAATGCTCGACCAGGATGTTGTCCTCGAGCACGGCCACCTGGGTGGCGGACGAATGGCCCGGGAACTCCTTTTCCCGCACGACCATCACCCGGTCCACGGCCTCGCGCCGGGCCAGGAACTCCGATTCGGTGAGGATCGGCGGGCGGCGGCGACCGGCCTCGCGGCCGTCGCGCCGGCGCTGCCGTTTGGCCTCGAGCCGGGTGGAGCCGGTGATGCCCTGTACTTCGTCGACGGTGGCGCGGGTACGGGTCTTGTTCCGCGGTTCCCGCTCGTGCACGACCGTATTGGGCGGATCGTCGTCGGCCGGTTCGCTGTCGCCGGATTCACCGGCGACCTTGCGGCGCCGACGACGGCGACGACGGCGGCTGGACCCGCTCTCCGAGTCCTCCTCCGCCTCGTCGGATTCGTCGGACCCGGACTCGTCGGCAGCACCGGATTCGGCGCTCCGGTCGTCGGTGTCGGTGGCCTGTTCCGCGGAATCGGCGCCCGTGCCGTCTTCGGACTCGGTGTCCTCGGAGTCGGCGGCCTGTTCGCCGCGTCCCCGGCCGCGACCACGCCGGCCGCGACGGCGCCGCCGCGGCTGGTCGTCGGAGTCGTCCTGCTCGGACTGGTCCTCGGATTCGACACCGGTGTCGGCGTCCGATTCGGTGTCCTCGGCGCCGGAGTCGGGCTCGGGCCTACGGCGGCGGCGCGGTTGCTCCGCCGCCGCGGCGGCGCCGGATTCGGACTCGGGTTCGGGCTTACGGCGGCGGCGCGGTTGTTCCGCCGCCGCGGCGTCCGGGGAGAGGAACAGCGGGGCCGCGACGACCGCGGATTCGAAGACCATCGGTTCGGCCGCGATGGGTTCCTCGGGCACCGGGCTCGCGAACAGATTCACCGCGGCCGTGAAAGCCGGCGGCGGGGTCACCGGCGCGGCCGGGGCGCCGCTCGCGGCGGAGGCATCCGCTGCCTCGGAGATCTCGGCCGACGCGGACGCCACGGTCGCACTGTCGGCGGACGAGCGGACCTCGTCGGCAACGGAGGTTTCCGCGGTACCGGCCTCGGCGGCGGTCGCCGCGGCCTGTCGTTCCGGTTCGGTCGGGGGTGCGGCAGGCTCTTCCGGTGCCTGCTCGGGGGCACCGGCCGACACCGGCCCCTCGCCGATGCCAGGGATTTGCCCGGAGCCGGTGCCCGGCCGCACGGTGGCCGGTTCCGCCTTCTGGGCGGCCGGAGCGGCAGCGACCTCCGTCGCCGGCGGGACTGCGGCATCCCCTGCGCCGACCGGACCCGCCGAGGTACCGGTGGGCTCGAACAGCCCGGGCTCGGCCGGAGCCAGTGCGGGCGGAGCGGTCAGTGATTCGCGCACCGACTCCGCGACGGCCCGGTCCACGCTCGATTGCGGACTACGGGCTTCGGTCCCGAGTTCGCTGAGTTTGGCCAGGATGCGCTTACTGGTCACGCCGAGCCGTTTGGCCAGGGCATGTACTCGGATTCGCTCCGGCAAGTGATCGTCGTCCTGTGATGTTGTGTCCAGCGGCTCTTGATCGGCCACGAAGTCTCCTCGGGCCCCCGGGCGCGTTCCTCATCGAGTGACGCGGCCGTCGCGGGGACGCTTTCCGTCCGCCTCGCGCGGTTGGCGCGAGGTCCATGGTCTCGCCCCGCGCGCCCGGTTATCTCCACTATCACGTCGGTCGGGCTAACTGGCCACGCGGCGCCTGGCATATGGCTGAACGCCGCGGTCCGAGCGCTCGTCCAGCGCGCCGGGCAGACGCAGCCCAGAAATCCGGCTGTGCGTCCGCGGCAGCGATGGCGGCATCGTTCCGCAGTGTGTCATCCGGTCGTGCCCACTGTGGAGCGCAACCATGTATCAGTATCCCACACCGTGCGCCAGGTGTTCGCCGTGGCGCTGCGCGAGGCACTCGCACGGGTCCGGTGGGCCCGTCACCGAACAGTGATCAGAGGGGGAATTCGGGGAACCAGAGGGAGATTTCGCGTTTGGCCGAGTCGGGCGAGTCCGAACCGTGGACCAGGTTGTACTGGGTCTCGAGGCCCAGGTCACCGCGGATACTGCCGGGCGCGGCCTTCTCGACGGGATCGGTACCGCCGGCCAGCTGCCGGAAGGCGGCGATGGCGCGCGGACCCTCCAGGACCGCCGCGACGACCGGCCCCGAGGTGATGAACTCGATCAGCGAGCGGTAGAACGGCTTCTCCGCGTGCTCGGCGTAGTGTTCGGCGGCCACTTCCTCGGTCACCTGCTTGAGCTCGAGGGCCGCGATGGTAAGACCCTTGCGCTCGATCCGGTTCAGTACTTCGCCGACGTAGCCGCGGGCCACACCGTCCGGTTTGATCAGAATCAACGTCTGCTCTGTCACGCGGTCAGCCTAATGGGCGCCGCCGGGCGGGGCCCAACCAGTCCTCCCCCGCCCTACGCGCGAGTAGCGTCGGCCTGACCAGGCCGGGTGGGCGGATCGCCGGCGACGGCCCGGCGACCTCGGTCAGGAACCGCCGGACATGCGCTGGCTCGGCAGCGTCCCCTCGTCCATCCGCCGTTTCACATCCGAGCGCAGCAGCAGGATGAAGGCCCAGACCGCGAGGAAGACCACGCCGATGACCGCGATCGACAGATGGAACACTCCGCCGATCAGCACCGGCACCTGCAACCCCAGATTGAACGGGACCGCCCAGGAACGACGCTGCAGGCCCGCGCCCGCGATCATCACCAGGGCAAGTACCACCAGGTAGGTACCCGATACCCAGGTGACACCACCGGCGATATCGGCGACCACCGGCAGCGCCAGCAACACCGTGATCGCCTCGAGTACGAGGGCACCCGCCATCACCCCACGCAGGCCCTTCCAGGGGTCGGGCGGAGCCGGGGTCGTCGCCTCGGGCTTCGGCGCTTCGGGCTCACTCATACTGTTCCTCGTTGTCGGCGGCGGCCGGTCCTCGGCATTACGCCGGATCCTTCCCGAACAGGGCGCGCGCGGTACCGGCGGTGACCACCGAACCGGTGACCACCACACCCGCGCCGGAGACCATCTCACCGGACGCGCCGACCTCCTCCGCGAGCGCGACGGCGGTTTCCAGCGCATCCGGCAACGAGTCCGCGGTGACCACCCGCTCGTCGCCGAACCGCTGAACCGCCAGATCGGCGAGCTGATCCACCGGCAGCGCCCGGGGGGACCCGTTGGTGGTCACCACGATCTCGTCGAAAACCGGTTCCAGCGCGGCGAGGATACCGCCGACATCCTTGTCCGCCAGCACCGCGACCACACCGACAAGCTTGCGGAAATCGAACTCGGAGGTCAGCGTCGCGGCCAGCGCGGTGGCACCGGCCGGGTTGTGCGCGGCATCGATGAACAGGGTGGGCGCGTTGCGCATCCGTTCGAGGCGGCCGGGGCTGGTGACCTCGGCGAAACCGGCGCGGACCGCATCGATGTCCAGTTGGCGCTGGGCGCCGGCCCCGAAGAACGCTTCCACCGCGGCCAGCGCGAGCGCCGCGTTGTGGGCCTGGTGCTCGCCGTGCAGGGGCAGGAAGATCTCGTCGTAGACCCCGCCGAGCCCCTGCAGTTCGAGCTGCTGCCCACCCACGGCGATCCGTCGGCTCAGCACCCGGAACTCCGAACCGGCCCGTGCCACCGCCGCATCGGTTTCCACGGCCCGGCGTAGCAGTACCTCGAGCGCCTCGGGGTCCTGTTCGGCGATGATCGCGACCGTATCGGTGGGGACCAGCGACTCCGGGGCGCGTTTGATGATCCCGGCCTTCTCCTTGGCGATGGAGGCCAGATCCGGGCCCAGGTATTCGGTGTGGTCGAGGCCGATGGGGGTGATGACCGCGACCTGCGCGTCGATCACATTGGTGGCGTCCCAGCTGCCACCCATACCGGTCTCCACGACCGCCACATCCACCGGCGCCTCGGCGAACGCCGCGTAGGCCATGGCGGTGAGCACCTCGAATTTGCTCATCGCCGGGCCGCCCGCGGTCGCCGACTGGGCGTCGATCATCTCGATATAGGGCTGCATCTCGCGGTACAGCTCGACATAGCGGGCCGGGGAGATCGGCCGGTTGTCGATACTGATCCGCTCGGTGGCCAGCTGCAGATGCGGGCTGGTGAGCCGGCCGGTCCGGCGGTGCAGCGCGGTGAGCAGGGAGTCGATCATCCGGGTCACCGAGGTCTTACCGTTGGTGCCCGCGACATGGATCGCCGGGAAGCCGTGCTGCGGTGAACCCAGCACATCCATCAGCGTGGCGATCCGGGTGAGCGACGGTTCGATCTTGGTTTCCGGCCAGCGCTGGTCGAGTTCCGCCTCGACCAGCGCCATCTCCGCAAGATCCACCGGCGACGGCCCGGTGCCGAGCCGGGAGCCGCCGTTGCGGGGCTCCGGCTCGGCATCGTCGTCGTGGGCGTTCACTTGTCGCTCAGCTCGGCCAGGCGGGCCCCGATCCGCTCCACCTCGGCCGCGGCGACCTCACGCCGGGCCCGGATCTTGTCCACCACCGGTTCCGGCGCCTTGGCCAGGAACGCCTCGTTACCGAGTTTGGCCTCGGTCCCCGCGAGTTCCTTCTGCGCGACCGCCAGATCCTTCTCCAGGCGACGCCGCTCGGCCGCGAGGTCCACGGTGCCGGAGGTGTCGACCTCGACGGTGACCGTGGTGCCGCTGAGCCGCACCTCCACCGAAGCGGTCGCCGCGAAATCCGCGCCGGGCTCGGTGAGCCGGCCCAGCGTGCTCACTTCCGGATGGAGATGCGCCAGGCCCGCCGCGTCCAGGCCGAGCACCCGTGCCGCGACCTTCTGCTTATCGTTCAGCCCCTGATCACTGCGGAACCGGCGGATCTCGGTGACCAGCCGCTGCACATCGGCGATACGCTGCGCCGCGCCGGTGTCGGTGGGCGTCCCGGTGCGCTCCGGCCAGGCCGCCACGACCACCGACTCCGCGCCGGTCAGCGCCTGCCACAGCGATTCGGTGACGAACGGGATCACCGGGTGGAGCAACCGCAGCACCGCGTCGAGCACCGACCCGAGCACGACCCGGGTGGACTCGGCCCGCTCCTCGCTCTCGGCGAACTGGACCTTGGACAGTTCCAGATACCAGTCGCAGAGCTCGTCCCACGCGAAGTGGTAGAGAGCCTCGCAGGCCTTACCGAACTCGTAGGCGTCGAACGCGGCGTCGACCTCGGCGAGCACCTCGTCGAGCCGGTCCACGATCCAGCGGTCGGCGTCGGTCAGCGTCTCCCGCGCCGGCACCGTCCCCGGGCGGGCACCGTTCATGAGCGCGAACTTCGTCGCGTTGAACAACTTGGTGACGAAACTGCGCGAAGCCAGGGCATGGGGTTCGCCGACCGAGAGATCACCGCCGGGCTGGGCGCCGCGGGCCAGTGTGAAGCGCAGCGCGTCCGCGCCGTAGTTGTTGATCCAGTCCAGCGGGTCGATCCCGTTGCCCCGGGACTTCGACATCTTCCGGCCGAACTGATCGCGGATCAGACCGTGCAGGAAGACATCCTTGAAGGGAATCTGATAGGCCCCGCCTTTACCGGTGGACACCGCGGCGTCGTCGGCGACGAAGGTACCGAACATCATCATCCGGGCCACCCAGAAGAACAGGATGTCGTATCCGGTGACCAGCACGCTGGTCGGATAGAACTTCGCCAGCTCCGGGGTCGCGTCCGGCCAGCCCATCGTGGAGAACGGCCACAGCCCGGAGGAGAACCAGGTGTCCAGGACATCGGGATCCTGCACCCATCCCTCGGGGGCCTGCTCGTCGGGGCCGACGCACACGACTTCGCCCTCGGGCCCGTACCAGATGGGAATGCGATGGCCCCACCACAGCTGCCGCGAGATACACCAGTCGTGCATATCGTCGACCCAGTCGAACCAGCGCGGTTCCTGGCTCGCCGGGTGGATCACGGTATCGCCGTTGCGGACCGCGTCACCGGCCGCCTTGGCCAGCGATTCGACCTTCACCCACCACTGCATGGACAGCCGCGGCTCGATCGCTTCGCCGCTGCGCTCGGAATGCCCGACACTGTGCAGGTAAGGGCGCTTCTCGGCGACGATCCGGCCTTCGGAGGCCAACCGCTCACGAATCTTCACCCGCGCCTCGAACCGGTCCATCCCGTCGAATTCGGTACCGGTATCGGCGATCCGGCCGCGTTCGTCCATGATCGTGGGCATCGGCAGGTTGTGCCGCAGGCCCATCTCGAAGTCGTTCGGATCGTGGGCGGGCGTGATCTTCACCGCGCCGGAACCGAATTCGGGATCCACATAGTCGTCGGCGATGATCGGGATCTGCCGTCCGGTGATGGGATGTTCGAGGGTGGTACCGATCAGCCCCCGGTACCGGGGATCCTCCGGGTGCACCGCGACCGCGGTGTCACCGAGCATGGTCTCCACCCGGGTGGTGGCGACCACGACATGCGGTTCGGCATCGTCGAGCGACCCGTACCGCAGGGACACCAGTTCACCCTCGACGTCCTCGTACTTGACCTCGATATCGGAGATGGCGGTACGCAGTTCCGGCGACCAGTTCACCAGCCGCTCGGCACGATAGATCAAACCCGCGTCGTAGAGACGTTTGAAGATCGTCTGGACCGCGCGCGACAGGCCCTCGTCCATGGTGAACCGGTCCCGTGACCAGTCCACACTGTCGCCGAGCGCCCGCATCTGCCACTGGATGGCGCCACCGGATTCACGCTTCCAGTCCCAGACCTTCTGCACGAACAGTTCGCGGCCGAAATCCTCTTTGGTCTTCCCGTCCGCGGCGAGCTGCTTCTCCACCACCGTCTGGGTGGCGATACCGGCATGATCCATCCCGGGCAGCCACAGCACCTCGTAACCCTGCATCCGCTTACGGCGCGCCAAGGTGTCCATGAGCGTGTGGTCGAGCGCATGACCCATGTGCAGCGTGCCCGTGACATTGGGCGGCGGCAGCACGATCGAGTACGCGGGCGCGGAACTGTGCGGGTCGGCGTGGAAGTAACCGGCGGCTACCCAGCGCTCGTACAGGTCGGCCTCCACCTCGCCGGGATTCCAGCTCTTGGGGAGGGCATCGGCACGATTACGCGTGTTGTCAGGGGCTGCGCTGGTCACGCCGCGATTCTAGTGTCTAGGGCGTCGCCGCCGGTGTTGCGGGGTCGGAGCCCGACCGTCCGGAATGGACGCGAGGTGAGCGCGGACGTTCGCCCCGGCCGGCCCGGGCGGACCACCACACCGCCGGTGCTTCATGGCGACCCGCCGCGAACGGCCGACCGCACACCGCCGGTCGCGGACCTTCGGTCGCTGCGCACAAGGGTGGGTCCGCCGGACGAACGACCTGCCGGAGGGTCGGTGTCGCGAATGCGCACAGCGGAGTCCCGCTACGTGGGACAGCGGGGAGAGCGCGATTGCCGCAGGACGGGAACGATGGGGACACCGCGCCGGACCTCGGGAAAGGTGGCGGAGAAAAATCGAGGCGGAGCCTTCGGTGGATGAGGGACACCGAAGACTCCGCCTACAGCAGTAAGACTACCGCCGATCCCGGCCCGCGCTGCTAATCCATAAACAATTCTCAGCTTGAGCACCGGAATTCTCAGACGGGCGCCCGGCCTACCGCAGTAGGCGGGCTCGACCGAAACCTGTGACCTCGAGCGGACAAAGCCGACATTCTTGCCGAATCCGGTTCGACTGGGGACCCTGGACGGGGTGAACCCCCCGCTCGACTCGTTACCGTTGGACCCTGCGGAATCCATCTTCCCCGAATCGGATTCGGAAATCGTCCGGCCCCGGGCCGTCGACGACCTACGGGGCCGGCCGACGCGGGAGCTCCGGTACCCGGCGAGCGCGGCCGTGCTGTTCGCCGGAATACCCGGCGCGGGCAAGAGCACCGCACTGCGCCGGCTGTTCGGCGCCGACCCCGATGCCGAGCAGGCGCTACCCGGTCCCGATCAGTCGGTAGTGCTCGATTCCATCCATGCCCGCAATGCGTGGCGGCGCCGGCTGGCCTGGCTGCCCTACCCGCTGTGGCGGCCGGTGGTGCACGTCGTGCATTTCGGCCGCATCTGGGTCGCCTTGCGCGATCACACCGGCCCGGTGGTGATCCACGACTGCGGCACCATCGGTTTCACGCGCCGGATGCTGACCCGCTGGGCCGTCCGGCACGGCCGCGAACTGCACATGGTGTTACTGGATGTGCCGGCGACGGTCGCCCGGGCCGGACAATACGCGCGGGGGCGGCGGGTCGGGCTGTTGTCGTTCCACTGGCACGTGTGGCGCTGGAGACGGATGCTGGGGCGGCTGGAGGCCGGAGCCGGTCCCCGGCCCGCGCCCGCCTCGGTCGTGGTGGTCGACCGGGTCGGCGTGGACCGACTGCGGGTCCGGTTCGCCGCCTGACCCGTGGTCAGGGGGTCAGGACGGTGAGCGCCCGGGGTTCGACGCGCACGGTGAGCGGCAACCGGCCCGCGGGTTCGCCGTCGGCGGTGGCCGGGGCGCCGGGAGCGGCCAAACCCAGCGATTCGGCCCGGTACTGGCGCACCGCGGGATGGTCGATCCGCCGGCCTGCCGAGAGCGCGGGCAGGATCCGCAGCATCTCCAGATGCGAAACCTTGCCGACCACGGTCACATCGAGCAGACCGTCGTCGCACCGGGCGTCCGGGCAGATGAGCATGCCGCCGCCGTAGGTGGTGGTGTTACCCACCGCGACCAGTAACGCCTCGGTGGTGATCACCTCCGCGGCCGGGCCGCCCAATTCGATCCGGTAGGGCACCGCGATTCCGTGCGCGATCTCCGCGACCGCGGCGAAGGTGTAGCGGGACCGGCCGCGCGGATAACGCATCCGGTTGGCACGCAGGGTGACCCGGGCGTCGAAACCGGTGCATGCGACGGTGGCGAACCACATCGGGTCGTGCCCGGCGGGTTCCAGCCGGCCCAGGTCGATGGTGCGCACCTGCCCGGATCGGACCAGTTCCGCGGCACGGGCGGGCTCGTCGGCGATACCCAGTTCACGCGCCAGGTCGTTGCCCGTGCCCGCCGGGACCAGGG
The DNA here is from genome assembly GCF_000720425.1 of Nocardia rhamnosiphila NBRC 108938. GTDB lineage: Bacteria > Actinomycetota > Actinomycetes > Mycobacteriales > Mycobacteriaceae > Nocardia > Nocardia rhamnosiphila. Next base: position 24,954 of record NZ_JOAJ01000006.1, on the reverse strand, counting down.
CCAGTGGAACCCCCGATCGGGCCAGCGGGTCCAGGATCGTGTTCACCAGCCCGTCACCACCGACGCAGACGACCGCGTCCGGCGCGCCACCGGTCACCAGATCGCGCACCTGCTCACGGGTCCGCGCGGCGGAGGGTGCGTGGATCTCGACGACCGCCACGCCGTCCGCGCTCAGCCGGTCCACGACGGTGCGGGCGGCCTCGCGCGCCCGGCCCTGCCCGGAGGCGGGGTTGGTCACCACGGCGACCGTACGCACCTCCCGGGGATCCGCTGCGCGCGTCATGGCAGCAGTTTGCCAGGGTTGAGGATCCCGGCCGGGTCGATCTCGCGTTTCACCGCGCGCAATACCCGCACCCCCAGGTCGCCGATCTCGCCGGGCAGCCAGGCGCGGTGGTCCACGCCCACCGCGTGGTGATGGGTGATGGTGGCGCCGGCGGCGGCGATGGCGTCCCCGGCGGCCGCTTTCGCGGCCCGCCACTGCGCGATCGGATCGTCCAGCTGTTTGGCCACCACCGTGAAATACAGTGACGCGCCGGTCGGGTAGGTGTGCGAGATATGGCACATCACCAGGGCGGGCGCACCCTGGGCGGTCAGCGAATCGGTGAGCGCGCTCGTCACCTTCGCCTTCAGATCGGCCAGTGCGCTCCAGGTGGTCGCGGTCTCCAGGGTTTCGCACAGCACCCCGACATCCAGGAGCGAATCACGCAGGTAAGGGGCCGCGAAACGGCCGTGCTGCCACTCCCGGGCCGGCTCCGGACCGAGTTCGGTACCACCGGCGGCGCGCAGTACCGCGGCGGCCTCGGCACCACGGGCCGCGGTATGGGTGGCGGTGCCCTCGAACGTGGTCACCGCGAGACAACCGGAAACCGATGCCCCGCCCACGTTTCCGGCCCGTGCCAGGTTCAGCCCGGTTTCGGCTTCGTCGGACAACCGCAGCACCGTCGGCGCCGCGCCCGTCTGCACGACCGCGCGCAACGCGGCCGCTCCGGTCGCGAAATCCGGGAACGACCAGGCCATATGGGTGGTGGTCTCCGGAATGGGATGGACGCGGACCGTGACCTCGGTGAGGACGCCGAGCGCGCCCTCCGAACCGACGAACAGTTCACGCAGATCGGGTCCGGCGGCCGAAGCGGGTGCCCGGCCCAGCAGCACGCTTCCCGTAGGCGTGGCCACCCGGACCCGCTGGACCATATCGTCGAACCGGCCGTACCCCGCGGACGCCTGACCCGACGACCGGGTCGCGGCGAATCCGCCGATGCTGGCGTATTCGAAACTCTGCGGGAAATGGCCCAGTGAGAGCCCGTGCTCGGCGAGCAACTGTTCGGCACGCGGACCGGTGACCCCGGCGCCGAAGGTGGCGGTGCCGGTGACCGGGTCGCAGTCCAGCAGGGCGTCCAGCCGTCGCAAGTCCAGCGCGATCACCGTGTCGAACGCCCCGCGCACGGGGTCGAGCCCACCGACCACGCTGGTGCCGCCGCCGAAGGGCACCACGGCGATGCCCTGCTCCGAGCAGTAGGCGAGGACAGCGGCCACCTCGTCGTGACCGGCGGGGAAGACCACCGCGTCCGGTGCGTCCTGCGGCGCGAGATCGCGTCGTCGCAGCAGGTCGGGGGTGCTCTTACCACCGGCGTGCCGCAACCGGGTGACCGGTTCGGTGGAGATATGGTCCGCGCCGACGAGGTCGGCCAGACCGGCCCGCCGGTCCGGGGACAGGACCGACGGCCGGAGCGGCACATCGCCCTCATCACGACGCGTCGCCGGCTCCCCGGAGATTCCGAACACCTGTATCAGCAGGCCGCGGATCTGCTCGGGTAGTGGTGTGTGCCCGGCGGGAACACCCCAGGCGTCCCACACCATATCCGGTCGCCGTGCGCTCGATGCCGAGTTCACCGGACGTTCGCCTTGCTCACCTGTCATGCGTTACAGTTTGACATGTAGTGTCAAGCAGTAACCCGAACTGGAGACGAGGTCGAGTCCGTGTCATCCGGCGCAGCAGCGGTCGAGCAGACGATCCTGGACGCGGCCCGTGAATGCGTCGCGGAGTTCGGCGTCCGGCGCACCACACTCACCGAGGTCGCCCGCCGGGCGGGCGTGAGCCGGCCGACCGTCTACCGCCGGTGGTCCGACAGCCGCGACCTGGTCGCCGAACTACTGGTGCGCGAACTGAGCGAGATCATCGCCACGGCGGTACCGACCGGCGGCCCGGCCCGGGACCGGCTGGTCACCGGGGTGGTGGCCGGCGCGGCGGAGGTCCGGTCGAACCCGCTGTTCGGCAAGATCTTCCGCACCGATACCGACCTGATGCTCACCTACGTCTTCGGCCGGCTGGGCCGCAACCAGCGCCAACTGCTCGACCTGTTCGGTACCGGCATCCGCGACGGTCAGGCGGACGGGTCGGTCCGGGCCGGCGACCCGGATCGGCTGGCGGCCATGGTGCTGCTGATCACCCAGTCCGCGGTGCAGTCGGCGGCCACGGTCGCCCATCTGCTCGACGGATCCGCGCTCGACACCGAACTCCGGCACGCTCTCGATACCTATCTCGCCCCGTGATCCCACCTGCCAGGAAGGAGTAGCGCCCGGCGCATCCGGAAGCGGCGATCGTCCCCGCCTTCCGTTCCGTCTCCCCGGCGGACGCCGTGCCGAGAAACAGATGGCCGAGAACCCTTCCCCCACCGCGGGGCCCGCGTTGAACGCACACCGCCGGCGCCGTGAGCTCGCAGCCCTCGGTGACCACCCGACCGTCGACCTGCTCGTGATCGGGGGCGGTGTGACCGGCGCCGGCGTCGCGCTCGACGCGGCCGCCCGCGGACTGCGCACCGTCCTGGTGGAACGCCACGACCTCGCCCACGGCACCAGCCGCTGGAGTTCGAAACTGGTCCACGGCGGACTGCGCTACCTGGCGAGTGGGCAGATCGGCATCGCGCACGAGAGCGCGGTGGAGCGCGGCATCCTGCTGCGCCGTACCGCGTCCCATCTGGTCCGGCCGCTCCCCCAGCTGGTCCCGCTGCTGCCCGGGATCGGGTTGTCCACCCGGAGCCTGATCCGGGCGGGTTTCCTGGCCGGCGACGCACTGCGGGTGGGCGCGGGCACGCCGGCGGCACTGCTACCGCGATCACGGCGGGTGACCCGGGCCGAGGCACTGCGACTGGCACCGACGGTGCGGCAGCAGGGACTGCGCGGCGGCCTGCAGGCATGGGACGGGCAACTGGTGGACGACGCGCGACTCGTGGTCGCGCTCGCCCGCACCGCGGCCGCGCACGGTGCGACCGTGCTGACCCGGGTCGCCGCCGAACAGGTCGGCGGCGCCGGGGCCGTCCTGCGCGACACCCTGACCGGCGAAAGCCTCGCGGTCCACGCCGCGGCCGTGGTCAACGCGGCCGGCGTCTGGGCGGACCAGGTCGATCCGAGTATCGAGTTGCGACCCAGCCGCGGCACCCATCTGGTGTTCGACGCCGCCGCCTTCGGCGGGCTCACCGCGGCGCTGACCGTGCCGGTGCCCGGCACCGTCGGCCGGTTCATCTTCGCCCTGCCCGCCCCGCACGGACGGGTCTATCTGGGCTTGACCGACGAGGACGCGCCCGGACCCGTCCCCGACGAACCGCGACCCACCGAAACCGAGATCGACTTCCTGCTCGACACGGTCAATACAGTGCTGCGCATCCCGCTGACCCACACCGATATCCGCGGCAGTTACGCCGGCCTGCGGCCGCTCCTGCGCACGGCCGGCGACAGCACGGCCGATATCTCCCGGGAGCACGCGGTCCTCACCGCGCCGAGCGGGCTGGTAACGGTGGTCGGCGGCAAACTCACCACCTACCGCAAGATGGCGCAGGACGCCGTCGACGCCGCCGTGGCCCGAGCGCACCTGGGCGCCGGACCGTGCCGGACCAGGAATCTGCCGCTGGCCGGCGCGGTCGCCGGCGCGGCACGGGACCGGTTGGCCGCACCACAGCTCCTGATCGAACGCTACGGCGCCGACGCCCCCGCGGTCGTCGCGCTGACCGCCGCCAACCCCGATCTGGCGGTCCCGGTCGCGCCCGGCGCGGATGTGCTCGCGGCGGAGTTCCGCTGGTCACTGGAGCAGGAGGGCGCCCTCGACGCCGGTGACCTCCTGGATCGCCGCACCCGGATCGGACTGGTCCCGGCCGACCGGGCCGCCGCCCTGGCCGCCGCCGAGGCCGCGGTGGCCGCCGCGGTGTGAAATCAGACGTATTCCCAGTTCTCGACCGCGGCCCACATACACGACCGGGGCCAGCGGTCGAGACCGTGCGCGATCTCGGCGGCCCGCAAGGCGTGCAGTTGCGGGGTCTCCGCGGCCGGATCGAGATAGCGGAAACCCAGCCGCCGGTAATACGGTCCGTTCCACGGCACCTCGGTGAACGTGGTGAGCGTTATCGCGGGCAACCGGTGGTCGGCGGCCCAGCGCACCGCGCAGTCGATCAGGCGCCGGCCGATTCCCGCCCCACGATATTCGGGCAGGACCGACACCTGGTCGATATGGGCGTTCCCGTCGATGATGCTCGCGATGAGATATCCCACCGGGCCACGATCCGTGGCCTCCCAGACCCAGGCGCGATCGTCCAGGACGAATTCGCCCAGCACCTCGGCCGACAGCGGTTCGTCACCGGCGACCGCGTCCATCCCCACCGCGGCGAACGGCTGCCCCGCCCGCACCTCGATCTCCTGCAGCACCGGGATATCCGCGGCGCTCGCCGCCCGGATCACGCCGCACCTGCCCGCCGGACGTACGACAGTGCCGGCTGCCCGGCCGATAGCCCGGCAGCGGCCACCGCGGTGCGTTCTTCCGGTGCGCTGAGCGGCATGACGGTCCCTACTCTCTGTTCCGTGCGGCGAGGTGGTCCCCCCGCTCACCCCGGCGATCCGTCGTCACCATCTCATAAGCCGGGTAACGGATTCGCATCTATGCTGGATCCGGTGGTGCGCCAGGAAGGAGCCGCGGGTGCGCGTTGATACGTCCACTATCGGGATCGCACCGGGCGAGGGCCTGGTCGCGCGGTTCGGTGATGTCGTGATCTATCTCGTGGGCGCCAATGCGTCCACCGAGCGGATACTCGGCGCGGTCGAAGCCGTGGCGGACGCCGAGCATCCCGGGGCAGCCATCGCACAGCGGCTCGCCGCGGTCGTCTTCGGGACCGGTTCGGAGCCGCCCCCGTTCGGGCTCGTCGCGCCCACCGCCGACGGCACCCTCGTTCTGCTGCGCGGCCCGGTATCGGCGATGATCTCCGGCGCCGAGGGCTCCCGGCGGCTCGTCGGCGCCCGCGCCTTCACCTGGGTGGACGAGATCGTGCGCGACCCGGTGCGCACCCTGACCGTGGGCCCCGGAGCCGACGGCCGGATCACCCCGTATCCGCGCACCGATCTCCGCGCGGGGGTGGTGCCCGGCGGGGGGTTCGTCATCAAGGCCGCGGTGCGCCGCAGTACCGGGAACCGGGCCGCCACCCCGGCGAAGAAAGCGGCGGCCGCCTACGAACCCGTCGCGACGGCACCGGCCGGGCTGGCCGCGAGCGAGCCGGTATCCGAATCGCACTCCGGGCCCCGCACCGGGCTCGCCGAAGCCCCCGCCGCGGAACCACTGCCCGGCACCCGCGCGTGGTCGGCCGCGCCGGCGCCCGGGCGCGCGGATCCCGAACCGATCCGCCTGCGGAAGGAACCGGCCCGGCCCCAACCGCACACCCGCGCCGCGCCCAGCGCCGAACAAACCCATCCGGCCCCGCCGACCCTGGTGGCCGAGGACGGTACCGCCTACCCGCTGGACCGCGCCTACGTCATCGGCCGCGGCCCCTCGGTCGACGAATCGGTACGCCGCAAAACCGCCGCTCCCCTGGTCCTGCAGCGCGATCGCCACATCTCCCGGGTCCACGCCTACCTCTCGGTCGACTCGGGCAAGGTCTTCCTCCGCGACGCCGGAACCGCCGCCGGAACCTTCGTCTCCACGCCCGGCGAACCGCGCTGGACCCGGATCAGCCAGTCCCCGACCGAGCTCCCGCCCGGCGGCCGGATCCGCATCAGCGAGCAGGTCCTGACCTACCATGGCGGATCCGCCTGACTACGGCGCCTCGGTCGAGCCCTTGTGACCCCCCGCGCGGCGACTCCGGAACCAGGGCGGGCCCCGCCCACGAAGGTGGATCACAATGGTCGGTATGCACCGCAACGCCCCGGCCGACGATATCGACGAGTCCGAACTGACCGTGACTCCGCCGAAGGAGCAGGCGGCCGGGGTCCGGGCGGTGGCCGTCGCTCTGCAGCGGGCGGTATCCGATATGGGCGTCGTGCGCACCGCGCGGACCCTGGCCCGGGTCAATCAGGTGCACGGATTCGACTGCCCGGGCTGCGCCTGGCCGGAGCCGAGCGGTCACCGCCGGCCCGCCGAGTTCTGTGAGAACGGCGCGAAGGCCGTCGCCGAGGAGGCGACGCTCGAGACTGTCGGGCCGGAGTTCTTCGCCCGCTATTCGATCGACGAACTCGCACAACGGTCCGGGTACTGGCTGGGGCGGCAGGGCCGGCTCACCCATCCGATGGTGCTGCGGCCCGGCGATACCCACTACTCCCCCATCTCCTGGGCGGAGGCCTACCGGCTCGTCGCCGAGCAACTCCGCGGCCTGAACTCGCCGGACGAGGCCGTGTTCTACACCTCCGGCCGTACCGCCAACGAGACGGCGTTCCTCTATCAGCTGCTGGTGCGCAGCTTCGGAACCAACAACCTGCCCGACTGCAGCAATATGTGCCATGAGTCGTCGGGCACCGCCCTGACCGGTTCGATCGGTATCGGCAAGGGTTCGGTGACCATCGACGATTTCGCGGCCGCCGACCTGATCCTGGTCGCCGGCCAGAATCCGGGCACCAACCATCCGCGGATGCTCAGCGCCCTCGCCGACGCGAAGAAGACGGGCGCGCGCATCATCGCGATCAACCCGCTGCCCGAGACCGGCCTGATCGGTTTCCGCGATCCACAGACCGTGCGGGGTCTGACGACCGGCGTGGATATCGCCGACGATTTCCTGCAGATCCGCCTGGGCGGCGATATGGCCCTGTTCCAGGGCCTGGCGAAACTGCTGTTCGAGGCCGAGGACCGGGCTCCCGGTACCGTGCTGGACCGCGCCTTCGTCGACGCGTACACCGCCGGTTTCGCCGACTACGAGCGGCATATCCGAGCTGTCGACCTGGACACCGTGCTCACCGCGACCGGACTCTCCCGCGACGCTCTCGAACGCACGGCCGCGCTGCTGGCCGGTTCGACGAGCACCATCGTGTGCTGGGCGATGGGACTCACCCAGCACACGCACGCGGTGGCCACGATCGAGGAGGCGGCCAACCTGTTGCTGGCCCGCGGCATGATCGGCAGGCCGGGGGCGGGTCTGTGCCCGGTGCGCGGGCATTCCAATGTGCAGGGCGATCGCACCATGGGTATCTGGGAGCAGGCGCCCGAATCCTTCCTGGCCGCCCTGGATCGGGAATTCGGGATCACCAGCCCGCGGGCGCACGGTTACGACACCGTCGCCGCCATCCGGGCACTACGCGACGGTCGTGCCCGGGTCTTCTTCGGTATGGGCGGCAATTTCGTCTCCGCCACCCCCGATACCGCGGTCACCGAAGCGGCGTTGCGCCGGTGCGCGCTGACCGTGCAGGTCTCCACCAAACTGAACCGCAGCCATGTCGTACACGGGGAAACCGCGCTGATCCTGCCGACTCTGGGCCGCACCGACCTGGACATCCAGAACGGGGTGCGGCAACAGGTCTCGGTGGAGGATTCGATGTCGATGGTGCATCTGTCCACCGGCCGGCTGAAACCGGTCGGGCCGGAACTGCGCAGCGAGGTCGCCATCGTCTGCGAACTCGCCCGGGAACTGCTGGGCCCGGACCATGCGGTGCCGTGGGACCGGTTCCGCGGTGACTACGACCTCATCCGCGACGCCATTGCCCGGGTCGTGCCCGGCTGCGCCGATTACAACGCCCGGGTCCGGCAACGCGACGGTTTCGTACTGCCGCATCCACCGCGCGATTCCCGCGAATTCCGGACCGCCACGGGGAAGGCCAATTTCGCGGTGAACGAGCTGCGCTGGGTGCCGGTTCCGCCGGGGCGGCTGATCCTGCAGACCCTGCGCAGCCACGACCAGTACAACACCACGATCTACGGTCTCGACGACCGCTATCGCGGAGTTCATCACGGGCGCCGGGTGGTGCTGGTGAACGCCGCGGATATCACCGACCTGGGTTTCCGCGACGGAGATCTCGTCGATCTGGTCTCGGAGTGGACCGACGGCGTCGATCGGCGGGTCGAAGGTTTCCGGTTGGTCGCCTACTCCACTCCGCGCGGCAATGCCGCCGCCTACTATCCCGAGACGAACCCGCTGGTGCCGCTGGATCATGTGGCCGCCCGCTCCAACACCCCGGTGTCGAAAGCCGTCACCGTCCGGCTCGAACCCCATACCCACCGGCCATGAGCAGAGTCACCGCCCGCCGCCGCATGCGGCGGATCACCCCGTCCGGGGAGATCGTCCGCCCCGACACCTTGGCCGTGGAAGAGCCCCTGGAGATCCGCGTCCGCGGCGAGTCGCTCACGGTCACCATGCGTACGCCCGGCCACGATATCGACCTGGTGCACGGCTTCCTGTTCGGTGAGACCTTGATCGGCGCGGCCGCCGATATCCACAGCGCCCGCTATTGCGCCGGAACCGACGACGAGGGGCGCAACACCTACAACGTGCTGGATGTGGGCTTGCACGCCCCGATCGTGCTCCCGGACCGGCCGTTCCTCACCACCGGTGCCTGCGGGCTCTGCGGGCGCACCGCGCTCGACGAGGTCCGGATGCGCAGCCGGTATCCGCTGCCGGCGCCGCAACCGTTGCTCGATGCCGAGGTACTGGCAGCGCTACCGGATCGCCTGCGCGCCCACCAGTCGGTTTTCGATGCCACGGGCGGTCTGCACGGGGCGGGCCTGTTCACCGCCGACGGTACGGGCCTGGTGGTCCGTGAGGACATCGGCCGCCACAATGCCGTGGACAAGGTGATCGGCTGGGCGCTGCGCGAAAACCGCATTCCGGCATCCGATCTCGTGCTGGTGGTGAGCGGGCGGGCGTCGTTCGAACTGGCACAGAAAGCTGTCCTGGCCGGTATCCCGGTCCTCGCCGCCGTCTCGGCGCCCAGTTCGCTGGCAGTCGACCTGGCCGACGAATCCGGTCTCACCCTGGCAGGTTTCGTACGCGGCGAGACCATGAACATCTATACCCATCCGGAGCGGATCCGCGGTATCGGCGCCACCGGATGACTCGGTCCGGGCGACCTCGAGACCTCCCTCGATTGCGGCCGTAGGGTCCGGCCAGAGGGCCGGCGGCAGGTTTCCCGGCACCAGTGAGACGCGCACGGCCCTCGGCGTGGGTGAGCCGGGCCGGCAGCCGTACTCGTTATCGCGCGACCACACCGGCGTAGTCGGCCAACTCGATATCGTCTTTGGCGTCGCCGGCGAACTTATCCATCAGGTCGAACCAGCGTGACCCCAGGAACCAGTTCCGCAACCGCAGGCCGGGAGCCGTTTTCGGCGCCAGGAACGGGCCGGGGCTGCTGCTGCCCCCGAGTTTCGCGTACCGGCGCATGATCCGGTCGTACCGGGCGAAGGCCGCGGTGTGCTCACCCGCGGCGGCGAGTTCACCGGCCAGCACATAGGCTCCCACCACCGCCAGACCGGTTCCGAAGCCGGCCATGGTGTTGCCGTAGGCACTGTCGCCGACCAGGGCCACCCGGCCCGACACATAGCTGGGCATCCGCACCCGGGCCAGCGCGTCCAGGTAGAAGTCGTCGTGCCCGGGCAGTTCGGCGAGCATTTCGGCGACCGGTCCGTTCATTCCGGCGAAGTGTTCGGCCAGTACACGCCGTTTATCGGCGTCATCGGCGAATGTCCGTGCGGCAGCGGCGAACATGTACATCTGCTGCGCCTTCGGCCCACCGCGGACCGCGAGCCGGCCCGGAGCGCTGTACGCGTGGGAGACCCGCCGCCGCGGTCCGTCGCCGTGTTCGGCGGCGAGTGGTTCCCCCGCGATGGCGTAGTAGTAACCGCGGTGCCCGACGAACTTCTCCTCCGGCCCGAACGCCAGCCGGCGCACCCGGGAATGGATTCCGTCCGCGCCGAACACCAGGTCGAAGCGGCGTGCCGGACCGTGTTCGAACTCGACCTCGACACCGCTGCCGGTGTCCCGCAGCGCGGTGATCGAGTCACCGAATACATAAGTGCAGCGCTGGGCGGTCGGGGCGTAGAGGATCCGAGCGAGATCCCCCCGCAGGATCTCGACGTCGCCGCCGGTGAAGTCACCGGATATCCGGGCCTGTTCCCGGCCGTCGGCGTCGACGAAGACCATATCGGTGGCGCCGGTACTGCGCCGCCGGATCTCATCGTGGACACCCATCCGCTCGAGCACTGCGCGCTGCACGGATCCCTTGAAATCGACGGCCTGCCCACCCGGGCGCAGCGCCGGGGCCCGTTCGACCACGGTGACGTCGAACCCGTAGCGGTCGAGCCAGTAGGCGAGCGCGGGACCGGCGATGCTCGCCCCGGAGATGAGAACGGTGCGGTTCTGCATGACGAACTCCATCCATAATCTGCGTCCATCAGAAACTGTTTCCGTCGGACGCTGATTAGCGTATGGTAGACACAGTTCCACGTCAATCCACTCCGGAAAGGGATCCCATGGCGACGCCGACCGTGCTCGAGCTGCTCTGGGGGACCGACCGGCGCCCGACCAGAGGCCCCAAGCCGACGCTCACCCGGGCCGCGATCGTCACCGCGGCGGTCGAGCTGGCCGATACGGAAGGCCTGGCAGCTCTCTCCATGCAGCGCCTGGCCGATCGCCTCGGCTATACGAAGATGTCGCTGTACCGCCATATACCGGGCAAGGCGGAACTCACCGCATTGATGGTGGAGGAGGCCCTGGCCGGCCTGCCGTCCCTGGACACCTCGGGATCCCCGCGGTGGCGTACCGGCCTGCGGTCCTGGGCGCTGCTGACCTTCGAGCGGTACCGCCGCCACCCGTGGGTGATGGAACTACTCGCCGGAGCGCGGCCGATGGGCCCCCACGAGCTGAGCTGGACCGAGGCCGCGCTGGAGGCGATGGCGGATATCGCCCTGACCGGCCCCGAGCGACTGGACACACTCGTCGTACTGAACGGACATGTGCGCAGCCTGGCCCAGCAGGTCGTCGGCCCCGGCGCCACCGAGGAAGAATTCACCGGCGCGATGGCCGCGGCACTGGAATTGGCGGGCGACCGATTCCCGCGGCTGATCGCGGCCGTATCGGACCCTCCGCCCGCCGCCGGAGCAGCGGCCACGCAACGCGACGCCGCCCTCGAATTCGGCACGGAGCGCATTCTCGACGGAATAGCGGCCCTGCTCGCCGAACGAAACACGCCCGGCGACCAGTTCCGTCCAGGCCGTGACAAGCACCGACAACACCCGGCGGCCCCGCTTCTCGCCCAGATGCCGATGCGGGCCACAACCTGCGCCGAGCCCACGTCGAGACGGAACCCGGGTGTCGAGCGTGGCCTTCGCGCCGGCGTGGCGGACCCGCGCCGGTACGGTCTCGATGTCGGCGAACGGGAGGATGCTGCGATGAACTACGGTAAGGCCGTCACAGCGGCGGAGGCCTATCTGAAGGCGATAGAAGGCGACGAGCCGCAGCAGGTGGTGGACCTGTTCGCCGACGAGTTCACCTGGGAAGACCCTGTCGGCGCCGAACCGCTCTCGGATAAGAACATGCTTCTCCAGCGGTATGCGACCGCCGCCGGGAAAATCCGCGTCGTCCAGCGCGGCCCGATCCGGGGTTCGCATTCCAATGCTGCCGCAGCCCCGTTCGAATTCGAGCTACAACTCGACGGAATGGACCGCCCGAAACGGGTACGAGTAGTGGACGTTTTCACCGTGAACGATGAGGGACTCATTACCTCCATGAAGGCCTACTGGTCACCCGAAGATATCCAGGACATCTGACGAAGTAGGTTCTCGGCTGCGACGGTCCCGAGTCCGTGAACAGATCCGCCCGGGAGCGTCTCCATCCCACGACCCCTCACCGGTTCCGGATCACCGATCGTTGTCGGGCCACTACCGTGCAGCCGTCTCACTTCGAAACAGGCCCCAGGGGGCGTACCCGGATCCGGCGAGAGCGCGGCACTCACATACCCGGCAGCCGGACGCCCCGGTCCGCCGCCACCCTGGCCAGTTTCTCGGCTTCGTCGATGGCGACCGCCACATAGGTGCGCAACCCGTCGTCGTCCCGCCGCAGCAGGTACTCGTAATCACTGTCGGTGAGCAAAGCGTCGTCGCCGTCGTAGAAATGCCAGCGCACCCGCACCCGCAGCAGTGAACCGGTCAGTTCCGCGTAATCGACCACGGTGTGGTCGACGCGCGCCAGACCAAGCATCTGATAAATGGGATGAGCCTGCGCCAGCCCCTGGGCCATCTCTTCCCGCGAATGCAGCGCACCGACGAAAGCGTCACTGACAATGGTGCCCGGAGTCCCCCACAGCGCCGCCGTGCGCTCGGCGTCGTAAGCGCTCAGTGTCGATTGGTATTCGTCGAGGAACGATTCGAGTTCTTCGCGGATGGCCATATCGCCACGGTATCCACATTCCCCCCACCAGGGCCGCGAACCGCCCGGAATCGACGTGCCCGATCGGGTACGGCGGTTCGCGACAGCCACCCGCCGGGCCACGCCGGTCGTGTCACCGACCGGCTCGGCCACGGCCGGAGTTCGGAGCGTCCACCCTCGAACGCTCCACCTCCTCAGTTGGCCAGCGCCTCCAGCAGCGCCGCCCGCTGACGGGCGCCCAGCCCGCCGATCCGGCGGTCCTCCGGGATATCCGCCTGGTCCATCAGCTTGGCGGCCTTCACCGGGCCGACACCGGGCAGCGCCTTGATCACGGCGACAACCTTCGTCTTCTTGACCAGTTCATCACTATCGGCCTTGCGCAGCAGGTCGGCGACAGAGACTTTGCCGTCTTTCACCTGACCGATCAGTTCGGAGCGCGCCTTGCGCACCGCCGCCGCTTTGGCCAGAGCCTCCGTGCGTTGTTCCGCGGTCATCGTTGGCAGTGCCATATCTCCTCCGCTTTCACTCATCGCTCGAACATCTGGTTTGACCGGGTCGATTCAACATCACAATACCGACACCGACCGATCGACACACCGTCCGGACCTGCAGTCATAGCAATGTTTTCTGATTCGATCCCCCGGTAGGAGCCCGGAAACCGGCGGACCGGTCAATGGGATCCGGCACGAAGAAACACCTGGAACACGTAACACTCGAATGCGCTGCGGCGAAATTCACAGCAGACGGACACCTGCACGGCGGCGGTTCAACGGCGAACCGAGGGGTCAGCGGAGATTCCCGACCGCCCTGCACGGCCAGCACGTCTACCAGGCATTTCTCCGCCACACCGCGGTAGCGGACATATATGCGAATCTCCTTTTACGGCGCGATCCGGCGATCGTACGCCCGCACGACTGCTACGCTCCCGAATCTAGAACACGTTTCAATTTTGGTAGGAGTGGTGATGGCACGGGAGATCCGCGACGTGGTCGAGCAGTACGTGAAACTGGTCGGCTCGGGGCCGACCGCAGATATAGTCGATCTCTATGCTCCCGACGCCGTGATCGAGGACCCGATCGGCACCGAGCCCAAACAGGGCCACCAGGCCATCCGCGAGTTCTACGACGTGATCGCGAGCCTGGAGCGGGAGACCAGCCTCGCCCCGGAGACCGTACGGATCGCCGGAAACCACGCGGCCTTCGTGTTCACTCTGGTGACCAGAGCGGGTGGGCAGCGTATGACGCTCAGCCCGATCGACACCATGGAGTTCGACGCGGAAGGCCGGATCATCCGCATGCGCGCCTACTGGGGCGCCGACGATATGTCCGTCGAACCCGAATGAGCGGCGAGGTGGCGACTCGGCCGCGCTGAGCCGCCACCTCGCTCCACCCCGGAGCCGCGCCCACCACCGGCCTGGCCCCCGGCGCGCACCCGGCCTACCCTGAGCACAGGGCACGGGTGCGCTCGGTCACAGTAGGCGCTCCGGGGCGTTACGTCGCGGGCCGCTGTCTCGTCCGAGTTGCAGGGAAACGAACCCCCACCTCAGAGGAGACCCGATGAGCACAACACGCATTCCGGCCGTGGCCCCCGAAAACGCCGGGTTACTGACCAGGGCGCTGTACTGGTTCGCCAAACGCCAGTTCGGCGAAGTCCCCGAACCCTTCGCCGTCGGCGCGCACCACACCGGCCTCCTGGTGGCCGGTGGCGTCCACGAACTGCTCGCCGAGAAAGCGTCGAAGAAACTGCCGGCCAATATCCGCGAGATCGCGGTCTACCGCACGGCCTGGACCGTCGGCTGCTCCTGGTGCGTCGACTTCGGGACCATGCTGCAGCGGCTGGACGGCCTGGATATCGAGCGGCTCCAGCACATCGCGGACTACGAGACGTCACCGCACTACACCGACGACGAACGCGCGGCCATCGCCTATGCCGACGCCATGACCGCCACCCCGATGACAGTCACCGACGAGCAGGTCGCCGACCTGGAGAAACGTTTCGGCCGGGCGGAAGTCGTCGAACTGACCTATCAGATCGCGCTGGAGAACTCGCGGGCCCGCAACAACCACGCCCTCGGCATCACCGCGCAGGGGTTCGGCACCGATTCCTGCCGCGTGCCCTGGGCGTGAGACCGGCGTCGCGGCTCAGATGACCCAGCAGGCGTAGCCGATGTGCTCGCCCCGGCCCACGAAGACCCGCACATACGGAGCCCGGTCGTTCCCACCGGTCGGCTGGACCGCCTGCAGGGTGTGATCGCCCTCGTAGGCGGGCACCCAGTGCACGAGCGCCAGCCCACCGCCGTCCGGATCGACCGTGACGAACGGGACCCCGTTGTCGAGGAAGGTCACCGAGGTCACCGCCTCGGTGAGCCACGCCCGCACGGTATAGCTGCACCCGGTGCCGTAGTTCGTCCGGATGCCGGCATTCAGGTCCGGGGTCACACTGACCTCGCGCACAGTCGCACCGGTCGGCGGCGCCGTGAGCAACAACGAGACCAGTACCCCCGCTGCCGCCGACAGCGATATGCCCACGCGGTTCCACCGCGTGGGCATATCGGCGGCATCACGCCGCCCGGACCGGATTTCCCGCGCAAGCAGCTGTGTCGCCATGACCTGCTCCTCCATCGCACGAATGCCGAGGGGTCACCGAGAGTACTGCGGGCCGGCGCCGGGCCGACCCCGGTCGCGTATCGGAGCGGCTGCGCGGGCCTCAGGCCGACTTGTCGCGGCGCTCCGGACGCTCCCGCTTACGCGGCACGATGGTGGGCAGCACATTGTCGTTCACCGTATCCGCGTCGACGACGACCTTGGCCACATCGTCCCGGCTCGGGATATCGAACATGACCTGCTGGAGTACTTCCTCCATGATCGCGCGCAGCCCGCGGGCGCCGGTACCGCGCAGAATGGCCTGATCGGCCACGGCCTCGAGCGCGTCCCGGGTGAATTCCAGATCCACGCCGTCCATCTCGAACAGCCGGATGTACTGCTTGACCAGCGCGTTCTTGGGTTCGGACAGGATCTTGACCAGGGAATCCTTGTCCAGGTTCGTCACCGACGCCACCACCGGCAACCGGCCGATGAACTCGGGGATGAGACCGAACTTGATCAGATCCTCCGGCATCACCTCGGCGAAATGATCGGTGGTGTCGATCTCGGCCTTGGACCGCACCTCGGCGCCGAATCCGATCCCGCGGTGCCCGGTGCGGTCGGAGATGATCTTCTCCAGACCGGCGAACGCGCCCGCCACGATGAACAGCACATTGGTGGTATCGATCTGGATGAACTCCTGGTGCGGATGCTTGCGCCCACCCTGCGGCGGCACACTCGCCTGAGTTCCCTCCAGGATTTTCAGCAACGCCTGCTGCACACCCTCGCCCGAGACATCACGCGTGATCGACGGGTTCTCGCTCTTGCGCGCGATCTTGTCGACCTCGTCGATATAGATGATCCCGGTCTCGGCGCGCTTCACGTCGTAATCGGCGGCCTGGATGAGTTTGAGGAGAATGTTCTCGACGTCCTCACCGACATAACCGGCTTCGGTGAGCGCGGTGGCATCGGCGATCGCGAACGGCACATTCAGCATTTTCGCCAGCGTCTGTGCCAGATAGGTCTTCCCGCAACCGGTGGGGCCGAGCATCAGAATATTGGACTTCGCCAGCTCGACGCTTTCCCCGCGCGCGTCACGGCCCTTGTCGCCGGCCTGAATACGCTTGTAATGGTTGTACACAGCGACCGCCAGCGTGCGCTTGGCCGTGTCCTGCCCGATCACGTAGTTCTCCAGGAAATCCCGGATCTCCGCGGGTTTGGGCAACTCATCGAGTTTGACCTCGCTGGACTCGGCCAGCTCCTCCTCGATGATCTCGTTGCACAGATCGATGCACTCGTCGCAGATGTACACCCCTGGTCCCGCAATGAGCTTCTTGACCTGCTTCTGGCTCTTTCCGCAGAACGAGCATTTGAGCAGATCGCCGCCGTCGCCGATGCGCGCCATCTCGTGGGTCCCTACTTCCTTGTTCGCGTGCAACCATCCGTCCAGCTTCCAGCCGACCGCCGCCTGCGGTGGAACGAATCCGGCTCGATCACCCGGATCGAAGGGCGGTGCTGTCAACCGGGAACAAAGGTCCCTGGGTTTGACCGTACCCGGTGTGTGCGATGGAGGTCGACAACTCGGGCAGGTTTCTCGTCGCGGTTGTGCGGGGATTCACGCGGATACCGCGTCACGGCACATTTTCCGGATACCGAACCATCCGGGGTGTGTCGCGACGCCGCAGCGGGAATCCACCTGGCCCGGGCCCCGCCGCCCGGCCGGTCCGGCGTTCCGTTCACACGGCGCGCCGGATCCGGAGGCGCCTCACTTCTGGGCGCTGAGCTTGCGGTAATCGAACACCGTATCGATGATCCCGTATTCCTTGGCATCCTCGGCCGTCAGGATCTTGTCGCGGTCGGTGTCCCTACGGATGACCTCGGCGTCCTTACCCGTGTGCCGGGCCAGGGTGGTCTCCATCAACCGGCGCATCCGCTCGATCTCGGCGGCCTGGATCTCCAGATCCGACACCTGGCCCTGGATACCGCCCTCCACCGACGGCTGATGGATCAGCACGCGGGCGTTCGGCAGGCAGGCCCGCTTACCCGGGGTCCCCGCCGCCAGCAGCACCGCCGCCGCCGAAGCCGCCTGGCCGAGGCAGACGGTCGCGACATCGGCGCGCACGTACTGCATGGTGTCGTAGATGGCCATCAGCGAGGTGAACGAACCACCCGGCGAATTGATGTACATGGTGATATCGCGGTCGGGATCCAGCGATTCGAGCACCAGCAGCTGCGCCATGATGTCGTTCGCCGACGCATCGTCGACCTGCACGCCGAGGAAGATGATGCGCTCCTCGAACAGCTTGTTGTACGGGTTGGATTCCTTGACGCCGAAACTCGAATGCTCGATGAACGACGGCAGGATGTAGCGCGACTGTGGGCCCGCCGGGGCGATACCGCCGAGGCCACGAGAATCGATCGGATTGGCCATATTCGTCTCCAAGTCTGTGAGTGAGCTGTCCGCTGGACGGATTCGCGAACACCGGCCGGTCATCCGGCCCGGCGTCGCCGACAACGCCCTAGTTGCTGCCCGTGCCGCCCGCCTGGCGCGCATTCGTGATCACGCGGTCGATGAAGCCGTACTCCAGCGCCTGATCGGGCGTGAACCAGCGATCGCGGTCGGCGTCGGCGTTGATCTGCTCCACCGGCTTACCGGTGTGCATCGCCTGCAACTCGTTGAGCTCACGCTTGGTGTATGCGAACTGCTCGGCCATGATCGCGATATCCGCGGCCGAACCACCGATACCGGCCGACGGCTGGTGCATCATGATCCGGGTGTGCGGCAGCGCGAAACGCTTTCCCGGCGCACCCGCGGTCAGCAGGAACTGCCCCATGGACGCGGCCAGGCCCATCGCGGTGGTCGCGATATCGCATTCGGCGTACTGCATGGTGTCGTAGATCGCCATACCGGCGTTCACCGACCCGCCCGGCGAGTTGATGTAGAGCGAAATATCTTTGGTCGGGTCCTCCGCGGACAACAGCAGGATCTGCGCACAGATCTTGTTCGCGATGTCGTCGTCGACCTGGGTGCCGAGAAAAATGATGCGCTCACGCAGCAGGCGCTCGTACACCGAATCGCTGAGATTGAGCCCAGCGGTCGGAGCTGTCATGACCTCGGCTTGATTGATTGTCACGGATACCTGCCTTCTCTCGCCGGCTCGTTGCTGTCACAAACATTAACGAAGCAGGGCGGCACCGAACTCCCGGTACCACCTTGATTCGCTCAGAGCGCAATAACATGGCGCCGCCTCCGGCGGCGCGGGGGTTGCGTCGCCCTTGGTCCCGCTGTCGCGTGCCCGAGACTCGCGCCTTCGGCGCATGCGATGTGCGGTCGGCCGTCCGCGGGTGCGGCCGTCGAGCACCTTCGGCAAAGGGGCGGGACGGGCCGCAACCCTTGGGCGGCCTCGCCGAACTCGGCACCGGGGCGATGCTTCGCGTGGCGGACCCTGGAGCGCCCTCGCCGAACGCAGAAGCCCTGAGTGCTCGGATGTGGACGCACCGGGGACAGCGATCGTCGATCTTCTGTCTCCGGATTGCCAACACCACCTAGACCTCAGGGCTTTCTACCCGCACTCGCGTGGATTACTCCGCGTCGGTGGCGGCCGGCTCTTCGGCGGTCGCCTCATCGGCGGCGTCGGATTCCTTGGCGGTACCGAACATTTCGTCGGTGTCGACCTTGTTGCCCTCGGAATCGGTGACCGTCACCTTGCCGACGACCTCGGCCAGAGCCTTGCCGCGGCGGACATCGGCGAAAACGGCGCCGAGCTGGCCGGCCTGCTGCACCTGCTGGATGAACTGCTCGGGCGCCATCCCGTAGCGCTGGGCCTGGAACAGGATCCGCTCGGTGAGCTCTTCCTGGCCTACCTGGGTGCCTTCGGCCTCGGCGACCGCGTCCAGCAGCAGCTGGGTCTTCACCGATTTCTCGGCGGCCTCCTTGGTATCGGCGTCGAACTCCTCGCGGCTCGAGCCCTGGGCCTCCAGCGCCTCGGCGAACTTGGCCTCGTCGTGGTCGAAGCCGTGGATCGCGTCGTGCTCGACGGCGTCGATCTCGGCCTTCACCACGGCCTCGGGCAGCGGCACCTCGACGCTCTCGAGCAGCTGCTCGAGCACCTTGTCGCGGATATCGCCGGCCTGCTGCACCTTCTTGACCCGCTCGACGCGGGACCGCAGATCGGCCTTCAGCTCGTCGATGGTGTCGAATTCGCTGGCGAGCTGGGCGAATTCGTCGTCCGCCTCGGGCAGCTCACGCTCCTTGACCGAGCCGAGGGTCACCGTGATGGCGGCTTCCCGGCCGGCGTGCTCACCGGCGACCAGGGTCGAGGTGAACTCCTTGGACTCCTCGGCCGACATCCCGATCAGGGTCTCGTCCAGTCCCTCGATGAGCTGACCGGAACCGACCTCGTGCGACAGACCGGTGGTCGCGGCCTCCGGCACCTCCTCGCCGTCGACGGTGGCGGACAGGTCGATGGAGACGAAATCGCCGTCCTGGACCGGGCGTTCGACGCCGGTGAGTGTGCCGAAACGCTGGCGCAGCGACTGCAGCTGCTCATCGATATCGGCATCGGTGATCTCGATGGCGTCCACGGTGACGGCGATGGTGCTGTAGTCCTCGGGCAGGGCGATCTCCGGCCGGACATCCACCTCGGCGGTGAAGGCCAGCTCCTGACCGTCCTCGATCTTGGTGATCTCGATCTCCGGCTGCCCGATGACCTTGACCTCGGTGGTGGTGACGGCCTCGCTGTAGCGGCCGGGCAGGGCGTCGTTGACGACCTGCTCCAGAACCGCACCGCGGCCCAGGCGCGCCTCGAGCAGCTTGGCCGGCGCCTTACCCGGACGGAAGCCGGGAATGCGCACCTGCTTGGCCAGGGCCTTGTAGGCGCGATCGAAGTCCGGCTTCAGCTCCTCGAAGGGCACCTCGACATTGATCCGGACCCGGGTCGGGCTCAGCTGCTCGACGGTGCTCTTCACGGACATGCTCCTTGTTCTCGTCGGTTCGTGTTCGCCGACCCCGCACGATATCCGTGCTGGTGGCCGGGTGATGGCGCGTGGTCTGGCGACGGCGCGCGGGTACGCACCCTCGGCGTACCGTCCGAAGCGGCGAGCACCTGCGGTTTCACGCGCCCGGGATACGCATCCCGACCAGGGTAGTTGACCGGGTCACGTGCGCTGCAGCCCGGTGCTGTGTTTGATGGCGGCGCCTCCGGGGCCGCGGGTCGGGGCCCTGTGACCCCGGTTCTTCACTCCGGCGCTCAGTCGCTGCGCTCCTTCGCTCTGTCGCTCCAGAACCGGAGGCGGGCCCCGACCACCATTCGGAATAGACGGAAAGTGTCCGCCAACGTGCACCTCGACCGGCCCGGATGGGCTCGGCCACGGAAAGTGCTCGATGGTCGCCGATCCGTGAACGGCCGACCACTCATGCTCCAGACCGGGGCGAGGCTCCAAGCGATGACCCGATCATCCAGGGAGCCGTCGAATGCCGAACCTCAGCACCTCATCCCTGGGGGACGGATACGGCGTCGGTGACGAAGACCAGCGTCTCGTTCGGCTTCACTCCGTTGCCGCCCGCACCGTAGCCCAGATCGGGCGGAATGATCAGCAACCGGCGGGCACCCTGCTGGACGCCTTCGAGGCCCTGTTCCCACCCGGGGATGACCATACCGTCGCCGAGGGTGAGTTCGAAGGGTTCGCCGCGGTCGAACGAGGAGTCCAGTTTCTGCTTGTCCGACCAGGTGACCAGGGCGTAGTTCATGGTCAGTTGCTGTCCGGGTGCGGCGCCGGGGCCCGCGCCGGGCACCAGGTCCTTGGTCACGAGTTGTTTCGGCGGGTCACAGTCGTCGGGGAGGGTGATCTGCGGGACCTCGCCGAACCCACCCTGGACATCGATATCGCCGGCCGTGCATTCGCGGCCCTTCGATTCGGCGGGCGCGGCCTGCCCCGGAGCGGCGGACGAATCGGCCGCCGTGGAGGTGGTCGCGGTGCCGCCGGAGTCGTCGGAGCCGCATCCGCCGAGGCCGAGAGCGGCCGCGGCGACGGCGGTGACAGCGAGGATCCTGCCGATTGTCTGCATGTGCCGCACCCTACCGCCGGCCTCGAACGAGCGGCCCGGCGATATCGCGGCACCTCCCCGCGTCGTCGGCACGGAGCCGTCCCGGCCGCGGGTGGCGGCGATCGGTATGCGGATCTCCGGTTCGGTACCCACCGCCCCGAATAGCGCTCACGCCGGTGCCGGTCGCATCGGTCCGCGACCGACGTCCGGAATCGCCGCGGACCGCCCGAGCACCGGGTCCCCGGCGCGGACACCGGTTTCCATCCCGCCATATGGGTAAGGCGTGGGCTGGAGCGAAGAATTTCCGCCGGTCGCCATCGGCGAACCGAGGGCAGTGTGGCACACCTCCAGCTATCGTGGTGGCAGTCCGCACTCGGGGTGCGGTAGCCCGGCGCGACCACGACCTCCAGGAGGTTAGGCGTATGACGCAGTTGGCGAGTGCAGGCGGGGACACCAGTGCCGACAATGTGGGCAGTCACGGTGGGGAATCCATCGCGCCCCGGCCCTATGCGCTGTCGGCGGCCCCGGGCCCCTTGGCCGCCGAGGAGCTGGAATGTCTCGACGCCTGGTGGCGGGCCGCCAACTACCTGTCGGTGGGGCAGATCTATCTGATGGCGAATCCCCTGGTGCGCGAACCGTTGGCCCCGGAGCACATCAAACCCCGGCTGCTCGGCCATTTCGGCACCGTGCCGGGACTGAACCTGGTTTGGGTGCACGCGAATCGCGCCATCCTGGCACGCGATCTGAACGCCGTGTTCGTCGCCGGGCCGGGGCACGGCGGACCGGGTCCCAACGCCTGCGCCTGGCTCGAGGGCACCTATTCCGAGTTGTACAGCCATGTGCCCCGCGACGGCGAGGGTATGCGCGCGCTGTTCGCCCAGTTCTCCTTTCCCGGTGGGGTTCCCAGCCATTGCGCGCCGGAGACGCCGGGTTCCTTCCACGAAGGCGGCGAACTGGGCTATTCGCTGTTGCACGCGTTCGGTGCCGCGCTGGACAACCCGGATCTCACCGTGTTCTGCGTGGTGGGAGACGGCGAAGCCGAAACCGGTCCGCTCGCGGGCAGTTGGCATTGCAACAAGTTTCTGAACCCGGCGCGCGACGGCGCGGTCGTGCCGATCCTCGCCCTCAACGAGTACAAGATCGCGAATCCCACTCTGCTGGCGCGCATTCCCGAGGACGAGCTGGTCTCGCTGCTGCGGGGTTACGGTTACGAGCCGCTGATCGTCGCCGGTGCCGAGCCGGCCCGGGTCCATCAGGACATGGCCGCCGCCGTGGACACCTGCCTGGAGCGGGTCGCGCAGATCCAGCGCGCCGCCCGGGACGGCAGCGATACCTCCCGCCCGCACTGGCCGATGATCGTGCTGCGCACCCCGAAGGGCTGGACCGGGCCGCCGATCGTGGACGGAGATCCGGTGGAGGGTACGTTCCGCGCCCATCAGGTTCCGTTGCCCGGCGCCCGGCAGGACGCGTCGCATCGGGCGGTGCTCGAGGAATGGTTACGTTCCTACCGGCCCGAGGAGCTGTTCGACGAGACCGGCGCCCCGGTCTCGGAACTGTGCCGGCTCGTCCCGGCGGGTGGCCGGCGGATGAGCGCGAATCCGGTGGCCAACGGGGGCGCGCTGGTGCGGGATCTGCGGCTGCCCGACTGGCGCGGTCATGCGGTCGACGTCGCCGAACCGGGCCGGACCACGCACGAGGCGACCCGGGTGCTCGGCAGCTGGTTGCGGGAGGTCACCGCACGCAATCCCGACAATTTCCTGACCTTCGCCCCGGACGAGCTGGCCAGCAACCGGCTGCAGGACATCCTCACGGTCACCGGCCGCAACTGGCAGGCCGAGATCGGCGTTCACGACGAGAAGTTGGATCGTTCCGGCCGGGTGATCGAAGTGTTGTCCGAGCATATGTGCCAGGGCCTGCTGGAGGGATATCTGCTCACGGGCCGGCACGGGGTCTTCACCTGCTACGAAGCATTCGTCCACATTGTGGACGCCATGTTCAACCAGCACGCCAAATGGCTGGACGCGAGCGCGGCGGTGCCGTGGCGGCAGCCGCTGGCGAGTCTGAACTATCTGCTGTCCTCGCATGTGTGGCGGCAGGACCACAACGGCTTCACCCATCAGGACCCCGGTTTCCTCGACGTTGTGCTGAACAAGAAGCCCGAGATCGTGCGGGTGTATCTGCCGCCGGACGCGAATACCCTGCTCTCGGTGTACGACCACTGCCTGCGCTCGCGGCACTACGTGAACGTGGTGGTGGCCGGTAAACAACCCCAACCGGACTGGCTCGGGCCCACCGATGCCGCACTGCACTGTGCCCGCGGTATCGGTATCTGGGAGTGGGCGGGCCATCGCGACGAACCGGCCACCACCCCCGATGTGGTCCTCGCCTGCGCCGGCGACGTACCGACCCTGGAAACCCTGGCCGCCGCGGCGATCCTGCGCGAGGAACTGCCCTGGCTGCGGGTACGGGTGGTGAACGTGGTCGATCTGATGCGGCTGCTACCGGCCGACGAACATCCGCACGGGCTATCGGACAGCGAATTCGACACACTGTTCACCCGGGACTCCCCGGTGATCTTCGCCTTCCATGGTTATCCGTGGCTGATCCACCGGCTCACCTACCGCCGCACCAATCACTCGGGTCTGCATGTGCGGGGGTACAAGGAACGGGGCACCACCACGACCCCGTTCGATATGGTCATGCTCAACGACCTCGACCGATTCCACCTGGTGATGGATGTGATCGACCGGGTGCCCGCGCTGCGGCAGCAGGCGGCGGGGTTGCGCCAGCAGATGGTCGACGCACGTCTGCGGGCCCGCACCTGGACCCGCGAGCACGGTGAGGACATCCCCGAAGTGGCGAACTGGCGCTGGCCCGGCCCGTCGGTCGCCTGACCCGGCGCAGAGCGGGGTCACTGCAGGGCCGCCGCCGACCGATGACGCCGGCCGAAGATGATGCGGGCTGTGCACCGACCCGCCGGGGGCCACCGCGGTCTCGGGCGGTCAGCGCCGCCCTCGCCCCCGGTCGACGCCCTCGTTCGGGGGGCGCACCGAAGCGACCGCGCCCGAGCCCCTGTACCGCGTCGATCCGAACGCCGCCGAGGCAGCGGCAGCGACGTGTACAACCCGAAATATCCCTCGGAAAATGCGTTGACCAGCAAGTATCGGCCGATCCGGTCGGTTGCCGATCGAACTCGTCGTCAAGAGCCGTAGACCGGAGCACTTTCGGACCCTCACTGGTACGCACACTCCCGCGAGACGAACCTGCGCCGACTGCGCGACCGTCCGCCGGGCCCGGAAACGCTCGCTCCCACTTCGGGAAATGACCTGGATCCCGAGGCCGTGGCCCGGGTCGTGACCGGCGAGCCGCTGCCGTGCGTCCCCCAGGCGGTGTTCGCGGTACCGACCCCGACCTCCGAACCAGGGCGAGCCCCCGGCGGGGTAGTCCGCACCCCGGAGCGATCCAGCCGTTCCCAATCGTGGGAAATGCATAGACGCTTATTCAAACACTCGTGTACCGTACCGTTAGACAGCGGCACATAGAACTACGGACCCACATACATTGACTCACCGTAGAAGTTCTATCCGCCGGAACAGAACGGAGCACGCCATGACCATCGCCCGCACCTTCGGACTCGTGAAGAGAATCGCCGCCGCCACCGTGCTGGCCGGAGCCCTCGCCGCGATCCCCGCCACCCTCGCCCCCCAAGTGGCCCTCGCCGACGTCCCCGGCC
>NZ_JOAJ01000005.1 GCF_000720425.1 Nocardia rhamnosiphila NBRC 108938 | reverse complement strand
ATCCTCCACACGGGGGTATGAAGAACCGAAACCAAATTAAATATTTGGCACTGACATTCATCAACACACTATTGAGTTCTCAAAGAACACACGCACACACCATCTGGTGACTTTTAAGTCATTCGATCGGTGAGGCAACTTCTCAAGCTTAGCTCATCCGTTTTCCCGATTGCAAATCGGCGTCCCGGTCGAGCCAGTGTGATCGCCAGGCGCTCCTCGTCCTACCTCGTTTCCCTGGTCCCTCCGGCTCGGCGTTTCCGCCTCGCTCCGGGCCCCGGGTCGGTGTCCGTGTCGCTCTGACTTGGATAAAGTTACGTGGCATCTAATTCAATGTCAAATCGCCTGGTCAAAGCAACTTTTCGGCGACTGTTTCCGAGACCGTTTCCGAACCCGGGCCGCCGAGAACGGTCATGTTCCCACTCCCACCCGTTCCACGCCGGCTCCGAGCGCCTGGAGTTTCTCCACGAAGTTCGGATATCCGCGGTCGATGTGGAAAACGTCGTGCACTTCGGTCACCCCGTCGGCGACGAGGCCCGCGAGAACCAGTCCGGCGCCGGCGCGGATATCGGAGGACCACACCGGTGCGCTGGAGAGGCGGGGAATACCGCGGACGACCGCGTGATGCCCGTCGGTCCGGGCATCGGCGCCGAGCCGGATCATCTCCTCGACGAACCGGAAGCGCGCTTCGAAGACGTTCTCGGTGATCATCGAGGTGCCATCCGCGATCGCCGCCAGGCCGATGGCCATCGGCTGCAGATCCGTGGGGAAGCCGGGGAACGGCAGAGTGGAGAAGTTGACCGCGCGCGGGCGATCGGGCTGCACGACCCGGAAACCCTCGGGTTCGAACGAGATCCGCGCGCCGGCCGACCGCAGCTTGTCCAGGACCAGTGCCAGATGCTGGGGATTGACCCCGGTGACCCGCACATCGCCCATCGTCATGGCGGCGGCGATACCCCAGGTGGCCGCGACGATCCGGTCGCCGATCACCCGGTGCGTGATCGGCGACAGTCGTTTCACGCCGTGGATGGTGAGCACCGAGGTGCCCGCACCGCGGATACGCGCACCCATCTGGGTGAGCATGGTGCACAGGTCGACGATGTCGGGTTCGCGCGCGGCGTTGTCGATCACCGTCTCCCCCTGCGCCAGCACCGCGGCCATGAGGATGTTCTCGGTGGCACCGACCGACGGGAAATCCAGCCGGATACGCGCGCCCTGCAGCTCGTCGGCCCGCGCGACCACGCATCCGTGCTCGATCTCGCTGGTCGCGCCGAGCAACCGCAGCCCGGCCTGGTGCATATCGAGAGGCCGGGAACCGATGGCGTCACCACCGGGCAGCGCCACCACCGCACGTTTACAGCGGGCCATCAACGGGCCGAGGACACAGACCGAGGCACGGAACTGGGTCACCGCCGGGAAATCCGCGTGGTATTTGGGTTCGGCCGGGGTATCGATCGTCACCACATCGCCGGAGACCTCGACGTCGCATCCGAGACCGCGCAGGACCTCGGCCATCAGAGGCACATCGAGGATGTCCGGACAGTTCGTGATGGTGGTCTTGCCTTCGGTGAGCAGAGCAGCGGCCATCAGTTTCAGGACGCTGTTCTTGGCGCCTCCTACCGAGACCTCACCGACCAGCCGGTTGCCGCCAGTTACCAAAAACCGTTCCATGCCGCCTCTCCGAGTATTCGGCGCACCAGTGAGTGCAAGGATAGAGCGCCCACGATCGCATTGCGCTGCCGGTCGAGACAACGCCGAGCCCTCGCGCGCGGCGGCTCGGCCACCCGATCGCCAGGAGCAGTTTCCACCGTCCGGACGGAATCCGTCAGCTTTCGGACGCGGGATCCGCGCCCGGTCCGTCCGGAGTCGCCGCACCGGCCTCGTCCTTGCGGCCACCGCCGGGCTGCCAGAGGACATCACCGTCGGGATTGGTGTAGCGGCTGAGGATGAACAGGAGATCCGACAGCCGGTTGAGATATTTGGCCGGTAGCGCGCTGGTGTCGCCGGGATGCGCTTCCACGGCCGCCCACGCCGAGCGTTCGGCGCGCCGGACGACCGTGCGTGCGGTGTGCAGCAGCGCGGCGAGCGGGGTCCCGCCGGGCAGGATGAACGAATCGAGCGGAGCCAGCTCGGCATTGAACCGGTCACACCAGTGTTCCAGGCGTTCGATATAGCTCGCGGTGATGCGCAGCGGCGGATACTTCGGGTTCTCCACCACCGGAGTGGACAGATCCGCGCCCGCGTCGAAGAGGTCGTTCTGGACTCCGCGCAGGACCGCTGCCAGTTCCGGGTCCGGGCCGCCGAGGGCGATCGCGACCCCGAGGGCGGCATTGGCCTCATCGCAGTCCGCGTAGGCGATCAGCCGCGGATCGGTTTTCGGCACCCGGGAGAAATCACTGAGACCGGTGGTCCCGTCGTCGCCGGTGCGGGTGTAGATCCGCGTCAAATGCACGCTCACAGGACCACCCTAACGTCCATCCGACCGGCCGCGAGGTTGCGGCGGATGCGCATTTGCGCCGTACTGCCCGCTCGAGAAGGCCCGTGCGAGGAACGGGCCTACGGCCTCAGTGGCCGCGTAGCCGGCGGGCCCGCTCCGAAGGCCGTGACTCGACCCAGGACAGGAACGCGGTCAACGCCGCGCGATCCAGTGCCAGCTCGTAATCGCCGTGGCGATCGGACACCCCGATCACCGCGATCCCGTCGGTCATGATGTCGTACTCGTCGCCCTGCGGACCGCGGCGTTCACCGATCTCGATACCGCGCCGGCGGATCACCGAATCGGCGCCGAGCCGGAGGCTGGTGAGTTTGAAGAAGACGAGGTGATCCTCGTCGTAGCGGATGACGCCGTGCCGCCAGCGTTCCCCGCCGCGAGCCGGGAGTACGCGCAGGATGGCCGCGGTGCCACCGCGCCGCAACATGACCAGGCGATACGTGGAAACCAGAGCCAATGCGACCAGCACGAGCACCAGAATGATCAGAAGCACCATCCCGGTCCGCAATGCTGCACATCCCTTCGCTCATCCGAGGCGATCGCCGGATCGGACCGGCAGATGCACCCGCGGCCATTCAACCACGAACCAGTTTACAAATGGCACGGGGATGTCTCGGATAATGCGACGTCATCGATCCCGGGGGCGCCCGTGGGCAACGCCGGTGTGAACCGGGACACCGATAGAACGGCTCCGGCCGGCGACGAGGGATCGTCGCCGGCCGGAGCCGAGATCATTCTGTTGTGCTCCCGTGGGAGATCAGGACGCCGCGCCGGCCTGTTCCACCGCGCGGACCCGGCCCTGTGCGGCCAGCTGGGCCTCCGCGGACGCCGACCCGTCGGACAGCACCTGACGTGCGGCCGCGATATCGACCTCGGTGGAGAACTCTGCGGACTCCGCCAAGACTCGCACCGTATCGGCGGTGACCGAGAAGAAGCCGCCGTGGACCGCGGCCACGATCCGGCTGCCGTCGGTATCGACGATGGTCACCGTGCCACCCTCGACCAGTTGGCCGAGCAGCGGCTCGTGCCCGGGCAAGATGCCGATCTGTCCCTCGGTGGTCTGGGCGCTGACGAAACTCGCCCGGCCCGACCACAGCCGCCGCTCGACCGCGACGAGATCAACTGACATATCCGCCATGAAGGACTACTTTCCGGCGATCTTCTTCGCGGCCGCCTCGACATCGTCGAGACCACCGCAGCTGTTGAACGCCTGCTCCGGGAAGTGGTCGAATTCGCCCTTGCAGACCCGGTCGAAGTCGTCGATGGTCTGCTCCAGCGGCACGACAGAACCGGGCTGACCGGTGAACTTCTCGGCCACGATGAAGTTCTGGCCGAGGAACTTCTCCAGCCGGCGGGCACGGCCGACGAGGACCTTGTCCTCCTCGGAGAGCTCGTCCATACCGAGGATGGCGATGATGTCCTGCAGTTCCTTGTACTTCTGCAGGATCCGCTTCACCTCGTTGGCCACCGCGAAGTGCCGGTCGCCGACGATCGAGGCCTCGAGGATACGAGAGGTCGAGGTCAGCGGGTCGACGGCGGGGTAGATACCCTTCTGCGAAATCGGGCGGGAGAGCTCGGTGGTCGCATCCAGGTGGGCGAAGGTGGTCGCCGGGGCCGGGTCGGTGTAGTCGTCGGCGGGCACGTAGATGGCCTGCAGCGAGGTGATCGACCGGCCGCGGGTCGAGGTGATCCGCTCCTGCAGCTCACCCATCTCGTCGGCCAGCGTCGGCTGGTAACCGACCGCGGAGGGCATACGACCCAGCAGGGTCGAGACCTCGGAACCGGCCTGGGTGAACCGGAAGATGTTGTCGATGAACAGCAGCACGTCCTGGTGCTTCACATCGCGGAAGTACTCCGCCATGGTCAGCGCGGACAGGGCGACGCGCATACGGGTGCCCGGCGGCTCGTCCATCTGGCCGAAGACGAGGGCGGTGTCCTGCAGGACGCCCATCTCTTCCATTTCCAGGTGCAGGTCGGTGCCTTCACGGGTGCGCTCACCGACGCCGGCGAACACCGAGGTGCCGGAGAACTCCCGCGCGATACGGGTGATCATCTCCTGGATCAGCACGGTCTTGCCGACACCGGCACCACCGAACAGACCGATCTTGCCGCCCTTCACGTACGGGGTCAGCAGGTCGAGCACCTTGACGCCGGTCTCGAGAATCTCGGTCTTGCCCTCGAGCTGGTCGAAGCTCGGCGGCTTGCGGTGGATGCCCCACTGCTCGCCGTCGCGGCCGAGGCCGGGGCTGTCGAGGCAGTCGCCCAGGGCGTTGAACACGTGCCCCTTGACGACATCGCCGACCGGCACGGAGATCGGCTTACCGGAGTCACGGACCTCGGCGCCACGGACCAGGCCGTCGGTGGGCTGCATCGAGATGGTGCGCACGATGTTGTCGCCGAGGTGCTGGGCGACCTCGAGGGTCAGCGTCTTGGCTACCGACTTCAGAGTGATGTCGGCGGCAAGAGCGTTGAACAGTTCTGGAATGGAGCCCCGCGGGAATTCGACGTCCACGACGGGGCCGATGACGCGGACCACGCGGCCCGTGGCGGCGCCGGTCCGGCTCGACTCTTCTCGAGTAACAGCTGCGGTCATTTGTCTGGTTTCTCTTCCTGCGTCTCAGTCGCGTTCCGAGCTGGCCGCCAGGGCATTCACGCCGCCGACGATTTCGCTGATTTCCTGCGTGATGTTGGCCTGCCGCAACGAGTTGGCCTGGCGAGACAGGGAACTCGCCAATTCGTTGGCGTTATCGGTGGCCGCCTTCATTGCGGTGCGCCGAGCGGCGTGCTCGGATGCCGCTGCGTCGAGCAACGACGCGTAGATCCGCGTGTTGATGTACTTGGGCAGCAGCGCCGCCAGCAGCACATCGGCGTCGGGCTCGAATTCGTACTGCGCGCTCACCTCGGCCGTGGGCGAATCGGACAGCATGTCCTTGCCCAGATCGAAGTTCTCGTCGACGAAGGAGATCTGGATCGGCGCCATCCGGCGCACCTCCGGCGTCTGCGACAGCATGCTCACGAACCGGGTGTAGACGATATGGAGTTCGTCCACGCCCGCGATCGAACCGGTACCGTCCGGTGCCGGGACCTCGCCCGCGGACCCGGCCATGAAGCTGTCCACCAGGTGGTTGCAGGCCGCCGAGGCATCCGGATAGGTCGGCTGCTGCGAGAACCCGGTCCACGAGGCCACCGGCCGACGATCGCGGAAGGTGTAGTACGTCAGGCCCTTGTTGCCCATGACGTAGAGCACCGGTTCCTTGCCCTCGTCGCGCAGGGTGGTCATCAACTCCTCGGCGCGTTTGAGCACATTGGAGTTGTAACCACCGCATTGGCCGCTGTCGCTGGTGATCACCAGCACCGCGGCACGCTTCGGATCGGAGCGCTCGGTGAGCAGCGGGTGCGACAGATTCTTCGACGCACTCGCCAGCTCCGCGACCACCTTGGTGATCTCCTCGGAGTACGGCTTGGCGGCCGCGACCCGAGCCTGGGCCTTGGTGATCCGCGAGGTGGCGATCAGTTCCTGGGCCTTGGTGATCTTCTTGATCGAGTTGATACCACGAATACGGGAGCGCAGCTCGCGCAAGGTAGCCATCGGTTCACACTCCCCTCATTCGCGGCGTGACAGGAAAACAGCGCATGGTTCGCCCGGTCTACTTCTCGACGTGCTTGCGGGTGACCGACAGCGATTCGACCTCTTCGTGGCCGAGCTCGTCGGCGCCGGGCTCGTTCACCACGCGGGTGCCGTC
This sequence comes from Nocardia rhamnosiphila NBRC 108938, assembly GCF_000720425.1. Taxonomy (GTDB): domain Bacteria; phylum Actinomycetota; class Actinomycetes; order Mycobacteriales; family Mycobacteriaceae; genus Nocardia; species Nocardia rhamnosiphila. Next base: position 685,449 of record NZ_JOAJ01000005.1, on the reverse strand, counting down.
CGAGGCCAGGAAGCCCTGCTTGAAGTTGTCGGTAGCGGTCTTGATCTGCTCGGCGGCATCACCGTCGAGCACCTTGCCACCGGCAATGGCGGTGAAGGCGTCCGCGGCGTTGCTGTGCAGATCCTCGAGCAGCTCGACATTGAAGCGGCGGATATCGGCCACCGGTACGGAGTCGTAGTAGCCGCCGTCGACCAGATAGATCGAGACGATCTGATCCTCGACCGCGATCGGCGAGTACTGGTCCTGCTTGAGCAGTTCCACCCAGCGGGCACCACGCTCGAGCTGCGCCAGCGAGGCGGCGTCCAGGTCGGAGGCGAAGGCGGAGAACGCCTCCAGCTCGCGGTACTGGGCCATTTCCAGACGCAGCGAACCGGCGACCTTCTTCATACCCTTGGTCTGGGCGGCGCCACCGACACGGGAGACCGAGGTACCGACGTTGATCGCCGGGCGGACGCCCTTGTTGAACAGGTCGGACTCGAGGAAGACCTGGCCGTCGGTGATGGAGATGACGTTGGTCGGGATGAAGGCCGAGATGTCGTTGGCCTTGGTCTCGATGATCGGCAGACCGGTCATCGAACCGCCGCCCATCTCATCGGAGAGCTTGGCGCAACGCTCCAGCAGACGCGAGTGCAGGTAGAAAACGTCGCCCGGGTAGGCCTCGCGGCCCGGCGGACGGCGCAGCAGCAGCGAGATCGCGCGGTAGGCCTCGGCCTGCTTGGTCAGATCGTCGAACACGATCAGGACGTGCTTGCCCTGGTACATCCAGTGCTGGCCGAGGGCCGAGCCGGTGTAGGGGGCCAGCCACTTGAAGCCGGCGGAGTCGGAGGCCGGGGCGGCGACGATGGTGGTGTACTCCAGCGCACCGTGCTCCTCGAGGGCGGATTTCACGCCCGCGATGGTGGAACCCTTCTGGCCGATCGCCACGTAGATGCAGCGCACCTGCTTGGCCGGATCGCCCGACTCCCAGTTGGCCTTCTGGTTCAGGATCGTGTCGATGCAGACCGCGGTCTTACCGGTCTTGCGGTCGCCGATGACCAGCTGACGCTGACCCCGGCCGATCGCGGTGAGCGCATCGATGGCGGTAATGCCGGTCGCCATCGGCTCCTCGACCGGCTGCCGCTCCAGTACTGTCGCGGCCTGCAGTTCCAGGACGCGGCGGTCGTCGGATTCGATCTCGCCCAGACCGTCGATCGGCTGGCCGAGCGGGTTCACGACGCGGCCGAGGAAGTTGTCGCCGACCGGGACCGAGAGCACATCGCCGGTGCGGCGCACCTGCTGGCCCTCTTCGATCTCGGCGAACTCGCCGAGGATGACGGCACCGATTTCACGGTCCTCGAGGTTCAGCGCGACACCGAGCACACCGCCCGGGAATTCGAGCAGCTCGTTGGCCATAGCCGAAGGCAGGCCGCTCACATGCGCGATGCCGTCACTGGTATCGGTGACGACACCGACTTCCTCGATGGAGGTTTCCGGGGTGTAGCTCTGGGTGTAGCTTTCGATCGCGCTACGGATCTCGTCGGAGGAGATCGTCAGCTCCGCCATGTTCTTCCTGCTCTCGGTCTCTGGTCTGGAATGTCGGGGGTGTTGAGCGGTTCGCGCCGGACCGGTGCCCGGCGCCCCGCCGCTAGGTCAGCGAGCGGCGCAACCGGTCCAGTCGGCCGATCGCGCTGCCGTCGATCACATCGTCGCCGATGCGCACGACGAGCCCGCTCAACAGTTCGGGATCGACCTCGACATGCACGGTGACAGCCTTGTTGTAGATACGTGCCAGGGCGCCGCCCAGCCGTTCACGCTGGGAGTCGGTCAGCTCGATCGCCGACCGGACGTGCGCGACGATCTGTTCGCGCCGGGCCGCGGCCAGGTCGGACAGTTCGTCGAAGGCCACACCGATCCCGGCACGCTGCCTGGTCACCACCTGTTCGGCGAGAGCCCGGGTGATGGGCTCGGCCTTACCGGACAGCAGCCGCTCGAGCAGTTCTCGTTTGGCCGCCGCCGAGGCGGCGCGATCGGACAGGGCCTGTTCCAGCTCCGGGTTGTCGGCGATGATCCGGCCGAAGCGGAACAGTTCGTCCTCGACGGCGGTCAACCGGCCCTTTTCGGAGGCCGATTCCAGGTATGCCAGCTGACCGAGCAGCACCAGAGTGTCGACCAGGTCCCGGGCACGCGACCAGTCCTGGGCGACCGCAGTGGTCAGCACCGCCTGAGTGGCAGCGCTGACCTGGCTCCCGAAGATCCGCTCGCACAGTTCGGCGCGGGCCGAACCGGGCACCGATACGTCCGCGAGCGCCACACGCAGCGGACGCTGGTCGTCCAGTACGTCGACAACGGCGAACAGTTCGGACCCCGTCGTGGCCGCAACACCGTTGCTTCCGGTCAGCGCGGCCCGAAGCGCCTCCTTGGACCGGGAGCTGGCCTCACGGCTCGCTGCGTACATGGTTTTCACTCCTCCGTCGTTACCTTCCGACCCCGATACCGGCGTCCGAACGGTCGATCTCGTCGAGGAATCGCTCGATCGTCGCGGCCTGTTTGGCCTCGTCCGATACCGACTGCCCGATGATCTTCTCGGCCAGGTCCACCGCGGTGCGGCCGACCTCGGCACGCAGCTCGGTCAGGATCTGCTGGCGCTGGGCTTCCAGCTGGGTGTGCCCGGCCGCGACGATACGGTCGCTCTCGGCCTGGGCGTCGGCCTTCATCTGGGCGAGGATCTGCTGTCCCTGGGTGCGGGCGTCTTCGCGGATCTTCGCGGCTTCCAGACGTGCGTCGGCCAGCTGCTTCTGGTACTGCTGCAGCGTCTCCTGGGCTTCGGCCTGCGCGGCCTCGGCCCGATCGATGCCACCCTCGATCTTGTCGGCGCGCTCGTCCAGCACCTTCATCAGGCGTGGAACGGCGTATTTGTAGACCACGAAGGCGATAATCGCCACGCAGACCGCCGACCAGACGATGTCGTACGTCGCGGGGATGAGAGGATTCACATCCTCTCCCTCAGCCGCTGCGAGCAGAATGAACTCGTTCATCGGAATCAGAAGATGAAGCCGGCGACGAGACCGATCAGCGCCAGGGCTTCGGTGAACGCGATGCCGAGGAACATGTTGGTCCGGATGGTGCCGGAGAGCTCGGGCTGGCGGGCAATACCCTCGATCGCCTTACCGACGACGATACCGACGCCGATGCCGGGGCCGATGGCGGCCAGGCCGTAGCCGACAGCGCCAAGGCCCTTCAGCGTGGATTCGTTGGTGGCAGCTTCCTGGGCCAGGTACGAGAGGCTCATGAGTCTTCCATTCCCTTTCTGTTGCTCACCCGCCGGACGGCGTGGTGCAGCAGGTCCTTATCGGTTGTTCCGGTCGGTCAGTGTTCGTCGGCGTGCTGGGCAAGACTGATGTACACGGCGGTCAGCAACGCGAACACATAGGCCTGCAGGAAGATGACCAGCAGCTCGAACAGCGTGAATGCGAGCCCGCCCAGCAGCGAGAAGGGCGAGAACACCTTCATCCAGGCGTCCGCGTCGAAGAGGAAGAACTGGGTCGCGCTGAAGAACAGCACCAACATGATGTGACCGGCGAGCATATTGGCCATGAGTCGGACGGTCAGCGTGAAGGGCCGCAGCACGAAGGTCGAGATGAACTCGATCGGAATGAGCAGCACGTGCATGGCCGGCGGAACATTCGGAACGACGATGCTGCTGCGCATATAGGTGAAGAAGCCGTACTTCTTGATGCCCACGTAGTTGAACGCGATATACGCGATCACGGCCAGTACCAGCGGCATGCCGATACGCGCGTTCGACGAGATGTTCAGACCGGGGATCACACCCGAGAAGTTCAGGAACAGGACGGTGAAGAAGATCGTCGCGATCAGCGGGAAGAACTTGCGGCCGTTTTCCTTGCCGAGGATCTCGTCACAGATCTGCTCCTTGACGAAGACCAGACCCATTTCGCCGACGTTCTGCAGTCGTTTCGGCACGATTCGCGGGGTCCGGAACGCCAGGAACAGGAATGCGATCAGGACGGCGGTCATCACGAGCCGGACCAGCATCAGCCGATCGAGTTCGAAGGGGGTCCCTTCGAACAGCACCGCCGGAGGGAAGAAGTCGGTTAGCGACGGCGCGTGAAACTCCGCGGCCAAGGTAGTGACGCTCAGCGTTCTCTCCCGTGTTCGGGCCGCGGGATGTTTTCGCTCCCGCGGTTCGATCGGACATTGACGATCAATGTGGGTCGACTGAGGTCGGCTCGAGGTCGTCAGCAGCTGTAGCGGCGATCCGCGCTGGCGTCTGTACGTGTGTCGGCGACATCGTCGACATGCAGAACCGAACCCTTTACGAGCACGGCACGGCAGTAGCATAGCGGTAGCTGGTCGGACCGGGTCGGCACCCCTGGCTTAGTCGCTTGCTTACCAATACTTTACCAAGAGAACTACGACAACGTGTAGCGGGGGAGATGTAATCTACGACAAATTGTCGTAGACCCTGGTCAACCCTGGTCAGGCTCCTCTTTCCCGCCCTGCTCAGGGACGGTTACATAGGGGACCTTCTGTCGCAATACACCGTAAGTTTCGGCTCCCAGAACGATGACCAGGGCCCCCACGACGGTCAGGAACAGTGCCACCCGGTCGTAGAACTCGAATCGTTGCAGAACGGCGACCACGATCAACGCCACCAGCAGCTTTCCGACCCAGCTGACCAGCATGATCAGCCCGGCGGTGGACGGCGGGAGTTTCGCGCCGAGCAGCACGACCACCGCCGTGGTCAGGATGAAACCCCCACCGATCGCGGCACCCAGCAGCGCGCCCCACAGTCCGGCGGTTCCGGCCAGCGCTGTCGCGATGGCCGCCGCCAGCACCGTCAAAACAACCAGACCGATCAGTCCATAGCGCAACGCCGCACGGAGCGGGGCATCGGCGCTATCGGGGGTGCTGGGGCCGGCAGAACTCGTGGACACGGCCCGAACTCTACCCGGAGTCGGAAGCCGAGCCCGCCGCGTCCCGGCGGGCCTGCCGCCGCCACAACCCCGGAACAGCGGTCACGACCAGCGCGAACAGGAGGCCGGCGGCCATCATCAGCACCACCACCCGGCGGTCCATCACCGAGGTGCCGACCGCACCGAACGCGAGGATGCCGACCCACAGATAGATCACCAGCACCACCCGGCGCTGCGAATGCCCGATCTGCAGCAGCCGGTGGTGCAGATGCATCTTGTCGGGTGTGGAGAAACTGACCCCGGCGCGCACCCGGCGCACGATCGCGAGCAGCAGATCCAGCACCGGGATGAACATCACCGCGCCGACCAGCAACAACGGCGAGAGCAGGCCGACGATATCGCGCGGCCCGTAACCCTGCAACGGGATCCGGCCGGACGCGCTGGTCGACACCGCGGCCAGCACCAACCCGATCAGCATGGATCCCGAATCACCCATGAAGATCCGGGCCGGCGAGAAATTATGCGGCAGGAACCCGAGGCAGGCACCGGCCATGGCGGCGGCCAGCAGGGCGGGTGGATAGCTGTCCACCGAACCGCCCTGTTCGGTGAGCAGGCCGACCGCGAAAGCGAACACCGCGAACGAAGCGATCAGCCCCAGGCCGGCGGCCAGACCGTCCAGGCCGTCGACGAAGTTCATGGCGTTGATCAGGGTCACCGCGACCGCGACGGTGACCAGGCCGCCCTGCAATCCGTCGAGGACTACGGTGCTGTTGTTGAACGGGTCGTAGATCAGATACCAGCCCAGACCCATCACCGCCATCACCCCGGCGGCAGTGACCTGACCGGCGAACTTGGTGAGCGCGTCCAGGCCCCACCGATCGTCCACGATCCCGACCCCGACGATGATCGTCGCCGCGACCAGCACGGCGGCGATATCGGGCCGGTAATCGAAGCCGCGGCGCAGCGCCGGCAACTGATGAGCGAACAAAACGGCCGCCACCACGCCGATGTACATACCCACCCCGCCCATTCGCGGGATCGGCTTCACGTGTACATCGCGGTCACGCGGAATGGCCACCGCGCCGAACCCGATCGCCAGCGTCCGGATCCCGCCGGTGGCCAGAAAGGTCACCACCGCCGAAATCAGCAACACCAGCAGGAGCTCGCGTAGCGGGACGACCGCACCGTAACCGGTCATCGCGCCGACCACCACCCCGCGGCCGGGGATACCGCCCGTACCCTCATCGAAACCGCTACATTCACCGCGCGACGGACCCGGTCAACGACTCGGCGGTGACTCCCAGCGCTTCGGCGACCGCCGCGGTCGGCACCGCGCCCGCGCGCAGGATCCGCGGCTGATCAGCGGTGAGATCGACAATGGTGGACGGCTTCGCGTGCTGGGCCGGACCGCCGTCCAGGAATACACCCACCTGGGTGCCGAGCTGCTCCCGCGCCTGCGACACATTCTCGGCCGCCGGCTTACCGGAAATATTGGCACTGGACACCGCCAGCGGACCGACCTCCTGCAACAACTCCAGCGCCACCGGATGCAACGGCATCCGCAGCATCACCGTGCCACGCGCCTCACCGAGATCCCAGGACAGCGAAGGAGCCTGCTGCACAACAATACTCAGCCCCCCGGGCCAGAATGCCCGGATCAGCTCACGAGCCTGCGGCCGCACCGAGAACACCAGTCCGTCGATCGTGTTCCACGAACCCACCAGCACCGGCACCGGCATATCCCGCCCCCGGCCCTTGGCCGCCAGCAACGACGCGACCGCAGCGGAATCGAAAGCGTCGGCAGCCAGACCGTAAACCGTATCGGTGGGCACCACGACCAATCGCCCCGATCTCAGAGCACTGGTAGCCGCGGCCAGGCCGGCGGCGCGCGAGTCGGGATCGGCGCAGTCGTAGACGGTACTCACGCGCACCATGGTATGGCCCCGCCTCCGGCGGGGCGGGGTTGAGGCCCCCTTGGTCTCGCTGTTTCGGCCTCGGGACTCGCGCCTGCGGCGCATGCACTTCGAGGCCGAAACGGCGAGACGGGCCTCAACCCTTTGAGGTGTCTCGTAAAACTCGACGCATGCGGGTTGCGTCGGCATCTCGATGTCCTGGTCGGATGCTGACGCAGCCGCCTGGTGTGACCTCGTATCCGGTCCCTTCGTCAACAGCAGTACGCCCAGCGCCGAGTCCTACGAGCCCCCTCGGTCGAGGCCCGTCTCGCCCTTGACCGAGGGTGCTCGACAGCCGCACTCTATGAACGGCCCACCGCACATCGCACGGCCGCCACAAACCGTGGCTTCCCTGCCAGATCCGGGTGCTCCACGATCCCGGTGAACCGCCCGTCCGCCGCCAGTAGGCGCGCGAGTTCCGCGCCGTTGCTGTCGTCGTGCTCGATCGCCGCTCCCCCACCGGGCCGGAGCAGGCGGCCGATGAGCGGCACCAGAGGACGGATCACGTCCAAGCCGTCGGGGCCGCCGAAGAGGGCGCGGTGCGGGTCGTGGCGGGCCACCTCGGGGGACAGTTCGGCGCCGTCGGGGATATAGGGCGGGTTGGCGACGACGAGATCGACGTAACCGTCGAGTTCGGTGAGGAGATGCGGGTCGGTCACGTCGTCGTGGTGCAGGGTGATCGGGGTATCGCCGTCGGCGACGCACCGGTCGGCATTGCGGCGGGCCCAGCCCAGCGCGCCGGGGTCCAATTCCACCGCGTGCACATCGGCATCGGGCCGGGCATGGGCGAGTGCGAGAGCGAGCGCGCCCGAACCCGTGCACAGGTCCACCACCACCGGCGTGTGATCGTGGCGGACCGCCTCCAGGTGGGCGAGCGCCCAGGCGAACAACAACTCGGTCTCCGGGCGGGGCACGAAAACGCCGGGACCCACCGTGAGGTCGATCTCACCCATATACGAGCGCCCGGTCAGATGCTGCAGCGGCACCCGCTCGGCCCGGCGCGCCACCAGCGCCCGATAGTCGGCGAGCTGCTGCGCCCCGATCAGCGGGTTCAGCAGGAGCCTGGAGCGCTCCACCCCCAGCACGTGCGCTGCCAGCTGCTCGGCGTCGACGCGCGGGCTGGGCACCCCGGCCGCATCGAGAACTTCCGTCGCTTCGACGAGTACGGGGCGGAGCTGAACGCGGGTCACCGTGACATTCTGGCGGGTCGGCGGACGCGGTGACGAGGAGAGGGCCGGTTTGTGAAGGTCAGGGCGCACTCGCTACATGGGGCTGTGAGCTCACGCCGGGACTTCGGAGGCGCTTGGGATTCGGACTTGCTGATGAAGGCAGCGCTTTTTTGGGGCCGCCTGCGGGCCGAGTCTTACGAGGCCCTGAAAGGGTCGAGGCCCGTCCCGCCGTTCAGGCCTCGAAAGCGCATGAGCCGAAGGCTCGAGTCTCGAGGCCTGAACGGCGGGACCAAGGGGGCCTCGACCCCGCGGCGCCGCAGGCGCCGCCAATAAACACAGCTACTCGGCCATGCGGGCGGCGCGGTCGGCGGTGGCCAGGGCATCCAGGAGGGCGTCCATCTCGCCGTTGAGTACCGCGTCGAGGTTGTGGGCCTTGTAGCCGATGCGGTGGTCGGCGATGCGGTTCTCCGGGAAGTTGTAGGTGCGGATGCGTTCGGAGCGGTCGACCGTGCGGATCTGCCCGGCCCGGCCCTCCGCGGCTTCCTGTTCGGCCTGTTCTTCGGCCAATGCCTGCAGGCGGGCGGCCAGGACCTGCATGGCGCGGGCCTTGTTCTGCAGCTGCGAGCGTTCGTTCTGGCAGGTGACGACGATCCCGGAGGGCAGATGGGTGATGCGGACCGCCGAGTCGGTGGTGTTGACGCCCTGACCGCCCTTGCCGGAGGAGCGGTAGACGTCGATGCGCAGATCGCTCTCGTCGATCTGTACTTCTTCGACCTCGTCGGGTTCGGGGTAGATGAGGACGCCGGCGGCCGAGGTATGGACACGGCCCTGCGATTCGGTGACCGGCACCCGCTGCACCCGGTGCACGCCGCCTTCGAACTTGAACCGCGACCACACACCGTCGCGGGCGGCGTCGCGGCTCTTGATGGACAGTGTCGCTTCTTTGTAACCACCGAGGTCGGACACGGCCGCATCGAGGATTTCGACCTTCCAGCCGCGGCGTTCCGCGTACCGGACGTACATCCGGGCCAGGTCGGCGGCGAACAGTGCCGATTCTTCGCCGCCTTCACCGGATTTCACCTCCAGCACCACATCGTCACCGTCGTGCGGGTCGCGGGGGGCGAGTAGATCGGCGAGTTGTTTCTCGAGTTCTTCGAGCTGTTCCTCGAGGCCGGGGATCTCCGCGGCGAATGCCGCATCGTCGGCGGCCAGTTCCCGGGCGGCTTCGAGGTCGTCGCGGGTGGCGGAGAGTTTCTTGAAGGTGGTCATCACCGGGGCCAGTTCGGCGAACCGCTTCCCGACCCGTCGCGCGGCGTCCGGGTCGTTGTGCAGGGCCGGGTCCGCCAGCTGGGTTTCCAGTCCGGCGTATTCGGCCAGCACATCGTCGATCGCGGACGGTGCGGTTTTCTCGGCCATGAACGTGGCTCCTACTCGAAAGGACGACGCGGGGAGGGTGGGCAGAAAAACACCAACGCCCGGCCTGCGACTGGGCAGGACCGGGCGTTGGCGAGAAAGCTACTTGGCGTCGGCTTCCTTCTTGGCACGCTTGCCGTAGCGGGCCTCGAAGCGGGCCACGCGACCACCGGTGTCCAGGATCTTCTGCTTGCCGGTGTAGAACGGGTGGCACTGCGAGCAGACCTCGACGGTGATGTGTCCCGATTCCTTGGTGGAGCGGGTCTGGAAGGTATTACCGCAACCGCAGACCACCGTGGTGTCGACGTAGGTCGGGTGAATTCCTGCCTTCATGGGTGTCCTCTCGATATTGGTCGCCGGGTCGCTCGGGCATCTACCTCGAACGTGAACCGGAACCGACTTCAGGCGGGATTGTCTGCGCGAATCGCAGACGCACGGCGGTCAAGTATGCCAGAACCACCGATGCCTGCTGCAACGCCCCCACCCCGGGATTTGTTCCGCACGCCCTCGTTGCTCATACACCCGGGCGTTGCCCGGATCGGGCCCAAAAGGTCGCTGGAACGCCGATGGACCAGCAGTGCGCCGGACCGCGTGCCGCTCGCATACTCCACGGGGCAATCGGGGCGTCCGGGCACCTGCGCGACGTCCGACACCTGCGCGTACCGTCGCCACCCACGACGGGCGGCCTGAGAGTCGTCCGGCGGCCCGGCGCTCTATCACTTGTCGCGGGCGGAGGCAGGCTTGCCGGGGAACGGACGGCCGTCACGCTCCCACCCCGGAAACGCCGAGCGGGCCGACCTTCTCGGAAGGTCGACCCGCTCGGCGCCGAGTCCAGCGAGGCCCCGAAGGGTCGAGGCCCGTCCCGCCGGAGGCGGGGCCATAGGCACAGCTACTCGTCGAGCGCACCCGGGGCGGTCTTGGAGACCTGCATCAGGAACTCGAGGTTGTTCTTGCTCTTGCGCAGGCGGTCGATCAGCAGGTCGATCGCCTGGTGCGAGTCCAGACCGGACAGGACACGACGCAGCTTGTGCAGGACCGCGGCCTCGTCCGGGTTGAGCAGCAGCTCGTCCTTACGGGTGCCGGACGGGTTGACGTCCACCGCGGGGAACACGCGCCGCTCGGCGATCTTGCGGTCCAGTTTGAGCTCGGCGTTACCGGTGCCCTTGAACTCCTCGAAGATCACCGTGTCACCGGTCGAGCCGGTTTCCACCATGGCGGTGGCGATGATGGTGAGCGACCCGCCGTTCTCGATATTGCGCGCCGCACCGAGGAACCGCTTGGGCGGGTACAGCGCGGTGGAGTCGACACCACCGGACAGGATGCGCCCGGAAGCCGGCGAGGAGTTGTTGTACGCGCGGCCCAGACGGGTGATCGAGTCCAGCAGCACCACGACGTCCTTGCCCATCTCGACCAGGCGCTTGGCCCGCTCGATGGCCAGTTCGGCGACCGAGGTGTGGTCGGACGGCGGCCGGTCGAAGGTGGAGGCGATGACCTCGCCCTTCACCGAACGCTGCATATCGGTGACTTCTTCGGGACGTTCGTCGACCAGCACCACCATGAGGTAGCACTCGGGGTTGTTGATCGCGATCGCGTTGGCGATGTCCTGCATGATCGTGGTCTTACCGGCCTTCGGCGGGGACACGATCAGCGCACGCTGGCCCTTACCGATCGGCATGATCAGGTCGATCACCCGGGTGGTCAGCTTGTTCTGCTGGGTTTCCAGGCGCAGCCGCTGGTTCGGGTACAGCGGGGTCAGCTTGTTGAAATCGGGGCGGCGCTTGGCCGAATCGATTTCGGCGCCGTTGACGGTGTCCAGCCGCACCAGCGGATCGAACTTCTGCCGCTGGTTGCTCTGTTCGCCGTCGCGTGGCGCGCGGACCGCGCCGGTGATCGCGTCACCGCGACGCAGGCCGTTCTTGCGGACCAGGTTCATCGAGACGTAGACGTCGTTCGGCCCGGCCAGGTAGCCGGAAGTGCGCACGAACGCGTAGTTGTCCAGCACGTCGAGGATTCCCGCGACCGGCTGGAGCACATCGTCTTCGCGGATCTCGGGCTCGCGCGCTTCACCGCCGCCACCTTCGCGGTCGCGGCCCCGTCGACGCTCGCGGAACCGGCGGCCACGGCGGCCACGGCCGCCTTCCTCGTCGTCGCCACCACGATCGGCGCCGCCCCGGTTGCCGCCGGAACCGCGCTGATCGCCGCCCTGGCCCTGCTGGCCCTGGTTGCGGTCGCGACGGCGTTCGCCCTGCTCGCCGTCCTTGCCGTCCTGCTGCTTGACGGCGTCGTTCTTCGCGCCGTCCTGCTGCTTGGCGTCCTCGCCGGCGGGCTCGCCGTTCTTGGGCTGCTGGTCGCGACCACGACGCTGGCGGCCGCGGCCGCGCTGGCCGGAATCGCGGCCCGAATCCTCGGCGCCCTCGGCCGGCTTGTTGTCGGCTCTGCCGTCGGTCTTGGCGCCGGATTCGGTGTCCGCGGCCGTACCTGCGGTGGCGTTGGCGGTCGCCGAGCCGTTGGTGGCGGCCTGGTCGGGCTTGCCCTTGTCCGCGGCCGCGGAGTCCTTGTGCGCCGCAGTATCGGCGGCGGGCGCTTCGACCGCCGGAACCGACGCGGCGGCGGGCGCGGCCTGGACGGCAGGCGCCGCGGTCCCGGCCTCGGCAGGCTGGTCTGCGGTTTTACGTTCTTTGGCAGCCTTCGCGCGGGTGCTGCGCTCCGCGGCGGCGGGTCTGCCGGCCTGGTTTTCCTTGATGGCGGTGATGAGATCACCCTTACGCATACCGGAGGTGCCTCGAATTCCGAGTTCCCCTGCCAGTGCGCGCAACTGCGGCAACAACATTCCAGTCAGCCCCGATCCGATGTCGGTGTTCTCGCTCATCTTCGAAGAAATCTGTCCGGAGTCACTTTCGCGGTTGCCCGAGGGTTCGGAGTCGGATTCCACCCCGGGTGTCGCGAGCAGGTCCGTATCTGTCACGGAGATCCTTTCCTTCCCTCGATGGCCGTGTGCTGTGTCGAGGGTTCGTTCCGTAGCCCGATCTCGCTGCCGGACTCGGATTTGTAGCCGTATCGCCTGCCCCTCCGGGACCGGGTGCTTCGCCACCGCTGGAAAAGGTGGAAGAGATCATTCCAGTTGAGCGGCTGCGCGGCACCCCCATGGCATGAGGGCTCGAGCCTGGAGCCTGCTGGAGCGATTGCCCTGATGAAGCACCGGCGTCTGATGCGCGCGATGTACGGACTTGCCCAGGATAGCGGGCAAGTAGGAAGGTCGGCAAGGCGGACGCGCCCGTCAGCTGATCTGCACGCCTTCCGCGATGCCCGGCTCGATGACCCGGAGCCCGTCCGCGGCGGCCCGAAGCCGTAGTTCTTCGGGAAACGCGCTGGTCGTGAGGGCGAGCACAGTGGGCCCGGCGCCGGAGACCATGGCCGCGATGCCGGCGTCGCGCAACCGCTGGATCCAGGCGGTGGTCAACGGTAGCGCGGGGGCGCGCTGGGTCTGGTGCAGCCGGTCGGCCGTGGCCGGGAGCAGCAGGTCCGGGCGCTGGGTCAGCGCGACCACCGCCAGCGCGGCCCGGCTCACGTTGAACGCCGCGTCCCGGTGCGGCACCAGCTCGGGCAGCAGCCCGCGGGTCTGCGCGGTGGAAGACCGTTCCTCGGGGACCAGGACGACCGGACGCAGCGTGGGATGCCCGTCGAGGCGGACCGCCCGGTACAGCCGTTGCGGTGCGCCGATATCGGTATCCGGTCCGGGGCCGGCCTCGGTCCAGGACACGACGATTCCACCGAGCACACTGGCGGCGGCATTATCGGGGTGGCCTTCGAATTCCGAGGCGAGCTGCACCAATTGATCGGTGTCCACCGCCAGGGACGGATCGAATTGCGCGGCCAGCGCACGCCCGGCGGCCAGGCCGCCGACCACGGCCGAGGCGGAGGAACCCAATCCGCGGGAATGCGGAATCGCGTTCCGGCACAGCACGTCCAGGCCGTCGGCCCAGATACCGGCCGATTCCAGTCCGCGTTCGATCGCACGCACCACCAGATGCTGTGGCCCCCAGGCCACCTCGTCGGCGCCTTCGCCCTCCATCCGGATATTCAGGCCGGAATCGGTACTGCGCACCTCGATCTCGTCGTAGATCCCCAGGGCCATACCCAGCGAATCGAACCCGGGCCCCAGATTCGCGGTGGAGGCCGGCACCCGGACCGAGACCGTGATACCGGCCGGCAGAGTCGGAGCCACCAGCCGGCTTTCGCGCGTATCCACCATCAGGCCAGTTCGAGTCGTGCGGCCACGGCGACCGGGTCGACCTGGATGGCCTGCACCTCGGGCATGCCGAGCAGCGCGGTATCGGGGTCCTTGAGACCGTTTCCGGTGACCGTGCAGACCACCGTCTGCCCGGGCTCCAGCCAGCCCTCGGCATGGGCGGCCAGCACACCCGCGACGCTCGCCGCGGACGCGGGCTCCACGAAAACGCCCTCTTCGGCCGCGACCAGACGGTACGCGTGCAGAATTTCCTCGTCGGTGGCCGCGCGGAACGCGCCGCCGGATTCCTCCTTGGCCGCCACAGCGCCGTTCCAGGAGGCGGGCGCGCCGATCCGGATGGCGGTCGCGATGGTTTCCGGGTGGCTCACCGGGGCGCCGTTGACCAGTGGGGCCGCCCCGGCGGCCTGGACACCCAGCATGCGGGGCAGTGTTTCGGTCACGCCGTCGGCCCGGTATTCGCGGTAGCCCCGCCAGTAGGCGGTGATGTTTCCGGCGTTGCCCACCGGCAGCGCGTGCACATCGGGGGCCCGGCCGAGCACATCGCAGATTTCGAAGGACGCGGTCTTCTGTCCCTCGATCCGCGCCGGGTTCACCGAGTTCACCAGGCCGATGGACGGGAAATCCGAGGTGACCTTGCGGGCCAGTTCCAGGCAGTCGTCGAAATTGCCCTCGACCTGGATGACCTTCGCGCCGAGCATCACGGCCTGGGCAAGTTTGCCCATGGCGATCTTGCCCTGCGGGATGAGCACCGCACAGGTCATCCCCGCGCGGGTGGCGTAGGCGGCGGCCGAGGCGGAGGTGTTACCCGTGGAGGCGCACAGCACCGCCTGCTGACCGCGGTATTTGGCATCGGTCATGGCCATGGTCATCCCGCGGTCCTTGAACGAACCGGTCGGGTTGGCGCCCTCGACCTTCAGGTACACCTCGCAGCCGGTGAGCTGCGACAGATGCGGCGCGGGAACCAGCGGGGTCCCGCCCTCGAAAAGGGTGACCGGTTCCCAGTCGGCCGCGCCCGCGAGGCGGTCGCGGTAGGCAGCGATGAGCCCGGGCCAGCGGGAGTGCACTCCGGCCTGCGGGGCGACTCCGGCCGTGGGCCCACCCGTCGCGCCGGCCCTCACCGAATCGCTGCGCGATGCTGTAGGCCCACCCGTCGCCCCACCGCCGCCCCTGACGGAATCGCTGCGCGATGCTGTAGTCATTCCTCGGTGCCTTCCAATCTCAGAACGCTGGTGACAGATGTGACGGATTCCATACCCGACAGCGCGGCGACGGTCTCCGAGAGCGCCGCCTCGGTCGCCAGGTGGGTCACGACCACCAGTCGCGCCTTGTCATCGTGACCCTCCTGCCGGACGGTCGAGATGCTCACTCCGTGGTTGGAGAATTCGCCCGCCACCCTGGCCAGTACGCCGGGACGGTCTTCGACCTTCAGATTCACGTGATAGCGCGTCGGGGTGTCGCCGATCGGCGCGATCGGAAGCTCAGCATAGACCGATTCGCCCGGTGCCCGGCCACCGAAGAATTTATTGCGGGCGGCCATGACCAGGTCGCCCAGTACGGCCGACGCGGTCGGCGCCCCGCCGGCGCCCTGCCCGTAGAACATGAGCCGACCGGCGTTCTCGGCCTCCACGACCACCGCGTTGAACGCTCCGGTGACCGCGGCCAGCGGATGCTTGCGCGGGATCAGCGCCGGATAGACGCGCACCGACACCCGGTCCTTGCCGCCTTCGGCCCGGGTGGGTTCGCCCGCACCCGCCGGTACCCGCTCGCAGATCGCCAGCAGTTTGACGGTGCAGTCCAGCGCGGACGCGGTCTCCAGGTCCTCGGCGGTGATGGTGGCGATGCCCTGGCGGTAGACGTCGGCGGCCGTCACGCGGGTGTGGAAGGCCAGCGAGGCCAGGATGGCGGCCTTCGCGGCGGCGTCGAAGCCCTCGACGTCGGCGGTCGGATCGGCTTCGGCGTAGCCGAGACGGGTCGCTTCGGCCAGGGTGTCGCCGTAGTCGGCACCCGTCTCGTCCATGGCCGAGAGGATGAAGTTGGTGGTGCCGTTGACGATGCCGACGACCCGGTTCACCCGGTCGCCGGACAGCGACTGGATGAGCGGCCGGACCACCGGGATGGCACCGGCCACCGCGGCCTCGAAGTACAGGTCGGCGCGGCTGCGTTCGGCGGCGGCGGCCAGTTCACCGGTGTAATCGGCCAGCAGCGCCTTGTTGGCGGTGACCACCGACTTCCCGGCGTTGAGCGCGGCCAGGATGAGTTTGCGGGCCGGATCGATACCGCCGATCACCTCGACGACCAGGTCCACATCGGGCCGCGCCACCAGAGCCTCGGCATCCGTGGTCAGCAGTTCGGCGGGTAGTCCGCGGTCGCGGTCGAGGCTGCGCACCGCGACTCCGCGCAGGGTCAGCGGCGCACCGACCCGCGACTGCAGATCGTCGGCGTGATCCCGCAGGATCCGCACGACCTCACGGCCCACATTGCCCATTCCCAGTACCGCGATACCGATCGGGCGGTCCGGCCCCCATCGACCGGGTACCACCTCGGCCCCCTCTGGCATGCTCGTCCCTTTCGTCGCGTCCATTCAGACCTCCAGGCCGAGCAGGTCCTCGACCGTTTCCCGGCGCAGGATCAACCGGGCCGCGCCGTCGCTCACGGCGACGACGGCGGGACGGGTCAGCATGTTGTACCGGCTCGACATGGAATAGCAGTAGGCACCCGTGCCGGCGACCGCGATGAGGTCCCCCGGACCCGCATCGGCCGGCATCCAGGTGTCACGGATGATGATATCGCCGCTCTCGCAATGTTTTCCGACAACGCGGGCGACCACCGGCGGCGCCTCGGAACCGCGGGACACCAGCTGGCAGTGGTAGTCGGCCTGGTAGAGCGCGGGCCGGATATTGTCGCTCATCCCGCCGTCCACGCTCACGTAGCGGCGGCGCAGGCCACCGTCGAGCGAGACGTCCTTGACGGTGCCCACCTCGTAGACGGTCACGGTGCCGGGGCCGGCGATGGCGCGGCCCGGTTCCACGGCGATACGCGGAACGGGCAGCCCGGCGCGTTCGGCCTCGCGGGCGACCAGCGCGCGGAGTTTCTCGGCGAACAGGTCCAGGGGCGGCGGATCGTCGGAGGGCAGATAGGAAATACCCAGACCGCCGCCCAGGTCGAGCAGCGAGATCTGCGAGGTGCGCTCGACACCGAATTTGTCGACCGCTTCGCGCAGCAGGCCCAGCATCCGATGCGCGGCGATTTCGAAACCGTCGATTTCGAAGATCTGCGATCCGATATGGCTGTGCAGCCCGACCAGCCGCAGATTATCGGCCTCGAATACCCGCGCCAGCGCTTCCATGGCGTCGCCACCGGAAATGGAGAAACCGAATTTCTGGTCCTCGTGCGCGGTGGAGATGTATTCGTGCGTGTGCGCCTCGACGCCGACCGTGACCCGGACCAGGACGTCCTGCACGACCCCGGCGGCACCGGCAACGGCTTCCAGCCGGTCGATCTCGATCAGCGAGTCGACCACGATATGGCCCACTCCGGCCGCCACCGCGGCCTCGAGTTCGGCCACGGATTTATTGTTGCCGTGCAGGGCGATCCGCTCGGCCGGGAAGCCGGCGTGCAGCGCGACGGCGAGTTCACCGCCGGAGCACACGTCCAGTGAAAGTCCCTCGTCGCGGATCCAGCGCGCGATCTCACCGCACAGAAAAGCCTTGGACGCGTAGTGGACTCGGGAATCGGACCCGAACGCGCGCACCATATCGCGGCAGCGGGACCGGAAATCGTCCTCGTCCACCACGAACAGCGGCGTCCCGAACTGCGCGGCGAGCTCGGTGACGGGCACGCCCGCCAGCCGGACCACATCGTCGGCGCCGCGGGTGGCGTTGCGCGGCCACACCTGCGCGGGCAGGTCGATCAACTGCCGCGGATCGGCCGGGCGTTCCGGCAGGTTCGGGGCGTGCGGTATCTCGGCGTGCCGGGGCCCGGCGGGATGGACACTCATCGGTCTTCCTTCCTCGTCCACTGCCGGAACAGTCGGTCGATACGATTGCGGGGCGCGGTCACATCCGCTCCGGGGCGGTGACGCCGAGCAGGGCCAGACCGTTGGCCAGCACCTGGCGGGTGGCGTTCACCAGCACCAGGCGGGCGGCGTTGACCGGCGAGACGGGTTCGTCGCCCAGCGGCAGTACCCGCAGAGCTTTGTTGGTCTGGAACGGGTGGTAGGCGCCGGCCAGTTCCTCCAGGTACCGCGCGATGCGGTGCGGTTCCCGCAGGGTCGCCGCGCTCGCCACCACCCGGGGGAATTCACCGATGGTGCGGATGAGCGCGCCCTCGAACTCCGAATCCAGCAGGGCGAAATCCGGTGTCACCGTGTCATATTCGAATTCGGCGGCATTGCGCGCGATGGACGCGGCACGGGCGTGCGCGTACTGCACGTAGTACACCGGGTTCACACTGTCCTGTTTGGCCCACAGGTCCAGGTCGATATCGATGCTCGAGTTCACCGAGCTGCGCACCAGCGAGTAACGGGCGGCGTCGACGCCGATGGCCTCCACCAGATCGTCGAGCGTGACCACGGTGCCCGCGCGTTTGCTCATCCGCACCGCCACACCGTCGCGCAGCAGGTTCACCATCTGGCCGATGAGCACCTCGACACTGTCGGGGTCGTCACCGAACGCGGCCGCCGCGGCCTTCAACCGGCCGATGTAGCCGTGATGGTCGGCGCCGAGCATATAGATACACAGGTCGAAACCGCGCGACCGCTTGTCCTGCAGATAGGCGATATCGCCGGCGATATAGGCGGCGTTCCCGTCGCTCTTGATGACCACCCGATCCTGGTCGTCACCATATTCGGAGCTGGCGATCCACCAGGCGCCGTCCTTCGAATACAGGTCACCGGAATTCTTCAGGGTGTCCACCGCGCGTTCGACCGCACCCGAGGCGAACAACGAACTCTCGTTGAAATACACATCGAAATCGGTGCCGAATTCGTGCAGCGTTTCCTTGATGTGCGCGAACATCAGTTCCACGCCCTCGGCGCGAAACAACTCGAGCCGCTTCTCCGGTTCGAGTTCGGCCGCGCCGGGATGGGCGGTGACGATCCGGTCGGCGATCTCGCCGATATAGGCGCCCGCGTACCCGTTCTCCGGGGTCGGCGCGCCGGTGGCGGCGGCGACCAGCGATTCGGCGAACCGGGTGATCTGGGCGCCGTGATCGTTGAAGTAGTACTCACGGGTGACCTCGGCACCCTGCGCGGCCAGTATCCGGCCCAGCGCGTCACCCACCGCCGCCCAGCGGGTGCCGCCCAGGTGCACCGGGCCGGTCGGGTTGGCGGAGACGAATTCCAGATTGATCCTGGTACCGGCAAGCGCGTCGGCGGTGCCGTAGGCGGCCCCGGCCGTATGCACCTGTTCGAGCACCGCACCCTGCGCGGACGCGGCGACCCGGATGTTGAGGAAGCCGGGCCCGGCGACCTCCGCGGCGGCGACGGCCTCGGTATCGCTCAGCGCCTCGGCGAGCCAGCCGGCCAGATCCCGCGGGTTGGCCCCGGCCTTCTTCGCCACCTTCATCGCTACATTGGTGCTGTAGTCACCGTGCTCCGGATTCCGGGGACGCTCCACATCGACCGTGTCGGGCAGCACCGCGGCATCCAGTCCACGTTCGGCGAGGACCTTCGCCGCGGTGGCGTGAAGGAGATCTGCAAGGTCGGCTGGAGTCACGAGTCTCTATCCTATGGTCCGAGTGGGTGCGCGCCGCGAGTGGGCACCGCAGCTCGGCACTGTTCATCGACGTGGAAAGAACTGGGACCGGTATGCCGAACAGGACGAGCGCCAAATCGGCGAAGGCCGTGAAGGCGGCGGGCAAAGTCGCGGGCGCGCGCGCGAGCAGCAGCAGGAACAAGGGCAAACCGCCGATCACGCAGCGAATCCCCTGGCTCACCATCGGCGCGGTCGTGGTGCTCGTCGGGCTGGTCGCGGCGCTGGCGGTGAACCTGGTGCCCAAGTACCAGGAGAAGGCCGCCCTGGAGAAGTTCACCCCTTCCGAGCAGCAGAAGGACCCCTCCGACCAGATCGAGGGTGTGGTGAAGAAGGAGTACCCGGCCGGTCTGCACGTCGACGCGACCAAGCGGGTGGCCTACGACCAGACCCCGCCGTTCGGCGGTCCGCACGACTCCTCCTGGGCCAACTGCATGGGCACCGTCTACGACAAGGCGCTGCGCGACGAGAACGCGGTGCATTCGCTGGAGCACGGCGCGGTGTGGATCACCTACAACCCGGACAAGATCGACCAGGCCGGGATCGACACGCTGAAGAAGAAGGTCGAGGGTGAGCAGTACATGCTCATGTCGCCGCACCCCGGCCAGGAAGCCCCCGTCTCGCTGCAGTCCTGGGGACATCAGCTCACCGTGAACAGCGCCGACGACGAACGGGTCGGTCAGTTCATCACCGCGCTGCGGCTGAACAACTTCGCCTACCCCGAGGTCGGCGCGGACTGCGCGACGGTGGCCTTCGACACCCAGAACCCGCCCCCCTACGACCCGAGCGAACCGGGCCCCGACGCCGTGCCGATGGACGGCGCCGGCCTGCAGCCCGACCAAGGCGAGCTCGGCGGTATGGGAGTGCCCGGCGGCGGTCTGCCCGGCGGTATCCCGGCGATTCCGGGGATGCCCGGCACCCTGCCGGACCCACAGGCGCCCGGCGCTGTGCCCGACCCGCAGGCGCCCGGCGCCGCGGCCGACCAGCAGGCGCCCGGGGCCGGACAGTAATGCCGGAAACGGAAACCCCCGAGACCGGGCACCGGCCCGAGTCCGGGTTGCGCGCACAGCTGCGCGGCCAGCGCACCCCGCTGTTGATCATCGCCGCGATCGCCCTGCTCGTGGTCGGGTTCGGCGCGGGTGTGCTGTTCTCGCCGGACGAGTCCGGCGGGTCCGAGCCGGGTCCGGTCGATATCGGGTTCGCGCAGGATATGTCGGCGCACCACACGCAGGCCGTGGAGATGTCGGGGATGGCGCTGCTGGGTTCGGCCGATCCCGCGGTGCAGCGCCTCGCCTACGACATCCTGACCACCCAGCAGAGTCAGATCGGGCGGATG
Source organism: Nocardia rhamnosiphila NBRC 108938 (assembly GCF_000720425.1). Classification (GTDB taxonomy): domain Bacteria; phylum Actinomycetota; class Actinomycetes; order Mycobacteriales; family Mycobacteriaceae; genus Nocardia; species Nocardia rhamnosiphila. The sequence goes on along the minus strand of NZ_JOAJ01000005.1, from coordinate 664,667 downwards.
CAGGGCTGGTTGCAGATGTGGGGCGCCCCCGCGCGCGGCACGGACGGCTACATGGGCTGGATGCACGAGCCCGGGCACGGTGACGACCAGCACAGCGGCGGCCACGACCACGGCTCCGGGGCACCGGTTTCCGGGGCCGTGGCCGCGATGCCGGGTATGGCGACCACCGAGGACATCCAACGGCTGCGCGACGCACGCGGTACCGACCTCGATGTGCTGTTCCTGCAACTCATGCTGCGCCACCACCAGGGCGGGGTCCCGATGCTCGAATACGGTGCCGAACACGCCGAAACCGGCGAGATCGGCATCCTGGCCGGGCAGATGCTCGCCGCGCAGCAGGGTGAGGCCCGGCTCATCACCGATATGCTCGCCGCCCGCGGTGGCCGGCCGCTGCCCCTGAACTGAACCGCCACCACTCGTTTTGGCCGCATCGGCGATGATGCGATACGCTGTGGTCCGCCCGATCGACCGGCTCCCGGTCGCACCGGGTGGATCCCCGCCCTCGTAGCTCAGGGGATAGAGCGTCTGCCTCCGGAGCAGAAGGCCGCAGGTTCGATTCCTGCCGAGGGCACGCAAGAGGAAGGCCCCCGACCAGCTGGGTTCTGGTCGGGGGCCTTTCTCGTTCTCGGCCGCCCGAGTGTCACGAGTCGGCACCACTCCACTCGAAGTCTTCGCCGCTCCTCAGCGCACCGTTCCACGTATGCGCGCGGACCCGGGCGGTGGCACCGATCCGCTCAGGCCACACCGTTGTACAGCGGGAATACAGCCTCCACCAGGAACCGCCCGCCGGCGAGATCGCCGACGGGCGGCCCGCTGTCCACTCCTCCATCACCGGCCGGGGCCGATGCCGGGCATCATCCCGAACATCATCCCGAACATCCTTTGCAGCATTTCCATGCCGACGCCTAGATAAGGTTCGAACGAACCCATCGTTCCCATCTCCTTCACCGCGAATTTTCTCCTGGCCCCCGACTCATTCGCCGCGTACCGCATCCCCGCGACCGGAAACAAGCAAACAGCGATTTCTATCCACTTTCGAAATGGGATACACCGATGGTCCGCGCCTCGCGGTACCGACGCGGCCCGCGCCGCGGGCATATCCACCCGAGCCCGGCCCCAGGTCGGCGCGGCGCCCGGCGGGCGGCGGCTAGTTGTTCGCGCGCTGGATCGAGCGCTGAACGAGTCCTCGGATACCCGGGAGTTGGATGGCGCGCAGCATGAGATCCCCGGCCCAGACATGCGCGCGAGTGGGTGGGGCGAATCGGCTGATCCCCTTACGAGCGAGAGCTTGCCGCTTGCGGACCTCCGGACGCAGCGATTGCTCCCACGTATCGAGGGCGGTGGTGAGGTCGTCGCCGTGGGCCGCGAGTGCGGCACCGAGCCGGTCGGCGCCATCGAGGGCCAGGGCCGCGCCGTAGCCGGCGAAGACCGTCACGCACCAGGCGGCATCGCCCAGAAGCACGACCCGACCGCTACTCCACCGGTCGATGACGATCTGGCCGACCGAGTCGAAGTAGGCGTCGGCCGGGTCGGCGGCGAGTTGCCGGAGAGCTTCGGCCACCCCACGACCCAGATCACCGAACGCCGCGGTGAGCGCCGGTGCGGCGCCGAGGGCGAGCTCGGCCGCCGGGTCGGGGCTGCGGTAGGTGAAGAACGCCGAGGACCGGTCCGGGCCCAGGTTCATCACCGCGGCGGTGCGCCGGGGCCCGAGGAAGGTCGTGCCGACCCCTTCGGCCACATGCTCGGGCACGGTGTCGAGCGGGAAGGCGCCCACCATGTGGTTCAGCTCGACCAGATAGTCGGATTCGGGACCGAAGACCAGGTCACGGATCCGGGAGTGCACACCGTCGGCGCCGATGAGCAGATCGGCCCGCAGGCGGTTGCCGTCGCTCAGGGTGGCCTCGACGGCACCGGGTTCCTGGGTCACCGCCCGCACCGTGGTGCCGAATCGGATATCGACGTGTTCGGCCACCGCGTCGTACAGCGCCGATTCCAGGTCGCCGCGGAAAAGGCTCAGCGCCCGGTCCCCCACCGCGGCCTGCGCGACGGCGGCGGGAACGGTGAACTTCTCCCGGCCGTCGGCGTGGACGAGCACCGAGGTGAAGAACCCGATATCGCGCGGAGCGAGCGCGGGCACGAGACCGAGTCGCTCGGCGGCGTCGTATCCGGGCCCGTGCAGGTTCAGCAGATAGCCGCTGCTGCGCCGCGTGGGTGCCCGCTCGAGCACGACGACTTCCCAGCCTGCCCGGTGCATCCGCAATGCCGCGGCCAGCCCGGCGATGCCGGCGCCCACCACCACCGCGCGTTTCGTCCCGCGACCGCTGGGGTTGCGCACCGCGTTCTTGTGATCGTCCACTGCCACTCCTGGAGGTCTGCCACTCGGCTGATATCGTCAACTTCTAGTTGACGATATCAGCTTCGTCAACCCTGGGTTGACGATCGGAGGGTCAGGCCTCGGCCGCTGCCGGATCGCCGGGGCGGAGTGCCGCCACCGCCGCGGCGATGTATTCGGTGGCCGATCGGCTCCGCATGATCGCCCGGCCCACCTTGGTCCGGGCCGCACGCTCGGTAGGGCGCGACAGGTAGCGCAGGCAGGTGGGGACCAGGTTCTCGTAGTCGTCGAAGGCGACGGCCGGGGCGAACGGAGACGACTCCTCGATATCGGCACCGTTCTCCGAGACGACGAAGATGCCGTTGGCGCGGAGATAGGAGCTGTCGAAGCCGGCCCGGCACAGTGCGAAATGCACCGTCTCGGCGATCTCGCGGAACGCCTCAATCCAATGAATTCGCCAGACGAGCGTGCAAATCCAGCAGCTCCGGAACCTGGGCGGCCGGTCGGCGGCCGAAACCGCATTCGGTGGCGATACCGAACTCGGGCACGAACTCGGCCGCGGCCTTGATGCGGCGGCGAGCACCGTCGAAACCATCGGAGGCGTGCACCAGGCCCAGGTAGAGTGTGGTCTCCGGTTCTGTCGCCAGGCCCGTCAGCGGGGCGAAATACGCAGCGTCCGTGCGCCCCTTCGGGACGGGCAGGTGGATCCAGTTCAACGGGCGCTTCAGCACGGTGGCGACACCGGAGGCCACATCGACCAATTTCGAAGTGTCGGCGGGCTCGACGAAATGCCGATGGCCGAAATCGCCGTAGCAGAGGTGATAGCCCAGCTCCACCCCGGTGGGAACCGCATCACCGAGACGGGAGAGCCGCTCGATCACGCCGCCCAGCCGGGCTGGATAGTCGTCGCCGAACCAACACGGGAAGACACCTTCGAACAGCGCGAATTCGACCGGTGCGTCCCATTGGATCGCCAGATCCTCATGGGGAATCGCCGAGGTGATCTGATCCAATTCGGCCAGGATCGCTGCCTCGTAACGGATCTCCAGTTCCGCCTGGGGGCCCGCGACGAACGCGCCGATCACCGAGATCGGGGTCGGTAGACCCACCTGGAATCGGACGCCGGGCCGGAGCACGCCCTGCGCGCGGAGCTGTTCGAACACCCGCCATGACGCGCGAGCGGCCTGCGCATATCCGAGCGTGCCGAAATCGATTGTCGCCGCGTCGATACCGGGTGCCGGCTGCACCCGTTCGCTCGGTCCGTATTCCGGGCTCGGCGGCGGCACAGTGACGAGGCCGGGGTGCGCCTGCAGCCGGGGCAGCTGCCACACCACAAAGTTGTCGCGCTCGCCGGTCTCACCGTCGGGGACTCGGGTGATATGCCCACCCAGACGGGTAGCGACCTGCGCGAAGACCGCCGCGGCGTCGGGGAGCGGCACACTGCCGCACAGATGGACACCACGACCGGACATAGAACGAACCTCCACGCATCGTCGGATACCGCCGAAAGGAGTGTAGGAGCGCCGACGCGGTTGCGCGCGCGGAGCACTCGGCCCGCGCGACCCGCCGTACCGGACTTCGACGCGGGCGGTGTCGTAGTGTTCGGGAAAATCCCCCGGGAACGGAGAATGTTTTGACTCAGCCACCGGCAGGCCCGACCGGGCCGCAGCCGCCCGACGGCACTCGGCCCGGCCACCCCCGGCCGCCGCGGAAGCGCCGGACCGGCCTCATCGTGGGCGGGGTAGTGGCCGCGCTCGTGGTCGTCGCCGCCATCGCCGCCGTGGTGGTGCTGACTCTGCAAGGACGGACCCCGCTGTCCTCCGACGACCAGCAGATCGAGGCCTCGCTGCGCGAGTTCTACGACACGCTCAGCGACGACGGTTTCGCGGCCGCCACCGGGTTGGCCTGCAAGGCCGACCGGGACGAATTCGATGCCATGTCGGACGCGGAGAAGTCCGAGGCCGAGAAGCTCGGATTCACTGTCCATATCGACTCGGTCGACAATATCGTCGTGACCGGTGACCGCGCGAAAGCCGAGATCAAGGGCAAGTTCAGCCTGTCGGCGCCGGGCGGGGGCGACGACGAGCAGATGGACGACAGTTCCGAAGAGAGCCTCGTGAAAGAGGACGGCGATTGGCGGGTCTGCTCCTCCTCCGACAGCGGCCCGAAATGATCGACGGCGGGCGCCGATGAGCTGCTGCGGGCCCTCACGCCGCACCGTACTGGGCGCGCTCGGCCTCGCGGCACTGCTGCCCGCCGCCGGACTCTCCGGCGCGGGCCGAGCGGCCGCGGCGCCCGGCCCGGTGCGGGCGACCGACCTGGAAGTCGTCACGGTCACCGATACCGCCGCCGTGCTCACCTGGACCAGCCGCGACCCCGGCAGCGCGACCCCGGTACCCACCGACGGTGAGCTACTGCTCGGCCCGGCGGACAGTGCCCGCCCGCTCCGGCCGGTCTGGGCTTCCGCGAGCGCCACCCCCTTCCATTACGCGCAGATCGACGGTCTCGAACCGGGCCGCGCCTACCGGTTCGAGGCACGATCGGCCGGGGTTCGGGCGACGCCCGCGCTATCGGTCGCGACCGGCGCGCCCGGCACTCCGGAATCCACCGCGACGTTCACCACCCTGGTACCGCCGCCGGGACGGCTGCTGCGCACCCTGGCGCTGGCCAACGACGTCCACTACGGGGAGACCGTGAGCGGCCTGGTGGCGGGTGGGCTGCCGCCCGGTATTCGCCAGGAACCGGGCGTGCCGCCGTATCCGGAGGTCATGTTCGACGCCGTCCTCGGCGATCTGCGCCGCCCCGATCGCGGCGCGGAACTACTGCTGCTGGCCGGTGACCTGACCGCCGAGGCCACACCCGCGCAGGTGCGCGCGGTGCGCTCCCGGCTGGACCACTGGGGCATCGACGGTCAGGACTGTCTCGCCGTACGCGGGAACCACGACCGCCCGCACACGGGCGCGGAGTACGCGGACTGCCCGGCGGTTCCCGGCGCCGCGGACCACCGTGATTGCTGGAGTGAGGTTTTCGGACCCCGGCAACAGGTGGTCGAACACGAACTCGGCGGTTTGCGCATCCTCGGCCTGGATACCAGCGCTCTGGACGGCGCGGGCGGGGTACTCGACGCCGCGCAGTTGGACCGGGTCGCCGAACTGCTGCGCGCCGAACCGGACCGTCCCACACTGGTCTTCGGTCATCATCCGGTCACCGTGGAGGCCGGGCTCACCAATACGGCCGGGCCCGGTTTCGTACTCGACCGCGAGACCGCGCTGCGGTTACAGCGGTTGTACGAGGACGCGCCGGGGGTCTTCCTGCAGCACAGCGGCCATACCCACCGCACCCGCCGGACCCGGCCGGATACCGCCTGCGCGGTGGAATTCCTGGAAGTCGCCGCGATCAAGGAGTATCCGGGCGGGTACGGCCTGCTGCGGATCTACGAGGGTGGTTACACGGTGAACTTCTACAAGACCCGCACCCCGGAATCCCGGCGCTGGAGCACACTGACCCGCGCCGAATACTTCGGCCTGCTTCCCGAGTACACGCTCGGCACCTTCGCCGATCGCAATCACGTTGTGCTGCGGGATTTCTCGGGCATCACCTGACGGCCCGGCCCGCGCGCGGCCCGGGCCGGAATCGCGAACGATTCCGGCCCGGGCCCGCATACCGAGCGAGCGGCGGGAATCGAACCCGCGTAAACGGCTTTGCAGACCGTTGCCTGAACCACTCAGCCACGCCCGCGTGACCAGATGATCATTGCGCGCCGCCGCCGCACGGCACACAGTTGCGCTCAGCCGGATCGCAACCGGTGACAGCGCCCGGACCGGTGGCAGCGCGGCCCGGTGCCGCGGGTGACACCCGCCACCGGCGGGCGCCCACGACGCGGCTCACCGGCGAGGCGCCGTGCAATGATCGAACACATGTCTCGCCCCCGCCCGCTACCCCTCGACCCGATCCAGGAGGCCCACCGTCAATGGGTCGGCCACGGATGGGGTGCGGTCGCCGACGGGATGGCCGCGGTGACCTCACTGGTCCGCGCCCAGCAGATCGTCATGGCGCGCGTCGACGAAGCGCTGCGCCCGACCGGCCTGACCTTCTCGCGCTACGAACTGCTGCAACTGCTGAACTTCAGCGCGACCGGTGCGCTGCCGATGGCGGTGGCCAGTGCCCGGCTGCAGGTGCACCCGACCAGCGTCACCAATTCGGTCGACCGGCTGGAGGCGGCGGGGCTGGTGAACCGGGTACCGCATCCCAACGACCGGCGGGCCACGCTCATCGAGATCACCGATGCCGGAAGGGCTCTCGTCGCCGAGGCCACCGGTTATCTGAACGAGCGCGTGTTCGCGCGGCCCGAGCTGCCGCCCGACCGGTTGCGGACGCTGCTGCAGTTGCTCACCGAGTTCCGGCACACCGCGGGCGACTTCGACACCGGCGAGGAACCGGCCCGCTGGGCCGAACCCTGACCGTATCCCGGCCGGTCGGCGCGGGCCCGGAAAACCAGGCTTCGACCAGGTCATATCGGATGTTTGCCGGGCCGGATCGGCAGCGAGAACATCACAGCCGGGCACCCGTTCAGCGAATTTCTCGGGGGTTCGGCTTGGCAACGACCGGCCCGCGGCGCACCATATGTTTATGGTGCTGGTTCTCGGGGTATCAGTAGGCGCCTCAGGTGCGCGTGCGGTGCTCACCCATTCGGATCAACCGCACCTGCCGCCGATCGATCGATGCCATATCCCCCGCCCGGCCCGCGCCTCGGTGGCCGAACCGGCCCTCATCGCGATCCGCCGGATGTACGGCGCCGCCGACCGGCGCGACGAGTACATCACCGGGACGGCGGTGACCTGCCACAACCGGGAGCAGGCCGACGTGGTGGGTGATGCCCTCGGCACCGGCCGCGTCACCCTGGTGGACGAGCCGCTGGCGCAGTTGCGCTACCTCAGGTTCACCGAGAAACTGCCGACAACCGGGGTGGTCTCCCTGTTCGACCTGGGCTCCTCGGGTCTGACCCTCACCCAGATCGACTGCCGCACCGATACCGTGCTGGCCGGGGCCCACTGCCCGGGGTTGGGCGGCGACGGCTACAACGAACTGCTGTGCGAATGGCTGGACTCCGCCGGTGTGTACACCGATGAAACCGCGGCCCGCCGGTACCGGGAAGCGCTGAGCAGCGCCCGTGTCGTGACCGCCGCCGACCCCGATACCGCCGAACGCGCGGTGATCACCCGTAGTGACCTCGCCGAACTCTGCGCGGACGCGGTGCAGTCGGCCGCCACGCTGGTACACCGGGTGGCCGAACAGACGGAGGCGGCACCGGACGCGGTGGCCCTGCTCGGCGGGTGCGCCCGTAACCCGGCCCTGCGCACCCGCTTGACCGAACTGCTGGACCTGCCGGTGGTGTGCGATTCCGAACCGGAGTACGTCTCGGCGCGCGGCGCGCTGCTGTTCGCGGCCGAACGGCCCGCCGCCGGTATCCGCACCGCGCATATCCGGGCGGGCGGTCAGGTGGTGCCGCTGGCCCCGCCCGCGGTCGGGCGGCGCAGGGTCTACGCGGCCGCGGCGGTGACGATCGGGCTCGGCGCGACCGTGGCCGGACTGCTCACGGCCCAGAACGGGGCCGCGCAACCCACCCGGACCAATTTCGTGCCCACCGACATCTTGGACGCGCCGCCCGCGCCCTGAACCGGGCCCGCACCGCCACCGGCGAAGCGGGCCGCGGTCTCCGGGGTGCGCTGCCGCCGGGTACCGAACCGGTCGCCTCGGGGCCCGGCCCGCGCGCTGAGAAGATCAGCGGTTGGTGAACTTCGCGGGCCGCTTGTCCACGAACGCCGCCATCCCCTCGGATTGGTCCGCGGTCGCGAACAGCGAGTGGAACACCCGCCGCTCGAACCGCAGGCCCTCGCCCAGCGTGGTCTCGAAGGACCGGTTCACCGCCTCCTTGGCGATCATGGCCACCGGCAGTGACATCGACGCGATGGTGGCAGCGACCTCCAGCGCGGTGTCCAGCAGTTCGGCGGCGGGCACGATCCGCGCCACCAGGCCGGCGCGCTCGGCTTCCTCGGCATCCATATTGCGGCCGGTGAGCACCAGATCCATGGCCTTGGCCTTACCGACCGCCCGGGTCAGCCGCTGCGAACCACCGATACCGGGAATGACGCCGAGTTTGATCTCGGGCTGGCCGAACTTGGCGGTATCCGCGGCGATCAGGATGTCGCAGATCATGGCCAGCTCACAGCCACCGCCCAACGCATAACCGGCGACCGCCGCGATGGTCGGCTTACGGAACTGGGCCAGCCGCTCCCAGCGGGCGAAATAGTCGTCCATGAACATGTCCATATAGGACTTCGGCTGCATCTCCTTGATATCCGCGCCGGCGGCGAAGGCCCGATCGGAGCCGGTGATCACCACGGCGCCGATCTCGTCGTCGCGTTCGACCTCGTCGAGCGCGGCGATCACATCGTCGAGGACCTGCGCGTTGAGGGCGTTCAGCGCCTTGGGCCGGTTCAGCGTGATGAGGGCGACCCCATTCTTGCGCTCCAGCAGAATCGTCTCGAAGTCGGTCACGGCGCATCCTCTGGTTCGAAAGGTCATGAACATCGGTGACGATACCGCGCGCCGGACGAGCGGTATCGACACGGCTCGAGGGCGGGGCGCGACGGTTACGGCGGTGGCTACGTCTCCAGTCGGACCATGATCTCCGCCATCCGCGCCTCGATCCAGTCACACATCGCGGCGCCGTCCATACCGACCAGTTCCGCTTCCGGACCCAGCACGTACCGGCCGTCCCCCGGGAGATCTCGCCAGACCAGACCCACATGGATGATTCCCCGCGCCCGGAAACCCAGCCGGCCCTGGATCACTTTCAGGACCCCGGCATCCGGTCCGGACGACACGGAGGGGGCGCCGGACGAGGGGAACCCGCGGACATCCGGGTTCGCGCCCCCGGCGGTGAGCCCGGCCGACACCGACTGCGGGTCGCGGCCCGCACCGGCTTCGGGCAACAGACCGACCACCGTCCGCGCCAGGAACGCGGGACTGCATTCGGCGATGTCGAAGCCGCCCGAGTGGGCCACGGTCTCGCCCGGCCGCTGCGTGATCACATAGCCCCGATCATCACGACGAACCGCGTGCACCCGGAGACATTGCTGCGGATCGGTATGGTGCCGTTCGTTCCACAAATTCGCCAGAACCATGATGTCGGGCCTGGTGAGCGCACGGACCATTGCGTCGAACCGCGGATCGGTCACTTCGCGCAGGCCCGCGCGTACCTCGTTCCGCTCGCATTCGTAGTCGTCGGCGAACCTGGTGTCACTGGTGAAGGTGAACGGACGCGGCAGGCCGCCGAGACGGAGGTCGTCGCACAGCACCTTGAACTGCAGACCGGTGAGATGCCAGCGGTAGACGATCGGTTCGGACACAGGCGGTCATTCCTCGATTTCCATATTCCGATCGAGCCGGGCCACCACCAGATCCACCTGCTCATCGATCCACTCGGTCAGATCCGCGGTGCCCATTCCCCGCGCGGACGGTGACGGATGGTGCATGGGGATCGCATACCGGCCGTCGCCCTCGACATCGCGCCACAGCATTCCCATCTCGACACGGCCCCGGGGACCGTACTTCGAACGACCCTGAACCACCCGGATGGAGCCGCTGCGTACGGCGGACGTACGCAGAAAGGTCAGGGCCCGGTCGTATTCGTTACCGGCGTCCTCGTTCTCGTTTTCGTCCTCGTCGTAATCGGAGATCATCGATCCGGACGTGCTGTACCCGGGTTCGAACCTGGGATCTCGGGTCGTATCGGGGATGGCGGTATCCGGCAATCGCCCGGCCCGCGCGAACGGTATCCGCGACAGCACGATATCGCCCAGCGCATGCGGATCGCATTCGACGATATCGAAGCCGGCCGCATGGTGCACCGTCTCGCCGGGCCGCTGGGTGATCACGAAACCCCGTGCCCGCTGCCGGCAGGCATGGACGCGGGTACGCACTTCCGGGTTGTCGAAATCCCCGTCGCCGCCGAAAGCCTGCAGGCTGACGAATACGTCGGGTTTGGCGAGCGCGACGCCGAATGCGTCCAGCTCACCGTTGTAGCGGCCCCGGAGATCCCGGGCGGTCTTCGAAAGCTCCCATTCGTATTCGTCCGCCCACCGGATCGAACTGGTGAAGACCAGCGGCCGCGGCAACCTGCCCTCGGTGTGGTCCGCACACAGTGCCCGGAACTCCAGACCGGTGAGCTCCCAGCTCCTCATGGTTCGATCACCGGTTTCACCCGGTCCGGGATGTCGAAGACATCCTCCATGTTCTCGCGGCCCTGCAGGTACTTCGACGGTTTGTAGTCGTTGTTCTGCCCGCCGGAGTTAGCGGCGCCCGCCCCCGGAGCACCGCCCATCGGCGCTCCCCCCATCGGCTGGGAGGAACCCGTGGGCGATTGATAGTGGCCGGCCGGGTCCAAGCCGGGGCCGGCCAGCGCGGCCCGGGGGAACAGTTGCGCCTGCTGCGGTTCGGGGTAGGGCGACAGCGGCGGTTCCGGAGGAGTGATGCCGCCCGGCAGGCCCGCACCGGCACCGCCACCACCCAGCGCACCGGCCAACTGGTCGAGCTGCTCCCGGGCCGGATCCAGCATGCCCTGCAAATGCTGCTGTATCTGGCTGGGATCCAGCATTCGAGCCAGTTCGTCCATTCCCGGAAGGCCGCTGCCGAGTTGCGCGAACGCCTGGATACCCTGCGTCAGCAGGTTGGCGATCCGACCCAGCGGGTCCTGGCTGCCACCACTGCCGGCTCCGCTCCCACTGCCGCCGGAGCCGTCGCCGCCCAACAGGCCGGCCAAGCGGTCGCCCGCGCTGCCGGAACCGGCACCGTCACCGCTCCCGGAGCCGGAGTCGTCGCCGAACAGCGTATCCGCCGAACCGTAGGGCGAATTCTCGTCGTAGAGCGAGGAGAGCGGGGTGTTCTTCAGCGCCTCGGGCATCTCGTCCAGCGGGATACCGGTGAGCTGCGAGAGCGCGTCCGCGAGTGACGGCTTGCCCGAACCGTCCGAGGCCGTGATCTTCCGGTTCTTCAGCGCCTCCGGCAGCTCGGAGGTAGGTATACCGGTGAGCTTGCTCAGGATATCCGCAGCCGTGGGGTTCTCCGGCATCTCGTTGCCACCGCCGGTGGAGTCCGAGCCGGGTCCGCCTTCCGACCCCGGACCGTTCCCGCCGGTCGAACCGGGGCCCCCGTTGGAGACCTGTTCGCCGGGGCTGTTGTTGCCCAGCAGATCCTCGGCCGAAGGCATTGTCGGGAGCGTCGGGGACTGCTGCTGCTGACCGGTGTAGGCCGGGCTGCTGCCGCCTTTCGGGCTCGAGCCGCTGCCGCCGGCCGGGCTTCCACCGCTGGACCCGGTACCACCCGAGGATGCTCTCTCGGGCATGGACGGCATGGACGGACCACCGGACGCCGTTTCGGGCATGGACGGTACGGACGGTCCGCCGCCGCTACCGGACCCACTGCCTCGCGAACCTGCGGTTATGGGTGAGCTGGATCCCCTCGACCCGTTGCCCAGGCCGGCGCCGGGACCGCCACCCGAACCGCTCTGTCCGGTGTATTCCGGTCCGCCGCTGCCGGGACCACCACCGCTACCGGACCCCGTGTTACTACCCTGACCGTCTTCGAGGCCGTCCGCGTAACCGTCCTCGTAGCCGGATTGATAGGAGCTTCCGCTTCCACTGCCCGAGCCGCTCCCCGAGCCGCTCCCACTACCCGAGCCGCTCCCACTACCGCTCCCCGAGCCGCTCCCACTACCGCTCCCCGAGCCGCTCCCACTCCCACTACCCGAACCGTCACCCCCGGGCTTGGCGATGGGCCCGTCCAGTACGGGCATCACCTTCACCGTTTCCTTCATCGGCTCGAGGTAGTACTCGTTGAGCCGCCAGCGGTAATCCCCCAGGTCCGGCTCGTGACACCCGCCGGGCTCCGTAGGGATACCCGGCATCTGCGGCTTCGTGTACGCCAAGAAGGTGGCCGCCCAGGCCATATTGTCGCGTACCTGCTCGATGGAGTCGATCAGCGGCTGGACGCCGTTGCGGTAGTTGCGTACCGCTTCCTGCGCGCCCGCCGAACCCTCGCCCTTCCACGACTCGGCCAACGGGAAAATCTTGTCCACCAAGCCGTTCAACTTGGAGCCCAGATCGCTCGCCAGCGAACCCCAGGTCGCCGAGCGGTTCATCACGGCCTGTGCATCGATGTACTGGCCGTGGTCGTACATCTCCCGCCAGGACACCGCATCCTGGGCTTCGACCTTGATGGCATCGCCCGGGTCCTTGTTGCCACCGTAGTTCTTCACACCGCTCGGAATATCGGGACTCTGGTTGGTGAACACGAGCGTCGGGTCCCGTGGTGCCATCGGGTCGGCCACTGTCGCGGGCTTGTACTCCGCCGCGCCCTCGCCCGGCTTGATCGCGCCCAGTTCGTCGCTCGACGCCTGATCGACATCGTCGTAGGCCTTACCTGCGGCAATGAACAGCTGGGTCAAACCCTCGAGCACCGTGGCGTGCTCGCGCAGGATCTCGTACAGGCGACCGGCCTTCTTGCTGTACACCCCAGCCAGCTGATTACCGGACGACAGCGCCCCGAACATCGCCGGATCCAGCATGTCCAGCTTGTGCTGGGTGATGGCATTGGCCATACCCCGCAGATCATCGACCAGATCGGCGGCCGCCCGGGCCGCTGTGATCGCGTCCTTCGGGGTGAACTGCAGATGCCCCTCGTTCGCTTGGGTCGTGAGATCGGTCAGCGTGTTCGGGTCCAATGCCATGAGCGTTCACTTTCCGTCGTAACCGTCGACCGGAACCTGCTGCGATACCGCGACCGGGCTCTGCGTGATCACGTGGTGTCAGTCTCGATCCGCGACAACGGACGCCGGCCCCGGATCGTCGGGCTCCTCCGGCTTGTTCCCCGGCCAGTCCGGCGAATCGGGCGACACGGTCGGTGTTTCCAGCGGCTGGGGTATCAGTCCGGCCAGGTCCGGCGCACCCTCGATCATCTCGGACAGCTTCGGTAGTGAATCCCGGTGCGCCAGCAACGGCTCCATCAGTTCGCGGGCCCTCAGCTGCACCTGCGCCGCGGCATCCTGCACGGCCTTGGTGATGGCCGCGGCGATCTCGTCCGGCGTCAGATCGAGGATGTCGTCGGCGAATTTGGTGTCGATGAGCAGACCGTCGGCGTTCACCGTCACCTCGATCCGTTTCTCCTCGGCGAGAACCGTGGCGGTGAGCAGGGAACGTTTTTTCTGTACCTCGGCGATACTGCGCATCTGGTGGCTCAAGCCCGACAGCATGGTCGCCATATCTTCCTGCAGGCGTTCGTTCACCACGGTGCTACCTCAGTCCTTCCGGTCCGGGAGTGACCTCCGCGAAGACCACCCCCGGGGATTACAGCGCAAGAGGTTGAATACCCGATGGCGCGCACGCGAATTCGGTGTAATACCAGCTCCCGGGCGTGCCTCCGAACCGGCTGTCCATCGAGCGCAGTTGATAGACGAAAGGTCCCGGTCTGCGGACACGGCCGCCCGCCTCCGTTCAGACCTGCCCGTCCATCCTGCGCAGCTCGTTGACAGCATCGGTTTGACCGGTGGCGATGGCAACAAAGGTGCCGCCGATCCCGTCGACGCCGTCGAGCAGGTTCGGTTTGGAGGTGCCGTAACCGTCGTTGTTGTTGCCGTTGACGAACTTCTCGCCGTAACTATCGTTACCCCACGGCTGTCTGTTCTGCTCGTCCTCGAGTGCGCCGAGCCGCTCCCGCAACCGGCTACCGACACCCAGAATCGAATCGCCGAGCTCCTGCGCTATTCCCGCGGCGATCGCCAACCCGTCCGGATCCACCTCTACGCGATCCACCATCGTCCTCACCTCTCATCCGGGTGCCGCCGGATCGTTACAACCTGAACGGCACATCTACTTCCGAGGACTGTGTCCCCGGGGTCCCACCGACCACTTCGCCCGCTGCCACCGTCGCGCCGTCGGGTACCACCGCGCCGGGCAGGATCACCGCCCCTTCGTTCACTATGGCCCCCGCGCCCACCACGGCTCCCGGGTGCACGATGACGCCCGCGTGGATCTGCGCGCCCTCGCCCACCACGGCCCCCTCCTGCACCGCCGCTCCCCCGTGGATGATGGCGCCCGCGCCGATCTCGGCGCTCTTGCCCACCGTGGCGCCCGCCTGGACCTCCGCCCCCGGCCCGATGCTTGCCGAGGGATCGACCACCGCCTCCGGACTCACGATCGGCTCCGGCGCGGCCGGTCCTCCCCCCGGATCCGCCGGGTCGTCGCCGCCCTTCGGAACAGCACCGTCGGGCAGCCATCCGTCGGTCACCACCTCGGGGCCACGGAACTCGAGGATCGGGTACGGCACCCGCATCGGCCAGCGCTGGGGTCGCGGTTTACCGCGCACATCCTTACCTTCGCCCAGCGAATGGCTGATGGCGTGGGCACCGTGGTGGGTCCCATGGTGCTCGGTCCTCGACTCGGCGTACCTGTCGCGGAAGAGCTCGTAGGCTTCGCGGGAGCCGGGTGGCACGCCGAGCCGATGCGCGAGCTCCGACCCGAACGACATCTCCGAGGTGTTGTCCGACCACATCGACTGGGACGGCGGCCTGCCGCTGTCCGAGGTAGTATCCGACCAGAACGACTGGATCGGCGGGCCCCCACCCTGCGCCGCGGAATCCGCGCTGTAGACCGACGCACTGTCCGACGAGGTTTCGAACGAGGTCTCCGACTGGTTGAACTGCGGCCGCTGCCACAGTCCCGGCGCCTGCCCCGGCTGCCCCAGCGGACCTCCGGAGAAGCCGACTTCCGATATCGAGCCGTCCGAGGAAGTCTCGAAGATTGTCTCCGCGTCGCTGTCCTCCTGTCGCTGCTGCGGGTTCTGCTGCAGGGAAGGCGGAGCCGGCGGGTTCTGCCCGCCGAACGGACGCGAGAAGTTGGTCGGCGGGGCCGCCGGACCGTTTAGGCCGAACGGGCGGGAGAAGTTGGCCGGGCCGGATTGCGATGCGCCCGGCGCGGGCAGGCCGGGTTGGTTGATTCCCGGCGCGGGCCGCGGCGAGCCTGCCCCCCAGTCGCTGCTCCCGGGTATTCCCGGAGTCGTCGTGGGGCCGTACATACCGGCCGGTGGCAGCGGAAAGTCCGACAGCGAAACATTGTCGGACCGCAGATCCGATCCGGTTTCGATACTGGTCACCGACGTGGCGTCGGAGTCGGTGTCGAACCATTCCGTTCGAAGGGGCTGCCCCGTGGCGTCCAGCGGGCCGCCGAAGATATCGTCCCTGCCGCCGGGCGGTACCGGCGAGGCATCGGGATCGGTCATCGGAGTGGAGTCGATCGAAGTGGCCGACGAATTGTCGTGCAGCCCCGGCTGCGGCACCGGCTGACGGGACGCGGGCCCCGCCGGCTGATTCTGCGACTGATGGGACTGCGACGAGAACTGCTGTTGCGCGGACGATGGCTGCGAGGTGGGATTCACCGGTCCCTGCTGGCCCGCCGACGGTCCCGGCTGCCCCTGGTAGCCGCCGCCCAGCGTCGGCGAATCCGTTCTGAACTGCCCACCGGATACGGTGCCGGGCGGACCGGCACCACCCGACATATAAACGTCGCCTCTCACATTGTGGATGGAAATACCGTCGTCCGAACCGCCGAACCAGGCGTGCTGCGGCATGGACCCGCTGTTGCCGACGAATGTCCACGGCGCACCCGAGCCCCCATAGCGCCCACCGGCGACGAAACCTTGCTCGTTGTCCCGGCCACCGTAGAAGATGCTGTCGTCATCGCGGCCACCATAGGTGCTGTCGTTGTCACGACCGTCGAAGATGCTGTCATCGTCCCGGCCACCGTAGGTGCTGTCGTCGTCACGGCCGTAGTAGACGCTGTCGTCGTCCCGGCCACCGTAGAAGATGCTGCTGTCGTCATCGCGGCCACCGTAGAAGCCACCATTGCTCTCGTTGCCGAACCGGCCCCCACCGCCCTCGCCGTATCGGCCGCCGTAATTGCCCTGGCTGCCACCCTCACTGCCGAACCCACCGGGGGTTTGGGAGCCGGAAGCGCCACCGTATGCCGCGGGACCGAACGTCCCGGATTCCCCCGGCAGGCGAGTGGGCTGCTGGTTGACCCCGTACTGACCATCACCGCCAGAGAACTGCCCACCCAGGCCGGCCTGCCCGTGACCGGAGGCTCCTGAACCGAAAGTGGGCCCACCGGCCGAGTTCGGTGCGGCAGTCGAGTTCAGGTTCTGTAGTGCGATGTCATCCGGCGCCATACCGGGCGGCGGTGCCGGGATATTGGTCGAAGAGGCAGTCGTCACAGTGCTGGAACTGTCGCTCGAGCTACCGGCCGAGCTCTCCGGCGCAGGAGTCGGGGTAGGGGCGAACAGCCCGGGCCCTTCGTACTTCGGCAGCCGCCACGCGAAACCCCGCCAGTGGTCGCTCCGGAATCCGGCCGGGTTGCTGAACCCGTCCGCCCCCTTCGGGATATAGCTGTTGAACGCCGCCCCGCCGCGCACCCCGCCGACTATCCCGCCCTGCGCGATATTGCCGACCCAGCCGGCGGCGTTGCCGAAGGCGGAGAAATCCGCGCCGGAGGCCAGCGCGGTGGCGAGATTGCCGAAGATGGCGCCGAAGGCATCGGCGGTGGCGCCGATGAACATCCCGCGGAACGCACCCATGGCAGGGTTGTACACCACTTTGGCGGGAAGTTTGTTGAGTCCCTTGTCGATGAATTCGCCTAGATACTTGCCGAATTCGCGGGCGGGGACCGCGCCGGCGGCACCGCCCAGCGCGCTCAGGCCGAACTCCTTACCGTTGAACTCGTGCCGCTTACCCTGGCCTATCTGGCCGGCCTGAACACTGCCGTTGATCGCCATCGGCACCACCGCGCCCTCGATGGCGCGGGAGATGTAGACACCCCAGCCTTTCGCGGTCGGCCAGTGGGCAGTGCGTCCTGCCCCGACGAGGTTTTTCCAGAAGGGACTGTGCTTCAAGTTCGGCGCACCCATTCGCGCCGCGATATTCGTGATCGTCTTCTGCACGAAATCCTGTATGAACTTGAGAGCCGAGCGTGTCGAGACGATCGCGGCCGCTTCGACGGCGGGCGCGGTCGGGGGGAACAGCCAGGCCCAGGCGATCTCGATCGCCAGCCAGCACAGCGTCAGGATGATGGTGAGTTTGGTGGCCTGTAACTCGGTGCCCATATCGAACGCCGAATCATATTGCGTCATCATGTATTCGGCGATCTGCTCCAAGGAGTGTTCGCCGGTGCGCAGCTCGTCGAACCGCCCACCCATCTCTTCACGCGCGGCGCCCGCCGGATACGCGGCCATGGTCGCCTGACGAGCCTCGTCGATCTTGGCGAGCAGAGCGGTGAGCTCCTTGCTCGCCTCCTCCCAGGCCCGGGCCACCTCCCAGGCCTTGTCTTCGTCCCCGTCCGGCCACGGGGCCCCGGCGATCCAGCCGAGCCAGCGCAACTCCTCGGGTAGGTAGAGCGTCATACCGGCGAAGCCGCAACAGTTCGATCTTGCTGGCTCACCGCTACCTCCCTGACGGCCGATACCAGTGCTATCTCAGCGTATTCGGCTGAACTGGCAGTAGCGCTGCCTTGAACTCCATACGAGATCCCGGCGAATGGGCCTCCGGCCGGACCCCGTTCTGCCGCGCCGCCGAACCGAAACAGTGGCTGTAGCCGCGCGGCCGGCCCGGGCCGGCCGGATTCGCCGCCTCGACGAGCAGGGACCTGCCGTGCTTGTCACACGACAGGTCCCTGTTTCGCCACGGGACAGACCCATGGCTCCGCTACCGGCTCACGGTGGACGGTGAGATGCGGCGCTCCGCCGGACCGGCTATTCGGCCGGACCGGTTCCGCCGCTGCGTTCGCGTACGTCGGTGATGATGGCCGAGAAATCCCGGTCGCCCGAGGTCTCGTTGAACTCACGATAGATTTCGGCGGCCAGTTGCCCGATCCGGCCCTCGACACCGTTGGCGCGCAACGCCTCCACCGCCAGCCCCAGATCCTTGTTCATCAGCGCGGTGGCGAACCCCGGCTTGTAGTCGTTGTTCGCCGGGCTGGTCGGCACCGGGCCCGGAACCGGGCAGTAGGTGGTGAGCGACCAACTCTGCCCCGAGGCCGTGGAGACGACATCGAAGAACGCCTGATGGCTCAGGCCCAGTTTCTCACCCAGCACCAGCGCTTCCGACAGGCCGATCATGGAAATGCCGAGGATCATGTTGTTACAGATCTTGGCGGCCTGCCCGTTCCCGGCGGCACCGGTGTGCACCACCTTGGCGCCCATCACCTCGAGCACCGGCAGCGCCTCGGCGAAATCGGTATCCGCACCGCCCACCATGAAGGTCAGCGTTCCGGCGGCCGCGCCGGAAACCCCACCGGAGACCGGCGCGTCCAGGGCCCGGTGCCCGGCCGCCGCCGCGGCAACGGCCGCGGCCCGGGCGTCGGCCACATCGATGGTCGAACAGTCGATGAACAGTGTGCCCGGGTTCGCGGCCGGCAGCAGTTCGTCGTACACGGTGCGCACCAGCTTGCCGTTGGTGAGCATGGTGATCACGATGTCACGACCGGTGGCCGCGGCCACACCGGAATCCACCAGCGCGACCCCGTCGGCGCGGGCCTGTTCCTGTGCCGCGGGCGAGGGGTCGAACGCGTGGACGTCGTACCCGGCCTTGACCAGGTTGGCCGCCATGGGGCCGCCCATATGGCCGAGGCCGAGGAAGCCGATCGTCTTGCTCATTGTTTGTCCTCCGGAATCGTCAAACCCAGTTCCCGCGCACCGAGCTCGGCGAAATATCCGTCGACCTGCGCGGTGGTCACATCGGACAGGGCGGCGGGCGACCACCGCGGGTTTCGGTCCTTGTCGACCACCTGTGCGCGGATGCCCTCGACCAGGTCGTGCGAGGCCAGCGAGGCGATCGACACCCGGTACTCCTCGTTCAGCACCGCTTCCAGGCTGCCGGTGCCCTTCGCCGAACGCAGCGACCGCAGCGTCACCTGCAGCGCGACCGGTGATTTGCCCAGTACGTCGGCGGCGGCCTTGTTCGCCTCCGGCGATTCGTGGGCCTGTAGGCGGGCCACGATCTCGGCGACGGTATCGGCGCTGTAGCAGGCATCGATCCAGTCGCGTTGCGCGATCAGGCTCGATTCCGGTGCCTCGGCGGCGAATTTCGCGATGGCGACATCCGCGGCCTCGGTCTCCAGGGTGGTCAGCAGCGCCGGGATCCGGTCGGCCGGAACGTAGTAGTCCGCGAACCCCGTGGCGACGGCATCGCCGGCCCCGAGCCGCGCGGTGGTGAGCGCGATATGCGTGCCCAGCTCACCCGGCGCCCGGGACAGCAGATAGGTGCCGCCGACATCGGGGATGAATCCGATACCGACCTCCGGCATGCCGACCTTGGACCGTTCGGTGACGATGCGATGGCTGCCGTGCGCCGACAGGCCGACCCCGCCGCCCATCACGATCCCGTCCATCACCGCGACATACGGCTTCGGATAGCGGCCGATGAGCGCGTTGAGAATGTACTCGTCGCGCCAGAACTTCCCGGTCGCCGAATCCGCCGCCGCGCCCACATGCCCCGCCGCCTGCTGTTCCTTGGCGTCGTGGTGAATGGCGACGATATCGCCGCCCGCGCACAGGCCCCGCTCACCGGCGCCGGTGATGGCCACCGTCCGCACCGAATCGTCAGTGGCCCAGGCGCGCAACCGCTCGGTGATGGTGAGCGTCATCGCGTGGTTGAGGGCGTTGATGGCCTTGGGCCGGTTCAGGGTGATCAGGCCCAGGCCGCCGCGCTGTTCGACCAGGACTTCGGGTTCGTCGCTCATTCATTTCCTTTCGCGCTCGCCGCCGGGCGTCCGCCGATCACGACACACCCGCCACGGACGCTGTCATCGACCGGGCGACGACCATCCGCATGATCTCGTTGGTGCCCTCCAGGATCTGGTGCACCCGCAGGTCGCGGACGATCTTCTCCAGGCCGTATTCGGCCAGGTAACCGTATCCGCCGTGCAGTTGCAGCGCGGCGTTGGCGACCTCGAAACCGGCGTCGGTGGCGAACCGTTTGGCCATGGCGCAGAGTTCGACCTTGTCCGGGGCATCCGCGTCCAGCGCCGCCGCGGCCCGCCACAGCAGGGTCCGGGCGGCTTCGAGTTCGGTCCGCATATCGGCCAGCTCGAATTGCAATGCCTGGTTGTTCAGCAGCGGAGCGCCGAACGCATTGCGCTGGGCCAGGTAGGGCACGGTTTTCTCGAGCGCGGCCTGCGCCCCGCCCACCGAGCACGCGGCGATATTGAGCCGCCCGCCGTTGAGCCCGTTCATGGCGATCCGGAACCCGTCGCCCTCGGCGCCGAGCCGGTTGGCCACCGGCACCCGCGCGTCGGTGAGGATCACCTGCCGGGTGGGCTGGGCGTTCCAGCCCATCTTCTTCTCGTTGGGCCCTACCTCGAGACCAGGCGTGTCGGCGGGGATGACCAGCGTCGAGATACCCCGTGCCCCGGTGTCCTGGGTGCGGACCATCATCACGTACAGGTCGTTGCTACCCGCGCCCGAGATGAACTGCTTGGAGCCGTTGACCAGGTAGTCGTCACCGTCACGCACCGCGCGGGTGGTGATGGCGGCGGCATCGGAACCCACACCGGGTTCGGTGAGCGCGTAACTGGCCAGCTGGTCCATCGCCGTCAACCCGGGCAGCCACTGCCGGCGCTGGTCGTCGTCGCCGTAGGCGTCGATCATCCAGGCCGCCATATTGTGGATCGAGATATAGGCCGCCACGGTGGGGCATCCGGTGGCGAGCTGTTCGAAGATCCGCACCGCGTCCAGCCGGCGCAGCCCGGATCCACCGAACTCCTCACCCACGTAGATGCCGCCGAGCCCGACCGCACCCGATTTCCGCAGCACATCCACCGGGAAGTGTTTGTTCTGGTCCCATTCCACGGCGTGCGGCGCCAGGTATTCGTCGGCGAATTCCCGGGCGGTATCGCGGATGGCCCGCTCGTCTTCGTCGAGCGTGAACACGGCCGTCATTCCATCGTCGGGATGACGAAGCTGTTGCTCTCCTTCAATCCCGCCGGCCAGCGCTGGGTCACCGTCTTGGTCTTGGTGTAGAAGCGGATCGAATCCGGGCCGTGCTGGTTCAGGTCACCGAACCCGGACCGCTTCCAGCCGCCGAAGGTGTAGTACGCGATCGGCACCGGGATCGGGACATTGATACCGACCATGCCGACCTGTACGCGGGCCGCGAAATCGCGGGCGGTGTCACCGTCGCGGGTGAAGATGGCTACGCCGTTGCCGTATTCGTGGTCGTTGGCCAGCCGCAGGCCTTCCTCGTAGTCCGCGGCGCGCACGACGGTCAGCACCGGGCCGAAGATCTCCTCCTTGTAGATGGACATCTCCTTGCCGACCCGGTCGAACAGGGTCGCGCCGACGAAGTACCCGTTCTCGGCACCGTCGACGGTGAGGCCGCGGCCGTCCACCACCAGTTCGGCGCCCTCGTCGATGCCCCGCTGGATGTACTTCTTCACCCGGTCCACACCGTCGAGGCCGACCAGCGGCCCGAAGTCCGCGCCCGGATCATCGGATTTGCCGACATTGAGCTTGTGCACCCGTTCGGTGAGCTTCTCGACCAGCCGGTCCGCGGTCTCCTCGCCCACCGGCACGGCCACCGAGATCGCCATGCAGCGTTCACCGGCCGAACCGTAGCCCGCGCCGATAAGCTGATCGGCGACATCGTCGAGATCGGCGTCGGGCATGACGATGGCGTGGTTCTTGGCGCCGCCGAAGCACTGGGCGCGTTTACCGTTCGCGGTGGCGGTCTCGTAGATGTACTGCGCGATCGGGGTGGAGCCGACGAAGCCGACCGCCTTGATCCGGGGATCGTGCAGGATCGTGTCCACGGCCTCCTTGTCGCCGTTGACCACGTTGAACACGCCCTCGGGCAGACCGGCTTCGAGGAACAGTTCGGCCAGCCGCAGCGGCACCGACGGGTCGCGTTCGGAGGGCTTGAGCACGAAAGCGTTACCGGTGGCCAGCGCGGGACCGGCCTTCCACAGCGGAATCATGGCCGGGAAGTTGAACGGGGTGATGCCGGCGACCACACCCAGCGGCTGGCGCATCGAGTAGACATCGATCCCGGTGCCCGCGCTCTCGGTGTACTCGCCCTTGAGCAGGTGCGGGATACCGACCGCGAACTCGATGACCTCGAGGCCGCGCTGGATATCGCCCTTGGCGTCGGGGATGGTCTTGCCGTGCTCACTGGACAGCAGCGCGGCCAGCGAGTCGATCTCATCGTTGACCAGGGTCAAGAACTTCATCAGCACCCGGGCCCGGCGCTGCGGGTTGGTCGCGGCCCAGGCCGGCTGCGCGGCTTCGGCGTTCGCGATAACGGCCTCGACTTCGGCCCGGCTCGCCAGCGGCACCCGGGCCTGCACCTCGCCGATATTCGGGTCGTAGACATCGCCGAACCGGCCGGAGGTGCCGGGGACGTGCTGCCCGCCGATGAAATGTGTGAGTTCTCGAACCATGCGATTCCCTGCCTCGTGTCGGGGGTGGCGGGCGCGGCGCTGCGGCCGTCCGTCACACGAAGATCGTTTTGCGGGCTTCCAATAGTTGGACGTCCAAGCAAAACGATACACCCGGACTTCGGCCGAAACCAGACTTGCCCGCAAACACGCCGACCACGTCCGCGTGACTCGGAATCTACCCAGCTAACCGGTGGTTTTCGTGGACCGGGCCAGCAGATAGCTGCCGATCCCCAGGACCACCGCGCCGATCACCAGGATCGCCCCGGACGCACCGGCCGACTCACCGGTCCACTCCGCGACCGCCTCCACCGCCGCCATTGTCAGCGCCGCGGCGCCACCGAGAACCAGCACCCAGGACCGATCGGTGGCGTAGACCCCGAAGCACACCACTGCGACCACGGCGGTGAGCGCGTAGGCCGGCCACCTCCCGTCGAACGCGTCGACGGTCTGCGCCCCCGCCACCGCCAGGACCACGCCCGCCAGATATCCGGCCCACACCTCGAGCACCACCCGGGCGCGGGTGAGACCGAGCCAGCCGATACCCAGCACCAGCACCCCGCCGCCGATCCAGCTGTCGTCGAGGTCGAAGACCTCGTCCAGTACGCCCACCACCAGCGCCACGCTGAACGCGGTGCACACCAGCAGGCCGAGCAGCGACGGCAACGCGGCATACCCGGCGGCCGCCGCCAGCAGACCCGCCCCCGCGGCATAGACCCAGGTGGTGTCGCTGCCGACATCCCCGTTGTCGAAAGCCGACCCCGCGGCCGCGGCCACACTCGCCGACGCGAGTACGAACAGGACCACCGCCAGCCGGGTCCGCGCGGTGTGCCCGGTATCGGGTATCGACCGCCACGCCGCGCGCAACAACACCGAGCGACCGCCCGCCGTCGCCACACCGGCCACGATCAAGCCGAGAGCGACCAGCGCGAACAGGACGAAACGGCCCAGTTTGGCCATATCGTCCCAGGACTCCACCAGGATCAGCACCAGTCCGCTCAGCAACAGACCCGCCCCGGCGTAGGCCGCGATCTCGGCCAGCAGCCGGGCCGGCGTGGGCCGCGGCCGTTCGTGCCATAGCGCGGTGACCACCGCGGTCAGCTGGGTTTCGTCGAGCACACCCTGCTCGACCAGATCGCGCAGCGCGGCGGGCGCACGACCCGGTTCCGGCGCCGCCGCACCGGCACTCTGCGGCTCCGCCGCCGGGCCGCCGACCGGGCGGGGCGCGGCGGCCGGAGCGGATTTCTCCGTCACGACGCGGTCGGGAACCGTATCGGCTCCCGACACCGGCGCCCGCGGCGCCGAATCCTGTTCGGCCACAGACCCAGTATGACGCCGGATCCGCCGACTCGTCCGACGCGAGCCGAACGGCTCCCCCGGGCCCTGGTCACGCGCTACCCTCGGCGACCAGACCACAGACGATCGCAGGAGGTGCCGGAGCGCAATGGACATCGGCGAGATCCGGATCATCGACGCCCACATCCACCAGTGGGACCCGTTCACCACCGCGCGCGAGTTCAGCCGCACAGCGAAACTGTTGCGTGCCGTCCCGGTCCCGCTCCCGCTCGCGGTACGTCTCGCGCCGCGTAAGGACCGGGAGTTCATCGGCGAACCCTCGGCCTATCTGGCGCCGTACCTGCCCGCCGACTACCGGACCGACGCCGGCGACCTGCCGGTCGAATCGGTGGTGCACATCGAGGTCGAGTGGACCGGCCCCAAGGTCGAGGAGACCCGCTGGGTCACCGCCCTGCCGTTCGGGGTGGACACCCCCGCGCTCGCCGCCGTGAGCGCGAGCGGCTTCCCCGGCGCCCCGGGGTTCGCCGAACTGCTCGACGCGCATCTATCCGCCTCACCCCTGGTACGCGGCGTGCGCAGTATGGTCGCCCACCATCCGGACACCGGCATCCGCAGTTTCACCACCGACCCGGGCGCCCTGCACAGCAACGCGTTCCTGGACGGCTTCGCCGCACTGGTCGACCGCGAGCTGATCTTCGAGGCCTGGGTGTACTCGAACCAGCTGCCGGAACTGATCGCGCTGGCCCGGCGCTACCCCGAGGCGAAGATCGTGTTGAACCACCTGGGTACGCCGGCGGGGATCTTCGGGCCGATCGGCAAGTACACCGGGAACGACGCCCGGCAACGCGCCGCGATATTCGAACGCTGGCGCGCCGATATCACCGCGCTGGCCGAGTTTCCGAATGTGGTGGCCAAGGTCAGCGGGTTGATGATGCCGATCCTGGGCCACCCGGTACCCAGACCCGGCCATCCGACGCCGGTGGCCCGCCTCACCGACCGGATCGGCCCGCTGCTGCGGCACGCGGCCGACGTCTTCGGCGCCGAACGACTCGTCTGGGGATCGAATTTCCCGGTCGACCGGCCGATCACCTCGATCACCGGCAGCGCCGAGGCGGTGGCGACGGTGCTGGCCGACCATCTCGGCGGCACGGAGTTCCTGGAGAAGGTATTCCGCGCCAATGCCCAGCGGGTGTACCGGTTGGAATGACCCCGGGCCGGGCGCGGGCGGCGTCCGTACGCCGGCGATCCGCGCGAGCCCGTACCCGGATATCGGCCGCGGACAGCCGCTTACGGAACCTCGGTGCGTACTCGGAAGCGGTCCCGGTAGGCGGCCGGGGTGATACCGAGAGAGCGACGGAAGGCGCGGGCGAGCGTATCGGTTGTCCCGAAACCACATTCACCGGCCACGCGGTCGAGTGTGTCGTCGGTGGTCTCCAGACGATGGCGGGCGACTTCCACTCGGGCGGCTTCGATGTAGGCCGCCGGCGTCATACCCAATTCGGCCTTGAAGATCCGGGTGAGCTGACGGTCACCGATATGCGCGTGGGCGGCCAGGGACGCGACAGTGAGCGGCCGGGAGATGTTCTGCGCGATGTGATGTCGCAGATCGTCGATGCGTCGCGTGCTCGACACCGGATCGAGGGATACGCTGAACTGGCTCTGACCGCTGGGACGCTGCAGGTACATCACCAATTGCCGGGCCACCCGCATCGCCGGCTCCCGGCCGAAATCCTCCGCTACCAGCGCGAGGGTCAGATCCAGGCAGGCGGTGAGCCCGGCACCGGTCCACACGTCACCGTCGCGGATGAAGATCGGGTCGGCGTCCACCATGACCCCTGGATGTTCGGCGGCGAGCTGGGCGGCGGTCGACCAGTGCGTGGTCGCGCGTTTACCCGCCAGCAGACCGGCATGGGCGAGGATATGCGCGCCGACACAGACCGATGCCACCCGCCGGACGCGGCCGGCCGTCCGGCGAACCCAGTCGACCACCACCGGATCGGCCACCGCGCGTACCTGCCGGCGCGCGTCGACCTCGACCGCGCCCGGCACGATCAGGGTGTCGATACTCCGGC
This sequence comes from Nocardia rhamnosiphila NBRC 108938, assembly GCF_000720425.1. Taxonomy (GTDB): domain Bacteria; phylum Actinomycetota; class Actinomycetes; order Mycobacteriales; family Mycobacteriaceae; genus Nocardia; species Nocardia rhamnosiphila. The sequence continues at coordinate 638,433 of NZ_JOAJ01000005.1, read as the reverse complement.
CGGAGACTTCGTCGAAGGTGACATCCGGGAGCACCCGGACCCCGGCGGACGTCGTCACCGGCGCCGCCGTCTCGGCAGCGAGCACGACGCGATAGCCGGTGGGTTCGCCCATCTCGCGTTGCAGCAGGGAGAACACTTCCGGCGGCCCGGTCACGTCGAGCAGATCGACACCGTCGAACAAGACGACGACGATGAACCGTTCGATCACTATTTCGCCCTCCGGATCCAGACACCGCGCATGTCGGTTTTTGCAGGTTACCTGACATTGCCGACATAACCGCGAGTTCCTAGCGTGGAAGACGCGCCGGAAACCCGGCGGAACCTCGCGAAAGGACCACCTCGATGGCCACCACGTTGCGTGAGCTCAACGGTCTCGACCGGACCCCGGCCACACTGGCCGAGGCCACCCTGCTTCTCGTCGACTACCAGAACACCTACACCCGCGGGGTAATGGAACTCGACGGCTGGGAGCCCGCGCTCGCGGCGGCTGCCGACCTGCTGGCGCAGGCCCGGGCAGCCGGTGCGCCGGTCATCCATATCGTCCACAACGGCGGCGCCGGCTCCGCCTACGACATCGACGCCGAGGTCGGCCGGATCCATCCGGCGGTCGCACCCGTCGACGGCGAACCGGTCGTGATCAAAACCGCGCCGAACTCCTTCGTGGACACCGATCTCGCCGCACATGTCGACGCGGCCGGAAACAAGCGGGTCGTCATTGCCGGATTCATGACCCATATGTGTGTCACCTTCACCGCCGAGGGCGCCTTCCTGCGCGGAAACGAAGCCACCGTTGTAGCCGACGCGTGCGCCACCCGCTCCCTGCGGACCCCCGCGGCCGAGGTCTCCGCGACCCAACTCCACCACAGCGCCCTCGCCACGATCGCCGACCTCTACGGCACCGTGGTGCTCTCCGCAGCCGATCTCGGCCAGAGCATGTTCGCTCATCCGGCCGAGGTGGATCGCTAGCGGCCGGTCAGCGCCGAGTACACGGCCACCAGCGCCCGCCCCGCCTCCGCCGCCGTCGACTCGTCCGCGGACAGCATGCGCAGGGCCCGCCGCAGCAGCGCCGGATCCAGATCGTCGGGGGCCGGGCGGATCTCCGGTGCCGGCAGTGCGGGCAGTTCCAGACTCTCGCCGTAGGGGTCGGCGAACTCTTCCCCCTCCGGCGCCGCCGCCTCGACCCCGCTGATCAGGGTGTCCAGGCTCAGCCCACGCAGGGTCAGCAGATCCCGCGGATGGTCGTCGAAGCGTTCGGCGAGCAGACAGGCGACCGCGACCGCGTGTTTACACGGCCACCCGGGATCCGGGCAGGTGCATCCGAAATCGATATCGGCCGCGGTCTCCGGGAGCAGGTGGGGTGCGAGTTCGCGGGGCAGATCCCCGGAGACCACGCGGGCGAGCATGCCGGGCGAGCCCCGGATCAGCTCGACCAGCAGCTCCACCTCCTCGTCGCGCAGCCGCCGGAAATCGCAGGTCGTGGCGAACGGGCGCGGCTGGCTGCCCTGCACCTCGGCGGCCACGACACCGGGCTCGATCCGGTAACTCACCACCTGCCCCGCCCGGGCATAGGTGCGGCCGCGGGCGAGCCGACCGGGTTCGGCGAGCCGCTCGACCACCTCCACGAAGGCCTTGCCCCAGAAGGTGCGGGCGAAGGCGCCGCGCCGGCTGCGCGCGCCGACACCACCGGAAACGGCTCGGCGCCTGCCGTACTCGCCGAAGTCGGCCATTACTCACCCACCGCCTCGGCGCCGAGGGTGAACAGCCGGGCCAGGTCGTCGTTGCCGAGTTCGGTGATCCAGTTCTCGCCGACCCCGACCGCCAGATCGGCGAGTTCGCTCTTACCCGTGATCATCTCGTCGATACGTTCCTCGATGGTGTCGACGCAGACCAGTTTGCGCACCTGCACCGCCCGGCGCTGCCCGATCCGGAACGCGCGGTCGGTCGCCTGGTTCTCCACGGCCGGATTCCACCAGCGATCCAGATGCACGACATGATTGGCGGCGGTCAGATTCAGTCCGGTACCCCCGGCCTTGAGCGAGAGCAGCATGATCGGCGGGCCCCCCGCACCCTGAAACGCCGCGACCATCCCGTCACGTCGTTTCTTGGCGACTCCACCGTGCAGGAACGGGATCTCGCCACCGAACCGTTCGGCGAGGTACGGGACGATGAGCTCGCCGAACTCGCGGAACTGGGTGAACAGCAGCGCCTTCTCCCCCTCGGCCAGGACGGCGTCGAGCACATCCTCGACCAGCGCCAGCTTGCCGGATCGGTGGGCGCCGCGCCGCAGCACCGCGGAGGAGTCGCCGAGGAAATGCGCGGGGTGATTGCAGACCTGCTTCAATCGGGTGAGCGCGCCGAGCACCGCACCCTTACGGGCCATTCCCTTGGCATCGCGCAGTTTCTCGAGCATATCCTCGACCACCGCCTGATACAGCGCGGCCTGTTCGACGGTGAGGTTGGCCCGGACGGTCATCTCGAGTTTGTCCGGCAGATCGCTGATCACGGCGGGATCGGTTTTCACCCGGCGCAACAGGAACGGGGAGGTCACGGTGCGCAACCGGGCCACCGCGTTCTCGTCGTTCTCCCGCTCGATCGGTACGGCGAAGCGGGCCCGGAAGGTCTGCGGGCTGCCCAGTAGTTTCGGTACCGCGAAATCGAAGATCGAGCGGAGTTCTTCCAGCCGGTTCTCCACCGGCGTACCGGTGAGCGCCAGCCGGTGCCGGGCGGGCAGCGCCCGGGCGGACCGGGCCTGCCGGGTCGCCGCGTTCTTGATGTGCTGGGCTTCGTCGAGCACCACCCGTTCCCACTGCTGCCGGGACAGCTCGGCGATATCGCGGGCGAGCAGTGCGTAGGTGGTGACCACCAGATCCGCTGCGGCCACCGCCGCGTCGAGGTCACGGCCCTGTGTGCGCCCGGGGCCGTGGTGCACCAGGACCCGCAGGTCGGGCGCGAACCGTTCGGCTTCGCGCTGCCAGTTGCCGACCACCGACATCGGGCACACCAGCACGGTCGGCCCGGGTGCGCGGTCACCCTCGCGTTCGTGCAGCAGCAGGGCCAGCACCTGGACCGTCTTACCCAGACCCATATCGTCGGCGAGGACCGCGCCGCACCCGAGCCGGTTCATGGTCGCCAGCCAGGCCAGGCCACGTTCCTGATAGGGGCGCAACTGGGCCTTCAACCGTCCGGGCACGGGTACCGGATCCACCGGGCGCTCGGGGTCGAAGAGCGCGGCGGGCCAGCCGCTCGCGGTGACCTCGGTCAGCGGCACGTCCCCGGCCCGGTTCTCGCTGATCTCACCGATCAGATCGGAGAGGGTGATCTCGTTGTCGCCGTGGTGCAGGGCCACGAACTTCGCGGCGGCCGCGAGCACGGTGTGATCGGCCTGCACCCATTCGCCACGCAGGCGCACCAGATCGGACTGGGCCGAGATCAACCGCTGCATCTCGTCCTGGGACAACACGGTGTCGCCGAGTGCCAGTTCCCACCGGTAGCCGACCAGCCCGTCCAGCCCCACCGTGCTCTCGGCGGCGGGTACCGCGGCGCCCTCGACCCGCAGCCGCAGGCTCGGCTCGGTGATGTTCCAGGCTCTGGGCAGCAGCAGCGGAATACCCGCGGCCGACAGCGCCTGCGAACCGTGCGCGACCAGATCGGCCACCACCTCGGTCGGCAGCAGCAGATCGAGGCTGTGCGGGTCGCCCGGGACATCGCGCAGCCGGGGATAGGCGCGCTGCGCCCGGCCCAGCCATTCCAGGCCCGATCGCACCTCGTCGGCCGCACCGGGAACCGGGATCGGCCGCGGCGCCGTCCCGTCGGCCCGCAGGCAGACCTCGAGGCGCCACAGCGCGGACGTGTCCGCGGTATCGGCGAACTCCCCGTCGGGTTCGCGCAGCCGCAGCACCAGCCCGGTCTCGTCGGAGACGCGGCTCTCCCGCCACTGCCGCAGCACCTCGGCCACCTGATGACTGCCGGTCTCCACGGGAACATCCGTGCGCAGACCGTGTATCAGCGGATGCGGGTGCGGACCCGCCGCGATCAGTTCCCGCACCATCGGATCGGTGAGCTCGGTGACCATATCGTCGAGCACATCGCCGGGCGGCCCGGCGACCCGCAGCGCCGGCGGCAGCAGGGCGGCGAGTTCGGCGAGCCAGGCGCGCTGGCCCGACCCGCCGGACAAGCGCCAGCGCGCCCACCATTCGGCGTCGTCGCGCCGTAGTTCGGGAACCACCGCGCCGGCCCGCACCCAGCGTTCGATCCCCTGGGCGATATGGCCCAGGAAGCGCAGATCCCCGGCCACGGCACCGGCCGGCAACCGCTGCCGCAGCGCGGCGGCGGCCGGACCCGGTGCGAGCGCGTGCGCCCGCACCGTCTCCCGCCGGGTGCCCGCGTCGTCCACCACGAGCACCTCGGCCCGGTGCCGGAAGCGCGATTCGGCCAGTACCGACCCGAGCAGCCCCGGCACGGGCGGTCCGTCCGCGCCGCCGGCGGCACGCCACAGCAGCAGCCCGGAACCGGGCGACCACAGTCCGTGCAACATTGCCCCATCAAATCAGCCGGGTGCGACAGCCCGCGCACGGTCCCCCACCTCGGCGTCCCGCGGCGCGGGCCGGGGGACGCGATACCGGCCCGGCGCACCCGGGCTGTCTCTGGATTTATCCCCCGCGACGGCACATACTGGGAAATATCCGCTGGTCACCGCTGATATCCATTCCCGTCGAGCGCAGCCCCGCCGGGCGGCTCGGGCTGCCTCCGGCGGCCACGCGCGGCGCCCGGCGCAGCCCGGCCCGCGAGCAGCGGTCCCATCACACAGCGGCATCCCGGCACCGCGGTGCCATCGAAAAGCGGAGGGCAGCAGTATGACGATTCTGCTCCAGGTTCTCGAGCAGAGCTACACGCCGACGACCCCGTGGGAACGGCGCAAGTTCACCTTCGTGAATGCCGACAAGATCGTCGGCATGCGGCTCGACGGGCAGTGTGGAGTATGGCTGGACCTGTCCCGGCCCGGCGAGTCACAGCGTCTGGCCCACACCACCGTGCCCGAAGAGGCGGTCACCTTCCTCCTCACCGCCTTCGCCAAGATCGCCGAATGTACCGACAGCAGTGGGTCCTGGGTGATCGGTCACGACGGAGTACATATCGAATCCCTGGTCGCCACGCGCTTCCCTCCTCGCAGTAGCCGGGTCGACAACGACGAACTGCTGGCCCGGGCCTGGCTCTGACTCCGGAACCCCGATAGCTGTCGGAGGGGTCCGGTATACCGGTATCCGTGATGACACGGGGGACGATTCACGCGGTCACCGCTCTGTGTGCCGCCTTTCTGCTACTGATTTCGGGGGCCGGATGCGCGGCGGTCACCGGGCAGCGGCCCGCACCGGGCAGTCCGGGGCGGGCGCAGCTCGAACAGTTGCTCGGCGCGGTCCGGGTGGTGCCGCAACGCCCGCATCCGGGCGGATACGAACGTGGCTGCGGGGCCGGGCAGGGGTGCGTTTTCGGCCCTGCCTGGTCCGACGACCACGACGGCCCCGGCGGCCGGGACGGCTGCGATACCCGGAACAATGTGCTCGCGCGCCAACTCACCGGAGTCGGCTACCGGCCCGGCAGCCACCGGTGCGTCGTACAGTCCGGCACCCTGGCCGACCCCTACACCGGCGCCGTCATCGTGTTCAGCAAGGAGAACGCCCGGCGGATACCGATCGACCACATCTTTCCGCTGGCCGCGGCCTGGGATCTCGGGGCGGCCGGGTGGCCGGTCGCGCAGCGGATCCGGTTCGCCAACGATATCGATTACAACCTGCAGGCCACCGATGACGCGGCCAATACCGACAAGAGCGACGGCACACCCGCGGACTGGCTACCGCCGTCCCGGCCCGGGCACTGCTACTACGCGGGCCGCTACCTCACGGTCGCGGTGCGCTACGGGCTGCCGGTCACCGCCGCCGACCACGCGGCGCTGCGCCGGGTGGCCGCGACCTGCGGATGATCATCCGGCCTACACCCCCGTGGCGACCGGCCGCTTCGGATCGTGGGCCCACTGCGACCAAGAACCCGGATAGAGCGCCGCCTGAACCCCCACCACGGCGAGCGCCGCGATCGCGTGTGCGGCCGTGACACCCGAACCGCAGTACACCGCGACCGGGGCCTCGCCGATCTCACCGAACCGCTCGCGCAGCAGGTCTTCGGGCAGGAAACAGCCGTCCTGATCGAGGTTCTCGCTGCTCGGCGCGCTGATCGCGCCGGGTATGTGCCCGGCGCGGGGATCCAGGTGTTCCTGTTCGCCGCGGTAGCGCTCGGCCGCGCGGGCATCCAGCAGGACCCCCTCCCAGCGGGCGACCGCGTCGGCGTCGATCACCGGCAGCCGGCCCGGCCGGAATTCGATATCACCGGGCGCCGGATCGGGTTCCACCCCGGTGGCCAATTCGCCGCCGCACCGGATCCACGACGGGAGCCCGCCGTCCAGGATCCGGACATCGGCGATGCCCGCCCAGCGCAGCAGCCACCACGCCCGCGCCGCCGACATTCCGCCGATCGCGTCGTAGACCACCACCGGATCGCCCGTGCACAAACCCCAGCTGCGCGCGCATTTCTGGAGCCGGCTCGGGTCCGGCAGCGGATGCCGGCCGCGGGCGGGTGAGGGCAGGGCGGCGAGTTCGGTATCCAGGTCGACGAACACCGCTCCGGGTATATGACCGTTCTGATAATGCTGCGGCCCATCGGGATCGCCGAGTTGCCAGCGCACATCCAGCAGGCGCAGATCTTTCTCTGTTGATTCCCGGAGTTCTTCAGCCGAGATCAATACCGCGTTCAACGCAGCTCCTCGTCCAAGGGTCTGGAACAGATTTCGCCACCGTACGCGCGGGCGGTCCGCGAAGTCCATGCGTACACGGATTTCCGCGGGTGAATTTCGGTGTCAGATCCGGGCGAGCAGCGTCAGCGGGTCCTCCAGCAGGCCGGCGACGGTCGCCAGGAAGCGGGCCGCCGCCTCACCGTCGATCATCCGGTGATCGAAACTCAGTGTCAGTGTCACCACCGAGCGGATCGCCAATTCGTCCCGGAATACCCACGGCCGTTTCACCACCGCACCCAGGCACAGGATCGCGGCCTCGCCCGGATTGACCAGCGGCGTACCGGATTCCACACCGAAGACGCCGACATTGGAAATGGTGAACGTGCCCCCGCGCAGATCGGCCGGGCCCGCCCGGCCGTCCCGCGCGGTGTGGGCCAGCCACCCGATCTCGCGGCACAGTTCCCGCAGGCCGAGGGTCTGGGCGTCCTTGATATTGGGCACCAGCAGCCCGCGCGGGGCGGCCACCGCGATACCCAGGTTGACGTAGTGCCGGGTGACGATCTCCCCGTTGGCCTCGTCCCAGAAGGTGTTGATCACGGGAAATTCGGCCAGCGCGGCGAGTACCGATTTCGCCACCAGCGCGAGCAGGGTCGGGGTGATTCCTTCGAAGGATCGGGTGGCGCGCAGATGTTCCAGCAGCTCCAGCGAGGCCGTGACATCCACCGTGATCGAGGTATCGGCCTGTGGGATCGTGCGCGCACTGGTCACCATGGCCGCCGCGGTCCGCTTACGGACCCCGGCGATCGGCGTGCGCTCCTCCCGGACCGACCCGGCGGCCCGTTCCCCGGCCGGCGCGGCCTCGTCACCGGGACCGCGATCGCGGGTATCGGGTTCCGAAACCGGCACCGCACCACGGACATCCGCGACGGTGACCGCCCCCTCCGGTCCGGAACCGGCCACATACCACAGGTCTATGCCCAGCTCCCGGGCCAGTTTGCGGGCTCCCGGCGTCGCGGCCACCCGTTGCGATTCGGCCGTGGCTCCACGCGCCGGGTCACCCCCGTGTTCCGGTGGCTCCGGCACCGTCCGGGCCGTCTCGCCGGGTGGTCCGCCGATCACGCCGCCGTCGTAGGACATCCCGTTGCCCGCGGACGGCTCCGCCGGCGGTGCGGCCGCACCGCCGGAGCGCTGCCCACCGCGCCGCCGCCGCGAGACCTGCTCCTCCGACGGGCCGTAACCGACCAGCACCGAGGGCCGCCCCTCGGCGCCCGTTTCCGTTGCGGTCGTGCGTATCCGGAGTAGCGGCGCGCCGACGTCGATGGTCTCGCCGGGCTCGGCGAGCAGTTCCACCACGGTCCCCGCGAACGGGGACGGTAGCGCGACCACCGCTTTCGCGGTCTCGACCTCGGCAATGGTCTGGTTCAACGCGATCTCGTCGCCCACCGCCACCGTCCAGTTCTGGAATTCGGCATCGGTGAGTCCTTCGCCGAGATCGGGGAGACGGAACTCCAGGATCTCGCCGGTATCTGCGGCACGACCTTCGTCGGCGCGGGCGTCGTCGTCCACGGTTTCGGGCACCTCCGGCTGGCATCAGGGCGGGATCACACGTCAGGCGGCAAGCGTTCGATCGACCGCCTCCAGGATCCGATCCGGGTCGGGCAGATGATGCTTCTCGAGCTTAGCCGGAGGGTAGGGGATATCGAACCCGGCGACCCGCAGTACCGGCGCCTCGAGCCGGTAGAAGCACCGCTCGGTGATCCGGGCGGCGATCTCGGCGCCGATACCGCCGGTGCGCGACGCCTCGTGCACCACGATGAGCCGGCCCGTCCGGTCCACCGATTCGGCGACGGTGTCCACGTCCAGCGGTGCCAGGCTCCGGAGATCCACGACCTCCAGCGAGATGCCTTCCTCGGCGCCCGTCTTCGCGGCGGCCAGCGCGGTGGCGACCGTGCCCCCATAGGCGACCACGGTGGCATCGGTCCCGCGCACGCACACCCGGGCCCGGTCCAACGGCAGGTCGGGTTCGGCGGCCGGGTCGAACTCGGCCTTGTCCCAGTACCGGCGCTTGGGTTCGAAGAAGATCACCGGGTCGTCCAGGGCGATGGCCTGCCGGATCATGGTGAAGGCGTCGGCCGGATTACTCGGCGCCACCACTCGCAACCCCGCGGTGTGCGCGAAATACGCCTCCGGCGATTCGGAATGATGCTCGACCGAGCCGATGCCGCCCCCGAACGGGATGCGGATGGTCAGCGGCGCCCGCACCGCGCCACGGGTCCGGTAGTGGATCTTGGCGACCTGGGAGACGATCTGGTCGAACGCCGGATACACGAACCCGTCGAACTGGATCTCGCACACCGGGCGGTAACCCCGCAGCGCCATCCCGAACGCGGTACCGATGATCCCCGACTCCGCCAGCGGAGTATCGATCACGCGGCGGTCGCCGAAATCCTTCTGCAGCGCGTCGGTGACCCGGAAGACGCCGCCGAGCCGGCCGATGTCCTCACCCATCAGCACCACTTTCGGATCCTCGTCGAGCGCACTGCGCAGCCCGGCGTTGAGCGCCGCGGCGAAGGTGGTGATCATGAGCGGACTCCTTCCTCGCGCGGGGTGGGCGCGACGGTGGCGAGCGCCCCGGCCGGGTCGTCGGCCAGGTACGCGAGATAGTCCCGGCGCTGCTCGTCGAGGCCCCGGTGCGCGGTCGCGTAGACGTGCTCGAAGAGTTCCCCGGGTTCGGGGTCGGCCATGGTGAGGGTCTCGGTGCGCATCCGGTGGGCGACCTCGTCGGCGCGGTCCTCCACTCGCCGCCGGGTCTCGGCGTCGAGCAGGCCCTCGCGTTCCAGTAGCCGCCGCATCCGCAGGATCGGGTCCCGCCGCGCCCATTCCTCGGTCTCGGCCGCGGCGCGGTAGCGAGTGGGATCGTCGGCGGTCGTATGCGGACCCATGCGGTAGGTGATGGCCTCGATGAACGAGGGCCCACCCCCGCTGCGGGCACGCGCGACCGCCTGCCTGGTGACAGCCAGTACGGCCAGCACATCGTTGCCGTCCACCCGGATCGCGGGGATCCCGTAACCGATCGCGCGCTGGGCGATCGGGGTGGCGCTCTGCAACTGCACCGGCTCGCTGATCGCCCAGTGATTGTTCTGGCAGAAGAACACCACCGGGGCGCTCCAGCTCGCGGCGAAGGTCAGCGCTTCGGCGATATCGCCCTGGCTGGTGGCGCCGTCCCCGAAATAGGCGACGGTCGCGATCTCGGCGCCGTCGAGGTGGGCGGCATAGGCATAACCGGTGGCGTGCAACCCCTGGGCGCCGACCACGATCGCCGGGTTGGCCATATTGGCCACCGCCGGATCCCCGGCGGAATGCGAGACACCCCGCCACATCCTGGTGATGGCGCTCGGCCGCACACCGCGGCAATAGGCGACAGCGCTCTCCCGGTAGCTGCCGAACACATAGTCGTCGGGGTGGAGTGCGTGCGCCGATCCCACCTGGGCCGCCTCCTGTCCCTGACACGGCGCCCAGAGGCCGAGTTGCCCCTGCCGGGCCAGTGCGACGGCCTCGGTATCGATCCGCCGGGTGACCACCAGGTCTTCGTAGAGTCGACGCAGTTCATCGGGCCCGATATCGGCGACCAGGGCCTGATATTCGGGGTGGTGCACCCGAGCGCCGTCGGGCTGGATCAACTGCACCGGATACTCGGTTGTGCCGGGCATCGGCCTCGCCTCCTCACGCGGGTCACGCGTCGATGTGGCCTGTAACACATAGCATCCACGCTTAAGCGATCTGCGCAAGTCTCGATCCGACAACTGAGCAGATTGCACGGTTTTGCCGCCGCTTCCCCTGTCATACTGCGTTACATGACCAATCCGGAGCCTTCCGATGCGGTGGTCGACGCCACCGATGCGCGCCTGCTGCTGGAACTGATCGCCAACCCCCGGGCCACCGGTGTGGAACTGGCCGCCCGGCTCGGGCTGTCCCGCAATACCGTGCAGGCGCGGCTCACCCGCTGGGAAGCCACCGGCGTACTGGGCAGTTTCGAACGCCGGGTCGAGTTGCGGGCGCTGGGCTACCGGCTGTCGGCTTTCGTCGCGGTGGTCGTGGACCAGCACCGGCTGGAAGCGGTGGTCGGCGAATTGGCCGAGATCGCGGAGGTGACCGAGGTGTGCGGTATGACCGGCCCCACCGATCTCACGGTCCGGGTGGTCGCCCGCGACGCCGACGATCTCTACCGCATCACCGGGCAGATCCTGAAGATTCCCGGGGTGGTCCGCACGAATATGGCCCTGGTGATGCAGGAATCGGTGGGGCCGCGCACCGCCCCGCTGCTGCGCCGGCTCGCCGAGCAGGCGCGCCCCGCCGACGGGCGCCGATTAAGCGACACATAAGGGCATATGTCGCATGTAAGCGTTAGAGTGCCGACATGGAGCTCTCAGGCACAGTAGCGGACACTTTCTCGGGCCGGACCGCCATCGTCACCGGCGGCGGATCCGGTATCGGCGCGGCGCTGGCACGACGGCTGGCCGACCACGGGGCGCGGGTCGTCGTGGCGGACCTCGATCCGGCCACCGCGGAGCAGGTGGCCGGCGAGATCGGCGCAAGCGCCGTCGCCGCCGGCGGGGACGCCGCCGATCCCGCGGTGATCCAGCGGCTGATCGATACCGCGGAATCCGCCTTCGGCCCGGTGGACCTGTACTTCGCCAATGCCGGGATCGGCGGCGGCGCCGGACTGGACAGCACCGACGCGCAGTGGGCGGCCGCCCTGGAGATCAACACCATGGCCCATATCCGCGCCGCCCGCCTGCTCGTCCCCGGCTGGCTGGCGCGCGGTACGGGCTACTTCGTGAGCACCGCGTCGGCGGCCGGGTTGCTCACCCAGCTGGGTTCCGCGCCGTACTCGGTGTCCAAGCACGCCGCGGTGGGTTTCGCGGAGTGGCTGTCGATCACTTACGGCGACAAAGGTATCCGGGTCAGCTGTGTATGCCCGATGGGCGTGGATACGGCGCTGCTGCGCGAGGGAATGATCCCGCCGGACAACGAGGCCGCCGGGCGGCTGGCCATCAACGCCGTGAAATCCGCGGGCGCGGTGCTCACTGCGGAGGAAGTCGCCGATACGGTGCTGGCCGGAATGGCGGCCGGACAGTTCCTGATCCTGCCGCACCCGGAAGTGCTGACGATGTACCAGCACAAGGGGTCGGACTACGACCGCTGGATCCGCGGTATGCGCCGATTCCAGCACGCGCTGGAGAGCCCCGACTCCTCGCGGTGACTCCCGCCGCGCACCGGGCTCCGCGGTGACGCTCCTCCCGCAGTCACACTCCCCACGCCCGGCCGGCGGAGTCGCGGCGGCCGCTGCCGATACGGCCACCGGAAGCGGTGGTCACGCGCGGGACGTACCGAAATGCCGGGTTACCATAACTCGGTGAATGGGCCCGGTGAGGTGGATACGGCGGCGCGAATCCTCGATTCCGTGGTCGAGATCATCGAAGCCGACGGTTACGACGCGGTGCAGCTACGCACGGTCGCCAAACGGGCCCGGGTATCACTCACCACGATCTACGGCCTCTACAGCAGTCGCGACGAGCTGATCGTGGCCGCGGTGGCGGCGTGGATGGCCGCGCACTCCTACGACGAACTGGCGCTGTATCCGCGGGAGGAGCCGCTGGCCGACGGGTTGATGCGCCTGATCCGGCAGGTGTTCCAGCCGTGGGAGCAGAGCCCGCGCATGGCGCTGGCCTTCTTCCGCGCCCGCGCCACCGCGGGCGGGCACCGGCTGGACCGCCAGGGGTTCGAGGCCGTCCTGCCCGCCGCCGCGCACCTTCTGGCCGGGCTGGACCGCGATTACGTCACCGATATCGCACTGGTCATGGTCAATCTCTGCTACGCGATGGTCGGCCGACTGGTCGACGGGACGGCCGACGTGCCCACGATCCTGTCCTCGCTGGACCGGGTGATGCACCGGTTGACCAGCGACAACACCCGACTCGCGACACAGCGACCGGCGCCGGGAGCGCAAACGGGCGCACCGGCACTGGACTTCTCGCTGTTCTCGCTGTTCGGCCCCGGTATCGGCGAGCCGAACGGTTCCGTGAGCGGCGGCGGACCAGGCGGCCCCGGCGTCGAGCGGACAACCCGGTAGCCGACCACGATTGCCCCGCCCCACCGACGTCGCGGAGTTGCTCACGCCCGGCCATCTCGGTAAACCGATCGGACCGGCGCGGCCCGGGTTCCGGTAGTGCCCTTTCGCGGTGCGCGAGACTCGGCCGTCGGCTCCACCAGGCTGCTGATATCCGGGCAGAACGCCTCTCTCACCGAGGTCCGGGGCGTTGCGACGCTTCCTCCTCGGCCGCGTCGAAGGCCGGTACGAGCGGGGCGAGCGCGGCGCGAAGCAGATCGGGCAGCGAGCCGGATACGACGACGAAGCCCGCGGTGGCCGGTGTACCGGCCGTCGGCTGTAGCCATTTTTCCAGTGCGACGCGGAGGGCGGCGGCCGCACTGGCCGCGAGCACGGGGGCGGCGAATTCGCTTGCCGCACCGAGACGCTCGGCGATTGCAGCGGCGAGGGGTTGCGAAATCGCGTCGGTGGCACCGAGGAACGCCTCGCGCAGCGCCGGGTGCGTGGTGATCAACAACAGGGCCTCGCGATGACGTTCACCCGGATCGGTGTATTGCGCCAGGATCGCCTCGAGGACGGCGTCGGCGAGGCGATCCGCTGAGGACCGCGCCGCTATCGCCGAGGCGACTCGCGCCTCCCGCTCGGCGGTGACGGCGGCGACGATCGCCTGCTCACGACTGGAGAAATAGTTGTTGTAGGTACGCGGTGAGACACCGGCCGCCTCGGCGATGTCTTCGACCCGCACGCTGTCCGGCCCCCGCTCCAGAGCCAGGCGCAGCGCCGCATCCCGCAGCGCCTCGCGAGTGGCCTGTTTCTTGCGCTCGCGCAATCCAGCCGGTCTCGTGGTCACGATCCGATCCTGCCACAGAAATCTGCGTGTAAGAAATATTGCGTGCACGCATTTTCTGTGGCTAGGCTGACGGCGACCGAAACCCGATCGACAGAAGGGATCACTATGCGAGGCAAGGGGATGACCTACGACACCGGTTTCATCCGGAACGGCCGGGCGTCACGGAACGAATTCGACCTCGAGGTCGTCCGGCGTGAGCTGGCCATCATCCGAGACGATCTGCACTGCACTGCTGTTCAGATCGTCGGCGGCGATGCCGACCGGCTGGAACTGGCGGCCCGGTGCGCTGCAGAACTGGGGCTCGAGGTGTGGTTTTCGCCCTACCCCCTGGAACTGACCACCACGGAGATCCTGTCCCTGTTCGCCGACTGCGCGCGGCGGGCCGAGCGACTGCGGCAGACGGGAGCCGAGGTCGTGTTCGTCACCGGCGTGGAACTGAGCTTGATGAACCGGGAATTCTTGCCCGGCGACACCGTCTGGGAGCGGCTCGAGTTCCTGCTCGGACACCCCGATGGCCGCAGCGAGCGCCTCGCCGAGCTGATCACTCGCCTCGACGACTTCCTCGAAAAGGCGGTAACCGTGGTCCGCGAGTACTTCCGCGGCAAACTCACCTACTGCGCCATACCGCTCGAGCGGATCGATTGGACACCGTTCGACATCATATCGATCGAGCTCATCCGCTCCGCCGAGGTGGCCGACCAGTTCCGTATGGGCGTGCGCAGGCTGGCGGCACAGGACAAGCCGCTGGCGATCACCGGTTTCGGCACGGCCACCTGGCACGGCGCCGCCGATGTGGCGCCGCGCAGCAACGAGATCGTCGAATACGACCCTGCGACCGGTGATCCGATCCGGTTGACCGGGGACTACATCCGGGACGAGGCCGGGCAGGCCGCGTACCTCACCGAACTGCTGGAGATCTTCGACAGCGAAGGTGTCGACAGCGCATTCGTGTTCCTGTTCGCGCTCCACAACCATCCCCACCGCCCCGACGGCGACCCGCGAGACGATCTGGACCTCGCCAGTCTCGGCATCGTCAAAGTTCTCGACGGCCGCCGAGGCACGACCTATCCGGACATGGCATGGGAGCCCAAAGCGGCATTCTCCGCCGTCGCCGGATACTACGGCGGCGGGGACAACACGGGTCGAGAGCAACAATGAACCGTTTATCCGCCGTTTTCCGCGCGGCTACTACCGGAATTGCCGCCCGTTACCGCCGACCTGGGTCCGCCCAGAGTGTCTCCGCGGCCGACGGCGATCCGGCCGGGACACCGGCCGCGTCCAGTGCCGCTCGCTTGAAAGCCTGTGCCGCCAGGCTGACCTTATGGGTGTTCACCAACGCGAACCCGTCACCGTATTCGACAGCGGGGCCCCGGCCCCACAGGTAGGTCTGCCGGGTCCGGTGGTCACGCCGCGCCAGGAATTCGTCGCGGAGCCGGGCGTCGGCCAGGTAGATATCCGCGGCGGCGGCGAGTATGTCGAGGTCGGCGGTCCACCCGGCGCGGACCGGCACATCGGCGAGTGCGATCGCTTTCGCGCCCAGAATGTCCAGAGCTCGGGTCTCACCGGGATCCGGCAGGAGGACGACGGTCTCGCAGCCCGCCGCGGTTCGATCGAAGATCCAACCGCCCAGGCAGTCCACCGTGGCGGCGACGGTGGACGCCACGACCGCGGCACGGTTCCGGATCGATCGGCGCCCGGGGCTGTCCGCCCAGCGGGCGGCCGGGCGGGTGGAATCGGCTCCGAAGTCGCCGGAAACAGCGAATTGCACTGCCATATCTGCCATTCCGTTCTATCGAACTACACCGTCGGCTGCCGCGTCCCGCGCGCGGGCGGAGACCACGGGCATACCGAAAGAGATCCCGTTCGCGCGCCGGAGAACACCGGCCGCGGCCCGGGTGAGTGAGGTCGGCCGGGTCCGCCGGCCGTCGCCGGGCACCGGCCGGATCCGCTGCGGCGACCCGCCGCCACCGGATTTCACCGACGCCGCTCGACCACCGACGACTACCTGCACAGGCCTGTCCTTCCGTGCGATCGAGAAGACACCTCGACCACCCTGCCGCGCTGCTCACGCACCTACTCCGCAGCGCGGCGCGGCACGACAGTAACACGGTTATCGCCTGTTCATGGCCGAATTCGACAGTCCCGCCGAAGAACTGTCCGCGGCCGTGCGCCGTGCCCCGCACGAGCTAACGGAACACCGGGGAACGCACTGCGCAGATCACGAAGGGCGACCGGAAATGCCCGCGGGTCATTCGCGGGCGCCCGGAAACCGGGTGCTCTCCGGGAGGCCTCCGGAGAGACGGTTTCCGGCTACTGCTCGGTGGCGTCGGTGACCAGACCCGCGGCGGCCTTGCGGATCACCCCGGGGATCTCGACCGGTTTGCGCGTCTTCTCGTCCACGTAGACGTGGACGAAAGTCCCGGTGGCGGCGAGCTCGAGATCGTCGCCCGCCTCCCGGAAGATCGCGAGGTCGTAGGTGATGCTGGACCGGCCGAGGCGGGCGATCCGCAGGCCCACTCGCAAGAGGTCGGGGAAACTCAGCGAGGCATGGAAGCGGCACGACGTCTCCGCCACGATCCCGATGGCGGGCAGTTCCCGGATATCGGTACCCGTCGCGTCGATCAGCCAGGCATTGACCGCGGTATCGAAGTAGGCGTAGTAGGTCACGTTGTTCACGTGCCCGTAGTGGTCGTTGTCGGCCCAGCGGGTGGGCACCGGCCAGAGCACCGGATACTGCTGCGTCACCCGGCCGACGATACCGGGGTCAGCCGGCCGTGGGCACCGCGGCGGCCCCGAGCCGGTGATCACGCGGGCTCACCCCGAACTGCCGTTTGAACGCGGTACTCAGCGCGAAGGCGCTGCCGTACCCGACCCGGCGGGCGACGGTCTCCACCGTCTCGTCGGTGCCCTGCAACAGATCGGCGGCCAGGTCCAGCCGCCACTCGGTGAGGAAGGCCATCGGCGGTTCGCCGACGAGTTCGGTGAACCGCCGGGCCAGGGCCGCCCGCGAGGACCCCACTTCCCGGGCCAGATCGGCCACCGTCCAGCCGTGGGCGGGATTGTGCTGCAGCAACCGCAACGCCTTACCGACCAGCGGATCGCTGTAGGCGTGATACCAGGGCGGTGCCTCGTTCCCGGCGAACCAGGTGCGCAGGGTCGCGATGAGCAGCAGGTCCAGCAACCGGTCCAGCACCGCGCTCTGCGCGGGCCGATCCTTCACGGTCTCCTCCACCAGGAGGCTCAGCACCCGCTCGTCGGAACGTCCACGCGGCACCACCAGGGTCTGCGGCAGCGCGCGCAGCAGGCGCCGACTCACCGCACCCGCCTGCTCGTAGGACCCCGTGACCAGCACGGTTTCCCCGGCGGGGTCGTTACCCCACTGCCGCACACCCAGGCTCATCGTCTCGCAGAGCACCTCACCGTCCACCGTGGTGGTGATCTGGCCCGGGTTGATCAGGATCTGCGGCTCGGTGGCGGGGTCGTCGGCGACGGTATAGGGCTGCGGTCCCCGGAACACCGCCACATCCCCGGCGCCCATCCGATACCGGCCGCCGTCCTCGGTGAGAATCCACGCATGCCCCCGGATCACCGCGGCAAGCGTCAACGGCGATTCGTCCTGGATGCGTAGCGACCACGGCGGGCTCAGCAGTGAACGCAGCAGGAACGCGCCCCGCGCCCGCGGACCCTCCAGCAGCCCGGCCAACGCATCCATTCGCCCAACGATAGCCGCGGCGCCGGGCCCACGACGGCTCCGGGCCGCCCGGTGGCGGGAAGGGTGGCTACGGCCCGGCTCGTCCCCGCTCTCGACTCCGCAGTCGCGGGCCTACAGGTACATGCCGGAATCGGGAGCAGCCGCGGTGACCGCGATATCCCCCCGGCCGTCGCGGAGCGCGACCAGCTCCGCGAGCGTCGACTCCGTGGCGGACCCGGCGGCGGGGTGATCCCCCAACCAGGTCCGGGCTTCGGCGGCCGACAGCTTCCCGATCTCCAACTGGGCCAGACAGCGCCCGGGCCGGGTGACCGCGGGGTGCAGTCGCGACAGATCCTCGTTGGTGCTGATCGCCACCAGCACATCGCGACTCTGCCCCAGCATCCCGTCGGTGAGGTTGAGCAACCGGGAAAGCCCCTGTCCCGAAGAGCTCTTCGCCTCCGCGTGGATGAGCTCGTCGCAGTCCTCCAGAATCAGCAGCCGCCAGCGGTCGGCCTGTTCGTCCTCGCCTTCGGCTCCCATCGCCGCGCGCATCAGATAGCCGGGCTTGGCGAACAGCATCTCGGGATCGAGTACACAATCGGCCTGGCACCACTCGGACCATGATCTGGCCAGCGCCCGCAGCGCGGTGGTCTTGCCGGTTCCGGGCGGACCGTGCAGCAGGAGCAGCCGGCCACGAATATCGCCCGGACGCAATGCCATCAGGCGGTCCAGGGCATCGGCCACGCTTCTGCTGTAGTTCCCGCGGATCTCCGGCCACTCCGGCGTGGTGACGGTGAGAACCCGCCGGGTGGCCCCGCGGTCGCTCTGGTGCCAGAACCCCATCTTCACCGAGGCCAGGTCGGCAGGGGCCGCCTCCTCGGCACCGCGCGTCGCTTCCGCGACTATGCGTTCGGCCAGTTCGTCGCTGATCGCGGTCACTTCCACAGTGGCCGATTTGTCCGCCCACCGATCGGCGCGCAATGCCCAGCCGTCCCCGAGCACCAGGATGGACAGCGCGTCGGCTTCGACCACCTGTCGCGCGATCACCGAACCCGGCGGGCGCAAGGGCGCGTCGGCCCGCACCCGCTCCAGCTGACTCTTCCGGTAGAAGGGCTGCACGCCCCGGCCGAAGAGGCTGAGCGCCAGCATGTCCAGCAGGTCACGCGGGGTGGAATAGGAATCGAGGACGGCCGACCACGGGAGGGCGTCGGCGGGTTCGGCGGCGGTGCTGTCGAACTCGATCAAGCGCAGGGGTTCGTTGCGTTCTGGCATCGCCGACCATGATCTGCCCACCGTCACGACGGCGTCCACCCGTTTTCCGCGAAACCGGCCGGTGAACCGTGCTCCGCGCCCGCGCCGGAGCACTCAGGAGCGCAGCGACAACTCGACCAGCGGCACGGTATCGATATCGCGGCCGGTGGCTTCTTCGATGATTTCGCCCAGCTTCCGGTAGGCCTTCGGATGCCTGATCCGATAACCCTCCAGTACCGCGGCCGCCGCTTCCCGGTCCACGGTGCGCGCCACCGCGGGTGCCCGGTACCGACCACCGATACTCACCCGGCACCGCGGTTCGGCCAGCAGGTTCCGGTACCACTGCGCGGTCTCGCCGAATCCCGAAGCGATCACCACGGTATCGGCGTCCGGGCGGTCCACCGTCTCCAGCGCCACATAGCGGGTGGCACCGGACTTGCGGCCGATATGTTCCAGCAACAGGAGCCGGCCACCGAACAGGAAACCCAGCCGGGCCCGGAACAACCAGATCGGCGATCGGACGAACCAACGGGACTGCAGCAGTTTCGCTCCGGGACTCGCCATCAGCCGACCGTACAACAGCACCACGGCCCCGGGCGCGGTGGTGAACCTGCCCGGGGCCGTGGTGACTGCTGTGCGGCTACAGGGCCTTCAGCTCCTCGGTGACCGCGCCGACCGACTTCTTCGCATCCCCGAAGAGCATCGAGGTGTGGTCGGAGTAGAACAACGGGTTGTCGATACCGGCGAAACCGCTGTTCATCGAGCGCTTCAGCACGATCACCGATTTGGCCTGGTCGACATTGAGGACCGGCATACCGTAGATCGGGCTGGCCGAATCCTCACGGGCGGCCGGGTTGGTGACATCGTTGGCGCCGATGACCAGAGCGACATCGGTGCGGCCGAATTCGCCGTTGATATCGTCCATTTCCTTCATGGCGTCGTAGGACACCTCGGCCTCGGCCAGCAGCACGTTCATATGCCCGGGCATCCGGCCCGCGACCGGATGGATGGCGTATTTGACCTCGACGCCCTTGGCTTCGAGCAGTCCCGCCATCTCCTTGACCGCGTGCTGGGCCTGCGCGACGGCCATACCGTAGCCGGGCACCACGATCACCTGGTTGGCATAGGCCATCTGGATCGCCGCGTCGGCCGCCGAGGTGGCCTTGGCCTGTTTCTGCTCGCCGCCACCGGCGGCGGCGACCGCGCCGCCGCCACCGAAACCGCCCGCCACGATGGCCGGGATGGACCGGTTCATCGCCTTGGCCATCAGATTGGTCAGAATGGTGCCGGACGCGCCGACGATCATGCCGGCCACGATCATCGCGGTGTTGTTCAGCGCCAGACCGGCCGCCGCCGCGGACAGGCCGGTGAGCGCGTTGAGCAGCGAGATCACCACGGGCATATCGGCGCCGCCGATCGGCAGCACCACCATCAGGCCCAGCACCCCGGCGGCCAGCAGCAGCCCGACCATCCACCACTGCGAGACGCCCCCATCGGACGCACCGAGCCCGATGACGACCGCCGCCGCGACCGCTAGCACCAGCAGCAGCAGATTCACCACCTGCTGCAGTTTGCCGAGACCGATCGGGCGGCCGGGCAGGATCTCCTGCAGCTTCCCGAACGCGATCAGCGAACCCCAGAACGAGATCGAGCCGATGACCGCGGCGAACAGCGAGCCCACGATGATGTGCACCGTCGGTTCTTCGCCGTGGTGGAAGACCGAGAAGCCGGTGGTGTCGATGAATTCGGCCCAGGCGATGAGGGCGACCGTTCCGCCGCCGACGCCGTTGAACGCCGCCACCAGCTGGGGCATCGCGGTCATCTTGGTGTAGCGCGCGGGCGGCACGCCCAGCACCACACCCACGACGAGGCCCGCGACGATCAGGATCCAGTTGGTGGTGTCACGGACGGCGATCAGGGTGGCGATCACCGCGATCGCCATACCGGCCGCCGCGATCCAGTTGCCGCGGACCGCGGTCTTCGGGCCGGTCAGCCCCATCAGACCGTAGATGAACAGGGCGAAGGACAGGATGTAGAGGATATCGACCAGATTGTCCATGGGTCACTTACCTGCCTTCTCGGCACCCGCGGCGGGCTTCTTGCCTTTGAACATGCCCAGCATCCGGTCGGTGACCACGAAACCGCCGATCACATTGAGCGTTCCGAACACCACGGCCACGAACAGGATGACCTGCACCCCGAGGGACGGGTCCTCCATCCGCCCGAGCGTGACCAGCGCGCCCAGCACCACGATGCCGTGAATGGCGTTGGTACCCGACATCAGCGGCGTGTGCAGGGTGTTGGGGACCTTGGAGATCACCGCGAAACCCACGAAACCGGACAGCACCAGAATCGCGATATTCGCCAGCAGTTCGGTGTACATCATTCGGCCTTCGTTGTCGGTTCGGCGTCACGGGTGACGCAGGAATCGGCCAGTACCTGATCGGAGAAATCGGGTTTCAGTTCGCCCTCGGCGAGCATCAGTTCCAGCAGCGCGGCGACATTCTTCGAGTACAGCTCGCTGGCGTGCTCGGGCATCGTGGCAGGCAGGTTCAGCGGCGAGCAGATCGTCACATCGTGCTTCACCACGGTCTCGCCGGGTTCGGTGAGTTCGCAGTTGCCGCCGGTCTCCCCGGCGAGATCCACGATGACGCTGCCCGGCTTCATCCCGGCGACCGCGCCCGCGGTCACCAGCCGCGGCGCCGGACGACCGGGTACGAGCGCGGTGGTGATCACCACGTCGAAACCCTTGATCGCGTCCTCGAGCGCCTGCTGCTGTTTGTCCTTCTCCTCGTCGGTGAGTTCGCGGGCGTAGCCGCCCTCACCGGCGGCGTCGATACCGAGATCGAGCCACTGGGCGCCCACCGAACGCACCTGGTCGGCGACCTCGGGGCGCACGTCGTAGCCGGTGGTCCGGCCGCCCAGGCGTTTCGCGGTGGCCAGCGCCTGCAGACCGGCCACGCCGACGCCGAGCACCAGCACGGTCGCCGGTTTCACGGTGCCGGCGGCGGTGGTGAGCATCGGGAAGAAGCGGGTCGATTCCGACGCCGCCAGCAGTACCGCCTTGTACCCGGCGACATTGGCCTGTGAGGAGAGCGCGTCCATCACCTGGGCGCGCGAGATCCGCGGGATGGCCTCCACCGCGAACGCCTGCACCCCGGCCTTCTTCAGCGCGGCGATCTGGTTGTCGGCGTTGCGCGGGGCGAGGAATCCGATGAGAGTCTGCCCCGTGGACAGTTTGCCCACCTCGGCATCGTTGGGCGGGGCCACCTTGACGACCACATCGGCCGACCAGGGGTCGCCGATCTTCGCACCGGCTTCCTCGTAGGCGGTATCGGGAATGAGCGCGCCCGCTCCGGCTCCGGCCTCGACCACGACCTCCACGCCCTGCTTCACCAGCGTGGGAATGATCTTCGGAACCAAGGCGACCCGCCGCTCGCCCGCGGCGGATTCGCGAACGACACCGACACGCGCCCCGCGCGGCGACGAATCGCTCACGGCCTGCGTTGTCTCCACTTGTCTGCTTCCCTCTCCTGGTGTTTCGGCCGCCGATCAACGGCGCCGGGCGGAGGTGTCCTGGGACACCACCGCCCGAAATCCTGGCAACCGTACATCGGCCGCAGTGAGATTAGCTGAGATGCCCGTCACATTCCGAGTCGACAGCCGGATGTCTTCGCATCGGTAAAGCCTGATAGCGGGATATATCCGCCGAAGCATGCCCAGGAGTTTGAAAAGTTTGCCAAGTCGACGCCCACTCCGGGACCTGCCGCACCCTTACGCCGTAGAGTGCGCCGTGTGAGCGACTGCGTTTTCTGCGGGATCGTGGCCGGTACCGCACCGGCCCATCGGGTGTACGAGGACGATACGGTGACCGCGTTCCTGGATATCCGGCCGATCACCCGCGGGCACACGCTGGTGATCCCGAAGCGGCATGCCACCGATCTGTCCGAACTCGATGCCGAGACCGGAGTGGACCTGTTCCGGGTCGGCCATCGCCTCGCCCGGGCGGTACAGGGGCCCGGGTTCGCCGCCGACGGCGCGAATCTGCTGATCAACGATGGCAAGGCCGCGTTCCAGACGGTCGCGCACGTCCATCTGCACGTGATCCCGCGCAGTCACGGCGACAAGTTCCGGTTCGCGACCGGACTCGTGCTGCGCCGCGCACACGAGCCGGACCGCGTCGCCGCCACGCTCCGCGCGGACCTGGCCGCCCTCGACGGGCGGCCCGGCGCCGACGGCGAACCGGCCTGAGCCCCGGGCCCGGACGAATTCCGATCAACCCACGGAAGGCACTGCCGATGCGAAATCTCCGCCTTCGCCGCGGCTTGCGCGGATCTCATGTACCCGCCTGCGCCCCGGCTTCCGCGGTACGCGGGTACCGGCTTCCAAGGAGGACCGAATGACCGACACCCTCGACCGTCCCGAACTCACCGCGCGATTGTCGGACCAGTTCGACGCCCTCGCCGAACTGGTCGCCGGTCTCGGCGAGGAGCAGTGGCGGACACCTTCACCGCTGCCGGGGTGGACCGTGTTCGATGTGCTGAGCCATGTGATCGGCACCGAATCGCTGCTGCTCGGGGACAGGCCCCCAGCGCGTGATCCGCAGGCGCCCGATGTCGATGTGAAGACTCTGCCGCACGTGCGCAACGAGATCGGCGCCCTCAACGAGATCTGGGTGCAGCGGCTGCGGCCGCGCGCGGGCACCGAACTGCTCGACCTGTATCGCGAAGTGATCGGCCGCCGCCGGGCCGCGCTCGCCGCCATGGACGATGCGGCGTGGTCGGCACCGTCACCGTCCCCCATCGGCGAGGTGCCCTACGCGCGGTTCATGCGGGTGCGGTTGTTCGACTGCTGGATGCACGAACTCGATATCGCCGACGCGCTCGGGAAACGGGTCGACGAGGGAGGTTCGCGCGGCGAACTCGCCTTCGCCGAGTTCGCGCCGTCGCTGCCCCGGGTGGTCGCGAAACGCGGTAAGGCACCGGCCGGTTCGCTGATCACCCTGGCACTCACGGGTCCGCTCGCGCGGACCCTGCATATAGAGGTCGGTGACCGGGCCCGCTATGTGGACGCGCCCGCCACCGAACCCACCGTCACACTGGAACTGGACTCCGGCCTGCTGGTGCGGCTCGGCGGCGGCCGGGTGGACGCCGACTCGGCACTGGGCCGGATCACCTTCCACGGGGACGCGGATCTGGGCCGGCAGGTGGTCCGGAATCTGGCGTTCACCATCTGAGATGCGGCTGTTCCTGGCGAGCTACCGATTCGGCGCTCACTACGACGTCTTCGCTTCGATGGTCGGCGCACCGGGCCCGATCGCGGTGATCGCCAATGCCTTCGACTCCTGGCCGCGGGGCCGTGCCGCCGCAGTGACCAGCGAACTGACACCGCTGCGGGCACTCGGGTTCCGGCCCGAGGAGGTGGATCTCCGCGAATATGCCGGGCGTCCGGAGGAATTGGGGCGGCGGCTGGCCCGGTTCCCCGTCCTCTGGGTCCGCGGGGGCAACACCTTCGTCCTGCGTGCCCAGTTCGCACGGAGCGGCGCGGACCGGGTGATCCCGGAACTGCTGGCGTCGGATTCGGTCGTCTACGCGGGTTACAGCGCGGGCGCCTGTGTACTGAGCCCGGACCTGCACGGTCTGGAGACCGCCGACGACCCCGCCGAGGTACGGCCGGCCTGCGGTATCGAACCGATCTGGACGGGTCTGGGGGTGGTCGATCGTCCGATCGTGCCGCATCTGGACTCACCCACCGACCCCGAGCGGACGGGTAACGCCCTCGCCGACCGCCTCCGGGCGGCGGGTACCCCGCACTGGGCGCTCACCGATGCCGATGTCGTGGTCCGCGACGGAGACGGAACCCGGGTGTACACGGG
This sequence comes from Nocardia rhamnosiphila NBRC 108938, assembly GCF_000720425.1. Lineage (GTDB taxonomy): Bacteria > Actinomycetota > Actinomycetes > Mycobacteriales > Mycobacteriaceae > Nocardia > Nocardia rhamnosiphila. The sequence goes on along the minus strand of NZ_JOAJ01000005.1, from coordinate 613,876 downwards.
CTGATCGGCGGTCAGCGGCGCCGGAAGACCACCCAGCGCATGGCCGAGTACATGTACACCGCCTCGCACACCCCGGCCAGCATCCGCGACAGGTGGTACTGCACACCGAGCGCGGCCAGTCCGGCGCCGACGCCCAGGATGAACGCGAGGTAGTTGATCAGCACGACGACCGTGTAGACCGCCGCCTGGCCTCCCGCAGGAGCGTGGGAGCGGAAGTTCAGCCGGCGGTTGAGATAGAACGCCAGCGTGAAGGCACAGACGTAGCCGACCGATACCGACAACCATCCCGGCAACCCGAGTCCGCTGCGCATCCCGGTGAGGATCAGTAGGTCGACCCCGAAGGTGAAGCTGTTGATCAGCGCGAAACCGAGGAAGGTGGGAGCGACGAGGTGGTCCAGACCCCACGGCAGGCGCGCGACCACCGCGCCGCACCAGCGGGCGAACCGGATCTCCCACATATCAGCGTTCGTCGCCAGGTCCTGCACGCTCGCCAGCCTCGCAGGACCAGGTGTCCGGCAGGTGAGCGCGCGGCAAACCCACAGTTCGGGCGCGATTTCCCGGGGGATGCCGCAGTCCCACCGACTCCGCGGATTTGTCATTGCAGCAAATATGTTTGCCAATTGGTTCGAGGGTGCGGATAGTCGGCGCCGAGGAGGTGGTCACGGTGACCGAAGAATTGGACAACGACTACGACGTGGTGGTGGCCGGCGGCGGGGCGGCCGGTCTGAACGGGGCGCTCATGCTGGCCCGGTCGCGGCGCAGCGTGGTGGTGATCGACGCGGGACAACCGCGCAACGCCCCCGCCGACGGCGTGCACGGACTGCTGGCGCGCGACGGTACGCCCCCGGCGGAACTACTCGAGACCGGCCGCGCCGAGGTCCGCCGCTACGGCGGCCGGGTGGTGTCCGGGGAGATCACCGGCGCGGTCCGCGACAGTGACCGTTTCACGATCACGCTCGCCGACGGCCGGGCGGTGCGGGCACGGCGGCTGCTGGTGACCACGGGGCTGACCGACGAACTGCCCGAGATTCCCGGCCTGCGGGAACGCTGGGGCCGCGATGTGCTGCACTGCCCGTACTGTCACGGCTGGGAGGTGCGCGACCGGGCGATCGCCGTGCTGAGCCGCGGGCCGATCTCCCTGCACCAGGTGCAGCTGTTCCGCCAGCTCAGCGATGACGTCGTCTACTTCACCCACGATCAGCCCGATCCCACACCGGAGGTCGCGGAACGGCTCGCCGCGCGCGGCGTCCGCGTGGTGCCGGGCGAGGTGGCCGGAATCGAGATCACCGACGACCGGATCACCGGCGTCCGGCTCGCCGACGGCACCGTCGTCGCCCGGGAGGCCGTCGCCGTGGGCTCGCGGATGGTCGCCCGCGCCGGGTTCCTGACCGGGCTGGGCTTGACGGCCACCGAGCATCCGGCAGGATTCGGCCAGTACATCCCGTGCGACGCCACCGGCCGCACCGAGGTACCGGGGGTCTGGGCCGCCGGCAATGTCACCGATCTGTCCGCACAGGTCGGGGCGGCCGCCGCGGCCGGGGCGACGGCCGGTGCCCAGATCAACGCCGATCTCGTGGAGGAGGAATTCGATTCCGCGGTCGCCGCGGCGCGCGGCGGGTTCGCGGCGGAGACCGAGGCCGAGCTCGCGCAGTCGGTGAACGGCGCCCGCGGCCACGGCCTGTGATCACCGGGGTCCCGTCTGCGCGGACGGGACCCCATCCGGGCCGCGAGCGGTTAGCGTTGGGGCGTGGACCTGCGTGAACTGATCGATCTCCTGCCCGCCGGCACGGTGCTCACCGATCCCGACGTCCTCGCCGGATACCGGCAGGACTGGGCGAAGGACCCCGCGGCGGGGACCCCGCTTGCCGTGGTCCGCGCCACCGGAACCGCCGATGTGTGCGTGACCCTGCGCTGGGCCGACGAGCATCGCGTCCCGGTTGTCCCGCGCGGTGCCGGTTCCGGCCTCTCCGGCGGGGCGACCGCGGTGGACGGCGGAATCGTGCTGAGCACCGAGCGGATGCGCGGTATCGCCATCGACCCGGTCACCCGGACCGCGGTCGTCGGGCCCGGGTTGCTCAACGCCGAGGTCAAACGGGCGGTCGCCGACCACGGCCTGTGGTATCCCCCCGACCCCTCGTCGTTCGAGATGTGCTCGATCGGCGGTAACGCCGCCACCAACGCGGGCGGCCTGTGCTGTGTCAAATACGGCGTGACCACCGACTACGTCCTGGGTATGGAGGTCGTACTCGCCGACGGCACCGCGGTCCGGCTGGGCGGCCCGCGGCTGAAGGATTCGGCCGGGCTGTCGCTGACCAAAATGTTCGTCGGCAGCGAGGGCACCCTCGGGGTCATCACCGAACTCACCCTGCGGCTGCTGCCCGCGCAGCCGGCGCAGAGCACCGTGGTCGCCTCCTTCGCCACTCTCACCGCGGCCACCGAGGCGATTCTCGCCGTCACCGGCGCGCTGCGCCCCGCCATGCTGGAGTTCATGGACTCCGTCGCCATCAACGCGGTGGAGGACGAACTGCGGATGGGCCTGGACCGCGACGCCGCCGCCCTGCTGGTGGCCCGCTCCGACGCGCCGGGCGGCCACGCCGCGCAGGAGGCCCGGATCATGCTCGAGGCCTGCCGGGCCGCCGGGGCCACCGAGGCGTTCCACACCGCCGACCCGGAGGAGGGCGAAGCCTTCACCGCGGCCCGCCGCTACGCGATCCCCGCGGTCGAACGGCTCGGCCCGCTGCTCCTCGAGGATGTCGGAGTACCGCTACCCCGGCTCGGCGATCTGGTGACCGGTATCGCCGAGATCGCCGGGCGCAACGACGTCACGGTGTCGGTGATCGCGCACGCCGGCGACGGCAACACCCATCCGCTGATCGTGCACGACCCGTCCGATCCGGACGAGACCGAACGCGCGCACCGGGCCTTCGGCGAGATCATGGCACTGGCCATCACCCTCGGCGGCACCATCACCGGCGAACACGGTGTGGGCCGCCTCAAGAAGGCCTGGCTCCCGGATCAGCTGGGCCCCGAGGTGATGGACCTGACCAGGCGGATCAAAACGGCCCTCGACCCCCACGGCATCCTCAACCCCGGCGCTGTCCTCTGAACACCGGAACAAACCGCACGGGGCCCGCCGTTTCACCGAAGGTGAGTACCGAACTGCGACACAATGCCGACGACACCCGCTTCGAGATCTACCTGGACGGGACCCTCGCGGGCTATGCCGACTACGCGGAGACGGAATCGCCGAAGGTCCGCAATTTCCACCACACCATCACCTTCCCCGAGTTCCGGGGGCGAGGGGTGGCGGGCCAGGTGGTCGGGTACGCGCTGGACGAGACCCGGGCCGCGGGCTTCGAGGTCGTGGCCACCTGCTGGTACGTCGACGATTACATCGGCGCCCATCCCGAGTACGCCGACCTGGTACACCGCTGAGCCCCGGATACCGCGCCGGACGGACCGGGCGCGGTAGGCGCCGTTGATCAGCTCGCGGTCTCGTCCAGGATCCACTGACCGTAGGCGGGGTTCACCCCCGCCACCGGTACCGCGACGACCTGGGGGACCTCGTCGGGGTGTTCGGAGTTGGCGCGTTCGACGATCGCGGGCACCAGCGACGCCCGCGTGTGCAGTACGACCACGGCCTCGGAGGCGTCCTCCACCGCACCCTCCCACCGGTAGATCGAGCGCACGTCCGGGATGATGTTCCCGCACGCCGCCAACCGATCCGTGACGAGCCGGTGGGTGAACTCCGCCAGCCATTCTTCGTCGGGTCCACTGATGGTCACGTCCACAAGATCGGTATCGCTCACGGCGTACATGATCCATCAGACCGGCGGATCACACCGAGCCGACCCGCGACCGCATTGCCGAGCCGGGGATCCCGCCCCGGCGTCCTCCGCCGGCACGACGCGCGACCGAGTCGGAGCGAGGCTTTTCCCCCGGGTACACCCCCGGAACGAGCAGGCCACGGCATGGGACGACGAAGTAGACTCCATTCAGCGGGATCGGACCCGCTCGACAGGTATCCGGGAGGAGCGTCATGACCACCGAGACGATTGCCCCCGCGTGGATGCACGAGCAGATCACGCCCGAGGAGTACGACTCCTGGACCGAGGAGCAGTGTGCGGGGATCGAAATCGTGGACGGGATGGTCGCCGTGAGTCCGAGCGCGTCCAAGCGGCACAACCGCCTGGCCCGGATCCTGGCGAACGCGCTGGACGCCGCGGCCGGGCCCGATTGGAACGCTGATACCGATTTCGATGTCCGGCTCCAGGACGTACCGCTCAACAATCGGCGTCCGGATGTCGTGGTGTATCGCGCGGACACGATCGATATCACGCCGACCCGCCCCGAGCACGTGCTCCTGGTGGCCGAAGTCGTCTCGCCCGGCTCCGAAACCACCGATCGCATAGTGAAAGTGGAGCAGTATGCCCGGGCCGGTATCGCGTTCTATTGGCGGATCGAACAGGCCGCCACCGGAGTCCCGCTGATCTACACCTATATCCTCGATCCGGCGACCGGGTCCTACCGAACCGGCGAGATGTTCACCGGAGTCGTCGAGGCTTCCGCCCCGTTCCCCGTGAAGATCGATCTCGGCCGGATCTGAACCGCCGCGGCGGATCACAGGCCGAAGGCACGTCCTACATGGTCCGCGGCGTCGTGTTCGGTCATCGATCCGTCGACCTCGAGCACGGGCAGCCCGAGCCGAGCCGTTTCCGCGCGCACGTGGTCGGTGAACATTTCGTCGCGGCGCAGCAGGTTGCGCCGGGCGCGGGCGGGGTCGCTCGTCCGGCGCGGGATCTCCCAGCCGCGGCCGGCGAAGACGTCGCGACGGAACTGTGGTGACGGCAGCATCCAGATCCCCTGGGCAGGCCGGGCCAGCAGCGGCGCGACCAGGTGCGGCAGCAGGCGGAACCCTTCGGCGACGGTCGGCTCGGGGATGCCCAGCAGGTCGTCGATGATCGCACCGAAACCCTCGCCCCGGAACCAGTGGAACGTGTCGAACATCGTCTCCGGGGTCCGGTGCACCCAGCGCTCGTCCATGCTCATCCCGAGGAACGCCGACAGATACGGCGCGTCGCCGGGCGCGCCGCGCGCCGCGTGCTCGGCCATGGCGTCATCGGTCGAGTACACCCGCAGACCGTGCCGGGCGGCGACAGCGGTCGCGACGGCCGACTTCCCGGCGCCGCTCCCCCCACCGATCCAGTAGACGTGCCGTAGTCGCGACCGGAGATCGGCCGGGTCGTCGAACTGCGTACGCGCACCGGATGTCATCCGATCCATTGTGCGCCCATCCGGCAACACCGGCGGGCCGAATCACACCGCATGCCACAGTCAGCCGGTTCTGCCTGCGATTGCCGGATCGAGCCCTGGATCCATCTCGGGATGCTCATCACCAAGACCTCTTCCGGTCTGTATCGGTGCCCGGAAACCCTGCACTGCCTACACGGGACGGCCGTGCTGGACGGCAGAGTGGCCGAACACTGGCGCAATGTCCCCGGTGAATGTCCTTGGGTGGGGATGAAGGTCACCGGTCAGGCCGTCTGTCCGCTCGGCCACCGGCCCTGGATCAGCTCGCGGCACCTGCGCAGCGCCGTCCACCGCGACCGCGGCGGTGCGATCACCACCATCGGCTGCCCCGGACTGTGCCCCGTCCGCAATGTCACCATCGTGGAGGGACTCGTCGGCGAACACCTGCGTGACAGTCGCACGGTGTGCCCGTGGTCCGGTACGCGGATCGTGTCCAGGGACTTTCCCCCGCCCCTGCTCTTCCGGAGAACCGGATCCGCCGAGCCGCACCCCGGCGGCGACAGGGACTGAGCCTCATACCGCCGTGGATCCGGCGGCGAACTGTCCGGCGTATTCGGCGGTGGGCGGTATCTCGGTGATGACATCGATCAGCACGCCGCTCGGATCCGCGAGGAGGAAATGCCGCTGCCCGAAATCCTCCGAGCGGATATCGAGTTCGGCCCGCAATCCGCCCCGCACTATCAGCCGTTCCCATTCCGCGTCGACATCGTCGACCTCGAAGTTCAGCAGCAGGCCCTGGACCGGTTTGCGGTAGCCGGCGGGGACGGTCGGGTGTGTGGGGTCGAGTAGTGCCAGCTCGTAGTACCGCTCGCCTTCGGTCCGTCGCAGGCTGACGTACCAGTCCGCTTCGAAGATGATCTCGAAACCGAACCAGCGGGTGTAGAAATCGCGCGTCTGCGCGATCCGAGTGGTGCCGATGACCGGGTAGAAGCTGCCGAGTGCCATACCTGCCTCTTTCGCGCCGAATTTCACATACCAACGGTATGCGAACTAGGCTAGGCCGCATACCGTCGGTATGTCAACGGAAGGTTCGCGATGGCCGGATCGCTGCGCGCCCAGCAGCGGGAACAGACCCGCGCAACGCTGCTACACCAGAGCAGGAAGCTTTTTGCCACCAAAGGTTATGCCGCCGTGGGTCTTTCGGAGATCGTTACCGCGGCGGGCGTCACCAAGGGCGCGCTCTACCATAATTTCGACAGCAAACTCACGCTGTTCCGCGCGGTCCTGGAGGACGTGCAATCCGAGGTCGGCGACCGCGTCGCCGCCGCCGCGGACACCGAATCGGACCCGTGGACCCAGCTCGTCACCGGCTGCGAAACCTTCCTGACCATCTGCACCACCCCCGATATCCAGCGCATCATGCTGATCGACGGCCCCGCGGTGCTCGGCTGGCAGGAATGGCGCGCCATGGACGAATCCGCCTCCGCCCGCCACCTCGAAGACGCCCTCACCACACTGGTCACCGCGGGAGTCATCCCGCCCCAGCCCATACCGCCGCTCACCCACCTGCTGTCCGGCGCCATGAACGAAGCCGCCCTCTGGCTCGCCACCTCCCCCGGCCCCGGCGCCCTGTCCGACACCCTGGCATCCCTGCGCCGGATCCTCGAAGCCCTCCGCACCGCGCCGGTGCCCTGAACAACGATAGGCACCTTCCACAACGAAATTCGCACTAGCGGCCCGGGCCGGGTTGGGCGATGCTGATACCGGTTCGCTTCCACACCTCCGAGGGGATACGCGATGACCGATACATCGCAGGCGTACGCGATCCGAGCATCGGTCGATCAACTGCTCGCCGCGGCCGACCCGTTCGACCCGGCCACGGTTGCCGCCGCCTTCGCGACCGAGTTGCGCGAGATTCTGTGTTCGAACAGCTTCATGCGGGAATTCACCGGGTCCCCGAGCACCGGCCCGTTCGAAGGCCTCACCGTGCGAATACCACGCCCCTACACACCGGCTTCGCTACACCTGACAGCGCTGTCGGTCCGGGCGGGTGTGGTCGTGCGCCAGGACGAATTACGCGGGTACTTCGCCATGCCGAGGCAGGGCATGGCGCTCGAACCCCATACGCCGCCGGAGGGAGTCATATCGTTCCGGGAGGAGATCGGCGATACGGTGGTGTTCCTCGATCTCACCGCGAAGTCCAGAACGCTCACCACCGTCGCCCTGCACCGCCACGCATCGTCGGATCGGGGACCCGAAAGCTCAGCGGGATAAAGACTTCTGCTTCCACTCATTCGCCGTACATCATCCGCGCAATCTGTAGCGCCTCGTCCGCGTCGAAGACATTGTGGTAAATGCTCTCGTAATGGGCCAGATAGGTCTCCGGGGTGCCGGACTCCCCACTGCCGCTGCGGTATTCCTTCATGAAACCGCGGGCGTTCTCGTCCCGCGCGCCGTCTCGGGTCAATTCCCCGCGCCGATACCGGTCGTAGTGGTTCTCGTACAGCTCCCCGAACTCACCGGAGGTACGCAACCGGGGACCACCCGCCGCGGCGATCTCGCGCAGGATCTGCGTTTCCATGAGCGCGGCCTCGCCCTCGTCCCGCAGGTGTTCGAAGGCACTCTCACGTACCCAGCTCGTACGGCCCTGCCCGCTATAGGCCACCGCCTGCGGCTCGTAGGCCCCGCGATACGCATGCCCGGCTTCATGAGCCAGCGCGCCGAGGCCCTTCTCCGGATCGTCGCGGTCGGCACTGTGCACGGTTATCCGCACGTCGCTGCGCTTCGTATGCGCGCCACCGCCCACATCGCCGTACCCGATCGTCCACCCGTCCTGCTTCAGTTCCCGGAGCAATTCCTGCAGCGTCGGCGACAACCCGGCCAATCGATCGACCTCGTCACCGAGCCCGGTCGTCTCGAACCGCGGCACATCCACGCGGCCGGGCAACGGGTACTCCCCAGTCGGACCGTCGTCGGCACGACGGAAGTCGGGACTGCGGATCCCGTCGGCGAGCCGCGGGTCCAGACGCTCGAACCGGTCGGCGGCCGCGCGGGATTTGCCGGCGTGTCCGTGGAGTGCCGAAATCCGGACATCCCTGTTGCCTGCAATGAAATTCTTCGTCCCGGCGAGCACCTGTTGCAGCGCCCGCACGGCGCCGCTGACCATTCGGCCCCCGCTTCACCCACTGAACCCCTTATTCGGTCACGATATCCGCAGTGGGGCTCCCGCGCAGGGCAATCCGAGCCGCGACCGAATTGTGCACAAGGTCCTTGACACCAGGCCGGTCCCTTCGAGTCGGTCGCCGGGCCGAGAGCACCCCGACACGGCGCCCACCCCGGCCGCCTCGCGCTGCCGTCCCGGCCCCTGCTCAGGCCACCGGGCGTCGCACCTGCGAAGTGTCCGCACCGACTTCGTGGCCGGCCCGGGTGCGCGGGCCCAGCTCGGCGAGTTCGTTCCCGGCGAGATCGGTCAGTGTCGACCGGGCCTCACCGGCGGTGAACGCGTTGCGCTCACCCCACTGCCGCAACGCCACGATGGTCGTGAACAGATCCTTGCCCGCGGCGGTCAGCTCGTAGACGTGCCGCTTCCCGCCCGGGGCCGTGCTGGTGGCCAGGATCCCGTTGTCGACGAGCCGGCGGAGCCGGTCGGCGAGGATATTGCGGGCGATCCCGAGCCGCTGCCGGAACTCGGTGAACGACGCCGCGCCGTCCATGGCGTCCCGAACGATGAGCAGGCTCCACCGATCGCCGACGAGGTCGACCGTCCGGGCCACCGGACAGGTGGGGTCGGTCCATTCGCGGCCGGCGCCGAGTTCCATCGATCCACTTCACCCCTTCGGTTGCAATTCGAAACCATTTTGCCATACCGTCAAATGGTTTCATATTGCTACCAATTGGAGGCGGTTATGGTTGTCGCGAAGTCACCGCGGCTCGTCCTGGCCATGGTTTGCGCCGTGGCGGTGTCCACGATCTACGCGATCCAGCCGGTTCTCGAGAAAGCCGGTGCCGAACTCGGACTGGCACCGGAATCACTGGGCCGGCTGGTCGCGGCCGGGCAGATCGGGTACTTCGCGGGCCTGGTCCTGCTCGTACCGCTCGGCGACATACTGGATCGCCGGCGGCTCATCACCGGCCACCTGCTGCTCACCGGCGCCGGAGCCGCGACCGCGGCGGTCGCACCGAACGCGATCATCGCGGTGGCGGGCCTGGCGATGGCCGGCCTGTTCGCGGTCGTCGTTCAGGTCACCGTCGCCTATGTCGCGGCGATCTCCGCACCACACGAGCGGGGACGCAATATCGGCGCGGTCACCTCGGGCGTGGTGATCGGCATCCTCGGAGTCCGCGTCCTGGCCGGGCTCCTGGGCGACACCATCGGCTGGCGCGCCGTCTATGTCCTGCTGGCCGCGGCCTGCGCCGCACTCGCGGTCACGGTCCGGACGAGACTCCGGCCCGACCCCAGATCATCCGGCGGCCGATACCCGCAGGTCCTGATGTCCATGGGGCGATCGGCCGCGAAAGACCCGCTACTCCTCGGCCGAGGCGTCATCACTTTCTTCGTCTTCGCCTCGTTCGGAACCCTGTGGAGCGGCCTGGCCCTGCCGCTCGGCGCGCAACCCTGGACGCTCGGCACCACCGAGGTCGGGCTCTTCGGCCTGGCCGGGCTCGCCGGAGCCGCCGGAGCCGCCCGGGCCGGACGCTGGGCCGATTCCGGTCGCGCCCAATCGGTCACCGGCTGGTCACTCGTCCTACTGGCCGCGTCCTGGCTTCTGATCGCCCGGACCGAACTGACATTGTGGCTGCTCGTCATCGGTATCGTGGCGCTCGACTTCGCCGTTCAGGCCGTACATGTCAGCAGCCAGCACCTGCTGACCGCGGCGCATCCGGACCGCACCGGCAGTGTCATCGGCGCCTATATGGCGTTCTACTCCCTCGGCTCGGCCCTGGGCGCGATCACGACGACCTGGGCCTACACGACATGGGGATGGCAGGCTTCCTGCCTGACCGGCGCGCTCTACGCGCTCGGTGGGTTGGTCACCTGGGGAGTCACCCGGTCGGTGGCGGCCGCCCGCCGGACCGAAGCCGATTCGGCTACGCCCCTCGCAGACTCGCGTGGTGCTCCCTGTTCACGGCCATGAGCCGATCGAGCGCGTCGCGGGTCCGGATCAGTTCGTCGATATGCGCGGACAACTGGTCGCGTTCCTGTTCCATCCGTGCCATCGCGGCGTCGGAGGTCTCCTCGCTCGGTGATTCGACGCAGGGCAGTACGTCGGCGACTGTCCGGCTGGACAGGCCCGCCGCGTACATCCGCTGGATGAATTCGACCCGTTCGACCTGATCGGCCGTGTAGTGCCGCTGCCCGCCGCCGCTGCGGGTGCTGGTGAGTAGTCCCTGCTCTTCGTAGTAGCGCAGGGATCGGATGCCGACCCCGGTGCGTGCCGCCAGGTCGCCGATGCGCATCGCGTCCTCTCGCATGACTCACGCCACAGGCCTTGCCTCTGACATCGATGTGAGGTTTTACGGTAGCCGATAGGCCCGAACCGGGTACACCGAAGATGAAGGAGACCTGAGGTGACCAGCCTTTTCGACAACTACCGACTCGGTGATCCGGCGCTGCCCAACCGCGTGGTGATGGCTCCCATGACCCGGGTGCGGGCCGCCACCGGTGGTCTGGCCACACCCGCGATGGCGACCTACTACGCGCAGCGGGCGACTGCCGGTCTGATCGTGAGCGAAGGGGTACAGCCGAACGCGGTCGGTCAATCCAATCCGGGGACACCCGGGCTGTACACCGACGAACACGTCGACTCCTGGCGTCCGGTGACCGCCGCTGTGCACGCCAACGGCGGACGGATCTTCGCGCAGATCATGCACGGCGGACGGGTCTCCCATCCCGACACCACCGGCCTGCAACCGGTCGGCCCTTCGGCCGTAGCCGCGGTCGGCGATGTCTTCGTGCCCACCGGCCGTATCCCCGCTCCGGTACCACGCGCCCTGGACACCGCCGAGATCCCCGCGCACGCCGAGTCCTATGCCGACGCGGCCCGCCGCGCCGTCGACGCCGGTTTCGACGGTGTGGAACTGCACGGCGCCAACGGCTATCTGATCTCCCAGTTCCTCTCCTCGAACGCCAATCTGCGCACCGACCGCTACGGCGGCTCCCTCCGCAACCGGATCCGGTTCGCGGTCGAAGCGGTCTCTTCGGCCGCGCCTTCCTCGCCAACCCCGACCTCGTCGAGCGACTGCGCAATACGCTCCCGATCACCCCCGCCGACGAAGACACCTACTTCCAGGGCGGTGACCGCGGCTATCCGACCTACCCGGCGTACCGGTACCCGGCCTGATCCCGGAGGCGGCCGAGCGGACCCGGGCCGCCGCGGATCGGGCCGGACCGGTCGCCGATCACGCTTTCCCGGACGTACCCGCCATACGACCTCCGGTCCGGTCCGAGCGCGCGGCGGTGATATCGACGGCATGGTCCACCGCCCAATCGGCCAGCGCCGAAAGGGGGACCAGCAGCGTTTCCCCCAGCGGAGTGAGCCCGTATTCCACGGCCGGCGGAACCGTCGGGTACACCACGCGATCGATGAGCCCGTCGTCCTCGAGCGCGCGCAGGGTCCGGGTCAGCATGCGCTGGCTGATGCCCTCGATCGAGCGGTGCAGTTCGTTGTAGCGGTGGCGGCGTTCGGCCAGCAGCGCGATCACCAGCAGAACCCATTTGTCGCCGATACGACCCATCAGCCCCGACACCGGGCAGGCCTCGTACTCCGCCACCGGCACCGGCGTGGGAAGTGCGGCGGCGGCGATGGAGGGCACATCCGTGTGCGTACTGGACATAAAAGTGCCTTCTTTCGCTTCCGGTGGCCGCTGCCGAGGATGAGTACAGCAGTCGGGTCCATGGAGGTGTGATGTCCAGAACCATTCTTATCAGCGGCGGCACGGACGGTATGGGTCGCGCGATCGCCCTGGAACGCCTCGCCCGAGGCGACCGGGTCGTGGCGATCGGCAGCAGCCCGGCCAAAGGCGGGCAACTCACCGTCGCGGCCGGGGCGGACGCGGACCGCCTCCACTTCGTCCGCGCCGACCTGAGTTCCGTCGCGGAGGTGGAGCGGGTGGTCGGCGAAATCGGCGCGGCCTACGACACTCTGGACGCGCTCCTACTCTTCGCCAACCGCACCTCACGGACACGCGTCCAGACCGCCGAGGGTTTCGAGCGCACCTTCGCGCTGTATTACCTCAGCCGGTATCTGCTCTCGCACGAGCTGGTTCCACTGCTGGCGCGCGCCCCGCGACCGGTGATCGTCAATATCGCCGGTGTCGGTGTGCAGAAGGGCGCGGTCCACTGGGACGATCCCCACCTGACTCGCGGCTACAGCGTGGTCGGCGCCCAGCTGCAGGCCGGGCGGGCCAACGACCTGCTCGGTGTGTCGTTTGCCGAAGAGCACGGCGACAAGATAAGGGTCGTCCTCTACCACCCGGGTTTCACCAGGAGCGGCGATCTCTCCCCGCTCGGCTTCCTCACCCGCACCGCGATCCGTTCCCTCGCCGCGGTCGCCGCACGCCCGGTGCGCGAATCGATCCGCCCATTACACGATTTCATCGACAACCCGCCCGCGGAACCGCTCACCGCCGTGGACCGCGGCCGCATCCTGGACCTCTCGCTCCCCTCACTCGATCCCGGCAACGCCCGCCGCCTCGCACGGTTCACCGCGGATCTCCTGGCCGCGCGAGCCTGAACTGCCACCGGCTCGGCTGCCCGTCGCGTGGGATCACCGGTGGTCACGACGTTTCCGCATCGCGGTAGCACGAAGGGTATCGTGCCCGGCGCTACCGCCCGGCGTCGGCAAATCCCGGAGCGCGTCGCAAGCGGCCGGCAGAGCCGCCGGGATTACCGGCAATGCTTCGGCCGCCGGGGCTGCACTCCGGGCCGATGACCGGAGCCGCGGCTTTCCCACCCATCGGCCGGGACGCTCCCACAGGTCGGATCCTTTTCGGGCATGGTGCCGGCGACCAGGTAATTCGTCGCGATATCGAACGCGCAGGGGTTCTTGCCGAGGAGGTACACGCCGTGACCGCTCCCGTCGACATCCACCAGCCGCGACCGCTCGCCGAACTTCTCGTCGAGTCGGGAACCAGGGTGAGCGGTGGTGGCGACACAACCTTCTCGAGGACTGCACCGCTGGCTATGGCCGGCCCACCACCACGGTCAGTGCTATGAGCTGTTCGGTCTCGACGGTCGGTCCGGGTGCCATGGGACGGGTTCACCCCTTCTGCCTTCGCTGCTCGCGTGGGCATGCCCCCAATTCTCCGCGCTTGCCACTGAAGAGAACGAAACGCATTCGCAGGGAGCATTTCAGGGAGGAAGTCGACGTATGGCAGGGTTCGTCAACAGCGCCTCCGGCGAAACTCCCGGGACCGCGCGACCACCGCTGATAACGCGGGCGAAACCCCCTGTGATTCCGCCGAGCAGCCCGTCGGTGACGCGGCAAGCGCGACCGGAGTCTCCTGGGACCCGAATGCCACACCTGTCGAATAGCCTCGGCCATCCTCGGTTCACGACTCCGACTGAGCCCTGCCCTTCGCCCTCCTCCGAAAGTAAAGTCCAGGCGGTGGATGTTCTTTATTTCCTCAAACACAGTCCATGCGGCGACCTCGAACTGAGGTATTCGCTGCGGAGCGTCGAACGTTACATGCCGTGGGTGAGGCGGGTGGTGGTGTTCGGCGATCGGCCGGAATGGCTGGCGGGTCCGGAGAGCGGAATCTTCCATGTTCCACACGAGGCGATCGCCTGGATCGGCCCCTACAGAACGCCCGTCACGAATTGGTTCCTGTTGTTCTATCTCACGGCCCTGCTGCCGGAACTGGACGAGGAATACATCTTCTTCAGCGACGACTTCATTCTGCTCCGTGATCTCACGCCCGACGAGGCCCAGCGGAACCGCTATCTGCAGGATCTGGCGACCCTCAACAGTCGTGGCAAGGGCCTGTGGATGGACAGCCTGTGGCGGACGCATGACCTGCTCAAACGCCTCGGCTACGGTACGCTCAACTATGAAACGCACGCGCCGACCTGGTTCCGGAAGCAGTGGGTGCTGGACGCCTATCGCGATCTACGGGATTTCGTCACCGAGGACCGCTGGCAGGGCCCGATGGGCATCACCGCCATTCTGAGCCACATCCAGAAGCACCACCCGCGACCGCTGGTGCATCTCAAAACGGAGGGCAGCCGGGTGGGCTTCCACGGCAAACCCCCGGCATACGACGAGGTCGTCTCCCTTGCCTGCGCGGCAGACGCGAGGTTCCTCAACTTCGACGACCCGGCGTTCGGCCCGGACCTGCAACGCTTCCTCGCCGAGCGATTTCCACGCCCGTGCCGCTACGAACGGCACGAAACCCCCGCGACCCCCACCAGCGCCGTCATCGATACCAGCAGCGTGCCGGTTTCTTGACTACGGCCTGTGCGAACGACGAGCTTACAAACCGATCACCTACCAGAGGCGACCTCCTGTTCAGCTGAACGCACGAAATATCGAGGCTGACAACTGCCTGCTGCACAGGCAGTTGTACCGGTCAGCCCAACAGCGAGACTGCCCGCCGCAGCGCGGCAATTCCGGCGGCCTGCACCGGGTGCCCGGTGACGACGCTCTGCACAAGCTCCGCAGTGAACCGGCTGTCATTCGAGGATGCATCCCTCGGCGTTGCTGCCCAGCGCATTACCGAAGAGGTCGTCGAAAACCGGTGCGTCGATGATGACGGCGGTAAGGAGATCGGTCGCGAAGCTCAGCGGCTCGACGCCGAGGCCGAGGCAGTACACCGCTACGGAACCGTCCCGCCGGGACCTGTCGAAGCGTGCCACGAACTCCTAGGTCTCATAGGCGATCGGAGCGATTTCGCTACCGTGGTCTTCGCCGGCGCCACCCAACTCTTCGGCGAACTCACGAAGCATACTGCGCCACAGCGAGAAAACGTCGCCGATGTTCCACTCGGCGTAGCCGAAAGGTTGAAAGATCCCCATCGAAACGACCTGGTAGATCCCGCCTGCATGACCGACCTTACGAGGGTCTCGCCAATGCAGCAGGAGCGATTTACCGCCTGTATCCGGATCGCGACGGATGGTGCCAGTGCCGATTGCCAGGTCGACAGGCCGTTGCGACGGGTCACAAGGGTCGGCGATCGCCGCCCGGACCCCCCGATATCCTGCGCATACACGGGCGGCTTCCCCGCCTGCCTCCCCTGGGTGGCCAGGCAGGTGCTCACCGAGCTCACCCGGTGGTCCCGCCGTTTCCGCGCCGCCGAGCCTTATCAGCGTTGATGTAGAACCGCCCACCCTCATACACCGCTGTGTTCGGCGCATCGTCGTCATCCGGGTCGCCGGAGTCCCCCGGATCCGGCAGTTCCGCCCTCTCCTCGAGAACGATCTGTGCCCGCGCCGCGCCGGGATCGAACATCTCCTGAAACGGCCCGGCGAACGACCCCCCGAGGCCGTGGTGCTTCGCCCGGACAGCCGCCCACCCGAACAGCACCAACGGGCCGATGGTGGCGATCAGTAGTAACAGGTCCCCGCCCATGCCCACGAGCGTACCGACGAAATCCTTCGCTCCCCGCTATGTGCCGTCGGCGGGGAGTGCCGGCCGGCCGCTGAACCGGGCCGTGTTCACTCGCTCGCACCGGGGCGGACGACGGCTATACCTGTACGCGCAGACGGATATTCAGGATCGTGCGAGGTCGCCCCATCGAGCACGACAATCCCGCAGTCGACCGTGACCAAACGATCCTCGGCGGAGCTCTCCTCGCCTGGACCGTCCGACGGCCCGGCGGCGGCCCGAGCGTGAATCCCAGGCCGCCATCCGAAAGCCGTGATCCGGAGAGTTACCCCTTGAGCAGGGCGCGGGACATGACCACCCGCTGAATTTGGTTGGTGCCCTCGTAGATCTGGGTGATCTTGGCGTCGCGCATCATGCGTTCCACCGGGAAATCGGTGGTGTAGCCGGCCCCGCCGAACAGCTGTACCGCGTTCGTGGTCACTTCCATGGCCACATCCGAGGCGAAGCATTTGGCGGCGGCGGAGATGAAACCGAGGTTCGGTTCGCCGCGCTCGGCGCGGGCGGCGGAGGTGTAGACCATCAGCCGGGCGGCTTCGATCTTCATCGCCATATCGGCCAGCATGAACTGGGTGTTCTGGAAGTCGGCGATGGACTTGCCGAACTGTTTGCGGTCCTTGGTGTAGGCCAGCGCGGCGTCCAGGGCGCCCTGGGCCAGGCCGACCGCCTGCGCGCCGATGGTGGGGCGGGTGTGATCGAGGGTCTGCAGCGCGGTTTTGAAGCCGGTGCCCGGTTCGCCGACGATGCGGTCGCCGGGGACCCGGCAGTTCTCGAAGTACAGTTCGGCGGTCGGGGAACCCTTGATGCCGAGCTTGTGCTCGAGCGGGCCCACGACAAAGCCTTCGTCGTCCTTGTGCACCAGGAACGCGGAGATACCGTTGGCGCCCTTGTCGGGGTCGGTGACGGCCATGACGGTGTACCAGGAGGATTTGCCGCCGTTGGTGATCCAGCACTTGGACCCGTTGATGATCCAGTCGTCGCCCTCCTGGCGGGCGCGGGTGCGCATACTGCCCGCATCCGAGCCGGCTTCCCGCTCGGACAGCGCGTAGGAGGCCATTTCGCCGTCGACGATATCGGCGAGCACCTTCTGCTTGAGTTCCTCGGAGCCATTGAGGATCATGCCCATGGTGCCGAGCTTGTTCACGGCCGGGATCAGCGAGGAGGACCCGCAGACGCGGGCGACCTCTTCGATGACGATGCAGGTGGCCACGGAATCGGCGCCCTGGCCGCCGTAGACCTCGGGGACGTGCACGGCGTTGAAGCCGGCGGCGTTGAGCGCGGAGAGGGCTTCCTCGGGGAACCGGGCGTGCTCGTCGACGTCCTTGGCGTACGGGGCGATTTCCTTCTCGCACAGGGCGCGGATGGCCGAACGCAGCTCATCGTGGAAGTCCGCCAGCTTGAACAGATCGAAATCCGGGTTTCCCGCCATTGGGTTCACTCCTGTTGCGTACGGGGTAGCGCCGATAATCGGCACTCAGTGTCAAGACCTCCGCCCAGTATACCGTGCGCTCACCCGGGCTCGGGCGTCGCGTTATGGCACTCGGTGTCAATCGGCCGGCGCTTCTGCCAAACTACCCAGCCGCTGCCGCAGCAGTTCGGCGACATGCCGTACGGGCAGGTCCCGGCGGAACACGGCGAGCACGAGATCGTCCTCACCGCCCGGGCGCCGGCCACCACGGGGGATCTCGCCGAGCGCGGTCCGCAGATCACCCGGGCCCGCCGCCGATTCACCGCGGATCATCCGGCGCAGCAGATAGTTGTGGGTGGCGGTCACCGCGGCCGCGAACTGCACGCGCGCCAGGTCGGGGGAATCGGGCAGCCGCTCACGCAGGTAATCGGTGAACAGACGCTCGTAGCGGAAGACGGTCACGATCTCCCGGTCCCGCAGCGCCGGGACCCGGCGCACCACCCGGTACCGCCGCTCGGCGATATCGCGCCACCGGGTGAACCGTTCGAACACCCCGACCGCCGCCTCGCAGACCGCGTCCCACGGGTCGAGCTGCGCCTGCTGCAGGTATTCCTGCGCAGCGGCCAGCTGGGCCTCGTGGTCGGCGAAGATCACATCTTCCTTGGACCGGAACTGCCGGAAAAACGTACGACGCGATATCCCGGCGGCCTCGGCGATCTCGTCCACCGAGGTCGCCTCGTAGCCCTGATCGGCGAACAAACGCAACGCCTCGTCCACGACACCGAGCCGGAAACGGACGAGCTCGGCGCCGCCGACTCGGCGGGCGGTTTCCTCGTTGTCCATGGCGACACCGTAGCGAGCGGGGCCGCGCTGCCCTCAGCGTCGTCCGTCGAGCGCGATATGGAGGTCGGCTCCGCTGAACAGCAGGTCCGCGCCGCGCGGTGGGGGTGGTCCGCTCTCGACGGACCGGGCCTGCGGGGCGAGCAGGTACAGCTGGTGCAGGAACACCTCCACCGCGAGCGTCGCGAGTTGCTTACCCGGGCAGATGTGTGCACCGAACCCGAAGGTCAGCGGTAGTTTTCCACCCCGCCGCAGGCTCCCGTGGTCCGGGAAGGCCGCGGGATCGCGGTTGGCGGCCGCGAACATGACCAGCACCGGTCCCGCGGGCAACTCGGTCCCACTGGTCAACACGACCGGGCGCCGGATACGCCGCTTCCAGGCCACCAGTCCCGGGTCCAGCCGCAGCACTTCGACCGCCACATCGGCCGCGGTCCGGGGTTCGGCCAGCAGCCGCCACCATTCCCGATCCGGGTCGTGCAGTAGTCGCTGAACACCCTGCTGGATACTGCCGCTCACCGTATGCACCCCGGCCGCCAGCGAATTCGCCACCGCCGAAACCGCCACCCGGCGCGGGATCCCCGCATCGCGCAGGCGGGTCGCGAAACCGGCCGTGTCGCTGCGCAGACCGTAGTCGACGGCACGCCCGCTCACGGTGAACAACTGCCCGAGCGCCGCCACCGCGCCGGCCAGTTCCCCGCCGCGCATCGATCGGCCCAGCAATCCCGACTGGGCGCCACTCCACACCGCGACCCGCGGCCACATTTCGGGCGGCAGTCCCACCGCGGAACCGGTCACCCTGGTGGCGTACGCGATGGACAGCGCGGTCACATCCAGCGTTGCCCCGAACGGCGCCGTCGCGGCGAGGGCGGCGTGGAAATGCTCGGTCATCGCCGCGAGGTGCTGCGGCCTGTCCGCGGCCCGGATCGTGAAGTGCCCGGCCGGACCGGCCATGGTGTTCCACACCCGGTCGTGCAGGGGTTCGTCGGCCAGATCGGCGGTCGCTTTCGCGGGCAATGGGATCAGATGCCGGAACAGATGCGGAAGCGCTCGCGGCGTCGCGGCGACGCGCGGATACCCGACCAACGGCTCCAGCGAGTTGTCCCGGGATATCTCCGCCTTCCCGGCAGCCAGAACCTCGCGGACATCGTCGTACTTCCAGATCATCCGTAGTCCCGACCGGTGCGCGTAGGAGCGCCGCGGCCATTCGTGCAACCGGCGGTAGCCCTCGTCGCGCTCGGCGAAGGACATCTCGTTCGCGGTCACCTCGGCGAACGGGAACTCCGCCATGGGAACCGCCTGATTGTCGACCCTGTACACCGTCAGGATCGTAGGCCGAGCAAATGTAGGGCGCTTCCCGGGAACGGCGAGACCGCGGTCGTCCCCGGGAAGGGCGATCAGCCCAGCAGGCGTGCGCGCAGCGCCTCGTCCTTCTCCAGCACCATCGTCTCGAGTCCGGCCTGGAACTGTTCCATCCGCTCGCGCAGCGCCGTCTCGTGCGCGCCGAGAATCCGGGCGGCCAGCAGGCCCGCGTTCCGGGCACCACCGATCGACACGGTGGCCACCGGGACTCCGGCGGGCATCTGGACGATCGAGAGCAGCGAATCCATGCCGTCGAGGTACTTCAGCGGGACCGGCACACCGATCACGGGCAGCGGGGTCGCCGAAGCGACCATGCCCGGTAGATGCGCGGCACCGCCGGCGCCCGCGATGAGCACCCGCAGACCTCGGCCGGCGGCGTCGCGGGCGTAGTCGAGCATGCGCTGCGGGGTCCGGTGCGCGGACACCACACCGACCTCGAACCGGATCCCGAACTCGGCCAGCGCCTCGGCGGCGGCCTCCATCGTGGGCCAGTCGGAATCGCTGCCCATGATCAATCCGACCGCCGGGGAGCCCGGAACACTGCCTTCCACCACGTCACTCATGCGGGTCCCATCCATCGGTCCATACCGCGTGCGACATCCAGTGCGCCGCGCGCTCGGCTCGTTCCCGTACCACCGCGACATCATCGCCGAGCACGTTCACATGCCCGATCTTGCGGTCCGGGCGCTCGCCCTTGCCGTACAGGTGCACCTTGGCGTCCGGCATCCGGGCGAACAGGTGGTGCAGGCGTTCGTCCATCGACATGGCCGGCGCCTCGGGCGCCCCGAGGATATTCGCCATCACCGTCACCGGTGCGAGCGGGCGGGTATCGCCGAGCGGGTAGTCGAGTACCGCGCGCAGATGCTGTTCGAACTGGCCGGTGCGGGCGCCGTCCATCCCCCAGTGCCCGGAATTGTGCGGGCGCATGGCCAGCTCGTTGATCAGCAGGGTTCCGTCGGTGGTCTCGAAGAGTTCGACCGCCATCGCGCCGACCACCCCGAGATCCGCGGCCAGCCGCAGCGCGAGTTCCTCGGCCTCGGCGGCCAGCTCCTCGTCGAGATCGGGCGCCGGGGCGATCACCACGGCGCACTGACCGCGGCGCTGCACGGTCTCCACCACCGGCCAGGTCGCGGCCTGACCGTACGGCGAGCGGGCCACCATGGCCGACAGCTCACGCTTCAGCGGAACCCGCACCTCGGCCAGCAGTTGCACGCCCGCGCCGAGCTGCTCGGCGGTGATCTTCGCCGCGGCATCGGCGTCCTCGGGCATCCACACGCCGCGCCCGTCGTAACCGCCGCGGATCGCCTTGAGCACGATCGGCCAGCCGTGTTCTTCGCCGAAGCCCACCGCCGCGGCCTCGGACTCGACCACGGTGAACGCGGGTACGGGCAACCCGCGCGCGGACAGTGCCGTGCGCATGGCCAGTTTGTCCTGGGCGAAACGCAGCGCGTGCGGCGGCGGGAGCACATTCACCCCCTCCGCGACCAGCGCCTCGAGGTGCTCGGTGGGCACATGCTCGTGATCGAAGGTGAGCGCGTGGGCGCCCGTCGCGGCCCGGCGCAACGCGCCGAGGTCGGAATGGCTGCCGAGCACCACATCGGGGCTCACCTGAGCCGCCGGGTCGTCCGGCCGTTCGGCGAGCACCCGGAGCCGCTGCCCCAGCTCGATGGCCGCCTGATGCGTCATCCGCGCCAGCTGTCCGCCACCGATCATGGCGACGGTCGGCATCGCGGCAGGGTCGAAACTACGTGCGTTCACGTCGGTCAATACTGTCACGTCCTGCGCGAACGGCAGCTGGCGGTATGCTCCGGACTTGTGTCATTCGTCGACGACGTGGTCAGCGTCCTACCGCAATCTCTTCAGGAGATCGCCTACCGCCAGCGCGAGCTCATCAAGTTCGCCATTGTCGGGGCGACCACATTCGTGATCGACGGCGGCATCTTCTACATCCTGAAGTGGACGGTGCTGGAGGAGAAGCCGGTCACCGCGAAGATCATCTCGGGTGTCATCGCGGTCATCGCCTCCTACATCCTGAACCGCGAATGGTCGTTCAAGAACCGCGGTGGCCGGGAGCGCCATCACGAGGCACTGCTGTTCTTCGCGGTCAGCGGAGTGGGCGTGGTGCTGAGCATGGCGCCGCTGTACCTTTCGCGCTACGTCTTCCAGCTGCACCAGCCCACGGTCAGCTTCATGGTGGAGAACATCGCCGATTTCATCAGCGCCTACATCATCGGCAACCTGTTGCAGATGGCGTTCCGGTACTGGGCGATGCGGCGCTGGGTCTTCCCCGACGAGGTCGACCAGATGCTCGAACAGCTCGAAGAGTATGTGGAAGAGGAACACGACCGGCGCACTCTCGGCCGCTGAGTCCGCCGCCGCGACCGATCACCGCGGCTCCCCCACCACCCGCGTCTCCACTCGCGCAGCCAGTGGTTTGCCGAGGAATACCGCGAACAGCGCGGGCCGCCGCCGCTGCAACTCCAACCGGCCGCCGTCGGCCTCGATCAGGGCACGCGCCAGCGCGAGGCCCACACCTGTGGATCCCGCGCCGGAGAAACCACGATCGAAGATATGCGGCGCCAACTCGTCGCTGACCCCCTCGCCTTCGTCGGCGACCTGCACACACACCAGCGGTTCGCGATCCTGTCCGGGACGTACGGTGCGCACCGAGACCGTGCAGGTGCCGCCGCCGTGCATCAGCGCGTTGTCGACCAGCACGGTCACCGCTTCCCGCAACCGGGACCCGGAAATGGGTGCCCGCAGCGATTCGTCACCGGTCAGGTACAGAGTGCGGCCGGCCTCCCGGAACGGATGCGTCCACTCGGTGACGATGCCGCGCAGTTCGTCCATCACCGGTACCGGATCGCGATCGGTGGCGTCCTCGTCGCGCGAGGCCCGGACGAGATCATCGATGGCCTCGGTCAGCCGGTCGACCTGGGCCATGGCCTCCTCGGCCTCGTGCACCACCGCCGGATCGGTATGCGCGGACAGTTCGTCCAGCCGCAGGCGGACCGCGGTCAACCGGCTGCGCAACTGATGGGATACATCGGCGACCAGCGCGTGCTCGCGTTGCAGCCGGCCCGCGATCTCGACGGTGGCCGAATCGAGCACATCGGAGACGCGGTCCAGTTCGGCGATGCCGTGGCGGCGCGGATCCGGGCGGAAATCGCCCATGGCGAGCCGGGCGGCCCGGGCGGCCACATCACGGATGGGGTCGGCGACCCGGCGCGCGGTGACGATGGCGACCGTGATCGCCGCGCCCAGCGAGATCGCGACGGCCAGCGCCACCCCGGCCACCGCCTGTCGCTGCCGGGCCTGCATCGGGGTCGCGGGCACCTCCAGTCGTAGCGATACATCGGTACCCATCGACAGCGATTCCACCAGCGGGTCGGTCACCGTCCCGGCGCCGACCTCGACCTTCACCGCCGTATCCTCCGGTGCCGGATACACGACGGTCAGCCGCCCGCCCTCGGGCACCAGTGGCTGCACGGTGTGCAGATCCAGGCCGCCGCTGATCACCCCGCTGCCGTGTTCCTGCCCGATGACCTCCGCGGAGATCAGCTCCAGCCGGCTGCGCAGATCGTTGCGGGTGATGTCCTCCACCCACAGCCACGCCGTATAGGTGAGCGGCACCCCGAGCACGACCGTGGTGAGCATCAGCACGGTCAGCATCGACCGCAGAATCCGCCGCCGCACGTCAGTCGGTGTTCAACCGGAAACCGACACCGCGCACGGTGACGATCCGGCGTTCGGCCATCGGGCCCTCGTCGCCGATCTTGCGCCGTAACCAGGACATATGCATATCCAGCGTCTTGGATCCGCGCAGTTCGGCGTCGCCCCAGACCTCGCGCAGGATCGTCTCCCGGGGCACCACCTGGCCGGCCCGATCGATCAGCACTTTGAGCAGTTCGTACTCCTTGTTCGCCAACCCGACTTCCACCCCGTTGACCAGCACCCGCCGGGCCGCCGGTTCCAGGCGGATCCCGCCGACCTCCACGGTGTCGTCACCGATCCCGCTGCGCCGCAGCAGGGCGCGGACCCGGGCCAGCAGTTCGGCCAACCGGAAGGGCTTCCCGACGTAGTCGTCGGCCCCGGCGTCCAGCCCGACCACGAAATCGACTTCGTCGGTACGGGCGGTGAGCATAAGCACCGCCATCTCGGCGCCGCGGGCCCGCACCTGCCGGCACACCTCCAGCCCGTCCATTCCCGGCAACCCGAGATCGAGGATCAGCAGATCATGGTGTCCTTCCAGTGCGCGGTCCAACACCGCGGGACCGAAGCTCTCCACGGTCACCGAATACCCTTCGCGGCCCAGCGCCCGCGAGAGCGGCGCCGCGATGGCCTCGTCGTCTTCGCCCAGCAATACGGCGGTCATGCGACAAGATTACGGTCCACCGGTCCGGTACCGGCCTCCTCACGCCCGGGCAGCAGCCCGCGGCGGCGAGATCAGAAGCCGCCGTACCGGGGCGCCGCCTCGAAGACCTGGTGATAGAGCAGCGCGTGCACCTGTTCCACATTCGGGATATCGCTGTATTCCAGGGGTTCTTCGGACGAGGACCCGATGATCAGTTCCCCGGTCCCGAACATCCGGTCGACCAGCCCGTGCCGGAACTGAACACTCGAGATCCGGCTCATCGGGATATCGATACCGGTGTGGGTCATCACACCCTCACGGGCCAGCACCCGGCGATCGGTGACGATGAAATGGGTGGATTTCCAGGTCACGATCGGCGCGATACTGCGCCACGCCAGCAGCAACAGCCATACGACCAGGACGACGAGCAGCAGGATCGTCCGCCACGACTCGTCGGCGGTACGCCACACCAGACCGCCCAGGAAGCCGGCCACCGCGGTCACCACGATCAACGTGACGATGGGCCAGAACAGCATCTTCCAATGCGGATGGGTGTGCAGGATCAGCTCTTCGTCGGGCGCCAGCGCATCCTCCGGATAACCCATGAGCGCACATTACCCCCAAATACACCCGAAACACCCGATCCAGGCCGGGTACGGAAAGCACTCGTCGCGCTCGGCCATGCACGAAGAAGACCGCCTCCCGACCAGTACCTCGAATGCCAACGCAACCCGCATGCGTCGAGTTTTACGAGACACCTCGAAGGGTTGAGGCCCGTCTCGCCCTTTGGCCGAAGGCGCTCAGCGGTCACCCTCTCTGGACGGCCCACCGCACATCGCACGAGCCGAAGGCTCGAGTCCCGAGGCCGAAACGGCGAGACCAAGGGGGCCTCAACCCCGCGGCGCCGCGGGCGCCGCCGAAAAACACAGCGCCTTCACGAACGAGCCCACCCCTCCGCCTCCGCAACCAACTCCGCCTCATCAACCCGGACCGCCCGACCTATGAAACCCGGCCTCCCCGCCGGAACTCTCAGTCCCCCGGCCGCAGATGCGTCACATCCCCCGCCGCCACTGCCCGGTCCTCGATGAGCAACCGCCCCGCCGAATCGATATCGCGCGCGATCCCGGTCAGCACCCCGCCTCCCGGCAGTTCCGCCCGGACCCGGGAGCCCAGCGTCGCGCAGCGTTCCCGGTAGGCGTCGGCGAGCGTCTCCGCGGCCCATCCGGATTCCTGCCACCGGGCGTAGCGGCGGGCGAACTCGGTCAGGAAGGACAGCACCAAGCGGGTGCGGTCGATATCGGTGGCGCCGCTGAGGAGCAGCGAGGTGGCGTGCGGGACGGGGAGTTCGTCGGCGGTGAGGCTCACGTTCATGCCGATACCCACGACGATCGCCGGGCGGGGCCCCGCGGCGGCGACTTCGGCCAGGATGCCGGCGACCTTGCGACCCTCGATCAGCACATCGTTGGGCCATTTCAGGGCGGCGGGCACCCGGGCGGTCGTGGTGAGCGCGTCGACCGCGGCGATCCCGGTGAGCAGCGGCAACCAGCCGAGCGCTTCGGGGTCGAGGCCCGCGGGCCGGACGAGCAGAGACAGGGCGATCTGCGCGCGCGGCGGACTGGCCCAGGCGCGGGCGAGCCGGCCGCGCCCGCTCTCCTGCGCTTCCGCGACCAGTACGACACGGTCTATATCCGGGTCTCCGGCGCGCGCGATCAGGTCCGCGTTGGTGGATCCGGTCGATTCGATCACATCGATTCCGGTGTAGAACGCCAGTTCCGGAGTTCCGGTCAGCGCTCGCCGGAGATGTTCGACGTCCAACGGTGGCCTCTGCACCAGGGCAGGGTACTGGCCGGGGCCGGCGGTCACCGCACGGCGGGTGCGGTGACCACCGGGTCTAGCCGGCGAGGTCGTAGCCGATGGGCCGGGAAACCGCGGACATCGCCTCGTTCTCCACGGTGTCGGTCTCTTCGGATTCGTTCTCGGCGACTGTTTCGGTGATGGTCGGTTCCGGCTCGGTCACCCGGGTGAACGCCAAGGCCTCCGGGAATCGGCCGTCTCGAGTTGTCCAGTGCCACATAGCAGGCCACCTCCCCTCTGTGTTCCAAAAGTGGCCTGCTGCAAGGGTATTGCCCGGCGCCGTAGAGCGAAAGCGAATTAATCGTGGCCCGCGCGCTCACGAACTGGACAGGTTAGGCTTGTGACGGATCACCGTGGCGTGTCGTGTGGACGTTTGCCGCGATTCGCGGTACACATATGAACCGGTGACGACTTGTCCACCTGGGGTTTTCTGGACCGGGTTCTACTCACCAGTAGCAGGATCTGGGTTAACAGCGCGGTGCGGCTCTGGTTACACTCCGAGCCATGACGAGTGTCCAGCAGCAGCCCACGCCGGATTCGGCAGGTGCGCCCGATATCCACACCACCGCCGGCAAACTGGCTGACCTGCGGAATCGGCTGGAAGAAGCCCAGCATCCGATGGGCGAGGCCGCAATCGACAAGGTGCACGCCAAGGGCAAGATGACCGCGCGGGAGCGCATTCTCGCCCTGCTCGACGAGGGTTCCTTCGTCGAACTCGATGCCCTGGCCCGCCACCGCAGCGTGAACTTCGGCCTCGACAAGCAGCGCCCGCTGGGCGACGGCGTGGTGACCGGATACGGCACCATCGACGGCCGCGAGGTGTGCATCTTCAGCCAGGACGTCACCGTGTTCGGCGGCAGCCTCGGCGAGGTGTACGGCGAGAAGATCGTCAAGGTCATGGACCTGGCGCTCAAGACCGGCCGGCCGCTGATCGGCATCAACGAGGGCGCCGGCGCGCGTATCCAGGAGGGCGTGGTCTCGCTCGGCCTCTACGGCGAGATCTTCCACCGCAATATCCAGGCCTCCGGCGTCATCCCGCAGATCTCGCTGATCATGGGTGCCGCCGCGGGTGGGCACGTGTACTCCCCCGCGCTCACCGACTTCGTGGTGATGGTCGACCAGACCAGCCAGATGTTCATCACCGGGCCGGACGTCATCAAGACCGTCACCGGCGAAGAGGTCACCATGGAGGAGCTGGGCGGCGCCCACACCCACATGGTGAAATCGGGTTCGGCGCACTATGTGGCCTCGGGTGAACAGGACGCCCTCGACTACGTCAAGGACCTGCTGTCCTACCTGCCGAGCAACAACCGCGCCGAGGCGCCGCGCTTCCCGGCCTCGGACCCGATCACCGGCGCGATCGAGGAATCGCTCACCGAAGAGGACATCGAACTCGACACGCTGATCCCGGATTCGCCGAACCAGCCCTATGACATGCACGAGGTCATCCGCCGGCTGCTCGACGACGACGAATTCCTGGAGATCCAGGCCGAGCGGGCCATGAACATCATCGTGGGCTTCGGCCGGGTCGACGGCCGCAGTGTCGGCATCGTCGCCAACCAGCCCACCCAGTTCGCCGGCTGCCTCGATATCGACGCCTCGGAGAAGGCCGCGCGGTTCGTCCGCACCTGCGACGCGTTCAATGTCCCGATCATCACCCTGGTGGATGTGCCCGGCTTCCTGCCCGGTACCGACCAGGAGTACAACGGCATCATCCGGCGCGGCGCCAAGCTGCTCTACGCCTACGGCGAAGCCACTGTGGGCAAAATCACGATCATCACCCGCAAGGCCTACGGTGGCGCCTACGACGTCATGGGTTCCAAGCATATGGGCGCCGATGTGAACCTGGCCTGGCCCACCGCCCAGATCGCCGTGATGGGTGCCTCCGGCGCGGTCGGTTTCGTGTACCGCAAGAAGCTGGCCGATGCCGCGAGCGACGGGTCCGACGTGGACAAACTGCGGCTGGAACTGCAGAACGAGTACGAGGACACGTTGGTCAATCCGTACGTCGCCGCCGAGCGCGGATACGTGGACGCGGTGATCCCTCCGTCGCACACTCGCGGCCAGATCGTCTCCGCGCTGCGGCTGCTGGAGCGGAAGATGGTGACCATGCCTCCGAAGAAACACGGCAACATCCCGCTGTGATCCGGCGATACGCTCTGTAGGCCGCACACTGATTTCGGGTATGCGATCGGTGAGAAAAGACCGACCGGGTTCCGCTGAACCGCGCGAGCCCGCTCGAGGCAAGAGAGAGGATCTGGCACTGTGACGATTGTGGCAGAAGAAGAAGTATTGGCCGCAGCGGAACTGGACCTCGCCACCAGGGATGTGCCGGTCGATACCGCGACCGAAGCCGCTGCGGGCACTGCCGCCGCGACGAACGGGGAGAAGCCGTTCCTCGTGATCGAGAAAGGTGCGCCGAGCGACGCGGAGATCGCCGCACTCGTGTGTGTGTTCACCGCTGCCGCCGCCGCGGGTTCGGGATCCGCCGATTCCGGCCCGCAGGATCTGTGGGGCAAGCCGACGATGATGCACCGCGGCAACTCCCCGTTCTCGCCGTACTCCTATCCGCAGCTGTCGCATCTGCGGTTCTGACACCGACCCCAGGAGAACTTCAGACGTGACCCGGCTGGTACTCGCGTCCGCGTCACCCGCCCGCCGGTCGGTACTGCGGGCCGCGGGCATCGAACCCATCGTCCGGGTCTCCGACGTGGACGAGGACGCCGTAGCGGCGGCCCTACCGGCCGATACCGGCCCCCGGGAAGTCGTCGTCGAACTGGCCCGGGCGAAAGCCCGGGCCGTGGCGTCCACCCTGGCCGACGACGCACCGGATCCCGATCTCGTCGTCGTCGGCTGCGATTCCATGCTGCTGATCGACGGTGCACTCCAGGGCAAACCCCATACGCCGGAGGTGGCGCTGGCGCGCTGGCAGGCCATGGCCGGGCATTTCGCGGACCTGGTCACCGGGCACTGTGTGCTGCGTGTACGCGACGGCGTCGTCACCACCGAGGCGATCGACTGCAGCGCCACCACCGTGCACTTCGGTAAACCCGATCCCGCCGAGCTGGACGCCTATATCGCCACCGGCGAACCGCTGCAGGTGGCGGGCGCGTTCACCCTCGACGGGCTGGGGGGCTGGTTCGTCGACCGGATCGACGGTGACCCCTCCAGCGTCGTCGGGATCGGATTACCACTGCTGCGCCGACTGCTCCAGGAAGTGGGTGTTGGTGTCGCCCAGCTGTGGGCCGACCGCACCTGAGGGCGGAGCGCCGCGGAACACCCGGCCACCCTGCTGCCCCGCGGACGGCGCCACCGGCCCGGTAGCGGGCGGGAACGGATCCGACTCCAGGGACGCGGACGCGGGCGGCAACTGACTACCCGGCGGCACCGTCTGACCCGACGCCCGCGACAACCGCGCCGCCTGCCCGGCGGCCGCATCGATGCGGCCGGGCTGCGGGCGCCTGCGCGCGGCCGTCGTCGCGGAGTCGGCCGCTTCCGCGGCCGGAGCCTGCGCGGCCGGTGGGCCCACCTGCCGCAGCCGCACCTCGCACATCTCCTCGGTCACGAACGGCACGAGTTCGGCCTCGACCACGCCCTGCGCCCCGGAACGCTCCAGTAGCGCCGCCAGCAGCCCGCGATGTACCCCGCACACCACTTCGGTATGTGTTCGCGCCAGATCGCGCAGCGGGCAAGCCGTCAACCGGACCACCGCGCCCTGGTCGGGGTCACGCACGGCGCTCTCCCGCCCGTCCCGTTCGGGGGCGAAGCCCAGCTCCGACATCAGCGAGACGACACGGTCCTTGGCATCGCGCACCGACTCGACGGGTTCACCGGCGGTGTCGAGTTTGTCTCCCCAGGCCCGTCCGGCCGCCCGGCCGGCGGCCGCCTGCTGCTCCGGATCGGGCCCCAGCTGGTCGGCCAGCACCTGGGCCAGGTCTTGATAGCCGATGGTCCGCTGGACCGCCCGGTACCCGATCCGTGGCCGTCCCCGGCCACGGGGCGGCTGCTGGAACTGCCGGACCAGTGACTCCCGGGTGAGGATGTCGAGATGGAACCGCACCGTGGTGACATGCTGGCCGGTGATCTGTGCCAGCTGCTGTGCGTCCAGGGGCTCGCTCGCGCCGCGGAGGATCGCGAGCAGGCGCCGCCGCGGCCAAGAATCAGACATGCTCACCCCTCCTTCGGGGAGACTTTATCGGAGACATGTGCGATTAAATCGCCCATTGCACCGACTCTGTGCTCATCAACAAGTTCACGTCAAGTCACACTTACTATCCACAGTGCGGCTCGAACCTGTCGTCAGCACTGCCCGCCTCCTGTGAAGGAACCCGAACGTGCCCGTCGCCCCGGACCCATATCCCGCCTTCGCTTCCTACGCTCACCCACACCGTTTGGTAACCACGGAATGGCTGTCGGCAAACCTCGGCACGCCCGGTTTGAAGATCATCGAATGTAATGCCGACGTCCTCCTCTACGGCATAGGCCATGTTCCCGGGGCCAGCAAGCTCGACTGGCGCAGCGACCTCGACGACCCGGTGACCCGTGACTATATCGATGGTGAGCGGTTCACCGAACTCATGCGCTCCCAGGGCGTCGAACACGACGACACCGTCGTGCTGTACGGCAATGACGGTAACTCGCACGCCGCGCACGCGCTGTGGCTTTTCACCATGTTCGGCCACCGGGACGTCCGGCTGCTCGACGGCGGCCGCGACGCCTGGATCGGCGAGGGCCGCGACACCGTTTTCGAAACCCCCGAACCGTCCCGCAGCCGATACCCGCAGGTCGAGCGGGACGATATGTCGATCCGCGCCTTCCGCGAAGAGGTACTCGACCGCCTGGGCGACCCGCTGGTCGATGTGCGCTCGCCGCACGAGTACGCGGGTGATCCCGGCGAGGGCGGGCCGGGCACGGCCCTGCGCGGCGGGCATATCCCGACCGCCGTCAACATTCCGTGGACCAGTGCCCTCACCTCCGGCTCCCGCTTCCGCGGCCGCGCCGAACTGGACGAGATCTACGGCGCGGTCGAGCCGGGCCCGGTCACCGTCTACAGCGGGGTCGGCGAACGCTCCAGCCACACCTGGTTCGTCCTGAAGTACCTGCTCGGCCGCGAGACCGTACGCAACTACGACGGCTCCTGGACCGAATGGGGAAATTCGGTCCGTATGCCCATCGCCACCGGCGCGGCATGACCGGAGACCGCACCTTCGAACGACCGCCCCGCCTCGGTCCGTATGCCCCATCGCCACCGGCGCGGCATGACCGGAGACCGCACCTTCGAACGACCGCCCCGCCTCGGTCCGTATGCCCATCGCCACCGGCGGGGCATGACCGGAGATCGCACCTTCGAACGACCGCCCCCGCCGTTTCGGCCTCGAAGCGCATGCGCCGCAGGCGCGAGTCTCGAGGCCGAAACGGCGAGACCAAGGGGGCCTCAACCCCGCGCCGCCGCAGGCGGCGTCAAAAAAACACAGCGCCTTCACCAACCAGCACCCCACGCCGACGGCCCGGCTCGGAGGGCCGCGGGCTCAGCACCTTCCGAGGGCCGGACAGTGTTCCACATAGTCCCGGCGGACCCATTGTGATCTGCGACCTACTGCCCGGTAGCCCTATCCGAGTTCCGGCTTTGTTGGCAGACTGCCTACACTCGCCCCGAGACAGATAGTGTCGACCACGGGCGCGGAGCCCGCGTAGCGGATCCGAACCCACGGACCCGGAGCCCACCAAGCGATCCGATCCTCTTCGGAAGCCGGACAGCGGACCCCGATCCGCGGGAGCGGAGCCGAAGCGCGGCCCATCCCGCACAGCGAACACAGAGATTGCACACAGGAGGCTCAGTGCCCAGCCATGCCAGCGCGCGGATCACGAAGGTACTCGTAGCTAACCGAGGCGAGATTGCCGTGCGCGTTATCCGGGCGGCCAAGGACGCCGGCCTCGGCAGTGTCGCGGTTTACGCGGAACCCGATGCCGACGCACCCTTCGTCAAGCTCGCCGACGAAGCCTTCGCCCTCGGCGGGCAGACCTCTGCCGAGTCGTACCTGGTCTTCGACAAGATCCTGGATGCCGCCGCCAAATCCGGCGCCGATGCCATCCATCCGGGTTACGGCTTCCTCTCCGAGAACGCCGACTTCGCCCAGGCCGTCCTCGACGCCGGGCTGATCTGGATCGGCCCGTCGCCGCAGTCCATCCGCGATCTCGGGGACAAGGTCACCGCGCGGCATATCGCCGAGCGGGCGAAGGCACCGATGGCCGCGGGCACCAAGGACCCGGTGAAGAACGCCGACGAGGTCGTCGAGTTCGCGAAGAAGTACGGCGTGCCGGTCGCGATCAAGGCCGCGTTCGGTGGCGGTGGCCGCGGGATGAAGGTCGCGCACAACATCGAGGAGATCCCCGAACTGTTCGAGTCGGCGACCCGTGAGGCGGTCGCCGCCTTCGGTCGCGGGGAATGCTTCGTCGAGCAGTACCTGGACAAGGCCCGCCACGTCGAGGCACAGGTGATCGCCGACCAGCACGGCAACGTGATCGTCGCCGGCACCCGCGACTGCTCGCTGCAGCGCCGCTTCCAGAAGCTGGTCGAGGAGGCTCCGGCCCCCTTCCTGACCGACGATCAGCGGGCTCGCATCCACGCCTCGGCCAAGGCCATCTGCAAGGAGGCCGGCTACTACGGCGCCGGCACGGTCGAATACCTGGTGCAGGGCGACACCGTCTCCTTCCTCGAGGTCAACACCCGCCTGCAGGTCGAGCACCCGGTCACCGAGGAGACCTCCGGTATCGACCTGGTCCGCCAGCAGTTCCGCATCGCCAACGGCGAGAAGCTGGAGATCACCGAGGATCCGACCCCGCGCGGCCACTCCTTCGAGTTCCGGATCAACGGCGAGGACGCCGGTCGCGGCTTCCTGCCCGCCCCCGGCCCGGTCACCGCGTACTCCGAGCCGACCGGCCCGGGTGTGCGCGTCGACTCCGGCGTGGTGGCCGGCAGCGTGATCGGCGGCCAGTTCGACTCGATGCTGGCCAAACTGATCGTCACCGGTGAGAACCGGACCCAGGCCCTGGAGCGGGCGCGGCGTGCGCTCGCCGAGTTCCACGTGGAGGGTCTGGCCACGGTCATCCCGTTCCACCGGGCCATCGTCGAGGATCCGGCCTTCATCGGCGACGGCGAATCGTTCGACGTCTACACCAAGTGGATCGAGACCGAGTGGAAGAACACCGTCGAGCCGTTCACCGGCGGTGCCCCGGCCGACGAGGACGAGGAACCGCGGCAGAAGGTCGTGGTCGAGGTCGGCGGCCGCCGGGTCGAGGTCTCGCTGCCGGGTCAGTTCTCGATCGGTTCGGGTGCTCCCGCGGCCGGTGGCGCGGTGCGTAAGAAGCCGAAGCCGCGTACGCGGGGTGGCGCGGGCGGCGGCGCCGCCTCCGGTGACGCTGTCACCGCCCCCATGCAGGGCACCGTGGTCAAGGTCGCGGTCGAGGAAGGCCAGACCGTCGAGGCGGGCGATCTGATCGTGGTGCTCGAGGCCATGAAGATGGAGAACCCGGTCAACGCGCACAAGGCCGGCGTGGTCACCGGACTGAACGTGGCGGCCGGCGCGGCCATCACCCAGGGCACCGTTCTCGCCGAGATCAAGTAGCGCGCCCCGCTGGGGCCGCGACCGGTATGCGAAGGCATGCCGACCGGTGAGCCAACAGTAGATGCACACTGCTCCGGAGCGGGTGCGCGGCCGATTGCCGCCACCCGCTCCGGCGTATGGTGACCTGGTGAGCGCAGTACAACCGACGGTCGCGGAGGTGATCCGCGGCCGTTTCGCATCCGACAGCCGGGCCGACGGCCATCGGCTCGTACTCGTCGTCGAGGGTGGCGGCAGCCGCGGCGTGTACTCCAGCGGGATGGTGCACGCGCTGGAGCAGCTCGGCATGACCCGGGTCTTCGACGCGGTGTACGGCACCTCGGCGGGTGCCATCAATGCGGCGTGGCTGCTGTGCGGCCGGGCCGGACGGGGTATGAAGGCCTGGACCGACGCCGCGATCATGCGCCGGGCCATCGACCCTGCCCGGATGCTGCGCGGGCGGCCCGCGTTCGATCTGAACTATCTGGTGCACAAGGTGTACGACGGGCTGCATCCCATGGACTTCCCCGCCATCCTGGCCAACGAGACCACCTTTCATCCCATCGCCACCGATATCCGCACCGGCGAACCGGTGGACCTGCATCCGTTCATCGTCGACAAGGCGACGCTGCAGACCGCGCTCCGGGCGTCCTCCGGTCTGCCGTTACTGGCCGGCCCGCCGGTGGAACTGGGTGGACGCCGCTACTTCGACGGCGGCCTCTCGGAAACGGTCCCGGTACGCAGCGCACTGCAGGCCGGGGCCACCCACGCCCTGATCCTGCGGACCCGGCGGGCCGACGAACGCCGGCCACCGCCGCCCTGGTTGCACGACGTGGTCGGCGGCACCTATATGCGGTTCATCGCCCCCGGCGCCTACCGGGCATGGAAGCTGCGGCCGGGTCAGCAGGCGCTGGAGGACGTGGTGATCGCCGGGATGGGTGCGACGGCCTGCCAGGTCCACCCGCCGGCCGGGTCACCGGATATCAGCAGCGTCGAAACCGATCCCGGCATTCTGGCGCGCGGTATGGAGATCGGCCGCCGCGTGGTGGCCGAACTCTTCTCGGAGTTCAGTCCCGTATCCGCCGAACCCTGCTGACCGGGGCCGCGGTCAATCGAAGCGGATGCCCTGGGCGAGGGGCAACTCGGTGGAGTAGTTGATGGTGTTGGTGGCGCGCCGCATATAGGCCTTCCA
Source organism: Nocardia rhamnosiphila NBRC 108938 (assembly GCF_000720425.1). Taxonomy (GTDB): domain Bacteria; phylum Actinomycetota; class Actinomycetes; order Mycobacteriales; family Mycobacteriaceae; genus Nocardia; species Nocardia rhamnosiphila. The sequence goes on along the minus strand of NZ_JOAJ01000005.1, from coordinate 579,420 downwards.
TGCGTCCGAACCCGATTCGCGGCCGCCGCCGGTGTGCTTCTCGCCGCCGAACGCGCCGCCGATCTCCGCGCCGGAGGTGCCGATATTGACGTTGGCGATACCGCAGTCCGACCCGTCGGCGGCGAGGAAGCGTTCGGCCTCCCGCTGGTCGGTGGTGAAGATCGCCGAGGACAGGCCCTGCGGTACGCCGTTGTGCAGAGCCAGGGCGGTGTCGAAATCGTCGTAGGTGAGGACGTAGAGGATCGGGGCGAAGGTCTCCTCGCGCACCACCTCGGTCTGGGCGGGCATCCGGATGATCGCCGGGTCGGCGTAGTACGCCTCGGACCCCACACCCTCGGGTTCGACCCGCTCACCGCCGCACAACACTTCACCTCCGTCACCGCGGGCGCGCGCCAGCGCGTCCCACATCCCGGCCCAGGCGCCGGGCCCGTGCAGCGGCCCCACCTGGATACCCGGGTCCAGCGGGTTGCCCACCCGCAACTGCCGGTACGCGCGCACCAGGCGGTCCAGCAGTTCGTCGGCGACCGAGGAGTGCACGATGAGCCGGCGCAGACTCGTACAGCGCTGTCCGGCGGTGCCGACGGCCGCGAAGACGATGCCCCGGACCGCCAGGTCCAGGTCGGCGGAGGGGCCGACCACGGCCGCGTTGTTCCCGCCCAGTTCCAGCAGGCAGCGGCCGAATCGGGCGGCCACGCGCGGGCCGACCGCGCGACCCATGGCGACCGAGCCCGTCGCGCTGACCAGTGCGACCCGTTCGTCATCGGTCAGCTGTACTCCGGCGTCCGTGGACCCCAGGATCAACTGGTGGATCCGGCCGTCCGCCCCGGCGGCGGTCGCCGCGCGGCGTAGCAGCGTATGGCAGGCAAGGGCGGTCAGCGGGGTACGGTCCGAGGGTTTCCACACCACGGTGTCGCCACAGACCAGCGCGACGGCGGTGTTCCAGGCCCAGACCGCGACCGGGAAGTTGAAGGCGGAGATCACGCCGACCACACCGAGCGGATGCCAGGTCTCCATGAGCCGGTGGCCCGGCCGCTCCGAGGCCATCGTGTACCCGTAGAGCTGGCGCGACAGCCCCACCGCGAACTCGCAGATATCGATCATCTCCTGGACCTCGCCGCGCGCCTCGGCGGGGATCTTGCCCACTTCGAGAGTGACGAGTTCGGCGAGTTCGTCCTGGTGGCGGCGCAGCAGTATGGCGAGTTCGCGCACTACGGCCGCCCGCTGCGGGGCCGGGACCAGCCGCCAGGAGGCGAAGGCGGCGGCCGCTTCGGTGATCGCGGTGTCGATTTCGGCGGGGCCGTCGGGCCGCAGGCCGATCAGCACCCCGCCGTCGATCGGGCAGCGCACGGACATATCGCCGTGCGCCGGGTCCGCGATCTCCAGTGCGCGCAGCAGCGCGCCGATCCGGCCGGCGTATCCGGCGGGGACGGTCTTCTGTTCGGTCTCGGTCATCACGAACTCCTCGGGTTCGGCCGGACGAAATACGCTGTGCGAATGGCACGGCCGGAGAATGAACGTTCACAACAGTGTTCCGGCGGTGTGTCCGCTACGTTAGCCTTCGCTGATGGCGGAAACACCGGCAAAACCAACCCTGGACGAGATCGATCGCCTGCTGATCCGGGAACTGATGGCCGATGGACGGGCGACCCTGTCCAATCTGGCCGAGAAGGCGAGTCTTTCGGTATCCGCCGTGCAGTCACGGGTGCGCAGGCTCGAGGCGCGCGGCGTGATCCGTGGCTACACCGCGAACGTCGATCCCGAAGCGCTGGGACAGCTGCTGTCGGCATTTGTGGCGATCACTCCTCTCGACCCTTCTCAGCCCGACGATGCCCCGGCGGCGCTGCAGAACATGCCGGGGATCGAGGCCTGCCATTCGGTGGCGGGCGACGAGAGCTACATCCTGCTGGTCCGGGTGGCCTCGCCGCGGCATCTGGAACAGTTGCTGCAGCAGATCCGGGCGACGGCCAATGTCCGAACCCGGAGCACCATAATCCTTCAGACATTCTACGAAAAGTAGCCGATACCGTAACAACTCTTATTAGTTACGGACTTGTCAGTAAATCTTCCTGACAAGCCGGTCCCCGGTCCCGTACCGTCGGAGTGTGACCATCGAACTGGAGCACTCCGGCACGGGCGATGGCAGGACAGATGGCCGCATCCCCGCCTCTCGCGTGTTCGAGACCCTGTCGGCCAGTATGCTCGCCGACGGTTTCGACCTGGTACTCGATCTGCGCGCGTCCCGCGGCCGCCATCTGGTGGACGCCCGCGACGGCAGCGATTACCTCGACATGTTCGGTTTCTTCGCCTCCAGCGCACTCGGGATGAACCATCCCGCGCTGACCGAGGACGCCGGGTTCCGCGCCGAATTGACCACGGCCGCAATGAACAAGCCGAGCAACTCCGATATCTACACGGTCGAGATGGCGCGTTTCGTGGACACCTTCGTCCGGGTGCTCGGCGATCCGCGCCTACCGCACCTGTTCCTCATCGACGGTGGCGCCCTCGCGGTGGAGAACGCGCTCAAAACCGCCTTCGACTGGAAGAGCCGGCACAACGAACTCCACGGACGCACACCGCGACCCGGGTACGAGGGCGGTGTGCTGCATCTGACCGGCGCCTTCCATGGCCGCAGCGGATACACACTGTCGCTGACCAACACCGACCCGGTCAAAACCGAGCGCTTCCCCGCCTTCGACTGGCCGCGGATCGAAACGCCCTGGCTCGGTCCGGATATCGATATCGAGGCGGCGGAACGACGTGCGCTCGACCAGGCCGCCCGCGCCTTCACCGAACGGCCCCACGGAATCGCCTGCTTCATCGCCGAACCGATCCAGGGCGAAGGCGGCGACCGGCATATGCGCCCGGAATTCCTGCGCGCGGTCCAGGAACTGTGCCACGCCAACGACGCGCTGTTCGTCCTCGACGAGGTGCAGACCGGGGTCGGCATCACCGGAAGCACCTGGGCCTACCGGCAACTCGGGCTGGAACCGGATGTGGTGGCCTTCGGGAAGAAGACGCAGGTGTGCGGGATCATGGCCGGCGGCCGGGTGGACGAGCTCGGCGACACCGTGTTCACGGTGCCCTCGCGCCTGAATTCCACCTGGGGCGGCAATCTCACCGATATGGTGCGGGCCACCCGGATCCTGGAGGTCATCGAACGCGACGATCTCATCGCGCGGGCCGGCGAACTGGGTGACCTGCTGCTCGATCTGCTGCGTGACCTCGCCGAGCGGCAGCCCGCGGTCACCGAACCGCGCGGGCGCGGTCTCATGTGCGCTGTCACGCTGTCGGACAATGCCTTCCGCGATGCCGTCCTCACCACGCTGCGGGAACGCGAACGGGTGCTCATGATCGGCTCCGGCGAACGCGGCATCAGATTCCGGCCACCGCTGACGGTGGAACCCGGCGAACTCGTCGAGGCGGTGACCGCGCTGGACCGGGTACTCACCGATCTCGGCTGATACCGCCCCGGTGAACGATCACCCCGCGTCGGGGCGCAACCCCAGCGCGCCCGCGGCGAACCGGCGCACCGCCTCCGCCGCGGCGACCAACGCCGCCTGTTGACCGGGCCGGGCCCAGCCCTCGACCGCGGCGGTCCCGTCCGGTCGCGGGGTCACCCCGATCTCGGCCACCAGCTCCGCGGTGGCCGGTTCGCACACCGCCCAGGAGAAATGGGATTCCGCCGCCCACTCGGCGCCGCGGCGGGCCACGTAGTCCGGGTCGGTGATCCCGCCCGCGGCCAGCGCGGGCCGGTCGTCGATCCGGTCATCGGCCCGCAGCGCGCGCAGATACCATGTGCCCGCGTTGATCTCGATCGCCTCCATCCGGTCACCCTCGCACAGCCCGGCGGGCCCGGCCGACGCCGGTTCGCCTTCGCGGGGTCACGGTCGCGGACGCTATCGGTCGGCGACCTCACACTGTGCCGCGCCGCCGACCGCGGATAGGGTCGGGGTACAGTCCGGCCCCGGGCAGGTCCCGGATCTCCGCAACCGCCCGGACCGTGGGCCGGGACAGGGAAGGATGCGTCATGACCGGGCAGCGATTGGGCCGCTACCGGCTCGAGCGATTGCTCGGCCAGGGTGGGATGGGCCAGGTATGGCTCGCCCACGCCGAACCCGCCGCCGGACGCCCGGGCGGGCGGGTCGCGCTCAAGCTGCTCCCCGTCGAACTCGCCGCCGACCAGACCTATCGCAGCCGGTTCGAACGCGAAGCCGAACTCGCCGCCCGCCTGCACGACAGTCATATCGTGCCGATCCACGCCCACGGTGCGCTGGACGGCCGCCTGTTCATCGAGATGGAATACGTCGAGGGCGACGATCTGGGCCGTGTCCTGCGCACGAACGGCCCGCTGACGGCACGGCGCGCGGTCGATATCGTCGCCCAGACCGCGGCGGCGCTGGATGCCGCGCACCGGGCCGGACTGGTGCACCGGGACGTGAAACCGTCCAATATCGTCGTCCGGCGCGACGGTTTCGTGTACCTCATCGACTTCGGTATCGCCCACGGCGCCGGCAGCACCGCCCTCACCGCCTCCGGACTGGCGGTCGGGACCTGGGCGTACATGGCTCCGGAACGGTTCACCGGAAGTACCGACGCCCGCGCCGATATCTACTCCCTGGGCTGTGTGCTCTACGAATGCCTGGCCGGTTCCCGCCCGTTCGGCGATACCGATCCGGCGCGGCAGATGCACGACCATCTCACGACCACGCCACCCAGTGTGCGCGCGCTGGTCCCGGGAATCCCGGTGGAACTGGACCGGGTGATCACCCGGGCGCTGGCCAAGAACCCGGACGACCGCTACCGCACCGCCGGGGAGTTCGCGCGGGCCGCGCTGGGCGCTCTCCCGGGTGCGGCGGCGGTACCGCCCCCCGGCGCGATGGAGCATCCCGGAACCCGCCACTACGAACTGGACGACCGGCCCGCCGCAGCGGTCGCGGGCCCTCCGGGCACCAGGGCCTACACGGAATACGCACCCGGCGACCCGGCGTCCCCCGCGCGCCCCGCCACCCGGGCCTACACCGAGCACGCTCCCGGCGACCCTGGGCTGCGGCGGTCCCCGTCGCACCCGGCCACCCGGGCCTACACCGGACACACTCCCGGCGACCCGGCGCCGGTGCCTCCGGCGCCCCACCCCCCGACCCGGGCCTACACCCGTCTCGAGAGCAGGCCTCGGCCCGGGTCCGGGAGCGGTCCGGCGCAGGCCGCCGGGCCCCCGCCGTACAGCGGGGGCAGTGCGGGCGCGGCGGTTTCGCCGAACCGTCCCGCGCCCCACCGTCCCGCGCCCCCGCCCGGCCGCCGCGCACCGCGCGCCCGGGCGAAACCGCCGCGGCGCCGCAAGAGCCTCGTGCGCCGATTGGTGCTGTGGCCGCTCGTGCTCGTGGTCGTGCCACTGCTGCTGATCGGCGGCTGTGTGGCCGCGCTGGTCGGCGGCGCCGGTTCGATCCGGTTCTTCGGCGGCGACGACACGCCGGCGGCCGGGAGCATCGCCGATCCCGGTGTTCCGGTCCGGGACGGCAACTTCGAGTTCGCGGTACGCAACGTGGAGTCGGGAGTGAGCGCGGTCGGTATCGAACGTGCCCAGGGGACGTTCGTGGTGGTCAGCTTCACCGTGCGCAATATCGCGGCCCAGCCGAAGACCTACCTGCCGCTCGGGCAGGAACTCCGCGATACGGCGGGCGCGAAGCACGCCCCCGATGTGACCGCCACCGCGCAGCGCGCGGCCGCCGCGGCCGCCCCGCGCACCCTGCAACCCGATGAGTCGCTGGGCACGCACCTGGTCTTCGAGATACCCCCCGAATCGGTGCCCGCGAGCATGACCTTCCGCGATTTCCCGCTCTCGTTCGGTACCACGGTCGCCCTGAACGCCCAGTAGCCTGGGAGGATCAGTTCAGCCGCAGCGTCCACGCGGTCCGGTGGTGCAGCCGGACCCGGGCGCCCGGCGCCACATCGAAACGCCAGAACGATTCCGGCGCGGCCGCCAGGGCCACGACCAGCACGGCCCGGATCACCGCCGGATGGGTCACCGCGATCGTATGCGGCGCTGCGCCGGCCGCCGGCTCGTCGAGCCACCCGCGGACCCGGTCCAGCAGGTCCAGGACGGACTCTCCCCCGTGGCCGCGGTATCGGGGATCGGTGAGCCAGCGGCCCACTTCCTCCGGCGGCAGCAGGCCCGGATCCGTACCACGCCAGGCGCCCGCGTCGAGATCGCGTAATCTCGATAGTGGTGCGGCATCCAAGCCCAATAGTCGGGCAGTCTCTCTGGTCCGCCGCTCCGGGCCCGCGACTATCCGTGCGCCTGCCGGTGGTTCGACCGTCCGGTCCGCCAGCATCGCCCGCCCCGCCGGGGTGAGTGGTTCATCGGCCGGGAACCGCGCCGCCCGTGACGCCTCGGTGACACCGTGGGAGATCAGATCGAGTTTCCGAACACCAGGCACCGTCGAAGCATAGAAACGCCGGACTGTCACCGGTAGCCGGCTCGAAGCACCATAACGGCTGCCGGTCCATCGTGCCCCGCTGCCAGCCAGGAGGTGATCGAGGAATGACAGACATACTCATCCGCGCCGTGCCCGGTGCGGTCATCGACGAGATCGACCGGCAAGCCAATGGCCTGGGTATATCCCGTACCGAATTCCTCCGCCGCCGACTCAGCCGGGAGTTCCGGCCGATCGGCGGGGTGACCACCGAGGACCTGATTCGGCTGGCCGGACTCGTCACCGAGAACCGGACCCCCGACCTGCTCTCGCCCGACCTCGCCGAAACAGAATTCACCGGCCCGGGGTTCGCCGGGCCCGATCTGGTCGACGGAGCCCCCGCCTGACCGGTCGATCACCCGGCCGGCCCGCGCCGGCCGGGTCGCGATCGTCCCGGTGTCGGTGCTCCGGTGCACACTGGTTTCCGTGACCGAGTTCTCCGCCGCCACCCAGCAGTGGTTCGACGGTGCGTTCCCCGCGCCGACGGCTGCCCAGCTGGGTGCGTGGCAGGCGATCGCGGCCGGTGAGCACACCCTGGTGATCGCGCCGACAGGGTCCGGCAAGACCCTGTCGGCGTTCCTGTGGGCCATCGACCGGCTGGCCGCGGCCGATCCGCCGGATTCGGGTACCTCGGTGCTCTACATCTCCCCGCTCAAGGCCTTGGCCGTGGACGTGGAGCGGAATCTGCGCGCGCCGCTGGTCGGGGTGCGCCAGACGGCCCGTCGCCTCGGTCTGCCGGCCCCGGAGATCAGCGTCGGCGTCCGTTCCGGGGACACCACCGCGCAGGAGCGCCGCCGATTGCAGCGCACCCCGCCCGACATCCTCATCACCACCCCCGAATCGCTGTTCCTGATGCTCACCTCCGCGGCCCGGGAAACCCTCCGCGGCGTGCGCACGGTCATCGTGGACGAGGTACACGCCATCGCCGGTTCGAAGCGCGGGTCGCATCTGGCGCTGTCCCTGGCCCGGCTGGACACCCTCACCGAACGGCCCGCGCAGCGGATCGGCCTGTCGGCGACCGTCCGGCCGCCCGAGGAGGTGGGCCGGTTCCTGGTGGGATCGGCGCCGATCACCGTCGTCAACCCGCCCGCACCCAAGACCTTCGACCTCTCGGTACGGGTCCCGGTCCCGGATATGACCGAGCCGGGCGAGTCCGACCAGCTCGGATCGCTGTGGCCGCATGTGGACGAGGCGATCGTCGAACTCGTACTCGAACACCGTTCGTCGATCGTGTTCGCCAATTCACGCCGGCTCGCCGAACGGCTGACCGCCCGGCTGAACGAGGCCTACGCCGGACGGCTGGGCGAATCCGTCGACACCGCCCATGCCCCGCCCGCCCAGCTCGGCCCGTCCACGGAGGTCAACCACGGCGCCGAACCGCTGCTGGCCCGGGCGCACCACGGTTCGGTCAGCAAGGAACAGCGGGCCCTGATCGAGGACGACCTCAAAAGCGGCCGGCTGCGCTGCGTGGTGGCCACCAGCAGTCTCGAACTCGGTATCGATATGGGCGCGGTGGACCTCGTGGTGCAGGTCGAGGCGCCGCCCTCGGTGGCGAGCGGGTTGCAGCGCATCGGCCGGGCCGGCCATCAGGTGGGCGAGATATCGCGCGGAGTGCTCTTCCCCAAGCACCGCACCGATGTGGTGCACTGCGCGGTGGCCTCGCAGCGGATGCTGGCCGGGCAGATCGAGGCGCTGAAGATACCCGCGCATCCACTGGACATCCTCGCCCAGCAGACGGTCGCGGCCTGCGCCCTGGAACCGCTGGATGTCGACACCTGGTTCGACACCGTGCGCGGCACCGGCAGCTATGCCGCGCTCCCCCGTTCCTCCTACGAGGCGGTACTGGATCTGCTGGCCGGCCGCTACCCGTCCGACGAGTTCGCCGAACTCCGGCCGCGCCTGGTCTGGGACCGCGACGCCGGCACCCTCACCGGTCGCCCGGGCGCCCAGCGGCTGGCGGTGACCTCGGGCGGCGCGATCCCGGATCGCGGCATGTTCGCGGTGTACATGGTCGGCGAGAAGGCTTCGCGGGTGGGCGAACTCGATGAGGAGATGGTCTACGAGTCACGCGTCGGCGATGTCTTCGCGCTCGGCGCCACCAGCTGGCGGATCGAGGAAATCACCTACGACCGCGTCCTGGTGACCCCCGCCTTCGGCCACCCCGGGCGCCTACCGTTCTGGCACGGCGATTCACTCGGCCGCCCGGCCGAACTCGGTGCCGCGCTGGGCGAATTCGTCCGCCGCGCCGGTGCGCAGACCTCCCCGGAAACCCTCACCGAGCAGACCACCGCGGCCGGGCTCGACGAGAACGCGACCGCGAACCTGCGTGCGCTGCTGGAAGACCAGCGCAACGCGACCGGGCGGTTGCCCACCGACCGCACCCTGGTGGTCGAACGTTTCCGCGACGAGCTCGGTGACTGGCGGCTGGTCCTGCACTCGCCCTACGGAATGCCGGTGCACGCGGCCTGGGCGCTGGCCGTGGGCGCCCGCCTGCGGGAACGCTTCGGCGTCGATGCCGCCCCGAACGCCTCCGACGACGGCATCGTGGTCCGGCTGCCCGACACCACCGACGAACCGCCGGGTGCGGAACTGTTCGTCTTCGAACCCGACGAGATCGACGACCTGGTCACCGAACAGGTCGGTGGGTCGGCACTGTTCGCGTCCCGTTTCCGGGAGTGCGCGGCCCGGGCGTTACTGCTGCCGCGCCGCGATCCCGGACGGCGCGCGCCGCTGTGGCAGCAGCGGCAGCGATCGGCCCAATTACTGGATGTGGCAAGGAAATTCCCGGCCTTTCCGATCCTGCTGGAGACGGTGCGCGAATGCCTGCGTGATGTGTACGATCTGCCGGCGCTACGGGAACTGCTCGCCGCGGTGGCGCGCCGCCAGGTGCGGCTGGTCGAGGTGGAGACGGCCACCCCGTCCCCGTTCGCCAACGCGCTGCTGTTCGACTACATCGGCCAGTTCATGTACGACGGCGACAGTCCGCTGGCCGAACGGCGCGCCGCGGCGCTGTCCCTGGACTCCGCACTGCTCGCCGAACTGCTCGGCCGGGTGGAGTTGCGGGAACTGCTGGACAGTGAGGTCATCGCCCAGGTCGAATCGGAACTCCAGCGCCGCACGCCGGAACGCCACGCGCGGGATATGGAGGGTCTGGCCGATCTCCTGCGATTGCTCGGCCCGCTGACCCCCGCCGAGGCGCGGGAGCGCTGCCGCGAGGACCCCGCGGCCTGGTTCGCCGAACTCGCCGGCGCCCGGCGCGCGCTCGAGGTCTCCTACGCGGGACAGACGTGGTGGGCCGCCATCGAGGACGCGTCCCGCCTGCGCGACGCGCTCGGGGTGCCCCTGCCGATCGGCACCCCCGCCGCATTCATCGAACCGGTACCCGATCCTCTCGGCGATCTGGTGGCCCGCTACGCCCGCACGCACGGGCCCTTCACCACCGAATCGGTCGCGCACCGGTTCGGTCTGGGCACCGCGGTCGCGGCGGCGGCGCTACACCGTCTCGGTCTCGAGAAACGCGTGGTGGAGGGTGAGTTCACCCCGGAGACCGGCGGTTCGGAGTGGTGTGACGCCCAGGTGCTGCGGCGGCTGCGCCGGCGCAGTCTCGCCGCCGCCCGGCACGAGGTCGAACCGGTGTCCACCGCGACCTTCGGCCGGTTCCTGCCCGATTGGCAACACATCGGGACCGGCGAGTTGCACGGAATCGACGGCGTGGCGACGGTGGTGGAACAGCTCGCCGGCGTCCCGGTGCCGGCGTCGGCGTGGGAATCGCTGGTGTTCCCGGCCCGGGTCCGCGATTACTCCCCCGCCTTCCTCGACGAGCTGATGGCCACCGGCGAGGTGCGCTGGTCCGGCCACGGCGCCATCAACGCCAAGGACGGCTGGATCGCGCTGCATCCGGCCGATCAGGCTCCGCTCACCCTGCCGCCGGCCGACGAACCGGAGTTCACCGGAACCCACCTGACGCTGCTGACCGCGCTCGGCGCCGGACCCGCGCTCACCACACCGCCGGGCCACCGGACCGAAGCCGAGCCCACGCCTTCGGTGTCGCACAGTGGCGGAGCGTATTTCTTCCGCCAACTGTCGGACGCGACGGGCTTACTGGACGATGCCGCGGTCGCGGCCGCCCTGTGGGACCTGGTGTGGGCGGGCCTCGTCTCCGGCGATACGTTCGCCCCGGTGCGCGCCCGGCTCTCCGGCTCCACCCGGACCCCGACCGCACACCGCACACCACGGCGCGCACCCCGCGGACGCACCTACCTGCCCCGGCCCGCGATGCCGAGCCGGTCGGGTCCGCCCACCGTGGCCGGGCGCTGGTCCCTGCTACCCGAGCGCGCGACCGACAATACGGTCCGCGCGCACGCCACCGCCGACCTGCTGCTCGAGCGCTACGGCGTGCTCACCAAGGGTTCGGTACAGAGCGAGGGCGTACCCGGCGGTTTCGCACTGATGTACCGCGTGCTCAGCGAATTCGAGGACCGTGGCCGCTGCCGCCGCGGATACTTCGTCGACTCGCTGGGCGGCGCGCAGTTCTCCACCACCGACGTGGTGGACCGGCTGCGCTCGTTCGACGGCGACCGGCGGCCCGCCGGGGCGGCGCTGGCCCTGGCGGCCTGCGATCCGGCCAACCCCTACGGCGCCGCCCTGCCCTGGCCCAAAACCGAGGGCGGGGTCGGTCACCGGCCGGGCCGCAAGGCGGGCGCGCTGGTCGTACTGGTCGACGGCGAGCTGGTCCTCTATCTGGAACGCGGCGGAAAAACCCTGCTCACCTGTACCGAGGATCCCGCCGCCCGGCAGGCGGCGGCCGGCGCGCTGGCCGATCTCGTCCGGACCGGCCGGGCGGATTCACTGGTCATCGATCGGGTCGACGGCGAATCGGTGCACGGCAACACCTTCGCCGAGTTCCTCACCGCGGCCGGTTTCGCCACCACCCCGCGGGGCCTGCGCCTACGGCGTGCGGTCGGGCGCCGATAGCGAGGCGACCATTGAGCGCTTACCGTAGTGTGAGCCTCGACCCGACCTCCCGGAGGCGGGGCCACGGACACCGGCCCGACCCCGCGGCGCCGGAGGCGACGCCGAGGGATACTGGCGCTCATGCCCGAGGGTGATGCCGTGTTCCGCGCCGCGCGGCGGCTGCGCGCCGCACTCGAGGGCGCGACGCTGACCCGTAGCGATTTCCGTGTGCCCCGATACGCGAGCGTCGATCTGCGCGGCCAGGTCGTGGAGAGCGTGGGCAGCTACGGAAAGCATCTGTTCATCCGCACCGAGACGGTCAGTGTGCACACCCATCTGAAAATGGAGGGCAGCTGGCGGGTCTTCCACTGCGGGCAGCGCTGGACAAAACCGCGGGTCGCCGCCCGGATCGTGCTCGGCACCGCGGAGGCCGAGGCCGTCGGATTCGATCTCGGCCTCGTGGAGGTGCTGCGCCGCCGGGACGAGCACACCGCCATCGATCATCTGGGGCCGGATCTGCTCGGTCCCGGCTGGGATCCCGCCGAGGCGTTGGACCGGCTCACCCGCGCACCGGATGTGCCGATCGGTGTCGCCCTGCTCGATCAGCGCAACCTGGCCGGGATCGGCAATATCTACCGCAGCGAGATCTGCTATCTGCGCCGGGTCCATCCGGCTCGCCCGGTGGGTGAAGTGGAGGATCTGCCGGCGCTGGTGAACGAAGCGCAGCGCGTCATGTATCGGGCCGCGCACGGGCCGCCCTGGCGACCGCTGGTCTACGGCTTGGCCCACCGGCCCTGCCGCCGGTGCGGGACCTCCCTGCGGGTCGACATGCTGGGTGAGAAGATGCCGCGCAACGACCGGGTGAGCTACCGGGAACGCGGTATCTACTACTGCCCCAAATGCCAGGTCCCACCCGTCTGAGCACGTACGCTGTCGCATACCGGCCGTCGCCTCTTCTGTGACGGCCGCCATGAGCGCAGTAATGATCGGCCGCTTTCCGACGACACACGGGTACCGCACCGGAAGCAGGTCCCATGTACACCCGAACCGTCCGACTGGCCGCCCTCACCGGCAAACTGCTCTCCGCGGTACTGGCCATCGTGGCGACCGCGGCGTTCTGCTACTTCCTGCTGCATCCCGCCGCGACCCCGCAGGCGCCGGCCCCCGTACCGCTCGGACCGGCGACCACCACGACACCGAACCACTACCCCGCCGCCCACTGAGCGGGGGTCCGCGGCGGCGCGGGACGGTTCAGCCCTCGGTGGGCACCGGTTCCAGGATTTCCGGCCGGGGTTCGGGCGCGGCGATCCGGAGCGCATCGGCGGAGGCATCGTCGGGCTGGGTCTGTGACCGCACCTCGGCGTCCACCCGGGCCAGATAGGTCCGGACCTCGCGGTCGGTCTCCGCGTCGCTCCAGCCGAGCACCGGGGCGATGAGCCCGGCGACCTCGTCGGCGCACTCGGCGCCGCGGTGCGGATACTCGATGGAGATCCGGGTGCGCCGGGCGAGCACATCGTCGAGGTGCAACGCACCCTCCGCGGCCACGGCGTACACCGCTTCCACCCGCAGATAAGAGGGGGCCGCGGCGATCGGTTGCTTCAGGTCGGGCCGGTCGGCGGCCAGCGCCATGACCTCGTCGACGAGCGAACCGTAACGGTCCAGCAGATGTTTCACCCGGTAGGGGTGTATTCCGTAGTCTTCGGCCAGCTGTACGGTCTGGTTGACCAGCGCGAAATAGCCGTCGGCGCCGAGCAGCGGCACCTTCTCGGTGATCGAGGGCGAGACCCGGGCCGGGATGTCCTGGGCGGCCTCGTCCACCGCGTCGTAGGCCATCACCCGGTAGGTCGTGTACTTGCCGCCGGCGATGGCGACCAGTCCGGGCGCGATCCGCGCGACGGCGTGCTCACGCGACAGTTTCGAGGTCTCGTCGCTCTCCCCGGCCAGTAGTGGTCGCAGGCCCGCGTACACCCCGTCGATATCCGCATGGGTCAGCGGGGTGACCAGCACCTCGTTCACCCGTTCCAGCAGATAGTCGATATCGGCCTTGGTGGCGGCCGGATGGGCCAGGTCGAGATTCCAGTCGGTATCGGTGGTGCCGATGATCCAGTGCGCGCCCCACGGGATCACGAACAGCACCGAGGTGGTGGTGCGCAGGATGATCGCGGCGTCGCTGACGATCCGATCGCGCGGGACCACGATATGCACGCCCTTGGAGGCCCGCACATGGAACCGGCCACGCTGCAGCGACAGCGCCTGCACCTCGTCGGTCCACACACCGGCCGCGTTGATCACCACGTGACCGCGGACCTCACCGGTGGTTCCGTCCTCGCTATCGCGCACCTGCACGCCGACCACCCGGTCGGCTTCCCGCAGGAACCCCACCACCTGGGTGGAAGTACGGAGCACCGCGCCGTAGTGGGCGGCGGTACGGGCGACGGTCATGGTGTGCCGGGCGTCATCCACCACCGTGTCGTAGTAGCTGATCCCGCCGATCATCGAGTTACGCCGCATACCCGGGGCCAGCCGCAGCGCCCCGTGCCGCGACAGATGCCGCTGCCCCGGTACGGATTTCGCCCCGCCCATGGTGTCGTAGAGGAACAGTCCCGCCGCGACATAGGGCCGCTCCCACGCCCGCCGGGTGAGCGGGTAGAGGAACCGCAGGGGTTTCACCAGGTGCGGCGCCAGACGCGACATGGACAGTTCGCGTTCCTTCAACGCCTCGCGAACCAAACCGAATTCGAGCTGTTCCAGATACCGCAGGCCACCGTGGAACATCTTGGACGACCGGCTGGAGGTCCCCGAGGCCAGATCGCGCGCCTCCACCAGCGCCACCTTCAGGCCGCGGGTCGCGGCATCGAGGGCGATCCCGGCCCCCACGACACCGCCGCCCACCACGATCACATCGAAGTGGTCCTTGTTCAAGCGCTCCCATGCGGAACGGCGCTGTTCGGGTCCGAGGAACTGCGATCCCGGCTGTAACATCACCGTCCCCCCTCCGGAGCGAGGACATGCGGTCCGCGGCGGCCGAAGCGTGGGCGTAGGTATCGCATCATCGGTATCGACTCCTCGAGTACGCGATCGGGGTCGGCTGGGGGTTTGCGCGTTCGGTGTCCAAGCCTAATGGCACAGCCGGGCGACACCCGCCGACAGCCCGCGCACGGCCGCAGCGAAGGCGGAGGTACGCCGAGGCTTGCGGTGGTTGGTATTGGGGACGGTGGGTTCGCCTGTACACGCGCACGGCCGGAGCGAAGGCGGAGGTACGCCTACGGGGCAACCTCTGGCAAACCTCGGCAGGGAGACACCCGTCACCGATCGGCCGGATTGCGCTAGCCTCCTGCCATGCGCTATGTGGCCGCCATCGACCAGGGCACGACCTCGAGCAGATGCATACTGTTCGATCGGCAGGGAAAGATCGCGGGGGTCGCCCAGCGCGAGCACGACCAGATCTTCCCGAAGCCGGGCTGGGTCGAGCACGATCCGGAAACGCTGTGGCGCAATACCGAATTCGTGCTCGGCGCGGTACTGGACGAGGCCGGGATCAGCGCGGGCGATATCGCGGCCGTGGGCGTGACCAACCAGCGTGAGACCACCGTCGTCTGGGAACGCGACACCGGTCGGCCCATACACAACGCGATCGTCTGGCAGGACACCCGCACCGACCGGTTGTGCACCGAACTCGCCGGCTCCTCGGGCGCGGCGCGTTACGCCGAGCGCACCGGCCTGCCGCTGTCGACGTATTTCTCCGGGCCCAAGGTGCGCTGGATCCTGGACACCGTGCCGGGCGCGCGCGAGCGGGCGGAGGCGGGCGAACTGTGCTTCGGCACCGTGGACAGCTGGCTGCTGTGGAAGCTGACCGGCCGGCACATCACCGATGTCACCAATGCCTCACGCACCCTGCTCATGGATCTGCGCACGCTGGCCTGGGACGAACAGATCTGCGCGGAGATCGGGGTACCGCCGGCCGTGCTGCCGGAGATCCGGAGTTCCTCGGAGGTCTACGCGGAGATCGGGGCGGGTCCGCTGGCGGGAGTGCCGGTCGCGGGCATCCTCGGCGACCAGCAGGCCGCGATGTTCGGGCAGGCGTGTCTGGCGCCGGGCGAGGCCAAGAACACCTACGGCACCGGCAACTTCATGCTGCTGAACACCGGCACCACTCCCGTATTCAGTGAGCACGGCCTGCTGACCACGGTGTGTTATCGGCTCGGTGACCAGCCGCCGGTGTACGCGCTGGAGGGGTCTATCGCCGTCACCGGCGCGCTGGTGCAGTGGTTCCGCGACAATCTGGGCATCATCTCCTCGGCGCCGGAGATCGAGGATCTCGCGCGCACTGTGGACGACAACGGCGGCGCCTATATCGTCCCGGCGTTCTCCGGGCTGTTCGCCCCGCGCTGGCGGCCCGACGCCCGCGGGGTGATCGCCGGGCTCACCCGATTCGTCACCAAGGCCCATCTCGCCCGCGCGATCCTGGAATCGACCGCCTTCCAGACCCGCGAGGTGATGGACGCGATGCGCGCGGACGCCGAATCCCGCTCGCTGGACCTCGAGGCGACAGCCCTCAAGGTCGACGGCGGTATGGTCGCCAACGATCTGCTCATGCAGTTCCAGGCCGATATTCTCGATCTACCGGTCGTCCGGCCGCTGGTCAACGAGACCACGGCGCTCGGGGCCGCCTACGCGGCCGGGCTTGCGGTCGAATACTGGTCGGGCACCGACGATATCCGGGCCAACTGGGCCGCCGACAAGACCTGGAACCCGAGTATGTCCACCGCCGACCGCGACTCCCGCCTCGCCGACTGGAACAAGGCGGTCGAACGCACCTACAACTGGGCCGAGTGAACCGGTGCCCGGGCGCCGGCGGCCCGGGCCAGCCGTGCCATCGCCTCGGTGAGCATCTCCGGCGCGGCGGTGGTGAAGCACATCCGCATGGCGTTCGAATAGGGGTTGCTCACCGCGAACGCCCCGCCCGGGACGAAGGCGACACCCGTCTCGAGTGCCCGGGGCAGCAGTTCACCGGTGTCGGTGCCGTCGGTGAACTCCGCCCAGACGAACATGCCCCCGGATGCCTCCGTGCAGCGCAACCGGTCGCCGAAATGGTCGCGGGCCGCGTCGACCAGGGCGGTGGCGCGGGTGGCGTACACCCCGCGGACCGTGTCGATATGACCGGTGAGCCAGGCGCTGTCGGCGAGCAGTTCGGCGGCGATCTGCTGGGTGAGCGCCGAACCGCACAGATCGGCTCCCTGCTTCAACAGTTCGACCGCCCGGCATACCCGTTGCGGGGCCACCATCCAGCCCACCCGCAGCGTGGGCGCGATGATCTTCGACGCCGAGGACAACCGGATGACCGTCGATGAATACGAGGCCACCGGCGCGGGCGCGGGCCGGTCGAACCACAGTTCGCCGTATGGATCGTCCTCGATCACCCAGAACCCGTGTTCCTCGGCCAGCGCGGCGAGCGCCTGCCTGCGGCGGGGGCTCATGGTCACGCCACCGGGGTTGTGGAAATTGCTCACGGTGTGCACCAGGGCCGGACGCTCTCCGGCGGCGAGCAACTCCGCGAGCCGGTCCACTCGCAGACCCTCGTTGTCCAGCGGCACCGCCACGATCCGCGCACCGGCCGCCCGGAACACCTGTATCGCGCCGACATAGGCCGGATCCTCGACCACCACCAGCGCGCCCGGGTCGAGCAGCACCTCGGCGAGCAGCGACAGTGCCTGCTGCGAACCGTGGGTCACGAAGATCTCGGCGATATCGACCCGGCGACCGAGCCGGTCCGATTCCCGGCCGGCCAGGACTTCGCGCAGCGGGCCCCACCCGGGGGACTCCGTGTACTGCAGCGCGGCACTGCCCCGCAACGCCGATTCGGCCGCGGCGGCGATGCGTGTGCCGGGCATGAGTTCGGCATCGGGCAGGCCGCCGGCCAAGCTGAGGATATTCGGGTCGGCGGTGAGCTTCAGCAGGTCACGAATGACGGAGCTGGTGAGGCCGGCCAGCTTGCCGGCCAGCGGCGGTTCGAGATGCGACATAGGGGCCTCCGGGAATTACCTGCTGATAAACCCAATCATCCCATGAATTATCACCATATGACATTGTGATTTCACATACTGGGATCAGCGGCGGTCCGCGATCACCCAGAGCACGGTTTTCCCGTCCCGATCCACCGTGGTCACCGTCTGCTTGTACACCGTCGTCTTACCGTTCGGGCGCAGCTCGGTCAGGTCGACATCGAAAGAGTTCGATGCCCGTTCGGTGATCCGCACACAATGCTCGGTACCCGCCGGAATATGCGTATCGATCGCCGACTGGATCGTCTCCGCGGAAGAAATAGCAGGCGAATCCACCGCGACGAACTGACGGGCACCCACGCCGCTGCGCTCCACATAGAACTGATGCTGGAAACCGAGAATGGCGCCCGCGCCGCTGGTCGTATCCCCGACCCCGTCGCCGACGATCACCCCGCCCTCCTGGCTCGCCGGACAGCTCAGCGCGGAACCGGAATCGGCGACCGGCGGCCCTGCCGGCGCGTCGTCACCGCCGCTCACCACGACGATCGCCACCCCCACCGCGACCAATGCCACCAGCACCGCGACCGCGGTCACGATCCGGCCGACCGGGAGACCGCGGCGCGGTTTCGCGGCCAGCGCCCCCGCTACCGACTGCGGCGTGAGCTTCTGGGCGATCGGATCGCTGTCCCAGGACAGGCCACCCGCCCGCGGCCGGACCGAACCTGCGGCCGACTCGGACCCACCGGACTGGTTCGGCTGACCCGACGCCGGCCAACGCAGGTCCGGACCGGTGTGGCGGACCGTGGCCTGATCCGGTTCCGGTGCCCGTTCGCCGGCCGGCGAGGTGCGCGGGGCCGGGTCCGGTGGAATCTGGTGGCGGACCGTGGTGGAGTCTGCGTCGGGCGCGGGCCGAGTCACCGGCCGGGACTCGGCCGGCGCCGGTCGCTGGACCGGGGTGGAGCTGTCCGGCGCCCGGTACTGGGGCGGCGGCGGAGGAACAGCGGGCGGCTCGGCCGCGCCGGCACCGGGTGCCGGGCGCCAGGTCAAGCCGGAATCCTCCGGACGCGTATTCGGCTTCCAGCCCGGCATCGAGAGCTCGCCCGTCGGCGGCCCGAACTCCGATACCGGCGGACCGAAATCGCCGGTAGGGGGTCCGAAATCCGCCCGTTCGGGTTCGCGCTCTCTACCTTCGCCCTCGCCGGTCACAGCCCATCCCTTCCGAGACACGCGGGTGGGGCGGCCGTGCACGACCGCCCCACCCGGCAAGATTTCACTCGCGTCAGTACTGGAGTGAACCACCCCACTGGGTATTGACGCCACCGAGGTTCAGCGCCTGCTCCGGGTAGTTGCCCGGGGGCAGCAGCGGCGGGGGCGGCGGAATCTTGGCCGCGGCGTCCAACGCGGCCGCGCCGCCCGGCTGCTGAGCGATCCAGTGCTCCACGGCTGCCTTCGCCGTGTTCACCGGGGTGGTGTCGATCACGTGGTCGAGCCGGTTGTCCGGCAACCCGTTCCCACCGGTGAACGTCGAGACGTTGATGGTGTTCTCGTCGACGAATTCCACCGAGATACCGGCCTCGCCCGTACCCGTCGGGGTACGGAAGCCGGCGGTGCCGACATAGCCGGACTGATTGGAGAAGTGGTGGGTGTTGGCGAAATGTCCGGGAGCCAGGGAACCGCCGTCGAGGGCGGCACCGATCTCCATATGCGGACCCTGCATCTCGACGACCGGCGCGACCGGCGCCTCGTCCAGACTCGGCGCCTGCCACTGCGGGCTCTGCGGCTCGATCAGGGTATCGGTCTGCGGAGCACTGGGCTGCGCGTTCTCCCCGTCGGCCTCCGGCGCCGGGGCGGGCGCGTCACCCGGCTGCGCCGGCGGCTGCTGACCCTGCGGCGTATTCGGCGAGATGGCCGGCTGCGCCGGGGCGGGCTGCCCCGGGACGGGCAGCGGCGCCACACGCGGCGTGGTGACACCGGGCTGGGTCGGGCCGGTGAGGCCCTGATCGTCCTGACCCTGCTCCGGGGTGGTGACACCGGGCTGGCTCGGGCTCGGAGTCGGGCTGCTCTCCGGCTTTTCCTCGTTGTTCTGCACACCGGGCTGGCTCGGCGTGGTCTCCGGCCCGTTCTGCTGGCCCTCGGTGCCGGGCTGCTGCTGATTATTCGTACCCGGCTGCGAAGGCGCGGGCACCGGCGTCGTCGGGGTAGCCGGCTGGTCGCTCGGAACGGCCCCCGCCGGCGACGCGAAAATGGCCATGGCCGCGGCAGTCGCAAGAGGCAGCGAAGTGCTCGCCACCGCCCGGCCCGCCCGGTTCGGCTTACGATGTTTCACTTTTCGCCCAATCCCTTTCCCGGATGCGGCGCCACCTGCGGTCCGCGTCCAGTTCCGTCTCATCCGAGACACGAACTCCAGCGGTTCACCCGATAGTGGGCCGTTCGCTGTCCGAGTCCGAAAGGACGAACCCCCCGGCACCAAACTCCACGACCGCCCGTCGATCGCATCTCTGCCTCGGAAGTGAACCACACTCGAGCAATTCCGGCAATGTGACGAAAACTCACCACGGGCAGGAACACTCACGGGTGAAACGCGGGTGAAAAAGCAGTGACGCGACCAGGAACTCGGGCCGATTCGGGCAAGCGATTTTCGATTACGGCCGCATTTCCCGGACGGGCCGGTATTCATACCCGTACCCACCGGCGCCGCCGAGAACTCAGCCGAGGTCGTCGTGGCGCATGAGCTGGCGGGCGGCCTCCATGACCGAGCCGGTGAGCGAGGGGTACACCGAAAAGGTCTGTGCCAGATCGTTGACCGTCAGATTGTTCTGGACCGCCAGCGCGATCGGCAGAATCAGCTCCGAGGCGATCGGGGCGACCACCACACCGCCGATGACCACACCCGTCGCCGGTCGGCAGAAAATCTTGACGAAACCACGACGCAGACCCGACATCTTCGCCCGCGGATTGGTGTTCAGCGGCAGCATCACCGTGCGCGCCGGGGTCTCCCCGTTGTCGATGGCCGTCTGGCTCACCCCCACGGTCGCGATCTCCGGGCGGGTGAACACCGCCGAGGCCACCGTTTTGAGCCGGATCGGGCTGACTCCTTCACCCAGCGCGTGGTACATGGCGATCCGGCCCTGCATGGCGGCCACCGAGGCCAGCGGCAACAGACCGGTGCAGTCACCCGCGGCGTAGACACCGGGAACCCCGGTCCGCGAGACCCGGTCCACCCGCAGGTATCCGCCGCGGTCCAGTTCGATACCGGCCTGTTCCAGGCCCAGCCCACCGGTGTTCGGCGTGGATCCGACGGTCATCAACGCGTGCGAACCCGACACCGTACGGCCGTCGGCCAGGGTGACCAGTACCGAATCACCCGTGCGCTCCACCTTGTCGGCCCGCGCGTGCTTCACCAGTTCCACGCCGCGTTCGGCGAAGGCGTCCTCCAGCACCAGCGCGGCATCCGCGTCCTCCCCGGGCAGCACCCGGTCCCGGCTGGACACCAGGATCACCCGCACGCCCATTTCCGTGTACGCGGAGACGAATTCGGCACCGGTCACCCCGGAACCGACCACCACCAGCGTCTCCGGCAGCTCCGGCAGATCGTAGAGCTGCCGCCAGTTCAGGATCCGCTCCCCGTCCGGCTCGGCCCCGGGCAGCACTCGCGGGGAGGCACCGGTGGCGATCAGCACCACCTCCGCCTCGACGGTCTCCTCGGTCGCGTCCGGGAACGACACCACGACCTGATGCGTCGCCCGGCCCGATCCCGGACCCGCCAGCCGGCCCCGACCCGGCAGCACCCGCACCCCCGCCGCCTGCAACTTGGACCGGATATCCGAGGACTGTGCCAGCGCCAGCGCCTTCACCCGCTCGTTGACCTCCGGCAACCGCACCTCGGCCTGGCTCGGGTCGAGCGTGATCCCCAGGTTCCGGGAGCGCCGCAGATCGGTCCGAACACCGGTGGAGGCGATGAAGGTCTTCGACGGCACACAATCCCAGAGCACACATGCCCCGCCGATACCGTCGGAATCGATCAGCACCACCTGCGCCCCGTGCTGGGCCGCGACCAGCGCCGCTTCGTAGCCTGCCGGTCCGCCACCGATGATCGCAATGCGGGTCATACATTCCCCTTGTCCTAATCACCCGCGCGCGGCGCGCGGCAGCTTCGCGGCCTTCACTCGCCGAGACCAGCCTAGTAGGTGCTGCCGAGCGCACCCCATCGGCATTCCGCGCAGGACCGCGGCGCCGCCGGAGGCAGCCCGGCGCGCGTCCCGCTCCCGCTCCCGGCCTGGTCGCACCGGCCCGCCGGCGGCCAGAAGCACATCCCGGAACGCGATTTACGACGCCCCGTACCGGTGAGAGCGAGCACACAACTAAGCTGCCGGTGTGCCGATCTACGCTGCCTACGGGTCCAATATGGATTCGACCCAGATGCTCGAGCGCTGTCCGCACTCCCCCATGTCCGGGACGGGCTGGCTGGAGGGCTGGCGCCTCACCTTCAGCGGGGACGACATCGGCTGGGAAGGTCCGCTCGCCACCGTCGTGGAAGAACCCGGCTCCCGGGTCTTCGTCGTGCTCTACGACGTCTCGCCCGAGGACGAGCAGCGGCTCGACCGTTGGGAGGGATCCGATTTCGGAATCCACCGCAAGATCCGGCTCCGCGTGACCCCCAGTCCCGGAAGCGGCAGCGACCCGATCCTCGCCTGGCTGTACGTCCTCGACGCCTACGAAGGCGGACTCCCGTCGGCGCGTTATATCGGCGTGATGGCCGACGCCGCCGAGAAGGCGGGCGCCCCGGAGGAGTACGTACACGCCCTGCGCACCCGCAACAGCCGGAACGTAGGCCCCGGAAACAACTTCAGTTAATTTTGGCGCGCCTCCGGCGCGCGGGGTCGAGGCCCCCTCGGTCCCGTCGTTCAGCGCCCGAGACTCGCGCCTGCGGCGCATGCACTTCGGACGCTGAACGACGGGACGGGCCTCGACCCTTTATGGACCTCGCCGAGCTCAGCACCGAGCGGGTACTCCTGTTCGCGAAGGCGTCCGGACGCCAGGCCGGCCGGGCGGTCGAGTCGGCATCCGTTCCGGCCTTCGAGTGCCGACGCAACCCGCATGCGTCGAGTCTTACGAGACACCTCAAAGGGTTGAGGCCCGTCTCGCCGTTTCGGCCTCGAAGCGCATGCGCCGCAGGCGCGAGTCTCGAGGCCGAAACGGCGAGACCAAAGGGGGCCTCAACCCCACGGCGCCGGAGGCGCCGCCAAAAAACACAGCACCTTCACGAGCGAGCTCACGTACCCACCTTCGCGGTCCGTGCCCCGGGTCAGGCCAGCTCCTGCCCCGCTTGTAGAACGATGTTGGTGAACGTCCGCACCCCCACCGGCAACGCCCGTTCGTCGAGATCGAACGTCGGCTGGTGCAGGTCGAGCTGGGGGCCTTCGCCGGGCCAGACGCCGAGGCGGGCCATGGCGCCGGGAACTTCTTCCAGGTACCAGGAGAAATCTTCGCCGCCGCCGGATTGCGGGGTGTCGGCGAGAGCGTCGGGGCCGATGGCGCGGACCGCGTCGCTGAGCATGCGGACCGAGTGTTCGTCGTTGACCACCGGTGGCACGCCGCGCCGGTAGTCGAGTTGGTAGCGCACACCGGTCGGTGCGAGCAGGCCGTCGACGATCTCGCGCACCATCGGTTCGAGCAGGGACCAGGTGGCGTGGTCGCCGGTGCGGACGGTGCCGGTGAGCATGCCGGTCTGCGGGATCGCGTTCGGGGCCTTGCCGGCGCTGACCGCGCCCCACACCATGACCGTGCTGGTACGCGGGTCGATCCGGCGGGTGAGCAGGCCGGGCAGACCGGTGATGACGGTGCCGATCGCGTAGACGAGGTCACTGGTGAGGTGTGGTCGGGAGGTGTGCCCGCCGGGCGAATCCAGCACCAGTTCGACGGTATCGGCGGCGGAGGTGATGGCGCCGACCCGGATGCCGACCTTGCCGGCTTCCAGCCGCGGATCGCAGTGCAGGGCGAAGACCCGGTCCACTCCGGTCATCGCGCCGGCCGCGACCATATCGATGGCACCGCCGGGCATGACCTCCTCGGCGTGCTGGAAGATCAGCCGTACGCCGACCGGGAGATCGAGGTCGGCGAGGGCCAGCGCGGTACCGAGCAGGATGCTGGTGTGCGCGTCGTGGCCGCAGGCATGCGAGACGCCGGGCACCGTCGAGGCGAAGGGTCGGCCGGTGAACTCCTGGAGCGCCAGTGCGTCCATATCGGCGCGCAACGCGATCCGCGGCGCGTCCTCGGGACCGATATCGCAGATCAGACCGGTTCCGGTCGGCAGCACCCGGAACGAGAGTCCGGCCTTCGTCAGCCAGGTGCCGACGAATTCGGTGGTCGCGAACTCGGTACGGGATAATTCCGGGTTGGCGTGGATGTGCCGGCGCCATTGAACGAGATCGACCGTGTGCTCGGCCAGCCACGCCGTCACCGCGTCCTGTCCGTCTCGCACCGTACGGCCGGTTGTGCTCACCGAATGTCCTCCTGTCGTAGAACGAGCAGCTGTGAACCACTTCTCCACGTGCGCGGATCGCCCGTACACGTATCGTCCGCGGCCGTGGCCGCGGTACATACCGGCGGTTCCGCTATCCCCCGGGGAACGGCCGTATCCACCAGTTTCGCACCGCTGCCCTATCCGTGCGCGGCGGCATCCGTGCCGCATCCGCGTCTCCGGTGGGGCGTGCGCGTTCCGGTCGACGCCCGACCGGCTCGCTCGCGGCTAGTTCGAGGCGAATGCCAGGTTATCCGGAGTGGTCGGCACCGTGAGGCCGGCCAGCGCCGTGGCGTGCAGGGCGCGTTTGATGGCGGGCAGGCTAGGAGTCCGATTGGCGGCCAGTCCGGCAGCCCGCTCCACCGCGGCGGCGCGCAGTGCCTCGGCGTCGGCGACGTCGTCCACGATACCCGCCGCCCGGGCTTCCGCGGCGCCGAACCGGTGGCCGGTGGTCATCGCGGCGACCGCCACCTGGTTGGTCAACCGGCTGGTGAGCAGGGCGTTCATCCCGACGGTGAACGGCATCCCCAGATGCACCTCGGGTAGGCACCAGAATCCGCGGTCGGCGCGCATCACCCGGAAATCGTGGCAGGTGGCGAGCATGGCGCCGGCGCCGAAGGCGTGACCGTTGACGGCCGCGACGGTGGGCAGCGGAAACGCGAGCAACCGGCTGAACACGCTGTGCACGCGGTCGAGGTAGCCGTGCATCCGGTCGAGATTCGCGAATAGCCAGTCGGTGTCGAGTCCGTTGCTGAAGAACTTCCCGGTGGCGGTCGTCACCAGCGCGGCGGGCCCCTCGACGGCCACCACGGTGTCCAGTAGCGCGTGCGTCTCGTCTATCCACTCGTGGCTGAAGCGGTTCTCGCTGTCGGTCTGGCCCTCGTTGCCCAGCGACAGCACGAAAACGTTTCCATCACGTTCCAGGTACGGCATCTGTGCAGCGTATCGGCTACGAATCAGGGATGGCCGCCGGAGGCCCCACCGGCGCACGCGGTTCGGGCGGGCCGGCGGCGCGGGAGGCCATACACTGGCCGCCATGCTTGCCGAAGAGGCTGCCGAGGAGATCGCGGCCCGTTCGTCCGTGGATCGACACCGGGTCGCGGTGGTGCTGGGTTCGGGCTGGCAGGACGCCGCCGCCGAACTCGGGACCCCCAATGCCGAGATACCGATGCCGGAGCTGCCCGGATTCGCCGCGCCCACCGCGCAGGGGCATGTGGGCCGGGTGGTGTCGGTGTCGATCGGCGATATCCACGCCCTCGTGCTCATGGGACGCCAGCACCTGTACGAGGGGCATTCCGCCGAGGAGGTCGTACATCCGGTGCGGACCGCGGTGGCGGCGGGCGCGGAGACGGTGATCCTCACCAACGCCGCCGGCGGGATCCGCCCGGGTATGCGGGTCGGGGAGGCCGTGCTGGTGCGCGATCACCTCAATCTCACCGGTACGACGCCGCTGACCGGGCCCACCTTCGTCGATCTGGTCGACACCTGGGACCCGCGGTTGCGCGATCTCGCGCGGCGCGTCGACCCGGACCTGACCGAGGGCGTGTACGCCGGGCTCACCGGACCGCAGTACGAGACACCCGCGGAGATCCGCATGCTGGCCACGATCGGGGCCGATCTGGTGGGGATGTCGACGGTGCTGGAAGCCATCGCGGCGCGCGCTCTCGGCGTCCGGCTGCTCGGCATCTCCCTGGTCACGAACCTGGCGGCCGGGGTCACTGGCGCGCCGCTGGCCCATGCCGAGGTGCTCGCGGAGGGGCGCGCGGCGGCGCCGCGCCTGGGCAAATTACTGCGCGGTGTGCTGGAGCAGCTGTAGATGCTGACCTTCGGCACGGCGGGTCTGCGCGGGCCGCTGGCCCCCGGCCCGGATGGAATGAACGAGACCACGGTGGCGCGCGCGACCGCCGGGCTCGCCGCCTGGCTGCGGGACCGCTGCCTCGGTGGCGGCACGGTGGTGGTCGGCCGGGACGCCCGGCACGGATCCGCGGAATTCGCGGCGGTCACCGCCGAGGTGCTGGCCGCGGCCGGTTTCGCGGTGACCCGGCTGCCCGAACCGCTGCCGACCCCCGTCACCGCCTTCGCCGTGCGCGAATCGGGTGCGGTGGCGGGTGTGCAGATCACCGCATCGCACAATCCGCCCGGGGACAACGGCTACAAGGTCTTCGTCGACGGCGGCACCCAGCTGGCGCCGCCCGCAGATACCGAGATCGAGCAGCGGATCACGACGGTCACCGAACCGATCGGACGCGAGCCCGTCGCCGCGTCGGGGGGTGCGGTCCTGTCGCACTATCTGGCGCGGGTCGCGCAGCTACCCCGGCTGATCGGCGGGGACGGGGAACGCGCGGGAATCCGGATCGCGTTCACGCCGTTACACGGTGTCGGCGGCGCCACCGCCGTGCACGCGCTCACCACCGCCGGTTTCACCGATATCCACGCGGTCACCGAACAGTTCGCACCCGACCCCGATTTCCCCACAGTGGCCTTCCCGAACCCGGAGGAGCCGGGAGCGGCGGATCTGCTGCTACGGCTGGCCGAGCGGGTGGACGCCGATCTGGCCGTGGCGCTGGATCCCGACGCCGACCGCTGCGCGCTGGGTGTCCCCACACCGGACGGGTGGCGCATGTTGCGCGGGGACGAAACCGGGGTGCTGCTGGCCGATGATGTGCTGCGCACGGCGACCACGGACCCGCTGGTGGCCACCACGATCGTCTCGTCCCGTCTGCTCTCCCGGCTGGCGCCGGCGCGCGGCGCCCGCTATGCCGAAACCCTCACCGGGTTCAAATGGCTGGCGCGCGCGGGCGACGGCCTGGTCTACGCGTACGAGGAGGCGATCGGGCACTGTGTGGATCCGGCGACCGTCCGCGACAAGGACGGTGTCTCCGCGGCGGTCATGGCCGCCGATCTGGTGTCGCGGCTGCGTGCCCGCGGCCGCACACTGCACGACGAACTGGACGATCTGGCCGTCGAGTTCGGTGTGCACGCCGGCGATCAGGTCTCGCTGCGCCTCCCCGATCAGCGGGCGGCCGCCGCGGTGGTGGAGGCGCTGCGGGCCGCACCACCGGGAACACTGGCCGGGACCGCGGTCGACTACACCGATATGGCCGCGCTGCGGGGCCGGATGCGTACCGACGCGCTGGTCTTCACCGGTGACGGCGTGCGGTTGGTCGTCCGCCCCTCGGGCACCGAACCGAAGCTCAAGTGCTACCTGGAGGTGGTGCATCCGGTTTCCGGCCCGGCCGGGTTGCGGGCCGCCAGAACTACCGCGCAGGAGCGGCTTTCGGAGTTGCGCGGGTACTGCCGCACACTGGCCGGCTGAGGCGGGTTCAGCGCGGTCCGAACTGCCGGTCCCCCGCGTCGCCGAGTCCGGGCACGATATAGGCGTCGTCGTTGAGCCGGTCGTCGATCACCGCCGTCACCAGCCGGACCGGATATCCCGAACCCGCGAGCGCCGCGATACCTTCCGGCGCCGCCACCACGCAGACGGCGGTGATGTCGAGCGCGCCCCGGTCGGCCAGCAACCCCAGCGTGTGCAGCATGGATCCGCCGGTGGCCAGCATCGGGTCCAGCACCATCACCGGTGTGGCCGACAGGTCGTCGGGCAGCGATTCCAGATACGGCACCGGCCGGTGGGTCTCCTCGTTCCGGGCGACACCGACGAAACCCACCTGCGAGTCCGGAATGAGGTCGGTGGCGGCGTCGACCATGCCGAGTCCGGCCCGCAGGACCGGTACCAGCAGCGGCGGCCGGGCCAGTCGCACGCCGCGGGTGGCCGCGACCGGCGTGGTGATGTCGAAATGTGCGACGGGCGCGTCCCGTAGCGCCTCGTAGACCAGGAGTCTGGACAGGTCCCGCAGGGCGGCCCGGAAGGCGGGGTCGGGGGTGCGTTCGTCGCGGAGTGCGGTGAGCAGTATCGCCACGAGCGGATGATCCAGCGTGTGCGTGCGCATGAGGGAACGATAAAGTCGACGGGGTAGCGGCGGCCGTCGCGCCGTGACTTTCCGCGGAAATCGAATTCCGCGGAACCGCGCGGGAAGCCGACGCGTCGAAACCGGTAGATGACATACTCTGCCCGTTAACGAAGTCGATGGGGGAACCTCTGATGGTGAACATCTCAGCCGATGCCCAGGGCATCGCGGCCTACGGCACCACCGCCGGGGTGATGGCCTCCGAACTCGCGGTGGCGGGGACCGGGGCCGCGGGTGCGGCGCCCACGGTTCTGGGGCCGATCTTCGGTCTGATCGGCGGCGATTTCCTCGCGGCGTACGCGGCCGCGCATGCCGGCCATGTGGCGACGATCGGCCAGCTTTCCGCGGTGCTGGGCACGATGAGCGGGGCGGCCGGCGTGGCCGCGGTGAGTTACGCCGAGGCCGACATCAGCAATGCGGCCGCCCTGCGCGGTGCTGCCGGGGAGTGACCCGGTGATCGATATCAATACGCTTGCCAGGCCGATTCTCGAACTGCTCGCCAGTTTCGGCACCGGCGTCCTGGCCACCGGCGGCCCCGGCGACGCACTGCGTACCGCGTCCACGGCCATCGACCAGGTCCATGCGCTGGGCCGCGGCGGTATCAATCAGATGAACACCGCATGGGACGGGACCGGCGCGGACGCCGCGACCTCGAAGGCGCTGCGCGTGCAGACCTCGGCCGCGAGCATCTCCGACCGCGGCAACGAGATGGCGACCGTGATGGGCCAGGCCGCGGCCCATGTGGAGACCGGCAACAAGGACCTCACCACCATCGCGCAGTCGTTCGTGAACACCGCCGCCGCGGCCGCGCCCGCCCTGGGCACGCCGGCGGGTATGTCGCTGCTGGTGGGATCCGCGATCGATCATCTGGGCCAGGCGCTGGGCGTGGTGGGCCGGGTGCAGAACGAACTGCAGACCCAGACCTCCTCGATGAACGAGCTCACCCCGCCGCCGCCCACCCCGTCGGCGGCGAGTACCGCGCCGGTGAGCACCCAGGCCGTTTCGACGGTGGCGTCGGGGCTGAGCACCGCGGCCGGGATGGCCGGATCGATGATGAGCACCGCTATGTCGTCGAGCCCGAGCGGCACCACCACCAGCTCCGGGACCCCGCAGAAAACCGCCACCTCGACCGGTACCACCACGGGCGAGGGCGTGAAGGTCACCCTGCCGGACGGCAGTGTGGTGGAGGCGCCCAACGAGAAGGCCGCCACCGCAGTGAAATCGGCCCTGGGCACGCTCGGCACCCCCTATGTCTGGGGCGGCAACACCCCTGGGGCCGGGCTGGACTGCAGCGGGATGACCAAATACGCCTACGGCGAGGCCGGCGTGGAGCTACCTCGGCTGGCCCACGAACAGGCCAACGGCGCCACCCCGGTGTCGCCGGGCGATCTCATGCCCGGCGATCTCGCGGTATGGGACGGCCATGTGGCGATGGTGATCGGCAACGGCCAGCTGATCGAAGCCGGCGATCCGGTGCAGATCAGCTCGGTCCGGACGGAGAACAGCGGGATGGAATTCCTCGGGTTCTACCGGCCCACGGAATGAACCACCCGCAGCAATGGCACCCCGTATCGGGGCAAGCATCCGACCATGGCCCGGAAACGTAGCGCGCAAGCCCGGTCCTTCAGGACCGGGTCAGCGCATCAACGGCATCCTGACAGAATCGATTGGTATTCTGTCAGGTATGGCATCGAAGGTGGTGAAGCGGGCGTACAAGTTCCGTTTCTATCCGTCGGACGAGCAATGCGAGCAGCTCGCCCGCACCTTCGGCTGTGTCCGCTACGTCTACAACCGCGCCTTGGACGAGCGGTCCCGCGCCTGGACGCAGGAGCAGCGGCGGGTCACCCATGCCGAGACGGACAAGTTGCTCACGAGCTGGAAACGCGACCCCGGCACGGCATGGCTCGCCGAACCGTCGAAGGGGCCGTTGCAGGCCGCGCTGCGGAATTTGCAAGCCGCGTTCGACAAGTTCTGGCGCAAGCAAACCGGCTACCCCAAGTTCAAGAAGAAGGGGAAGAGCCTCGACTCGGCCACCTACTACCGGGGGTGCTTCGGCTACCGGAACGGACGAATCACGCTCGCCAAACAGTCCGAGCCACTGGACATCCGCTGGTCCCGTCCGCTACCGGAGGGTGCAGACCCGTCGCAGGTTACCGTCTCCCGCGACTCGGCGGGCCGGTACCACATCTCGATCCTGGTCGAGGACACGATCGTCGAGCACGTCCCGACGACGGCGACGGTCGGCTTGGACGCGGGGATCGCCAGCCTCTACACGCTCTCCACTGGAGAGAAAATCGTCAACCCGCGGCACGAGCGCAGGGACCGCGAGAAACTCGCCAAGGCGCAGCGCAGGCTCGCGCACACGCAGAAAGGATCGAACAACCGGGCCAAGGCACGAACGAAGGTCGCCAAGGTTTACGCCCGTATCGCCGACCGGCGGCGGGACCATCTGCACAAAGTTTCGACTCGGCTGGTGCGCGAGAACCAAGCGATCGCCATCGAGGATCTGAGCGTGCGGAACATGGTCCGCAATCACAGCTTGGCGCGGGCGGTGTCGGATGCGAGCTGGTCGGAGTTCCGGTCGATGCTCGAGTACAAGGCGCAGTGGTACGGGCGGGAGGTCGTCGCGGTCGACCGGTTCTATCCGTCGTCGAGAACGTGCTCAGCGTGCGGGCACATCGTCGATGCGCTGCCGTTGAATATTCGGCAGTGGAGCTGCCCGCGATGCGAGGCGGTGCACGACCGGGACCACAACGCCGCGAAAAATATTCTGGCCGCCGGGCTGGCGGTGTCAGCCTGCGGAGATGGTGTAAGACCTTCCCGCGCGTAAGCGCGAGGAGGCGATCTCGGTGAAACAGGAAGGCCCTGTCGTGAGTCAGGGAATCCCGCCCTCTCAGGGCCGGGAGGAGGTCAAGAGTGGACAGAATGATGAGTGGTGAGCAGCAGCTTCCCGAGGTACCGAATGTCACGATGGCGGTCAGCCGCAACCGGGCCGGCACGCTGTCGGTGCGCGCCACCGACCAGGGTATGCCGGTGGAGATCAAATTCGAGCGCAGTGAATACCGTTACGGCGCACAGGCTCTCGCCGACGAGATCCTGCGGCTGACCCGTCGCTCCACCATCGCGGCCAAGGCCAAGCGGCGGGAACTGCTGGCGGAGAACGGCATGCCGAACGACATCCTGGACCAGCTCGGTCTGCCCACCCGGCAGCAGGCGGTCGATGAACTGGACCGGATGGACGACGCCGATACCGGCCCGACGAGCTGGATGAGGCCGGTATGAGCGGCCCGCACGCGCGACACCACCACAGCGGATTCCCGCTCCGACCCAGGAGAGATGTATGAGCGCGGAAATGGATGCCCTGGTCGCCGACGCCACGCGGAAACTGGAAGCGCTGGAAGCGGCGCTGTACGGACTCAAACAGGTCCGCGGCCGGTTCGGTACCGAGGACGGAATGGTCACCGCCGAGGTCGACAGCGAAGGCGCCCTGGTGAGTTTGCAGCTCACCGAGGCGGTGACCGCGTTACCACCCGCCGAAGCCGCTCAGCTCGTCATCTGGGCCTGCCGGCAGGCCGCCGAGGATGCCGGCGGTCGGCGTTCGGAGGTCGTTGCCGCACTGAACGAGTCGTTCGCTCCGGCGCCTTCGGGAGTGGTCGACCCGACCGGAACCGCACCGGACGGCGCCTGATCGGGCAGCTCGCCCCGCACACCTGCCCGACGCCGCGCGGTTGTGCGCCGACCGCGGCGCGGGATACTCCGACTCCGCGGCAACTATGCGTGGACCAGGGGTGGGCTCCGCTCGGCCGGACCTATTAGGCTTCCGCGTATGGCTTCTGGAGACATCGTCCCGATCGAGCTCGGTCTGACCGACGGCGATCTTGTCACCCTGTGGGCACCGCGCTGGCGTGACGGTGACGACGAGTGGGAGGCGTTCCTAGGACATGAGGACGCCCTCTACGGCTTCGAGTCCGTGGCCGAACTGGCGGCCTTCATCCGGACCGACTCCGACAACGACCTGATCGATCATCCGGCGTGGAAGGTGGTCGCGGGCCTCTCGGCCGCCGAACTCGAGCCCGGCGACAACTACTCCTTCGATCTGGTCGGTGTGCCGGAACTGGCCGCCGGTGACCCGGATGTGGACACCGTCGCCGAGTTGGAGGACACCTTGGCCATGGTGCGCAATATCGGCGAGGTCTGTGAGCTCGAAACGGTCACCAAATTCTTCGGTTCGCACCCGTCGCTGGGCGCCCTGGCCGGCGGCACCCATATGTTCGCGGGCCGCGACGGCGAGGAACTGTGGGATCAGATCGGTGCCGCGGTGGCCAAGAGCTGGGACGACGTGCTCGACGCCATCGATTCGGTGGTGCGGGTACCCGAGGTCGACGCCGAGGCGGTCGCCCTGGCCGAGGCCGAACTGCTGGCCGCCGAGGAGAACGAGGTCGACGCCGACGACGCGGCCGATACCGACGACGACAGCGATTTCGAACCGGTCGACCTGGACGAAGAGGACGACGAAGACGACGCCGAGCTCACGTTCTGGGAAGAAGTCGGGATCGACCCCGTCAAGATCGTGACGGCCGATACCGAATACTTCACCCTGCGGTGCTATCTCGACGACGAGCCGATCTTCCTCGGCGCCAAGAAGGCCATCTCGGTGTTCCCCAGTGAACGTGCACTTGCCCGGTATCTCGCCGACGACCACGAACACGATCTGGCGCGGATCAGTACCTTCGCCGAAGTACAGACCGCCGCCATCGACGGATCGCTCGAGGTGGAGGTCACCGAGGAGAACGTCTACGTGCTCCCCGGCCTGGCCGATGACCTGGCCGAAGGACCGGAAGCGGTCGATACCGAGCAGCTCGACCTGGTCTTGGAGTTGTTCTCCGATGCCGCCGACTACGCCGACGACGACGCGGTGGAACAGGCGCTGGCCAAATCGACGCCTCTCGGCTGGTATGTGTCCTACCTGCTGCACCCGGACCCGACCCGGATGGCGCCCAACCCGCCATTCGACGCCGAGGCAAGTGCCTGGCGCGAACTCGAACGCAATTTCGAATCGCGCCTGTCTCCGAGCTGACCCGTCCCGCGTCGGCCCGGGCCCAGGTCTCGATGTGGACACACGGCGTGACATTCGGTCGATAAACCGGCAGCGACTGGGCAAACTGACTGGCCAGCGGCATTGTCGTTGCGCAGCCGCTGCCCGGTTCGTCTCGGGCGGCGGTGACTTGCCGCCGCACCAGGGCGGATGTACTAAGGAGGACGCATGCCGACAGTGCGGATCGAGCTCGATCAGGATCTGCTGGCGGCCGCCGGGGCCATCATGGGCACGGCGTCGAACAAGGCGACCATTCACGAGGCACTGCGCCGGATCGTGGTGCACGAGCGACAGCTACGGCATTTCGAGCGGCTGGCGGCGTCGGCGCTGAGCCGGCCCCCGCAGCCCGCGGTGGTCGACGGCTGATCCGGCCGGGTATCCGCCCCGGGCCCGGCCGAACCCTCCGGAACTGTCGGTACCCGCTGGCATGATGACCACGGAATCTAGAGGGGGAATCATGCCGGTACCGATCACCGATCTGCCCAGGGCACAGCGGCCGCGGGAACGCCTGTGCGCACTCGGCCCGCAGGCGTTGAACGACGGTGAACTACTCGCCCTGCTGCTCGGTCAGGGCCGCCGCGGCGAGAGCGCGGTCGAACTCGCTCTCGCCCTGCTGACCGATTTCGGCGGAGTCGGTGGACTGGCCTCGGCACGGCCCGAGGAACTGCTGCGCCGGCCCGGCGTGGGAGTGGCCAAGGCCACGGCCATCGCCGCCGCGTTCCAGCTCGCCGCCCGGGCCCGCAGCGGCACGCAGGCCCCGGTGCCCTTGCTGCGCGCCGAGGATGTGGCCCGGGAGGCCGCCCCGCTGTTCGCCGGGGCCCGGGTGGAGCGGCTGCTGGTGCTGATCTGCGATGCGCGCAACCGGCCACGGCAGCGGGTCTTCGTCGCCGAGGGCGCCATCGACGAGGTCGCGGTTCCGGTGCGCGAGATCCTGAACACGGTCCTGCGGCACGACGGTCGCGCCTTCGCGCTGGCGCACAATCACCCCTCGGGTGACCCGACTCCCAGCCCGGACGATCGCCGGGCCAGCACACTGCTCGCCGCGGCGGCACAAACGGTCGGCCTGCGATTCCTGGACCATGTGGTGATCGCGGGCGACTGCTGGCGGCGGGCCGCCCCGTTCGAGGATGCCTTCCCGTGAAGCCACCCACGCGGGCCGCGCACCGTCGGCTCGGTAGCGGTGAGCTGCGGCCCTCGGTCGCCGCACCCCAGCGGGCCTCCGTTCGTGAACGTTTTCCCTGCCGCCCCGGGGCCGTCAGGTGGGCGGTTCGACGGCCACGGCCGCCGTCGGCTCTCCGGACACCTCACGTGCCCGGCGGCGGCCGGCCGCCAGCCGGGAACCGATCAGTCCCTGCCGGGGCGCGAACAGGTAGACCGCGGTGAAGACGACGCCCTGGGCCAGCACGATGGTGGCTCCGGGTGCGGTGTCAGCGTAATAGCTCACGTACAGGCCGGTGACCGCGCAGATCGCCGAGAGCGCCGGGGCGATCACCAGCATCCGCCCGAACCGGTCGGTGAGCAGGTAGGCGGTAGCACCGGGGATGATCAGCATGGCCACCACCAGGATCACACCGACCGCCTGCAGGGCCACCACCGAGGTCAGCGCGAGCAGGCCGAGCAGAGCCGCGCCCAGCAGGCGCGGGTTCAGTCCGAGCGCGTAGGCGTG
This sequence comes from Nocardia rhamnosiphila NBRC 108938, assembly GCF_000720425.1. Lineage (GTDB taxonomy): Bacteria > Actinomycetota > Actinomycetes > Mycobacteriales > Mycobacteriaceae > Nocardia > Nocardia rhamnosiphila. Next base: position 544,749 of record NZ_JOAJ01000005.1, on the reverse strand, counting down.
GGTCGGATCGAACGCGTAGAGCGTGAAATCGCGGCGTTTGAGCACGAGGGCGACGAAGACCAGGGCGGCCAGCCCGGCGATCTGGATCAGTTCCTCCTGGCTCACGCCCAGCAGATTGCCGAAGATGATGTGGTTGAGGTCGGTATTGCTGGGGGTCACCGAGACGAGTACCAGGCCGAAGGCGAACAGCGTGGTGAACACGATGCCGATGGCGGCATCCTCCTTCACTCGACTGGTGTCCCGGACCAGGCCGATCAACCCGACCGCCAGGAACCCGAAGATCACCGCCCCGACGGCGAACGGCACCCCCGCGATATAGGCCAGTACCACGCCCGGCAGCACCGCGTGCGAGACCGCGTCCCCCATCAGCGACCAGCCCACCAGAACCAGCCAGCAGGACAGCAGTCCGCAGACGATGGCCGCGACGAGGCTGGCGGTCAGCGCGCGCACCATGAACGCGTAGCGCATCGGCTCGAGCAGGAATTCGATGAGGTCCATCGTGCTCACCGCTGTCCGATGACGTCGAGGCCGAAGGCGAGGGCGAGGTTCTCCGGCCGCAGTGCCTGTTCGGGGTCGCCGTGGACGAGCACCCGTCGCATCAGCAGTACGGCTTCGTCGGCCAGGCCGGGCAGGGCGTGCAGATCGTGGGTGGAGATCAGTACGGTTGCCCCGTCGGCCGCGAGTTCGCGTAGCAGTCCGGTGATCGTGGCCTCGGACCGTTTGTCCACCCCGGCGAACGGTTCGTCCAAGAGCAGGATCCGGGCGCCCTGTGCGATACCGCGGGCCACGAAGGCGCGTTTGCGCTGGCCACCGGAGAGCCGGCCGATCTGGCGGTCGGCCAGATCGGTCAGTTCGACCCGTTCCAGCGCCTCGTCCACGGCTGCCCGGTCGGCCCGGCTCGCGCGCCGGGTGAACCCCATCCGGCCGTACCGGCCGGTGGTCACCACATCGCGCACCGACAGCGGGAACGACCAGTCCACGGCCTCGTTCTGCGGGACATAACCGAGGAGCCCGGCCCGCCGGGCCGCGACCGGGGCGGCTCCGCCGATCCGGACGGTGCCGCGGTCGGGGGTGATCATTCCCATGAGGGTTTTGAACAGGGTCGATTTCCCGGACCCGTTCATCCCGATGAGCGCGCAGACGCGGCCGGCGTCCAGCGTCAGCCGGACCTGGTCGAGTGCCTGAACCTCGCCGTAGTAGACGGTGACGCCGTCGACGTCGATCGCGGGGACTGTCATGGCCTGCTCCCGGTGAGTGCTGCGGCTATGGTTTCGGCGTCGTGCCGGATGAGGTCGAGATAGGTCGGTACCGGGCCGTCGGCCGCCGACAGCGAATCCACATAGAGCACCCCACCGAATTTCGCCCCGGTGGCCTCGACGACCCGGCGCATCGGGGCGTCGGAGACGGTGGATTCGCAGAACACCGCCGGGACCTCGTGGTCACGCACATATTCGATGACCCGGGTGATCTGCTGCGGGGTGGCCTGCTGCTCGGCGTTGACCGGCCAGAGGTAGTACTCCGACAGGCCCGCGTCACGGGCCAGGTAGGAGAAGGCGCCCTCGCAGGTCACCAAGGCGCGCTGGCGGCGGGGCAGGCCGGCGAGGTCGGCGACGAGTTCGTCGTGGACCTGTTGCAGTCGCTGTTTGTAGGCCGCACCGTTGCTGTGGAAATCCGCCGCGTGCTCGGGCACGAGCCGGGAGAAGGCCGCGACGATGTTGTCCACATAGGTGCGCACGTTCAGTGGCGACATCCAGGCGTGCGGATTGGGTTTCCCGGCGTAGGCGTCGGAGGTGATCGGAACCGAGGCGACCCCGTCGCTCACGGTGCTGTGCTCGGCGTCCAGGTCGGCGACGAACTGTCCGAACCAGGCCTCCAGGTTCATGCCGTTGTCCAGGATCAGATCCGCTTTGGCAGCGCGTTTGATATCACCCGGGGTGGGCTCGTAGCCGTGGATCTCGGCACCGGGCTTGGTGAGCGACTGCACCTCGAGGTGGCCGCCCGCGATGTTCGACGCGATATCGGCCAGCACGGTGAAAGAGGTGACGACGACCGGTTCGCCGGTACGCGGCAGATGGAACGTATCGCAGGCGGTGAGCACGACGGTCAGACCGCAGGCCGCAAGCACGGCGGCGATCCGGGGAAACACCTGCATACCGAACCACCCGCCTTCCAGTCAGAATGGTAAGTTCGGGTACCCGAATTATCAAGTTCGTGTGACGAAATACAGATGACCGGTAATGCAAAACCGCCCCCGCGCGGGGCACGGGAGCGGTTCTGTCGGCAGCAGCCGGGGGTCAGCGAGCGAACAGCAACGCCCGCTTGACCTCCTGGATGGCCTTGGTGACCTCGATACCACGCGGGCAGGCATCCGTGCAGTTGAAGGTGGTGCGGCAGCGCCACACACCGTCGACCTCGTTGAGGATGTCCAGGCGCTCCCGGGCGGCCTCGTCGCGGCTGTCGAAGATGAAGCGGTGCGCGTTCACGATCGCGGCCGGGCCGAAGTAGCTGCCGTCGTGCCAGTACACCGGGCAAGACGTGGTGCAGCAGGCACACAGGATGCACTTGGTGGTGTCGTCGAACCGGGCGCGGTCGGCCTGGCTCTGGATCCGCTCGTAGGTCGGCTCGTTGCCGGAGGTGATGAGGTAGGGCTTCACCGCCCGGAACGCGTCGAAGAACGGCTCCATATCCACGACCAGGTCCTTCTCGACCGGGAGACCGCGGATGGGCTCGACGGTGATGGTCACCGGCTTACCGCTCTTCGGCAGCATGTCCTTCATCAGAACCTTGCAGGCCAGCCGGTTCACGCCGTTGATCCGCATGGCGTCGGACCCGCACACCCCGTGCGCGCAGGAGCGCCGGAAGGTGAGGGTGCCGTCCAGGTAGGACTTGATGTAGATGAGGATGTTCAGGAACCGGTCCGTCGACAGGGCCGGCACCTGGAACGACTCCCAGCGCTGTCCCTGTCCGTCCTCCGGGTTGAACCGCGCCACCTTGACGGTGATCATGGTCGAACCCTCGGGGACCGGTGCCGGGTTCGCGGCCGTCGGATTCTCGGCTACAGCGGTCATCAGTACTTACGCTCCATCGGCTCGTAACGGGTCTGCACCACCGGCTTGAAGTCGAGGCGGATATCGGAGAGGAGATCCGCACCCTCCTTGTAGGCCATCGTGTGCCGCATGAAGTTCACGTCGTCGCGGTCCGGGTAGTCCTCGCGCGCGTGCCCGCCACGCGACTCCTTGCGGTTGAGCGCCCCGACCACCGTGACTTCGGCAAGCTCCAGCAGGAAGCCGAGTTCGACGGCCTCGAGCAGATCGCTGTTGTAGCGTTTGCCCTTGTCCTGCACCGTGATCCGGGCGTAGCGCTCCTTGAGCGCGTGGATATCGGTGAGGGCCTGCTTGAGGGTGTCCTCGGTGCGGAACACCGACGCGTTGTTGTCCATCGACCGCTGCAGTTCGGTGCGGATATCGGCGACCCGCTCGTTGCCGTGGTCGGACAGGATGAGGGCCAGCCAGTCCTGCACCATCCGCGCCGGGCTCTCCGGCATCTCGACGAATTCGGCGCGGTGGGCATATTCCGCGGCGGCGATACCGGCGCGGCGGCCGAACACGTTGATATCGAGCAGCGAGTTGGTGCCGAGCCGGTTGGCGCCGTGCACCGAGACGCAGGCGCATTCACCGGCGGCGTACAGGCCGGGCACGATATCGGTGTTGTTCCGGAGCACCTCGCCCTGGATGCGGGTGGGGATGCCGCCCATCACGTAGTGACAGGTCGGGAACACCGGCACCAGTTCCTTCACCGGATCCACACCGAGGTAGGTGCGGGCGAACTCGGTGATATCGGGCAGCTTCTCCTCGAGCACATCCTCGCCGAGGTGGGTCACATCGATGTAGACGTAATCCTTGTTCGGTCCGGCGCCACGGCCCTCGAGCACCTCGAGCACCATGGAGCGGGCGACGATATCGCGCGGCGCGAGGTCCTTGATGGTGGGCGCGTAGCGCTCCATGAACCGCTCGCCGTCGGCATTGCGCAGGATGCCGCCCTCACCGCGAACCGCCTCGGAGATGAGGATGCCCAGGCCTGCCAGGCCCGTGGGATGGAACTGGTGGAATTCCATGTCCTCGAGCGGCAGCCCCTTGCGGAACACGATCGCCATACCGTCACCGGTCAGCGTGTGCGCGTTGGAGGTGGTCTTGTACATGCGGCCCGAACCGCCGGTGGCGAAGACGATCGACTTCGCGTGGAAGACGTGCAGTTCACCGGTGGCCAGCTCGTAGGCGACCACACCGGTGGCGACCTGACCGCGATCGGTATCGGTCAGCACCAGGTCCAGCACGTAGAACTCGTTGTAGAACTCGACATCGTGCTTGACGCAGTTCTGGTACAGCGTCTGCAGGATCATGTGACCGGTCCGGTCGGCGGCGTAGCAGGCACGGCGGACCGGCGCTTTGCCGTGGTCACGGGTGTGCCCGCCGAAGCGGCGCTGGTCGATCTTGCCCTCGGGCGTGCGGTTGAACGGCAGACCCATCTTCTCCAGGTCCAGCACCGCGTCGATGGCCTCCTTGGCCATGATCTCCGCCGCGTCCTGGTCGACCAGATAGTCGCCACCCTTGACCGTGTCGAAGGTGTGCCACTCCCAGTTGTCCTCTTCGACGTTGGCCAGGGCCGCGCACATACCGCCCTGGGCCGCGCCGGTGTGGCTGCGGGTGGGGTACAGCTTGGTCAGCACCGCGGTCCGCGCCCGCGGGCCGGCCTCGATGGCCGCCCGCATGCCCGCGCCACCGGCACCGACGATCACGACGTCGTAGCGGTGCTCCTGAACAGGTCGAGACTCAACAGTTTCGCTGGTTCGTTCGCTGCTCTCACTCATGCGAGGGGGCCCGTTCCTAACTGATATTGGGGTCGAAGGTGAAGATGACGTAGGTGCCCACGCCCATGATCAGGATCATCGACAGCACCAGCAGCGTGTTCAGCCAGAACCGGGTCGAATCCTTGCGCGAGTAGTCGGCGATCACGGTGCGCACACCGTTACCGCCGTGCAGCTGCGCCAGCCACAGCATGGCCAGATCCCAGATCTGCCAGAACGGGCTGGACCACCGGCCGGCCACAAAGGCGAAGTTCAGCCGTTTCACGCCGCCGTCGAGCAGCAGCATGATCGCCATATGGCCGAAGACCAGCACGATGAGCGCGAGACCGGAGAAGCGCATGAACAGCCACGCGTACTTCTCGAAGTTCCCGCTGGCGTGCGAACGCGGCGAGCGGGGCAGGTCCAGGCTCGCCGGACGGTCGTAGGACTTGCCGAGAACGGGTGCAGACATGGCTCAGTGCTCCGTCAACAGTAGGTAGAACATGCGGCCGATCGAGGGCACCAGGAGCACGACCAGGAGCCCGATAATGCCCCAGAGCATCTGCTTCTGGTAGCGCGGCCCCTGGGACCAGAAGTCCACCAGGATCACCCGCACACCGTTGAGCGCGTGGAACAGCACACAGAAGACGAGTGCCATCTCCATGAGCGCGACGATCGGCGTCTTGTAGATCTCGATCGCTTCGTCGTACATCTGCGGGCTGACCCGTACGAGCGCGGTGTCCAGGACGTGCACGAAAAGGAAGAAGAAAACCGTGACACCGGTGATCCGGTGCAGGGCCCAGGACCACATTCCGGGGTCGCCTCGGTACAGCGTTTTGCGCTTCGGCTGAGCCGGAGCTTCTATCGTGGCCATAGAGTTTCGGTGCCTCCAACATCGTTGATGGACCCGGTCGCAGATCCCGGCACCGGTGTGGCGGGCCGGAAATTCGGTGGCGTACCAACCCGCGGCCGACAGGGACCGACTCCGGGGCCGCTGTCGATAGGGCTCGCCGCCGCCGAACCTGAACCGATCTGTTCTGGACTCTAATCCTCTGACAATCGGGGAACTAATTCGGCGTGCCGCGCGTTGCGCCCAGATCACACAGGTTAGGTTTACCTTTGTAGGGCGGCGAAGGGGTTCCGCGGCGGGTTCGTCGCGCCCTCGATCGCCCACTTACAGAACCCTCCGGCGACATCGGATTGTTCCGCAAAACCTTGGTGTGCAGCGGATTTCACATCCGGTCCGCAGCGCACGCGCGCACCACGCGTTTTTCGTTGCGCACGCCGGCCCACAATGCCGATCTCGCCATTGCGCACAGCGGCAATGTGCAAAATGTCTCAGTACGGGAGACGAAGTTACTCAAGAGTAGCGGACAGATCCCGCGGCGTCGAAAGACTTTCCTGGATACCCCCGGAATTGCGCACGGACCGCACGCCGGCCCGGCCCGGCGCCCGGATCGAGCGAAGGAGCCGGGCCCACCGGCCGCCGCCCACCCGGAGCGGGCCGCCGGTGGAACCACGCCGGATCAGTCGCCCTCGTGGATCGAATCGACCCGTAGCCGCACGGCCTCGTAGTTGAAGACGGTTTCGACGACATCGCCCGGCACCCGACCCAGCAGGGCCTGACTCGCCGGCGCGCTCTGCGGGTACTTGCCGACAGCGGGATCGGCCTCGTGATCGGGCACGATCTGGTACTCCATCCGTACCTCGACCTTGTCGAAGGCGTCGAGCCTGGACAGCAGCAACTTCGAATACACCATGACGATGAGGAACTTCGGAAGCGTCATTCGCACCTTCCTGGTGAGGGGCCCCGGACCGAGTGGCCGGGCAATCTACATATCTCCGAGCGGAACGACGTGTTTCACATCCGCTCGGAACAGATCGTGCGCGCAGGCGCGCGGCGGACACGGTGATGCGGCAGGCTGGGCGGGGACCCGGTGGGTCGCCCACGGACGCGGGAGCAGCTATGGATATCGACTGGAATCTTCTTCGCACCAGCGCGCACACCGCCATGCGACGCGCCTATGCCCCCTATTCTCGATTTCCGGTCGGCGCGGCCGGCTGGGACGGCAGCACGGTCTCGGTCGGTTGCAATGTCGAGAACGTGTCCTACGGGCTGGGTCTCTGCGCCGAATGCGTGCTGGCCGGCAACAATGTCACCGCGGGCGGCGGCCGGCTGCTCGCCGTCTCGGTCTGCGATTCCCGCGGCGCGATCCTGCTGCCCTGCGGCCGCTGCCGCCAGGTGCTCTACGAGTTCGGCGGGACGGAACTGCTCATCGACCACCCCGACGGCCCGGTACCCCTGGGCCGGCTGCTGGCGGACGCCTTCGGTCCCGACGACCTCGCCGCCGGCCGGACCTGACCCTTTCTCCGCCCGGCCCCCGACGGCGTGGAATCCCGGCGGCACCGAACGGGTTGGTCCGGGTATGACAGTTCCGCTCTCCGTGCTCGACCTGGCCGCCGTCGCCGCCGACGGATCACATCGGCAGGCGCTCGCCGACACCCTGACCGTCGCCCGCGAGGCCGAGCGACTCGGGTACCGCCGGTTCTGGGTGGCCGAGCACCACGGCATGCCGGGTATCGCGAGTTCGGCGCCGCCGGTGCTGATCGCCGGGGTGGCCGCGGCAACCGAACGGATCCGGGTGGGTTCCGGCGGGGTGATGCTGCCCAACCATTCCTCGCTGGTGGTCGCCGAACAGTTCGGCACCCTGGTCGCGCTCTACGGTGACCGCATCGACCTGGGGCTGGGCCGGGCCGCCGGGACCGATCCGCTCATCTCGGCCACCATCCGGCGCGGCGCGGCGGCCGAGGCGGTGGAGGATTTCCCGAAACAGGTGGTGGAACTGCTCGCCTACTTCGGGACGATTCCGCCGCTGCGCGGCGGGCAGGGCGACCGTATCCAGGCGGTGCCCGGTAAGGGCGACACCCCCGAGATGTGGCTGCTCGGTTCCAGCGATTTCAGTGCCCGGCTGGCCGCGATGATGGGTCTGCCGTTCGCGTTCGCCCATCACTTCGCCGGTGGACGCAACACCCCGCTGGTGTTCGAGCTGTACCGCAGCGAGTTCCGCCCCTCCGAGGTGCTCAGCGAACCGCATTCGATGCTGGCCGTGGCGACCGTGGTCGCCGACTCCGCCGCGGAGGCCCGCCGGCGCACCCTGCCCCAGAGCCTGGTCCAGCTGCGGATGCGCACCGGTCAGTTGCCGCAGCGGATACCGACCCTGGCCGAGGCGGAGGAGTACCCCTGGTCGGACGCGGAGAACGCCTTCGTCGACGACCGCAATGCCGACCAGGCGATCGGCACCCGCGAGCAGGTCCTCGACCGGCTCGACACGCTGGTGAAGGACACCGGCGCGGACGAGATCATCGTGACCCCCACCGGGCCCACGGTGCAGCACCGCCTCGAGACCCTGCGGGCGCTCCAGGAGTAGGTTCCGGTCACCTCGGACGGCCTGCCCGCCGGCGGGCCGCCACCCCGGCTCGGCATGGTAAGGCCGGCTGGCCGCGCGGCCTGGCTCGGCGCACCCCCGAGTTCGCCGCAGCGCACGCCCCGTCACCCCGGCCGGCCGGTCTCGGAGGTCGACACACCATGTCGCAGGAGGTCACCGTCGTGCGGCCCCGGCACGACCGCCGCGGCGCTGCCAGACTGGTGGCGTGACGGCACACGACGCGGTATCGATCATCGGGGCCAAACGCGACGGCGGCGAGCTGTCGGACGCGCAGATCGATTGGGCCATAGCCGCGTTCACCCGCGGCGAGATGGCCGACGAGCAGATGGCCGCGCTGGCCATGGCGATCGTGCTGCGCGGGATGAACCGGCGCGAGACCGCACGCTGGACCGAGGCGATGCTGCGGTCGGGGCGGCGGCTGGACTTCACCGATCTCCCGCGGCCGACGGTCGACAAACATTCCACCGGCGGCGTGGGTGACAAGATCACCCTGCCGCTGGCTCCGCTCGTCGCCGCCTGTGGCGCGGCGGTACCGCAGCTGTCCGGCCGCGGATTGGGATACACCGGCGGCACGCTGGACAAACTGGAATCGATTCCGGGTTGGCGGGCCGATATCGACCCGGACCGGATGCGCGAGATCCTCACCGACCCGGCCGCGGGCTGCGTGGTCTGTGCGGCCGGTGCCGATCTGGCGCCCGCCGACAAACGCCTCTACGCACTGCGCGATACCACCGGCACGGTCGAATCCATCCCGTTGATCGCCAGTTCCATCATGAGCAAGAAGATCGCCGAGGGCACCGCCGCCCTGGTACTGGATGTGAAGGTCGGATCCGGCGCGTTCATGCGCACTCGCGAGGAGGCCCATGCGCTGGCCACCGCCATGGTCGAACTGGGCGCCGACGCGGGTGTGCGGACCGTCGCCCTGCTCACCGCGATGGACACCCCGCTGGGCCGCACCGCGGGCAACGCGCTCGAGGTCGCCGAGGCCGTCGAGGTGCTCGCGGGCGGCGGACCGGCCGATATCGTGGAGCTGACGCTGGCCCTGGCGCGCGAGATGGTCACGCTGGCGGGTCTGGACACCGATCCCGCCGACGCGCTCGCCGACGGCCGCGCCATGGACCGCTGGACGGCCATGATCCGCGCCCAGGGTGGTGACCCCGATGCCCCGCTACCGACGGCCGCACACACCGAAACGCTGCCCGCCCCCGCGTCGGGAACCCTGACCCACCTCGATGCGCGCGGGGTCGGTATCGCCGCCTGGCGCCTGGGCGCCGGCCGCGCCCGGCAGGGCGACCCGGTCCAGGCCGCCGCGGGCGTGCAGTGGCATGCGGGCCCCGGCGATCGGGTCACCGCCGGACAACCGCTGCTCACCCTGCACACCGACACCCCGGAGGCATTCCCCCGCGCGTTCGAGGCCCTGGCCGAGGCGATCACCGTCGAGACCGGATCCACCGACCGGCCCGCCCCCGGCCCGCTCGTCCTCGACCGGGTCGCCGGCGACGCGCACCACCCCGGACAGCATTGGTCGCCGCACCGGCATTCCGGTCACCCGCCCGCCCGGTCCGGCCTGGGTACCGCGCACAATCGTCCGCATCCGGCCGCTGACCACGAAGGGAATTCGAGGTGAGCGTCCGCCGAAGAGGTGGAACCTTTCCGACCGTCCGGCTGACCGCCGCGAGATTCGGCGATACCGTCGGCATATGACCGGACCTCTGCCGCTGGATCTCGCCACACTGCGCCGGGCACCGAAGGCGCTGCTGCACGATCATCTCGACGGCGGCCTGCGGCCCGCCACCGTGCTCGAACTGGCCGCGGACTGCGGATACGACCGGCTCCCCGCCGCGGATGCCGAAGCCCTGGCGCGCTGGTTCCGGGACGCGGCCGACAGCGGCTCGCTGGAGCGCTATCTGGAGACCTTCACCCATACCGTCGCGGTGATGCAGACCCCGCAGGGATTGCACCGGGTGGCCCGCGAATGCGCCGAGGATCTGGCCGCGGACGGGGTCGTCTACGCCGAGGTGCGATTCGCGCCCGAACAACACCTCGACAAGGACCTCACCCTCGACGAGGTCGTCGAACACGTTCTGGCCGGGTTCGCCGCGGGGGAGGCGGCCGCCGCCGCGGCCGGACAGCCCATCGTGGTGCGCTGTCTGCTGACCGCCATGCGGCACGCGGCACGGTCCCGGGAGATCGCGGAACTGGCGGTCCGCTTCCGCGACCGCGGGGTGTGCGGATTCGATATCGCGGGCGCGGAGGCCGGATACCCGCCCACCCGGCATCTGGATGCCTTCGAGTACATGCGGGTCAACAACGCGCATTTCACCATCCACGCCGGTGAGGCCTTCGGCCTGCCGTCCATTCACGAGGCGCTGGCCTTCTGTGGCTGCGACCGGCTCGGGCACGGCGTCCGGATCGTCGACGATATCGAGGTGCCGGGCGCGGTCGAAGAGGCCCGGCTCGGGCGGCTGGCGGCGTATGTGCGCGACACCCGGGTGCCGCTCGAACTGTGTCCCTCGTCGAACGTGCAGACCGGCGCGGTGCCCTCGCTGGACAAACACCCGTTCGACCTACTGGCACGGCTGCGCTTCCGGGTCACGGTGAACACCGACAACCGCCTGATGAGCGATACCAGCATGAGCCGGGAGATGCTCAAACTGCACCAGACCTTCGGCTACGGCTGGAGCGATCTGGAACGGTTCACCATCAATGCGATGAAATCGGCGTTCATCCCGTTCCCGGAGCGGCTGCGGATCATCGACGACATCATCAAACCGGGATACGCGGTACTGCTGGGCTGAACCGGCGAATACCGGTCTGTCCGGAAACCGGCGGTGGAAGCCCGTGCCGCACGTCTCGCGCGCCGGAATACCGGGTGTGCCTTCATCTTCGCTCCGGCCGTGCGCGGACTGTGGACGGGCCACGCCCGGCAGTGCCCTTTAGGCGTACCTCCGCCTTCGCTCCGGCCGTGCGCGGACTGTGGACGGGCCATGCCCGGCGGTGCCCTCTAGGCTCGGCGTCGATATGTACAACAGGTTGCTACACCAGCGCACCGCCCGGCTCCTCGGTTCGGTGCTCTCCGCCGCGGTTCTCGCGGCCGGACCGTTCACCGTCTGCGGGAGCGCGGCAGCGCAGCCCGCGCCACCCACAACCACTCCGTTCACCACCCCGGTCACCGATACGTGCCCGCAGAAGACACAACCGCCGCCGGCGATCGACGCCTCCGAGGTCCCGGAACCCGGTGAATCGGCGCCGACGCCGCTGTCGGTCCCCGATTCCCCGATCGGCGGCAAACGGCTCGGCGAATGCGGCGTAGTCCTGCCCACCGGTGCGCCGGCATTGCCCGCGGATATCTCCGCGACCGCCTGGATGGTCTCCGACCTGGACACCGGCGCCGTCCTGGCCACCAAGGACCCGCACGGCCGGTACCGCCCGGCCAGCACCATCAAGGTGCTGCTGTCGATCGTCGCGCTACGCACCCTGGACCTGGACAAGGTCGTCCTGGGCACCCAGGCCGACGCCGATGTCGAGGGCACCAGGGTCGGGATCGGTCCGGGCGGCCGCTACAGCAACCGGCAATTGCTGCACGCCCTGGTGATGGCATCGGGTAACGATGCCGCCCACGCGCTGGCCGCTCAACTGGGCGGCGACGACGTGGCGGTGGTGAAGATGAACGACCTCGCGAAATCGCTGCACGCCTACGACACCCGCGCGGCCACTCCCTCCGGTCTGGACGGGCCCGGCATGAGCACCTCGGCCTACGACCTGTCGCTGCTGTTCCGGGAGGCCATGTCGATCCCGCTGTTCGCGGAGATGATCAACACCGAACAGTTCGACTTCCCCGGCTACCCGCCCGATCCGCGTATCCCCGGCGACCAGGACCATCCCGGCTTCCCGATCGCGAACGACAACGGACTGCTCTACAACTATCCCGGGGCACTGGGCGGAAAGACCGGTTACACCGACGACGCCCGCCAGACCTTCGTCGCCGCCGCCGAGCGCGACGGCCGCAGACTGGCGGTGACCCTGCTCCAGGCCGATGTGCTGCCGATCCGCCCGTGGGAGCAGGCGGCCCGGTTGCTCGACTACGGTTTCGCGCTCGTCCCGGGCGCGCAGGTCGGCGATATCCCCGGTGACGACGACGAATCGGTGGTCGCCGCACCGGGGCTCGCGGTGCCGCCGGCGGAGGACTCGGTGGCGTATTCGGCGCAGGGCCCGGGCGGCGGTGACTTCGACGAACTGTGGATGCTGCTCATGGTCGGGGGTCTGATACTGGTGCCGATTCTGCTCCTCGGCACCTGGCACGTACGCACCCGTCAGCGTTGACCCGAGTCTCCCACCGATAGCGCCGGCCGGGGGTCCTCACCGCCCCCGGCCGGCCTGAGTTCAATCCGTGGTGAAGAAGTCGCCGGCCCGCTTGCGCACTTCGGTGCACCGGAAATCCAGTTCGTCGGCACTGTCCGCGACCACGAACACCAGGCCGAGCGCCACCGAATCCATCATGGATTTGGTCGCCGGATAGGTCTTCCCCGGCTCGGCCGCCATCCGGACCTCCTGCACACCGGGCAGGTCCGCCAGTTCCGCCTCGGCGCCGCCCAGATACCGGGCCTCCCGCTCGACACTGAGCAGCACCAGCGCACCGTGCCGGGACAGTACATAGCCGCCGCCACGTTCGGCCGGCGCGCGCATGCCGAAGAGTTCGGCGATGTATTCGCTCTCGCGATGGATCTGCGAGGTACCGGTCAGCACATGGGTGTGCTGCGGGTGACCGATGCCGTGGGCGCGCGCCCCGAAATCGATCAGCCGGTGCCCCAGCGGACCGGACATGATCTCCATATGCGCGGGCCCGATCCGCATACCCAGGGCATCGAGCACCCGCCGTGCGTACTCGGCCAGCTCCCGCACGATCGGGTCGTCGTGGTCGAGCCACCGGCCCTTCTCGTAGATGAAATCACCGGACTCCGAGACCCATTTGTCATACACCGTGACGCAGACGAGTTCGTGTCCGGCCGGGGTGGAGAAGGTGTCCACGGCGTATTCCACCCGGGGGCCCGGATACATCTCCTGGATGAGAGCGGCCGAGGCACCGCCGAACAGTCCGGCGTTGTCGGTAATCGCGGTGACCGCTTCGGTCAGCTGGCCAGGGGTCTCGACCAGCCGGACGCCGACAGAGGCCGCGCCCCGGGCCGGTTTCACCACCAGCTTGCGGCCCGCGCGTAGCTCGGCCACCGCTTCGGCCGGTACGGCGGTGTGACCCGCGGGGACGGCCCGGGTGGTCAGTGTCGGCACCCCGGCGGCGGCCAGTGCCTCGAACATGTACTGCTTGTCCCATCTTCGCTGCGGCAGCACCGTCTCACCGCCCGGACAACCCGGAATATCGGCGCGTAGCCGCTCGGCCAATTCGACACCGGGTTCGGACCCGGCGATGACATAGGCGACCGACCGCTCCGTGCACATACGCAGCAGCGCCTCATACGAATTACCGAGATCGGCGGCGAAATCCAGGGCCCCCGGAGTGGGGACGGTACGGAATTCCGATACCAGCGCATGATCGGTATCCAGGAGGATGGGTTCGATCCCGTACCGCTGGAGCACGCGGGGATACAGCTTCCCCGAGCTCACGGGATCCACGATCAATACCGAATTATCCGACATGAACCGAACTCCTGTCCTTGGACATTCCTGCAACTACCGCCACCGCACCCGCGGCGAACGAGATCTGGATGACGAGCGTCCAGTACAGCGCGCTGTCGTGCAGCACCCCGAAGGCGCCGAGGCCCGGGCCCACCGCGAAACCGAAGGACTGGGCGGCCGACAGGTATCCCTGGTATCTGGGGTTCTCCGAAGGTGTCGAGATATTGGCTATCGAAGCGCTCGCCTGCGGGATGAATATGGCCTCGCCCAGGGAGAAGAGCACGAATCCGACAATGCACACGGTCCAGCTCGAGCCGGCGCCGCAGACGGCGAGCCCGAGCCCGGTGACGAAGATCCCCAGCCCCAGCGCGTAGTTCCACTTCAGCCTGGCCGTCAACGTACTGATCGGCAGCTCGAAGAAGATGATGAAGAGTGAATTGATGACGAGCAGCACGCTGTAGAGCTGACCACCGTCGGAAATCTTCCCGACCGACAGGGGAATTCCACTCATACTCTGCGCGTAGACCGCCATGGCCGCGCCGAATACCACGACCACCGCCCACAGCCGCGATACGCGGGACGGGTCGTACGATACCGCCGTGGCGGAATCGGAGACGAGATCGGGCGCGGGTGCGTTTCGTTCCCGGGCCGCCGCCAGTGCCTCGGCACCCCGGAGTCTGGCGCGCTCGGAGAACAGGAACGCGGCAGTACCCGCCGAACCGAGCGCGGACAGAAAGAACAGCATCGAGAAGTTGTGCTCGCCCACCGCGGAAACCATGATCGGAGCCACCGTGACACCGCTGCTGAGGAAAATGCGGTGGAAAGCGACCACCGTGACGGTATTTCCCTCGTAGGCCGATCCCGTCACCAGCGCCGCCGCCGGCCCCGAGAACGATTGCGTCAACGCCACACTCAGCGAGGCCAACACAATGGCCGGTACCGGATCATTCGTCGACATACCGAGCATGTACAGCAGCGGAACATTGAGCAAGGACCCGGCGATGAGCACATCGGTGGATCCGAAACGGGCGGCGAACCAGCCGCCGGCGACCGAGCCGAGTACACCGGCGAAACCCCCCGCGAACAATGCGAGGGTCAGCGCCGAGGGACTCAACCCCATCGATTTGTAGAACACCGTGGAGAACAGCGCCAGAAAGCCGACCGACCTGCTCAGAAAGGTGGTGATCGAAATGATCCATACTTCCGCGGGAAACGTCGGTGGTTTCCGCTTGCCTGCTAACGCGACGGCCAACGGGTACTCCGCCTCGAATCCGCCGGGCGCACCACCTCTGGTGCGGGATGCCGGGTCGACGCCTCGGAATCCACCGGGTCCTCCTCTACTCGGCAGCATGCCAAATGCTCTGCGCCCCGGTAAATTTCCGAGTATCGAGCTGCCTCGAATCGGACCATAAGACAAGGGCCGCCCCGGAACATCCGTCACGCGAGCCGAAATATCCGCATTCCGGTGCGTAGGCACTTATCCCCGGATATACGTACGTACCTTCCCCGGGCGATTATGACCGCGTGATCCCGCGCAAAAGAGGCGGTTCTGCGTCGGCGTATTCGCATAGGTCGCCCACCGGCCGCCCGCCGTTCGGGCCCGGGCCGCCGAGGTGAAATACGGCCGAACAGCTGGTGCTCCGCCGACTCACGCGCGCCACACGCGTCCGGGCGCGCCGCTCAGTCGCGCCGGCGGCGACGCAACCGGGTTATTCCCAATGTGGCGAGCGCGCCCGCGCCGAACAGCGCGGCACCGCCGGCGAACCCCGGCCGGCCGCTGTCCATTCGCGGCCGGATCAGCGCCGGCGCGGGGACCGGCACCGAGGCCAGTTGCTCGTTCTCGCGCGCGGTCGCCGCCCAGGCCGTGGCGAACAGAATGATCCGATAGACCACATAACTGAACACCATGATGCCGATAATCGAGCCGAAGGCGGCACCGGCCGGGCTGTTCAACACCGACCGCATATAGATCCCGGCGATGTTCTTGAAGATCTCGAAGCCCACCGCCGCCAGCGCCGCCGCCTTCAATGCACTGCGCAGGGTGACCGGCTCCCGCGGCAGCCGGGCGATGATCCAGGCGAACAGCGCCCACGAGGACACCATGGCGAGCACCGTGGACAGCAGCCACAGCAGCCAGCGCACCCCGGGCATCTCGTCGAGCCCCACCAGTTCGAGCAGTTGCACGCCGAGCCGGCTCGACGCCACCGCCGACAACCCGAGCGACACCACCAGGGCGAGGAAGAGACCCAGCAGCGCACCCAGGTCCGACAGTTTGGTGCGCAGCCAGTTGTCCTCGTCCGAGGGCTGCTCCCACTGTTCGGTGAGCGCCTTGCGCAGGTTCGCCATCCAGCCGAGACCGGAGTACAACCCGGTGAGCAGACCCAGCACACCCACCGTCCCGCGCGAGTTCACCGCCTGGTCGATCAGATCGTTGAGCTGATCCCCCATCTCGCCCGGGATGTTCTCGACGACCTTCTCCTGCAGTTCGCCCAGCAGGTCGGCGTTGCCCGCGAGCACGAAGCCCGCGATGGCGAAGGCGATCATGAGCAGCGGGAACAGGGACAGCACAGTGAAATACGTGATGCCCGCCGCGTAGTAGTCGCCGCGCTGACTCTGATATCTACCGGCCGCGCGCACCAGATGGTCGAGCCACGGCCGCTGTCCGATCATGCGCTGGACTGCGGCCTTGCCGTTGTCGATCACCTGCACTGTTCGCGCCCCTCATCGCCACACGCACGGCCGCGGACCGATATCAGTGGGTCAGGAACCCGACCCGGTCGTAAACCTGTGCGAGAGTGTTGCCGGCGATCTCGCGCGCACGCTCGGCTCCCGTGGCGAGTATGCGATCGAGTTCACCCTGATCCGCCATGTACTCTTCCACTTTCGCACGAAGCGGCGTGACGAATTCGACCAGTGCGTCGGCGACGTCGACTTTCAGATCGCCGTACCCGCGGCCGGCGTAATCCTTCTCCAGCGTCACGATCGGCGTCTCGGTCAGCGCCGACAGGATCACCAGCAGATTGCTGACACCCGGCTTGTGCTCGACGTCGTAGCGGATTTCGCGCTCGGTATCGGTGACCGCCGAGCGCACCTTCTTCGCCGTCACCTTGGGATCGTCGAGGAGATTGATCAGACCCGCGTCCGTACTCGCGGACTTGCTCATCTTCGCGGTTGGATCCTGCAGGTCGTAGATCTTCGCGGTGCCCTTGACGATATGGGCCTCCGGGACCACGAAGGTCTTCTTGAACCGGGTGTTGAACCGCTGGGCGAGGTTGCGGGTGAGCTCGAGATGCTGACGCTGATCCTCCCCCACCGGCACCTGGTGGGCCCGGTAGAGCAGGATATCGGCCGCCATCAGCACCGGATAGGTGAACAGGCCGACGGTGGTGTTCTCCGACCCCTGTTTCACCGACTTGTCCTTGAACTGGGTCATCCGGCTCGCCTCGCCGAAGCCGGTGAGGCAATTCAGCACCCAGGTCAGTTCGGCGTGCTCGGGCACCTGCGATTGCACGAACAGGGTCGAGCGCTGGGGGTCGATACCCAGCGCCAGCAGCTGCGCCGCGGCGACCCGGGTGCGGCGGCGCAGTTCTTTGGGATCCTGCGCCACCGTGATCGCGTGCATATTCGGGATGAAGTACAGCGTGTCGTATTCGTCCTGCATATTGACCCAGTACTGCAGGGCACCGAGATAGTTCCCGAGGTGGAACGAGGCACTGGTCGGCTGGATACCGGAAAGCACCCGCTGTTTACGTTCCCCGGCGGCCGGGGTCTGCGCAGGACTGGACATGCCCATGATTTTGGCATGTGGCTCAAGCCGAATTTCGCTCCGCCCGCTGTATCCATCGGGCACTGGCGAGGGCCCTACGTGGTTACGCTGCGCTACCGCCTCCGGGCCTGACTCGCCCGTGCGGACGCGGATCGATCCCGGGCATACTGCGCTTCCCCTCTCGGGCCAGCCGCTGCTCCTGCTTCGTGATCAGCCGGTACACCGGTGCGCTCGGCCCGTTGAGCGCGGTTTTCACCGGCCGCGGTACCAGCACCGAAGGCACGCTGTGCGCATTGCGCACCGACTGCGCCAGCCCGCGGTAGGCGATCTCGTCGGTACGTTTCCACTCGATCCCGTACATTTCGCGGATCCGCCCCGGCAGGCTGCCCTGGACCAGCAGGTAGTACGCCGAGCTCACCTGCCGGCCCGGCGCACGCTGCGGGTAGGGCACCGTGTGCCCGGACAGATAGTTGCCCACCTTGCGGGCCTCGTCGGTGAGGAACAGCTCGTCGGAGGCCAGGTAGCTGTCGAAGTACGCCCGGAACGCCCGGTAATCCGCCGGCGCCGCCTCCCGCGGCATGCCGAACAGCTCACCCCAGCGCACATAGTCCTGGTACAGGTCCTCGCGTTCGGTATCGCTGAGCCGCCGGACCAGCAGGTCGTACATGACCTCGGCCGATTCGAAGGTGAACGCCATGGTCATGAAGCTCAGATGCGGGTCGTAGGCGGAGTAGGCCGACCCCGCCGGGTGGTGCGCCCCCGCGTCCTCGGGTAGCCGGCCCCGCACCTTCGCGTGCTTCTTCCCGGTGAACTCCAGCGCCCGGTCGGCGTCCTCCCGGCTGCCGAAGAAGACGGCTTCGAAGAGTTTCCCGGTGAGTGCGAGCCGGGTGTAGGGGGTGTCGCGATGCTCGGTCGATTCGGCGGTCCCCACATAGAGCAGGGGGTTCACCGCGCCGATCACCAGCGCCCGCAGCCCGTAGGTGAGGCCTACAGCGCGTTTCCGCATCACCCGCCTGATCATCGAGTCGTCGGAAAAGTATCCGGTGTCCACGGCCATCTCAGCCTCCTGGTCCGCTCCACGTCGAGCACTGCGCACCCGCATCTGGCAATAGCATCCACCAGTTCGAGCATTTCTGGCAAGAGGTGTTCCCAAATTGCGGCGGTTTCCGTGGCGGTGAGGAGGCGGCGCCGGCGGGGGGTTGCGGTGAGCCGATTGCACCGCACGACCGGCACCTGCTCACCCGGCGCGGACCAATAAACTCGGGCTATGGCAGCGCAGCGCACCTATGGCGGTTTGTCCGCGGAGGAACGGCAGGCCCAACGACGGTCCGCGCTCCTGGACGCGGCGCTGGAGATCATCGGAACCCAGGGACTGGACAAGCTCACCGTGTCCGGGATGTGCTCGGCGGCGGGGCTCAACGAGCGCTACTACTACGAGAGTTTCAGCAGCCGGGACGATGTGCTCACCGCGCTGGTCGACGGTATCGCCGAGGAACTGGTGATCGCGATCGCGGCGGCCCTGCAGACCGCCGGTGACGATTCGCGGGCCAAGGCGCACGCGGCCATCACCGCCGGTATCCATCTGCTCACCGACGATCCCCGCAAAACCGAGGTCACCATGGTCGCCGCGATGGCGACCCCGCAGTTACGGGCGCGCACCACCGAGACGATCCGGGTTTTCGCCCGGCTGGTGGCCAGTGAGGGGATCGAGTTCTACGGGGTCACCGACCCGGCGCCGGACCCGGTGATCGATTTCCGGGCCACCTATCTGGTGGGCGGGCTGGTCCAGACGCTGACCGGCTGGGTGCGCGGTGATCTGCCGATCGGCCGGGACGAGCTGATCGATTACACCACCGACGTCTTCGTCCTGCTCGGTGAGGATTTCGCGCACCGCGGCAACTGAACCTGCCGCCGCGAGGCAATCAGACGCGGACTGGAACCGCGGTCAGCCCCTCCGGCGCCCCCTGCAGCACGACCCGGAACGCCACCTCTCGCGAGGTCCAGAATTCCGCGCATTCGGCGAGCACCGAATCGAACCACTCCCGCTCCCCAGGTGCGTCCGCGAGCAACTGCTCGGCCTCTCGGACGGCCACCACATAGCCGGTGGCGTCCCCGAGCAGGTCCTCGAGGTTGAACAGGCATTCGTCGAACGCGTCCTTGTTCGGCCGGAAGTAGTACGGGAACTGCAGCGCCGCCGCGAATTCGTCGAACAACGCCGCCACCGTGCGCATCCGGCTGCCGCGGACTTCGCGCACCCGGTAGCCGGCGGGCGCGCCGTAGCGCACCCGGCTGAACTCGGCGGCGTCCACGGTCGCCACTCCCACGGCCGGCGGTGCGGCGCCGGCCGACGATTCGTGGTGCGCAAGGGTGAGGAAATCGGCCAGCAGCACGGATTCGGCCATCAGCGCATCCTGGTGAAGGTGTCGTAGTGGTCACCGGTGTACCAGGCCGAGCCGTCGCTGCCGGTGACGATGCGTTCGGCATCGCGGGACTGCCCCGGTTTCTTCGGGTTCACATCCCACTCCTGGTATTCGATCCCCTTGCCCACGGAGTCCGCGACGGGCAGCCGGCCCTCCCGGTTTCCGAAGGGGACACCGCCTTTGGTGCCCGGCGCGTTCGCCGAATCGGGCCAGCGTCCGGCATCGATCTCCGTGAGTGTGGTGTAGGCACGGTCGGGGACCCCGGCCACCTTCGACACCACCGGGGCATCGGACGCCGTGGTCCGGCCCGGTGCGGGCTTCGGCGCGACCGATGTGGCGGCCGCCGCCGTCTCCGACCGTGCCGCCGCGGCGGTGGAACCGCTGTCGTCCCCGCCCTGACTGCTGAGCAGAGCGACCACGACGGCCACCAGCACCGCGCCCACCGCCGACAGGACCTTCACAACTTTCGCACGCACGACTACCCCTTCATCGATACTGGACTGTCACCGGAGCATGGTCCGACCAGCGTTCCGCGTAGGTCGCGGCACGTTCGACCACCGCCTGCTTCGCCCGTTCGGCGGCCTGCGGTGTCGCCAGCTGGTAATCGATCCGCCAGCCGGTGTCGTTGTCGAACGCGCGCCCACGATACGACCACCAGCTGAACGGACCGTCGCCCTCCGGGTGAAGTTCCCGGACGACATCGACGTATCCGGCCGCCAATTGCCGATCCAGCCAGGCCCGTTCGGCGGGCAGGAAACCGGATTTCTTCAGGTTTCCCTTCCAGTTCTTCAGGTCTCGTTCGGTGTGCGCGATATTCCAATCGCCCGCGATGACGAAAGCATCGGTGCGGGTGGACATCCGGGCGGCGAGTTCGTCGAGGAACCGGTACTTCTCGTCCTGCCGGGGCGTATCCGCCTCTCCGGTATGGACGTACACGCTCGCGACGGTCACCTCGTCGAACTCGACCTCGAGGTAGCGGCCGGTGGTGACGAACTCGCTGTCCGGTTCGATCCCGATCCGCACCGATCGCATCGGACGCCGCGCCAGCACCCCCACCCCCGCCCGCCCTTTGGCACCGGGTTCGGCGTGGGCCAGCGACCACCCGTCGTCCAGTGCGGGCGCGAGCGCGGCGGCCACCTGGGCATCGTCGGCACGCGTTTCCTGCAGGCAGACGATATCGGCCTCGGTTCGGGCCAGCCAGGCGAGCAGCCCCTTGCCCGCGGCCGCCCGGACCCCGTTGACATTGACAGTGGAAAGGATGTACGGCACCGATCGACCGTACAATGACTAGTCACCGCTACTTGCCAGGAAGGGGTGACGACATCGATGTCAGGCACCTCCGCAACCGCAATGCCCGAGCCGGTCGAGGCTCTGCACCTGGGCTCAGGCGCTCCGCTGCTGCTGCTCCACGGCGTTTTGCTCTCACCGCACTGCTGGGAGCGGACCGCCACCCTCCTGGCCGCCCGCTGTGAGGTCTTCACTCCCGCCCTGGCCGGGCACTGGGGCGGGCCGGAGTTCTCCGATGGCGGGTACTCCGCCGCCACCCTGGCCGACCGGGTCGAAGCGCAGCTGGACGATCTGGGCTGGCGGACCTGCCATATCGCCGGCAATTCGCTGGGTGGCTGGGTGGGGTTCGAACTGGCCCGCCGCGGCCGGGCGCGCACACTCACCGCGATCGCCCCGGCCGGCGGCTGGAAGACCCCGTCGCCGCTCCAGATCCGCGCCGCCGCCAAGATCGCGCCGATGATCCCGCTCGCCGAAATCCTCCGGCGGCTGGGCGATTTCCCGACCGAGAGCCGGATCCTGCGGTGGGCCATGGCCCAGCTGCTGACCAAGGACACCCGGGCGGTCTCCCGGGCGGATATCACGGCGGTGATCCTGGCCGCGCTGCACTGCCCGGCGCTACCCGCACTCACCCTCGGCACGCTGCGCGGGCCGTCGCTGGCGGATATGTCCGACATCACGACCCCTGTCCGGCTGATCCTCGCCGATTCCGATCGGGTTCTTCCGGCCCGGGCCCACGGTGGCCGGTTCCTCCGTGAGCTGCCGCCGGCCGCGGACCGGATCATGCTCAACCGGGCAGGGCATGTGCCCATGCTGGAGGCGCCCGACCGGATCGCGAATCTCATAGCCGAACACATCTACGCCAGCCGCGACCACCTGCGCGCTGTGTAATCGGCGCCGGTCGAGTCTCAGTTTCCGAGGAGGCCCTTCGCCACGTGCGTCACCTGGATCTCGTTGCTGCCCGCGTAGATCATGAGTGATTTCGCGTCGCGAGCCAGCTGCTCCACCCGGTATTCCGACATGTAGCCGTTACCGCCGAACAGCTGCACCGCCTCCATCGCCACCTCGGTCGCGATCTCGGACGAGTACAGCTTCACGGCCGAGGCCTCCGAAAGGCTCAGCGGTTTACCGGCCCGCCCGCGCTCGATGATGTTGAACACCATGTTCTGCACATTGATCCGGGCGACCTCCATCTTCGCAAGTTTGAGCTGGATGAGCTGGAAGCGGCCGATCTCCTGGCCCCACAGTTTCCGGTTGCGGGCGTAATCGGTGCACAAGCGCAGGCATTCGTTGATCACACCCAGGGCCATGAACCCGATGCCGACCCGCTCGGCCACGAAACTGGATTTGGCGCTCTCCCGGCCGTCGCCGCCGCGGTGCTCCTCGGTTTCGCCGAGCAACCGGTCGCGGCCGAGACGGACGTTGTCGAAGAAGAGCTCCCCGGTGGGCGAGGCGTGCAGGCCCATCTTCTTGAAGGGTTTGCCCTGGGTGAGCCCCTCCATCCCCGCGTCGAGCACAAAGGTGAGCACCTTGCGGTCGCGGGACGGGGTGCCGTCGCCCTCGTCCAGTTTCGCGTAGACGACCAAGGTGTCGGCGAAGGGACCGTTGGTGATGAACGTCTTCTGACCATTGAGGATGTAGTCCTCACCGTCACGTCGCACGTAGGTCTTCATCCCGCCGAACGCGTCCGATCCGGAATCGGGTTCGGTGATGGCCCAGCACGCGATCTTGCGGAGACTGACGATATCGGGCACCCATCGCTGCTGCTGGGCGAGCGTGCCCCGGGAGAGGATGGTGGCGCCGCCGAGTCCGGTGCTCACCCCGAGCGAGCTACACAGACCCATACAGACGCCGGAGAGTTCGCTGGTCAGCACGGCCATCATCGTCTGCTGATCGAAACCGCCGCCGGACCCGTCCTTGTCCGCCGCGGCCGGCTTCTCCGCCCCGTCGGCAGCCGCCTGCCTAGCCGCCAGCTGCTTGTTCAGGGCCTCTTCGGCCATGGCGCCGATACCGAAATCCGCGTACAGCTTGCGCAGGATCGGATAGGGCAGCATTTCCCCGCTGTCCAATGCGTCCAGGTGGGGTCGCACTTCCTTATCGATGAACGTCCGTACAGCGTCGCGGACCATCAGGTCGGTATCGGACCATTCGAACATCGTCGTCCTCCGGAATCACCAGCAGCATTACGGTGTAAACCACCGAGCGGACACACCGTCGCATCCGCCTTGTTGACACCCTGCCAGTTCTCGGCGAACACGGCACCGAAACCGGGAAATCACGACTCCGGACCCAGGCACTCCCTCGACCGTTCACGGACAAGCCCCCACGTCCCGCCTTGGCGAGCGAGCCCCCACCCGAGTCCCAACGTGAATCCACCCCGCCCCGCCCTGGGCCACCCCGCCACACATGGCGATGCCCCCACCCATCACGGGCAGGGGCATCGACAAGGTGGGGCGTCCTACCTCAGGGCGCGGGCCAGGTTGGCGTCCAGCGCGGCCAGGAACTCCTCGGTGGTGAGGTAGCCCTGGTCCCCGCCGACCAGCGCCGCGAGGTCCTTGGTCATCTGCCCGCCCTCGACGGTCTTGATGACCACATCTTCCAGGGTCTGGGCGAAACCGATGACCTCGGGGGTGTTGTCCAGCTTGCCCCGGTGCTCGAGGCCGCGGGTCCAGGCGAAGATCGACGCGATCGGGTTGGTCGAGGTCGGCTTGCCCTGCTGGTGCTGGCGGTAGTGCCGGGTGACCGTGCCGTGCGCGGCCTCGGCTTCACAGGTCCGGCCGTCCGGGGTCAGCAGCACCGAGGTCATCAGGCCGAGCGATCCGAAGCCCTGCGCGACCGTGTCGGACTGCACGTCGCCGTCGTAGTTCTTGCAGGCCCAGACGTAGCCGCCCTCCCACTTCATGGAGGAGGCGACCATATCGTCGATCAGCCGGTGCTCGTAGGTGAGCCCGGCCGCCGCGAACTGGCTCTTGAACTCGGCTTCGAAGACCGCCTCGAAGGTGTCCTTGAACATGCCGTCGTAGGCCTTGAGGATGGTGTTCTTCGTCGACATGTAGACGGGGTAGTTCTGCTGCAGCCCGTAGTTGAACGAGGCGCGCGCGAAGTCTTCGATGGACTTCTTGAAGTTGTACATACCCATCACGACGCCGCCGTCCTCCGGCATCTGCACGACCTCGTGCACGATGGGCTCGCTGCCGTCCTCGGGGGTGAAGGTGAGGGTGACGGTGCCGGCCTGGAAAACCTTGAAGTCGGTGGCGCGGTACTGGTCGCCGAAGGCGTGACGGCCGATGATGATCGGCTTGGTCCAGCCCGGTACCAGGCGCGGAACGTTGGAGATGATGATCGGCGCGCGGAAGATGGTGCCGCCGAGAATGTTGCGGATGGTGCCGTTGGGCGACCGCCACATCTTCTTGAGGCCGAATTCCTCGACGCGGGCCTCGTCGGGGGTGATCGTCGCGCATTTGACGCCGACACCGTGCTGCTTGATGGCGTTGGCGGCGTCGACGGTGACCTGGTCGTCGGTTTTGTCGCGGTATTCGATGCCGAGGTCGTAGTACTCGAGGTTCACATCGAGGTACGGGTGGATCAGCTTGTCCTTGATGAACTGCCAGATGATCCGGGTCATCTCGTCGCCGTCGAGTTCAACGACGGTGCCTTCAACCTTGATCTTGGACATGGATCTTCGTGTCCTCCTAAGACTGGTGCCCTCATTGCACGGCCAGGCGAACACGCTTGTGAGCGGACCCCAGCTGTTCAACAGACAACGTATACATCCCGCGTTGTCCACGAGACGTCTGGTGTAACCAAGACGAGCGTACTGCTTGTGGCGGTCTCACGGTGCAGCCAGCCCCGTTCGTGAGATCTCACATAGGTGAGACACGCCACAAGATTACCTGGTCGGCACGTATGCCGATTTCGATCCGAATCGGTGCCCGGTTACGATGTTCGGCAGGTCATGAGTGTCAGCACCAAGCCCCGGCTCGCTGGCCGGCAACCCTCCTGCTGCGGTGGGGTGCTCCGGGTGATGACCTGGCTCCCGGGAGCCGGGAGCAAGCGCACGTCAGGAGGTCGTCGATTTGTGCCGGTACTGGTCGCGTTGACCGCGGCGTTCTCACGACTCGACGAGAAATCCCCCATTTTCTGGAGCACGATATGAGCGATCACAGTATCCGTGGTGCGACCGCTGCCGGAGCTATCCGCCGGCGACCGGCGGACGCCTCCGGCGGTCTCCGCGCCCGCACCGCCGGATCCACAGCGGCGATTCATACGCTCCGGGCATCAGTACCGTTCGCCGGTTCAGCGGAATCGCTCACGTGAACGTGGGCACCGAATCGACCACCGCTCGGCCGGTGGCCCAGTTACCGCCGCCCGACGGCACCCTCGGATACGTCGATATCGGCGAACTCACCCTCGAGAACGGCGCTCGGCTGCCGCAGGTCCGGCTGGCCGTGCAGCGCTGGGGGGAACTGTCCCCGGCCCTGGACAACATCGTCCTGATCGAGCACGCGCTGACCGGTGACTCCCACGTCTCGGGCGACCCGGACGACGACCACCCCCAGGCCGGATGGTGGAACGGGATGGTCGGCCCGGGGGCGCCGATCGATACCGACGAGTGGTGTGTGGTGGCGACCAATGTCCTCGGCGGCTGCCAGGGCAGCACCGGCCCGGCCTCGCTCGCACCGGATGGCGCACCCTGGGGTTCGCGGTTCCCGGGGATCTCCATCCGCGACCAGGTCGCGGCCGAACTGAAGTTGTTCGACCGGCTCGGTGTGCCCCGGCTGGCCGCGGCGATCGGCGGTTCGATGGGCGGTATGCGCGTCCTCGAATGGATGCTGCTCGCGCCGCAGCGCCTGGCCGCCGCACTGGTCCTCGCGGTGGGCCCGCGGGCCACCGCCGACCAGATCGGCACCCAGAGCACCCAGATCGCGGCGATCACCAGCGACCCGGACTGGCAGGGCGGCGACTACCACGGCACCGGGCGCGCGCCGATGGCCGGAATGGGTATCGCGCGCCGGATCGCGCACCTCACCTACCGCACCGAGGTCGAACTGGACAGCCGGTTCGCCAACAGCCCGCAGGAGGGCGAGGACCCCTGGGACGGCGGCCGGTACGCGGTGCAGAGCTATCTCGAGTACCAGGCCGAGAAACTGGGCCGGCGTTTCGACCCGGCGACCTATGTGCTGTTGAGCGAGGCGATGAACCGGCACGATATCGGCCGTGGCCGCGGCGGGATCGCGGCGGCGATGGCCGCCGCCGAGGTGCCGTGCATCGTGGGCGGTATCGATTCCGACCGGCTGTACCCGCTGCACACCCAGCAGGAACTGGCCGACGGGCTGGCCGGCTGCCGGCATTTCGAGGTGATCTCCTCGCGGGACGGCCACGATGCCTTCCTCACCGAGGCTGCGGCCATCGGCAAACTGCTGGCCCAGACGATGAACCTGGCCCGCGCCGGACGCTGAGCGCCGGCCGGGGCGGCCGGCCCGGTCAGCCCACGCCGAGGGTGTTGATGGTGGCAGCGAGGAAGATCACGGCGCCGCCCAGCAGGGTCAGCGCGCCCACATCGAACGGTTTGCCGCGGACCGCGAGCAGGCCGACCCGGGCGGTCGGCAGGCACAGCCGGAACGCGGCCGCGATGAGGGTCGCGCCGCCGAAGAAGAAGGCGCCACGGCGCCAGCGATCCTGCGCGACGAACACCACGGCGATCAGCACCACCACCGCCACCACGACCATCGGCAGATGGCAGCGTAGGAAACCGGCCCATCGGCTGCCGGTGCCGGGATCGTCGTGGGTCGGGGTCGCGGCGTCGGTCACGGGGGCGATTGTTCCAGATCCGGCCGATCAGGTCTGCACGAGCGGTTCGTAGTCCGCCGCGGAGACGCCGAATGTCCACGCGACGCCCTCGCGGGCGGTGCGGGTCGCCGGGGGCACCCGGAGCCAATAGGTGCGGCTGGTGCCGTCCGGTTCGGGCGTCGAATTGACCACCTCGACCATGACGACGTCCTCGTCGCCGGTCAGCGGGATCCGCCACAGGATTCCGGTCTCGTCGCGTTGGACGGGTTCGGCACCCGATTCCGACAGGTACCGGTCGTACCCGTAGAACTCGAGCATCACCCGGCGCAGCTCCGCGTTCTCCTCGTCGCGGATGCGGTCGGCGGTGAGCGCGGCGAGCTCGGCGATGAATTCGCCGGGTACCGGCATCCCCCGCCAGGCGTACAGGGCGAAATCATCGGAGTAACCCACCGCCGGCCCGTCGCCGCGGTCCAGCCGGCCGGCCTCGTCGCGAGACAGCGCGGTGGGCCGTTCACTGATGACCGCGAGCTTCTCGTACGGCCACCACCAGCCTGCCTCGCGCGCCACCGCGGCAAGCCCTTCCAACGGGGTACCGGCACCGGTGTCGAAGGCACACAACCAGGCCGCGTCGTGCTGCCCCAGCACCGCGTCCAGTAGCAACAGCCGGGCCCGCAGTTCTTCCCGTCCCGCCGGACGGGCGGTTCCCGGCTCCCCGGCGGATGCTGCCGATTCTGGGGATATCGCGGCGACCACGCCGTCTCGGATGCGGCTCACGACAGGTTCGGTGAGATCCCACAGCCTCGCACCGGTGGCCTGCCAGTGCCGGGCGAATTCGCGGGCGCCCAGTTCGGTGTGCAACCGGTCGCGTTCGGCGGCCCAAGGAGCACTGCGTACCCGCTCCCGGACCGAGGCGCCCGCCTCCCCCGGCAAGACCTCCTCCGACAGCATGCGCACCGCTTCCCACGGCGAGCGGGCCCAGCGGATTCGTTCGGGTGCGCGCAGACCGGCCCGTTCGTAGGCGAGCCGCACCCCTCGTTCGGCGGCTGCCCGATCGCCCGGACCGGTCGCGGCGGAAAGAGCCCGCCACTCGGCGTATTCGGTCACAGTTGTCTCGATCCTGTTCTCGTGTCGTGGTTTCGGCGGCCGGAATCAATCCGCGACGATGCGCACCGACCCCGGTACGTATTCGCGCTGGCGCACCACGCGGTACCAGCCCTTGGGCAACGTGATCGCGGAATGCTCCTCGTGCACCAGCCGGGCGCCCTCGGGCAGGTGCAGGACCATGCCGTCCGAGCGGTGCGGGTCGGGGAACAGCGTGCCGGGGGCGGCGATGGCGTGCGCGTGACCGGTCACCTCGCCGAGCGCGAGCACCATCCGGCCGCGGGCGTCCCGGCGGGCCGGCCGCCACGTGGCCGCGGCCTCGGCGACCGCGCCCCCGGCGACCGGAACGATCAGGACATCTCCCTGGCGATACATGTGATTTCCTCCCGTGACGGCGATCTCGCGCCGTGTGATGCCGGGACCATAGCGCCGCGGACCGACAGGTTCGGCGCGCCCGCCACCCGGGCGCCCGGGCCGGCGCTGTCGCCCACAGGTCATCGGACGCTGGTACTTCTCGTCATCGACACGGCCGAGAGGGCGTCATGGCAATCGGAAAGCATCTCGCGGAACTCGGCGGACTGCCCGCCGCGAGTGAGCGGCGCACCCGGCCCGCGGGTGTCGGCCGGTCTTGGTAGAACGATCGCGACACCCGGGGACGACCCGGTCGCGGAAAGGCACACTCGATGATCAACGACGACCACCTGTCCGAATTCGGCGGCCTGCCGGTATTCGACTTCCCCGAGCGCCTCGTGGCACCGGAGCACGCGGACGCCACGAGCTTCGACCACCCCGCGGTGGATTCGGTGGCCTGGCGGGTGGGCCGGATCGGCTGGGATTCGGAGGCATCCTGGGCCGACTTGTTCGACCGCTTCCTGGATCTCGTGGACACCACCCGCGTCCGGGCCTTCGTGGTCGGGTCCTGGGTGGACATCGAAGAGGACAGCGCGGAGCCGGTGGACGCGGTGATAGAACGGCTCGTTGCCGCCCGCGATCGGTTCCCGGCGCTGCGCGCGCTGTTCCTCGGCGATATCACCCAGGAGGAGAACGAGATCTCCTGGATCTGCCAGGGCCGCGTCACCGATCTACTGGACGCCTTCCCCGAGCTCACCGAATTCGTGGTGCGGGGTTCGGAAGAGCTGAGTTTCCCGGCCGTCCGGCACGAACGGCTGGAAAAGCTGACCATCCAGACCGGTGGCCTGCCGGCGACGGTGGTGCGGGGAGTGGCGGCGGGCGACTTCCCGGCCCTCACCCACCTCGAGCTGTGGCTGGGTACACCCAACTACAACGGCGATGCCGAGGTCGCCGATCTGGCGCCGGTCCTGGCGGGCGACCGGCTGCCCGCGCTGCGGCATCTGGGCCTGCGCAACAGCGAGATCCAGGACGACATCTGCGCCGCCCTGGCCGCCGCCCCGGTGGTGGCGCGGCTGGAGAGCCTGGATCTGTCGCTGGGGATCCTCACCGATGCGGGTGCCGCCGCCCTGCTCGGCGGACAGCCGCTCACCCACCTGGAACGGCTGGACCTGCACCACAACTACCTCAGCGAGGAGATTCGCGACCGGTTGCGCGACACCCTGTCCCCGAAGGTCCGACTCGATCTGGATTCCGGGGGCGCCGAGACCCACGCACACAACGGCGAAGTGTGGCGCTACGTCTCCATCGGCGAATGACCTCCGCGGCACCGGCACGCTCCGGCGGGTACCGCTGGGTAGTGGTCGGTAACGGGGAGAACCGGCGGGTCCGGTCGTTCCGGGCGGCAGTGGTGGCGGCCGGGCTGCCCGCACCGCGCGTGGTGGAGTGGCTCGACGTACTGCGCGAGGGCGGGCACGGCTTCGCCGACGACGAACTGGTACGGCTGGATTCACCCGGCGAACACGCCGAGGTGGATCGCGTCCTGCGCGGGGTCACCGATCCGACCCGGGTGGAGGGAACCGGACGCTGGTACGCCGGTTTCGCGGCGGCGGTCGCGTCGCTGCGCGGCGGCTGCCCGCTCGACGATCCCGCGGAACTGGGCGTGCTCTTCGACAAACGACTGTGCCACGCGCGGCTGGCGGCCGCGGGCCTGCCCGTGCCGGCCTCACCCACCTCGGGGCCCGGCACACCGGTACGTGATTGGGGCGATCTGCGGGCACGGATGCGGGCGGCCGGCCTGGCGCGCGTGTTCGTGAAGATCGCGCACGGTTCGTCGGCCTCCGGGGTGCTCGCCCTGGAAACACACTCCGCGGGGCGGCTCCGCGCCACGACCTCGGTCGAGGTCGGTCCCTCCGGCGCCCTGCACAATTCGTTGCGCGTGCGCCGCTACCACGCCGAGTCCGAAATCGCCGCGATCGTGGACCGGCTCGCCCCGGACGGCCTGCACATCGAACAGTGGATACCGAAGTCCGCGCTGCGGGGCCGGTCGTGTGATCTGCGGATCCTGGTCGTGGCCGGGCGGGCGACGCATCTGGTCGCGCGGTGTTCGGCGGTGCCCATCACCAATCTGCACCTCGGCGGTGAGCGCGGCGATCCGGATGCGGTGCGTGCCGCGGCCGGCGAGTACTGGGCCCGGGCGCTCGAACTGGCGGAGCGGACGGCCGCGTGTTTTCCGCGCACCCTCTGTGTCGGAGTGGATCTGCTGCCCACCGCGCACTGGCGGGAATTCGTGGTCGGCGAGGTGAACGCGTTCGGCGATCTGCTGCCCCGGGTCACCGGTCTACCCGGTTCGCCCGCGGTCGGGATGGACACCTACGCGGCCCAGATCGCGGCGGCCCCGCGCTGGTACGGTGCGGTGCGCACCGCATTCGCACCGGAGGACGAGCATGTACCGGCCTGATATGAACGAGGTGGTCGGCCGGGACGATCTGCTCCTGCTCACCCTCGACACCCTCCGCTACGACGTGGCGGTGGCGGAGACCGCGGCGGGCCGGCTACCGAATCTCGCCGCGGCGCTGCCGGACGGCGCCTGGGAAGAGCGCCACGCACCGGGCAATTTCACCTATGCGTCGCATCAGGCCATGTTCGCCGGGTTCCTGCCCACCCCCACCACACCCGGTCCGCATCCCCGCCTGTTCGCCGCTCGATTCGCCGGTAGCGAGACGACCACCCCCGGGACCTTCGTCTTCGACGAGCCCGATCTGCCCACCGCGCTGACCGCGCTCGGCTATCGCACCGTCTGCGTAGGCGGTGTGGGTTTCTTCAACAAACAGGGCGCGCTGGGCAGCACCCTGCCCGGGCTCTTCACCGAGAGCTACTGGGAGCCGGACTTCTCCGTCGCCGCGCCGACCTCGTTCGAAGCGCAGGTGGAATGCGCGCGCCGATTGATCGCCGAAACGCCCGCGGACCGGCGCCTGTTCCTCTTCCTCAATGTGTCGGCCCTGCACCAGCCCAACTGGTTCCATCTGCCCGGTGCCACCCGGGAGTCCGGTGACACCCGGGAAACGCATGCCGCGGCGCTGCGCTACGTGGATCGCCACATCCCGCCCCTGTTCGATGCCCTGCGCGCCCGCGGGCGCTGTTTCGCGATCGTCTGCTCCGATCACGGGACCGCCTACGGCGAGGACGGATACACCGGGCACCGGCTCGGGCACGAATCCGTGTGGACGGTGCCCTACGCCCATTTCTTCCTGGAAGCGGACCCCGGCGGGTCCGCGCACGACCGTTCCGAGGACCCCGTATGACCAGCACTCTCACCCGTTTACCGCGGCCCTACCAGAGTTACGTCTACGCCTATCCGCACAAGACGGCCTACCGCCCGCTGGCACCGCGCCCCACCCTGCGCGAGGTATGGGCGGGTGAGCCCCGCGATCCGCTCTCGCTGTACCTGCACATCCCGTTCTGCGAGATACGCTGCGGTTTCTGCAATCTGTTCACGCGGGTCGGCGCCCCCGGCGACCTCAGCACCCGCTACCTCGATGCCCTCACCCGCCAGGCCGAAACCGTGCGCACGTGCCTCGGGACCGAGCACAGCCCGCGCTTCGCCAATGCCGCGTTCGGCGGCGGTACACCCACATTCCTGGAGGCCGGCGAACTGATCCGGCTCTGCGATATCGCCGAGCGCGTCATGGGCGCCGACCTGGCCGCTATCGGGTTCTCGGTCGAGACCTCCCCCGCCACCGCGACCGCCGACCGTCTCGCGGTACTCGCCGGACGCGGCGCGACCCGGATCAGTCTCGGTGTCCAGAGTTTCGACGAGAACGAATCCCGCGCGGCTGTCCGGCCCCAGCGGCGCGCCGAGGTGGAAGCCGCCCTCGCCCGGATCCGTGACACCGCGGTCGACGTACTCAATATCGATCTGATCTACGGGATCGACGGCCAGACTCCGGCGAGCTGGCGGTACTCACTGGACGCGGCGCTGGCCTGGCGGCCGGAGGAGATCTACCTCTACCCGCTGTACGTGCGCCCGCTCACCGGTCTGTCCCGCCGCGACCGCGCCGCCGCGGACCTGGCGTGGGACGAACAGCGCCTGCGGCTGTACCGGGAGGGCCGGGACCATCTGCTCGCCCAGGGTTACGAACAGCGGTCCATGCGCATGTTCCGCCGAATCGACGCACCCGCGCCGGGCCCCGACGACTACTCCTGCCAGACCGACGGCATGATCGGCCTGGGCTGCGGGGCCCGCTCCTACACCCGGAACCTGCACTACTCGTTCGACTATGCGGTCTCGACGCAGGAAGTCCGCGCGATCATCGACAGCTACACCGCCACCACGGATTTCGACCGGGCCGTCGTCGGCCGCGTGATCGATGCGGACGAAGCCCGGCGCCGACATCTGCTCCAGTCGATACTGCAGGCCGACGGCCTGCCGGTCGCGGACTATCGGGCCCGTTTCGGCACCGACCCACACACCGATTTCCCGGTGGAACTGGCCCGGCTCGCCGAACGCGGCTGGCTGGCCGACACCGGACCCGCGCAGGTGCGGCTCTCCCCCGAGGGCCTGGCCTACTCCGACGCGATCGGTCCCGAGTTCTTCTCGGCCGCCGTCCGCGCGGCCATGGCCGAATACGAACCGCGGTGACGGCGGTGGACCTCACCCTGCTCTATCGCGGGCCGCTGGCCTCCTGTGATTACGACTGCCCCTACTGTCCTTTCGCGAAGCGCCGGGACAGCCGTGACCAGTTGCGCGCAGATCGCGCGGCGCTGGACCGATTCGCCGTCTGGGTGCACGAGCAGCGCGACGACCGGCTCTCGGTGCTGTTCACCCCCTGGGGCGAGGGCCTGGCCCGATCCTGGTACCGGCGGGCGCTGGTCGACCTTTCCCGGGCACCCGGGGTC
The DNA here is from genome assembly GCF_000720425.1 of Nocardia rhamnosiphila NBRC 108938. Lineage (GTDB taxonomy): Bacteria > Actinomycetota > Actinomycetes > Mycobacteriales > Mycobacteriaceae > Nocardia > Nocardia rhamnosiphila. Next base: position 511,221 of record NZ_JOAJ01000005.1, on the reverse strand, counting down.
CGCCGGGTCGCCATCCAGACCAATCTGAGTTGCCGCACCGAGTGGCTCGGCGAGGCCGACCGCGACACCGTCGCGCTGTGGTGCACCTACCATCCCGGACAAACGCCCTACCAGCGCTTTCTCGGTAAGACACGAGACCTCGCCGCGGCCGGTATCCGGTTCAGCGTCGGGGTGGTGGGCCTGCCCGATCACCTGGAACACGCGCGCCGACTGCGCGCCGACCTCCCCGAGCACATCTATCTGTGGATCAACGCCGCCGAAGACCACACCTACACCGATGCCGAGGCCGCCGACTGGACCGCGCTCGACCCCCTGTTCCCCTTCAGCCGCGACCCGCACCACTCCCTGGGCCGGGCCTGCCGGACCGGGGCCTCGGTCCTCTCGGTCGACGGCGACGGCACCGTGCACCGCTGTCATTTCGTGAAGGAACCCCTGGGCAACCTCTACGACGGCTCCTTCCGCGGAGCCCTGCGACCGCGACCGTGCCCGCGCGCGTTCTGCGACTGTCATATCGGCTACGTCCACCTGGAAACGCTGCCGCTCTACGACGTCTTCGCGGGCGGGGTCCTGGAACGCATCCCCGCACCCGGCAGCCGGGCCGAACCAGTGGCCCTGTCGCTGCCGGCATTCCGGATCGCTTCCGGCGGATGAATCCGTTCGAGAACACATTCTCCGGATGGCCGGGGTTCGCAGCCCGGGTTCCGAAACGCCGGAGCGAAGAGCCGGGGTCACGAGGACCCCGGCCCCGCGGCGCCGGAGCCGACGCCATGAACTCTGCTCAGTGCAACGCGGCGTTTTCGGCGAGGACCTTCTCCCGATGCCGCTCGCGCAGCACGGCATGGTGCGGACTGCGCCGCACCACCAGATAGGCCGCGCCCAGCACCACGAACCAGATGGGGGTCACCAGCAGGGCCTGCAGGGTGTCGCTCTTCTGGGTGAGCGCCCAGACCAGGAACACGAAGAAGGCCAGCACCGCCCAGACCGCCGGTACACCGCCCGGCAGTTTGAACGTCGACGCGGCGTGCAGATGCGGCCGCCGCTTCCGGTAGACCAGGTAGCTGGCCAGGATCATCGTCCAGACGAACATGAAGCACAGCGACGAAATGGTGGTGACGACGGTGAACGCTTCGACGATGGACTGTCCGGCGTAGAGCAGCACCACCCCGATCAGCAGGAACGCGCACGAGAAACGCAGTGCGTTGGCCGGGACCTTGCGCCGGGACAGCTTCCCGAACAAGGCGGGAGCGTCCCCGTCACCGGCCAGGCCGTACACCATCCGCGAGGTGGAGTAGATCCCCGAGTTCGCGCTGGAGGTGGCGCTGGTGAGTACCACGAAGTTGACCACGCTCGCCGCGACACCCAACCCGGCCAGGGAGAACATCGCCACGAACGGACTCTCGTCGGCCGAGACCTCCCGCCACGGGGTCACCGCGCAGATGACGATCAGGGCGCCGACGTAGAACAGCAGCACGCGCACCGGGATGGAGTTGATCGCGCGCGGCAGCGTACGTTCGGGATTCTTGGCCTCGGCCGCCGTGGTGCCGACCAGTTCGATACCCACGAAGGCGAAGACCGCGATCTGGAATCCGGCCACGAAACCCATGGGCCCGGTCGGGAAGAAACCCCCGTCGTTCCACAGGTTGGCCAGCGAGGCGGTGGTACCGCTGTCACCGGTGAAACCGGTGATCACCATCACCAGTCCGGTGACGATCAACGCGCCGATGGCGATCACCTTGATCAGCGCGAACCAGAACTCGGTCTCACCGAACGCGCGCACCGTGGGCAGATTGAGGACCAACAGGACAACGATGCAGACCAGCGCGGGTATCCACAGCGGCAGATCCGCCCACCAGTAGGACACGTAGCCGGCGATGGCCACCACATCGGCGATACCGGTGACCACCCAGCAGAACCAGTAGGTCCAGCCGGTGAAGAACCCCGCCCACGGGCCGAGCAGATCGCCGGCGAAATCGCTGAACGATTTGTACCCGGAGTTCGACAGCAGCAGCTCCCCCATCGCCCGCATGACGAAGAAGAGGAAGAAGCCGATGATCATGTAGACGAGGATCACCGAGGGGCCGGCGAGCGAGATCGTCTTACCCGAGCCCATGAACAGACCGGTGCCGATCGCGCCGCCGATCGCGATCAGCTGGATATGTCGGTTCGCCAGCTGGCGGCTCAGCTTCTCCGGGCCGGCACCCGGATCGCTCACACCGCTCGCGTCGTCGCCTGGATTACCGTGGCCCTGCAGCACGGCCATATTTCTCCCTCCGGAATGAATCGGACAGCCCATTCGACCACCGGAAGCGGATTCCTGCAGAGTGGGCGGCCCTACGGTACGCTGCCGCAATCCGTGCCGTGCGCGGCCCCCACGCCAGGTCGGTGATCGTATTCGCTGTGGTCAGGGCGTCGCGATGGCGGTAGCGCCCGCCCCGGCGATGTATTCGGAACCCTCGCGGTCATCGCTCGATCATCCGGCTCGATCACCGTGGCGGCGCCGCACCTGATTGACTGGTCGGCTGTGTTCCGATTGATGTTCCATGAACCTCGCATACCGGGTAATACGGGCAATGCCATCCGGCTCGCCGCCGGCACGGGCAGTGAGCTGCATCTGATCGAACCGCTCGGCTTCGATATGTCGGAGGCGAAGCTGCGCCGGGCCGGGCTGGACTATCACGACCTCGCCTCGGTGACAGTGCACCCGGACCTGCCGACCGCGTGGAAACAGCTGCGACCCGAGCGGGTGTACGCGTTCACCACCCGGGCCACCACCCCGCACACCGAGATCGCCTACCGGCCCGGCGACATTTTGCTGTTCGGTGCGGAACCGACGGGTCTACCGGCGGAGGTGCTCGCCGACGAGCACATCGATGCCGAGGTGCGCATCCCCATGCTGCCCGGCCGCCGGTCGATGAATCTGGCCAACGCGGCCGCGGTCGCGGTGTACGAGGCGTGGCGGCAGCACGGGTTCCCCGGAGCGGTCTGACCCGGGCACCTGGCGGTTCAGTCGGCGATCTCGAACCGTTTGTGCCGGGAGGTCGCCCCGCCGGTGAGCCGGACCGCGCTCTTCGGGACACCGAGATGCGCGGCCAGGAGTTCGGCCGCGGCCCGGTTCGCCTTTCCCTCCACGGCCGGCGCTTGCACCCACAGGTGCAGCGTGCCGTCGGGCAGGGTTTCGACCAGCGGGCCCTTCCTGCTGTTCGGCGTGATCACCGCGCGGACCGTGGTGGGCACGGCTCAGGCCCGGTCCGTATCCGGACCGTCCGGATCGACGGCCTCGTCCCCGGTCGGTGCGGACTCATCCGCGCCCGTCGCCGCCCGGCCCGCATCTTTCGCCGTCTCGTCCGTACCCGCCGACGCCCGGCCCGTACCCGTCGCCGTCTCATCCGTGTCGGTCGCCGCCCGGCCCGTGCCCTTCGCGGACTCGTTCACTTCCTTCGTGGTCTTGCCCGATGCGTCTCCGGGCTCGGCGGTGGTCCGCGGGGTCCCGGGCGCCGGGGTCTCGACCCGCGCGGTCGAGTTGCCTGCCGCCGGGGCGGCAGCGCGTGCGCCGCCCAGCCGGCGGGCCAGCCCGACGAAGGCGCCGACGATCGCACCGAGAAGGGCGAGGAAGACCAGCCACGGCAGCACTTGGCCGACGAAGACCACCGCGCCCTTCAGCCAGTCGAACAGCGAGTTCCAGCCGTCCACGACCCCGTCCCAGAAATTGGTGGGCCCGTCCTCGACCGTCTGCTCGGCCGTGCTCCGGATATCGACGGTCAGGGTGGACAGCGAGATCTGATCGTCGAGATAGCGTCGCTGCCCGGTGAGGCTGTCGAGTTCGGCCTGCCGGTCGGCGAGCGCCTCCTCCGCGGCGATCAGGTCGGCGGTGTTGGCGGCGCGCGCCATGAGATCACGCAACCGGTCCACCGAGGCCCGCAGCGCGGTGATCCGGGCGTCGAGATCCTGCCATTGCAGGGTGACATCGTCACGGTTGGTGCTGATCTGGGTGATTTCGCCGAGATCGCTCAGGCCCTCGATGAACGCGTCGGTATCGGTGGCCGGGATCCGGACGACCAGATTCGCGTGCGGATCGTCGTCGGCGGTCCCCGGGTTCTCGGTGCGCTGGTCGACCCGCCCGTCCAGTTCGGCCACCCGGTCGACGAGGGTCTGCGCGGCCGCGACGGGGTCGTCGGCGGTGAGGTCCACCGTGCCGGTGACGACCTCTTTCCGCTCGGTGGCCTGGTCGGCGGCCTCCGGGGCGGGCGAGGGAGCCTGTTCGCGGGCCGGCGCCTTCTGCACCCGGATCCCCGGTGCCGCGGCGGGTGCGGGCGCTCCGCCTTCGAAGGACATCGTGTGATCCGCAGTGCTGGAATAGGAGTCGTCCCCACATCCGGTGAGCAGAACCGACCCGCACACAACCAGAAACAACACCCCGAGCGTTCGCATGCTGGCAGCGTAATGGGCGGTTCCGGGATCGGATACCCGAATAGGAAGGTCGCGTATCGGCGCTGCCTGCGGATCGGCGGACCGACCCCTGCTGCCCGCCGGATCTACCCGAATGGCCTGCGCGACTTTCGTTATGAGGATTCGCGGTCGCGAGGCGATCGCGTTCGGCGGCGAGGGTGGCGTCGGTTTCGCGAAGGTCGACATCCGTCACACTTCTTCACCATCCCCTCGGTCATTTTTCTTCCCAAAGACACTTGCACTCTTGTGGCTCTAGTGCTACATATAACTTGTGTCTGTTGACACAGATTATCTGGTTTCTCTTCGAGAGCGAAGGAGTGAACTGGAGGTGGCGACCATGTTGATGCGCACCGATCCCTTCCGCGAGTTGGACCGGCTGACCCAGCAGGTCTTCGGCACACCGGCTCGCCCGGCGGCGATGCCGATGGATGCCTGGCGGGAGGGCGACGACTTCCTGGTCGAGCTCGACCTGCCCGGTATCGACCCGGAATCACTGGATCTGGATGTTGAACGCAATGTGGTGACCGTGCGGGCATCGCGGCCGGAGCTGGATTCGAGCCGATCGATGCTGGCCGCCGAGCGCACCCGCGGCGAATTCAGCCGTCAGTTGTTCCTGGGCGAGAACCTCGATACGAACGCCATCCGCGCCGACTACCGCGACGGTGTGCTGCGGTTGGTGATTCCGGTTTCGGAGCGGGCCAAGCCCCGCAAGATCGAGATCGCGCGCCACGATCCCGAGCGCCAGGCCATCAACGCCTGACGGTGCGGGTCGGCGCCGAGACCAGGAGGCCGACCATGCATACAGCGACCGGTACCAGCGAAAACAGGTGGTCGGGAGTGGAGGACCGGCTACTCGAACTGGATCCTGATCTCGAGGAGCTGTTCGCCGAGGTCGACGAGGCACTACGTAGGGCCCGGGTCCGAGGGACACCGCGGCTGCGCACGGTCCGCGGCCCCCGCCCGCGGAACCCGGCCGCTCGACGACCCGATTCCCGGCGCCACGGGCGCCGGCCGGTTCCGGGCCGGGCCTGCCAGCGCGGCCCGCCCGGATACGGCTGAATATCCCCGGCACCCGAACAGTCACGGAAGCGAGGTGATGCCCGTTCCGACATACCCTCCGAATCCATCCAGCGACGGGTGGGCCCAGGGCGGTTCTGCCGGGCCCACCCAGAGTTCCCGGAACGATTTCCCACGGCCATCCCGGTCACCGACCGGGCGTACCGGACGTAGGACAGTCATCATGAACGAGAACAGCGAGCGCCCCGACAACAGGAAGAACCGCCGGAAACCGGCTTCGCGGCCCGAAACAGGAACCGCCTGGCTGTCCGGTCTGATCGTGACCCTCTCCGGCGGCGGTGTCGCGCTGCTGACGACCTCGATCATCTCCGCTGTCTACATCGCCTTACTCCTTGCCGTTGTTCTGGCCGTGGTCGTGCCCCTGCTGCGGGGCTGAGCGTCCCACACCCATTCCTGGTGCCGGCGGATACGCGCGCACGGAACGCCGGGGTGAAGACCCGGGTCACGGAGACCCCGGCACCGCCTACTGCCGGAGACGCCGGCGAATCACCTGAAGTCCCGGGAGCGAGAGGCTATACGCATATCCAGGCGGCTCAGGTGTTCGGCGTAGATGCTCACCGCGCCTTCCGCGTTCTGGATCCGGCCGCGGATCAGCAGTGCCGGGGAGCTCTGCGCGATGCGGCGGTATCGGGTCCACAGCCCGGCCGAGCACACCACGTTCACCATGCCGGTTTCGTCTTCCAGGTTCAGGAAGGTGACCCCGCCGGCGGTGGCGGGACGCTGCCGGTGGGTCACCGCGCCGCCGACCAGTACCCGGGTGCCGTCGGGGACCGAGAGCAGGTCGGCGGCCGGGATCACCCCGAGCGCGTCGAGGCGGGGCCGCAGGAACTGGGTGGGGTAGCTGCCGGGTGAGACTCCGGTCGCCCAGACGTCGGCGGCGGCGTGTTCGAGGTCGCTCATGCCGGGCAGGGTGGGTGTGGTGGTGGAGGCACCGGTCCCGGGCAGGCGGTCGGACCGTTCTCCGGCCGCCGCGCCGGCCGCCCATAATGCTTCGCGGCGGGAGTAACCCAGACTGCCGAGCGCACCGGCGGTGGCCAGGGATTCCGCCTGCGGGACGGTCATCTCCACGCGCCCGGTGAGGTCGAGGAACGATGTATAGGGCCCGCCTTCGGCCCGGGCGGCCACGATCTTCTCCGCGAGGTCCGAGCCGATGGAACGCACGGCCGCCAGGCCCAGCCGCACCTCGGTCCCGCGCCGTTCCAGGGTGGCCTCGGCCGCGCCGGCATTGATATCCGGACCGTGCACGACGACCCCGTGCCGGCGGGCGTCGGCGACCAGCGACTGCGGCGAATAGAAACCCATCGGCTGGGCACGCAGCAGTCCGGCGCAGAACGCCGCCGGATAGTGCAGTTTGAACCAGGCGGAGTAGAACACCAGCGCGGCGAAACTCTGCGAATGACTTTCCGGGAAACCGAAATTCGCGAAGGCACGGAGTTTCTCGTAGATGCGGTCGGCGAGTTCACCGGTGATGCCGTGCAGATCCCGCATGCCCTGGTACAACCGGCCCCGTAGCCGTTCCATTTTCTCCGGGGACCGTTTCGATCCCATGGCCCGCCGCAGCTGATCGGCTTCGGCGGCGGTGAATCCCGCGACGTCCACGGCCATCTGCATGAGTTGTTCCTGGAAAAGCGGCACCCCGAGGGTGCGCTCGAGCGAATTGCGCAGGGCAACGTGCTCGAAGGTGACTTCTTCCAGCCCGTTCTTCCGGCGGATGTACGGGTGCACCGAACCGCCCTGGATCGGGCCGGGCCGGATCAGGGCCACCTCGACCACCAGGTCGAAGAACTTTCGCGGTTTCAATCGCGGCAGGGTCGCCATCTGGGCCCGGGACTCCACCTGGAACACACCCACCGAATCGGCTCGGGACAGCATTTCGTACACCCCGGGTTCGGCGAGGTCCAGGGTGTGCAGTTCGACCGTGACGCCGATATGCTCGCGCACCAGGTCGATCATGTAGTGCAAGGCGGAGAGCATGCCCAGGCCCAGCAGATCGAATTTCACCAGACCCGCCGCGGCGCAATCGTCCTTGTCCCACTGCAGCACGCTGCGGTCGGCCATCCGCGCCCATTCCACCGGGCATACGTCGGCGATGGGCCGGTCGCAGATCACCATGCCGCCGGAGTGGATGCCCAGATGCCGCGGCAGTCCTTCGATATCGGCGGCCAGGGCCAGTACCGGTTCGGGGATATCGGTCCCGGTTTCCGCTCCGACACCCGTCCACCGGCTCACCTGTTTGCTCCAGGCGTCCTGCTGCCCGGGGGCGAAGCCGAGCGCGCGGGCCGCGTCGCGGACCGCGGATTTCCCGCGGTAGGTGATCACATTCGCCACCTGCGCCGCGTTCTCCCGGCCGTACCGGCGATAGACGTATTGGATCGCTTCCTCGCGGCGGTCGGATTCGATATCGACATCGATATCGGGGGGTCCGTCCCGTTCCGGGGAGAGGAACCGTTCGAACAGCAATTTGTTCGCGACGGGGTCGACATTGGTGATGCCGATGGCGTAGCAGACCGCGGAATTGGCAGCCGAGCCCCGACCCTGGCACAGAATGTCGTGCTCCTGGCAGAAACGCACGATATCGTGCACCACCAGGAAGTATCCCGGGAAACCGAGCCGGGCGACGACCGCGAGCTCGTGTTCGAGCTGCCGGTAGGCGGCCGGGTTCGCGGCGGGCGGGCCGTAGCGGGCGGCGGCGCCGCGCCGGGTGAGTTCGCGCAGCCAGGAGTTCTCGTCGTGACCGGCGGGCACATCGAAGGGCGGCAGCCGGGGCGCGATCAGCCGTAGATCGAACGCGCATTCGCGGGCCAGTTCCACCGAGTTCGGTACGGCCGAGGGGAATTCGGCGAACAACCGGGCCATCTCCGCTCCCGACCGCAGATAGCCGCCCCCGGTGGGGGCGAGCCAGCCGGTGAGATCGTCGAGGCTGCGCCGGGCCCGGATGGCGGCCAGGGCCGCGGCGCGGCGACTGCGGTCCGGGGTCGCGAAATGCGCGGCGGTGGTGGCGATCACCGGCACACCGACCCGTTCGGCGAGCGCGGCCAGCACGCTATTGCCTTCGTCGTCCACGGGCAGACCGTGCCGGGTGAGTTCTACGGTCACCCGGTCGGGACCGAACCGTTCACACAGTTCCCGTAGCGCCGCCTCGGCGCGCAGCGGCCGGCCGCCCGCGTGCAGATCCTGGGCCAGCGCCCGCCGCACCTTGCCTTTGCGGCAGCCGGTGAGGATCTGCCAGTGGCCGCCGGCCGCCTCGGTGAGGGCATCGAGGTCGTAGCGCAGGATCCCTTTCTCCCCGGCCGCCATATGCGCGGCCGCGAGCTGCCGGGACAGCCGGCGATAGCCCTCCTGCCCACGGGCCAGGACCAGTAGATGTTCGCCGTCCGGATCGGGTTCGCCGGTACGGGGTGCCGAATCGATCTGCGGGGCACCGGATTCCACGAGGGTGAGTTCGGCCCCGTACACCGCGGCGATTCCGTGCTCGGCGGCGGCTTCGGCGAACCGGACCACCCCGTAATAACCGTTGTGGTCGGTGAGCGCGACCGCCGAGAGCCCCAACCGCGCGGCTTCGGCGACCATCTCCTCCGGTTGCGAGGCCCCGTCCAGGAAACTGAACGCCGAATGCGCGTGCAGTTCCGCGTACGGCACGACCGGGCCGGGCGGGTCCGCCGGTTCGGGCAGGTACTCCCCGCGACTGTTGCTCCAGGCCGGGGCGTCACCGCCATCGCCGGGGTACTGTCCGGGCTTCGGCCGCCCGGACAGTACCCGCTCCAGCTCGGCCCAGCTCGGCGGGCCGTTACTCCATCCCATACCGCGTCAGCAGGCCACCCGTTCGGTGGACTGCGCCTCCAGCAGTGTCGCCACATGGTCCACCCCGGCCCGGATCACCCGGCCGTAGGCGTCGTCGGCGAGTACGTTCGCATGCCCGCGTGCCAGCGCCAGCTGCATCCGGGCCTCCTCGAAATCGCCGACCAGCCGGTGACTGTCGGCCAGGCTCAGATACAGCGACGGGAGAAATCCCAGGAGTCCTTCGCCCAGCGGGATGCCGGGGACGAAGGCCGAGTCGAGCGCCCGGGTGTCCCAGAACAACGCGCCCTCGGCGGTCTCCTGGACATCCGCCAGATGGTGGGCCACCACGCTCCGGTACAGCGGCTCCCCGGCCGGCCCGAGCTGATCCCACAGCAGTTGCAGCGCCTGGCGCGCCGCCTCCCGATCCGCCCCGCCGAGCCGCACCGCGGCATAGATATCCGCCATCCGATCGTCCGTCATGGGTTGAGTATCGCACATATGTTCGAATATCGAGAGTTGAAATCGAACCTGTTTTCGAACACCGAACCCACCCTGGCGCACTTTCTTACTTTGGAGTAAGTTCGGCCGGGAAAGACCTGCGCAAAGGGGGCTGTTCATGAGCGATTCCGGGACCGACCAGGCCGGACACCAACTCACCGGACGGCATGTCCTCATCACCGGCGCCTCGTCGGGCATCGGCCGGGCCGCGGCGCTGGCCGTCGCGAAGAAGGGCGCGGTGGTGTTCCTGCTCGCCCGCCGCGAAGACGAACTCGCCACCGTGGTGGCGGAGATCCGGGCCGTGGGCGGCCGTGCCTACGGCTACCCCTGCGATATCACCGACTCCGCCTCGGTGGAGGTGACCCTCGACAAGCTGCTCGGCGAGCACGGCCGGGTGGACATGCTGGTGAACAATGCCGGTCGTTCCATCCGCCGGGCCATCCACCGCTCCACCGACCGGCTACACGATTACGAACGCACCATGGCGGTCAACTACTTCGGCGCGCTGCGGCTCACCCTGGCGCTGCTACCGCAGATGCGCGAGCGCAAATTCGGCCATATCGTCAACATCAGCAGCGCGGGTGTGCAGGTGGCCACCCCGCGATACTCCGCCTATCTGGCGAGCAAGGCCGCGCTGGACAAGTTCACCGAGGTCGCGGCGGTGGAAACCATGGCCGACGGGGTCACCTTCACCACCATCCACCTGCCCCTGGTCCGGACCCCCATGATCGCCCCGTCCGGTAATCAGGGCGGCCGCGCCGAATCGCCGGAATGGGCGGCCGCGACGATCGTGCGCGCGCTCACCCAGCGGCCCCGGCGTATCGACGTGCCGATCGGCACCCTCGGCGAGTACGGCGCGATGTTCGCCCCGCGCCTGCGTGACTTCGTCCTGCACCGCTACTACCGGATGATCCCGGACTCCCCCGCCGCCCGCGGCGAACAGACCGAATCCGCCCCGGTCACCCCACTCGACACGCAGACCTCCGAAGAGGAGACGCCCGTTGTCCACCGCATCGGCGGCGAGCACCCCGCGCCGCGGTCACGGCCGCGCCGCGCCCCACTGCCCCGGGCCGGAGCACGAGTGGCACGCGGTACCGGCGCCGCGCTGCGGCGTGCGGCGCGCTGGGTTCCGGGCACCCACTGGTGAAGCCGGTCCTGCCGTCGTGCCCGGAAAGGAGCGTCGATCGTGACGACCGATGAGCACAGCGCCGCGTTCGACGCCGTCTTGGACCTGGTGACCTCGCGCGGGATCACCGAAACCACACTGCGCCGGGTGGCCGACCACTGTGGCCTCGACGGGAAGACGCTCCGCCGGAAATACGGTGACCAGTACGGCCTGCTGATGGCCGCCGCCAAAGAACTCGAACTCGATCGCGATCGCCGGCTCGCGGCGGTCGGCAGCGAGCCGCGCAGCGACTCGGTGGCCGATCGGCGGGCCTACCTCGAGGCGGTCACCCGCGCACTGCTGCTGGACCCCACCGACCGGCGGCGCCTGCTGCTGCGCACCGAGATCGTCGCGAGTGCCCGGCTGGTGAACGGGATGGAAGCCGAAACCGAGTGGATGGGCACCTCCACCCGCGCCATCGTCACCGCCGCGCTCGCCCGGGCCGGGGTGACCGAGGCCGAACTGGAAACGGAACGGCTGCTCGCCCTGATCAGCGGCCTGGCCTTCGAACTCGCCTATCCGCACGGCGCGGGCGAGGGTACGGCCGATCGGGTGGTACGCCACCACATCGCCACCATCGTGCACTGACCGCGACGCGCGGGAGCGGGGTCAGAGTTCGAAGGTCCGCTCCGCGGGCGCCAGTGGCCGGAATGCCCCCGAGATCTGTGCCACCAGCTGCCAGGGCCGTTCGCCGTCCACCGAGGATTTGCCGTTGGTCAGGATCGCCCCGCTCAGCCCGCGTGCCGGATCGGCCCAGCCGTACTGTGTGGTGAACCCGCTGCGGCCGAAATGCGCGCTCGTATCGTGCCCGAATTTCGAACGGTGCCCGCCCAGTTCGTAACCGGCCCGGCTCACCCGTCCCGCGACTCCGGGGACCCGGGGTGCGGGCCGTACCGCGTCCCGCACCGTCTCGGCCCGCATGATCCGGACGCCGTCGAGTTCGCCGCCACGCGCGAGGATCTCGTAGAACCTGGACAGTTCGGCGGCGGTCGTGACCAGATTCCCCGACGGCAGTTCGGCGGTGAGGAAGGACCGATTCGATTCCCGGTTCACCGCGTCCGAGGCGAAGCCACCGCCCAGCGCCCGCCCGGCGATGAAAGACGCGAGTTTCGACGGCGGGGGGCCGGTTTTCACGCTCGGCACCACCGCGTCCACGTCCTCGGGCCGGACGCCCAGATTCGTCCACCGGAAGCTCAGCGGTTCCAGCACCTGTTCGGCGAGATGATCCTTGATCCGCTTACCGGTGGCCCGCTGTACCAGCAGCCGCTGGATGAGCCCGCTGGTCAGGGCGTGGTACACGCGGAAGCGTCCGGCCGGGTAACTCGGCTTCAGATCGACCAGACCGCGCAGGCAGAGTTCCTCGTCGAAAACCATTTCGTGCCCGCGGTAGGGGCGGGTCACGAACGGCACCCCGGCGGTATGGGTGAGTACGTGCCCGATGGTGATCGCCGCCTTCCCGTGGGCGGCGAATTCGGGAATGTAGTCACTGACCGGATCGTCGAACGCGAAGGCACCCTGCTCGATGAGCATGAACATCACCGCCGCGGAAACACCTTTCGCGGTGGAGAATCCGCAGAACGGCGATTCCGTGGTCACCGGGACCCGCTCGGCCGCCGGACCGTCGCCGGGCGCGTTGCCCCGGCTGTGGCCGATCGCCCGGTTCAACACCACTCGCCCGTTGCGGCGCAGGCAGATCTGGATCGCCGGGGTGGCGCCCAGCCGGTACCACGCCTGTACCGAGTCCCAGATCGATTCGATCTCCGCCGGGCTCGGCCCGCCGGGCCCGGCATCCTCCTCCGGACCGACAGCGGTGATGTCGTCCAGTTCGGCGGCGACCGGGACCAGGAGCGCGGTATCTGCCTTCACACGCCCCAGGGTAGCCATGCCGCCGAGGCGGCGACGGGCGTCGACCACTCGGGGCGCGACCGGCCGGGGTCCCGGTCGGCGTCGGTCACGGGCCCACCACCCGCCACCGGTGACCAGGCGGTCCGCCGTCCCCGCGGGGTAGTGATGGAGATCACCGGTGGTCACCCCGGGGCATTGTGCTCTGATCAAGGGAAACAACCGCTTGTTCCCCATCTGCCGGGAGGTGGCCATGACATCGGTGAACACGCGCCTGTCCCGGGCGCACATCTGGTTGCTCACCCTGTCGTCGATGGCCGTCGCGCTGGTCATCGCGGCCATGGCCGCCCTCTACACCGCGCTTCCCGAGATCGCCGCCGATACCGGCGCCACCCAGCAGCAGCTCACCTGGGTGGTCGACGGTTACACCCTCGCGCTGGCCTGCCTCGTCCTGTTCTCCGGCGCGCTGGGCGACCGGTTCGGCCGCCGCATCATGATGGTGCTGGGCCTGGTGGTGTTCGCGATCGCCTCCGCGGTACCGCTGGCGCTGGACGAGCCGCAGTGGATCATCGCCTCGCGCGCCGTAGCGGGGGTGGGCGCGGCGCTGGTCATGCCGTCCACTCTTTCCCTGCTCACCGGTGGATTCCCGCCCGAACGGCGCGGAGTCGCCGTCGGGTTGTGGGCGGGGGTCGTCTCCGGTGGTGCGGTCCTGGGCATTCTCGGCTCCGGGCTGCTCTTGCAGATCTGGACCTGGCACGCCATCTTCCTCGCGATGACGGTGGCCGGCGTCGTCCTGGCGATCGCCGGGTGCACGGTCCCCGAATCCGTGGACGACTCCCGGCCGCCGCTGGACTTCTGGGGCGGTATCACCGCGTCGGTCGCCGTGGGCGCCGTCGTGGTCGGGGCCATCGAGGCGCCGGTGCGCGGCTGGACCGATCCGCTGGTCCTGGGCTTGTTCGGCGCCGGGGTCCTCGCCGGAGTCGGGTTCGCGACGGTCGAACTGCGGGTGCCGAACCCGCTGCTGGATGTGCGGCTCTTCGCCGACCGCGGCTTCGGCAGCGGCGCGGTGAGCGTCGGCGTGCAGTTCCTGGTGGCCTTCGGCTACTTCCTGCTGTTCGTCCAGTACATGCAACTGATCTTCGGGTACTCACCGCTGATGTCCGCGGTGGCCATGGCGCCGATGATCGCGCCGCTGATCGGTATCTCGGTCGTCGCCCCACGGCTGGCCGAACGGTTCGGCCTGCGCCTGCCGACTTTCATCGGTCTGCTGTGCGTCGGTAGCGCGCTCATCCTGGTGTCCCGGATCGCGGTGGACAGCACCTACCTCGATGTCCTGTGGCCGCTGCTGATTCTGAGCACCGGCCTGGGTCTGTGCACCGCCCCGGCGACCGCCGCGATCATCAACGGCACACCCCCGGAGAAACACGGGGTGGCCTCCGCGGTGAACGACGCCTCCCGGGAGGTCGGGGCGGCCATCGGTATCGCGATCTCCGGCAGCATCCTCGCCGTCGGCTATGCCGATCGGATCGCCCCGGCACTGCCTCGGTTGCCCGAAGCGGCCCGCGGACCGGTCGGTGATTCGCTGGCCGCCGCGCTGGAGGTCGCCGAGCAGGGAGGTCCGGCGGCCGCGCCGCTGGCGGCGTTCGCCAAGGAAGCCTTCGTCCACGGTGCCGCGCAGGCGGCGCTGGCCCTGGGCATCCTCACCGTAGTGATGGCGTTCGTGCTGGGCGCGTGGGCACCCGGCCGCCGGACCACCCGCACCGATTCAGCCGCCGAAGACGCCGTGCCGATGCACCGATAGCCACAGCGCGTACCCCAGCAGGGCCTGTGACTCGTGGATCCGGTGCGGACAGCGCGAATCGACCACCAGACAGCGGTCGACCGTGTCGCCGTGGTCGAATGCGCCACCGTCCCCGCCCGCGAAACCGATCGTGTACATCCCGCGTTCCCGGGCCTCCGCCAGCCCCGCCAGCAGATCTGGCGAGCCGCCGCTGGTCGACATGGCCACCGCGATATCGCCGGATTGCCCGCGCGCGGCCAGCTGGCGCGCGAACACCGATTCGAAGCCGCAATCGTTGCCGACCGCGGTGAGTACCGCCTCGTCGGCCGACAGCGACCACGCCGGCAGCGCGGTACCATCCGGCGGCCGGGCGAACAATGCCGCGAGCGTGGCGGCATCCGTCGCACTGCCACCGTTGCCGAAGGTGAAAAGCCTGCCGCCATCGGTGAAGCGGCGCGCCATCTCCCGGGCCGCCGCGGCGACCGGTTCCGCGTTCGCCGCGAGGGCCCGCGTCCGCACACCGATGCTCTCCGCGGCCCGCTCCTGCGCGCACGCGGCCAGTTCGCCGAGCAGCACATCCGCCTCGTTCGACGTCATCGTTCGTCCTCCGCTCCGGCCGTGCTCACCGCCATACCGGCGTGCACCAGCACCAGATCTCCGGGCCGTACCGGTTCGACGAAGGACGTCGTGACGGTTTCGGTGCCCAGCGGCGTACGGATACGCGCCGTCCCGTCACCGAGCGGAGTCACCACCTCGCCGAGCCTGCCCTCTTCACGACCGGCCTCCCGGCGCTCCGGTTTCCGCTCCGGCGCGATCAGGCCGGGATGCGCGAAACACCGCTGGGTGAGCTCCCACAGCAGGTGATAGAGCAGTACCAGATCACCCGCGGCCGACAGCCGGGGATCGGGGCCGTCCAGCCACAGCAGGTGGTCGGCGAGCCCGGCGGCCGGCCGCGGGCCCGACCCGATCCAGATGGTGTGCACGCCCCAGGCCGGGCCGCGCACCAACAGTGACCGCACCTGCGGTTCGTGCGCGGCGGCGATCGCCAGCACCATATCGCCGGGCCGGGTCGAAACCCGGGCGGTATCCACCAGATACGGCCCGGTCAGGGCGGCAGCGGGGAGGGCACGCACCTCGGCGGCATCCGGATGCACGAATTCGACGGCGATGTGCTGGGCATGTGGTTCCCAGGAGGGCGCCACACACCACAGCGACGCGCCGGCCGCGAACCGCCGCGCCAGCGTCAGCGCCGCGGCCGCCAGGTCCTCGGCCAGATCGGCACGAAAAGGCGTGGCCGCCAGGAGGTCGTTCACCATGGCACCACCCCACCGACAGCCACGACCGGGGCTTCACCGCCGTAGTCGGAGCTCTCGCTGATCCGGCCCGGAATGCCCCAACACATCTCAGTCCTCCTCTAGCGATCGGACACGATGACCGAAACATAGTGGCGTGCCGATGTTTCCGGCCACCGACCGTTGTCCAGCCCTATCGGTGCGGTACTACCCGGCTGTTACGAAATTACGAATCCCGATCGCGAACCGCGCCCTCCACGCCGGACTGCCGGGGCAACAGATCGGCCCGGTGCTTTCGGGAAAGCACGCACCTCGAAGTGGTGACCGAACGCGGCGTCCGCACCCTGACGAGGCCTTCGGCACGGGCTCATCGTTCGGAACCCGCCGAACGAGCACACCGAAAAGGCGCCCGGCTGCCCGGACATATTGTCCGGGCAGCCGGGCGCTGTCCCCTCACCCTCCGGTCGTACCGCCCACCGGGGCGGACCGGGCGATCGGCAGCTACCTGACCGGCACCTGCGTCGCGTCCGCGGAGCCTTCACCGGCGGCTTCGGTGCCAGCGGACCCCGCCACCGCGGGTTCGGCAGCGTCCGCGCCCGTGGTCTCGGCGGCATCGGTGGCCGGGGCCGTCCGGGACTTCCGCCACGCGAAGACGGTGAGCGTGACCGCCACCACGACGATCAACACGTAACCGATCGTGCGGGGCGCGCCCTCGATATCGAAGTGCTTGAACAGCGTGCGCGAGTTGGTGAGGACCAGCAACCCGCCGACGCCCGTGCCCAGCACACCCGGGGTGATCCGGCTGACCAGCCAGGCGGCGATCGGTGCGGCGATCACACCGCCGAGCGCCAGACCGGCGATGATCAGCAGGTTGTCGAAGAAGTCCGAGCCGAGCCCCAGCAGGAAGCCGACACTGGCCGAGGCCGAGACGATGAACTCCGAGGCACTCACCGAACCGATCACCGTGCGTGGCGCGGACCGTCCGGTGGTCAGCAGGGTGCTGGTGGTGACCGGCCCCCAGCCGCCGCCACCGCTGGCGTCGATGAAACCGCCGAACAAGCCGAGCGGGGTCAGGAATTTCGCGGAGTGCGCGGTCTTCTCCGAGGCGGCGAATTCCACCGGCGGTCGCGACGAGAACCGGACGACCAGGAAGACGCCGATCGCGAGGAGGATGCCGGCGGTGATCGGCGCGGCGGCTTCGGTGGAGATCCGCGACAGCACGGTCGCGCCGAGGAAGGCGCCGACACCGCCGGGCACACCCAGCCGTAGGACGACCTTCCAGTCGATATTGCCGAACCGCCAGTGCGATGCCCCGGAGGCGAGGGTGGTGGCGACCTCGGCGAAATGGACCGCCGCGCTCGCATGCGCGGCACCCGTGCCGCTGAGGACGAGCAGCGTCGTCGCGGTGACGCCGAAGGCCATCCCGAGCGTGCCGTCGACGATCTGCGCGCCGATACCCACAAGGGTGAAAACCAATAACTTGATCATGACGGTGTGCTCCCCGAACCTGGACCGGAGATCCGAGGGTACGACGTGGTCACGCGGTTGACACGGGTTGCGATCACCGTGAACGCAATACTGCCGGCCTGCCCGAGCGGCAGCCGGTACGGCGCCCTCGGGGGCGCGGAAATGAAGGCGACACCGGCGGCATTCCTGGGGCACACTGGCCG
This sequence comes from Nocardia rhamnosiphila NBRC 108938, assembly GCF_000720425.1. Classification (GTDB taxonomy): domain Bacteria; phylum Actinomycetota; class Actinomycetes; order Mycobacteriales; family Mycobacteriaceae; genus Nocardia; species Nocardia rhamnosiphila. The sequence continues at coordinate 493,671 of NZ_JOAJ01000005.1, read as the reverse complement.
CCGTGAGCGACCGCACCTTCTGTCAGATGATCCTGCGCGAACGGCCGGCCGCCGGAATCACCGCCGGTACTTTTGCCGAAAAGGCTAGCGCCTTCCCGGTATTGGAGAACGGCGAGGCCCTCGTACAGGTGGAGTGGCTCGGCATCGATGCCACCCAGCGCACCTGGCTCAACCCCGCGACGACGTATACCACGCCGGTCGGCGTGGGCGAGGTGATGCGCGGGAGCGGGGTGGGGCGGGTGGTCGCCTCCCGTGATCCGGCGCTGCCGGAAGGGCAGTGGGTCTACGGTGAGCTCGGCTGGCAGGAGTACGCCGTGGCCCGCGCAGCGGGGTTGTTCGGCGTGAATCCGGTCCCCCGGGGATCGACCCCCGCCATATGCTCACCGTTTTCGGCGTGAGTGGGTTGACCGCCTATATCGGCATCACCCGGGTGCTGGAGGTCGCGGAATCCGATGCGGTGCTGGTCACCGGCGCGGCCGGCAGCGTCGGATCGCTGGCCGGACAGATCGCGCGACTCCTCGGGGCGCGGGTGCTCGGCACCGCGGGCACGCCGGAGAAAGTGGACTGGGTACGCGAGACCGCCCGTTTCGACGCCTGCCTCGACTATCGCGCCGACGACGTCCCCACCGCGCTGCGCGCCTTCGCACCCGACGGGCTGACCGCGGTCTTCGACAATATCGGCGGAAATCTACTGGAGAACGCGCTGGACCACCTGGCCGTGCACGCCCGGATCGCGCTCTGCGGATCGATCTCCTCCGGTTACACGGCGGCCGGCTACGGCGCCGGCCCCGCCAACTACATGCAGCTGGCCTTTCGCCGTGCCCGTATGGAGGGTTTCATCTTCTACGACCACCACGCCGATTTTCCGGCCGCCCTGGCCCGGCTCGCGGGCTGGGTCGCGGCGGGCGAGCTGGTCTGGGCCGAGGATGTCGTCGACGGTCTCGGCAACGCACCGGCGGCCCTGCAGCGCCTCTTCGACGGGTCGAACCTCGGTAAACAGCTGGTCCGCATCCGGTCGGAAAGCTCCGGGGCCGGCTGAGACCAGCGCGTCGCGTACCGGGGTCCCGGGCCGCCCCACGGCACCCGGGACCCGGCGCGACGGCGCGGGACGGAAGAACTCAGTACTGCGACTGCGGGCGCCGGATGATCGCCCCGGACCCGACCCCGCCGAGCAGCGAAATGATGCACAACCCCGCGATCAGGTTGATCACGGCCGTGGCGATCTTGGCGTCCACCCCGGCGACCAGGGTGAACGGCACCAGTGTCGCCAGCGCGGTGACCAGTCCGGTGATCCAGTAGAAGAACTGCATCGGGCTCGGCATCAGGGCGAGCAGCAGGTTCAGCAGACCGGTCGCGGCGATCGCGGCGGCCCCACCGGCCACGGCGTACGAGGTGGTCGAGACCGTGCCGTAGGCTCCCTCGCCCTCCGGTGAGAGGACCGCGATGTTCAGGATGCCGCGCACCAGCATGATCAGCACCACGATCACCAGCGCGACGACGATGGCCGTGCCGACACCGCCCGCCCACAGCCGTCCGACATTGATCTTCGGTTCGTTGGACCGCTCGGTCGACCGCTCGGGCTGGTCCGGTTGGTACCCGTATTCGACCTGGTGCCCGTACTCCGGTTCCGTCGAGTAACCCTGCTGCTGGGGATAGCCCTGCTGCGGGTAGGCCTGCGTCCGAGGGTAACCCTGGCGGTGAGGGTCCTGGCGCCCGTAATTGTGCGGCGGTTCCGTCATAGGGGGAAAGTACCCCGCATGAGCTCCGCGACCCACCCGAATCGGTAGGCGCATGTCGGGCGCCGCACCGGCCGGATTCAGCCGGGCCGGGTGAGGGCACCAGCCGGGCCGGCAAGTTCGCTGAATCGGCGGCCCGCGACAGGGCAGCCCGCATTTCCGGAACCCGGTGACAGGAGACACCGTCATGACCCACACGATCAACCCGGCCACGGGTTTCACCAGCACGATCAACGCCGAAGCACAGGCGAGATACGCCATGGGCGATCGTGCCGACTTCCACGACGTCGAACGCGGTCTCTGGCCGGTTGGGACGACCCGCTGCACAACGACGCGGACCAGGTCATCCACGACGACCGTCAACTGGACTAAATCCGTGACGACGCGCCCGCCCTTCGTCGGTGCATATCGCCGCTCCATGAACAGGTTGTCCCTGATTAGGTCGGCTTCGAACCTTAGGGGGCGCCGAGCCTACCGGCTCGCCCCTCAGCAGGATTGTAACTTCGGTGAGCCTGGGGTCATGTCCATTGCCTAACCGTGCTTGCAATATGTCACTAACGACATATACTAGCTGGCGTGGGTGAACTGTTCACCATCGAGATCGAGCCGGAAGTGCGAAACTGGCTGCAGTCGCTACCCGCCAAACACTTCCTCAAGGTCGATGAGTACGTCGGCCTGCTCGCCGACCGCGCCGACACTCTCGGCGAGCCTTACGCTCGCTATCTCGGCGACGGGGTACGCGAACTACGTCCGACATTGGACGGTGCCGATATTCGGATCACTTACTGGCTTGCACCCGGTCGACGCGTCATTCTGTTAACTGTCTTCCGCAAGTCTCGGATGCGGGAAGATGCGGAAGTGAAGCGAGCAAAGCTCGCCCAACAGGTGTGCCGTGCCGAGCACGAACCCGCCCACGAAGAATTCGTGCGAACGATCGAGAAAGGAGAACTGGACCGATGAACCATGCACGCTGGAAGACCCTCCAGGAACGTAAACTCGTCGAGGGTTACACCGAGCCCGAGGACGTGGCCGAGGCTCGTCGCGAAATTCGGCTCTCCATGGCCTTGGCCGAAGCCGTTTACACGCGTCGTACAGAGCTCGGGCTCACCCAAACCGACCTCGCCGAGCGATCCGGACTCACCCAGGCCAAGATCTCACGCATCGAAGGCTCCGACACGGTACCGACTCTTCCGCTCCTCGCGAAACTGGCCGATGCCCTCGATGCCACCCTTAACATCGCCCTCGACGCCAATGACACGCGCGTGGATTTCATCAGCCACCACACAGACGCAGCTTGACTACTTCACTGTTTCGAGGGGCCAGAGCCAACTCTCGAGGCCGGCTCCCGAGGCCGTGAGGGTTGTGGTGACGGACCCGGTCCGCAATACGCTCACAGCGATAGCCCCGACCGGTATGCCATGCCGCGCAATTCGCGACCAACGGCGTCCTTCTTGGCCCGAGCCAGGAGTTCGGCGAGTACTGCTCGCATGAACGGGTGCCGATGGATACGAGCGGGCGATATCTTCTCGGCACGACGGAGCATCAGCACCGCTTCGGTCTGCCGCCTCGGAATCCGAGCCAGAGCGCGGCCGTATTCGCGGTAGTACGCAGCCTGCCGCGTTGGTGAAAGCGCACGTGGATTCACGGTTTCGGCGATCGCGGCCGCCTCGTGGTGCTCGCCGGATTCGAGAGCGACGGACATCCGCCAGATCCCGACGTTGGACGGGCCGAATCCCAACCACATGGCATTGGCGTCGCCGGTGCGTGCGGCGAGTTCGTCGGCCTGCCCCAGAGCGGCATGACGCTCCGCGGTATTCCCCTGAGCGGCAGAGACCAGGGCGTGCGTCAACGTGAGCATTCCGGTGACCTGGGTAGCTTCCGGAGTTGCTGTCCCGGGCTCGGCTGTAGTCAGCAAGCTGCGGGCCGAATCGAAACCGCCGGCGGCGATCAGCCCGAAACTGGTCCCGAACGCGCTCACCGCGCCGAAGAGCGGGTCGTCCAATCGTTCTGCGGCTCGCCTGGCCAGTACCGATGCCTGCCACGCGAGATCGGAACCCGCCCCGATATCCGACAACCATGCCTGGGTGCCCTGAACATGCGTGAGGACAGAGAGTTCCAGTAGCTCTCTGTCATCGCGTCCGGCCAGGAGTGAGGTATGGAGATCTCGTACGAGGCCAGGGAGCTGTGCCCCGACCAGCGCGTATTCACATCGGCGCTGTGCCTCCAGGATGTCTTTCGCCCTGGATATCAGGACATCGGCCGGAACGATCTCACCGCCCGGCTCACCGATACTCGCCTGCAACAACGACAATCGCACATCGCCCAGCGAACGGTCCTCTTCCAGCTCGCCGCTCACGCCCACAGCATTGCGGGTGATCTCGCTCGGCGCGACTTCCAGTGCGTTCGCCAGAGCAATGATCAACGACCGGCGATCCAATGCGCGCTCACCGGACTCCAGACGCGAAAGGTACGAGGCGGAGATTCCGGCCAAACCGGCGACGACAGCGAGGGATTTCCCACGCGCATGCCGTATCCGGCGGAGCGCCCGCCCCATACCGTCGTCAGCGGCCATACAGCCAGGGTAGCTCAGCGCATAAGCCGTACCAGGCCTGTTTTGCCTGGGTGGCAAACCTATGCCCGCGCTCTGGTTGATGCTTCCACCACCCGGCGCCGAGACGCGACACATACCTCCCGGCTTCCTCGGCGCGGGATTCATTGCGGGCAATCCAGCGAAGGAGCGACAACACGGTGGGGCATGAAGTTATCGAGCCGAAACACAGTCTGCGAACCAGCATTCGGGTGTCGGGGACCACTGTCGGGAGCCGGTCATGAAACGTGCGATCGCGCTCTTACCCACGGAGCACACGCCAGCGCAGTTCGAGGCGCTGGTCACGCGGAACGGATTGCGGGTCGTCTACACCGTCAGAACGGATACTCGCGCTGTGCTGGCGGCCTTGATCGCCACCCAGCACGCGCTCGAACACGTCGCCGAGGCGGTCGTGATCCCGCATCTGGGTTCCCTCGAACCAGACGCTCCCTGGTGGGTCATCACCACCGTGGCCGACCTGATCACAGGGACGCGGGTGTATCCATCCGAGGGCGCTTCCCGCTGCTCCGGAGGTGGGTCGTGATCTGGAGCCCGACCCTGGCTGTACTCGCTGTCATCGGAATCGCTGTCTTCGTCGTAGCCGTCACCCTGCCGGGGCCGCGGGACTGACGACGAGGCCGGTTGCACCTCGCCGCGACGAGTGCAGCCTCAACCCGTCCCAGAACCCGCCGAGACTCCGAGTGCCGGAGCAAGCCTTCGTTTGCTGTGACCTCGCCCCCAGATATTTAGCAAAAGCAACCTTCTCGGCGGATCTTGTCACCGACGCCGTGAAGTCGCTCGTTGACCGGGCGGCCGATGTCCCTCTTCGCTAGCGGTAGAAGCCACAGAAGTCCTGGGGCTGGAGGAGGCTGCCCTCGCGGGCGACACGCGCCTGCTCCTGGATCACGCACTCCTGATACTCCAACTGCCGATCCTGTTCGTAATCGTCGTTCGAACCGAAGAACGTGGCGATGAGCAACAGCAACACCAAGACCACCATGATTACGTCGGCACGTACCCGCCGGGTCGGCGCTTCGGCCGAGGTTATCGGCCCGTCGGCCGAGGTTGCCGAGTCCGTTTGGTGGGAGTGAATGTCTCCGCCGACGGCGTGATCGAACTTTTCGAAGTCATCGGTCACCATGGATTCCCGTCTCGCTGATTCCGCTCTGCGGGACGAAATATGGCGGGCTCGACCTGGAAAATCATTAACAGAACCTTGCGAAGGCCGGAGCAGATGCCCTGTCCTCGGACACCCCGACCCTTAGGACATAGTGTCCGACCTGCGGCGCGGCAGTGCCCCCAGTGGGACTCGAACCCACACTTGGCGGATTTTAAGTCCGCTGCCTCTGCCAATTGGGCTATGGGGGCGTGCGGACCACACACTACCGACTCGTACACCCGTACCGGAATACCCGTGAGTGGGAGTCACACTGTGGGATCTGTCTGAATCGCCTGACATGCCTCCACCAGCACGTCTGCTGCCAGCAAACCGGACTCCTCCGCCGCCTCGCGCACTTCGTCGGATAATTCGTAGTCCGTGGTCACCGCCAGCAACGCCAGCTGCAGGGCTTCGCCCAGCTGACCGAGCCGGCGGGCGATCACCAGTTCGTCCATCTCGGTGCCCATGTTCTCCCAGCCCACCGGCTGCACCCCGTCGATGCGGTAGCGGCGCAGGGTGTCTTCTCCGAGGACCTTCATGAAATCCACCGCCGAGGCCATACAGCGGTTGTTGGCGACCCGGTACTCGGTGCGGTCGGCGATTTTCTCGATGAGGACCGCGACGATGGTCGCGGCGGTGAACATGCCGTCACACACCCGGGCGGGCGCGGCTTCGGGCGGGCCCGGCGGGGCGGTGGCCAGACCGGTGGTCACCGCGTCGATCCATTCGACCACCAGGTCCGTGCCGGACGCGTCGTCCCGGACCGGCAGGTGTAGGGGCTGTATCTCCCGGCGCCGGAACCACCGCCACGATAGACCCATCGCGCTCACTCCTGTTCGGAAGCGGACCTACCGACCAGCGAATGCCGTCGGCCGTATGCGAAGTACATCACCAAACCGAGCAGCATCCAGACTACGAAACGCAGCCAGGTTTCGACCGAAAGATTCACCATGAGCCACAGGCAGGACAGGACCGCCAGGATGGGCACGAAGGGCACCAGTGGCACCTTGAAGCCGCGCGGCAGGTCGGGCCGGGTGCGACGCAGGACGACGACCCCGATGGAGACCAGCAGGAAGGCGAAGAGGGTGCCGATGTTCACCATCTCCTCGAGGGTTCCGAACTTCACGAAACCGGCGAGGATCGCGCACACCACCCCGACGATCACAGTGATCCGCACCGGCGTGCCACGATCCCCGGTGCGGGCGAGGCCCCGCGGGACCAGACCGTCGCGAGACATCGCGAACAGCACCCGGGTCTGGCCGAGCAGCATCACCATGACCACGGTCGTCAGACCGGCCAGTGCACCGATGGAAATGATGTTCTTCGCCCAGGTCGCTCCGTTCAGCGCGAAGGCGGTCGCCAGCGTGGCGTTGTCGCCCGCCAGATCGGTGTAGGGAACCATGCCGGTGAGCACGATGGTGACCGCGACGTACAGGATGGTGACCACGATCAGCGAGCCGAGGATGCCGCGCGGCAGATCCCGCTGCGGGTTCTTGGTCTCCTCGGCGGCGGTGGCGACCACATCGAAGCCGATGAACGCGAAGAACACGAGGCTGGCCGCGGCCAGCAGGCCGTACCAGCCGAAGGTGCTGTTACCCGCCCCGGTCACCCAGGAGAACAGGGACTGTGTCAGGCCCTGACCGCCCTCGCCCGGGACCGACTCGGGAATGAACGGGGTCAGGTTGGCCGAGTCGAAGAAGCTCAGGCCGACCACGATCACCAGCAGGATCACCCCGACCTTGATGGCCACGGCGATCATGGAGACACGCGAGGACAGTTTGGTTCCCAGTGCCAGCAGCGTGGTGAGCACGGCGATGAGCAGGACCGCGCCCCAGTCGAAGGTGACTCCGCCTATCTCCACCACGGCGGCCCCCCGGTCGAATACCTGGCCGAGATACTGGGACCAGCCCTTGGAGACCACCGCGGCCGCGAGCGCGAACTCCAGCAGCAGGTCCCAGCCGATGATCCAGGCCGCGAGTTCACCGAAGGTCGCATAGGAGAAGGTGTAGGCGCTGCCCGCGACCGGGACGGTGGAGGCGAACTCCGCGTAGCACAGCGCGGTGAGCCCGCAGGCGATCGCGGCGAAGACGAAGGCCAGCGATACCGCGGGCCCGGCGACGTTACCGGCGGTGCGGGCGGTGAGGGTGAAGATACCGGCGCCGATCACGACGGCGACACCGAAGACCCCCAGATCCCACGAGGTGAGTTCCTTGCGGAGTTTCTTCCCGGGTTCGTCGGTATCGCGGATCGACTGCTCCACGCTCTTGGTGCGGAACAGCGAGTTGCGGCTGGTCGGCGTCGTCACTGCGGCCTCCTGGTGATTCCGGCGCGAGTACCGGGAACGCTAGTGCACTCCCGCCATATGACGGGTTATCCACGACGACAGTCCGGCAATCACCGCGCCCGCGGCGATTGCCACCAGACCGGTGATCCCGAAGTAGGCGAACTCGTCGTCCGGTGAATAGAAACGCGCCAGCACTCCCGACAAGGTGGTACCCAGTGCGATCGACAGGAAATAGAGCGCCATCATCTGCGCCCGGAAATGTTCGGGGGCGAGCTGGGTGCTGACCGCGAGGCCGATCGGGGAGATCAGCAGTTCGGAGACGGCGAACACCGCCATGATGAACAGCACGGCCAGCGCCGGCACCGAGCGGCCGGAAGTCCCGGCCAATGGCACGAACAGCAGAAACGCCGTCCCCATCCCGACCACGCCGAGCGCGAACTTGCGCGGGGTGGTCGGTGCCCGGTCCCCGAGTGTGGTCCACAGTGCGGCGAACAGCGGCGAGAGCGCGATGATCCACACCGGCTCCACCGAACCGATCCAGTTCGAGGGGGCGGTCCAGCCGAAAATATTCCAGTTCATCCGTTCGTCGGAGTACACGGCGAGCACGGTGAAGATCTGCTGGAACAGGGCCCAGAACACCACGTTGGCCAGGAACAGCGGAACGAAGGCCCGCACCCGGGTGCGCTCCAATGGGCTCACCCGGCGATGGGTGAGCAGGACGGCGAAGTACGCGGCGGCGGCGATGACGATGAGCGCGGTGGTGACATCGGGCAGGTTGTCCACGGTGACCAGTCCGGTCACCAGCACCAGCACGATCACCAGGATCGCAGCCACGACCACCGCGGCGAGCGGCCCGTAGGCGCGGCGCGGCAGCGGATCGGCGGGCTCGCGTCCGGCGGTGCCGAGGTTGCGGCGGAACACCACGTACTGGATCAGTCCCAGCGCCATCCCGACCGCGGCCGCCCCGAAGCCGGCGTGGAAACCCCACTCCTCCTGCAGCAGCCCGGTGAGCAGCGGGCCGACGAAGGCACCGAGATTGATCCCCAGATAGAAGAGTGTGAACCCGCCGTCGACCCGCGGATCACCCTTCGGATAAAGGGTGCCCAGCAGCGCCGACGCGTTCGATTTCAACGCGCCACTGCCCAGCGCCACCAGCACCAGGCCCACGCCCACACCGGTGAGGCCCGGAATCAGCGCCAGTGCGATATGCCCGGCCATCACCACGACGCCGCCGTAGAAGACGGTCCGCTCCATCCCGATCAGCCGGTCCGACACCCAGCCGCCGATGATCGTGGAGAGATAGACCAGACCGCCGTAGGCACCGACCAGACCGACGGCGACATCCTGATCCATCCCGAGACCGCCGTCGGTGGCCGAGTAGTACAGGTAGTAGCCGAGGATGGTGAGCATCCCGTAGAAGGAGAAACGCTCCCACAGTTCGACACCGAACAGGTTGACGAGCCCGACCGGGTGACCGAAAAAGGTGCGCTCGGCGACGTCTGGCACTTCGGACATCCTCAGACTGTCCCATGCACCCGGCCCGGCCCGTGGCATACCGGACCGAACCGATACCGCAGCTTCACGAACGCGCGCGGCGATCACGTTCCGGCGTCCAGTTCATGGCACACATCACACAGCCGACCCTGTGACGGGGGCCCGGTGGCCGGCGTCTTATCGCTGTCCGACCGGACAGAGCGGTCACGCAGGCCGCCCGTCCGATCGCCGGGAGCCCAGTGCGCTGCGCACAGCTTCGCTATCCGGCGATCGGGAATGCAGTAGACAAGGAAGGGAAATTATCGTGCGGATCGTAATTTTCGGAGCGAACGGACCCACCGGCCGCCTGCTCACCGGCCGGGCACTCGCCGCCGGACATCACGTCGCAGCGGTTACCCGGCGACCGGAATCGTTTCCGCTGGAACACGATCGACTCGACGTGGTCGGTGCCGACGTGCTCGACCCGGCCGCCGTCGACGCGGTGCTGGCGAACCGGGACGCGGTGCTGTCGACCCTCGGGGTCCCGCCCGGAAAGAGTGCGATAGACACCTATTCACGCGGTGTGGCACATATCGTCGCCGCGATGGCACGGCATCGAGTGCGACGGCTGGTCGCGGTCAGTTCGAGCGGGGTGGATCCGCGCCCGTACTCCGAGGGCGGATTTCTTTTCAACCGGGTGCTACTGCCCTACGTCACCCGGGTGCTGGGCAGAACGCTGTACGACGATATGCGGCGGATGGAGGCACTGATCCGCGATTCCGGTCTGGACTGGACCATCGTGCGACCGAGCGGACTCTTCCACCTGCCGTCGAGCACCGACTACTCCATCGTCGAGGGCCACGCCGACGGGAGATTCACCGCCCGTGCGGACCTGGCCGCCGGGATGCTGGCTCTGGCGGGCGACGACCGCTACCTGCGTACCACGGTCGGCCTGGTCACCACCGTCGGCAACCCCACTCTGCTCCAGTGGTTCCGCCGTGAAGCGTTCGCCGGGCACTGAGCGCTGATTCGCTCTGTCCACCGCAGCGCAATCGCAGTGGTACCCGCCGCCACCGGGCGCCCGCCCGGTCAAGCGATGGACAGGGCGATCCCGTCCAGGATGTCGTGCTCGCTGACGACCAATTCGCTGATCCCGGCCCGCCGGGCCAGTTCCGCCGCCAGCACCTCGGTGATCACCGCCCCGCCGCCGATGACGTCGACGCGGCCCGGGTGCATCGGCCCCAGCGCCGCGCGCTCGTCATGGTCCATCCCGATCAGCCGATCACAGACGGCGGTCAACTCCGGCAGGGTGATCCGCGCCAGATGGGTCCTCGCCGAATCGTATTCCGGCAGATCCAGCGCGACGGCGGCGAGCGTGGTCATGGTGCCCGCCACCCCGACCCAGGTATGCGCACCGTCCACCGGGACGTGGGTGAAGGCCTCGGTGAGCCTTTCGGTCGCGAATTCCCGGGCCGCGGCCACTTCCGCCGCCTCGGGCGGATTCCCCCGCAGGCACCGCTCGGTGACCCGCACGCAGCCGATATCGGCGGAGAAAGCCGCCCGGACCCCACTGCTGTCCCCGACCACGAGTTCGGTGGAGCCACCGCCCAGGTCGACCACGACGAACGGCCCGTCCGCCGCCGCCAGTTCACCGACCGCGCCGGTGAACGACAGCCGCGCCTCCTCGTCACCGGTGATCACCTCGGCCGTCGCGCCCGGTACCACCCGGCCGAGTTCGGCCCGGGTCATCGCGAAGAAATCCTCCCGGTTCGACGCGTCGCGGGTGGCGGAGGTGGCGACCATCCGGACCCGGCTCACCCCGTGCTCGAGCATGAGCGTCACATAGTCGGCCAGCGCCACGCGGGTACGTTCGATCGCCTCCGGGTTCAACCGCCCCGTCGCGTCGACCCCCTTACCGAGCCGCACGATCCGCATTTCCCGGTGCACATCGGTCAGGATCGAATCCGCGCCGATATCGGCGATCAGCAGTCGGATCGAATTGGTGCCGCAGTCCACGGCAGCGACCCGGTCAGTCATCAGCGCCTCTTTCGTCTTCCGTCACCACGTATTCCGGCCAGTCCGCCGGGATCGCACTGCCGCGCAGGCCGTTCGCCGCCGCCAGCGCCACTGCCTCGTCACCGAGCGGATTGACACCGGGGCCCTTGGCCAGCGCGTGCGCGATCAGCACATGCAGGCATTTCACCCGGTCCGGCATACCGCCGCCGCTGAAACCGGTGCCCAGCGACTCGATCTCGTCGCGTTCGGCCAGATAGCTCTCGTGCGCGGCGCGATAGGCCGCGGCGAGTTCGGTATCGCGGCCGAGCCGGTCGGTCATCCCCTTCATCACGCCCGCGGACTCCAACCGGCTGGCCTCCGCGGTCAATCGGGGGTCGGTGAGGTAGTAGAGGGTGGGGAACGGGGTGCCATCCGGCAGTCTCGGCGCCGTCTTGACCACCGCGGGCAGCCCGTCGGGCGTCCGGTAGGCGACGGCGAGCACCCCGCGCGGTTCGCGGCCCAGCTGTTCGGCGACGATCTGCAGATCTCGGTCGTCGGGTGTACTCACCTGGGTCCTTCCGGCTGCGGCGCGGGTGTTTCGGTTTCGGGGGGCGGTTCGGAGATGCTCCGCCACAGATCCGTGTACCACGGATCGGGTTCGTGCCGGGGGGCCTGCGGATCCGGGATCGCCGGCACTTCGATCCCCGGAACCTGCACGATATAGGGAGTTTCACCCGGCATCACCAGACGCAACCGGTCGCGCGCCTCGGAGCGGATATAGGCCGGGTCCTCCTGCTGGGCGCGGCGATCCTTCAGCCGGTCGATATCGTCCTCCAGCGTCCGGCGTTCGGCCGCGAGCTGATCGGCCTCGGCGCGCTGGGTGAAATAGGTGCGCATGGGGACGGCCAGCGTCATCGCCAGCGCGCACACCACCATCGCCAGGATGATCGCCTTACCCGCGGACAACCCCAGGATGGTCCGTTCCGACCAGTCCCGCGCACCGTCCGCGCCGGCTCTGGCCCGGCGGGTGGTGCGCCGCACCCGCTCCGCGCCGCCGTGCACTTCGGCGGCGGGGCGGCGCGACGGCGCGCGCGACGTGCGGCGGTCGCCCCGTCCCGCGGGACTGGTACCGCGCGCACGCCGCTCCGACATCTACCTCAGTCCTCGAAGGTGAACCGCGGGAAGGCCACGTCGCCGGCGTAGCGCGCCGAATCGCCGAGCGCGTCCTCGATCCGCAGCAGCTGGTTGTACTTCGCCACCCGCTCGCTGCGCGCAGGGGCACCGGTCTTGATCTGGCCGCTGCCCACCGCGACCGCGAGATCGGCGATGGTGGTGTCCTCGGTTTCGCCCGACCGGTGCGACATCATGGTCTTGTACCCGTTGCGGTGCGCCAGTTCGACGGCGTCCAGGGTCTCGGTCAGGGTGCCGATCTGGTTCACCTTCACCAGCAGCGCGTTGGCCGCGCCCCTGGCGATACCGTCCTCGAGACGTTCGGGGTTGGTGACGAACAGGTCGTCGCCGACCAGCTGCACCTTGTCGCCGATCTCGTCGGTGAGCGCGACCCAGCCGTCCCAGTCGTCCTCCGACAGCGGATCCTCGATCGACACCAGCGGGTAGGCGGCCCGCAGTTCGGCGTAGAACTTCGCCATCTCGGAGGCCGAGCGCGCCGACCCCTCGAACTGGTAGGCACCATCCTTGTAGAACTCGGTCGCCGCGACATCCAGCGCAAGCGCCACATCCCGACCCAGCTTCAGCCCGGTCTTACCGATCGCGACGCTGATCAGGTCCAGCGCTTCCTTGGTGCCGGCGACGTCGGGCGCGAACCCGCCCTCGTCACCCAGCCCGGTGGCCAGGCCCTTCTCCTTCAGCACCGCCTTGAGCGCGTGGTAGACCTCCGCGCCCCAGCGCAGCGATTCCTTGAACGTCGGCGCGCCGATCGGCGCCACCATGAACTCCTGCACATCCACCCCGGTATCGGCGTGCGCGCCGCCGTTGAGGATGTTCATCATGGGCACCGGCAGCACATGGGCGTTCGGTCCGCCGAGATAGCGGAACAGTTCCAGACCCGAGGACTCCGCGGCCGCCCGCGCCACCGCCAGGGAGACACCCAGCAGCGCGTTGGCGCCGAGGCGCGATTTGTCCGGGGTCCCGTCGAGGTCGAGCAGCGCCTGGTCGACGGTGCGCTGTTCGACGGCGTCCAGGCCGATCACGGCCGGAGCGATCTCGTCGAGCACCCCCTCGACGGCTTTCTGCACGCCCTTGCCGTTGTAGCGATCCCCGCCGTCGCGGAGTTCCACGGCCTCGTGCTCGCCGGTGGAGGCACCGGAGGGCACCGCGGCGCGGGTCAGGGTGCCGTCGTCGAGGGCGATCTCGACCTCGACGGTGGGGTTACCGCGCGAATCCAGGATCTCGCGAGCTCCGACCTGTTCGATGATGGCCACGAAAACAACACTCCTTCGGCTGGTGGCACGGTAGTTATCGGGACGAGCCGTGCGATTGCGAGCCTAATAGGCCCGGTTGCGGCCAGTCCATCCGCCGCCCCGCAGCACCCGCCGCAGTTCCGGCGCCACCTCAGACGCGCCGGCCGACGCTGTATGCCGCGGCCCGATCACGGACCACTTTCATATAGCTCTCCGACCTGTTGTAGGTGAACAGCGCCCGGCTCCACCCCTCGGCAGTGCCCAGGGCGCCGCCGCTCACGCACAGATACCTCGCCGCGGTGAGCGCCGCGTCATCGATACTGTGCGGATCGGCGACCCCGTCGCCATTGGCGTCCACTCCCCACCTGCGCCAGGTCTCCGGGATGAACTGCATCGGCCCGACCGCCCGATCGAACACCCGGTCCCCGTCGAGCACACCCCCGTCGGTATCCCTGATCTCCGCCACCCCAGGCGCCCCGTCCAGCGGAATCCCGATGATCGACGGCTCCACCAGACCGTCGTCGCGCACCTCGGCCCCGCGGTGCCGGCCGTGATCGCTCTCCACACTCCCGATCCCCGCCAGCGTCGTCCAGCCGATCCCGCACTCCGGCCGCGCCCGCGCCATCACCGCCGCCGCGTACCCGTACGCCTCGAGTGCGGCCACCGGCATATCCAGCGCACCGGCGTGCTCGGCCGCCCACGCATTCAGTTGCGCGGCGGACCGGCCGGGGGCATCGATATCGATCACGGGTACCGGGACGCCGGGCCCGGGCGGGATCCCCTCGGGGATGGGCACCAAATCCTCGCCGGCCCCACACCCGGTCAGCACCAGGGCAACCAACGAAGCGGCGACGAGGCCGAACCTGCGGAAACGCACACCATCCATCATCCAGACGGACGGGTCCGCGAAACCCCGTGACAGGGGTGGAACGGCACAGATCACAGTCTCCGGAGCAGCGGTCGCCCGGCTGTCCCGACACCGGGCCCTGCCTCGCCCCACTGCTGGTCGGCCCGATCGCTCACACGTAACCCGTTGAGCCGCCCCACCGTGCAGTACGATTCCGCAGGATCGCGATTCGTGAGGGGGCCGCAATGCACCGACCGGGGCGGGCTGTGCTGCGCGGAATCTGCGCCACGCTGACGGCCGGGCTGCTGGTGACGACGCTCGCGAGCTGCGGTTCGGTGGTAGCCGGTGAGGCGGTCCGTGCCGAACCGGACCTGTCGGGACTCGACGTGGGGAACTATCCGACCGAACCCGTCACGTTCGGCACGGCGGAAGACAACGAAGCCGCTCGATACCGAGAAGGCCAGCGACTGGGTGATTTCGTGGCTCTCCCGTTCGAAATCGATCCGAGCTATGTGAACCGGGTCGCGGGCACGGGCGGACCTGTCGTACTGGATCGCCGGGACATGCAGTCTCTGGTCATCAACGACACCTTCGACGAAGTCGCCGCGGATCTGATCACGGGCTGGGTCCATACCTGGTCGACCGGCGGGGATCCGGGAAACACCCAACAGCTCAGTATCGCCGTTCTGATGTTCCCCGACCCGGCCACTGCCGGCTCCGTCGCCGGCAGGCTGGAATACGACGACTTCACCTTCAATACCGACAATCGTCCGGTACAGCTGCCGAACTATCCGCAAGCGAAGGCCCACTGGCGACCCGGGCACGCATCGTTGGGAAGCTGGACCGCCCACGACCGCTACGTCGTCTTCGTCAAGTACGACGACCGGGCCGAAAAGGCCGACTTGGCGGCACTGGTACAGCGCACCGAATCCGTGCTCGCTGTTCAGCTGCCCTTGCTCGGTGAGTTCGAGCCCACCCCGGCGGAACAGCTGAACGAGATCGCCCTCGATCCGGACGGCGTACTGGCCCTCGCCCTTCCGAAGAGCCCGCAGATGGTCGCGATGTACGGCCCACCGGACGCATTCCACGGCCGCGGTGCGGTGTACGCCCTGAGCGGGATAACGGACCTGCGGTTCCTCGATTCCGGCCAGGTCACCGATATCGCGCTGGGCGAATCGGTGGTCATGCGCAGCAAGACCGCGCAGGGAGCTCGAGCGTTGTGGGACGAATTCCGGCCCGATTCGGACGAAGCGGCGGGCAGCCGGATGATCGAGGCGCCCGAGGGAATCGACGGACAGGTCGCGTGCTTCAACAGGGAGGTGGCCGCACATATGAATCCCTCGGCTTTCTGCGTACTCCAGACGGGAAGATATTTCGCGCAGGTCGAGGGCGGCCAGATCCAGGATCTTCATCAGAAGACCTCGGCGCAGTACGCCCTGCTCCTGGGTGGATAGGGGGAAGAGTTGCGGATATCGGACACGCACAGTCCCACCGGACCCGGTAGGCGAATACTGCTGGCGCTCCTCGCACTTGCCGCGGCTGTGGCGAGTACCGCCTGCGGATCCACGATCACCGGCCGGGCAGCCCCCGGCGCCACACCGGCGGACCTGGGAAAACTCGATGTCGGGTTGTTCCCGACCGAACCGGTGGCATTCGAAATGGATATCACCACGGACGCGGATGTGTACTCGCTCGAGGCGCGGCGGATGCTCGGTTTCCTGATCTCACCGCACGACGTGGACCCGGAACTTCGCTACCTGAACGAGACCCAGCTGGCCCTTCCCGGCACTACGCCCTCCCTGCTGCCGCCGGATTTCACGCCGATCTCGGAGAAGAACTACCTGGTCGCGGGTGCGGTGACCGCGCGCGGCAACAACAATCCGCGCACTCCACAGGAGGGTACCGTCGCACTGCTGAGATTCGGCAACGACGAGTACGCCCGGGTGGCCGCTGCCGAGTTCAGCGCGGCCATGGACAAGATCGCCCCTGGCCGCGAGAAGCTTCCGATACCGGGACACGAGGACGCCCACGCCGGCCGCGTGCCGACCCGCGATCGCGCGCAGGTCTTCGCCGCCTCGGGTCCCTACGTCGTGGCCGGCTCGATCTCCGCCCCCGTCGATCGCGCAGATCGGCTGGCCGATCAGTTGAAAACCCTTCTCGACCTGCAGTTTGCGGCAATAAGGGAGCTGACACCCACGCCGCCCGACGATATCCTCGACCTTCCCGTCGACCCGGAGGGGATCATGAGCACCGCGCTGGCGCCGGAGTACGCGGGCAGTGCGGCGTACAACGAATTGGCCGGCGCCTACTCCCCCGCGGCCCATATCCACTTCGAGAACGACGCCGATCAGGTACCCGACTACGCGAGATACGGGGTGGACCTGGTCGCGCGCAACGACGCCACGGTCTATCGCACGGCATCTGCCGAACAGGCATTCGCCTTGCAGACGGCACTGTCCCGGCCGGCCGAATACGACGAGGAGATCCCGGGTCCACCGGGCCTCGTCGACGCCCGGTGCGTCCAACGAGGCTCCACCGCGGTCATGTCCGACCGGTTCTTCTGCGTCACCGTGTACGAGCGTTATGTGGCCGTGGTCGGTTCCTATGGACTCGGCGATCTCCCGGCGCCGGAGTTGTACCAGGCCACGGCCGCCCAGTACGCCGTACTCGCAAACAGCAGGGAGCCCGGATGAGCCGGCGCTGCCCCGAGGCCGAGTCGGTGCCGGACGGGACGCTCTCCGCCCGTGGGCCGGAGCGACGACAGCACGCCCGGTGGGCGGTCGTATGGACGAGGAGGAACGAATGGTGTTGCCGCCCGGTGCCGTTGTCGGCGGCTATCGACTGACTCGGCTGCTCGGCAGTGGCGGGATGGGCGCGGTCTACCTGGGACAGCATCCCAGCCTGCCGCGCCAGGACGCGATCAAGATCCTCGACGAGGACCTGTCCGGTGATCCCGAGTTCCGGGCTCGATTCGAGCGTGAGGGTGATCTTGCCGCAGGTCTGGATCACCCAAATATCGTCCCGGTCTACAACCGCGGCGAAGAAGGCGGACGGCTCTGGATCGCGATGAAGTTCGTCCCGGGTACCGACGCGTCCGAGGAGGCCAAGAACGGCCCGGCCGTCATGACCCCGAGTCGAGCGCTGCACATCATCTCCGGAGTGGGCAGGGGGCTCGACTACGCGCACCGCAGGCGCCTACTGCATCGCGACGTCAAGCCTGCGAACTTTCTGCTCTCCAACGCGCCCGACGATGACGAGGAACGGGTGCTGCTCACCGATTTCGGTGTCGCCAAGTCGGTCGAGGACAGCCGGAATCTGACAGCCACCGGAAAATTCATGGCGACAGTGGCCTATGCGTCACCGGAACAACTACTCGGCCACCACCTCGACCACCGCTCCGATATCTACAGTCTCGGCTGCTCGTTCTACCGATTGCTGGCCGGCCAGAATCCGTACCCCTCCACTGTTCCGGCGGTGGTCATGATGGGGCATTTGAACGAGCCGCCACCTCGGATATCGGCGATCCGGCCGGACCTACCGCAGGCCCTCGACCACGTTTTCGCCCGCGTACTGGCGAAGAATCCCGGGGACCGGTACGGCACCTGCCGCGAACTGGTCGCCGACGCGGAAGCGGCCTTTGCCGGTAGTGGCCCGCCCTTCGTCGCTTCCGTAGACGGGTTCGGAGCGACCAAACCGGTGGTCCCCGCGCCGCAGGCAGCTCATGCCGGATACACGCCCACCGGCGGCCTGCATCTGCCACCCGGGCAGGACACCATCGTGACGGAGCCTCGTGGCGGCTACGCAGCCGGGTTTCCCGACTCGAAGTCCGGGGGCGGCCGGTTGCGCCGAATCCTGGTATCGGCTTCCGTCGCCGCCGTCGTGCTACTGGCCGTGGCGGTCGGGACCTATTTCATCTCCGATGCGGGACCTGGATCGGCCGGTGGACCCGACCTGGCGCAGGTTCGCTCCGACCACCCGCAGTTCTCCGGTAAGACCGTCGCCGCATTCAACTACGGGAACTCCCTGTTCTCGATCGCCCTGGACGGATCGCCTCAGGCGAACTTCCTTCGCGACATAGGTTTTCGCTACAGCGACGCCTACCGCCCCTATCGAAACGAAGAATCACCACGCAAATTGTCGCCGACCGGTTTCACCATGCCGGAAGGGCTGGATGTCATCGTGGTCACCCGGTCCGACACCACCGCCGGGAACGGTGGGCTCGGGGGCCTGCCCGTCGCATTCCTGAACGCGACCGCGAAAATCGTCGTCGTCGACGATATATCCACCGTTCAGGCGTTCCAGGTGTGGACCGAACAGTCACCGGGCACTCTGACGGACGAAATGGTGCCCGCCATAGCCGAGGTCGTGGGTTGACCACGAGGGGGGACCGATGAGGACATTACCGAGGCGCCTGAGGTATGCCGTGGGCGTTGTGGCCACAGTGCTGGCGGCGGGTTGCGGCCCCGGGGCGAACGGCGCGGATCCCGCCGTGGACGTCGCCGCGTTGCAAACCGGCAATTACCGCACGACCCCGCGGTCGCCGGAGGAAGTGCGAACATCGGCGAATATCGATATCCAGGAAGCATTGCGGCTGGGCGAACACGTAGCACTGATCATGGAGACCGGCCCGAAGCTGGTCTTCACCCGGATCGCACATCAGCAACGGATATTCACCCGCACCGACCCGCCACGGATCGTCGACAACTTCTCCGCCGCAGCACCGGGATTCATCGCCGGTTGGGAGACGATAGGGCAACGACGGGAAGACGAACTCCACGGACGTTCCGTCGACCTCACCGTCATGCGGTTCTCGACACCGGAGTCGGCGGCACAGGCGGCCCGGGCACTCGCCGACGGCTTGTGGCACAGCCGGTACCCGCCCGTCGGCACAATTCCGATTCCCGGCTACACCGATGCGTTCGGGCAGGCCCGCGCCCACGGAGCGGTTTCGGCCGCCGTCGCTCGGAACGAATTCGTATTGTGGACCTATATCGGTGGCGGCGTGGACATTCCCCCGGATCAGACCGCCCTCACCGGCCTTGCCGCCGAGGTTTTCGATACACAGTTCGAGCGGCTGCGGAATTACGAACCGACGCCGGAGGCAGAACTCGCCGATCTCCCGGTCGATCGGGACGGATTACTGAGCTATACACTGCCCGCCCCGGACGGCACCGCCGAAGCGGTGATGAGCGCGAATACGGCTCTGCATCTACTCCAGCGGCCCGACCTCACGAAGCGCGCATTCGACGATGCGCGGGTCGATCTGGTCGTACACGGCGAACCGGAAATCTATCGAGCGGGCGACGAACCAGCGGCGGACCGCTTACACGCGTATTTCGTCGACCGGCTCGAGCCGGAGTATCGGGCCGTCGACAGTCCTCCCGGAATGCCGGAGGCCCACTGTGCAGAAGACCCGGACTCGACCGGATCGCTGAAATGTCTTTTCACCGCGGGCCGTTACTCGGTGATCATGAACGGCACTCAGATCCAGGATCTTCATCAAAAGGTGTCGGCGCAGTACAAGCTGCTCGAACAAGTGCCCTGACATAAAGGTTGTGCCCCGAGCGCTTTTCACTCGGGGCACAACCGGAAAACGATGGAACGAGGAATTTCGGCATACCCGAAACCTCTCGTGCCGCTGTTCACATCCAGCGGGCAGCGTTCGTCTTATCGGTGGTGGACATATCGATCGCACCGTCCCGGACGATGTCGGAAAGCCGCTGCATGATGTCCAGCAGGGCGATATGCGCGTCGTCCCAGCGCTTCTGCTTGGCGCTGTAGGCGACCTGGGCTTCACCACCCCACTGGGCGACCAGACCGTTGACGTAACCCTGCAGCTCGTCGTGGGTTTCCTGAAGCCGGCCCCGCGAGGTATTCAGGTCCCCCGACAGCGTCATCAGCTGGGCTTCGGAATAGGAAATCGCATCTGACATTGTGTCTCCTTGTGGCTATGAGTCGGAAGGCGGGACCTAGATATTCAGGCTGGAGCCCGAACCCAGATCTCCGGACGCACCCGCGGCATTGATGGCGTCCTGGTTCGCCTGCTCGGTCGCCGTGTAGCCCTTACCGTTCTCACGAATCAGACCGGCGATCTCCACCAGGACATCGTTCAGCTTCTTCGACTGAAGGTCGTAGTCGTCCATGACCTTCCGGAAGGTGCCGGCAGCGGAGCCCTTCCAGTTCCCCTGTGTGCCCGCAACCAGATTGCGGACATTTCCGAGCTCGCTGACCAACGCACCGTTCACGGTCTCGACATGCTTGGCCGCTGTCTCCATCGCCGCAAAATCGGTAGTGACTTCGCCCGCCATGGGTCCTCCTTTTCAAGAGTTCGGATCCGGACCCCCTGCGTCCGCAAACGGTCCGAACTTGCCTTCATGATGATTGGACGCGATCCCCGCCCAATCGGTTCCATAGGATTTCGGAAAACGTCCCGACCGGAGTCATGGAGTGACATCCAGCGAGTTCGCGAGGTCTTCACAGATAGGTGTGATCGAGTCCTGCCCCCCTGTCTGATACTGGCACCCGATACTGATCTGGATGCTGTGCTCGACGATAACATGCCAGTCAACGGTCGATCCGTCCTCTGGATGCTCGGAATAGGCCAGTCCGGGACGGCCCGCGAAGACCACGTCGCGGCGGACCGCGGACACCGAACCCGCTGGGCGACGGGCGATCTGCGCTTCCAGATCGGCGGCGATGCGTTCGTAGCCGACATCGGCTGTCACAGGCTGCTGGGTCACCGTGATCCGGGCGCGCAGACCGGTCTCGGGCATCAGTTCCAGACGCTCAGCGGAGCCTGCGGACGGGTCCTGGGCCCGCCATCCGTCCGGGATCGTGAGACGAAGAGCACCGAAGGTCACCGGGTCCGGATCGGGTGCGGTGTCGCCGGTGTCCGAGACAGGTGCGGTGGACGGCGCGGCGGCCACGGCATCGGAGCCACCGCCGGATATCCGGGCGATACCGATACCGGCGGCCGCCAGGACGGCGACGACGAGTAGGGCCGCGACGCCGAGATAGAGCGGGGTCCGGGAGCGCGGTGGCCGGGTGGCGGCGGCCCGTTCCCGCAGGGGCTGTAGCCATTCGGTCTCGGCGGCGGCCGGGGGCAGGGCGGGGCGGTGATCACCCGGATCGGTACGGGGCACCCGCACCAGATCCGTACCGGCCACCACCACCAACTCGGCCTTCCCGCAGCGGTCGGCGACCACCGCACCGATCCGCGCCAGAAAGCCGGCATCGGTGCGGCCCACCACGAGCACCGAACTCACCTGGCAGCCGTGCAGCAGCCGCTCGAGCAGCGCGTCGAAACCGGCGCGGCCGTCGTCGCCCGCCGCGATCTCGGCGGCGGCCAGTACCGGCTCGTGTTCGCAGTATTCGAGCCGCGGACCGCCCTCCGCCGGAACCACCGTGGACGCGGTGGTCGACAGCGGCCCGAATTCGAGGACCACGGTGCGCACATCGCGTAACCGCCGCCCGGCGGCGACCGCCCGGACGGCGACCGTCTCCAGCGTCACGTGACCGCTGTGGCGGCGGGCCGCGGACTCCAGGACGGTCAGCCGATGCGGGTCCCATTCGGTCGGGTGCACGACGGTGAGCCGCTCACAGGGTGTCGGTAAACGCAGCTGGGTGAGCGTATGACCGAAGACCGCGCCCAATGCTTCCTCGGGCGTCGGCATACCCGGGTCGTAGGCGATGCGGTCGGCGGTGACCAGCTGCACCGGCGACACCGCGATGGAGGGCGGGGCCAGCGGTTCGCCCACCACCAGACTGCGGCCGTCGCCGGTGGGCACAACCGAAGGGATCAGATCGGTATGGGTGTTCGCGCTCCACGCCCACAGCCGTGTCTCGGTCAGCGCGATCTCGGCCACCGGCATTACTGCGTCGGCATCCACGATGTCTGGATGAGGTCGTTACCCGAACGCCCGACCAGGGTGCCGCGGCCCGGCGGCATGGCACTGGGCCGCACGTTCCCGAGCAATCCGCCCTCTTCCCGGCTGCCGCTCATGATCAGACCCGGCGTGGCCAGATCGCGCATCCGGGAGATCACCGGCTCGTACATGGCCCGGCCCGCGCCGCCGGAGCGACGCGCGATGACCAGATGCAGGCCGATGTCCTTGGCGTGCGCGAGGTAGTCGACGATCTGCGCGAGCGGGTTGCCACTGGATCCGCTGGAGACCAGGTCGTAATCGTCGACGATCACGAACAGGTCCGGTCCGGTCCACCAGGAGCGGTCGCGCAGCTCCTGCGGGGTGACGTTCGGGCCGGGCATCCGGGATCGCAACAGGGCGGCGAGATCACGCATATTCGTGGTCAGGCCCTCGGCGCCGGTCGCGTAGGCGGCCAGGCGGTCCTGGTCGAAATAGCCGAGCATGGTGCGCCGGAAATCGACCAGGATGAGCGCCGCCTTGTCGCGCGCATTGGATTCGACGACGCCGCTGACGATATTGCGCAGTAGCGTCGACTTCCCGCATTCGGTATCGCCGAAGATCAGGAAGTGCGGGTTGTCGTCGAAATTGAGGAAAACCGGCGCGAGCTCGGATTCGTTGATGCCGATGGGAATCGCGACATTGCGCCGGTCCGCCGGACCCTGCCAGGGTCCGATCGCCCGTACGAACTGTTCCCGGTCGAGCTGTTCGGGCAGCATCCGGACCTGCGGTGCGGGGCGTCCGGGAGTCGCCTGCTGTAGTCGCGCGACCGCGTCGGCGACGCCGCGACCGATATCCTCCGCTTCGGAGGATCCGTCCACCCGGGGCAGCGCGGTGAGCATGTGCAGGCTTTCGGGGGTCATACCGCGACCCGGCCGGCTCTGCGGAACCAGTGCCGCGACCTTGCGGCCGAATTCGGAATCGGCCGGATCGCCGAGGCGCAGTTCCAGCCGGGTGCCGATCTGGTCCTTGAGCTGCGGCCGGGCCTCCATCCAGCGCGAGAGCGCGATCACGACGTGCACGCCGTAGGACAGGCCCTGGACCGCGAGGTTCATGATCGCCTGTTCCAGGGGCTCGAAATCCTGGCGGATCGAGCCGAATCCGTCGATCACCAGGAAGACGTCGCCGAAGGGGTCCTCGTGGGCACCGGTGGCGGCCTGGCTGCTCGCCGGATCGCCGGCGCGCAGGCGGCGGAACTCCGACATCGACTCGATGCCGAGCTGACGGAAGCGCAGTTCGCGGGTGCGCACGATGGTGGTCATCTCGGCGATGGTGCGGCGGACCTTGTCGTGATCCAACCGGCCGGCCACCGAACCGACGTGCGGCAGGCCCTCGAGACTGGCGAGGGTGCCACCGCCGAAGTCCAGGCAGTAGAACTGCACCTGTTCGGCGGTATGGGTCAGCGACATCGCCATGATCAGCGTGCGCAGCATGGTCGATTTACCCGACTGCGGGCCACCGACCACGGCCACATTGCCGCGTGCACCGGACAGATCCACGACCAGCGGATCGCGTCGCTGGTCGTAGGGGCGGTCGACGATACCGATCGGCGCGCGCAGGCCGGCGTGCGCGTTGTACTCGCCGGTCAGAATCGAGCGCGGGACGAGTTCGTCCAGCGACGGGGCGGCGTCCAGCGGCGGCAACCAGATCTCGTGGGCGGGCCGGCCGTGGCCGCGGATCCGGGCCACCAGCATGCCGATATTGGAGATCTGTTCACCGTCCTCGACCAGCGGCTCCGGATCGTCGAGCGGTTCGGGGGCCAGCGGTACCCGGTCCACTGCCCGGAATTCGACATGTTTGGCCAGGAACGGGCGGGCGGTGATATCGATTTCGCCGGCCCGCGTCGCCACCGCGATATCGCGCTGCGGCCCGCCACCCACATACGCGCCGGAGACGTAGGAGGCCTGGAATCGCTGGATCTCGCCCGAATCCGATTTCAGATAGCCCCCGCCGGGATTGTTGGGGAGGTTGTAGGCGTCCGGGACGCCGAGTACCTGGCGGGATTCGTTGGCGGAGAACGTCTTCAGGCCGATGCGGTAGGAAAGATGCGATTCCAGGCCCTTGAGCTTGCCCTCTTCCAGCCGCTGCGAGGCGAGCAGCAGATGGACGTGCAGCGAGCGGCCCAGGCGGCCGATCATCACGAACAGTTCCGCGAAATCGGGGTGCTGGGTGAGCAGTTCGGAGAACTCGTCGAGAACCACGAACAGCGCGGGCAGCGGGTCGAGATCGGCTCCGGCGGCGCGGGCCTTCTCGTATTCGGAGACATTCGCGAAGTTACCGGCCTGGCGCAGCACTTCCTGGCGGCGGTTCATCTCACCGGCCAGGGCATCGCGCATACGGTCGACGAGGTCGGCTTCCTCTTCCAGGTTGGTGATGACGGCCGCGACGTGCGGCACACCGTCGAGGCCGAGGAAGGTCGCGCCACCCTTGAAGTCGACCAGGACCAGGTTCAGCTGGTCCGGTGAATGAGTGGCCAGCAGACTGAGCACCAGGGTGCGCAGGAACTCGGATTTACCGGAACCGGTGGCGCCGATGCACAGACCGTGCGGGCCCATCCCGGATTCGGCGGCTTCCTTGATATCCAGGACTACGGGTAGCCCGTCGGCGCCGACACCGAACGGAACCCGCAACCGCTCCCGGCCGTAGCGGGGCCGCCACGCGCTCTCGGGATTGAAGGAACCGATATCGCCCAGACCCATCAGTTGCGCCCAGGTGTTGATGGTCTCCCCTTCGGTGACCTCGACATCGCTGCTGCGCTGGGTGGCCGCGCGGTACGGGGCGAGGCGGCGGGCCACCTGCTGGGCCTGTTCCCGGCTGATCCGGTCGATGACCGCGAAACGCTCCTGGTTTCCGGTGGCGCCGCGGCCCAGGCATTCACCGTTGCGGATGGTCAGGCCGATTCCGCGCGATACCGCCAGGCGCGGCGCGTAGCCGCACAGGTCGATGACGGTGACGCCCTCGTAACCGGATTCGCGCAGCTGGTCCTCTTCGGCCTCGAGCAGACCGCCGTCCACCACGATCACCACGTGCACCATGGCGGAATTGGTGGGCTGGTTACGGGAGTAGCGGACCCGGTTGCCGAGAATCGGGGCGAGGCCGGTCATCATCTCGCGGATCGAACCGAAGAACATCCGCTGGGTGCCGATGCCGTCCTGGGCGTCCGGGTGCTGGGTGTGCGGCAGCCATTTGGTCCATTCCCATTCCGCGCTGGTGTCGGGACCGCAGACGATCGCGGTGAGCACTTGGTCCGGGCCGTGGAACATGGCCAGCTGGACCAGCATCGCGCGCACCATGTCCCGGGCCTGGGACCGGTCGCCGTCGAGGGCGATGGTGGCGAAACCCTTCACCGCGATGGCGGTGGGCAGATCGGGCACCGTGGAGTGCGCGCGGACGAAGCGGCGCAGCGAGACCGCGGCGATCGGTTCGAGCTCCTCCACCGGCCCGGTTTCCGGGGCGACCAGGCGGGTGGCCAGACGCTGTCCGCCGATGCCGATGCGGACGTGACAGAAGTCCTTGTCGCTGGGCCGGCGCTCCCACATCCGGGAGGTGCCCGCGAGCATCCAGACCAGGCCCGGCTCCGGATGACTCCACTCCACCGCGGCCCGCTGCTCGGCCGCCGTGACCCCGACATCCTTGCGGACCTGGTCCAGATAGCGCAGATAGTCCTTGCGGTCCTCGTTGGCCTCGGCCGCCTTGGCGCCCTTACCGTTGCCCTGGCCGGCGAACATCCCGACCATCGAGACCATCATCATCATCGGGAACATCAGCGACATCGGATTCGACGCGATACCACCACCCTGGGTGAACATCAGCGCCATCATCCCGACCATGCCGATGATCATCACGACCGGCATGAGCTTGCCCAGCAGATTTCCCGGTGTCACCCGGGGGATTTCGGGGGGCGGCTGCAGGGTGACCTCGCCGCCCGGTGTCCGTGGAACCTCCCGGCGCGCACGCCGCTGAAAACGGACAGTGGTCATCGAACGAGATCCCCCTTGTGGCCATGCGATGTTCGGGCTCAGTGTAGAGGCAAGCCCGAACATGTCGTACAGTTCGACCTGCATTCTGCTGGCCGGACCGGGGGCACGCAACCCGCGATCTCCTGGGAGAATGCGGAAAACGAGCAGGGTAGCGAACCAACTTGGGGGAAGCGTGACGCATGCGCGACTGGACCATATGGAGGAAGATTCCTCGCGGGGGATAGTCCGCGCACCGGATCTCACCAGGGTCACCATTCTGGCCAAACACACCCAGGTCGATATGGCCATTCCGGTCGACGTTCCGGTCGCCCTGGTGATCCCGAGTGTGGTCGATATGATCGCCGCGCACAGCAGAACCAACGACTTCGACAACCAGGGCGAACGCTACGAACCCGCGGACTGGGTACTGGCCCGGATCGGTCAGCCGCCCCTGTCGAATTCACTCAGCCTCGGTGAACAGGGGGTGCGTGACGGCGAACTGCTGATGCTGGAGAATTCGGCCCATACCGCGCCGACCCCGCTTTTCGACGACATCATGTACAACGTCGCCGTCGCCGACTCCGAACATTTCCGCGGGTGGAATCCGAATACCGCGCGGATCACCGGATCGGTGCTGGCGGTGCTCACCATGCTGGCGGGTTGCACCGCGCTGCTGGCGTCGCCGGACGCGATGCCCGGTTGGATCACCGGAGCGATCGCGCTGGGTGTGGCGGTGCTGTTGGTGGTCGCGGCGATGATCCTCAGCCGGGTGTACGGCGATCCGAAGACCTCGCTGGTACTCGGCGGCTGCGCGCTGCCGCTGGCGTTCACCGGCGGCATGCTGATCGTGCCGGATCACTACGACTGGTCCCATATGCTGCTCGGTTCCACGTTGCTCGGGGCCACGGCGATTCTGGCCTGGCGGGTCACCGGTGTGGGACTGGGGCTGTTCATCGGGGCGGGCACGGTAGCGCTGTTCGCGGTGCCTTCCGCGCTGGTCGGCCTGCTCACCGAGCAGCCGATGAAAGCCGTCGGCGCGGTGGTCGCGGCTCTGGGCCTCGCCGCGCTGTCGCTGGCCCCGCGAATCTCCATGATGCTGGCGAAACTGCCGCTGCCGCCGGTGCCCTCGCCCGGTACCCCGATCGATCCGACCGAAGACGATCCCGACGATCACCGGGCGCTGCCCACTCTCGGCGCCCTGCACGCGAAATCGGCGCGGGCGCGGACCTATCTGAGCGGGCTGGTCTCGGCGACCACGCTGGTCACGGTGGTCGGCGCGCTGGTGGCGACCGATCCCGCCGGTGGCGGCTTCTTCTGGCAGGGCATCACGCTCGCGCTGGTGTGCGCGGCGGTTCTGATGTTCCGCAGCCGCACCTACGCCGGTGCCGAACAGGCCGTGATCCTGATCGCGGGCGGCGCGGCCATCCTGCTGGCCATGCTGGTGGGGATGGCGTTCGTGGCCGATCTGCCGCTGGCCGCGTTCGGAGTCGCCCTGGTCATGCTGATCGCCGCGCTCGTCCTCGGCATCATCGTCCCCAACCAGACGGCCACTCCGCCGATGCGCCGGGCCGCGGAACTGATCGAATACGGCTTCGTGGCCGCTGTGCTGCCGCTCGTGTTCTGGGTGACCGACCTCTACTCCCTCGTCCGCGGGCTGTGAACCGGGGGGTCCGCGCCGCGGCGGTGGCCGCGGTGCTCGGGGTGAGCGCGACGCTCGGACTCGGGTCTCCGGTGGCGTATGCCGACCGGCCCGCACCCGTCGATCCCGGTCAACTACCGGCCGGTGATCCGGCGAAACCCTCGCAGGCCACCGAGCGCAAGGCGAATACCGCCTGCAACAGCACTGTTTCCGGCGGCGGCGGCCCGACCGTGCCACCCGCGCAGGCCGCCCTCGACCTGCCGCGGGCGTGGCAGTTCTCCGAAGGAGCCGGGCAGGTCGTCGCGGTGATCGATACGGGCGTCGCCCGCCACCCCCGGCTGCCCGGGCTACGCGCCGGCGGCGACTTCGTGGCCAACAGCGGTGACGGCACCGAGGATTGCGACGCGCACGGGACCATCGTGGCCGGCATCATCGGAGCGAGCCGGGCTCCCGAGGAGGGCTTCTCCGGAGTGGCGCCGGCGGCGACGATTCTCACGATCCGCCAGACGAGCGACAAGTACGTCAAAGCGGGCAGCAATGCCACCAAAACGCCGGAAGACCTCTCCAAAGAGGGCTACGGCAATGTCGCCACCATGGCGCAGGCCGTCCGCCGGGCCGCTGATATGGGCGCCACCGTCATCAATATCTCCGAGGTCGCGTGCAGTGCCGGCCCGATCTCCGATGCCTCGCTCGGTGCCGCGCTCGACTATGCCGTCCACCAGAAGAACGTGGTCGTGGTGGCCTCGGCCGGTAACACCGACAACGACAGTTGTAAGGGCAACACCGGCGTCCAGGACCCGCTGGACCCCGCGGCAGACCCGTGGAGCAACGCGACCGTCAACGTGACGCCCGCGCGCTACGACGATCTGGTGCTCTCGGTCGGCTCGATCGACGCGAACGGAGCCCCCTCGGAGTTCACCGTGCCGGGCCCCTGGCTCAGTGTCGCCGCACCGGGTGAGAACATCGTCTCCCTCGACGTGCACAGTGGCGGGGTCATCAACGGGACGGTCAATGCCCAGGGCGGCCAGCAGACCATCAACGGCACCAGTTTCGCGGCCCCCTATGTCTCCGGCGTGGTCGCGCTGGTGCGCTCCCGCTTCCCCGAATTGTCCGCGGTCGAGGTGATGAAACGGATCCAGGCGACCGCGCACGCGCCGGCCGAGGGCTGGAATCCGTATGTGGGCTACGGCGCGATCGACCCGATCGCCGCGTTGACCAACGAGGTGCCCGACGAACTACGGCCCAAGCAGCCGAATCCGGCGGTCAGCAAGCAGCTCGCGATCCCCGCGCCCCCCACTCCACCGGACCACACCGCCCGCAATGTGGCGCTCATCGGCAGCGGGATCATCGGCGGCGGCCTGGTTCTCGGCTATCTCGCCTCGTTCCCGACCCGCCGCCGCTTCGGCGTCGGCGAAGACGACGCCTGACCGAGTAGTCGGTACGCCACGCGGCTACCCGGTGTCACCGAGACCGTACTTTGCGTGCTCGACTCTTCCGGGTCGGGAACCGGGTTCCGCCGTGCACGTCTATATGTATGCCGGAACAGGTCCGGCCCGAGCTTATCCAGAGGATGCGTTCGACGTTCCGGTGACGCCGGCCCAGTGCGAGCAGGGCGGCGGGCATGTGGAACAGCATGCCTGGGCGAATTGTGTGGGCGGCCGATTCGACGGCCACGTGGCCGACCCGGGCAGGCCGTCGGTGATACCGCTGCCCGGATCGCTCGGCGGCGGTATCACCCCCGCGGGCAGGTGATCACTTTCCCGTGGCGACCGGCTGTGCGGCCGGTGACGGATCCGGTGCGACCCCGTCGTGTGCGACCAGCGCTTCTTCCCGGCCCAGGCTGGGCCCGGAGGCCAGCAGCCCGACGATCGGCCAGGGGGCGGGTTCGGCTTTCTCCGGCATACCCAGTGCCTTTGCGGCGTCGGCGTTCTTGATGCCGTACCGCACACCGGTATCGGCGATATAGAAGATGCTGTCCTTACGGCTGCTGTCCGGTTCTATCCCGGTGGTCTGTACATAGGCGCCGGTACCCGGCGCCAGGTAGGCGGAGTCGACGTTCTGGCCCGACCCGTCGGCCTGGGCGAGCGGCACCAGTTTCGCGCTGTCCGGCATCGGCAGGCCGACCCCGGTGCTGACCTGCAATTCGGCCTTGGTGCCGGTGTTCTCACCGGCCTCCGGGATCGGTTTCCACGACAGGCAGCTCACCGGATGGTCCTTGGCTTCGAGCACGGCAGGCGCGGTCTGCGGGTAGTCGCCCACCCGCAGGGCCGCCGATACCGGGGCGTCGGTGCGTTCGCGCTGGTCGATGGTGTCGTCACCCGGAGTCTGCGGGGTGGAGTTACGAATGATCTCCCCGGTCAGGGCCGAGATGGGCTGCAGCCCATCGGCGAGCACCACGTGATACTCGGTGCCGGAGGTGCCGACCTGCACGACGTCACCGATACGGTGACCGCTGACCTCGAAACCGGTCGGGGCGCTGCCGGCATCGGCGATATCGGGCCGAACGATCGCCTGCACTTCCGGTATCGCATTGATCAGGCCTTCGCTCATCGGTCGCGGGGTGGCACCGGTGATCTTCAGGGCGTCGGTGACCGCGCGGTCGGTCATATCGACGCGCGCGCGTTTCTTGTCGTAGACCAGATAGGTGTAATTCTCCCCCTGCACGAGCAGCGCTAGATCCGCGCCCAGGGCATCGGCTTTCGCGCCGAGTTCGAGGTCACCGGCCAGAACCGAGGTCGTCCGGTCCTGGCTGCCGTCGATCTTCATCTCGTCGCAGATCGTCCACTGCCGTCCGGTACCGGCGGAATCGAAGTGGATCGAGCCGGGTGCCCCGGGGATACCGATCAGCGGACCCCGGGCCTTCTTACCGATCTCGGCTTCCTTCACGATCGACGCGGCCGGCGCCTCGCCCGCGGCCAGCCGGGCCGAGGCCAGGTTCAACGCGGGGTGCACCACATCGTTGATCACCACATAGACGGCGCCGGATTCCTTGCCGATCAGGATTTTGTTCTGGTCGATCTTGTCCTGCGGGCGGAGCAGAGCCAGCACGCCACAGCCGGCGAGGACCACCACCGCCAGGACCAGGCCCACGACATAGGCGCGCACCTGAGAACGCATGGGATCGTGGAGCATTCGCACGTCCCGCCGCACCAGCGCGTGTTCCATCCGACGGACCAGGAAGTTGTAACCGCTGATCTGCCACCTGGTTGTGGGCTTTGAAGGCATCGCTTTCCCCCGAACTGTGCTGGTGCTCGCCGAACACAGTACAGTTCGCGAGGACGTAGTTCAGCTCGGCCGCCGATAATCGGCCGACACCGGGTACCTGGGGGACTCTGATGGCCGTTGCAGCCGCATTGGGGCGCAGGCGCAGCCTGCTTTTCGGGCGTATCTCCATGCGCAACCTGCTCATCGCGCAGGTATTCGCGCTCGTCGCGGGCACGGTCACCTTGATCACCGGAGTGAACCCGTGGATCGCGCTGGGAGTCGCGGTCGTCGTCGGATGCATTCCGCTCGTCCCGGTCGGGCGCCGGGTCCTGCTGGATTGGGTCGGCACCTGGTGGAACTACCGGGCCCACCGCGAATACCGGATCGGGGACAGCAGCGATTTCCGCGGGCCCGACGACCGGTCGCTGGGCCTGTACTGGGACGAGAGCCGGGTGGTCGCGGTCGTCGAGGTGCTGCCGCCGCGCGGCGGGCTCACCCGTATCGACCGCACCGCGGTGCACGCCTCCCATCTGCTGCCGATGGCGGAACTGGCGACCTGCCTCGCCCAGCACGACATCCTGCTCAGCGGTATCGACATCATCAGCCACGGCCACCGCAGCCGCTCCGGTACACCGGCCGGCGCCATCTACGAATCACTGTTGGGGCCACTGCCCGCCACCGCGTATCGCACGGTCTGGCTGGCGATCGGGTTCGATATGGTCGACTGCCCCGGGGCGGCGAACCGGCGCGGCGGCGGCGACGAGGGCGCGGCGCGCGCGGTCACCATCGCGACCCAGCGCATCGTCCGGACGCTGGAAGACGCGGGGTGCGGTTCGCGGGTGCTGACCGCCTCGGAGATCCGGGCGGCCGTCCGGCAGGTGCTGCACGGGGCCGACGCGCGCGAGCTGACCCACCGGTGGCGGTACGCCGAACTCGGCAACAGTGTCAACATCGGGTCCGCGATCGATCCGAAACTGCTGGGCTCGGAGATCCTTTCGCAGCTGTGGGTGGCCGAATCCCGGGGCACCACGGTCACGGTCCGGCTGCGTCCCGGCAGTACGGCCGATACCGTGCATGTCGGCGCGGCCTGGCGGTCCACCCTGCGGGAACTCCCCGAGAAGACCGCGTCCAAGGGCATGGTCTCGATGAACGGCCGGCACCGCGACGGGCTGCTCGCGCAGCTGCCGATCGGTATCCCCGATGTCGAGGACGTCGTCCCCACCGCCGAGTACCCGATCGATGTGCTGGACGCGCTGGCGCTGCCGTCGTCGGGCTGTGGACAGCTGATCGGGTCGGACGACGAGGGCAACGGTGTGGCACTGCGGCTCGTCGGCGCCGGTATCTCGTCGGTGTACGTGGCGGGCGAACTGTATCTCGCGCAGCAGCTGGTGTTCCGCGCGCTGGCCGTCGGTGAACGGATCCTGGTGCGCACCGACCGTCCCCAGGCCTGGTATCAGCTGATCGAGACGATCGGCAATCCGGAACGGTTGATGCTGGCCGTCGAAATGCACCAGTCCGACGCCATGTTCACCGCGACCGTCGTCGACGGTGTCCTGGCTCCCGCGCCGCACGCCGGTATCACCACGATCTATGTCACCGGCGACCCGATGGGCTGGCCGGCCACCAAACCCGATCTGTCGATCCAGCAACCCGGCGCGATCGGTAACCGGGTCGTTGTCCGTACCGCGACCACCCAGATCCCGCTGAACCTGGTCTCCATCCCCCGGGAGCACACCTACATCGGTGAACCTCGGACCCGGCAGCCCGCGCCCCATGTCCACCCGGCGGCCCACCAGCCCCAGCACCGCTGACACGTCCCGGCACAACACCGGCCTTGCGGTCGCACCACCCGCTCGTCCCACCGTCGACCCGCATCGATCCGCCGATGGCCGCCCGACCGTGCCGCCGGGTTCTCGGAGCCCGTATTCCCGGCCGGCCTGCCATCCGATCACCTCCGCGAGTAGCGGCAGACGCCCGGCGCCGAGCCTTACGAGGCCCACAAGGGTCGACGGCCGTCCCCCGTACTCACCGGCTCCGCCGAGGACTCAGCCCGGATAAGGGTCGACGGCCCGCGCTCCACGCAACACCCCGCCCCACCAGGCGAGTTGGGTGAGCATCCGGTCCGCCGCGTCGATCGCGGCACCGTCGCCCGTGTTGCCCGCGGCGTCGAACTGTTTGCGCGCCCGGTGGAAGCTCACCGATTCGCGTACCGAGACCATATGGATCTCGGCCACCACCTGGCGGAGTTGTTCCACCGCGCGCAATCCACCCGACAGGCCGCCGTAGGACACGAAACCCACCGGTTTGGCCCGCCATTCGTGTTTCGCGCTGTCGAAGGCGGTTTTCACCGAGGCCGGGTAGCCGTGGTTGTACTCCGAGGTCACCACGGCGAAAGCATCCGCGGCCGCGAGCCTTTCACGGAATCGTGCGGTCTCCGGGGTCTCGGTCAGATCGATCGGCAGCGGGACCTCCAGCAGGTCGAGCACGCCGATATCGAATTCGGACCGGGCCCGGGCCGTGCGCAGGAACCAGTCGGCGACCACGGGCGCGAAGCGTTCGGGCCGGACACTGGCGACGATCACCTCTAGTCGCAGGGGCGTATCCACCGGACGACACTATCCCGCGGCCGCGCCGAGCCGCGGGATGGTTTCAGGGCAGTTCGAAAGGCAACGCGACCCCGGCGTGGACCCCGCAGTGCTCGCAGGTCTCGGTATCGGCGACCGCGGCCACCGCGCTGTGGACGAGTTCCTTGAACGGCCCGATATTGCGTTCGAATTCGGCGAACACGTCGGCCGCGCGGACGCCTTCGCCCTCGGTGACCCCCGCGTCCAGATCGGTGACCAGCGCGATCGCCGCGTAACACATCTCCAGTTCGCGGGCGAGTACCGCCTCCGGGTAGCCGGTCATATTGACCAGGTCCCAGCCCTGGGCGGCGAACCAGCGGCTCTCGGCGCGGGTGGAGAAGCGCGGTCCCTGGATGACGGCCATGGTGCCGTGCGGGTGGACGTGCACTGCGCTGTCGGCGGATTTCACCGCGGTCGCGCGCAGGTCGGCGCAGTAGGGATCGGCGAAGGAGACGTGGATGCCGTTACCGTCGAAATAGGTCTGCGGGCGGCCGGAGGTGCGGTCGACGAGTTGGTCGGGGATGACCACGGCGCCTGGTCCCCAGTCGGGCCGCAGACTGCCGACCGCGCAGGGTGCGTAGATCCGGCGCACGCCGATCGAGCGCAGCGCCCACATATTGGCCTGGTAGGGCACGGTGTGCGGGGAGTACTCGTGCCGTGCTCCGTGCCGCGGGAGGAAAGCCACCGGACGGCCCTCGACCTCCCCCACCGCGATCGGCGCGCTCGGATCACCGTAGGGGGTTCGCACCGTGACCGCGTCCGTGGCGCCGTCGAAGAAATCGTAGAATCCACTACCGCCGATGACGGCCAGCGCGGGCCGATCCTGGGAAGTCATGGTCTCGATTGTTCCGCGTCGCCGGCATGGGCGCACAGGCGAGGGCCCGTAGCTGACAAGCCCGAAACGGAGATGTACCCTAGGGGGGTATGAACGGTCCTCTCGACCGGCGCAGAGGAGACAATCGGTGACTTCCACACCCACCACGGCGGGATCCGCCGACGAGACGGGGACCGGCCACACGTCCCACGACCACGCGAACCACGGCTACATCACCGCCAAGGACGACTACCTCAAGCGGTTGCGCCGGATCGAAGGGCAGGCGCGCGGCCTGCAGCGGATGGTGGAGGAGGAGAAGTACTGCATCGATATCCTCACCCAGGTCTCCGCGATGACCAAGGCCCTGCAGGCGGTCGCGATGGGGTTGCTGGAGGACCATATCAGCCACTGTGTGGTGGACGCGGCGGTCGCCGGCGGTCCGGACGCCGAGGCCAAGATCAAGGAAGCCACCGACGCGATCGCCAGGCTGGTTCGTTCCTGAGTGCTACGCCGGGTGGGCCCCCGCTCGGGCGGCCCACCCGCCGGGTCAGGACTGCTGGATGAGCAGGGGCGCCAGGGTGCGCAGCGTGGCCAGGTAGTCCTGGTCGAGAACCTGCAGGGCGAGGTGATCGGCGCCCGCCTCGATATGACGGCGGACCTGCGCCGCGACCTGGTCGGCCGCCCCGTGCACGGCGAGCGCGTCGAGCAGGCGGTCGCTGCCCGGTTTGGCGATGTCCTCGTCGGTATAGCCGAGACGCCGCAGGTTGGTGGTGTAGTTGCGCAGGCCGAGGTACATCTCGACCACGGTGCGACCGGTGGCGCGGGCGCTGTCGGGATCGGTGTCCACGACGAGCTTCTGTTCGGGCACCAGCAGCGCGTCACCGACGATCTCGCGGGCCTGCGCGGTGTGCTCCGGAGTCGTGAGGTAGGGCAGCGCGCCCGCGGTACGGTCCGCCGCCAGCTTCAGCACCTTCGGGCCGAGCGCGGCGAGCATCCGGCCGGAGACCGGGACCCGGGCCGCGTCCAGTTCGTCGAGGTATTCGACCAGTGCCTCGTAGGGGGAACGGTAGGGCTTGTTCGCCTCCGGGTGACCACAGCCGATGCCGAGCACGAACCGGCCCGGGAACCGCTGCTCGATCCGATGGAAGGATTCGGCGGTTTCGGCGGCGGGCGCGGTCCAGATGTTGACGATGCTGGTGCCGACCTTCAGGGTCTCGGTGGACGCCAGCAGGTCCTCCACCACCGGGAGGTCGGCGCTCGGCGAGCCGCCGAGCCACAGGGCCCCGTAGCCGAGTCGCTCGAGTTCCGCCGCCGCTTCCGGGGTGAACAGCTTGTAGTAGCGCCATACGCCGTATCGTCCGAGATCGATCGTCATAACTACCGCAACCTTGTCGTCGAGGGGACCTATTCCAGCCCCGACCCTATCCCCGTGGTCCGGCGCGGCCCGGCCGACCGGCCGATGACGCGAACGTGCGGCCCTATGCGGCACCATCCGGCGGCGGTACATGAAAACCCTTGGTGTGGAGCAGCTTCCCCGCCCCGATCCCAGCGGCCTGGCAGGTACAGCGAGCCGTTCGCCGAGTGGCCACCATCGAACACTCACAGAGTCGTACGCCCATCCGGGCCGACCGAGGCGCGCGCCCGCACTCACCGGCCGTTCACGCCGAGTGGTCGGCCTCTGTAACCGGGGACAACCCGGTTTTGAAGCGTGCGCGGCCCGCCGTCCAGGAAACGGCGGCCCATCGAGGACTGCCGAATACCGCGAGGCCTACTCGGGGTGCCTGCCACA
This sequence comes from Nocardia rhamnosiphila NBRC 108938, assembly GCF_000720425.1. Lineage (GTDB taxonomy): Bacteria > Actinomycetota > Actinomycetes > Mycobacteriales > Mycobacteriaceae > Nocardia > Nocardia rhamnosiphila. The sequence goes on along the minus strand of NZ_JOAJ01000005.1, from coordinate 457,219 downwards.
CTCACGCCTTCTGCCCACCCCGACGGTCGGCACGCGTGATCAGATACAGCAGTCCCCCGCGGGGACCGATCGCATCTCCCGGGTCTGCGCGTTGCGGGCGGCCAGGTCCGGTTCCGCGGGGTAGTCGACCGCGACGAGGCTCAGCCCGTGCGCCGGTGCCACGGTCACCGAACTCGACCGGCTCCGCTCGGCCAACAGCCCCGCGACCCACTCCGGTGTCCGGCGGCCCTCCCCCACCGCGAGCACCGCGCCGACCAGGCTGCGCACCATCGACCAGCAGAAGGCGTCGGCGCTGACATAGGCCTCCAGCCGGTCCCCGTCCCGTACCCAGTCGTACCGTTGGAGTTCGCGAACAGTCGTCGCGCCCTCCCGGCGCCGGCAGAAGGCCGCGAAATCGTGCAGACCCAGCAGTGTGTGGGAAGCCGCGCGCATGGCCGAGACATCGACCGGGCGGCAACCCACCACGCTGCGCGCGGCCAGCGGGTCGGCACCGTAGGGCGCCGTGGTGAGACGGTAGATGTAGTGGCGGCGGACCGCCGAGAAGCGGGCGTCGAATTCGGCGGGCACGGCACGGACACCGGTGATCCGGACATCCTTGGGCAGGAATTTGGCCATCCGGTGCACGAGTTTGTCCTCGTCCACCTCTACCGCGGTATCGAAATGTGCGACCTGGCCCTCGGCGTGCACCCCGGCGTCGGTGCGGCCGGCGACCGTCAACTGCACCGGTTCACGCAGCACCTTCCCCAGCGATTCCTCCAGCACACCCTGCACGGTCCGCAGACCGGGCTGGCGGGCCCAGCCGACGAACTCGGTGCCGTCGTAGGAGATATCCAGGCGGAACCGCGCGCCCTCCGGCCTAGGCACCGGCGTGATCGCTGTTTTCCCGCGCGACCCACTCGCGGACCCGGACACCGGGGCGGACCCGCCGGCCGCCCGCGGGTCGGCGGATCCGCGCGGGGCCGAACCGGTTGTCGCGTATCCCGGCTCGTGTTCGCTCACCAGACCATCCTCCGGATACGGGACGAGCCCGCACGCCCGTAGTGGGCGGCGGGCTCGTCGACGAACCGGGAACCCGCGTCGCACGCGTCCCCGGCAGACGAATTACGCCTTGTCGTCGGCCTTCTCCTCGGCCGCGGCTTCCTCGGCCGGAGCCTCGGTGGCTTCGGCTTCGGCTTCGGCTTCGGTCTCGGCCTCGGGGGCCTTCTCCTCCGCCTTCTGCGACGCGGCGACCCGGCGGGCGCGATCGGCCTCGTTGGTCACGGTCTGTTCCCGGACCAGCTCGATGATCGCCATCGGGGCGTTGTCGCCCTTACGCGGCAGGGTCTTGATGATCCGGGTGTAACCGCCGTTGCGGCCCTCGAACGACGGGCCGATCTCGGCGAAGAGATCGTGCACGACGTCCTTGTTCCGGATCACCCGGAGCACCTCGCGGCGGTCGGCCAGGGTGCCGGCCTTGGCCTTGGTGACCAGTTTCTCGGCGTAGGGGCGCAGCGCCTTGGCCTTGGCCTCGGTGGTCGTGATCCGACCGTGCTCGAAGAGCGCCGTGGCCAGATTGGCGAAGATCGCCTTCTGGTGTGACGCCGACCCGCCGAAGCGAGCACCCTTCTTGGGCTTGGGCATTGTGGGTTCTCCTTGGTAAAGGCCGTTCCGGGGCGCCTACCCCGGCGGCCTAGAGCTGTTCGGTTTCGGCGTAGTCCTGCTCGCCGCCGTCGTTATCGCTGAAAGTGCCGCTGTCGGACCAGGTTCCGGTGCTCGCGTCGTAGCCGACCACGCTGGACGGGTCGAAGGACGCGGGGCTGTCCTTGAGCGAGAGGCCCAGCGCGTGCAGCTTGACCTTGACCTCGTCGATGGACTTCTGGCCGAAATTGCGGATATCCAGCAGATCCGATTCGGTCCGCGCCACCAGCTCGCCGACGGTGTGCACACCCTCGCGCTTCAGGCAGTTGTAGGAACGGACGGTGAGGTCCAGATCCTCGATCGGCAGCCCGAAGGAGGCGATGTGATCCGCCTCGGCCGGGGAGGGGCCGATCTCGATACCTTCGGCTTCGACGTTCAGCTCACGGGCCAGGCCGAACAGTTCGACCAGGGTCTTGCCCGCCGAGGCGAGCGCGTCCCGCGCGCTGATGGAGTTCTTGGTCTCCACGTCCAGGATGAGCCGGTCGAAGTCGGTGCGCTGTTCGACACGGGTGGCCTCGACCTTGTAGGTCACCTTGAGCACCGGCGAGTAGATCGAATCCACCGGGATCCGGCCGATTTCCGCACCGGTCGCCTTGTTCTGCACCGCCGGGACATAACCGCGACCACGCTCGACGACCAGCTCGATCTCGAGCTTGCCCTTGTCGTTCAGGGTGGCGATATGCATATCCGGGTTGTGCACGACCACACCCGACGGCGGCACGATGTCATCGGCGGTGACGGTCCCCGGCCCCTGCTTGCGCAGGTACATGGTGACCGGCTCGTCCTCTTCGGAGGACACGACCAGGCCCTTGAGGTTCAGGATGATGTCGGTGACATCCTCCTTCACACCGGGCACGGTGGTGAACTCGTGCAGAACGCCGTCGATGCGGATGCTGGTCACCGCGGCCCCCGGGATCGAGGACAGCAGGGTGCGCCGCAGCGAGTTACCGAGGGTGTATCCGAAGCCCGGCTCGAGCGGTTCGATGGTGAACTTCGACCGGTTGTCGGCGATGACCTCTTCGGTGAGGGTCGGACGCTGGGAAATCAGCATGGGATCAATCCTCCTGTTTTGGGCGCCCGCTATTTGACGCCTCGTCTAGGGGTTGTGCGGGCCGTCGCGGTTCGGCGGCCCACACCAGCGGCGCAGCTGTTACTTCGAGTAGTACTCGACGATCAGCTGTTCCTGCAGCGGCACATCGATCTGCGCGCGTTCCGGCAGCGAATGCACCAGGATGCGCAGCCGGCCCGGGATGACCTGGAGCCAGCCGGGGACCGGACGGTCACCGACGGTCTCCCGCGCCACCTGGAACGGCAGGGTCGCCAGCGACTTCTCCTTGACATCGATGATGTCGTACTGGGTGACCTGGAAAGAAGGAACGTTGACCTTCTTGTTGTTCACCAGGAAGTGGCCGTGGCTGACGAGCTGGCGGGCCTGGCGGCGGGTACGGGCCAGACCGGCGCGGTACACGACGTTGTCCAGCCGGGTCTCCAGCAGACGCAGCAGATTGTCACCGGTCTTGCCCTTGAGGCGGTTGGCCTCTTCGTAGTACCGGCGGAACTGCCGCTCCATGACACCGTAGGAGAAGCGGGCCTTCTGCTTCTCCTGCAGCTGGAGCAGGTACTCGCTCTCCTTGATCCGCGCGCGGCCGTGCTGGCCGGGCGGGTAGGGGCGACGCTCGAAAGCCTGGTCACCGCCTACCAGGTCGACGCGCAGGCGACGCGATTTGCGGGTGATGGGTCCGGTGTAACGGGCCATTGTGCTCTACCTTCCTTCCCGCTTAGACGCGACGCCGCTTGGGCGGACGGCAGCCGTTGTGCGGCTGCGGAGTGACATCGGAGATGGTGCCCACTTCCAGGCCGGCGGCCTGCAGCGAACGGATCGCGGTCTCGCGGCCCGAACCCGGGCCCTTGACGAACACGTCGACCTTCTTCACACCGTTCTCCTGCGCCTTGCGGGCCGCGTTCTCGGCGGCCAGCTGCGCGGCGAACGGGGTCGACTTGCGCGAACCCTTGAACCCGACATGACCCGACGACGCCCAGGAGATGACGTTGCCGGAAGGATCGGTGATGGACACGATCGTGTTGTTGAACGTGCTCTTGATATGCGCGTGACCGTGCGGGACGTTCTTCTTTTCCCTGCGGCGCGACTTCTGGCTCTTCTTCGGGCCGGAGGCCCGGGACTTCGGAGGCATCGCTTATCCCCTACTTCTTCTTGCCGGCGACGGTGCGCTTCGGGCCCTTGCGGGTGCGCGCGTTGGTCTTGGTGCGCTGGCCGTGGACCGGGAGGCCACGACGGTGACGCAGGCCCTGGTAGCAGCCGATCTCGATCTTGCGACGGATATCGGCCTGGACCTCACGACGCAGGTCACCTTCGACCTTGAGGGACGAGCCCTCGATGTAGTCACGCAGCTGCGTGACCTGCTCGTCGGTGAGATCCTTCGAGCGCAGGTCCGGGCTGACGCCCGTCGCGGCCAGGATCTCCTTGGAGCGGGTACGACCGACGCCGTAGATGTAGGTCAGTGCGATCTCCATGCGCTTCTCGCGCGGGAGGTCGACGCCCATGAGACGTGCCATCTGGCAGTTTCCTTAACTGTTGCGGAGGTCTGCTCCCTGTCCGTCCCCTCGTCTGGTGGGGCCCCGGCCTCCGTTCCGGGGGTAGGCGCGCACACCTTCCGGGTCACCCCGGAAAAATCCTCAGTGTGCGGCTGGAGCTGGGAGTTCTTCTGCGTGCCAGTCCGAACCGCGTTCGGTGCTCAGGCCCGGTGTCAGCCCTGCCGCTGCTTGTGCCGCAGGTTGTCGCAGATCACCATGACCCGGCCGTTACGCCGGATCACCTTGCACTTCTCGCAGATCTTCTTGACGCTCGGCTGAACCTTCACGTCCGTCCAATCTTTCGTAGCGGCCCACACCTACGGGTGTGGACACAGTTGACCCCGGTCGGGTACGACCGGGGAAATCTCGGGGAGCGAGCCGGGGCCCACTCGTTCACTTGTAGCGGTAGACGATCCGACCGCGGGACAGGTCGTACGGCGACAGCTCGACGACGACCCGGTCCTCCGGCAGGATGCGGATGTAGTGCTGACGCATCTTGCCGCTGATATGCGCGAGGACCTTGTGCCCGTTCTCGAGCTCGATCCGGAACATCGCATTCGGCAACGGCTCGACAACCCGCCCCTCGACCTCGATGGCCCCGTCTTTCTTCGCCATATCCTCCGCGATCCCGGTTACACTCAACCTGGTCTGATTGCCCTGGTACTGCCCGCGGGACCGGCCGGCGCACACCGGTGCGACCGCGGGAACGGCACACCGTGTACAACGGCGAACACGACAACCGATCGCACACGAACAGGCGGCGCTTTGATACACCGCCTGGTCAGCTTACCGGTAGGTATGTGATCGGGCAAAAAGGGGTACTCTCCGCGAGGCGCGTCACAACCCCGGACCCGGCTCCCCGGCACTGAGTGCAAGGGTGGTTGTCGCGTAAACTGGCCGCAGTCCGAGGTCGACCACTCCAGGAGGGGACCGGTGAGCCGCAGCAACGACGGCCTCCCCATGCTGCCACCATGGCTGGCCGATACCGAGGTCACCGGGGTCGGCGAGGGGAATTTTCGCAACTACGAGCCGCCGCCGGTCCAGAATCTGCCCCAGGACGAGGTCATTCCCGAGACCCCCGAACCGCCGGACGGTTTCTTCGCCCGCCGCGGCCGCGACGAGGACCGTGCCGCCGAGAGCGACAAGAAAAAGGGTAAGGGCTGGTTCCGGAACAAGAACAAGGACCAGCCGTCACTCGAGGAACGCGTCGGGGAGCTCCTCCCGAACAACACCGGCCCCCGCCCCGCCCAGCGCAACAATTGGGCCGAGGCGACCGGCCGGCACGAGTGGGCCACGCCCCGGCCGGAGGGCGCCGAATCGGCACGTCATGCCGGCGCCGACCCGTCCCAGCAGGCCGAGCAGGGCATGCCGGCGCCGTACCCGCCCGCCGACCGGCCCGACGTGCCGGCTCCGCCCGCACCCGGCCCGGGACCGCAATGGGGTCCGGACGGCGCGCCGGCGCCCACGGCGGCACCGAATGCTTTCCGCGCCCCGGCGACCGATCCACCGGAGCTGCCGGTTCGGCAACCGGGCGAGCCGGCGCCGGAGTTCGACCGGTTACGCCCACACCATCCGATCCCGCCGCATCCGGCGCCCGAGCCGCGACCCACCGGCGCGGACGAGTGGGCCGGCGGTGCGGCCGGACCTGCCGCGCCGGCCGCCACCCAACCGCCGCTGCTACCGCCGCCCCCGCCGCTGCCGGATCCACCCGCCGACACTTCGCGCCCCGACGAGGGGGCGGTGCCGCAGCAGCCGTTGCGGCGCCTTCCCGATCTGCCGCCGTCTCCCTCCGAGGCCGCCAGCGACGCGGGGACCGCCGGCGAGCCTGTGTCTTCCGCCGAATCGTCCGCGCCCGCCTTCCCCGGTCCGGCCGATGCGCCGGCGCCCGCCCCGGATTCGTTCACTGCGCCCGATACCTTCACCGCTCCGGAACCCTCCCCGGTACCGGAGGCCGCCCCGGCACCGCAGCCCTTCCCGACGCCGGATCCCTTCCGGGCTCCGGAGCACACCGCCGCGCCGGCCCCGCGCACCGGGCCCGCCGACGACGGGCCGCGCGCGCCGGAGAGCGCTCCCCCGCCGCACCACGGCGGGACCGGCGAGCTCGGTGACCAGGCGTGGCCGGAGCGTTCGGCGCCGGCGCCGGATCGCGGCAACCCGCAGTGGCGGGCGCCCGAAGCTCCTGTTCCCGCCGAAGGCGCCCAGTGGCACGCCCCCGAACCGAACCGGCCGCGGCAGCCGCTCCCGCCGGCGCCCCAGGCTCCGGGCCCACGGCAGCAATGGCAGCAACCGGGACCGCCGCCGCAGGCCCCCGGCCCGGCCCCGGCCCAGTACAACCCCGCGCCCCCGCAGTGGCAGCAGCAGTCCGCACCTCCGCAGCAGCACGGTGGCGCGCCGGCCTGGCAGCAACAGGGCGGGCCGCCCCCGCAGCAGTGGCAGCAGAACCCGGCGCGATTCGGCGCGCCGGGGCCGGGTGCGCCGTCCCTCGACGACGTCTCGGTCCGCCGCGCGAAGAAGGCCTCCGGCCAGGGCTGGCGCAAAGTGGTACACCACGCGTCCGGCGGCCGGATCAATCCCGGTATGTCCGCCGAGGAACGGCGGCTGCAGGAGCTGGTCGCGCGGATCCGGCAACCGGTGCGCGGCGACTATCGGATCGCCGTGCTCTCCCTCAAGGGCGGTGTCGGTAAGACCACCACCACCATCGGTCTCGGCTCGACCTTCGCCTCGATCCGCGGGGACCGGGTGATCGCGGTGGACGCCAACCCCGACTTCGGCACGCTGTCGCAGCGCGTCCCCCTGCAGACGCGGTCCACGGTCCGGGATCTGCTGCTCGATCCGGCCATCGAACGGTATTCCGATGTCCGGCGGCACACCTCACAGGCGACCAGCCGCCTGGAAGTGCTGGCCAGCGAACGTGATCCGGCCGCATCGGAGGCGTTCAACGAAGACGAGTACCGCGCGGTGGCCCGGATCCTGCAGCGGTTCTACAACATCATCCTCACCGACTGCGGTACCGGTCTGATGCATTCGGCGATGGCGGGCGTCCTGCAACTGGCTCATTCGCTGGTGCTCATCTCCCCCACCGCGATCGACGGCGCGCAGAGCGCGTCGGCCACCCTGGACTGGTTGTCGCTGCACGGCTACCACCATCTGGTGCAGAACGCGGTGGTGGTGATCAACTCGCCGCGCGACGGTACGCCGAACATCGATGTGCAGCAGCTGCGGCAGTACTTCCTGTCGCGCTGCCGGGCGGTGCATATGATCCCGTTCGACCCGCATATGTCCGAGGGCGCCGAAATCGACCTGCCGCGGTTGAAGAAGGAGACCAAGCGGGCCTACGTGGAATTGGCGGCGACCGTGGCCGACGATTTCACGCAGAGCTACCAGCCGCATCAGGGCGGTTGAGCCCCGCGCTCGGACCCGGTACCGCGCGGTGGACCCCGGAGCCGGCCGTGGCGGCGACCGGCCCGGGGCGTCACCACTCCGGCAACCTGCGCCTTCCGGCCAGCACATCGCCGACCAGCGCGTCGTAGGCATCGGCCAGTTCGGCCAGATGATGCCAGGCGCTGTGCAGGAGTTCGTCGTCCGCGTCCAGGGTCATCAACGCGTGGTGCGCGCGGACCGCGGATTCGGCGAGCCGATCGATGATCGCGCCGACGGTTTCGGTGTGCAGAGTGACACCGAGCCGGTGCTGCGGGACATTGCGCCCCACCCAATCATCGATGGCCAGCACCAATTCCATCCGGCGCCGGTCGATCTCGACCAGCCGGTCGGGATCGGTGACGATGGAACCGCCGCGGCCCACCAATCTGCGCTCGTGGAGTACCGCTAAATCGCGGGCGTACCAGAGCAGCTGACCCCCGACGACCCGGTGTCCGCGCGCGGCGCGCACCAGTAGGTCCGAATTCGGCAGACCGGGAGACCCGCTCTGCGCCAAGGGATCAGCGCCGCGCTGGGCGCCGGGAAGAGCCATTACGACTGTTGTATCCGAACCTGTCACGGTTGCCTCGCCGTTCATCGCCGCACAACACCGGGTCAGTACGTTGATTACAATAAACCGCCGAAGGCTACTGTCAAGCGATACAGGCCCCCCTGGACACGAAAAGCGTACACTTCGTTACCTGGCGACCACCCGAGGAGCACGATGGCGGACGGTCCGACGTATCGACGGATCGCGGACCACCTCCGCGAGGAGATACGAGCCGGCAAGTGGCAACCGGGGGAACGCCTGCCCAGTCACGCCGAATTGGCCGAGCAGATGCAGGTTTCACTCACCACCGCACGTAATGCGATCCAGGTGCTGGTCACCGAGAATCTCGTCTATACGGCTACTTCCCGAGGCACCATCATCCGCAGCCGCGAAGTGCTGGAATCGGTGGTCACCGACCATATCCGCCCGGATCGGCCGCGGGCCGCCCACGATATCTTCTCCGAGATCGCGCGCGCCGCGGGCCGGGTGCCCACCAAGGAATTCAGCGCGCGCATGGAACCGGCGGACGAGCGTGTCGCGCAGTGGCTCGGTATTCCGGTGGATTCGTGGGTGGTGGCCCGGACCGTCGTGCAGTACCTGGACAACGAACCGTGGTCGTGGGAGGTGAGCTTCTATCCCCGGGATCTGGCCGAGGCCACCGGGTTGGATTCACCGCACGATATTCCCGAGGGCACCACGCGCCGGCTGGCCGAACGCGGGCAGGGCGAGACCGCGCACCGGGATTCGCTGGTCGCGCGTCCGGCGAACACCGAGGAGGCCGCGGTGCTCGGTGTGGCCATGGGCACTGTGCTACTGGATCATCTGCGGATCGGGGCGAACCACGACCGGGTCACCCGGGTGACCCGTAATCGTTCCATCGCGGCGAGCAATCGGCTGGCCTACGAACTCGGCGATTCGGCCGGGATAGCGGTGATCCGTGGCGTACTGGATCAGACCGATCGGTCCGAGATATGGTTCTAGCTCATGACGGTGCAGATTCGGCCGGCCGACCTCGATGACCTGGACCTGATCCGCCGCCTGCGGCTACAACGCTCGTCCTGGCTGGCCGCCCGCGGCTCGGACCAATGGTCGACCGAGGCGTCCGGATTGTCGATCGACTACTTCGCGCGTGCCGTGGCCCGGTCGGTGGCCGCGTGGGAAACCTGGATAGCCGAGGTGAACGGTGAACCGGCGGGGACGATCACGGTCAACGACCGCGCCGATCGGGAATTGTGGACCGGCGCCGAATTGGCGGACGCGCTCATCGTGCACTATCTGATCGTGGATCTCCGCTTCGCGGGGTCCGGCGTCGGACGGCGGCTACTCGCGCACGCGGCGGCACTGGCCCGGGCGCACGACCGGAGCTGGGTACGGCTCGACGCGTGGACGACCAATACCGACCTACACACCTACTACCGGCGGGCCGGATTCCGGCTGGCCCGCGTCGCCGATCCGAACGATCCGAGCCCCTCCTGCGCGCTGTTCGAACGGCATGTCGACGACTGGCTGCTGGAAGGTCCGACGCTCGGTATCCCGACCGGTCTGCCGCTGACCCGGCTGGCCCGCGATCCGATCGTGCTGCCGGTCTCCGGCTGACCCGCGGCGGAATCCGCACCCGGAACCGGGCGGAGCGGCGTCAGAGCGGATCGAGATGGGCGATGTGCACCATCTCGATACCGCGGCTGCGCGAGATCAGCGTGCCGCGCCCCGGCGGCAGCCTGGTGGGCCGCACATCGCCGATCAGCTTGCCCTCGTCCTTGGACCCGCTCATGATCAGCGTGTCCACCGACATATTCTTCATCGTGCCCAGGATCGGGTCGTACAGGGCGCGGGACACTCCGCCGATGCGGCGGGTGACGATCAGGTGCATACCGATATCGCGGGCCTGCGGCAGGAATTCGATCAGCGGCTGGAACGGGTTGGCGCTGCCGGCGGCGACCATATCGTAGTCGTCGACCACGATGTAGATCTCCGGACCGCTCCACCAGCTGCGCTCCCGCAACTGCTGCGGGGTGATATCGGATCCGGGAATTCGCTTGGCCAGATAGGCAGCGACTTCCTTGATCATCGGCGCACAGGTCTGCGATGAGGTGGAATATCCGGCGAGCTGGTCCCCCTCGATGACACCGAGCATGGTACGCCGATAGTCGATCATGATCACCCGAGCCGTTTCGGCGGTGGAATTCTCGGTGATCCCCATGACGATATTGCGTAGCAGGGTGGTCTTACCGCATTCCACGTCCGCGAACGCCATGAAGTGTGGTTCGGCGTTGAAATCCAGTACCAGCGGCTGCAGTTCGGATTCGCCGAGTCCGACCACGACCTTCGTGGCACCGGATTCGATGCCCCGCGACCGGGCCTGCTCGATCAGATCGGCACGCTCGAACTTCAGCGGCAGCATCCGGACCTCGGGCGCCCGGCGATTCGGATACAGCTGCGCGAGTTCGGTCCGGGCCCGGGTCACCCCCTCGGCCAGATCACCGGTCCCGGAGACGGAATCCAGTCGCGGCAGCGCGATGAGCATGTGCAGATGGTCGGCGGTGAGACCGCGTCCGGGCCGCCCCACCGGAACCTGGTGCGCCACCCGGCGACCCATCTCCGAGTCGGAGGGGTCACCGAGGCGCAATTCGATCCGGGTCCCGATCTGGTCCTTGACCACCGGACGGATCTCGGCCCAGCGCGAGGCGCCGATCAGCAGATGGATACCGAACGAAAGACCTTGTCCGGCAATTGCGTTGATCTGCGGTTCGAGTACCTCGAACTCCTCCCGGATCGCCATCCAGCCGTCGATCACCAGGAAGACGTCCCCGAAGGCGTCCTCGGGGAACGGATCGGCGATGCCCTGCTGCAGGGCGGCGAACTTACGGCGGCGGTACTCGGCCATCGACTCGATGCCCTGCTCGGCGAACCGCTCTTCGCGCTGACGCATGAGGGAGGTGAGTTCGGCGATGGTCCGGCGCACCCGGTCGCCGTCCAACCGGCCGGCCACCGAACCGACATGCGGGACACCCACCAGCCCGGCCATACTGCCGCCACCGAAATCCAGGCAGTAGATCTGCACCTGCTCGGGGGTGTGGGTGGCGGCGGCGGCCATGATGATGGCGCGCAGCGTGGTCGATTTACCCGACTGCGGGCCCCCGACCACCGCGACATTGCCCTGCGCACCGGCGAGGTTGATGGTGAGCACATCACGTCGCTGCTCGTAGGGCTTGTCGATGACGCCGATCGGCATCCACAGCTGGCCGTGCCGGTTGACCGGGGAGCGCCAATCCGGGTCGGGCAGCAGCATATCCACCGTCGGCGATTCGTCCAGCGGCGGCAGCCACACCTCGTGCGCGGGCCGGCCGTGCCCGGTGAGCCGTTTGACGACGACATCGAGCAGGGAGTCCGGTACGCCCTCGCCGTCCAGGGCGCCCGCACCCACCTCCGACGGCGGGGGCGGCAATTCGAGCAGCGGATTGATCGCGGCAGCCGGTTCCGCCGACGCGGGGATCCCGGCCTCGGGGATATCCACGGGCGCCGCGGTGAACACGGCCGGACGCTGCCGGGCGACCGGACTGCCGTCCTCGCCGGTCGCCGTGCCCTGCGGCGCCTCGTACGGGCCGGAGACGTAACTGGCGTTGAACCGCAACGGGTCGGAGGCGTCGCTCTTCAGATAACCCGAGCCGGGCACGCTCGGCAGATGGTAGGCGTCGGTGATACCCAGGACCGCGCGGGACTCGTTGGCGGAGAAAGTGCGCAGGCCGATCCGGTAGGACAGATGCGATTCCAGTCCGCGCAGCTTGTTCTCCTCGAGGCGCTGCGAGGCCAGCAGCAGATGCACGTGCAACGAGCGGCCGAGGCGCCCGATCATCACGAAGAGTTCCGCGAAATCCGGTTTCTGGGAGAGCAGTTCGGAGAACTCGTCGACCACGACGAACAGGGCAGGCAGCGGATCCAGCGGGACACCGGCGGCGCGGGCCTTCTCGTAATCGGTGACATTGGCGTAGTTACCGGAGGAGCGCAGCAGTTCCTGCCGGCGGTTCATCTCACCGGCCAAGGCGTCCTTCATCCGGTCGACCAGGGAGAGTTCCTCTTCCAGGTTGGTGATGACCGCCGCGACATGGGGCAGTGGGTCCAGGCCCAGAAAGGTCGCGCCACCCTTGAAGTCGACCAGCACCAGGTTCAGCGCATCGGGAGAATGCGTAGTGACCAGCGAGAGCACCAGGGTGCGCAGGAATTCCGATTTACCCGAACCGGTCGCCCCGATGCACAGGCCGTGCGGGCCCATCCCGTTCTCCGCGGACTCCTTGATATCGATCTCGACCGGAGTGCCGTCGGGGGTGATACCGATCGGCACCCGTAACCGCTCCCGGGCGGTACGTGGACGCCACACCCGGGCGGGATCGACCTGGGCGGCGTCGGGAATCTTCAACAACGCCATCAGCCCGGGGTCGGCCGTGGTGCCCTCCCCGAGGCTGACTATCTGCGCCGCGGTCGCGAGGCGATACCGCGCCAGGGCCCGAGAGAACGCCTCGGCCTCGGCGATACTCACCTCGTCGGCGGCGGCGAACCGTTCGACGCCGGCCGCGCTCTTGGCCGAGACCTCCGAATTCGCGCAGACCAGCTGCAGGCCGCGCCGGACCGCGAGACCGGTCTCGGGTGCGGTGAGGTCCAGCACGGTCACCGAGTCCAGGCCCGATTCCGCGACCAGCCGCTCGTTACCGCTGACGTAGCCGTCGTCGATGACGACGACCAGGTGCAGCCGACCCTGGGTCGGCTGCGGATTACGCATGAACCGGCCACGCTCGATCAGTTCCGCCGACAGCGCGGTCTCCAGTTCGCCGAGCGACTGGTACATCATCCGGACCGAACCCATCCCGTCGCGCTGGGCCGGGTGCTGCAGATGAGGCAGCCATTTCGCCCAGGACCAGACCGGTGCGTCGGGATCACTGCAGACCACGGCGACGGCGAGATGGTCGGGGCCGTGGAAGGTCGCCAGCTCCATGAGCATCGAGCGCACCAGCGTATGCGACTCCGCCGGATCGCCGCCGATATTGATGGCGGGGAAGGCGCGCAGCGAGACGGCCGTCGGCAACTGGTGCACCACCGAATGCGTACGCACGAACCGGCGCAGCGCGACGGTCGACACCGGTTCCAGATCCTCGAGCGGGCCCGTCTCGGGACGGGCGAGTTTGGTGGCCAGCCGATGACTGCCCACACCGACCCGCACATGACCGAAATCGGGGTCGTTGGGGCGGCGCTCCCACATCCGGCGGGTACCCACCAGCGACAGCAGATCGGCGGGTTCGGGATGACTCCAGCCCAGCGATTCGAGCTGTTTCCCACCGGTGCGGCGCACATCGCGGCGCACCTGGTCGAGATAGCGGAAGTAGTCCTTGCGTTCCTCGTTGAGCTCGACCGCGCGTTTCCCACCACCGCCGCGGAACCCGGCCATCATGCCCACCATCGACATGATCATCATCATCGGGAACATCATCATGAAGGGATTGGCGAGCAGGTTACGGCCCATCATCGCCATCATGGCGATCATGCCGATCACCGCGATCACCATGACCACCGGCATGATCTTCATCATCAACGGCGCCGGGATGGCACGCGGCACCTCCGGGGGCGCGGTCAGTGCGACCTCACCGCCGGGAGCGCGGGGCGGGGCGATGCGGGGACGGCGCACGAAACCTTCGGTAGCCATGGTTCCTTCTTCGATCGGCGACGAACGTGTGAGCTGAGTGCCGCGTCAGGGGTCCGGCTCCAGGCCCGGCTCCAGATCCGGCTCGCGCCGAGGCCGGCGGAACGGATACGCCACGGCGGCGCCGATCGCGAGACCGGCCAGGCAGATCGCCGACCCGGTGATCGCGATCCAGCGCTGGCGCGCATCGGGTCCGGGTGGATGCACGGGTGCCGCGATGGGGGCGGCGACGGCCGCGCCCGTACCCACCGGCTCCACCGGCAGTTCGGCGGTCAGCGCGGCCAGCGGATCGATGAGACCGTGCCCGATCCTGTCGTCGCGACCGGTGCCCGGGCCGTGCGCGGTCCGGGTGATCCGGTCCATCACCTGCGGGGCGGTGAGTTCGGGAAAACGGGATCGCACCAGCGCGGCCAGGCCGGCCACATACGGTGCGGCGAAGCTGGTGCCCTCCACCGAGCGGATGCCCTCGGTGGTCTGCACCCCGTCGACCAGTCCGGTACCGCCGGGTTTGCTGTCCAGCGAGACGATATTGCGGCCGATGGCGGCCACCTGCACCCACGGCCCGTTCAGGGAGAGTTCGGAGACCTGCCCGTCGGGATCCACCGACCCCACCGCCAGCACATACGGCGAGAACCAGGCCGGGCTGGCCACCGTCGCGACCGAACCCCAGCCCGCACCCGAGTTCTGGGTCTCGCAGGCGCCGTCGCTCTGCAGGTTTCCGGCCGCGGCCACCACCACCACATTGCGGTCGTAGGCGTATTTCACCGCGGCGCCGAGTGCGCTGTCGGCGGTATCGAGTCCGGCCCGGGTGCAGGCCACTTCGGAGATGTTGATGACAGTGGCGCCCAGGTCCACGGCCCGGACCACCGCACCCGCGAGGGTCAGCACACTGCCGTACCCCTCGGTGCCGATCTTGCCGGGTGCGTCGCGGTTGTTGTTGTCCTTCTTCTCGTAGGCCAGGCTCAGCTGGCGGATCGCCAGGATCTCCGCGTCGGGCGCGACTCCGGCGAAGGCGTCGCCCGGGACGGGCTGCGCACCGATGATCCCGGCGACCAGGGTGCCGTGCCCGTCGCAGTCGACCGTGCCGTCGGTATCGGAGACATAGTCCCCGCCCGGTTGTAGCCGGGGTAGCCGCGGATGCCGGTTCACGCCCGTATCGATCACCGCGACCTTCTGGCCGGCGCCGCGGCTGAACTGCCAGGCGGCGGGCAGATCGAGCACCTGCTGTGCCATCGGGGGTTCGCTCGGGGGCGCGCCGGTGAGCAGCGGTTCGGCGCATACCGCACGCTGTTCGGTGGGTTCGAGGGGGGCGGGCCGGCCGCTGATCGCCTGGGCCGCGCCCAGCGCACCAGGATCGATGGCGGGCTGCGGTACCGCCCCGGCGAAGGGGCCGGGCAGCACCATCGCGGCCAGTACACCGGCCCCGCAGATCATCCGCAGCAGGCCGCGGCACGGCGGTCGAGCCCTCATATGCTCAGGTTCCGGGCCGTACCGTAGATACCCATCACCCAGAGCACGAGCGGGATCACAGCCATGATCAGCCCGTATTCGAAGAGTTCGATCGCCCGCCGGACCACCGGGGTGACCTCGATATGCGGACCGATCACGCCGAAGCCGATCACACCGAGGGTGAAGGCGAGCAGGATCGCGGCACAGACCAGTACGAGATCGCCGTCGCCGAAGGACAATCCGACGATCAGCGATACGAAGGTCACACAGGCGCCGCCGATCAGGGTCGCGGCCTGGATGATATCGGCGAACGAGCGACCGCGCAGCGACAGGATGATCGCGGTGATCACCGCCAGGGTGATGCCCTGCCATCGATAGGCGCCCAGCGGGTCGGCGACTCCGAACGCACCGATGACCGTACTGGCGGTGCAGGCGGCGATCAGGCCGGTCTGAAACCGGTTGGCCGCCCGGGCCCGTTCCCCGAGACCGGCGGCCGAGGGCAGTGCGGTCGCCCCGATGGCGCCGATGCCCTCGATGGTCGGGCGGGGTTCGTGGTCGGCCGGGTCGATGGCGGCGCCGGCGGTCGGCACCGGCGGGATGGGAAGACGGGCCAACAGCGCTGCCAGCCGCGGCACCATCGACAGGATCATGATCCCGGCCACCAGCAAACCGCCGCCCACTTTCGGCAGCCCGGGATGCCAGATCAGATAGATCACGGCGGTGACCAGTGCGATGATCGCGGCCGCGGCGGCGAAGGAGAAGAGGGTCGCGCCCACTCCGGTGAGACGGTAGCCGAGTACGGCGGCCACCAGCAGCACCGAACTGCCCAGCAGCAGATGCGGACTGCCCAGCGCACCCGGGACGAGCAATGCCGCGCCGCCGAACAGCAGCATCAACCCGTCGGCCGAAAGCCAGGAGGCGGTGAGCTCGTCGCGGTACTTGCGCGCGGTGATCCCGGCCGCGACCAACGCGGCCAACCCCGAACCCAACAGCGCCAGCGGCGGTGCGAGCGGGTCGCCGGCACCGCGCGAGACCACCAGGACCGCCAGGGTGACGAGCACGGTCAGCGCCGAGGCCACCAGCCCCATCCAGCGCGCGGAGGCTCCGGACCACCCGGTGAACTCCTCGGCGGTGAGCCGGGATACGGCATCGATGACATCGTCGAACAACGCGGGTGCTTCTTTGGCCGATACCGCACGCAGCACCAGGAGTTCACCGTCGTAGACCTCCGCCTCGGTGAGCGTGCGGCTCGGCGCGATCGCCTCCCGGCCCAGCCGGGCCAGTGTCCAGTGCTGCGCCGTGAGCGGACCCGTCTCCTCTTCCGTCTCGGGCAGGTCCGGGCTGCGTGATTCGATCAATGCGACCAGGTCGCCGATGAAACCGGCGATAGGCACGGTCGCGGGTAATCCCACATCGACCTGGGTGTTGCCACCGATCACCGAAACTCTGCTCAATTCCGGTTCGTGTGCTCGGTTTACGCTCGGCGATTCGGCTGGTGCGCTCATCTCCCCACCCATATTTCGTTCGGAGTTTCAAGCCCCGGCGGCCGGCTATTCATCTGCACGCCATCCACAATTCATTTTCCGCTGGACAGTGGATTTCGAAAGACTCTCCGGGTTAACAAATTCGGCACTTTCGGTGAACTTTCGCTCGGCTTACTCGGCGTTGCAGATCATCGGTAACTGCACCCCAATGTAACCGAGCGCCGAAGCGTGCGCGATCGGTAGTCTGGTATCCAGATAACGTTCTCTTCAAGACGATCCAAAGAATTCGGGGAGCGACTGCAATGACCGGCAACCGCCAAGCACAACGCGCATTCGACGCCGGAGTCCTGTCGCTCGGATTATCCATCGAAGGACAGGAATCGGCGCGCGACCTCGAATATGCCGCACTGGCGTTCCAGCGAGCCACCGAATGGGACCCGGGCATGTGCGATGCCTGGCTGGGCCGGGCCGCCGCCGGCGAACTCACCAAAGAAGTCCTGTTCAATCTGTATCGCACCTGCGACGCGACGCTCTACCGAGAACAACGCCGGGTCGGTCTACGGCCCCGGGAACTCGCGGGCCGCTTCCAGCCGGGTCTCTACATCGACTATCCGCTGGCCGGGCGGACCGAGATCGCGCTGGCGTGGGCGGCACAGTTGATCGCCGACAGGGACTTCGACGAGGCCGAGCGCGTAGTGAACGAGCTCGACGAGTACCGGCGCGGCCAGCAGGCCGACCACCCCGAACGTGAGGCGGACCACCGGATCACGGCCTACGTCCGGGGCGTCCTGCACTACACCACGCAGCGCTGGCCCGATGTGATGACCGTGCTGGCCGCTTCGGCGGAATGGGACGACCCGTACCTGGCGGCCGGCGCGCACGTCATGGTCGGCACGGCCTGCGCCCAGCTCGGCCTGTTCGCCGAATCCATCCGCCGGATGTCGGCCGCCGAGCAGGGGCCGATTCCCGCCGCCCGCTCCACCGCCATGTTCTGCCGCGGTCTGTGCCTGCGCGAAACCGGCAACGAGGAACAGGCGCAGGCGCTGTTCGAGAAGGTCTATTCGCAGGCACCGGACTTCGAGGCGAACGCCTCGGCCATGCGCGACCGCACCTACCGGATCACCATCACCAACCGCGAGGTGATCGAGGCGCGGACCGACAGATGGGATCCGGCCTCCTCGCCGACGATGGAGCAGATGAACCGCGCCGAGGTCCAGGACCGGGCCAAGGAGACGCTGGCGGAGGCACGTGCCGAACTGGATTCCCAGATCGGGTTGGCCTCGGTGAAAACCCAGGTCGCAAAGCTGCAGTCGACCGCGCAGCTGGCCAAGATCCGAGCGGAGAAGGGGATGGCCAGTGTGCCGCGCGGGCAGCATCTGGCGTTCACCGGCCCGCCCGGTACCGGTAAGACCACCATCGCCCGGGTGGTCGCCAAGATCTACTGCGGTCTGGGCCTGTTGGAGACCGAGAAGATGATCGAGGCCAAACGCGTCGACTTCGTCGGTGAACATCTCGGCAGCACCGCCATCAAGACCAACAAGCTGATCGACGGCGCCATGGACGGCGTGCTCTTCATCGACGAGGCCTACACCCTGATCCAGGCCGGCCTGTCGGGCGGTGACGCATTCGGCCGCGAAGCCGTCGATACGTTACTGGCCCGGATGGAGAACGACCGCGACCGCCTGGTGGTCATCATCGCCGGATACGACGGTGAGATCGACCGGTTGCTCGCCGCCAACGACGGCTTGGCCTCACGTTTCGCCAAACGCCTGCAGTTCCCGTCCTACAACGCCACCGAGCTGGGGCGGATCGGTGAGGTCATCGCGAAGAAGCGCGACTCGGATCTGTCCGAGGAAGCGCTGAAGGTGCTGATCCGGGCCTGCGACCACCTGTACGCCATGGAGAGCACCGACCAGAGCGGGCAACCCCGGCGCGGCGTGGATGTGGCCGGCAACGGCCGTTTCATCCGCAATGTGATCGAGGCGGCCGAAGAGGAACGCGAGTTCCGGCTGGCCAACGACGAATCACTGGACCTCACCGATATCGACGAGGCAGTACTGCGGCGTATCGAGGAACCGGATATGCGGCTCGCGCTGGCCACCATCCTGGAATCGCTGAACATCGCCTGGGCCGACCCGGCCTGAGCACCGGCGCCGGGCCGCGGGCCGGCCGGGATCGACCGGCGGCCGCGGAACCCCGGTCAGCCCTCGGACAGCGAATCGTGACTCATGAGGGCCGCCCCGGGCTCGAGGGTCGGGCCCGGAACGAGCCGGCCGACAATGGCCCACGGCGCCAGATGCGGTGTGGAGCCCAGACCCAGAACCGCGGCGGTGGCCGGATCCGGTATGCCGTAGCGGATCCCGTTGTCACCGATATAGAACAGGCTGCCGCGACGCGGACTGCCCGGATCCAGGCCGGTTATCTGGACGTATTCGCCGTGCGTGGGCGCCACATACACCTCGTCCACCCGATCACCGCTGCTGTCCGCGGTCGCCAGCCGTACCGGTTCGGCGGAGTCCGGAAGGGGCAGCCGGGTGCCGATCAGCAGGCCGACGGTGGCGCGTTCCCGCGGCCCTTCGCCGGCGCCCTTCTCCACCGGAGTGGTGCCCGGCGATTTGGACCAGGCGATACAGGCGACCGGCCCGTCCTCGGCGTCCACGATGCGCGGGATCTCCCGCGGGAAGTCCTCGATCGGCAGGTGACGCACCACCGGAACATCGTCGAGCGCATCGGGCGGCACCACCTCGACCTCGCTCATCCCCTGCGAGTCGGCGTAGCGGATCACCTCGGCGGCGAACGGCGATACCGGCTGCACGCCGTCGGCGAGCACGACGAACATCTCCGGCCCCGAGGCGTTGCCCAGGCCGGCCACCGAGATGATGCCACCGATCGGGACATTCGCCAGCGGCCCCGGGCCCGGCTCGCCCGCTCGATCGATGGCCGGCGCGGTGAGTGCCGCGACCTGGGTGGTGGCACCGAGGAAACCGGTACCGACCGGCCGCGGCCGATGGCCCGGCAGGTCGAGCGCGCGGGCGAGTACCGAATTCGCGGGATCCACCTCGGCGCGTTTGCCGTCGTAGACGAGATAGGTCTTGTCCTCGCGGGAAACCAGCAGTGCGTCGGACGGGGCGGCGGCGCGGATCCGGTCGCTCGGCTCGGGCCGGCCCGCCACCACGGTCGTCGTCGCCCCCGCGGCCGAAGCCGCGCTACCGCCCGCGGACAATTCGATGGACTCACACAGCGACCAGTGCGAGTCACCGCCCTGCGCGGAACCCGGGAGCGCGGACGGCGCCCCCGGGATACCCAGTAGCGGTCCGCGCGGCAGGGAACCGAGCTTGTCGTCCTTCACCGCGTGCGGTTCGGCATTGCTGCCGGTGATCAGTCGCGCGGAGGCCAGATTGAGTACCGGGTGCAGCGTCCGGCTACCGTCCTCCTTGCTCACCACGACATACAGTGCGCCGCTGGATTTGCCGGAGACGATGAGCGCGTCCCCGATCGCGCCCTGTGGACGCAGGAACGCCAGAATGACGGCACCGGCGACCACGAGAATGCCGAGTACAAATCCGACCAGTAGCGAGCGGGTTTGGGAACGCATCGGATCGTGCAACATACGCACATCGCGGCGCACCAATGCGTGGTCGAGACGGCGCAAAAGGAATCGGTACCCGTTCACCTGGGCACGGGTAGTCAGCTGTGCTGGCACTGCGAACTCCATCGAGCTATCGACCGCGATCTCATTCGACACGGTACCGTAATTTCCGATGACCACGTCGGCTCGGTTCCGTGAAAAGCCCTGCGGCCCACCGGAACGTGCGTGCCTCCCAGGCAGGAATTAACAGCTGTGAACGACACGATGAACTCCGAACCTCGAGACACCGAAATCCCGGGACCGGGAGTCGCCCAGAATTCGACGAATATTCGCGTATCCGCCTATGACACTTTGCGCGATCCGGAATTCTGGTTGTTCCGGATATTTCCGCTCCGGATCGTCGTTCCCGGTATTCTCGTCGCCGCGTTCACCGCATGGGTTGTCCTCGCGTTCATCGATTCGGTCTGGTATTCGCTCGGCGCCGGCGCCGGAGTGGGCGTTATCGGGCTGACCCCGATCGGCGGCCGCACCCTGGTGGCGCGGATCGCCGGCCTGCTCGCCCGGCGCGGGCGGATCTCCGCGGAACGGCTGGACGAGGCGGCGGCCTTCGATGTACCGCTGCCCGAAGGCGGCGGCTACGGGGTGCGCTGGGACGGGGATCTGCTGCTCACCATGCTGCGCATCGACCCGCCACCGGACACGCTCACCCTGTTGCAGCCCGGTTCGCTCAGTACCGAACAGCTGCTGCCGCTGCCGGAGATCGCCCGCTGTCTCGACCAATTCGATCTGACCCTGGCCGGTATCGATGTGGTGAGCACGGGCGCCCGGACCGCCGGTACCGGTATCGCCGCGCACCTCTACGACCGGATCCTCGGTCCGCTACCGGCCATCGCCCATCGCACCTGCTGGCTGGTGTTGCGGCTGGACCCGCTGGCCAATGCCGAGGCGGTGGACAATCGCGGCGGCGGCGGCACCGGCGCACTGCGCGCCGCCATCATCGCCACCCGGCGGGTGGCGAATCGGCTGGCCGCGCACGATATCGCCGCCTCGGTGCTCACCGCGACCGAAATGAACACCGCGGTCCGTGAACTCACCCACGGCTTCTCCGTGGACCAGCTGACCGAATCCCCGAAATGGCTGGAATCCCAGGGCCGATACCTCGCCCAATACCAGATCGGCGCCGATATGGTGGGCCCACGCGGACTGGCCGACATCTGGGCGGTGCCCGGCCTGTCGACCACGGTCACCCTGCGGCTGCGGCCCGGTATCGGCCGCAACGACCCGCACACCGAGCTGGCCGAAACCGTGGTCCTCAACGCCGTGGTCCGCTTCGACACGGTCGAACCACCCGAGCAGCCACCGCTGCCGGGGCTGCGGCAGCTCTACGGGAACCAGCTGCGCATCCTGCTCGATACGCTGCCGGTCGGCTACACCGGCCGCTGGGGACGAGACGTCGCCTACCGCGGCACGCTCACCGCGCTCGCCGAGTTCACCGTGCCCACCGCCGGTTGCGGCCAGCTCATCGGTGCCGACGACCGCGGCCAGGGTATCGCGGTACCGCTCATCGGCGAGGGCACCCGCCAGCTCGAGGTGATCGGGACGCTGGATCTCGCGCAACAGGTGATCCTGCGCGCCACCGGACTCGGCGCGCACGCCATCGTGCACACCTCCCGGCCCGAGGCCTGGCAGACCCTGGTCCGCAATCTGGACGCCCCGCAGATCCTCACCATCGCGCCCCGCGCGGCGGGTGCCAGCTACCATCCGCCCGGCCCGCCGCCGCTGCCCACCGCGCCCTATCCGAGCACCACGGTGCTGGTGTTCGACGGTGTCGACCCGGTCTCCCACGCGGGCGGGGCCACCATCGTGCACGTCCGGCAGCCGCACGACCCGCCGGGGTCGCTCGACGCGGATGTCTCGCTCATCCAGGATCCGGACGCCCCCAACCGGGTCACCGTCCGCACCCCCGCCGTGACGACGACGGTGAACATGGTGACCACCCAGGAGGAGATGCACTACATCGGCGAATCCCTGGCCGCGCGCTGAGAGACCGCACGCACGAGAACGGCCGGCTGGATCCTCATCCGATCCAGCCGGCCGTTCGACTTCCGGTGCGGCGCGATCAGCCGAAAGCGGCGAAGCCGTCGCCGATCTTCTTATCGGTCTCGAGCGCGCGGTGCAGCGCGTTCTCCACCGCCGCGGCGAGCTGGTCCAGCTTGGTGAGGGTGTCCTCGAGCTCGGTGTTCACCGCGCCGTGGGCGGTCTGGAACCCTTCCTGGGCGCCCTGGCTGGCCATGGCGTTGAGGAAGTTGTCCTTGGCGGTGGCCAGGGCCTCGATCTCACCCTGGATCTTGCTGCCCTCGGTCTTCAGCGAGTCGAACAAAGCCTCCATAGTGGGCTTGTCGTACAAGATATCGCTCATGATCCCAATTCCTTCTCGGTGGAGTGGATAGGTGGAAGTGCCGTGCTACGGAGTCAGAGGCTGGTGTAGCCGCCGCCGGGGATGAAGGCGTCCTCGTCCATGCCCAGAATGGTCTGGGTGGCGTCTTCGGTGGCCTTGGTCAGCTCGTCGAGCTTCTGGTTCAGTCGGTCGGACTCGTCGCTCCAGGCCTGCGAGGTGGTGACGAACGACGCGTTGGCGTCGCCCTTCCAGCCCGCGCGCGCGGCATCGCTGGCCGAATCCACGGCCTTCACCGACAGCCGCAGATTTTCGATGGCCTGGTACATCTCGCCGGTCGCCTTCTTGACCAGCTCGAGATCGAGATCAACACCCTGTGTAGCCATTGTGGGGTTCCTTTCGTGAATTCGTTTTCGTGCCGAGATCCGACGATCTCGAGATGAAGAGACGGTGGGTTAGCACCGGGAGAACTACGGTGTCGGCCACCTCCCCCCGGGCAGGCCCTCGAGCAGCGCGGCGACCGCCTGCGCGACCCGATGGCCGGTGCCCGTCGTGACCGTCGACCAGACCTGCCGGTCCGGCGAAACCATGGGGGCGGTCGCGATCCGCCCACGTTCGGTGTCATACACCGCGACGGCGCCGGGGGCGCGGGTGGTCAGCCCGTCCTCGTGGCTGTAGGCCACGATCTCGGTGTAGGCGTGGCAGCTGGCGAAGGCCGAGCCGAGCACGGTGGCGTCGCGGTCGGGTATCCCCAGCGCGTAAAGGGCGTCCGCGTAGTCGCCGGTGGTCTCGGCGGCGTTCAGGCGGGCGGCGAGTTCGTCGGCCGGCGCGCTGAATCCACCGATCGCGGCGGGCTCACCCGGCCCGAGCGCGTCCAGCAGCGGCCGTACCAGCGCGGCGGGCGATCCGTCGCACCAGATGGTCCCGATATCGAAACTGTCCCCGGTCCGGATCGCCACCGCGTACCGCTGCGCGCGACCGGCGACGCATCCGCGCAGCGTGTGCTCCGGCCCGTAACCGCGGGCCACCAGCTCGTGATCCGGTTGCGCGAGTATGTACAACGCGTCGGCCAGGTCGGTGTCCACATCGCCCTCGGCGTCGAACACCTCCGCGGTGGTCAGTTCCGCGACGGCTCGCTCCCGCGCCGCCCGCCATTCGTCGTAGGAGTCCTGCCGCGGCCCGGCGGCGAGCACCAGGGGCAGGGTCTGCACACCGAGTCGCTCGGCGACCGCGAGCAGGCCGTCATTGCTCAAAGTCCGCACGGCGTACCTCCGGCGTGCGCCCGCGCCGCCGGCGCCTCCACCGCGCCGAGCACCGCCGGCGCGGCCCGCAGTTCGCCCTCGCCGGCGAACTGATCGTCCTCGTCACCGGACAGGCCCGCCCGCGGGAACCGTGGCGCCTCCTGCCCGCCGGCCGCGGCGTTCGCGGCACCCATCGCCCCCGGCGCGAGCGGCGCCGCCTGGGAAGAACCACCGGCGACCGACGCGTTCTGCGGTAGGACCTCCGGGACCGTCGCGGACTGGGTATAGACCGGCGCGGTGTAGGCGACCGGGACCCGCGGCATCGCCGCCGGAATCGGAATCGCGCCCACCGGTATCCCCAGCGCGCCCAGCGGCATACCGCCACGCACCGCGGGCGGCGGTGCGGTTGCGCCCGGCGCGGCGGCCGCGTGTTCGGCGGCCAGCGCGGTATCGGGCGCGATCACCGGTGGCTCGGGATGCTGCCACGACGACGCGAGCGGTTCGGTGGCCTTCTCGTAGTTCTCCATGACCCGGGAGGCCACGGCCTTGGCCATATCCGCGTCCTTGTCGATCTCGGCCGCGATCGCCTCGATCGGTGCCCCCAGCATGCCGCCGACCGATTCCAGCATCCGCTGGATCTGCTGGATCTGTTCGATATCGGCGGTATGCGGCATCGCCAGCCGGGCGATCTCGTAGGCCGCGACCTGCGCCTGGAAGCGCGCGGCATTGGCCGTCGCGGCCGCCGCCGCATCGACCAGCCAGTCGCGCAGGGTCGAGATACGCTGCAGGACTTCGCTGCTGCGCCCGGAACCCCAGGCACCGCGCATCTCCAGCACCATCCGTTCGTACTCCACCACTGCCGCGCCGAAGGACGCGGCCAGCCGGGCCCACGCCTGGACGGCCTCGGCCATCGGCACGGCACCCGGGCCGGCGGTGAGGTCGCGGGCCAGCCGGTCGGCCGGGCGCGCGGGCCACACGACACCGGTGAAACCGGGCTGCGGTGGTTCGATCATCGCTGCGCAATACCCTTCGATCGTCGCCGGTAGGAGCTGCGGTCAGGCCTTCGGGCCGCCGAGGTTCGAGACATTGTCGGTTTCCATACCGTCGAACTGCGTCGAGCTCAGCCGCAGCGTGGCGGCCAGTTTGCGCATCTCCCGCACACTGGCCTGCGCGCTGGTCAGGTACGAGGTGGCGACTTCGTTGTGGGTCTGCGACGCCCGCCCCGACACCTCGTCGATCCCCGCCGGCACCACGGTCAGCGCCTGCGCGGCCGCGTCGAGATCGGCGGCCAGCCGGTCGGCCAGCGTGTCCAGCCCCGACGAGGCCTTGCCCGCCGCGGCCGGGTCGAACCGGACACCGTCGTAGACCTCACCCATCTCGTTGTTCATGAGACCCTCCTGTGTGCTGTTCGCCGGTGCTCTCAGAGCGTGAGTTCTTTGTCCGGCGGTGGTTCCGATGCTGTTTCCGCCCCGCCGACGACCGGCACCGCGATACCTTCGAGCGACCCGACCACTTCGTCACCGTGTTCGGCCGAGACCATGCCGCGCGCCGAACCGTCGGTCACCGACTCGCCGTCACGGGCCATTCCCGCGGCGGCACCCATCCCCGCGCCCATCGGCATCACGCCGGGGCCACTGCCGGCCGCGGTGGAATTCGTGGTCCCGTTGTGCGCCGCGGCGGCCGCGCCCGACCCCGACGACACGCCGCCGAGTCCACCCGGCGCGCCGACCGCACCGAGTGGACCGGGTGCCGCGGTCCTGGTCCCGGGGAAGGGGCTCAGCGGCGCGGCGGTCGCCCCCGCCGCCATCGCTGCCCCACCGAGACCGCCGAAACCTCCGGTCCGCGCTTCGGCCGGCTCGTGGTGCCCGGGGCCGTCCGTGGCGCCCGGCGCGTCGATGGGTTTCGGCGCGGACAGTGCCGGGCTCGCGGCGGCCGGCTGCCCCAGCGCCTGAGCGGCCTGCCCCACGGTCCCGATGAGCGGCGTGACCATACCGACGAGCTGTATCAACTGATTCATCTGATCGGCCGGGTTCACACCGGTGGGCGCGTTGGTGATGGGCACCTTCTCGCCGGTCTGCGTCATACCCACTGCCTCGATACCGAGTTCGGTCTTGGTCTTGGCCGTGATGGCCAGCCCCTCGACGCCCGCCTCGACCGCCGAGGCCACCAGGTACGCCGCGCCGCCCGCGGACGTCGCGTAGAGCGGGGCCAGCGCCAGCTTCGCCGAGAACGCGGCGATGACCGCAGCCATCTCCGCGCCGCCGATCGCCACGCTGGTGGCGCCCTTGACCAGGTGGGTTTTCTCGCCGGTGCTCTGCGCCTCCAGCGCGGCCGCGTCCGCCTGTGCCGCACCGGCCTTCGCCGCCGCCTCGGTGGCACCCATCCCCTGCCACAGGCCCATGACCGCCTGTAGGGCCGACGGTGCGACCTGCAGCAGCGTCTGCATCACGGTCGATATCTGCGATAACGCCTGGGTGGGATCCACCGGCGGTGGCGCGGCCGCCGCGTCGGGCGGAGTGGCCGCGCCATCCGCCGGGGCGGCCGGGGCCGGGGCACCGAATCGGCCGGTGCCGAAGGCCGAGGCGAGATCGGTGAGCGGGCGCATCAGCGCACTCAGGTCGATCGTCGGCAGCGGCGGCATATCCGGGAGTTGGCCGAACGCCGGCAGTTCCGGCAGGTGCGGCAATCCCATGCCGTGCAGGATGTCGTTCACCGGCCTGTCCAGCATCGGCGCCAGCGCACTGCCGCGTAACAGGTCCAGCACTGTCGGGTCGAGGGCTTCCGCGCCGGGAGGCGGGGCCGCGCCTGCTCCTGGGCTGCTCATGAACCCGGGAACACCGCGCCGATGTTCGTAGCGTTACCGGCGTCGGCGATCTCGTAGCTCGCCGCGGCCTGATGCGCGGTGAGCGCGGTGCCGGCGTGCACGGCGGCGAGTTCGGCCACCGAGGACAGGTGATTGGCCTGCGCGTAGGCGAACGCGGCCAGGAATTCCTGACCGATCAGCCCGAACACCGGAGCCGCGAAGGCGACCGTCGCCGCCTGATCGACCGCGCCGGCCGCGGCCACCCCGGCCGCCATGGCCGCGGATTCGCTGCCGTACAGGCGAACCGCGTCCGGGACAACGTGAATGTTGTTCATGTCTTCGTCCAATCCCGAAACATCCCACAATGTTTCGTAATAAACGCTACCCATTCGATACCTTCGGCCGCGATCGCGCCGCGGTTAACACTCGGTGACTACCTAGTGCTCTCCGCATTGAAGTCGTTTATCAACTCGCCGAGTTCGGTCACGGCCCGGTGCGCTGCCGCCCGTGCGGTATCGACCAGCGTTTTCTCGAACTGCTCCGGAGTGAGTTTGCTGATCGCGCCGGTGAAACTCAGTCCGGTCAGCGCCGCATTGCCGTCCACTTCCGCGGTCACCGTGCCGTCGGATGACGTCTCGGTAATCAGGATGCCGGTCATCGCGTCACGTAGATCGGTGAGCCGATAAACCTGCTGCTGCACTCTGGCAATTAGTTCATCCATTGTTTCGACCATGTCCACCTCCGAAAGAATCGAGACCTGTTGTCGGCTTTCTCTTCTCGCGCCCCGATTTCGGAGTGCCGATTCCGCGACGTCTAGACCGAACGTAGCCAACTCTCGGGTTCGGTGTCGTAGTCCTGCTCGTCGACGATCTCCTGCCGCGCCACCTCGGCTTCGGTGGGCAGGCCGATCGACCGCAGCATCTCGGCGGTGAAACCTGCCTCTTGCAGCTGTTTCCTCCGCTCCAGGCCCGCCCGCGCGGCCGACTTTCTGCACAGTCGCAGGATCTCACCGGCGAGCGCATCCGGATCGCGGCGCAGCTGCCCGGGTTCCACGGAGATCGCCACGGGTAAACCCATTTCCGTTGTCCGGACGCGAATTTCCCCCGTCAGCGAATGCGCGCTGAACTCGGTGGGAAATTCGGTTCCGCCCTGGTCGGAATCGCTCATCGTGCGGCCTCCTCCGATATTCGAACGGCCCGGCGGCGTGGCCCTCGCACATATTCCATCGCACCTGCCCGCCTCAACTATCCGGACCATTTCTCCATTCGAGTATCGATCGCCGAGATGAACTGACGGTTATCGGCCGGTGATGGCCGTGCCGCGGATAGCCGGACGCGACTTACCGGTCAGGCGATGAATGTGGCCCTGATCACCCGAGATGGGAAGAGGCGCACCGCTCCTGGTGCCCGATCGGTCCTACGCCAAGGCCGTCCGATGCCGGACGGGAGCTCCCGAAACGGAATTCGATCGTTTATCGACCGCTATTCAACGGCTCATTGTTCGAGTCACCGAAGCGGTGGATCCCGGTTCCGAATGGAACCGCTTCCCTGCCGGAATTCACGTCGACCCGCAGCGGCCCGCGAGATGTCCCGGCTCCGGCGGATCGGCGACCACGCTCGCGCTGCCGGCCGAGGCCGCCACCGGCATTCCGTCGGGCGGCGCACCGGTCCGATCGGCCGGCGTCGGAGGCGAGTGAACGCCGCGAATTCGCCGCATATGCACCGCTTTTGCCCAGCGCATCGATATTCTGTCCGAGTGCACGGACCCACGGGAGATCCGCGATGAGGCGAATCGACCTGAACGAGGACCCGACCACGGTGAGCCCCGACCTACGACTGGAGTACGCGGGGCAACCGTTCACCGGCGAGGTGGTCGAAGAGCTGGTGCCCGGACAGCTGCTGTCCCAGGAGTTCTACCTCGACGGATTGCGCCACGGCAGCTGCCGGGAGTGGTGGCCCGACGGACGGCTGAAATCGGAGGGCGAGAGCTGTCGCGGGCAGCCGCGCGGGGTGTTCCGGCGGTGGCATCCCAACGGTCGCCTCGCCGCGGAGAGCTTGTTCGGAGAGCACGGCGAACTGGAGGCGATCCGGGAATGGGACGAGCACGGCCGTCGCCGGTGAGACCGCTCAAACTTTGCGGCGCTCGTCCTTGATGACCCGGACCACCTGCGCCACCATCGAATTGATCGCGCCCTTCAGCAACTCGGTGTCGGCGGGTGCGGCAATGGGTGTGTCGGCCCCGCGGATCAGATACCTGCCGTCGTCGACCAGGTCCCGCCACTCCATCCGGTGCCGAGTGATACCGCGCGGGCCGTAGATCGACGAACCCTGCTCCACACCGATCGTTCCCACACAGCTCACGGGCGCGGCGAGGAACGCCGACCCACGTTCGAACTCCGACGCGTCGAACGAATCACGCACGGTAGGAGCCTTCCGGGGGCGAACCTCCTCCCGGTCCACGGCCCCGGCACGGCGCGGCAGCACCGTCTCGCCGCGGCTTCCGGCGGGCATATCGGGCAGCTCCGCCACCAGTTCATCCGCCAGCCGCACCGCGTCGCATCCGGTTACGGTGAAACCACCACTGTGCCAGAAACTCTCACCGGGGAGCGAGGAGACGACATAGCCGGCCGCGTCCCGGCGAGCGCCGAACAACCGCATGACACTGCGCGGCTCATCGCCCTCGCGGTGGTCGCTGCCGCTGACCACCACCCGGATATCGGGGTGGGCGAGGACATCGAGCACCGGATCCAATGTCTCCCCCAGCCGTTCGCGTAATCCCGCACGCGCCTGCCGCTGCTCGAACCGGAACTTATGCGGGTCGAGGGTGCGTGCGGTGAAGTGGAAGGGGAAGGGCAGCCCCAGCTCCCCGCTCGCCGCCGTCCACAGGGCGTAGAACTCGATATCGGTGAACCGCCACAGCCGCGGTCCGGCCCCGGCGATCACTGATCCACCACGGGTTTCGCCACGACCGACGGCTCACCGATACCTTCTTCCAGCCATTCGGTGGAATCGAGATAGTCGGCGCGTTTGTGGTCCTTCTGCTGACCGCCCTGGGCGGCGCCGCCCGCGCCACCGCCGCCCATCGG
Source organism: Nocardia rhamnosiphila NBRC 108938 (assembly GCF_000720425.1). Lineage (GTDB taxonomy): Bacteria > Actinomycetota > Actinomycetes > Mycobacteriales > Mycobacteriaceae > Nocardia > Nocardia rhamnosiphila. The sequence goes on along the minus strand of NZ_JOAJ01000005.1, from coordinate 427,248 downwards.
CATACCCCCCATGGGGGCGCCCTGCCCCATCGAGGACGCGGCGACACCGGCGGACTGTGCGGCGCCGACCGTTGTGGCGAGGGAAGCACGGGGAAAAAGTTTGGCGGCCTTTTCCACGTTCGGCACCTGCGGGGACTTCGGGCCGGTCGCGCCCGGCCCGCCGCCGGCACCCGCGCCACCGCCTCCGCCACCACCCAGACCGGCGGGCAACTTCCCCGCCTTCTGCAACGCCGACTGGTAGTTCTTCACCGCGTCCTGCAACGCGGGCATCCCCGGCAGCCCGGTGATACCGGCCTGCTGCAACGCCTGCTGCGCGGCGGTGGACAACTGCTGTCCCAGCTGGCCGAGTTGCTGCAACCCCTGTTGCGCCGCCTGCAACAGCGGCTGCGCCTCCGGCTGCTTCTCGAGAGCCTGCTGTTGCTGCTGCAGCGCGGCCTGCTGCGCCTGCGCCTGCTCCTCGAGATCCTGCTGCGCGGCCAGCAATTCCGCACGTTGCTGATCGATCTCCTGTAGCGCCGCCTGCTGCTGCTCGTACCGTCCGTTCTGGCCGCCGCCGGCGGCGCCGCCACCACCGCCACCGTTGGCGCCGCCACCTCCACCGCCACCGTTCTGGCCAGTGCGTTCCCCGTTGTTCGGCGGGGGACCGGTGGTCTCGGCAGGCTTCACCAGTTTGGGGATCGCGCTGGAGGACAGCTCGACACCCGGTTCGTACCAGTTCGCGTAGACCTGTCGCGCGAAGGCCTCCTGCTGGTGGACAGCGGCGTCGCCACCCTCCTGACGGGTGTAGGCCCACGATTTGTCCGGCATGCCCAGCGCGGTGTTCTGAATCCACTGGGACGCGTTCAGCAGGTTGTCGCCGAGCTGCTGCATGGCCGAGATCAGATACTTACCGCTGCCGAGATAGGCCCGGACCGCCGTGGTCGCGCCCTCGACGCCCTGACCTTTCCAGCGATCCGACTCCAGCAGGCCCTGCATCCCCTGGTCGAAATCGGTGAAGCCGGTGTCCAGCTGGATCTTCATCCGGATCCAATAGGTGGCCTTGTCCGCGATGAACTGGGAAGCGCCGTTGATCTCCTGGCCCAGCCACCAGAACTGGTTGAAGTTCAGTCCACCGGCCGGCGGCGCCTCCGCCGCGAACCCTTCCGCACCCGCGCTACCGGGCAATCCCGACAGGCCGCTCGGCAGCGTGAACTTGTTGTTCTTGTCGGCGTAATTGCCGAGATCGGGAACGAGTGTGTAGGTCTCGTCGACCCAGCCGTCGGTCTCGTCGTAATGCGAGAACGCGTGCTCGATCAGCGAGCCCGCCATACTGTCGTCCACCATCCGCGCGAAGGTCCCGGCCGCGTCCGCGTCGGTTTCCTGATAGAGCTTTCCGGCCAGGACGAAGGCCTCGCCCAGATCGGTGACGCGCCGGCGATGCCCGGACATGATGTCGTCGGCGAACTCACCGGCGACCTCGTCGTACTTCGCGCGCAGCCGCTCCGGACCGGAGAACGATTCGGGTCCGAGCGCGGTCAGCGGCACCAGCAGCGGCGCGACCCCGTCGACGACATCGAAAATGCTGATCAGATCGGCACAGAACTGCGCCGCGTCCCGCGCGACAGTTTCCTCGAACGCCACGCCGCCGCTCGCGGCCCGGTCCCGGAAAGCACCCCACGGGTCGTCGCCGGCCATACCTCACACTCCCGCCACGTCGAAGTTCCGTGTCCTGCCACTCGTCAATCTTGGGAACAGCGACTCGAGAACGGATGGGCACCAGAGGGATACGATTCCGGCGTCCGATCCCGGGACTCCCACCCCCGGACAACACAACTGAACGTCCGGCCGGGTCGCATTCCGGCCACACGACGGAGTGGTGGTGATCCCACAATCGACACCACTCCGGTCGAGCATCGGCGCCGGGCATTCCATTCGCTCACGCCTTCCTCACCGACGCCCGGCGACAGCACGGGTCACAACCGAAGATCGCAGCCGAGTCTTACCCTCGGCCCACCACACGCTGAACGGCCATCGAAGTTTCGGTGCGCTGCCGTCCAGTGCGTGAACACATCACGAACTGCATTGACGCGCAGCCGGTCCGCGCGCTACAGCAGTGTGCGGTTACGTTCGCGGAACCGCTGTTCGAATTCGGGCAGATAGCGCGAGGGCGCCACCGACGACGAGGAACGCTCCAGCACCCCGTCATCGGCCAGGTAGAAGATCGCCCGGCCGACCGCGATCTCGCCGGGCGGCACCGGGACGTACACCATCCACCCGGTATTCACCCGTTCCGCGCGTAGTTCCGCCACGGAATAACCGGAAGTGTCCGCGCCGCTGTCGGTCAGATACCTGCCAACCCGGTCGAGCGCAGCTTCGGCCGTGAGGGGTTCCGGCGCGGTCACTCCGCCCATCACCAGCTGATAGAAGGCGGCATCGAGATCGGAGTCGCCGGCCTCGGGAAAGACATGGGCGAGGGCGGCACGGGTGAGGAGACCCGCTTCGGCCGCCGATACCAGGTCCGTGGCGGCAGCCCGCTGCTCGCCGGACGGCTCGGGGCCGAGCAGACCGGTCACGATCCGCGCGACCGTATCCGCCTCGCGCACCCCGGGAATCGCGTCGGTGATCACCGCGGGGTCCGGCGACTCCCCGCGGTACCAGCTCTGCCCGTCCCACCAGTAGCAGAAGGTCAGCATCCCGGCGCCCGCCCGGTGGTTCAGGACCTGATCGGCGACCCAGTCCGGTGCGCCCCGGAACAGCTGCGGCAGTTCGTCCGCACTGTTGTAGGCCCGATCGAGTTCCGGTGCGTTCCACACACCGCCGGACAGCACCGCGCGACCGGCGGGCAGCGCGTGCAGGGATGACCCACTGCGGGTGGCTCCCTCGAACCAGCGCAGTCCCGGCCGCAGCCGGGGACCCCACTCGGAGCGTACGGCGGTGAACGCCGCAGACAGCACCGCCCAGCGCGCGGCCATCAGCGGGAAAGGAGGGAGATCGCCGACCGGTCGACCGGAAACACCGGCTTGCCGGTCCGCACGTGCCTGTGCGGCGGCCACGCCGGGGGGACGCTGCTGGCGGTCCCCGTGCCGCAGATACGCCGCCAACCACACCGGGAGCGATCTGCGAGGGAACGCTTCCAGATCGGCGCGGTAGATCTCGGGTGCGAACAACTGATCGTCGGGGAACGGCTCGTCACCGTAGTCGTAGTCGACCTCGAGCTGTCCGGCGCGGGTGAGGCTCAGCAGCAGGCGCCACCACGGCCCGTCCCCCAGCGCGGCGGACAGCGTCCGGTGTTCGCGCACCAGCGCGAGTACCTCGGGACCGGGACTCCACCGCACGGCGTGCTGCCGTTCGTCGGAGAAGACCGCGAAACCGACATCGGCGGTCACCGTCGACGCGAACACCGCGTCCACCCGGTGCCAGCCCTCGGGCGCGACCGCGGCCAGTTGCCGGGCGACATCGTGCACGATCGCACGAGCAGCCGCGGCGGGATCGGGTGCCGGCGCGGGCGGTGACAGGGTGAAACCGACATCGGGGTCCCCGTCCCGCGGGGTATCCGGGTCTTCCGGGCCGGCGACCGCTGCGCCGGCCTCCTCGGCGCCCGGGGCGGCCGGCCCCGGGGACACCGGATCGTCATGGACCGGCGCTTCCCCGGCTTGTTCGTCCGTCCTTGTCACTTCGCCCACATTCCCCTCGTACAGAACTCGGAAGCGATCGCCTCACTCCCCGACCGCAACCACTGGACCGCCGGATCCGCCCACGCCGAGCCGCGGCCGAACCGGCCGGTCACCGCGCGTCGCGGGTGCGCCGCAACTCCTCGAACTGCCGCTCCAGTTCCGCGCGGCGGGCCCGGGCGTTGGTGCCGTCGAGCTGCCCCGCGAAGGTCGCGCGGGCCGCCTCCACCAACTCGTCGGAAACCTCGGGATAGGCGCGGGCGATCGCCCACAGCGCGTCCTCGGTCTCCATGTCCAGACCGGTCTCGGTGCGCAAGCCGCCGCCGTTGCGGACCGATTCGAGCATTTCGGCGAAGTTCTCCCGCAACTCGTCGTCGCTCGGATCCCCGATACGCATAGTTACTCCTCACTGGTTCGTGGATATCCGCCCGGCCCACCATCCCGCGCGTCACGTGGTGAACACCTGCGCGCGCCGTTGCGGATCGGCGAGTACATCCCGCAGATACGCACCGAAATCCAACTCCTCCGGCAGCGACCGGTAGGTCAGCTCGCCGAGCCGGTGTCCGCCCTGGACCAGCGTGAACCGCGTGGTCCGGTAGGCGACGGTCGCCAACTCGACGATAACCGGGCCGTCCAGGTCGATGGTCGACTCACCGATGCGCAACTCCAGCCGCCCGTGCTGCCGGTACAGCACCACCGGCACCCCGGCGATCTCGCCGTAGAGACCGCCGACCCGGCCCGGCGCGGCCGGTGCCGCCTGCAACGTGCCGGTCCGCGGGTTGAACTCCGAAGGCACACCGAACCCCGCGAACGGACGTACGACCAGCGGGGCCGCCGCATCGGTCTCCCCGTCGCCGCGGACCGGCGGCGGACCGTCGGCCGGCGCGCCGTGGCGGGGACGGAAGCGTTCGCGCGAACCATTCTGCGGCCCGCTGCCGGGCGGCAGCAGCGTCGGCGGGTACGGCATACCTCCGGGTGCCGAACCACCCGGCGAACTCGGGTTCGTAGGACCGGCGCCCCCGGGAGATCCCGGCGGGAGGCCGCTGCCCGGGAGGTTGCCGGGCTCCGGTGGACGAGCCGGGCCGGGTGCGGCGGGATAGGGATCGAACGGTGGTCGCGCGTCCGGTGGCCACGGGCCCGGGACCGGCGGCGCGGGAGCCGCCGGTTGCCCGGGCAGCGGTGGACCGGGCGGCTGCGAAGGTTCCGGAACCGCGGGATGCCACGGCGGCTGGGCGGGTGGCGTCGGCCGGCCGGGTGGGGTCGGCAGGCCGGGAGGCACCGGGAGCTGCGGCGGGTCGAACGGGTGCGGTTGGCCCGGCGGGTGCGTTTCACCGGGCGGGTGCGGTTGGCCCGGCGGCTGCGGTTCACCGGGCGGGTGCGGTTGGCCCGGCGGCTGCGGTTGGCCCGGCGGGAGCGGTTGGCCCGGCGGGTGCGGCTGGCCCGGCGGCGCTGGAGGAGTCGGCGGCTGCGGCGGTGCCGGTGATTCTGGCGGCACGGGTGGCCCCGGTGGTGCAGGCGGGATCGGCGGCGTCGGTGGTACCGGAGGCCCCGGTGTGGTCGGCGGCTCCGGCGGTGCGGGAGGCCGCGGGGGGTCGGACGGTTCCGGTGGCCGGGGCCGCATGGGGAGATCGGTGAGGTCCACCGGCCACGGCTCGCGCTCGTTCTCGAACGGCGGCGGGAAATCGATCTCGCGATCGCGCGGCGGATGCGGAATATGGGGACGCAGCGAAGATCCGCGCGGCATCGGTATCCGCCGGCGTCCGGTGGAGCCGTTGCCGCCCGGTGGATCCGCGTCTCCCGGCGCACCACGATGTGCGCGCGAATCGCTACCCGGGGCGGGCTCGGTTCGTCCGCCGTGTCCACCGGCGTCGTCCGCTTCACCGCGCGGTTCGGCGGGGCCTGCGTCCGGGGAGTCGCCGGTAGTCCGCGTCGACCCCCGGTCGCCGGTACCGTCGCCCGTGACGAGAGCTCCGGCCGCGTCTACTGCCCGGTCGTCCCGGCGTATCGGGCCCTGTTCGAGTTCGTTCTCGATCCGGGCCAGATCGGCTTCGGCGTCGATCACCCGGCGGGCGGCGTCCTCGTATTCGGAGACGCGCCGCTGATATTCCCGCTGTTCATCGATTCGGGTCGTGCGTCCCCGCAACGCCTCGATCCGGCGGTCCAGTGCCGTATGCGAGGCCAGATCGGCCTCGGCCACCGGTAGCTCCGGACGGGGCGGGGGCAGGACGGCTCGGGCACGTTCCACCCGGGCCACCGCTCGCTCCCGCTCGTCGCGCAATCGGGCCTCGTCGAGCCGGGCGGCGTGGTCGGCGAGTTCGGCCAGGTCGGCGATATCGCGGGCCCGCTGCCGGACCTCGGCGCGCAATTCGGCCTGGACCTCGGCGAGTTCGGTGGGTGTCAGGCGTTCGTGCCGGTCCAGCCGGCCGTCGCGGTACTTCTCGTAGACCTCGTTCCAGCGGGCGAGTTCCGCACGTACCCGGACGAATTCGGGATGGTCGTCGCCGATCTCGCCGCGGCGGTGCCGATCCAGCACCTCGTCCCAGCGGGCGAGGTCCGCGGGGGGCACATCGACACCGACCGTCCGGGCGAAATCGTGGCCGATGCCGAGTTCGGTGGCGGGCAGCAGATCGGATTCGGCGTCCAGCAGGTCCATCCGGTGCGGAGCGTCGGCGAGGTGACGCAGATCCTCGATCAGACCGACCAGGTGCCGGACCGCCTTCTCGTGCACCGGGATCTCGGCGCGACCCACCCGCGGGTCCACGGCCCGGTCACCGTGGGTCGCGGGGTCGAATACATCGATCCGCCCGAGAGCGGTCAGGAAGTCGGTGAGTGCGGCGACCAGGTCGGGCCGGGCATGCGGCCGGTGCACGAGAGACCGGATCGCTTCCTCGATATCTCCGGTACCGACCACCCGGACAGCTTCGTCGAGGGCATCCAGGCGCTGCCGCAGCCGCGCGGTGGCCGCGTCGACCGCGGCGGGATCCAGCGCCGCCAGCTCTTCGGCGTAGGAGAGCATTCCGGTGATCTGCTGGATCCGCCGGGCCCCCGGGGTGGCGGGGTCGGCGACGGTCTGCGCGGCCCGCGACGGGCCGAGCGGGGCGGTCTCCGCGGGGTCGAGGCGGTGCGCCAGGATGTCCCGGGCTCGGGTGACCGCGTGATAGGTGTCGATATCCCAGGCGGTGCGCGCGTGGTCCATGATGGCCTCGAGCTGGGCGGCCCGGATCTCGTTCTGATCGCGCAGCGCCGATAGTTCCGCGGTGAGCCGGTGCGGGTCGGCCAGATCCTCGTCGGTGATACCCAGCCGCCGGGCGAGTTCGGCCACGGTGGTGTCGATTTCGGCGCGCGACATCGCGTCGAGGCGGTGGCCGGGGTCCGGATCGGCGGGGTCGTCGGGCACCACTCGCCAGCCGTCGCCGTCGTCGACGAGGGTGAGATCGACGTGCCGCCCCTCGACCTCCGCGGCGAGGTGCCGGACCCGCGGTACACCCGCGTCGGCCACGGTGATCCGCTCCGGTCCGTACCCGCCGCCGGGCAGCGGCTGCCCCGGCTCCACCCGGGTGAGCGCGTACCGTACGTCCAGCGTGCCGTCGTTCACGGCCGCGGCGAGGTCCGGATAGCGCGCGAGCGCGTCGGCCAGCATCCGGTCGTGGTCGAGTCGGCTGTCGATGACGACCAGCCGCATCGGCGCGCCGGGCCGGTCGGCGGGCAGCAGACCGAAACCTGCCGGGTCGCCGAACATGACCCCGTCCTGTGCGTGGACCCATTCCTGCGCCGCCATATCGCCGATCAGGCCGGCAAGTTCGTCGACCTCGGCGTCGCGACGCAGGAACTCGTCGGCCTGCCGGGCGAGATCCTGCACCCGCAACGCGGCGTCCTGGATGCGGAACAGCTGCTCGGCGAGGGTATCGGCGAGCCGGTCGGCGTCCAGCGTGGCCAGGTCGATATCGCCGAGGATCTGCGCCCATACCGCCCGTTCGTCACGGATCTGGTCGCGGCGCAGCGCCCGTTCGAGATAGACCCGGCGGCCGTCGTCCCGGCCGGGCTGGTCGCTGTCGAAGAGATCACCCCAGTCACGGGTGGGCTCGCCGCCGTTGTTCACGCCCTCCCAGCCCAGAAGATCGGCCGGGCCGGGCTGGCGCCGCCGCACCGATTCCGGCAGCCACTCCGGCGCCCGGTGCGGTTCGCGGTAGGCGGTCACCACCTCACGCAGGAAACGCGCGAGCGGGTTGGCGTCGAAGAAGGTCGCCTCGTCGCTGTACGGGATATCGGCGTGTTCGGCGTTGTAGCGCCGAGCGGCGTCGGCCAGCCCGGTCAGTGCGCCGATCCGCCGTGCCTGCTGATATTCGATCAGGTCCCGCACCCGGCGGACGTTCTCGGCAGTCGGGTCGCCCAGGTCGATACCGAAAGCCCGGGCGGCCGCCACCAGCGCCGCCGCCTGCTCGTCGCGCCGGGCCGCAGCGTCCGCCAGTTCGTCCGCCCATCCGGCGATCTCACCGGTACTGCGCGCCACCTCCGCACCGTCGGGTTCGGCGGGGGTGGGTCCCGGCGCCGGATGCCGGGTTACCGGCGCCGCCGGAAGCGCCGGATCGTCCTGTTCCGCCCGGTGTTTCAGATCGTCGAGTTCGACCCCCAGTTCCCGGCGCACCAGCTCGGGGTCGGCTTCGTCCAACCAGTAGCGGTATTCGTTACCGGCCTCGTCCAGCAGCGGTGCGGTATCGGCGCTGGGCGGTGCCACCCGGGACGTGAACCGCCGCAGGAACGGCAGCAGCTCCCGCTTCTTCCACAGGGTCACACCCTCTTTGAGGATGCGGACAGGATTGAACTTGGTCGACAGCACCTCGTACTCGTCGCCCGGGACACCCGGCGTCGGGTCCTCGGCTTTACGCAACGGCAGCCCGGCCTCGTCGCCGAGCAACGACTGCCCGGCGCTGTCGATCCCGGAACCGGAGGGGTACTTCGGGGTCTCGTTGGTGTACCCGGTATCGCGCAACCACTCCCAGATCCGGCGCAGCAGCGGTGTGCGGCGCGGTGGATCCGCGGGCACCGCCGGCACATCGGGCGGCGCCGCGCGGCCGGCTTCCGCCACCCGCCAGCGGTCACCGTCGTCGGCGACCAGGCGCACCGGCACCCGCTCGCCTTCTACCACCACATTGCCGCGGCGGGTGTCGCCCGGCTCGGGTGCACGGGGATCCTCCTGCCGCCGGGCCGCCACCGCACCGTCGGCGAATGCCGCCAGTTCGTCGGCGGCGCGGACGACACCCGCGCGTTCCCGATCGAGGACGGCCGCCGGATCGCGGTTCAACTGCTCCGGATCGATTCCCAGCAGCCGGGCCCACATATCGCGGGTGTCGCGCCGAGCCGCGCGCGCGGCAGGGTCGGTCGCGGCGTCCACTCGGGCCTGGGCGGCCGCCAGGGCTTCCACCGCGCCGGCACGCAACAGGATCCGGTAGCGGTGATCGGAAACCGTGGGGCCGAGACGGTCCGGGCCGAGCGCCTCGTCATCGATACCGAGCCGGCGCGCCAGCGCGTCACGTGTTTCGGCGACGCTTTCCATTCGTGGCGCGGCATCGGTAGCGGAGTCCCGGCCGGGATCCGCCGCGTCCTCCGGCCGAACCGCCGGCAGTTCGCCGTGCGGTTGTCCAGAGGGAAGCTGCGGGTCCTCCACCGGCAGGCCCGCACGCAGCAGTTCCTCCCGCATCGCGGCGGCGAGTTCGGGATCCGCCTCGTGCCGCCAGTACTGCTCGTCGCCGTAGCGTTCCGCCGCGGACAGTTCGGTGAAATCGGCGGGGTACCTCATCCGCGGCCCGTTGTCGAAATCGTCGAGGAAGCCGCGGGCGCGGGCGATCTCGGCAAGTTCGGCCAGCGCGGCGAGCGGATCGCGCAATTCACCGAAAACACCGGCAAGCCCGAGGTGTTCGGCCAGCCTGCGCGCGTGCTCGGCGACGGCACCGGCGAGCGGCGCGGTCGTGCGCTGCAGGGGCCGGTCCGCCATATCCCGGAGGAAGGACAGGAGATTACGGAGCGGATCGCCGTGCCGGGGCGCGCCGGAGTCACCGGCCAACGGGGCGCCGGGACTACTCGGGTCGCCGGGGTCGCCGGGGTCGCCGGGAGCGTTCGGGCCGCCGGGGTCACCCGGGCCCCCGTTCAAGCCGCCGGAATCACCCGGGCCCCCGCGGCCGTTCAAGCTGCCGGAATCGTTCGGGGGCGGTGGAGGTCCGCTGCCCCGCGGCGGTTCCGGGGCGCTGTGGGCGGAGGACGGTGGGTGGGACGGCGGCTTACCGCCACCCGGGCCGTTCGCGGGCGGGGTACCGCCGGGCTCGTCCGGCGGAGGTCCGTCGGGGTTGTCGGGATCATCCGGTACGGACCCGCTGGGAGCATCCGGCGCGGTGTTCTCCGGTGGGGTCGGCCGCCGGCTGGTCGCCGAACCGCCCGCCGTCCCTTCGACCGGGGATTCTCCGGCCTCGCCCCGGCGTCCTTCCGGAGCCTGATGCACCGAGTTTTCTCCCTCACCGGCCCTTTCGTCGGCAGGAAACTCCAGCGTGTCACCGTCACGCGCAGCTCGAACCCCCGGCGATCCCACCGATTCCCCATCCGGCGTCTCCGGAGCAGGACGCGCGGGCCCGTCGCCCGGCGGTTCCGCGGCCGGAAACTCCAGCGTGTCACCGTCGCGCGCGGCCGGCGGTCGCCGCTCGCTTGTCTCCCGGCTGCCCGGCGGCAGGTACGCCGCGTCCGGTTGCAGCGGGGGTAGCGCGTAGGGGCGGCCGGCCCGCCACCCGGTGAGTGGGGGACGCTGCGAATCCCAATGGTGGCCGAGACCGATGGCGTACGTATTCGCCGCCTGCCAGGTGGCCTGCGGGTGGTCGGCCAGGTACTGCGCCTCGGCGAGGGCGTCCTGCAGCAGAACGAGGTCCGCCGGCAACGGCTCGCCCGCCCGCAGCCGGTGCCAGGCTTCGGCGATATCGGCGAGGCGGTCCATCGGGCGCCGGACCAGTTCGCCGTCGGGGTCGTCGGCGTCGCGCACCCGGTGCTCGTCGACCATCAGGTGGTTTTTGATCTGTTCGAGTTCGGCCCGGGTGAAGCGCGGTACGTCGTCGCGCATCTGCCCGGCCAGCTGTTCGGCGATATCGTCCGGGTGGACGGCCCGCACGATCTCGTCGGGATCGGCTCCGGGCACGATCTCGGCCGGATCGACCACGCCCAGCAGCATCTCGCGGACCTGCTCGACCGTGTTGCGCACCAGCTCGGGATCGTCGACGGCGAACCGGTCACCGGCCTCCTCGGCCATCCGGTCGATCGTGGCCTCGATCCGCGCGAGCTGCGCCGGAACATTCCCGAGCGGATCGAGACCACCGAGTTCGCCGACCGTCCGGGTCCGCACCAGGTCGACGAATTCCCGTGCCGCCGCTCGCTGCCGGTCCTCCCGATACCGTTCGATACCGTCGGCGATCCGATCGATATCGGTGTCGTCACCGAGGAAACGGTCGTATTCTTCGTCGGCCCAGCGCTGCACCTCGGCCCACTGGTCGGCCTCGCGCTCCCACTCCCGGCGCAGTCCCTCGGGGATCTCGTTCATCGCGGCCCGCGGCAGGTGGTCGCTTTCCTGCCAGCGGCGGTGCATGGGCTGCACATCGGTTCCGGGCGGCGCGAACCATTCGTAACCGCGGAACACCGTCCCGAACGGCGGCAGTTTCTGCAGCCACGGTCGCGCCTGCACCCAGCGGCCGATCTCCGGATGCCGCTGGATCCAGGCCTTGACCGCCGGATGTTTCGGCACCAGCGCGGCCATCAGCAGCAACCGCATCACGTTGTAGGCATCCGCACCCCAGTGCTGGCCGAACAGGTCCTTCGGGTCGATACCCGAGGTGTCGTACTGCGCCGGCGCCATCGGCGCGTTGACCGGCAGGGTGCTCTCCGGGATCTTGCCCGCCGGTACATCCTCGAGGGGCAGCACGATGTCGTTGACGACATCCTCGCTGGCCCAGCCGCTCACACCGTCGGGCAGATCCTTCCGGCCGAACATCTTCGGCAGGTCGGGGGCGTCACGGTTGGTCTGCCAACCGGGGCGGGTGGGGTCGACCGGATGCCAGTCGCCCGCGGCGTCCCGCCACCTCGTCATATCGAGGCGGCGACCGGCGACCCACCCGGTGCTCATCCGCTCGACCTCGGGTGGGTCCATATCCTCGACCCGCCAGTTGTCCGCCCGGTCGGCGAGCACCCGCCGGTACTCCACCGTGGTTTCCGGGCGCACCATGGCCTGCGCGGCGGCGAGACTGTTGCGTAGGGCGTGGTCGAGGGCGGCGTCGTGATCGGCGCGCGGATTCGCCGGGTCCGGACGTGGCCCGAACACGATGATCCGCGGTACGTCGCCGTCCACCACACCGACCCGATCGGTCACCATACGGCCGCCCTCGGCCTCCACCAGAGCGCGCCAGACACCCGCCACCCGCGCCATATCGTCCTGGAGCCGGCCGATCCGGTGATGGGCCTCGTTCACGTCCCGGGCCGCATCCGCCAGCGCATCGATCCGCAGCAGCCGCCGCTGGTACTGCGAGGGCCGCAGGACGCCCGCGGCGAGCTCCCGGTACGCGCCCTCACGCAGGTCACGCAGCGTCGCGTCCAACGCGCCGGGTTCGAGCAGACCCGCGGCCGGGTCGTCGTTCTCGTCCACCGGCCCGAGCCGCCGGGCGAGATCGTCGCGCATGGTCCGGCGCGGTTTGATGCGGTGCAGTTCGGCCGCGCGCTCGCGGGCGAGCCGTTCCAGTTCGGCGGTCACTTCCTCGGGCCGGGGCCGGTCGAGGACCTCCTGGCCCTGTTCCATTCCGGCGATCTGCCGGTCCAGTTCCCGCAGGCGGGAGCCGAGTTCGTCGAATTCCGCCGTCCGGGCGATCAGCTTGCGGATCAGGTCCCGGCGATGCTGCCGCTCCTGGTCGCCCACCGCGCTGCGGTCGTGCAGCGGCATCTCGTCGATCCCACCGGCGACGTCCACCGCGTCGTATCCGGTCTCCTCGTCGAGACGCAGCACGATCCGCTCGCGGGCCTCCGGCCCCAGATCGGCCCAGCCGCCGGGGTTCTGCAGGCCCAGGTTGCGGGCCCGGTCGGTGATCTTGGCCCGCAGGAATTCGCGCTCCCGGGTGACCCCGTGCCGCTCCCCCACCAGCCGGTCGTATTCGATCCGGCCGGTGATCCGGCGCACTTCCTGCTCCGCGTGCAGCAGACGGGTCAGGAGATCGCCGATCTCCTCGACGCGGACCCGGTCCTCGGCATCCAGATCGTGACCGCGCAGCTCAGCCAATGTCTCGGCCATCCGCGCGGTGTCGAAGGCGCCCGGGTCCACATCGGCGCGCAGACCGGACGCGAGTTCGGCGATCCGCGCGGTCAGGTCGTCACACCGTGCGACGGCGTCGACCAAGGCATCGGCGAGCAGATCGTGCGGCCGGGGACCGGTCGCACCGCCGTCCTCCTCCCGCGCCCGCGGGCCACCGGGATCGTCCGGCTCCGCGCCGTCGGCCGCGGATCGCCCGCCCTCCGGCACCGGCGCCGCACCCTCGGATATCTGCAGGTTACCGTCGGTTTCGGGCTGGACGCCCGCGGCCTCGGTGCCGTCGCCACGAGATATCCCGGCCTTCGCTTCCGGCTCCCTGCCGCCGACCTCGGGCGTCCGGTCTTCGGCCACCGGCTCCGCATCTTCGCCCACCGGCACTACCGAGTCGTCGGACCGCCCACCGTCGGGCGAGTCGTCGGTCCGCACACCATCGGCCGAATCTTCCGGCCGTCCTTTATCGGCCGGGTTGCCGGCGGCGGGCGTTCCGTCCTCCGCCGCAGAACCCGTTTCCCCGCGCTCCGGATCGCCGGGCGCCACAGCCTTATCCACCGACTCTCCCGAGTCCGGCTCCGGCGCACCCTCGGGGTCGGGCGCGGAATCCGGCTTCGGCCCGGTGGGCCCGGAATCGGAGTCGGGTCCCGGCTCGCCCGGCGGCGGCCCCGGTGGGGTGCCCCCACCCGGACCTCCCAGCATGTCCTGCCACCACCGCGCCCGCTCCGCGGCCATCCGGGCGACCCATTCGGCCAGATCGGCCCGCTGGCCGGCGAGCCAGTTGTCCGGGTCCATATCGGCCAGGAAGCGCGCCCGGTCGGCGTCCATCCGGGCATTCCATGCCGCTCGGTCCACCTGGGCCAACCGGATCCGGTCGATCCGTTCGCGGGCGTAGCCGAGCATCCGATCCGCTTGTTCGGCGCGGAATCGCAAGAGTCCGTCGCCGGGCCGGTCGGCGGCCTGCCGACGGGCCCAGGCCGCTTCGTCGGCGGCCGCGTCGACCGCGATCTCGGCCCGGCGCAGCTCCACCCAATCCATCAGTTCCGTATAGGAATCGGGGAGCGCGGGGGCCGCCCCCGGTCCGGACTCCGCCCGCGGACCGGAGTCGTCCGGGCCCTCACCGGGATCTCCCGGGACCGCGGGAGGCGTGTCCGGCGGTTTCCCGCTACCGTCGCCGGAGTCACCGGCCTCCGGCCCGGGTGGTGGTGTCTCGTCGCCGGTACGCGGTGCGAGTGAGCCCTCGGAACCGGACAGCGGCCCCTGCGAACCAGGCGGCGGCCCCTGAGGTCCCGGCCCTTCCGGACCGAGCAACGGCCCTTGCGGACCCGGCCCCGCCGGACCGAGCAACGGCCCCTCCGGTCCCGGCCCCGCCGGAGGTGGATCACCGGCGCCGGTCGCGAGTCGCCCGTCCGCCGCCGCGGCCAGGTCCGGCCGCCGGCCGCGCGCGTATTCGTCGAGCAGCCGGCCCAGTGCGGCGATCCGCCGGGCCCGGTCCCGGACTTCGCGCCGCAGACGGCCGAGTTCGGCGGCCAGGTCCTCGGGGCTGAGGCCCTCATGGTTCTCGATCCGGCCGTCCCGGTAGGCCTCGTAGATGCGTACGAAGGTCGCGTCGTCGGCGCCGGTGAGATCGACCCCGACCAGGCGGGCCCAGTCCCGGTCGGCGTTGGGACGCCGATCCGGGTCGTCGTCGGGGATCCGATGGCTGCCGGGCCGGTTCGCGGCATCGGCCACTGCCCGGGCGAAATCGTCGGCGCCCACCGCACGGACCGCCTCGGCGATGAGGTCCCGCAGCCCGCCCATGGCCTCCCGGTCGTGCATCGGGAAGCGGCCGTCGGCGATCCGGGGGTCGGCGGTGCGGTCGCCGCGGGGGACATCGGTATAGGGGTCGATATCGAACAGGGCGTTCGCGTATTCGGCCAGTGCCTCGTGTACCAGCTCGCCCTGACCGTCGCGTTCCAGCCGTCGGATCACCTGGAACAACTTCTTCGGATCCAGGCCCGAAGGGTTCACCGCGAATACGCGCTTGCCGTCGGGGCCGTCGACATAACCCGGCGGGAGCAGGGCCGCTGTCCGCCGGTCGACGCCCGCGCGGTCGGCGGCTCGCTGCGTCGACATCTTGCGGGCGAGTTCCTCCGATACCAGCCGCCGGGCCAGCCGGTCGCGAGCAGCGGCGACCGCGTCCGGATCCACCTCGCGCAGGCCTTTCGCGTACTCGGCGAGATCCCCGAACTGCTGGGCGCGCAGAGCCCGGCGCTGCCCGGTATCGGTCAGGCGGTCGGCCAGCGACTCCGCCGTGAAGGTACGTTCCGGTGCGCCGGGGTCCGGGATCAGGTTCAGTCCCAGCCGGCGCGCGAGTCGACTTCGCGCGTCGGTCAGCTCGTTGAAGATCTCGATATCGGTGGCGGAACGGATGAAATCGGCCAGCGCCTCCAGCTGCACCGCTCGCACCGCGTTGTCCAACAGCAGATCACCCACGGTCCCGGCCGACGCATCCGGCGCCACCGCGTCCGGGCCGATACCGAGTTCGTGCAGAATGCCGGCGATCTCGGCGGCGATCTCCGGTGTCGAGCGGGGCAGCGGCTCGCCGAGAGCCGCCCGGTGTTCCGCCGCGGACCCGGTCACCTGATGCCAGGTGCCGTCGCCGTCGCGGACCAGCAGTACTTCGAGGTCGCGTCCCAGGATGTTCTCGTGGAGATAGCGCAGCGGCGGGATCGGCGCGGGCACGAGCACCGTCTCGCCGGTCCAGTCCCGCTGCACGGCACGGTAGTCCAGGACGAGATCGCCCCGGTCGAGCAGATGACGTAGTTCGGAGTCGGCGGCCAGCGCGTCGGCCAGTACCTGCTCGCGGTCGCGCGCACCGTCGACGATCACCAGCCGGTCCGGTTGACCCGCCCCGCCGGGCAGGCGCACGAGCTGCCGTCCGAGCAGGTCTCCGACCGGATCGGTGAGCCCGGTTTCCGGCAATGTGGCGCGCGCGGCGTCGACGAATTCGGCGACTCGTTCCGAACGGGCCACGTTCTCGGTACGCAACCGGTCCAGCACGCCTTCCGGGTCGGCGAGCAGATCCTCGAGCGACAGGTCGCGCATCGCCGCCCAGCTCGCGAGTTCGTCGCGGATCTGGTCCCGGCGCAACGCGTTCTCGAAGAATCGGCGCAGGCCCTGGTCGCGGCCGAGTTCGTACCCGTCACCCCACATCGGCAGCTGGTCGGCGCCGTTCTCCACCGGCGGCGTGTCGAGCAGACCCGGTTCGTGCCCGAAGGCGGCCAGTATCTCGATGAGGAACCGCCCCATGGGATTCTGATCGATGAAGCTGATCTCGTCGCGGAACGGGACCGGCCGGCCCTCCGGGTCAGGTGCGGCGTAGCGGCCGGGCCGCCGCGACGAGGGCGCGTCCGTCTCGTCCTCGAAGCGCTCGTCGTCGAAGACGTCGCCGGGATCGTCCTCGGTGCGCCGCCCGCCCGGATCATCCAGTGCGGCCGGGTCGCCGGCCCGGGGCAGCCCGCGCTCGGTATCGGCCGCCGGGGGCGCGTCCCGCATGGTGTAGGGCAGGGTCTGTTCGATCCGGTAGCGCCGCACCGCGGCGGCCAGCCCTTCGATGGCCCCGGTCGCCCGGGCCACCCGGTACTGCTGTTCGTCGATGACCCGGGCCAGGGTTTCGGGACTGTCGTCGGGCAGGTCGATATCGAGCAGCCGCCGGGCCGCGTCGGTCAGGCTCTCCCCCTCGGGCGCCGGTCCGACGGGCAGCTCCGAGCCCCGCGCTGCGCGCTCCTCGGCCAGTCCGTCGGCGAGTGCCGCGGCCTCGTCGCCTGAGAGGAGCCCGCGATCACGCAGGGCATCGAGGATCTGGCGCTGCTGCTCGGGCGTGACATCGGGCCGGGCGGCCACGGCCAGCAGATCCCGCAGGGCCTGGGCGGGCGATATGCGACGAGAATCCAGGTCGGCGAGCAGCTGGTCGCGGGCCGCGGCCAGGGTTCCGTCGGTGAGCCACGGCTGGTACTCCGCGTCGTCGCCCGGATGCATCGGCACGAATTCGCCCGCGTCGTCGCGCATCCGGGCGGACAGCCGTCCGAAGATCGGAATGTGCTCGCGATTGCCGATCCACACCGGCAACTGCTGTCCGATCCGCAGCAGGGTCGGGTCGGCCGGGCCGGATTCCGGTGCCGGACCGATCACCGGATGGTCCGGAGTGGGCGCCGGGGTGGCCGGCGGTTGCGGCGGAACCGGGTTCACCAGATCGGGGATACCGGCGACACCGTCGGCGATCGCGGCCTGACCCCGGCTGTCCCATCCGGATCCGGACGGGTATTTGACCTGCGGCGCGCGGCCCGGCCACATCCGCCGGATCGCCGCTATCTCGCGGCGCAGCGCGGCCAGCCGTTCGGGAGTCGCCGAGGGGAGATCGCCCTGCGGCACCAGCCGCCAGCGGTCCGGACCGTCCGGGACCAGATCGAAGGCGATCCGCTCGCCGTCGACCTCGATCACCAGCGGCTCGATGATCGCGTCCGGATGGATGGGCGCCTCGTCCCCGCCGGGCTCCTGGTCCGGCCGGCCGCCGTCGGGTTCTTCCGGCGGCGGGGCCGGACGCGGCGGCCCGCCCGGGGGTTTCTTCGCGCCACCGCCGGTACTCGTCTCGGGCCCGTCGCGGTCGAGCCCGTTGCCGTCCTGGTCGTCCGGACGATCCCGGCCGGTGCCGTCGTCACCGGGCCGGTGCCCGGCGTCCATCGCGCCGCGGTCCCCGGAGCGCTCGGACGCACCGCCCGGTGGGTTGTCGGCGTGCCGGATCAGCAGCTCGTACAGCTCTCGTACCGGCGTGATGACCACGCGGTCGCGTGCGGCCGGATCGTCACCGCCCATGATGTATTCGGCGAACGCGTCGGGTACCGCCTCGTGCCCGCGCAGCAGGCCGTCGTCGTCACGGCTGTATCCGCTGAGCTGTCGCAACCAGGCGCCGAAGTCGCCACCCACCTCGGCGGCCCGCAGCAGTAGATGCCGCTGGGCCGTCGAACTCGCCCGCAGCCCACCGGCATAGTCCAGGGCATGACCGTATTCGTGCACCGCCATGGCGTATACCGGCCGCCGCAGCATGGTCGGCGAGAACTGTTCGTTGTCCACTCCCCGTTGCACCTGGGCGCGAAAGTTCTCGACGCTGGTGGCGTGCCGGTAGTTGAGGGTGATGTCCTCGGTGTGGACGAGTCCCGTCTCGCGGTCCAGGGCCGGTCCGGCGTCGGCGAGAATTCCCTCGCGGCGGTTCCCGATCCCGATCGCGCGGATATCGGTGTGCGGATAGTCGCGGTACATATCGGTGACGGCGCGGGCGTATTCGCGGACCACCTCCGGGTTCAGGTCGGCCTGGTCGAACCCGAACACCGCGAAGTCGGGGTTACCGGTCGCCGCACGCATATGGTCGCGCAGTTTCCCGCCGACCTCGGCCGGGCCCAGATCCGACCACTGGTCGGCCGCGGGGGCGCCGAGCAGCGCGATATCCGAATCCGGTGTCCCGCGGTCGTCGGACCGGTCGGCGACTTCGCCGGTCGGCCGGTCGGGCCCGGCCGCGGCCGTCCGGTCGTAGCCGTCCATCCACGGTCCCAGGCCCAGATCCGTGATGCGCAGCGCGGCGGCTTCGTTCTCGAAGGTGTCGTAGTAGTTGTCGATCGATTCCCGCAGCAGCGCCGCGTAGACGATCCGCGCGGGTTCGGTGGCATCGGGGCCGTTGAGCACGACATCGAGAACCGCGTCGGCCAGAACCTCCGGCCGGTTCAAATCGCCCCGGTTGGTGAAGCTGTAGCCACTGAGCTGGTTGATCCACACGCTGAACTCGTCCGGATCGAAACCGCCGGTCTTCTCGCTGTAGTACTCGACCAGCAGATCCTCGACCGTCCCGCGCGCTCGGGTACTGCCCGCGTAGTCCAGGCCGTGGCCCAGTTCGTGGACGGTTGTCGCGAAGGCGGGCCGGTCGGCCGAGTTGCGCGGCGAGTGAAAGGTCTGTTCGGAGCGGCGGCGGGAGGCGTAGAACTCGCCGGGGTTGCGCAGCAGCCGCTCGTTGAGCGTGATGGTGTCGGTGACCATCCGATCGGCGTCGCGCGGGTCCAGGTCGTAGCCCGCGAGGCCCCGGACGTGGTCCGGGTCGGTGACCGGCCCGATGTGCAGATTGTGTACATCGAGCATGGGGAACCGCGACATCATCAGATCGACGGCCCGCGCGACCTCACGGACCAGTGTGAGGTCCAGCGGCGGGACGCCGGGACGGTCGGCGAATCCGGTGATCTCCCGGAACGGGTACCGTTCGCGCAGCGTGGCGACGATCTCGTCGAGGCCCATCGCCGACCATTCGTCGGCCACGGCATCGCGATACCGGTCGCCGGAATCCGCTGACCGCATATCGTCGGTCCCGATGTGTTCCGGCCCGTCGTGCAGCGGCCCGATCCGCTGCGCGGGCACTCCGGGATCCGCGTCGGCGTACCCGACCAGCAGGTCGTGGATCCTGCGGCGCACCTCGCCCACCTCGGGCCGGCGGCCCGCCGGGAGTTGCCGGGCCAGTTCGACCTCGGCGAAGGCTTCGGCGAGGGCTTCGGCTTCGTGGAGGCGGCCGTCGGGACGGAAGCTGTACCCGACCAGTTCCCGGCGCAGCCAGCCGGCGAAGTCCGCGGTATCTCCGCCGACGATATCGCGATGGTATTCGCGCAATATCGTTTCCAGCTCGCGTCGTGCGTGCCGGCCGCCCGCGTAATCGACTCCGTGACCGAACTCGTGCACGCCGACCGCGTACACGGGCCGGCGTAGCGCGTTCGGGTTCAGCCGGCCGTCGTCCACCGACTGCCGGATCCGATCCAGGATCCGTTCGGCGCTGCGCGCGTGCGTGTAGTCGAGCGCGATCGAATCCGCGCGCGCGATACCGGTTTCGCGATCGGTCACCGGTTTGTTCAGGGCGATGGCATCGTCCAGATGGCCGATACCGGCACTGCGCAGATCGACCTGCGGATAGCGCCGGTACATGTCGATGAGGGACCGCGCGAACTCCTGGACCACGGTCGGGTTCAGGTCCGGCAGACCGAATCCGTACACCTCGAAATCGGGATCCCCGGTCAGCTCCCGCATCACCTCGCGCAGCCGCAGGCCGACCTCGACCGGCTCGAGCGCCGACCATTCGTCGGTGGGGGCGTGCAGCAGTGCCGCGTCCGCGGCCGGGTCGGGCGGGTTCGCCGGCGTGTCCGGGCCAGGCTCGCCGGTCCGGTTCCCGCGCGGCCGGGTGTCGGCACCGCCCATGAACTCCGGCCCGTCCGGCGGAGGTGTTCCGTCGGCATCTCCTGCCCGCGTCGGGTTCCCGCCCGGCCGGTCCGAGCCGAAGGGCAAGCGGCCGAGCAGCCTGCCGATACGTCCGCGGGGTCGGCTCTCGGGGGTGAGCGGCGCGGCGGGGTCGTCGAGGATTCTCGTGATCCGCTCGACCAGCCCCTCACGGGTATCGCCGGCCATACCCTGGAAGTACCGGGACAGCGTGTTCTGGCTGCCTTCCAGGCCGACCGGCGCGGGCACCCGCCAGCCGCCGTGCCCGTCGGGTTCCACGAAGACCGAGAGATGCCCGGCGCCGTACGCGAAGACCTCCAGCCGGTGATGGCCGGGCCGCGCACTACCGCCCGCGGCGATCGGGACCTGCCGGGTGTACAGATTGTGGGCGATCCGGGCCGGATGCGTCGGGTCGAGCGGCCGGTCGGCGGCGAGCACCCGCTGGTGACCTCTGGTGACGAAATCGTTGCGCAGGTGACCGACCGTCCCGGGCCGGTGGGTGCTGCCCCGATCGGCTTTGGTGTAGAAGGCGTCCGGGCCGAGCTGCTTCAGCCAGTCGGTGAAGCCGAGGTCGGTCCGGCCCTCGGCGCGGAACCGGAGATAGTGGGCGAGCATCTGGTCGCGCTCACCCAGCAGATCACGCCTGCCGTAGGGTCCCTCGGCCGTCGCCCGGTTGACCGGCGTGACCACCGGTTCCCCGTCCGGACCGGCCGTCACCTGCCGATAGTCCAGGCCGTGGGAGTGATCCCACAGCACATCGCCGCATTCGGAGTGGGTGAGCGCCAGTTCCCGCAGCGCGTCCACGTGTTCGCCCGGCCGGGCCGTGACCACCAGGCGCGGATGCGGGTCGAGGTAACGCAGCACCCGGTCCGACAGCCGTTCCGGGCGCTCCCCCATCCGCTCGGGCTGCCGGAATCGTTCCATTTCCGCGTCGACAACACGCCGCGCCGTATCGGAATCCGTCTCCGACGCCATCGTTTCCGGCCGTGCCGTACCCGCCCCGCCGCGGTGTTCGGACTGTTCTTTCGGATGCCCCCACGGCGAACCGCCGCCGTCCACAATGGACCGCACCACATCCATGGCGACCTCGGCGTCGGCGAGCCCGGTCCGGCGCAGGTAGCGGCTCAAGGCCTCGGTTCCGGCCCGCCGTGCGGACTGCGCCGGAGTTTCCGCGCCGCCGGCGCGGCGCCGGGCACGGCCGAGTTCCCGGTCGTGCGCGGCTCGGTAGACCTGCTCGGCCGGCCCCTCCGGTACGTACTGCCCGAGGTCACGCAGGATTTGCAGGCCTTCGATCTCGTCGGCCAGGCTGCGTGCCCGGCGCAGCCGGTCCTCCGGGGTGTCCGCCGGGATCCGGCGCGGCGTCGGCGGTTCGGTACCGCCGGTCGGCGAGATCCCGTGGGCACGGTCCCATATCCCGGCGAAATGCTCGCCCGGGGCGAGCCCGCCGACCAGCGGGCCCTGGCTGTCCAGCGCGGCTCGCACCGCACGGAATCCGGCCTTGTGCCCGGCGGAGTAGAACCAACCGGATTCACCGCCCAGCATCTTGCGGGAACCGTAGGCGGATTCGGCGGTCCGGAATCCTTTCACGAAAGCTTCGGCGTAGCTGCGGGCCAGTGGATCGGTAGGCGCCGGCCGGACAATGCGCACCTGGAGATCCACCGTGTCCCGGAAAGAGAGCGCATAGGCCTCGGCGACCCGGTCCAGCATGAGGGCGCAGTATTCGTCGCGCGGCAGCGTCATCCGTTCGGCCGCCACGTCGATACCCGCGAACTGCTCCGCCAGCCGCGCGGCGACCACCAGCTCACGCACGTGCTGGGCAGGCGTATCGCCCGGATGCAGCGTAAGTGTCCGCGTGACCGGGTCGTAGCCGGCGTCCACGCCCAGCCGCCGCCGGGTATTCGGGGTGCGGGCCGCTGTCGCCTCCGGCTCGGTACTGAACCTGATCTCGACTCCGTGTTCGTCGAGCGTGCGCCGCACCCAGCTCGCGGTTCCCCAGGCCCCGGCGCGAGTGCCGAGTGCGCTCAGCTCGCCGAACGCCTTGTCCCGCAGATCGGCGACAGCTCGCGCCAGCTCGGCACGAGCAGTCCGGTCGCCGTGCGGTACCGGCGAATCCGGGGACACCGGCTGTTCGGCACGCACCGGTCCGGTTTCCCGCTGTACCGTCACTGCCCCGGAATCGTCCAGCTGAACGCGGATCCGATCCGATGCCGCCGTACCCGCGAGGTCGCGGGTGACCACCTCGGTGAGCTCCGCGCGCAACCGGGCGCGTTCGGCGCTCACCCGGGTGTGTTCGTCGGTGAGCGCACCCAGCAGCCGGGCCTCCAGACCGGGCAGCGAATCCGACCGCTCCCGCGCGCGCCGGGCGAGATGATCGAGGATCTCGCGACGGGACCCGGTACCCGGATCGTTTCGCATACCGAGCAGATCCCGCAGCCGGTCGGCGGCCCGGCCCCAGGCCGCCTCGATCCGGTGTAGCCGCGCGGCCGCGGCGGCGTCCGCCCGCACCAACGCCTCGACGTCACGGGCCGCCGCCTGCGCGGACGGGATGTACTCGTCCATATCCGCGGGCGGCCGGAATGCCCGCGCGGCGTCCCACTCCGCTTCCGCCGCGGCACGACCGCTGCGGCCGGTACCCACTTCCGCGGAGTCGAACGCCCGGTGCGCCAGCAGTCGCGCGATACCTTCGGCCGTTCCGACCCGGTGCAGCCGGTCGGTATCGGTCGCCGCGACCGGTTCGGTCGAATCGCGCAGTCCGGCGGCCGCCGCCATATCCGCTTCGGCCAGCTCGAGTTCGCGCTGGCGGCGCAGGACCTGCGTCGCCGCCTCGCGCACAACCTCCACGCGCTCGCCGTATCCGCTCATCCGGTCGACGCGGACGCTCCGGCCGTACAACCGCTCGACGGTTTCCTCCAGCAGCGCCCGGGTGGCCACCTCTTCAGGCCCGACCCCCAGCCGATCCAGCAGCACATCCCGGACGGCGACCGCCCGATCCCGACTCGCCGCGATCTCGTCGCGGACCGCGGCCAGACGGCCGAGCTCGGCGTCCCGGGCGGCGTCTGTTTCCACTCGCGTCCGCGCACCGGAACCCTGCGGGTCCCCGGCCTGCCGGATCGCGGCGTCGTAGGCCTCGAGGTAGGCATTGTCGAGGATCCGCCGCTGCGCCAGGTCGACGGGATCGGTCGCCATCGCATTGTCGGTGTCGTATCCGGCCCGGCCCAGCTCCCGCCGGAACTCCGCCTGCCGGCCGAGCGCATCGGCTTCCGCCCGCATCCGGGCCGCGACGTGATCGGCCCGGTCCAGCGCACGGATCCGGGCCGGCGTCACCTCCACGCGGCCGCGCAGCACCGACTCGGCGAGGGCGGCGACACGAACGACCGCCGCCGCCCGGGCGACCTGATCACGATCACCCGCCGCGATCACCGCCGCCATCGTGCGGCCGTTGAATTCGTCGGCCGGGACCGGACCGTCACCGGGTTCGGCGAACCGGACGGTCACCCCCGCGTCCCGCAGCAGCGCGAGCGCGGCCCGCCCGGTCGCGGTCCGGGCCAGCACCTCCCGCACCTGTACTGCCTGGTCCACCGGTGCGTACCGCCAGTCGTCGAGCTGATCGTCGCCGGTTCGGACCAGATCGAGACGTTCGCGCTCGGCCGCCGCGGCGTCGGCAGCGGCCGGATCGGCGGGCCCACCGTCCGAGCGCGACCCCTCGCCGCCACCCGGGTCGGCGCCGGGCGGTGCGCCGGCGTCCGAACCCTCGGTCCGCGGTCCGGCCGGACCGTCCGCGGGCTGCGGTGCGGCGGACTCCTCGGCGAACCAGCCGAAACGGGGCCGTGGAGTCTCCCGGGCCGATTCCACCAGCAGGTCGTGGATGAGCCGTACGGGATCGTCGCCGCGGTCGCGTACGGCCGGACCCGGCTCGGCCGCGCCGGCACGGCGCATCTCGGTCGCGAGGAATGCCTCGGCCAGCGCCTCCGCCGGCTTCGGATGCGGGGTGCCGGGGTGGAAGCTGTACCCGCTCAGCGATTCGCGCAACCACGCGAAATAGTCGTCGACACTGGTGGCCTCGGGATGCCGGTCGAAGAAGTGCCGCATCAGATGGCCGGTCAGGTCCCGGCGGGCCCGGTGCCCGCCCGCGCCGTCGAGCACATGCCCGAACTCGTGGACGGCCCGCGCGTAGGCCGGCCGGTCCCGCGCCACATCCGGGAACCAGCCGGTATCGACGTTGTGCTCGGTTTCCCGGCGCACGGCCGCCGGATCGGTGGCCACGGAGGTGTTGAACTCGATCGAATCGGCACGGGGCACCCCGTTGTCGAGCGACCAGTGGGTCCGACCGAACACATCGGGGCCCAGGTCGCGGAACACCACCGCGCCGAGACGGGCGTACGGATGGGCCCGGAACATATCGACCAGCGCCCGGGCGTACTCGCGGGCCACCTCCGGATGCACCTCGGGGCGGTCGAAACCGAAGACCTCGAATCGCGGGTTGCCGATGAGGTCCCGGATTTCGTCCCGCAACCGCGCACCGACCTGCGCGGAGTCCAGCCCCGACCAGGAGTCGTCGTTCGGGGCACCCAGCAGTCGGGCGGCGGAGGGCCGCTCGGCACCGTCGATAGGGTCGGGCTGCGTATCGTCCACCGCCGGAACAGGCCGGGTGTCGTCGACCCTTGTGATCGGCTGCGTGTCATCGTCTATCGGAGTCGGCCGCGAGTCGTCGACAACCGAAATCGGCCGAGTGTCACCGTTCTTCGCAATCGGCTGGGCGTCATCGCCCTCCGGCCGGGTGTCCCCGACCACCGGAATCCGCCGCGTATCACCGATATCCGGATTCCGCCGTGCCTCGCCCTCGCCCGGGGACCGCCCGCGGTCGGCCGATCCGGACCCGTCGGGCGCGGTCCGGTCGATCCCACCGATGACATCGACGCGGACCGGATCCCCATCGCGTTCGAGATCGAACCGCCGCACGGTGATCTCGCCGGTCGCCGCCGTACGCACCTGGTGGTATTCGACCTCCAGGGTGCCGTCGCGATGAGCGGCGAGCAGTTCCTCCCGCGCGCGCAGCAGCCCGCGACCGGCCGCACCGTCCGGATCGATCCCGCGCGCTCGCATCTGATCAGGCGTCTCGGTGAGGACGGTCGCGAGGTTCTTGTCGATCGCCAGCGTGTCGCGCAGGTATTCCGGTGCGCCCTGCTGGGCGTCGGCACGCCGCGAACCACCGAGCGGCGAATCGGCGCCCTTGGCCTCGACGATCAAGAGTTTCGGGGCCCCGGTGCCGGTCCCCGGCACCAGCACCGCGATATCCACCACGAGTTTGGCGGTACTGGCGCCCTCGTACGGAGTCAGCTGGATCGCGCCCGGATGCAGTTCCGCGTCCAAGGCGAAAGCGAGACCACCCAGTTCGCCCAGCAACTGGGACGTCTCGGACATCCGGCCGACGATCCGGTGATAGCGCTCCGACCGGGCGCGCAACGTATCCAGATCGGCCAGCTGCCGGGCCCGTTCGTATTCACTGAGCGTGCCGTCATCGCGTACCCGCTGCTGCCGGGCGTCGATCCGCGGGCCGATCCGGCTCGGCCGCAACTGCCGCAGATCCGGCCGGCTCCCCGGCTCGACCAGGCCCAGGTCCACCGCGAGCGTCCGCAACGCCGCGACGACGCTGTCCCGTTGCGCCTGCTCGGCCTCCCGCAGCGCCGTTGTCGCGGCCAGCGCCTCGGCGAAGCCGGGATCGGTGGGCCGGTACGGCTGCGGTTCATCCGGTTGCGCGTCGTAACGGTAGCGACCGGCATCGGTTCCCGACTCCGGCTCACCGCGGACAGCCCCGGAGGGATCCTCACGCCGGTCGGCAACATCCTCCTCATCACGCCGCCCGGCGGAATCCTCCTCACGGTCGGCAGGACCCTCGCCGTCACGCCGATCCGCCGCGTCCCGGTCACCATCACGCCGCCCGGCGGAATCCTCGTCACGCCGGTCGGCATGGTCCTCCTCACGCCGGTCGGCGGGATCCTCATCCTCGCGCCGATCGGCAACATCCCGGTCATCACGCCGCCCGGCAGGCCCCTCTCCGTCACGCCGAGCCGCCGCGCCCTGGTCATCACGCCGCCCGGCGGAATCCTCGTCACGCCGCCCGGCAGGGTCCTCCTCACGCCGGTCGGCAGGATCCTCATCCTCGCGCCGATCCGCAACGTCCTCATCACCACGCCGATCCGCCGCGTCCTCGTCATCACGGGAGGGTGTCCGGTCCTCGTCGGGTGGCCGGTCCGAGATCCGCTTCTCGGGTTTGCGACGTGCCTCGTCCCACCGGTCGTCCGCGGCGGAGCGATGCTGTTCGGCCGCACGGTCGGCTTCCGCCGCGCCGGCGCGGAACCGGTCGGCGAGTTCGGCGGGCCCGTCCTCCCCGACCTGTTCCGCCATCGCGCGCAGATACTCCGCGCGCCGGCGTTCGAGAAGCGACCGGAGGTCGGCGTCCTCGGCGTCGCGGCGTGCCGCGTACTGCGCATCGGTCTCGCGCCGCTGCCGGTTGACCTCGTAGTCCGACCGACTGTGCCTTCGATAGCGTTCCACTGTCGGCCGCACTCGCCCGTCGTGGCCGCTCGGCGGGAGTATCCGGCCCGCGCCGTCGAGCAGGGTCGCCGAGACATAGCGCAGTTCGGCCGGGACGTCCGGCGGGAAGCCGCGGCGTTGCCCGGCGGCCGGATCGGATACCACGACCCGGTATTCGCCGGTGAGCGGATCCATCCGCACCGTCAGCGAGTAGGCGTGCGATCCGACCCCGTGTTCGTCCACCGGCCCGGCGTATTCGTCGACCACGAAGGCGCGGGGTCCGCGGCCCGCCGCTACCAGACGCGGGTCCGTCCGCGCGGCCTGACGCAACAGTTCGTCGGCGACCGCCTGGTGGCGGGAGTGCTCGGGTCCGGGGTCGGGATAGTCGTAGAGTTTTCCGCCCAGGGCGTCCTCCATCTGACGCCGGTCCATACCGCGCGGACCCACCGGCTCCTCCGGGGGCGTGATCCGGTCGCTTCCGGTTTCCGCCGCGAGCTGGGCGAGCGTGAGCCGGGCGCATTCCCCGCGATTGCGCGGATCGGGCGCGCCCTGTGGTTCGCCGGGTTCGGGGATGCCTCGTTCCTCGGTGTCGTCGGTGGACCGGTCGCGGGTAGCGCCGTCGTCGCCGGGCCGAGCTCCACCGTCACGCCGCGCCCCGGGTGACCCCTGATCCCGCGCCCTCTGATCCGGGGACCCGGGGTGCGCTTCGCCGTCTCGGGCGGCGGAATCGGGTAGGGGAAGCGGGAATACGTCCTCGGGACCGATCCGGCCGTCGCCGACGTCGCCCGGTATCCGGCCACCGGCCGGATCCTGTCGTTCCCCCACTTGGCGGGCATTGGTCGCGTCGGGCACCGGCGCGCCGGTCCGGCCGGCCCGCACGCCGCTGCCGTCGGTGCCGGGATAGGGGGACCGTTCACCGATCCCGGCACGTGACCGCGGGCCGTCCGATGCGCCCGAGGATCTGGACTCGGCCGTGGGACCGGCCTGCGCGCGCGAATCACTGGCGCCGCCCGGCGTATTCGTAGATCCGGGTGCTGCCGGACCGGCTCCGCCAGGAGTCGAACCGGGTGCTGCCGGAGCACCGGGGCTGACCGGAGCCGTCGCGGTGGCGGGCGGTGTGGCGGCGCCCATGGGGCCGGCGACCGGAGCGCCCACGACCGGACCCGGTGTTTCGCCGCGGGTGCGGTCTCCGGCGGACTCACCGGGTCCGGCCGCCGCGTCACCTGCAGTACGCCCGGTCCCCGCCCCGCCGGCTTCCTGCTGCCCGACCGCGAGACCGGAGTCGTCCGCCCGGCCCTGCCGCGCGGTCGAGCCGGAATCGGCTGCGGGGAAACCAGTGCCGTCCGAGTCGGTACGGTCCCTCGCCCCTGCCGACTCGGCACGGTCGGCCACACCGGTGCCGGAATCAGAACGGTCGGCCGCGCCGGTGGCCGGGTCGGAACGGTCGGCCGCGCCGGCACCGGAATCGGGACCATCGGTCGCGTTCGCACCGGAATCCGAACGGTCGGCCACACCCGCACCCGAATCGGAACGATCGGCCGGGCCCGGCGTGGAGTCGGAGCGGTCGGCCGGCCCGGTATCCCCGTGCTGCGCGGACCCACCATCGCCACCCTCGCCGTCGCCGAGTGGGCCCTGTTGTCCCGCGACAGCTCCGGAGTTGTCTTGCCGCCCGCCCTCGCCGTCCGCCGACGACGCACCCTCACGGGTTCCGGGGCCGTCGTCGCCGTCGTTCGAACCGCTGCCGACAGACCTGCCGCGGTCGTTTCCGCCGGCCTCCCCGGCTCCGCCCGGCGAGTCACCGTTGTGCCCGTTGTTGCCGGCCGGAGACAGGTTCCCCTCGCCGCTGCCCCCCACACCGTTCGGTGTCCGGGCCGGGCTGCTGGTCTGTGATCCGTCGCCGCCGAAGCCGCCGGTGCCGTCCGCGCCGGCGGGCGCGCCGGTTCCCGTGGGCAGGCCACCGCTGCGGGTGCCGGGCCCGCTCACCGCGTCGTTGAGCCGATCCATGAAGGTCCGGTCGCCCCAGGTGTTGCGGTAACTGTCGCTGTGCACACCGACTTTCAGGCTGCTGAAGGCGTGATTGGCACCGACCTTGTTCACACCGGTGGCCAGGCCGTTGGTGGCGCCGGACACCAGCGCGAGCGGGCCGAACTGCTGGGGCAGTGTCGACATCGTCTGGTCCATAGCCTGGTCCCAGCTGCCGGTGTCGGCCCAGATCACGGCGAACTGGGTCGGGATGGCGGCCGCGGTCCCGGCGAGCCCGCCGACGAAACCGGCGGCGGTACCGGTGATTGCCCCGTTCAGATATTGGCGACCCATCCCCCGGGCCTCGTTCTGGAGTTTGTTCCCGATGATGTCACCCACCGGACCGGCCGCCGCGCCGCCGGCCGCCGAGCTGACCACCGTGACCGCGATCTGCCCGAGATCGAAATCCGGGCGGTGCCCCGCCTCGACCTGGTAGGCCTGGATGCCGACTTCCTGAATGGTTCCGAGGATGGTGTCGATCGCGACATGCCGGAGCAGGAAGCCGACGAATTTGTTTGCCACCAGCCGGAAGATCGCCTGCATGACCCGCTGGCCCAGGATGCGGACCGCGAACCTGGTGAGGGCGACCGCCGCGGCCTGCACCGCGGGCGCGGTGGGCGGGAAGATCCACGCGGCCGCGATCTCCGCCGCCAGCAGCACCAGCGACGAGATGTACATCAGCTTCGTGTACTCGATCTCGGTACCGGTGTCGTAGGCGGAGGTACCGAGTTGACGGAAGTAGTCGGCCAGTTTCGGCACCGACTGATCGGAGTCGGAACCGTCACCGGAGATGAGGCTGTCGAAGGCGGCGATCATCTCGGTGACGCCGTCACCCTCGGGATAGGCGTGCAGCGAGGCACGCTTGGCCTCGATGATGTCGGCGACGATATCGTCGAGTTCGTCGGCGGCGGTACGCCAATCGCCGCCTAGGGCCCACATCTCGTCCTCGTTGCCCTGCGGCCATTCCACGCCCGCGAGCCAGGCGAGATGCTGCAGCGGACCCCAGAGCTCGATCATGGCCGATTACCCGGGTTCACCAGCTGGAGTCGGTGACAGACCTGCCCCGGCGCGTATCGTCCGGCTCATTCCCGCCCGGCGGCGGGCCGCTACCGTCGAAAACCTGCCGGCGTGCCGCGGTGGCGGGTCGTTCGGTGGACGCGGCGACCGGGTTCGGTATCTCGATATCGGCCAGGCCCTCGACCAGGTCGGAAAGTTTCGGCATCCGGGATCGCTGGATCTCCAAGGGAGACATCAGATCGGTGGTCTTCTCCGAGACCTGCCGGACGGCCCGCTGGGTGGCTTCCACGACCGCCTTGGCGATCTCCGAATAGCTCAGTTCGTCGATATCGGCGGAGAATTTCACATCGATCACCGTGTTGTCCGCGTTCACGGTGACGGTGACTTTCTTGCCCCGTGCCGTGGCGCTCGCGGTGAGTTCGGCGCGCTGCTGCTGGATGCGCGCGATGGTGCGCATCTGCTCCTGCACACCGTCCATGATCGCGGCCAGTTCGGCCTTGGCCTGCTCGTTGGTCATCGTCGCGGAACCGTCCGGCTCAACGTAGGCCGTCGCGGTTGCCGTCTTCCATGTCCTGCAGGTAGTCGGCGCTCTCGACCTGGCCGTCATGGAATTGCCCCATGGTGCCGGATACATTGCGGGCACTGTCGAGCAGGTTCTTCTTCGACGGCACATAGCCGTTGCCGTCCTGACCGACGGCGAAGGATTGACCGAGCGAATCGCTGCCCCAGGGCGCACCACGACCATTGATCCTGGATTCGAGACTCGAGATCACCCCGTTGATCCGGTCCCGCACTCCACCGGTGCGCTCGGCGGCCGCGCGAAAGGCTTCGTCGTTGTAATCGACCCTGTCGCCCATATGTCCACTCCTCCCGCATGCCGGACCTCCCCCGTCCCGGCCGAATCCATCGACTCGACCATGGCAGCCGGGAGCGAATCCGGTGTGACACGGACGTGAACAGGGCCTTTTCCGGCGGTTGCGAACAGGGATGTCTTGTCGCGGAGAGAAATCGAGCAGTGCCGCGCACTCGCACGCACAGTGAACCGCGTCGGGGATATCCCACCGGATCGCGCTACACGCACTCCCCGGTTTCCCCATCATGGGAAAGAGATCGGCCCGGATACCGCGCCGACGTCGTGAGACGGCAAGATCGAGCGGTATGCGTGCCCTGCTACAACGTGTGACCTCCGCTCAGGTGACCGTCGACGGCGAAGTGGTCGGCCGGATCGAACCGTCGGCCACCGGAATCCGCCACGGCCTGCTCGCGCTGATCGGCGTCACCCACACCGACGACGAGGCCACTGCCCGGGCGCTGGCCGAAAAGATCTGGCGGCTGCGCATTCTCGAAGACGAACGCAGTGCCGCCGATCTCGGCGCGCCGATCCTGGTGGTCAGCCAGTTCACGCTCTACGCCGACACCCGTAAAGGCCGGCGTCCGTCGTGGTCCGCGGCGGCACCGGGTCCGCTCGCCGAACCACTGGTCCACCGCCTCGCCGAAACCCTCCGGGAGTCCGGTGCCACGGTGGCCGGCGGCCGCTTCGGGGCGCATATGGAGGTGGAGCTCACCAACGACGGACCGGTCACGGTCATGCTCGAGATCTGATCCGGCGGAGAACATCGCCGTCCCCCGGGGCCTTCGGCGAAACGCTCGCCGGCTATTCCGGTCGCAGTGTGAGAATGCGCGGTCCGTCCTCGGTCACCGCGACGGTGTGCTCCCAGTGCGCCGCGCGTGACCCGTCGGTGGTCACCACGGTCCAGTCGTCGTCGAGCACCTTGGTGTCGTGGGTGCCCAGGGTCAGCATCGGTTCGATGGCCAGGACCGAACCGACCACCAGCCGCGGTCCCTTCCCGGGTTCGCCTTCGTTCGGCAGGAACGGGTCGAGATGCATCTCCCGGCCGATCCCGTGCCCGCCGTAACCGTCGACGATGCCGTATGAGCGGCCGTGTTCGGTTTCGGCCGCTCGGGTGCCGAGTTCGATCGCGTGCGAGACATCGGTGAGCCGGTTGTCCGGGACCATGGCCGCGATACCGGCCACCATGGACTTCTCACAGGCCTCGCTGAGCATCCGGTCGGCCTCGATCAGGTCGCCCACGCCGAACGTCCACGCGGAGTCACCGTGCCAGCCGTCCAGCACCGCGCCACAGTCGATGGATACCAGGTCGCCGGGGGCGAGCACCTCGGCCTCGGTCGGGATCCCGTGCACCACACGGTCGTTCACCGAGGCGCAGATGGAGGCGGGAAAGCCGTGGTAGCCCTTGAACGACGGCACCGCGCCGGCGTCCCGGATCACCTGTTCGGCGATCCGGTCCAGTTCGAGCGTGGAGACCCCGGGCGCGGCGGCCGCGCGTACCGCGACGAGCGCGCGACCCACGACGGCGCCCGCCGCCGCCATCGCGTCGAGTTCACCGGCGGAGCGGAACGGAACGACCTTCTTGCTCTTTCGACCGAAGACCATATCGGGTCAGCTCCCCATCGCCGAAGGATTACCGCCGCACCCGCGGCCCGGACTAACCGGTCGTGGCATTGCGACCCAGTGCCTCCAGGGCCCGCGTGTTGACCTCGTCGACCTCACCGACGCCGTCCACCGAGACGACCAGGCCGTCGTAGTAGTTCAGCAGCGGCTGTGTCTCGTCCCGGTAGATCCGCAGCCGGGTGCGGATGGTTTCCTCGTTGTCGTCCGAGCGGCCCCGGGCCAGCATCCGATCGACGACCGTGTCCTCGGAGACCACGAAGCACAGCACCGCGTCCAATTCGCTGCCCAGATCGTCGAGGATCTTGGCGAGCGCGTCGGCCTGATCGACCGTGCGGGGGTAGCCGTCGAGCACGAACCCGCGCGCGGCGTCGGGCTCGGCCACCCGCGACCGGACCATGCGGTTGGTGACATCGCTGGGCACGAGTTCGCCCGCGTCCATGTAGCGCTTCGCTTCGAGACCGAGCGGCGTCTGCTCGCTGATGTTCGCGCGGAAGAGGTCACCTGTAGAGATGTGTGGTACCCCCAGCTTTTCCGATAGCAGCACGGCCTGAGTGCCCTTGCCCGCTCCCGGCGGCCCGAGTAGTACAACTCTCACTTGAGGAACCCTTCGTAATTGCGATTCATGAGTTGGCTTTCGATCTGCTTCACGGTGTCCAGGCCGACACTCACCATGATGAGCACGGCGGTACCACCGAACGGCAGATTCTGTGTTCCACCGGACGCGCCGATATCGAGGAACAGATTCGGCAGTACAGCGACCAGACCGAGGTAGATAGAGCCGGGCAGGGTGATCCGGCTCAGTACGTAGGTCAGGTGATCGGCCGTCGGCTTACCGGGGCGGTAGCCCGGGATGAAGCCGCCGAACTTCTTCATCTCGTCGGCGCGTTCCTCCGGGTTGAAGGTGATGGCGACGTAGAAGTAGGTGAAGAAGACGATAAGGCCGAAGTAGATGGCGATGTACACCGGGTTGCCGGGGTTCACCAGATACTTCTGGATCGCCTCCTGCCACCAGCTGGGATCGGTAGCCGAGGTCGACCCGGTGAGCTGGGCGATCAGGTTCGGCAGGTAGAGCAGCGAGGAGGCGAAGATGACCGGGATGACGCCGGCCTGGTTCACCTTCAGCGGGAGATAGGTCGAGGAGCCGCCGTACATCTTGCGGCCGACCACGCGCTTGGCGTACTGCACCGGAATCCGGCGCTGGCCCTGCTCGACGAAGATGACCGCCATGATGATGAGCAGCGCGGCCGCACAGACGAGACCGAACACCAGGCCGCCGCGGCTGTCCAGGATGGATTTGCCCTCGCCCGGGATCCGGGCGGCGATACCGGCGAAGATCAGCAGCGACATACCGTTGCCGACACCGCGTTCGGTGATCTGCTCACCGAACCACATCACCAGGGCGGCACCCGCGGTCATCACCAGGACGATGATGATCATGCCGAAGACACTGGTGTCGGCCAGGATGTCCTGTTGGCAGCCCTGCAGCAGCTGACCGCGCGCGGCCAGCGCCACCAGACCGGTGGCCTGCAGGATCGCGAGCGCGATCGACAGGTAGCGGGTGTACTGCGTCATCTTGGTCTGGCCGGCCTGGCCTTCCTTGCGCAGTTCCTCGAACCGCGGGATGACGACGGTCAGCAGCTGAACGATGATGCTCGCTGTGATGTAGGGCATGATGCCGATGGCGAACACCGACAGCTGCAGTAGCGCACCACCGGAGAACAGGTTGATGAGCTGGTAGATGCCGGCGGAGTCACCACCGGAGACCAGGTCGATACATTCCTGGACCGCCCTGTAGTCGACCCCGGGCGACGGTAGCGCGGCACCGAGGCGGTACAACGCGACCAGCCCCAGCGTGAAGAGAATCTTCCGCCGCAAGTCCGTAGTCCGGAAGGCCGTAACGAAGGCGGAAAGCACAGATCCTCCTGGCGAACGACATGGTCAGGCCATGGAATTTTTCAGCGTGTCCCGGTCGGAAATCGCCGAACCCATGACGGGTCTTGGCAGACAACACTTGAACTCTAACAGTGACGCCGGACGAGCCTGCACTCGTCCGGCGCCCTGTCGTCGAAACCGGCGAACGTCAGCCCAGTTCGGTGGCGGTGCCACCGGCGGCGGTGATCTTCTCCTTGGCGGAGCCGGAGAACTTGTCCGCGCTGACCTGGACGGCGACGGAGATATCGCCCTCGCCGAGCACCTTGACCAACTGGTTCTTGCGCACAGCGCCCTTGGCGACCAACTCGTCCTTGCCGACGGTCCCCCCTTCGGGGAACAGTTCGGCGATGGCACCCACGTTCACGACCTGGTACTCCACCCGGAACGGGTTGGTGAAGCCCTTCAGCTTCGGCAGGCGCATGTGGATGGGCATCTGCCCACCTTCGAACGCGGCCGGCACGTTCTTGCGTGCCTTGGTGCCCTTGGTGCCGCGACCCGCGGTCTTACCCTTGGAACCCTCACCACGACCCACCCGGGTCTTATCGGTTTTCGCGCCCGGAGCGGGCCGCAGATGATGCAGTTTGATGGTCATGTCAGACCTCCTCAACAGTTACGAGGTGGCGCACGACATTGATCAGACCGCGGTTCTGCGGGTTGTCCTCACGGACAACCGACTTGCGGATACCCCGCAGACCCAGGGTCCGCAGGCTCTCGCGCTGATTCTGCTTGGCGCCGATCGAGCTCTTGATCTGGGTCACCTTGAGATCTGCCATATCAGACTCCTTGTCCGGCACGGGCACGCAACATGCCCGCGGGAGCGACGTCCTCGAGCGGCAGACCACGACGAGCCGCGACCTCTTCCGGCCGCTGCAGCATCTTGAGCGCCGCGACGGTGGCGTGGACGACGTTGATCGCGTTGTCGCTACCGAGCGACTTGGCCAGGATGTCGTGGATGCCCGCGCATTCCAGCACGGCACGCGCGGCGCCACCGGCGATCACACCGGTACCCGGGGAGGCCGGGCGCAGCATGACCACACCGGCCGCCGCTTCGCCCTGCACCGGGTGGGTGATGGTGGAGCCGATCATCGGGACGCGGAAGAAGCCCTTACGCGCTTCCTCCACACCCTTCTGGATGGCCGCGGGAACTTCCTTGGCCTTGCCGTAGCCGACACCGACCAGGCCGTTGCCGTCACCCACGATGACCAGGGCGGTGAAGCTGAAGCGCCGACCACCCTTGACCACCTTGGAGACACGGTTGATCGCTACGACGCGCTCGAGCTGATTCTTCTCGGCGGGGTCGTTACGACGGTCGCCACCGCCACGGCGGTCGCCGCCACGGCGGTCGCCGCGGCCTCCGTCGGGGGCATTGGAGTTCTGTCCGGCGGGTCCGTTTCCGCCGTCACGCCGCTGACGTCCCGGCATCAGACGTTCCTTCCGTTCACACAGGTATGTGCAGTCATGTTGGTCATCAGAACTTCAACCCGCCTTCCCGAGCGGCATCGGCGAGCGCCGCGATCCGGCCGTGGTAGTCGTGGCCACCGCGGTCGAACACCACGGCCTCCACACCGGCGGCCTTGGCACGCTCGGCGATCAGTTCGCCGACCTTCTTGCCCTTGGCGGTCTTGTCGCCTTCCAGCGCCCGCACGTCGGCCTCGATGGTCGACGCCGAGGCGAGGGTACGACCGGCGGAGTCGTCGACGAGCTGCACGTGCAGGTGCCGCGAGGAGCGGTGCACGATCAGCCGCGGACGCGCGGTGGTGCCCTCGATCTTCTTGCGCAGGCGGAAGTGGCGACGCGTCTTGGACAGCCGCCGGCGGGTGGAAGCATCCTTGCCCAGCGGAATGCGCTTGGCCTTCTGATTCTCGGTTTGCGCCATGATCACTTACCCGTCTTTCCGACCTTGCGGCGAACGACCTCACCGGCGTAGCGGATGCCCTTGCCCTTGTACGGGTCGGGCTTGCGCAGTCCGTGGATGACCGCCGAAATCTGGCCGACCTTCTGCTTGTCGATCCCGGATACGGAGAACTTGGTGGGCGATTCCACCGCGAAGGTGATGCCCTCGGGCGCCTCGATCGGCACCGGGTGGCTGTAGCCGAGGGCGAACTCGAGGTTGCTGCCCTTCTGCTGCACGCGGTAGCCGACGCCGAAGATTTCCATCTTCTTCTCGTAGCCCTGGGTGACACCGGTGACCATATTGGCGATCAGGGTCCGGGTCAGGCCGTGCAGCGAGCGGCTGCGACGTTCGTCGTCCGGGCGGGAGACCACCAGGCGGCCGTCTTCCTGCGCGACACTGATCGGCTCGGCGATGGTCAGCGACAGCTGGCCCTTGGGGCCCTTCACCGCGATGTCCTGGCCGTTGACGGTCACTTCCACGCCCGCGGGAACCGCGACGGGATCTTTACCGATACGCGACATTGTCCGTACCTCCCCTTACCAGACGTAGGCGAGGACTTCCCCGCCCACTCCCTGCTTGGCCGCCTGGCGGTCGGTGAGCAGGCCGGTCGACGTGGAGATGATCGCCACGCCGAGGCCGCCCAGGACCTTGGGCAGGTTGGTGGATTTCGCGTACACGCGCAGACCCGGCTTCGACACGCGGCGCAGGCCCTGCAGGCTGCGCTCACGGCTGGGGCCGTACTTGAGGTCGACGACGAGGCTCTTACCCACGGTCGCGTCCTCGGTGCGGTAATCGGCGATATAGCCCTCGCGCTTCAGGATCTCGGCGATATTCGCCTTGAGTTTCGAATGCGGAGCCTTCACCTGATCGTGGTACGCCGAATTGGCGTTGCGCAGACGAGTCAGAAAGTCTGCGATCGGATCGGTCATGGTCATAGTTCGACCTCGACACCTTTCTCGCTGCGGTTCCCATACAACACCCACGCCAGTGGGCGCGGGCCGTGGGCCTACAGCAATTCGGCTGGTCCGGACGGCAGTCACCGCCGGATGAGTTCGTATCGCCGGGCAGCCGCATCGGGCCGCCCACGGACACAGAGGTGCCCTGGCAACCGGTCTAGTGTAGGAGCTGGCTCGGTTACGACAAAATCAGGGCCCCGGAACAATGCCCCGACCAGGTAATCCGTCCGTTGTGACGGAGGCGGAGCAAGTTCGATATGCCGACCGCCGGCCAGCAACGATCAGGGCCCCGGAGCAGTTGCTCCGGGGCCCTGATTCACTCTGTCTCCGTACCGGAGCTCACCAGGAGCTCTTGTGTACCTCCGGCAGTTCGCCGAACTGCTCGGATCCCATATCGCCGGATCCGGCCGGCTCGGGGAGCGGCTCCGCGCGCAGGTCCATATCGAGGCCGTCCACGTCGTGCTCGCCGACATGCACCTGGGCCGTGGACGGCGCGTACCCCGTCGCCACGACCGTGTAGGTGCCCTCGTCCAGGTTCCCGAACGTATAGGACCCGTCCGCGTCCGTCGCCACGGTCTCGATCACATTGCCGAGGGAATCGGTCAGGGTGACCCGGGCCTGCGCCAGCGGCCGACCGCCGCCGCGCACCACGCCCGCCACCCGCACACCCGGGCGCAGCAGCACCTCGAGCAGTGCGGTGTCCCGGCTGCCGACCCGCGCCGACACCGCGGTCGGGTGATAACCGAACGCGCTGACCGCCACGGTGAACTCGCCTTCGGGCAGGCCCGCGAGGTCGAATCCGCCGGTGACGTCGGATTCCGCGGCGGCCAGCACCTCACCGCGCATGTCCAGGGCGGTGACGGTGGCGCCGGACACCGGGGCGCCGTCGCCGGTACGCGCGACCGTGCCGGTGAGGCCGACGAGCGTAGTGAGGGTGACGTCGTAGGAGACCGGGTTGCTCCCCAGGATCGCGGTGGACGCGTCGGGGCGGCGTCCCTCGGCCGAGGCGATCAGCACATACGTACCGGGAGCCGGGGCCTCGATCTCGTAGAAACCGTCCTGCCCGGCCAGGGCCCGGCCCAGCTGCCGGCCCGACGGGGAGATCAGCGTGAGAGTCGCGCCGATCACGGCGACACCCCGCGCGTCGTATACCCGGCCGAAAAGGATGGAGCCGCTGCCGCTCGGCTGCGGCGCAGTTCCGGCCGAGGCGATCGGGTCGGTTTCCGTCGCGGCGAACATCGCCGATTCGGGGGCCGCATGCCGCGGGGCCGCGGTGGGCACCGAACCGTCGGCCTCGGACCGGCCCGCTTCGGCCTCGTCGACGACCCGCTCGGCTTCCACCGAGAGTCCGGCCGGAGCCGCGGGTACTGCCTGGGCCATCGCGTGCACGGTTTCTGGCTTCTCGGTCCCGGGCTGTGCACCCGCGACGGCAGCCGCCGCGGCGCGTTTGGCGGTGGGGATGGTCAGGGCGATGACCGCGGCCGCCGCGGCCACACCGCAACCGATCAGGATGCCGACCTTGAAACCGTTCTCGGTGGGCACCGAGAACCCACCGGCGAAGGTGGTGCTCATCTCGGCCAGCACCGCGCCGATGGCCGCCGACGCCACCGAGGTTCCGATCGATCGCATGAGGGTGTTGAAGCTGTTGGCGGCCGAGGTCTCGGTGATCGGCACCGCGCTCATGATCAGGGCGGGCATGGCGCCGTAGGCGAAGCCCACGCCGAGGCTGATGATGATCGCGCCGACCATCAGGCCCCAGGGCTCGCCCATGAGCGGCACCGAGGCGCCGTATCCGGCCGCGATGATGATCGCACCGAGGATCAGCGTCACCTTGGGCCCGGCCAGTGCGGACAGTTTCGCGCTGAGCGGCGAGGACAGCATCATCATCAGACCACCGGGCGCCATCCACAGACCCATGGCGACCATCGATTGGCCCAGGCCGTAGCCGGTGGCCTCCGGCAGCTGCAGCAGCTGCGGGAAGATCAGCGC
This sequence comes from Nocardia rhamnosiphila NBRC 108938, assembly GCF_000720425.1. Lineage (GTDB taxonomy): Bacteria > Actinomycetota > Actinomycetes > Mycobacteriales > Mycobacteriaceae > Nocardia > Nocardia rhamnosiphila. The sequence goes on along the minus strand of NZ_JOAJ01000005.1, from coordinate 388,187 downwards.
CTGCGCGAACATCGACATACCGATGACGATCGAGGCCGCGTTGGTCAGCAGTACCCGGGGACGGGCGGTGACGCGCAGGTCGACCAGCGGATCACGCGAGCGCAGCTCCCACACGCCCCACAGCAGCAGCACCACCACGGCAGCGACGAACAGGGAGATCGTCGTGACACTGGTCCAGCCCCAGCTCGCGCCCTTCGATACGGCCAGCAGCAGAGAGACCAGGGCAGCGCCCAGACCGAGCGCGCCCAGTACGTCGAACCGGCCGCGTTCGGCCCGCGGCGGCGTCGACGGCACCACCGCGAATATCAGTGCACCGGCCACCGCCGCCAGCGCGGCGACGCCCCAGAACAGGTACCGCCAGCTGCTGTATTCGACGACCGCGGCGGCCAGCGGGAGCCCGAGCGCGCCACCGACACCGAGCGAGGAACTGATCAGCGCGATACCCGAACCGAGTTTGGCGGGCGGCAGGAGATCGCGTAGGGCGGCGATACCGACCGGGATCAGGCCCACGCCCATCCCCTGCAGACCGCGGCCGATCAGCATCGGCCACAGCGAAGAGGACACGGCACAGATCACCGAGCCGATGACGAGCGGGACCACCGATCCCACCAGCACGGGCCGCTTACCGAGCAGATCACCGAGCCGGCCCGCGACCGGGGTCGTCACCGCGCTGGCCAGCAGGCTCGCGGTCACCACCCAGGTCGCGTTCGAGGGTTCGGTGTCCAGGATCTCCGGTAGCTGCCCGAGCAACGGCATCACCAGGGTCTGCGTCAACGACGCCACAATCCCGGCGTATGCGAGCACCGCCAGTACCGCCGCGGGGCGGACGACGGGTTCGGGTTTGGTCACGAGCGTGCTCCTCGATATGCGAAAGTCAGCCGATGTGCATAGTACACATAACATGCATGATGCAATCTAACCAATTCGCCTGTGTGAACATTCCGCGCCGTCCGGGTCGCCGTGGAGCGGAACGCGCTACCGAGTCACAGCTCGGCGGCAGTGCGCGAGACACGGCTTCCCACACGCGCGACAGACCTCGACAATCGCCGCCGGTCGATCGCGGCGACCCCGACCGACCGGCATGATCCCGCAGCGCGGCGATCGCGGCGGCCAGAGGCAGGACGCCTGTGCCGCAGCCGGTCTCCACGCGGAGTCCCTCCCGGATCGCCTCGGTGCTGCACCATTGGAACCTGTGCAGTACACGCTCGCCGATATCCTGCCGTCCGTCACCGCGTCGTTCGGGTCCGACGCGCCCGACCCACTCGGCCTCACCCCCAACAGGGATGTCGTGCTGCTGCTGATCGACGGCCTGGGCGCCGAACTACTGGCGCGCCACCGTGATCTCGCCCCCACGCTGGCGGCACACCGCACCACCACGCTCACCGCGGGGTTCCCGGCGACCACCGCGACCAGCCTCACCAGCCTGGCGCTCGGCGCGCCCTGCGCGACACACGGCATCATCGGCTACAGCTTCGCCGTGCCCGCCGCCACCGACGGCATGCGGCGGCTGTTCAACTCCCTGCGCTGGCGATTCGACTCCGCGACCGGCGACGACGCGCGCGAGACCTACCCGCCCGAATCGGCGCAACCGCACCCGAGCCGCCTACAGGACCTCGCCGCGCGCGGCGTGGAGGTGCACTATGTGGTCCCGGAGTATCAGGTGCGCTCCGGCCTGACCCGGGCATCGTTCCGCGCGGCGGGAATCCTGCACCCCGCCACCACGCTCGACGAGGTCCGCGCCGGAATCCTGGCGGTGGCCCGGCATCCGGGTACAGGGTCGCGATTCGCCTATGCCTACTTCCCCGACCTCGACTCGACCGGTCACCTGCACGGACCCGAATCACCCGAGGCCCTGGCGGTCCTGCGGGATATCGATGCGTTCGCGGCCGAATTGCTCGGCGAACTACCCGGCACCTGCACACTGCTGGTCACGGGCGATCACGGGATGATCCACGCGGACCACGCGGTCGACCTCGACGCGTCCGAGGCGCTGCACCACGACGTAGCCCTGATCGCGGGCGAGGCCCGGGTCCGCCACGTCTACCTCGAACGCACCGCCGCGCGAGCCGACGCGCTGGCGACGTGGCGGGAGCAGCTGTCGGGCCACGCCCAGGTGGTGCCCCGTGAGCAAGCCCTGGACGAACACTGGTTCGGCCCCACCCCGCCCACTCCGGTGATCACCGATCGGATCGGGGATCTGCTCGCCGTCGCGGAGGGCCGCACCGTGCTGGTGCGACCGGAGCACGAACCGCTGGAGTCGGCGATGACCGGCCACCACGGCGCCCGGACACCGGACGAACAACTGGTACCGCTCATCGTGTCGCGCTGAGTCCGGAGGATCGGCGCGAACCGAGTACACCGATCCCGGGGCGGGCCGCCCGGGGGTCGGCACACGCGCCTGCACCCGCACCACCGCCGCGGGCGGCACTCGTGTCAGAAACGTCCGCCGCGGCTGATCCGCCGCGATCCGCCCGACCCGCCGAACGACCCCGCCCGGTACCCGCCGCGATGACCGTGACCGCCGCCCATCCCGCCGCGCAGCATGCTGTCGATGAGAATGCCGCCCAGGATCGCGCCGGCCTGTGCCCCACCCGACGGCGGCCGCCGCACCTCCCAGGTCTGCACCCCGGCCTGCGCTTCCTGCAGTGCGCGACCGCCGAGATCGGCAGCACTGCGCGCATGATCGAGCGCGGCGGCCGGGTCCGCGGTGCGCAACCGCTGCGCCTCGTCGAGGTGTCGCTGGGCCTCCGACAGCCGGGTGCGCGGCATCGCGTCCATCGCGCCCCGGCGGGTGGCTATGAAGTCGGTGGCCATCCGGACCCGGGTGGCCGCGTCGCCGAGCGTCTGATCCAGCCGGCGCGCCAGGCCCGCGGCGGCCGTCTTCCGGGCCCCGGCCGCGGCCAGCGCGCGATCCAGGTCCCCGTCGGCGGCGACCGCGTCGTGGTACACACCCAGCGGATCGGCCGCGGCGGCGGTGTCCGCACGCGCCAGCACGGCCCGGGCGGCGGCGACGGCCGTTTCCAGTTCCGGGCCGCCGTGTTCGGTCAGTTCGGCGGCAGCGGCGAGCTCGCCGCGCAACTCGTCGAGGACGGCGGGCAGGCCTGCCCACGCCTGCTGGATATGGGCCGCCGCACCGTCCACGGCATCGAGCAGGGTGCGGGCCTGACCGATCGCGCCCTCGGCCGCCCGGATATCGGCGACCGCCCCGCCCTGTTCTCCCACGGGCCGGGCGATTTCCCGCCGACCGTCGTCGACGCAGTCGTCGGCGAAGGCGATCCGTTCCCGGGCCATGGTGACATTGTCGGCGATCGGCGCGAGGACACTGGCCGGATGGGCGCCCGCGAGCCGGGCCAGTTCGGCCTCCGATGCCGGGATGCGGCCGGTGAGGTCGACGATATCGCGGGTCAGCGCGTCCAGCCGGGGCCCGGCATCGATGAGCAGATCGCGCATCGCGTCGAACTCGGCGACGCGGGCGTCGAGTTCGCGGTCGGCGCGGCCGGCGGTGGTGATCAGGTCGATCAGCAGTGTGCGCTGTTCGTCCGGTGTCTCCGGGACGGCGTCGTCGAGCCGCTGTCGTATCGTGAAGGCCTTCGCCGTGGCGGCTCGCGCGTTCTCCAGCGCGGTGCGGAAGGGCAGCACCGCCGGCTCCCCGAATTCCCCGACGGCCAGGTCCAATTCCTCGGTGCTGGTCCGTACGGCGTTGTCGAGTTCGACGAGGATCTCCCGCGACCGCGCGTGCAGCGCCTCGAGTGGTAGCGCCGTGAGGGCGGCGGGGTCGGTGGGATCGGTCTGCCGGGCCTGTTCGAGTTCGGCCCGGTCCCGGGCCCGGCGCCGGTAGCGCTGATACAGCAGCAGACCTGCCAGGGCGAGCACGATGAGCGCGCCGATGAGCAACACCGGGCCCGTACTCACCCCGCCCCCGCTCATTGCCGAGCCGATCCCCTGGGCCGCGGCGACGCCCGCGTCGGCCCACCGGCTGTCGCGCAGCGCGGGCTCGACCCGGTCGGTGAGCAGCCGGTCGACCTCGGATTCACTGACCCCGGCCGGGCGCTCACCGTCGAAGGCGTAGGCGCGATCCCGGGTGGCCACCGCCAGCAGTAGATCCCGGTTGCCGAAGCCGGATTCCCGCGCGGTCTGCGTGGCCCAGTCCTGGGGGCTGTTCCCGGCGAAATCGCTCACATAGGCGACCCAGAGCCGCACCTTGTGATCGGCATAGAGGGTATCGATCGCCGCGCGCACGCGCTGGGCCTCGCCGGCGTCGAGCGCACCGGCCGAATCGGTGACGTAGGTGTCCATCCGGGTGGGCTGCTCCGCCGCCGCGCCCGGCGCCGCCACCGCGGTGACGCACACGAGGCCGAGCACGAACCACACGATCCGGCGCAGCGGGTTGTTCGAGGTCGGCATGTCACCGAATGTAGCGCTCACCGGACCGCGCGGTGACCGGGCACGGGCAGAATTACCGATCCCGTTTCGCCCGGCAGCCGAGGACCCGGCGCCCGATAATTTCTTGCGCGGTCCCCGACGCGGCCGCACGATGGGGCCATGCCGACCTTCGCCGATTTCGACCGTCGCCACTACCGAACAGTCGATGTAACCACCGGCTATGACGGATGGGCACCCACTTACGAGCAGACCGTGCTCGACGATATGGATCTCGCGCTGCTCGATCGTCTGCACCGGCCGGCGTGGCCACAGGTGCGGCGGGCAGCCGACCTGGGGTGCGGCACCGGCCGCACCGCGGCCTGGCTGCGCGAGCGCGGCACCGCACAGATCGACGGCATCGATCTCAGCGAAGGCATGCTGCGCCGCGCCCGGCAGCGCGGTGTCCACACCGAGCTCGCGCACGGCGATGTCCGCGATACCGGATTCCCCGGCGCCGCCTACGATCTCGTGATCTCCTCGCTGATCGACGAACATCTGCCCGATCTCGCGCCGTTCTACACCGAAGCGCGCAGGCTGGCCGCACCCGGCGGAGTATTCGTCCTGGTCAGCTACCATCCGCAGTTCATGATGGTCACCGGTATGCCCACTCACTACACCGGCTCCGACGGCGAACCCCTGGCCATATCCACCCACCTGCACACGTTCAGCGACCATGTGACGGCCGGAATCGCGGCCGGATGGCACCTGGCCGAACTCGCCGAGAGTTCGATCGACGATTCCTGGATCGCCGCGAAGCCCAAATGGTCCGATCTGCGCGGACATCCGTTCACGATGGCCTCCGTCTGGGTGTAGTGGTCGCATAGTTGGCGGACTCGGGACGGTCGGATATCACCACAAGAGCCCCGACCGCCCACTGTCACCGCACCGGCGGGCGGCGGTCCCAGCAGATCACGCCACCTGCGTTCGAAAGCCTCTCCGAATGCCGAGCCGGCGGGCTCCCGGAAGTTCCACAGCGCCACGCACCATCGTGCGCCGCGCAGTATGCGCCGCATCTCCGCCACGGCGCTGTCCTGTCTGAACCAGTGCAGCGAAGAGGCGGCCGTGACCAGGTCGGCCGCGCCTGCGGGAAGATTCGTGCGTTCCGCCGAACCGTCCACACTCGTGAATGCCGAATGCCGGGCCAGGCGTCGCTCCGCGATCGCGCGGGCGTCGTCATCCGGCTCGACGCCGAACACTTCGTGGCCGGCGCGGAGCAGCAGATCCGTGAATAGTCCGATTCCGGAACCGATATCCGCGACAGTGCGCGAACCGTCCAGAATTCCCGATTCCCGCAGCATGTTCAGCACCGAGGCGGGATAGGAAGGCCGATATCTGGCGTAGAGTCCGAAATCCATCGTTTCCCCCTGATTTATTGCTCGTCGGCCGATACCGCGGTCGCTCGACGCTGTACCTGTACGAGCAGCAATGCCACCGCCCCCAGCACGAGTCCGGTACCGAGCCAGTAGACCAACGGCCGATGCAGTACGAAGTTGCCCAATGGAGCGGCCAGGCTGACCGTGCACTCGCACCGATCGCGAAAACGGCGATTATCCGTCCACGTTGCGCGTCCGAAAAGGAGTGCTCACAGGCCGAGCCGTTCGTTCCCGTCGGCAGTGCCCTGGCCGATCGGTATCCACAGCCGGCGCAGTCCGGCGAGCTGATCGCCCGGTTGGCCGAGAACTGGAAAGACCTGAGCGAATTGGTAACCGGGCCCGACCATCGGTACCGGATCATCGCGTCGATCGAGGATGCACTCGCCACGCAGCCGGTATATCCCCGGCCCGGGCTCTCGCCTTCACCGGACCGCCCGGCCGGAATCGGGTTCCGCCGGCCGGGCGGTGATCATTCGCGGATCAGCGGGTGACGGTGACGCTCACACCCGGCGGCGCCGCGATCGGCTGGTCGATGATGACCGACAGGGTCGATCCCGGCCGGCGCGCGGCCCGGCCGGCGTACTCGGTGATGCTCTCACCGAGACGTTGTTTCGCCTCCGGGGTGAAGTTGGGCGGCAGTGCGCCGAGCAGAGGGCCGAGGTTCAGGTCCCCGATCGCTCCGGCCTCCGCGTCGGTGAGGTGCACGGTGACCGCTTCCTCGGAGCGATCGACCGACAGCGCCGAAGCCGGGCCGCTCCCGAGAACGAGACAGCCGGCCGAGGCCGCGAGGACGGTCAGTGGAAGGTGAAATCTCACGAAATATCTCCTGTGTAGTCGTTTGATCGTGTGTTCGATGCGTTCTTGCACCGCCATGGACGGCAGCCGGCAGGGCGCCTGTCCACTCGGCGACCGAGGGCCGGGCCGGAGGTGAAAAGGCTTTTATACGTTCGGCGCGTTCCTTTCTGCGGGACCGGCGCCGGGACGGGAGCGTCCGTCACCGGACAGCTCCGCCGACGCCTTTCGGGTGCGTGACGGCCAACCCGCGGGGACCGCCGGAGCAGAAGCCGGCAGCGGCGAGCGGGCGGAAGCGGTTCGTTACGAACGAATCGATTCGCATGTCCGGCCCGGGCCGCACACCGACTCTTCATTCGACTCGGCCCGCGCCCGGCAGGCCACGATCACGGACCGGTACCCGGATTCACCCGCGGTACGCGCCTCAACCCGGGGCAGCTGTCTCCTGGATCGCGCGTCCCGGTGTCGGGCAGCTCTCAGCGGCGTGCGGGCAGCGGTGCGCCCGTGCGATGTAGATCTGTCATCTCCGGCAGACGCACAGACGCAGCAAAGTCTCTTCTCCCGTCGCGGCCGGACCGGACGCCGGTAGCACCCGCGGCGAGGCGCGGCGCGCGTAATCCAGGAGTCCCACAACGAGACCCATGAGGATCAGCGCAACCGGCCACAGGTCGTCCAGCCGGGGACGCGGTACCGCGGCACGTGCGCAGGCGTAGCGGCAGTGCACGGACTGCCCGCCGGATTCGCCGGGCCGTTCGTCCTCGGCCTCGACCGAATTCCTCTCCGCGACAAGGAAGGACACAAGCGAGACATAGGTGGTTTCCCGCGGATCGACCATCTGGCCGTCGCGAACCTCGAGCGTCAGCACCACCGCGGCGAAAACGAGCACGAGCACCCGCAGCAGCTGCGGCGCACGCGCGATTTGCCTCACAATCGCCGATACTAACCGACGCCACCCGCGCCCGATTTTTCCGGTTCTCCTCGAGCTTGGGAACGAATTCGACTATGCCGCAATAGCTACCGCTACGACGTCCACGGAAGCCCATCCGCCGCTCCGATCGCGGAGACGGCTGCCGGCGACATCCGACGGAACGGCTCGGCTCGCTCGCGAGCTCACCTACCGGCTCGCGCCGAGCGCTGTTCCCGGGGCGAGACCCACCGTCGCCCACATCGAAAGGCGAAGCCATCCTTTGTGCACAGGCACGGCATGCGCTCGTCGCGGTTTGCTGCGCGTCGGACAGCCGCCCTCGGCGCCGTCGCGCTATCGCGGGTGGGCCCGGCCGGTCAGCGGATCCGTTGCGCCGCCGGAACTTCCCTTCGGCGGCACCTCCGGTGTGATGAGCGGGTGTTCGATCAACTCCGGGAACGGGGGGCCGGCAGCCGACCCGACCGCGAACGGAGCGGTCGAACCGGAAAGACTCACGAATCCGTCCACACTCTCCTGCACGGAAAAACCGACGTGGTCCGGAGTGCGGGTATAGGCCGCCCGTGGCCGGAAATCGCGATCGGCGCGAGTCGGCCATCCGAATCGTTCCCAGGCCCGCACGATCGAATCGAAGTATCGGCTCTCTGCCCCGGGTGTTGCCGCGACGAGCCAGTACGCAATATCGAAGAACTCGGCATCGACCCGGCCGGCGGAGTCGTCGACGGGCAGGACCACTCCCGAATGCAGTCGCGCCTGCGGAAGCTCGGGATGCGAAAGCGATAACGCCGACCCTGCCGGAAGCATACGCAGTGTGCGCAGGAAGTGCCGATACAGCTGTTCCCGCGCCTTCATCTGCGTCGGTTCGATATTCATTTCGGCCTCCTCTCATTGTTTTCCGGCCGCGCCCGGGCGGGCAATCATGCCACCAGGCTGCCGTGCCCGGTGATGATGAGACCGATATTTCTCGACGCCGGGTTATCGGAGTGCAGATATGCTTCCGCTGAATGGTCCCACTGGTTCCAATGGTCAGGGATCAACGGCGTGGAGCCGAACACCGTCGCACCGAATGCCGGGTCTGTCGGTAATCGGCCGTGTGTATCCGGCATCAGTTTCACGAAGTCGCTGGACGCAATGGTCGCGAATACATGATCGCCATTGTTCTCCGGCGAAACGCCGGCAAGTCTCAAATCGCCGACATGATCCGCGCCCGTTCCCCAACTGCCCATGAAAACGACATCGTCGGTATGCAGCGTCGCCCCTCGACCGGCCGACTCGGCGGCAAGGACACTCCCGTAGGAATGGCCGACCGTGGTGGTGTGCGCGGGCGCCCCCTCATGGCTGGCGCGCAGACCTTCGTGATAATCGCGCACTCCGGCAGCACCGGCCTGGGCCGGCTGGGGGAATATCGCCTGCACCATGGACTCGGGCTGATTGTAGCCACCCCAGTAGCTCACCGCCGTGCTGGAATTGGGTGCGACGAGCCGCGCGACCTGCTGCAACTGATCTGTGATCGATCTCGCGTAGGAGAGCACGAATTCAGGTCGGTGAGCAGGTTGCAGCAGTATGGCGTTATTACGGGAGAAATCCGGATTGCCCCGCGAGAACGCCAGCCCTCCATCGCTGTCGATGTGGGTGAGGAAAAGCCCGGGTTCGTCCAGGATCGCCTTTATTCCGGCGTAATTTTCGACGCGCGGCCGATCCTTCGCTTCCTTTGCTTCCCGTAGAAGCGCATCCAAATTGCGGCGGTTGTAGAAATCTCGGTCTGCCGCCGGAATTCCGCCCCGGTTCCCAAGAAAAGGATCCAAATGGAAAAGCTCCGACCTGTCGGATGAGGAGAGATTTTCCCAGGCGTCCCGCAGCTGCCGTGGATTACCGGGCAACCCGATATCCGGACGTGTCATCCGTGAGGGGGCGGCGGGTGGCCCCTGCCGTAAAAGCATTCCGAGTACCCGGTTGTTGTTCGAGTCGGCCAAGATCAAATGATGGTCGCCTTGCCGCGCCGCCTCACTCGCCCTGCGATAGAGCGTCTCGGAAATGCCCTCGCCCATTTCCGAAACAATTCGATTCAAACGCCGAGCCAGTGCTCTGGCCTCCAGCATTCCGGGGCTCAGATCTTTCAGTACGGAGGCGATATCGTCTCGACTCGGCCCGGAGCTGTCCATGTCATCACCTCGGCGATCGCCTTATCGGCCGGGGCCGGTCAACCGAGCCGAGCCGCGATCCGGCCCACTGTGACGAACCCCGTCGGGACAGCAGTCGAAAGCACGGTAACCATCGAGCAAGTGTGCCAGACCGGATCGGGATCCGAGAAGCGGCCGGCAGCCGAACACGCCGAGGACCCGAGTCGTCGACTCGGGTCCTCGTTCGAGTGTGCGCGCCGGACGAACCGGTGCGTCAGCTCACCAGGAGCTCTTGTGCACGCCCGGCAGCTCGCCGCGGTGCGCCATTTCGCGCAGGCACACGCGGCACAGGCCGAACTTGCGGTACACGGCGTGCGGCCGGCCGCAACGCTGGCAGCGGGTGTAGGCGCGGACAGCGAACTTCGGCTTGCGGTTGGCCTTGTTGATCAGTGCTTTCTTGGCCATGTCTCAGTTCTCCTTGAACGGGAAGCCGAGGTGCTTCAGCAGGGCACGGCCTTCTTCGTTGTTGGTCGCGGTGGTGACAACGGTGATGTCCATACCGCGCGGACGGTCGATCTTGTCCACATCGATCTCGTGGAACATCGACTGCTCGCTCAGGCCGAACGTGTAGTTGCCGTTGCCGTCGAACTGCTTGGGCGACAGGCCGCGGAAGTCGCGGATACGGGGCAGGGCGATCGAGACCAGGCGGTCCAGGAACTCCCACATCCGGTCGCCGCGCAGGGTGACCTTGGCGCCGATCGGCATACCCTCACGCAGCTTGAACTGCGCGATGGACTTGGTGGCCTTGCGGATCTGCGGCTTCTGGCCGGTGATCAGGGCCAGGTCGTCGACCGCGCCGTTGATCAGCTTCGCGTCCCGGGCGGCGTCGCCGACACCCATGTTCACCACGACCTTGACCACGCCCGGGATCTGCATGACGTTGGCGTAGTTGAACTCGTTGTTCAGCGCGTCCTTGATCTCGGCACGGTAGCGCTGCTTGAGCCGGGGCTGCACTTTCTCGGTGGTGGTCATATCAGATGTCCTTCCCGTTCTTACGGGAGATCCGAACCCGCTTGCCGGTTTCTTCGTCGGTGCGGTAGCCGATCCGGGTCGGGTTACCGTCCGAGTCGACGACCATCACGTTGGACACGTGGATGGGCGCTTCCTGGGTCACGATGCCGCCGGAGGAGGCGCCACGCAGGTTCGCGGAGTTCGCGACGTGCTTCTTGATCCGGTTCACGCCCTCGACCAGGATCCGGTTGTCCTTCGGGAAGGCCTGGATGACCTTGCCCTTGGCTCCCTTGTCCTTGCCCGAGACGACGAGCACGGTATCGCCCTTGTGCACCTTCATGTCAGAGCACCTCCGGGGCCAGCGAAACGATCTTCATGAACTTCTTGTCGCGCAGCTCGCGCCCGACCGGGCCGAAGATGCGGGTGCCGCGCGGGTCGTTGTCCGCCTTGATGAGCACGGCGGCGTTCTCGTCGAAACGGATGTAGGAACCATCCGGACGGCGCCGTTCCTTGGTGGTGCGCACCACGACGGCCTTCACGACGTCACCCCGTTTGACGTTGCCGCCGGGGATGGCGTCTTTCACAGTGGCGACGATGACGTCGCCGATACCGGCATAGCGGCGCGACGAACCACCGAGAACGCGGATGCAGAGAATCTCCTTGGCACCCGTGTTGTCGGCGACGCGCAGCCGCGACTCCTGCTGAATCACTTCAGCCTCCTCGACCTGGACGATAAGCACGCCGGATTGCCGACCCGACGGGCATGGTCTGTCGCCATCCGAACGCACGCCTACCAGCGGTTCTCTACGATCTCGACGATCAACCACCGGGGGTTCGCGGCCGAATCGCGGGCACCGGGCCCGCAGGCAACCGGTCAAGGATAGCGAACCCGCAGCTCAAACCGAAATCGGGGGCTGTGTTGATTTGCGCGCCTCCGGCGCGCGGGCGGACCATCCGGAATAGACAGAACGTGCATGCGGTCGCGCCTCGACCGGCCTGGGCAGGCTCACATCACTGTAAGTGCTCAATGGTCGCCGATCTATGGACAGACGACCGCACGCGCTTGGCCGCTGCGATCCGTCGCGTTGTCACTTCGGAATCCCGGCGGAGCCCGAGCCCGGCTGCCGACTGCCACGACCGCGGGGCCGAGCCGGTCCGTGTCTCCCGGCGCGACGTCGGGATGGGGCGCCGGTAGCCTCATGGGGCCGGTTCGCCAAGGAGATGGTGCGGGTCCCGCATCGGGGAGAGGTTTCGTTGAAATCATCGGATCGTCGATTGGTACTCGATCGCCGTGGGTTCCTGGTCGCGCTGGGGCTGGCGCCCGCGGCCGCGTGGCTGGCCTCCTGTTCCGAGGCGCAACCCATCAAGCTGGTGACCGTCGATATGAGCGGTTCCGATCCGGCGATCCGGCCCCAGGACGATCTCTACCGGCACGTCAACGGTAAATGGCTGCGTGAGTACCAGCTGCCGCCGGACAAAACCGCCTACGGGGCGTTCAGCGAGGCCGGAGAACGCACCCAGCAGCAGCTGCGGGAGATAATCGAGAGCATCAGCGACCCGGAGGACGGGACCGAGGCCCAGCAGATCCGCGACCTCTACGACGCGCGGATGGACCTGGACGAGATCGAGCGGCTGGGCCTGACGCCCCTGGAGTCGATGTTCGCCGAGATCGACGACGCGAAGGACAAGCCGGCCCTGGCCGAGGTGATGGGCCGGCTGCCGATCGGCGGGCTGATCGGTATCGGGGTGAGCGTCGATCAGAAGAACTCCTCGGCCCATATCCCCGCGATCGGACAATCCGGGCTGGGCCTGGACGAGCAGTACTACCGCGACCCGCAGTTCGCCGAGGAACTGGCCGGTTACCGGACCTATCTGGAACGCCTGGCCAAGGGCGCGGATCTGCCCGACCCCACCGGGGTGGCGGGGCGGCTGCTGGATCTGGAGAAGCGGATCGCCGCCGCGCACTGGGACAATGTGCGCAACCGCGACGCGGAGGCCACCTACAACGTCTTCGATTGGGACAAGGCCACCGCCCTGGCCCCGGAATACGACTGGGACCCGTGGCTGCGCGGTATCACCGACCGACCCAAGGACCTGTTCGCGAAGGTGGTGGTGAACCAGCCCTCGTTCGTCACCGAGGCGGGCAAGATCTGGGCGGCGACCGATATCGCGATCTGGCGTGACTATCTGAAGCTCGCGGTGCTCAAAACCTATGCGAACGTGCTGCCCAAGGAGATCTCCGACGCCAATTTCGATTTCAACGGGCGGCTGATGTCCGGGCTGAAGCAGCGGCCCGAACTCTGGAAATCGGCCGTCGGCTCGGTGGACGGCAATTTGAGCGAACAGCTCGGCAAGCTGTACGTCGACAAGCATTTCCCGCCCGAGGCCAAGGAACGGGTCGAGGCGATGGTCGACGATCTGATGGCGGCCTACCGGGAGAATTTCACCGATTCCACCTGGATGTCGCCCGAAACCCGCCGGGCCTCGATCGAGAAACTGGACAAGATCGGCACCAAGCTCGGGTATCCCGACAAGTGGGTGGACTACTCCGGGTTGAAGGTCACCCGCGGCAAGCTGATCGAATCCCTGCGCGCCATCAACGATTTCGAGGTGAAGCGGTCCTTCGACCGGTTGGGGAAGCCGGTGGACAAGGCGGAGTGGAGTGCCTCACCGCAGACGGTGAACGCCTACTATTCCGCCACCAACAACGAGATCGTGTTCCCGGCCGCGTTCCTGCAGCCGCCGTTCTTCGACAAGGACGCCGAGATCGCGGTGAACTACGGCGGGGTCGGCGCGGTGATCGGGCACGAGATCGGGCACGGTTTCGACGATCAGGGTTCGAAGTTCGACGGGGACGGTAACCAGCGCGACTGGTGGACTCCCGCCGACCGGGATGCTTTCGACGCCAAATCCCAGGCGCTCATCGAGCAGTACAACACCCTGGTCCCCGAGGGGCTGCCGCCGGAACAGCATGTGAACGGCGCGCTCACCGTCGGCGAGAACCTGGCCGATCTGCGCGGGCTGCAGATCGCGCTGGCCGCCTACCGGATCGCCGAGCAGCGCCAGGGTGTCACGAATCCCGACTACCGCACCATGTTCAATTCGTATTCGCGGATCTGGCGCTCCAAGCAGACCCCCGAGGTCACCGAACGGCTACTCGCCGGCGACACCCATTCTCCCGACGAGTTCCGGGTGAACCAGGTGGTCCGCAATATCGCGGAGTTCTACCGGACATTCGGTGTGGTGGAAGCGGACAAGCTCTTCCTGCCCGAGGACCAGCGCATCGAGCTGTGAGCGCACCGGGGGCGCACCCGTAACCAGGCAGTGAAAGGACCGCGGGGCCGGGCAGCCCGCCCGCGGTCCCTTTCTCTGCCCGAGCTCAGCTCTCGGCCGCCTTGCGGTAGCCGCGGACGGCCAGCGCCCCGAACACCGCGATCATGCCCACCGCCCAGGCCACGGTCTGCGCCAGGGGCGTGGCGGTCGGCCCGCCCAGCAGGAAGCCGCGCATGGTCTCGATGGCACAGCTCATCGGTTGTCCCCGCACGATGGGTTGCAGCCAGCCGGGATAGTTCTCCAGCGGTACGAAACCGGAATTGAAGAACATGCCGACGAGCACCACGATCGCGAACACCTGCACGGCCTGACCACCGGCCCGGCTCACGCCGACCGCGACCACCAGCGGGGTGAAGCCGGCGACCACGATCACCGGGACCGCGATCACGCCGAGCACCCCGGCCCAGCCGTTGTCGAACCGCAGCCCCAGCAGCACCCCGACCACGATCACCAGCAGGGTAGCGACCGCGGCCCGCGCGCATTCGGCGATCAACCTGCCCAGCAGCGCACTGGCCCGGTGCACCGGCAACACCCAGAAGCGGCGCAGCAAGCCGCTCTGCCGCTCCCCGAACAGCGATTCCCCGGTGCCCATGGCGCCGTACATCGCGCCGGCGACGGCGATCAGCGGTACGAAACCGTACAGCGGTTCCGCGTCGCCGGGGACACCGAGCGTACGGCTGAGCACCAGTTCGAACATGAGCAGCAGCAGGATCGGCAGTACCAGCGTGGTGGACAGCACCTCCTGCTGGCGGCTCCAGCGCCGCAGTAGCCGGCCGGTCTCCACCAGCGCCTGCTCCAAGAAATCGGTCACCGCCGCTTCCTTTCCGTCCATACCGCCAGGGCCGCGCCCGCCACCAGCAGACCCGCGACCCAGACCACGGCCACCGGCAGTCCTTCCGGATACCGCCCGTCGGCGAGCCCACGCAGTGCGTCGGCCACCTGGGAGACGGGCTGGTTGCGGACGAACGGCTGGATCCAGCCCGGAAAACCCTCCGCCGGGACGAAACCGGTGGAGATCATGACCAGGAGCAGCTGCGGTACGAACAGCACCGTGGCCCCCACCTGTGGGTTGGCCGTCGCGGTACCGAGCGCGTCGGTGGCCAGCATCATGGCCACCCCGAAGCCGAGCACCAGCGCCAGGAACACCAGGGCCGGGACCACGCCGTGGAAACGGAACCCGAACAGGGTGCCGATCACCAGCGCACCGCAGATCGCGGTGATCGCCCGGGCCAGATTCGCCGAAACCCGGGCGGCCGGTGGCACCCAGGCCGCCACCGGCATGGCCCGCAGCCGGGTACCCATACCGCCGGCCACCTCCCGCGCCGCGCGGTCTCCCGCGAACATGGAGCTGAAGAACATGGCGTGCACGACGATCAGCGGCAGCAGATACTGCGCGTAGTCGACACCGCCGGCCTCCACCGATTTCCGCAGCGGCACATAGAAACAGACGAAGAAGGTCAGCGGCGCGGCGAAGGCGAGAATCAGATCGCCCTCTCGCACGGCCGCCCGGATCGAACGCTCGCTGAGCGCGGCCCACTGCACACCGGGTGCGACCTCCAGGTCCTGCACCGGCGGCTGTGCGGCGGGCGAGGCCACCAGGACACTCATGCCGTGTTTGCCGGGCATGAGCGAGGGCCCTGCGTGGTCACGCTTCGCTACCGCCTCCGGGCCTGACTCGCTCATGCCGTGACCTCGACCGCGTCGGTCTCCTCGCTGCGCGTGGTGAGGCGGATGAATACCTCGTCCAGCGACGGACGCCGCAGCGCGATATCGATCAGCTCGATATCGGCCTCGGTGAGCCGGGCCAGCGCGGCGGTCAGGGTGGCGGCACCGTCGGGGGCGGGCAGCGACACCCGGTCGGCGGAATCGGCGACGGTGCACTCCGCCAGCGGCGACAGCGCGGCCACCACGGCGGGCACATCGCCGGGATCCACCGGTACGACCTCGCAGTAGCTCGAACCCGAACGCGCCTTGAGCACATCGGCGGTGCCCTCCGCGATCACCGTGCCCTTGTCGACCACGATGATGTTGTCGCTCAGCGCATCCGCCTCCTCCAGGTACTGGGTGGTGAGCAGGATGGTCACCCCCTGGGCCTTGAGCTCGCGCACGAGTGCCCAGAGCTGCTGCCGGCTCACCGGGTCCAGGCCGGTGGTGGGTTCGTCGAGGAACACCACCCGCGGCGAGCGCACCAGTCCGCACGCGATATCGATACGCCGGCGCATACCGCCGGAGTACTGCCCGACCCGCCGGTCGGCCGCTTCGGTGAGCGAGAAGCGTTCCAGCAGTTCGTCGGCGCGCTGCCGGGCGGCCCGGCGGCGCAGGCCGAGCAGTCGTCCGAACAGCACCAGGTTCTCCCGGCCCGTGAGCATCTCGTCCAGTGCCGCGTACTGGCCGGTGAGCATGATCGATTTGCGCACCTCGGCGGCATCGCGGACGACGTCGTACCCGGCCACCACGGCCCGGCCCGAATCCGGCCGGATCAGGGTGGACAGCACCGAGACCGTGGTGGTCTTCCCCGCGCCGTTGGGCCCGAGTACACCGAGCACGCTCCCGGCCGGTACGCGGAAGTCGATCCCGCGCAGAGCTTTCACCTCGCCGAACGACTTCACGACGGACTCGACGACTATCGCGTCACCGGAGTCCGCCCGTTTCTCTGACATCGTGTTCTCCATTCGCTGTTCCCCGCCGCCGACCCGGCGACTTCGCGTTCACATCCGGGGCTGCCTACGCGTCGCGCACGGCGGCGAAAACACGCTGATCGAGCAGCGCCAAGGGATGATCGGCCGCCGGCAGCACCACCACCGGGCGCAGGCCCGCTGCCGTGAGCTGGCCCACCCATTCCTCCTCGGTCAGGAAGATCCGGTCGGTCCCCGCCCGCACATCGGCCGCCCCCGCGTGCGGCTGCCCGGGCGCGGGCGACATCAGGAAGTGCACCGAGGTCAGCAACTGGCTGTGTGCCACCACCGTCTCGATGAACACCACCGCGCCCCCGGGGTTCAGCAGTTCGCGCAGTTCGCCCAGCGTATGACCGATGTGATGCGCGTTGTGCAGCACATTGGAGGCGATCACCAGGTCGTAGCGCGATTGCTGCGCGAGATCGGCGTTCATGTCCACGATGGCGAACCGCATCCACGGACGGTCGGCGAACCGCCGGCGCGCCGCGTCGAGGAAGAAATTCGACACATCGGTGAAGTGGTACTCGACCGGCAGACCGGTGAGCCCGGCCACCACGTCGTCGGTGGTCCCGCCGACACCCGCGCCCAGCTCCAGGATCCGCACCGGCGACCGGTCCGCGCGCAGGCGGGTGACCACCCCGGCGACGAGCTCGCGCGCGGCGTGGTTGAGGTAGCGGCTGATCGCGTTCTCGCGATAGGTCGCTTCCGCGGTGACCATATCGCCGCCCGGGAACAGCAACTCCTGCACCCGCATCCGGTCCTGGACCAGTTCGGTGAGGTGGCCGTTCGTAGCGCCCACGAAGGTGGCCAGTTCCGGCGCGTAGCCGAGATCGGTGCACGCCTGCACCAGTTCGTTCCTCGTCGTCGGCGGTAACTCCCGCTCATAGCGGTAACCGCTGTCCGGGTCACCGGTCAGGGCGCCGTGGCGGGCGAGTTCCTGTAACCACTGCCGCAGCAGCCAACGATGCCGGGCCGCGACCTTCAGCCGTTCGGTGATGTCCTCGACGCTGTGCACGGCTCGGTCCCGCAGTACCGGTTCCAGGGCGCGGAGCATGGCGCGCGCGCCGAACAGGTCGAGGTCGCGCCGGGCGGAGCGGAGCCGCTCGACATCCAGATCAGCGGGAACGACCTGTTCGGCCGCCCACCGGGCCCGGGCACCGAGATCGTCCGCGTCCAGGGGAGCGGCGGCCACCGGATACGCCGCGGCGGGCGCCGGTGCCGCGGCCGGGGCCGCCGGCACCGCGGCCGCGGGCTGCCGCAGCGCGGGCCGGTCTCCCACCAGGCGGACCACATCGTCGAGCGTGGCACCGCCGACGAGGTCGCCGACCGGCAGTTCGTACCCGAATTCCTGGTGCACACGGCGACGCAGTTCCAGGGCCTGTAGTGAGTCCAGGCCGAGCGCCACCAGCGGCTTGGTCGTATCGATGGAGTCGAGATCGTCCTCCCCGAGGACCTCCGCGAACAGTTCCACGATCCGGCGGGCCGGGGAGACGGCCGCGCCGGCGGCCGGCACAGCGGGGGCCGGTTCCGGGGCGGCCGCGGTGGCCGCCGCGGTGGCCAATCCGGACAGCAGCGGCCCGTAACCGAACGCCCCGAACGTCGCGCGGCCGCGGTCCCAATCGAAGGCGGTGATCACCGCGTTGCCGGACAGTCCGCTCAGCCCCAGCGCGATGGCATCGGCCGAACCCATCGGCAGATACCCGACCTCGGCGAGTGTCGCGATATCGGAGGCGCCCACACCTTCGTGGACCGCCCACTGCCCCCACTGCACCGACACACAGTCCACACCCGCGGCACGTAACCGGTAGGCGAGGGCGTCCAGCATCCGGTTGGCCGCCGCGTAGACAACGGTGCCGCGGCCGCCCAGGGTCGCGGCCAGCGAGGAGCACAGCAGCACCCGGGCATTCGCGGCCAGTGGGAGCGCGTCGAGCACATTCGTGAGCCCACCGACCTTGGCACGCAGCAGTTCGACCACCTGCGTGTAGGTGATCTCGGCCAGTTCGATGCCCTCGATACCCGCGTAATCGGCGGCGGCGTGCAGGACGAGATCGGCCGGGGCAGTGCCGAATTCGACCGCCAGGGCACGTACCGCGGCCGGGTCACCGATATCGGCGGACAGCACCCGTACGGTGGCGCCGGTCGCTCGGATCGGTGCCAGTTTGCGGGTCACCTCCGCCGTTTCGCCGGTGCGGCCGACAAGTGTGATCTGCCGGGCCCCGGCCCGCGCGAAATGCGCGCAGAACTCGAGGCCGACCTTGCCGGTGCCGCCGGTGATCAGCACATTGTGCGGTACGGCGAGTGGGCCGGCGCCGGGCTCGGTCTCGGTCAGCCGCTTGGCGTACAGGTTCCCGTCGCGTACCGCCAGTTCGGATTCGTCCGCGGTGTGCAGCGCCGCGAGCACCGCCCCGGCCGTCTCCGCGGTCGCGGCGGTGAGGTCCAGGTGCCGGAAGGCGATACCCGGGTGCTCGGCACCGACCGACCGGAAGCCGGCCGCCGCGGCCGCGGGTACCGGATGCGGTTCGTCACCGGGAACCACCGCTTCGCCGCCCACCGTGACCAGCCAGAAGTCGGACACCGCGGGATCCGGTTTCGACCACCAGGCGCGGGTGCCGAAGAATTCCGCGACCGCTTCGCTCATCTCCGCGTCCGCGGCCTGGGGCAGCAGGACGACCACGGCGTCGATACCGGCCAGGTCGCCGCCGGCCTCGGCGGACACGAGCCGGGCGGTCGCCCCGTGGTTCTCGGCCTGCGCACAGAGCGCTTCGGCCAGTTCGGCGCAGGCACCGGAGGCGTCCACCAGCCCGAGGGCGCGCGGCGCCAGCAGTTTCCGGCGGGACAGCCGGGTCCATTCCTCGACGAGCAGCTGGGCGGGTATCACCCGCCCGGGAGCCGGAGTCACCGCCACCGGCGCGGCGACAACCGGGTCGGCGGACCGACGGGGTGCCGCCGCGGGATCGGATCCGAGCGTCAGCCACAGCCGCTGCCGGCTCATCCGCAGATTCGGGAAATCCAGGAGCGGTGGCCGGGGTGTGCCGCCGGTGTCCGTGGCCAGTGCCGACCATCGGTAGTGTTGGTCGTTCACCGCCAGCGTCGCCAGGTTCCGGGTGAAGAGCGCGAGATCGGTGGCGGTCCGGTTCGAAGTGCCGGTGACCGTGGTCTCGGCCGGGGCCGCCAGGGTTTCCAGATTCTCCCGTAGCGGGAGCTGCAGGGTGGGATGTTCGGCCAGTTCCACGAACGAATCGGAGCCGGACTCCACCGCGGCCGCGATCGCCCGGTCGAACCGGACGGTGTTGCGCAGATTCCAGAACCAGTAGTCGTCCAGCGTCGTCTCGGCCGGGAACGCCTCGCCCAGGGTGGCGCCGAATGCGGCGATCGGGCTGTCCCGGAAGTACTGCTCGGTCAGCCGGTCCCCCAGGCCCGCGCGCAGATCGGCGCGCAGGCTGTTGACCATGCCGGTGTGCGCCGGATACCGGACCCGGATGACCCGGCCGAACCGGCCGGCCTCGGCAAGGGTGTCGACCACCTCGCCGACCACCGCGCGATCGCCGGATATGCCCACCATGCGTGGCGAGTTGACCAACGACACCTCGGCCCGGCCGGACCGCCGGGCGAGCAGGGCCTCGGCCTCCTCCCGGTCGGCCTCGATCACCGCCATGGCGTAGTCCTCGGGGGCGATCCGGTCCACCGCTTCGGCCCGTGCCCCGACGACCAGCAGCGCGTCCCGGCGCGTCATCCTCCCGGACACATAGGCCGCGGCGATTTCGCCCTGGCTGTGCCCCACCACCGCGGCGGGTTGCACACCGGCCGATTGCCACAGCGCCGCCAGCCCCGCCATCTGCAGGAACAGCGCGGGCTGCACAATTCGCGCCGAATCGTCGGCGGCCACGGAATCGTCGAGCAGGTAATCCAGCGGCGCGTTCCCGAACAGTTCGGCGAACTCGGCGGCACAACGGTCCACTTCTTCGCGATACACGGGGGCACGGTCGTAGAACACCGCGCCCATACCCGGTCGCTGGCCACCCTGTCCGGGGAAGACGAATGTGTGCTTGCGGGCTGTCACCGCACTGCTGCGGACCACCGCGGGATGTTCCCGTCCGGCGGCGACCGCCGCCAGCGCCGCGGCCAGGGTCTCCCCGCCGTCCACCAGGGCCAGGGCCCGGTGCCGGCGTGCCACCCGGGTCCGGAAGAGCATATCGGCGATCTCGCCCGCGGTGACCGCGGTGTGTTCGCGCGCGTAGGCCCCGATCGCCGCCGCCTCCTCGCGCAGCAGGTCCGGCGTATCCGCCGACAACAGGACCGGAATGGACCCGTCGGGCATCCGATGGCTAGACATCGCCGTTCTCCTCACAGGCAGGCATCGCGATAATCGCGTGGGCATTGGCTCCGGCGGCTCCGAACGAGGAGATGGCGCCGTAGCGGTAGCCGTCCACCGGTTTCCACTCGATGAGTTCGGTGGCCAGCCGCAGGCCGGTGCGATCCCAGTCGACGCGGGTGGTCGGGGTGTCGGCGTACAGGGTGGGGGGGATCTGTCCGTGCAGGCCGGACAACAGGAGTTTGGTCAGGCCGAGCATTCCGGCCGCGGCCTGGGCGTGCCCGGTATTGGCTTTCACCGAGCCGAGCGGGGCGGACGAGCCCGCCTCGCCGTAGGTGTTCTGTAGCGCCCGGATCTCGACCGGGTCGCCGGCGCGGGTGGCGGTGCCGTGTCCTTCGATCATGCCGATCACCGCGGGATCGATACCCGCCGCGGCGATCGTCCGGCGGATCACCCGTTCCTGTGCGTCGGTCCGTGGCACCAGGATCGGTTTGCCCGCGCCGTTGTGGTTGTGATGGGAGGCCAGGATGCGGCCGTAGATCCGGTGTCCGAGGCGGCGGGCGCGGGATTCCGGTTCCAGCACCACCGCGCCCGCGCCCTCCCCCCACAGCGTGCCGGAGGCGTTGTCGGCGTAGGAGCGGCAGTGCCCATCCACCGAAAGCGCGTTCAACCGGGAGAACTCGTAGAACGCACCCGGCGACCCCATCACGCTCACCGCGCCCGCCACAGCCCAGTCGCACTCTCCGGCGCGGATGGACGCGGCGGCCAGATGCAGTGCGGTCAGCGACGAAGCGCACGCCGAATCGATATTCACCGAGGGGCCGACCAGTCCGAGGCTGTGCGAAACCCGCCCCGCCATACCGAAAGTGCTGAAGCCGATGGTCCGGTGACCGGAGTACTCGTTGACCGCCGAGCCGCGCGGACCGTATTCCATCGGCGAGGCACCCATGAAACAACCGACTTCCGCACCGGCGAGATCGCCGGGATTCACTCCGGCGTTCTCGAGCGCGCGCCACACCGCGCGGAGGACGACCCGCTGCTGCGGGTCCGCCGCGAGCGCGTCCCGTTTGCCGATACCGAAGACAGCGGGATCGAATTCGGCAGCGGCGTCGAGGAATCCGCCGGCGTCGTGGACCCGGCTCCAGCCCTCGTTGCGGTCCAGCGAGAGCAACTCGTCGATATTCCAGCCGCGGTCGCGCGGGAACGGGCCGATGAGTTCCCGGGATTCCACGAGCGCGTCCCACAGCGCGCGCGGTTCTTCGATCCCGCCGGGCGCCTCGACCGCCATACCGGCGATGACGACATGGTCGATATCGGATTCCTGAGCCATTGCTGCTCCTCGTGTCATGCGTTCGATCCGGAGCGCGCGCTCTCGGCCACCAGGTCGGCGAGGTCGGCGATGTGGTCGTTCAGGTAGAAGTGGCCGCCGTCGAACACCGTCACCTCGACCTCACCGCTGTGCTGCCGCCAGCCGTTGAGGTCGGCGATGCCGACGATCGGATCGCGGTCCCCGCCGATCGCGTGGATCCGGGTGGCGATCTTGATCCCGGGGTCGCACCGGTAGGCGTCGGAAGCCCGGTGATCGGCCTTGATGGCGGGTAGCGCCATCCGCATCAGTTCGCGGCTGGCGAGCACATCGGAGCCGGTGCCCTCGAGCTTGGCGAGATGGTCGAGCAGTTCGTCGTCGTCGGTCGGGGCGGGTGTGCGGTGCTCGCCGCGGCAGGGCGCGACCGCGGCCGAGATCACGGCCTGGTTCACCGGCATCCCGGCCGCCTCGGCGAGCTGCACGAACTCGAAGGACACCAGCGAGCCCATACTGTGCCCGAAGGTGACGAACGGCAGCCCACGGTGTATCGCCGACGCCCGGAATTCGGCGAAGGCGCCGGCCGCGATATCGGCCAGCGAGGTGAGCGCCGGTTCGTTCGCCCGATCCTGGCGGCCCGGGTATTGGAAGACGAAAACATCGAAATCCGCGCTGAACGCCTTGGACAGCGCCCGGTAGGCCGAGGCCCCCGATCCCGCGTGCGGGAAGATCAGCAACGGAAGCGGATCGGCCGCTCTGGATCTGTGGAATTTCCGGATCCACCCTGGACTCTGCATACGATCACTCCGCTCTGGTTCGGTGTCGAGGCGGCCGGCGAAATACGGTGCCCGGCGCGGCTGCTCGGATCGGCCCGGCGCGTCCAGCGACTTCCGCCGGGCGCAACCTCGGGACCGGTTGGTGTTCGAGGTCGAGAAATTTCACGGATCTCCCGCCGCTTCACCGGACGGGTCCACCGCCGCCGCCAGTGCCGCGACGGCCCGCGACCACAACTCGGTCATCCGGTCGATCTCGGCAGCGGTGAAGATCCCCTCGCTGAAACCCCATCGGGTCATCAGCTGTGGGCCCTGGGCGGTGCTCTCTACAGTGGCGACCAGGCTCGTGGCCGACCGCACCGGCAGATCCGGTTCGGTGTCCACGGGCAGGGCCTGCGCCAGGTCCGGATCGGTGATCATCGACCAGGCGCGGTCGCGATGCCCGCCGAGGTCCATCCGGCCGAGATAATTGAGCTCTATCTGTGGATACGCGGCGTCCAGCAGTTTGGGCACACCGGCGACATCGCGCAGCAGACCGAAATCCAAGCCCTGTTCGGGGATTCGGCGCATATGCGCGCTCACCGCATCCAACAGCGCCCGCGCGGCGGCCGGTTCCGACTCGGCCCGATCGACCTCCACGGCATGCTCGCCCGTACCGAGGCGGACCGGGAAGACACTGGTGAACCAGCCCACCGTGGCGGAGGTGTCACAGTCGGCGGCGATATCCGGCCGCCCGTGACTCTCCAGCGCCACCAGCGCGCCGGCCCGGTGATCCTGGCCGCGTTCGCGCCGCCAGGACGCCAGCGTCGTGGTCAGCGCCGCCAACAGCAGGTCCCGGACGCCGTCCTGCCCGGCGACGGACCGCAGGATCCGCGCGGTCGTCGCCGGTGCGGTCGGTACGCCGGTGAACCGGAGGGACGCCCACGTATCGCTCTGCCGCAGGGCACGACCACCCAGTAGCGGATCAGGAGCCTGCACCTGAGCCACCCAGTAGTCCCGTTGCGCCAGCACCTCCGGTTGCCGGGCGCGCTGCCACAGCAACCGCGACCATCGCCGGTAGGAGGTGCTCTCCGCGGCAACCCGCGGCGCGGCGCCGGCCGCGACCTGAGCCCACGCATGTTCCAGATCGGCGAGCAGAATATGCCAGGACACCACGTCGACAGCCAGGTGGTGGGCGGTCAGCAACAGCAGATCGCCGCGCGGCGTACCGCGGAAACGTACCGCGCGCACCAGCTGCGCGCGGTACGGATCGAGTTCGTCGATCGCCGTGCGGGCCGCGGTCCCGA
This sequence comes from Nocardia rhamnosiphila NBRC 108938, assembly GCF_000720425.1. Classification (GTDB taxonomy): domain Bacteria; phylum Actinomycetota; class Actinomycetes; order Mycobacteriales; family Mycobacteriaceae; genus Nocardia; species Nocardia rhamnosiphila. The sequence continues at coordinate 363,865 of NZ_JOAJ01000005.1, read as the reverse complement.
TCGCGTCGGTGAACCCGGATCCGACCGAACCGAGGTCGAGATCGCGCAGTACCTCCGCCGCCGAAACGGCCCCAGGCTCCCGGGTGACGACCCGCGGGCCGTCCGGGGTCTCGGCCAGCACCGCACGCAGCATGTCGTGCCCGTCCAGCACGGCCTGCAGCACCGACTCCAGTTCGGTACGCGCCATCCCCTCGGGCAGGGTGAGCAGCACACCCTGCGCGAGCCGCCGGAAGTGCGGTTGCGCGTACATCCACGACACGATCGGCAACGGCGGTACCGGTCCGTAGTCGGGACCGTCCGATTCCGCCGCCACCGCCGCACCCGCGTCGATGGCGGCGGCCAGATCGCGAATCGTCGGCGCCGTGACCACCATGCGCGGGGTCACCGGCAGTCCGTGCCGCCGGGCCCGGTTGACCAGCGAGATCGCGACAATGCTGTCCATGCCGAGCGCGAAGAAGTCGTCCTCGACACCCGGCGCGGCACCGTCGAACACCTCGGCGAGTACCGCGCTCAGTGTGTGTTCGGTCGCCGTGGCCGGTGCCGCCGCCCCACGCTCCCCATGCCGCGTGCTCAACTCTTCGGCCAGGCCGGACAGCGCCCGGACGTCGAGTTTTCCATTGGCGTTGACCGGCAGTTCCGGTAGTGCCACCAGCCGTCCGGGCACCATATAGGCGGGCAGCACCCCGGCCAGCGCGGCACGCATCCGCGCCGGATCCACCGGCGCACCTGCCTCTGGCACCACGAAACCCACCAGTCCGGCGCTCTCACCACGGCGCTGCACGATCGCCGCGGCGGCCGAGATCCCGGCCAGATTCCGCAGCGCGGTCTCCACCTCACCGATCTCGACCCGATAGCCGCGGATCTTCACCTGGTCGTCGGCGCGCCCGAGATATTCCAGGCCGCCCTCGGGCCGGTACCGCACCAGATCGCCGGTGCGGTACATCCGTTCGCCGGGGTGCACCGGATCGGCGACGAAACGGCCGGCCGTGGCCGCGGCCCGCCCCACATAGCCACGCGCCACCTGCGGCCCGGCCAGGTACAGCTCCCCCACTACCCCGGCCGGCACCGGACGCAACCGCGAATCCAGGACGTAGGCCGACATTCCGGCGGTCGGCAGGCCGATGGTGGCCGTCGCCGGATCGCCGGGCGCGGTCACGTCCGCGACCACCGCTTCCACCGTTGTCTCGGTCGGGCCGTAGCAGTTGTGTACCGCGATATCGGGTAGCGCGCGCAACCGGGACCACAGCTGCCCGTCGATGGCTTCGCCGCCGAGCGCCAGCACGGTGAGCTGCTCTCCGGGCAACCCGGTGGCCTCCAGCTGCCGGAACATCGACGGCGTCGTATCGATCATGTCGATCCCGAACCGCGTCAGCCCCGACACCAGACCCGCGGCGTCGCGCATGGTCTCCTCGCCGAACACCTGCACGCGGTGCCCGTCGAGCAGCCCGATCATCGGCTGCCAGGAGGCGTCGAAACTCAGCGACCACGCGTGCGCGATCCGTAGCGGCCGCCCGAGCCGGCGCACCGCGGGCCGGTACACCCGGGCCCGGTGGTCGGCGAAATAGCTCACCAGCGCCCGGTGGGTGTTGGCCACTCCCTTCGGCTCCCCGGTCGAACCGGAGGTGAAGATGATGTAGGCGCAGTGACCGGGCCGGCGGCGCACCGGTGGCGCACCCGCCGGGTGGCGCGCGATACGGCCGGCGACCGCCGGGTCGTCGAGGTCGAGTGCCGGCGGGCCGGCCGGGTCGGCCGTGAATCCCGCCGCGGTCAGCAGTAGTCGCGGCCGGGACTGTCGCAGAATGGATTCGATCCGTGCCGGCGGCAGCGTGATGTCGACCGGGACATAGGCGGCGCCGGCCGCGAATACCGCGAGGACGGCCACGATCGAGCGCGCGCCGCGCGGAAGGCACAGCGCCACCGCGTCTTCCGGCCCGACTCCCGCGGCGACGAGTTCCCGGGCCAGCCGGGTCGCCTCGTCGTGCACCTGCCGGTAGGTGAACCGCGCCGTGTCGTCGGCGAGCGCCGCCGCGTCCGGGGTGGCCGCGACCTGGCGTTCGAACAGCTCGAATACCGTGGCCGCGGCGTCGGTATCCGGCAGTTCCGGTGTCGCGACGCCGCGCAGCAATTCGGCCGCGACCGTAGCGGAGTGGACCTCTACCGCACCGGTCGGGCTATCGGCGGCGCCGGGCAGCCGGCGCAGCACGGTGAGCATCATCGACCCGATATCGCCGGGCCGGTAGGGCAGCGCGCCGGGTACGGCCTCCACCGCGACCAGCAATTCGTCCGCGTAGACGTGGGCGACCACCGTCAACGGATAGTGCGTGAGATTCTTCGACAGCACGGGTTCGAAGTGGACGCCGCTGTCGCCGGTATCACCGACCGCGTCCAGCGGCGCGTTCTGGAAGACGAACATCGTGTCGAACAACGCGCTGTGCCCGGCGGCGAGCTGCACCGACGACAGGCTCAGATAACCGATCTCGCGCATCGTGCTGGACTCACGCTGCAGGCGCAGGCAACTCGCGGTCACGGTTTCGGACGGATCCAGGCGGAACGCGACCGGGACGGTGTTGATGAACAGGCCGATCATCCGGTCCACGCCCGAGATCTGGTCGGGGCGCCCGGTCACCACGGTGCCGTACACGGTGTCGGCGCGGTCGGTGAGCCGGGACAGCACCACCGTCCAGGCGAACTGGACCGCGGTGTTCAGGGTGAGCCCGCGCTCGCGCGCCCAGTTCCGCAGTGTCCGCGTCTCCTCCACGGTCAGCCCGACCCGGGTGACCTCGGGCGGTGCCGCCTCGGCGGGCCCGCCCAGGCCGGGCGCGGCTCCGCCTTCGGCGACCATGAGGGGGCCGCTCACCGGCTCCAGATAGCGCACCCACTGCTGTCGTGCCTCGTCGGTATCGCGCCCGGCCAGCCAGCCGATGTAATCCCGGTAGGGCCGTACCGGCGGCAGTACCTCCGGCGCGCCGCCGGCCGCGTACAGCACACGCAACTCGGCGAAGAACAGGCCGAGCGACCAGCCGTCCAGCAGGATGTGGTGCGCGGTGATGATCAGCCGGCGGCGTTGCGCGCCGTCCGGGGCCGGGGGCAGGGTCACCAGTGCCGCGCGCAGCGCCGGGCCCTTCCGCAGATCGAACGGCCGCCGGGTCTCCGCCTCGGTGACCGCGTCCACCTCGTCGTCGGTCGCCGTGAGCTCGGTCCACGGCAGGTCGACCGCGGTCGGAATGATCTGCACGGGTTTCGGCAGGTCCTCGTCCCAGAACACCGCCCGCAGATTCGGATGCCGGACGAGCAGTGCCGCCAGACTCCCGCGCAGCACCCCGGTATCGAGCGGTCCGGTGATATCGACCGCGAACGGGATGGTGTACACATCGTGTCCCGCGGCGGTCAGCTGCGCCAGGGTGAACAGCCCCTCCTGTAGCGGGCTCAGCGCCAGGACGTCCTCGATCTCGGCGTTCACTGCCACATCCTCCGCATCACCAGCAGTCCTTCGTCTTCGTCGGTGAGGATCCGGGCCGCCTCGATCGGGCGGTCGGGATGGTCGGCGATATCGCGGAGGGTGTTGCGGAAGGCGGTTTCCACAATCCGCGCGTCATCGGCTTCGAAGGCGTCCTCGGCGTAGAAGATGATGGCCTGCACCTGATCGCTGAGCAGCAGCGAATTCGCCGGGAAGATCATGAGCAGCAGCGCGTTGTCGGTGGCGCCACCCGCGTCGAAGGACACCAGTTCCAGCCCCGCGTCACCGAGCAGACCCGCCAGCTCCCGGCGGCGCGCCGGATAGGACTCCAGCACGAACATGCTGTCGAAGAGTTTGCGCGTCCCGGTCGCCCGGAGGGCGGCGGTCAGCGGGTACTGGTGGTGTTCCATGAGTTCCACCCGCCGCGATCGGGTGTCGGCGAGATGCTCGCGCCAGGTGCGTTCCCGGCGTAGCGGCACCACGGCGGGAACGATATTGGCGAAACAGCCGATGGCCTCGTGCACACCGTCGAGATCGGCCGGGCGGCCCGATACCGACTCCCCGAATACCGGGGTCTCGGCCCCGGTCACATACCGCAGCGTGTTGGCCCAGGCCAGCTGGCACACCACCCCGAAGGTGGTCCCGAGCTCGGCCGCCAGCGCGGTGAGCCGCCGCACCAGTTCGTCCTCGATCGCGAATTCGCACGCGACGGGTGGCGCCGAACCGCCCGGAGCCCGCCCGGGCGCGGCCAGACACGGTTCGACACCATCCAGCACCGGGCCCCACGCCGACTCGGCGGCCGGCGCGCCGCGACGGACCGAGTCCAGGAAACGCGCGAAAGTCGCCGGATCGGCGATCGGCTCGGCGCCGGGTACCGCGAACTCGGCGAATATCTCCTGGGTCAGCAGCTGCCCGGACCACCCGTCCAGCAGTAGGTGGTGCATGGTCAGCACGATCATGTGGCGGGATTCGGGCAACCGCGCCACCGTGACCCGGAACATCGGACCCCGGTCGAGGTCGAACTGTTCGGCCTGATCGGTCCGGAACAACTCCGCCAGCCGCGCGGCCGGGTCCGGGTCCGCCGCGAAATCCAGTTCGCGCACCGGGATGCCGACGTGCGGGGCCACGATGCCGTACGGGGTCCCCGCATGGGACACCGACACCGTGATCCGCAGATTCGGGTAGCGGTTGAGCACCGTGTCGTAGGCCGCGGCCAGTCGATCGATATCGAGTTCACCGCGGACACCGATCAGCGTCTGCACGTTGTAGAGGTCGGCGGACCCGGCACTCAGTGCGGTGAAGAACAGACCCGCCTGCATGGGCGCCAGCGGATACACGTCCTCGTAGGGGCCGTAGGTGCCGTGCCAGCGGTCCAGGTCGAGCTGGGTCACTTCGCCGGCGAGTACATCGCCGGGGGTGAGCCGGCGGCCCGGGTTCTCCCGCACCGTCTTCGCCAGGTCACGCAGGGCACCGAGCCAGTGGTCGGCCAGTTCGCGGACCTCGGCCGCGGCGAGCGCCCCCGCCGGGCAGCGCACCGTGGCGCGCAGCACCGGGTCGCCGTCGTCGATCAGCGTCGCCGTGGCGATATCGAGCAGTGCCTCCACCGGCCGGTCCGGTCCGGTGAACTCGCCCGGGAGACCGAACTCCGGCGCGATCCCGCCCACCGCGGCGGCCGAGCCGACGGTGAGGGTGCCGAGATAGCCGAATTTCAGCTGTGGCGCGGGTGCCTGCCGCAGTACCGCGTCGGCGCGGTCGCGCAGCAGGCCGTAACCGATCCCGGCGCCGGGGACCGCGCGCAGCTGTTCCTTCACCGCTTTGACCGCGGTGACCGTATCCGGCTCGCCGCCCCCACCGCCGATATCGAGTATCACCGGGTACTGACTCGCCAGCCGTCCGACAGTCCGCGCCGGATCGGCACCGGGGAAGAGGTTTTCGGCCCGGCCGCGTCCGTCGACGGCGAGCGATACGGTGGCGGCGTCCCGGTCGCGAGCGCGCCGGAACCGGTGCACGGCCACCGCCAGCGCGGCGATCTGGACGGTATCGAAATCGCAGCCGAAGGCCTCGGTCACGGTCTCCGCCAGGAAAACCGTGTCGTCGCGGTCGAGTTCGGTGGTGACCTCCACGGTGGCGTCGGCCGAGTCGAACGCCGCTGTTTCCACCAGCCGGTCCGTGCCCGCGGCAGCGGCCTGCCAGTAGCCGAGCTCACCGGTCACCGCCTCGGTTTCCGCGTACCGGAGCAGGTTCGTGTTCCAGGTCCGCACCGAGGTGCCCGCGGCGGCGCCGAGCGGTTCGCCCGACCACAGCCGGCGCAGATCGTCCTGCACGATCCGCCAGGAGTCCCGGTCGGCCACCAGGTGGTGGATCACCAGCAGTAGTCGTCCGGCCGTCCGGTCCGGGGTACGGACCCAGACCGCCCCCATCACGATCCCGCCCGCGGGATCGAGCGTTGCCGCCGTGGCCCGCGACTGTTCGGCCAGCACCTCCGCGACGCGATCCCACTGCCCGGCGGGTAGTTCGACCTCCCTGACCGCGGGGCGCACGATGCCCTCGTCCGGCCCGGGAACGTAGTAGGCGCGGCGACCGTCCGGACCGGTGCCGATCCGGGCCCGCAGCAGCGGGTGCCGCTCGGCCAGGGTGCCGAGCGCGGCGGTGAGCTGCCGGGCCGTGCTGTCGGCGGGGGTCACCAGCGCCGCCGCCCGGCTGTACCCGGGGCGGGCATCGGACAGTTCGGAGGGGGAAGGGACGAACGGGATCCAGCCGGTGTCCCCCACGTCGGGTAGGGCGGAGGTGGCGGTGAGCGGTGCGGCGGCGGCCGCGATCGCGGCGACGGTGCGTGCCTCGAACAGCGCGCTGGTGGTGATGGCCAGACCGCTCTTCTTCAGCGCCGACACCAACCGGATCGCGCTGATGGAATCCCCGCCCAGCGCGAGGAAATCGTCGTCGGCGGCCAGCACTGTCGCGGCGGGGAGCGCCAGCACGGACCGGACTGCCCCGGCCACCGTGTTTTCGGCGGCATCGCGCAGCGCACGACCCCGCCCGGCGTCGCTGCTCAGGTCGGGCAGCGGCAATGCCTTGCGGTCGAGTTTTCCGTTGGCGGTCAGCGGGAGCCGGTCCAGCCGGACCAGTGCCGCGGGAATCATGTAGTCGGGTAGTCGTTCGGCCAGCCGGGCCCGGAGGAACGTGGCGTTCTCGGCTTCGCCGTCGGTCGCGAGCGTCGAACCGGCCTCGGGTACGTAGTAGCCGGCCAACGCCGTATCCGCGCCGTGGGCCACCGCGATCGCCGCCGCGTCCGCGACCCCGGCCACCCGGCGCAGGACCGAACCGATCTCGCCGAGTTCGATCCGATGCCCGCGAATCTTCACCTGGTCGTCGGCGCGCCCGAGGTATTCCAGGCGGCCGCGGGAGTTCCACCGCGCGATATCGCCGGTGCGATACATCCGTGCCCCGGCCTCGCCCAGGAACGGGCAGGCCACGAAGGTCGCCGCCGTGGTACCGGGGCGACGGTGATAGCCCTGTGCCAGCTGCACTCCCGCGAGGTACAGCTCACCGGTGACCCCCGCGGGCGCCCGCCGCAGCTGCTCGTCCAGCACGAATACCGAGGAGTTGGCCTCCGGCACACCGATGAGCGCGGGACCCTCTTCCGGAGCCCCGGCGAAATCTTCGTGGGTGATGTCCATGGCGGCCTCGGTGGGGCCGTACAGACCCAGTACCGTTCCGCCGAATACGAGGCTCGACTCCGCGACCAGAGCCGGCGGCACCGCCTCACCACCCAGATAGACGAACCGCATCGAGCGCAGACGCGCCGGATCGGGGCCCGAGTCCAGCAGTGCGCGCACCACACTGGGCACCAGCGAGATCTGGGTGATCCGATGCCGGTCGATGATCTCGGTGAGCGCCTCCACATCGGCCTGCCACCAGTCCGGTGGCGGCAGAACTGTCGCCGATCCGGTACACAGGGCGTTGACCAGCTCGAATACCGAGACATCGAACCCGATCGGCGCCTTCTGCAGAATCCGTTCGGCACCGAAACCGAAATGGTCGCGCATCCATTGCACATGGTTGGCGGCGGCGCGGTGACCGACGACGACGCCCTTGGGCCGCCCGGTGGTGCCGGAGGTGTAGAGCAGGTAGGCGGCGTCCAGCGGATGAACCGGGCGGACCGGCTCGGCCGGCAGGCCCCGCGCCCGCTCCAGCGCGCCGACGATCTCGTCGTCGGCCAGGTCTACGACCGGGATTCCGTCGGCCGCGGGCAGCGCGCGCTCGGCACCGGCAGAACGCACCAGCAGCGCCGGCGCCGCGTCGGCGACCAGGAACGCGATCCGGTCGGCCGGATAGCTCGGATCGATCGGCGTGTACACCGCCCCGGCCCGCAACACCGCGGCGAAGATCACCGGAAGCTGTTCACTGCGTTCGGCGAACACACCGACCCGATCCCCGGGCCCGACCCCGCGCTCGGTCAGCAGCCGCGCCAGTGCCGCCACCCGGGTACCGAATTCGGCGTAGGTCAGCTCGAGATCGCCGAACACCACGGCGACCCGGTCCGGATGGTCGGCCGTGGCGGCCCGGATCATGCCGTCGAGGGTGTCGCGCTGGATAGGCACGCGCGGGCCGGACGACCAGGCATCGAGCCTGTCGCGGTCGGTATCGCTGAGCACCAGCAGCCGGTCCAGCGGTGTGTCCGCGTCCGCGTGCGCCAGGGTCCGGTCGAGGTAGTCGTGCAGCCGGTCGACGGTCGCCGCGTCGAAGAGGTCGGTGCGATAGGTGATCTGTACTTCCACCCGGTCGGCGTGCACGAACGCCTCGACCGCCAGCGGCAGCAGCGACGCGCCGTGGTCGGCCAGCCGCCAGGTGGTGGTGACCCCGGGAAGCCGGGGCCCCTGGAACTGCTGCTGGGCCAAGAGCACCAGCACGTCGAACAATTGCGAGCCGATATTGCCGGTGGCACGGTTGACGGCCCGGACGATCGCCTCCTGCGGGAAATGCTTGTGCGCGAAGGCCGCGTTGGTCACCTCGCCAATATGGCGGACCAGGTCGGCGAACGTCTCGGCCGACCCGCCGGTGAGCCGCAGCGGCAGCATATTGATCAGGTTGCCGATCAGCTGTTCGGTCCCGGCTTCCTCACGGTTGGCGACCGCGGTCCCGACCACCATGTCCCGGGAACCGGTGAGCTGTCGCAGTGAGAGATAGCAGGCGGCGAGGAACACCTGCAGCGGGGTGGCCCGCAACCGCTCGCCGACCGAGCGCAGTGTCGCTTCCGCGGCGGGACCCAGCAGCCGGTCCGACCGCATGCCCCGTTCGGTGACCGCACTCGGGTGCCGGTCGTAGGGCAGCGGCAGTTCGGGTAGGTCCCGGTCGAATTGCCCGGCCCAGAATTCGTCCGCGGCGGTGTGGTCGGCGTTCGCGTACCGGTCCTGTTCCCATTCCGCGTAGTCGGCGACCTGCCGGGACAGCGGTTCGGCCCGGATCTCGCCGGTCAGCGCCTCCCGGTAGAACCGCTGCACATCCTGCGACAACGCCGCCAGCGACATTCCGTCCCAGGCGATGTGCTGGATCACCACGGCCACGACCACCGTCTCGGCGTCCAGGCGGACGAAGGCGAGCCGCAGGGACGATTCCGCGGACAGGTCGAATTTCCCGTGCGCGGCGGCGGCGACGAGTTCGTCGACGCGCAGGCACGCGGTCGCGGTATCGATGCCGGTGAGGTCCGCCTCGGTGACCCGGGGCGCGAGCTCGGTATGGATCCGCTGGTAGGGGTTACCGGATTCGTCGACGTGATACGTGGTGCGCAGCACCTCGTGGCGGTGCGCCAGCGCCAGGAAAGCCTGGCGCAGGGCGGCGTCGTGTACCTCGCCGCGGAAGGTCAGGACCTGGCAGACGTTGTAGGCGGTGCTGTCCGGCGCGATCTGCTGATGCGCCCAGACGAACCGCTGACCGAACGAGAGCGGGGCCCGCTGCGGATCCCGCCGGGCCGGCACCTCGGGTGCGGCGTCCAGACCTTCCGCGGCCAGCCGGACCCGCATGAGTTCCGCGAGTTCATCCAGTGTCGGCATCTCAGGCGACCTCCATGTCCTCGGAAGCACCCACCGCGGCGACCTCCAGCAGAATGCGCGCCACCCGCTCCAGCCGGCCGGAGGTGTCGGCGGCGCGCAATGCCGCGCCGATCCCGCGCACCGTGCGCGCCTCCAGCACCACCGTGACCCCGAAATCGGTGACCGCGAGCAGACCACGGATCTTGGCGGTGAGCGTTGTCGCCAGGATCGAATTACCGCCGGCGTCGAAGAAATCGGTTTCCACCCCGAGCCGCGGCAGACCGAGCACCTGCGCCGCGATATAGGCCACCGCCGTCTCGATATCGCCCTCGGGTTCGACGTAGGCGGCACCGCGCCCGGTATCGGCATCGGTGAACAGCGCGCGGATCGCGGCGCGATCGGATTTCCCGTTCGCGGTCAGCGGCATCTCGTCGAGGAGACGGACCGATTCGGGGACCATATGCGCGGGCAGCAGCTCCCGGAGCCGGCCGACCGGGTCGGCGGGCTCCGCACCGGGGGTGGCGACCGCGGCCGCGACCAGTCGCCCCGATTCGGTGACCAGCGCGACGGCCGCGCGGATACCGGGCAGCGCACCCAGCGCTGTTTCCACTTCGCCGAGTTCGACCCGGTAACCACGGATCTTGACCTGATGGTCGGCCCGGCCGAGGAACTCCACGGTGCCGTCGGGCAGGTAGCGGGCCTGGTCGCCGGTGCGGTACCAGCGTGTTCCGTCCAGCTCGACGAAGCGGTCGGCCGTGCGGGCGTGGTCGCCGCGATAGCCGTCGGCCACGCTCACCCCGCCGATCCACAGCTCGCCCGGCACGTGGTCCGGGCAGTCCTCGCCGCGTTCGTTCACCACGCGCAGCGCGACATTCGCCAGCGGCACACCGTAGGGCACGGTGGCCCACCCGGCCGGGAATTCGTCGGTGACCTCGTACACGGTGGAGTGGATGGCGGTTTCGGTGGTACCGCCGAGTCCGGCGAAACGCAGGCCCGGCACCCGGGCCCGCAGCCGATGCCCGAGTTCGGCCGGGACCCGGTCGCCGCCGGTGATCACCAGCCGCACCGCGGCCGAATGAGCGGCGGTGGCGGTATCGGCCAGCATCGCGACCAGTCCGGGCGCGCAGTTCACGACGGTGACCGTGTACTGCTCGATCAGCGCGCTCCAGGCCTGGGCGTCGCGTTCGGTGGCCTCGTCGACACAGACCACGGCACCGCCGAGCGCCAGCGGGGCGAAGATATCGAAAACGGACAGGTCGAATTCGAGCGAGGACAGCGCGATCGTCCGGTCACCGGGACCGAGACCGAAATGCGCGGCGAGGGCGTCCACGGTATTGGCCGCGGCACGGTGCCCGACCTCCACTCCCTTCGGTTCGCCGGTGGAACCGGAAGTGAACAGCACATAGGCGACCGCGGCCGGGTCGCAGTCGCGGGGCCGCGCGAGCGGATCGGCGGACAGGGCCCGATCCAGGGGAAGCTCGGCGACCTCGTCCGGGAAGTCGCCGGCGCCGTCCACCAGCGCCACCCGCACTCCACCGCGCCGCAGGATGCGGTCCCGCCGCACCGCCGGCTGGCCGGTACCGATCGGCAGATAGGTCGCGCCGGCCGCCAGCACACCCAGCACCGCCGGGATCTGCCGCGGCCCCTTGGGCACGACCACCGCGACCGTATCGCCCGCCCGCACCCCGGCGGCATCCAGCGCGCCGGCCACCGCCAGCGCCTGTGCGGCCAGCTGCCCGTAGGTGAGTGTGCCCGACCGCCACCCGAGCGCGAGGCGCCCCGGCTCCCGCGCCGCCTGGTCGAAGAATGATCCGTGCAGGGTCCGCGCGCCGAAATCGGCCGCGGTGTCATTGGCCGCGGCCCGGACCGCCCGCTGCGCCTCCGGCAGCGCGATCGCCAGCGGCGCCGACCAGTCGGCCTCCGGTTCGACCAGGGTCTCGAGGGTCAGCCGGAACTGCTCGAACATCGCGGCCGCGACCCCGTCGGGCAGCGCGTCCCGGCGGATATCCCAGTTCACCAGCAGGCCGCCGCCGACCTCGGCGACCTGCGCGTCCAGATCGACCTGCGGCCCCTGCGACAGGATCCACACCGGTTCCCCGAAAAGCCGGGTGACCCGTTCGGAGAACAGTTCCCCGAGGTCCAGGCCCGAGGTGAAGACCACCGAGGGAGTAACCGGCGCGCCCCGCAGCCGGCCGAGGTCGCGCAGTACGTCCAGGCCCTCGTAGCGGGCATGCGCGGCCCCGGTGTGCAGCGCGCGCTGGAACCGGGCGGCCCGCGCGGCCATGGATTCGGGCCGGGTGGCGTCGACATCCACCAGTACCGAGTTGGTGAAATCGCCTACCACGGAGTCGATCTCGTCGTGCAGGGGTTCCCGTGCGAACAGCGGGACGTTGAGCAGGAACCGCTGCCGGACCGACCAGCGCGCGATCACCTCGGCGAAAACGGTGGCCAGCGCCACCGCCGGGGTGACCCCGTTGCCGTAGGCGTGCCGCTGCCACCGCGCCCTGGTACCGGCGTCGAACCAGTGATGCAGCCGGATGCTGCGGGTCGGATCGGCGCGCTCGGATTCCGGAACCACCGGGAGCGCCGGGATATCCGGCAGTTCGTCCAGGCGCTCGGTCCACCACTGCCGATCGGCACTGTTGTCCGGCGCGGTGCGTCCGGTGTCGGCGAGGTATTCGCGGAAGGTGTAGCCGAGCGGCGCGAGGCTGTCGGCATCGGCTTCGTAGAGATGTGCCAGGTCGTCCAGGATGCGCCGGTAGCTCTGGGCGTCCGCGGCGAGCATGTCCACGTCCAGGTGTAGCCGGTGGCGGCCGCCGGGCAGCAGGGTCAGGGCGATATCGACCACCTGCCCTTTGTCGACATCCATCCGCTGGTGACTCTTGTGCTGACGTAACCGCTCCAGTTCCGCGGCCGGATCGGCGTGACCGGACAGATCGGTCGTGCCGAAAACCGGCGGCGGGGCGGGAAGAACCCGCTGGGTACCGCTGTCGAGGAACTGCGCGCGCAACTGCGGGTGGCGGGCGACCACCCGGGCGACCGCGCGTTCGAGACGATCCGCCTGCACACCGTGACCGTCGAACTCGACGTACAGATGCGCGGCGACTCCGCCGAGCCGCTGGTCACCGCGCCGGCCCATCCAGTAGGCGTGCTGCATGGTCGCCAGCGCGAATTCACCGGCCTGTTCGACGGGTTCGGCAGCGGCCGGCTCCGCGGGTGCCGCGGGTGCGGTGTTCTCGCCCGCCGACAGCAGGCGGGCCCAGGCGGTGATCGTCGGTTCCAGCGCCAGCTGCGAACTCCGGACGTCCAACCCCTGTTTGCGCCAGGTCGCCGACAGTTTCATGAGCTGCATCGAGTGCATGCCCAGGCCGACGAGATCGTCGTCGTAACCCACTGACTCGGGCGGTACGCCGATGGCTGCCGCCACCGCATCGCGTACCTCGGATTTGTCGAGCATCCCACTCCTCAACGACAAGAACTTGCGCAAAGAATATAGGCAAGCCTTGCCTAACAATAGCGGAGATGCCCACTAGTGGGGAACCTCCCGATCAGCACCGGAAATCGGCCCGGAAAGTCCGATTCACCTGCCAAGACACCGGAATAGAACCGGCGCCGGAACTACCGCGAGGCTCCGGGCGCGATCACCCGGGGTCGCTCACCGAGCGCCGAACTTCTTCCCCAGCGCACTCAAGGTCGCCGCGTCCAGACCCGATGCGCCCATCGGCGCCACCGCGGGAGCCTGTTCCGCCTCCGCGCCGGCGCCGGAGCGGGTCTCCTCACGCTCGAGCTGCCGTGCCAGATCGTGCACGGCCGGATGGCCGAAAACGGTCTGCACATCGAGCGCGTACCCCTGCTCGGCCAGATCGGTCACCATGCGCAGCGCCGCGATACTGTCGCCGCCGAGCGAGAAGAAGGTGTCCTCCCGGCCGATCTCATCTTCTTCGTCCAGGTCGAGCACCGTGCGGATCGCCGCGGCGATCACCCGCTCGGCGTCCGACTGCGGCGGACCGCCCAGACCGGAGGTCATGAATACGAATCCCGCGGTCGCCGCGGCGAACAAGGCGGGCGCGGCGTCGTCGACACCGATCGGGGTACCGGGATCCGCGGCCCAGGCGGCGGCCCGCTGCGCGAATCCGGCGGCGAAACCATCGATCTCCGGCCGACCGGCCAGCTGCGGCGGGAAGACGATATGCACCGCGGCGGAACCGTCGGCCGCCGGCACGATATCGAAGACGATGTCCACACCGTACGGACGCGCCACCTGCCGCCCGATCTCGCGGACGGACAACCCGTGCCCCTCCAGCGCGAGAGCGCCCTCGGCACGGATCTGCACCTGCGCCTGGAACACACCGCCCTCGGCCGGCACCGCGTGCCCGCGCAGCAGATGGGTCAGTCGTTCGATCCGCGGGCCGGGGTATTCGTTCGCCGCCGCGACGGCCGCGGCCGCCCGGTCGATCGAATCCCGCGCGGTGCCGCTCGCGGCATCCAGGCGTATCGCCAGATAGTTGGTGAAATTCCCGATTACCTGCGCCGATTCCGCGGTGCGCGCCGGGTCGGCGAGTCCGACGACGATATCGTCGCCGAGGCCGGCGCCGCGCAGGGCGGCGGCCGCCAGCGCGAGCAGCGGTGCGCTCGGCGCCCCGGGAACAGTCAGCGCCGCGACGGTCTCCGCGGGCAGTTCCACCGTGCGATGCGCGAGACCGCCGCCCGCGCCCACGGTGATGACAGGCGTCCGCTCGGGAGCGCCGGAAAGCCGCTCGGTCCAATAGGCAAGTGCCGGATCGTCCGTCGCGGTCGCGGCGAGATGACGCAGCTGGGCGGCGGCGAAATCGCGATACTGCCCCTCGACCTCCACGTTTTCACCGGTACAGCGGGCGAACAGGCCGGCGACGATCAGGTCCAGAGCGCGGTTGTCCGCCGCGACCGGATGCGCGGCGACAGTGAGGACATCGCGTCTTGCGAGCCGGTACAGCCGCATCCGCAGCGGGATCCGCCGTACCGGGTCGAAGCGGTGCCCGGCGTCGCCGGCGAGGGCCGCGACCAGCGCGGCCTCCTCGGTCGTGCCCGGCACGATCTCCAGCACCGATTCCGGCACGGGCAACGGTTTCTGATACGGCAGGCGCCGGTCGTCGGGGAAGACACTGCGCAGGATCTCGTGCTCGGCGAGCAGGGCCGCCGCCGCCCGCTCGAGCGCGACGGGATCCAGCGCCCCGGTGATCTCGACCGCGACGAACAGATTCGGCACCGGCGACCCGCCTCGGCCGGCCGGACCGTGCAGCCGCTCCGGTAGCAGCGCCGCCTGTTGGGACAGCGACAGCGGCACCGCGCGCCCCACTCCGGCCCGCTCGGACCCCGGGCGTACCCCGGCGGTTTCCTGCGTAACCGTCTGCTGCACAAGCGAATCTGGCATTGCGATCCTCGAGCTCACCGATCGAAACCCCGAGGGGCACGAACAGCGGTGTCGGCGCCCCGCCGAGGTAAGTTAGCCTATCCTAAACGATGCCGGAAGCGTTGTGGAGACTTCACGCCATAATCCGGAACACACCAGGGTCAGAAGCCGCCGGAGGTCGTATCGCCGAGCGCAACCGCCTCCGACACCGGGACATCCGGCGCGTCGACGAAGGCCGCCAGCAGCTGCCGGAGCTGCCGCGACAGCGATTCCACCCCGTCCGCGCCGGACAGCGCCGCGGCGGTCCGCACGGTCACCCGCAGATCCCCCGCGACCGTGGAAGCGAACGCGAAGACCAGCCGATGCGCGTGTGCCGCGCCGGTGTCCAGTATCCGGCCTTCCACCTCGTCGCCCAGCCAGACCCGGTCCGGCCACGACTGCTCACCGAATTCGACCACGGCACGGCACAGGTCGTACGGAGACCGGTCCGGATGGACGGCGGCGGCGATCCCGTCGACCACCATGTCCTGACGGCCGTAGATCCCGAGCGCGGTCGCCCGGGCCCGGTCGAGCACTGTGCGCAGGGTCGGGTCACCCGACAGATCGTGGCGCAGCACCACCATCGCGGACAGCGGCCCGACCACTTCGGCCACCGTGCTGTCGGCCCGCCCCGACAACGGCGCGCCCAGCGCGATGTCCACTCCCGCGCCGTGGCCGTACAGCAGGGCCGCCACCACCGCCTGATAGAGCATGTACTCCGAGGCCCCCACCGTTTCGGCGTGGGCCCGCAACCGGCGGCGCAGGCCCGCGGTCACCTCGAACTCCGCCGACCGGACCAGTTCCGGCACGCCCGGAGTCGCCACCGCGGGCAATCCGGCGAGCGCGGCGCGCCACTGCTCCAGCTGCGGCCCCGCCGATTCGGCGACCGCCAGTTGCCACAGGGTGTAGTCGGCGTAGTCGATGGCCGGGCCCGACCATCGCGGCGCCGCCCCGGCGCCCACCCGGCTGCGATAGGCCGTGGCCAGATCGGCGAGCACGATACGCAGCGACCGGTCGTCGGCCACCAGCCGATCGGCGGTGAGCACGAGTACGTGCCGGTCCGCGCCGAGCACGAAGAGTCGCGGCCGCACCAGCGGACCGGTCGCCCGATCGAATACCACCGGCGCGGCGAGGACATCGGCCAAATCGCTCTCGGGGAGGTCGGCGGCCGGTAGCTCGGGCGGCAGTTCCGGCAGCACCACCTGGTACCCCGTCGCGCCGCCACCCACGATCACCGTGCGCAGGATCTCGTACCGCGCGTACACATCACCGAATGCCGCGGTCAGCGCGGCGCGATCCAGTGGACCGGCCAGGCGCACCGCCGCCCGGACCACGCCGGGCCCGGCGGCCGCGCGCTGGTTGTAGGACAGCGGGATCCGCTCGGGCCGGGGCCCGCGGTCCAGTTCGGGACGACCGGTTCCGCGCACCGGGCCGGCGTCCACGAGTGCCGCCAGACCGGCCACGGTCGGCTCGTCGAACAACGCCCGGACGTCGACCACGACACCGAATTCCCGTTGCACCGACAGCACCAGGCGATTCGCGAGCAGCGAATGCCCACCCAGTTCGAAGAACGAATCGTGCGCGCCCACCCCCGCACACCCGAAGAGCTCCTCGAACAGGGCGGCGAGCCGGGCCTCGGTGGGCGTGCCCGGCGGCCGGGCCGCCGCGGTCCCGAGCCGCCGCGGCGTCGGCAAGGCCCGTTTGTCGAGCTTGCCGTGTTCGGTCAGTGGGATCTCGTCGATCACCGCCCAGGCGGTGGGGAGCATGTAGCCGGGTAGTGAGCGCGCCGCGTACGCCCGGATCTCGGCCGCGTCCAGCTCACCCGCGGCAGGGACCAGGTAGGCCGCCAGCGCGGTGCCGGTCGCCGGGTCCTGGTAGGCCACCACGGCGCAGGCACCGACACCGGGATGCGCGGAGAGAGCCGCCTGCACCTCGCCCGATTCGATCCGGTAGCCCCGCATTTTGACCTGTTCGTCGGCGCGGCCGACGAATTCGAGCTCCCCCGCGCTGTTGCGCCGCGCCAGATCACCGGTCCGATACAGCCGCTGCCCGGGCAGGAAGGGATCGGCCACGAACCGCTCGGCGGTCAGCCCGCAGCGGTGCAGATAGCCGCGGGCCAACTGCCCACCGCCGAGATAGATCTCCCCGATCACCCCGTCGGGAACCAGCTGCAGCCGGTGGTCCAGCAGGTAGACGTAGACATTGCGGTTGGGTACACCGACCGGCACGATCCGGGTGCCCTGTGGCCCCCGCACCGTGAGATGGGTGGCCGAGACCACGCCCTCGGTCGGCCCGTAGTGGTTGCGCAGTTCGGCGTCGAAGACGCCGGCGAACCGGTCGGCCACCTCCCCGAGCAGCGCCTCACCGCCGACCGGGACCCGGCGCAGCGCCCGCCATTCGGTCGCCTCGGGCAGCATCAGGAAGGTGCTCAGCAACGACGGCACCATGTGCAGGACGGTCACCCCGTGCCGGGTGATCAGGTCCGATAGGTAGGGGATATCGCGCAGCGCGTCGGGTTCGGGCACCACCATGCAGGCGCCGAGCGACAACGTCACGAAGATATCGAGCAGGGAGGCGTCGAAACTCACCGACGAGGTCTGCAGCAGCCGGTCGGCCGCGGTCATATCCCATTCGGCGGCGAACCCGATCAGATGGTCGGCGATCGCGGCGTGCGAGACCTCGACGCCCTTCGGATTTCCGGTCGAACCCGAGGTGTAGATGACATAGGCCAGGTTGCCGGGCCGTAACGGCCGTACGCGTTCGGCGTCGCCGAGGTCGTGCCCCGCCAGTTCCCCGGCGTCCGCCTCCGCGGCCGCCAACTCCGCCCGGCCGAGCACCAGCCGCGGCCGGGCGTCGGCATCCAGGAAGTCGATGCGCTTGTCCGGGTAGGACGGGTCGATGGGGAGATAGGCGGCGCCCGCCTTCAGCACCGCCAGCACCGCCACCACGAATTCGGTGGAGTTGGCGATACGCAGGGCGACCAGGTCCTCGGGCCCGATCCCCCGCGCGGCGAACCAGCGTGCCAGGCGGTTCGCGCGGATGTTCAGCTCGGCATAGGTCAGTTCGAGATCGGGTGCGCCGTCCGTGCCGGGCGCCACCACCGCGGTGGCGGTGCCGGCGCGAGCGGCCCGGTCCTCGAACAGCGATACGAGGGTCGTGGCACCGGCCGGGACCAGTTCGCCGTGTGAGCGCGCCAGCAACCGGGCCCGGTCCCCCGCGCCGAAGAGGTCGACCTCGCCCAGCCGGACCCGCGGATCCTCCGTCACGCTGCCTAGCAACTGGATGTAGTGCGCGAGCATCTGTTCGGCCAGTCGCCCGTCCAGCTGGGCGAGCCGGTGATCGGCTTCCACTCGCGGCTGCCGCGGATCGAGCACCACCGTCACCCGCAGCGGAACCGGCACGACCGGCGAGCCGAAGGTTTCCAGTGTGGTGGTGACACCGTCGAGGTCGGGGAGCGCGACCGGCGGGCGTACCCCGAAACCGACCCGGGCCATCTGCTGCAAGCCGTCTCGTGCGCCGGTGCGGTCGGGGTTGAGCGCGTGGACCACCCGATCGATGCCGATATGCCGGTGCTCGTGGCCCGCCGCCACCGTGCCGGCGATCCGGCCCAGGAACTCGGCGAAGGTATCCGCCGGTCGCGGCACGGCCCGGACGAGCACGGTGTTGCCGAAGTATCCGATCGTTCCGGTTTCGCGCGGACCGCGCAGATCGGCAGGGACGGCGACCAGGAAATCGCCGGTGGCCGTATAGCGATGGATCAGTACGGCGAACGCGCCGAGTAGCACCGCGTGATCGTCCACGTCGTGCGCGGCCGCGGTCGCCCGTATCCGGCCGAGCAGATCAGGGGGTAGCGGAACCGCGGTGTGCCCCACGGTATCCGGACCCGTCGACCGCGCGGCGGGTTTGCCCGGCAGTTCCAGCGGTTCGGGCAGCGGGTGCAGCGTCCGGCGCCAGTACTGCATACCGCCGCCGTCCACGTCCGGTTCGGCCGGCCGCTCCCCGGGCCCGGCCGGCGGCGCGGTGCCGTTGTACTCCGCGGTCAACTCGGCGGCGAAAACCGACGCCGATACGTCGTCCCAGGCGATGGTGTGCGCCACCAGCAGCAGCAGATGATCCTGTACGCCCCGGCGGATCAGCATTATCCGCAGCGGCGCCTCACCGGCCAGGTCGAAGGGCCGGGCCAGCGCGCGCCGCGTCAGCACCTCGACCCGGCGGCGGGCGGCTTCCTCGGCCAGTGCGGTCAGATCGTGTTCGTGCCACTGGAAGGGCAGATCCGCGCGCACCACCCGGTAGGGCTCACCGTCGGCGCCCAGCCCATAGGTGGTGCGCAGCACCTCCTGGCGTTCGACGATCGACTCCACCGCCGCGCAGAGTCGTTCGGTATCGAGGGCGCCGCGCATCCGGTACCCCACCGGAACGTTCAGCGTGCTGTCGTCGGGATCGCGGGTCTGCAGGTACCAGGCGCGGCGCTGCCCGGCCGACAACGGACGCCGCGGCGCCAGCGGTCCCGATGGAACGGTCTCGACGTGACGGGCCTCGTGATTCGCGTCGTTGGCGATGATCGACATGATTCCCTTCGGCCCGTGAACTGGTTCGTTTCCGTGCGGCCGGCGCGGGCGCACCGGCTGGACCGGGTCATTCCGGCGTGTCGGTCAGATACCCACCGCGCCGGAAGAATTCGGCGCCACTGTGTTCGGTTCCGTCGGCGGTACTGACCCGGGTGATCAGCAGGCCGTGGTTGTCACCGCGATGGGCTTCGGGTCCACACACCACGACGCCGCCGTTCTCCTGCACGATGACCCGGCCCGGGGTGCCGCCGTAGCGGGCGGCGGACACCTCGGCCGCCAGTACCTCGATCCGCTCGCCCCGGTAGTGGCTGAACGCCCGCGGGTACGGCGCCGACAGGGCCCGCACGAATCGCTCGAGGTCCACCGCGGACCAGGCCCAATCGAGACGACTGTCGCGGTCGGACCGCTTGTGGAAGTAGGTGCGCGCGGCTTTGTCCTGCGGCCGCCACTGCGCGGTGCCGGAGGCGAGCGCTTCCAGCGCCTCGTGCACCGCGCCGGGAATGAGTTCCATACCGGCCAGCACCAATTCGGTACCCGTGGCGCGCGGTCCGATGGGCAGCGAATGCTGGACGAGGATATCGCCGGTGTCGAGTTGCTCGTCCATCCGGTGCACCGTCAGACCGAATTCGGAGGCGCCGCTGATCAGCGCCCACAGCACCGGGGAGAAACCGGTGAATTTCGGCAGCAGCGAATCGTGCAGATTGAGGGTGCCGTGGGTGGGCATGGTGTACAGCTCCGGCGGCATCCAGGTGTACCAGCTGTTCACCACGATGACGTCCGGTTCGGCGCGTTTGACCAGGTCGATGGTCTCGGCATCGGCCCGTTCGGTCAGCTGGACGGGGATACCGTGTTCGCGGGCGAGCTCTTCCACCGAATCCGACCAGATCCCCTTGTAGGAGTCTTCACTGGCGGGGTGGGTGACCGCGAGCACGACCTCGTGCTCCGAGTCGATCAGCGCCTGCAGAGTCTTTCGCCCCCAGGTCTGGAACCCGAACGAGACGATACGCATGAACCAACCTCATCCTCATATAGCCGATAAAAGTAAGGCTAGCCTAGCCTAGTTTCAGATACCCGCCGGGTGGGTACCGGGCCGCACGCCCGACACCCCGGACGCGGACACCGTCGCGGGTGAGTTCGCCAGAATCCGGTCCGAAAGCTCGCCCAGGCAGCTGAGATTCGGAAAGCCCGGCCCCTGCGCCAGACCGGCCATATTCGGCAGGTACAACTTCGCGGGCAATCCGTCCACCGACAGATCGTGATCGATCACCGCCTCGATCCTGGCCTGCGTGAGCGGCCCCCCGACGGCCAGTTCGAGCAGATCGGCGGCTTCCTCGTCGAAAAGGTCCAGGAACCACAGCGGCTGCCCACCCGTCGCGTCCACGACCAGGTCGAAGGCGTGCAGTTGGTCGGGACGGGACTCGTTGCGCAGAGTCAGCGCGACGCCGTCGCCCTGATCGGCCACCCGCACCACCCGGCCCTGCAGGTGGTGCACCCGGTTGTCCGCGAGCAGCGACTCCTGCACCCGCACCGAGAACACCCCGCGGTCGGTGCGCCGCACCACATCCCGGCGTTCGGCGATACTCAGGGCCCGCCATTTCGCGGGATCGCTGAACAGGGAGTTCTCGAAATAGCTCTCGCCACGTGTGTAGATGGTCGCCCCGGGCGAGATCACCGAGACGGTCAGCACATCGTGGCGGACCAGTTCGTCCATGGCCGATCCGGCGGTCTCGCCGCCGCCGATCACCGCGGCCCGCGAGGACACCGGCAGCTGCCGCCGCCCGGCGAGATCCCAGAAATCGGCGATACTCAGCACTTTCGGGTGCTGCGCGAGGGCACGCCGGCTGTCGCCCGGTCCGGTGATCATCAGCCGGTCGGCGGCGGTTTCCACCGCGGCGCCCTCGGCATCGGCCACCGTGACCCGCCAACCCGCCCCGTCGGCGCGAATGGTCCGCACCCGGCCGCGCAGGATATCGACGCCGGATCGGCGCGCCACCCACTGCAGGTATTTCGCCCACAGATTGTGTTCCGGGCTCGGCCGGCCGCGGTCGACCCATTCGGCGTAGGTGCCGCGCTCGACCAGGAAAGCCGTCCATCCGAACGCCATCATGGCCTCGTTGACCGCGTGGTTGTGACCACGCGCCCAGGTCGAGTGGTAGGGGAAACCGATATCCTTCTCCGGGCTCGTCCCCAACCGATGCCTGCCGTCGGTCCAGCCACCCGCGGCCAGCCAGTTCCCGCCCACCGCATGCGGTTCCACGACGGTGACCCGCGGCGCGGGCAATCCCAGCTCCCGCAACACATACGCTTTGGCAGCTACCGCCATGGCTTTCGGACCCGCACCGACGACCAGAAGTCTGTCCACTGGTTCTCCCAACTTTCCCGACAACCCCATGGCGTCGCGCCTCATACGGCGTGGTGGCGATCGCACACAGGCGCGATCCGATCCACCCGACTTCGCATAGGCTTACCTTACATGGATACGCTCGCGAAACGGCCGCCTAAGTCAGGGAATTCGTGAAACCACAGGTCCGGGCGCTGCTCTCCACTCGGCACCCCTACTACCGGTACCGGTTTCCGCCGAATCAGACCACTGCGGCCGGGCCGGAACGGGGTCGGAGCATTTCGCGCGGAGGGCGCGGCGGCGGTGGATATCGACACGACTGCGCCACGAACCGGCAAGCAATAACAACGGTCAGACCCGTAGGCCGAGGACCGGAACCGACCGGCTCGGCAAAAACCCCTGCCGCAAACCGCCTCGGCAAGAGAACTCGGCCGCGAACCGGCCCGGCGGAACATCTTCGGCCGCACCCCGGCCCGGCGCTTCGCTCACCGTGACTACCCGTCCGATCCGGCACCGGCCGGACCGGGTCACGACTCGATGATCAACCGGCCTTCCGGGGTCCACCACCCGCGGTGCGATGTCCGGAACAGCCGGGCCCCGGGCTCGAAGGGATCGGCCACGAAGGATTCCCGGTCGTGGCCGGCGGCCAGTTCGGCGGCGAGCGCGCGACCGCCCACATGGATATCGCCCACCACGCCGGGCGGCACCAACCGACCCTCGTCGAGGGGCAGCACCTTCGCCCCCGGCACCGGCCGGGTCCAGCCGGTGGGCGCGAGCGGCCCCCGGGAGACCGCCCCGAGGTAGGCGACCGAATGGAACGCGACGGTGGCCACGGCCTCCGGCGACAGGCAGCGCACCGCTTCGGCCGGTGCCGAGCCACCGTAGGTGCCGACGAGATCCCAGCGGGCCACGGTCGGCAACCGGTCGACGCCCTCGGCCATCAGCAGCACCGGCAGTTCGGCGTCCGCGACGACCTGGGTGACCCCGTGGGTTTCGATCAGCCCGGCCAGCAGCGCCGGGTCCCGGCGCTGGGTCTCGGTCGGCACCACCACCGACGCCCCGGCCGACCACGCCGCCAGCAGGTCCACCGCGTTCTGCGGATCGCCCCAGGGCAGCGCCAGCAGTCGCACGTCCGCGGGCCGGGCCGCCGGATCGAACCGGCGCAGCCGGCGGTCGGCGGCCACGCAGCGGCGATCGGCGACGGCCACCGCGAGGGCGTCGGCCCCCAGCAGCAGGCCGGCCCGGCCGAAGCGGCCGACGCCGACCCGGGAGGCGGTGATGAATTCGGCCAGCAGCGCCGCGACACCGCTGGCGGTGGGCGCCGCGGAGGAGCGGTGCACGCCGCGGAACCGGTCGAGACCGTCGAAGAGATCGCCGTAGGTGAGCTGCTCGTCCGCGCAGCGCGCCGCCGATCGGCCCGAGGGGACCATATGGCCGTGCCGGATCACGGTGACCAGCGCGGAGACGTCATAGGGCTCGACGCCGGTGGCCCACTCCCCGAGAATTCGCTCGCGCTCGACGCCCGTCGGGCCGGCCACTGCCAGCGGTTCGACACTCCTGATATCGTCGACGACGGTCATCAGTCACCTCCTGCTACGGGCAGCGAAGGCGGCGACCACGAACGGTCCGGTCACCTGGCCTCCTGTACTGCTCGGTACGGCCTCGGCCGAACCACTGTCACGCATTAGCTTAGGGTTACCTTACAGTGCGAGAGCGCGATTCTCCAGACCGCGCATTCGCATAATAGGGATAAGAATTGCTTAGGCTAAGCTAACACACTGTTCCGGGCCGGTTACCGGGGACACGCCTACGGCCCGGCCGCCGCGCCCCGGCACCCGAACCGCTTATCCGACAGTCTGTTCCAGCCGCCAGCCCCCGGCCCTGGATCGTTCGTTCCAGAAGTCGGCGTAGCGGCCGCCGAGTTCCAGCAGTTCGGCATGGGTACCGCGTTCGACGATCCGGCCACCGTCCAGGAAGAGGATCTGATCGGCGTGCGCGATCGTGGCCAGCCGGTGCGCGACCACGATCACCGTCTTACCTCTCGTGAGCTCGTGGATCCCGCGCACCACCGAGGCCTCGCTGTGCGGGTCCAGCGCGCTGGTCGCCTCGTCCAGCAGGACGATCGGCGCGTCCTTCAGGAGGGCCCGCGCGATAGAAACCCGTTGCCGCTCACCACCGGACAGCCGGGCGCCGCCCTCTCCGACCGAGGAGTCGTAGCCGTCGGGTAGTCGCCGGACGATCTCGTCCACCCGCGCCGCCTCGGCGGCCCGCCGTACCTCCTCGTCGGTGGCGTCGAGCCGGCCGATCCGGATGTTCTCGGCCACCGACCGGTCGAACAGGTAGACGTTCTGGAACACCAGCGACAACTGATTCAGCAAAGTCTCCGACGGCTGGTCACGCACATCGTGCCCGCCCACACGGACCCGGCCGGAATCCGCGTCGTAGAAGCGCGCGGCCAAGCGCAGCAGCGTGGTCTTTCCCGCCCCGCTCGGGCCGACCACCGCCGTGGTGGTGCCGGGCGCGACGCCGAACGTCAATCCGGACAGCACCGGTTCACCGGGGCGGTAGGAGAAGCCGACCTCGTCGAACTCCACGCCCGGCGCACCGGGCGTGACCGGCTCCGTCGCTTCCGGCAGGGTCGGCTCGTTCAATAGTTCGGTGAGCCGGTCGACCGCGGCCGCCGCCCCCCGCAGTCCATTGCCCAGCTGGGCGGCCAGGTTGAGCGGTTCGATGAACCGCGCGCTCACCGCGATGAGCGCGATCGCCGCCGGCACCGAGAGGGACCCGCCGGTCACCCGGTTCACCACGAGGTACGCGAGCACCAGGAACACCGCCTGCACGCACAGCGAGAAGACCATCAGCCCGGGGACCGAAGCGAACAGCACCCGCGTCGAGGCCGATTTCTGGGCGGCCAGCGCGGAATCGAGTGCGCGGTTACCCGCGCCGACCGCGCCCAGCGAGCGCAGCACCGGCTGGGCCTGCGCGAACTCCACCACCCGGGCATCGGCCTCGGCCGCGGCGGTGTGCGCACGGGCATCCGCGGCCGCGTACGACCGCGCCGCGAGGTTGTTCACCACCAGCAGGACCGGAGCCGACAACAGCATGGCCAGCGAAATCCGCCAGTCCACGAACAGCATCCCCACCGCGACCCCCAGCGGCACCACGACGCTGTTCAGCACTTTGGCCATCAGATAGGCGAGGGCCTGCTGGATCTCGCGCACGTTCTCGACCGTCAGCCGCGACAGCGACCCGGCGCCGTGGGTTTCGAACCATCCCAGCGGGAGCGCGTTGAGATGATCACCGATCCGGGTCTGCAGCCCGCGCTGCATCCCCACCGCGATCCGCAACCCGAAAATGGTTTGCAGATAGCCGAATACGGCCACCGCGCCGACCGCGACCAGCATCAGCAGCGCCCAGAACCAGGCGCGCGGCAGATCATCGCCGAACAGCGCTTCGAGCACGGGCACCAGCAGCAGATAGGCCAGTGCCTGGCACAGTGCCTGGGCGAGGATCGCCGCGAAGAGTTTCGGGGTGAGCGGGGAGAACTCCGCGGGGACCAGCGCGAGCAACTTCTTGATCATCGGATCTCCACGCTCTCCGCCGTCGCGACCGCGCCCACCGCGGCCTCGTTGATCTCCCACAACCGCTGATAGGTGCCGCCCGCGGACCGCAACCGCGCGTGCTCGCCCTGCTCCACCAGAACACCGTTGTCCAGCACGAGGATCCGGTCGACGCCGGTGATGGTGTGCAAGCGGTGCGCGATCACCAGAACGGTGCGCCCGGCCACCAGCCGGGCCAGCGCGTCCTGGACCGCCGCCTCCGATTCCGGATCGGCGAAGGCCGTGGCCTCGTCCAGGACGAGCACCGGAGTGTCGGCCAGCAGCGCCCGTGCGATCGAGAGACGTTGCGCCTCACCGCCGGAAAGACTGGCGTCCACACCGATCTCGGAGTCGTAGCCGCGGGGCAGCGCCGTGATGCGGTCGTGGATCTGGGCCGCGCGGGCGGCCTGCTCCAGTGTGGCGTCGTCCGCGTCGGGCCGGGCCAGCAGCAGATTCTCCCGGACGGAGCCGCGGATGAGCCGGACATCCTGGAACACGAATCCGATCGTGCGGTACAGCTCGTCGCTATCGAAATCGCGGATATCGCGCCCGCCGATGGTGATCCGGCCGGCGTCGACGTCGTAGAACCGGGGCAGCAATTTCGCCAGGGTCGACTTCCCCGAACCGCTGGGCCCCACCAGCGCGGTGAGCGTGCCGGGACGCAGCTCCAGGTCGATATCACGCAGCACCCGGTGATCGTCGCGGTAGCCGAAGGACACACCCTCGAACCGGACGAGTCCGGGTTCGGCGGCGCCGGTCTCCCCCGCCGGCTCCGGCGCCCCCTTCTGCAGTTCAGGGGTCTGCTGCAGGTCGTACAACCGCACCGCGGCCGCGCCGGCCGCCCGCAGCGCCTCTCCGCCGTAACCCAGTCCCAGCAGCGAACTCCCCAGCCCGAGCCCGACGAGCAGGAAAGGCAGCAGGTCCAGCGGCTGCGCCCGGTCCAGTCCGACCGCCGCCAGCCCGGCGACCACGATCACCAGCATCACGAAGACGGGAGCCACCGTGATGTCGGAAACGGCCTGCAATCGAATCATCGGCGTCTTCCACCGGGTGAACGCCGCGGTCTGCCCGTCGACCGCGGCCTGGAACTCGTGATGGGCCTTACCGGCCTGGCCGAAGGCCCGCACCACCTGGATACCGTCCACGAACTCGATGGTGGCCGCCTGCACCCGGCGCTCCCAGCGGCTGTACACCGCGAGCCGGTCCCGGCTGGTCCGATCCATCATCCGGCTCAGCGAGATCCCATAGGCGAGCAGCGGGATCAGCAGCACCAGGGTGAGCCGCCAGTCCACCGTGAACAGGTAGATCAGGGTCACCACCGGGACCACCACGCCGCCGACGAAATCCAGCCGGGCGTGGGCCACCAGGTAGTGCAGCGCCTCGACATCGTCCTGCAGATACTTCTTGACGTCCCCCGAGGTGCGGTCGCCGAACCAGCCCAGCGGTACCCGGGTGAGCTTGTCGGCGAGCGAGCGCCGTACCGCGAGCTGGAAACCACCGTCCACGTGATGGGACCAGCTCAGCGCGACCGCCTGCAGCAGACCGCGGACGACCAGCACGAGCACCGCCGACCACAGCAGCGTCCAGACCCGATCGGTGTCGACCCGGGCCGCCAGTAATTCCCGGCAGGCTTCCACTATCAGCACGAACGGCACGACATTGGCGACCGAGGCCACCGCGACGATCAGACTCGCCACCGTGAGTGCCCCGTTGACCGGCGCCAGGATCTCCTTGCGCGCCTGCGCCTCCCGTTGTTTCTGCGCCTTCTGCTGTGCCCGCGGGGGCCGATTCCCCGTGTCCGCCGCCGTCAGCGGCGCGGCCTCCACCGTCATGTCCTCGCCCTCCGGCCGTTGTGCTGAATCGCGACCATCTTCACACAGCAAAGACCAAAAAGGTAGGTAAGGCTAACTTGATGGACACCCGAATCCGGCGCACTCGGGAAGCACTGAGCCCAGCGAAAACTTAGGTTAAGCTAACCTCCATGGGAAGAGGCAGTAATGGCGTAATGCTGAAGGTGTGGCGGGCCGACGACTACCGGCTGACCGTCACCTCCACGGAGCGGCTCACCGACAAGTACGTCCGCATCGGCTTCACCGCCGGCGGTCTACTGGCGGATCACCCGGTGCACCCCACGCAGTTCATCCGGCTGTGGATCCCCGACGCCGAAAGCGACAAATTGCACCACCGCGGTTACACCCTCATCGACCAGGACCCCGACAACGACCATTTCCACATCGAGTTCGCCGTACACAGCGGACCGGCCAGCCAGTGGGCCGAACGCGCGCAGGTCGGCGATGTCATCGAGACCTCGGTACTGGGTTCCAGGTTCGAACTGCCCGCGACCGCACCCGGCGAGTACGTGATCTTCGGCGATTCCGCTTCCCTACCGGCGATCAACACGCTGCTCGAATCGATCGGCGACATCCCGGCCCGCGTCTGGCTTGAATGGCAGTACGAATCGGACACCGGCCTGCCGGTCCGCAACAAACCGCACCACGAAGTCACCTGGGTCCAGCGCATCGACGACGGCCGCGCCATGCGCGAGCAGGCCGAACAGCTCACCGTCGCCCCGGATGCCTTCGCCTGGGTCGCCTGCGACACCGCGAGCACCCGCGCCATCGTGAAGAGCCTGCGGGCCACCCATGGGCTGCCGAAAACGCAGATCAAAGCCCAGGGCTACTGGAAGTAACCGCCGTCACCGGCCGCGGGCGGCCCGGCCGGCGCCCGCCCCGCGCGGACTATGCTGCGACCGGTGAGAAGAAGGCAGCAGCCGCCCCTGCCGAAGCGGTTCGGGCTGGACCCGGCCCGGTTGCGGCTGCCCGAAGAAGGCGACTGGGCGACCGTACGCGACCATCTGGTCCATCGGCTGCCCCGCGTCGATCCCGCGCGCATCGACGAAATGCTGCATGCCGGCGAGATCGTCGATCTGGCGGGGCCGCTCACCCCCGACGCGCCCTACGCGCCCGGGGGCGCGGTCTGGTTCCATCGCGATCTGCCCGACGAGAAACCGGTGCCCTTCGATCTGCCGATCGTCTACCGCGACGACACCATCCTGGTCGCCGACAAACCGCATTTCCTGGCCACTATTCCGCGCGGCAGTCATATCCTGCAGACCGCCCTGGTCCGGCTGCGCCGTGAACTCGACCTGCCCGATCTGATCCCCGCGCATCGTCTCGACCGCGCCACCGCCGGTCTGGTGTTGTTCGTCGTCGACCCGGCCCGCCGCGGCGCCTACCAGACGCTGTTCCAGCGGCAGCGGGTCCGCAAGGAGTACGAGGCCGTGGCCGGATACCGCAGCGGACTGGTCTTCCCGCTGTCCCTGGAAAGCCGCATCATCAAGGAGAAGCACGTTCTGGCCGCACAGGAGGTGGCCGGAGCGCCCAACGCGCGGACCCGGATCGAGTTCATCGAACGGCGCGGCGATATCGCCCGCTACCGGCTGTTCCCCGCGACCGGACGCACCCACCAGTTGCGCCTGCACATGAACTCACTGGGCATTCCCATCCTGGGCGACGATTTCTATCCGGTGATCACCGATAAATCCGTCGACGATTTCACTCGCCCGCTCCAGCTGCTGGCCGCCACCCTCGAATTCACCGACCCGGTGACCGGCGAGAACAGACGCTTCGACAGTCACCGCAGCCTGCAGGCCTGGACCGATCCGCAGGGCTGGGCCGGAGGCACAGAGGCCGCTCCCGGCCCCTGAGCCTCCGGGGCGTACCGGATGCCGATCACTCCGAACCAACCCCACCGCGGGATCACGGCCATTCGGCTCCCCGATCAGCCGGGCCGGCGCCGAATGCCGGCCGGGAAGACGTCCGACTACGAGGCGGGCAACGCCGCACGGCCGTCCACGACCGGCATCGCCCCCCGATCCTGCGACCCCGACTTCCCACCGCGCCGTGTCCGTGCCCGCACCGCGGGCGCTCGGCCCGTCCGTACACTGGGCCGAATGCTCCACCCGGTTACCGAGGAAACAGCTGCTCCGCGCCCCCGAGTCCACGCCTACGCCGATGTGGCGGTCGTCGTGGTGGTGCTCACCTGCACCAATCTGGTCGCCCATTTCACCACCGCGTGGGCGAACATCGTGAGCGTGCCGATCGCCGCCCTGGTGCTGCTGGGTCTCATGCGCCGGCGCGGCCTGCACTGGGCGGAGCTGGGCCTGTCACCCCGGCACTGGCGGACCGGGACCAAATACGCGCTCGGCGCGGTCGGGGTGGTACTGGCAGCGGTGGTCATCGGAGCCGCGCTCCCGCTGACCCGCCCGTTCTTCCTGGCCGATCGCTACGCCACCATCTCCGGCGCGCTCATCGCCTCGATGATCGTGATCCCGCTGCAGACGGTGATCCCCGAAGAGCTCGCCTTCCGCGGGGTCCTGCACGGCACCCTCGATCGGGCGTGGGGCGCCCGGGGCGTCTTCGCCGCCGGATCACTGCTCTTCGGGCTCTGGCATATCGCCTCGTCCCTCGGGCTCACCGCGGGTAACCGGGGCCTGTCCGAATTGATCGGCGGCGGGCCCGCCGGCCGGATCGCCGGGGTGCTGATCGCCGTCGCCGCGACCGCGGCCGCCGCAGTCGTGTTCACCTGGCTACGGCATCGCAGCGGCAGCCTGCTGGCACCCATCGCCCTGCACTGGGCGGTCAATGGGGCCGGCGCCCTGACCGCCGCGCTCCTCTGGCATACGACCCTGGTGTGAGCCCGCCGGCCGCCGGATCAGCAGTGTTCGCAGATACCGGTGGCCGGGAGCTGGATGAAACAGCTGGAGCACACCACCGTGCGGGCTCCGGTTTCCGGTTTGTGCGCGGTTGTGGCGGTCCGGGTGGTGGCGACCGTCCGCCGGGCGTTACCACCGCGCGGGATCAGCGGCGGGGTGCCGCCGTCCGCGGGCACATCGGCACCGTGGGCCGCGTAGCAGGCCCAGCGCGCGTACGCGGCGTGGGTTTCGATATCGGCCGGCACCGGTAGCGCCGCCAGCTCCAGCACGTACTTGTAACTGTCGCTGACCTTCAGATTGCGTTTCACACACAGGGCCGTGAGCGGCGGCTCGCCCGCATTGTGGCAGCGCCGGGCGACTTTGCGCAGGATCGCGTCCATCCAGGTGCGGGTCGGGGCATCGGTGTGCACCCCTGACATCTCCTGCACCCGCTCGGCGAGTTCCTGCACGGTGACGAAGTATCCGTACTCCGTCGCCGTCTCGGCCAGCACCTCGTGCGCGGCCATCGCCCAAGCCACCGCGGCATCGCGGAAAGCAACCGCTGTACCGTCGTCGAGCCGCCAGGCCCCCGAAATCGTTGTCGCAGCGTCCCTCATAGCTCGTACACCGTAGCGCCGTGGACCCGGGGTACGTCAACCGCCCTCCCCTATATCACATTTCGGGTGTCGGAACACACATGGTGAACAGCGCTCACCTCGGCGGCAAGGACGTCTCCGGAACGACCACGCCCCGCTCCAGATACAGGCTCACCCCGCGTACCCGGGCCGCGAGGGCACCCTGTAGCCGACGGCTCAGCCGCGCCACGACACGCTCGTCCAGCCCGTCCACGCGGACCCATTCCCAGCTGTCCAGCTCCGCTGCCTGCAGGACGATGTCTCGATCGTCGAGCCCGCCGCCGTCGAACACATAGAGAACCTTGTCCCCCTCCCCGGGGTTCGGCGCCCAATCGTGCACCAGTAACCGGCCGGGCGCCCGGTCGATCCCGAGTTCCTCGGCGACCTCCCGCCGGCAGGCCTGCGCCGGAGACTCGCCCGGCTCCAGATAACCGCCCGGGATATCCCAGCCGATGCCGTACGTCTTGTGCACCAGCAGTACCTCGTCGCTCCCGGCGCCGGCGCGCACGAACAGCGCACCGGCCGCCAGCCGGGCCCGCGTCCCCGCGTCCGTCCCGTCGGATGTCGCCACTGCGCTATCGGACCACAGAAACCTGTCCGCGCCGCGCCCGAGCCCAGGAGCGCTGACCGGCGAGCGTCACCACGGGATCGAGCATCTCGCGATCGAAGGCGGCCGGCCGGTCCCCCGCCGCGATCACCCGCGGCCAATCCGGGTTCGCGAGCGCGCCGCGCCCGAGCGCCACCAGATCCGCGTGCCCTTCCTCGAGTACCGTCCGCGCGAGTTCGGGACCGTGCATACCGCCGTTGGCGATCACGGGCAGCCCCGTGACCGACCGGGCCAGCCGGGTAACAGTCTCTCCGGAGTCCAGGACGGCGGTGTCGTACCAGTCCCGGCCCTCGCTCGCGAGATGCAGATAGTCGACTCCCGCCGTACCGACCGCGCGGAAGATCGTCTCGGCCTCCCCGGCCCCGGACCACCGATAGCCGAAATCGTTGACCTTGGTCTGGGAGAGCCGCAGCCCCACCGCGAATTCCGGCCCCACCACCGCCCGTACCGCCCGCACCACTTCCACCGCGAACCGCACCCGGCCCGCCGGATCGCCGCCGTACTCGTCGTCCCGCCGATTGGTGTAGGCAGTGAGGAACTGGTCGATGAGATACCCGTTCGCGCCGTGGATCTCCACCGCGTCGAACCCCGCCGCCCGCGCCCGCTCCGCCGCCGCGCCGAACCCGCCCACGATCCGGCGGATATCCGCGCGGGTCGCCGCCTCGGGCAACGCGAACGGACCTTCGCCGCCGTACGCCGCCATCTTGGCCCCCAATGGCTGCACCGCCGACGGCGCGATACTCCGGTCGCCGTGATGATTGCCCTGCACGAGCGCACCGGCGTGCATCAACTGCAAGGCGATCAACCCACCCGCCGCGTGCACCGCGTCGGTGACCGTCCGCCACGCTTCGATCTGGCGCTCGGTCACGATCCCGGGCTGGTCCGGGTAGGCCTGGCTGAACTCGGCGTCGATATAGGTCCCCTCCGTGGTGATCAGCCCGAACCCACCCGCGGCGAACTCCGCGTAGTACTCCGCCATGGCGTCCGTGGCCACGCCGTCGCCCGCGGTACTCACCCGCGACATGGGCGCCACGACCGCCCGATTACGCAACCGCAGCGCGCCGAGCCGCACCTCGGACAGAACAGGATGGATGGTCACAGAAACTCCTCGCACTCGCCGGAAACCGCTTCGGGAACAGATTCCGCGCTACCCACCCTTCGTACAAGTACGGTCTTTTCTGTGCGGTAGGCACATTCCGTATACCCATGGAGGTCACATGCACGAGGACGTACCGGATTACTGCACGGTCGAAGCCGCGATGGACGTGGTCGGCGGCAAATGGAAGATGGCGATCGTCAACCATCTCTTCGACGGCACCCTGCGCTTCGGCGAACTCCGCCGCGCCATGCCCACCATCACCCAGCGCATGCTCACCCGCCAACTCCGCGAACTCGAAGCCGACGGGTTGGTCCGCCGCACGGTCTACGCCGAAGTACCGCCGAAGGTCGAATACCACCTCACCGAACTCGGCGCGAGCCTGCGGCCGGTGGCGGAGTTGCTCGAATCATGGGGCGAGCGTTACCGGCGCGGAATCGTCACCGACGTCTCTACGAGATGAGATCGCGGGCTCGCGATATAAACCGGTCGGCCACCGTAGTATTTCCGTAGCAACCCTGTAGCGTGCGAGCTAGGATGGCCATATGACTTCGGCAGCAGAGTTCTCCGAGATTCCGCAACGTGAACTACGCAACGAGGTCAGCCGCGTGCTCCGGGAGGTCGGAGCCGGCCAGTCGTACACCATCACGGTTGACGGGTCTCCGGTGGCCGACCTCGTTCCGCACCGCCGCACCAGGCGCCGAGTCTGGGTACCTCGCGCGGAAGTCCTCGCGGCCTTCAGTGACCTGTCGTCGGCCGACGCCGCCCACGCCGATTTCGAACGGCTCGTCGACGACTCGCTGTACGACCCTTACGACCGCGCCCATCGGCGTGGCTCCTTCAGCGAGGACACCAGCGAATGACGGCGTCACATCGGGGTCTGGTCGATACCAACGTCCTAATTCTGATAGACCGTTTGAATCCCGAAGAACTGCCCGACGATATCGCGGTCAGCACGGTCACTATGGCCGAACTGGCCGCAGGACCGCATTTCACCGACAATCCGGTCGAACGTGCTGAACGCATCGAACGGCTTCAAAACGCAGAAGCGCAGTTCGACCCACTTCCCTTCGACACTACGGCCGCCCGCCGCTACGGCCATCTCATAGCCGCAGTCATGGGTTCCGGCCGCAACCCCAAGCCACGTCGAATCGACCTGATGATCGCCGCTATCGCATCGGCACATCGAATACCGCTCTACACAGTGAACCCGAAAGATTTCCGAGCTCTCGACGGTTTGCTGACCGTGGTCCCGGTCGCCCATCCCGATGGCCGGTGAGAGCGCCGTAGGCGACCGGCTCCACCAACTGACCGGGCACCGGTAGGCACGCCCCGGTACCCCGCAAGATGCACGAAGGCCCGCCTCCCGAACGGGAAGCGGGCCTTACGTTTACGATCTTCTCAGCCGAAGAGCGACCTTACTTGGCCTTCTCCAGGACCTCGACCAGCCGCCACCGCTTGGTGGCCGACGTGGGCCGGGTCTCCATCAGCTGCACGCGATCGCCGACACCGGCGGTCTCGTTCTCGTCATGCGCCTTCACCTTGGAGGTGGTGCGAATGATCTTGCCGTAGAGCTTGTGCCGATGACGGTCTTCCAGCTCGACGACGATCGTCTTCTGCATCTTGTCGGAAACAACGTAGCCGGTCCGCACCTTGCGGGTACTGCGCTGCTCCTCCACCTTGTCACTCATGCCGCATCTCCCTTGTCCGCGGGGGCAGTGGCCAAACCGAGCTCGCGCTCACGCATGACCGTGTAGATGCGCGCGATCTCGTGACGCACCACACGCAGCCGGCGATTGTTGGTCAGCTGACCGGTCGCCATCTGGAAGCGCAGGTTGAACAGCTCTTCCTTCGATTCACGCAGGCGGGAGACGAGCTCCTCCTCGGTCAGCTCGCGGAGCTCTGCGGCAGGGGTACCGGTTGCCATCAGAACTGCTCCTCCCTCGTCACGATCCTGCACTTCATCGGGAGCTTGTGCATCGCGCGGCGCAGCGCCTCACGAGCGATCTCCTCGTTCGGGTAACTCATCTCGAACATCACGCGGCCGGGCTTGACGTTCGCGATCCACCACTCCGGCGAACCCTTACCGGAACCCATACGGGTTTCGGCCGGCTTCTTGGTGAGCGGGCGATCCGGGTAGATGTTGATCCAGATCTTGCCGCCACGCTTGATGTGGCGGGTCATCGCGATACGCGCCGACTCGATCTGCCGGTTGGTCACGTACGCCGGCTCCAGCGCCTGGATGCCGAAGTCACCGAACGACACCGAGGTGCCGCCCTTGGCGAGACCGCTGCGGCTCGGGTGATGCTGCTTGCGGAACTTGACCTTGCGGGGCATCAGCATTGGTCAGCCCTCCTGCTTTTCTGCCGGGGGCTCGGCCACCGCGGTAGCGGCGCGCCCGGCCTCGGTGCTGGTCGCGGTGGTGCCGGAGGAACCGGAACGACGCGGGCGGTTCGGACGCTCCCGGCGCGGGCGATCCCCGGCCGGCGCGCTCGGGGCGGCCAGCTCACGCTTGCCGCCGACGATATCGCCCTTGTAGATCCAGACCTTGACACCGATACGACCGAAGGTGGTCTTGGCCTCGTAGAGGCCGTAATCGATATCGGCACGCAGGGTGTGCAGCGGGACGCGGCCTTCGCGGTAGAACTCCGAGCGCGACATCTCGGCGCCACCGAGGCGGCCCGAGCACTGCACACGGATGCCCTTGACGTTCGGCGAACGCATGGCCGACTGGATGGCCTTGCGCATCGCGCGACGGAACGCCACACGGTTGGACAGCTGCTCGGCCACACCCTGGGCGACCAGCTGCGCATCCGATTCGGGGTTCTTGACCTCGAGGATGTTCAGCTGGACCTGCTTGCCGGTGAGCTTCTCCAGCTCGGCGCGGATGCGGTCGGCCTCGGCGCCGCGGCGGCCGATGACGATACCCGGACGCGCGGTGTGGATATCGACGCGGACCCGGTCACGGGTGCGCTCGATCTCCACCTTGGAGATGCCGGCCCGTTCCATGCCGGTGCCCAGCAGCTTCCGGATGGCGACGTCTTCCTTGACGTAGTCCGAGTACTGCTTGTCGGCGTACCAACGGGACTTCCAGTCGGTGGTGATTCCGAGGCGGAAGCCGTGGGGGTTGATCTTCTGTCCCATTTACTTTGCCCCTCCCTTCCGGCGGCCACGAGTGCCACCGGCGGTGGGGACGCTCTCGACCTCGATGGTGATGTGGCTGGTGCGCTTGCGGATCCGGAACGCGCGGCCCTGGGCGCGCGGCTGGAAACGCTTCATGGTCGCGCCCTCGTCGACATACGCCGTCGAGATGACCAGGGTGTCGGGGTTGAGGCCGAGGTTGTTCTCGGCGTTCGCCGCGGCACTGGCCACGACCTTGGCGACCGGCTCGCTGGCGGCCTGCGGGGCGAACCGGAGCAGGTCGAGCGCGTCGGAGACACGCTTGCCGCGAACGAGGTCCACGACCCGGCGGGCCTTCATCGGGGTCACGCGCACGTGCTTGGCGGTCGCGCGCGCAGTCGGATTCTGAGTTTCTGTGCTCATCGCCGCTTGCTCTTCCGATCTTCCTTGACGTGGCTGCGGAACGTCCTCGTCGGCGCGAACTCACCGAGCTTGTGCCCGACCATGTTCTCCGAGACGAACACCGGCACGTGCTTGCGGCCGTCGTGGACGGCGAAGGTGTGACCGATGAAATCGGGGGTGATGGTCGAACGACGCGACCAGGTCTTGATGACCTGCTTGGTGCCCTTGTCGTTCTGCACGTCCACCTTCGCCTGGAGGTGGTCGTCGACGAACGGGCCCTTCTTGAGGCTGCGTGGCATTTCTTACCTCCTCCTTAGCGCTTCTTGCCGGTGCGACGGCGACGGACGATGAGCTTGTCGCTCGGACGGTTCGGCTTACGGGTACGGCCTTCCGGCTGGCCCCAGGGCGAGACCGGGTGGCGACCACCGGAGGTCTTGCCCTCACCACCACCGTGCGGGTGGTCGACCGGGTTCATGACCACACCACGGACCGTGGGGCGGCGACCCTTCCAGCGCATACGACCGGCCTTGCCCCAGTTGATGTTCGACTGTTCGGCATTGCCGACCTCGCCGACGGTGGCGCGGCAGCGCACGTCGACGCGGCGGATCTCACCGGAGGGCATACGCAGCGTGGCGTAGGGGCCTTCCTTACCCAGCAGCTGGATGCTGGCACCGGCCGAGCGGGCCATCTTGGCGCCGCCGCCGGGACGCAGCTCCACCGCGTGGATGGTGGTACCGGTCGGGATATTGCGCAGCGGCAGGTTGTTGCCGGGCTTGATATCCGCGGTCGGACCGGACTCGATCTTCGTGCCCTGCGCGATGCCCTTGGGCGCGATGATGTAACGCTTCTCGCCGTCCAGGTAGTGCAGCAGCGCGATATTGGCGGTGCGGTTGGGGTCGTACTCGATATGAGCGACCTTGGCCGGCACGCCGTCCTTGTCCAGCCGGCGGAAGTCGATCAGCCGGTAGGCACGCTTGTGACCGCCACCGCGATGCCGGGTGGTGATCCGGCCGTGACCGTTACGGCCACCGCTCTTGGTCAGCGGGCGGACGAGCGACTTCTCGGGGGTCGACCGGGTGATCTCGGCGAAGTCCGAGACGGACGACCCGCGGCGGCCCGGGGTAGTCGGCTTGTACTTACGGATTGCCATGAGTTCTTCTCTGCTTTCTGGACTCCCCGCCGCCTACGCGACCGGGCCTCCGAAGATCTCGATGGGCTTGCTGTCGGCCGAGATGGTCACGAGCGCGCGCTTGGTGTCCTTGCGCTTGCCGTAACCGAAGCGGGTCCGCTTGCGCTTGCCCTGACGGTTGGCGGTGTTGACGCTGGTGACCTTCACCCCGAAGACCTTCTCGACCGCGATCTTGATCTGGGTCTTGTTGGAGTCCGGGTGCACGATGAAGGTGTAGGTGCCTTCCTCGATCAGCCCGTAGGACTTCTCCGAGATGACCGGCGCCAGCAGGATGTCGCGCGGATCGGCGATGGTGCTCACTTGCTCTCCTCCTGTGCAGCCTCGGCCGGGCCGTGCACGAAGGCGTTGAGCGCCTCGACGCTGAACACGACTTCGTCGCTGTCCAGTACGTCGTAGGTGTTCAGCTGGTCCGGTGCGATGGTGTGCACGTATTCCAGGTTGCGGGCACTCTTCCAGGCGTTGACGTCCTCGCGGCCGACGACCAGGAGGAACTTCTTGCGATCCGAGATCTCGGACAGGAAGGTCTTCGCGGTCTTGGTCGAGGGGTCCTGGCCGGCGACGAGCTCGCTGATCACGTGGATCCGCTCGTTGCGCGCCCGATCCGACAGCGCGCCACGCAGGGCGGCCTGGATCATCTTCTTGGGAGTGCGCTGGCTGTAGTCGCGCGGCTTGGGGCCGTGCACGGTGCCACCACCGGCGAACTGCGGCGCGCGGGTCGAACCCTGGCGGGCGCGGCCGGTGCCCTTCTGGCGGTACGGCTTCTTACCACCGCCGCGGACCTCGCCGCGGGTCTTGGTGGAATGCGTGCCCTGGCGGGCGGCGGCCTGCTGGGCCACGACCACCTGGTGCATCAGCGCGATGTTCGCGGTGACATCGAAGATCTCGGCGGGGAGATCGACGGTGCCGTTGGTCTTGCCACCGAGTTCCTTGACCGGCAGCGTCAGGTTGGCCTTCTTCTCGAGGCTGGTCATGCGTGCGCACCACCCTTCACGGCGCTCTTGACGATCACGACGCCGCCCTTGCGACCCGGGATCGCACCCTTGATCAGCAGCAGGCCGTTCTCGGCGTCCACCTTGTGAACCGACAGGTTCTGCGTGGTGACGCGGTCGTTACCCATGCGGCCCGACATGCGCATGCCCTTGAACACGCGGCCGGGGGTGGCGCAGCCACCGATGGAACCCGGGCGACGGTGCACGGCCTGCGCACCGTGGGAGGCGCCCTGGCCACGGAAGCCGTGGCGCTTCATGGTGCCGGCGAAACCCTTGCCCTTGCTGGTGCCGGTGACGTCGACGTAGGTGCCCTCTTCGAAAGCGGCGGCCGAGATCTCCTGGCCGACCTCGAAGGTGGAGGCATCCGCGATCCGGATCTCCGCGACATGGCGACGCGGGGTGACGCCGGCCTTGGCGAACTGGCCGGACTCCGGCTTGTTCACCTTGCGGGGGTCGATGGCACCGAAGGCGACCTGCACGGCGCTGTAGCCGTCGCGCTCGACGGTGCGGATCTGGGTGACCACGTTCGGTCCGGCCTTGACGACGGTGACCGGGACGACCCGGTTCTTGTCGTCGAACACCTGGGTCATGCCCAGTTTGGTGCCCAGGATGCCGGCCGCGGGCCTGCTCTTGTTGTCAGTCATGTCTCGAGTCCCCGTCACTGGATATTGACGTCGACGCTGGCCGGCAGGTCGATGCGCATGAGCGCGTCCACCGTCTTCGGCGTCGGGTCGAGGATGTCGATCAGCCGCTTGTGCGTACGCATCTCGAAGTGCTCGCGCGAGTCCTTGTACTTGTGCGGCGAACGGATGACGCAGTACACGTTCTTCTCGGTCGGCAACGGCACCGGCCCGACGACCCGGGCCCCGGTGCGGGTCACCGTTTCGACGATCTTGCGCGCAGACGCGTCGATCGCCTCGTGGTCGTAGGCCTTGAGCCTGATGCGGATCTTCTGTCCCGCCACGCTAAGTGTCCTTTTCTCCGCTTTCGTCCGTGATCCGGATACCGGCTAGGGCGTCCGTACCACCTTCATTTGCACAGCCCGAACACACGATGACGTCTCAGTGGAGACCACGACCAGGGTCAACCCAGTCCGTGCCGCTGTTCATCTGTCATGGTTCTCCGGTCCACGCGGTCGGGCGTGTCGCCCCTCCGCTCATTCCTCGGCCCCGGCAGAAAACTTCGATCGTGGCCTTCGGAACTGTGTCCCGGACGTACCCACATCGGCGAACGATGAGGTACTCGCTGGTTTTGCTCACCCCGCCCGGCCTGGTCGTTTCACAAAAACAACCGCCTCCCGGGGCAAGGCAACCCGAACAGTATGCACGAGCCCCCCGAGGCGTTTCAAATCGGGGTCCGCCGAGGTCCGGCGCTGCGGCCACCATACCGCGCCGCCGCTATCTTACCGATGAGTAAGATAGCGGTATGACGAACGAGACCGGTACCTATCGCGGCTGGCGCAAACTGCCGGACAACCCCTTCGGCCACGGCCTGTTCTCCCTCTCGATGGTGGCCCGGGTGCCGTACTTCGCCACGGTGCTGCCCCGGGTGGTCCGGCTCGAACCCGGCCGCTGCGAGGTCAAAGCTCCCAAATGGTTCGGCGTGCACAACCATCTGGGCACCTTCCACGCCATCGCCGCCTGCAACCTCGCGGAAATAGCGATGGGCATGCTGAGCGAGGCGACGGTCCCCACCACCCACCGCTGGATCCCCAAGGCGATGCAGGTCCAGTACCTGACCAAAGCCACCACCGGCCTGCGCGCCGTCGCGGAACTCACGGAGGTACCCGACTTCGCCGCGATCACCGAGGGCCGGGACCTGACGATCCCGGTATCGATCTACGACAAGACCGGCAAGGAAGTGGTCCACGCCGAGATCACCACCTGGGTCACCCCGAATACCTAACGATACGCGCGCCCGGAAGGGCGGGTGTGGACTTCCCGCGGCGGAGCCGAGGGGAACCGATGACTCACCGCCATCGGCGAGCGCAGCAGGGGAGCCCAGACACCACAGCACTGCGGCGGAGAACCGACAGCGTTGCGGGACCCTCTACAAAGTCGGCTACCCCCGAGGCCGCCTTTCCATAAGGTGGCGTTCGTGTGCGTCTCCATCGATAGAGCAACATTCAGGGGCACCATCGTCTATGTCGGAAGAGTCGATCACCCCTATCACGGGGTGATCCATGTTCTCGGGTACCAGAACACCGTCGCCGACCTCGCCGGCGGCCCCAACGCCATGCTCCTGCACCTGCCCGCTGGTGAGATCATGACGCCGGACAACTTCATTTCGGTCCGGCATCACGGAGACGTCCTGCAAAGAATGGTGGATGCACTGGATCCACCCGCAGCGAACGCCCCGGAGGACGATGATGTCATCTGGATGGATTCC
Organism: Nocardia rhamnosiphila NBRC 108938; assembly: GCF_000720425.1. Classification (GTDB taxonomy): domain Bacteria; phylum Actinomycetota; class Actinomycetes; order Mycobacteriales; family Mycobacteriaceae; genus Nocardia; species Nocardia rhamnosiphila. The sequence goes on along the minus strand of NZ_JOAJ01000005.1, from coordinate 323,324 downwards.
GGCCCGGAGGTCTCCATTTTCGAGCACGATGTCTACACGGTGCTGCTCGCGTCCTCCCCGCAGCGGATCCCCGAGGTACTCGATCGCGTTCCTCGACGCAGGAGGCCTGCACTTCGCTCCGAGCTGTTCACCTTCTACGCTGAACACTTCCCGGACCACACGATTGCGTTGTGCTGCTTCGACAATGCGGAAGCCGAGCAGGCCAAGCCACTGATGTTGTGGTACAAGCCCGCCGACCCCGACCGGTTCGTCGCTCCCGCCCTGGACTCACACACCGGTGGTGCGCCCCGTCCGGGCGATCCCGTACCTGTCGATCATTGGATCCTGTTCGGCAGCGATGAGGCCCCACCGGGATGGGGTCGCCAGGTCGACTATCCGGCCGACATGTCCCCCCGCGGTCTACGCTCCTATCTGCCGGACACGGTGATCGGCCGCTACTACGGCGAGGGTCGGATGCTGCCCAATGGTGACTTCGCTATCGACCACAGCGATCTGTTCCTCGACGACCCCGAAGACCGCATCCGGCGGGTCCGGCCCGATGCCGATTGCCCTCCCCTGCCCTCACCCCGTTGAATGCAGTACATGGCAGACAGCGTGGTCCGTGAGTTCGATATCTGTGTGGTCGGGCTGGGCCCGTCCGGGCGGGCGCTGGCCAACCGGGCCGTCGTGGCCGGTCTTCGGGTCGCCGCCGTCGATCCCCGCCCGGATCGCCTGTGGCCGCCGACTTTCTCCTGCTGGATCGACGAGCTTCCGGACTGGTTGCCGCACAGTGTGATCGCGAGCCGGATTCCGGCACCGGTGGTCTGGACGACCTCCGAGATCAAGATCGAGCGACCCTATTGCGTGCTGTCCAAGCCGCTGCTGCGCGACGCGCTATCGCTCGACGACGCCCAGGTGTACGCGGGGCGGGCGGTGCGGGTGGACGCGCGCGAGGTCGAGCTGGCCGACGGCACGGTGATCCGCGCGGCGGTGGTGGTGGATTCGCGCGGGATGCCGCCGCTGGGCGACCGGCGCGCGGCCAGCGCGCACGGGATCTTCGTGAACGCCGAGACCGCGGCGCCGATGGTCGGGGAGGGTGAGGGCCTGCTGCTGGACTGGCGGCCGGAGAACGGTGCCGGACCCGACGAGCCGCCGTCGTTCCTGTATTCGGTGCCCCTCGGGGACGGCACCGTGATCTTCGAGGAGACCAGCCTCGGCCTGCGTGGCGGGATGCCGCAGCACGAACTGCGCAAGCGCACTCTCGCGCGGCTGGCGGCGCACGGTATCGAACTGACCGGCACGGAGCCGAGCGAGGCCGCGCACTATCCGCTGGACACCCCGCCGCCGAAGAACGGGGTGGGAAAGGTGGTGCCCTACGGGTCGCGCGGCGGGATGATGCACCCCTGCACCGGCTACAGCGTCGCCGATTCGTTCGCGCTGGCCGATACCGCGGTCACCGCGATCCTGGCCGGCGAGGACCCGATCGCCGCGCTGTGGCCGTGGCAGGCCCGGCTCACCTACTGGATGCGGATGCGCGGCCTGTGGGGATTGGGCCGGTTGACCACCGAGCAGTCGATCGCCATGTTCGATTCCTTTTTCTCCGCCTCGCCGCGGGGACAGCGCGCCCTGCTCTCGGCCCACGACGATTACGCGGCGCTGGGCGCGGTCCTGTTCAACACCGTCTCGCACACCTGGCCGTTCCGCTGGCGCTACGACCTGGTCGGCTGGACGAACCGCGACCGCTGGGCCGGCTACCCGTTCGCACCGGCCACTTCCGAGACGCGGTCCTCCGAGTCCCGGAAGTAGCCGGCCGCGATCAGCCGCTGCGCTCGGCGGATTTGCGGTAGCCGCGGACCGCGGGATAGCCGAACACCAGGATGGCGCCGACCACCCACAGCAGGGTGTCGATGAGCGGTTCGGCGACCGGACCGCCGAGCGACAGCCCTTTCATCGCTTCGATGGCGCAGCTCATCGGCTGGTTCTCCACCGTCGACCGTAGCCAGCTCGGGTAGGCGAAGACCGGGACGAAACCGGAGTTGAAGAACAGCAGCAGGTTCATGAAGATCGCGACCAGCTGGACCAGCAGCGGGCCCTCGGTGGAGGCCGCGAGCGCGGTGATGAAGACGGCGAACGCGAGCCCGAACAGGATCGGGATCCCCATGAGTCCGAGTGCGGCCCACGGCCCCTGGTCGAAGCGGAATCCGAGGGCGAAACCGACGGCGATGATGATGACCGTGGTGATCGAGATCCGGATCACCTCGGCGAACAACCGGCCGGTCAGGCTCGCCGCGCGATGGATCGGCATGGTCCAGAACCGGCCCAGCAGCCCGGTGGCCTTCTCGACCTTGAAGCCCAGCGCGCTGACCACCGCGCCCGTCATCGCCGCGACGAGGGTGATCATCGGGACAGTGCCGTAGATGGCGGGCTTCCCGGTGAAACCGGAGATGGAATCGTCGAGCACGATCCAGAACATCACCAGGGTCAGTGCCGGGTACACGATCGTCTGAATGGTGGTGGCCGGATCGCGTAGCCAGGCCGTCAGCAGCCGTTTGCACTGGATGGAACTGTGTACCGCCCAGACCACCAGCGATCGCTCGGACCGCGGCTCGACCCGGGGCAGGTCGAGCGCGGCGATATGGACCGGCAATTCTTCGGTTCCGGTCGCCGTGGGTCGTTCGATAACGCTCATGCTGTGTCCTTTGGTCATGAGCGAGGGCCCTCCATGGTCACGCTCCGCTACCGCCTCCGGGCCTGACTCCCTCATGAGCGCCTCACACTCGCCCAGACCGCGAACGGGGTGAATACCGCCGCCGCACCGACCAGCCAGAACACTCCCACTCGCAGTACCTCCCAGGTCACCCCGTCACCCGCCATATCGCGCAGGGCGTAGGCGAACTGGGTGATCGGCTGATTGCGCACGAACGGCCGCACCCATTCGGGGAATCCGGTCTCGGGCACGAAACCGCACGACATCATGCCGAAGATCAGCGTCGGCAGGGTGAGCGCCTGGCTCAGCGAGGCGGGGCTCTTGGTCAGGCTGCCCAGCCCGTCCGCGCCGACCGCCAGCACGGTGCCGACGGCGAGCGCGAAAGCACAGAAGCCGACGGTCTGACCCCAGCCGGCGGTGAACTCGAAACCGATGAAGTGACCGTAGATCAGGGCCGCGGCCAACGATACGACCGAGCGGAACAGCCCCGCCGCGATCCGCGAGCCCAGCGGTACCAGCATGCCGATCGGCATGGTCTGCAATCGGGTGCTGAATCCGGTGAGCGCCTCGACGGCGGCCAGCTGCGCATTGGACATCATGGTGAACGCCATGGTTTGCAGCACCACGATCGGCATGACGAACTGCGCGTAGTCGATGCCCTGGAACTGCATCACAAAGCGCAGCGGGAGATAGAAACCGAGGGTGAAGACCAGCGGCATCACGATCGCGGCGATCATTTCGCCTTTGGTGATCATGGTCCAGACGACGCGTCCGGTCAACGCCCGCCACTGCGCGAACACGGACACCCGCGGCTGCGGGAGGTCACCGAACAGGTCGCGGCGGGATACCGCGGGAGCGCTCATGATGCACCTACCAGGCATGAGCGAGAACGGCGATCGGTCAACACACCGACGCGGAGGCCGCAGCGCAGGCGAAGGTATCGCACTACCGCCTCCGGGCCTGACCCGCTCATGCCGGATCACCCGGCCGGCCGGTACCGCCCGAGTGCCCGGTGATGGAGAGGAACACATCGTCGAGGGAGGGGCGGCGCAGCCCGATATCGGCCAGAGTGATGCCGGCGGCATCCAACCGCCGCAGCGCCTCGGCCAGCGTCGGGGCACCGTCGGGCGCCGGGATGGAGAGGCGTTCGGCTCCGGCGAGTTCGGCGGCGACGGCCGGCGGAACCAGGTCCCCCAGCGCGGTGGCGGCCCGGGCCAGCTGGGTCGGGTCCAGCGGGACGACCTCGCAGTAGCTGCCGCCGGTCTTCTCCTTGAGTTCGTCGGCGGTGCCCTCCGCGATCACCGTGCCCTTGTCGATCACGATGATGTTGTCCGACAGGACGTCGGCTTCTTCCAGGTACTGGGTGGTGAGCAGCACGGTGATGCCCTGCTCTTTCAGCGCACTCACCAGATCCCAGACACCTTGCCGGCTGCGCGGGTCGAGACCGGTGGTCGGTTCGTCGAGGAACACCACTTCGGGCCGGACCACCAGGCCGCAGGCGATATCGACCCGCCGCCGCATCCCACCGGAATACTGGCGAACCGGGCGGCGACCGGAAGCGACCAGGTCGAACTCTTCGAGCAACGCGTCGGCGCGCTTACGCGCCGTCGATTTGCTCAGGCCCATCAGCCGGCCGAACAGTTCCAGGTTCTCCCGGCCGGACAGGTTTTCGTCGAGGGCGGCGTACTGGCCGGTCATCATGATCGAGCGACGCACCCCGGCCGGATCTTTACGGATATCGTGACCGGCCACCACCGCGCTCCCGGAATCGGGACGCAGCAGGGTGGACAGGATCTTCACGGTGGTGGTCTTGCCCGCGCCGTTGGGTCCCAAAACGCCGAGCACGGTGCCGCGGGCGGCCGAGAAACTCACCCCGCGCAACGCCTGCACTTCACCGAAGGATTTGGTGATGCCCTCGACGCGGACGGCGTCCGCCCAGGCGGGGCCGGCGCCGTGGGGGCGAGGTGCGAGCGCCGGCGCGGCACGACCGTTCCCGTACTCCGATATCTCGGCGCCGGGGGTGCGGGAATGCACCGATCGAAACGGTGGGGCATTCTCGCCGGCGGCTGTCACGGCTTCGTTCGAAATCGGCATCAACTCTCCACTATCGGCCTGATCGGCGGGCGGGGTGACCGGCGCATCGGTATCCCCCTGGATGATCCCTGGCGCCGGGCGCGATGTTACCGGCTGCGGAATAGGCGCCGGAGCGCCGCCTTTACCCCATACCGGGTCGAACCAAATGTGCCTTTGCTCACAGCGACGTCGCGGCCGGTCATCCACCCTGGTCGGCGGTGCAGGGACAGTCCATGGGCAGTGCTCGTACCTTGTCGGCGCTACGCCACCACCATAATCTGAGTGCCATGGCCGATACCGCGCAGCCCGAGGTGGCGGCGCGTTCGGGAGGACCCGGCCGACCGAGCGTGCTCACATCCCACGACCCCCGCACCGGCGAGGTGGTGGGCAGTTATGCCGTTGCCGGCCCCAGCGAACTCGAACGCGCGGTCCATGCCGCGCGCACGGTCGAGGACTGGTGGTCGACAGCGGGTTTCGGAACTCGCAAACGACTCCTGCTGGAGTGGAAACGGGTTATCGCGCGCCGGGCCGCGCAACTGGTGGAGATCCTGCGCGAGGAAACCGGCAAACCCGAGGCCGACGCGGCGATCGAAGTCATGCTCGCCGTGGAGAATCTGGACTGGGCGGCGCGCAATGCCGGTCGCGCGCTGAGCCGGAAACCGCTGGCCTCCAACTGGCTCACCCGCAATCAGCGGGCGTCGGTCGGCTATCTGCCGCTGGGTGTGATCGGCGTCCTGGGGCCTTGGCAGAACCCGGTTTTCACACCGATGGGCTCGATCGCCTACGCGATGGCCGCGGGCAACGCGGTGGTTTTCAAACCGCACGCGGTGACCAGCGGCACCGGGTTGTGGCTGGCCGAGACCTGGCGCGAGATCGCCCCCGACCGGCCCGTGCTGGCGGCGGTCACCGGCGACGATTCGACCGCGGCCGCGCTGTGCCGCGCCGGGGTCGACAAGATCGCGTATGCGGGGCCGGAAGCCGAAGGCCGCGAAGTGATCTCGCTGTGCGCCCAGACCATGACCCCGGTGGTGGTCGAGAACTCCGGCAAGGGCGCGATGATCGTGCACGTCGACGCGAAACTCGACGATGCCGCCGACGCCGCGGTGTTCGGGGCCATGGCCAATGCTGGCCAGAACGCGACCGGCGTCCAGCGGGCCTACGTCGCGGCCTCGGTCTACGACCAGTTCCTCGAGCTGGTGGTCGCGCGGGCCCGCGCCCTGAAGCCCGGCGCGGACCGGCGGTCGTCCTACGGACCGATGATCCTGGAATCGCAGACCGAGGTGGTGCGCAAACAGGTCCGCGACGCCTTGGCGCGCGGCGGACGCGCGGTGGTCGGCGGCCTGGATTCCATCCGTGAGCCCTATGTCGAGCCCATCGTGCTGGCCGATGTACCGGAGGAGAGTGTCGCCATCACCGAGGAGGGCATCGGCCCGGTCCTCATCGTGAACAAGGTGCGCGATCTCGACGACGCCGTGGACCGGATCAACGATGCCGGCCGCGGTATCGCGGTCTCGGTGTTCACCCGCGATATCGCCGAGGTCGAGGTCTACGCCGAACGACTACGGGTCGGGGTGGTCACGGTCAATACCGCCACCACCTACGCCAGTATCCCGGCGCTGCCCTTCGGCGGGATCGGCGAATACGGGCAGGGGCACAGCCACGGCGTACACGGACTCCGCGAATTCAGCCGCACCCTGTCCATCGCCCGCAACCGGTACGGAGAACCGCTGGGCCTGTCCAGCTTCCACCGCAATGTGCGGCGACTGCGGGTGGCGCGCACGGTATTCCGGTTCCGCCACGGCTGACCGACGGCTTCGGTGTTCCGGACCCAGCTGGATGGTGTCGTCTTCACCCAGACGATTCACGCGCCAGAGAGGCGAGCCGATCCCACGCGGGCGAGGTGCTGCCGACCGACCCGGTCACCAGTCGGAGCAGCTCCGTATCCAGGGCGGGGATCGTACGGCCCGGCTCGCCGTCCCGGCCCGCCAGCCAGCGCACGGTACGCCTCGCCAGGTCCGGCAGCCGCGGGTCGGCGGGTGACATGTCGAACGCGGCATCATGCTCGAGATACAGGGCGCCGAACTCGGGATCGTCGAGGGCATCCAGTTTGTCGGCGACCCAGTCCGCCGCCTGCGCCGGCGCCACCGAATGCAGCAGGATCCAGATATCGCGTTCCATCCGCACGGCGCGTTCGCTCGCGCCCAGCCGCCGCAGCCGATCGAGATATCCGGCAACCTCTGCCGAGACGAAAAGCCGGTCGCCCCTGTCCAGTTCGGTGAGCCGGGCCCGGGTGCGCCGGATCTCCGCGGCGCGTTCGGCGAGCCCGGCATCGATCTCGGCCAGCGCCGCCGCGAACTCACCGGGACCGGCGGCCAGCAACTCCTTGATTCGCGCCAGCGGTACTCCCGCCTGCGCCAGCGTCCTGATCCTGACCAGTTCGACAGCGTCCTCGGCGCGGTAGCGCCGATAGCCGGAGGAATCGCGCGGCGGCTCGGGAAGCAGGCCGCGTTCGTGGTAGACGCGCACGGCCTTGGTCGTCACACCCGCGTACCGCGCGAGCTGTCCGATAGTGATCACGGTTGTTCCCTTCCGACGCGATCCGTTCCGTCACCGGGCTCGGCCGAAGAACCGGCCGGCGAGGTCGATTCCCACCACGGCACCGGACTCGTCCCGGGTGAAGTACCCGCGCTGTCCGACCAGGCCACCGGCCGTCACGATGTACTCGTCGGCGTCACCGGGCAGCAGGCCGAGGGCCGCGGGCGGCAGGTCGGGCGGTAGTTCGGTATCCGCGGCCGCCCGGATCTCGGGTTTGATGGCGCAGCCGATCGTCAGCGCCGAGCCGTCGGTTTCCAGCGTCAGCCGCATCATCTCGTTCTCGTAGGTCCCGGTGATCTCGGCGGCCCGCGCCGGGGCGTAGGGCAGCGGATCCGGGTCGTGTTCCACCAGCCCGAGAAAGTGCTCCAGCGTCCACCGCACCGCCGCACGATCGAACTCTAGACCCGCGTCCGGCCCCGCATTGGACATCACGGCCACGGCGAAGTCCCGCTCCGGCACGAGCAGCAGCTCGGCGAACTGCCCGTTGCCCGATCCGCCGTGCCCGATGGTCGCGACACCGTCGACCTCGCGCAGGAACCAGCAGGTGCCGAATGCGTCACCCAGCGTGCTGCCGCGGAGTTCCACCGTCTGCTCCCGCATCCGGTGCAGCGAGCCGGCGGTCATGATCCGGTCGCCGTCGGCGGTCCGGCCGTCACCGAGATGGAACCGCGCCCAGCGCAGCAGATCGCCGACCGAGGACACCAGCCCGCCGCCGGGGTTGTTGGCACGGTTGTCCTTCCACTGCGCGGCCACCGAGAGATCGCCGGTGTCCCCGGTGTTGTGACCGACCGCGAACCGCCGGGTCATCACCTCGTTGTGCAGATAGCCGCTGTGCGTCAGCCCCAGTGGCTCGAGCAGCAGGGCCGCGACGGCCCGCTCGAAGGTCTGCGCGGTGACGTTCTCGACGATCCGGCCCGCCAGGTTGAAACCGGCTTGGCTGTAGGACGCCCGGGCACCCGGTTCGCCGACCAGTGGCGCCGTCGCGAGCAGTTGCGCGTGCCGGGCCAGGGCGTCCTCGCCTTCCCCGCTATCGGCACTCAGCTTCCATTCCAATCCGGCGGTGTGGTTGAGCAGCTGCGCCACGGTGACCGCACGTGCCGCGACACCGGGCCCGGCGAATTCCGGCACATACCGCCGCACCGGCGCGTCCAGCTCCACCAGCCCCTGATCGACCAGTCGCAGCAACGCGGTCGCGGTGAACGTCTTGCTGACCGATCCGATGACGAACCCGGTATCGCGATCCACCGGAAGCGGGTGGTCCACACTGGTCACTCCGTGGCAGGCGAAGTACTCCCGGCCCGCTGTCGAGACGCCCACCGCGACCCCCGGCACCCCCAGCTCGGTCGCCGCCGCCGCGACGAATGCGGCCAATTCCTGTTCGATTTCGCTCATAGAACGATGCTCGAACCTTACCCCTGGGGCAAGGTCAAGCCCTTCTCCTGAATCTCGTCCTCGGCCGAGCCGTTCCCGCGACTTCGAGGCGCTGAACCGGCGCCGAGCTCCCACGCCGCGCGGCGTCCCACCCGGGCGCGCGACGCCGATCAGACCGTCGGAGAACCGAGCATGGCCGCCATCATGAGGGCATGCACCCGGGCCATGTGCTGAGGCCGGGAATCGAAACGGATCAACCGGCCCACATCGATGACCTGGCCGATCGCCGAATGCACCCGGAAGCGCGCCTCGATCGGATCACCGTCGAGCAGATTCGCCCATTCGTGCACGTTCTGCCGCTGGATGGCCCGCAGTTTGTGCTGTTCGGCCGGTGGCAGATTCGGGAATTCCGCGTAGTACACCGGCATGATCTCCGGCATGGTGAAACTGAGCCGGACGTAGCGGTCGGCGATCTTGTCCACCGCGTCGGCACGGCCGCTCGCCTCGGCGAGCGCCTCGGTGATGGCGAAGGCCAGCCGGTCGCCGGTGCGGTGGAAGGCCGCCGCCAGCAGATCGGATTTACTGCTGAAGTAGCGGTAGACGCTGGAGGCGTTGATACCGACCGCCGCGCCGATCTCCTCGATACTGGCCTCGTGGTAGCCGCGGCGGCCGAAGATCCGGATCGCCTCGGTGAGCAACTGCTCCCGTTTGGAGGTCACCGGCAGACCGCGCGGGGTGTTGTCGGGTTCGCCGGCGCCGGGGGCGGGCGGAAGTTCGGTACGCACGATCGACCAGGCCATATCGTGCAGCAGCGGCAGCAGTTTGGCACTGGACAGAGCAGTCCGATGGGCCGAGATACTGCCGATCACGCTGAGCACGGCGGCGGCCAGCAGGGCGATGTCCTCAGGTGGGGCGTCCGGGCGGAGCTGCGCGATCGGCGCGGCCAGCGTGTCGTTGATCTCGTTGTAGAGCGTGCGGATGCGGGCACGGTCGGGCTGCTCCAGATAGCGGCCCTCCCACCGGTACAGACCGGCCTCGCGCCGGATCTCGATGGTGTGCTCGGCGACCGCCCGGATGAGGGCGTCGAGACGTTCGTCCGGCTTCGCTTCCGGCTCGTCCGCGGCCCGGGCGGCCTCGAGCAGTTGCCGGGCGCCTTCCTCCGCGGCGGCGACCAGCAGGGCGTATTTATTGGCGAAATGGCGGTACAGTGCGGGGCCGGAGATCCCGACCTCGGCCGCGATCTCGTCCACACCCACCGGGTAGTAGCCACGTTCGCTGAAGGCCCGGGCCGCGGCGCGCATAATCTGAACCTTGCGGTCCTTGGGTCGGCGCCGCCCGCCCTGGCCGTTGCCACGGTCGGCCGGACGCACGCGCGCCGGGTCCACCCGGCTGCTATCCGCGACCATGCATTCTCCGTTCGCCTCGGCGGCGCCGCCGATGTTGACAGCGCCCGACAAGTCAACCTAAGTTAACCACAATTCGCAACGTTAACCGCTATTCGCCACCCGGTCGGCACCGGACGGCACTCGATGGAGCGCGCATGGTCAACACAGATTCCCCCACCACGCAGCCGGCGGGTTTCTCCGCCGTGCAGGACGGCCGGGTACTGCGGGTCACTCTCACCAAGCCCAAGCGCAAGAACGCGCTCGACTACGACTCGCTGGTCGCCCTGGGCGACACCTTCCTCGCCGCCGCGCAGGACAAAGCTGTGCGGGTGGTCGTGCTCACCGGCGACGGCGGCGACTTCTGCACCGGCGCCGACCTGGCCGCCAGCGCCGAAGAGGGCGCCCGCGGCATCACCCCCGACCAGGTGATGGACGCCGCCAACCGGCTCGTCCGCGCCATCGTCGACCTACCGGTACCGGTTATCGTCCGCCTCCGGGGCGCGACCGCCGGGGTCGGGGTCGGTATCGCGCTGGCCGCCGACCTGGTCTACGCCGAGGCCGACTCCTACCTGCTGCTGGCGTTCATCAATATCGGCCTGATGCCCGACGGTGGCGCCGCGGCGCTGGTGGCCGCGGCCGCCGGCCGTCCACTGGCCGCGCGGATGGCACTGCTCGGCGAACGCCTGCCTGCCCCCGCAGCCCGCGCCGAAGGCCTGCTCACCGAGGTCCTGGCCACCACCGAGGAACTGGATGCCGCCGTCGAGGCCGCCGCCGAGAAGGTCTCCCAGGGCCCGCGGCGGGCCCTCGAACTCACCAAGAAGGCACTGAACCGCGCCACCCTCGGCGCTCTGGACTCGGCCCTGGCCGACGAGAAGGCCGGCCAGGTGGAACTGCTGCAGTCCCCCGACTTCTTCGAGGGCGCCGGCGCCATGCTGGGCAAACGCAAAGCGGTCTTCGCGGAGTAGGCGCGACCCCGACGACGAACACCCGCTCTGCCGATGGCAGGGCGGGTGTTTCCGTGACCGGGGAGCGGCCGGATGGGATATGAAAACGCCCGTGCCGGGGCGGCGCACGGCCGCCCCGGCACGGGCGTGAGAAACAGCGGTGGGGCTAGATGCCCAGGCCGCGGGCCAGAACCGGCCAGGACACCTTGAACTCGTCCTCCCAGTAACCCCAGGAGTGGGTACCCGAGTCACGGAAGTTGAAGGTGGCCGGAATACCGAGGGAATCCAGCCGCGTCTTCAGGTTGTGGGTGCAGAAGTTGGTGCCCGCCTCGATGACGCCGCCGACCAGGATCTGGTTGGCCAGCCCGTAGGAGCCGGGCAGGGTGTGCGGGCCGTTCAGGGTGTCCCAGCGGCCGGGCAGACCGTTACCGGTGGAGACGTAGAGTTCGAGACCGCGCAGCCCTTCGGCGTGCACGTACGGATCGTTCGCGGCCCATTCCGGCGAGCCCTGCGGACCCCACATGTTGTCGGTGTTGCCGCCGCCCCACGTGTTCACGGTGAGCTTCACGAACTCCGAACCGACCGGATCGCTGGTCTGGGCACAACCGCTGTAGGCGGCGGCCGCCTTGTAGAGACCGGGCTTGGCGATCGGCAGGGCCAGCACGGTGGTGCCCGAGGTGGACAGACCGGCGAGGCCGTTCACACCGTTGGTGCCCAGTGCGCCGTCGATCAGCGGCGGGAGCTCTTCGGTGAAGAAGGTCTTCCACTTGTTGCGGCCCAGCGCCGGATCGTCCTTGATCCAGTCGGTGTAGTAGGTCCAGGAGCCGCCGATGGGCTGGATGACATTGACGTTCTTGTCGGACAGGAATTCGAGGGTGTTGGTCTGGGCCTGCCAGGACGCCGAGTCCTCGCCGCCACCCGCGCCGTTGAGCAGGTAGAGGGTGGGCCGGGGCACCGAAGCGTCGGCCGGGCGCTGGACGTCGACGACAATGTCCTTGTCCATGGCCACCGAGTTCACGTACAGCCGCAGATTGCGGTCGTCCTTGTACTCGGCCTTGACGATGCGTGACCCGTCGGGCGCGGTGGGGTCGGCGAGCAGTGTCTTGGACTCGATGATCGGATCCGCCCCGGCGGTGCTCCCACCGAGACCGGTCATCACACCGGTAAGAACTGCCGTGGCCGCGACCATTGCCGCGGCGCGTCTACCGCCACGCCGGGTGAGTCGACGTATCAATTTCACACCTTCGCTTCGTCTCGAATTTTCATCCGGGCTCTTTCCCCACCGCAACAACCGGCTCCAGGACCCGAACGACTCACAGTAACGGGGCATGATTCGTACACCCCGAGAGTTCTGTCCCTGTAGTCGTACTTTGCGGACATATCGTTACCGTAGCGTTGCCCGAAAATCTTGTTCCGGTCGACCGGATCGGAGATTCGGTCGCGACGCCCGATCGGCTCCGGAATTCGGGACACCGCGGAGCGGTTTCAATCATGCCCGCCCCGCCGGGAGCCACTCATGAGCGACCCGCCGACGCGTTCGACACGCCCGAGATATTCCAGCACACCGTCCCGGCGGCGGACCAGGTCCCCCGTCCGGTACAGCCGCCCACCACCACCGGTGGCGACGAACCGCGAGGCCGTCTCCGCGGCGGCGCCGTAATAACCCCGGGCCAGCTGCGGACCGCCGATGTACATCTCGCCGACGGTGCCCGGCGGTACCGGACGCAACTGCTCGTCCAGAAGATACACCCGGTCGTTGGTGACCGGCCGGCCACCGACCGACCCCACGGTGATCACACCCGTCTCGTTGTGGCCGTACCAGATCACCAGTTCCGCGCCGGGCAGCAGCGTGGTGAACCGTTCGACACCGCCGGGCGGGAGCGCCGCGCCGTCCACGACGACCCGGCGCAGGCTCGGATGCGCGGCGCGGCCACCGCCGTCGGTCACCGAATCGAGGAACCGGTCCAGCAGGGACGGGACCACGTGCACGATCGTCACCCTGTTGGCGGCGATCGAACGGGACAGGTCGGCGGCCCGGCCCGGATGGTCGGGCATCAGGATCTGGGCACCGTGGTGCAGCGGCCGGAACAACTCCCACAGAGTGATGTCGGTCACAGTCGGCGCCGCGTGCAGCACCAGATCGGACGAATCGTAGGGATGGCTGCGCTGCGCCCGCCGCAGTCGCTCGACCAACTGCCGGTGCGTGCTCGTGACACCGGCCGTGCCGCCGGGGACGAACCGGATATCGGCGAGGTCGTCGGCTGCGACGGGCGGGAAGGCGGCCGGGTCGGCGGGCAGGTCCAGATACAGCAGGTCGATGGCGACCACCGAGATACCGGTGCCGGTGGTGACGCCCTCGTCCGAGGTGCTCAGCACGCAGATCGGAGCCACCGTGGCCAGCAACTCGTCGACTTCCGCGGCCGGGCGGCCGGGATCGACGGGCACGTATCCGCCGCCTGCGCGCAGTACCGCGCAGACCGCGACCACCAGGTCGATACCCGGTCGCATGGCCACGGCGACCAGGGTCCGGTCGCCGACGCCGAAACGGATCAGTTCCACGGCCAGCGCTCGGGACTTGCGGTCCAGTTCGCTGTAACTGAGCACCCGCGCCCCCTGCCGCACGGCCGGGACCGTCGGAGTCCGGCTCATCTGTTCGTCGAAGAGCGACAGCAGGGTGCTCTGGTCGTCACGTGCGGCCAGATCGACGATCGGAGACATGTAGGCGGTCGTCTCCACATCGGGGATCGGCCGCAGAAAGGTGGTGGGCTCCGGATCGGCGGTGAGCTCGGGATCGGCGGTGAGCTCGGGCCCGGGTGCGGCCGCGGGGGCCGCGGGCTTCGAAGGCTTCAGAGTCCAGTCGCGGGGCTCCGACGACGCCGTCTCGTCCCGGAGGGGTTGCGGGCGGCGCCGCGGCAGGGCCGGCGGGAGCTCGACCGGCGCCGATTCGACCTCACCGCGCGGCTCGCGCCGCGGCAGCGCGGCCGGGCCCGGATCGGCCGCGGTTCCGGCCGATTCCACCGCGGAGCGGGCTCCGCGCTGCGGCAGCGCCGGCGCACTCACCGATTCGGGCTCGGCGCCGGCGGGCGCGGGTCGCGTCTCGGCGGCCGGGCTGCGCACCGGCAGCGGATCCGGTACGGGCCCGCTCTCGGTGGACACGGACTCGGAGAGGCCGACCGCCGGATCGTCGTCGGGCTGCGCGCCGCGCCGAGGCCGGCGCTGCGGCAACGACACCGCTGCCGGCTCGGATGCCCCGGCCGGTTCCGCGAGCGAGCCGCTGTCATGCCGCGGGCGGCGCTGAGGCAACCCCGGAGCCGCGGCGGCTTCGGACGAATCCATCTCTGTGCCGGAGCGTTCCGGTTGGCCCGCGGATGCGGACCGGCGGCGGGGCAGCGCCGGCGGCGGGGGCTCGTCGGCTTCCACCGGCTCGGCGACGGCTCCGCCGCCGTACCGCGGCCCGCCCTGCGGCGCAGCCGAGGGGTCGGGGGCCTGCTCCGATACCGGCTCACCGGCGGGACCATCATCGTGCCGGGACCGGCGCTGCGGCAGGACCCCGGAGCGTGCGGCCGGTTCCGGACTCGCGGCACCGGAGGCCGAATGCGACGGTCCCGAGCCGCGTTGCGGCAGCGAGGCCGGACCTGGGTCCGCCACCGCCGCGGAGTCCGTATCGGGTCGCGATGGACGCTGCGGCAACGAAACCGGATCCACCGTCGCAGCCGAATCCGTATCGGGTCGCGAACGACGCTGCGGCAACGAAACCGGATCCACCATCGCAGCAGAGTCCGCGTCGAGCCCCGAACGGCGCTGGGGCAATGAAACCGAACTCGGATCCGCCATCGCAGCCGAATCCACATCCGGCCGCGAACGACGCTGCGGCAACGAAACCGGATCCACCATCGCAGCCGAATCCACATGCGGCCGCGAACGACGCTGCGGCAATGCGGCCGGTGACGCCGTCGCGGCCGAATCACTCGGGCTCGCAACGGTTTCGGGTTCCCGCGGGAGCGTGGTGTCACGCTGCGGAGATGCGGACGGCTCCGGTTCGGCGGGCGCGCCGGCTCCGCTGACCGGCCGGCGTTGCGGGAGCCCGGCCCCGGCCTCATCGGCGTCCATACCCGGTGCGGCCGTCGCGGGTGTCTCGGTGCCCGGAGTCCGGCGACGCGGCAACCCACCTCGGGCGGGTCCACCGGCCGTATCCGGAAGGGGATCGGCGGCGGCCGCGGGTTGCGCGTGACGCCGCGGTAGCGCGCCGCGGCCCGGCTCGGACGCCGCGGCACCCGGTATGTCGGTGACCGGGCGCAGCAGTGAGGTGACCTCCGCGTCCGGTACGGGTTCGGACATAGACCTGGACTCCGGCTCGGCCGCGAGCTGCGGCTCGGGCCGGGACTGCGGCCCGGACACGGACTGCGGCCCGGACACTGGCGCCGGCAAAGGCGCGGGCGCGGGTTCGGTGTGCCCGGCATCCGGGCGCAACCCGTGTTCGGCGAGGCCGCCGAGCGCGCGGACCCAGTGCTCGGCGAAAGTTTTCACATCTTCGCCGGCCAAAACGTCGGTCGCGTAGTCGAACCTGCACAGCAGGCCGTCGTCGGTGGCGTCGACGGTCAGCGCCAGCGGCACTTCGTCGTGCGGGCCGTCGGTGTGGACCCGGGCCGGGCGCAGATCCCGGTAGCGCAGGGTGAGCCGGCCGGATTCGGCGGCGGCGAATTCGGCGGTGGTCTCCGGGTTCAGGTGACGCAGAAGCGCGTAGCCCGCGCCGCCGTCGGGTACCGACCGGTACAGGTCACGGATCTGGACCAGCGCGCTTCCCGCGGCGGGCCCGCCGACCAGGGCCTCGGTGGTATCGATATCGACAATCCGGACCGACAGCGGGAATTCGGTGGCGAAACCGCCGACGAGGTCGCCGGTGCCGTTCGCGAACGACCGGGCGTCGGCGTCACAGCGCACCAGTGACCCGATCGCGCGGGCGACTTTGCCCTGTGCACCGGTGTGCAGGGCGACGGCGACGGCGGTCAGCAGTACCTCGGGCACGGTGGCCCCGTAGGCGCCGGCCGCCGCGGTCACCGCGGCGGTGCCCTCGGCGGTGATGGCCAGCGAGACCCGGCGGCGGACCCGGAGATCGGCGGTCCCGAGAGGGGCCGCGAGCTGGGCGCCGGCCAGGTTGCGCCGCCACCATCCGGACTCGTCCAGTAGTTCGATCGAGCGGGCGCGCGCGTCCAAGGCGTGCACCAGTTGCGCCAGTTTGCTTTCGGGTGCGGCCGCGGCGGGTTCGGCGCCGTCCCAGCCGGCGATCAGCTCGTCGATGATGATCCGCCACGAGCGGTCGTCGACGGCCAGTCCGTTGGCCACCACCACGAGCCGCCGATCCGGTTCGGTGCCGGTGACGACGAAATGAATATTGCGGCCGGTCACGGGGTCGAGTGCGTCGGCCGCCGCCTGCACCACATCGTCGGTGGCCAGGGTGTTCTCACCGGATTCCGGTCCGAGCCACCAGTACTGGCGTTCGCCGCGCTGCTCGCGCGGTGGAATCCGCAGGACGGCCGGCCGGTCGCCGGTGTCGAGCCGTGCCGACAGCATCGGATGCCGGGCCATCAGCGACCGCACCGCGATCTCGGTCGTGCTCAACGGCCGGCCGGCCGGTAGATCGAGCACCACCGACCGGACCTCGACCCCGGGGACGGGATTGTCCAGCAGCCGGGCGGCGGTGGGAGTCGCGGGCAGTTCACCGGTGGTCTCCGGCGCGGCGCCGGTGAACGCGACCGGCGTATCGGCGGCGGCATCGGTCGAGACGGGTTCGGCCGCCTGCGGTTGCGGTCCCGCCGGTGCGGTCTCCGCGCTATCCCGCGCGCCGGTGGGTTCGCCGCGCGCGTCCGTGGCCCATGGGCCCGGGTCGGGTGGCAGCGGCGCGATCTCGTCGGGGTCCGGTAGCCCGGTCCGATCGGGTTCTCCGGTGCCGGTCGCCGGGATCTGCCCGACGGCCGCGAACGCCGACGGCACCAGGGCCACGGGCAGGGCCCGCGCGAGCTCGGCGCGGATTCGGGCGAGGTCGGGTTCGGTCCCGGCCGGCTCGGGAACGATGTAGGCGACCAGGCGGGCGCCGGGACGCGCGGCCGACGATACGGCCGGGCCGGTACCGCGGGTGAGTACCGCGGCGGCGGCGATACCGGGCAGGGCGCGCAACGCGGCCGCGACCGCGGCGGGGCGGATCCGGTGGCCGCGGAAACCGAACTGGTCATCGGTACGGCCCAGGTAGTCGAGTCGCTGCGGGGTGGTGGCGGTGGCGTCGCGCCATCGCACCATGTCACCGGTCCGGTACATGCGCTGGCCGTAACCGAAGGGGTTGGCGACGAACCGGTCCGCGGTGCCGCCGCGCCGGCCGAAGTATCCGCGGGCGAGCTGGTCACCGGCCAGATACAGCTCACCGGGGACCCCGGGCGGGACCGGCCGCAGCCGCGAATCCAGCACGTACACCCGGGTATTCCACTGCGGCAGCCCGATCGGCACCGACCGATCCGCGGACCCCGCGGCCGGCCAGGAGGTCGCCGACACCGCGGTTTCGGCGGTGCCGTACAGGTTCTGGGCCCGGGCACCGCAGCGTTCCCGCACCGCCCCGGCCGTTTCCGGCGCCAGCGGACCGCCGGTCACGAATACCTCGCGCAGACTGCGCACCGATCCCGGATCGGCGTGCTCGGCGAAGGCGGCGAGTTCGTCGGGCCCGGAATCGGTGACCGTCACCGCCCGCGCGGCGATCGTCGCGGCGATACGCTCCGGGTCTTGCGCCCCGGCCGGGGCCAGGGCGAGTTCCGCGCCGGCGCGCAGCGGCAGGAAAGTACCCCAGAGCGAGGTGTCGCGGGTCGGCGGATTCTGCTGGAGGTAGACGTCGGTGAAACCCATCGGGTACTGGGCGAGCATCAACGTGACCTGGTTGTTGATCGCGCTGTGCGAGAGCACCGCCAGCTCCGGCCCGTCCGGTGCCACCGAGGCGCACAGCAGGTAGGCCGCGTTACCCGGGCGTATCTGCCGGATCAGTTCCTCCGGGCGCACCGGTTCGGCGGAATGGCGGGCGAGATCTTCGGTACCGGTCACCAGGATCGGTGGCCGCGGCCGCGTGGTCGTTTCCACCGCCGCCGCCAGCCGCGCTTCGTCGGCCGGGGCCACCAGCACACAGGCCGGTCCGGCGATATCGATGACCCGAGCGTTCCAGCCGGCCGGATCGTCGGGGTCCAGCGGCAGGCAGATGCCACCGGCGGTCAGCACCGCGTAGATCGCGACCAGCAGCTCGGTGGAATTCCGCAGCGCTACGCCCACCGGTGTCTCGGTGCCGACTCCGGCCTCGATCAGCCGACGTGCCAGCCGGTTCACCCGGGCGTCGAATTCCTGATAGGTCAGTTCGGCTTCCGCGTCGGCCACCGCCACGGTATCGGGGCGGGTGGCGACGGTGCGGCGATAACCGTCGAGCAGCAGATCCGGCGCGACCGGGTACCGGGTGTCGTTCCAGACCACCAGCAACCGATCCAGATCGGCCCGGGACAGCAGGTCGATTTCACCGACCGGACCGTCCGGATCACCGCCGGCGACGGTGAGTACGCGCTGCAACCGGCGCGCGAATTCGGTGACGGTGGCCGTGTCGTACCGGTCGGCGGCGTAATGCAACGCGGCCGCGATCCCGTCCGGTGAACCGTCGGGCGCCCGGTGCGGGTCGATCACCAGCCGCAACCCGCACTCGGCGGACGAATTCGCGATCTCGATCGGCTCGGTCGACAGGCTCGGCATCTCCAGTCGCGGAACATCGTTGTGCCGCAACGAGATCGCCATATCGAACAGCGGCGCACCGATGCCGATCGCGGCGTCCAGGATCTCGAAGGGCAGATCCGCGTGGGCGAACGCCGCGCGATCGGATTCGGCGACCCGCGCGACCAGGTCGAGGAAGGACTCCGCCGGATCGATGCGGGTGCGCAGGACGACGGTGTTGGCGTAGGGGCCGATCGCGTCGTCGAGTTCGCGTTCGTCGTGTCCACGCACCGAGCTGCCCAGCACGATATCGGTGACGGCGGCCGAGCGGGCCAGCAACACCGCGAACGCCGCCCGCACCACGATGAACTCGGAGACCTCGCCCCGGCGGGCGATATCGGCGATCCGGCGATGGGTGCGGGTACCGATCTCGAAACCGTGCACGCCGTAGCCCGTGACGCCGGAGCCGCCGGTGGCGGCCGGAATTTCCAGCCGCGGCGGCAACCCCGCCAGGTATTCGCGCCAGAACGCCAGCCGCGCCGCGGCGAGCGATCCCGGATCGGTGCTGTCGCCGAGTACGGCCTGGCGATTCAGGAAATAGTCCAGATACTGCACCGGCAGCGGCTGCCACAGCGGCCGCGACCGGTTGCGCCGGCCCAGGAACGCTCGCAACAGGTCACGCAGCAGCAGACCGGCCGACACCTCGTCGGCGAGGATGCGGTGGACGACCACCGCGACCACATGCTCCCGCGGGCCGGTCTCGGCCAGCGCGAACCGCACCGGCACCTGCTCGGGATCGGCGACATCGAAATCGGTCCGCGCCAGTGCCTGCAGCCACTCGGCCAGTTCGGCCGGCGTGACCGGTTCGGCGACCACCTCCGGTACCGCCCGTTCCCGCGGCAGCACCACCTGATGCGGTGTGCCGCCGACCTCCGGGTAGACGGTGCGCAGCGTTTCGTGCCGGTCGACCACATCGGCGACGGCGGCCTGCATGGCCGTCGCGTCCAGGGTGCCGGTCAGGGTCATCGCGGCGGTGAAGGTATCGGCGCCTTCTTCGGGAGTGAATCGGTTGCGCTCCCACAGGCGCAGCTGTCCCGGCGAGAGGGGAATGGATTCCGGCCGTTGCGCCGCGGCCGGATGGTCGTCCGAGGCCGCTACCGGTTGCGGTGCCGGAGGTTCCTCCGCATGCCGTGCGGCGCCGGCGGAGTCGGGCCACAGCGGGCTCGGGGCATTGCTGTCCCGGGCGCCGAACGGGAAATCCGAGGCCCCGGGCTCGGGCCGGGTGGCGGGTAGCATCGCCGGGCTCGGCCCCCGGTTCCCCGGCGCGGCCGCACTCTCCGGCGTGTTCTCGTAGAACGCCAGCGCGTCACCGGCCGCCCGGAACGAACTCCCGCGGGCAGGCTGCGCATCGCCCGGCGCCGGCAGTTGCCGGCCGCCGCTGAGCCAGCTGTCGTCCGGATCCGCCGGGTCGTTCGCCTCGGTTCCGGTGCGTCCAGGCTCCGCGGCCCGGGCGCCGCGCGCGCCCAGCGGTTGTGAGCGGTCGGGCATTTCCAGGTAGCCGCGCCCGGGCAGTTCCATATCCCGCCGCTCGGAGGCGAGCCTGCTGTCTTCCCCGGGCAGTCCGCGCGCGGGAGCCGGATCGGGGGCGTCGGGTTCCTGACGGGCCGGGCCGTAGCCGTATCCGGCGAAGGTGTTCTGCTCGGCCGGCTGCTCGGGTTCGGTGTGTGGAAGGCCGGGCTGCTCGGGCGCAGCCGCGGCTTCCCGGATCGGCAGGCTCTGCTCGAAGTCGGCCGGCGATTCGGAAAGCGCTACCTCCGGTTCCGCGGCGGCCTCGACGACGGCGAGCGGCGGTGTATCCGGGTCACCGGCCGTGACGTCCGAAAGCGCCGGTTGGAATGCCGGCAGTTCGACCCGGCCCATATATTCCATCTCACCGTCGCCGGTGCGGCGCACCAGATCACCGGTGCGGAAGAGCCGGGAACCGTCGTCGGCGTACGGGTCGGCGACCAGCAGTTGTGCGGTCCGCCCGGGCCGGCGGTGATAGCCGCGGGCCAGTTGCGGCCCGCCGAGATACAACTCACCCACCGCACCGTCGGGCACCTGCGCGAGCTGTCCGTCCAGGATATGGGCCGTCACACCGCGGATCGGGGCGCCCACGGTGGGCGCCCCGCCGGGGGTCAGCGCGGTACTGATGCTGGTCATGATCGTGGCCTCGGCCGGCCCGTAACCCTGGTACAGCACCCGGGTCGCCCCGCCGGCGACGGGAATCGCCCAGCGCGCCACCTCTTCGGGCGGGCACGGCCGGCGCCCGGCGACCACCACACCCAGTTCGTCGAGCCCCGCCGGATCCATCACCTCCAGTGCTTCCGGCGTCAGGTAGGCATGGGTGACACCGGTGCGACGCAGCAGTTCGGTCAGTTCGTCCGCCGTGGACACCAGCGGGGAGACGACCACCATGGTCGCGGCGCCACCGAGCGCGAGCAGAAGTTCCAGTACGGCCGAATCCGAGGGAAGCGGTGCGAAGTTCAGCGTGCGGTCCTCGGGTTCGACCCGGAACCGGCCCTGCTGTTCGGAGCACAGACCGGACAGACCGGCCTGGGTGACCACCACACCGTCCGGCGAGGCCTCGCCGTCGCTGACGTAGCTGACATAGGCGGGATGCTCGGCCCGCAGCGGGCGGATCCGGTCGGCGTAGGTGACCGGCTCGGACGAGAACTGCTCCAGCGCGCGGGCGGCGCCGACAGTGTCGACCTGCAACCATTCGATCTCGTCGGGGAGTTCGTTGCGAACCCAGGAGACCGCCAGACCGTAGACGGCACCGACATCGACCAGCAGGTGCGCGATCCAGTTCGGCGGATAGGCGGGATCGATCGGCACGAACCCCGCACCCGTCTTGGCCACCGCCCAGACCGCCAGCACCGCGTCCAGCGAACGCGGGATGGCCACGGCCACCAGATCCTCCGGACCGATACCGCGCGCCATGAGCGACCGCGCCAACCGGCTCGACCAGGCGTCCAGATCGGCGTAGCTGACCTGCTCCAGCGGGCCGGTGCCGTCGGCGAGGACGAGCGCCGCACCGTCGGGATTGGTCTCGACAGCGTTCGCGATCAGCTGCGGAAGGGTGGTCACGCGGGGCCGCCGGGTTCGGTGGGGCCGGGTCCGGACTGGCCGCGTCATACCGTTTTCGCCCTCCGGAGGTGGTCACACCGCTGACCGACTACCGCATCCATCTGTCCGCCTCGCCTGCCTATCGCACTTCACCGCCGCGCCCTACCGTGCCGCAGCTTGGACAGCAGCCTGCCACAATGCGCCGGTACCCGGTATGGCACCCGGCAGGTTACCGGTCGGGGCCGCGCACAGCTACACCCCGCGGAACCCGGTCGCCGGCCCGGCCATGGCAGCGCGGCCGGGCCCGGCCGCGCCGAAACAGTCCGCGGCCTGCGGTAAGTCGCCCCTGCCCCGCTGTCAGCCCAGTAGCGTGGGCAGGTCCAGCACCGCGCCGACGCCGGACCAGGCCGCGCCCGGCTCATCCTGCTCGTCGAGGACCAGCGTGGTCAGATCCTCCAGTACGCCGGGGTCGAGTACCGCCAGACCGGCGCTGTCGGACCACAGATGCGTGATCCACTCACCCGCCGGGGTCGCGTCCGGCGGCTCTGCCGGGAGCAGCACCACCGAGGCGCCCGCGGCACCGGCGGCCACGGTTTCCAGTACCGCCGCCGGACTGTCGCCGCGGCCGGCGCGGTAGGTCCTGGCCTCGTAGGTGAGGCCGGTGACGGTGTGCACCCGGGTCACCGCCGCGGCCAGCTGGTCGTAACTCACCTGCCGGCCGGTACCGTCCACCACGACCAGATCGCTGCCGCGCAGTGGCTGCGTCCGGTGCGCGTAGGTGACCGGCCGCGGCGATTCGGCGGCGATCTCCGCGGCGAGCGCCGGATCGTCGAGCAGCAGCCATTCGAGGTGGGGCGCGGCCGGTGCCCGGCCCACGGCCAGTCCGGCCGCGACCGCAAGTTCCGCGGCCGCCGCGACCTCCAGGGCATCGGCGGGCACGAGCGTGGCGCCCGCCTTCAGTACCGCCCAGGTCGCCACCACCGCGTCCACCCCGCGTTCCAGCGCACTCACCACGCCGGTGCCCGGACCGTATCCGCGCGCGATCAGCACCCGCGCCAGTCGCGAGGACCGCGCGTCGAGCTCGCGGTAGCTCACCGCCGCCTCGCCACACACCACCGCGGGACCTTCCGGATCGTCCTCCACCGAGGCGCCCAGGGTCTGGGCGAGCGCGGTTCCCGCGGTCGCGGCCGGTGCCGGCTGCTCGGCGGGCGGGAGTGCGCGGGGGCGCTCGGGCGCCTCCGCGTAGTCGATATCGCCCACCGGCATCAGTGGATCGGCGGCGACCGCGGTGAGCGTCCGCCGCAGCCGGCGGCCGAACGACCGCACCGTCTCCTCGTCGAAGAGGTCCGTGGGATAGGTGAGTACGGCGTGCAGCTCACCGGGCCCACCGTCGGCGTCGTGGCCGGGATCGATATCTATCCGCAGATCGAAGGTGGCGGTGAGCTCTCGGCAATCCAGCGACCACACGGACAGGGCCGGCAGTTTCAGCGCGACCTGCTCGTCGTTCCCCACTGTCAGCAGCACGGAGAACAGTGGATTGCGTGCGGTGGCCCGCTCTGGAGCCGCGACCTGCACGACCTGTTCGAACGGGATATCGGCATTGTCGAACGCCGCCAGGCCGGTTTCCCGTGTCTCGTCGAGCAGTTCGGCGAAGGGCCGGTCGGCGGCGACGCGCGTGCGCAACGCGAGGGTATTGGCGAACATACCGACGAGTTCGTCGAGTGCCCGCTCGCCCCGGCCGGCGACCGGGGTACCGACCACAATGTCTTCCGCGCCGGTCAGCTGGTGCAGCAGCACGCTCACCGCGGCGTGCAACACCATGAACAGCGTGGCGCCGCGGTCACGGGCGAGCCGGTCCAGGCCCTCGTGGACTTCGGCGGGCACCGCGAAACCCGTGGTGCCGCCCCGCATCGAGGGCATCGCCGGACGCGGCCGGTCCAGCGGCAGTTCCGGTTCCCCGGTCGCGCCGCGCAGCCGGTCCCGCCAGTGGGCCGATTGCGCTGCCGCGACCGAGTTCTCGTCGGCATCCGCTCCGAGCACCGCGCCCTGCCAGATCGCGTAGTCGGCGTACTGCACCGGCAGCGGCGACCAGCGCGGCGATTCCCCGCCGACGCGGGCCAGGTACGCGGTCATCAGGTCACGCGCCAGCGGTGCGAGCGAGGCCGGGTCGGCGGCGATACGGTGCACGACCAACGCCAGCACATGCCGGTCGGGGCCGGTGGTGAGCAGCAGCCCCCGCAACGGGACCTGCGTGGTCACATCGAAACCGCTCGCGAGTAATTCGCCGATCCGGCCGAGCGCGTCCTCGGTGGTCTCCGACTCCAGGCCGCCGCGCAGCGCCTGCGCCACCGGCAGGATCTCCTGGTACGGCAGTCCGTCCGGACCACCGGGGTAGCGGGTTCTCAGTACCTCATGCCGTTCCAGGACATCGGACAGGGCGTAGCGCAGCGCGGACGTATCGAGCGCGCCGTCGAGTCCGATGGCGAGCGGAATATTGTGGACCGCCGAATCCGGGACGAGCCGATCGCCCGGCCACAGCCGGTATTGCCGCGGAGACAACGGGATTCGTTCGGGCCGATCGACCCGCGCCAGCGCCGGTCGCTCCACCTGGGGGACGACTCCGGGAACCACCCGCGCGGCCAGCGCGGCCACCGTCGGCGCCTCGAACAGCACGCGTACCACGAGCTCGGCCGACAGCGCCTCGTTGATCCGGGCCACCGCTCGGATGGCGGTCAGCGAATTACCCCCGAGCGCGAAGAAATCGTCCGCGGCGCCGACGCGTTCGACGTCGAGCAGATCGGCGAACACACCCGCCACCACCGTTTCCACCCGGCCCGCCGGGGCGGTGTAGGGCGCCCGGCCGGCCACCGCCGGAACCGGTAGCGCGTCCCGGTCGAGTTTCCCGTGCGGGGTCAGCGGCAGCTCCTCGACGACGACCAGGGCCTCGGGAACCATGTATTCCGGCAGGAATTCGGCCACCTGCTCGCGCAACAGCGCCGGATCGAGCACGACCTCCTGCTCCGCGGCGGGCACCGCATAACCGAGCAGCCGGTCCCCGGCCACCTCGTCGGTACGCACCAGCGCGACCGCCCGGCCCACCCCCGGGCAGCGCAGCAGGGCCGATTCGATCTCGCCGAGTTCGATCCGGAACCCCCGCAACTGCACCTGCGCATCGCCACGGCCGGCATATTCCAGATCGGCGCGGCCACCGAAAGCGGCCCAGCGGCCGATATCACCACTGCGATACATCCGTGACCCCGGCGCACCGAACGGGTCGGCGACGAATCGGGTGGCGGTGACACCTGGACTGTCCGGATAGCCGCGGGTCAGCTGCCGCCCCGACACATAGATCTCGCCCGGTACACCGACCGGCGCCGGGTGCAGGCGCTCGTCCAGCACGAACGCGTCCAGACCGGGCAGCGCCCGGCCGATCACACCGGCCGGGTTGTCCACCAGCTTTTCGTCGAGAGCCAGGAAGGAGGCGTGCACGGTGGTCTCGGTGAGGCCGTACATATTCACCAGCCACGGCCCATCCGTCTCGGGACCGCCGTGCCGTTCGTACCAGCTCCGCAGCCGGCGCAGATCCAGCGCCTCGCCGCCGAACACCACATAGCGCAGGGCGAGTGCGCCGGCGCCGTCGCCGTGGGCCGACCGGTCGGCCTCCGCGAGTCGGTAGAACGCCGACGGTGTCTGGTTGAGCACGGTCACCCGTTCGCGGATGAGCAGTTCCCGGAACTGTTCGGGCGACCGGGCGGCCGACCGGTCGACCACCACCACCGATCCGCCACTGGCCAGTGCGCACCACAGTTCCCATACCGAGAAATCGAAGGCGACCGAATGGAACAGGGTCCACACATCGGCGTCGTCGAATTCGAACAGCAGCTGGGTGTTGGCGAAGAGTTCCACCACGTTGCGGTGCGCCACGGCCACCGCCCTGGGCGCACCGGTGGAACCGGAGGTGTGGACGACATAGGCCAGGTTGTCCGGGCGGAGCGGGGCACGGCGCTCGGCGTCGGTGACCGGCTCGGTGGAACGGTGGACGGTGTCGGCGAGCAGGATCACCGGCGCGTCCACGGCCGGGACCGCATCTCGTTCGGCGGCGGTCGTGAGGACGGCGACCGGGCGGGCCTCGGCGAGCACGAAGTCCAGTCGCTGCCGCGGGAAGGTGGTGTCGATCGGCAGATAACCGGCACCGGACAGCAGCACACCGAGCAGCGCGACCGGCAACTCCTCGGTCCGCGGCACCGCCACGGCCACCAGGGTTTCCGGGGCCGCCCCGGCGGCGATCAGGGCGCGTGCCACCTGATACGACCGGCTCAGCAGTTCCTCGAAACTCAGCGCGGTCCCGCCGGATCGCACGGCCGGAGACCGCGGCCGCAGGCGGGCCTGGGCCTCGATGAGGTCGACCAGCGTCACCGCCGGCACCCGGACCCCGCCGCTGTTCCATTCCCGCAGCACCAGATCGCGTTCGCCGGGGGCGAGCAGATCGATATCGCCCACGATCCGGTGCGGATCGGCGGCCACGGCGTACAGGATCCGCAGCAGCCGGTCCGCGTGGTCGCCGAGCGTGGGCGCGTCGAACAGGTCGCTGGTGTAGGTGAAGGTCAGCCGTGCCTCGGCGCCGGTATCCAGCAGGTCCACCCGCAGGTCGAGCATGTCCGGCAGGCGGGCGGGCGCGTCCGTGGTGGCCAGCAGCACCCGGAAGGGCGGCTGCCCGGCGGCGGTGCGCACTGTGTCGATCAGTTGTCCCAGCCGTTCGGTGCCGCGGCCCCCGGTCTCGAAGAGCGCGCCACCGGCGACGCGGGCGGTGCCGAGCAGTTCGTCGAAGCGCAACGCCGGATCCAGATCGGTATGCAGTACCGACAATCCGGCCGCGGCGTGCTGGGTGCTGAACGCCCCGACCGCGATATCCCGGTGCCCCGACAGCCGGGCCAGCAGAATGGCCAGCGCCGCCTGTATCACGGTGAACGCGGTCGTCTCCTGATACGTCGCGATATCGTTCAGCGAATCGAGCAGGTCGATATTCAGCTCCCGCGTCACCTGACCGCAGCGTCCGGACGGGGCGGCCGGGCGCGGTCGATCGGCGGGCAGCTCGGCGCGGCCGACGAGCGCGCCGGGGGGCCGCCACCAATCCGCGGCCGGAGTCGAGCCGAGTTCCACAGGCACCGCCAGCAGCTGGCCCACGAGCGCGTGCAGTAATACGGAGAGGGCGCCGGCCGCGGATTCGTCGATGAGTTCCCGGCGGTACCACAGGCGCAGCAGCAGCCGGTCCGCCGGCTCCGCCATCAGCGTCACCGGGTAGTGGGTGAGGGCACGGGAGGTCGGCTCCAGCACTTCGAGCCCGTCGAGGCCACCGGCAGTGGCCGGGCGTGTCGCGCCGACCGGGTGTGGGTCGTAGGCCAGCAGGGTATCGAAAAGGCCCGCCGCACCCGGCGCTGTATCGGCGGCGCTCAGATGGTGATAGTCGCGCAGGCCATGCTGTTCGGAGTGGATGCGGACCAGCAGATCCCGAACGGTCCACCCGGGTTCGAAACGCACCCGCATCGGGATGGTGTTGGCGAACAGACCGGCCATCTCACCGACGCCGCTCAGCCCGGCCGGACGCCCGGCGACCACGGCACCGAACACGATGTCCCGGCGGCCGGTCAGACCCGCCAGCAACAGCGCCCACAGCGCCTGCACCACGGTCTCGACCGTCACCCCGGCCTCGGCCGCGTACGCCGCCATAGCGGCTGTCTCGACATCGCCGAGCGCGAGATCGACCTTCCCGATCCCGGTCTCCGGTCGAGTGGGCGGGGCGAGCACCGGAGCGAGTTCGGTCGGCCGGGCGCCCCGCAGTACCTCCGCCCAGCGAGCCCGGGCGGCCGCGGTGTCCTGCCGCGCCAGCCACCCCAGATAGTCGCTATAGGCCGGGGGCCGCGGCAGCGCCGCCGGGTCACCGTGGCGGGCGTAGAGGGTCAGCAGATCCGCGAGCAGGATCTGCGCCGACCGGCCGTCGAAAAGCAGCTGGTGCGCGGCCAGCACGAGATGGGTGCGGCCGGATACCGTGCGATACACCGTGAACCGCAGCAGCGGCGCGGTATCGAGTGCGAACCGGGTGAGCCGTTCGCTCTCCAGCAGTTCCGGGATCTCGTAGTCGCCGACATCGCCGGACACCAGCCACGGCACCGCGACGGCCTCGGTCACCAACTGCACCGGCGACCCGTCGGCGGCCGTCACGAACGCGGTGCGCAGTACCGGATGCCGGTCGACGAGCCCCTGCGCGGCCCGGTGCAAGCGGTCCAGATCTATGACGCCCCCGAGTTCGACGGCGAACAACATCACATAGTCGTCGGGACCGCCCACCGTGAACTGGGAATGGAAGAACAGCCCCGCGCCCAGCGGGGCGAGCGGCAGCACATCGACCAGGCCCGGGTGCTCCGCGCGCCAGGTATCGAGCTCTCGCTGCCCGACGCGGACCAGTGGCAGATCCGAGGGAGTCAGGCCGCCGGCCGCCGGGTCGGCGATATGCCGGGCGATGGCATTGACCGCGGCCAGCCATTCGTCGGCCAGCTCCCGGACCGCCGGCTCGTCGACGATATCGGCGACATAGGCGAACGAGGCCGTGATCCGTCCGTCGCCGCCGACGACGGCTTCGATATCGATCACCGTCTCCGCCGGCATATCCCGGTCGAACGCGGTCTCGAACCCGCCGAGTTCACCGAGCGGCCGCCAGGCCGTCTCGTCGTCACCCGGCACCGCGAACCGGCCCGTACAGGCGAAACCGATCTGTGCCACGGACCCGTCGAATTCACCGGGGTCCGACCGGCGCAGCAACCCGAAACCGAGCGGCCGCGGGAGGCCCACCAGCTGTTCCTTCACCGAACGCAGTAGCGCGGCGGTCACCGGACCCGCGGCCAGTGCGGCCCGGGGATCGATATCGCCGAGGTCCAGGACCACCGGATATGCCGTATCGAACCAGCCGACAGTACGGGTGAGATCCGCCCCGGGCAGTACCGATTCCGCGCGGCCGTCGCCGAACAGCCGGACCCGGGTGGTCGCGCAGTCCACCCCGCGCCGGGACCGCCAGTTCCGCACCGCCAAGGCGAGCGCGGCCAGCAGCGGACCTTCGCGATTCGTCCGGTACAGCACCGGTACCTCGGTCACCACCACCTCGGCGATATCTGCCGGCACCTCCACCGCGAACCGGTACACCGACGCGTGGGTATCGGTGGTGGGGTCGATCGCCCGTACCCCGAGCAGCGGGTCCGGGGTGGCCAGCACCTTCCGCCACTCGGCGAGAGCGGTGTCGCGGTCCGGTGGCGCGACGGGTTCGGCCGCCGCCTGCGCCCAGCGCCGGAACGACGTGGCGACCGGGGGCAGTTCGGGACGCCGCCGACCGGCCACCTGCGCCCAGGCCCGAGCCAGATCCGCCAGGAGGATCTGCCAGGACACACTGTCGACCACATAGTGGTGCACGGCGAGCAGCAGCGCGTCGCGAGCACCCGCACGACACAGCCGGGTCGCGGCGACCATCCGGCCCCCGAGCGGATCCAGGCGCGCCACAGTCGTTTCCATCGCCGAACCGGCGACCTCGGCCGGACGGGACCCCGCGGGCACCTCGACCTCGGCGAGCAGCCAGCTCTCCCCGACCGGCCCACTGTCGGGAACCTCCCACCGGTACTGCCCGTCCTCGGCCGCCAGCCGCGCCCGCAACATATCGTGCCGCTCCACCACGGCACCGAGGACCGCCGCCGTCCAGGCCCGATCGATCCCCTCCGGCAACGCCAGCACCGCGGTCTGCGCGAAACCGGAATGCACACCCCCCGCCAGGTACTCGGCCAGGATCGGGGTCGGCGGCACCGCACCGATACCGTCGGCCGGGATCGGCGGAGTCTCCTGCTGCCCGAACCCGCGCGCATACCCACGCCGGGTCAGGTGGTCGGGCGGTCCCGCCGGACCCGGCGAAACCGCGTCCCCTCGGGCGCTGCGCCAGTTCTCCGCCGGCCCTCCGCGCTCGAACGGTCGGGCCGAAGGCGACAGACCCTCCCCCGGCCCACCCACGCGCCCGGATTCCGGCCGCGCATCGCGCACCGCCGCGTCCGTCACGGCAGGCGGGACGGCTTCCTCCGCGAACCCACGCGAACGTTGCGGCAGCGCACTCCGACCAAGCCCGGTGTCCCGCTGCTGCGGAACCTCTCCGCGGCCCGGCCTCCCGTTTCGAGGTAGTGCTCCGGGCGTGAACTCGCCGGACCGCTCCAGCGGCACCGCACCGCCCCCGCGCGCAGCCGCGGATCCCGGCAGCACCTCTCCTCCGAGCCCACGCGAGCGTTGCGGCAGCGCGGCACGGTCGAAATCATCGGCCGACCCCGCCGGCACCGCACCGCCCCCGAGCTCAGGCGCAGATCCCGGCAGCACGCCTCGACCGACCTCACGCCCCGGAACCGACTGCCTCCCCGCCCCGGGTCCACGCGAACGTTGCGGTAGCGCACCATGTTCGATCCCGTCGGCCGAACCCACCGGCACCGCACCACCCTCGCGCCCCCGCGAAGATCCCGGCAGCGCACCTCGACCGACCTCACCACCCGGAACCGGCGGCGCCTCTCCCCCCGGCCCACGCGAACGTTGCGGCAGCCCAGCTCGTTCGATCCCGTCGGCCGAACCCACCGGCGCCTCGTTCCCCTCGCGTCCACGCGAAGATCCCGGCAGCGCGGCCCGATCGAACTCACGGCCCGAACCCACCGACACCTCACCGCCCTCGCGCCCACGCGAGGACCCCGGCAGTACAGCCCGATCGAACTCACGACCCGAAGCCGGCGGCACCTCACCCCCCGACCCACGCGAACGTTGCGGCAGCGCAACCCGTTTGGTTTCCTCGGCCGAACTCCCCGGTACCTCGTCACCCTCGCGCACACGCGAAGATCCCGGCAGCGCCTCTCCTCCAAGCCCACGCGAACGCATCGGCAGCGCGACATGTTCGAAGTCGTCGGCCGAACCCGCCGGCACCGCACCGCCCTCGCGCGAAGATCCCGGCAGTACAGCCCCGTCGGACTCGCCCGCTGAAGGCTCTTCGTGCCCGATCCCGCGCCCGCGTTCCGGCAGCACTCTGCGCTCGTCCTCGCGACCCGAAGCCGGAGAGCCCACGGCCGCGCGCCTGCCTTCACGCGGATCACCATGACCGGACTCGTTAATGGGCGTCGGCGCCGGCTCGCGGATACTCACGGGCAGCACTTCGGGCTCCGCCGGTTTCGGCGAGACCGTTCCCCTCGCGAATCCGCGCGGACGTTGCGGCAGCGCACCCGGGTCGAACTCACCGCTCGGAGTGTGCGGAACCTCGCCCCGCCCGGCCCCGCGCCCCTCCGCCCGGGTACCGCTGCGGCCCAGATATTCGAGCTCTTCGCCGCGCGGCGTGACGATCCGCCGCACCAGGTCGCCGGTGCGGTACATCCGGGCACCGGGCCGGCCGAGTTCGGCGCCGAAGGGCGCCGCGACGAAATGCTGCGCGGTGAGTCCGCGCCGCCCGAGGTACCCGTGCGCCAGCGCCGGCCCGGAGAGGTAGAGCTCACCCACCACACCGGTGGGTACCGGCCGCAACCGGGCGTCGAGAACGAAAACACCGGCCCCGTTCAGGGCCGGGCCGACCGTGATCGGTGCCCCCGGCGCCGTCGTACCGGGTCCGGTCGCGATGACACCGGCTTCGGTGCGGCCGTAGCCGGTGAAGAAGTTCCGCTCGTGCGCCCAGCGGCCGATCGGCTCGAAGTCGCATGCGCCACCGATGGCGGCGACCACGTGCAGGCCGGTGAGCCCCGCCGGGTCCACGGAGGCCAGTGCCGCCGGGGTGGTGAGCACATGGGTCACCTGTTCCCGCGCCAGCAGATCGGTGAGGTGCCGGCCGTCGGACGTTCCCGCGGGGACGAGCACCAGCGTGGCGCCGGAGCTGAAGGTCAGCAATAGTTCCAGCACCGAGACGTCGACGTCCGGGGAGCACATGTGAGCCACCCGGGAATCGCTGGTGATGCCGTAATGGTCGGTGGCCGCCGCGACCACCGGGGCCAGTCCGCTGTGCGGGACCACCACACCGGTGTGTTCCCCGCCAGGAGCGGAGGTGTAGGCGATATAGGCGGGATGGCGCGCGTCGAGCATCCGGACCCGGTCGGCGTAGGAGATCGGATGCCGCGCCCGTCGCGTGATCCGTTCGGCCTGCACCGGATCGTCCAGTTCCATCCAGTACAGGGACCGGCCGAGCGCGGATCGATAGCGTGAAGTCGTCAGGCCGAGAACAGCTCCCGAACCGGCGGCCAGCCGGTCGATCCGGTCGCCGGGTAGCCCCGGGTCGATCGGCACATGGGCGGCGCCGGTTTTCGCGATCGCCCATATCGCGAGCACCGATTCGGGGCTACGCGCAAGCCCGATCGCCACCGTGTCGCCCGGTCCGATTCCGCGTTCGATCAGTTCCCGGGCCAGTCGTGAGGATCCTTCGTCCAGCTCCTGGTAGGTGATCTCGCGTTGGTGGGCCGGGTCGCCCGTCGGGTTGAAGCGGATCGCCACCTCGGTGGCGGCGGATTCGACGGCGGCGGTCAGCAGCTGGGCGAACAGCGGGCTTCCCGAACGACGCCGTCGACTACCGAGAAAAGGACGGCGGGCAGTGTGCATTCGGGTGCGTTCACCTCTCGCATCGAGCCAGGTCCCGGCCCCCTACATACCCTGCGGGGGTGGAAGGGCATATGGACCGGGGCCGGCGCGGTGTGGCCATCATATTCGGGAGCGCCCCGGGTCGCCGCCCGGGGAACGAGCCACCACCGGCGGGCCGTCACGCCCCGCCGCGAGGTTTCCGCCGTTCGGGTTCCGCCGCTACACCGGAAGCACAGGCCCGGACGTCGCCGCCCATCCCCGGCCACTGCACGGGTTCACAACCAGCCGCGCCGGATCGCCTGTACGCCGGCCTGGAACCGGGTGCTGGCGCCGAGCCGCTCCAGCAGCCGGGCGGTGCGCCGGACCACGGTGCGCCGCGACATACCGAGCCGGCGGGCGATCGTATCGTCGGTCGCCCCCATCCCCATCATGGTGAGGATGGCGCGGTCGCGTTCGTCGAGTTCGTCGGCTTCCGGTTGCACCGAGATCGGCGCGGACAGCGTCCACAGCACATCGAAACTGCGGATCAACATATCCAGCAGTGGTGACCCGTTGATCCGCAGCGCCATCGGGTCGGGGCGGCGTTCGTCGGTGTGCAGCACCAGGCTGGCGCGTTCGTCGTCGGCGATGATCAGCTTGAACGGCGGATCGGGCAGGGTACGGGCCTGCGCGCCACGCGCATTGGTGGCCAGGGTGTGCCGTAGCCGGTCCGCGTCCTGGTAGATCGTGTCCTGGTAGAGGATCCGGTATCGGACGCCCTCGGCCATCCGGGTCTGTTTGAGTTCGGCGATCCGGCTGTCGCGTTCGGGGTCGCTGATATGCGGGCTGCGCTCGACCATTTTCACCGAGCTGTCGGCGTTGGCGTGCAGCGACTCGAAATCGGCCAGCAGTTCGGCCCGTTCGAAGACCGGCGAGATCACGCCGTTCCAGCCTTGCGAGCGCCGGACGGAACGGAAGGTCTCGCTGAGCCGGGCCGCGGCCGCGTGCATGGTGCTGATCTCCTGGCGCCGCCGCCGAGCTTCGGCTTCGGACAGCGATTCCGGCGCTTGGGCGTCCCAGCGCGGGGTGC
Organism: Nocardia rhamnosiphila NBRC 108938; assembly: GCF_000720425.1. Lineage (GTDB taxonomy): Bacteria > Actinomycetota > Actinomycetes > Mycobacteriales > Mycobacteriaceae > Nocardia > Nocardia rhamnosiphila. Next base: position 289,757 of record NZ_JOAJ01000005.1, on the reverse strand, counting down.
CGTCGGGCTCGGTGAGCCGGATCACGGCACGCAGCCCGCACAGATCGTCGAGCGCTTTCTCGACCACGGTCTCCGACAGTGCGGTGTGCCGGGCGATATCGGCGAGCCCCGAACGCGGCCGCTGCACCAGCGCCGCGTACACCCGACCGTGGATCGAGTCGGGTTCGAAGATATCGGCCAGTTCGGTCACGCCGGACGTCCGCAGTTCTGCCTGCAACCCCGCGGGGGTGGCGAGGATCGGGCGGTCGAGCGATTCTGTCGATCTCAGTGCGAGGGTCCCCACTCCAGCGGCACCCCCTTGGACACCATCCAGGTCATCGGATCGATTTTGTTACCACCTTGGTCCCAGATCTCCAGATGCAGGTGGGGGCCGGTGGATTGCCCGCGGTTGCCCACGGTGGCGATCACATCACCCGCGTTCACCCGCTGTCCTTCGCTGACGTAGATATCGTTGACGTGCCCGTAGACGCCGGTGGTGCCGTCGTCGTGCAGGACCCGGACCCACATTCCGAATCCGGAGGCCGGACCGGCCTCGACCACCGTGCCGGAGGCAACCGATTTGATCGGCGCGCCGAGTGTATCGGCGAAGTCGATACCGTAGTGCATGGCGCCCCACCGGCTGCCATAGGTGGAGCTGACGACGCCGGCGACCGGCCGGACCGCGGCGGCGGGGGCGAGCTGCTGATGCAACTGCTTCAGGGTCTGCTCGGCCTGGGTCAGCGGAGCGGCGACCTCGGGCGGCAGATTCTGCAGGCCGAACGGTGCGGCCACCGGCGCGGGTGCGGCGATCGGGGCGGCCTGGACCGGCGCGGGCTGCTCATCGGCGACCGGTGCGGCCTGCGCCATCCGCTCGGCGGAGGCGGGCGACGCGTCCGCGGCGGGTGTGACCGGTTCGGCCTTCACGGCCTCGTCGTCGCCACCGCCGGGCAGCAGCGGTGTGGCGTAGGCGATGGCGGGGGCGATCTGGGAAGCGGTACCGATCAGCGCGCCGGCCGCGACAGCGGCTCCGGCTGCGGCGCGGACCTTTTCGGCCGCGGTGGCGGCGGCGCGGTGGCGGCGGGGGCGGACCTGCACATCGTCACCGACAAGGCTCATAACGGTGATGGAGCTGGGGCCTAGTCGATGGTGCGCCAAAGGTCCGTCCTCGCTATCCGGTCATCAGGGTGGAACGCCGTGCACGGATCCAGCTACTCGAGCCGGGTAAACGTAACGTTTCGGCATCCGTTGTGACGGTAACTCTACCGCCCCGTGACCGAATCGCAACCTTTTCAGAAAAAGGCCAGTTCAGATAAGTAATACCGTCTGCACGCCCAGTTGTGAACACTGTCTTTTTCGTAATATTTGCGAGCTTCTCATGCCGACCCCTCGCGGCGCGGTCACCCCTCGGCAAACCCCACACGCCGCCCCCCGACAGCGACCATCCCGCACGCCCCACGCAGCGGGCCGCCATCACAGCAATGAACCCGCTACCGCCAAAGCCGCGCCCCGCGAACGACTTTCACGACCATTCCACTGCTATTGACAACCAATTTCGATTAGACTCGACCCGGCAGATCTGCACGCGGGTTTCCGCACCCTCAGTTGCAAGACCAGTTGACCCAGGAGGTCGCCGTGTCCCTAGATGTCCCCACCGCTCTACTGGAACGTGCCGAGCGCGGTGATGTCACCGACGCCGAATTCGTCGAATGTGTCCGCAACTCGCTGCCCTACGCATGGGAGGTCGTCAGCCGCGTCGCCGGCGAACTCGGTTCCGGCACGGCGGAATTCGCCGACAACGAGGTGGAACCGCCGGATGAGACGGCCCGCGGTCAGCTGCTGCGCGCCCTGGCCTCGGATGCCATCCGAGGCGGCCTGGAACGGCACTTCGGCGTCAAACTGGCGTTCCAGAACTGCCACCGGGTGGCGGCGTTCCCGCTGTCGTCGGTCGGCGGTGAGACCTACAGCCGCTTCATCAGCCCCCGCAACCAGTTGCTCAACCAGAGCCCGGAACTGCGTAACTGCTGACCCGGCAAGGTCCCCGGCGCGAATTCGCGCCGGGGACCGCGCATCCGGCCGGCAACCCCGGCCACGAAGCCTCAGTGCACGGTCGTGACGATCAGCTCCCCGTCCGCGTGCTGAGCCCGCAGCCGTTTCTTGTCGAACTTGCCGACGCTGGTCTTGGGCACCTCCGTGATGAAGGTCCAGTACTCCGGCAGCTGCCATTTCGCGAAACGATCCGCGAGGAATTCGCGCAGTTCCGCCGGTTCCACCGACGCACCCTCGGCCGGCACGATCGCCACCAGCGGGCGCTCGTCCCACTTCTCGTCGGGGATACCGATCACCGCCGCCTCGGCCACCGCGGGATGCCCCATCACCGCGTTCTCCAGGTCCACCGAGGAGATCCACTCACCGCCGGACTTGATCACATCCTTCGACCGGTCGACCAGCGTCAGGTAGCCGTCCGGGCTGATCTTGCCCACATCGCCGGTGCGCAGCCACCCGTCGTCGAACTTGCCGGGGTCCACCGCCACCCCGTCGGGCGAATAGTAGGAGCCGGTGATCCACGGCCCACGGACCTCGACTTCGCCCAAAGAATTTCCGTCGTTGGGCACGACATTCCCGTCGTCGCCGACCAGCCGGGCCTGCACCCCGGCCGGGAAGCGCCCCTGGGTGACCCGATAGCCCCAGGCCTCCTCCTCGGTCACCCCTTGCGGCGGCTGCGCCACACTGCCCAGCGGCGAGGTCTCGGTCATCCCCCAGGCGTGGATCACCCGCACGCCGTGCTTCTGCTCGAATGCCTTCATCATCGACGGCGGCGCGGCCGCACCACCCACCACCACCGAACGCAGATGCGTGATGTCCTGTGGCTGCGCCTCCAGCGCGGCCAGCACCCCGCCCCAGATGGTCGGCACCGCCGCCGCGAAGGTCGGTTTCACCGCGGCCATCATCTCCAGCAGCGGCGCCGGCTGCAGGAACCGGTCCGGCATCAGCAGATTCGCCCCGGTCAGCAGTGCCGTGTAGGGCAGCCCCCAGGCATTGGCGTGGAACAGCGGCACGATCGCGAGCATGGTGTCGTCGTTGCGTGTCCCCATCGAGGAGGGCGTGGTCGCCTGCATGGCGTGCAGCCAGTTGGACCGATGGGAGTAGACGACGCCCTTCGGGTCACCGGTGGTGCCGGAGGTGTAGCACATCGACGACGGTGAGCGCTCGTCCAGCACCGGAAAGTCGAACTCGGCCGGGTATTTCGCCAGCAGCTCGGTGTAATCGTGGACGGTCACGCCCGCGGGCGCGGCCAGCGACGCGGCGTCGCCGTTCACCACGATCACATGCCGGACCGTTTTCAGATGCGGCAGGTACTGGGCGAACAGCGGCACCAGACTGGCGTCGACGAGTACCACCTGATCCTCGGCATGGTTCGCCACGAAGATCAACTGCTCCGCCGAGAGCCGGATGTTCAGCGCGTGCAGCACCGCTCCCATGGCCGGGATCGCGATATAGGCCAGGAAATGCTCGTTGTTGTTCCACATGAACGTGCCCACCCGGTCGCCCTCGCCGATACCCAGATCGGTGAGCGCGTTGGCCAGCCGGGCCGAGTCGGCCCCGACCTCACGGTAGGTCATGGTGCGCACTCCGTCCCCGGTCCAGGTGGACACCGTGGAATCGCCGACGAAGGTGGACGCGTAGCGCAGCAGCGTGGCCAATGACAGCTGGTCGTCCATCATGGTGCTCAACATCGGAAATACCCCTAACTCATCTGGGCGGCGGACGGTCGCGCGGTGAGTCCCGACCACGCCCCTGTGAGACACAGGAATGGGAATGACTCACATCACACACCGCCGAACACTACCGTGCAGTAGCCGGGCGTGGTGAAGGTAGACGGAAACCGGATGGACTTACCGGTGGCGCTGGTCAGCGCGGCAAAGGGGCGAACCGATGATCGGCGCCGGACGGCGGGATGGAACGCAATGCCCGCGACGCCCCCTGCGGGCCACCGGCACTGCGCCATCGCCGCCGAGCACTCCACTGTGATAACGGGGATTCCGGCCCGCTGCCAAGTCAGATAACGAAATGACATCCAAACGAGACACGAACCCAGTTCATGACCCATTGATAGGACGAATATTCGCAGCTCGGAAGCCCGTGGACCACCGGTTTCGGCCACTCACGCCGATAGCGCCGGATCGGGCGAGCGCTCGCTTACATATGCACGCGCATCGCCTCCGTGGGCGCGATTTCGTGGCCGAAAATCTCGATTCGATGTCCGTCGTTCTCTTCGACGACACCGTCCCCCGACCTACTCTGAGACCATGACATCGCCGTCGATCATCATCATCGGGGCCGGGTTCGGTGGGCTCGGTATGGGACTGGAGCTCCTGCGTTCCGGCGTGAAAGATTTCGCCATCCTCGAACGCGCCCAGGACTTCGGCGGCGTCTGGCGCGAGAACACCTACCCCGGCGCGGCCTGCGATGTCCCGTCCCCGCTGTACTCCTGGTCCTTCGAACCGCGCTCCGATTGGCCCCGCCGCTTTTCCGAGCAGGCCGATATCCACGCCTATATGCGCCGCGTGGTCGGTAAATACGATCTCGAACGCCATATCCGCTTCGGCACCGAGATCAGCGACGCCGAATACGACGAGACCACCGCGAAGTGGCAGCTCCGCACGACCGACGGCGAACAGCTCACCGCCGACGTCCTGATCTCCGCCGTCGGCCAGCTCTCCCGCCCCGCCATGCCGAACATCCCCGGTATCGACACCTTCGCCGGCCCCGCCTTCCACTCCGCCGAGTGGGACCACGCGATCGACCTCACCGGTAAACGCGTCGCCTGTATCGGGACCGGCGCCAGCGCCATCCAGTACATCCCCCGTATCCAGCCGATCAGCGAACACCTCACCCTCTTCCAGCGTTCCGCCGCCTGGGTCCTGCCCAAGGCCGACGCCGCCTACGCCCCCCGCCACCACGCCGTATTCAAGTACGTTCCGCCGGTCCGCTGGGCCGAACGCTTCGGCTGGTGGATGTTCTTCGAGGTCATGGCCTTGGCCCTCACCGACCTCCAGGGCATCCAGGCCCCCGTCGTGAAGGTCGCCGACGCCCACCGCGCCCGCCAGGTCCCCGACCCGATCCTGCGCGAGAAACTCACCCCCGACTACGCCCCCGGCTGCAAACGCGCCCTCTTCTCCAACGACTACTTCCCCGCACTGAGCCGGCCGAACGTCACCGTGGAGACCAACCCCATCACCGAGATCACCCCCACCGGCGTACGCACCGCCGACGGGATCCACCACGAAGTCGACGTCATCATCTACGGCACCGGCTTCAAGGGCACCGAATTCCTCGCCCCCATGAACATCTACGGCGAGGCCGGCCGCAAACTCGCCGACACCTGGGCCGCCGAAGGCGCCCGCGCCTACCTCGGCGTCTCGGTACCGAAATTCCCCAACCTGTTCATGATGTACGGCCCGAACACCAACGTCGGCTCGGGCTCCATCGTCTACATGCTGGAAGCACAGGCCCGCTACATCCGCCAGGCCGTCGAACACCTGCGCGACAATCCCGGCCGCGGCCTCGCCGCCCGCCCGGAAACCGAACAGCGCTGGGACGATTGGCTCCAGAAACGCCTGAAGGACACCCCCTGGAACTTCTGCTCCAGCTGGTACCGCAACGCCTCGGGCCGCATCACCAACAACTGGCCGGGCGCCACGGTCCTCTACCGCTGGAAGACCCGCCGCTTCGACCCCGCCGACTACGAGACCAGCCGCGCGGCCTGACCCCCACCCCGGGGCCGCTCCCCACGATGCGGCCCCGAAGCGGGTGACCCGGTAGACTCTGCCCACCGGCCACGGCCCGGGCCCTCGTAGCTCAGGGGATAGAGCACCGCTCTCCTAAAGCGGGTGTCGCAGGTTCGAATCCTGCCGAGGGCACAACATCTGTGCAGGTCAAGCGGGCTTCTTCTCGGAGCCTTCCAGGCCCGCCGCTCCCCCGGTCCGCAGCCAGTCCGCAGCGAATCCAGTGCGGGCCGAATCGAGTCTTCTGGCCACATCATCCAGATCGTCATCGAACAGATCCGCGTAGAAGTCCAGAGTGGTACTCGGCTTGTCGTGGCCCAGCATCCGTTGGAGAGCGAGCACCGACGCCCCTGGGACACAGCAAGCGAGGCGGCCGTGTGCCGAAGCTCGTGCGGAGTGAGCCCCGCCAACCCCGCAGCCTTCGCAGCACCATCGAACCAATCACGCCGCATGTTCCGCACCCGCAGGACCGCACCCTGTGACGAGGTGGAGACCTCCGCGTCATCACGTCGGCCGGCCACGCGCTCATTCATCGGGTCGACCAGGAATGCCGGGAACGCGACACTTCGTCGCTGGTGATCCTTCGGGGCCTTGATCACCAGTTGCCCATCCACCTCGGTAATCGTCCGCTCAACCTGAATCCGCCTGCGCCCAATCTTGATTGCCGAAACTTGCATACCCGCAGGCGCAGCGAACCGCGGGCCGCAGTAGGCCAGCACCATCACCGTGAGCCAGTTGGAACCCGCATACTCGGCCAGCCGCTCGACCTCGACGCCGGACAGATAGCGCCGTTTGGCGAGTCGCTGCTTCGGTCGGTCCACAGTGCGGCACGGGTTGACCGCAATCTTGCGAGTCTTGACCGCGTGATCACAGATCTGGGACAGGACCCCGAGGTTCTTCCGGAGGGGTGCCACCAGCCGCACCCGCGTCCACCTGGGCAGTGACCCATGCCTGAAGGTCGTCGTGCATATCCACCCGATCAGCAAGCCGCACGCTCCCCCACCTCGGGAGAATATGCCGCTTCACGATCGACTCGTACCGGGACCGTGTCCCACGTTCCCATGAGGGATGTCCGGCCAACCCGCTTGCGCAACCACATCGACGGTCACCCGCCCAGCGGATGGCGGCGCGTGCAGACCCACGGCCACTGCCGAAGTCTGGCCGTCCGGCCAGGTCTGGACATCCGTTTTCCGCGCAGAGCTTTTCGCGTGTTCCCTCCCCGCACTGTCGACGTACCGAGCCATCCAATGCTTACCGCGAGGATTTTGGTAAAGCCATCGTATTGCCCGGCATGCAAGCCGCCGAGCAGGCCGGTGTCCCTGCGTTTCTAGAAAACTCGGATGAGCTCAACCTACGGTTCTACCGGCGGCTCGGCTCCGAGATGACTGCCGAGGTGGCCATTCCGGACAGTGGCCCGACAACGTGGTGCATGCTGCGACGCACGGGCACCTGACCTTGCTCCGCGCACACGTGTGTGGCCATGAAGCCCCAACTTCGGGAGGTAGCCGGGTTCAAGAACGAGTCGGCGGAATATGGAAGCGCTCGTGATTGTGGAAGCGGCTGTGGTCATGAATGCAAGTGGCGTCACTGACGCGCAACCCGTCGCGCACACGCGTATTCTCATCGATGCAAAAACCGTCATCCCCAGTCGGCGACGCCTCGGCAGTCGCCGTCACCGCGTTCGGCGCCCCGACCGCCGCGGCAATCAGCGCTACAACCAGGGTGCGGCGCACCAGCGCGGCAGTCGTGGGCATTGTTCGCCCCATTGGGTTTCTTCCGTCGCGGGATCTCACACCATTACTATAAGCGCACGCAGCATGGATAAATTCACCGAATCCAGGGGCGACTCGACGATCATCGACCGCGGCCCCTTCCTCATCGACGGGTCAGATCCCGGTCCACTGCGCGGACGACACAACCTTGGACCTGCTCGGCGGTGGCGTGGGTGTGCGGGCCCGATCCTGATCGTCGCGGTGTATCGCGGGGACGAGAGCGAGCGGCTCACCGACACCCTCGGATCACTCGCCCGGGCCGCGCCGCTGCGGCTGGAACTGCCCGGATTGCTCGACGAGCCGGGGCCGGGGCGGGTCCGGTTCGTGCACACGCTGGTCCGGGACACGCTGGTGACCGATGTCAGTCGGATACGGACGACGAGGATGCATGCTCGGATCGCCGCGGCACTGGAGGGCTCGGACGATATCGCTGCGCTCGCCCATCACTACGCGCGCGCAGGGTCACCGAAGGCCGTCGGCTAAATGGCTACCGTGGGAACTCCTTCCTTTGGGAATCCGGCTCCGGAATGCATATGATTTCGGGAATTGTTCTGTAGTGCAGTGAAGGTGAGAAACTCGATGTCCCTAGCCAAGAGAAGTGCCTGGCGAATATCGATCGTGGGCGCGGTGATGTCCGGTCTCGCGGCCGTGGCGGTATCGACGACCGTCGGTGCGGGCTCTGCTCAAGCGCGGCCCCGTGAAGCGTTCTGTTCAGCGGTTCCGGTCGACAGCCGTGTCGATTTCGAATGCACGAATACCGATGTGGGCCCGGCAACCGCCGGAGCATTCGTAATGTGCAGCGGCCTCCGCCCGCTGGTCCAGGAGGTACGGATTCGCCCCGAATCGACAATCCAGTTCAGCCAGGACTGCGGCCCCGGCGCACACCCGGTCTCGTGGAACGTGAATGCCAAGACCGATCATGAGCGCGACCGCGAACGCGACGACGAGATCGACCACGAACGCCTCTCTGGAGACGATCGCTTCTGACGCCGCAGTTCGGTCGCCGAGCGCCCGAACCGACTACGATCATCCCCGCGACGGCGATTACCGACGCACCCACGGTCGAAACGCCCTTGGCGGGGGTGGTACCAACGTATCCATTTGTCGACCGCGGCCACGAGTTCAGCCTTCGTAGCACAGGCTCGGGAATTCACCCCGGATTGCCTACCGAATGTTGCTCGTATACCGGAGGACCGCGATCGACTACACCACCGCACACGCCCGTCTGTAGCAGTTACTCGACGCCACGGACGGGCGAACGCAGTGGCGACACAGAACGGCCCGCTGTGGCCGTTGTTCAATCCGCAGCCGCCCCGAGGGCCGGCCCTGGAGGGAGCGCCGGAAGAATCTCCGCGACCCTGGCCAACTGCTCGGTGAAGGTAGCGGGATCGACCGCACCGATCCGTAACAAAATATGCCGCGCGCCGGCCTCGACGAACCGTCCGAGCTGAGCGGGAACATCCGGACCGGTCATCATTACCTGAATCTGCGCGACGGACTCCAGCGGCATGCGATAGGTGGCCTGACAGTACTCGTCCAGGGCCTTCGCACCACGCTGCGCGTCGTCGTCCGCGAATACGGTCGCGAACAGGGCCGGGGTGACCGGCCGCGTCGCGGTGTCACGGATCGTGCCCAGCGCGCTCGCGTAATCCGCCGGGTCGGGCGGGTACGGCAGCCAACCGTCGTACAGTCGCGCGGTGCGACGCAGCGCGGCCGGGGTGATCCCACCGAGCCAGATCGGCGGGCCTCCCGGACGTGCGGGCGCGGGCACCTCGGGTAACCAGTCGTAGTGCAGGACCTTGCCGTGGAACGCCTGCGGGTTGCCGGTCCACAGCTCACGCCACAGCGCGACCGTATCGTCGAGCCGGGAGAAGCGCGTACGGAAATCCACCCCGACCAGCTCCAGTTCCTTTTCGCTGAAGCCGGGGAAACCGGCCCCGACGCCGACCACGAGTCGACCTTCCGACAGCAGATCGAGCGAACTGAGTGTCACCGCGGCGTGCACCGGATGCCGGTAGGCGGGCATCAGCACCGCCGTACCGAGCGTGACGCGTTCGGTCGCCCGCGCGACGGCGGCCAGCAAGGTGAGCGGTTCGATCCTGGCGCGGACGAGAGAGTCGCCGGCCCAGACGGAGTCGAATCCGAGCCGCTCGGCTTCCACAGCGATATCGACCAGGGTCTGCGCCGAGCCGCCCGCGTCGAGCTGGGCCTGACCCGCTGGAAGGAGAAGTCCGTATTTCATGTGGTCAACCATCGTCGAACGAGGGTATGCACTCAATTCCGTGGAGGGAATATGCTTCGCTTCCCGCATGAGCGGTTTCGGCACGGCACTGAAGGACTGGCGGAAGCGGCGGCGGCTGTCACAACTCGAACTGGCGCTGCGGGCCGGCACCACGCAGCGGCACGTGAGTTTCATGGAAAGCGGCCGGTCCATGCCGGGGCGGGGCATGGTGGTGCGGGTCGCGGAATCCCTGCAACTGCCGCTGCGGGAAAGGAACGCACTGCTGCTGTCGGCCGGCTACGCACCGAGCTACCCCGAAACCGACCTGGACGATCCGGCGCTGCAACCGGTGATGGAAAGCCTGCGGCGGCTGCTCGACGGGCACAGTCCTTATCCGGCGATCGTGGTGAACCGGTTCGGCGAACTGGTGGCGGCCAATGACGGGCTCGACATACTGACCGAGGGCGTCGCGCCGGAACTGCTGGAACCACCGGTGAACGTGCTACGCCTGGCATTACATCCGCGCGGTATGGCGCCGCGGATCCTGAACTTCGACGACTGGGCACAACACGTGCTCGAACGACCGAGGCAGGACAACGCCCGCGCCCCGCACGAGCGGCACATGGCGATGCTGGCCGAACTGGAGGGTTATCTACCGCACCCGCCCCCGGTCGGTACGGATCATTTCGGTTTCGCCGTCCCGCTACGGCTCCGATCCGGCCTCGGCGAGCTGAGCCTGATCACCGCGATCACCACTTTCGCCACTGCCGTGCACGTCACGATTTCCGAACTGCGGCTGGAAACGTTCCTGCCCGCTGATTCCCGCACCGCTAAGGCACTCGAGCATAAGAACCGAGGGTAGAGGACGGAGACGCTGTCCCTCGAATCCCACAAGGCTCTCGCTCTGGCGACGCTGGACAGCCGCGATCCCGTGGACCGTCTCACGCACCGCCGGGTGCAGTCGCGTCTGCTGCGGGGCGGCGGCGCGGGCCCGGTTGAGCGCGACCAGTGCTTTGTCCGGCTTTCCTGACATCAACCAGGCCCGGGCATTGTCCTGCCAGTGATGACCCAGACGGGTCGGCGGAGCTCCGGGCGCGGCGGTGAGCTGCGCGCCTTCCTGTGCGGCACGATGTGGGTCGCCGGCTTCCAGTTCGATCGCGTGCCGGTGGATCCGAACGTTGAGCGGACCGAAAGCGGTCATATACGAGTCTGTTTCACCGGTTCGTCGTGCGATATCGGCTGCCGCGTCGACATGGTCCATTGCGTTCGCGTAGTTCAGTTTCCGCCCTTCGTTCACGGCTGCGGCCAGATGGGAATAACCCGAGATCACGAGACCTGCCGCGGTTTCGTCGGCCGCTGCGATCGCGGTGTCGATGAGCTGGCCCGCAACCACAGATTCCGCGTAGTGCGTGAGGACCCGGGCACGGGCCAACACAGAGAACGCGCCCCAGTGGGCATCGCCCGCCAACGGTGCGTACGTATCGGCCAGATCGAGTGCGGGTAGTGCGAGCAGAAGATGACCTGTGCGCCGGACACACCACTCTGCCAGCACATATGCCGAAGCGAGAAGCGTGTACGCATGGGCTTGCGCGTCACCGGTGAGATCTCCGACAGCACCGTGTGCCCGGCGGATGATCCCGGGTAGCACTTCGATCGCCTGACGGGTTCGGTCGCTGCGATAGAGCTGCTGGGCCGCAGTGAGGTCCGCTTCGAGTTGCGCGACCGGGCCCGGCTCGACCCCACGCGCGTACCGTCCTTCGGCGAGCAGCACCGACAGATCGTTCACCGCATCCGACAACGGTTTGCCGTCGTCGTAGGGTGCGCCGGTCAGGTGTTCCGGTGTTACTCGCAAAGCACGGGCGATCGCGGAGATGAACCCGGCGGACGCCGGTTCCCGTCCCTGCTCCACCGCTTTGATCATGCTGAGGCTGTATGCCGACCGGGTGGCGAGCGTCTGCTGGCCGAACCCCGCGATCTTGCGTTCCGCCGCGATCCGCCGGCCCACGTTCTCGCTCATATTTCGAGAGTAGAGACGGATCACCTCGCTGTCCGTCGAACTCAGTGCAGGCCCGGAAGTCCTGTCCTTACTCTGTCCCTTCAGCAGTGAAAGGCACGGGTTCTGAGAATGGCTCGGCGATGAGTGCAATCCGCCGAACAACGCCGAATCCCACAAGGCTCTCGCTCTGGCGACGCTGGACAGCCGCGATCCCGTGGACCGTCTCACGCACCGCCGGGTGCAGTCGCGTCTGCTGCGGGGCGGTTGCCCGGGCCTTGTTCAGGGCGGCCAGCGCCCTGTCCGGTTTCCCTGCCATCAACCATGCCCGGGCATTGTCCTGCCAGTGGTGCCCCGCTCGGGGCGCGGCCATATCCGGAGGCAGACGGAGAGCGGCGCCGTCGTGAGCTGCCTTACCCGGATCGCCTGCCTCGAGTTCGATCGCACACGCGTGCACGGCCACGTTTCCCGGTCCGAAGTCTGTTGTGTACAGGTGGCTCTCATGGCGCATCGGTGCGGCTATGACCCTCGCCTGTTCGATGTGCGCACGCGCGAGGGCCGGCCGACGGCCGCGCGCCGCCACTATCGCACCACGCAGATGACTGTAGCCACGCAGCACTCGTTCGGATTCCGTATCGCCCGGCACGAGGTCGAGCCCACGCCCGACGAGTCCTAACGCGGCATCGGTCGAGTCGTACGACATCAGCAGCCGTGATCGTTTCATCAAGGCGCGCACGGTGAATGCCGGGTTATCGGTCCGCTGGGCTGCCTGGTCGAGTCGGTCGAGGACGAGGGCGGTCAGGGTGGCATAGCCCAGGCGGACACAGGCGCCTTCCGCCGCGACGTAAGCCGAGCAGAGCAGGGAGTACACCTCTGCTCTGTCCAGTTCCCCGCCCGAGAGTTCGATAGCGCCGTGCAGCTGCCTGATCAGTGAAGGTAAGAGGGACAGCGCGTGACGTGTGCGGTCGGTGCGCATGGCTTTCTCGACCTCGGCGAGCCCGGCGGCCAGTGCCTGCCGATTCGGCGGTTGCGCAGGGCGTATATGGCTGCCCTCGGCGAACAACGAGCGTAGCTCTTCGAGGCCGGTCAGCGGGCCGTCTTCGGCCAGAGTCCCGAGGTACGGAGTGCCCTGCAACCGGTCCGGATCGATACCCATCGCCTTCGCGACCGCCGCCACGAAGCCGGCCGACGCCGCCTCCCTGCCCTGTTCGACCGCCTTCACCATCGACAGCGAATATCCGGCCCGGTTCGCCAAACCCACCTGGCTCAATCCGGCGAGCTTGCGCTCGGCGGCAACGCTCTTCCCGATATGGCCCTCCATGCAGCGAGGGTAGATCGATTTCTCCGAGCTGTCTCCTGTCCCCTGCCTGTCCTTCTGCGGTCCCGCCGCGCACGAAAGTTGCTGGCACGCCTCGCCGTCGGGTGAAACCACCCCGACGGCGAGTGCACACCAAGGGACGGGAAGGGGTGCGTGTGGACAGGGCGCTGGGATTGGTCCGGCGAGACATCTACGGCGGTGGAGTCGATCTGCATCGGCTCGCCGAGCGGCACGGGTATCGGGTGGTGTGGACGGTGCGGCTGGATACCGCGCCGCTGGCTTCCGGGCTGATCGTCGCTTCGGCAATCACCGAGCACAATGTGAGCGCGGTCGTCGTACCGACGTTCGAGCACGCCGATTCCGTCCGTCATATCGTCACCGACCTGGCCGCGCTGGTCACCCCGATGTGCCACTATCCTCGTGGATACCGGTGGTCGGTGATCGAACTGTGAGCGGGGCCGATCTCGTCCTGGCGCTGCTGATAGTCGCACTTCTCGTTCTGACGATCGTGTGGTTCCGACCCATTTATCCGGCGAGCGGGCTCGACGGAGTCTCGGACTCGGCGGGACCGCACGCGGTGTCGGCCGAGTGCGTGCACGAGCTTCGCCGCGAACAGTGGCTGCGCACTCGCTGCTGTTCGAGATGCGGGATCGAATTTCCCTGAACGGGCTCGACCAGAGTTATTGATGTCAGGGGAACATCGCCTCGAGAAGCGAACCCGGCTGTGGAACCAGGCGATCATTGCCGCGCGTGATTTCGGGAGCGCCGCCGGCGAGGACGATCGAGCAGCCGGGTGGCAGCGCGAGATAGCCGACTATCGCGGGTTTCGCTATCGCGAGCTCGTAGAGGGCCGCCGAGCGCAGCACGCCGCCGGTGTGCTGGTGGGCGTCGCCGGGGCAACCGATGAACCAGCCCGATTCGGTGTCACCGTGAGGGTAGCGCTGCATCAGAACGGAGCCGGTGGCAGTGAACGCGTCGCAGGTCACTGCGCGCTGTGGATGGTTCGGGAAGTCCAGTTCCGGTTCCAGTCCGACGCTTTTGGCGACTTCGATCTGAAACCACAGTTGCTCGAGGGCCAGCGCCGTACCCGCTACGAAGGCGGGAGGCACCTGCGCGCAATCGGGTTCGCACAACCCTAGGGTGCCGTCTCCGCGGTCGGTCACATAGCAGTCCAACCAGCCGATACCGACGGTCTCGCCAACGGGGAAACGACTACCTTCCCGAATGGACTCCTCCAGACCCGCTACGAGCCACTCGACACCCGGCCCGTACACCGGGTCGGGTACGTATTCCAGAGTGAACTCGGCCTGCCCGGGCACCCCGGCTGCCGTCCTACGCTGCTGCACAGTTCTCCGATCTCGCAGGTCCGCGAACAGTTCGGATCCCTTTACGGCGAGGAGACCGAAGCCGACGCGCCCTCACATCATGTCGGCTGGCAGCACGTCCGAGCGGTCCGAAATGCCGTGGACATGGGAGATCGACGGAGGATGTTCATGTCGTATCGCTCGGCGTTCACCACACTGTTCCGATCGCACCCGACGCCAGGGTCGGCACCTGCACCGCCGCCGTGCCGACGGACTCCACGGCTACGACCCACGGCGCCGGATGTCCGCTCCCCGGGCACGGACGCGAAAGCCCTCGCGCATCTGGTGTCCGGTGTTTCGGGGTTCGCGCCACTCCGGTTGCCGCCGGAGCCGGATTTCGCGGCCCGGCCCGGATACGCGGCAGCGGATTACTCTCGCGTGGTGAGTAGTTCGATCAGAGCGGTGATGCTCTGCTCGCCACGGCCCTCGGCTACGGCGCGGCGAAGCAGGTCGTGCATGGGAGCGTGCCAGGACAGGTCGACACCCGATTCGGCGGCAAGTTGCTCGTCGTCGACGAGTGCGGTGTGGAACAGGCCGACGCTGGAGCCGAGGAGGGCGTAGTTCTCGGTGTCGATCTCCTCGGCCAGCACCGGCAGCAGCGACTCGATCATCCGCAGCCACTTCACCGAATACGGGACCATTGTGTGCGCGGGCAGGCCGCGGGAGGCCAGCACCGCGGCGCCCTCCAGGAAGCCGAGCAGCGCGGGTAGCAGCGTCGCGCCGACCGCGGATTCGTAGAGCGCGGCGAGGTCCGTTTCCACGCCGAGGAAATCGAGGTCGCCACCGAGGACGCGCAAGGTGTCGGTATGGGCGTCGAAGACCGCGCGGTCGCCGCCGAAGTACAGCAGCGTATCCCGGTTACCGACGGCCGCGGGCACATTCTTGATCGCGCCGCCGAGGAAACGGGCACCGGCGCAGTGCGCCCACTGCCCGAATTCCCTGGCTTGCGCCGGTGTTCCGCTGTTGAGGGTGACGATATCGCGGCCCGCAACGATCCCGGGGTCGCGCGACAGACTGGCCCGAGTGGCGGCGAAGGTGCTCAGGCACGCGATGATCACCGGACTCGCCTCCACGGCATCGGTGATATCGCGGTGTGCGACGGCGCCCGCGGCGGCCAGGGTGGTGGCCCGCTCCGGGCTGCGGTTCCACACGTGCGTCCGGTATCCGGCGGCGAGGAAGGCGCGGGCGAGCGCGCTGCCCATGGACCCGGTGCCGAGTACGGTCACCGACAACCGTTTCGCTGAGTTCATCTGCGGCTCCGATCACTGCGCGGCGATCGGGCGATCGCCGCGGTGTTCCGAGTGTCGGCGCGCGGCGCGCCGGCCGACAAGTACGCACTTTTCCCGCCGGTTGCTCACCTCCAGGTAATCCACCAGGTCGTACCGGTGCGCGCCGGCCCGCTGTGCCGGACGTCTCGGCAGACCCGCGCACACTGCTGGCCCGGATGATGCGCAGCGACGGCTTCTTCTGCGGGGTGGGCGAATTCGAGTGACGGTAGGTTGATCGTTCGTGGATGCGTTCTTGAAGGATGGGCACCCGCTGCTCGGGAGCCTGCCGGGGCCGCTGGCGCTCGCCGGCCGCGACGGCGTGATCTGGGCGGCCGGGGGCGGCCGCGGCGAGAGCGCACTGTCGCGGTTCGACGCCGAGGGCTGGCGCAGGTGGCCGGTGGACGCGAACGGCCTGCGTGCGGTGTATCCACTGGACGACGGGACGGTCGTCCTCGCGGGCGAACACGGTTATCTCGCGATCGCCGACGGTGCCCGGATCCGGCGGGTGGCCACACCGTGCGAGGGCTGCCTGTACGCGCTGACGGGGGTCGGCGAACTCATCTGGGTCACCGGGGACGACGGTTTCGTCGCCACGCTCGACCCGCGAACGAGCGAACTGCGCACCCATACGCGGTTCACCTCGGACAGTGTCGTCGGCGTGGCCGCCGCGCCCGGCGGCGAGCTGGTTTTCGTTACCGGCAGCCGACTGCTGCGGCGAACCTCCGACGGCGCCGTGAATGCCCTGTTCTCGGGCCGAGCCCCGCTGACCGACGCCGCCTTCGCGCCCGACGGCCGCCTCGCGGTGGCCGGCGATGCGGGCCAGCTCTATCTCGCCGCACCCGGCCGGTCACCCGAACCGTGCGATGCTCCCGCTCTCGACCTCGAACGCCTGAGTTACGACGCGCGGCGCGACGCCTTCCTGGTCACCGGTGAAGGTGGCTTCGTCGGCGTGCTCGGCCGGGACGGCATCCTGAACACGTTGCCGGCCGCGGTGCCGGCCTATCGCCTCACCGGCATCCTGCCGTGGCGCGACGGCCACCTGTATGCCGGCTGGATACAGCAGGGTCCGCCGTACCGGCTGCGCGGCGCACTGTACTTCGACGGCGCCGGCGAAGCGGCGCCGAGCATGGTGTACCGGGCGCCGCGCCAGGATTTCGGTCCGCCGCGAGTGCGCACCGTGGGTCGCGGGGAGCGTCCCCCGCTCGCCGTCGACGCGTGGGAATCCATCCCGCTCGACGAAGCCGAGCGGCGGATGCCCGAGGTCGCCTGGCCGGATTGCCCCCTGGACACCGTCCGGTTCTACGACGGCGATGTCCGTGTCCCCGACACCGCGGCGTTGCTCGACGACGCCGAGGAGTCGGGCTATGCGGTCGCGATCCGCGGTGACCTGATCGTCGACGGTCTGCTCGACGCGACCGCCGGTGGCGAGGGTTACGGCAGCCTGCTGGTCGTCCAGGGTGACGTATGGGCTCACGCGGCGATGTTCCGCTACGGCATCGCCGCTTCGATCGGCGGCAGCCTCGAGGTGGCGACCGTGGTGATGTGCGACCACGGCGACGACGGCGGGACCCTGTGGGCCGCGGCGATCCGGGCCCAGGTACTGGCCTATTCCCTGTACTTCCCCAAACCGGACGGCGAGATCGACGCGTTCTGCATCGGCGACGTCTACGGTGACACGAGCTTCCCGCCCACCCGGGCCGACGAGGTGTTCGTCGCCGGCGTGCTGGAGAACGGCGTGCTCGACGAACGCGTTGCGGCGGCCTGGCTACGCGAAGGCAGACCGATCCTGCGCGCCGAGTGAAAGCGCGCTCTCGGGAGTTGTGCCGTCGGTTCGAGACAGTCCCGCTGTGGAAGTCGCTCGACCTCCCGGCGCCGGCCGGCTGCATCGACAAGTTTTTGCTCGCCGCCCCTGACTAATCGGGGAGACGTGCTCGCGCATTCGCTACGTCAGTACGGGTAGTCCCGGAACGTCATGACACCGCCGACCAGGACGACCAGCACGGTGAGGATATAAACGGTGACGCGGAACCACATCGGTCCGTAGTAACTGACCGCCAACGACGCACCGAGCGCAGCGAGTATCAGCACTATCCCGTAGAAGGGTGTGCGTTGCTCCCTGTCAGCCATTCCCCCAGTGTCCTCCAGCGGCGACGCGGGTGGCAATGCGACGTGCCGCCTCCGGCACCCGGCCGCCGAGTAACCATGCATGCATGCATGCACATGCCATGCGCATGTACCTGACTGCATGAGTGTCGCAATCCAGATCAAGGACGTCCCCGAGGAAGTTCGTGACGCCATAGCCCGCCGGGCGGCCGCTCGGGGACAGTCCACCCAGACCTATCTCCGGGCCCTCCTGGAAAAGGAGTTCCGCGCCGAGCGCAATCGGCAGCTGATCGAGAGCTTGGTGGGACGACGTTCCCTGACCATGGACGCCGATGCGGTGGTCGCGGAGATCCGTACCGGCCGCGGGGACGACGAGTGATCGTCGTGGACGCCAATGTCATGGTGATGGCGGTCGCCGGGCCGTCCGACCGGGGGGAGGCGGCTCGCGCAGCGCTTTTCGCGGACGACGAGTGGGCCGCACCCGCCCATATGCCATGGGAAGTCGTGCGCACCTCGCAGTCGCCGCGCTGCACGACGCACCCCTGGTCACCTTCGACGCGCGACTCGCCAAGGGAGCGCTACAGGCGATGCCCGAGGTCGCGGTCGCCGTTCTTCAGACGCTCGGTTCGGCCTAGTATCCGGATCGTGGGACTGCTGTTCGGGACGCGGGCGTCGGATTCGCCGTGGGTCGAGTCCGTATGGACCTGCCGCAGCGAGGGCGTCTCGGAGATGACCTCGGTCGCGTCCGAGACCTGGGGGCTGGTGTTCTGGGAGCAGCAGGGGCGGCCGTATGCGGCGATCACCGGCCCGGAGAGCCACACCGGTACCGCGCCCGTGCCCGAGGGGGCGGGGTTCGTCGGTATCCAGTTCGCGGTCGGGACGTCGTTGCGCGCGACGGCGACATCGACGCTGGTGGACGGCGGTATCACCCTGCCCGATGTGACCGGCCGGACATTCTGGCTCGATGGCGCCCAGCGGGAGACACCGCGATCCGACGATGCCGAGGCGCTCGTGGACCGGCTCGTGCGTGAGGGAGTCGTGGTCCGCGATCCGCTGGTCGCGGCGACGCTGCGCGGGTCGCCGCCGGAGGTGACCGAGCGGACGCTCGAGCGGCGTTTCCGGGCGGCGACCGGGCTCACCCAGGGCGCTGTCCGGCAGATCGGGCGCGCCCGTACCGCCGCGCTGCTGCTGACCTCGGGTGAGACGCCCGGCGATGTCGTCGGCAAGCTCGGGTACTACGACGAACCCCATCTCGCCCGGGCACTGCGCCGGTATGTCGGGCGGACGGCGCAGCAGCTGCGCGCGGGAGACGGTGGCGCGATCGCACTCGATCCCGGTCAGCGCACGACGTCGTAGACGAGCTTGGTCACGCCGTTGGAATAGGTGGCCGAATCCCGCACCCGGAGGGTCTGCCTATCGCGGTCGGCGCGGCTGAACAGGCTCTTGCCCGCGCCCAGCAGCACCGGGAACACCAGCAGGTTGTACCGGTCGATCAGATCGGCGTCCGACAATGTCCGGGCCAGTTCGGCGCTGCCGTGGATGTAGATCGCGCCGCCGTCGGTCTGCTTCAGCTTCGCGACGTCGTCGGCCGTGCGCAGGATCGTGATCGGGCCCCACCCGTCGATCAGCGTGTCCTCACGCAGGCCGGATGAGACGACGTATTTGGGCAGATCCTTGTATGCGGCGTGATCGTCGGAATCGCGCCAGGTCGGGGCGAATGCCTCGTAGCTGCGACGGCCGAACATCAGCGCGGTCGTATCGGCGAGTTCTTCGCCTTTGAGCGCGAATGCCTCGGGCACGAACTCGGTGTCCATCACCCAGCCGCCGCTGCGGTGCCCCTCGACCGTGCCGCCCGGCGAGTCCACGACGCCGTCCAGCGACATGAAGCCTGTGTAGACGAGTTCGCGTGTCATCAGTTCCTCCTGAGTATGGGCCTCGGATTCGGCCTGGGATCAGCGTAGGAACAGCGGCAGCCGTTGTCTTGGACGAAACCGACACAACCGCTGCCGAACGTGAAGCACTGCCGGATGCGGTAGGGGTAATGCTCTGCCGTTGGTGCGCCGGTGAAATCGCGGGCCTGACCACAGCGCCCCCGCGGCCTCGGGACCTCGGCGCCGTCCGCCGGACGAACAGGAGCCGTCCCGCCGGCCGGCCGACCGCGAGGACCCCACCCGGACGTCAGCGCCCCCGGTCCCGTTCGGCACGCGCGGCGAGGAACTCTTCGAAGGTGATCCGTCCGTCCTTGTGGTCCGGAGCGAGCTGGAGCCCGGCGCGGAAGTCACGCATCGCCTTACCGGGCAACGGGACCGCCAGCACCGGTCTACGGCGCCCGGCGGCCCGCAGGTAGACCCGGGCCAGGTCGGTGGCGGCGCGTATCCGCGGACCACCCAGGTCTGGTGCCCGCCGGCTCGCGGGGCCCGCCGCGAGCGCGACGAGGCGGCCGGCCACCTCGGTGACATCGACCGGCTGGAAGCTCACCTTCGACGGCATCGCCAGGAATGGCAACAGCCGCTGGGCGTCGCATATCTCGGCGATCAGGTCGTGGAATTGAGTGGCCCGCAGAATGGTCCACGGCAGCTCCGAGCGCTCGATCAGGGCTTCGCACTCGACTTTCGCGCGGTAATAGCCGAGGGCGTGATCGTCGATACCGACGATCGACAGGTACACCAGATGTGGGTGGCCGGATGCCTGTGCGGCCTCGACCAGCGCCCGGGTCGCGGTGATATCGCCGCGGCCGTTGGTCGTGGCCAGGTGGACGATCACCTCGATACCGGCGAGCGCCTCGCCCAGTCCGGCGCCGGTACTCAGGTCCCCGACCGCCCACCGATGGGCCTCCGGGGCGCGTTCGGAACGGGTGAGAACCCGCACATCATGGCCCGCGGCGAGCAACTGGGGCACGAAGACGCGCCCGAGCCGGCCGGTACCGCCGGTGACCAGTATCCGTTTCGTCATCCGTACCTCCGTCATCGGTGGCCGACAGATTCGCCCCGGCTCCGCTCGGGAACCGAGCCGCCCCACCGAAGCATCTCACCTGACCCCGGCGCCGCCGACTAGGCTGACGGAGCAATGTCCGGCGATCGGGAGCACACGAATTGAGCACCTACCCCGGCGGTTGGCCGCCCCCGCAGAATCAGGGATCGAACCGCCGGCTTCTCGTCGTACTCGCTCCTTTCGTGGTGTTGCTGGTGGCCGCCGCCGCGATCGGTATCGGGCTGCTGGTCCGGAATGCGGCGGCGGCGGAGATTCCCGGCACCGCCACAGCGGCGACCGGCGGCTCGGCTCCCGCGAATGTGCTGGCCGACGGCGCGGTCCGGGTCGGCGAATCCGATGCGAAGGTGACCGTCCGCGTCGTCATGGACCTGCAGTGTCCCGCCTGCAAAGCGTTCGAGGAGGCCAACGGCAAGGTACTCGAGGATGCCGTGCGCGATGGCACCGCCGCGGTCGAATACAGCGTCATCACGTTCCTGGACCGCGCCAGCACCACCGAATACTCCTCGCGCGCGGGCAATGCGGCGTTCTGTGTCGCGAATTCCGGCGTGGACGACTACCAGGCCTGGCTCGCCGATATGTTCACCGAACAGCCCGCCGAGGGCGGTGCCGGCCTGCCCGACAGCGCGTTGATCGATATCGCGGAGTCCGCCGGTTACACCGATCCCGCTGTGGCTCAATGCATCACCGACCGGACGTACGACTCCTATCTGCGCGCGAAGACCGACGAGGTGCTGAACAGCGGGGTGAACTCCACCCCGACCGTCACCGTGAACGGCAAGCAGGTCACCGACGCGGCCGCCCTGATGAGTCCGAACGGCCTCGCCGCGGTTATCGCGGCCGCGCGCTGAAACGAGCCGCCTCCCCGGCACGGCACCTCGACGATGTGTCGTGCCCCGACAGTTGCCGCTGACAGCTGAGCCGCCCCGGCCCCGCGCGCGAGTCCTTTTCGTATCGGTCTTCGCCCACCGGCCGAGTCGCCGGGATACCACGCGTCTTCATGGTGGTCCCGCGCGGGCGACGCCCCGGTGACGGAGACACTCGGTCGGCCGAGGGCAATACTGCCGCGATCACCACGACGGCCCGGGCCTGCGTCCGACTCGTCCGAACACGGTGTCAGTGCCCGTGTCAGCTTCGCGTCAGGGCCGTATCAGCTGCCCCGCCGACAGTACTTCCCATGAGCAATTCGGCAATCGCGGCCTCGGGGCTGCGGAAGGCGTACGGGGACAAAACCGTCCTCGACGGCATCGATCTGAACATCGGTGCCGGCACGATCTTCTCCCTGCTCGGCCCCAACGGCGCCGGCAAGACGACCACGGTGAACGTACTGACCACCCTGTTGAAGGCCGACGGTGGCACCGCCCGGGTCGCCGGGCACGATATCGCGGCCGAGACGAAGGCGGTGCGGGCGGCGATCGGGGTCACCGGGCAGTTCGCGGCGGTGGACGATCTGCTGACCGGGGCGGAGAACCTGGAGTTGATGGCGGATATCCATCGGCTCCGCGGCGACGAGCGGAAGCGGGTGGTGACCGAACTGCTGGAGCGGTTCGAGCTGACGGACTCGGCGCGAAAACGGGCGGCGACCTATTCCGGGGGTATGCGGCGGAAGCTGGATCTGGCGATGACGCTGGTCACCAAACCGGAGATCGTTTTCCTGGACGAGCCGACCACGGGACTGGATCCGCGGAGCCGGCGGACCATGTGGGAGATCGTGCGGGGACTGACGGATCAGGGCGTCACGATCTTCCTCACCACCCAGTATCTGGAGGAAGCCGATCAGCTGGCCGACCGGATCGCGGTGCTCGACCAGGGCCGGATCGTCGCGGAGGGCACACCCGGCGAGCTCAAACGTCAGGTCCCCGGCAGTTATATCCGGCTACGGTTCACCCAGGTGAGCGAGCTGGACGCGGCGGCGCGGGTGCTGCCGGGCGCCACCCGGGACGACGAAGCGCTGACGCTGCGGGTGCCGGGCGACGGCGGCTCGAAATCACTGCGACATGTGCTCGACCGGCTCGACACGTCAGCGCTCGAGGCCGCCGAGGTCTCCGTCCACACTCCTGATCTCGACGATGTGTTCCTCTCCCTCACCGGCCACGCGACCACGGAGGTCACCGCACCATGAGCACGATCACCGCACCGCTGACCGATTCGTCGATCATGCTGCGCCGTAATTTCAAACATTCCACCCGGAATCCGGTCACCATCTTCAACGCGGCCTTCATGCCGGTCGTGATGATGTTGATCTTCGTCTACGTATTCGGCAGCGCCTTCGACGTCGGCGGCGACTACATCGACTACGCGACGCCGGGCATGCTGCTGCTGGCCATCAGTTACGGGTTGTCGGGCACCGCGGTGGCGGTGAGCTCGGATATGTCGAAGGGCATCATCAACCGGTTCAAGGTCATGGATGTATCCCGCAGCGCCGTACTGACCGGCCACGTCGTGGCCACCATCCTGACCAACGTGGTCGCCATCGTGGCGATCCTCGCGGTGGCGTTCGCCCTGGGATTCCGGCCGCCGGCCACCGGGCTCGACTGGCTCGGCGCACTCGGCGTCCTGGCGGCAACCTCATTCGCCGCGTCCTGGCTCACGGTGGCGCTCGGTATGGCGGCGAAGACGCCGGAGTCCGCCGGGATGGGTGTGGTGCCGCTGATCATGCTGCCGTTCGTGAGCACCGCGATCGTGCCGGCCGAGAAGATGGGTCAGGGGGTCCGGCAGTTCGCCCAGTATCAGCCGTTCACACCGATCATCGAATCCTTGCGCGGATTCCTGGCCGGTAATCCGTCCGGCGGCTACACGGCCGCGGCGCTCGCCTGGTGCGCCGGATTCGCCGTCCTCGGATATGTGTGGTCCCGGACCACGTTCAACAAGCGAGCGTGACGGCGGCCAGTTCCTGCCAGTCCGCTTCCGCGCCCTCGCGCATCGCCTCGGTGAAGTCCGCTTCGCCGAGGCGGTCTCGTATCGTCCGCTCGATCCGGGCCGCGTCCGGTTGCGAACGATCGGGCACACCGTGGACCGCGGTGCTCACCGCGAGCAGCCGCGCGGCCTCGATATCGCGGTCCGCGCGCAGCGCCAGGTCCGCGATCCCGACGATCACCTGGGCGACCAGCACCGCGTGCCCCGCCTCGGTGGCGGCCCGGAAGGCCGTGGCGTGATGCGCCCGGGCCTCGTCGAGGTCGGTGGCGAGGTAGCCGAGCAGGGTGTGGATCGCGGCGGCGAGTTGCGGCATCTCCGCTTCGCTGCCCAATATCGCTGTGGCGACGCGGATCTGTTCGAGGGCCTGCTCGGTATCGCCGCCCCACCGGGCCAGCTCCGCTTTCGCCAGGGCCAGTTCGGCCAATGCCACCGGCCAGGCGACCCGATCCGCGCAGCGCTGGGCCTCGGCCATCGCGGCCGCGCTCGCCTCGGTCTCACCCGCGAGCCAGTACAACTGGGCCTGCCGCGACAGCAGGCCGACGATGTCCTCGGTCGCGCCGACCTCGGTCACCACCGCGACCGCCTGTTCGAAGAGCTCGCAGGCGGCGGTGAACTCGCCGCGGGTGGCGAATCGGTTGGCCCGTTCGGTCAGCGCGAACGACATCCCCCAGCGCTCGCCCAGGGCGCGGAACTCGGTCAGCGCCCCCGCGAGGTATTCGTCGACTTCCGGCCCGTCCTGCCCGAGCACGATCCGCATCTTGCCCATCTGCAACCGGGCCAGGGCACGCACCCAGGGATCGTCGTCGGTGAGCAGGGGTTCGAAGGCGGTGGGCAGCCCCTCCGGGCCGTGCAGCATCCGTTCCAGCGCGGAAATGAACGCCAGGGCGGGATGACCGGCACGGACACGCCGGCTCACCTCGTACGCCTTACGGATCCATTCCCCCAGCTGATTCGCGTCATTGCGTCCGGAACTCAGGAAATGCACGACCAGCGCGTACACCATGGCCCGGGTCCCGTCGTCCACCTCGGCGGGCGCGTCCGCGACCGCGGAGACGAACTCCAGGCCCTCGGCCTTGTACCCGCCGAGCCACCAGTACCACCCGGCCGCCGCGGCAAGCCGCAGCGCCCCCGCGGCGTCACCGGCCGCGAGCGCGCCCCGCATCGCGACCGCGATATTGTCGTGCTCGGCCCCCAGCGCCGCCAGCCACTCCAGCTGTTCGCCGCGGCGCAGGTGCGGTTCCGCGGTGGCGGCGAGTCCGGTGAAATACGCGAGATGCGCGCGGCGCGCCGCGTCCGCCTCCTCCGACTCCTCCAGCCGGTCGCGGGCATACTGCCGGATCGTATCGAGCATCCGATAGCGCGGTTCGGACTCGGCCGCGGTGAGCAGCAGCGATTTCTCGGTCAGCGCGGTCAGGAGTTCGAGCACCTCCCACTGCTCGACCCCCGCGTTCCGGCCGTCCCCGGTGTCCGCGCACACCTGTTCCGCCGCCGCCAGACTCGCGCCGCCGGCGAATACCGCGAGCCTGCGCAACACCGTCCGTTCCGCGTCGGTGAGCAACTCCCAGCTCCAGTCGACCACCGCGCGCAGCGTCCGGTGCTGCGGGATCGCGGTGCGGCTGCCACCGGTGAGCAGGCGGAACCGGTCGTCGAGGCGGTCGGCGAGCTGTTCGAGGGACATGGTGCGCAGCCTGGCCGCGGCCAGTTCGATCGCCAGCGGTATCCCGTCGAGCGCACGGCAGACGCGGGCCATGGTCGCCAGCGCGCGGGCGTCGGCGGCGAGATCCTTGCGCACCGCTCCGGCACGGTCCCGCAGCAGTTGCACCGCCGGGGACGCTTCGATCTCGCCCGGGTCCGCGTGCTCGGCGGGTAGCGCCAGCGGCTCGACCTGCCACAGTGCCTCGCCGGTGATGCCGAGCGGTTCCCGGCTGGTGGCCAGGATGCGCAGCCCGCGGCACTCGCCGAGAACCCGGTGGGCGAACACCGCTACCGCGTCGATGACGTGCTCGCAGTTGTCCAGGATCACCAGTGTTTCGCGGTCGCGGATCGCGGCCACGAACCGCTCGATCGGTTCGGCGTTCGGCGCTCCGCCGAGCAGCGCGTCACGCAGACCGAGCGCGGCGATCGCCGACTGCGCCACATCCCCGTTCGCGTCGACGGACGCCAGTTCGACCAGCCAGGCGCCGTCGGGTAGGTCGTCGAGCAGGGTCTGCGCGGTTTCGAGTGCCAGCCGGGTCTTCCCCGAACCCCCGGGCCCGGTCAGGGTGGTGAGCCGATGGTTCGCGATGAGGTCGCGCACGGCGGCTATATCGGCGTATTTGCCGATATAGCCGGTGAGTTCGGCCCGCAGGTTCGTCCGGCGCTCGGCATTCTCCGCACCCACTTCGCCGCGCAACAGCGCGACATGCAGGGCGGACAGTTCCGGGGAGGGATCCACCCCCAGCGTGTCGGCGAGGGCCTCCCGCGCGTCCTGGTACACCACCAGCGCCTCGGAACCACGGCCCGCGGCACCGAGCGCCCGCATCAGCGCGGCGACGAGCCGCTCCCGCACCGGATACCGGGCCACCAGCTCGGTCAGCTCGCTCACCTGCTCCGCGGCCCGGCCGAGGCGGATCTCCGACTCGTACAGGTCCTCGGTGGCGGCCAGGCGCAGCCCCTCGAACCGGGTGATCACCGCGTCCACGGCCTCGCTGTCGCGCACGTCGACATCCCGCATCGGCGCACCGCGCCACAGGTCGAGGGCCTCACGCAGCAGCCGGGTCCGCTGCGCGTCGTCACCGGCGCGGGCCGCTTCGAGGAGCTGTTCGAAACGCACCGCGTCGACCGCGCCGGGTCGCACAGTGAGCCGGTATCCACCCGCCTGCCCCTCGAGCGACCCGTCCGGCAGCAGCCGGCGCAGCCGGGAGACCAGCGCCTGCAGGGCGTTCGCGGCGTCGGCAGGCGGCTGCTCGCCCCAGATCCAGTCGACCAGCGTGGACCGCGGGACCGCGCGACCGGGTTCCAGTGCGAGGGCGATCAACAGCGCCCGTAGCCGGACGCCCGGTACCTCGATGGATCCCCCGTCGTCTGCTCGGATGTCGAGCGGTCCAAGCAACGCGATCTGCACCGGCCCATTCTGCCGCAGCGGGCCGCGCGGCCTTTCCGCGAGTGAATATCACGCCTCCTACCAGCACGAACACCGCATCAGGGGCCGTGTCAGTGCGGTATCAGGCCGGTATCAGCGGACCCGGCGACAGTTCTCCCATGACCAGATCGGCAAGAGCGACCACCGGCCCGGACAGCCCGGTCACCCGGCGGGAGGGAGCACCCATGGAACTCGTGGTCGACCGGGAACGCTGCATCGGCGCCGGTATGTGCGCACTGCTCGCTCCGGAGTTGTTCGACCAGGACGAGGCGGACGGCCGGGTGCTGCTTCTGGCCACCGCGACCGAGGCCGCGCGCCATCCGGCCGCCCGCGAGGCCGCCCACAACTGCCCCGCGGCGGCGATCACCCTTCTCGGCCGGGCGCCCGCACCGGAACCGGACCGCCGGAGCGGCGACTGACCGGAGACGGAAGGACACGAATCAAGTCCCGCCCCGCCTCGAAGCACCACCGACCACCCCGTGTCCCGGCCGTACGGGACCTCGAAACGACAGGAAATACGATGAGCGACACCGCCTCCGTCCCGCACGGCCTCCCCACCGAACGCGATGCCGGCCCCTTCGACCCGCCGCGCGAGATCACCCGGCTGCGCGAGGCGCGCCCGGTGAGCCCGCTGCTCTTCCCCGACGGACACGCCGGCTGGCTGGTCACCGGATACGAGGAGGTCCGCGCGCTGCTGGCCGATACCCGCTTCAGCTCCCGCCTGGACATCGGCATTGTGCACGCGTTGGACGCGACTCCCGATATGCCCGCCCAGACCGAACCGTCCCCGCAGATCCCGGGTCTGTTCATCGCCATGGACCCGCCGGACCACACCCGGCTGCGGCGCAAGCTCATCGGCGCTTTCACCGTCCGGCGCATGAAACAGCTCGAAGAGCACATCGCCGAGGTCGTCGAGCGGCAACTCGACGAGATGGCGAACCTGACCCCGCCGGTCGATCTGGTGCGGGCCTTCGCGCTGCCGGTGCCCTCACTGGTGATCTGCGAACTGCTCGGCGTCCCCTACGCCGACCGGGAGACCTTCCAGACCAACTCCGCCAAATTCCTGCTCCGGGACCAGCCGCTGGAGGAGAAGATGGGTGCCTACGGCGCGATGATGGGCTACCTGGCCGAACTGGTCACGGCCAAACGCGCCGAGCCCGGTGAGGACATCCTGTCCGACCTCGCCCGCGACGAGGACCTCTCCATCGAGGAACTGACCGGCATCTCCTTCCTGCTGCTGCTCGCCGGCCACGAGACCACCGCGAACATGCTGGCGCTGGGCACCTTCGCGCTGCTGGAGAACCCGGAGCAGCTGGCCGAGTTGCGCGCCGACCCGGACCTGATGCCGGACGCGGTCGAGGAACTCATGCGCTACCTGTCGGTCGCCGATATCTTCTACCGCTACGCCACCGAGGATCTCGAACTCGGCGGGGAGACCATCCCCGCGGGATCGACCGTGGTGGTCTCGCTGCTGGCCGCCAACCACGATCCCCGGCGTTTCGACAACCCGGACACCCTCGATATCCACCGCAGGGCCCGCGGGCACGTGTCCTTCGGGCACGGCGTCCACCAGTGCCTGGGCCAGCAATTGGCCCGGGTGGAGATGCGCGCCGGTTTCGCCGGACTGTTGCGCCGCTTCCCGGCCCTGCGGCTCGCCGTGCCGGCCGGAGAAGTCCCGCTGCGGACCGATATGAACATCTACGGCGTCCACGAACTGCCGGTCACCTGGTCCTGAACGGCCCGGTAGACCACCCGCCGATCGCGATCGGCAGACCCCTATCTCTTTCGCACACAGAGGAGCACAGCCATGCCGACATTCGAGACGCCGGAACCGATCGCCGTCACCGTCGAAGTACTCTCCGGCGAAGTCACCGTCACCGCCGCCGACCGCACCGACACCGTGGTCACGGTAAGGCCGGCCGACGAGTCCAAGAAGGGCGATATCCGCGCCGCCGAACAGACCCGGGTCGATTTCACGGCCGGTGCCCTGAGCGTGATCACACCGCGGGATTGGCGGACCTACACCCCGTTCGGCGGCAATCCGTCGATCGTGGTGACCATCGAGGTGCCCACCGGCTCCCGGTGGAAGGGCACCGCCGCGGTGGGACGGCTGGTGGGCACCGGCGAACTCGGCCGGTGCGATCTGGAGGTGGCCGCCGGCGATATCGTCGTCGAGCGCCCGACCGATTCGGTGACCGCGAAAACCGCCAAGGGCAATATCCGCATCGTCGAGGCAGTACGCGGGGAACTGCGGTTGGAGACATCCATGGGCGAACTCGAAGTGGGTATCGGCCCGGGCAGCGCGGCCCGGCTGGAGGCGGGCGCCCGGCACGGCACGGTGCAGAACCGGATGGAACCGGTCGACCCGGCCGAGAGCCACCGGAACATCGTGCGGGTGTATGCACACAATTCCTACGGCGACATCATCGTCCGGCACGCGAGCGTCGTCTGAACATCCGGCACGTGCACAACGAGTAATACAGGCGGGCCTTCCCGTAGGGACGGCCCGCCGCGTTGCGGTATCCAGCCCCGCCCGGCCGGAACATTCGTCCAATACATCCCTGCCCGCCGCGGCGATGCTGGCATCCGTATCCGGAAACGACCCGTTCCCGGATCACCGGACGGGTGGCGACCACGCCACCCGACTGCACAGCAGGAGAGCCATGTACGACGTCAGCGGCAGTGTTCGTCCACCGCGGAGCAGGCCGGTCCGCTCGGAGGACACCGGATCACGGCACGGTTGCCATACGCGCACGGTGCCGGTGCGGCCGATCGGTACGCGACGATGACCACCACAGCGGCCGCGGCGGTCGGTGAAGACCGCGCACCGGGCCCCGTGTCGGCCCCGGAGCGCGCCACAGTGCCGCTGCTCCGGCCCTATCTGCGAAGTTTCGTGACCGTGGTGGTGCTCCACATCGTCGGCGCGGTGGCCGGTCTGGCGCCGCTGCTGGCGGTCGTGGAACTGGGGCGGACCCTGTTGTCGCCCGGGCCGGTCGATCACGAACACGTGCGGTTCGTGGTGATCGCGGGCGCGGGCGGCCTGCTCGTGCGGCTGCTCTGCTCGGCGGCAGCCGCCGGAATCGGGCATCTGCTGGACGGCCGGGTCCAACTGGCCCTGCGACGGCAGCTGGCCCTGCGGCTGAGCCGGGTGCCGATCGGCTGGTTCTCCCGCCGCCGCACCGGCGAACTCGCGAAGGTGGTGGGCGAGGATGTGGCCGCCGTCCATCCGTTCATCGCCCATACGCCCGGTGAACTCGTCGCCGCGTTCGTCGTGCCGCTGGTATCGCTGGTCTATCTGTGCACCGTCGATTGGCGGCTCACGCTGATCACCCTGATCCCGGTGCTGCTGGCGGTGGCGGTGGTCCCGCTCATGATGACCCCGGCGCGGCTGCGCGAACAGGAGGAGTTCGACGCGGCCATGGGCCGGATCTCCAACTCCGTGGTCGAATTCGTCCAGGGTATCGCGGTGGTGAAGGCATTCGGCGGGACCGAACGCGCGCACCGCGAATTCCTGGTGGCGGCAGA
Organism: Nocardia rhamnosiphila NBRC 108938; assembly: GCF_000720425.1. Taxonomy (GTDB): domain Bacteria; phylum Actinomycetota; class Actinomycetes; order Mycobacteriales; family Mycobacteriaceae; genus Nocardia; species Nocardia rhamnosiphila. The sequence continues at coordinate 259,403 of NZ_JOAJ01000005.1, read as the reverse complement.
GGCGTTCGTCGCGGTATTCCTGCGCTGGGTGCGCGGGATGTCGGTGCTCGCGGCGGGGATGCAATTGGCGCTGTCCCCGCCGTTCGTGCTGGCGGTCGTCCTGACCGGCGGCGCCGCGCTGATCACCTCCGGTGGCCTCGCTCCGGCGGACCTGTTGCCGTTCCTACTGCTGGGGCTGGGGTTGACCGCCCCGGTCGCGGCCCTGGGGCACGGCTTCGACGATGTGCAGGCGGCCCGGCGCGCGGTCACCCGGATCCGGGAGGTGCTCGCGCAGCCGGCGCTTCCGCAGCCCGCGCGGCCGCGCCCACCGGCCGGTCACCGAGTGGAGCTGCGCGGGGTCCACTTCGGCTACGAGCCCGGCGGGGAAGTGCTGCGCGATATCGACCTGGTGTTGGAACCGGGTACGGTCACCGCGCTGGCCGGGCCGTCGGGCAGCGGGAAATCCACGCTGGTACAACTGCTACCGCGTTTCTTCGACCCGACCCACGGCGCGATCACGCTGGGCGGGGTCGACCTGCGTGAGCTGGCCGCCGCGGACCTCTATCGGGCGATCTCCTTCGTCTTCCAGGATGTCCGCCTGTTGCGCGCGTCGGTCGCGGACAATATCGCGCTCGCGGTGCCGCACGCCGACCTCGACGCCGTGATCCGCGCCGCGCAGTGGGCGAACATTCACGATCGCATCCTCGAACTGCCACACGGGTACGACACGATCCTCGGTGCCGAGGCGGGGTTGTCCGGTGGTGAGGCGCAGCGGATCGCGCTGGCCCGGGCGCTGCTGGCGGATACCCCGGTTCTCGTGCTCGACGAGGCGACCGCCTTCGCCGACCCGCGGACCGAACAGGCCGTGCGCGCCGCGCTGGCGGCCCGGCCCGGCGAGCGCACGGTTCTGGTCATCGCCCATCGCCCGGAGACCCTCGCCGATGCCGACACCGTCGTCCTGCTGGAGAACGGGACGATCGTGGAGCGCGGCAGTCCCGCCGAACTACTGGCCCGGGGTAGGAAGTTCGCCGCGTACCAGCGGTCCCGGCACCCCCTGTCCGACGAGAGTGTCACCCTCGGTGACCTGCCGCGAGGAGATTCCCGATGATCCGGATGCTGTTACGAGTGCTGGGACCCGAATACGCCCGGCCGGTGCGTCGCACCGTGGCCCTGATGACGGTGACCGCGGTCGCCGAAGGTTTCTCCTACGCCCTGCTCGTCCCCGTGCTCCGCTCCCTGTTCGGGAGCACACCCGCGGATGCGCGGCCCTGGCTGATCGCGTTCGCCGTCACCGTCGTGTTCTACGGTGTGCTGCGCTATCTCAGCGATCTGCGCGGTTTCCGGGTCGGCACCGCCCTGCTGCTGGGCCTGTACCACCGGCTCGGCGATCATCTGGCCCGGTTACCGCTCGGCTGGTACGGCACAGGCCGGGTCGGGCACGTCTCGGTACTGGCCGGTCGCGGCGTACTGGACGCGATGGGAGTGATCGCGCATCTGCTCGCACCGTTCATCTCCGCCTGGGTGACCCCGCTGACGATCGTGGCGGTGATGCTCGCCTTCGATTGGCGGATGGGCCTCGCCGCACTGGCGGCCGCACCGGTCGTGGCGGCGGTCCAGCTGCGGGCGGGACGTGCCGCGACGGCCACCGACGAGGAACGCCACCGCCGGGACCAAGAAGCCACCGCCCGAGTTGTCGAATATCTGCAGGCCCAGCCGGTGCTACGGGCCGGCGGGCGGAGCGGGGAACGCTTCGGGCTGCTCGACGACGCGCTGCGCGGCATCGAGCGCGCGAGCCGTCGTTCCACCCTGGCGGCACTGTCCGGCGCGGTGGGCACCGCGCTGACCGTCCAGGCGATGTTCACCGCCCTGCTCGCACTCGGCGCCTACCTGGCCCTCGGCGGCGATATCGGTGCCGCGGAACTGCTGACGATTCTGGTGCTGGCCGCGCGCTGCGCCGATCCCCTGCTCTCGCTCTCGGAGATCGGCGGCCGGTTGCGCAGTGCGCGTTCAGTGCTGACGGGACTGGACGAGCTACTGCGCACCGAACCACTGCCGGAAGCCGCCGAACCGATCCCGCCGGCCGGTCACGGCCTGGAGTTCGAATCCGTGGTTTTCGGGCACGGGCAAGGGACCGTGATCGACGAGCTGTCGCTGTCGGTGCCGGAGGGGCAGCGGCTCGCCGTCGTCGGCCCCTCGGGTGCGGGTAAGAGCACGGTATTGCAGCTCATCGCACGATTCCACGATGTGGACGCCGGAGCGGTGCGGGTCGGCGGTGTCGACGTGCGCGACCTCGAACCCGCGGTCGCCATGGCGCAGTTCGCCATCGTCTTCCAGGATGTGCACCTCTTCGACGGCACGATCGAGGACAATGTCCGGCTCGGCCGGCCCGATGCCACCGCGGCCGAGGTCCGGGCGGCGGCCGAGGCGGCCCGGTTGGACGAGGTGATCGAACGGCTGCCCGGTGGCTGGTCGGCCGCGGTGGGTGAAGGGGGCGGCCTGCTCTCCGGTGGCGAACGACAGCGGGTGTCGATCGCGCGAGCTCTGTTGAAGGACGCGCCGATCGTCCTGCTCGACGAGGTGACCTCCGCATTGGATCCGGTGAACGAGGCAGCCGTGCACGAGGGTATCGAGCGGCTCGTGGCGGGACGGACAGTCGTGATGGTGGCCCATCGGCTGAACACGGTCCGGCGGGCGGATCGGATCGTGTTCCTGGACAAGGGGCGGATCGTGGAGGAGGGAACCCATGAGGAACTGCTGCGCCGGGGCGGTCGCTACGCCGACTTCTGGGCGGTCTCCGACCGGGTGGCGGGTGAATGATCGCCGGCGGCGGCCGGACCTAATCGACCGGGCGGATCGCCGGACTGCACCCCTGGGTCATCGTGACGTAGGCGGCGAGATCCTCGATGCACATCATCTCGGGGTGGCTGTAATAGATCAGTTCGAACCGGCGCTGCCGCCAGGACATCGGGTCCATGCGACCTTCATGGCTCGTATCGCACAGCGCTTCGAGCCGGCCCAGATCGAACGGCTCCTTACCGCGGGCGTGCGCGTCCGCTTTGACGGCCGCCAAGCGCTCTGTACGTGTCAGATCCGCGCTGCCCCACACTCTCGCCGCGAAGCGGCGCGCTTCTTCGAGGTCCACTGACGCTCTCCTACCTGCCCGCGGGCCCGGTCCAGCCGGAAGGCTGGTTTAACCACGAGAAGTTCTGGGTACGAGTCTAGGCCGTGAACTGCGGTGCCGCATCGCCGATTCCCGTGCACGCCTCGAAAGCCCTGCGCACCCTGGGAATTCTACGGTCCGCGAGGCCTGGTCTCCGCGTATTCACCGTAGCCGACGCGGAAATCGAGGACGGCACGACCGGTGGGTACCGAGGCCCACATCATCCGGCGGCGCACGACCACCGGCGACCCGGCCGATGGGTCATCGGCGTTCGATGCGGACCTCACGCCACGGGGCCGGACCGTCCAGCAGCGCGGCGTCGCCGCCGGACAGGAACCGCTCGAAGAACGCCAGCGTGTACGCGGCGACGATCTCGTGACCGCGCGCGCCCCCGATCGGTCCCGAGAGACCGAGTTTCTCCGCCAACGGCGTCCACGCGGGGGCATCGGTGAAATTCACATGGAACATTCCCGGGATCTCCACGTGGTAGCCCTGTCCCGGCGGACTCGCGGCGAACACCTCGCGCTGGGTGGTGATCGTTTCGGTGATCTCACGGTCGGGCCAGCCGCCGCTGCGCTCGCGTTCGAGCAGAATGGATTCGGCGTCCCGGGTCAGCCACATACTCGGCTGCCGCGGCCCGGCGCGGACGACATCGGCGGGCATCGCGGCGTCCATCATCGAGCAGGCCCGCAGCCGCGGGTCGGTGTGGCAGGCCTGGCCGACCGTCATCGCACCGAGTGAGACCCCGAAGGCACCGGCCCGCTCCAGGTCGAGGCGGCCGGTCAACAGCCCCTCCGGATCGGCGGCGTTCAACCGGGTCAGCTGATCGAGCGCGAACCCGATATCCCGCGCCAGGTAGGGGATGAGTCCGTCGGCTAGTTCGGCATAGCCGAGCGCGGGAGCGGGAACGGCCGGGGTGAGGCTCTGCTGGACCGCCGGATACACCCGGTCCTTCGTCCACCCGGCGATCGTGCGACCGTCGGGGAACACGGTGACGGCGGAGGTATAGGGCTGGTCGAGGCCCACCACCACGAATCCGTGCGAGACCAGTCGCTCCACCTGGAACATATTGGACTGCCGGAATGCGTTGAGACCGGAGGCGAAGACCAGAACCGGGTAGCGGGGGCGGGCCGCCGCCACCGGCGGGCGCCGGGTGGCGTGCGTGGGAACCTCGTCCCAGAAGTCGAACACGAAACCCGGAGCGTCCAGCAGCGGGCCCGCGGCGGCCGAGAGTTCTTTCGCGTCCGCCACATAGGGCGCGGTGGGGGCATCGGTTCCGGACTCCGCCGGATACCAGACCTGCGCCATGAGCTCGCGGCGGGCGGCGGGGTCGGGGTCGAAGATCTCGCGTCGAGCGTCGTCGCGCCAGTGGTAGGTCACGGTACCGATCGCGTACGGACCACCGGGCTGCGGCAATCCGAACACCGGAGCCGCGATCGGCGTAGCCACCGAGACGGCGAAAAGGGCTGTGCCGACACCTATTGCGAGGGCACGTAACCATCCGGAAGGGTTGCCCGTACGGGCGGTCCCCAGCGCCCACACGACCGCCAGGGTCACCGACAGCGCGTAGGCCGGAACCATCGGCCAGCGATAACCGTCGGCGAGCAACTGGGCGCCGGCCGCGAGCGGCGCGAGCACGGCGATATGCCGCAGGCGGCGCGGCTTTCCGCGCCACGGCACCACCAGCGCGAGCAAGCCCGCGGCATTGGCCACCCACAACAGGATCTCGGCCGCCATCGACTCTTCCTTCCGGCGTATTCGTGGCATCGCGCCGGAAGACCCGCCGGCGCGGGCCCACTATCGAACGGCCGGCTCGGGACGGTCTAGGACGAATGTTCCCCAGGCCTGGTGGCGACGCTTGGAGAACGGGTTCAGCACCTTGCGCGTCAGCGCCGCGGGCGTGACACCGACGAAACTCGACATATCCCGGCCGAGATGGGACTGATCGGTATAACCGCAGGACGCGGCGATATCGGCGGCAGACCCGCCCGCCACCAGACCGTCGACCGCGTGCCGGAACCGGACCAGCATCGCGGCCCGTTTGGGGGTCAGCCCGATCTGGGCATCGAACCTCGCCCACAACCGCTTACGACTCCACCCGCAGGCATCGGCGAGCTCACCGATCCTGACCTGTCCGCGTCCGGTGACGATGCGATGCCAGCTGACGGCCACCTCGGGATCCACCGCGCGGGCCGGATCAGCGCGTCCGGCCAGGAAGTCCTCCGTGAGCGCGAACCGCTGTTCCCAGGTCGCGGCGGCGGCCAGCCGTTCCCGTAACAGCGCCGCCCGCGGTCCCCACAGATCAGTGAGGTCGACGACGGCGCCGTCCAGCTCGGCGGGCGCGACACCCAGCAGCGAATACGCCTGCACCGGAGACAGCCGCGCCTCGACACACGCGGGCCGCGCACCGCTGATCCGCATGGTCCCGCTGGTACAGCCCGCGATGAAGGCGGTGAACTCCCGCCGGCCGCCCGGCCCCTCGACGGTCAGCCCACTGCCCCCGAATTCGACCACCACGGTGACCGCCGGGATATCCGCGACCCGCAGATCCAGGCCGGACGCGCTGTGGTCACGAAAGCCGATCATCGCCGCACGGCGCCCCGGCACGACACGCGACGGCGGGCCGATCTCCCACTCGACGCCCGGATCGCTGTCCGACGAACTCACCTGCACACGACCAGGCTAACCGCACATTCCGCAGGTGAGCAGCCGCCCATTTCGTTACGCCGCGTCCACCGGAGCCCACATCGGCGCGGTCGATCCTCCGCACGGTCCGGAACACTCGAGATACACCGTGGTCGCGGGATATTCGGCGGCCACCAGCAGTCGCTCAGTGCACTCGGTGCGGCCGCAGAGCCCGCAGGTGACTCCGGACGCCGGGACGGTGGTGGACCGGCAGGAACGGTGGTGGACCGGCAGGTCGGCCCGGGTGAGCCGACCTGCCGGTCGCGGGCAGACGGCGGGCGCGCGCCGGGTGTACACGAAGTCCACCCGGGCCTCCGAGCCGCCGATGAGGTTCAGTTCGCCGCAGTGGTACCGCTGGTCCGGGTCGCGATACGGGTGCCCACCGGACGGTTGTCCGCCGGATTCGGCGCGGCACTGCACCGCCCGGCGCCCGGTGCAGGTCGGCTCGGAGGATTCGCCGGCGGCGGAAGCGGCCGTCCACCCCACAGAAATCGGTGCGAATCTGCTCAGGGGACCGATACCGGCCCGATCCCAGGCCACCGTGGGTGCGTAACCGCGGTCGGTGTGACAACCCCCGGGCGCGGTTGGCCGCACGTCGACATGGCGCCCCGGCCGATGTCTCGCGGCGACGGCCCGATGATCCCGGCGAGAAAAGCGGCATCCCTCTCTCCTGTCCAGGAGCGGTGCGTGCAGTCCGCGGCGCGGTATCCGATCATTGTCCGACCAGTAGCCAATATCGCCTGACCGCGGGCTGCTGTCAAGCAGAGGTGAGGTTCCGGAACGGCCACAGACCGGATAACTACCACATCAAGCGCATATTCGAACACTCCGAGCCACTCGCCACAGAGAGCGCGACAAAGGATTGCTAAAAATTTGCTTATTCGATACGGGTGAGCTTTTCCAGGCTGGTAAGGGAGTAGCTGCCGGTAACGGTCCGGTCGGCGGCGATATCCAGCACGATCACTGCCGGCGGCGATCCGCCGCCGAACACGACCACGCCCGGGTCACCGCCGGCCATGCGCCGGCGCACCCGGACACCGGGCAATCCGTGCCGGGCGATATTCGCGAACAGCGACCCGCCCGCGCACAAGTGCGGATATTCCGCTCGAAATGGCGGATGTCCCGCCGCCGCGGTTGCCCTAACTTTCACGGCGACGGCCGCGGAACAGAGAGGAATCCAATGGCTATCGCACCCACCTTCGATATTCAGCTCACGGAGGCCGATCTGCGCGAGCAGCTGCGCACCGATGTGCTCTGGGGTTTGTCCGGCCCCCGGAAATGGCTCCCCCCGAAATGGTTCTACGACGCCCGCGGAAACGCGCTGTTCGACCTCATCACCGGGCTGCCGGAGTACTATCCCGCGCGCACCGAACGCGCACTGCTGCATACCGCGGCCGACGAGATCGCCCGCCACGCCTCGGGCGCGACCGAACTGGTCGAGCTGGGTTCGGGTTCCTCCGAGAAGACCCGGCTGCTGCTGAACTCGCTCACCGCGCACGGCTCGTTGTGCTCCTACATACCGCAGGACGTCTCCGAAACCGCGTTACGGGCCGCGGCCGATTGGACCAGCGGCGAATTCCCGCATCTGTCCATTCACGGCATCGTCAGCGATTTCACCACCATGCTCGCGGCGCTTCCGCACGGCGGCCGCCGTCTGGTCGCGCTGCTCGGCGGCACCCTCGGCAATCTGCCGCCGTTCGAACGCACCGCTTTTCTGGGCGAATTGCACCAGGTGCTCGCACCGGGCGAACAGCTGCTCGTCGGGGTGGGCCTGGTCACCGATCCCGCCGTGATGATGTCCGCGTACAACGACGCCGCGGGGGTGACCGCGGAGTTCAACCGAAATATGTTGCATGTACTGAACGACCGGCTCGGCGCCGATTTCGATCCGCTCGCATTCGACCATCTGGCCGTGTGGGACCCGGACCTCGAATGGATCGAAATGCGCCTGGCGGCCACCGAGGCGATGCGGGTGACGATCCCCGATCTGGATCTCGTGATCGATTTCGCCGCCGGAGAACAGTTGCGCACCGAGATCTCGGCGCAGTTCCGGTTGACCGGTTTCCGCGCCGAACTGGCCACCGCCGGTTTCCGCATGCGTCACGCCTGGACCGACCCCGCGCAACGATTCGCACTGGTACTGGCCGACAGGTGAGCCGACCGCCCCGTCACCCCGGCCTCGCTCTCGACGTCGTCACCGACGCCCTCCGGTAGGCGCGGCGGTAGCGGCGCGCCCACCGGGGCCGGGTACTCGTGTCGATTCCGGGGCAGACCATCTCACCCGCGAACGACAACTTCGCCGTCCGCGGCAGGCACCCCGCGCTCTCGATACCAGACCAGCCCGCTCAGTACCGCCCCGGCGGCCGTCACCGCCGCGGCCACCGGATAGATGCTCCGCAGCCCGGCGGCGTCCATGGTGCGGCCGCCGAGCCAACCCGCCGCGGCCGCCGCGAGCTGGTAGGCCGAGGCGTTCACCGCGATCGCGAGCGTGGGTGCGACGGTGGCGGTCTGCAGGATGCGCGCTTGCATACCGGGCACCACGGCGAACGCCACAGCACCCAGTACGAACACCATCACTGCGACGGCTCCGGCGAGCCCGCCGACCGCCCAGGTGAGAAGCAGGGTCACCACCGACAGCACGAGCATGCCCGGCTGCGAGGACAACAGCGCACGATCGGCGATCCGGCCGCCGAGTAGATTCCCGGCGATGGCGCCGACCCCGTAGACCAGCAGCAACACGGGTACGGCTCCCGCCGCGAACCCGGCGATATCGGTGAGCAGCGGAGCGAAATAGGTGAACACCATGAGCGCACCCGTGTTGCCCACGGCGGTGACGGCGATGGCGAGTTGCACTCTGCGATCGGTGAACACCCGCAGCTCGGTCGGGACCGCGGACCGCGCGCCGGGCACATCGGCGACCCAGCGCGCCACCAGCAGCAGGCCGGCGAAGCAGACGGCGGCTATCGCGGCGAAGGTCGCCCGCCAGCCGTAGGCGGCGCCGACGACGGTACCCAGCGGTGCGCCCAGCACCATCGCCAGGTTCATGCCGAGAACCAATTTCGCGACCGTCGAACCCTGTTTCTCCGGTGGCTGCGCCGAGGTCGCGGCCACGATCGCGGTGGCGAAGAAGGTGGCGGTCACGAAGGCGGTGACCACCCGCGCGGCGAAGAGCAGTCCGTACACCGGCGCCAGCGCCGACGCCACGTTTCCCGCGACGGCCACCCCGAGTAGCGCCAGCAACAGCGGTTTTCTTCGGAACCGCGCCGTGAGCGCGGTGAGCAACGGGCCGCCGACGATCATGCCGGCGGCGTAGGCGGTGACGAGCAACCCGGCGGCGGGTACGGACACCGCCAGATCGTCCGCGATATCGGGCAGGATTCCGGCGACCACGAATTCACCGGTGGTGATTCCGAAGACACAGAGCATGAGGGAAAACAGATTCGGCTGCACAGCGACCCATCGATCCGTTCTTGCGCTTCCGCACGCGCGGAAACGACTGCAGTGGGAAGGGAATTGCTCAGCTGAACACCGCGCCGATCGATTTCGGCGCGGTGTGGATCCGCTCCCCAGCTTGCCCGCCGCATCGGCGCGGCGGCAACGATCTGACGATTCGCATCCGCGTAGATTGATAATATGTCCATTATCGATTCGGCGAATACAGCGGTTTCCAACGGTGACGATCCCACTCCGCACCAGCTCCGATTGCTGCTGATACTGGCCGAGGAATTGCATTTCGGCCGCGCCGCGCGCCGCCTCTATCTCACCCAGCCGGCGCTGAGCCAGCAGATCCGCGCCCTGGAGGACCGGTTACGAGTGCGGGTATTCCAGCGCACGAGCCGGCACGTCGAACTCACCGAGGCCGGACGGGAGCTGCTACCGCACGCCCGGCGCGTGGTGACCGCCGCCGACGACCTGCGCCGCGCGGCATATCATCTGGCCGTCGGCGACGACACACTGCGGATCGGGGTGTGCGAGGGCTTCGGCTCGATACCGGAGATCCGCGCTGTGCTGGACGCGTTCGCGAACCCGCAACCGCAGGTGCGGGTACTGGAAACCTTCACCGCACAGCTGACCGCCCTCGAACGCGGTGAAATCGATGCCGCCTTCGTCCATCTACCGGTTCCCGCGGGCCTCCACGCCCAGCCGCTCGTGGTGGAGCCCCGCCTGGCCTGCCTTTCGGCCACCGACCCGCTCGCCGCCCGCGACATCCTCTCTCTCGCGGACCTCGCGGAACACCCGGTCGTGGAGATGTCACCGTCCACCTTCCCCGAGGGTCGCGCGTTCTGGACCGCCGATCCCCGGCCGGACGGCACCCGCGCCCGGCCGGCCGAAAGCCACGGCAGCACTTTCGAATCCCTGCTGAATACGGTCGCGCTCACCCGGGCGGTCGCCTTCGTACCCGCGGCGGCGGCCCGGCTGTACCCCCGGCCCGACCTCGCGTATGTCCCGGTCACCGACCTGCCGCCCTGCACCTTCGCCTTGGTCTGGAACGAAACGACCGCGCATTCGCCGCGCTCGGAGCGATTGCGCGCGGCGGTGACCGAGATCGCCCCGCGCGACTGAGTGTGCTCGTGTCCGGGCAGGTCAGCGGAACAAGGCGAGGTGGCCGGGCGACCCACTGGGCGCCGTCCGCACGCACCGCGCGCTTCAGCGATCCCGATTCGGCCCGGGCGTGTACCGGATACGCCATCCGCCCTCCCACCGTTCACCGGGTGCGAGGTGACGCAATCCGTCACCCGAGTTCAACGCGTTCGGCGGGGCGGTCATCGGTTCCAGCGCGACCGCGAGTCCCCGGCCCCGCGGCCGCGGGAACTCCCGCGGGGTGAAAACCTGCAGGTACTCCCAGCCGGTGTCCTGCGCGAGTTCTACCGTCGAACCGTCGGGTGCGGTGAGCCGGGCCGCCGCCGCGGGTGTCACCCCGCCGAACGGGGTGTCCAGGTCCAGCTGTGACAGCGGCACACCGGCCCACAGGTCGTAGCGGGTGCCCTCGACCGGGTGTTCGGCCACCGGATTCATGCGGGCATCGACCTCGAGATAGGTTGCGGCGGAAACCGTCAGCACCAGGTCCTCGACCGGTGTCTCACCTATTCGGAAGTATGGGTGCGCGCCCACGGCGTACGGCGCCGGCCGATCTCCGTGGTTCACCACGCCGTGGGTCACGGCGAGCCCGTCGGGGCGCAGTTCGTAGCGCACCCAGGTGTCCAGCAGGAACGGCCAGCCGTGCTGAGGCGGTATCAGCGCGCCCAGGGTCACGGCGGCGGGGGACAGTTCCCGCACCTCGTAGCCGGTGTTGCGGAGCAACCCGTGGATCGCGTTCGAACGCGCCGGTTCGGTGATATCGAGTTGCTGGGGTAGCCCGTCGAGAATCCAGATACCGTCGCGTACCCGGTTGGGCCAGGGCGCCAGGACGATTCCGGCGCCCATCGGCGGTGTCGCCCCGGCCGGAACCGATTCGGTGACCGCGACACCGCCGACGGTCAGCCCACGCAGGACGGCGGCCACCGTGCCGATCTCGGCGCGCACGCCGGAGAGCTCCAGCGCGATCGAGCGGCCGGTCGGTGTGATGCGCTCGGAGATGGTCACCTCGCCAGCCTAGATACCCGGCCCGGCCGCGGCTCCGAACGCGCGGCTCGGGTCGCGCGCCCGGCCACAGCGGCGGCAACCGCTACGACCGGAGGGCCGGACAGGCCGCGCGCGAGCCCGGGCGGTTACAGCCCGTTGACGATTACCGCGTTGCAGTCCGCGGCCGCCTGTCGCAGCGGGATCGCCGCCTGGTATTCCTCGGACTCGTACCAGGCACGGGCCGCTTCGGGAGATTCGAATTCCAGCACCACGGTCTGTGTGGCGGGCCATTCCCCTTCGAGGACCTCGAACTTGGTGTCGACCGCCAGGACCTTCACACCGGCGGCCATGGCTTTACCGGCCGCCTTACCGTATTCGGCCATCCCCGCCGGGTCCTTGATCAGCTCGGTCACGATGACGTAGCCCTTGGCCATCCTGGTCTCCTTTTCACGCGTGAGCCGCAACCGGCTCCCTCGACGACCCTACCCACAGTGGCATTTACGTTGTCAGAAATTCCATATGTTGAAATGGAGAATGCCGCTGGTGCCGGTCAGGATGCGGCCCGGCCGTTACGGCGGAGCAGGTGCGGGCGCAGCCGGTTGAACCCTCGCACGCGCACACTGCGCAGGTGTTTGATGCTCAACTCGGGCTCGCCGTCCAATTCCGCCGCGGCCCCGTCGTCCACCAGGATCGTGCCCGGCCGGGCGACACCGGTGAGCCGGGCGGCGATGTTCACCACCGAGCCGTACAGGTCACCGAAACGCTGCAGCACCGGCCCGTAGGCCAGCGCGATCCGCAGCTCCGGCGTGGTGCCCACCGTCATGGTGGATTCCTGGAGGGCCAGCGCGATCCGGGCCGCGGCCAGCGGCGATTCGGCCGCGAACATCACTTCGTCGCCGACGTTCTTGATGACCCAGCCGCCGTTCTCGGCGATCGCGTCGTTGGTGGTGGATTCGAACGCCTCCAGCAGCGTGGACAGCTCGTCGGGATGCAGATGCCGGGTCAGCCGGGTGTAGCCGACCATATCCGCGAACCCGACGGCCAGCGCTCGGGTCGAATCGGCGGGCGGACCGGAATCCTCCAGATTCCGTGACAGTGCCGCGTCGAGGTGGCGCCGCCAGGCATAGGACAGCAGGCTCTCCAGCAGTTCCACCGTTTCCGCGGTGGCGGTCCGGGTGATCTGTTCGCGATCCCCGTCCGCTCCGGCCGCGGCGACGCGTCGATCGATCTCGGCCAGGACCAGATCCACCTGCCATTCGGCCAGCCGCGCCATGGTCTGCCCGATGGTGCGGGCCGTCGCGGCCTGCTGCCGGGTGTCGGCTCCCGCCAGCGTGCCCACCTCCCGGAACCGTTTGATGGCGGCGATATCGGCGTCGGTGTAATCGCGCGCGCTGTCGTCCTCGCTGGCCGGGAAACCGAGCGAGACCCACAGCCGCCGGGCGAGCTCCGGCGTCACCTCGGCTCTTTCGGCCACCTCGTTGCGGTTGTAGCGCCGGCGACCGGCGAGCAGGCTCGCCTCGGCCGCCGACCGCACCAATTCGGCCCTCTCCTGCGACACCATGGGCGAAACCTTACGACGCCGCGGCCGCGCACCGGCCGGTCCGGGTGAATCGCCCGGTGATCTGCGTCATGTTCGGGTCACGGTCCGCATAGCGGCGGCCCGAACCGGGGTTACGGCCGGGCGGGCGCCGGCCCCGGCGTGCCGGGCCCGGCGGAGTCCGGGTGCGGCACCACGGGCTGCGTGGTGTGCGGGACCACGGCGGGAGCCGCCCGGGGCGCGATCTCGGCGGGGCGTGCGGCGGGGTCGGGCGCGGCCGGCACCTCGGTGGAAGGGGTCACGGGGGCCGGTGGCGCGGCCGGGGCCGGGGCGGCCGGGACCGCCTGGGGCGCGGGGGCCTCGGCCTGCCGCGGGGTCGGCCGGGCAGGCGGCGTGGTCGGCTCGCCGGGCTGCGGCGCGGACTGTGCGGGCTGCGGGGCGCTCGGGGCGCTCGGCTCCGTGGCCGGGGTCGCCGGTGCCACGGGCGGAGTCGGGGCCTGCGCGGGCTGCGGTGCCGGTACCGGCTGTGAAGTCGGAGCCGGTACCGAGCGCGGCGCGGCCTGGGCCGGTTCGGCGGGCGAGACGAACAGCGGCCGGTCGGTGGGCAGGTTGACGAAACTCGGCGCGGCCGGATCCAGTTCCAGATGCTGCGGTGCGAGCTCGCTGTTGTTCAGCATGGGCCGGAACGCCAGTGCCTTGGGCGAATTGCCGGCGAATACGTCGAGACGCAGCCGGTGCCCGGGCACCAGTACCGCCTGAATCGGGATGACCGCGATATCGAGCGTCACCGGCTCCCCCGGCACCACTTTCTGCACACTGTCGAGGGTGAGCGGATTGTGCGGCGCGGTGAGATCACCGTTGGCCGAGCGGGTACTGCGGGACTCGTCGATCGCCCGCAGCGACGCGGTGAGCTGGCCGGTGCTCAGTACGGTCGAGGTACCGTCGGGCGCCACATCGTTGACCGTCACGTTCCAGTAGCCGTCCGCGGTGTCGTGCACGGTGTTGAGGTGCACATTGATCGGGCCGGACAGGATCGTGCGTTCGGCGATGGGCTCGCTGGTGAAAGTGAGCGCGTTACGTTCGGCGATCCGGGAATCCTTGGCGCACAAATCCAGTGCCGCGCCGATTCCCGCCGAACCCTGCGCCATGTCCCGCGAGCAGAAATTGGTCAGGCCCGGGGACACGGTGAGCCGTTCGGGGGCGCCCGGTCGGACGGTGAGCGAGCCGTCGTGGAGAGAGTCGCCGGTCGTTCCGCTCGCCGCCCCCGACAGATACACCCGCCGGTGCGTCATACCCGGCTGCGGGAACCGGTCGAGCACGACCCAGTCCCCGCCCTGCTCCCAGACGATCACCGGACCGTAGTCGGTGATGCCGTTGTCGATGTCCTTGAGCCAATGGTCGAACCACGCGCGTTGCAGCACGTCCAGGCGCGGCGGGGCCCCGGGGCGTCCGGTCCCGGCACCGGGGTTGGCGTGGTAGGTGTCGCCGACGATGAGCTGTTTGCGGCCCGGCGGCAGAGGGATGTCATTGTAGAGCGTGGTCGCGCTGTTGGCGAAGATATCGTGCCAGCCGCCGTAGACGAAGGTCGGCACGGTGATCTTCTCCGGATGGCCCATGATCCCTTGGCGGAAGGCGCTGTTCTCGTCCAGTGCGTCGGCCAGGGCCGGCGGCATGTCCCGCAGGGACGGGGTGAGCAGCGCCTGGGCGAGCAGATCGTAGTTCGTCGCCGGATCGGCCATGCGGTCGCTGAGCCACTGCCAGTCGAAGGTGCCGTTGAGCATGGCCTTCACATCGGGCATGAGCTTGTTCTGGTTCACCTGGTTGAGCCACAGCGGCAGGAAGGTCACGCCGACACCGCCGCCCGGCGCCACCACATCGCGCATGAGATCGCTACCCGGTTCGACCGGGAAGATGGCCTGGAGCGGTTTCGGGGCGTTCTCCGCGGCACGCAACTGGTTGATCCCGGCATAGGAGCCGCCGCTCATGGCGACCCGCCCGTTGGACCACGGCTGCCGTGCCGACCATTCGATCACCTCGCGGGTGTCGAGCTGTTCGCGCTCACCGAGGGTGTCCCACAGCCCCTGCGACTGCCCGGTACCGCGCACATCCACGGAGACGACCGTGTAACCGGCGCGGACGAGTTGGCTGTCGAGCCCGAGCACGGTCGCCACGGTGCCGCCGTCCAGTGCGTGCAGCAGATCCTCGAAACCGCTGATCGGGGTGCCGGTCAGGTTGATCCGGCGCACCAGGTCCATGGTCCACCGGCGCACTTCGGGATCGCCCATCGCCGAATCGATCATGCTCGACATCATTTTCGAGTACGGCGTCATGGTGACGATCGTCGGCAGCGGGCGGGTCTCCACCGCACCGCCGGCCGCCGCGGGCCGGTACACATCGGCTTTCAGCACCACACCGTCGCTCATGGTGATCAGTACGTCTTTGTCGATCTGCGTTTCGGGATACGGCTGCGGGCCGTCGTGCAGGTCGGTCCACTGCTGGGCGAGTTCGGCCGGCGATACCGCCGGGGAGGTGTCCCGGTGCACCGGGTGGTGCGTGGATTGTGCTGCCACCACCAGGATCACGGTCACGACGACTACCACGGTGGCGGCCGCGGCGGCCGCGAGCCCGTGAACCCGGTACAGCCGCATGAACAAACCCTCCACCTCGTGGTTCCGGTTTCCGCGCACAGTCGGCGCGGACAATAGTTTCCGCACACAGGTGGAGCCGACGATAGCAATCAGCTCTGATGGAACCGGGTTACGACGCGCGGACCCGGCCGATCACCGGAACCCGAGAGGGACAGGTATCGGGCGGCCGGCCCGCGCCGCGGTGTCAGTTCACCCGCCGCGCCCGCACAACGAGGTCCTTGACCTGATGTCCGGCGGCGGGCCGGTTGCGGTCGCGCCGCTCGTCGACCTCCACGGTCCAGCCGTCGCCGAGGAGTTCGACGATCTCGGACGGCTGATAGAAGTCGTAGGGGTCGAATCGAGGTGAAGGCCCGTCACCCTCGTGCGCATGCCCGCCCTCGTGTGAATGCCCGCCCTCGTGCGAATGTTCTTCGCGCGGCGGGAATTCGGTGGGGTCGTGCGCGACGAACAGCAGGGTCCCCCCGGGGGCCACGGCCTCGAGCAGCCCGCGCACGGTGGCGTGATCGGTTTCGTGCACGATCGGGAAATAGTGGGCCGACACCAGATCGAAGGAGCGGGCCGGCATCGGCGTGACGGTGATATCGGCGCGCTGCCACGAGATCTCCGGATGCCCGGCCGCCGCGCGGTCCAGCGCGACCTGCGAGATATCCACCGCGGTGACCTGCCAGCCGTGTTCGGCCAGCCAGTAGGCGTCCGCCCCCTCACCGCAGCCGAGATCGAGGGCCTGGCCGGGTGCCATACCGGTCACTTCCGCGACCAGCGCATCGTTGGGCAAACCGCTGAACCGCTGTTCGCTCTCGCCGTACATATCGTCCCAGAACTGCTGGTCCATCCGTTACTCCTGGTCTCGTGAGGTGTGTTCCCCAGCATCCGGGCAAACAGCCGGCTTGACAAATTTATTTGCCAGTTCTGCAATAGAGGTATGGATCGGGAGTTCGGCGAGGTCATCGATGCGATCGGCCCGCGGCTGCGCGAACTGCGCCGCCGCAACGGTACGACGCTGGCGGCACTGTCCGAGGTCACCGGCATCCCGGTGAGCACCCTTTCGCGCCTGGAATCCGGCCAGCGGAAACCCAGCCTCGAACTGCTGCTCCCGCTGGCCAAGGCCCACCAGGTGCCGCTGGACGAACTGGTCGACGCGCCGGAGACCGGCGACCCCCGGGTCCACACCCGCCCGGTGACCCGGCACGGCCAGACCTTCATCCCGCTGACCCGCCGACCGGGCGGCCTGCAGGCCTACAAGCAGATCCTGTCCGGCCGCGCCGCCGCCGAACCCGAGATGCACACCCACGAGGGCTACCACTGGCTCTACGTGCTCAACGGCAAACTCAGACTCATCCTCGGCGACCGCGACATGATCCTGACCCCGGGTGAAGTGGCCGAATTCGACACCCATCTGCCGCACTGGTTCGGCAACGCCGACGAGCATCCGGTGGAGTACCTGAGCATCTACGGACCGCAGGGCGAACGGTTCCACATCAAGGCCAGATATCGCCCGGAGTGAATGCGGACACGGCCGCTACGCTGCGGAAATATAGATAGTTATTTCTTCGTGATCCGTATTGCCCGTGTCGTTTACCGCACGGCGCGCGATCACGCGAAATATGACTCCCCGGGTTTGCAGGACCGACATATAGCTGTGGTGTATTTCCAACGCTGTTCGAGCAGTCGGTGATGTTCTCCTCGCGCATTCGGCGATGAAAACCGTGGCGCTCCCGCCGGCTCTCGACCTGAGCACGGAGGACCGCAATTATGGATTCTGTACCGATACGTCAGCGCTGCGCCGCACTGGCCCTATTCGCCGCCGCGGCCGGCGCCATCCTCGGCACAACAGCACCCGCCCAGGCCCAGCCGGTCACCCTGCCCGGCCTCGGCACCTTCGAAATTCCCGATCAGATACCCCTGCCGGCCGAAATCCCCGGCATCGGCGCACTCACCCCGCAGGTGGCGCCCGCCCCGGCAGTCGGCGATATCGCGGTGGCGGCGGCGCGCAGCAAACTCGGGGCGCCGTACGTATCCGGCGGTACCGGACCCAACGTTTTCGACTGTTCGGGACTGGTGCAGTGGGCGTACCAGCAGGCCGGAGTCCAGGTACCGCGCACCAGCTGGTCCCAGCTCTCCGCCGGGACACCGGTACCGCTCGACCAGCTGCGGGTCGGCGATGTGATCTCCTACAGCAGTGGTGGCCATTCGGCGCTGTACGCCGGAGACGGTCAGGTGATCCACGCCGCGACCTCCACCGTGGAGATATCGCCGATGTCGTATTCGCCCGTGGTCGGAGCACGCCGCTTCTGACCCGAGCCGCACCGTGGTCCCCATCGACCGGTGGCAAACCCGAACCACAGCCTCGGGCCCACGGCGCATCCACGGAATACGCCCCCTCGGGGCGGGGAAGTCCCGAGGGGGCGTATTCGGCGATCAGAGACGTTCGATGATGGTGGCGTTCGCCAGACCGCCCGCCTCGCACATGGTCTGCAGCGCGTACCGCCCGCCGGTCTGCTCGAGATGGTTGACCATGGTGGCCAGGATCCGCACTCCCGAAGCGCCCAGCGGGTGCCCCAGCGCGATGGCCCCACCGCGCGGGTTCAGCTTCTCCGGGTCGGCGTTCAGCTCGTGCTGCCAGACCAGCGGCACGGGCGCGAACGCCTCGTTGACCTCGTAGGCGTCGATATCGTCGATTGTCAGACCGGCCCGCTCCAGCACCTTCTTCGAGGCCGGTACGGGCGCGGTCAGCATGAGCAGCGGATCGTCACCCACCACCGCGAAGGAATGGAAGCGCGCCCGCGGGCGCAGACCGAGCTTCGTAGCCGCCTGCTCGCTCATGATGAGCGCCGCCGACGCCCCGTCGGTGAGCGGCGAGGAGTTGCCCGGGGTGATGGACCAGTTGATCTCCGGGAACCGCTGCGTGTACTGCTCGTCGGCGAACGCCGGCTTCAGGCCCGCGAGCTTCTCCGGGGTGGATCCGGCCCGGATGGTCTCGTCCGCGGTCAGCTCCCCGGCGGCGACCAGTTCCCGGTCGAACCCGCCGGCCGCGGCGGTCTCGGCCGCCAGCCGATGGGACCGGGCCGCGAATTCGTCGAGGGTGGCCCGGTCGAACTTCCAGCGGGCCGCCAGGATCTCGGCGGCCACACCCTGCTGCACCAGGCCCTCCGGGTACCGGTGCGCGATGGGACCGCGATTGGCGTCCTGGCCCTGCGCGTTGGAGAACATGGGCACCCGGCTCATCGACTCCACGCCACAGGCGATGGCGATATCGTAGGCACCCGCGATCACGCCCTGCGCGGCGAAATGCGCGGCCTGCTGGCTGGACCCGCACTGCCGGTCCACCGTGGTGGCCGGTACCGATTCGGGGAATCCGGCGGCCAGCACAGCGGTCCGGGAGATATTGAAGGCCTGCTCCCCACTCTGGGTCACGCAGCCGCCGATCACATCGTCGACCAGCGCCGGATCCAGGTCGTTGCGCTGCAGCAGTTCGCTCAGCACTCCGGCCAGCAGAGTCGCCGGGTGCACCCCGGACAACCCCCCACCGGCCTTACCCTTCCCGGACGGCGTGCGAACCACATCGACGATGACGGCGGACTGCATAGTCCCTCCTGAATTGCTCGTTCCGGCCGGTCAAGTTAATGACCGTTCGATTTAAGTTAACACGCATTCGCACCCGGCGGCCAGCCTCCACCCTTCCGGCCGGTCAGCCGACGAGCCCCCTCCTCAATAGGGCTGGCCGCAGTCATTCTGTGAAGTCATCAGCGAGGATCTGGTCGACACGATCCGCCAGGCCCGGATCGCCGCTGGCGAATCGGCGCAGGCATAGCGGCTCGGAACGTCGTCGTCGCACGGCGCTCGACAATGGTGCCGCACCCTCGGCGACTGCAGCCCGTGCGACGGCCAGCAGAGCGGGGAGATCGGTCACGCAAAGCTCCTTCCCTCCCGCACATATTCCGTCGCACGCCCTGCAAAGATATCGGGAGATTTCAGCACTCCCGGACTTACTCCGGTCCCAGTAGCGGCGGGGGGAAGCCTTGGTCCACAACTTTCACTCCCGCCCACGAACACCGCCCATCACCGTGCCGTTCGAAAACTCCGTCCGGTGTGGACACGAAGCACTTGCAACCCGGACAGGGCACAGAACGTATCTCTCCTCGAGGATGGCAACCGGCCCGTAGCACGATCCGCAGCTGACGCGTTGTTATGCGGGCCGGACAACCACATTCAGGTGGGTGGAGACGCACCCGCATGCCCAGCCACGGGCAAACGCCGGGGACATTTCGGTGCTGCTCACCGATGCGACCATCGACGACAGCGGCACCGCGGAGGCAGTGCAGCGAATCCGGGCAGCGCACGATCAAGCCATCTTCGTCGCACCTCGAAACAGTGAGCATCCCCAGTACGACCCACGGTTCGTCGCCACACGAACACAAACCCTCAATCGTCATTGCCCAACTCCTTGGACCGAGCGGCCCGGTATCGAGCAATGACACCGTCTATCTCGTGCTGCGTTCGGACCTCCCTGCGCGGCACCGAATCAAGGTTGCGCAGGCCGGCAGCTACACGTTCGAGTGTGTTGAGGTCTGCGCACTCCCCGGCCCGCCGAAGCCGCAGCGTCGCAGCCATCGCACGGTTCGATGGAGCCCTTACGGGCAAAGGCAGTCGTTCTTGGCACATGGGTCACCTCGTAGTCGGTCTGGAGTGGAAACCGACCCCGCGCCGGGCCCGTCGGCAGCCGACGCGGGGTGGTAGCTCCAGGTTTCGCCGGATCTCCGAGCGATAGAAGCCACGGGACTACAACGGAACCTCTACGCTGCAGATTCACGAGCGAAACGACACAGGTGGGGCTGAGCACGATGATCGTGACCAGATGGACAGGGGTAGAGGTTCGTGCCCTCCGGACCGCTGCGCTGCGTGTTACTCAGGAGGACTTTGCCGAGACGGCGGGATTCACTGTGGGGGTTGTACGCAAGTGGGAAGGGCGTCGCGAAAGTATCGAACTGTCAGGTAAGTTCGCCGCGCGCATGGACGATCTGCTGCGCGACCTCGGCCCCGATCAGGAGGCACGGTTCGAGGTCGCGCTCTCCGCGCCGAATACATCGACACCCGCAGGCGGTTCGACCGACTCATTCGAGAACCCCGCCGAGATCCTGCAACGCATCCAGCACCTGAGTGTCATCGAATCGGACCGAACGGTCCCCGACGCACTCGCGCTTTTGGTCGACGACGTTGTAGAGCGCTATGAATTCGCCGGGCCCTATCGTCTCGCCCCAGTCGTTATCGATGCGCGGCGGCAGCTCGAGGCCATGCTGCGCCAGCGCCGGAATCCGACTCAGTTGCGCTCTTTGTACGCGGTTGCAGGTCGCTTGGCGGGAATTCTCGCTTATATGGCGGTGAATCGCGGCAGATTCGGCCATGCCAAGATGTACTGTAAGGAAGCGCTCGTCATCGGTGAATTATCGGACGATGCGGAATTGCGAGCCTGGATAAAAGGTACCGAGAGCTTTTGCGCGTACTACCAGGGCGACTACGCAACTGCGGTTCGAGTGGCCTACGAGGGGCTGGACGCGGCGAACGATGGCCCACAGTCGGTTCGGCTGTATTCGAACGGCCTGGCGCGAGCTCTCGGAAAGGTCGGCGATGCTGCCGGTGTAGCAGAAGCGATCGATCTGGCGATCGCCAAGGCGGCCAGTTTGGGCACCGGGCCGGGGCTCACACCCGCGCTGTCCTTCGATGCCTACGGTGAGGCACGTCTGATGGCCAACGCAGCTACAGCATTTCTCTCGGCCGGAGACTTCCGCCGTTGCCTCGAGTTCGGCGAACGGGTCGAGGATTACGTCGCGCAGTCGGACTCGGTGTGGAGTCATTCGCTCGTCCGACTCGATAGGGCGACCGCAATGCTCGGAGGCGGCCTGCGCGATATCGACAGTGCGGCCCAGTTGGGCATCGAAGCCCTCGAGGCGTCGAAAGACCGCCCGATCCGTTCCGTTTGGCAGCGAGCGCACGAGTTCGGGCACGCAATCGAGGCGATTCCTTCGCGAGCATCGCAGGCATACCTCGAATCACTACGCACTTGGTCGACGAACGCTCGCCGGTTCTCGGCGTCCGAGGGGTGATGCGCAGCGCAAGGCGAATCTGTCCCGTACGGCCCAGCGGTAGACGTGCCCTTCTCGTCTCAATTCGACCAATTCGACAGCGGCAACGCAGACAGTCACCGGACGCAGTGTGCGCAATCCTTCGACGTCACTTATCAGAGCCGCGGCGCCGACCGGCTTGTTGATGTATCCGATGCCCAGATGCGGTCGGAAGCCCGCGGTCTCGGCGAGTTCGCAGGAAGGCAGGTGGGCGGCAGTAACCTCACGTAGGAGTCGGTGGAGTTCCAGCAGTTCGTCCCATGGAGCAACAGAGAAGCGCAGCGCGCTGCGGGACCCTGCCAGTGGCCCGATTTCGAGATCGAAGGCCGGGAACTCGGCCAAGCGATTCCTCGCGACCGCGATGATCCGTGCAAGCTGCTCATCGGATACCTCGTCGGCGTGGCCGAGACCGAGCAGGGTCAGGTGCAGGCCATCTCGGGGAACGAAATCGATGCCGTCGTGTTCGAGGCCCTTCTGACACTGCCCCGCGAGAGCGGCCAGCTCGAGGTCTTCGAAAGTCAAGTACCAGTAATACCCGATCCGGTCTGGAGCCCAGTACTTGATCGTCCAATGGTCAGCCAAATTTCCGAGCTGCCGGAAAGCCGACCAATCATTCTCCCGAATCGCCAGGGCATCAGCGGTCGAAGCAGGAAACAGTGGGGGAAACGGGCCCTTCGCGTTCATCTCTGCTGCCGGTTGACCGTATTCGAATCGACCACGATCGCGAGTGTACGTCCGGCTGGGCTCGGGTGCGCCGTATACCGTGGCCGCTGATCAACCTCGGGCCCGACAACAATGAACGCCTACTGGATCCGCTCCCACCCCCGGCGCTCCGGCCGGGAACCCAACTCCCGGTCGCGGCTGCGGTAGACGATGTAGGGCCTGGTCAGGTAACCGATCGGCATCGAGAACACGTGGACCAACCGAGTGAACGGCCAGAATGCGAACAGCAGCCAGGCGGCGATCACGTGCAGCTGGAAACCGAGGGGCGCGGCGAGGATCAGGTCGGTATCGGGGCGAAAGGACAGGATGGAGCGGAACCACGGGGAGACCGTCTCCCGGTAGTCGTGCGGGTGATTGTCGGCATTGTTGACCAGCGTAGTGCCGAAACCCAGCAGCAGCGTGCCGAGCAGCAGGACGTACATGATCTTGTCGTTGCGGGTGGTCGCGGAGAAGACGGGTCCGGTGGTGCGGCGGCGGTAGATGAGGATGGCCGCTCCGGCGAGGGTGGCGAGACCGGCCACGATCCCGAGACTGGCGGAGGCCACGTGGTACACCGAATCGCTGACACCGACGGCCTCGGTCCAGCCCTCCGGGACCAGCAGACCGACGATATGGCCCACGATCACCAGCAGGATTCCGTAGTGGAACAGCGGGCTGCCCAGGCGCAGCAGGCGGCTCTCGTAGAGCTGGGACGAACGGGTGGTCCAGCCGAATTTGTCGTAGCGGTAGCGCCAGTAATGGCCCACCAGAAAGGTCGCGATGGCGGCATAGGGCAGGGCGACCCACAGCAGGATGTCGACCGCGGTGAGGTTCTCACCCGGTGCGGCGAGCAGCACGGCGGTCATCGGCGCGCCTCCGTACCCGTATGCGGCTTCTCGGGCTGGGGAGGTCTGATCCCGACCTCGAATGCCGACGATCCTGGATACCCCGCGGCTGCCTCCGTGACTCCGGAGGCGCCGCCGGGGACCGGTGGTACGACCGGATCGGGGAGGTACTGCGGCGGGGCGAACGGCGCCAGGCCAACGGCTTCCTCCGGTGGACCTGCGGCGATGAGCCGGGCGACGGCATCCGATTCGGAGCCGGCGAGAGCCGGGAGGGTGGCGGTGACCGAGTCGAGGACATCGGCCCAAGGTGAACCGGTGTCCCGCAGGCCCCGGCGCATCACCTCGAGACCGGCCCGATGTTCGGTGAGCAGCCGCGACCCGGTCTCGGCATTATCGGCCGCGGCGAATTCCAGCACCACGGACAGATGGTCGGGCAGTTCCTCCTCGGAGATCTCCAACCCGGCCGCTCGATACGCCTGCTTGAACCGCAGCAGGGCGATACCGCGTTTACGGGTGTCACCGTAGGCGAAGTACGTGAGGTAGGGGCTGAACCGCTTGCGATGGTCGAAGGTCGCCACATAGTCGGCGGCGAGTTCGAAAACCGAACGGGTTCGAACATGGCCGAGGAACCGGGTGAGCGGGGCACCGACCGGAGGCGGCAGCGTCGCCGCCACCGTGCTCAGCAGGTCGAGATTGCGGCGCAGGGAGTCGTCCGGATAGCCGAGCAGCAGGGACTGCACCTGCCAGGCGGCGGCCCGGGTGTCCGGGTCGAGGGCATTCGCCCTGGTCGCCCTCATCGCGGCCGCTCGGCGTCACCGGGCCGGTGGTTTACCCCCTCCGGCGGGAACAGCCCGTCGGGGACCTTTCCGTCCCAGTTGAGCAGATTCACCCGGCCGTGGCCGCCGACGCTGGTGGCGGTCTCGGAGGTCTGCCGGTTGCGCAGCATCCGGAAGTTCTCCACGGCAATGGGCGAGACCCCGCCCGAATTCTCGCCGAAGGGCCCGGAGCCGGTCATTCCCGGACCGCCCTCGTAATCGAGGCTGCATTCGGTGGCGAGTTCTTCCAGCCCGTGCGCCGATTCGGTGTGCGCGGGCGGGATCACATAGCGCTCGTCGTATTTGGCCAGGGCCAGCAGGCGGAACATATCGTAGATCTGCTCACCCGACATACCGACCGCCTCGGCGATACGCTCCTGTGGTTCCCGGCCCAGATTGATATCGCGCATATAGCTGCGCATGGCGGCCAGCCGGCGCAGGATCGCGGTCACCGGGCCGGGATCGCCCGCGGTGAACAACTGCGCGAGATAGTCCACCGGAATTCGCAATGCCTCGATCGCGGCGAAGAGATTGCCGTGATCCTCGGCGTCGTGGCCGGTATCGCGCACGATATCGACCACCGGCGACAGCGGCGGGATGTACCAGACCATGGGCATGGTGCGGTATTCCGGATGCAGGGGCAGCGCGACCTTATAGGTGTTGATCAGCGCATAGATCGGCGACCGGTCGGCGGCCTCCACCCAGTCCCACGGGATACCCGCGCGTTCGGCCTCGCGCCGCACCTCGGGGTCGGCGGGGTCGAGGAACACCTCCCGCTGCGCTTCGTAGAGGCCGTGTTCCTCCGGGGTGGCCGCGGCCTCCAGCACTTTGTCGGCGTCGTAGAGAACCAGCCCGATATAGCGCAGCCGGCCCACGCAGGTCTCGGCGCAGACGGTCGGCAATCCGACCTCCACCCGCGGGAAACAGAAGGTGCACTTCTCGGCTTTCCCGGTGCGGTGGTTGAAATAGACCTTCTTGTACGGGCAGCCCGATACGCACATCCGCCAGCCCCGGCACCGGTCCTGGTCCACCAGGACGATGCCGTCCTCGCTGCGTTTGTAGATCGCGCCCGACGGACACGAGGCGGCGCAGGACGGATTCAGGCAGTGTTCGCAGATCCGCGGCAGATAGAACATGAAGGTCTGCTCGAATTCGAAACGCACCTGTTCGGAAAGTTTGCGCAGGAGCGGATCCCGGTGGCCGAATTCGGGTGCGCCGCCGAGATCGTCGTCCCAGTTCGCCGACCATTCGATTTTCGTATCCCGGCCGGTGATCAGCGATTTCGGCCGGGCGACCGGAGTGTGCCGCTGGGCCGGCGCGGTAGTCAGATTCTCGTAGTCGTAGGTCCATGGTTCGTAGTAATCGCTCAGGGCGGGCAGGATGGGATTGCTGAAGATGGTGAACAATTTGCGCAACCGGCCGCCGCCTTTGAGTTGCAGCCTGCCCCGGTAGTTCAGCTCCCAGCCGCCGCGCCACCGATCCTGATCCTCGTAGGTGCGCGGATACCCCTGTCCCGGCCGGGTCTCCACATTGTTGAACCACACGTATTCCACGCCCGACCGGTTCGTCCACGCCTGTTTGCAGGTGACCGAACAGGTATGGCAGCCGATACATTTGTCGAGATTCATCACCATCGCCATCTGCGCCATCACCCGCATTAATAGCTCACCTCCTGGCTGCGACGACGGATCACGGTCACCTCGTCGCGTTGATTACCGGTGGGTCCGAGATAGTTGAACGCGAAACTGAGCTGGGCGTAGCCGCCGATGAGATGGCTGGGTTTGACCAGCAGCCGGGTCAGCGAATTGTGCACACCGCCGCGATGCCCGGAGGTCTCGCTGATCGGCACATCGATGAGCCGGTCCTGCGCGTGGTACATGTACACGGTTCCGGCGGGCATGCGGTGCGAGACCACCGCCCGGGCCACCACCACACCGTTGCGGTTGACCGCCTCGACCCATTCGTTGTCGGCCACCCCGATGGTCGCCGCGTCCGCGGGCGCCATCCAGATGGTGGGCCCGCCGCGCGAAAGGCTCAGCATGAACAGGTTGTCCTGGTATTCGGAATGGATGGACCATTTGCTGTGCGGGGTGAGATAGCGGACGGTCACACCCAGCTCCCCCGTCGAACCGAGCACGGGTTCGCCGAACAGCGCGGCCATATTCAGCGGCGGCCGGTATACCGGCAGTCCCTCACCGAGTTCGGTCATCCAGTCGTGGTCGAGATAGAAATGCTGGCGGCCGGTCAATGTATGCCAGGGTTTGCGGCGTTCGATATTGATGGTGAACGGCGAATACCGGCGACCCCCGGTTTCCGACCCCGACCATTCCGGTGAGGTGATCACCGGTACCGGAGCGGCCTGGGTATCGGCGAAGGTGATCTGTTTGCCCTCGTGCTCGGCGGCCAGATCGACCAGCCGCATACCGGTGCGCTGTTCGAGAGTGCGGAAACCCGCGGTGGCCAGGCGCCCGTTGGTGGTACCCGACAGCGCCAGGATCGCCTCACACGCTTGGATACCGCGCTGCAACGACGGCCGCCCGTCGGCCGGTCCGCCGCGGATCACGCCGTTCTTGTGCCGCAGGTATTCGACCTCCGGCCCGAAATCGAAGGTGACCCCTTTGGTGGTGCCGCCGAGTTTCTCCGCCAGCGGGCCCAGCGCGTTCATCTTCGCCGCGATCGCGCCGTAATCACGCTCGACCACCACCAGTTTCGGCATGGTGACCCCGGGGACCGGTTCCACATCGCCGGTTTTCCAGTCCGCGACCCGGCCGTGCGGGGTGGCCAGTTCGTCCGGGGTGTCGTGCAACAGCGGCACCGCCACCACATCCTTGCGGACCCCGAGCCGCGGGCCGGCGAGTTCGCTGAACTTCTCGGCGATCGCCCGAAAGGCGTCCCAATCGGTGCGGGTCTGCCAGGGCGGTGCGATGGCGGGGTTGAACGAGTGCACGAACGGATGCATATCGGTGGTGTTGAGATCGTGCTTCTCGTACCAGGTCGCGGCGGGCAGCACGATATCGGAGAACAGGGTGGTGCTGGTCATCCGGAAATCCAGGGTCAGCAGCAGGTCGAGTTTGCCGCGCGGCGCGTCCGGCCGCCACACCACATCACGCGGGCGCGCGCCGGCCGGAGTGGGTTTGGCGCGCAGCGACGATTCGGTGCCCAGCAGATGTTCGAGAAAGTACTCGTTGCCCTTGGCCGAGGAACCGAGCAGGTTGGCCCGCCACACATTCAGTATCCGCGGGAAGTTCTCCGGGGCGTCGGGATCCTCGCAGGCGAAACGCATCCGTCCCGAACGCAGTTCGGAGACCACATAGCCCGCCACCGAGCCGCCCTCGGCCGCGGCGGAATCGGCCAGTTCCAGTGGGTTGCGGTCGAAGGTCGGATACGACGGCATCCAGCCCAGCCGCGCGGATTGCGCGATCACATCGGCGGTGCTCATCCCCGCCAGCCGCCCGGCGCCTGAACCGGCCGAAAGTTTGTCGGCACCGAACCAGTCGTAACGGAACTGGTCGGAATGCAGGTACCAGAAGGCGGTCTGGATCATCTGCCGTGGCGGTCGCGACCAATCGAGGGCCGAGGCCAGCTGTGTCCATCCGGTGACCGGCCGGCATTTCTCCTGGCCCACATAGTGCGCCCAGCCACCGCCGTTCACGCCCTGGCATCCGGTGAGGGTGGTCAGGGTGAGGAATGCGCGGTAGATCGTGTCGGAGTGGAACCAGTGGTTGGTCCCGGCGCCCATGATGATCATCGAGCGGCCGTGGCTCTCCTCGGCATTGGCCGCGAACTCACGCGCGATCCGCAGGACCGCCGCGGCCGGGACACCGGTGATCGTTTCCTGCCAGGCCGGGGTGTAGGGGTGGGAGAAATCGTCGTAGTCGACGGGCCAGGCCCCGGGCAGGCCGTCCCGGTGCACCCCGTACTGCGCCAGCATCAGGTCGAACACCGTGGTGACCAGATGGCCGTTCACCCGCCGCACCGGTACGCCCCGCCGGATCGTCGTGTCGTCACCGGCCGCGGTGTCGAACCGGGGCAACAGCACGGGTACCGCCGTCTCGCCGAACAGTGTCAGCCGGGGCACCACACCCTCGAGATCGAGATTCCAGTTCCCCACCCCGGCTTCGCCGTAGCGGTAACCGACCGAACCGTTCGGGACCACCGGGCGGCCGTCCGCGTCGAGTACCACCGTTTTGAACGCGGCGTTTTCCACCCCGGCGTGCTCGTCGAGGTCGGCGGCGGTCAGGAACTTGCCCGGGGCGTAGCCGCCGTCGGTCTCCTCCAGCCGGACCAGAAACGGCAGATCGGTGAACTGGCGCACATAGCTCGTGAAATACGGCACCTCGCGTTCCACGAAGAACTCGCGCAGCACCACCTGCCCCATCGCCATGGCCAGCGCGCCGTCGGTACCGGGATGCGGGGCCAGCCATTCGTCGGCGAACTTCACATTGTCGGCATAGTCCGGGGAGACCGCGACCACCTTCTGCCCGCGATAGCGGGCCTCGGCCATCCAGTGCGCGTCCGGCGTCCGGGTCACCGGCAGATTCGACCCCCACATGATCAGATAGCCCGCGTCCCACCAGTCCCCCGATTCCGGGACATCGGTCTGGTCGCCGAACACCTGCGGCGAGGCCACCGGCAGATCCGCGTACCAGTCGTAGAAGGACAGCATCGTCCCGCCCACCAGTGAGACGAATCGAGACCCGGAGGCGTGCGACACCATGGACATGGCCGGAATGGGCGAGAACCCCGCGATCCGGTCCGGGCCGTACCGGGCGATGGTGTATACATGCGCGGCCGCGATCATCTCGGTCGCCTCGTCCCACGTGGCCCGCACCAGACCGCCCTTGCCGCGCGCGGATTTGTACCGCCGCGCCGAATCCAGGTCCTCGACAATCGTTTCCCAGGCGGTCACCGGGTCCCCGGTGGCGGCCTTCGCCGCGCGATACATCTCCAGCAGCACACCCCGCACATACGGGTAGCGCACCCGGGTCGGCGAGTATGTGTACCAGGAAAACGCGGCCCCACGCGGACAACCGCGCGGCTCGTATTCGGGTTTGTCGGGGCCCACCGACGGATAGTCGGTCTGCTGGGTCTCCCAGGTGATGATCCCGTCCTTGACATAGATCTTCCAGGAACACGACCCGGTGCAGTTCACGCCGTGCGTGGAACGCACCACCTTGTCGTGACTCCAGCGGTCCCGATAGAACTCGTCCGCCTGCCGCCCGCCCACCTCGAACATCGAACGCCGATCCGGGGAGATCTGCGCACGGGTGAAGAACCGCCGGGTGCCTACCAGCGCATCGGTCAGTTCGTCGTCGAGCCCCGCCCGCCCCGGGCCGCGGTGCGTCATGAAACCTCCCTGGAAGTGTGTACATACGGTCCGCGGAAGGCGCAGCACCGGCGGAGGTACCGCCTCATGGAAACTCCTTCGCGACGGGTACAGACGTCGGCGGAGACCACAGGGAAGGCGGCGGTACCGCCTCTCATGTGTGGTTCCGCTCCACTTGGTGGCGCACCACGATCAGCGTGAACAGCAGCGCGACCAGGGCCACCACCGCGAGCGCCAGCAGACCCGGGCCGTAGTCGGCGGTCGCCTCGTAGACGGCGCCCATCACCAGCGGCGGCACGAAGCCGCCCAGCCCACCGGCGGCCCCCACGAAACCGGTGACCGCCCCGACCTTGCCCGCGGGCGCGATCAGGGCGACCAGCGCGAAGGTGGCGCCGCTGCCGGCGCCGAGCGCGGCGGCCAGCACGAGGAATGCGAGGGTGCCGGTCGGCGCCAGGCCCGGGGTCGTGGCCTGCACCGAGGCGGCGATCACCACGGCACACAGCGTGGCGGCGAGGACCGTCGGCGCGTCGAACCGATCCGCCAGCCAACCGCCGACCGGCCGCATGACCACCGCGAGCAGCACGAACCCGGCCATACGGTTGGCCGCGTCGGTCTGGGACAGGTCGTAGGCGGTGCGCAGATAAGAGGGCAGGTAGACGGAGAAGGCCACGAAGCCGCCGAAGGAGACGGCGTAGAGCACCGAAGCCGCCCAGGTGGCGGGTAGTCGCACGGTCTGGTTCAGCCGGGCGGTGACGGATTCGGTGGGCGGGGTGTGGCCGGGGGCGTCACGCAGCAGATACCAGGCGACGCTCGCGTAGATCACCAGCGCGAGCGCGCACAGCAGGAACGGTGTGGCGGTATTGCCCGCCTCCACCAGACGGACCGTGGTCAGGGCGCTGATCGCGGTCCCGCCCATGCCCATCCCGTACACACCGATCGCCAGCCCCTGCTTCTCGGGCGGGAACCAGGCGCTCACGAACGGCACGCCGACCGCGAACACCGTGCCGCCGATACCGAGGAAGAAACCGCCGATCAGCAGGGCTGCCAACGCGGAATGCCCGACCAGGCCCAGGAACAGGACGGGCAGCACCGTGATCAGCGAAACCACCGGGAACATCAGGCGCCCGCCGTAGCGGTCGGCCAGCGCACCGATCGGGATCCGGCCCAGCGAACCCACGATCACCGGAACGGCCACCACCAGCGACTCCTGGAAGGAATTCAGCCCGAGGTCGTCGCGGAACCGCGGCGCCAGCGGGCTCAGCAGTGCCCACGCCCAGAAATTGAGCGCGAAACCCACTGTGGCCAGGACCAGCATCAGGGTGCGCCCGCCGGTCACGGTACGGTCGCCGGCCATCGCTCGGCCGGGATTCAGCGGGGTCGAAGAGGCCACCATCACTCCTGGGGAGATCGGTCCGGCTAGCTCTCGCGCCCGGTGGACACCTGGTCCCACCGCTCGACGGGCGATTCGGTCATCGAACGCGGCCGGGAAGGCCGGGCCCTCCCGAACCACCGTTATCGCGATATCACTGACTTACGGCCTGCTGTCGCCATTGTGCCTTCTACGGGCCTCGACTCACAGCTCACTCGGGATTCCGGGAGTGGCGTGATATCACCGGCGGAGCCTGCTCGACCGAACCCCGTCGTCGGCTCCTAGGCTCGACCGGTGGATATCGACTGGCCCGAGCTGCGCGCCCGCAGCCTGCTCCTCGAGGACGAGGCGGTCCTGGCCCTGAACAAACCGGCCGGGATATCGGTCACCGGGGAACGCCACGATATCGATATCGTGGAAGCCGCCGAGGCGCACGGCGAGAAGCTGTACCCGGTCCACCGGATCGACAAGGTGACCTCGGGTCTCATCCTGTTCGCCCGGGAACTGTCCGCCCACGGCCCGCTGACCCGCCAGTTCAACAAGCAGACCGCCGAAAAGGTCTACCTGGCGATCGTCGACGCCGGTGCCGCCGAACTCCCCGGCACCGGGATCATCGATCTTCCGCTCGGCGTGGGACGCAAGAACCGCGTCCGGGTCGCCGCCCCGCGCGAAACGATCCGGCGTGTCGGCGACCGCTGGTCCGTCGCCGACACGGATCTGCTGCACACCAAGAACTACCCCTCGACCACCGAGTTCACCGTCCTCGCCCGGCGCCCCGGGCACACCGTCGTAGCGCTGCGTCCGATCACCGGCCGCCGCCACCAGCTACGCGTACACCTGGCCTGGATCGGCCACCCCATCCTGGGCGATCCCCTGTTCGACCGCTCCGGCACGATCCCGCGCGCCCATCTGCACTCCTGGCGCCTCGGCCTGGCCGCCGAATGGCGCCCCGACGGCAGACTGGAGCTGGAGGCCACGCCCGGCGCCGACTTCTGGTCACCACTCCCCGGCCCGCCGCCCGCCCTGCCCGGGCCTTGGTGAATCCCGGATACTGTGCGGCCACCGCCGGGCCATCGTGAACGCCTCGACATGTCGGTGGCCGAGGCCGCAGAGTTCTTCGACTCCGGTGCCCGTGCGCACACCCGGCGAACCGATCGCCGTTCCAAGGACGGCAAGGTCGTCTGTTTCTTTCAGAGCGTGGCCGAGTTCAAGGCCCGCTGTCCCACGCTGGGCTTGCCGGACCGCCCGGACCGGTTGCGGCCGTGGTCCTCGACACCCGGCTGCGATTGCTACCCGTCCCGGGTCCGCGGGCGGACTATTTCTTTCCGGCCCCGCCTCGGCTGATACCGAGGCGTCTCACGGCGACGGCGGTCAGCGCCAGGGCCGGCCACTGGGTTCCCGGCCATGCCTGAATTGCAGCGATCCCGGCCACATCCCGCAGCACCCCGCCCGGGTGGTGTGCTCCCTCATACCCGCACCATTTGCACTGGCCAACTCCCCTAAGCTGGTCGAAGGACCCAGCACCGGACCGGGCCCCACGGTCGATGAACCCAGCACCGGACCGGACCCCCACGCGGTGTCGAGTCTTACGAGACCCTGAAAGGGTCGAGGCCCGTCCCGCCGTTCAGCCCTCGAAGCGCATGCGGCGAAGCCGCGAGTCTCGAGGGCTGAACGGCGGGACCTGCGGGGGCCTCGACCCCGCGACGCCGAAGGCGGCGCCAATAAGCACAGGAGCGTCCGATGATCTTGGTGGCTCAGATCAGTGATCCACATTTCGACCTCGGCACCCGTAACGTCGAACGCGCGCAGCGGGTCATGGCCTACCTCGCGGATCTGCGGCGGCGGCCCGATGTGATCGTGGTGACCGGCGATATCACCGATTCCGGCAAACCCGAGGAGTACGCCGAGGCCCGGGCCGCGCTGCAGGCCGACCTACCGGTGCTGGCGATTCCGGGTAACCACGACGAACGGCCGGCGTTCCGGGAGGTGCTGCTCGGCGCTCCCCCGCTCGACGACACGGTCAATCAGGTGCACCGGGTCGGCAGTGTCACGCTGATCCTGCTCGATTCCAGTGTTCCCGGGCAGTCCGGTGGGCGGCTGACCGACGAGACCTACGACTGGTTGCACGAGACCCTCGCCGACACTCCCGCCGATGATGCCGTGCTGCTGGCGCTGCACCATCCCCCGGTTTTCCTGCACAGCCCGATCGTGGATCCCATCGCGCTGGCCGGGCCGGAGCGGCTGGCCGCCGTCATCACCGGCGACGAGCGGATCATCGGCACGCTGACCGGGCACGCGCACACCGCCGCGGTCGCCACCTTCGCCGGACGTCCGCTGCTCATGGGCCCGAGTACCGCCTCCGTACTGGGCGGCGAATGGGAACTCGCCCCGCCCGAGCGGGTGATGGACTACGCGCCGGACCCGGCGGTCGCGCTGCACGTCATCGACGACGAGCATCGGCTGATCACCCATTTCCGCAGTGTCCCGATGGGCGGCTGGATCGGTACGCCGTTCTGATCCGGTTCAGTACCGGCCGGCGCGGGCCCGCCGGTAGGCGGCGGGGGTGCCGCCGGTCCAGCGCCGGAACGCGTAGATGAAGGTCGAGGCCTCCGCGTAGCCGAGCCGGATCGCCACATCGCTCACCGAGAGCGGGGTGGTGGTCAGCATCTCCTCCGCGAGGGCCTGGCGTACTTCGTCCAGCAGGGCCCGGTAGCTGGTACCGGCCGCGTCGAGGTGCCGGCGCAGGGTGCGGGTGCTCATGTTCAGGTCGGCGGCCACCGTGTCGATACCGGGCGGCGCGGTGAGTCCGTCCATACCGCCGCGGGGCACCAGCCGCGCGCGCACCTCCGCGGCGATACCGGTTCTCGCCCGCCGCCGGTGCACCAGATCCCGGCACTGTGCCAGGCAGATGGCCAGCGTGTGCTCGTTGGCCTGTGGTAGCGGCCGGTCCAGGATCGCCGGGTCGATGGCCACCAGGTTGTGCGGCTGCCCGAAACGCGGCCGGGCCACGGTCACCTCGGCGATCAGGTCGGCGTAGGGCGGTTCGGGGAACCGGAATTCGGCGCGCAGCAGGGCCAGGTGCCGGCCCAGCAGATCGCTCATCACCTGGTGCATGGCCGTCACATCGCGTTCGACCAGGAACTGGCGGACGTCGGCGGGCACCGATTCGTCGTGGATGCGGCCGATGAATTCCCCGTGCTCCCACTGGGTCACCGGCAGGCAGAAGGTGAAGCTCAGTTCGAGGTAGCGCAGGGCGAAATCGATCGCCTCGGCCAGGGTGGGGCTGCTGACACAGGCGAAACCGAAGATGCCGAAGGTGGTGATGCGGTAGCGCCGGCCCACCTCGATGCCCATACCGGGGCGGTCGAGTTCGCGGACCAGGTTACGCACCACCGCGAGTTCGGTGTGCGCGTCGATCTGGGCGTCCGGGTCGTGCAGCCGGGCTTCGGTGAGATCGGTACCGCGCAGCAGTGCGGTGACGGGAACTCCGTGCTCCGCGCCGTATCCGGCCATGAGCGCGACACTGGCGACTCCCCTGGGGAAGTCCCAGTCCCGGATCGACGGACGTTGCACCATGCCGACATTATGGCCGAATATCTCGATTGATCACTATGTGGTCACCAAGAAAGCTCCGCGCACCGGCGGGCGGTATCGGTGGTCTCCACCTGGAGGGTCGCGTGGTGGATGTGGAAGCGGTCGGCGAGCAGGCGCTGGGCCGCGCGCAGTATCTCGTCACCGGAATCGGATCCCGTGGTGGTGATATGGGCCGAGGCGACCTCCATACCGGAGGTCAATGTCCAGACGTGCAGGTCGTGAACATCGCAGACCCCGGGGACCGCGGCCAGTTCGGCCGCCACCTTCTCGACGTCGAGCTCTTCGGGACTGTGCTGGAACAGAATGCGCAACGAGCGCCGGGCCAGCAGATAGGTCCGGGGCAGCACCCACAGGCCGATGGCGACGCCGACGATCATATCGGCGTAGAGCCAGCCGGTGGTCAGCGTGATCGCCGCGGACAGCAGCACGCCGAACGACCCGACCATATCCGCCAGTACCTCGAGATAGGCGCCGCGCACATTGAGGCTCTCCTCGGCCCCGCGCCGCAGCAGCAGGAAGGCCGCGATATTGGCCAGCAGGCCGATGACACCGGCGACCAGCACCGGCCCGCCGGGCACCTCCGGCGGTTCCCCGAACCGGCGCACCGCCTCGATCAGTACGTACCCGGCGACCGCGAACAGCAGGACAGCGTTGGCGAGCGCGGCGATCACCTCGGCCCGGTAGTAGCCGAAGGTGCGGGTGTAGCTGGGCCGGGTATTGCGGGCGAGCATGATGGCCGACAGCGCCATGGCGATACCCACGACATCGGTGAGCATATGGGCGGCGTCCGACAGCAGCGCCAGCGAACCGGTGGCCAGCGCGACCACCAGCTCGACCAGCATGAATCCCAGGCCGATGGCCAGCGCGAGCCCCAGGCGGCCGACATATTTTCCCGAGGCGCTCTCCGGCGATACGTGATGCGTATGATCATGTCCCACGCGACAAACATATGCGTCAATGCGCATGCTTGCAATACCTTCGATTCGCGCCCACCCGCCAGGCTGGCAGACTCGAGTACGTGAGCGACCAGTCCGCAGCCCCCCGCCCCGGCGAACCCGGCGCGCCCGTGCTCGGCGCGCCCGTGCTCGGCGCGCCCGGGCCCGGCGGCGGCGGGCACGGCGGAAGCGACCACGGCACCGCGCCGGACGGGTCCCGGCGCGGCAGTGCGCTGCGCCCGATCGAGCTCGCCACCGGCGCGGTACTCGGCGGCGTCACCGTCGGACTGGTGACCGTCGGCGCCGTGATCCCGTTCGCGGCCGCCCTGCAACTGGTCGCGGCCGTGCCCATGGGTCTGCTCGCACACCGCTACCGATTCCGGACCGTGCTCACCGCCTCGATCTCGGCCGCCCTGGTCACCTTCGTGGCGGCCGGTCTCACCGCCGCCATGGCGATGGTCGCCACCGCCACCATCGGTGGCATCGTCGGCACGGTCAAACGCCGCCACGGCGGTATCGTCGCGGTCACCGGGCTGTCGGTGCTCGCCGGCGTCGCCTGGGGCGCTTTCTCGGTCGGCTTCCTGCTGGCCTTCTCGGCCACCCGCGACCTGCTCTTCGACACCGTCCGCAACACCGCGACCGGCCTGGCCGAACTCACCTCCCGCCAGCAGCACCTGGAACCCCTCGGCCGCGGCGTCCTGCACGTCACCGATGTGGTCCTGCAGTGGTGGTGGCTCTATATCGGTGGCACCGTCCTGGCCGGGACCGTGGTCACCGCACTGGTCTCGTGGTTCGTGCTCGGCTCTGTCCTGGACCGCCTCGCCTGGCTCCCCGGCACCGACCGCCTCGACGCCCCCGCCGACGACCGCCCGATCGCACCCTTGCCGGTGGCCCTGCGCGCGGCCGGATACCGATACCCCGGCGCCGCCGCCGACGCGTTGACCGGTGTCGATCTGCGGGTCGAGGTCGGTGAGTTCGTCGCGGTGGTCGGCCACAACGGGTCCGGTAAATCGACCCTGACCCGGCTGCTTGCGGGGCTGCCGCCGAGCAGCGGCATGGTCGAACGCCCCGGGTCCGCCGGACTCGGCCATCTGGGCGGTACGGCGCTGGTCCTGCAGCGGCCGGAAAGTCAGACGCTGGGCGTGCTGGTCGCCGATGATGTGGTCTGGGGTCTACCCACCGCTCTCGCGGCCGAAGTGGATATCGACGCCCTGCTGCACGAGGTCGGACTGGACGGAATGGGGGGCCGGGAGACCGCCACCCTGTCCGGTGGCCAGCAGCAGCGACTGGCGGTGGCAGCGGCGCTGGCCCGGCGCCCGGCCCTGCTCATCGCCGACGAAGCCACCTCCATGATCGACCCGGACGGCCGCCGCGAACTGGTGACGCTGCTGGCCGGGCTGCCGAAACGGCATGCCATGGCCGTCGTCCTGGTGACCCATCACGAAGCCGACGCCGACGCCGCCGACCGGGTGGTGCACCTGGCCGCCGGACGGATGGTCGACCGGCTGCCCGCCTGGCCGAAGCCGGCCCGTGCCCAGCGCCGCCGCCCGATGGGCGAGACGCTGCTCGAATTGCGCGGTGTCCGGCACACCTACAACCGGGGCACACCGTGGGAGGCGCCCGCGCTGCACGGTGTCGACCTGGCGGTCCGCCGCGGGGAAGCGCTGCTGGTGGTCGGCGGCAACGGGTCCGGGAAATCGACGCTGGCCTGGATCATGGCCGGACTCATCGCGCCCAGCACCGGACGCTGCGAGCTGGCGGGCAAACCGGTCAGTAAGCAGATCGGGCGGGTGGAACTGGCCTTCCAGCACTCCCGGCTGCAGTTGCAACGGCATACCGTCGGCGAGGAAGTCGCCGATTGGCGTGGCGAGGGCACCGGTTCGGGCACCGTGGGCAAAGCCCTGGACGCCGTCGGCCTGGACCGCTCCCTGACCACCCGGTCCATCGAAGAACTCAGCGGCGGTCAGGCCAAACGGGTGGTACTGGCCGCCATCGTCGCCGCCCACCCGCAGGTGGTGGTGCTGGACGAACCGCTGGCCGGGCTGGATCCCGAGGGCCGCGCCGATATCGTCGAACTACTGGCCCGGCTCCGCGATTCGGGGCTCACGCTGATCGTCATCTCCCATGATGTCGAGGATGTGTCGGCCATCTGCGATCGCACCGTCCACCTGCGCGCGGGCCGTATCCCGGAAACCGAGACGGCGGCCGCCGCCGTGCCCGGCGCGGAAGTCGACACCACACCCATTCCGGCGGTCCACCCGCCCGATCCGGCACACCGGCCCGCCCCGGGCGCGGCCTGGCGGCTGCGCGGCGGCGACGCCCACGGCATCGACCACGGAGGCACCCGATGAGTACCGTCCTGCTGCGCCGGGTCCCGGTGGCCAGTCCGGTCCACAACCTGTGGGCCGGAACCAAGATGATCGCCGCGTTCCTGATCAGCCTGCTGCTGATGATCCTGCCGAGCTGGCCGATCCTCGGCATCATGATCGTGTTCCTGATCGCGATCGGCCTCGTGGCCCGGCTACCACTGGGGGTCCTGCCCCGCCTGCCGTTACTGTTCTGGCTGCTGATCGCCTTGGGCGCGCTGATCAATGTGCCCGTCGGCGGCACCGCCGTACTGCGGTACGCGCAGGTGGTGGTGTTCGGGTTGATCCTGGTGGCCGCGTCCATGCTCATCGCCTGGACCACCCCCATGAGCGAAATCGCCCCCGCCCTGGCCACTCTCGGCCGGCCGTTGCGCCGCCTGCGGGTCCCGGTGGACGAACTGGCCGTGGTGGTGGCGCTGACCCTGCGCGGCCTCCCGCTGCTGCTCGAGGAGATCCGTATCCTGCGTGCCGCCCGCCGCCTGCGCCCCAAACCCGATCTACTGCACCGCACCACCGACCCGGTGATCGATATCCTCACCGCCGCCATGGCGGTATCCACCCGGCGGGCCGGCGAACTGGGCGAAGCGATCACCGCCCGCGGGGGGACAGGACAGCTGACCGCCCGCCCGGCATCCCCCGGCCGCAACGATGCCCTCGCCCTGGCAGTGGTGGTAGCGGTCTGCGCCGGAGCCCTGCTCGTGGAGATCCTGCGGTAAGAGGCTCTATTTCTTCTGGTCGCGCACGGCCTTACGGGCCGCCTCCTGCGCCTTGTCCACCTGCCCCGCGTATTTGCCGCCGGTCTTCTTGTCCACCGCGTCGCCGACCTTCTCGATCAGCGGCTCGACCTTGTCGGCATTCTTGCGCGCCAAACCCAATGCCTTGTTCGCCAGGCCCTTGAAATCCATCGTCGTACTCCTTGCTCGAATTCGCTCGAACATCACAGTACCCAGCGGATTCGACACACGGGCGACATCACCGGTGGCGACAGCGGTCACAGTTCGCCCAGCCACGCCGGATGCCAGAGCCGGCCGGTCTCGGTCCAATCCATGAAGCGCACAGTGCCTTCCACCTTCGGCGTGACCCAGATGGCGTCGCGGCGTTCGTCGGCCGACATCTCGTTGACGAACGGGCTGGTCTTGCGTTCCAGCCGGTGCAACCGTGCGGCCAGCTCGCGCATACCCGCGTCCCCGAATCCGGTGCCCACCCGTCCCGCGTACACCAGCCCGTCCTCGGCGGGAATGCCCACCAGCAGTGACGCGAACGGACGGGCCCGGCTGCGGCGCATTCCGCCGACCACCACCTGCCGGGTGCGCCAATTGCGCTGCTTCACCCAGGTCCGGCCGCGGGTCCCGGGCAGGTACACCGAATCGACCTTCTTGGCGACGACCCCTTCCACCCCGTCCTGTTCGCTCTGCCGCACCGCGTCCGCGCCGCTGCCCTCGTACGGCGGGGGCACCCGCAGGGCGGGCGCGGTCGCGGCGAGGGCTTCCAGGACCCGGCGGCGGTCGCGGTAGCGTTTGCGCAGCAGCGAGGTGCCGTCCAGGTAGAGCAGATCGAAGGCCACGAATTCCGCCCGCCGCGGATTCGCCTTCAGCAGCGCGACGTTCACCGCGCCGTCCGGGTCGCGGACGATGATCTCCCCGTCCAGCACCACCTGGTGCCCGTCCAGATCGGCGGCCAGCTCCGCGAGCTGCGGATACTGCGCGGTCACATCGTTGCCGGTACGGCTGCGCAACCGGAGCTCACCCGCCTCGACCTCCACGATGAGCCGGAAGCCGTCCCATTTGCGCTCGAACACCCACTCCGATTCCGGTAGCGCCGAAACGTCACCGCTGCTGGCCAGCAT
This sequence comes from Nocardia rhamnosiphila NBRC 108938, assembly GCF_000720425.1. GTDB lineage: Bacteria > Actinomycetota > Actinomycetes > Mycobacteriales > Mycobacteriaceae > Nocardia > Nocardia rhamnosiphila. Next base: position 219,915 of record NZ_JOAJ01000005.1, on the reverse strand, counting down.
GGGCGCCAGACCGCGGGGCAGGTCGCCCGCGGGCGCCGGCTGATCCTTCATCAGATGCATGAGCCACTGATCGCCCTCGGTACGGATCAACGCGTACCGGCCGTTCAACCGGGTTCCGCGCAGCACCACGATCACCTCGTCGTCCCGCCACTTCTCGGCCCGGTAGGTGCCGGTGTCCCATACCGACATCTCTCCTGCGCCGTACTCGCCGGACGGGATCGTGCCGTGGAAATCCAGGTATTCCAGCGGATGGTCCTCGGTGTGCACAGCGAGACGGTTCTGGCGCGGGCTGTCCGGTGGGCCCTTGGGCACCGCCCACGAGACCAGGACGCCTTCTCGTTCGAGCCGCACGTCCCAGTGCAGGCGGCGCGCGTGGTGTTCGTGGACGACGAACCGATCCCCTGTGCCGCTGCGGGGCGATTCGGCGGGTACCGGTTCGGGAGTCCGGGCCGGGTCCCGCATGGACCGGTACTTCGTCAGCGCATCGTCGAGCGGCGGGTCCAGCCCGGCGAGCAGGTCACCGTCGGACCGATACCGGCGCAGCACCTCGTCGAAACGCAACTGCCGGAGCGCCGTCCCGTCCTCGATCTCGTCCCAGCTGCGCGGCGCCGCGGCATTCGGAACCTCGCGGCCGCGCAGCGAATACGGCGCGATCGTGGTCTTCGCCGGATTGTTCTGACTCCAGTCCAGGAACACCTTGCCCGCGCGGACCTTCTTCGCCATGGTGGCCGTCACCAGATCGGGCAGCAGTTTCTCCAGGTTCTCCGCCACCTGTTTGGCCACCGTCGACGCACCACCCGGGCCGAGCGTGCGATCCAATGGAACGTAGAGGTGGATTCCTTTGCTGCCGCTGGTCAGCGGGTAGGCGCGCATCCCGATCTCGCCGACCATATCCCGGATGCCCAGCGCCACCCGCGCGCATTCGGGCAGCCCCGCGCCCGGCCCGGGATCGAGATCGAATACCAGCCGGGTCGCCGGGCCGCGCTCGTCACCGTCGAAGCGCCACTGCGGCACATGGATCTCCAGCGCGGCCTGCTGCCCCAGCCAGACCAGCCCGGCCTGCGAGGAGATCACCGGGTAGGTCACCGGTCGGCCGGAATGCCGCTGGGTGCGGCGCGGCACCCAGGACGGGGTGCCGGCGGCCAGGTTCTTCTCGAAGAAGGCGGACGCGCCGACACCGTCGGGCCAGCGTTTGCGGGTGACCGGCCGGCCCGCCATATGCGGCAGCATGGCCGGGGCGATCTCGGCGTAGTACTCGAGCACCTCGCCCTTGGTGGTGCCTGTCGCCGGATACAGCACCTTGTCCGGGTTGCTCAGCCGGACCTCGATATCCGGCCCGCCCGGCTCGCCTCCGAAACTCCGGCGCACGCCGGATCACATCCGCGGGCGGACAACCCCGTTCGGCGCCGCGCCGTACGTCACGGACGCGAATCCGGGCCCGGTCCGCCGGGCCGGCCCGGGCCACTGTCCGGGTGCTCCGGTGGAACCACCTTGCGGGCGGCTTCCTTACCCTTCTGGATCTTGTCCGAGTACTTCCCCTTGGTCTTCTGGTCGAGGAAATCCCCGGCCTTGTCGACCGCCTGGTTGATCTTGTCCGAGTTCTTGGCAGCTGTCTCCTGCCCCTTGCCGACCAGATTCTTCAGGTTTTCCATCAAGCTCATAGCCGATTCCTTCCCTGTCACTGTGCGGAAGTGTTCACTCCATATCTTCCCACCACCGGCGCTCCGGCGGGAGGTCACGCGGATCGAGCCGCTGCCCGGGCACCGGGACCGCGATCTCGGTGGCCGCCGCCGCGGCCGCGTCCACCAGCCGGCGGACCGGTTCGGCCCAGGGATGAGGCGCGAGGTTGAACGTCGCCCAATGGATCGGCACCAGGACGCCGTGCTCCGGTTCACCGAGGCACAGATCGGCGTGCGCGCGCACCGCCTCCTCCGGATTCATGTGGATATCGGCCCAGTGCGGGTCGTAGGCGCCGATCGGCAGCAGAGTCAGATCGAACGGACCCCACTGCGCGCCCGTGGCCGCGAACGCCTTGGTGAATCCGGTGTCTCCACCGAAATAGGCGCGATGTTTCGGGCCGACCAGTGCCCAGCCCGCCCAGAGCGTGGTGTTGCGGACCAGCCCACGACCGGAGAAATGCCGGGCCTCGGCACAGATGATGGTGAGTTCGGGACGGTCACCGTCGGCCGCGGACAATGAATACGAACAGTTCCAGTCCAATTCGACGATCCGCGCCTCCGGCACGCCCCAGTGCCGCAGATGCGCGCCGACACCGATCGGCACCACGAAAACCGACTGCTGGGTGCGGACCAGCGTGGCGATGGTGTCGGCGTCCAGGTGGTCGTAGTGGTCGTGTGAGATGACCACCGCGTCCACCCGCGGCAGCTCCTCCAGCGCCACCGGGACGGGATGGATGCGGGCCGGGCCGACCAGCCGGGAGGGGGAGACGCGCTCGCTCCACACCGGGTCGGTGAGCACCCGGTACCCGTCGATCTCGATCAGCGCGCTGGCATGCCCATACCAGGTGACCGCCAGATCGGCGGCCACATCCGGATGCTCGGGCCGGGCCAGCGGCACCGCGTCCTTCGGCCGGCCGGCGCGCATACCGGTCACCATGGACAACAGGCCGGTCGGGTTCTCGCGCACGACGATCGGGGCCGCGGGTTCGGTGTTGTGGAACTGGCGGTCACGATAACTTCGCGCCCCCGTGGCGGTGGGCGCGATGGCGGAGACGGACGCGCCGAGCGCGGCCGGCAATCCGTCCAGGGCTCGGGCCACCCAGCCGAAGACGGTCATTCCGGCGAGACCGGCCGCCGCGGTGGCGACAGTGCGGGCCTTCATCATTTGCCCACGAACTTGGCGGGACGCTTCTCCTGCCGGGCCTGCCTGCCCTCTTCCGCATCCGCGCTGGACCATGCTGCCTCCAAAGCGGCCTGCTGTTCGCGGTTGGCCGGATCCCGGGTGCCGTCGTCGTTGAGTTCGAGTTTCAGGTGCCGCAGTGACAACGGCGCCAGCTCGGCGATGGACTTCGCCCAGCCCTGGGCGTCGGCCACCGTGCCGAGGCGATTCGCGAAACCGAAGGTGTAGGCGTCGGAGGCCGAGATCGGCTCGGCGGCGAGGAGCACGGTCCGGGCGGGGCCCCCGCCGATCAATGAGACCAGCCGGCGCGTGGTCCAGCGGTCCACCGAGATGCCCAGTTTCGCGGCCGGTATGGCGAGGTAGGAGTCCTGGGCCATCACCCGCAGATCCGCCGCCATCGCCAATTGCACGCCCGCGCCCAGTGCCGGACCGTTCAACGCCGCGATCACCGGGACCGGCATGGACTCGACCTCGTGCAGCATGTCCAGCAGGGCGTCGAGAAACTCGGTGGAGTACACACCGTCCAGATCCGCGCCCGCGCTGAACACCGATCCGCTACCGGTGATCACGATCGCCCGGGAATCGAGGCGGGCATTGGACAGCGCCTCCCGCAGCCGGATGACCAGGTCCAGGTTCAGCGCGTTACGCCGTTCCTCGCGTTGTAGTTCGATGGTGACGACGTCGCCGTCACGGCTGACCCCGAGCATGTGTGTCCTTCCCCGCTGAACGTATACCGATACAACCGCCGATAACGAGGCGCTACTGCCCACTCTGCCACAGGAGCGTCACTCGCCCGGGGAAGGCGACACGGCTCATGGCCGCCCGGCCGGCGGCCGCGCGGCTACCGGCACCCGGTTCAGTTCTCCAGGCCGAAAGCGAAGGTCTCCGGGTCGGCGCCGGTGCGGGACCCGGAGTTCAGCGCGGAGATCGCCTGTATCTGATCGGCCGACAATTCGAACCCGAGAATGTCGAAGTTCTCCAGGATCCGGGCCGGGGTCACCGATTTCGGGATCACCACATTGCCGAGTTGCAGATGCCAGCGGATGATCACCTGCGCCGGCGTGCGGTCCACCTCGCCGGCGATCCGGGTGATCACCGGATCGTCGAGTACCGTGCCCTGGCCGAGCGGACTCCACGCCTCCGTGGCGATGGCGTGCTCGGCGTGGTAATCGCGCAGTTCGGGCTGGGTCAGCCGGGGGTGCAACTCGATCTGGTTCACCGAGGGGGTCTCCCCGGTTTCGGCGATGAGCCGCTCCAGATCGGGGATCCGGAAATTGGAGACCCCGATGGAACGGACCCGGCCGTCGGCCTTCAAGCGCTGGAACGCGCGGAAGGTGTCCACGAAACGATTCGCGGCGGGTACCGGCCAGTGGATGAGATACAGGTCCAGGTAGTCGAGCCCGAGCCGCTGCATACTCGCGTCGAACGCGCGCAGGGTGGAGTCGTAACCCTGGTCGGCGTTCCACAGTTTCGTGGTGACGAAGACCTCGTCGCGGGGTAGGCCGAAATGCCTGATGGCACGCCCGGTGCCCTCTTCGTTCTCGTAGATCGCCGCAGTGTCGATACTGCGGTAACCCGCGTTCAGCGCGGCGGTGACGGTGTCGAACACCTGGTCCGCCGGAACCTGGAACACCCCGAAACCGAGCTGTGGGATAAGACTCCCGTCGTTCAACACGATCGGAGGAACTACACCGGTCTCACGTCTAGTGGTCACCGCCTCGACGGTAGAAGCGCTTCGGCGGCAGGTCAACGAACGAGCGGTCCGTGTCCATCAATCGCTCGGCTATGGATCTACTTGACATATCGTTGTGTTTTTACAACACTTCATTGCGTGAGCCCAGTAAGGCGCGGGGAAACACTACCGATCTTCAATCGGATCGCAGTACTGCGGGCCGAACACCGGATGTCGCGAGCGACCCTGGCCGAAGCAGTGAACGTCAACCCCCAGACAATCGGCGCACTCGAACGCGGCAACCACTACCCGAGCCTGGATCTCGCCCTGCGGATATGCGAGGTGTTCCGGCTGCCGGTGGAGGCGGTGTTCTCCCGAACCGAGTTCACTCCCCTATCGGCCGAGGTGTACGCCCGCGAGAAAGGACAGCAGCCATGACCGCCGCCACCGAACCGAAAACCCTGCTCGACCGATACCAGGCCTACCGCGTACGGCGCTGGTTGGTCCGGGAGAAGCAGATCGCCGGGATGCTGCCGGGCTGGCGCACCACCCGCCGCCGCCGGGCCCTGGTGGTGCTGGTGATCACCGCGCTCGCCGTCCTCTTCGTCACCGGCCTACTCTGCGCGTTCGGCGTGGCATGGGCCGCGCTGTTCGCCGGTCTCAGCGCACTGGTCTTCCTGCCGGCCTGGACGATGCTGCGGATCGTTTCGCAGGCCCAGGACAACGCCCCGGCGGAAACGCTGGACGAAATGGAGTTCGCCCAGCGTGAGAAAGCCCGGTCGTTCGGACTGTCCGTCACCCAGGGCCTGACGGTGTTCCCGATGATGTATCTGGTCTGGAGCGGGGCGCTGTTCCCCGAAGCGGACGCGTTCCGCACCGCCTACGCCGGCGGCGTGATGGTCCTGGCGACCGTGCTCGCCGGCGGCTGCGCCCCCGCCATGATCCTGGCCTGGAACCGAGCCGAGCCCGAACCGGAGAACTGATCGCCGGCGGCCCGCCCGGAGAACTTCCTCAGGAGCGGGCCCACCGCCTAGGTACCCGACCGACCGCTCCCGCCGCTTCGGGGCGGGACCCCCAGCCGGCGATAACGGCGCTGCCGGGCCGCCTGCCGTTCGGCGGGTGATTGCGCGCTCAACCGGTCGAGTTCCGCGGCGATCGCCGCGACGGTGCGGCGCGCGAATTCGACCGGCTCGTCCGCGGCGTCGGGATACTCCGGCACGATACGATCCACGATCCCGTCCGCCAGCAGTTCCGCCGACCGGATACGTTGCGCCGCAGCCAGTTCCGGTGCGTACTCGGTATCGCGATGGACGATCGCACTGGCCCCCTCCGGCGGAAGTGGTGCGAGCCAGCCGTGGGTGGCCGCCAGCACCCGGTCCGCGGGTAGCAGCGCGAGTGCGCCGCCGCCGGTCCCCTGGCCGAGCAGTACCGAAACCGTCGCGGTGTCCAGCGTCACCAGATCGGCCAGGCAGCGCGCGATCTCGGGCGCCAGACCCCGCTCTTCGGCCTCTTTGGACAGCGCGGCGCCGATCGTATCGATCACCAGCACCAGCGGGAGCCGCAGTTCGGCCGCCAGTTGCATACTGCGGCGCGCTTCCCGCAGCGCGGCCGGACCCATGGTGTGCTCGGGGTCCTGATGGGCGCGGTCGTGACCGAACACGACACACGGCCGGCCGTGGAACCGCGCGAGCGCCAGCACCACAGTGCGGTCCGCCTCCCCCTGGCCGGTGCCGCTGAGCGGAACCCGCTGGGTGGTCCGCCGGAGCAGTTCGCGTAGCCCCGGACGATCCGGCCGCCGGGAGGCGAGGACCGAATCCCAGGCCCCGGTGACCGACTCGGTCTCCCGGAAATCATGTGTGACAGCGGGATCCGGATCGCCGGGCGCCCGCACCCGGCCGCTGAAAACGCTCAGCGCCCGATGGGCGATACGCCGGAACACCGGTACCTCGACAACCCCGTCGATCACGCCGTTTCGGTAGAGGTTCTCGGCTGTCTGCACACCGTCGGGAAACGGATGACCGTAGAGCGCCTCGTACACCCGGGGCCCGAGAAAACCGATGAGCGCGCCCGGTTCGGCGAAGGTGATGTGCCCCAGCGACCCCCACGACGCGAATACCCCACCCATGGTGGGGTTGCGCAGGTACACGATGTAGGGGTGGCCGGCCGATTTATGTGCCGCCACTGCCCCGGCGATCTTCACCATCTGCACGAAGGCGAGGGTGCCCTCCTGCATCCTGGTACCGCCGGAAGTCGGCGACGCGACCAGCGGCAGCCCCAGTTCGGTGGCGCGTTCGACCGCGGTGACGATCCGCTCGGCCGCCGCGACTCCCACCGAACCGGCCAGGAACCCGAACTCGCACGCGATGACCGCGATGCGGCGACCGCGTAACAGTCCCTCGCCGGTGAGCACCGCCTCGTCGGTTCCCGCCGCCGCGCTCGCCCGGGCGAGCGCGGACCGGTAGTCACCGGTCCGCGCCACATCCAGGGGCGCGGAATCCCAGCTCACGAAGGAGCCCGGATCCAGCAGCACCTCGAGTAGTTGCCTGGAGCCGATTCGCGACAATGTCATCCGAGCCGCCCCGGGGCCTCCCACACCGCAACTGTCCACACCGGCACGCCGACCAGTATGACGGGCAGCCGGATCAGTAGCCCCGGGTGACCTTCTGCAGCGCGTACTCGGTCAACCGCACCAGCGCCTCCTTGGCCGGCTCCCGGCGGCGCGCGTCGATCGGCATGATCGGCACATCGGCCGGCACGGCCAGTGCCTGCCGGATGTCCTCGATCGGATACTGCGGGGCGTCGTCGAACTGGTTGAGCGCCACGAGGAACGGCAGGTTGCGCGCCTCGAAGTAGTCGACCGCCGCGAAACTGTCCTCCAGCCGCCGGGTGTCGATCAGCACGACCGCGCCGATCGCACCCCGGATGAGGTCGTCCCACATGAACCAGAAACGGTACTGGCCGGGAGTACCGAACAGGTACAGCACGAGATCCTCGGCCAGGCTGATCCGGCCGAAGTCCATGGCCACCGTGGTGGTGGATTTACTCTCGATACCCGCGAGACTGTCGATCCCGGCGCTGGCATTGGTCACCAGAGCCTCGGTTCTCAACGGGACGATTTCCGAAACTGCCCCCACCAGCGTCGTTTTGCCCACGCCGAACCCACCTGCGACCACGATCTTCGCCGAAGTCGGCTTGGTCTGGCGGGTATCGACCTGTGCCGTCGAATCATATACGCCGGAGTCCACTGAGAACCCTTTCGATCAGCTCGCGACGTTCATCGTCGCTGGAATCGTCTTTCAAAGTCGCCGAAACGCGGACATGCCCGGCTTCGATCAGGTCCGCTACAAGTACACGCGCCACCCCGATCGGTATACCCAGTCGAGCCGCTAGTTCGGCGACCGACGGCGACTCCCTGCACAACTCGACTATCGAGTTTTCGATATTGCTCAGTTCGTACTGGCGTTCGAGCGAAATGGGATGGGACGCGACGAGAGCCTCGAGCGCCAACTCCACCTTCGGTCGGGTACGACCGGCGGTCAGCGAGTACGGGCGCACGAGACTGGGCTCGGAGCCTCCCACGCGGTGATCCTCTATGTCCATCCCACCATCAGGAACCCATCGTGACGCGTGGAGTGGCCTGAACTGTCTGGCCTACGCGTTCGACCAACAAAGCCATCTCGTAGCCGACCTGTCCGATATCACAGGACGTATTGGTCAGGACCGCGAGATAGGACCCGTCGCCCACCGCCATCAGCAGCAGGTAGCCGTGCTCCATTTCGACGACGGACTGCAGAACCGTGCCGCCTTCGAACAGATTGGACACACCCACCGAGAGACTCGCCAGTCCGGCCGTGACCGCCGAGAGCTGCTCGGCGCGGTCGACCGGTAGTTGGGCACTCGCCGCCATCAGCAGGCCGTCGGCCGAGACCAGAACGGCATGGGCTACGCCAGGAACCTCGCCTGCGAAGTTCGAAACCAGCCAATCCAACTGACGGTTCGTACCACCTAGTTCGGGGTTCATCGGTCTCCTTTGTCTCCGGTTAGGTTCATTGCTCTCATTGCGCGGCCATCCCGAACACCTTGCTGGTGCCGACTCAAACTAGACCGGATCGTTTCGGGATTGCGACTCGGCGTCCGTTCCTGGGCGCCGCTGACAGCGCCGGGTACCAACCGGACACCCGGATTACGCTGCGGCAGACCGGCCGCGGTGCGGGTCTCGGGCTCGGCCTCGCTGGCCCGCCGGGCCGCCGTCCAGCCCTCGTCGCCCGGGGAGTCGAAGGATGCGACGGCCTGGGAACGATCGGAGTCCGAATCCGACAGCCATGCCGACATCATCTCCGCGAAGATGGGCGTCCCGCCCAGCACGCTGTCCGTCTCCTCGGCCGGCTGCAGCCGGGTCTGGAAGAAGGACGCCGTTTTCGCGGGATTGGACTTGTAGCTGTGCCGTCCGGGTTCCCGCGCGGCCGCCGGGCCCTCGGCGGGCTCGGCCGCCCGGGGTAGCGCGACACCCGGCGGGTTGTCGAACCGTTCGGCGGTGTACCCGCCCGGTTCCCGGCGCGGCAGCGCGCCCGGCTCGGCGGGCGGGGCCTGCCGCCTCGGCGCCGCGGTATCCCGCTGCGGCAGCGTGTTCGAGCGTTCCCGGGCCGTATGACCGCTGTCGGCCGGCGCTCCGCGCTGCGGCAGACCGCCACCGGCGGCCGGCCGCTGGGGAAGCCCGTTGCCCGGTGCTTCCCGGCGCGGCGGCAGCGCGCCCGGGCGCTGCGCCGGCAGTTCGCCGGAGCGCTCCCGGGACGGCAACCCACCGGTCGCCGCCGGGCCGCGCTGGGCCGGCAACTCACCGGAGGTATCCCGCTGCGGCAGGCCGTTGGCGGTGTCCCGCTGCGGCAGGCCGGACGCGGTATCCCGCTGCGGCAGGCCCGAGGCGGAATCCCGCTGCGGCAGGCCCGAGGCGGAATCCCGCTGCGGCAGGCCCGAGGCGGAATCCCGCTGCGGCAGGCCGTTGGTTCCGGGCTCGCGCCGGGTGGGCAGTCCGCCCGACGCGGATTCGGCGGCGGGACGCGGTTCCGGTTCCCTCCGCGCCGGACCGCCGGCAGCCGGCCCTCCGCGCTGCGGCAGCCCGGAGGCTCCGTTCTCGCGGGCCGGGGCGCCGTTGGTACCCGGATCCCGTTGCGGCAGACCGCCCGGACGCTGCTGGCCCGGCTGACGCGTGGGCAACGATCCGGCCGGACGCGGCGGCGCGGTGGTTTCCGACGCCGTCTCGGTGGGACGCTCGCCGGCCGGGCGAGCGGGCACGGCGTCCCGGCGGCTACCGGGCGCTCCATTCGCGCCGGGCTGGCGCTGCGGCAAACCGCCCAATCCGGCCGGGCCACCCGGCTGCGGTGCGCCGGCGGTGCCGGGCTGCCGCTGCGGCAGCCCGCCGGGGCCGGTCTTGGTCTCCCGCGGCGGCGGACCGCCCGCGGTCGATTCGCCCGGGATACGCGGCGGCAGGGTCGGTGTGGCGCCGCCGCCGCTCGGTCCCAGATTGCGTTTCGGCAGGCTGGCCGCGGCGAGTTTGCCGCGCTGCGCGGTGCTGCCCGCGCTGGCCTCCCGGAGACTGGTGGTGCCCTGCTCGCCCTCGCGCGTGCCCCCGGCCATCGCGCTACCCGGCTGTCGCTGCGGCAGTCCGCCCGCGCCCAGCGGCGCGGGAGCGGCCGGACGTTCCGGCGGCTTGGGCCGTTCGACGGCCGGCAGCGGTCCGCTCATGCCGGGGTCGACGGTCACCATCATGTTCCCGGCGGCCGTACGGCTGATGCCGCGGGTCTGCATCGACGGTCCGCCCGGCGTATTGCGCAGCGCGGCCGCGGCGGCCTCGTCGGGCGACTGTTCCGGCTTCTTCTTCGCGGTGTCGTTCGGTACGACGGCCTGCGGCCCGGAACCGGTCGCCAGCGGCAGGATCTGGGTCTCCCCGGCGACGATCAGGCTCATCGGGACGTGCACGGTGACAGTGACACCCGGATCGCGCGCGGTATCGAAGGTCGGCCGCAGCCGCACGTTGAGGCCGTGCCGTTCCGCGAGCCGGCCCACGACGAACAGACCCATGTGGCGGGCGGTGTCCGGACCGGGTTCGGCGGTGCTCTCGAGCCGGCGGTTGATCTCGGCCATCTCGCTCGGCGGCATACCGATACCGCGGTCCGCGACCTCGATGAGCAGGCCCTGGTCGTGTGCCTGCGCGAAGGTGAACTTCACGTCCGTCTCCGGCGGCGACGCGCGCAGGGCGTTGTCCAGGAGTTCGGCGAACAGATGCGCCATATCGGAGGCGGCCGGTTCGATCAGCGCACCGCGCGGGGTGGCGCCGAGCTTGACCCGCTCGTAGTCCTCGACCTCGGAGATCGCGGCGCGCAGGACGTCGGCGATCTCGACGGGGGCGGATTTGGCGCGACGCTGTTTGGTACCGGCGAGAATCAGCAGGTTGTCGCCGTTACGGCGCATACGCGCGGCGAGGTGGTCCAGCCGGAAGAGATTCTCCAGCAGGCGCGGATCCTTCTCGTCGTACTCCATCGCCTCGATGAGGCTGAGCTGATGGTCGACGAGCGATTTACTGCGGCGGGCCAAGGTCTCGAACATATCGTTGACCTGGGAACGCATCTGGGCCTGATCACTGGCCAGGCGCAGCGCCTGACCATGGATATCGTCGATCGCACGCGCGAGCTGACCGATCTCCTCCTCGGACCGGATGGGCATCGGTTCGAGGGGCACTTCCTCCGGCGAGGCACCGGTACGGAGCTGGGCGACCTCGTCGGGCAGATCGCTTTCGGCGACCCGCAGGGCGGCCAGGCGCAGCCGGTGCAGCGGCACGATCATCGACCGGGCCACGAACACCGCGAGCAGCAGGGCCGCCAGGATCGTCAGCAGCACGACGATCGAGTAGATGACCGCATCGGAGAGGGCCTTGTCGGCCATCGCCCGCACACCGTCGTCGATCGAGGAGGTGGCCTCGGCGATCAGTTTGTCGGTGGTCCCGGTGCTGTCCAGCAGCGACTGCCGGGCCTCGCCCAGCGGCAGCCGACCGGCCTGGGCCTCGGGGGTCTCCAGCATTCCGGCGCGGTTGTCGATGCCCTGGCGCAGGATCGCGATATCGGGATCCTCGGCGTTGTAGCGCTGGCTCAGGATGTTCAGCAGTGCGCGTTCGGTATTGGTCGCGGTGCGGTAGGCCTGCTCACCGGATTCCTGGTTGCGCAGCAGCTCCGCCGCGGCCGTGATCTCACCGACCATCGTGGACCGCAGGTTCAGCGCGTCGACCAGCCGGAGTTTCGCCGGATCGATCGATGCGTCACCGATCTCGCCGAGAATGGCCTCCACGGCCCGGACACCCGCGTTACGGGCCTTGTCGAGAACCTGGACGGCTTCGTCCGGCGGCAGATTCGACGGCGCCATACCGCCGGCGCGAACTCCCTTGGCCTGATCGATCATCTCCGTGAGCGCCTGGCGCGCGACCGGTAGATCGTCGAGTTCGCCGAGCGCGGATTCGGCCGCGGCGATCGCCTGGTCCAGGGAGGTCAGGTTGTCCTCGGTGACCATCGACCGGCCCGGCGCGATGGCGATCACCTGAGAGCCCGCCGTGGCGGACGTGGCCGTACTGAGATCGAGGACGGAAGGAACGATACTGACGTTCTCGGAGGCCGAACCCAGTCGGTTCGCGTTGCTCCATTCCGCCGAAATCCTGGACACGCCGAGTCCGACCGCGACCGCCAATGGCACAGCCAGCACGGCCGTAACCTTCCAGCGAAGGTCCCAGTTACTCAGCGCCCAGCGCTTCGTGCCGGACCTAGCGGCGTCACGCATTCCCACTCACTTTCCAACCTGGCCCCAGCCATGCTCCATCAGCGGAACTCCACACTCGCATAGTGGCTCGACGGGTGGAGCTGCCCGTGGGTCGCGGCTGGCCGAGAAATTGCGTCTACGACGGACCGAATTTGTGTCATCAGATTCTAACGGATCAATAACTTCTTGGTGTACTCAGCCCGGGTTCACGCACATTGACCAGCCGGTTACAGGCATAAGCCATGGTCGCGACACCCGACGGGGGGTCGCGTGAAGTCTGCCACAATCGTGCTGATCTATCGAGGCGAGGATTGCTGCGAGGCTAGGGAGCACGGGTGAACGCGAGGAACGAGTATCGACCGGTCTATCAGACCAGCCTGGTCGATCCCGCCGAGTTCTGGACCCGCGCGGCCTCGGCCGTCGATTGGGATGTGCCCCCTGAGCAGGCACTCGACACCGATCGCCGGACTTCGCGGTGGTTTCCCGGCGCGCGGCTCAATACCTGCTACAACGCGCTCGACCGGCATATCGACGCCGGCCGGGCCGACCAGGCGGCATTGATCTACGACTCGGCGATGACCGGCCGTAACCGCGTTTACAGCTATGCCGAACTGCGCGACGAGGTCGCGAAATTCGCCGGTGCCATGCGTGATCTCGGGGTGACCGCCGGTGACCGGGTCGTGATCTATCTGCCGATGATTCCCGAGGCCGTGGTCGCGATGCTGGCCTGCGCCCGGATCGGAGCCGTGCATTCGGTGGTGTTCGGCGGATTCGCCGCCCCCGAACTCGCCGCCCGGCTCGACGACGCCGAACCCGTCCTGATCGTGACAGCGTCAGGGGGACTGGAACCGAACCGGACCATCGCCTACCCGCCCATCGTCGACGAGGCCCTCGCACTGGCCGAGACCACCGCGCCACGGACCGTGCTGGTGAAACAGCGTGCGGACTTCCCACCGCACAACCACGACGGGAATCCGGCCGTCGACGCGGCCGTGCGGTGGCTGGACTGGGACGCCGTGGTCCGCGACGCCGAACCCGCGGCACCGGTTTCCGTCGCGGCCACCGATCCGCTGTACGTGCTGTACACCTCCGGAACCACCGGTAGGCCGAAGGGCGTGGTCCGCGACAACGGCGGTCACGCCGTCGCGCTGACCTGGTCGATGCGCAATATCTACGATGTGGGGCCGGGGCAGGTCATATGGGCCGCCTCCGATGTGGGCTGGGTGGTCGGCCACTCCTACATCGTCTACGCGCCCCTGCTGGCCGGTGCCACGACGCTCCTGTACGAGGGCAAACCGGTGGGCACACCGGATGCCGGCGCATTCTGGCGGGTGGTGGCCGAACACCGGGTGCACACGCTGTTCACCGCGCCGACCGCCCTGCGGGCCATCCGCCGCGCCGACCCCACCGCCGCATTCGCCCGCGACCACGACCTCAGTTCGCTCCGTTCTCTCTTCTGCGCAGGTGAACGACTCGATCCCGCCACCTACCGGTGGGCCGCGGACACGCTGCTCGCCGACCGCACGGACTGCCCGGTGGTGGACCACTGGTGGCAGACCGAAACCGGCTGGCCCATCTGCGCCAATCCGCTCGGGCTGCAGCGGCTACCGATCAAACCCGGCTCGGCCTCGGTACCGGTGCCCGGCTACCGGCTGCGGGTGCTGGATTCCTCCGGCAACCCGGTAGCCGCGGGAGCCGAGGGCAATATCGTCATCGGCCTGCCACTGCCCCCGGGCGCGCTCACCGGCCTGTGGCACGACGACGAGCGCTATCAACGCTCATACCTTTCGGCATATCCCGGCCATTTCCTCACCGGCGATTCCGGATATTTCGACGAAGACGGCTACCTGTTCGTCCTCGGCCGCAGCGACGACGTGATCAATATGGCCGGACACCGCCTTTCCGCGGGCAGTATCGAAGCGGCGGTCGCCGGCCACGACGCCGTCGCCGAATGCGCGGTGATCGGGCTGCCCGACGAACTCAAAGGGCAACGGCCCATCGCTTATGTCGTCCTCAAAGCCGACGCCGTCGTCGACCCCGAAACGTTGCGCGACGAATTGAGCGAACGCGTCCGCAAACAGATAGGTCCGGTCGCCGGCCTGTACGACGCCGTCGTGGTACCCGCCCTACCGAAAACCCGCTCCGGCAAGATACTGCGCAAAACGATCCGCCAGATGACGGCGGGCGAAAACTACGAAATACCCTCCACCATCGAAGATCCCGGCGTCCTGGACGAACTCGCCCGGATCGTGCGACCCGCCCAAAACTCAAACTCCTCTTAAGAAATCCTCAGAGGCCGGCCATGACGGCACAATACGGTCTGAGGCAGTCCACGAGCCCCGGCTCGACACGACACGGTAGGAGGCAGTAACTCTATGGCACACACGACGACCCGGCTTCGCGGCACGCTCCGCCCGCTCACCCTCACCTTGGGCGCCGCCGCCGCGGTTACCGCGTTCCTGAGCCCCGCGGTCGCCTCCGCGGCACCGACGGATTTCGCCGAACCGCTGATCACCAGCGACTGCTCCTTCGCCCAGATCGATGCCGCCCTGCACGACCAGGCTCCGGAACTGGCGTCGATGCTGGACAACAATCCCGGTCTGAAGGCGCAACTGCAGAGCAAGTTCGATCAGCCGGTCGAACAGCGCCGCGCGGAACTGCAGCAGTACATCGACGAGAACCCCGAACAGGCCCAGCAGGCCGAGAACGACCCCCAGGCCGAGCAGCTCCGGACCACCCTCCAGGGCGTCGCCGACACCTGCCACAGTTACTGAGTTTTCGGCGGCGCCTTCGGCGCCGCGGGGTTGAGGCCCCTTGGTCTCGCCGTTTCGGCCTCGGGACTCGAGCTTCGCTCATGCGATTGCGGTGGGCCATCCATAGAGAGCGACCGTTGAGCGCCTACGGCCAAGGGGCGAGATGGGCCTCAACCCTTGGAGCCGTCTCGTAAGTCTCGGCACATGCGGGTTGCGTCGGCATTCGACGACCGGATCGGATGCCGACTCGACCGCCCGGCCGACCCGGCGTCTGATCGCCTTACAAACAGCAGCGCCCTGTCGGTGC
Organism: Nocardia rhamnosiphila NBRC 108938; assembly: GCF_000720425.1. Classification (GTDB taxonomy): domain Bacteria; phylum Actinomycetota; class Actinomycetes; order Mycobacteriales; family Mycobacteriaceae; genus Nocardia; species Nocardia rhamnosiphila. Next base: position 204,524 of record NZ_JOAJ01000005.1, on the reverse strand, counting down.
CGAGTTCGGCGAGGCCCTGAAAGGGTCGAGGCGCCGGAGGCGCGCCAATAGACACCGCCGGAGGCGGCGCGGAGATAATGGACGATGTGACGGAGCGGATCAGCAGTCCGGCGGTCCTCGTTGTCGATGACGACGAGGATGTTCTCTCGTCGGTGGAGCGAGGTCTGAGATTGTCCGGGTTCCGGGTGAGTGTCGCCCGGGACGGGGCGGCCGCGCTGCGTGCGGTGTCCGAGGAGGCGCCGGACGCTGTCGTCCTCGATATGAACATGCCCGTGCTGGACGGGGCGGGGGTGGTGACGGCCCTGCGGGCGATGGGGAACGAGGTCCCGATCTGTGTGCTGAGCGCGCGCAGTTCCGTCGGTGACCGGATCGCGGGCCTGGAGTCGGGCGCCGACGACTATCTGGTCAAACCGTTCGTCCTGGCGGAGCTGGTGGCGCGGATCAAGGCACTGCTGCGGCGGCGCACCGACACCGCCACCGCTGCCGGGGATCCGGATATCGTCTCGGTCGGTGCGCTCCAGGTGGATACGGCAGGTTATCGGGCGATGCTGAACGGCCAGCAGATCGAGCTGACCAAACGTGAATTCGAACTGCTGTCGACCCTGGCGCGTAACGCCGGTGTGGTGCTGAGCCGGGAACGGTTGCTGGAACTGGTGTGGGGCTACGATTTCGCGGCCGATACGAATGTGGTGGACGTATTCGTCGGCTACCTCCGCCGCAAGTTGGAGGCCGACGGCACCGCCCGGCTGCTGCACACCATTCGCGGCGTCGGGTTCGTACTGCGAGAAACGAAGTGATCGGCAGTACTTCCCGGCGAAGACGCCGCCGATCGTATTCGCTGCGCACCCGGGTTTCCGGGGCGGCGGCGGCCGGGGCGGTGCTCATCGTGGCAGTGGTGAGCGCGATCGCCGTCCCCGCCATCGAGCACAACAACCTGCAGCAGACCGATCAACAGCTGCGGATCGCTTCGCGGTTGGTGCTGATCGAGCCGGTGGTGGCCGTCGGGGTGGTGAACCTGCTCGGTCCCGACCGCGATATGGCGCTGACCGTCCGGGACGAGGACCGGGTCCTCGCCTCGAGTTCTGTCGAGCTGCCGGATCTGGAGCCGGGCACGAAGACAATCCCCGTGGACGACACTCCTTACCGGGTGCTGACCACCACGGAGAATCAGCCCGCCGGCCGCTCGGTTTCGCTGGGTATCCCCGCGGCGGAGGCGGCCGAGATGACCGCCGAACAGCAACGCTGGGTGCTCTTCGGAGGTCTGCTCGCGATCGCGGCCGCGGCCGGTCTCGGCTGGTTGTTCGGTGGGCGTGCGGTCCGGCCGATCGTGGTGCTCACCCGGCAGGTCGGGGCACGCACCGGGTACGGCGACGACACGCCCGAACCCGTCGGCAGTTCCGGAGTGCTGGAGGCCGAACAGCTGGCCGACGCGGTGAACACCATGCTGCGCCGGGTGGACCAGGCACAGACCGAAACGGCTGCCGCGCTGGAGACCGCCCGGGATTTCGCCGCGGTATCGGCGCACGAACTACGCACCCCGCTGACCGCGATGCGCACCGACCTGGAAGTGCTGGCGACTCTCGATCTGGACGAATCCCAGCGCGCCGAGATCTTGGCCGATCTGCAGCGCAGCCAGGGCCGGGTGGAGACCACGCTGGCCGCGCTGGAACGACTCGCCTCCGGCGATCTGACCTCCGAACGCGACCATATCGATACCGATGTCGCGGAGCTGCTGGATCAGGCGGCCCACGACGCCATGCGCCACCATCCCGGAGTGACCGTCCGGATAGATACCGACGCCGAACTCGTCACCCGCGGTCTGCCCGCGGGCCTGCGCCTGGCGGTGGACAATGCCGTCAAGAACTCCGTCAGACACGGCGGCGCCACCGAGGCGCTGCTGTCGGCCCACCGCGAAGCCGACGACACCATCGTCATCTCGATCGACGACAACGGGCACGGGCTGGCGCCCGAGGAACGCGAAACCGTTTTCGCCCGCTTCGCCCGCGGCAGCCGTGCCAGCAAGGGCGGATCCGGCCTGGGGCTGGCCCTGGTCGCCCAGCAGGCCCAGCTGCACGGTGGGCGGGCCTATTTCGACGACGGCACCCTCGGCGGGGTCCGGCTGGTACTGGTCCTGCCGAACCGTGTGGTCACGGGGTCGGCGTGAACGGACTCCGGCCGGAAACGCGAACTCGGCCCCGGAGCCGCAGCTCCGGGGCCGAGATGTGTTGCAGAGGGGGCGTTCGCCCCGCAGGCGGACCTACTTGGCGTCCAGCAGGTCGATCACGAAGACCAGGGTCTTACCGGACAGGTGGTGACCCCCGCCCGCCCGGCCGTAGGCCAGTTCCGGCGGGATGGTGAGCTGGCGACGGCCGCCGACCTTCATACCCGGAATTCCGTCCTGCCAGCCCTGGATCAGGCCACGCAGCGGGAAGGTGATCGATTCGCCGCGATTCCACGAGGAGTCGAATTCCTCGCCGGTATCGAATTCCACACCGACGTAGTGCACTTCGACGGTACCGCCGGGAACGGCTTCCGGGCCTTCGCCGACTGTGATGTCCTTGATGACCAGTTCGGTGGGCGGGGGGCCCGCCTGAAATTCGATCTCCGGTTTGCTCATGCCTTGAATCCCCTTCGATTCAATCGATTCAGCGGTTGGTGATTTCGGAATAGTCCCGTGCACCATAGCCGGTGTAGATCTGCCGCGGACGGCCGATCTTGATGGCTTCGCTGTGCATTTCCCGCCAGTGCGCGATCCAGCCCGGAAGCCGGCCCATGGCGAACAGCACGGTGAACATGCGGGTCGGGAAGCCCATGGCCTTGTAGATGACGCCGGTGTAGAAATCGACGTTCGGGTAGAGCTTGCGCTCGACGAAGTAATCGTCGGTGAGCGCGGCCTCTTCGAGGGCCTGGGCGATATCGAACAGCGGATCGCTGCCGAGCTTGCTCAAGATGGTGTCGGCGTGCTTCTTGGCGATCGCGGCGCGCGGGTCGTAGTTGCGGTAGACCCGGTGCCCGAAGCCCATCAGCTTCACACCGTCTTCTTTGTTCTTGACCTTGCGGATGAATTCCTTGACGTCACCGCCGGCGGCGAGGATACCGTCGAGCATTTCCAGTACCGCCTGGTTGGCGCCGCCGTGCAGCGGGCCCCACAGCGCGTTGATACCGCCGGAAACGGAGGTGAACAGGTTGGCGTCGGAGGAGCCGACCAGCCGGACCGTGGAGGTGGAGCAGTTCTGCTCGTGGTCGGCGTGCAGGATGAGCAGCATATCCAGGGCGGCGGCGATCTCCGGGTCGACCTGGTAGGGCTCGGCCGGGAAACCGAAGGTCATCCGCAGGAAGTTCTCCACCAGCGACAGCGAGTTGTCGGGGTAGAGGAACGGCTGGCCCACCGACTTCTTGTACGAGTACGCGGCGATGGTGGGCAGTTTGGCCAGCAGCCGGATGGTGGACAGTTCGACCTGTTCGGGATCGCGGGGGTCCAGCGAGTCCTGGTAGTAGGCCGAGAGCGCGTTGACCGCCGAGGAGAGGACGGGCATCGGGTGCGCGTTACGGGGGAAGCCGTCGAAGAAGCGCTTCAGGTCTTCGTGCAGCAGGGTGTGCCGGCGGATCTTGTCGGTGAAATCCTCGAGCTGGTCCTGGGTGGGTAGTTCGCCGTAGATGAGCAGATAGCTGACCTCGATGAAGGTCGAGTTGTCCGCGAGCTGCTCGATCGGGTAACCCCGGTACCGCAGAATGCCCTCTTCGCCATCGATATAGGTGATGGCCGATTTGGTCGACGCGGTGTTGACGAAACCCGGGTCGTAGGTTGTATATCCCGTGCTCGCCAGCAGCTTGCCGAGATCGATACCGTCGTTTCCTTCGGCGGCCTGCGCGATCGTCATTGGGTATTCGCCACCGGGGTAGGTGAGAACCGGCTTGGCGTCATTTATGTGATTCTCCGGCACGGAAGGTTCCCTCTCAGGCTTAAGACCGTCGGCATCGCATGCGGTCGGCACACGGTGCGTTATCGGTAGACGCTAGTCCTTGCTCCGGTGGGACCGGCGGGGAGGGTACCCGCGCACCGATCCCACAATCCGCCCGCGCGGGCGTGGGATTCAGCGGTTCGCCTGCCGGTCGGTAAGGCTGTGACCGGGGAAAATGCTCGTGAGATTCGATCCCGGCCGGTTGTGGACAACGCCCATGCCACATCCACGGAAAGCGCCGCTCGCCACCGCCCACAGAACGTACCCACCAGCCTGTCGGCGAAACCGTGCGAAACATCACCGGCGGAGATGTAACGGGCCTGGACACGACCGGTGACCTGCCCGCTCGCTTCATCACGGCTGGAGACGCCGCACCGACATACCGGCGTCGTCGATACGGACCACGATCCGGTTGTGCAGCCGCCCGCGCTGCCCCTGCCAGAACTCCACCTCGTCGGGATGCAGCAGATAACCGCCCCAGTGCGGCGGGACGGGCACCTCGTCCACCGCGGCGAAACGCCGGGTGGTCCGTATCAGCTGTTCGTCGAGCTCGGCACGGGAGCCGATCGGTTCGGACTGACGCGAGGCCCACGCGCCGAGCTGGGATTCCCGCGGCCGCGACCGCCAGTACCGCTCGGTCACCTCGGCAGGCACCCGGTCCACCCGGCCGCGGACATGGGCCTGGCGGGCCAGCTGCGGCCAGAGGAAGGTCGCCGAGGCGTACGGCGTCGCCGCGAGCTGGGCGCCCTTGGCCGACTCGTAATTCGTATAGAAGATGACGCCCTCCGGTGAAAGGCCCTTGCAGAGCACCGTGCGGGTCACCGGCCGGGCGTCCGCCCCGGTCCCGGCGAGGGTCGCGAGCACCATGGCATTGGGTTCGGCGATCCCGGCGACGGTCGCCTGTTCTATCCACAGCCGCAGCAGCGGCTCCCAGCCCCCGGCCACCGAGAGTTCGTCCAGTTCCGTGTCGTGCACACCCAGCAACGGTCCCGAGTTCCGCGAACCCGGATGCGCCGCACCGTATTCGGCACGCATCGCGCCGAGATCGGCACCCGTCTCCTCCACATCGGCCATGGGCCAGACGTTACTCCCGGGTAGCTCGGCGCTAGAGTTCTGTTGAGAGGAGAGTCGCGTATGACCACCAATTCCGCGGTATCGGGGTCCGGCGGGGTGCCGGACGATTTCGTCAGCGGCCTGGAGGGGGTGGTCGCGTTCACCACGGAGATCGCCGAACCGGACAAGGACGGTGGCGCGCTGCGCTACCGCGGCGTGGACATCGAGGACCTGGTCGGTAACCGGGTCACCTTCGGCGATGTCTGGGCCCTCCTGGTCGACGGCGAATTCGGGCACGGCCTCCCACCGGCCGAACCGTTCCCACTGCCGGTACACACCGGCGACGTACGTGTCGACGTCCAGGCCGGCCTGGCGATGCTCGCCCCCATCTGGGGCTATCGGCCGCTGCTGGATATCGACGACGCCATCGCCCGGGAAAACCTGGCCCGCGCCTCGGTGATGGCACTGTCCTATGTGGCGCAATCGGCCCGCGGCATCTACCAGCCCGCCGTACCGCAGCGCCGCATCGATGAATGCACCACGGTCACCGACCGCTTCATGACCCGCTGGAAGGGCGACCCCGACCCGCGCCATACCGAAGCCATCGACGCCTACTGGGTCTCGGCGGCCGAACACGGTATGAACGCCTCCACCTTCACCGCCCGGGTCATCGCCTCCACCGGCGCCGATGTGGCCGCCTCGCTCTCCGGAGCCATCGGCGCCATGTCCGGGCCGCTGCACGGCGGCGCCCCCGCCCGGGTCCTGCCCATGATCGAAGAGGTGGAACGCACGGGAGATGCCCGCGCGCTGGTCAAGGGGATCCTGGACCGCAAGGAGAAGCTGATGGGCTTCGGCCACCGGGTCTACCGGGCCCAGGACCCGCGCGCCCGGGTCCTGCGCGATACCGCCGCCCGCCTGGCCGCGCCGCGCTACGAAGTGGCCGCCGCCCTCGAACAGGCGGCCCTGGCCGAACTCCGCGAACGCCGCCCCGACCGCGCCATCGAAACGAATGTCGAATTCTGGGCCGCGGTCATCCTCGACTTCGCCGAGGTCCCGGCCCATATGATGCCGGCCATGTTCACCTGCGGCCGGACCGCCGGCTGGTGCGCGCACATCATGGAGCAGAAGAAACTGGGCAAGCTGGTCCGGCCGGCGGCGATCTATACCGGCCCGGGTCCCCGGAAACCGCAGGACGTCGCGGGGTGGGGCGAGGTACACACGGTTCGGTCCGCGTAGCGGGACGGGGCCATCACCTTCGTTCGGGTTCGGCTTCCCAGTCGATGGCCACCGATTCTCCGGTGTCCACGGCGAAGAACGCTGCTTCCAGTTTGGCGCCGAGATCCAGGAGCCCGATGGCCGCCAAGGGGACCGACTGGACCACCCTGACGCGCCAGGGGCCGGGTTCGTCCCAGGCGCTCAGCTCCAGGTCCAGGCGCAGGACCGGGTCGTCGCAGCCGCAATAGTCGGCGTCCACCGCGGTCACCGCCAGGACCGTGGCCTCGGCCCGGCGCCCCTCGGCGAGGATCTTGGTCAGGCCGGCCCGGCCGGGGTCGGTATCACCGGGGAGATACAGCACCATGCGGTCGCGGTCGTCGGGGTCGACCCGGCAGCACACCAGATCGCCCGGCCGCATGCGGTCCAGTTCGGCGCCGGAGACGCGCTGGCGTACCTGGGCCTCGTAGGGCGGCAGCCCGGGCAGCCGGACGCGGACCCGGAAGGTGTAGCCGGGCTCGGTCCGGCGGGTGCGGGTCGCCAGCACGGTCGCCGAACCCGCCGTTCCGGTGGCCAGCAGATCCCGGCGATCGGGTCCGGTGGGGGCTTCGCCGCGACGCCGGAAGCGGCGCGGGAGCAGGTCGCGCAACCGGGTGAGCGGCCCGGGCGAACCCGGGAGTTCGCTCCGGCCCCGCGCCCGGCTGTCACCGGATCCACCCTCGGCAGCGCCCCTCGGCGACCGCATGCTCATACCCGTTCACGTTAGCCGGAGTGTGGTACGCGGCACAGCAACGGCGCGGCTACGCTGTTCGCCATGACCAGTGCGTTCCCGACCATCCCCGAAGACCTCAAGCCCGCCGACGGTCGTTTCGGCTGCGGTCCGTCCAAGGTTCGCCCGGAGCAGCTGCAGTCCCTGGTGGAGGTGGGTGCCTCGGTATTCGGCACCAGCCACCGTCAGAAACCGGTCAAAGATGTGGTGGCCCGGGTCCGTTCCGGGTTACGGGACCTGTTCTCCCTCCCGGAAGGCTACGAGGTCGTCCTCGGCAACGGCGGCACCACCGCGTTCTGGGACGCTGCCGCGTTCGGTCTGGTCCGCGAGCGTTCCCTGCACCTCACCTACGGCGAGTTCAGCGCCAAGTTCGCCAGCGTCACCAAGAAGAACCCGTTCCTCGGCGACCCGATCGTCGTCTCCGCCGATCCGGGCAGCGCGCCGGAGCCGGTCGCCGACCCCGCCGCCGACCTGATCGGCTGGGCGCACAACGAGACCTCCACCGGTGTCTCCGTGCCCGTGCAGCGGCCGGCCGGTTCGGAGAACGCGCTCATCGCCATCGACGCCACCTCCGGCGCGGGTGGGCTGCCGGTGAGCATCGCGGACGCCGACGTCTATTACTTCGCCCCGCAGAAATGTTTCGCCGCCGACGGCGGGCTGTGGATCGCGCTCATGAGTCCGGCCGCGCTGGCGCGGGTGGCGGAGATCAAGGAATCCGGTCGCTGGACCCCGGACTTCCTCTCGCTGCCGATCGCCATCGAGAACAGTCTCAAGGACCAGACCTACAACACCCCGGCTCTGGCGACCCTGCTGCTGTTCGCCGACCAGATCGATTGGCTCAACCGCAACGGCGGTCTGGACTGGGCGGTGAAGCGCACCCTGGATTCCTCGTCACGGTTGTACGCGTGGGCCGAGGCCAGTGAATTCGCCACCCCGTTCGTCACCGATCCGGCGCACCGGTCCCAGGTGGTGGGGACCATCGATTTCGCGGACTCGGTGGACGCCGCCGCGGTGGCCAAGACGCTGCGGGCCAACGGCATCGTCGACACCGAGCCGTACCGCAAATTGGGCCGCAACCAATTGCGCGTCGGGATGTTCCCGGCGATCGACCCCGAGGACGTCGGACAACTGACCCGCTGCATCGACTGGGTCGTGGAAAACCTCGGCTGAGACGAGATCACCTGCGGGTTCGGGCCCGTCGCGCGTGTCGCGCGGCGGGCCCGCCGACGTCTTAGGGAATCAACTTGATACACAAGGGAATAGAGCAGATTAGCGGTAGATGACGCCCACAGGGTACATTTCGATGCCGCGTGTCTTGCCACACGAATCCCAGAAGTGCACTACTGTTCCAGAACGTGGGCGGTATCGCGAGCGACGCGATAAGGAGGTTACGGTGCGTGAACTTCGAGTGATCGGGGTGACGCCCGACTCCGCCCATATCGTGTGCGTCGACACCGAAAGTGGTCAGAAATTCCGGCTTCCCGCCGACGACAAACTTCGTGCCGCCGCCCGCGGCGACCTTGCCCGATTCGGCCAGATCGAGATCGAAATGGAAGCTACTATGCGTCCTCGCGATATCCAGGCTCGAATCCGTGCCGGCGCCTCGGTCGAGCAGGTGATGCAGGAATCGGGTATGCCGGTGAGCCGGGTGGAGCGGTTCGCCTATCCGGTGCTGCTGGAACGGGCCCGCGCGGCCGAACTCGCGCAGAAGGCGCATCCGATCCGTCCCGACGGCCCGGCCGTGGAAATCCTGATCGATGTGGTGACCGCTGCTTTCACCGCGCGCGGGCATACCCTCGACAACGCCGAATGGGATGCCTGGAAGGACGAGAAAGGCTTCTGGGTCGCCCAGTTGCAGTGGCAGAACGGCCGTTCGGAGATCGCCGCGCACTGGCGCTATCAGCCGGACGCGCACGGCGGCAGTGTTTCCCCGCTCGACGATCCGGCCACCGATCTGATCGATCCGGATTTCGGTCGCGCGCTGCGTGGTCTCGCCTCGATACTGCCGGTCGAATCCGAGCCGGCGGCCGCGGCCGAACCGGTGGCCGAGCCACGGCGGGAACCCGCCCGGGCCGCCGCCGTCGACGACTACTACGAGCAGCGTGCCGTGGCCGCCGGCGGTACGACACCGCTGCCCGCCACCGCGACCCCGCTCGCCCCCGGCAGCACCCGGCCGGGTGGCACGGCGCTGCCCGCGGGCACCCCGGCGGCGAGCGCACCCGCCGAAACCTACCGTCCCCCTGCGGATACCTACCGGCCCCCGGTTGAAACCTATCCGGTCCCCGCCGAACCGGCTCGCCCCGCGACGCCGCGGCCCACGCCGGCCCCGGCAGCCGCCCCGCCCGCGATGCCCACCCCCAAGGCCGAAATACCGCCCGCCCCGGTCGAAACCGCCGCCCCCGAACCCGCCGCACCCGACCCCGCCGCCGCGGCCGCAGTCGTTCCATCGGCACCCGAGCCGGCACCGGCTGCCGTCGCGCCCGAACCGGCTCCCTTGGCGGCCGCGCCTGCCGCGCCCGCCCCGGTGGAGGCGCCGCAGCCCGTGCCCGCGGCCGCCGAACCGGCCCCCGCCCCGGAACCCGCGGCGGCTACGGCGGAAACCGCCGCACCGGCCGTCGCCGAGACCACCGCCGCACCGGCGCCCGCGGAAGCCGATACACCGGAGGCTCCCGCCGAGGAACCCGTCGCCGAAACACCGGATCCCGAACCGGCCGAGACGAAGCCGGCGGCCAAGAAACCTCCCGCCAAAGCCACGAAGCCCGCGCCCCGGACAAAGCGCGGCAAGGCGCCGATGCCGTCGTGGGAGGACGTCCTGCTCGGCGTCCGCAGTTCGGGTCACTGACCACTGCGGACCGGCGTGTTACCCCGCGCAACCGCCCGGATCATCCGTTTGCGCGAGTAAGTTCGGTGTATACGGCGACGCGGTCCGAGGATTCCGGGGCCAGCCCGGACGACGACAGCAGTTGCGCCGCGGAGTTCGCGACCTGGTTTCGTGCGCTATCGGAGGTGGACCGATGCTGTCCAAGGTTTCATCCGTGTGGTACGTCGATACCCCCGACCCGCCGGCGGTGCTACGCGCCGACCCGGACCCCGATCCGGACGCGGCCTACGCGCTGGCCCGGCAACTCCATCCCGACCTGGACATAGAACCCACCGAATCGGTCACCCTCGGCGACGTCGACGGCCCGGACGCCGACGAGGTCTATATCGGCAGCTATCCCGGACTCACTCTGCTGTGCAGTTCCTACGCCGCCCGGGTACAGCCGACCGCCATCCCGGAGCTGCTGGTGCGGCCGCTCGCCGAAGAGCACACCTATCTGGTGTCGTTCGATCTCGAATACGGCTGGGGCGCGTTCGCACACTGGGAGCGCGGCGAACTGCGCCGGGCGTTCAGTTCCACCCGGCTCAATATCCTGCAGGATCACGGTCTGCCGCATATCTGGGAGCGGCCGCACTGGGCGGGCGAACATCCGATCGCGTGGCGGCTCGGCGAACTACCCGATCCGCTGGTCCTGCCGTTCGATCCCCCCGGTTTCGCCGATACCGCCAACCACGAATGGCTGGGTTTCCGGTACTTCCCCGCGGCCACCGCGGATCGTGAGCTCGCGGCCGGCGCCGGTGCTGCCCGCCCGGTGGATCCCAAGGACATCCGGGTCTGCGGTTTCCGGTTACGTCCCCGCGGAGATCGCCCGGACGATCCGGAACCCCCGCAGCCGAACAATCGGGTCACGCACGAACGAAAAGGCCTGCTGTCCTGGCTGCGCGGACACGAAGCCGCCGTGGGCGCCGATCAGTAGCCCGGTCCCGGTCACACAGAGAACAGCAGGCCGATCCAGGCCAGCGCCACCCCCGTACTCGCGCCGGCCAGCACCCAGCGGGTCACCGGACGCGCCCGCCAACGCCACACGGTGGGCGCGACCCCGCCGACCGCGACCAGATTCACCGCCAGTGACAGCACGGGGTGCACCCGGGCGAGCGCCGCCCCGAAGGCGAATACACCGACAGCGGTCAGCGCCGCCACCAGAACGGCGACCGTGATACCCGCCGCCCACGGGGTGGGTTCACCCGGCGGGCCGGGCCGCCGGCCGGAACCGGGGCTTCCGAGCGCCGAGGTCACGACGCCCGCACCCGCTCGTAGAACGCCATCGCCGCCGCTGTCGCCACGTTCAGCGAATCGGTTCCCGCCGACATCGGTATCCGCGCCCGCACATCCGCCGCCGCCATGGCTTCCTCGGTCAGGCCGGGGCCCTCGGCACCGAGCAGCAGCGCCACCCGCTCGCCGGTGAGCGCGGCGGCGAGCGTCGGGGCCGCCGGGTCCGGGGTCAGGGCCGCCACCCGGAACCCCCGGCGCCGCAGCCGGTCGAGCCCGTCCGGCCACTCCGGTACCCGGGCGAACGGCACCCGCAGCGCATGTCCCATCGAAACCCGCACGGACCGACGGTACAGCGGATCCGCGCAGCGATCGCCGAACAGGATCGCGTCCACTCCCAGACCGGCCGCGTTGCGGAACATCGAGCCGAGGTTCTCGTGGTCGTTCACGCCTTCGAGTACCGCCACGGTGGTGGCAGCGGCGATGATCTCGTCGAAATCGCGTTCGGGCGGCCGGTGCGCCACCGCAAGCACACCCCGGTTGAGATGGAACCCGACCACCTCGGCCATCACTTCCGCCGAGGCCCGGTAGAACGGCACATCCACCACCGCGAGTTCGGGCGCGAGTTCCTGCCACCGCTTGTCCACGCCGAGCAGCGCGTGCGGCCGGAAAGGCGAATCCAGCATGCGCCGCACCACTACGGTTCCCTCCGCGATGACCAGGCCCTTTCCGCCGGGCCGATCGGGTCTGCGGTCGGCAGCCTTCAGATCGCGGAAATCGTCGACCCGCGGATCGTCCACACTGTCCACCTCGAGAACCACGGCCACGGCGCCCATCCTGCCAACCCCCGCCACCGAGGGTCCGTGGTGGGTGCGCTCGGCGCCGCTTTAGGGCATGCTCGAAATATGAAGCCGATCCAGCTCCTGCTCAATATCCTGTGGCTCGTCCTCGCGGGGTTCTGGATGGCGCTGGGCTATTTCCTGGCCGCGCTGATCTGCTTCGTCCTCATCATCACCATCCCGTTCGGGGTCGCCGCGCTGCGCAACGGCGTCTACATGCTGTGGCCGTTCGGCCGCACCACGGTCGAGAAACCGGGTGCCGGCGCGGGCGCGCTGCTGGGCAACATCATCTGGTTCGTGGTCGCCGGCTGGTGGCTGGCCCTGGGACATCTCGGTACCAGCATCGCCCTGGCCTGCACGATCATCGGAATTCCGTTCGCCTGGGCGAATCTCAAACTGATTCCGCTCGCCCTGTTCCCGCTGGGCCGCGAAATCGTCGACAGCGACCGGCCGTTCGCGGCGCGCTGAGGTCGCGGCGCAGGGGGCCGCGGGGGACCTCCGGCCCGAAGGGCTCGAGGCCCCGGCCGCCGACCGCTACCGCTTCACTCCGAATCGGCGACGATCTGGTTCATGATCGCGACCGCCCGTTGCAGATCCTCGAGCTGATCGGGTTCCAGACCCGCGAGCTGGGCGCTCATCCAGGCTTCCCGGGCACTGCGCTCATCGGCGAGCAGCGCGTGCCCGGTCGTGGAGAGCGATACGATGATCTGCCGGCCGTCGGTCGGATGCGGGTTGCGCTCCACCAGACCGAGATCGGTGAGTGAGGCGATCACCCGGGTCATCGAAGGAGGCTGGACTCGTTCCTTGGCCGCCAGCGCACCGGGCGTCATCGCGCCCTCGTTGCCGAGGGTGGCCAGGACCGAGAGCTGGGTCAGCGAGATCTGCGATTCCGTCCGCCGTCCCCGTAGATGCCGCGTCAAGCGCACCACCGCCAGCGAGAGGTCGCTGGCCAGCGCCCGCACATCCGAGTGGGTAGTCACAAAGTGAACCATACGTGACACACGTCGGATCGGCGTGCGTACAGCGGTTACGCTGATCGAATGAACCCGCAGCTCCCGCAGTTCCCCTCGTGGCTGACCGACCCCCGGCCGGTCCTCGCCCTCGGGTGCGCGCTGTTCGCCGTCGCGACCGCGGTGGTCTGGCTCAGCGGGCCGCGGTGGGAATCCGCTCGCCCGGTATGCCTGATGGGTTTGGCGGTCGGACTGCTCGGGTACATCATCTTCGCGGTACAACGCCGCGGTGCCCGGCGCGGTGACAAGGGCGCACAGACCGGGTTGTGACCGTCGAAGCCGGGCTTCCCGGCACCGGCGGCGACATCGTCGGAGACAGCAACCGGGAGTCCGATCGGACCCTCGGTGGTCGAGTGCTGCCCGCCGGGGAATTGACTGTTCGGGCCTCTCGGGCCAAACTCGCTCAGGTGTCCTCCCGATTGAGCGTCGAAGAACGACGGGCCCACCTTATCGAGGCCGCGATCGGCCTTGCCGAGAAAAAGGGGGTCGCGGGGGTGACCACCCGCGATGTCGCTCAGGCGGCGGGTGTCTCGCTAGGCGTGGTGCACTACTGTTTCGAGAGCAAGGACGCGCTGATGACCGAGCTGGTCAAGGCGTTGTCGATGGAGCTGCGCGATTCTGTGGACGCCAACGAATCGGTCTGGCAGGAAGCCGGCAGCGGCAATACGGCGCTATGCGATCTGCTGCGCGCGGGACTGGAACTCATGTGGCTCAATATCGAAGCCACACCCGAACGTCAGCTGCTCACCTACGAGACCACCACCTACGCGCTGCGCGAGGGCGAACAGACCCCCGCGAAACTGGCGATCGCCCGGGAACAGTACGCCTTCAACGATTCCACCGTCGCCGATATCCTCGATCACGCCCGCGACGCCACCGGGAGCGTCTGGACGGTTCCGGTGGCCCAGCTCTCGCGTTTCACGCTCAGCGTGATCGACGGCCTCGTCCTGCGCTGGCTGGTCGACAACGACAGCGAAAGCGTGCGCACCCAACTCGATCTGCTCGCCGCGGCGCTGGCCGGGCACGCGGAATAGCCCGGTCAGGCGGGCCGGCCGGGGCGCCGCACATGGGTGGTCGAACCGTCCTGCCACCACGGCACGGTGACCGTCCGAGTGACCGCGCCCGTCAGCCGGATACACAGTTCGTCGTGCAGGATCAGAGGTCCGTCCTGCGGTGGCAGGTCGAACAACCGGCGCAGCACCACGCCCAGCGGCTCCCCCGCCCAATCGGTTTCGTGACCCGGGCCGACCACCTCCGCGTCGACCTGTTCGGAGACCAACGGCAGATCCAGCAGCAGCGCGAGGTCGGCGGCGGTCGCCGGATCGGCGGCCACGAGCCGGTCCGCGGGCACCGCGAGGCCGAACCAGGGCCGGTCCAGCACCAGGGCGTCCGCGGCGTCGATCACCGCTCCGGACAGGGCCCGGACGCGATCGGGCGGATCGAGTGTGCCGAGATCCAGCCGCGGCACCGCGGCGCCGAGCCGGGCATGGACCAGGGCGACCACCTCGGGTGCCGGAGTCTTCTCGCTGTCGGCCAGCGCCGCCAGCAGCGCTTCGACGAGGTCGCGATCCAAGGTCGCGGGGGCGGCGAGACAACCGCGCAATGCGTCGAGGTCGGCCGTGGACAGGCCGGTGATCGGGAGTTCCGGCAGTAGTCCGGTGAATTCGGTATCCGCCGGATGCCGGTAGCCGCCCAGCGCGATGCCGTCGATCCGGGCGTGGTGGCGCAACCACCACGCCGTGTAACCGTCCGGGTCACCGAGCAGCGGCCGGGTCCGTTCCGTGGTGAGCAACCGCCACAGCGCCTCCGGCCAGGCCGCGTCGTCCACCAGATCCAGGTCACGCACGGCGACCAGTTCCGCGGGGTCCTCGGCGAGCCCGGACCACCAGGTCTCCTCGTCGTCGAGGTGATGGTCGGGGCCGGTGGGGTCGGTTTCGGTGACCACCCCGAAATCCCATCCGACACCGATCGCCCGGAGCGCGTCGGCACCGTATTCGGCGACCACCTCCCGCGCGACTACCCCGAACGGCGAATCCGGGACCAGGAGTTCGATCAAGGGGGCCTCGGGGAGCAGCAGTTCGTCGGCCGGGCGCGCGCCACCGGTACTGTCGGGGAGTTCGAGCAGGCCGAGCCAGTCCGGCAGGTCGGCCGGAGCGGCCGCCGCGGCCAACCGGAGCACCGCCTCGATCGTCTCCGGATCGTCGGGGTGCTCGGTCAATTCCGCCTGTAAGGCGGGATCCGACAGCAGATCCGCGATCCGCGCCCGCTGCGCACCGAGGCGTGCCAGCAGCGGATGCGACGCGTCCGGATGCACCAGCCGCGCCCAGTGCACCGGAACCGCCGCGGGCAGCGCCGTGAGTTCGTCGTCCAGCACCACCGTCCGCGGACCCGTCACCGACCTCCCGTCGGCGAGGGGCACCGCCAGGGCGCCGAGTTCCTCCACCGTCAGCGGGTCGGTGACGAACGGTTCCAGCGCGGAGTAGAAAGCGAACCACCAGGCAGGCGGTCGTTCCAGCCCGGCGGACAACTCCGCCAGCCGCGCCGGGCCGAGCCGGTGCACCTCCAGCGCCGCGAGTGCCTCGGCGTAGCGGGCACCGGACAGTTCCGGGACCACCAGCGGATCGAGTACACCACCCAGCAGCCCGGACAGTTCGGGCGTGAGATCGGGGAATACGCTCGCCCGCGCGGGTACGGCCACCCGGTCGTCCGCGGCGTCTTCGCGGGGGGTTTCGCCGAGTCCGGCGTCCGCGGGCGCGGCGACCACCGGCAGCCAGGTACCGGTTCGCAGTTCACGCAGGATCGCCTCGCGCAGGAGCCCGTCGGTCTCGCTGCGCGCGAATCCCGGAGTCGGTACCAGCACGAGCCGGTACCGCCGGGGCAGCGCGCGAGCGAAATCGGCGTAACCGGTGGCGAGTTCGGCCGGCTGATTGCCCGGCAGCACGCGTCGGCGGTCGGGTTGCATCGGAATATCGGCAATCAGTACCGCCGGTAGGGACAGCTCTTCGTCCGAACGGGTCGGTGCCCGCAGCACGTCGGGCGCGGCGGGCACCGGGATCCCGTCGCGCAACGGCAGCAGCCAGCGCGCCCGCGCGGTCCGGTATTCCCACCACACCTGTTCGGTGCCGGAACCACTGATCCGAAACTCGCGTACTCCCGCGCACCCCGAATCACGGGTCTCGGCGCGCACCACCTCGTCACCGATCCGGATCTCGCGCAGCGCCGGCAACTCCAGCAGCAGGTGCGCGGCCTCGGCCCGCATGGATTCCAGCAGTGCGTCCGGGTCGATTCCGGCACGCAGCGACAGCACGATCTCGGTATCCGCGCCGGCGGCCGGGGCGGCGGTCACCGGCCAGGTGAGGCGCAGCACGGGCGGCGCCGGCACATCCCCCTCGCCCGGGGCCGGAACGCCGGTCGCGCGCAACGCCGCACCGGTCAACTCCCGGGAGAAACGCAGCGAGCCACTGGTGGAGCGGAATTCGAGCTCGTCGGAGACCGTCAGCACAGCCGTGAAACCGACACCGAACCGTCCGGTCTCCCCGCCACTCCCGGATTTCCCCGACGCCCGCAGGGCCGTCAGCGCGTGTACCCCGGCGATATCCAGCGGCGCGCCGGTATTGGCGACCGAGAGAGTCCGGCCCGTGCATCGCACGGTGAGCCGGCCCGGCACCCCCGCCTTCACCGCCGCGTCCGCCGCATTCTGCGCCAGTTCCGTCAGCAGGCGATCGCGGTAGCCGGCGCGCACCAGGTCCGCCTCGGTAGCGGCGTCCTCGCGCAGCCGGGTCGGGGAATCCCGCCAGGCGGCCAGTACCGCGGCACGCAGGTCGGCGGTGCCGAAGGGATCCGCGGTACCGG
Organism: Nocardia rhamnosiphila NBRC 108938; assembly: GCF_000720425.1. Lineage (GTDB taxonomy): Bacteria > Actinomycetota > Actinomycetes > Mycobacteriales > Mycobacteriaceae > Nocardia > Nocardia rhamnosiphila. Next base: position 187,737 of record NZ_JOAJ01000005.1, on the reverse strand, counting down.
CATCTGTTTCCACTGGCCCGAACGTATCGCCCACCGCACCGGTCTCACTCACGCGAGACAGCGTACGTGCCCGGACGGACCGGGCGTGCCGCGCACAACGGAGGGCGGTCGGCTACCGGCCCGGGCACCGCGCCGACAGCCGTCGCCGAAGCCGGGCTCGGCCGGTGATGCCGTTTGTCAGCTGTCGGCCGGCCCGGGAACCGAGTCGCCCGCCTCCGGCGCGGTCTGCTCGCCGCTCTCCGTCCCGGCGGCCGGTGCACCGGCCCGGTCCGTGGCGACGGTTTCGGTTTCGGGTTCCGCGTCCGCGGCGGCCGACTCGCGCTCGGCCGCCGGATCGGCGGTTTCCGGTGCGGCAGCGGGGCCGGGCTCCGCCGGGCCCGCGGCGGTCGCCTCGACCGGCTCGTTCGCGGAATCGGCGGCGTCGGCGCCGGCCGGCGCGGTATCCGCCGGATGGGCGGCGACTGCGGCCGGGTCGCCGACGGGCTCGGGCCCGGACTCGGAACCCGGGTCGCCGGTGGCTTCGGCAGCCGCCTCTCCGCTGGGCGAGGCGACCGATTCGCCGATGGTCTCGACAGCCGGTCCGGAAGCGGTTCCGGCGACCGACCCGGTGCCGGGCTCCGCAGCCGGTTCAGGGCCCGACTCGGTGCTCGCCTCGGCAACTGATTCAGCGGCCGACTCGACGTTCGATCCCGTGCTCGACTCAGCGGCCGACTCGACAGCCGGTTCGGGGCTCGACTCGCCGGCCGGGCCGGGCGCGCTCGTAGCGACCGGGCCGGCGGTGGCGCTCGTGGCCGGACCCGCAGCGGCGGACCGACCGGCCGGACTCACAGCCTCGGTGGCAGTCCGGGATTCGGGTGCCCCCGCCTCCGATTCCGCCCCCTGCGCCGGTGGGGCGGTCACGACCGCCTGCCCCGGCACCACCGCGTCCGGTGCGACGTCGGCCTCGGCGGCCGCCTCGCTGCCGGGCGCGGTCTCCGGCGACTTCGGCGGCACCGCGACCACCTCGATGGCGGCGTCGTCGTAGGCCTGGTAGATCGGTGACCCGGCGCCTGTCGGCAATTGGGTATCCGAATGTGCGCCGCAGCCGTATCCCATGTGGACCACATGGCCGTCGGCGCCCATCGCGTTCGCGCAGACGCCGAAACAGGCGCGCAGCGCACCGGCCAGCGGCAGATAGAAACCGCAACTCTCGCAGGAGCCGGGAGCGGCCTTGGCCATCTCGGTATCGGGGCCGTACTCGGCGTACCAGCGTTCGGCCGCGTCGGCCCGGCCCTCCAGGCTGAGCACCTGTTTACGGCCCAGACCCACCTCGGGGGCCGTCTCGTCGACCTCGGGGTCACCGGTGGCGGTGTAGCCGGGAGCCAGACGTGGATCGTCGGCGGGTGGGGCCAGCAGGTCGCCGGGCGTCAGATCGCCGGGCCGGATGCGCTGCTCCCACGGTACGAACTCCGGCGCGATCAACGCGTCGGGCCCGGGCAGCAACGCGGACTCGCTCACGGTCACCCGGTCGGCGCCGGGCGCGGCGGCCACCACCACCGCCCACTGCCAGCCGCGGTAGCCGGGCAACGTGGCCTCGAAGCGGTGCGTCGCCGAACATTCGTCCTCGGCCCGGACTCCCAGATGCGCTCCGACCCCGGTCGGTTCCAGGTCCACGAGCGCACTACGAGCCAGGTCGACGGCCCCTGCCAGGATCGTCCGCACCTCGGTGTCCGAAACAGATACTGCGCTCACGGTCTACATTTTGCCGTATGAAGCGCACTCGGCGAACCTGGGTCGGTACCGCGGTGATCTGCCTGCTCGCCGCGGCCGCCTGCCGGAACACCGACGACGCGGTACCGCGCCTGGACATCGAGGTGCTGGCGACCCATCGGCACGACCTGGGCGCGTTCACCCAGGGGCTGGAGATCGACGGCGAGGTGCTGTACGAGAGCACCGGGATGGTCGGGTTCTCCGGCGTGCGGACGACCGATCGCGCCACCGGCGCCGAACTCGCCCGCGTCCAGCTCCCGCCGCCGTTCTTCGGTGAGGGCATCACCTTGGCCGGCAACACGCTGTGGCAGCTCACCTGGAAAGAAGGGGTCGCCTTCGCCCGCGACCCGCGAACGCTGGCAGAGAAGCGCCAGGTGCGCTACGAGGGCGAGGGCTGGGGCCTGTGCAGCCGCAACGGGCAGCTGGTCATGAGCGACGGATCGGCCGGACTCACCTTCCGCGATCCGGTGACCTTCGCGTCGACCGGGTCGGTCGCGCTGACCGATCACAAGGACGCGCGCCTGAACGAGCTCGAATGCGCCGAGGACGGTTCGGTCTACGCCAACTCCTGGCCCAGCGACGAAATTCTCCGGATCGATCCGGAAACCGGGCGTGTCCTGGCGGTCGTCGATGCCACCGGATTGCTGTCACCCGCCGAACGCGCGCAGACCGACGTGCTCAACGGGATCGCCCAGATTCCGGGCACCGACCACTTCCTGCTCACCGGAAAGTACTGGCCCACAGTGTTCGAGGTTCGTTTCGTCCCGGCCTGACCGGCGCGGCGGTACAGCGACACATCTCACTTTCCGGCTGCTGTGAGCAGGGCGGAGTTTGCCGGGCGTCACCGTGGGCCAGAATTGATGATGTGCCCACTTCCCGCGAGCCCTCCGGTTCCGATCGCGGTCAGTGGCCCGCCGGCGAGTCTCCGCCACCCCAGCGGCATCCAGGTTTCGACCGCTACCCCCCGCCGAACGTGCCACACCGCAATCGTGAACCCGACCCCGGCAACCGCCGTCCGGCCCCGCCGCCGACCCGTCCGCTGCCCGCCGCCGAGTCCGGCGCCGCGCGGCCGGACGACCATTCGTCCGGGCCGGCGCACAGTGGTCATCGGATCCCGCCGGTGGAGGCCCGGGGCCGCACATCGGGGCGGGAGGGTCGTTTCGCTCGCCTACTCGGCTCGCTGAGCGGGTCACGTGGGTCGGCGGACCCGGTCGATCCGCCGGGCCGGCCGGGGACGGCGGAACCGGGCCCCGGCCGGCGAGCCGGCGGCCCGAACGGCACTCCGCCCTCCCCCGCGGACAGCCGGCGGCCCGAGTGGGAACGGCCGATCCCCGGGGCTCCCACGGCGGGCCGTCCCGATCCGCGGGCCGGTGGCGCCGTACCGGGTCCGGCGTCCCGTTTCCGGCCGAACCCGCCCATCGATCACCGTGCCCCCGGTGGTGCGGCTCTCTCCCGCGGTCCCGGCGCGCGGCGTGACCCGGCTGTGTCCGGTCCCACCGGCCGGGGCGCGTCTTCCGACGAGGGCCGCGCCGGGCCACGGGACCGGCCGGGTCCCGGCGCCGCGGCGCGGGATCGCACCGAACCGGACGGTACGAGCGATCGGCGAACCGCCGCGAACGCCGGCGGCGCCGAAGAACCGGCCGCGACCAAGGAGTACCCGAGCACGGAAGCCGCCGCGGAACACGAGGACGCCGAGGGGCGGCGTGTCCCTCGCAAACTCACCGTCACCCGGGTCGCGGCGATGCGTGGCCGGGAGATCACCGAAAAAGGCATCGCCACCTTCCGGCGGGCGGCCGAGGCCGACGGCGCGGGCAAATCCGGGTTGACCGCGCTCACCTACGCCACCATGGCGAATTTCGCACTGGACGCCGCGATCGCGGTCGCGCTCGCCAACACCCTGTTCTTCGCCAGTGCGACCGCGGAGAGCAAAACGAAGGTCGCGCTGTATCTGCTGATCACGATCGCCCCGTTCGCGGTGATCGCGCCGCTCATCGGGCCGGCGCTGGACCGGCTCCAGCGCGGCCGGCGACTGGCCCTGGCCAGTTCGTTCGCCGTGCGCGCGGTTGTGGCGGTGGTGCTGATCTTCAGTTTCGACAGCTGGGTGCTGTATCCGCTGGCGCTGTGCATGATGGTGCTCAGCAAATCGTTCGCGGTGCTCAAGAGCGCGGTGACACCCCGTGTTCTGCCGCCCGATATCGACCTGGTGCGCACGAACTCCCGGCTGACCGTTTTCGGCCTGGTCGGCGGCACTCTGGGCGCCGGCGGCCTCGCCGCGGCCGTCGCGGCGATCGCGGGCTCGACCGGTGCGCTGATCCTGGCCACCGGGATCGCCGTCGGCGGGGCATATCTGAGCTGGAAGATTCCGCGCTGGGTGGAGATCACCGAGGGTGAGGTGCCGACCACCCTCGGTTACCACGCCCGCGACGGTGACACCGAGGCGTACGACCCCGCCGACGAGACCGCGGTACCGGCCCGCAAACGCCGGCAGCCGCTGGGCCGCGCCGTCGTCACCGGACTGTGGGGTAACGGCAGTATCCGGGTGCTCACCGGATTCCTGACCTTCTACGTCGCGTTCGTGGCCAAGGCCACCGAACACCGTCCGGTCCAGCAGGCCGCGATGCTCGGGCTGGTCGGCGCGGCCGCCGCCGTCGGTAATTTCGCGGGTAACGCCGCCGGGGCCCGGCTCCGGCTCGGCCGGCCCTCGCTGATCGTGGTGAACTGCACGATCGGCTGCGCGGCCGTCGCCGTCCTCGCCGTGGTGATGGACAACCTGTTCGGCGCGGCGGTGGCCGCCCTGGTCGCCGCGGGGGCGAGCGCGCTGGCCAAGGTCTCGCTCGATGCCGCCATCCAGGACGATCTACCGCCCGAGTCGATCGCCTCCGGGTTCGGGCGGTCCGAAACCGTCCTGCAGCTCAGCTGGGTGATCGGCGGCGCGGGCGGAGTCCTGCTGCCGACCGACTACTGGAAGGGTTTCGCGGTGGTCAGTGCGGTACTGGTCGGGGGGCTCGTCCAGACTGTGCTGAGCTATCGCGGGTTCAGTCTGCTGCCCGGTCTCGGCGGTCGCCGACCGCTGCACGCCGAGCAGGAATTTCCGCACTACGACCCCCCACGAGGAGAAGCCGCCCGGTGAGTACGAACAAAGTCCGCACGACCCTCGCGCTGGCCCTGGCCGGGATCCTGGTGCTGGTGGCCGCGACCGCCGGCGTGGTCTGGCTGCTGGCCCGGAACGCCGAGCCGAAGGACCCGGAACTCACCGCCTACGCGCACGGCACCACCGTGACGGTGCCGCCGTTCCGCTACTGCACGGTGCGGATGGAGGACTGCCGACAGGGCGAAACCGTCTATCTCGATGTGCCGGCCGGTAACCCTCTGCAGATCTCGCTACCGGACGCTCTCGTGGAGAGCCCGTGGGAACTGCTGCCGCTGTACACCCGCGAGAACGGGGAGATCGTCGAGCGGCCCAGTTCCTACCGGGACCATCCGGCGAACACGCGCGCCCTGACCGTCGCCTCCCGGCCGGAACCGGGGCTGGAACTGATCGGCGTGGAATTGCAGGTGATGATCATCGCGATCGACGAGGCCGGTAACGAATTCCCCATCCCCCACGCGGTGTGGTCGATCAAGACGGCCTGAGACGACAGTGGGCCGGCCGGATGATCCGGCCGGCCCACGAAGTTCCGCGCGCGTCGGGTCAGCTGTCGAGTTCCCGCGCGACCGCGCGCACCACCTCCGAGATCCGCTGGGCGGTCTTGCGATCCGGGTAGCGGCCCTTGCGCAGGTCCGGCTGCACCTTCGCCTCGAGCAGCGTGATCATGTCCTCGACCATGCCGTGCAGTTCATCGGGGCTGTGCTTACGCGCGACCGGCTCCTTGCGGGCGCCGCGCTCCTGGTTCTGCCGCACCGACGGGGGCGCCTCCACCAGCTTCAGGCTCAGCGCCTGCGGCCCACGCCGCCCGGCCGCCATCCCGAATTCGACCCGCTGACCGGGCTTGAGCGTCTCGACGCCCTGGGGCAGCGCGGACGAGCGGACATAGACGTCCTCACCCTCGTCCTGGGAAAGGAAGCCGAAGCCCTTTTCCACGTCGTACCACTTCACCTTGCCGGTCGGCACTGCGCTCACCCGTTCGTCTGTTCGGCACCCGACCCACCGGGCCCGGGCACGCTCGTCTGCTGGAACCCGCTGATGGCAGGTCTTTTCCCCTACTAGAAAAACGCGCCCCACAAGCATGCAGGACGCGAGATCGCTCCGAGTCTACCCCGGTGGGCACAGCCCCAGCACATCAGTTTTACGGTCGAACGGTGACGAATCCTGCCGATCCGCGGCCCTCCGGCCCCCCGTCCGGGCGCACCCCCGGCAACTGGTTACTTCAGCTCGCGCTGGGTCTTTTCGCCGTCGGACTGCTGTCGGTGGTGGCGATCTTCCTCACCCCGATCCTCACCGACGGCAAGCCGGGCCTCTGGCTGTACCTGGGCGCCATGCTGGCTCCCGTCGGCTTCGTCGCGGCGTTGATCTTCGCGTTGCGCTCCGGTCGCAGATCCAGGTGACATCTGTCCAGTACCCGGCCGGGACACATCCCAAGCCCGATGTGATGATAATCACATAACGACAAGATAACGGGGCCGCGTGTCCTACGCCGGATACCCGATGCAGTCCCACTAGCTGCGCAGAGTCGCTGGACGGTGCCCGTGACCGCTCCGCAACCGATCCGCACACGCCGGTTACCAAATAGTGATTTTTCGGCGGGAACGTCGTACCGTCTACCCCAGCCGGGCACATCCGGCCCACCGGCCCGCCGCACCGAACCTCGCCCCGCGGGTACCGGAACCCAACGGAAACCAAGAGGGGCGAGGGCGGGACGGGCACCCTCTCAGCCTGGACCCGAGCGAATACCTCGCAGGTGCGTACGAGAGGAAGACGAACCCGAATGAGTGGACGCCATCGCAAGCCCACCAATACCGGTCGCACTGTGGCCAAGGTTGCCGTCACCGGCGCCATGATCAGCGGTGCGGGTGTAGCCCTCGCCGGTACAGCCAGCGCGGCACCCGACTCCGACTGGGATCGACTCGCGCAGTGCGAAGCCGGCGGCAACTGGGCCATCAACACCGGCAACGGCTATCACGGCGGACTGCAGTTCTCGCAGAGCACCTGGCAGGCCAACGGCGGCGGAGAGTACGCCGCGACCGCCAACCAGGCCAGCCGCGAACAGCAGATCGCCGTCGCCGAAAATGTACTTGCCTCGCAGGGCTGGGGCGCTTGGCCCTCCTGCTCCTCCTCGCTGGGCCTGAGCAGCGGCTCGACCCCGCGCGAAACCCCGGCCGACACTCCGGCCGTGCAGACCGAAACCCCGGGCACCCAGGCCGCGCCCGGCACCCAGACCCAGGCTCCGGCCCAGGCACCCACCCAGACCCAAGAGGTCTACACCGCCGTGGATCGTGCGCTCGCCGCCGTCCAGGCGCAGGGTGTGCAGGTCCCGCAGCCCGCACTGGATCTGTTCGAAGCCGTCAAGGCCGGCACCCCGCAACTGGATCCGGGCCTGCTCAATGTCTTCGAGGCCAACAAGGGCCTGCTGCCCTCCTGAACGGGCACCTCGACCACGAAAGAACCCCGCTCCACCCTCAGGTGACGCGGGGTTCTTTCGTTCGTCCGCTCAGCGGTTGATCACTGTGTGCGGGTGCAGATACGGCAGCTGGTCGGAAGCCACCGGGAACTCGGTGTCCTCGCCGAAGGGCGAGAGGTTACCGGAGCGGGACGACGACAGCTCGGTGACCGCGTGCTCACCGTCGGCCACCTCGGGCCAGCCGTTGTCGATATAGGGTTTCTTCGATTTGTTCACCACCCCCTCATTCTGGCATGCCCCTGCCGCGGCGTCGCATGTCAACCGCCTCGACGACACCCGTCGCACGCTCGGGACCGGCGGGCCGGACCGCGCCGCGTGGGTCATCGGGCCGCGCCCCACCGAACCCGCGGCGCCCGGCTAGTCTGGACCGGATGACCGGCCAAGACTCGTTCACCGCCTGGCTCGGCGCCCGATCCGACGCACAGCTGGTGGCACTGCTGGAACGTCGGCCCGATCTCGCGGTACCGCTGCCGTCCTCCATGGCAGTGCTCGCCGCCCGCGCCGAACAGCGCGCTTCGGTACTGCGCGCGGCCGACGATCTCGGCACCGTGCCCTTCGCGATCGTGGAAGTGCTGGCCGTGCACACTGCGGGCGGCGGCGAACCGATGACCCGCACCGAACTCAAACGCGCGCTGCGTGCCCGGGCCAAGGCCGCGACAGTGGACGCGGCCGTCACCGAACTGGCCGACCGGGCCCTGCTCTGGTTCGAAGGCGACCGCATCCGCCTCGTACCCGCCGTCGCCGAGGCGCTGCCGTGGCCGTTGGGCAGCGGAGCGGAGAGCACCCCGGCGCTGTCCGAATCGGAGATAGCCACCGCGCTCACCGACCTCCCGGAGGCCGAACGCGCGCTCCTGGACAAACTCGCCGAGACCGGACCGCGCGGACGCACCCGCGATGCCGCCCCGGACGCGCCCGCCGACCGGCCCGTGCCCCGACTGCTGGCGGCCCGACTGCTCCGGCGGATCGATGACGAGACAGTGGAGCTACCGGCCGCCGTAGGCCAGGTGCTGCGCGGCGAACCGGTCACCGACCCGTACCGGCTCGCCGAACCCGAGCCCCGGGCGATCCCGCACCCGCCGGGTGAAGTCGACGGCGTCGGGGCGGGTGAGGTCGGTGAACTGCTCCGGCACTGCGCCGCGATCCTGGAAGTACTGGGGCAGCTGCCCGCGCCGGCACTGCGCGCGGGCGGTCTCGGCGTGCGGGAACTGCGCCGGATAGCCAAGGCGGCCGGTATCGACGAGACCCGGGCGGGTCTGCTGGTGGAGCTGCTGGCGGCGGCGAAACTGATCGAGAAGGGTTTCCCCGACCCACCGCCGGAGGCCGACGCCGACGATTTCTGGGCGCCGACCCCGGCCGCGGACTCCTGGTTGGAGGCGCCGTCGGCCCGCCGCTGGGTCCCGCTCGCGCACGCCTGGCTGGAGCTCGATCGGTATCCGTGGATGATCGGCCTGCGCGATGCCGCGGACAAGCCGCTGGCCGCGCTCGCGCACGAACTCCGGGTGCCGTACGCCGTGCGGGACCGGCGGATCGTGCTCGAGGCACTCGCCGAGCAACCATCCGGCATCGAACTCGAACCCGCCGCACTCGCCCAGCTGCTGGCCTGGCGCACCCCGCGGCGCCGGCGGCATTTCCGCCGGCAAGTGGTGGACAACACCTTGTACGAGGCTGCCGCCCTCGGCGTGGTGGGCCGGGGCGCGCTCACCGGCGCGGGCCGGATGCTACTGACCGATACCCTCGCGGCCGCCGAAACCGCGCTGGAGGCCGCCCTCCCCGAGCCGGTGGACCATGTCCTGGTCCAGGCCGATCTGACAGTGGTGGCGCCCGGACCGCTGACCGCCGATCTACAACGCCGGATCGAATTGGTCGCCGATGTGGAGTCGGCCGGTGCGGCCACCGTCTACCGGATCGGGGAGTCCACCCTGCGCCGCGCGCTCGATGCCGGTCTCACCGCCGCCGAGCTGCACAACCTCTTCGGCCGGCATTCCCGGACTCCGGTTCCGCAGACCCTCACCTACCTGATCGACGATGTGGCGCGGCGGCACGGCCGGTTGCGGGCCGGGATGGCGCAGTCTTTCGTGCGCAGTGAGGACCCGGCACTGCTGGCGCAGGTCCTGGCCTCCCCGGTGGCCGAGACCCTGGCCCTGCGCGGTATCGCCCCGACGGTGGCGATATCACAGGCGCCGCTGGGCGAACTGTTCGAAGAACTGCGCCGGGCGGGTTTCGCACCCGCGGGCGAGGACGCCTCCGGCGCGATCGTGGATCTACGTCAACGCGGTGCGCGGATCGGAGTGCGGCCGCTGGCCCGGCAACCGTATCGGCCGACCCCACCGACGACCGATCAACTGGAACTTCTGGTCACCGAGCTACGTGCCGGGGAGCGCGCCGCGACCGCCACCTCCGGGCAGGTGGTACGCAGCGACGGCACCCGCACCAGCACGGCCGCCGCGCTGGCACTGCTGCAGCTGGCCGCGCGGGTGCGGCGCCAGGTGCACATCGGCTATGTCGACGCCAAGGGCACCGCGATCCAGCGGGTCGTCGAGCCGGTGCGGGTCGGCAACGGGCAGTTGGACGCGCTGGACCCGGTAACCGGCACGGTCCGGCAGTTCACCCTGCATCGGATCTCGTCGGTCGCGCTGCTCGAATAACCGTGCCGCCGCGGCGCTCAGCCGCGCAGTGATCCCGGGTAGAGGTACTGCTCGGGCGGCGGCGTGGTACCGCGTAACCAGGCGTCGAAGAACCCGGTGAGATCGGTCGGCGATGTGGACTGGACGAAGTCGCGGAAGTCCCGCATCGAGGCATTACCGTAGGCGTGGACGGTCACGAATTCGCGCAGGGCCGCGAAGAAGACGTCGTCCCCCAGCTGTTTGCGCAGCGCGTGCATGAACAGCGGCCCCCGGTAATACACCGAGGTGAACATCTTCTCCGGGCCGGGATCCTCCAGTGGAACGGCCCAGAATTTCGGCTTCGCCAGCATCTCCCGGACCGTCCTGCGGTATTCGGCGTCCACATCGGCGCCCTCGGTCCGCTCGGGCCACAGATAGTCGGCGGTATAGCTGGCGATGCATTCGTTGAGGCAGATATCGGACCAGCTCTCCACCGAAACGGAATCGCCCCACCACTGATGGGCGGTCTCGTGCACCACGGTGTTCAGATCCGCCCAGGCCGCATAGGTGGGCCGGGTCTGGGTTTCCAGTGAGAAGGGGATGTCGACGGACAGGAAAATACCGCCGCCGGTGTCGAACGGGTACGGGCCATAGAGGCTCTCGGTGAAATCGAGTACCTGCGGCAGCTTTTCCTCGTACTGCCGCAAGTCCTCGGCACCCGGCGCGAAAGCGCTGAGCAGCGGCGTGCCGTTCGCGCGGCGCTGCTCCAGATATTCGAATCGGTCGATGGCGACGGTGGTGAGATAGCCGATCACCGGATGCCGCTGCTCCCAGCTCACGGTGCGGAATCCGTCGCGCACCTCGTCACGCACCCGCACACCGCCCGACACCACCTCCCATTCCGCGGGAACGGTGGTGTGGAGTGTGAAGGTCGCCTTGTCCCGCGGGGAATCGTTGAGCGGATACCAGGTGGAGGCCGAATGTGGTTGTCCGGCGGCGAAAACGCCACCGGTGGGTGCGTAGGTCCAGCCCTCGCCGCGGGTATCGGGGGCGGTACCCGCGTAGTCGACGGTGACGGTGAAGGGCAGACCGGGCAGCAGCGGCAGGGCCGGGTGCACGACCAGCTCGTGCGGTTTCTGCCATTCGAACCCGGCCGGCGCGTTGTTCACCCGTACGGCGCGCACCGGAGGTCCGCTGTAATCGAGGTTGAACGAGGTCAGCGGCTGGGTGGCGGAGGCGTCGATCCGGGTGGATCCGGTGAGTTGATGATCGGCCGGATCGTAGCCGAGGGTCACGTCGTAGTGGGCGACGTCGTAACCACCGTTACCGTCCTGCGGAAAGTAGGAGTCGTTCAGGCCGTCCGAACCCGCCAGCGACGCGGACGGCGCCTGTGCCGCGGCCGGAACCAGCGCCGGGCTCGCCAGCACCACCACCCCGGCGATCAGCCAGCGGCCGAGCCTCATGCGTTTCCACCTTCCGTGATCGAGTTGTGTTTCCCGGGTCATCCCGCCCGACGACGTTAGTCGCATCCGGCCCCGGATTCCGGTACCCCGGAAAACGCGGCGCGCGAGGGTTTCCCGGCGCGCGGTCCGCCGGATGCCCGGCGGCACCGGCCACCGGTTCAGGCGCCGAGCCCCTCCGGCAGCCGGCCCGGATCGAGCAGCAACCGCTTGGCCGCGCTGCGATGGACCTCGTCGGCGCGGGCGAGATTATCGGTGAGCAACCGCCATTCGTTCTCGCCGATGGCCGCGCGCGCCCGCTCGATCACCGCGGTATCGGCGGTACCCCAGGCGATCGGCATCGTCTCGACCGGGAGCCAGCGCTCGCCGATCGAGCGGGTGGTCCGGTCACCGCGCACCGCGACCGCCGGAACCCGCTCCCCCTCGGCGACCCGATGTCCCGGTAGATGCCGCACCTTCTTGGTGACCAGCGCGTACCGCTGCTCGCCGGAATCGCGGCGCGCCAGATTGACCAGGGCGAGCAGTACCGCACCGCGTGCCTGGATCCGCGAGACCACCGCCGGCACCAGTTCACCTTCGGCGTAGAGGCGGTCGATACCGGCCCGGCGCGGCGCCCACAGCGCCACCCACAGCGCCGTCACCGCCCCCAGCGCACAGGCCAGCGCCAGCGGATAGGACCAGGGATGTCCCAGCCACACCAGATAGGCGGTGGCGGCTGTGGCGGCGACGGCGGCGAGCATCGCGGACAACCGCACCCGGCGGCGTCCGGCGACTACTTCATTGACCGCGTGGGCGTGCCGGCGGTCCACCGCGAATTCGAAGCGTCGCACGTCGCCATTCCTAACACAGTCAGTGGAGTTCGGAATGCCCTTATTGTTCGCCGGGTCCTATAGCGGGGCCCAGCAGATCGTCGGCATCGGTTATGCGATAGGCATACCCCTGCTCGGCGAGGAAACGCTGCCGATGCGCAGCATAATCCGCGTCCAGAGTGTCGCGGGCCACCACCGAATAGAAATGGGCCTGACCGCCGTCCTGTTTGGGCCGCAACAGCCGGCCCAGCCGCTGGGCCTCTTCCTGGCGCGAACCGAAGGTTCCGGAAACCTGCACCGCCACCGACGCCTCCGGTAGGTCGATGGAGAAATTCGCGACCTTGCTGACCACGAGAACCGGGATCTCGCCGCGGCGGAAGGCGTCGAACAACGCTTCGCGCTCCTTGTTCTTCGTCGACCCCTGGATCACCGGTGCGTCCAAGGCGACGCCCAGTTCTTCCAACTGGTCCAGATACGCGCCGATGACGAGGGTGGGTGCACCGCGATGCCGGTCCAGGATGGATTTCACCACCGCGATCTTGGTGTGCGCGGTGGAACAGAGCTTGTAGCGCTCTTCGGGCTCGGCGGTCGCGTAGGCCATCCGCTCGGCATCGGTCAGCGTGACCCGGACCTCGATACAGTCGGCCGGGGCGATCCAGCCCTGGGCCTCGATATCCTTCCACGGCGCGTCGTAGCGTTTGGGGCCGATCAGCGAGAAGACATCGCCCTCCCGGCCGTCCTCCCGGACCAGGGTCGCGGTGAGACCGAGCCGGCGTCGCGACTGCAGATCGGCCGTCATCCGGAAAACGGGCGCGGGCAGCAGGTGTACCTCGTCATAGATCACCAGCCCCCAATCCCGGCTGTCGAAGAGTTCCAGATGCTTGTACTCACCCTTCGACCTACGGGTGATCACCTGGTAGGTCGCGATGGTGACCGGCCGGATCTCCTTGCGCTCGCCGGAGTACTCACCGATCTCCTCGTCGGTGAGCGAGGTACGCGCGAGCAACTCCCGCCGCCATTGGCGGCCGGCGACGGTATTGGTCACCAGGATGAGGGTGGTGGCCTTGGCGCGCGCCATCGCGGCGGCACCCACCATCGTCTTGCCCGCCCCGCACGGCAGCACCACCACCCCGGACCCGCCCGCCCAGAAGGAATCGGCGGCCATTTCCTGATAGTCGCGCAGCTGCCAGCTCGCGCCGTGGAAGTCCAGGTCTATCGGATGGGCCTCACCGTCGACGTAGCCGGCCAGGTCCTCGGCGGGCCAGCCGATCTTGAGCAGCTGTTGTTTGATGTGCCCGCGCTCGGACGGGTGCACCACCACCGTGTCCTCGTCGATGCGCTCGCCGAGCATGGGAGCGATCTTCTTGTGTCGCAGCACCTCGGCGAGTACCGCGCGATCCAGGCTGACCAGCGTCAATCCGTGCGCCGGGTGTTTCACCAGCTGCAATCGCCCGTAACGGGCCATCGTCTCGACGATATCGACCAGCAGCGGCTGGGGCACCGGGAACCGGGAGTGCCCGACCAGCGCGTCCACCACCTGCTCCGCGTCGTGCCCCGCGGCCCGCGCGTTCCACAGGGCCAGCGGCGTCACCCGATAGGTGTGCACGTGTTCGGGCGCCCGCTCCAACTCGGCGAACGGAGCGATCGCCTGGCGCGCCACATCCGCGAGTTCATGATCGACTTCCAGCAACACTGTTTTATCGCTCTGCACGATCAGCGGCCCGTCTGCCACGGACACCTCCTCACCTCGGCTCCAACCATTGTCCCCGAACCCACCGACAGCGCACCGATCGGTGATACCGGGCCCGGCGCGTAAGCCCGGCGCCGGCGCGAGGTCCACGCAAGCCAGTGGGTGCAGACTGGACCGAGACAACCCTCACCCCGCAAGGTCAGTATTGGATCCATGATCGAACTCGCCGCGGCAGCCGGGGTGGCGGTGGCCGCGCTCGGCCTGGTGCTCACCCCCGGCCCCAATATGATGTACCTCGTCTCCCGCACGATATCGCAGGGCCGGCGCGCCGGAATGATCTCGCTGACCGGGGTCGCCGCCGGTTTCGGCGTCTACCTGACTGCCGCCGCGACCGGGATCACCGCGGTGTTCACACTGGTTCCGGCGCTGTACACAGCGCTGAAGGCGGCGGGGGCCGCCTACCTGCTGTGGCTGGCCTGGCAGGCGATCAGGCCGGGTGCGGTCTCGGTTTTCACCCCCGAACCGCTCCCCCGGGACCCCGGCCGCAAGCTGTTCACCATGGGGCTGGTGACCAATCTGCTGAACCCGAAGATCGCGGTCATGTACCTGGCGCTGATTCCGCAGTTCGTATCGCCCGGGGCGGGCCCGGTATGGGCCCAGAGCCTGTGCCTCGGGGCCGTGCAGATCACCGTCGCGCTGGTGGTGAACGCTCTCATCGTGTGCACCGCGGGGACCGTCGCGGGGTTCTTGAGCGGACAGCCGCTGTGGTTGCGCGTCCAGCGGTTCCTGATGGGTTCGGTACTGGGGGCGATGGCCGCACTGCTGCTCACCGACCGGACCCGTCCGATGGCGGCCTGAGCGGTCCGGTCAGCGCAACCGGACCCCCTGCAGTTTCGCCGGATTGGCGTGGTCGTAGGCGCCCTGGATCACGCCGTCCACCACGGTGAATCCCATGACCCGCGACGGGAAACCCGGATAGTCGCCGTCGCCGGGGCGGGCATAGAACAGCACTCCGAGCTGTCCGTTGACCCGGACGAACTCCATATCCTCGGCCCCGAAATCGACGCCCGGACGGTCCAGGCCGTAGCGACGGATGAGACCGAGGAACAGCCGGGCGACCTTGTCCGGTCCGTAGATGATGTTGTGCGCGGTCTGGGTGGTGCCGCCGGCATCGCCGATCATCTTCGCGTCCGGATGCAGCACCGCCGCCACCGCGCGGGCATCACCGGTCCCCAGCGCAACCAGCAGTTTCTGCACGGCCGCGTCATGCTCGCCGTCGGCGGCGACCGGCGGCGTCTGCTCGCGGACCACCTTGCGCGCGCGGGCGGCCAGCTGCCGGGCCGCCTCCGGGGTGATGTCCAGGATGCCGGCGATCTCGCCGTAGGGCACCTGCAGACCTTCGTGCAGTACGAAGGCCACGCGTTGTGGTGGGGTGAGCTGATCGAGCACCACCAGGGCGGCCATCCGGAATTCCTGACGTTGCACCACGGCGGCGAGCGGGTCCGCACCGGGCGCGCCGGTCAGCGGGGTCACCACCGGCTCCGGGAGCCATTGGCCGACATAGTTTTCCCGGCGCACCGCGGCACTGCGCAACCGGTCCAGGCAGAGCCGGGAGACCACGGTCGTCAGCCAGGCGCGTAAATCCTCGATCTCCGACTGCGAGGTGCCGGCCAGCCGTAACCAGCTCTCCTGCACCGCGTCCTCGGCATCGGCCACACTGCCGGTCAGCCGGTAGGCCACCGCCAGCAGATGTCCACGATGGGACTCGAAGAGGTCGGCGAGAAGCGTGGCTACCACCGCCGGAATTCTACGGAGTCCCGCGGCCCGGCCGGGCGGCGACCCGGCGCGCCGGCCCGGGAATTCGGATGCCGCGGCCCCTCTCGAACTGTCACCATCGACGAGTGGAGGAGCGCACACTGAGCGACGGGACCGTTTGGCTGAGCCGGCCGGTGGAATCAGATATCGAGGCGATCGTCGAATGCTGCCAGGACGCGGCGATCGCCGAATGGGTGACGATCCCGGTGCCCTACGGGCGCGCCGATGCCGAGAATTTCGTCCGCACCAGGTCGGCCGAGGGGTGGGCCGCCGGCAGTCCGTGCTGGGCGATCCGGCTCGGCGAGCACGATCGCCTCGTCGGCACCGTGGGCCTGGGCGTGCGGCCGCCGGACGAGGGTTCCGCCGAAATCGGTTACTGGCTCGCCGCAGAGCACCGCCGCCGGGGCCTGATATCGCGGGCGATCGCGCTGGCGTGCGATTTCGGCTTCGACCCGGCGGGAATGGGCCTGACCCGCATCCATTGGCGGGCTTTCGTCGGTAATCACGCGTCCGCCGCCGCGATCCGCGCACAGGGTTTCCGCTACGAAGGTCTGGCCCGGTTGGGCAGCGTCTTGCGCGGAAACCGTCGTGACCATTGGATGGCCGCCCGCCTGAACACCGATCCACCCGGCCCGGCGAACGACTGGCCGGCCGGGGTCTGATGCGAGACGTCCGTCGTATTCGGCGGTAGCGGCCGGATACGCACTGGTCGCAGGCCCGGCCGCCCGCGCCGCGGACGTATGGTCCGTACGGCGCAGCGACCGGATCGTCAGCGCCGGCGGCGGCGGGCGACGGCGTCGGCCAGCCGGTTCAGCTGGGCGGCGGTGGTGTCCCAGTCCATGCAGGCGTCGGTGATGGACTGGCCGTAGGTGAGATCGGCGGACCGGCCCAGGGTGAGATCCTGGCGGCCCTCCACCAGGAAGCTCTCCAGCATCACGCCGACGACACCCGGTTCACCCGCGGCCAGCCGCTCGGCGATATCGGCGACGACGACGGGCTGGCGCCGGTGGTCCTTGTTGCTGTTGCCGTGGCTGGCGTCGACCACGATCCGCTGCGGCAGCTTCGACTTCTCCAGCCGCGCGCAGGCGTCGGCCACCGAGGCCGCGTCGTAGTTGGTGCCGTTGGATCCGCCGCGCAGGATCACATGGCAGTCCTCGTTGCCCGCGGTCTGGATCAGCGCGGCCCGGCCGTCGAGATCGGTGCCGGGGAACACATGACTGGCCGCGGCCGCCCGGACCCCGTCCACGGCGACCTGCACATCGCCGTCGGTCCCGTTCTTGATCCCGACCGGCATGGACAGGGCGCTGCTCAGCTGCCGGTGCACCTGACTGGCCGCGGTGCGCGCGCCGATCGCGCCGTAGGAGACCAGATCCGAAATGTACTGCGGGGTGATGGGGTCGAGGAACTCGCAGGCCACCGGCAGACCCAGCGCGGTGATGTCGAGCAGCAGCTGACGGCCGATACCCAGCCCGGTGTTGACATCGAAGCTGCCGTTGAGATGCGGATCGTTGATCAGCCCTTTCCAGCCCAGCGTCGTGCGCGGCTTCTCGAAGTAGACCCGCATGACCAGGTGTAGCCGGTCGGAGAGTTCCGCCGACGCGGCGGCCAGTCGCCGCGCGTAGTCGAGCGCGGCGGCCGGGTCGTGCACCGAGCACGGCCCGACGACCACCATCAGGCGGTCGTCGACCCCGTTGAGAACCTCGACGGTGGACTTACGTCCGGCCCGCACCGTGGCGGCGTGATCGTCGGTGATGGCATGGACCCGACGCACCTCGGCCGGGGAGCGCAGCGGGCTCACACTGAGGGTGCGCTGATCGTCCAGATCGGAATGGTGGGCGTCGATATCGACTGCGGTTGTCATCGTGGGTGGTGTCCTTCTCGTTCGGGCCGACCCACGGAAATATTCACCCGTCGAGCCGGTCGTCATCCGGCTCGGGGGAAACTGGTCAGCGCGCGTGGTAGCCGCAGACCGACCCGCCCCGGGCCGGCTTGCTAAACCAGAAATACACGCGCTGCACGATTGGTGACGGTACCAGGCGGTTGACCACGAAGGTGGAGGCGGGGCGGAATCGCATGCCGGAAAGTGATACTCGACACAATCCCGCCCCGGCGCCGTGTCAGAACTGCCCGGGCTCGTAGTTCCCGGCCGGGGTGTGGGCGATGGCGTTCAGCCGGTTCCACGCGTTGATGGTGGCGACGGCGACGATCAGCCCACCGATCTGGTCGTCGTCGTAGTGCTTGCGCACCCGCTGCCAGGTCTCCTCACTCACCCCGCCGCCGTCGGCCAGCCGGGTCCCCGCCTCGGTGAGTTCGAGCGCGGCGCGTTCGGCCTCGGTGAAGACGGTGGCCTCCCGCCAGGCGGCGACCAGGTTGATCCGCAGCGAGGATTCCCCGGCGTGCAGGGCGTCCTTGGTGTGCATATCCAGGCACATCGCGCAGCCGTTGATCTGGCTGGCCCGGATTTTCACCAGTTCGTAGGTGGCTGCGGGCAGACCCGAGCCCTCGGCCACCTTGCCGGCGGTGACCAGCCGCTTCACATAGCTCGCGGTGACCTTGTTCTCGAAGAGATTCACACGGGGTTCCATGTCCGGATTCCTTTCGTTCCTGCCTTGTCACAGAGAAGACGACGCAGCGGACACAGGTGTGACATCAGGCGGTTGAGCACCGCGGACCGGCGGGGTGATCAGGCCGAGAAATCGAACTTCACGTCGGTCAGCCGCTCCGAGAGTTCCCACAGCGAACGCGCGGTGAGCTGGTCCTTCGCCCGTTTCGAGCTGCCCGAGCGCCCGGGGTGGCCGCGCATCCCGCCCAAGCCGGTCGGTCCGTAGTAGGCGCCCGGCTCGACCGGGGCGGTGGCGGCGAAGAGTTCCGGCAGCGCCCCCATCTCCGCGCTCTGCGCGAATACCTTGTTCCCGATGTTCATCACCGAGTCGAGCACGGTCTCGGTATGGGACTGCAGTTCGGTGGCGGCGTAGCCGGGGTGGGCCGCCACCGACAACTTCGCCGAGCCGGCCGCCGCGAGCCGGCGCTGCAGTTCGAAGGCGAAGAGCAGATTGGCCAGCTTCGACTGGCCGTAGGCCGACCAGCGCTTGTACGGGCGCCGCTCCCAGTTGAGATCCCCGAGGTCGATGGCACCGGCCGCGTGGGCACCGCTCGACAGGGTGACGACCCGCTCACCGATCTTGCCGAGGAGCAGGCCGGTGAGCGCGAAATGGCCGAGATGGTTGGTCCCGATCTGCATCTCGAAACCGTCGGCGGTCCGCCGCAGCGGTACCGCCATCACGCCGGCATTGTTGATCAGGACGTCCGCGCTCTCCACCCCGGCGGCGAACTCCCGGACCGAGGACAGATCGGCCAGATCAAGCTTCCGGACCTGCGCCCGCTCGCCGATCTCGTCGGCGACGGCCTGCCCTTTGCCCACATTCCGGCAGGCCAGGATCACCTGCGCCCCGGCTCCGGCCAGGGCTCGCGCGGCGACCGCGCCGAGCCCGCTGTTCGCCCCGGTGATGATGACGGTTCGACCCTGCTGATCGGGGATGTCCCCGACGCCCCAACCACTCATGGGGCGAGTCTAATGCGCGACGGGGATGTGCACCGGGCGCGACGGACCGGGTATCCCGCACGGCATCCGGGTCTCTCGCTCACCGCCGGGACCTGCACGGAAGAGACACGCCCTTTTCAAAAGATATAGGGTTGCCTAACCTATCAACGGACCGGAAACGCGCCGCACACGCTTTCGAGTCCCTGTTTTCCCGATGAGGCATATCGTGACTTCCACCGCCGCCGGCACCCACCGTGACGGTTATGTTCCCTTCCCCGAAGACGTGGCCGAGACCTACCGTGCCGCCGGCTACTGGACCGGCACCACCGTGGGCGATCTACTCCGCGGTACCGCGCGCCGTAGCCCGGAGCGTCCGGCACTGCTCGGCGACCGGCCGCTCACCTACGCCGAACTGGACGCGGAAGCCGACCGGATGGCCTACGGGTTCCTTGCCCTCGGGATCGCACCCGGCGACCGGGTGATCGTTCAACTGCTCAACACCCCCGAATTCGCGATCGCACTGTTCGGTTTGTTGCGCGCCGGCATCATTCCGGTGCTCACCTTGCCCGCGCACCGCCGGGCCGAGATCGAACACCTGGCCGGTCTCTCCGGCGCGGTCGCGTATCTGGTCGCCGACCGCCAGGGTGATTTCGACTACCGGCCACTGGCCGCCACCCTGCTGACCACCGTCGAATCGTTGCGCCATGTCCTGGTCGCCGGTGCGGCCGGCGAATTCACCGAGTTGATGTCCATCGCCCGCGACACCGGATCGCTGCCCGCGATCGACCCCGCCGATATCGCGCTCATGCTGGTCTCCGGCGGCACCACCGGACTTCCCAAACTCATCGCCCGCACCCACGACGACTACGTCTACAACGCCACCGCGAGCGCCGCCGTCTGTGCACTCGGCGACCGGGACGTCTATCTGGCCGCCCTGCCCGCCGCGCACAACTTCCCGCTGGCCTGTCCGGGCATCCTGGGCACGGTGGCGACCGGGGGCGCATTGGCCTTCGTCACCGATCCGAGCCCGGAGAGCGCCTTCGCGGCGATCGAACGCCATCGCGTCACCGTCACCGCGGTGGTGCCGCCGCTGGCGCAATTGTGGTCGGCCGCGGTGGAATGGGAGGACGCCGATATCTCCTCCCTGCGGCTGCTACAGGTCGGGGGCGCGAAACTGGCCGAGGTGAACGCCCGCGAAGTGGCGCCCGCGCTCCGGGTGACACTGCAACAGGTCTTCGGTATGGCCGAGGGGCTGCTGAATTTCACCAGACTCGACGACGATCCGGAGATCGTCTGCACCACCCAGGGCCGCCCGCTGTGCCCGGCCGACGAGATCAGAGTGGTCGATGAGGACGGCAAGGACGTCACACCGGGCGCGGAGGGCGAACTGCTCACCCGCGGCCCGTACACCCTGCGCGGTTATTACCGCGCCCCCGAACACAATGCCCGCGCCTTCACTGCCGACGGTTACTACCGCAGCGGCGATCTGGTGCGGCAACTGCCCAGTGGGCACCTGGTGGTGTCGGGCCGGATCAAGGACGTGATCAACCGGGGCGGGGAGAACGTCTCCTGTGACGAACTAGAGGAGCATCTGCTCGCCCACCCCGCCGTCCGGCACGCGGCCGCGGTCGGCCTGCCCGATCCCGGACTCGGCGAAAAGGTCTGCGCGGTACTGGTCGTCACCGGTGATATGCCCACCCTGGCCGAGATCAAGGAGTTCCTCACCGAGCGCGGTCTGGCGACCTACAAACTCCCGGACCTCCTGCGCCGCGCGGACACCCTGCCGCTGACCGCGGTGGGCAAGATCGACAAGAAGGCCCTGCGCGCCCAGGAGTAGGTCGGGAGACGGTCCGGGCCGCCGGGCCCGCGACCGTCTCCGCACCGGCCGACCGGGTGCCCTACGCCCTCACCACATAGGGCGCCACGCTGCCCAGCTTCTCGCAGGTCTCCTCGAACTCCCGTTCGGGCCGCGACTGCGCGACCACCCCGGCTCCCGCGCGCAACCACGCACCGGCACCGGTCTGGTACACCGCACGCAGCACCAGCGCGGCCTCCAATGCGCCGGTCGGCGAAACCATGAGCACCGCACCGGAGTACAGACCACGCGGACGGTCGTGCCGGAAGACCGAATCGACCCCCGGCCGCTTCGGAATACCCGAGGCGGTCACCGAAGGGAAGATGGCGTCCAGCGCGTCCCAGGCCGTACGGCCGGCCGCGAGGCGCCCCCGGACGGTGGAGGCCAGGTGTTGCACACTGCCGCGTTCGCGCACCGCCATGAAATCCGAGACCGACGTGGTGCCGGGTTCGGCGACCGTACCGATCTCGGCGAAGCAGGTCTGTACGGAGAGGGCGTGTTCGACGATCTCCTTCGGATCGGAGACCAGCTCCGCGCGCGCCGCACTGTCCATCTCGGCCCCCAGCCCGAAGGCGCGGGTGCCGGCGAGCGGTTCGGTACTGACCGTCCGGTCGTCGTCCACCGAGAGCACCAGTTCCGGGCTGAACCCGGCGGCCTCCAATCCGCCCAGGTTCAGCAGGAAGGAGCGAGCGGGGGTGTTGTGCGCTCGGCCGAGCCGGTAGGTGGCCGGGATGTCCACCGCGAAGGGCAACTCGACCTTCCGCGAGAGAATGACCTTCTGGTACCGCCCGGACTCGATCTCCGCCACGGCCGCGGCGACGCGCTCGCGGTAGCCGGAGGTGTCGATCCGCACATCCACCGGATGGGGTTGCGGGAGCGCGGTATCCCGGGAACTCGCGACGGTATCGGCGAGAGTCGCGGCCTCGTCCGGATCGGCTCCGGTGATCCAGACCGCCCCGGTGGTGTCGATCCGCACCTCGACGCGCGGAATCATCAGATGGACCAGGGCGGTGCCGGGGCCCAGATACCCGGTGGCTCCCAGCGACCACGCGCAGAATTCGAACCCGATCCACCCGTAGGCATTGCGGCCGGTCATCGGCAGTTCGGCGAGCACGCTGTTCATCACCGCGGCCGGGCTGCCGGACCAGCCACGGGCCGTGGTCTCACCCGCCCAGGTGATCCGCAGTTCGCCGGCGTCGAGTTCGACGCTGCCGATCGGGTCCGCGGCGAAGACCCATTCTCCGCCGCGCTCGTAGACCACATGGTCGCCGAAATGGTCCTCGGCGGCCAGGCGCGCCATGGCTGCCGCCGGGTCGGTCACATACTCGGCGCGTAAACGTTCGTCAGTGGTCGACAACGATCCTCCAAGGCTAACCGACCCAAACTCGGAAGTAAGGTTAGCATTACCTCTTCTCGTTGGGAGGTCTCGGAAACGACCGGAAACGAGCCAAACAACCCCAACGGCGCAAGAGCCGTCCATAGTGGTTGGCAAGGAGTATTTTCGAGCCGACGACCGATCGGGTCCCGCCGATCCGGTCACGCGGCCCCGGCCCGGGCCGGGGCCGACCGCCCCCATCCGAGCAGAGGATCCACACCATGATCGAGCACCGCAGTGGAGCTCCGGCAACCTCCGACCTGCCGCTGGAATCGGTGGTTGCGCTGGTGGATTCGGCTTCGGGTGCCGAACGCGAACTGATCGGGCGCTGGATCGCCGACGGCGGCCTGGCCGCCGAACTGGGCGTACGCGCCCCGGTCACCCAGCTCGACCTGGACGCCGGTGCCATCGCCGACCGGCTCACCGGCCGCGCCGACGATCCACTGGTGGTCCCGGTCCGGGTGCTGTGGCTGCCGCCCGAACGCGACGGTGTCCGGCGGGTGACCTTCGGTGACCTCGCACAGCTCACCAATCCGCGCCGCCCGAACCGGCTCGCCCAGCGGCGGCTGATCGAACGGTCCCCCGACCGGCACCTGGTACTCACCGGCAGCCCGGCCCGGCTGAGCGAACTGCGGGCCAACAATCCCGAGGCCACCGCCCTGCACTACGCCGGCACCACCGACCCGTTCGCCCGCGCGGTGGTGCGCGCCGCGGTGGTCGCGCTCGAACGCGCGGAACGCGGCGTGATCGGGGACCGGTACAAGGTGCCGCGACTGGTCACCGAGGAGATACTGGACTCGCCGGAATTCCTGCGACGGCTCGAATCGATCGCCGACGAGAGCGGGGCCGATCCGCTCGAGGTGCACCGGCGCGCCGAGAAAGCCCTGAACGAACTGGTCGCGACGCAGAGCCGCACGGTCTCGGATCTGTTCACCCAGGCCATGCGCCCGGTCCACGCGTCGACCTGGAAGGTGGACTGCGACGAATCCGGGCTCACCGCCCTGCGCGACCTCAACCGGCGCTACCCGCTGGTCTTCCTGCCCTCCCACCGGTCCTATGTGGATGCCTTCGTCCTGGGTGATGTGCTGGCCCGCAACGATTTCCCGCCCAACCATGTGGTGGGCGGCGCGAACCTGCGGTTCTGGCCGATGGGCCCGATCGCCCGGCGCACCGGCACGATTTTCATCCGGCGCAGTTTCGGTGGCGACACGGTGTATCAGGCAGTGGTCGAGGAGTACTTCGGCTACCTGATGGCGCGGCGGTTCAACCTGGAGTGGTACTTCGAGGGCGGCCGCACCCGCACCGGAAAGCTACGCCCGCCCCGCTACGGACTGCTCAACTATCTGGCCGCGGCCGTGCGCCAGGAACGGATCGCCGACGCGCTGCTGGTCCCGGTCTCGATCACCTACGAGCGGCTCAACGAGCTCGGCGCCATCGCCGACGAGCAGATGGGTGGTCGCAAGAAACCCGAAGGCCTGGCCTGGCTGGCCCGCTATGTCCGCAACCAGCAACATTCGGCCGGGCACGTCTACGTCCGCTTCGGGGCCCCGCTCTCGGCGCGTGAACGTCTCGCCGCCCACGGGGATCCGCTGATCGCGACCCCCGTCACCATCCCGCTACACCCGGCCGACGCCACCGGCCGGGCCCGGACCGACCCCGACGGGCCACACGACGAAATCGGCGAAAAAGAACGCCTGGCGGTACAGCGGCTCGCGTTCGATGTCGCCGTGGGTATCAACTCGGTCACCCCGATCACCGTCAACGCCCTGGTCACATTGGTCCTGCTGGGTGTCCACCAGCGGGCACTCACCAGGGCCGAGGTCTGCGAGGTACTCGCCCCGGTGCTGGACTACATCGAACAGCGGGACCTGCCGTGCGGCGAGATCGCGAAGCTACGTGACGAACAGAGCCTGGCCGTGGTCCTCGAGCAGTTGTCGCTCGCGAAGGTGGTCACCGTCTATCGCGGCGGGGTCGAGCCGGTGTACTCCATCGAGGCGGGCGCCCACCTGGAAGCCGCGTTCTACCGCAACAGCGCGGTGCACTGGTTCGTCGATCGCGCCATTGTCGAGCTGGCGATCCTGGCCGCGGTCGACGCCGCGCCGGACGATCCGGCCCGGGGCGCCGTCGGGCCGGACGCCGACGCCCTGGATATCGGCTGGGAAGAGGCCTATCGGCTGCGGGACCTGCTGAAATTCGAGTTCTTCTTCCCGGACCGGACCGAATTCGCCGAGCGCATCACCGCGGAGGTGTTGCTGATCGACCCGCGCTGGCGGTCGCGGTCGCGCGACACACTCGGCAGTGAGATCCTGGCCGCACTCACCGGCACCGGTTTCATGATGGCCCACCGGGTACTGCGCTCGTTCTTCGATGCGCAGCTGGTGGTGGCCGAACGATTGGCCGCCCGGGATCCGGCCGCGCGGGTCGACCGCAAAGAGTTCGTCGACGAATGCGTCTCGGTCGGCAGGCAGATGCTGTTGCAGCAGCGGCTGCACAGTACGGAGTCGGTTTCCACCGAACTCTTCGGCAGTGCGCTGAAACTGGCCGCCAATCGGGGGCTGCTCGAACCCGCGGACCCGGAATCGGCGGATTCGGTGGCCGAACTCGCCGCCCGGCGTGCCGAGTTCGCCGAGCGCCTGCGCACCATCGGCTTCCGGATCTCCCGGGCCGCCACCCTCGACCCGTCCAATCTCCCGGCCGGACGGGTCCGATGAGCACGCGGGCAGCGGGCACCGGGCACACCGGCGAAAACCCCGCGCCGTCCGGGGTCGACGCGGTGGTGGCCGCCATCCGCTCGGGCCCCCGCGGCGCCGGAGTCGGCGCTGTCTTCGACCTGACGGCGCTGGCCGAACTCGGGTCCACGCCCGTGCCGCGGTGGCGCGGACCGGACCGCGAGCTGCTGGAAACACTGTTCGACCAGTTGCGGCACAGCGGCGAGAGTTCGGCGGGCGATGTGCTCGAGCGCGGTGTGCGGGCGGCGGCCGGACGGACGCCGGAAGAACTGACCGCGCTGGGCGAACGCCTGTTCAAGCGGGGCTGGTACGACCGGTTGCGCCCCGAGCTGCTGCGCTTGGTGCAGGAACATATCGCGGCCGGGCATACCGTGGTGTTGACCGGGGACGCGGCGGAATTCCAGTTACGTCCCGCGGCCGCCGCGCTCGGTATCCCCCAGGTGCTCGGCAGCCGGGCGGCGGTGTCCGGCGGCCGGCTGACAGGGCTCATCGAGGGTGAAGTGCGTTACGGCCCCGAGAAGGCCGAGGCGGTGTCGGAATTCGCGGCCGCCCACGAGGTCGACCTCACGCGCTCCTATGTCTACAGCGGCAGCGCGAGCGATCTCCCGCTGTTGTCCCGCGGCGGCACGCGGGTGCCGATCGCGCCCGACCCCGTGCTCGCGGCCACCGCAGCCGAGTACGGCTGGGCCGCACTCGCGGTGGGCCCGCGGACCGCGCCGCGCCCGGCCGACTATCTGCGGACCGTGCTGGGGCTTTTCGCCCTGCTCGGCGGAGCCCTGTACGGGGTACTGCGCAAGTCCTACACCCGCGACCGGCGGGCCATGGCCGACGCCCTCATGAAATACGGCACCGCCTGGCCGCTGCGCCTGTGCGGGATCCGGCTCCGCGTCACCGGCGCGGAGCATGCCCGCCACCCGCGGCCCGCGGTCTTCCTGTTCAACCATCAGAGCCAGTTCGACGTGCTCATCGTGCCCGCGGTGCTCGGCGGGCACGTCACCGGCGTCGGTAAGAAGGAACTCATCCGGCATCCCATTTTCGGCCCGCTCATGCGGTTCGTCGGCGTCACCTTCATCGACCGTTCGAATACCGACCTCGCCAAGGCCTCGCTGGCCCCGGTGGTGGATACCCTGCGCGGCGGTCTGTCCGTCGCGATCGCCCCGGAGGGCACCCGTTCCTATACCGCGCAGCCCGGCAGGTTCAAGAAGGGCGCCTTCCACATGGCCCGGCAGGCGGGGGTGCCGGTGATCCCGGTGGTGATCCGCAATGCCGCCGAGGTCGGCCGACGGGATTCGATGATCGCGCGGCCCGGTGTGGTCGAGGTGGCGATCCTGCCGCCGATCGCGGTGGACACACAGGACCCATCCGAACTGGACGAGAAAGTCGCCGAGGTCCGGCAGCGCTATCTCGACACACTGCGCGACTGGCCGCGCTGAACGGTGTCAGAGGGCGCGGCCGAGAAGCAGCTTCCACGGCATCAGCGCCGATTCCAGCTGCACCTTGAGGCTCATCTTGGAAGCTCCGAGGGTCCGCTCCTCGAAGCGGATGGGTACCTCGGCGATACCGATGCCCTGCTGCTTGGCCCGGTAGTTCATCTCCACCTGGAAGGAGTAGCCGTTGCTGCGGATCGCGCCGACCTCGATGGCACGCAGCGTATCGGCCTCCCACGCCTTGAAACCGGCGGTGGCGTCCTTGATCCCGAGCCGCAGGATGGCATTGACGTAGAAATTGGCCCATGCCGAGAGTGCCTTGCGGTACCACTTCCATTCCGCCGCGGTGGAACCGCCGGGCACATAGCGGGACCCGAGCACTACTCCGATACCCGGCCGGTCCAGCTCCTCCAGCATGGCGGGGATCACCTCGGCGGGATGGGACAGATCGGCGTCCATCTGGATCACCACATCCGCGCCCTCCTCGAGGGCGCGGGTGATGCCGGCGATGTAGGCCCGGCCCAGCCCGTCCTTCTCCGTACGGTGCAGTACCGACACGACGTCGGGCAGGTCCGCGGCCAGCTTCTCCGCCACTTCACCGGTGCCGTCCGGGGAGTTGTCGTCGACTACCAGTACGTGCAGGCCGGGCACGGGTAGCGCGGTCAAACGCTCCACCGCTACCGGCAGATTGTCCCGCTCGTTGTAGGTCGGCACAACAACGGTAACCCTCAAGGGTCGCCCTCCCTGCTCACCTGGTCTCGCCCGGCGGCCGGGTACAGCAGGCCGCGAGCGTCGCTACGAATTACCCGTGAACGGTAGCCCAACCGCCCACCCGGGAATGCAGCGCACCGGTGATAGCGCCGCCGAGCGGGGCCGACGGCACTTCTCGGGCGAATCAGTCCCCCTCGCGATACGCCCGATCCGCCGCGTCCTGCGTGGCATTGCGCTGCCGCACGATCTCGAGCGCGCGTTCGGCCGTGGCCTGATCCGGATACGGCCCCATACGGTCCCGGAACCAGCACTGGCGCCCACGTTCGGCGCGCTGATGCTTCAAGCAGTAATACCACCGTTCGGCCATGGTCACAGCATTCCACCCGGCCGGGATCCGAAACAGCAGAAACCCCCCGATCGTGGTGATCAGGGGGTTGATTGTGGCCAGGGCCGGGATCGAACCGGCGACCTTTCGCTTTTCAGGCGAACGCTCGTACCAACTGAGCTACCTGGCCGCAGGCACCCGGAACGAATGCCATCCGATGGAAGCCGGATTGCTCCGGCATCCATTGGCGACCCTGACGGGACTCGAACCCGCGACCTCCGCCGTGACAGGGCGGCGCGCTAACCAACTGCGCCACAGGGCCTTGCTGTGTGCCACCTACTCGCATAGGTGGTACCCCCTACGGGATTCGAACCCGCGCTACCGCCTTGAAAGGGCGGCGTCCTAGGCCGCTAGACGAAGGGGGCTCGTCCCGGATTTCTCCGGACCGGCTTTTCAACGGCTGTCCGTTGGGAGCTCGCATAGCTTATGACAGGGTGCACACAATTCCCAAATCTGCTGGTCAAGCGGGGGAACCCAGCTCTTCCAGACGTGCGCTCGCCCGCCACCCCGACCGACCGAACTCCGCCACCCACGCCGGGGTACAGGTGGCCTGGACCAGGACCTCCAGCGACTCCCGGAACCGGGTGCGCAGATCCGGCTCGCCGCCGTGGGCGTCGGCCATATAGCGCTGACCGATCAGCGCGCCGGCGAGGGTCCGGGTGAAGCGATCGGGATCGGTATCCGCGCGCAGCTGCCCCCGTTCGATCGCCGCGACCGTCAGGTCACGGATGGCCGCGGAGAGCATCGGACAGCCGCCGTGGCCCTGCCGGTGGAAGCCGGGGTCGATGACGAGCCGGAATTCGGCCTGCACGATTATGTCGTGCTCGAGTCGCAACGCGAGTTCGTCGAAGACGCCGTGCAGAATGTCGAGCGGACCCAGATCCGTGCGCACGAGCCAGCGATCGATGGTGCTGCCGTATCGCTCGATCGCCGAATCGAGAACGGCCCGCGCCAGATCTTCCTTCGAATCGAAATGGAAGTACATGGCGCCCTTGGTCGCCCGCGATCCTTCCAAAATCCGGTTGAGCGAAGCCGCGGCATAGCCGCTCTTCCCGAACTCAACGGCGGCGGACCGGATAATTGCTGCCCGTGTCCGACGGGCCCGCTCTTGCTGCCGTGCCATGCTCGAAACGCCTCCGAAGCCTTGTGCAATCCGCGGGATTTCCACCCGCGGAATGCTCGCGACCGTTCATCCGCCTTTGAGGAGCGGGCCGAGGCCGCGAACTTATCCTGTTGTATGCCGACCTGCGGTCGGTTTATTGACCTGTACCGAACCTTTGGTACGAAACCCAGCCCGCAGAGGAAACACACCGGCTGGTATAATTCGAGGGCCCGGGTGCGCCGCAGGGGGTGCGCATCCGGGCATCGCGTTGCGCCGTTCCTGGTCCCCCATACGCCTCCCGCAGCGCCGTCCCGAGTGACACCCCGAATTCGCTGATTCGTCACGGTACTCGGAATCTCGTACCGGCATGCGGTAAACCGATACAGCGGGCTACCATTTCGCCATCCGGATTTCGCGAACCCGGCACCGACAAGGCCGGACGAATGGCCGAGCGAATCCTCCGGTAACGCAGGATGTTCGACCGCTCTAGCAGGTTCGGGGCCGGTACTCAGCCGGCTGCTCCGGCCCCTGGATGGATACCGCCCCGCTCATGCGCCCCGCCGGGAGCGCAACATCCCGGAATTCCGGTTCCCGAACCCCACATCTGCGAGAAATCCGCCTTCGCCGATCCAAAGGCATTGGTATCCAACATATTTGGATCGTATCGTGCTACCCGTTGTATCAACAATGCCGCAGGTACCGTGATACCGAACTCATGGGTATGGTTTCCGGCTCACCGGGCCTGCCGAACGGGCCCGACCTCCCCTACGACCCCATCGGGCCACCGCCCACCTACACCACACCGGACCGGGCCCCTCTGGCCCGAGTGACGGAAAGCACCAGCATAGCCGCCCGATTACGAGAAACGCGGACTCGACCAGTACACTTGCGGCCGCGCCCCTATAGCTCAGTTGGTAGAGCTACGGACTTTTAATCCGCAGGTCCCAGGTTCGAGCCCTGGTGGGGGCACCCCGGGTGCCCGGCCCACCGGCCGGGCACCCACCTCTTCTTCCCGCTCCCGGCGGGTCCGCCCTGTGAGTTGGACCAGCCTTGTCCCGGCCGCACTGTGACCGGAGCCGACCCGCGCGGACTTCTTCCGGTCCGGTGCCCGGGCGGTCCCCTGACGACGATGAACAAGCCTGATCAGCCCCGTAACTTCCGGCCGGACGCCGACCACGCATCCACCGATGTGCTATTTCCCACGGCCGCTAACGCAATCGGGACACCCGGCGATACGCCCATGACTGCGGATCCGGCCATACACTCGAGTGCGACCCCGGGCAGGGGCACCTTCGCCAACATGCACTGTTTCTCGGTCGGATGCGTTTCGTATCACACCTACGGTGCCGTAAGGTATGGCCGCATCGGCAACGGTCTACATCAGGTGCCCCGCACCAACGCAACATATGAAGGGCTTGATTACATGGCAAGGGATCTGACTCAACTCGAGCTGCTCACAGAGTTGGAGCCGGTTGCCGAGCAGAACGTCAACCGGCACCTCTCCCTGGCAAAAGAGTGGCATCCACACGACTACGTCCCGTGGGACGAGGGTCGCAACTTCGCCGCACTCGGCGGACAGGACTGGGACCCCGACCAATCCAAGCTCAACGAGGTCGCCAAGGCGGCCATGATCACCAACCTGCTGACCGAGGACAATCTGCCTTCCTACCACCGGGAAATCGCCGAGAACTTTTCCCAGGACGGTGCGTGGGGGACCTGGGTGGGCCGCTGGACCGCCGAGGAGAACCGGCACGGGATCGCCATGCGCGACTACCTGGTGGTGACCCGTGGCGTCGACCCGGTGGCCCTGGAGCAGGCCCGCATGGTTCATATGACCAACGGTTTCGCCTCCCCCGCCGAGGTCGACGCAGGCTTCCTGCATTCCGTCGCCTATGTGACCTTCCAGGAGCTGGCCACCCGCGTCTCGCACCGTAATACCGGCAAGGTGTGCGACGACGCCATCGCCGACCGCATGCTGCAGCGCATCGCGGCCGACGAGAACCTGCACATGATCTTCTATCGCAATATGTGCGGCGCGGCCCTCGACCTGTGCCCGGACCAGGCCCTGGAAGCCATCGCCCTGATCGTGGAGAATTTCCAGATGCCCGGCGCCGGTATGCCGAATTTCCGGCGCAACGGTGTGCTGATGGCCAAGCACGGCATCTACGATCTGCGCCAGCACCTCGAAGAGGTCGTCCAGCCGGTCCTGAAGAAGTGGAACATCTTCGGCCGTACCGACTTCACCGCGCGTGGCGAGCAGACGCGGGAGCGACTCGCCGATTTCCTGGACAAGCTCTCCCAGGATGTCGTGAAGTTCGAGGAACAGCGCGACCGGATGCTCGCCCGCGAGGCCGCCAAACGTGAGAAGGCCTTCGCCACGGTGAACGGCTGACCGTCCACCACACGGAACACAACGACCGAGACCGCCGGTGCCACCGGCGGTCTCGTCGCATTTTCCGGGCAGCCCGGCGGCACCTCTTATTTCATCGGCAGGGCACCGTCGACGCCGCCCACGTCGGTGACGGAGTTCTCGTCGACCGTCACCGTGTAGGTGACCGTGGTCTGCGTACCGTCCGGATTCTGGGCGTTGGTCGAGGTGACATTCACGAAGACGTTCACCTTGTAGACCCCGTCCTCTTCGGACATGACCTTCGCGGTGATGGGGGTGGCGGTCGAGGTCCACTGCAGCGGCACCAGGATCTGTTCCAGTTTCGGCGCGGTGTCGTCGAACTTGCCCGCCAGCTGGGGGCTGGTGTTCTTCTTCAGGGCGGCGATCCAGGCGTCGAGGTCCTTGTAGTTCACGGTGGCCGCGCCCACCGCGTACTCGGTGGCCAGCTGCTCGGCGTGGCTGTCGGCTGCGGCGCGCTCGTCGCGATCGGCCAATTCGCCTCGTGCGGTGAAATACAGCACGGCGAAGACGATGGCCGCCACGGCGAGCACCGCGACGACCGCGCCGCGGATCAGGCTGGAAACCTGGATGGACACCGTGCCCGGGCGGGATTCGGTCGGGGCCGGTTTCGCGGGGGCGGCGACGGGTTCGCCCGCGCCACCGGCGGTCTCCTCCGGCTCGCGGCCGGCGTCGTCGGTGTTCTCGGCCATGGATGTCGTCCTCTTTCGATTGCTCCCGATCGGGGCAGCGGCCCCGGCGGTATATCCAGCGGAAATCGGGCGGCCGGCAGGTCCGGCGTTCACGAGGCTAACGCCCGGCCGGACCCGAGCGGCAGCTACCCCGCGGAGCTCGCCGCGACGGGCACCGCCGCGGCCGAAAGGGCCTCCGGCGGCCTGCTGTCGCACGGTGAGGCACCCGACAGTGACCGGGCCCGGGCGCTCGAGGGAAAATAGAACACTGTGCAAACACAGTTGGAGCAGGAGACACGTCTGCGGATCGGTCCCTACCCGGTCGATCCGCCGGTCGTTCTCGCGCCGATGGCCGGTATCACCAACCTGGCCTTCCGCAAGCTCTGCCGGGAGTTCGGCAGCCCGACCGCGATCTACGTCTGCGAGATGATCACCGCCCGCGCGGTGGTGGAACGCAACGAGAAAACGCTGCACATGATGTCGTTCGACGAGGGCGAATCGCCGCGGTCGATGCAGCTCTACGGTGTGGACCCGGCCACCCTTGGCGAAGCCGTCCGGATCATCGTCGGCGAGGGCTGGGCCGATCACATCGATATGAACCTCGGCTGCCCGGTACCCAAGGTGACCCGGCTCGGGGGCGGCGCCGCCCTGCCCTACAAACGCAATCTGTTCGCCCGGATCGTCCGGGAGATGGTCCGGGCCGCCGAACCGGCCGGGGTGCCGGTGACCATGAAATTCCGTATCGGAATCGACGACGACCATCAGACCCACCTCGATACCGGCCGCATCGCCGAGAGTGAAGGCGCCGCGGCGGTCGCCCTGCACGCGCGCACCGCGGCGCAGCGCTACTCCGGGACCGCCGACTGGTCGGCCATCGCACGCCTGAAAGAGGCGGTCACCACGATCCCGGTGCTCGGCAACGGCGATATCTTCAGTGCCGCCGACGCGGTGACGATGATGGCGCAGACCGGCTGCGACGGGGTCGTGGTGGGGCGCGGCTGCCTCGGCCGACCCTGGCTGTTCGCCGAACTCGGTGCCGCCCTGCGGGGCGAGCCCGCGCCGGTGCCGCCCACCCTCGGGGAGGTCGGCGCGATCCTGACCCGCCATGCCGGACTGCTCGCCGAACACCACGGCGAAGACAAGGGCATGCGTGACCTGCGCAAGCATATGGCCTGGTATTTCATGGGCTTCCCGCTGGGCGCCGAGCTGCGGCGCAGTTTCGCAACGGTCTCCTCACTGACCGAACTGGACACGCTCATCGAGCAGCTCGATCCCACTGTCCCATTTCCGGCGGACGCCGGCGGCCCCCGGGGCCGGCAGGGTTCGCCGGGCAAGGTCGCGCTTCCGCACGGCTGGCTGGACGACCCCGAGGACGGGACAGTCCCGGCCGCGGCCGATGTCATGCACAGCGGCGGCTGAATTACCTGGGGCGCACCCCTGACCGATTCGACACGCCGATTCGACACGCCGCCAAACCGTCGTATGCGCGTGCAAACATAACTGCGGGCAACTTCCCAGCATTTACCGCTTTTGCTGCCCTCTCGTAATGTCCGAGTGGCCCCCGATGGCGAAATCGTTATCATTGCGGAATCCCGCGCAGCCTTTCGATCACGGTTGCGTCGGCAGTGAGTTGCGGAAAAGCGAGGTTCATTAGTGGGTGACGATCGGCACGGGCGATCATCAGGGCCCGGAGGTCGCGCACCGTGGGAGCGGTATCCCGCGGGAGAGTCCCCCGAAATGGACGAGGCGCGGGGGTCTCGTCGGCCACGACAGCCGGAGCCGCCCGCCGACCCCGGGCCGCTGACGGTCCAGGATCTGGTCGACCGGGTGGACAGTGAGCGGACGGTCCGGCGTCGCGAGGGCGACGCGCCACGCCACGGCGCACCGGACGGCCCGCCCCCGGGACGCGCGCCACGCCCGCCGGGTCCGGGGCCGCGGCCCGGCGCCGAACAACGCCCCCGGCCGGAGCAGGGCGGTCCCGGCGGTCCACCCGCAGCGCGGCAGAATCGGCCGCCGGCTCCCCCGCAACGTCCCGCTGCGCCCGCGTCGGGCCGGCCCTCCACCGGCTCGACTCCCGCCGCGCAACCAGGTCCGGCGGAGGGCCGGCCCGCGGGGCCGCCGCCCCGTCGTCCCGACCGGCCGCAACCCTCTGCGGCCCGCAATCAGCCGCCCGTCCCCCCGCAGCGGCCCGGCCCGGAGCAGCCCGGGCGCTCACCCGGTCGCCCCGGCGGCGAGATGCCGCCCGGCCCGAACGCCTCCCGTCCGCCGACCGGCAATCGGGCGGCGGTACCGCCGCCCGCCAAGCCCACCCCGGATCCGCCGAAACGTCCGCCGACCGGACAGCATCCCGCCGCACCGCCGCCGGTCGAGCCCGGCGATCCGACCACCGCGGTTCCGCAGCAACCCGACCCCGCCCGAGGCGGTCCGCGACCGGGTAGCGAAGCGGCACCGAGACGGTCCCGGCAATCATCCGGCACACCTCGGCGTGGCAAGAATGCGAAAGCCGCGGCCGTGGGAGCCGCGGACCCCCCCGAAATGGTCACCGATATTCTCGACCCGCTCGACGAGACCGATTCCCGGATCAGTGGCCGGACCGATACCGCCGGCTGGCCGACCTCGGGACCGGCCGCCTCGGAAACCATCGGTAAGCCGAGACGACGGCACACCCCCGAGAGCAAGCGCAACAGGCGGCTCCGAATCGCCGGCCGCGCCGGGGTGGCCTTCTTCTCCGTCCTGGCACTGCTGATCACCGGTGGTGGCTGGAGCTACCTGCGCGCCACAGGTAACAGCTTCACCCAGGTGTCCGCCCTCGCCGAGAACGATGACGACGTCATCGATGCCCAAGCCCAGCTCGGTGACGAGAACTATCTGATCGTCGGCACCGATACTCGCGCCGGAGCCAACGGCGATGTCGGCGCCGGCACCGTCGAGGATGCCGAGGGCGCACGCGCGGACACCACCATGCTGGTGCACATCCCGCAGAACCGGCAGCGCGTGGTGATCGTCTCCTTCCCGCGCGACCTGGACGTCACCCGGCCCGAATGCAAAGGCTGGAACAACGAGCAGAACGGCTACACCGAGGACGTACTCGCCTCGGCCATGAGCGATAAGCTCAATGCCGTGTACGCGCGGGGTGGTCCTCGCTGCCTGCTGTCCACTATCCAAAGGTTGACGGGCAGCACGATCAACCATTTCATCGGGATCGACTTCGCCGGGTTCGAACAGATGGTGAACAAGGTCGACGGTGTCGAGGTGTGTGTATCCAAGCCGCTCGAAGACGGGATGCTCGGCACCATCATTCCGGAGGCCGGCCGCCACCGCATCGACGGCGCCACGGCCCTGAACTACGTACGTGCCCGCCATGTCTACGGGGAAGAGCGCAGCGACTACGACCGGATCAACCGGCAACAGAAATTCCTGGCCTCGCTGTTGCGCGGTGCGCTGTCCGGAAAAGTCCTGTTGGATCCCGGAAAGTTGAACGGCTTCATCAAGGCATTCACCGAGGCCACCTTCGTCGATGGGGTCCAACCCAACGACCTGCTGATGCTCGGCCGATCGTTGCAGGACCTGGAGTCGGGAGCGGTGACCTTCTTGACCGTCCCCACCGCGGGCACCACCTCCTACGGCAACGAGATCCCGCGCACCTCCGATATCCAGGCGATCTTCCAGGCGATCCGCGACGATCAGCCACTGCCGGGAGAGAAGACCGCACCCGCACCACCGCCGACCTCCGAGGCACCGGTGCCGCCGTCGCTCACCGCGGTCGATCCGAGCGCCCTGTCGCTGCTGGTCTCCAACGGTTCGGGAATCGCCGGCCTGGCGAGTTCCACCGCCAGCCAGATGGCCAATGTCGGTTTCAACATCTACAACTACGACAACTACACGGAGGGGAACTCGACCGAGACGAAGGTCCGCTACTCCGCCGGCCACGAGGCCGAGGCGGCCACGGTCGCGAGCGCGATCCCCGGTGCGAGCATACAGCTCGACGAGTCGCTGGGCAGCATTGTCGAACTCGTCCTCGGCGAGGATTACCAGCAAGTGGTGAACGAGCCCACCCCGGTCGGCAGCCCCATCACCGATGTGCCGCCCACCAGCACATCGCCGGTCGAACTGCCCACCGATCTGGAGCACGTTAACGCCGGAGACGACCCCTGCGCCGCCCAGTAACTCAGCCGGGCACAGGCCGCCTACCGGGTTATTCACCCTGTGTTGGTGACGTGGACAGTAGCGCCAACTAGTCTTCTGATTCATGCGTGTCATCTACAACGAGCAAATGGCCGATCTCGCCCACCTGCTGGGCGAGATGGCCGGGTTTGCCGGTTCGGCCATGGATCGCGCCACGCAGGCTCTGCTCCAGGCCGACCTGCCGCTGGCCGAGCAGGTCATCGGCGAAGGCGATCGGATCGCCGAGATGATCGCCGACGCGGAGGAGAAGTCGTTCGCGCTGCTCGCCCTGCAGGCCCCGGTAGCCGGCGACCTCCGGCAGGTCGTCAGTGCGATCCAGATCGTCAACGACGTCAACCGGATGGGTACGCTCGCCCTGCACGTGGCCAAGGTGGCCCGCCGCCGGCACCCCAATCACGCCCTCCCCGAGGCGGTCAACGGCTACTTCGCCGAGATGGGCCGGATCGCGGTCAGCATGGGCCAGGGCGCCAAGGAGGTGCTGGGTTCCCGCGATCCCGAACGCGCGGCGCAGCTGAATCAGGACGATGAGGCGATGGACGATCTGCATCGCCACCTGTTCACCCTGCTGATGGACCGGGAATGGAAGTACGGGGTGGCGGCCGCGGTCGATATCACCCTGCTTGGTCGCTACTACGAGCGCTTCGCCGACCACGCCGTGGAAATCGGCCGCCGGGTCATATTCCTGGTCACCGGTGTACTTCCGCCCGACGAAGACTCCGAGGTATAGCCCCGGGCCCGGGTTCGACCGCCGGATTCCACGACGGCCGGATCGGCCCGCCGTCGGCCGGGATGGACCGTCCCCGATCAGGTAGACGCGGGAGTCGTAGCCGCCCGGTACAGAAACCACGATCTTTGCAACACCCAGAATTTCTGGGCGTTGCGGAGATCGCTGAAACCCGCTTTTTATCGGGCGGTTCCGATTATTGGAGTTGGATTACGTGCCGACGGATTGCCAATTGTCGGCAGCGTAGATTTCGGCCGGAGCGGTATCGCTAATTGACCACAATCCATCCGTACCGACCCTGGCCATATGAATAGCACAGCCACTTCGTCGTGCCCTCATGGCGAGTGTTGCCAACGGTGTACTCATTGCACGGGTCTGCCGGCTCAGCCGCAGCCTGCGGGGCCGATAGCGTCGCCCCCAAGATCGTGGCCACACCGAGCAATCCACTGGTGAGCAATCGTACTACCATCACGAACCTCTTTCTCTCGAACAGATTTCGACAGAGGTGTCGTGGCATTTTCTCCCCCCCTGCCTCACACAGAATATCGAATAATGTTGAAAGAAACAACAACTCGTTTCGACTCACGTGACGCGGGCAGTGCAGCGGCAGTTGCGGGTTCGGCGGCGACCCGAGGGGCTCCGGCCGGTACGACGTAGACAGAGAAGCCCGCGGGAGTCGTTCCCGCGGGCTTCTCGTCGTCGGCGTCGCCGGTGGCTCAGCCGAAACGGCCGGAGATGTAATCCTCGGTGGCCTTCTCGCCCGGGTTCGAGAAGATCTTCTCGGTATCGTCGATCTCCACCAGCCGGCCCGGTTTGCCCTGGGCCTCGAGATTGAAGAAGCCGGTCTTATCGCTCACCCGCGCCGCCTGCTGCATATTGTGGGTGACGATGACGATCGTGTATTCCTTCTTCAGCTCGGTGATCAGGTCCTCGATCGCCAGCGTGGAGATCGGGTCCAGGGCCGAACAGGGCTCGTCCATCAGCAGCACATCCGGTGACACCGCGATGGCGCGCGCGATGCACAGACGCTGCTGCTGACCGCCGGAGAGGCCGCCACCGGGCTTGTCCAGGCGATCCTTCACCTCGTTCCACAGGTTCGCGCCGCGCAGCGAGCGCTCGGCGACCTCGTCGAGTTCGCCCTTGTTGCGCACACCCTGCAGTTTGAGGCCGGCCACCACATTGTCGCGAATGGACATGGTGGGGAACGGGTTCGGCCGCTGGAACACCATGCCGATGGTGCGGCGCACGCCGACCGGGTCCACCTGCGAGGCGTAGATGTCCTCACCGTCGAGCATGACCGAGCCCGAGACACTGGCGTTCGGGGTCACCTCGTGCATACGGTTCAGCGACCGCAGCACAGTGGACTTACCGCAACCCGACGGACCGATGAAGGCGGTCACACTGCGCGGCAAGACGTTGAGCGCCACATCGGCGACGGCGTGGAACTTGCCGTAGAAGATGTTCAGGTCTTTGATGTCGATCCGCTTGGCCATCTGTTTTCCGTTTCCGCCCTTATCGGTTCCGCGTGAGGAGCTTGTTGACAGCCGCGGCCGCCAGGTAGAGCACCGCGATCATGAGGATCAGCGTCAGCGCGGCACCCCACACCCGCTGTCTGCCCGCATCCTCGGCGCTCTTCAATTCCTGGAAGATCAGCAGC
Organism: Nocardia rhamnosiphila NBRC 108938; assembly: GCF_000720425.1. Lineage (GTDB taxonomy): Bacteria > Actinomycetota > Actinomycetes > Mycobacteriales > Mycobacteriaceae > Nocardia > Nocardia rhamnosiphila. The sequence continues at coordinate 149,224 of NZ_JOAJ01000005.1, read as the reverse complement.
GGCAGCGAGGCCATATTGCCGTCGAAGATGTTCATATTGATCGCCTTGCTGTAGCCGACCAGCACCAGCACGGGCGCCGTCTCGCCCATCACACGCGCCAGTGCGAGCAGGATCCCGGAGATCATCCCGGGCAGGGCGGTCGGGATGACGATCCGCACGATCGTCTTCCACTTCGGGATGCCAAGGGCGTAGGAGGCTTCACGCAGCTCGTCCGGGACGAGTTTGAGCATTTCCTCGGTATTGCGGACGACCACCGGCAGCATCAGCAGCACCAGGGCCAGCGCCACGGCGAACGAGCTCTGCGGGAAACCCAGGGTCGCGATCCAGAGCGCGAAGATGAACAGCGCCGCGACGATGGAGGGGACACCGGCGAGGATATCGACCATGAAGGTGGTCACCTTGGCGAACCGGCCGGTGCCGTATTCGATCAGATAGACCGCCGCCATGATGCCGAGCGGTACGGCGATGACCGCCGCCACCGCCGACTGCACGATGGTGCCGTAGATGGCGTGGTACACACCGCCGCCGGTCTGATCGGGCAGCACGCCCTTCTGCGAGTTCTGCCACCAGTCGAGCGACATGACGACGCCGATACCGTTGCTGACCACCATCCACAGCACCCAGCCGAGCGGGATGAGGGCGACGAGGAAGCACAGCGCGAACACCGCGGTCGCGATGTTGTTCTTGATCTTGCGGGCCGTGCTCACATCCCGGAAGGTCGGCGCCTTGATCGGCTTTTCGAGGCTGGTCGTGGTGGTGGTCATCAGCCGTTCACCTTTCCGCCTGCCGCGAGCCGGGCCAGCGCGTTCACGACGAAGGTCAGCGCGAAGAGCACGAAGCCCGCCGCGATATAGGCGCCGGTCGGCAGCGGCGCGCTGAATTCGGCCGCGGCCGAGGCGATCTTGGACGCGAAGGTGAAGCCGCCGTCGAACAGCGACCAGGTGCCCGGAGTGGCCGAGATCTTCAGGATGAGCAGGACCGCGATGGTCTCACCGAGCGCGCGACCCAGGCCGAGCATGGAACCGGCGATCACACCGCTGCGGCCGTAGGGCAGGACGGTCATCCGCACGACCTCCCATTTGGTCGCGCCGAGTGCCTGGGCCGCCTCGATATGCGCCGGCGGGGTCAGCGCGAAGACCTCACGCGAGACCGAGGTGATGATCGGCAGGATCATCACCGCCAGCACCACGCCGGCGGTGAAGATGGTGCCACCGCCACCGATCGAGACATTGCCGTCGGAGAACAGGAAGAACCAGCCGAGGTTGCCGTTGAGGAACTCCTGGATCGGTTTCAGATACTCCGCCAGCACCAGCAGGCCCCACAGGCCGTACACGATCGAGGGCACCGCGGCCAGCAGATCGGTCAGCATGGAGAACGGGCGGGCGAGCCGCTTCGGCGCGTAGCGGGTGAGGAACAGCGCGATGCCGACACCGATCGGCACCGCGATGACCAGAGCGAACGCGGAGCTCAACACCGTCACCATGAACAGGTCACGGATACCGAAGCGGAGATTGTCCGCGTCACCGGTGTTGAACTCCGCGCTGGTGAAGAAGTTCACCTCGTCAGCCCGGAGCGAAGGCACCGCACGAATCAGCAGGAACAGTGCGATCAGCGCGATGGAGGCCACGATGATCGCCGCGGCGGTGGTCGCCAGCGATTTGAACACCAACTCGGCCCGCCTGCCATGACCGCGACTTTCACCGCCTAGCGGCGGCTTGCTCGGATGGCTCGACATTGATGCGGGGACTCCTGCCTTCGGCAGGCCCGTCGCGCTGGACGAGCCTGCCGAGGCTACCTCTGGGTTGACTGTCATATTCGCGCTATCAGGAGATGGCGTTGATCGCCGTGGTCAGCTTGGTCTTGAACTCCTCCGGGATCGGCACGTAACCGTTGTCCGCCAGACCGTCCTGGCCGTTGGTGACGGCGGAGGTCAGGAATGCCTTGACAGCGGTCGCGGTCGCCCCGTCGGCGTACTTCGAGCACACGATCTCATAGGTCGGCAGGATGATCGGGTAGGAGCCGGCCTCGGTGGGCTTGTAGAACGACGAGGTGTCGAGCACCAGGTCGTTGCCCTCGCCCTTGATCTTCACGCCATTGATCGCCTTACCGGCGGTCTCCGAGGTCAGCTCGACCGGTTCGGGGCCGGCGGAGGTGATGATCCGGGCCACGGACAGATTCTGCGACTTGGCGAACGACCACTCGTTGTAGGAGATCGAGTTCTTGGTGTTCTTCACCGCGGCCGAGGTGCCCTCGTTGCCCTGGGTGCCCTCGCCGACGCCGCCGTTGAAGACCTTGCCGGCGCCCTTGCCCCACGCGCCCTCGGACGCGGCGTCCAAGTAGAGCTGGAGGTTGTCGGTGGTGCCGGACTCATCGGACCGGTACACGACCTTGATCGGCTCGGCGGGCAGCTGCTTGCCCTCGTTGAGCGCCTGGATCTCGGGGGCGTTCCAGGTCTTGACGGTGCCGTTGAAGATCTTGGCCACGGTCGGGCCGTCGAGCGCGAGATCGGTGACGCCGTCGATGTTGTAGGTGATGGCGATCGGGCCGAACACGGTCGGCAGGTTCCACGCGGGGGAAGCGCAACGCTCGGCGGCCGCGGCGGGCTCGCCCTTCTTCTCGCTGAGCGGCGAGTCGCTACCGGCGAAATCGGTCTGGCCGCCGAGGAATTCCTTGACGCCCGCGCCGGAACCGCTCGAGGTGTAGTTGAGGGTCTGGCCGTCGCAGTTGGTCTCGAAGGCGGCGGTGAAACGCTCGACGGCGTTCTTCTGCGCCGAGGAGCCGCTGGCCTTGAGGGCCTCCTTGCCACCGCAGGCGACGTCGGCGTTGGCCTCGACTCCGGTCGAGGACGCATTGTCGTCGCTACCGCAGGCGGCCAGCGGCAGGGTCACGGCCGCGATCACGCCGACGAGGGCGCTGCTGCGCTTGAACTTCACTCCAGTCCTCCGGATACGTCCTACTCGCCCGGTCCCTCACCGGCCCGGGCGCGTGTCGTGGTGCGGCCGTTCGCGGGGGAACTTGCACACCAGGCGACCCAATGCCGCCCAGAATCAAACTAGGGCGCGTCGGTGGACAGCTGGACCAGGGCAAGTGAACGGAAGGTGAACAGGGCGGCGCGAACACGTCCGATATGTGTGATGTTTGCCGCGTTGTTACTCCGCGCATACCGGAACGCGGCATTCCAGCGCCCGGACGTAAGAGTCGCACCCCGGGTGGTAACCCTCCGGTTCCGTGGTCTCAGGCCGGTATCGAGTAGGCGATATCGATATGCGCCGGGGCGAAATCCAGCCCGCGATAGGTGCGGACCGCGGCCGTGTTGTCCGCCTCGGTGTACAGCAGAACCTCGCCCAGCCCCGCATCGCGGAGGTGGTGCAGGCCGATCAAAGTGAGCAGCCGGCCGAGTCCACGCCCCTGGGCAGCCGGATCGATCCCGACCACGTACACCTCACCGGCCGGAGGATCCTCGTCGCGATGAACCTTGGTCCAGTGGAATCCGAGCAACCGCCGCGGCTCCTGCGCATCGAAGGCCAGGAAGAGCCCGGCCGGATCGAACCACGATTCGGCACGGCGCTCTTCCAATTCGCGGGCGGACCAGCCGCCCTGCTCAGGGTGCCAATCGAAAGCCGCGTTGTTGACCCGGAGGAGCTCGGCGTCGTCGGCCGGGCCGCGATAGGTGCGGACCACCAGCCCGTCGGGCACCTCGACAGCCGGTAGCTCAGAAGTTGCCAGCGGGCGGCGCATCTGCCAGAGCTCCCGCGCGGCCGACAGCCCCAGCCGCCGCGCCACCGCCTCCGCGGCGGGCAGCTTCCCGTGCGCCCAGATCCGGGCCTCCGGCCCACCCCCGGCCAGCACGGCCGCCACCAGATCGCCCCCGATCCCGCGCCCCCGCCATCCCGGGGCCACCGCCGCCTCGGCCATGGCGGGGTGCTCGCCGTGCGCCGGAGTCAGACTCGCGTACCCGGCCACCTCGTCTCCCGCCACGGCCAGCAGGTGGCGGGCCGGCGATTCGCGGCGCAGGCCCAGCCGGACCTGTTCGGAAACCGGCGCGACGCCGTCGGCGGTCGCCGCGGCGTCGAGCAGGGCACTCACCTGGCCGGCACGGGCGGCGGAGGGAAGCTCGTGCCACTGCAGTTCGTACTCACCCATATCGGCCGGGCTCACTGGACCGTGCCGTTGACCGGTGTCATCGAATCCTCTTCGGTTCCGTCCTTGTCGCCGCCCGCGGACCGGGCATCGGAGTCGCTCTTGTTGTTCGACCGGGCGGGACGCACCGCCTTGTACCCGACATTGCGTACGGTACCGATCAACGACTCGTACTCACTGCCCAGCTTCGCCCGCAACCGCCGGACGTGCACATCGACGGTTCGGGTACCGCCGAAGAAGTCGTAACCCCACACCTCCTGCAGCAGCTGGGCGCGGGTGAAGACCCGGCCGGCGTGCTGAGCGAGGTACTTCAGCAGTTCGAATTCCTTATAGGTCAGGTCGAGCGGGCGCCCGCGCAGCCGCGCGGTATAGGTGCCCTCGTCGATCACCAGCTCACCGAGGGTGATCTTCCCGGAGTTCTCCGGGCTGGCCGACCCCCCCGTCCGGCCGACGAGCAGGCGGAGCCGGGCATCCAGCTCCGCGGGCCCGGTACTGGGCAGGAGAATATCGTCGAGACCCCAGTCGGCATTCACCGCGACCAGCCCGCCCTCGGTGAGCACGGCGACCACGGGGACCGACGAGCCCGTGCTGCCGAGGAGGCGGCACAGCCCACGAGCGGCCGCCAGATCCGAGCGCGCGTCCACCAGCGCGATATCGGCGGTACCAGCCTCCAGTAGCGACGCCACCTCGGTGGGCGCGGGCCGCACATTGTGCGCGAGCAGCGACAGCGAGGGCAGTACCGATTCGTGGTCGGGGTCGGAAGTCAGCAGGAGCAGCTCCACAAGCACTCCTCCCATCTCGTAGCTACGCGAAAGCCAGCTTCGTCGCCGTCGCCACGTTGCTCATCCATATGTAATCGCTGCAAGATTAGCGCGTCGAACCCGATGACCTCGTATTCCGGGTCGACGCGGACCGAGCCGCCCCCGCCCACCGGCACGAAGCCCGTACCGGGCGCGTCCACTAGGGTGCATGCCATGCGGAAGCTGATCATCGGACTGCTGTGCCTGGCGGGCCTGGCAGTGCTCGTCGATTTCGGTGCGGCCGCATATTCGGAGTACCGCGTATCGCGGTCGCTGAAGGTCGGCGCCGATCTCAGCGCCGACCCCGAGGTCACTTTCCACGGTTTCCCGTTCCTGCGGCAGGCGTTCGACGGCCGCTACGACAATATCGAGATCAAGGCCGACAGTGTCCGGCCCGATATCCCCGGCGAGATCGGGCTGGAGGCCACGCTGCTGGGGATGAACCTGCCGCTCGGCGATCTGGTCGACGGCCGGGTGCGCAACGTGCCGGTGGATCGGGTCGACGTCCGGATGCGGGTCGCACCCACCGAACTGGGCCGCCTGTTCGGCATCCCGGATCTGGAGGTTCATTCCCGGCCGGCGGACAAATCCGACGGCACCGGCGGCTCGGGCGGGTCGGGGATGACCACGGCGGGCGCGCTGGTGCTGACCGGAACGCTGCCGTCCGCGCCGAGCGGGCAGCAGGGCGCGAGTTTCGCCGGGGAACGGGTGAGCGTCGCGGCCGATCTGCTGCTCGACGGCGATCAGGTGCGGATCGTGGCGACCGGCCTGTACTCGGAGGAGATCTCACCGGTCCCCTCCGAGCCGGTCGTCGACGACGCCGACATCCCGGCGGTGCTGGCGATGTTCACCCGTACCATCGATACGAAGGAACTGCCGTTCGGTATCCGACCCACCGAGGTGACCGCCCTGGGCGGCCATATCGTGGTCGAGGGCCGGGGTAGCGATGTGACGATCGATTTGAACAGATTGCGGCGCCCATGATCGAGATCACCATTCTGGCGGTAATGCTGCTGGCCGGGCTGGCCGTCGGCCTGTACCTGCGCCGGCGCGAGGGCGCGATGCGATCGGCCCCGGCCACCTTGGACCGCGACACCGGCGCGCGCGACGATCTGCTCGTCGCCGCCGGCGTGACCGGGTCGGGGCCCGCGGTATTGCATTTCTCCGCCGACTGGTGCGGCCCCTGCGCGGCGGTACGCCGGGTCGTCGCCGACGCCACCGGTGATCTGGCCGATTCCCCGCAGCCGCCGCGTGATATCGAAATCGATATCGACGCCGACCCGGCGCTGGCCAGGGCCCTCAATGTGCTGTCGCTGCCGACCACCTTCGTATTCGACGCCGAGGGCCGGGAACGGTTCCGGATCTCCGGTGTGCCCAAGACCAGCGATCTGCGCAGTGCCCTCACCCCGCTGACGGCCGGTTCGACCGCCGGCTGAGCTGTATCTATTTGCGCGCCTCCGGCGCGCGGGTCGAGGCCCTGTGACCCCAATTCTTCCCTCCTCCGCTCAGTCGCTGCGTCGGTCCAGAATCGGGGGCGGGCCCCGACCACTGAGGCAGACCATCCGGAATAGACCGAAGGTGCATGCTGCTGTCGTGCACCTCCACTGGCCTGGAGAGGCTCACAGCACTGTAGGCGCTCGGCGACCGCCGCTCCCTGGACGGCGGACGCCATCCGGTAAGGCCCCCGACCAGGAGCGGACCCCTACCCATTGGCACCGCGAAGTAATTGGGTAGACTGCCCGGTGTGCAAAACCACCGCGAGCTGATGCTCACCCGTCGCCGCACAGTCGACCTGTGCCGCCTCGGTGGTTGTTGCTGCCTGTGCCGCTGAGCGGTCGGGTCTTCTTTCCTGACGCCGACCACGGTTCGTCCGCGCGAGCGATTTCATCCCCCGGCGAACCGGCCGAATTCCGCCGAAAAGTTCGAGCGCAGGAGCTTTGTTCATGTCCACTATCACCACCGTCGCGAACCGAGTCGATATTCGCGGTCCCCGTTTCGTCGCCTGGGTCACCACCGGCGTTCTGGTCCTGATCCTGCTGCTCGCCGCGTTCGCTCCGGTCGCCGCCACCGTGCTGGTCGCCGTCCAGACGCTGGTATTCGCGCTCGGTGCGCGGCTCGGGCCGCGCCGGCACCCGTACGGCCTGATCTACGCGCGCTTCGTCGCGCCCCGGCTGGGCCCGGTCGCCGAGACCGAACCGACCGCCCCGTTACGATTCGCTCAGTTGCTCGGCTTCGTGTTCGCCGCGGTGAGCCTGCTGGGCTTCCTTCTCGGCAGCACCGCCGTGGGCGCGCTGTTCGCCGGGTTCGCCCTGTTCGCGGCGTTCCTCAACGCCGCGTTCGGCATCTGCCTCGGCTGCAAGTTGTATCCGCTGGTCACCCGGCTACGCCCGAACACCCCGTCCGAATCCCCCGCATCGAACTGAACACCGATCCGCTGTCACCACTGAAAGGGAAAACATGGCTCGCTCCGATGTCCTGGTCTCCGTCGACTGGGCCGAAGAGAACCTCAAGACCCCCGGCGTCGTCTTCGTCGAGGTCGACGAGGACACCACCGCCTACGAAGGCGGACACATCGAGGGCGCCGTGCGGCTCGACTGGAAGAAGGACCTGCAGGATCCGGTCCGTCGTGATTTCGTGAACCAGGAGCAGTTCTCCGCACTGCTCTCGGAGCGCGGCATCGCCAACGACGACGAGGTGGTCCTGTACGGCGGCAACAACAACTGGTTCGCCGCCTACGCCTACTGGTACTTCAAGCTGTACGGCCACAACAACGTCAAGCTGATCGACGGCGGCCGCAAGAAGTGGGAGCTCGACGGGCGCCCGCTGTCCAGCGACACGGTGAGCCGCCCGGCCACCCAGTACAAGGCCGCGCAGCCGGACAACACCATCCGCGCCTTCCGCGACGAGGTCATCGCGGCCATCGGCACCAAGAACCTGGTCGATGTGCGCTCCCCCGACGAGTTCTCGGGCAAGATCCTGGCCCCCGCGCACCTGCCGCAGGAGCAGAGCCAGCGCCCCGGCCACATCCCCGGCGCGATCAACGTACCGTGGAGCAAGGCCGCCAACGAGGACGGCACCTTCCGTTCCGACGCCGAACTCGCCGAGCTCTACAATTCGGCCGGCCTGGACGGCAGCAAAGAAACCATCGCCTACTGCCGTATCGGCGAGCGTTCCTCGCACACCTGGTTCGTGCTGCAGGAGCTGCTCGGGCACCAGAACGTCAAGAACTACGATGGCAGCTGGACCGAATACGGCTCGCTCATCGGCGCCCCTATCGAGTTGGGAGAATAACCAGCATGTGTGCAGCACCTACCCAGGGCCAGGCCATTCCGGCCGGGGTCGATGTGGAGAAGGAAACGGTCATCACCGGCCGGGTTCTGGCCACGGACGGCGAGCCGGTGGCGGGCGCCTTCGTGCGACTGCTGGACGGTAACGGGGATTTCACCGCCGAGGTCGTCGCCTCGGGCACCGGTGACTTCCGTTTCTTCGCGGCGCCGGGCACCTGGACGCTGCGCGCGCTCTCCTCGGCGGGCAACGGCACGGCCGAACTCCGCCCCGACGGCCCGGGCATCCACAACCTGGACGTCGCCGTCTCGAAGTAGGACGGGACCGCACGGCCCGGGATACGCCCTCTCGCAGGGTGTATCCCGGGCCGTTCCGTTTCCCGCCCGCTACTTCACCGAACACGCCGCTGCCGCGCACTATCGAAGGCGGCAATCCAGATCGGGCCCGGAGCGCGTGCCGCAGTCCATCCCGGAGGGGGCGACACGCGGGTATCGACCGCGCGGTGCGCCCATCCGGGACCGTTCACGGCGCACGACCACGCGATCCCTTTGCCCACCTCGAATGATCGGCAGTCGTGGCCGGAGTCACGAGGGCCCCGTCCCGCCCCGGCGGAGGCGGGGCAATAGAATCGGTCTGTGGTCCTCTTCTTCGAGATTCTGCTGATCGCCGTATCGATCCTCATCGGATGGTTCGGCCTGTACGTCTTCTACCGGCTGTTCACCGAATCATGAGCGGTCTCGCGAGCGAAGGTTCCGATCCGGCCGAGCGAGCGAGCGACAACAGCAACGGAAGGCCTCCGGCCGATACCCACGGCCAGAACGGTAACGGCCGTCCGGCCGATGCTCCGTCGTCGCTGAGCGGCGACCGGGCGGTGGCCGACGCGGTCGAACGCGCCAAGGCGACCGCCGGCCGCAACATCCCGGTGCTTCCGGACCTCCCGCTTCCCGACGATACGGCGAATCTACGCCTCGGCCCGGACCTGAATCCGGCCATGCTGGCGCTGCTGCCGATGGTCGGCGTCTGGCGCGGTGAGGGTGAGGGCAACAACCCCGAGCGCGGGGACTATCGCTTCGGGCAGCAGATCGTGGTCTCCCACGACGGCGGCGACTATCTGAGCTGGGATTCGCGGTCCTGGTTCGTCGAATCCGACGGCAGCTACGGCGGACCGGACCTGCGTGAGACCGGATTCTGGCGGGTCGGGATCGACGGCAGCGACGAGGTGCTGGAACTGCTGCTCACCCACAGCACCGGAATCGTCGAACTCTTCTACGGCACCGCACTCACCCAGGCCTCCTGGGAACTGGCCACCGATGTGGTGATCCGCAGCCAGACCGGCGCGGTGGTGGGCGGCGCCAAACGTCTGTACGGAATCGTCGAGGGCGGCGATCTGGCCTATGTGGAGGAGCGTGTGGTGGCCGATGGTCCGCTGCAGCCGCGCCTGTCCGCACGGCTGCAGCGCTATATCGGCTGACCCCGGCGCCGCGGGGGTCCCCGGATACAGAACGACCCCCGAGCCGTATCGGCGCGGGCCCGTGGTGTGAATACCGGTGGGTCTCGCGGCCGATCCCGATCGGACGGATCGGGGACTCGGGGGCCGGGTGGCTGCCGTGGATTCGCTCAGCTCTGTAGCGATCGGAATCCGAAAGGACAGCCGGCTACAGCGCTCAGCTGGCAGCCACCTCACGCGTCCTGAGAATTTCCATTCTTGGGATCACCTCCTTCCTTGTGTAACTCCGAACTTAGCCACCACCGGTGGTAGTCGGCAACGGAATTTCGTCGAGGGCGTAACGGGTCGCTTTCCCGTCGGCGAAAGCGGCCCGGACCTGGCCCGATTCATCGACGGTGATCACCAGGCCGGCGCGGTGCCCGGCCGGTAGCTGATGTGTGACCACCACCACATCGCGGTCGGCCGCGACCAGGCCGCTGTCGATATCGAGCAGATCCCGCAAAAGCTGTGCGCCGGCCACGGCGTCGAGGTGTTCGGTGGGTTCGTCCAACAGGAGCGCACGGGCGGGCGACACCAGGGCTCGGGCGAGAAGGATGCGGCGGCGCTGACCGCCCGAGACCGCGGCGGCCCCGCCCGGCAGGTCGGTGTGCACGCCGTCGGGCAAGCCGGCCAGCCAGTCCCCCAGGCCGACCGTCCGCAGCGCCCGCTCGGCGGTCGCGGCGTCGAGATCGCCGCGGGCCACCCGCAGGTTCTCCAGCACGCTGGTACCGAACAGATGGGCGTCCTCGGCGAAGAACCGCACCTGGTCGTCCGGATCGTCGAAAAGACCGGCCCAGGCCATCAGCAGGGTGGTTTTCCCGGCACCACTGGGCCCGACCACCACGACCCGGGATGCCTGCGGACGTTCCGGGATCTGCCACTGCCCATCGCCCACCCAGCCGATGACGACTCCGTCGGCGCGGCTGTCGGCGTAGGGGAACGGATGCGGGTAGCCGCCGGTACCGAACCGTTTGCGGGTGCCGGTGACCCGCGGCGCTCCGCCGGTGGGGCCCGCGGCGGGTTCGTCGTCCTTTTCGAGGGGCTCCGGGCGGTGGTCGGGCGATACCGCCCGCAATCGGTGCAGGGCGGCCCGCGCGACGGTGACGGTTTGGGCGGCGGCCGGCAGCGGGCCGGTCGCCTCGAAGGCGGACAGCGGGAGCAGCACCAGTACGGCCAGCGCCATCGGGGTCATCGCGCCCGGCGTACCCCCGCCGGGACCGTAGACGATGATGCCGATGAGCAGGGCGGCGAGCACGGTCACGCCGGTGGCCAGCGGTATCGCCGCCGCCGCCCAGGCATTGCGGCCCGCGGCCCGGTCCTCGGCGGCCAGCGCCCGCCGGTTCGCCGCCGCCGCGGTGTCCAGCGCGGACTCCAGCCTCCCGGCGACCCGCAGTTCCGCGGCATGGTCGAGCACGGTGAGGGCGTGCGCGGCGAATTCGGCGCGATCCGCGCGCGCCGACCGTTCGGCGGCGGCCGCGGCGCGAGCCGACATCCAGGGCGCGACGATTCCGGAGAAGGCCAGTGCCGCTGCCAGCACCCCGGCGGCCGGTGGCGAAATGCAGGCCAGTAACCCCACTGCCGCCACTGCCAGCACCAGCGCCACCGCGACCGGGACGAAAGTCCGGACCACCACCGCCCCGAGATCGTCGATATCGGTGCCGACCCGCACCAGCACATCCCCGCGCCGCAGCCGGCCGGGCACCCCGGGGCCACCCGGCGCGGTGGGGGCGGTGGGCCCGCCCGCCGCGATTGCGGGGATATCGGCGCGGCGGGTCAGCCACAGGGGCGCGCGGGCCAGGGCCCGGTACACCGAGGTGCGGGCGGCGGTCATCGAGCGCAAGGCGACGTCGTGGGTGGCGAGCCGCTCCAGATACCGGCAGACACCGCGCGATATACCCAGTGCCCGCACCGCGACCACCGCGACGGTGAGGTCCAGTACCGGCGGCATCTGCCAGGCCCGGGCGATCAGCCAGGCAGCGAGCGCGGCGAGACCCAGCGCACTGCCCAGGGCCAGCACGCCCCACCCGGTCGCGAACGCCAGCCGCCGGCGGGACACCTCCAACAGATCCCACATCTGGTGGGTATCGCGCAGCAGCAGCCGCATCCGGGCCCGGCGGCGGCCCGCGCGGGACCGGCGGTGCGGAGGACGGGTGGTTTCGGTTCGAGAGCTCATCGCAACATTCGGGGGCAGGTCGTCGGTACCGCGACGATCTCGTCGGCTGCGGACAGTAGGGCCGGTCGGTGGGCGACCACGACCACGGTCGCGCCGGTACGCGCCAGTGTGGTGAGGGCCGCCGCCACCGCGACTTCGCTGTCGGCGTCCAGATGGGCGGTCGGTTCGTCCAACAACAGGATCGGGCGATCCGCGGCCAGTACCCGGGTCAGCGCGAGCCGCTGCCGTTGGCCGAGGGATAGTCCGATCCCCCCGGACCCGACCACGGTATCCCATCCGGCGGGCAGCGCCTCGAGCACGGCATCGAAACCGGTTACGGCACAGGCGGCGTCCAGTTCGCTGAGCACCCGGGCCGGGCCGCGGCGCGCCGGTCCGGCCACGGTGGCACCGAGCAGCTCGAGATTTTCCCGGAGGGTTCCCGGGACCAGTACCGGCCGCTGCGGGAGCCAGGCCAGCCGCGCCCACCACTGTTCGGCCGGGATCTCCCGGATATCGACGCCGTCGGCGAGCACCGCCCCGCGGGTGGGTTCGATCAACCCCAGGATCGCCTGCAGCGCGGTCGATTTCCCCGAGCCGTTCGGCCCGGTCAGCGCGGTGACGGCGCCGGGGCGGAATACGGCGTGCAAACCGTCCGGCGCCGCACCGTCCCTGGAATCGACTGTCAGGTCACACAGTTCGACGACGCCCTCGCCCGGGGAGCCGGCCCGGTGGTGCCGTGTTCCGTCGACGTTCACCGCACCGCCGGAAGGCGGGGTCGCCACGGCGCCGGAAGCCGAGGTCACGCCAGCCGCCGTGCCGGTCACCGCGGTACCGGAGGCCGGGCTCGTCGCCGTGCCCGGATCCCGGCTCGCCGCTGTCCCGGAACCCGAGGTCACCGCCGTGCCGGAAACCTGGCGAGCCGCTGTCCCGGAAGCCGGGGGTACCGCCGTGCCGGAAACCGGGGTCGCCACGGTGCCGGAAGCCGTGGGCGCCGCCGTATCGGAGGCCGCGATCGCCCCGGTCCGGAAGCGTGTTTTCTCGCTCTGTGCGTCCGGCGCGGCGATCGCATCCGCGGTGTCTCCGGCCGCGGGGTCCAGCACAGCGAAAGCCCTATCGGCCGCCGCCATACCGTCCTGTGCGGCATGGAAACGTTCCCCCACGGTCCGCAGCGGCAGGTAGACCTCCGGGGCGAGGACCAGGGCGACGATTCCGGCGTAGAGGCTCATATCGCCGTGCACCAGGCGCATCCCGATCGCCACCGCCACCAGCGCGACCGACAGGGTGGCCAGCAATTCGAGCACCATCGAGGACAGGAACGCGATCCGCAGTGCGGCCATGGTGCGGCGGTGCAGCGTTTCGCCGAGTTCCCGGACGCGGCCGCTCATCGTGCGTCCGGGGATATCGGTCGCCTCACCTGTCTCCCGGCCGAGGGCACGCAGGGTGGGCATACCGGCGAACAGGTCCAGGAGTTGATCCGAGAGCCGCGTGGTGGCCGCGAGTGTCTCCCGGGCCCGGCCCTCGGTGAGCAGGCCGATGAGGACCATGAATATCGGGATCAGTGGCAGGGTGATCACCACGATCACCGCCGAGGTGAGGTCGTGGACGGCGATCACCGTCAGTATCACCGGGGGTACGAGGACCGCGAGCAGCAGTGCGGGCACATAGCCGGTCAGGTAGGCACGCAAACCGTTGAGGCCGCTGCCCACCACGACCGCTAGCTCGGTCCGCCGCCTTTCGAGTTCCCGGGGCGGGAGTCCGGCGCCCGCGGCGAGGACCGCCTGTTCGAGTTCGGTGACGACCCGGGCGCCGGCCCGGTGCGCGATCCGCGACTGCCACCACGCCGCCAGTACCCGCCCGCCGAGCGCGAGTGCGAGCAGCACCAGTTCCGTGGTCCACGAGCCGAGGGAGCGGCGGCCCGGGTCGGTGATCACCCCGGCCAGCACCCGCCCCAGCAGCACGGCCGCGCAGGCGATGCTGACCGTAGTCACCAGCGACAGGGCGACGCTCAGTGCGAGATAGCGCCGCGCCGAACGCGCGTACCGCCACAGGCGAGGGTCCACGGGCGGGCGGGCCATTGGCTCACTCCTCGGTTACAACGCGGGGTGGAAGTCCGATTCCGGGTGGGATGTGTTCGACACTAATGCGTTTCCGGAACACCCAGTAGGTCCAGGCCTGGTAACCCAGCACCACCGGGGTCACGATCACCGCGGCCCAGCTCATCACCTTCAGCGTGTACGGGGTCGAGGAGGCGTTGTCCACGGTCAGGTTGAACGCCGGGTCGATCGTGGAGGGCAGCACATCCGGGAACAGCGCGCCGAACAGCAGCGCGGTGGCGGCCAGCACCGTGAGCGCGGTCCCGGTGAAGGACCATCCGTCGCGCCCGGCCAGCAGCGCCGCGGCGCCGCCGAGCAACCCGAACACGGCCAGCGCCAGCGGAATCCAGGTCCAGGCGGATCCGTAGGCGAACTGGGTCCACAGGCCGAAGCCGGCGACGACCAGGGCCGTGGGCACCAGCAGCAGCCGGGCGGCGCGGTGCGCGTCGTCGCGGACTTCGCCGGCGGTTTTCAGCGCCAGGAACACCGCCCCGTGCAAAGCGAACAGCAGCCCGGTGGTGAGCGCGCCCAGGAGCGCGTACGGACCGAACAGTTCGCCGAAGGCGCCGGTGAACTGTTTGTCGGCGTCCAGTGGCACACCGCGCACGATATTGGCGAATACCCAGCCCCAGGCCAGCGCGGGCACCCAGGAACCGATTCCGATACCGAGGTCGCAGCGCGCCCGCCAGCGCGGATCGTCGATCTTGCCCCGGTATTCGATCGCGCAGATGCGCAGGATCAATGCCACCAGGAGCAGCAGCAACGCCAGATAGAAACCGGAGAACATGCTCGCGTACCACTCCGGGAACGCGGCGAACAGCGCGCCACCGGCGGTGATCAGCCAGACCTCGTTGCCGTCCCACACCGGGCCGATGGTGTTCAGTACCACGCGGCGGCGGGTATCGGAGCCCCGGCCGAGGATCGGCATGAGCATGCCGACTCCGAAATCGAAACCCTCGAGCACGAAATACCCGGTGAAGAGCACCCCGATCAGTACGAACCAGAATTCCTGCAGTCCCATACCCGGCTCCTAGTAGGCGAACGAAAGCTGTTCGGCGACGAGTTTCTCCGCGGGCTCGGCCGCGGTTTCGCCCGCCGGCCGTTCCGGCCCCTCGAGCACATAGCGCCGCATGAGGTAGAACCACACGACGGCCAGCAGCCCGTAGACCACCGTGAAGGTGATGAGCGAGACCCATACCGTCGCGGCCGCGTGATCGGAGACGCCCTGCTGCACCATCAGCCGCAGATCCTGGTCACCGGTCGGGTTGGGCACCACGACCCAGGGCTGGCGGCCCATCTCGGTGAACACCCAGCCGGCCGCGTTGGCCAGGAACGGGGTCGGGATGGCGAGCAGGCTCAGCCACGAGAACCAGCGCTGATGCGGAACCCGGCCGCGCCTGGTCATCCAGAGTCCGGCGAAGACCAGCAGGGCGGAACCGGCGGCGAGGCCGATCATGGCGCGGAACGACCAGTAGGTGACGAAGAGGTTGGGCCGGTAGTCGCCGGGCCCGAATTTCTCGTTGTAGGCGCGCTGCAGGTCGACGACGCCCTCCAGCTCCACCCCGGTGAACTTGCCCTCCGCCAGCCAGGGCAGCACGAACGGCACCTCGAGCACATGGGTGACGCTGTCACAGTTGTTGTGCGTGCCGACCGTGAGGATCGAGAAGTCCGGGTCGGTCTCGGTATGGCACAGCGATTCCGCCGAGGCCATCTTCATGGGCTGCTGCTCGAACATCAGCTTGCCCTGGACGTCGCCGGTGTAGACCAGCGCGAGGCCGGCGACCACCACCACCAGCAATGAGACCCGGGCCGCCGGGCGCCACACGGTGCGCGCCTCGGCGAGTTCACCGGTATCGCCGCTGCGCGCCTTGCGGACCATCCACCAGCCCGCGATTCCGGCGACGAAGGTGCCCGCGGTGAGGAACGATCCCGCGACCACGTGAGGGAAGGCGGCCAGCGCGGTGTTGTTGGTGAGCAGTTCGGTGATGCTGGACAGTTCGGCACGCCCGGTCTCCGGGTTGTACCGGGCACCCACCGGGTGCTGCATGAAGGAATTGGCCGCGATGATGAAGTACGCGGAGGCGTTGACGCCGATCGCCACCATCCAGATGGTGCCGAGATGGACGAGTTTGGGCAGCCGCGACCAGCCGAATATCCACAGTCCGATGAATGTGGATTCCATGAAGAAGGCCACGAGGCCTTCCAGTGCCAGCGGTGCGCCGAATACGTCGCCGACGAATCGGGAGTATTCGCTCCAGTTCATTCCGAACTGGAATTCCTGCACGATTCCGGTGGCGACGCCCAGCGCGAAATTGATGAGGAAGAGTTTCCCGAAGAATTTGGTGAGCCGGTACCAGTGCTCCTTGCCGGTGACGACCCAGGCCGTCTGCATTCCCGCGACGAGCGGCGCGAGGCCGATCGTCAGGGGTACGAACAAGAAGTGGTAGACGGTCGTGATGCCGAATTGCCATCGCGAGACATCCAGAGCGTCCACACCGAGCCTCCTGTTACTACGACGTGTCGTAGACCCAGACTACGCGTCGCCCCGGCCCGATCAATGTGTCGGCGGACACGACGCACTCGGCAATACGTGCACGGTCCGGCAACGGTTCCGGTCACACCGGAAACGGTCCGGCCACGCGGCGGCGCCCGCGATCACCAATCGGCGATGGTCCCGGCCCGTTCGATCCCCCGATCGACCATCTCGATGATCTCCGAAACCGACTCCGTCGCCGACATCCGTACGCCGTCAAGGGAATTGACCCGTGCGGCGAGCGTCACACTGCTGAGCATCCAGATGCTGTCGCAGTCGAACAGGTCGGCGGTGAACAGCGGTTCGTAACGGCAGTCGTAACCGCGGCGTTCGGCCTCGGCGTACAACGCCCGCTGGGTGATCCCCGGCAGCACACCGTTCTTCGCCGGCGGCGTGATCAGCTGTTTGTCCCGGGCGATCACCACCGTGGAACGCGGGCCCTCCAGTACACGGTGCTCGGTACTTGTGAAAATGACATCGTCGGCGCCCATCCGGGCGGCGAACCGCAGCGCGGCCATATTGGTCGCGTAGGACAGCGTTTTCGCGCCGAGCAATTGCCAGGGCGCCGCCTGGGCGAGGTCGATCGAGATACCCCGGGTCAAGGTGACCACCGCGACGCCCTCGGTTCTCGCCGCCGCCACCCGGTCGGCCAGCCCTGTCACCATGACGAAGGTCGTCGGGACCGGAACCGCCTCGGACAACTCCCCGGAGCGCAACCCCGCCTTGGGGCTGCCGAGCGCGCCCTCCCGACCGCGGGTCAGCACCAGGCGCATGACCCCTTCTTCTTCGCTGCCCCATTCCTTGGCCGCAGTTTCGATCGCACTGCGCCACCGGGCCAGGTCGGGCTCGGGTAGATCGAGCGCCTGGGCGGAGCGGCGCAGCCGGGCCAGATGAAAATCGAGCGCGCAGACCGTGCCACCGCGGACCAGAGCCGTTTCGAAAATTCCGTCGCCACGCAGGACGCCGATATCGTCGGCATACAACAACGGCTGGTCCGCATCGCGGACCTCGCCGTCGAGTGTTACAAGAACTCGATCCACCATGGCACGAGCGTAGGCCAACACCGCTCACTATGACGGACAGAAATCCGGGCTGCTCGGACAATGTCGGCCGATTCCCCGGACGCCGATACCGCAGCATCCGCCCAGGGTCCACCATTTCGATCATGCGGGTGGCGCTGGCTAAGGTCGGGCAATGGCGCGACGGACGGAAATCGACCCCGGCGTGGTGCGAGCCGCGGTGACCGCGGTCCGGGAATGGCTGCTCGACGAGAACCATCCGGCCCCGCCCCGGGCGGAGCTGGCGGCGGCGGTTCGCGGGACGGCGCGAGCCCTGGCCGCGGCCGCTCCCGGACATTCGGTGGAGGTGCGGGTCCCGCCCTTCGTCGCGGTGCAGTGCATCGAAGGCCCCCGGCACACCCGCGGCACTCCGCCCAACGTGGTGGAGACCGATGCGCGGACGTGGCTGCTGCTGGCGACCGGCCTCCAGGAATTCGCGGCGGCCGTCGCCGCGGGCGCGGTGGATGCCTCCGGTAGCCGGGCCGCCGAGATCGGTCGCTGGTTGCCGCTGGTCCCGGTACGCCCCGAAGACTGACCCGCGGCGAATCGCCTGGTCAACCCCCCGCTGATGCACGACAGGGTGATCTGCTCCTAGAGTGGAAGCTGTGTCCGTGCTCGCCGCACCCAGCCCTGTCCTCGCAGTACCGGGAGCCGTCGCGGCCCCGCCCGGCTCGCCGGACGAGTCCGTTCCCTGGCATTACGGCGATCCGCTCGGCGAACAACGCGCCGCGATCGAACGCGTGGCCATCGTGGATCGCTCCCACCGTTTCGTACTCACCGTCACCGGCGCCGAACGACTGAGCTGGCTGCACACCATCACCAGCCAGCACATCGCCGACCTGGGCGAGGGCCGCTCGGCGGAGAACCTGGATCTCGACCTCAACGGCCGGGTACTGAACCATTTCGTGCTCACCGAACTGGACGCGACGGTGTGGATCGACACCGAGGGCGACCGGGGTCCCGGCCTGCTGGACTTCCTCACCAAAATGGTGTTCTGGGCCGACGCGCAGCCGCGGGAAGCGGCCGATCACGCCGTCCTGAGCCTGCTCGGTCCGGAGGTCGCGACCCTGACCGGCGTACTCGGCCTCGACCGGCTGCCCGATACCTACGAGGCGGTCGCGGTCCCGGGCGGCGGTTTCCTGCGCCGGATGCCCTGGCCGACCGCGGACTCCTTCGACCTCGTCCTGCCCCGCGAACAACTCATGTCACGGTGGAACGAACTCACGGCCGCCGGTGCCGAACCGGCCGGCTCCTGGGCCTACGAGGCGCTGCGGGTGGCCGCCGTGCGGCCCCGGATCGGCCTCGACACCGACGACCGAACCATCCCGCACGAGGTGAACTGGATCGGCGGGCCCGACGAATACGGGGCCGTCCACCTGAACAAGGGCTGCTATCGCGGCCAGGAAACCGTGGCCCGGGTCCACAATCTCGGCAAACCGCCGCGCCGGCTGGTCCTGCTGCATCTGGACGGCTCCGCCGACGAGCGACCCGCTCCCGGCGAACCGGTCGAGGCCGGTAACCGTGCCGTGGGCGTCCTCGGCACCACGATCGACCACTACGAACTGGGCCCGGTCGCGCTCGCCCTGATAAAGCGATCCGTCCCCGCCGACACCCGGCTGACCGTGGGCGGCACCGCCGCGGCCATCGACCCCGATTCGGTGATCGCCGACGATGCCCCGCAGGCCGGGCGTCGCGCCGTCGAACGGCTCCGTGGCCGCTGAGCGGCGCCGGACGACGAGCCGAGAGGAGACAGCTGTGCACGTCGGTGCCATCGGCCGGGTGCTGGCCGCATGTGTCGTCCATGCCGACCTGGAGGTGCCGGGGCGGGTAGGGCGCAGCGCAATCGACAAGCGTCCGGTACCCGGCCGGGTGCGCGCCGGGCGGCTCGGGCTCGCCGGCGACCATGTGTGCAACACCCGCGACCACGGCGGCGTCCACCAGGCGGTGTACGGCTATGCCGAGGAGGACGCCCGGACCTGGTCGGCCGAACTCGGCCGCACCCTCGGACCCGGGTGGTTCGGCGAGAACCTGCGTATCTCCGGGCTGCCGCTCAGCGACGCCGTGCTCGGCGCGCGCTGCCGCGTCGGCGACGCACTACTGGAGGTGAGCGCACCCCGGGTGCCGTGCGCCACCTTCGGGCACTGGTCCGGGGAACGGCAGTGGGTGCGCCGTTTCGCCCTGCGGGCGAACACCGGATGCTATTTCCGGGTCCTCACCGAGGGCGAGGTGGGCGCCGGCGACCCGGTCGAATTCGTCCACGTGCCCGAGCACGGCATCACCGTCCGCGATGTCTTCACCGGTGCCGACCCCGCACGGCTCGAACGGCTGCTCACCGCCGAGCCCACCATCTCCGAAGAGATCCGCGCACAGATCGCCCGGCACACGCGCCGTCGTACCGCCTCGGCCGAGCCGGCCCCGGAACAGGAGACGGTCGGATGAGCGTGGATCTGGTCGAGGTGGTGCGTTCGGGGTTCCGGGAATGTGTGCACCGGGGCTCGGTCGTGATCATCGGCCCCGACGGTGAACCGACCTTCGCGGCCGGTTCGGTGCACGTGCCGATCTATCCGCGCTCCACCAATAAACCGCTGCAGGCGCTCACCCTGCTCAAACACGGTTTCACCCCCCTCGATGATGCGGAACTGGCCATCGCGACCGCCTCGCACACCGGCGAACCCGAGCACATCGAATTGGTCGAGCGGTTGCTGCGCCGTTTCGGATTCGGCGAGGACGATCTGGCCTGTCCCCCGGACCTGCCCGGCGACGAGCGGACCCGGGCCGGGGTGCTCTACCGCGGCGAGAAACCCGCCAAGCGGTATATGAACTGTTCGGGCAAACATGCCGCCATGCTGGCGACCTGCGCGGTGAACGGCTGGCCGGTCACCGGGTACACCGAGGTCGGCCACCCGCTGCAGCAGGCCGTGCTGGCCCAGATCATCGAGACGACCGGTGAGCCGGAAACCGATCTCGGCATCGACGGCTGCGGCCTGCCCATCGTCCCCGTCTCACTGACGAATCTGGCGCGTGCCTTCGCGACCCTGGCCACCGCCCCCGACGGCACACCCGAACGCCGGATCGCCACGGCGCTCCGCGCGCATCCACAGGTGATTTCGGGCACCAACGGCCCCGATCTGCTGACGATGAACGCTGTCCCCGAACTGATCTGCAAGATCGGCGCCGACGGCGTGCACGCCGGAGCGTTACCCGACGGCAGCGCCTTCGCCTACAAGATCGACGACGGCGCCGACCGCGCCAGAATCCCGCTGACCATGGCAATCCTGCAGCGTATGGGCGTCGGATGGTCCGATGAATTGGCGGCGCTGGCGGCCCCGCCGGTGCTCGGCGGGGGAACCCGGGTCGGTGTGATCCGGGTCATACCGGGCTCGGTTCCGCCTGGGGACTGAGCGGCGAAACATCGGCAAACCGGTCGGTCGATCCCGCGGATAGCCGACTCGTGGAAGCGCGACGGCCGGACACGCGCTAAAGTGTCTGTCAGGAAGATATTAATTCGAACGGGGCCGCCACCAATCCCCAGGCCGCCCCGCTGTGACGCGAGGGGGTCAGCCATGGGCCGTGGCCGGGCTAAGGCAAAGCAGACCAAGGTTGCGCGCGAGCTGAAGTACAGCTCGCCGTCGACCGACTTCGCGAGCCTTCAGCGCGAGCTTTCCGGTAGCGACAACACCCCACGCGGTGGCGTCCTGTCGGATGAGCACGACGCGGACAGATCCTTGTCCAAGTGGGACGAGGACGACGACTACGACAGCTGGCGCCGCTGATCACGGTGCATACGCTCGGGGAGGCCCGTAGGCCTCCCTTTCGGTCGTTTACGCCGGTTCGCGCCGTTTTCCGCCGGTTTGCCCGGCGGTGGACGACGTGAACCGGCGGTACGACCCGAGTAGCACGCGGATCATCGCGTTGGTTCCGACCAAGAGTCGGTGGGCGATCTGTCATCCACCGGACGGGAGTCGAGTCCGAGAAGTCCGGTCACCGCGCTGGGGCTCGCGCTCCGAGTGCACGACTCCGGAATACCGATAGCTGCGCGTTGACCCGCGGGCCGTGGGGACCACGCTGTCGCGATACCGGGACGCGCGGATTCAGACGCACGGAACATCAATGGAATCCGGAAGGTCCGGCCGCCGGATCACGCCGGCCGGACCGCGGATCAGAAACGCGGATGGTCCCCGAGCAGAACCGCCCGCGGCGCATCCACATCCTTGGCCTTCTTCACGCTGCCCAGCGTCCAGCACTCGATATGGCGCGCGGTGAGCACCGCCAGCGCGCGATCGACATCCTCGGGCGCGACCACGGCGACCATCCCGACGCCCATATTGAACGTCTTCTCCATCTCCACGCGGTCCACCCGGCCACGCTGCGCGATCATCTTGAACACCGGCGCCGGATTCCAGGTCCCGCGGTCGAGTTCGGCCACCAGCCCGGCGGGCAGCACCCGGGCCAGGTTCGCGGCCAGACCACCACCGGTGATATGCGCGAACGTCCGCACATCGGTCTCGGCGATCAACGCCAGGCAATCCTTGGCATAGATCCGGGTCGGCTCCAGCAACTCCTCACCGAGGGTGCGGCCGAACTCCTCCACATGCCCGGTCAACGCCATACGGTCGATCTCCAGCAGCACCTTGCGCGCCAGACTGTAACCGTTGGAATGCAGACCCGACGAACCCATCGCGATCACGACATCCCCCGGACGCACCCGATCGGGCCCCAGCAGATCATCGGCCTCGACCACACCGACACCGGTCGCCGACAGATCGTAGTCCTGGGCACCCATCATCCCCGGATGCTCGGCCGTCTCACCACCCAGCAACGCGCAACCGGCCCGCACACACCCCTCGGCGATACCGGCCACCAGTTCGGCCACCCGCTCCGGCACCACCTTGCCGACCGCGATGTAATCCTGCAGGAACAACGGCTCGGCCCCGCACACCACCAGATCGTCGACGACCATGGCCACCAGGTCCAGACCCAGCGTGTCATGCTTGTCCAGCGCCTGGGCCACCGCGATCTTCGTACCGACCCCATCGGTCGACGAAGCCAGCAGCGGCTCCCGATAGCTCTTCTTCAGCGCGAACAATCCGGCGAAGCCACCGATCCCGCCCTGCACCTCGGGCCGGCTCGCCTTACGCGCCAGCGGGGCGAACAACTCGACAGCCCTGTCACCGGCCTCGATATCCACTCCAGCTGCGGCATAGGACGCACCGGCACCGGTGGGGTTCTGCTCAGTCATTGTCGGGGAAAGCTCCAAACCGAATTCGCGGATAATTGCCTGCTCAGAGTTTATGGCGTCGCCCCGGAGCGTGGGGGGCCGGGCTGTGTTTATCTGCGGCGCCTTCGGCGCCGCGGGGTTGAGGCCCCCTTGGTCTCGCCGTTTCGGCCTCGGGACTCGCGCCTGCGGCGCATGCGCTTCGAGGCCCGTCTCGCCCCTTGGCCGAAGGTGCTCAAAGGTCACCCTCTATGGACGGCCCACCGCACATCGCATGCGGCGCAGCCGCGAGTCCCGAGGCCTGAAGGGCGGAGACCAAGGGGGCCTCAACCCCCGCGCGCCAGCGCGCCAAAAACACAGCCCCCTACGGCCGGCTGAGGGCGCTCGCGTTGGCGTTCTCGGTGAGGACGCGGGATTGGGACCGCCCGCCGAACTCCAGGAGGTTCTTGCCGATCGCGGCTTCGGTGGGAAGCGGGATCGGGTAGTTCCCGTCGAAACAGGCGCAGCACAGGCGGGTGCGGGGCTGTTCGGTGGCGGCGACCATTCCGTCGATCGAGATATAGCCGAGGGTGTCGGCTCCGATGGAGCGGCGGACGCCCTCGACCATGTCGTGCATCGCCTCCGGGTCGGCAGGCATTCCGTCGGGGTCGGTGCCGGCGTTGTTGGCGACCAACTCGGCGCGGGAAGCGAAATCGATCCCGTAGAAGCACGGCCATTTCACCGGCGGGGAGGCGATCCGGACGTGGATCTCCAAGGCGCCGGCTTCGCGCAGCATCCGGATGAGGGCGCGCTGGGTGTTGCCGCGGACGATCGAATCGTCGACGACGATGAGGCGTTTGCCACGGATCACTTCGCGCAGCGGGTTGAGTTTCAACCGGATCCCGAGCTGGCGGATGGTCTGGCTGGGCTGGATGAAGGTGCGGCCGACGTAGGCGTTCTTCATCAGGCCCTGTCCGTAGGGCACGCCGGATCCCTGCGCGTAGCCGACCGCGGCGGGGGTGCCGGATTCGGGGACCGGGATCACCAGATCGGCGTCGATCGGGTGTTCGGCGGCGAGGCGGCGGCCGATGTCGACGCGGGTGGCGTGCACCGAGCGCCCGGAGATGGTGCTGTCGGGACGGGCCAGATACACGTACTCGAAAACACAGCCCTTGGGTTCGGGATTGGCGAATCGGGAGGAACGCACGCCCTCGGCGTCGATGGCGAGCAATTCGCCCGGTTCGATCTCGCGGACGAAAGAGGCGCCGACGATATCGAGGGCGGCGGTTTCGCTGGCGACCACCCAGCCACGCTCCAGGCGGCCCAGCACCAGCGGGCGGACACCGTGCGGATCGCGGGCGGCGTAGAGGGTGTGTTCGTCCATGAAGGTCAGGCAGAAGGCGCCGCGCACCGTGGGCAGCAACTCCATGGCGGCCTGCTCGATACTCGAATCCGCGGAGGCGTGCGCCAGCAGCGCGGTCATCACATCGGAGTCCGAGGTTGCCGAGACGGCGCCGGGGCGGCCGGGGCCGGCGACCAGACCGAGTTCACGTGCCCGGTCGGCCAATTCGGCGGTATTGACCAGATTGCCGTTGTGGCCGAGCGCGAGCCCGGAACCGACGGCGGTGGTACGGAAGATCGGCTGGGCGTTCTCCCAGGTGGTGGCTCCCGTGGTGGAGTAGCGGCAGTGGCCGACGGCGACGTGGCCCGGCATGGCGGCCAGGGTCTGCTCGTCGAACACCTGGCTGACCAGGCCGAGATCCTTGAAGACCAGCACCTGCGATCCGTCGGAGACCGCGATTCCCGCGGCTTCCTGGCCGCGGTGCTGCAGGGCATAGAGGCCGTAGTAGGTGAGCTTGGCCACGTCCTCCCCCGGGGCCCAGACTCCGAAGACTCCGCATTCCTCGCGGGGCGGATTCTCGGTCTCGTCGGTTGCGGTGGGATTGCTGACTGCCGGTTGGTCGGCGTTGGTCACCGTGCGCTCCCTGGTCGGGCGGGTGTGGGGGCACTCGACATTCTACGGGTGTGTCGCGCTTGCGCGTCACCGGATCAGCACTCCGGCAGCAAGCAGACCCGGAACGGCCGTTACCGGGGTCCCGGGCCCGCGCCGACGTGGGCCAGCAAACCTTCATACCCAGTTAACCCCCCTTTCACCTGCTGAAACGAGGGTATCCGGATTCTCCCGGGCCTCCTCGCGGACGCCGGCAGCCGACGCGGGTCACCCCCGGCCATAAGCCCCGCGCGCCACCCGGCGCAACGTGGGCGATATCACCCGTGGAGCCGCCACGAACGCGACCCGTATGCGCCGCTCAGCGGGCGCGACCGAGCAGGCTGCCACCCGGCGGGAGGTAGCTGTCCACTTCAGCGCCCAGGTCCTTGGCGGCGGTGGCGATATCGGCGGCCGCGAGGCGGGCCGTGACGATGTACGGCGACCCCGCGGTGGCCCGCCGGTCCCAGGGTGGGGAGAACTCCAGATCCAGGCCGATCCGCATGTCGATCTCACCGCCGGTACGGGTGGCCGTGAAACTCAGATTCGGTTCGGTGAAGGCGAGCCGGGCGGGACCGTCGGCGGGCGCACCACTCGGTTCCGCCTCGGCCGCGATCCGGCGTAGCCAGTCCGCCAGTTCGACTGTGTCGTCCAGACTCAATGCCTGCCAGCGGAAGGACCAATTCCCGTCGGGGCAATTCGCGGTACCGGCGATCACCAGCCAGCTGTACCGGATTCGCGGATCGATATGGTCCGGAAACTGATATCCGGCAATGGTGAGTTCCACACCATATCCGTCGCTGTCGATCAATCTCACGGGCGAAGTGTGTCATCCTCGCGACAATCGCGCCCGGGTCGGCGGCGAATACGGAAGAGTCCGCCGGGCCATTCGCAGGCGACGGTCTTCTCGTCTGTGGTGCGGCGGGATAGGCCGGGCTAAACTACGACAACCCGACCGACGTAGGTAGACAGGACGGTCCCGGCGGTACGAAAACTCCCTATTAGCAACAGGATTCGATCGAGTGGACCTGACGAATCTCATCGCGCTCGGCACCAATCTGCCCGCGTCGAGACTGCTGGAGGTGGCACGCACCACCCTCGTCGACACCACCCACGCCTTCGCCCGCACCGGGACGGTACCGCAGTACCACCACGCATCCGCCGGCCTTCGCGTACATACCGACACGATGACGACCGTGGACAGCATTGCGTTCCGCGTGCCGATCTACCATCCACTGCACCCCGTCCCTGCTGGTAGCGGGCCATACAACGTTGTGGTCAGGGACGACAATCCGGCGGCGGGCCGACTGCTGAGCCGGCTGGTCGGGGAACGCCGCTGCCTGATCTTCGACGTCGACGGTCCGATCTGCTCGGTGTTCGATCAGTTTCGCGACTACGAAGTGGCCGAGCAGATGCGCAGATCGCTGGACCTTCCCTTCCCGGAACACATTGCCACGGCCAACGACCCGTTTGCGGTGTTCCGTTACGCCGCGAGCTTCGGCGATCGATATGCCCGGCTGGCCGAACGTGAGCTCGCCAGGTTGGAGGTCGAGGCCATGGGTAGCGCGCGCCCGACGCCCGGCGCCGACGAGACCCTGATAGCCAACCACGCTCGTTCCGGCCTGAACATCATGCTCAGCAACAACTGTGTCGCCGCGGTCGACCGGTATCACGCCCGCCGCGCGACACAGGGCCTCGTCGACGGCAATTACAGTCGCGGCGTAGCCGAGGACCGCCGCTACTACACCAGTCTCCTCAAACCCGACCCGTTCCCATTGGAGCGCGCGATGGCCGGCACGAACGTCTCACCCCGTGAATGCCTCTACATCGGTGATTCCACTACCGATATCCAGGTCGCCCATGCGGCGGGTATGCCGGCTATCGCCTTCGCGGACAAACCCGGCAAGATCGAGGCATTCGCCCCGTTCGAGCCGGATGTGATCATCACCGAGATGTCCGCTGTTCAACGCGCCCTATCGGCACCGGCGTGATCTCCGATCGAGCGGACGCGGCGGCTACGGGTGAGCACCGCGCCGCCTGCGTTCACCGCCCAGTGCAGCAGCGCGGGCGCGGTGGCGCTTCCGGTATGCCGAAAGAGGACGCCGAAGAACAGGCCGGATATACCGGTGAACCCGACGGTCGCCCAGACGTTGTCGCCCGCGGCGCGGGCGGGGTGAATATGCCAGAGCCCGAAGACAGCGGCACCGGCCACAGCACCTGTCGTCGCGCCGAAGGCACGGTCCAGCAGCGGATCCAACGTCCCTCGGAAGATCATCTCCTCGGCGTACACCGTGCCGAGCGGAATATGCACAGCTACCCATTCCACACTGCCTACCTCCGGTGCCCGGTCATCCGCATCACCGAGTATCCGGCGCACCGGCGGTATGACCAGAGCCGCCGTACAACCCGCGGCCACGACCGCGGCGCATCCGATCCCCCAGCGGATGCCGCTCTCGGAGAACCAATTCGGGCGACCGCCGAATACGAATCCGTAACCGGTCGCGGCGACCATATTGGCCACGGTGCGGCCACGGCGGTCGAGCTCTAGACGGGGCAGCAGCCAGTTGTTCCAGAGCACCGGTATGGTCGCCGCGGCAAGTATCTGTGCCTTCACTTCACTTCCCGCTCATAGGCTTCGTACGCTTCGATCTCGAGCCTGATCCGCTCCGCCAGTTCGGGATTCCAGTACGGCGGTTGGGCGACCGCGGCCCAGCCGTCCAGCACCAGACTGCCGTAGCGGTGGCCGTGCCCGTCACGCACCCCCTGGGCGTTCGTGAGATCCGCGCTGATCTGCCAGAAGGTGACCAGCGGCGCCCAGCGCACCCGGGGCGAGACATCGGCGCCGCGCGGTTCCGACAGCCAATCCGGCCGGGTCAGCGCGAGATCCGGAGACCACCAGACGATCGGGTCGGAGGCGTGCTGCAGGTAGGCGATCCGCGGTGCCCGCCATTCCGGACCGGGCCGGGCGAGGTCCTCCCGGTCTCCGGCGAACCGGATCACCAGGCCGTCGGCGTAGACGGGCTCGGTTTCCGGCGATCCGGGATCACGCCGGTTCACGAACTGCTGCCACAGCCGGTTGGAGTTCGGCGGTCCGACCCAGAGCGCACCGTCCACTTTCTCCCGCAGGTCGGCGAGCCCGTCGAAAGCGGCCTCCGAACCCTGCGATCCGAGGCTTTCGCCGTAGACGAGCAACTTCGGACGCTCGGCGGCCGGCCGGGTCGAGGTTTTGCGGTAGACCGCGTCGAACAGTTCCCGGCCCGCGGTGGCGGCCTTGCCGCGGTCGGCCAGAAACGACAGCGCGCTGGGCAGATACGAGTACTGGGTGGCCACGATGGCCGAATCACCGCCGTACATGTATTCGATGGCGTTGGCGGCCATGGAATTGACCCAGCCGGTGCCGGTGGTGGTGACCACGACCAGCGCCTTCCGGTCGAAGGCGCCGGTGCGCTCCAATTCGGCGACCGCCAGATCGGCCTGGCTCAGTCCGGTGTCCTCGACCGATTCCAGCCCGACATATGTGCGGATGGGTTCCTTCGTGGGCCGGCCGGTGACCCAGGAGATGCGCTGGGCACTCGGCCCGTGCGAAACGAACCAGCGTCCCTCGAACCCGAGGGTTTCCCAGGGGGCGAACGACTCCGGGCTACCCGAGCGTTCGGCGAGGCGGGGCTGTACGGCGTATTCGGAGGTGTGGTCGTTGCGCACACTGAACGCCGAGTTCGCGGCGGCGAAGAAGGCGCGGGTGGCGACGCCGTTGAACAGGGTCACCACGAGCAGTACCAGGACCAGGAATCCCGCGGAGGGGGCCAGCTCCCGGGGTATCTTGACCCATCGGTTCAGCTGGCGGGCCAGATACAGGATCAGTTCGCGCACAGTGCGATAGCAGGCCACCACCAGCACCCCGACCGTGAGGCTCAGCCCCCCGGTACGCAGGTAGGCGGGAGTGGTGGTGCCCTCCATCCCCATCAGCGCGGTGATCTCGCGCTGCCAGTGCGCCGACTGCACCAGCATGTAGCCGGCGCTCAGCACGGCCGTCATCAGCACCGCGGATTTCAGGGCGTAGCGGGTCCAGGTGGGCGGCGCCGGTATCCGGGTGAGCCGCGGCCGCACCCACAATCGGAACAACCATTCCAGCAGACAGCCCACGCCGTACCCGATGGCCGCGTTGATCCCGCTGATCAGGCCCTGGAACATCCAGTCGCGCGGCAGCAGCGACGGTGAGACCGACAGCGCGAAGAACACCGTCGCGACCACCAGACCCACATAATTCAGGTCGATGATGTGCTCGGTCCGCCGGACCACCGCGACACACCGCCGCCGCAACCTCGTCACGGAATCAGCGGTTTCCAGCACCCGTCCAGTATGGCGGGCGGGACCGGCGCCGGAGGGTGGCCCGGGTCACCTCCGGCGCGCCAGCCACGGGTCCGGGTCAGGCGTGGCCGCCGAAGAGTGCGGGCAGCGTGCCCTCGTGCGCGGCGCGCAGCTCGGCCATATCGACCGAGAACTGGCCCTGCACCTCTACCGAATCCGAACCCTGATCGACCACACCGATACGCACCCAGGGCAGTTCCCGGGCCGTGCACATCCGCGTGAAGCGGGTCTCCTCCGACCGCGGCACCGCGACCAGCACCCGGCCCGCCGATTCGGAGAACAGCATCACGAACGGGTCGGCGTCTTCGGGCAGCAGGATCCGGCAACCGGTCTCGCCGGCCAAAGCCGCCTCGACCACGGTCTGCGCCAGGCCGCCCTCGGAAAGGTCGTGGGCGGCACTGATCATGCCGTCGCGCGAGCCCGCGGTGAGGACATCGGCCAGCAGTTTCTCGCGGTCGAAATCGACCTGCGGGGGCAGCCCGCCCAGATGGCCGTGCGCCACCTGCGACCAGACCGAACCGCCGAACTCGTCGCGGGTGTCGCCCAGCAGGATGAGCGTCTCCCCCGGTTCCAGGCCGAGTCCGGTGGGAATACGGCGGTGGACGTCGTCGATCACACCCAGGACGCCGACCACCGGAGTGGGCAGGATGGCGTTCTCGCCGGTCTGGTTGTAGAAGCTGACATTGCCGCCGGTGACCGGGATACCCAGTTCCACACAGCCGTCGGCGAGACCGCGGACGGCCTGCTGGAACTGCCACATCACGCCGGGGTCCTCCGGGGACCCGAAGTTCAGGCAGTTGGTG
This sequence comes from Nocardia rhamnosiphila NBRC 108938, assembly GCF_000720425.1. Taxonomy (GTDB): domain Bacteria; phylum Actinomycetota; class Actinomycetes; order Mycobacteriales; family Mycobacteriaceae; genus Nocardia; species Nocardia rhamnosiphila. The sequence continues at coordinate 119,325 of NZ_JOAJ01000005.1, read as the reverse complement.
ACCGCCTTCGGCGTGGCGCCGGTGACGGCCACGTTCCGGTAGGCCTCGGCCAGGGCCAGCCGCGCGCCGGTGTACGGGTCGAGCTTGGTGTAGTGACCCGAGGCGTCGGTGGCCAGCGCGATACCGCGACCGCTCACCTCGTCGATCCGGATCACCCCGGCGTCGGCCTGTTCGGCGAGCACGGTGTTTCCGCGCACGTAGCGGTCGTACTGTTCGGTGATCCAGCGGCGGCTGCACAGCTGCGGGCTGGCCACCATCTTCAGCAGGGTGTCGCGCAGTTCCTCGGCGGTCTTGGGCCGGGGCAGGTTGTCCGGGGTGTCGGCGTTGAGCGCGTCCTGTGTGGCCGGACGCTGTACCGGCCGCTCGTACACCGGGCCCTCGTGCGCGACGGTGCGCGGCGGCACATCCACCACGGTCTCGCCGTGCCAGGTGACCTCCAGCCGCTCGCCGTCGGTCACCTCACCGATCACCGTGGCCAGTACATCCCATTTCGCGCAGACCGCGAGGAAGGCGTCCACGTTCTCCGGGGTCACCACCGCGCACATGCGCTCCTGCGATTCGCTGGACAGCACCTCGGCGGGGGTCATATCGGCGGCGCGCAGCGGGACCCGGTCGAGTTCGATGCGCATCCCGCCGTCACCGGCGGCGGCCAGTTCGGAGGTCGCGCAGGACAGCCCGGCGCCGCCGAGGTCCTGGATACCCACCACCAGCCCGGCGTGGTACAGCTCCAGACAGCATTCGATCAGGACCTTCTCGGTGAACGGATCGCCCACCTGGACGCTCGGCAGCTTCTTGCGACCGCTGCCGGAATCGTCGCCGGAGAAGGTGTCCGAGGCCAGCACCGAAACGCCGCCGATACCGTCGAGCCCGGTCCGCGCACCGAAGAGAATGATCTTGTTCCCGGCACCCGAGGCGAAGGCGAGGTGCAGGTCCTCCACCCGCATGACCCCCGCGCACAGCGCGTTGACCAGCGGATTTCCCTGGTAGGAGGCGTCGAAGACGGTTTCGCCGCCGATATTGGGCAGCCCGAGAGAGTTACCGTAACCGCCGATCCCGCGGACCACGCCGTCCAGCACCCGGCGGGTATCGGCGGCGTCGGCGGCACCGAAACGCAACTGGTCCATCACCGCGATGGGACGCGCACCCATGGCCATGATGTCGCGGACGATCCCGCCGACCCCGGTGGCCGCACCCTGATACGGCTCGACATACGACGGATGGTTGTGGCTCTCCACCTTGAAGGTGACCGCCCAGCCGTCACCGATATCGACCACGCCCGCGTTCTCGCCGATCCCGGCGAGCATGGCCGAACGCATCTCCTCGGTGGTCGTCTCACCGAAGTAGCGCAGATGCACCTTCGAGGATTTGTAGGAACAGTGCTCGCTCCACATCACCGAATACATGGCGAGCTCGGCATCGGTGGGCCGGCGCCCCAGAATGTCCCGGATCCGGGCGTATTCGTCGTCCTTGAGGCCGAGCTCGGCGTACGGCTGCGGCGTATCCGGAGTGGCGGCGGCGGTGGCGACCGTATCGACCTGCTCAGTCACGGGGGTACCAGGATCCTTTCGTAGGTTGGCGCGCCGGCGCGCGCGGGCTCCGGCCCTCCGGGCGCCTGCCGCGGCTCACGGCAGATGGCATCGGCGCCACGGTTCGGTCGGAACGCCGGGCCTCGGCGGCGGGGCCCCGGCAGAGTTGATCCAGCACGAATCCTACGTCCACCTGCGCCGGACCGATTACCGACCCCGTCGCCGCAAAACCCCTGGCCGTGGCCCGGCCTACGGAGCGAGGAAGGCCGCCAGGGCCGCCGCGTAGGCGGTCACATCGGCGGCGCCCATCATCTCCCGGGCCGAATGCATGGCCAGCTGGGGCGCACCCACGTCCACGGTCGGCATACCGGTGCGCGCGGCGGTCATCGGCCCGATGGTGGAACCGCAGGGCAGATCGGCGCGGTGCACATAACGCTGCATCGGCACTCCGGCCCGGTCACAGGCCAGCGCGAACGCTCCCGCGCCGACGGCATCGGTGGCGTAGCGGAGATTCTGGTTGACCTTCAGCACCGGCCCGCCGTTGATATCGATGCCGTGCGAGGGCTCGTGCCGTTCCGGATAGTTCGGATGGGTGGCATGCGCCATATCGCCGGACGCGCACACCGACCCCGCGACCGCCGCCAGGAACTCGGCGCGGCCGCCGCCGCGGGCCAGCACGATCCGCTCCAGCACCGTGGGCAGCAGCTCGGACTGCGCGCCCCGGTCGGATTGGCTGCCGACCTCCTCGTGGTCGAACACGGCGAGCACCGGGACGGCGTCGCCCGGATTCTCGACGGCGGCCCGGAAGGCGGCCAGCCCCGCGTAGCAGGTGCCCTGGTTGTCCAGGCGGGGTGCGCTGATCAGGTCCCGGCCGGCACCGATCACCCGGCTGGGCGCCAGATCGTGGGTCATCAACTCCCAGCCCAGCACCGCCCGCGGATCGACTCCGGCGGCCTCGGCCACGTAATCCAGGAACGCGGCCCGTTCACTGCCCACACCCCAGATCGCGTTGACATGCCGCTGCGGATCCAGCGTCACCCCGCGCCGGTCCTCGGACAGATGGATCGCCAGCTGGGGAACCCGCAGAATCGGTTCGTCGATCCGCACCAGCCGCTCGCCCAGGCCTGTCCCCTCCCGGACACCGAGCCGCCCGGAGATCCCCAGTTCACGATCCAGCCAGGAGTTCAGCCAGGCACCCCCGTACGGTTCCAGCCGCACCAGCTGCCAGCCCGCGACCGTCAGATCGGGATGCTGCTTGACCCGCAGGTTCGGGCTGTCGGTATGCGCCCCCACCACCCGGAACGGACCCGCCTGCGCCGGATCGGCCCACGCCACCAGCGACCCACCGCGCACGATGTAGTACCGGCCCCCGGTACCGGGCCACGCGCGGGTCTCGTCCAGCCGGACGAACCCGTCAGTTTCCAGCGCCTCGGCAATGGTCCGGCAGACATGGAACGGCGAAGGCGACGCATCGATGAACTCACACAACCCGGCGGCCGAAGCCGCGACAGCAGAACTCGGCATGATCCGACCCTAAGCGCTGCGTCTTCCGGCGCCCCTTGCGGCATCTCGGGGCCGAGGCGCGGGCGGCGTGCGCCACAGCGGGCGGATCAGCCGGCTCGGTGGCCGGCGAAAAAGGCGCGGATATCCGGCGCAAGCAATTCCGGCACCTCCATGGCCGGGAAGTGACCACCGCGGTCGAACTCCGACCAGTGCTCCACATAACCGCCCGGGTCCACCAGACCGCGGATCGTATCGTCCCCCGCGAACACCGCATAACCGGTGGGAGCCGCCGGCGGCGGGGTTTCCCCGGAACCCTGCCACGCACTCATCTCTCGGTAGGCCTGCATCCCTTCGTACAGGGAGTGCGCGGCGGAGGCTCCGGAGCAGGTGAACCAGAAGACGCTGACGTCGACGAGCAGCTGGTCCCGGTCGACCGCGTCCTCGGGCAGTTCGGCGGCCGGGTCCGTCCATTCACGGAACTTCTCCACGATCCAGGCGAGCTGCCCGACCGGTGAGTCGGTCAACGAGTAGGACAACGTCTGCGGCCGGGTGGCCTGCACGTGGAGATAGCCGATGCCATCGGCTTGGAACCGGTTGAAGCGCTCGGCCCGCTTCCGGTCTGCCTCGGACAGGCCTTCGGTGTCGATCGACGGGCCGAAGGGCATTGCCGGTGCGGTCCCGGTGGCATGCACGCCCAGCACCCGTCCAGGAGCCACCATGGGCAGCAGCTGCGAAACGCCTGCCCCCGCATCGGTGCCGTGCACGGCAAATCGTTCGTAGCCGAGCCTGGTCATCAGCTCCGCCCAGGCGCTCGCGACGCGGAAGAGGTTGCCCCACCCCGGGCCCGCCACGGGCGTGGAGAAGCCATAGCCGGGGAGTGACGGAATGACCAGATGGAAGGCATCCGCGGGGTCTCCGCTGTGGGATCTCGGGTCGGTCAGCGGGCCGATCAGGTTCTGGAACTCGAACGGCGAGCTGGGCCAGCCGTGCGTGAGGACGAGCGGCCGGGCCCCGGGCTCGGCGGATCGGATGTGGAGGAAGTGGATGTCCTGCCCATCGATGGTGGTGACGAACTGCGGAATGTCGTTCAGTTCGGCCTCCCGGGCCCGCCAGTCGAAACCGCCGGCCCAGTATTCGGCCAGACCACGCAGATAGTCGACGGGAACGCCCCGGCTCCAGTCCGTGCCGGCCGGCTGCTGCGGCCACCGGGCGCGGTTCAGTCGCTCGACCAGGTCGTCGACATCGGCTTGCGGGATTGCGATGCGGAAGGGACGGATCTCCGTGGTGTTCGTCATACCGCCACGCTAAAGGCAATTGCGGAAGACCAGCTTCCGCAATTACTGCGATGCTGAACGAATGTTGAAGACTGCTGCCAGGCTGTTGCGATTGCTGTCGTTGTTGCAGTCACGGATGGACTGGAGCGGCGAAGAACTCGCCGCGCGATTGGGCGTCTCCGGTAGGACGGTGCGCAGCGATATCGAGAAGCTGCGCGACCTGGGCTATCCCGTGGCCGCAGCGCCGGGGGTAGGGGGCGGGTACCGCTTGGGCGCCGGGGCGAAGCTGCCCCCTCTGCTGCTCGACGACGACGAGGCAGTGGCGGTAGTGGTGGGACTTCGGACGTCGGTGGGTGGCGGCGTTTCCGGGATGGCGGAGGCTTCGGTACGGGCGTTGGCCAAGTTCGAGCAGGTGTTGCCGCCGCGGCTGCGGCACCAGGTGAGCGGTATGGGCTCGGCGATCGCCGCCGTCCCGAGCGCCGGCCCCACCGTGGACGCGGACACATTGAGCGTGATCGCGGCGACGATTCGCGCCGGCGAACGTCTCCGATTCGACTACGAGACCCACCGGAACACTCCCGGCAGGCGCGAAGTCGAGCCGCATCAACTGGTGAATTGGGGCCACCGCTGGTACCTGGTGGGCTGGGACATCGACCGTGCGGACTGGCGGACCTTCCGGGTGGACCGGATCTCTCCCCGCACTCCCAACGGCCCGCGATTCACTCCCCGGCCGTTACCGGACAACGACGCCTCGACTCATGTGCAGCGGGGCGTCGGCCAATCCACCTGGCGCTACACGGCCCGGGTGCTGTTGCACGCGCCGGTGGAGTACGTGCGCGAACGTATGCCGCACGTTGGCACGGTGGAACCGGCCGGGCCGGATCGATGTGTGGCCGAGGTCGGGTCGGACACAGCCCAGATGTTGACTCTGTACCTGGGCCTGCTCGACGTGGATTTCGACGTGATCGAAGGCGCTGAGCTGACGGCGAGGCTGCGAGACCTCTCAGCACGCTTCCAGCGGGCGGCCGCCGGCGACGCTCCGGATGCCGGCTCGTGACGGCCGGAGTTCCCCGGGCGCAGCGAGCTACCGCCCGGTCCGGCGTCCCGCCGGTCGGCACCCGGGACTCGCGGCACCAGCCGCAGTCAGGGCGACATCTTGCGCCTTCGCCGACGGATCGCCACATCCGCGGCGGACCGGCCGCGCCCGGACGTCCGCCCGCCCCGTCAGGAAGCGACCAGCACGTCCAGCACAGAAAGGAACAGCCCCAGCCCGTCATCGCTCGGCCCGGTCAACGCCTCGGTCGCGTGCTCCGGGTGCGGCATGAGCCCCACGACCCGCTTGTTCTCCGACGCGATCCCCGCGATCGAGCGCTGCGAACCGTTCGGGTTGTCGCCCGCGTAGCGGAACACCACCCGGCCTTCGCCCTCGAGTTCGTCGAGGACCGACTCGGAGGCCTGGTAGCGGCCCTCGCCCGATTTCAGGGGAACCAGGATCTGGGCGCCCGGTTCGTAGCGGGAGGTCCAGGCAGTGTCGGTGGCTTCGACACTCAGCCACTGGTCGCGGCAGATGAAGTGCAGCCCCTCGTTGCGGGTGAGGGCGCCGGGCAGCAGCCCGGCCTCGCACAGCACCTGGAAGCCGTTGCAGATGCCGAGTACCGGCATACCTTTGCCGGCGGCTTCGACGACGGTCCCCATCACGGGAGCGAACCGGGCGATGGCACCGGCGCGCAGGTAGTCGCCGTAGGAGAACCCGCCGGGAACCACGACCGCGTCGACGCTCTTGAGATCGGCGTCGCCGTGCCAGAGGTCGACGGCTTCGGCGCCGGCCAGCCGGACCGCGCGGGCGGCGTCGACATCGTCGAGGGTTCCGGGGAAGGTGATGACACCGATGCGGGCGGTCACGGGACGCGCACCACCTTCCAGTCCTCGATCACGGTGTTGGCCAGCAGCGATTCGGCGATCGAGGCGAGTTGGTCGTCGCTGACGTCGTCACCGACCTCGAGTTCGAAGCGTTTGCCCTGCCGGACGTCGGTGACGCCTTCGAATCCCAGACGCGGGAGGGCGCCGGCTATGGCCTGCCCTTGCGGATCCAGGATCTCGGCCTTCGGCATCACCTCGACCACGACACGTGCCACGGGTTGCTCCTCACAAAAAGGGGTGAGCTGCGTCCCGGCGCCGACGCCGGGACGCGGATGGGGTTACCTGAGCAGCCTAATTGCCCGGTGACCGGAAGGTCGCGGCGGGTGACCGAACATATGCGGTACTAGCCTTGCGTGCATGCATGTAGCCCACTTCGGACACTCCTGCGTACTCGTCGAACTGAACGGGAAGAAGATCCTCTTCGATCCCGGCGCGTTCTCCCACGGTTTCGAAGGCCTCACCGGACTGGATGCGATCGCCGTCACCCATCAGCACGCCGACCATATCGATCCGAACCGGATCGACCCGCTGATCGAGGCGAATCCCGGCGCGCGGCTGCTGTCGGATCCGCAGACCGCCGAACTCCGGGGCGGGGCCTGGGAGGCATTGCACGCGGGGAATGTGGTGGAACTCGACGGGCTGCGGATCACCGGCGGCGGGGGCCGGCACGCGGTGATCCACCCCGAACTGCCGGTGATCGACAACACCGTCTTCCAGCTGGGCACCGCCGCGAACCCGACCCAGTTCGTCCATCCCGGCGATTCGCTCTGGGTTCCCTCCACTCCGGTCGATGTGCTCGCCGTCCCCGCCGCGGCCCCGTGGATGAAGATCAGCGAGGCGGTCGACTACCTGCGGTCGGTGGCGCCCCGGCTGGCCTTCCCGATCCACTACGGGATCATCGCCGAGCAGGCCTGGGGTGTGTATTTCAGTCGGCTCGACGAAATGCGCAAGGCGGATACCGAATTCACGATCCTGCGTCCGGAGCACGACGCCGACCTCTGAACCCGGCCGATGGTCGCTCGGCGGGTGTAGGTCGCCACCTTCCGGTTCGACGGCCGGCTCCGCCTGCCACGGAGTGTGTGCCGGATGCGCCGATCATCGGATCTGCTCGGGGCTCGCGGGAATACTCGCGTTCGCGTCGAACGCGGCGAGCCTCAAACGCGGCGAGCCTCAATCGAATACGAGCAGCGCGACCGCGAGCAGCGCGGCGACCAGGCCCGTTGTCCTTATACGGGTGAGCTTTTCGCCGAGGACGACCAGACCGAGGACGACCGGGATCACCGGATACAGCGAGGACAGCACCACGGCGATCACCACCAGTTGCTCTCGGCCGGCGAGCAGATAGCAGATCAGTGCGATCGCGGCGGCGGCGCCGGTCGCGAGCGACCACACCACGGCGGCGGGCCGCGGCCGCTCGCCCGTACCGCGCAACAGCGGTAGCAGGGTGAGGACGGCGGCCACCCGTCCGGCGACCACGGGCCAGATCCCCGCCGCCGGATCGCTCTGTGCCAGGGCCAGATACTGCACCGCGATACCCGCCCCCGCGATCAGCGCATCACCCGTGCCCGCCGCGCGCCCGCCCGCACCGCCGTGGGAAACCAGCCACAGGGCGGGAACCGCCACGGCGACTCCGGCCCAGGCCGCCACCGCCGGACGTTCACCGAGCCACAGCACCCCGGCCAGGACCGGTAACGCGACACCTCCGACCGCGCTGACCGGTACCACGGTGCTCATGGCGCCACGGCTGAGCCCGCGGAAGAGGAACAGCATGCCCACCCCGGTCCCCAGCCCCGAGAGCGCGCCCCACAACATGCTCTGACTGTCCCACTGCCCGGGGAACAGCGGCGCGGCGGCCAGCGCCACGACCAGTCCGCCGAACTGCCCGACGACGGCGACCACGCGCAGGTCTATCCGGCGGGCCAGCAGCCCACCGGTGAAGTCGGAGACGCCGTAGGCGGCCGCGGAGGCCAGGGCCAGTGCCGCACCCGCCGTCATCCGGACCGGTCCCGTTCGGCCTGACCCACCGGGCAGCAAGCACCGGTGATGCACGAGCGCCGGTCACAGAGCCGGCACAGCAGGTCGGCATTGCCGATATCGGAGTACAGACCGGTCAGCAACTTGTCGAGCAGCAGCGCCAGGGTCTCACGTTCGGCGGCATCCAGCGGGTCGAGCACATGCGCCAAGCCGCCGCCGCGGGCGGCCAGGATATTCGCCGCGGCCTGCCGGCCGCGCTCGGTGAGGCGGACGGCGATCTCACGGCCCTGTCCGGGCCGGCGCTCCACGAGTTCCCGTCGCAGCAGCGTGTCGATCATGCGCGCCGCCGCCGACTGGCTCGATCCGACCCGGCGGCCCAGTTCGGTCCCGCTCAGTCCGGGCGAGCCGGCCAGCACCACCAGCGCCGCGGCCGCGCTGGTTCCGACACCGGTGTCGTCGGCCACCCGCTCGAGCATCAGGTCGGTGACCGCCAGGGCGGCGGCGCCCAGCAGGTTTGCGGTCCGGCTATCATGCATGACTCATGCATAACATGCGGGACACGGCCGAGTCCACTCTTATCCGGCCCCGGGCCGGGAAATGGGGACCGCCGCCCCGTTATCGCCGAATGGGGCGGCGGAGTCCAATGCGGCGGCGGAGTCTCAGGCCGCGCGAACGGCTCGGACGGGCTCCCAGCGGTACACCTCGCTGCGCGCCCCGTGATAGAGCGCGAGATCCACCGCGTCCAGCATCGCCTGCCGCGGACCCGGCCGGCCCAGCTGTGCGGCCGAAACCGCCAGGCGGAGTACGCCACCCCGCCGCGCGGTGCGCGCGGCGCCCAGCACCAGCGCGCGGCACCACCAGGGTTCGGCGCGGAACCCCTCCCCGATGCCGTACACCCGCGCCTTCTGCACCGAATTGCGTTCCAGGTCATGAATACCGGTCAACCCGAGCGAGAGCCGGAAACCGAGCTCGGGCAGCGCCGCGGTCGCACCGCCGGACACATCCCAGCGGGGCGCGGCGAACAGGCGGGTGCGCAGGCCGACCTGCTCCATGGCCCGGTCGGCGGCGGTCAGCCGCAGCAACGCCTCGTGTCGGGGCAGCGTCGAAAACTCGGCCCGGCGCCGTTTGGTCGCGGCCTGGTCGTAGCCGTGCAGCACCACGGCGTCCCCACGACCGCGACGGCCGCGCAACCAGGCCTGGGTGGTGGGGTCGTCGGTGAGCCGATATCCGCCTTTCAGCCGCGGCGCCACCAGCAGCGACAACCGCACCCCCCGCTGATCCATCTCCTCGGCGAAGCCGATCGCCGCGTCCCGGGTGGCTTCCCGGACGCCCGACACCGAAACGAGCAGCTCAGCGTTCATGTACCGACAATGGCAGCCGCAGGTGTCCGTGGCGTGCAGTACCGATGACCTGCGCATGCAGGTCCGGTGACCGGCCCGTGGAGCGGATATGGCCGGGCGGCGAACATCGGGACACGATCCGGTCGCCGCCCGGCGGGCCTACTTCTCCCCGAGACCGACGGTGTCCAGCACCCAGGCGTACTCGAAGGCGACCTCGCGCCATTTCTCGTACCGCCCGCTGACCCCGCCGTGCCCGGCGCTCATCTCCGTTTTGAGCAGCAGAGGCGAATCACCGGTCTTGGTGGCGCGCAGTTTCGCGACCCATTTCGCCGGTTCCACATACAGCACCCGGGTGTCGTTGATGCTGGTGATCGCCAGGATGGCCGGATAATCCTTGGCCGCGACGTTCTCGTAGGGCGAATACGACTTCATGTATTCGTAGACGTCCTTGTCCGCCAGTGGATTTCCCCACTCGTCCCATTCGATCACCGTCAACGGCAACGAGGGATCGAGAATCGAGGTGAGCGGATCGACGAACGGCACATTGGCCAGTACTCCGGCGAACAGCTCCGGCGCGATATTGGCGACCGCGCCCACCAGCAGCCCGCCCGCGCTGCCACCATCGGCGATCATCCGATCCGGCGCGGTGGTGCCGTTGTCGACGAGATGCTGTGCGCAGGAGACGAAGTCGGTGAAGGTGTTCTTCTTGGTGAGTGTTTTGCCGTTCTCGTACCAGAGCCGGCCCATCTCGCCGCCGCCGCGCACATGCGCGATCGCGAAGACCATGCCGCGATCGAGCAGCGACAGCCGCGACACCGAGAAACCCGGATCCATACTCGCCTCGTAGGAGCCGTAACCGTAGAGCAGCAACGGTTTCGGACCGGCGACCCGGTCGGTATCACGCCGGGCGACGATCGAGATCGGAATCCGGGTGCCGTCCGCGGCCACCGCCCAATCACGGTGCTGCACATAATCGTTCGCCTCGTAACCGCCGAGTACCGGCTGCTCCTTGCGCAGCAGCAGGGCACCGGTCTCCACCACATAGTCGAAGACCTGGGTGGGTGTGATGAACGAGGTGAGCCCGAGCCGCAGCGTGGGCTGATCCCATTCCGGGCAGGAACCGAGCCCGGCGCTGTAGAGCTCCAGCTCGAATTCCAGCTCACGCAGTTCGCCGTAGCCGTCCGCGGTCAGCGGCCACACCGCCACCCGGGGCAGCGCCTCGCGGCGATAGCTGAGCACCAGCTGCCCGGCGAAGGCGTCGATATCCTCGAGCCGCACGTCGTCGCGGTGCCCGATGAGGGTGCGCAGCCGGGACGGGTCGTCGGCCGGAGCCTCGGCCAGGACGAAGTTCTCCGCTTTCACCCCGTCCACGACATCGTTGTGCAGGATCAGGAACCGGTCCTCACCCGCCACCACCGCGTGCTCCGCCGAATACTCGACCCCTTCTCTACGGGGCAGCAGCACCCGGAACTCACCGGTCGGATCATCCGATTCCAGCACCCGGCCCTCGGTGGTGATCTTGGACCCCACCCAGATCATCAGATACTTCTCCGACCGGGTGGCGCCGACGCTCACCCAATAGCGCTCGTCCGGCTCGTGGAACACCTGCACATCCGCGGCGGACGTGTCACCGAGCCGGTGCCGCCACACGGTATCGGGCCGCCAGGATTCGTCGACGGTCTGGTAGAAGACGTGGCTGCCGTCCAGCGACCAGGTGGCCCCGGGCGCGGTCCGCGGGATCTCGTCGCCGAGCAGCTCCCCGGTCCGCAGATCCATGAATCGCAAGGTGTAGCGCTCGTCACCGGCGGTGTCCACCGAGAACGCCAGCAGATTCCCGTCGTGGCTCACCGAGAACGCGCCGAGTGCGAAGAAATCATGCCCTTCGGCCAGCATATTGCTGTCCAGCAGGACCTGTTCTCCGGGAATCTCGGTCCCGGCTTCGAGCTGCGGCGGGGTCCAGGCGTCGATCCCGGCGGCATCCGCGTCGATCGGGCACCGGCAGTGCACACCGTACTGTTTGCCCTCGTAGCTGCGCGAGTAGTACCAGTGCTCACCGAGCCTGGTCGGCACCGACAGATCGGTTTCCTGGGTGCGGTTCTTGATCTCGTCGAAGATCTTCTCGCGCAGCGGTGCGAGATGCGCCGTCCGGGCCTCCGTATAGGCGTTCTCGGCCTCGAGGTGGGCGATGACCTCCGGGTCCTCTTTGTCCCGCAGCCATTCGTATTCGTCGACGAACCGGTCGCCGTGGTGTACCCGCTCGAACGGAACCGTCTTCGCCGTGGGCGCGACCGCCGCGGCCGCCGCGTCGGTTACCGGACTACCACTGTCAGCCATGGCCACCACCGTAGCGGCCCGCCCGCAGCCGCCGGCGGAGACCGCATCCGGCGGGTGGCGGCCGAAAGGATCAGGCGCCGATCGCGGGACCGATGGTCGGCCAGGACGCCTTCAGATGGTCGTTCCAGTACGACCACGAATGCGTGCCGACCGGGCTGTAGTAGACCCGCAGCGGCAGCCCGGCCGCCCGCGCCTTGTGCTCGAACGAGATCACACAGGCATCGACCGCGAATTCGATCGGCCCGCCGAGCACGATGTTCTCCGGCAGCTGCGGTTTCAACTCCAGTTCGTGCGGGCCGGGCAAGCCCGTACCGGTCGACAGGAACAGCGTTTTACCACGCAACCGGTCCAGCATGAGCGCCGGATCATGGGCCGCCCAGTCCGGGCCGCCGGCCGGACCCCACATATTGTCCGGGTTGCCGCCCCTGGTCACGATGGAGAACTGCACCGCGCCGGCGGCCATCGCGGTATCCGGGCAGGCGCTGTACCCGGCGACCGCGGTATAGAGCTGCGGATGCCGGGCGGCGAGAATATAGGCGGCGTGCCCGCCCATGGACAGGCCACCGATCGCGTTCTGCCCGTCACCGGCGAAATTGCTGTCGATGATCGGCGGCAGTTCCCGGGTGAGGAACGTCTCCCACCGATAGCGGCCCAGCGAGGGATCGTCGCGCTGCCAGTCGGTGAAATAGCTGGCCTTACCACCGACCGGGAGAACGACATTGACGTTCTTACCGAGGAAGAAACGCTCGGCCTCGGTGGCATTGGTCCAAGTGCTCTGGCCGACGCCCGGATCGAGCCCGTCCAGCAGGTAGTAGGTGGGCCGGCTGCCGCCCCCGGCCGGATGCAGCACCTGCACCTGCACGACCTGGTTCATGGCGGGCGACGAGACGAAGACCGCCGAACGGGTCGGTCCGAGTTCATCGATCCGGACGATTTCGGCCGCGGCGGCCGGAGTGGGTCGGAGCACAGGGAGCCCGGCAGCCAAACCGATCACCCCCAGCATCAGTACAGCTATCCGAAAACAACGCACGATCGCACCTCCCTAGCCCACCCCGGAAACTAGCTCATGCCCATGCTCACCATCTCGCTCGGCGATAGCGCACTGTCGGCATATTCACAGCAAACATGCCGACTGTAGACGACAAACGATCTTACGTGTCCATATCGGTACGATCCGCGGAATCACTCTCCGAGTGGGAAACTCACCGTCCCCGCTGCAGCGCGCCCCGGATGGAACCGGCCAGATAGTCCAGATCCGCCCGCGGCGGCGTCCGCGGCCGCCCCCGCAGACCGAATCCGTCCCCCGGGGTACGGGGAATCACGTGCAGATGGACGTGGAACACCTCCTGCCCCGCGGTCACACCGTCGGCCAGGAAGAAATTCACCCCGTCGCAGGCCACCTCACTGTCCCGCAACGCCGCCGCCAGCAGCTGCCCCACCTGGAACAATTTCCCGCCGAGCACCGGGTCCAGCTCGGCGAGATCCCGCGCCGGTTTCTTCGGCACCACCAGCAGATGCCCCGGCGTCATCGGCCGGATATCCAGGAACGCGAGCACATCGTCGTCCTCGTACACCCGGCTCGCCGGCGCCCGCCCGGCCACAATGTCGGAAAAGATCGAATAAGGATCCATGCTGTGTATATTGGCGCGCCTTCGGCGCGCGGGGTCGAGGCCCCCTCGGTCCCGCCGTTCAGTCCTCGAGACTCGCGCTTCGCGCATGCACTTCGAGGCGTGAACGACGGGACGGGCCTCGACCCTTTCAGGGCCTCGTAAGACTCGGCACCGAGAGGGTGCCGCTATTCGTGAAGGCACCCCCGCATCGCGGCATACCCACGCCCCCGACCACGGGCAGCCGCCCGCCACGTCGAGGCCCCGGCACCAGAACTCAGAGGATCGGCGACGGGGTATACCGAGCAGCTTCCGGGTAGGCCGAGGCCAGCTTGCCCACCTGCGCCACCACCTCCGCGACCTGTGCGTCGGCCGCTCCGATGAACGCCGACTTCTCCGCCAGCGCGGCATCCAGGGCGGCCCGGTCCAACGGCAACCGGTCGTCGGCGGCCAGCCGGTCCAGCAGGTCGGGTTCGCGGCCCTGCTCCCGCATCGCCAGCGCGACCGCCACCGAATGCTCCTTGATCACTTCGTGCGCGGCTTCCCGGCCGACCCCCGCCCGGACCGCGGCCATGAGGATGCGCGTGGTGGCGAGGAACGGGAGGTAGCGGTCCAGCTCGCGGGCGATCACCGCCGGGTAGGCGCCGAATTCGGCCAGCACGGTCAGGAAGGTCTCCATCATGCCGTCGATCGCGAAGAAGGCGTCCGGCAGCGCCACCCGGCGCACCACCGAGCAGAAGACATCGCCTTCGTTCCACTGCGCGCCGGCCAGTTCGGCGGCCATCGAGCCGTATCCGCGCAGCACCACCTGCAGGCCGTTGACCCGTTCACATGAGCGGGTGTTCATCTTGTGCGGCATGGCCGAGCTACCGACCTGCCCCGGCTGGAAACCCTCGGTCACCAGTTCGTGGCCGGCCATCAGCCGGATGGTGTGGGCCAGCGAGGACTGCGCGGCACCGATCTGCACCAGCGCGGACAGCACATCGTGGTCCAGGGAACGCGGGTAGACCTGCCCGACGCTGGTCAGCACGCTGGTGAAGCCCAGGTGCCGGGAGACCTGCTGTTCGAGTGCGGTCAGTTTCGCGGCGTCCCCACCGAGCAGATCCAGCATGTCCTGCGCGGTGCCCATCGGGCCCTTGATCCCGCGCAGCGGATAGCGGTCGACGAGTTCACGCAGCCGGGTGAGCCCGATGAGCAGTTCGTCGGCGGCCGAGGCGAAACGTTTGCCCAGCGTGGTGGCCTGCGCGGCGACATTGTGCGAGCGCCCGGCCATGACCAGCGTCTGATATTCGGCGGCCCGTTCGGCCAGCCGGGCGGCCACCGCGACACCGTGGGAGTGGATATGTTCCAGCGACAGCCGGATCTGCAACTGTTCCACGTTCTCGGTGAGATCGCGGCTGGTCATCCCCTTGTGCACATGCTCGTGCCCGGCGAGGGCGTTGAACTCCTCGATCCGGGCCTTCACGTCGTGGCGGGTCACCCGTTCCCGTTCGGCGATGGCGGCCAGGTCGACCTGTTCGACGACGCGCTCGTAGTCCTCGACCACCCCGGGCGGGACGTCGATACCGAGTTCGGCCTGGGCGCGCAGCACCTCCAGCCACAGCCGCCGCTCGAGCACGATCTTCTGCTCGGGAGACCACAGATGTACCAGCTGCGGGCTGGCGTAGCGGGTGGCGAGGACGTTGGGGATCAGGTCTGAGGTCACGTCCGGTCAGTCTAATGACCGGTAGCGGTCGATCGGCTGGTGCGTCGCCGGAGCGACGATATCGATGACCTCCAGCAGCGCGCCGCGGGCCGGCCGGCGGGGTTGCGGGTCGGATTCGCTGAGGGCGGCGACCACCGCGCCGTCGACCACCGCGACCAGCCTGCGCAGTTGTTCGGGCCGCACCATTCGGTCGGATCGGCGCAGCACATCGGAGAGCAGCTCGTCCAGCTGCCCGCGTAGTCGGAGCTGGACCTCGCGTAACTCGGGGTGCCGGGCCGAGGCGACGGTGCGTTCGTAGCGGGCGATCAACCGCCCGCGCGCGCCCTCGTCCACGCCGTCGGGGCCGATCAGCAGGTCGAGCACCAGATCGACGGTCGCCTCCGCACCGCGGCGGCGGTGGGTCACCTCGCCGATCCGCCGCCGCATGGCCTCGAGTTCGGCATTACCGCTGAACTCGACCGCCCGCGCGATCAGATCCTCGAGCGATTCGAAGTAATAGGTCGTGGAGGCCAGCGGCAGTTCGGCGCGGGTCGCGACCGAGCGATGCCGCACCGCGTCGAAACCGCCTTCGAGCAGTAACTCGGCAGCGGCAGCCACCAGCGCCTGGCGACGCCGTTCACCCTTCGGAGTCGTCGCGGTTATCACCGTGCCATCGTGCCAGTCGTCATCAATACATCCGTGCGAAATGAGGGAAAGGGGAAAGAACCATCGATGTTTCTACCGCATCCACGCGGTGATGTTGTCGTACTGTGGAAAATCATTGCCGTGCACGGTGCCGACCTGTGCTCTGCCGCAAGTATTCCCGGAGCCGGGTGAGCGCCGCTTCGATCTCCGCTGTCGATCCGGCGAAGGAGAGGCGGATGGTGCGATGCCCGTTGACTGTGTCGAAATCCAGGCCCGGCGCCAGCGCCACCCCCGTGTCGGCCAGTACATCCGCGCACCACGCCATGGAATCGTCGGTGAGATGGCCGATATCGGCGTAGGCGTAGAACGCGCCGTCGGCGGGCGCGAGGTCGGTGATACCGAGCCCGGCCAGCCCTTCCAAAAGGATGGCGCGGTTGATCGCATATCGGTGCACATGGGCGTCGAGTTCGGTCCGCGCTTCGTCACCGAACGCGTGCACTGCCGCGTACTGCGAGATCGCGGGCGGGCAGACGGTCATATTGGATGCCAGCCGCTGTAGCGCCGGGCGCAGTGCCGGCGGCGCCAGCATCCAGCCCAGCCGCCAGCCGGTCATCGAGAAATATTTCGACACCGAGCCGATGACCACTCCCGCGCGAGAGGTCTCCCAGGCCGAGGCGGTGCGCTCACCGCCGTAGGTGATGCCGTGATAGATCTCGTCGGAGATCAGCAGCGTGCCGTGCGTATCGCACCAGCGGGCCAGCGCCGCGAGTTCGTCCGGATCGATCATGGTGCCGGTCGGATTGGCGGGACTGGCCACGATCAGGCCCCGCGGCGGTTCCGGAAGTTCTTCGAGCATGGCGACGGTCGGCTGGAACCTGGTCTCGGCGCGACAGTCCAGTTCGACCACCCGGCAACCGAGCGCGGCCAGCGTATTGCGGTAGGCCGGGTAGCCGGGGCGCGCGACCACCACGGTGTCACCGGGATCGAACGCCGCCAGGAAGATGAGGGTGAACGCGCCGGAGGAACCGGTGGTGACCACGACGTCGTCGGCATCCACCGGATAACCGTAGGTCCGGTGATGGTGCCCGGCGATCGCCTGGCGTAGCGGCAGAATTCCGAAAGTTTCCGTGTAACCGAACAATTCGGCATCGATGGCGGTCTTCGTGGCACGTAGCACCGGAGCCGGTGCCGGTGTCGAGGGCTGCCCGGCCGCGAGACTCAGTACGTCGCCGTGCGTTCGGGCGCGTTCGGCGGCGGCTTTCCAGACATCCATCACGTAGAAAGGTGGGATGGTCGAGCGCCGAGATTCAGTGGACACCCGACCGACGGTAGAACACCGCTTCGAGCGGTTCGACAGCTATGGTCTGCTCTGATGCTCGACAAGGCCGGCCGGCGGGCCGACGGCCCGCCAACACAGGACCCCGACTCCACCGCGTCCGGTCGCGGGACCGGGGCCCTGCGCCGATGCTTACACCGCGCCATGAACCCGCTTTTCGAAGCGGCCGGCCGGGAAACGCGCCCGGGCGCGTCGCCCGAGTCTGCCGGCCGCGAGTCCGGCCCCCACTCCGGCCGGAGACCGCAGGCCCGGCACGACTCGAAGCGGGAATCCATTGAGCGCGACCCCGGCGCGGTCGACACCGAGCCGGAGACCGTGGATCCAGGACGCGGCGACGCGCCGGGAACCACGGATCCGAGTCGCGGCGGTGACAGCCCACCGGAAACCACAGATCCCGACCTCGCACTCGGCACCGGCACGGCCGCGCTCGGCACCACCGACGAGACGGCAACCGCCGCCGAGGAGCGGTCCGTCTCCCTGGACCGTGCGGCCGCGACCGGCGGCGGTCTCGTCATCGCCCCCGGCTGGCGGGAGCGTGCCGCCGCGCAGGCCCGGACGCCGGGGCCCCGGTTGGTCGCGGCCCGCCGGTGGCTGCGGCAGTCCGCGATGGATCTCTGGTCCCGCCGTCCCACCCGGGCCGAACTCGCCGACCTGGTGGCGCGCAGGCCGTCCGCCGATGAGATCGCCGCCGCGGCCCGCCGCCACCGCGTACTCATCGGTGTACTGCTGCTCGCCCTGCTCTTGGCGGCAGGCGACGGATCCGCGGGTATCGCGGTCACCGACCGGAGCCCGGTTCCGGGAATCGCCTATCGCGTGGCTCTCGCCCATCCATTGCGACTGTCCGCGGCGGTGCCGTCGGTGCGCCGCTATCTCGATGCCATCGACAACGGGGAACGCCTGCGTGAACAGGCGGTGGTGGCCGCGGCCGCCCGGGCCACGCTGGAACGTGCCAAGGCCGAAGCCGCGGCCGCGGTCGCCGGCCGGGAGCAGCCCTGGATAAACACCGCGCCCGCGCCGGGTGGCCTCGAGGGCGGGCTGATCCCGCCCGGCGCCGTGCCGCCCGGCGCCGGTGGTTACGTCCTGCCCGCGCCGGGCACCTTCACCTCCGGTTTCGGCAGCCGGTGGGGCACTTTCCATCGTGGTATCGATATCGCCGGCCCGATCGGCACCCCGATCTACGCCGTCGCGAGCGGCACCGTGATCGATGCCGGTCCCGCCGCCGGTTTCGGCCTGTGGGTGCGGATCCGGCACGACGACGGCGCGATCTCGGTCTACGGCCATATGTACGACTTCTTCGTCTCGGTCGGGGAACGGGTTCCGGCCGGTATGCAGATCGCGCGAATGGGCAACCGCGGTGATTCCACCGGACCGCATCTGCATTTCGAGATCATCTTGGACGGTCAGCACGTCGATCCGCAGCGCTGGCTCGCACTGCACGGGCTCTCATACAACTGAGCGACCGACTGGGCAAATTCGCAGAACTCGAAAAGACGATCACCGGATAACGACAGCCGGCGCGACTTACACGGATGTAAGTCCTGGTACATCGAGTTCTCTCAGGAGAATAAAACCAACAGTTATGTTTGAGTTCAACTTCCGTTAACCTATCGCAACCAATCTGTGATTTGCCAGATAACGAATCGCAAGTTCGTTTGTCGCACGGTTATCGAGTTCTTCTGAACATTCCGAGCGACCGGTCGCCCCGGCGGGTGCAGTGTGCCATCGGCGCGGACAACTGAATCTCCCATTTCCCATCACAAGTATTCGAGAAGCAGCGCAACGACTGCGCCGACGGCCATGACACCGGCGGCGGAAACCTGCGCGCTGTCGGAGAGCCGTTCCCATGCGTTTACGAAACCTGTTACCGCTCGTCGCCGTCGCCGCTGCCGTCGTGGTCCCGACCCAGGCGCACGCCGACGCATCCATCACCGGTGTGCCCGCCGTACTGCAGGCCCCCGCCCAGCAGGCTCGGCAGCAGCTCCACCAATGGCAGCAGCAGCTGCCGCAGGCGCAGCAGCATTCACTACCGGAGACCATCCAACCGGTGTCCTACTCCAACAACCTGGACGGCTGGATCCGTAACGCACTGCACGTCCTCGGCCAGCACGGCATCCCGGCCAGCTACGACGGTATCCACCGCAATGCCATGCGCGAGTCCAGCGGTAACCCCCAGGCGATCAACCTGTCGGACTCCAATGCCGCGGCGGGCACCCCCTCGAAGGGGCTCATGCAGGTCATCGATCCCACCTTCGCCGCCTACCATGTGGACGGCACCTCGTGGGATATCTACGACCCGGTCGCCAATATCGCCGCGGCCTGCAACTACGCCGCCCACCGCTACGGCTCCATCGACAACGTCTTCGGAGCCTACTGACCGGTCGGCCGGAAGGCCGGCCCCGGTGCGGGCGAGCGCACGCCGCAGCGCCGCCCGCACCACCTGGTCTCAGAGAGAGATACGGTCCTCGAGAGCGGCCAGTCCGATATCGGAGCGGTAGTGGCTCCCGGTCAGTTTGATACCGGCCAAACGGTCGTAGGCGGCCTCGCGCGCCGCCGCCAGATCGACTCCGGTGCCGACGATACTGAGCACGCGCCCACCCGCGGAGACCAGCGCACCGTCCGCACGCTGCGCCGTCCCGGCGTGCAGCACCGTCGCCGCGTCGTCGGTCGCCGCGTCCCCGGCACCGCTGATCACATCGCCGGACCGCGGCCGGGCGGGATAGTTCTCCGCGGCCAGCACGACGGTGATCGCGGCGCCGTCGCGCCAGCGCGGCGCGGACATCTCGGCCAGCGTGCCGGTCGCGGTGGCGTACAGCAGTTCGCCGAGCGGGCTGTCCAGCAGGGCGAGCACCGCCTGGGTCTCCGGATCACCGAACCGGCAGTTGAACTCGACCACCGCGGGCCCGGCCGTGCCCATCGCCAGCCCCGCGTACAGCAGGCCGCTGAAAGCGACTCCGCGCCGGACCAATTCGGCGGCCACCGGAGCCACCACCTCGTCGACGATCTGCTCGACCGTCCCGTCGGGCAGCCACGGCAGCGGCGTGTAGGCGCCCATTCCACCGGTATTGGGCCCGGTATCGCCGTCACCCACCCGCTTGTGATCCTGCGCGGGCAGCAGCGGCACCACCGTCTCCCCGTCGACCAGGCAGAACAGCGAAACCTCCGGGCCGTCCAGAAAAGATTCCAGCAGCACCGGATGCCCCTGCTCGAGTAGTTCGGCGGCATGTCCGCGGGCCACCAACCGGTCGGGTGTGACCACCACACCCTTACCCGCCGCGAGCCCATCGTCCTTGACCACCCAGGTGGGGCCGAAACGGTCCAGCGCCGCATCCAATTCGGCGGGCGAGTCCACCACCTCGCTGTGCGCGGTACGCACTCCGGCCGCGGCCATCACATCCTTGGCGAACGCCTTCGATCCCTCGATCCGGGCCGCCGCGGCCGACGGACCGAAACAGGCGATCCCGGCCGCGCGCACCGCGTCGGCCACGCCCAGGACCAGCGGCACCTCCGGGCCGATCACCGCCAGATCCGCGGCCACCTCCCGGGCCAGCGCGGCCACCGATTCCCCGGAACTCGGGTCCACCGGCCGCACCTGCGCATGCTGGGCGATACCGGCGTTACCCGGCGCGACGACGATCGCGCTCACCGCCGGATCACGGCGCAGCGCAAGGACGAGGGCGTGTTCACGGGCTCCGGAACCGATGACGAGTACTCGCACCCGGACAGCTTATAGGTGCCCCATCGATGCTCGGCGGGGCAGGCTCACCGCCGGTCCCCGCCCGGTACCAGCGACTTCACCCCGCCTGCGGCCGTCTGTGGATGATGGAGGAAACACCTTGAACGGGTGGACAACCCGCGTGCCGGGGCCCAGCGATCCCGGTGCGCGTCTACGGGAGGACGTGCGCAATGGGTCTGATGGACGGAATCATGGGGAACGCCGGACAGGTGGAGCCGGCCCGGGCCCAGCAGGAATACCAACGGCTACTCGGCAACGGTGAACAGGTCTACTCCGCCTACATCCTGGTCCGCGACGCCATGCTGTTCACCAACCGGCGGCTCATCCTCATCGACAAACAGGGACTGTCCGGCCGGAAGGTGAGCTACCACAGCATCCCTTACCGCTCGATCACCCATTTCGCGGTGGAAACAGCGGGCACCTTCGATCTCGACGCGGAGCTGGTGCTGTGGATCTCGGGCACCGACACGCCGCTACAGAAGAAGTTCAACCGCCAGGTCGACATCTACGAGGTACAGGGAATTCTGTCGCACTTCGTCGGAGCGTGAATGTGTTCTTCGGCGCGGCAACACTAGTCTCGCCCCATGGCATCTGTTTTCAGTGCGATCATCGCCGGTGACCTGCCGGGCCGGTTCGTCTGGGAAGACGACGAATTCGTCGGGTTCCTCACCATCGCGCCGGTGACGCCGGGACACACCCTCGTGGTGCCCCGCAAAGAGATCGATCAGTGGCAGGACATCGAGCCCGAGGTCTTCGCGCGCCTGAACGGGGTCGCGCAGAAGATCGGGCAGGCCGTGCGCGCGGCCTGGGACGCGCCGCGGGCGGGTCTGCTGATCGCGGGACTCGAGGTCCCGCATCTGCATGTACACGTGTTCCCGGCGTTCACCATGGGGAATTTCGATATCTCCGGTGCCGATCCGAACCCGGAGCCGGAGTCCCTCGACGACGCGCAGGCACGGATCAAGCAGGCGCTGCGTGAACTCGGCCACGGCGCGAACGTGCCCGACTGAGTCAGATCCCGTTCCCGCTGTCGTCCGCGGCAGCGGGACCGGCCGGGTCCGGCCGATTGCGCGGTAGCCGGACCGTGAAGGTGGTGCCCACCCCGTATTCGCTGTGCACCTCCACGGTGCCGCCGTGCGCGGCGACCAATGCCTGCACGATCGACAGGCCCAGCCCGGTTCCACCGCTGCCCCGGCTGCGCGAATCGTCGGCCCGGTAGAACCGCTCGAAAACCCGAGCGGCCTGGTCCGGTGGCATCCCCGGTCCGGTATCGGCCACCTCGAGCCGCACCTCGTCTTGCCCGGGCGTCAGCCGAACGGTCACCACGGCATCGGGTGGTGTGTGCACGAGCGCGTTGTTCAGCAGGTTCGCCAATACCTGCCGCAGCCGAGCCGCGTCGCCCGGTATCTCCGCGGTACCGGAACCGGGCCGTACTTCGAAACGGATCGTGTGCTCCGGGTCGTGGCGGCCCTGCGCGGTCGCGACCGCGCGCGCGCTGTGCACGGCGTCGCTGGTCAAGGTCAGCAGGTCGACCGGCGCGTGTTCCACCGGACGCTCGGCGTCGAGCCGGGCCAGCATCAGCAGATCCTCGACCAGCAGTCCCATCCGTTTCGATTCGCGTTCGATCCGGTCGAGCAGCATATCGGTATCCCCGGTGGCGCCCTGCCGGTACAGCTCGGCGAAACCCTTGATCGTGGTCAGCGGCGTCCGCAACTCGTGGCTGGCATCGGCGACGAAACGGCGCATCTTCTCCTCGGACCGCCGCGCGGCCTCCTCCGAGGCCTCGGTCGCGGCGAATCCGCGCTGGATCTGGGCCAGCATCGAGTTCAACGATTGCGCCAGCCGATCGACCTCGGTGCTGGTCCCGCGCATCGGCACCCGCCGGTGCAGATCCCCCGCCGCGATATCGGCGGCGGTCTCCTCCACCTGCACCAGCCGACGCAGACTGCGCCTGATGACGAAGTACGCCGCCACCGCCAGCACCGCGAGCACCAGGGCCCCGATCACCAGCTGCAGCACCACCAGCCGCTCGACGATCTCCTCGGTCTCGTCCAGCCGCTGCGCCACCACACTGGTGCCTCGGGCGTTCACCGTGTACCGGACCCGCCACTGCCCGGAATCGCCGTCGGCCGATCCGGTGGTGAAGGTCCCCGGACGCATGTTCTGCGGCAGTTCCGGCGCGCCGTTGCCCACATCGGACTGTAGATACAACTTGCCCGAGTCGTCCTCGACCCGCGCGTAGTACGGCACGGGCGGCCGCTCCCGCCCCGGCTCCCCCGGCAGCGGTAGCGGTGGCCGGCTACCGGGCCGCGCCCAGGTCTGCGCCTGCTCCTGCAGCTGCTGATCCACCCGATCGATCAACGCGGCACGCAGCGCCGAGGTGACCGCCACCCCGGAGGCCAGCAGCCCCGCGGCGGCCAGCGCGACCAGCGCCAGCACCAGCGTCACCCGCAGCGGGACGGCCGCGAGGCGACCGGTCGGCCCCCGCCGGGCCGGACGGGGCGCCGAGGCGCCCGGCGCGGTCTCGACTGTCACGACCGGCCGGCGGATTCGCGCATCACGTAACCGACCCCGCGCAAGGTGTGGATCAGCCGCCGCGGTCCGGTATCGACCTTCTTGCGCAGATACGACACATAGGTCTCCACCACCCCGACCTCCCCGCCGAAGTCGTAACGCCACACATGGTCCAGAATCCGTGGCTTGCTGAGCACGGTCCCCGCGTTCACCATGAAATACCGCAGCAGCGTGAACTCGGTCGGTGACAACGCCACCGGCTCCCCGGCCTTGAACACCTCGTGCGTATCGTCGTCCAGCTCGATATCGGCGAACCGGATACGCGACTGCTCCCGCGCCGGCGCGGTGGCCCCGGACCGGCGCAGGATCACCCGCAACCGCGCGACGACCTCCTCCAAACTGAACGGCTTGGTGACATAGTCGTCGGCGCCCAGCGTCAACCCGGTCACCTTGTCCTGAATATCGTCGCGGGCGGTCAGGAACAGCACCGGCGCGTCGATACCGTCGGCCCGTAACCGCCGCAGCAGCCCGAACCCGTCCATACCGGGCATCATCACATCGACGATCAACGCGTCGGGCCGGAAGCCGCGCGCCACATCCAGCGCCTGCGCCCCCTCAGCGGCGGACGCCACCTCGAACCCCTGGAACCGCAAGCTCACGGTCAGCAGTTCCACGATCATCGCCTCGTCGTCGACGACCAGCACCCGCGCCTCAGGTACTCCGCCTTGCGCCCCACTCATGCCACCCATACTGACCCACCGCGCTGGCATCCCCCTGCGCACTCGCTGTGAACAAGCTGTGTTGAATTGCGGCGCCTCCGGCGCCGCGGGGGTCGAGGCCCCCGAAGGTCCCGTCGTTCAGCGCCCGAGACTCGCGCCTGCGGCGCATGCGCTTCGGGCGCTGAACGACGGGACGGGCCTCGACCCTTTATGGGCCTCGCTGAACTCGGCACCGAAAGAGCGCTCGTGTTCGTCAAAGCGATCGGACGCCAGGTCGGCTGGGCGGTCGAGTCGGCATCCGGCCCCGGGGATGCTAGTCGCGGTAGTCCTCGTCGTCATGGTTTCCGTCGGCCATCAGGGCCTTTCCGGCGACCTGGCCCTGGGCCAGTGCGTCCAGGAACGCCCGGGCCCAGCGGTCCACGTCGTGGGCCAGGACCTGGCGGCGCAGGGAGCGCATCCGGCGGCGGCGGGTTTCGCGGTCGTCGGTGAGGGCGGCGACGATGGCGTCCTTGACGCTGTCCAGATCGTGCGGGTTGCACAGGTAGGACTGGCGGAGCTCGGCCGCGGCGCCGGTGAACTCGCTGAGCACCAGGGTCCCGTTGAGGCCGGAGTGGCAGGCCACGTACTCCTTGGCGACCAGGTTCATACCGTCGCGCAGGGGCGTCACCAGCATGACATCGGCGGCCACGAAGAAGGAGATGAGTTCTTCCCGGGCGATCGGGCGGTGCAGGTAGTGGACGACGGGGTAGCCGACCCGGGCGAACTCGCCGTTGATGCGGCCGACCTGCCGTTCGATATCGCCGCGCATCTGGATATAGCTCTCGACCCGTTCCCGGCTGGGCGTGGCCAGCTGCACCATCACGGTTTCCGTCGGGTCGACACGACCTTCGGCCAGCAGTTCCTCGAGGGCGTTGAGCCTGATGTCGATGCCTTTGGTGTAGTCGAGGCGATCGACACCGAGCAGGATGTTCTTGGGACTGCCGAGTTCGGCACGGATGCGGGCGGCACGCTCGCGCACCGAGCGGCGGCGCGAGTGTTCGTCCAGTCCGGCGGAGTCGATGGAGATAGGGAAGGCCCCGACCCGTACCGTCCGGAACCCGACCTGGACCACGCCCATCTTCGACCGGACTCCGACGGTGCCGCGCGAGGTGGGCTGACCGGCCAGGCGCCGGGCCAGGTAGAGGAAGTTCTGGGCCCCGCCGGGCAGATGGAAGCCGATCAGGTCGGCGCCGAGCAGCCCCTCCACGATCTCGGTACGCCACGGCATCTGCATGAAGAGTTCCACCGGCGGGAACGGGATGTGCAGGAAGAATCCGATGGTCAGATCCGGGCGCAGCATCCGCAGCATCTTGGGCACGAGTTGCAGCTGATAGTCCTGCACCCACACCGTGGCGCCCTCGGCGGCGACCTTCGCGGTCTCCTCGGCGAAACGCCGGTTCACCTGGACGTAGGCCGACCACCAGGTCCGGTTGTAGACGGGGCGAACGATGACGTCGTGGTACAGCGGCCACAGGGTGGCATTGGAGAAGCCCTCGTAGTAGTCGGCCACCTCCTGTGCGGACAGCGGTACCGGATGCAGTTCCAGCCCGTCCTCGACGATGGGGTCGACATCCACATCGGGGACCCCGGCCCAACCGACCCAGGCGCCCCGATTGCTGCGGAGCACCGGCTCCAGCGCGGTCACCAGACCGCCGGGGCTGCGTTTCCAGCGACTGCTGCCGTCCGGCAGCTTCTCCAGGTCGACCGGTAGCCGGTTGGCCACCACCACGAAACCGGAACCGGCCCCGCGCTCGCGCAAGGGTTCGGCATCCACCGCCTCGGGGAGCGCCTCCGCCGGATCGATCGGGCTGCCTGCCGGCCCGGAGCCGTTACGGTCTCCGGGCCGGTCCGCGGATACGGCGTTTTCATCCTCGGGGGTGGAATCGCTGGACGGCTGATCGGTCATCTGGTCCACTCACGCATCCTTTGCGCGGCGCTGAACGCCATGTAGTTGTGTGTGGGGATCCGCCGACGTCGCCGTTGGCGCCGGCGGCTGTTTACTCGGTGCGGGCTCCGGGGCCGATACCGAGCATCGACAGGAGCATCCGGCATTCGTCGGCATCGGCGGCATAGGCGGCCACGACCCGCTGCGCCTGACGAGCGGTCTCGTCGGCGAGGGGTTCCAGTTCGTCGTCGGCGATACCGTTGGCGCTGCTCTTCGTGGCCATCTCAGTCCTCCCGGCTGGTGCGCTTGTATGTGAAATGTCAATGGTATCTGTCCGGGGTCGGGGTCGCTCCCGGCGCGGGTAACGTGGCGGGGCCCCCGGGGCTATACCTTTGGCAGCAGAAACGATGAGGAAGGGGCCCGCAGCATGCCGTTGGCCACGGTGAACGGAATATCGCTCAACTATCAGGTCAAGGGAGACCGCGCCAAGGGCACCGACGTCAAAGGCGGCGGTCCGCTGGTGGTGCTCATCATGGGCACCGGTAGCCCCGGCCGGGTGTGGGAGCTGCACCAGGTGCCGGCCCTGCTCGCCGCCGGATACCGGGTGTGCACGTTCGACAACCGGGGTATCGCTCCCAGCTACGAGGCCGCCGACGGGATGACCATCCACGAGATGGTGGCCGATACGGCGGCTCTGATCGAGTTCCTCGACGAGGGTCCCGCGCTCGTGGCCGGTACCTCGATGGGGGCCCGGGTGGCGCAGGAACTCGCGCTCGCACGACCCGAACTGGTACGCAAGGCGGTGTTCCTCGCCGGCCACGGCCGGCTGGACCAGTTCCAGAAGACCCTGTCGCTGGGCGAACACGAGATGGACCAGAACGAGGTGCGGTTGCCGGCCAAGTACGAGGCCGCGCTGACCGCGGTGATGAATCTCTCGCCGGCCACCATGGCCGATACGAACAAGGCCCGCGACTGGCTGGATCTGTTCGAGTTCACCGGCGGTCCGGTGCCGCCCGGGATCCGGGCGCAGCGCCGGATGGACCACGAGTTCGACAGGCTGCACGCCTACCGCGATATCCGGGTGCCGTCCCTGGCCGTCGGGTTCGCGGACGATCGGATGATCCCGCCGTATCTGGCCCGAGAGGTCGCCGACGCCATTCCGGGCGGCCGCTACCAGGAGGTTCCCGATGCCGGTCACTACGGCTATCTGGAGCGCCCGGACGCGGTGAACAAGATCTTGCTGGAATTCTTCGCCGCGTGAGGGGAGGGCCCAAAGCTAACGCCGAGCTTGCTAGTGTCGACACATCGTTTGGGTTCGCGACGCGGCATCCGGAGATCAGACCCGGGCCGCCGGGGCGGGCCCACACAGATCCGAACCCACAACCCACGAGCATCCCAGTGAGGTGAAATGAGCACCAACCCGTTCGACGACGAGGACGGCCGCTTCTTCGTTCTGGTCAACGACGAAGAACAGCACTCCCTGTGGCCCGCCTTCGCCGAAGTCCCGGCCGGCTGGCGGGTGGTCTTCGGTGAGGACAGCCGTGCCGCCTGTGTGGAGTACGTGGAGCAGAACTGGACCGATATGCGGCCCAAGAGCCTGCGTGACGCCATGGCGGCGGACGAGGCGGCCCGCAAGTAGGCCGCACGCGGAGCCGGTAGAACCGTACAACCGCTGTGCGACATCGCAATCAGGTGTCGCGCAGCGGCCGCGTACGGTTATGATGGCTCCGCTTCTCGCCTCCTTAGCTCAGTGGTAGAGCACTCGCCTTGTAAGCGAAAGGTCGTCAGTTCAATCCTGACAGGGGGCTCCGGACGAAACCGCCGGTCGCACCGCTCTCGCGGTCGACCGGCGGTTTTCTGTTACCGGGCGGACCCGCGGTGAACCGGCGAGGGCCCTCACCGCGATGGTGAGGGCCCTCATGAGTTCGTGATCGCGAGCCGCCGGTCGGTGTCCGGCCGGCGCGGACGCCGGTCAGATCGGGGTGACCGAGGCGACCAGCCAGCGATCGTCGGATTTGTCGAGCGCGACCCGCACCCGGCTGCCGGTGGTGGTGCCCTGCGGGCTTTCTTTGCTGGTGGTGACCTGGTTGAGGAACAGCAGCACCACGGCGTGCGCACGGTCGGCGGAGACCACTCCCCCGGCCTGTGTGGTGGCCTTGACGGTCAGTTCCTTCTCCTTGGCCCCGGGCACGATGGCCTTGTCGATCAGCTCGAGATAGTCGGCCTTGAAATCCGGGGCCAGATCCTCGGCGGTCTTGGGCAGCTCCGAGTCCACCGTCTGGAATTCGTAGCTGAACATGGCCGATACCGTGCGGGTCGCCGCGGCCACGGCATCGGTGCGGGACTGCTCCGACTGCCGGTAGTCCCAGTACCGGTAGCCGCCGATACCGGCCACCACCGCCGCCGCGACCACCACCACCGCGGTCACGCCGAGCAGGATCTTGTTACGCACGCTCATTCTCGGTTCCTCTCGGCATGCAGGGTCGGCCCGGTCATGCTGGCCCGTCTCATGCCACGAACTTGACGTCCGAGGCGGTCAGCGTGCCGTCGTCGGCCCGCTGCACGGTCACCCGGAATCGATAGAACCGCTGCTGCTGTTCCTGCGACCCCGCGTTGGTGAGCGTCTGCTTCGCCGCCACCAGGATCACCGCCGACTTCTCGTCGTCGCGTTCGACCGCGGCCTCCACCACCTCACCGGTGGAGACGACCTTGGCCTGTTTCACGATTTCGGTGAACGGGTCCACCCGGCCGTCGAATTCGGTCTTGAATTCACCGGAGGCCATGGTGAGGATGCGGTCGATATCCTCTTTGGCGGTATCGGCGCGAATAGTGGTCAGGTTGAGCACCGTCTGCCGCGCGGTGGCCACGTATTCGGAGCGGCGTTCGTCGCGCTGCTGGGTGGACTGCACGGCGACCACCGAGACGACGGCGGCGGCGACCAGCCCGATCACCAGCACAGCCGCCGCGGCGAGGGCCACGACCCGCTTCCACGACCGGCCGGACGCCGGAGCCTCCGTGGTCGCGGCCTCGGCTGCCGCGGCATCGTCACCGGTCTGCTCTGTCGAATCGGTGGCCGCCCCGGCTTTCGTCAGCCGTACGGTTTCCGCCGAACTCTCCGCTGCCTCGGCGGGCTCCGGCGCCCCTTCGGCGGCTGCACCCGGGGTGACCTTTTCGGTGACGGGCTCGGCTGTGGTTTTCTCGCCGCCTCCGACCGTCGCCTGCTCGGCCGCGGCCGCCGCGATCGCGGGCTCCGTTTTCGTAGTCTTCGCGGAAGCTGCTCCGGTTTCGGGGGCGGGGCTTCCGGTCTGCTCGGCGGAACCCGCTGCTTTCTTGGTGGCTACCGTCTCCGCGGCCGCTTCCTCCGCCGCTCCGGGATCGGCAGCTCCGGTCGCGAGCTTCTCGGTCGCCGCGTCCTCGGCGGGGGGCGGGCCCGCGGTGCGGCTGGCCCGCCGGCGGGTACGGCGCGGGTCCTTGGTTTCGCTCATCGTTGCTGCTCCTCGAACATTGCCTGCCAATCCGCGGGTACGGCGCCCGAACCGCCGGGGGCGATATCGCCCTGACGGTAGCTGCGTCCATCGCTGTTGGTGTAGACCCCGGTGGCCGGATCGTAGGAGAGTGCGGCGGCGGGGGTGCTTGCGCCCGAGAAACTAGCAGGTGCCGGGGGTACTCCCGCAACCCCCGGCGCCGTGTCGGGGGCGGCCGCGGGCGCCACCGGCGCCGGCGGTTCGGTCGGGGCGACCGGCTGCGGCGGCCCGAAGGGTGGATTGGTACCGAGCGGAACGTAGCCGGTGCGGCACAATTCGGGACTCGGTGCCCGGCGGCCGGGATATTCCATACACGGCGTGTTCCGGATACCGCGGACCGCGGTCTTGTCGTCCTGCGGCACCTTGCAGTACAGGCCCTCGGGCGTGTCGATGGTATCGAGTTCGCTCGGATCGCGGCGCTGGTCGGGCGGCAGGAAGCCGGTGGTGCACGGCGGCGGATCGTTGAGCACGGTCATGAAGTCGACCAGCGCGCCGTATTCCATCGGCCCGCGGACAGCGGTGAGCAGGGCCGCGATCAGCGGCGGATACACCACCAGGATCTGTTCCAGGCCGGAGTGGTAGGTGACGCCCACCTGGCCGACACTCACCAGATTGTTCAGCAGCAGCGGGAGCGTCGGCCGCAGATCCTCGAACTGCCGGGTCACCCGCTGGAGCGCCGCCGGGCCGCTCGTGAGGATATTGCGCAGCGCCGGATCATGGGCGCGCAGGGTGTCGGTGACCGTCGCCAGATCCCGGGTCCAGGAGCGGATCGCGGCATCGGAGTTCACCTGGGTGTCCAGCAGCGGCCCGATCTGCTCGATCAGCTGTTTGGTCGGGCCCACATTGTCGTTGGCCTCCTGTACCAGCAGCGACGCGGAGTCGATGAAGCGCTGCAGATCCGGCCCGGCGCCGTTGAACGCCCGGAACGCCTCGTCGATGACCTGCCGCAGCCGGGTGTCGGCGACGCTGGCCAGCAGGCGGTCGGCCTGGTCCAGCAGCGCCCCCACATCCTGCGGGAGTTCGGTGCGGTCCACCGGGATCACGCTGCCGTCGTAGAGGTTGGCGCTGCCGGGGTCCGGCGGCGGAACCAGGTCGACGTACTGTTCGCCGATCGCCGAAACACTGCGGACCAGCGCCGAGGAGTCGGCGGGGATCTTGTAGTCGCTGTCGACCGACAGCTTCGCCTCGACTCCTGCACTGGTGAGCCGGACCTCGCGGACCACCCCGACATTGGTGCCGCGGAAGGCGACATTGGCGTTCTGGTAGAGCCCCCCGGTGGCCGCCAGCTCCACCGTGACCTCGTAGCGGCCGATCCCGAGCAGCGCGGGCACGCCCACATAGGTGCCGCCCATGACGGCCAGCCCGACCACGGTGAGGATCGCGAAGATCGTCAGCTGGATGCGAACGAAACGGGTGAGTGTCACGGGCCCTCGCCCCCTTGCGGCTGCGGCCCGGGCATCGGCACCGTGAGCCCGGGGATGGCGGGCAGGCCGGGAATCGGCGGCAGCCCTGGAATTGTCGGTTGCGGCTGTTCCCCACCGGCCGGCGCGGGTGGCGGCGGCGCCAGCGGGGTGGTCAGCGGGTTGCCCTGCTGTCCGGCGGGTCCGGCGACCTGACCGAGCGCGACCTCGACCCCGCCGAACATACCGCCGAGGCCGGTGCCGGTGAGGAAGTTGGAATCCAGTCGCGCGCCGGTGAGGTCGACGGTCATGAACAGGTTCAGATAGTCGCCCTTGATCGCCTTGTCCAGGTTCTTCAGCGGGAACGGGAAGGAGGCGATGATCTTCAGCGATTCGGTGAGATCGGCGCCGGTGTCGGCGAGGGTCTGCAGTACCGGGGCCAGGTTGGCCAGGTTCGCTTTCAGGTTGTCGCCGCTCGCGGCGATCAGGCGGTTCACCACATCACTGAGTTCACCGAGTTTGGTGATGGTGGTGGTGATGTTCTGCCGCCGGTCGGCGAGCACGGTGAGCGCCGGATGGATCTCTTCGATGGCCGCCGCCACCACATCGGTCTGCTGCACGAATTGCCCGCTGACCCGGTCCAGGCCCTCCATCGCGGCGATGATGTCGCCCCGCTGCGCGTCGAGATTGCGGATCAGATCGTTCATCTGCGGGATGAGGTCGCGTACCTCGTCCTCGTTACCGACGAGTGCTTTGTTGAGTTCGGTGGTGATGTTCTCCAGTTGCGAGATACCGCCGCCGTTGAGCACCACCGACAGCGAGGACAGCACCTGTTCGGTGGTCGGATAGACACCGGCACGGTCCAACGGGATCACATCGCCGTCGGCCAGGCGGCCCTCCGGCGGCACCCCGGTCGGCGGCGCCAGCTCCACATGGTTGCTGCCGAGCAGGCTGGTCTGCCCGATCTTGGCGGTGGAGTTGGCCGGCAGCACCACGCCGGGGTTCAGCGATACCGTGACCAGTGCGTGCCAGTCCTCGACCTCGATATCGGTCACCGTGCCGACTGCGACATCGTCGACGCGCACCGGTGAATTCCGGGTCAGCGTCGTCACGTTCGGCATCTGGATGCGAACTTCGTAGGCACCTTCGCCGGTGCCCTCGGTGCCGGGCATCGGCAGCGAGTTGAGTCCGTCGTACTGACAGCCCGTGGCCGACAGCGCCAGCGTCACCCCCGCGGCCACCGCGGCGATCCGGTACCGGGCGCCCGGCGCCCGCAACTCGAGCCGGCGCATCATCGTCCTCCTCCGGGCAGACCGGGAATCCCGGGCAATTGCACACCGGGGATGGCCAGCCCCGCGACCCCGGCCGGCACGGTGATCGGCGCCGGTTCGGGCGCGGCCGGCGGACCCACCTTCTGCGGATCGACCTTCCCGGCGAGATCCGGTGTCGTGTACTGCAGCTGGTTCGGGAACGCCGTGACACCGGTCGCGGGGTTGGTCATGATGGGCAAATAGTTCATGGCCAGCGAACTGAGCACCGGGGCGAGGTACTGTGCGCACAGGTCGGCGCTGGTCTCGGATTCGTTCTGTTCGAGCGCGCGTACCGAGCCGCACAGGAAGCTCAGCGGATCGGCGAAGTTGTTCAGCGAGATGGCTCCGGTCAGCGTGCCCTGGGCGGGTTTGTAGATCTGGTAGAAGTTCACCAGCGCGGTCGGGCCCGAATGCAGTGCCTGTTCCAGTTGCGGCCGTTTGTCGACCAGGATCTGGGTGACATCGGCCAGCCGCTGCACGCCCTCGGTGAGTTCGGTACCGCTGCCGTCCAGGAACCGGTGCACATCGCCGAGCGCCAGATCCAGGTTGTCCAGACCGGCGCCGAGATCCTGGGAGACCCCGGCCAGCACCGAGGACACCGAGGCGAGCCGGCCCCCGAACTCCACGATCTGATCGTTGCTCTTGGACAGCACATCCACGAACTTCTGCAGGTTCCGGATGGTGCCGAACAGATCGGTGCGGCCGTCGGACAGGGTGGTCAGGGTGGCCGAGAGTTCGTGCAGGGTGGCGCGGAACCGGTCGCCGTTACCGTCCAGGTTGTCGGCCGCGGTGTCCACGAACCGGCCGAAGGAACCCTGCGGGTCGTCCCCGACCGGCCCGAGAGCGGTGGACAGTTTGTTCAGCTCGGTCTTGATGTCGTCCCATTCGACCGGGACCGCGGTGCGGTCGATCGGGATCACGGCGCCGTCACCGAGAGTGTCGCCGCCGGTGTAGGCGGGCGCGATCTGGATGAACCGGGCCGAGACCAGCGACGGCGCGATGATCACCGCTCGCGCGTCGGCGGGCAGGTCGACGCTGCCGTCCACCGACATCGTGACCTTCACCTGATCCTTGCCCGGTTCGATGCTGTCGATCCGGCCGATCGGCACGCCCAGCACCCGCACCTCGTCACCCGCGTAGAGACCGCTGGTGGAGGTGAAGTAGGCGGTGACCTCGTTCTTGGTGATCCGCTGGTAGGCCGTGTACCCGCCGAAGGCGACCAGCGCGACCACCACGACACCGGCAACGATCGCCACCCACTTACGTGGAATGGCCCGAACCTTGTCCGTCAGAGTCGACAAAGAATCCTCCTCGGAGCAGGTTCATGCGGCCCGCAAAGCCCGAAACGAGACGAAGCCATCGCAGCGTCACTCCTTATCGGCGCGAATTCATGCGGTCGGCGGAGGTCGTGGCGAAGGCGGAGGTATCGCATCAGCGAGCCTCCCCGAAGCGCAGACATGCGATCCGCGGAGGCCGCAGCGAAGGCGGAGGTATCGCACCTCATCGGGTCCTCCTCGGAGAACCCGCGTGACCGCGGAGACCGAAACCGAGATGAAGACATCGCAGCATCGCTCCTTCTCGGAGCGAATTCATGCGGTCCGCGGAGCCCGGAGCGAAGGCGAAGGGATCGCATCATCGGGGCGGCTCCTGTACGGACGGGCCGATCTTGGGACCGGGTTCGAGCAGATAGGCGCGCAGCGATTCGGGCAGGTGCTGCGGCCACACCAGCGCGTCCACCAGCGGGTGCAGTGTTTCACTGCTGGCGTTGACGACGTAGGCGTTGAAGTACGGGCCGCTGCCGACCTGTTCACCGAGCGCCGCGGCGAACGGGCCCAGGCCGTCGAGCGCGCCGTTGATGTTGTCCCGGTTGCGTTCCAGCAGGTCCAGTACCGAGTTGAGTTTGTCCAGCGCCGGCTGCAGCTGGGCCTCGTTGTCGTGCACCAGCCCGGACAGCTGCTGGGCGAGCGCGTTGACGTACACGATCATCTGACTGATCGCGGTTCGCCGCCGGTCCAGTTCGCCGAGCAGCTGATTACCGTCCACCAGCAGGGCGTTGATGGAATCGGCCCGGTCGGCCAGGATTTTGGTGACGTCCTGGGCGCGGGTCAGCAGATCCGACAGCGCCTGGTCACGGGCGTTGATACTGCGGGATAGCGCGGTGACCCCGTCCAGTGCGGACCGCAGCGGCGCCGGCGTATCGGCGAAGGCGGCCGACAGCGTGTCCAGGGTCTGGTTCACCTTCTGCAGGTCCAGGTCGCCCACCGTGCCGGCCAGATCGCTGAGTGCTTCGTTCAGCGAGTACGGCGAGGTGGTGCGGCCGAGCGGAATGGTGTCGGTGACCTTCAGGGCCCCGTCGCCGGCCGGGGCGACGGCCAGCGATTTACGGCCCAGCACCGTATTGGTCTTGATGGCGGCCGAGGTCTTGTCACCGAGCACGATCGATTCGTCGAGGCTGAACCGCACCAGCACCTGCGCGCCGTCCAGGCTCACATCCTCGACCTTGCCCGAACGCACCCCCGCGACCTCGACGTCGTCACCGGTCACCAGGCCGCCGGCGTCGGCGAAGTAGGCGGTGAAGGTGGCACCACCGCGGATGAAGGGCAGGCGTTCGAATTGCAGGGCCGACAGCGCGACCGCCGCGGCCAGCACCAGGCCGACGATGCCGATGGTCACCGCGCGCGATTGCTCTTTCATTCGCTGGCACACCTTCCGGTCGTCTGCTCACCGGGTAGTTCGAGCAGCAGCGGTTTCCCGTCCGGACCGTCGATCAGGAAGTTCGTCCGGCATACGTACAGCTGCAGGAACGAACCGTAGGAACCGATGCGGATCAGCTTGCGGTAGGTGGCCGGCAGTTTGTCCAGCACCCACTGCACGGTGTCCGAACCGTTGTCGAGATTCGTGGCCAGCCGCCCGGTCTGCGCGATGGTCGCCGCCAGATCGGGGCGGGCCTGCGCCAGCAGATCGGTGGTGGCGGCGGTGGCATCGGCGATCCGGGGTAGCGCGGCACCGATCGGGTCGCGGTCCGCGGCCAGCCCGCTCACCAGACGGCGCAGTTCGTCGATGGTGGTGGCGAACTGGTCGCCGCGGTCGTCGATGGTTTTCAGCACCGAGTTCAGATTGTCGATGACGCTGCCGATGAGCG
Source organism: Nocardia rhamnosiphila NBRC 108938 (assembly GCF_000720425.1). Taxonomy (GTDB): domain Bacteria; phylum Actinomycetota; class Actinomycetes; order Mycobacteriales; family Mycobacteriaceae; genus Nocardia; species Nocardia rhamnosiphila. Next base: position 83,916 of record NZ_JOAJ01000005.1, on the reverse strand, counting down.
CGTCCCGGTCGGCGAGGGTTCTGGTGAAGGACCCGCCGCTGTTGAGCAGCTCGACCAGGGTGCCGCCCTGCCCCTGGAAGATCTGCAGCAGCGCATTGGTCAGATCGTTGACCTGCGCCGGGTTCAGCCCGCGCAGCAGTGGTTTGAACCCGCCCAGCAGCATGTCCAGGTCGAGTGCGGGTGCGGTCTTATCCAGTCCGATGGTGCCGCCCTTGTGCAGGGTGGTGGCCTCACCGGGGCCCTCCATCAGTTCCAGATAGCGGTCGCCGACGAGGTTCTCGTACCGGATGGTCGCGCGGGTACTGTTCAGCAGCTTGTATTTGGTGTCGACATCGAACTTCACGTGCGCGTGGTATTCGTCGTCGACCTTCACCGACGACACCGACCCGACCGGCACCCCGGCGATCCGGACCTTGTCGCCGGGAAGCATGCCCGAGGCGCTGGTGAAGACCGCGTGGTAGCCGGTTTCCCGGGAGAAACGCATCTGGGAGAAGACCACCGCGAGTCCGGCGAAGATGAGGGTCATCACCAGTGTGAAGACGGCGAGTTTGACGGTGGTACCGGTGTTCCTCATGGCTGTCCCACCCCCGGGAGTCCGGCGAACAATACCTGGAAAACCTTGGGCGCGTTGAGTTGTAGTTTCGTCACGGGCGTGTAGGGATGGCCTTCCGATGTGTCGGTGACGACGTAGTTGGAATGGCTGTCCGGCACCCGGTCCAGCAGACCCGCGCACTGCGGCCCGCCGGTGGCGTTCACCTTCGGCAGATCGTTCGGATAGGTGTAGGGCGGAGACCCGTACATGAATCCCGTGTTCAGGGCGACACCTTCCTGTCCGCCGCCGAAGACCGCCTCACCGAGCGGCAGCGCCTTGGCGCTACCGCCGATCAGGCAGAACAACGCTTCCTTGTACCCGTTCAGCAGCTCACCGGTCGGGCGCAGCAGGTCCAGGGCGGTATTGATCTGTCCCTCGTTGTCGCGCAGCACGGCACCCGTCGTGTCGGCGAGACCGGTGATGTTCGCCAGCAGTGAGTCGACATCGGATTCGGATTCGGTGAGGGTGCGGCTGCTGACCGTCGCGCCGTCCACGGTGCGCAGCAGATCACCGGAGACATCGGCGTACAGGTTGCTCACCGCGGCCGTGGTGTTCAGGTCGCGCTGCAGGGTGGGCAGCATCGGGTTGATCTCGCGCAGGTAGGCGTCGCTGTCGGCGAGCAGCTGCCCGAGGCTGACGCCGCGGCCCTGCAATGCCGTGCCCAGGGCGGTCAGCGTGGCGCTCAGTTTCTCCGGCTGCACATCGGCGAGGACATCGCTGAGATGCTGGAACAGTGTGTTGAACTCGACGGTCACCTGATCGGCCGCCAGGAGGGCGCCCGGTTGCAGGGATTTCGCGGCGGGCTGCTGCGGGATCACGAAGTTGATGTACTTGGCGCCGAAGACCGTGGTCGAACGAATATCGACGGTCGAGTTGGCCGGGACCAGGTGCAGCAGGTCCGGGTTCAGGGCCAGTCGCAGGTTCGTACCGCCGGGCGTGCGGTCGATTCCGGCGACCCGCCCGATCTGCACCCCGCGCACCTTCACCTTGGCGTCCGGATCGAGCACCAGGCCGCTGCGCGGCGCGGACACGGTCACCTCGACGCTCGGGGTGAAGCCGCCGAAGAACATGGTCAGGGAGACGGTCACGGCCGCCACCGCCGCCAGCACCATGCCCGCCCCGGCCAGTTTCAGCCCGGCCTTCTCGCGGGCCGCAGTCCAGCGGTTGACCCCGACGGGGGCCCAGGGGTCCTCGCCACCGCGGGACGACCCACCCGCGGTGGCGTTCGACGCCCCGGTCCCCTTGCTGTTCGCTCGCATCAGTCCCGTCATCGCGGCTATCCGGAAAGATTGAAGTTGCCGGAGGTGCCGTAGACGGCCAGGGAGATCAGCAGCGTCACCGTGACCACGGCGACCAGCGAGCTGCGCACCGCGTTACCCACCGCGACGCCCACCCCCACCGGGCCGCCGGCCGCGTGGTAGCCGTAATAGGTATGGATCATCATCACCGCCAGCGCCATGAAAATGGCTTGGGCGAACGACCACAGAATGTCGCTCGGAATCAGGAATGTGGAGAAATAGTGGTCGTACACACCGGCCGACTGACCGTAGATGACGACGGTGGCGAATCGGCTGGCGATGAACGACGCGATCACGGCCAGCGCGTAGAGCGGCACGATCGCGATCATTCCGGCGAGCACCCGGGTGCCCACCAGGTACGGCACCGGCCGGATCGCCATGGCTTCCAGGGCGTCGATCTCCTCGGCCACCCGCATAGCCCCCAGCTGAGCGGTGGAACCCGCCCCGATGGTGGCCGCCAGGCCGATTCCGGAGATCACCGGGGCGGCGATGCGGACATTGAGGAATGCCGCGAAGAAGCCGGTCAGCGCCTCGACGCCGATATTGCCGAGGGAGCTGTAGCCCTGCACCGCGATGGTGCCGCCGGAGAAGAGGGTCAGGAAGCCGACGATCACCACGGTGCCGCCGATCACCGCGAGCGCACCGCTGCCCATGCTGATCTCGGCGATGAGCCGGATCGTCTCGGTGCGGTAGTGCACCAGCGCGCGCGGCATGGAGCCGATCGCCTTGCCGTAGAACACCGCCTGCTTGCCGAGATTGTCGAGGGAAGTGGACCAGCGACGGACACGGCGGACGAATTTGGGGAAGCGGGACTGGATTATCACCGAGGCCGACATATCACCGCACCGCGAATTTGAGGCCGACGGCGGTGACCACGACATTCACCACGAACAGCGCCATGAAGGCGAAAACCACTGTCTGGTTCACCGCATCACCGACACTTTTGGGACCACCTTTGACGTTCAAACCCAGGTAGCAGGCCACCAGGCCGGCGATCAAGCCGAAAAGGCCGGCCTTGACCGCGGAAATGAGCAATTCGGGGAGATGGGTCAGCAGGGTGATGCCGTTGACGAACGCGCCGGGGTTCACATCCTGCAGATAGACCGAGAAAAGGAATCCGCCCACGATGCCGATGGTGCACACCAGGCTGTTCAGCAGCAGCGCCACGAACATCGACGCCAGTACGCGGGGGACCACCAGGCGGTGGATCGGGTCGATACCGAGCACCTTCATGGCGTCGATCTCTTCACGGATGGTGCGGGCGCCGAGGTCCGCGCAGATGGCGGTGGCGCCCGCTCCCGCCACGATGAGCACGGTGACGATCGGGCCGACCTGGGTGACCGCGCCGAAGGCCGCGCCCGCGCCACTGAGGTCCGCGGCGCCGATCTCGCGCAGCAGGATGTTCAGGGTGAAACTCACCAGCACGGTGAAGGGTATGGCCACGAGGAGTGTCGGGATGATGGACACTCGCGCGACGAACCACGATTGATCGATGAACTCGCGCATCTGGAACGGCCGGCGCAGGCTTGCCCGGGCCACAGCCGCGGCGAGTTCGAAGAATCCGCCGACGGCCCGCAATGGCACGGTAAGGACCTCGGTCACTGTAGATCCTCCTTGCCCGACTACTGGTCCCGCTGGCGGCAGCTCGGGAGACACCCCGGCGCACGCCCCGCTAAGTAGAACATGTTCATTTCCTGATTGGGGCCATTTTGAGGCTTCTGAACTGGAAACTTGTCTCAATCCCAGACAGCGGGATTGAAACACGATTCATACGCCTTGAGCATCATTGTGTGAGGCCGGGCACAGTACGACCACTCTGTTTACCAATAACTGGACGGTTGTTCAACTCTCCTCGGGCGCGTTCGGGGCCCAAACCCCGTTACCCGCTCCGATGCCGACACTCAACCCAGTTCGTGCAGAGCCGTTGCAGAGAACGTACGACCTTGTTCGCGCCCGGCGAAGTAACCGGTCAGCGTGGTGGCCAGATCGTCACCTGACCACTGCGCGCCCGGGGCGTCGAACCGCCGCTCGACCTCCGGCGCGGCCATCAACGCGACCATGGGTCCGTACACGACGAACACCTGCCCGTTGACCGCGTCGGCCGCGGGAGCGGCCAGGTAGGCCACCAATCGCGCCACATGCTCGGGGGAGAGCGGATCGACCTCGCCCTCGGGGGCCGCGTTGAAGACCTGTTCGGTCATGGCGGTGCGCGCTCGCGGGCAAATGGCATTGGCCCGGACACCGAACCGGTTCAGCGCACGTGAGGCGGACAGCGTGAGAGCGGTGATACCGGCCTTGGCGGCGGCGTAGTTGGCCTGCCCCTCCGGACCGAGCAGACCGGCTTCGGAAGAGGTATTGACGATCCGGCCGTAGACCGGCGCACCGGCTTCCTTCGACTTCGCCCGCCAGTAGGCACCGGCATTGCGGGTCAGCAGGAAATGCCCGCGCAGATGCACCGCGAGGACCGCGTCCCAGTCCTCGTCGGACATGTTGAACAGCATCTTGTCGCGGGTGATACCCGCATTGTTGACCACGATGTCCAGGCCACCGAAGGATTCGGTGGCCGCGGCGATCAAGGCGTCGGCGGTGGACCGCTCGGCGACACTGCCGGCCACGAACTCGGCCTTGGCGCCGAGTGCCCGTACCTGCTCCAGCGTCTCGGACACGGCGTCGGACTCGGCCAGGTCATTGACCACGACCGAGGCCCCGGCGGCGGCCAGGGCGAGCGCTTCGGCCTTACCGAGGCCCGCACCCGCTCCGGTCACGATCGCAACTCGCCCGGCAAGGCTGGTATCTGTATCGCTCACCGGGCCGACTCTAGAACGTGTTCTTATTCACGGCAAGAGCCGATTCACAGCAAACGCAACGCCGCTTTCGGGCATTGCGCGACCGCTTCGGCCACTTGCGACTCCTGATCGGGCGCAACCTCGCCCTCGGCGACGTGCAGCATGTCCTCGTCATCGAGTTCAAAGACGTCGGGAGCGATTCCCGCACAGATTCCGTTCGCTTCGCACTGATCGAAGTCAACGCTGACCTTCATCGAAACTCCTTTTCCCGCCCTATGGCCGAAGCCTAACAAGCGACGGCCGACGAGACTGGCTACATGGGCTGATTACCCTTCAATACTGGAACATGTTTCAGTGCATATGCAATGATCGGGGCAAGGTATCGGAGATCCATTCCGCGCTCTCAGAGGGGGAGCGCGGCGCGATCCCACATCCCGGCCCATCTCCAATCCCGTAGAACGAAGGCTCGAGGTACCGCCATGCGCATTGCGTATACCCCGGAACATGACCGGCTACGCGCCGAGTTGCGCGAATACTTCGCGCGGCTGATCACCCCCGAGCGGCGGGCCGCGCTCAGCTCCCAGACCGGCGAGTACGGCCAGGGCAATGTGTACCGCGAGGTCGTCGCGGAGATGGGCCGCGACGGCTGGCTCGCCCTGGGCTGGCCCGAGGAGTTCGGCGGCCAGAACCGGCCCATGCTGGATCAGCTGATCTTCACCGACGAAGCCGCCATCGCGGGCGCCCCGGTGCCGTTCCTGACCATCAACTCGGTCGCGCCGACGATCATGCACTACGGCAGCGACGAGCAGAAGAAGTTCTTCCTGCCCAAGATCGCCGCCGGTGAGTTGCACTTCGCCATCGGCTACTCCGAGCCCGGCGCGGGCACCGACCTCGCGAGTCTGCGCACCACGGCGGTGCGCGACGGCGACGACTACGTGATCAACGGCCAGAAGATGTGGACCAGCCTCATCGCCTACGCCGACTACATCTGGCTGGCCGTGCGGACCGATCCCACCGCCAAGAAGCACAAGGGCATCAGCATGCTGATCGTGCCCACCGACGCCGAGGGCTTCTCCTGGACCCCGGTGCACACCATGGCCGGCCCCGACACCAGCGCGACCTACTACCAGGATGTGCGGGTTCCGGTCACCTCGCTGGTCGGTCCGGAGAACGGCGGCTGGCCGCTGGTCACCAATCAGCTCAACCACGAACGGGTCGCCCTGACCTCCGCCGCCGCGCTGCAGCTGGCCCTGGCCCAGACGACCGCGTGGGCCAAGGAGACGAAGGCCGCGGACGGCTCCCGCATCTTCGACCGCGAATGGGTGCAGCTCAATCTGGCCCGGGTGCACGCCAAGGTCGAATACCTGAAGTTGATGAACTGGGAGATCGCCAGCCGGGCCGACGCGGGCGGGGACGCCGCGCCGCGCCCGTGGGACGCCTCGGCCTGCAAGGTCTACGGCACCGAACTGTCCACCGAGGCCTACCGGTTGCTCATGGAGGTGCTCGGTCCGCAGGCCTCGCTGCGGCAGGACTCCCCCGGCTCGGTCCTGCGCGGCCGGCTCGAGCGGATGCATCGCGCCGCCCTGATCCTCACTTTCGGCGGCGGCACCAACGAAGTGCAGCGCGACATCATCGCCATGACCGCTCTGAAGCAGCCCGCCTCCGGCCGCTGACCCCCGATTCAGGAGTTCACCATGGATTTCACCCCCACCGAAGCCCAGTCCGATCTGGCCCGGCTCACCGGCGAGGTCTGCGACAAACTGGTCACCGCCGACCGCCTGCGCGAATTGGATCGCGGGACCGCCAAATTCGACGAGCCGCTGTGGAAATCGCTCGCGGAGACCGGCGTGCTCGCCGCCGCCCTGCCCGAGGAAGTGGGCGGCAGCGGCTTCGGTTCGCTGGAGCAGACCGCGATCCTGCGCGAACTCGGCAAGTCCGTCGCCGCGGTCCCCTACCTGTGGTCGGTCGTCCTGGGCGCGGGCGCGCTCGCCGAGTTCGGGTCCACCGCGCAGCAGCAGCTCGCCACCGACGCCGGCGCGGGCACCGCGATCCTGACCGTGGCCCTGGCCGAGGAACACAACTGGGAACCGGCCCGCCCCACCACGACCGCCACCGAGACCGACGCCGGCTGGCGCGTCACCGGCACCAAGACCACGGTCCCGGTCGCCGACCGCGCGGCCCGGATCCTGGTACCCGCGACGGTGTCCGGAGTCGCCGCCGTCTTCCTGGTCGACCCCGCGGCCGCCTCCGTCACTGTGACCCCCCAGCAGGTGACCGACCGTGGCGCCGAATCGCTGGTCGAGTTCTCCGACGCGCCGGCCGAACTACTCGGCACCGTCGACGACGGCGCCCGGATCCTGGGCTGGCTGCTCGACCGCGCCTGGCTCGGCCTGGCCGCCCAGCAGCTGGGTACCCTCGAACGCTCCCTGGAACTGGTCGCCGACTACGCCCGCGAACGCGAGCAGTTCGGCCGCGCCATCGGCAGCTTCCAGGCCGTGGCCCAGCGCCTGTCCGACAGCTATATCAGCCTCCAGGGCCTGCGGCTGACCGTCACCCAGGCCGCCTGGCAGCTCGCGGAGGGCCTGGACGCCACGGGGGCCGTGCACACCGCGAAATTCTGGGCCGCCGAGGCGGGCCATCAGGTCGCCCACACCCTGGTCCACGTACACGGCGGCGTCGGTATCGACCGCGACCACATCGCGCACAACTACTTCACCGCCGCCACCCGCAACGAGTTCGCCCTGGGCGGGGCCACCGACCACCTGCTCCCCCTGGCGCAGTACGTCCCCGAGTCCGCCTGATCTGCCCTCTCGTCGTGCGATATCGCCGCGCGTAGTATTACGTAATACACGTATTACGTATGACGGGAGAGCGCGCGGTGATACTCAACAGCAAAGGGCAGGTCACCATCCCCTCGGCCTTACGTGCGAGGTTCAACCTTCGCGAGGGCGACGATGTGGAGGTGATCGAAGTCGATGGCGCACTCCGGATCGTCCGGAGCGATAACACCCCCACCCGCGGCCAGCGGCTGGTCGACCGGATGCGCGGCACCGCCGACAGCAAAGAGATCGAGGGTATGAGCACCGACGAGATCATGGAACTGCTTCGTGGCGACTAACCTGCGCTCGATCGGTGGCCCGACAACGCTGGTCGACTCCTGCGTACTACTGGACGTACTGACCGACGACAAGAATTGGGCACAGTGGTCGGCGGAAAGACTGGCGGAGGCTGTCGACTTCGGTCGGGTAGTGATCAATCCGATAGTGTACGCAGAAGTCTCGGTCGGCTACGACACGGTCGAACTGCTGGACAGCTTGCTACCGGCCGAGGACTTCGTCCGGGAACCATTGCCCTTCCGAGCCGGTTTTCTGGCAGGCAAGGCCTACCAGCGCTATCGGCGAAACGACGGTACGAAACGCTCCCCCATGCCCGACTTCTATATCGGCGCGCACGCCGCAGTGGCCGGTTACCGGCTGCTGACGCGGGACGAGCAACGTTTCAAGGGCTACTTCCCGACGGTGGACCTGATCGTTCCAGTGCAGTGAACGAAAGCCGCACACCCCTCAGGTGAGCCTACTATTCAGCTCGACACTCACCGCCAGGACGTAGTCTGCGGCTCGATCGAACAACCGAGAACGTTCGTCGGACTCATTCGGCTGCACGTCGTCGGCGAATTGCTCCATACCCCGCCTGCCCTCCACTTCTGGATTCCTTCGAGCCAGGATAGATCGGAGCGTGCGTAATAGGCCGCCGGTCGCCCGGCGGCCTTCCCACGCCAGACCAAGCTACGAGGCGTTGCCCGCCGACCCGTGCTCGTCGGCGTCGCGCTCCTCGGTCTGCGCCTTGGCCCATTTGTAGTCGGGCTTACCCGCCGGCGACCGCTTGATCTCGTCGACGAACCACAGGCTGCGGGGCATCTTGTAGGGGGAGATCTCCCGGGTCAGCACCGGGCGCAGTTCCTCCAGGGTGGGGCGTTTGCCGCCGCGACACTGCACCACGGCCGCCACCCGCTGCCCCCAGCGCTCGTCCGGGACGCCGACCACCAGCGCGTCGAATACCTCGGGATGGCATTTCAGCGCGCCCTCGACTTCTTCGGGGTAGATCTTCTCGCCGCCGCTGTTGATGCTGACCGAACCGCGCCCGAGCATGGTCACGGTGCCGTCCTCCTCGACCCGCGCCCAGTCGCCGGGAATGGAGTAGCGAACGCCGTCGTACTCCTTGAAGGTCGCCGCGGTTTTCACCGGGTCGTTGTAGTACCCGATCGGGATATGCCCCTTGCGCGCCAGCACACCGGTCTGCCCGGATCCCGGGACGACCGGCTTGCCGTCCTCGTCGATCACCGCGGTGGAGGCATCGATCTTCACCCGCGGACCGCCGGTGTGCGTCGCACCCTTGGCGGCGATGGAGATGCCGCCGAAACCGGTTTCCGAGGAGCCGATCGAATCGGTGATGACGGTATTCGGGAGCAGGTCGATGTACTCGTCCTTGAGGGCCGGCGAGAACAGGGCCGCGCTGCTGGCCATCGCCCACAGGCTGGTGTGCTGGTAGGGCTCACCGGTCGCCGGATGGCCGGCCTTCAGCGCGTCCAGCATCGGACGGGCCATGGCGTCGCCGGTTATGAAGATCATGTTGATGCCGTGCGCGTCCACGGCCTGCCAGACGACGTGCGCGTCGAACTCCGGGATCATGATGGTCTTGCCACCGTCGAACAGACCGTGGAAGACCGCGGTCTGCGACCCGCCGTGGATGAGCGGCGGAATCGGGTAGCGCACCATCTGGCCGCCGGCCGCGCCGGTTTTGGCCTGCTGCCATTCGTCCTGGACGTACTCACCGGTCATGAAGTTGATACCGCCGCCGAGTACCCGCCACCAGTCCTCGTGCCGCCACATCACGCCCTTGGGCATACCGGTGGTGCCGCCGGTGTAGATCATGAAGATGTCGTCGTTGGACCGATCGCCGAAATCACGCTCACCCGACGATTCCGCCAGTGCCACTTCGTAGTCCACCGCGTCCGCGGGCGTGGCGGCGTCCGTGCCGTCGTCGACGATCAGCACCGCTTTCAGCTGCGGGACCTTCGACCGGACGTTCACCACCTTGTCGGTGTAGCGCCGCTCGTGGATGAGCGCCACCATGTCCGAATTCTCGAAGATGTACTGCAACTCGTTCTCGACGTAGCGGAAGTTGACGTTGACCATCACCGCCCGCGCCTTGAACACCGCCAGCATCGACTCCACGGCCTCGATGGTGTTGCGTGAGTAGATACCGACCTTGTCGCCCGGCTGGACACCGTGTTCCAGCAGGTAGTGCGCCAGCCGGTTCGCGCGGTCCTCCAATTGGGCGAAGGTCACCGAGCGGTGGTCGTCAGCCAGCGCAACCCGGTCCGGCACAAGGTCGATGGTGTGTTCGACGAGGTCGGCTATGTTGTACGTCACAAGGTCAAAAATAGAACGTGTTACTGTTTCTGGCAAGGGTCCGAGTAACAGGAGAAACAACGATGCCTCAATGCCTCGTCGAGAAGCGCGGCCATGTCCTCATCGTCACCATGAACCGCCCCGAGGCGCGCAACGCGCTCTCGACCGAGATGATGGCGATCATGCGGGACGCCTGGGATCAGGTCGACAGTGATCCGGACATTCGCGTCGCGATCCTGACCGGCGCGGGCGGGGCCTTCTGCGCAGGCGCCGACCTCAAGGGCATGACCCAGCAGCATCCTGGCGATTCGTTCGCGGGCGGAGGCTGGGACCTGTCGAAAATCGAGGCTTTGCTGAAGGGCCGCCGGCTCACCAAACCGCTGATCGCGGCGGTCGAGGGCGCGGCCATCGCCGGTGGAACCGAGATCCTGCAGGGCACCGATATCCGGGTCGCGGGCGAAAGCGCGAAGTTCGGGGTGTCCGAGGCCCGCTGGGGTCTGTTCCCGCTGGGCGGCTCCGCGGTCCGGCTGGTCCGTCAGGTCCCCTACACGGTTGCCGCCGATATTCTGCTCACCGGCCGGCATCTGAGCGCCGCCGAGGCAAAGGACATCGGCCTCATCGGCCATGTGGTGCCGGACGGCCGGGCGCTGGACAAGGCGCTCGAACTGGCGGATCTCATCGCGGCCAACGGCCCCCTCGCGGTGCAGGCGATCCTGCAGACCATCCGCGACAGCGAATGCATCCCCGAGGAAGAGGCCTTCCAGATCGACGCCAAACTCGGTATGGCGGTCTTCCAGTCCGCCGACGCCAAGGAGGGCCCCAAGGCGTTCAAGGAAAAGCGCAAGCCGAACTTCAGCGGCAAGTAAACGGAAGCCCGATCCGGCCACGTTCGGGTTCAGCCGCTTCCCCTGTAGACCGGACGCTGCCACCGGCGCGCCGGAATACGCCGCGGACGGGGATCCCGCGCCGCCGCTCAGCCGGACGAACGCCATTCCCGCCGGGGACCTGTACGCCGGTGCCGTCCAGCGAAGAACCGAACTCCCCGGCCTCGCCCTTGGTTTCAGAGGTCGCCGCACCCTCTCGATCGAGAGGGTGCGGCGATCGCAACCCTGGGCCGGCCCGGGGACATTCACGCAGGCGTGACTACGCGCCGGGGTAATTCATGTAGAACGGCTCCCACTGGTGGCCGTCGGGGTCCAGGAAGGTCCGGCCGTGCATCCCGACCTGCGCCTCCTGGGCCTGCTTGTCCGTATTGATCTCCTCGGTACCGCCCGCGGCCACCGCGGCCGCGGTCAGCCGGTCGACCTCCTCGGCGCTGCTCAGCGACAGTGCGTACGCGGCGCCGGTGGCGGCCCGGGTATCGGCGATCGGCCGCCGGCTGAAAGTGCCGAAATGCCCATGGGTCAGCAGCATCAGGCAGATATTGTCGTCGACCACGATGCAGGCGGCATTGTCGTCGGTGAAATCGTCGTTGACCTTCCATCCGAGCGCTTCGTAGAAGTTCTTGGACCGCCCCAGGTCGGTGACGGGTAGGTTCACGAAAATCATCTTGCTGCTCACGGTTTCGGTCCTTTCGGGAGGGTGGTCTGCGTTTCGCCGGCTGCAAAGGTTCGGACGCGGGCCGCCCCGGAAAATCATCGGTGCCGGACCGATCCCGCCGAAACGACGCGCCCCCGGTGCCGGAACCCGGCCCCGCGGAACGGCGTCGACCCGGCCGAAGCCGACGGACGGGCGCGGCAGTCTGCCCGTGCGCTGCGGACTGTGGCAGCTGGGGCCTGGTGATACATATGTGAAACCGACCGAAAAAGCCGCGTTTCATCCTCTGTTCACATGTCGGTGCCCTGTGCCACAGTGGCACGCATGAGCGAGCAGACCGGCACTGTCGACGCCGATGTCATGAGATCCTTCGAGGTGCACAGACGGGAATTGTGCGCCTACGCCTACCGCATGCTGGGGTCGTCCTTCGAAGCCGAGGACGCCGTCCAGGACGCATTCACCCGGGCCTGGAAGTCCTACGACTCCTTCGAAGGCCGGGCCAGCCTGCGGTCCTGGCTCTACAAGATCACCACCAATATCTGCCTGGATATGCTCGACGGCCCGCAGCGCCGCGCCCGGCCGATGGATCTGTCCGGCCCGTCGACACCGGACCGGCCCCTGCCGTCCCCGCAGCCGGACTACGTCTGGGTCGAGCCCATCCCCAACTCGCTCGCCTTCGGCGCCGACCCCGCCGAGCACGCCACCGCCAAGGACAGCCTGCGCCTGGCATTCGTCGCCGCCTGCCAGCATCTGCCCGCCACGCAGCGCGCCATCCTGATCATGCGCGAGGTCCTGCGCTTCTCCGCCAACGAGACCGCCGAGGCGCTCACCATGAGTACCGCCTCGGTGAACAGCGCCCTGCAGCGGGCGCGTGCCACCATGAGCAAGGTCCGGCCGGCCGATACCGACACCTACGACGAAACCGACGACGATCAGCGCCAACTCGTCGAGAACTTCGTGACGGCATTCGAGTCCTACGATATGGACGCGCTCACCACCCTGTTGAAAAGCGATGTGGCGCTGTCCATGCCGCCGTTCGATCTCTGGGTGTCCGGCCCGGAGAACGTGGCCGAGTTCATGCTCGGTACCGGTGCGGCCTGCCGGGGCTCGCGCATGGTGCCGCTGGCCGGAGCCAACGGCCATCCGGCCTTCGGCCACTACAAGCCGAGCGGCGAGCCGGGCCGCTGGCTCCCGTGGTCGATCACGGTCCTGGAGATGCGCGACGGTGTGATCACCGGGCTCAACTTCTTCCTCGATACCGAACGCCTGTTCCCGCTGTTCGGTCTGCCACCGGAATGGACGGAGGCACCGGCGGGCGAACCGGCCTGAGACCGGACACTCCGGCCATATGACCGCGCCGGTTCCGTCCAGGTGACCACCTACCCACCTACTCGAAGATGATCCGAAAGACCGGTACCCCGGTCCTATGTGCTGTGGCACCGCAGTCCGATGTGTTTGCCGACCTCGCATCCCTACCGTCGAATCATGCACAAACGAGTCTTCGTCCTCTCGATCTGCACAACCGCGGCGCTCCTCGCCGGCTGCACAGCGCACTCGGCAGAGTCCACCGCCCCTACGGTTGCCCTTGCCCGTGTGGAGAACGTACGCGACGACCTCGACGCAATCGTCGGCTCGGGTGCTGTCGGGACTATTGCCACACTCACCGACAACGGTGCTACCACCGTCGTGACCTCCGGCCTCGCGGATATCGCTGCGGGGACCCCGATGCCTACCGATCCTCCCGAGCATGTCCGGATCGGTAGCATCACCAAGACCTTCACCGCCACGATCGCGCTGCAACTGGTGGCTGAGAACAAGCTCGACCTCGACCGGCCGATCGAGGAGTATCTACCCGGTTTGCTCGCCGGAGACGGTGTAGACGGACACGTCATCACCGTCCGCCAGATCCTGGGACACCGAAGCGGTATACCCGAACCGGCCTACTCCCCGCAGATCGATGAGTACGAGGCGGCGCGCACCGGTCGCACCTTCACCCCAGCACAGGAGATCGCACTTGCGCTGCAGCACCCCGCACAGTTCACCCCGGGTAGCCAATTCGAATACACCAATACCAACTACATCGTCGCCGGCATGCTGATCGAGGCGGTGACCGGACGCCCCTACGCCGATGAACTGCGCGACCGCATCCTCACTCCGCTGGGCATGCAGGACACATACCTGCCGGCGACCGGCGAAACCGCTCTGCGCGAGCCACATCCGACCGGCTATGGCACTATCGACGGCATCGTCACCGACCAGACGCGGATAGAGCCGTCGCTGCCGTGGACATCGGGCGCGCTGGTGAGCACGGGCGCCGACGTGAACCGGTTCTTCACCGCTTTGTCGGCCGGACAGGTGGTGCCGCCAACCCAACTCGAGCAGATGCTCGATGGAAGCGATATGGGCAAAGGTGACGGCATGTCCTACGGGCTCGGCGTCGGCTACACCCAATTACCTTGCGGTGCACAATATATCGGCCACATAGGCAACGTGCGTGGCTTCTCCGCCATCTCCGGTGCCACCGCGGCCGGGCGTGCGGTCACCGTCACCTACACCGGTACACCCGCCACCGTGGACATCCGCGGCTTGCTCACCCACGCACTGTGCGGATGAGCACTCGGAACTCGACTGGCGTAGGTCATCCACGGATCAGTGGGACGATCCCCTTGGATCGCGCTTCGGTCTCGGTCAACAGCTCCCGAGAGGGATTGTGAGGATCTTGGCGACGGGTGCGGATAGCCCTGATCATGCGCGCGAAGCGCGGGCAAGGAACCGACAACAGGGAGCGCCCTCGCGCGACCGAGGATTCGGACCAACCCGGCGCGGCTCGGTCGATGCATCTCCCCGGGACGGCTTCTACCGCACTACACGGCGACGCCGCGGGTGCGACCCGATACCCGCCGGGTGCCTCCGGCGGGTATCGGTAGAAAGAGCAATTCTGGAACAAGTTCACCGGGCGCCGACGAGTGGCGCCAAACGCTTCAGTTGCTCCACATCGGGCACCGAAACCAACAGCATGGTGACACCCGCGGCCTCCCACACCGCGATCTGCTCGCGCACCTGGGTCTCGTTGCCGATGATCGCGGTCTCCAGTACCAGCTCGTCCGGTACCGCGGCCGCGGCCTCAGCCTTCTTGCCCGCCTGGAACAGCGTGCCGATCTCGTCGACTTCCTTCTCGTAGCCCATCCGGCGGTACACCTGCGCATGGAAGTTCAGTTCCGGTGCGCCCATCCCGCCGATGTAGAGCGAGGTGATCCAGCGCATCCGTTCGATCTCGGCCGCGGGGTCGTCGGTAATGATCACCTGCGCGGTCGCGGCGATCTCGAAGTCCTCCCGCGAACGCCGGGCACCCGGGCGGGCGAAACCTTCGTCCAGCCATTCGTTGTACACATCCGCCATGCGGGGCGTGTAGTAGATCGCGAGCCAGCCGTCGGCGATCTCCGCGGTCAGCGCCACATTCTTGGGCCCCTCCGCACCCAGCCAGATCGGCAGATCCGCACGTAGCGGATGGGTTATCGGCTTGAGCGGTTTACCCAGGCCGGTCGCGCCCGCACCGTTGTAGGGCAGCGGATAGTTCGGCCCGTCGTTGGTCACCGGGCCCTGCCGGGCCAGCACCTGGCGCACGATATCGACGTATTCGCGGGTCCGCTGCAACGGTTTGGCGAACGGCTGCCCATACCAGCCCTCCACCACCTGCGGGCCGGAGACGCCGAGGCCCAGGATCGCCCGCCCGCCGCTGAGATGATCGAGGGTGAGCGCGTGCATGGCGGTGGCGGTGGGGGTCCGGGCCGACAGCTGCACCACCGAGGTCCCCAGCCGTACCCGCTCGGTCGCCGAACCCCACCAGGCCAGCGGGGTGAAGGCATCCGATCCCCAGGACTCGGCGGCGAACACCGCGTCGAACCCGGCCTCCTCGGCCGCCACGACGACCTCGGCGGCATGTTCCGGCGGCCCCGCGCTCCAGTACCCGAGTTGCAATCCGAACTTCATATCCGACCCCTTCCGGCCTACTGCTTGCCAGCAGAATAAGAACCTGTTCTACTCGATATCGTGAATCAGGGGAATACTGCACCCACGGTAATTACGCAGGAACGCCCGCCGGGACTGAAACCGAGCGATGTGCTCAGTGCGCCCCTGCGGATGGAGTTCGACTACACGCGCTCCGTGGGACCCATCATCGGCAAGTTCCTTACCGGCCTGCGCGAGCGACGCGTCTTCGGTATCCGGGGTTCGGACGGCCGGGTGCTCGTACCACCGGCCGAATTCGACCCGGTGACCGCCGAACCGCTGTCGGAGTTCGTGGAGGTCGCCACCACCGGCACGGTGAAGTCCTGGACCTGGGTCCGCGACCCGCTGCCCGGTCAGCCCTTCGACCGGCCGTTCGCCTACGCGTTGATCCAGCTCGACGGCGCGGACACCGCGCTGCTGCACGCGGTCGATGTCGAGAGCCCGGAGCAGATCGCCACCGGCCTGCGGGTGACGGCCCGCTGGGCCGGCGAACTCACCGGCACCATCCACGACATCGTCTGCTTCGAGCCCGGTGAGACCCCGACGGCGGAGCCGGCCCCGGCCTCGGACGCCGACCCGGTCACCATCATCACCACCCCGATCGGGATGGACTACAAGCACACCGCCTCCCCTGAGGAGAGCACCTTCCTGCGCGGCCTGAAAGAGGGCAAGCTCATCGGCGCGCGGGCCGATGCGAACAGCAAGGTGTACTTCCCGCCGCGCGGCGTGGACCCCATGGACGGCCGGTCCACCGCGGAAACGGTCGAACTGGCCGAGACCGCTACGGTCACCACTTTCTGCATCGTGAACGTGCCGTTCCTCGGGCAGCGGATCAAACCGCCGTATGTGGCGGCGTATGTCCTGCTCGACGGCGCGGATATACCTTTCCTGCACCTCGTGCTCGGCTGCGACGCGAGCGAGGTGCGGATGGGTATGCGGGTCAAGGTGGTCTGGAAGCCGCGCGAGGAGTGGGACTACACCATGGCCAATATCAGCCACTTCGAGCCGACCGGCGAGCCGGATGCCGATTACGACACCTACAAGCATCACCTGTGAGAGGGCTCCCCGCGTGACCATCACCGAGCGTTCCATCGACAACGCCACCGAGATCGCCGTCGTCGGCTTCGCGCACGCACCGCATGTGTCGGAGACCTACGGCACCACCAACGGGGTGGAGATGCTGGTGCCCTGCTTCCAGCAGCTCTACGACCAGCTGGGCATCACCAAGTCCGATATCGACTTCTGGTGCTCCGGATCGTCGGACTACCTGGCCGGGCGATCCTTCTCGTTCATCTCCGCCATCGATTCGATCGGTGCCGTACCGCCGATCAACGAATCCCATGTGGAGATGGACGCCGCCTGGGCTCTGTACGAAGCGTGGGTGAAACTGCGCACCGGCCAGGTACAGACCGCGCTGGTCTACGGCTTCGGGAAATCCTCCGCGAGCACGCTGCGCCAGGTGCTGTCCACCCAGCTCGACCCCTACCTGGTCACGCCCCTGTGGCCGGATTCGCTGGCCATCGCCGGGCTGCAGGCCCGGGCGGGATTGGACGCCGGCCGCTGGACCGAGCGCGATATGGCCGCGGTCTCGGCCGCGCACACCGTCGACGGGAAATCGATCGACGATCTGCTCGCCGGCCCCTATGTCGCCGACCCGCTCCGGGAGCACGACTGCGCACCCGTCACCGACGGCGCCGCGGCCATCGTGCTGGCGGTCGGCGACCGTGCCCGTGAGCTGACCGAGCGTCCCGCCTGGATCACCGGGATGGCGCACCGGATCGATTCCAGTGTGCTGGGCGCCCGTGACCTGACCACCTCGCCGTCGGCCGCCGCCGCGGGACAGGCGGTGACCACCGGCGACACCAGCGGTATCGACGTCGCCGAACTACACGCGCCGTTCAGCCACCAGCAGCTCATCCTGACCGAGGCGCTCGGTCTGAAGCCGGAGACGAAGGTCAACCCGTCCGGCGGCGCGCTGGCCGGCAATCCTATGTTCGCCACCGGGCTGGAGCGCATCGGCTACGCCGCGCTGCCCATCATGGCGGGCACCGCGGGCCGCACCCTGGCACATGCCACCAGCGGCCCGGCCCTGCAGCAGAACCTTGTGACCGTTTTGAATTCGGAGGCCGGCCGATGAGTTTCCCCGCCGCGGTGCTGGGCACCGGACAGACCCATCACGTCGCCAAGCGCAGCGATGTCTCGATGGCCGGGATGTGCCGGGAGGCGATCGACCGGGCGCTGGCCGATGCCGACCTGACCATGGCCGATATCGACGCTATCGTCATCGGCAAGGCGCCGGACATGTTCGAGGGCATGATGATGCCCGAGCTGTACCTGGCCGACGCGCTGGGCGCCCCCGGGAAACCGCTGTTGCGCGTGCACACCGCGGGTTCGGTCGGCGGTTCCACCGCCTGTGTGGCCGCCAGCATGGTGCAGGGCGGTGTGCACGAGAAGGTGCTCGCCATCGCCTGGGAGAAGCAGTCGGAGTCGAATGCCATGTGGGCGTTGTCGATTCCGGTTCCATTCACCATGCCCGTCGGTGCGGGTGCGGGCGGTTATTTCGCCCCGCATGTGCGGTCCTATATCCGCCGCTCGAACGCGCCCCTGCACATCGGCGCGACGGTGGCGGCCAAAGACCGGCGCAACGGGGCCAAGAACCCGCACGCCCATCTCAAGCAGGGCGACAAGACCGCCGAAGAGGTGCTGGCCTCGCAGATGCTGTGGGACCCCATCCGGTTCGACGAGACCTGCCCCTCCTCCGACGGTGCCTGCGCCGTGGTCATCGGTGGTGAGAAGTCGGCGGCCGCGGTGGAAGCGTCCGGGAAGAAGGTCGGCTGGATCCACGCCACCGCCATGCGCACCGAGCCGCTGGCCTACGCCGGCCGCGACCAGGTGAACCCGCAGGCCGGCCAGGAAGCCGCGAAGGCCCTGTGGGCGCAGGCCGGGATCACCGATCCACTGGCCGAGATCGACGCCGCCGAAATCTACGTCCCCTTCTCCTGGTTCGAACCGATGTGGCTGGAGAACCTCGGTTTCGCCGCCCCCGGTGACGGCTGGAAGCTCACCGACAAAGGCGAAACCGAGATCGGCGGTGCGCTTCCGGTGAACCCGTCCGGCGGGGTGCTCTCCTCGAACCCGATCGGGGCCTCCGGCATGATCCGGTTCGCCGAGGCCGCCAAACAGGTCATGGGCCGGGCCGGTGACTATCAGGTCGACAATGCCCGCAAGGCGCTGGGTCACGCCTACGGCGGCGGCTCGCAGTACTTCTCCATGTGGGTCGTGGGATCGGAACGCCGTTAACGGTTCTCCCGCCGGAAGGCGGGAGATTTCCAGCTCAGACCGCAACCAGACCACACTCCCGACGGAGGTGACCTGCTTGTCTCATATCATCAACACTGGTGTGGCCCCGTTCTGCCACAGCCAAGACCACCTTGGCAGCGTTCCGATCACGACAGTCTGTGTAACCGCAACCATCGCAATGGAAATTCCGCTCGTGCAGGTCGAGTCGCTTGGCTCTCGCGAAACAACAACTGCACGTCATCGTCGTATAAGCGGGCCGCACCAACACCACCCTCCGCCCGGCCCGCCCGGCACGCTCGATCACTGCGCGTTTTGCCGCACCGATCGCAGCATCAGCGGCCTTTCGCGCCATCGACGACTTGGCCAGAAACACTGGCTTGAAATCCTCGATGGCGATCAGAGCGTGCGCATCGACCACCCGCTTGGCCCACACGCGCGAGTCGTGCGCGGTTTGACGGGCGGCTTTCTTGGCCAGCTTCGCCGCCTGCCGCTTCGCCTCGATATAGCCGCGACTGTGGGAGCGGCCCTTGCGACGGCGACGCGACATCTTCCGCTGCGCACGAGCAAGTTCAGCGGCACAACGTTTCCGATGACCCTGATAGCGCAGATCGAAGGCGAGATCGCTGGCAGTGGCAGTGACCGACACACCCCAGTCGATCCCGACACCACCCGCACTACATGGATAGTCGAGCACCTCGCGACGAACCACGAACGAGGCATACCAGTGACCGAGACTGTCTCGGTAGACGCGGACCGAGGTCGGTGGCGCCGGCAACTCCCGCGACCACACCACCGGAATCGTCACGCCTTTGGGCAGGGTCAACCGCCCCTGGCTGCTGATCCCGAACCCGCGGGTCGTGTATTCCAGCGACGGCAAGGTCTTTTTCCGGGACTTCACGACTGGACGACCCCGACCCTTCACCGTGAACGATTGGTCGAGAGCGCGGGAGTAGTCCCGCAGCATCTGCTGCTGGGCGACCTGGGATCCTTCCCGCAGCCAGGGCATCTTCGCTCGTGCTCCCGTGAGCAGTTTCCCGAGTTTCGCCAACGTCGGCTTGTTCCCAGATTTCTGTTGGTGGACAGCTTCGTTCCACAACCATCGGCACCGCCCCCACTCGGCCAGCAACGCGGCCTCGGCCCTGCGACCAGGCCGAAGTCTGTACACATACCGCACCACCTCGCCCATACTTTCGACCCTAGCGAAAGGCACTGACATGCTGCACAATAGGCACATCCGCCTTGTCCTCGCCGCCGTAAACGGTGGGGTCTCCGAGGCGGAACGCCGATGACCCTGCAGTTCAGCCTCGGAATCGCGCTGAGCCCGCTGGACCAGCTGCCCGCGCTCGCCCGGACCGCCGAGGAGGTCGGGTTCACCTCGATCGCCCTGCCGGATTCGCTGTTCTACATGAAATCCCAGGCGGCGAAGTATCCCTACACCCCGGACGGCAGCCGTTTCTGGGGTCCGGACACGCCGTGGGTGGATCCGCTCATCGCCGCGACCGCCATGGCCGCGGTGACCACCCGGCTGCGCTTCTACACCAATGTGCTCAAACTCGGGTCCCGCAATCCGCTGCTACTCGCCCGCCAGGTCGGGTCGGTGGCGAATCTGTCCGGTAACCGGTTCGGGTTCGGGGTGGGTATCGGCTGGGCGCCGGAGGAATTCGAGTGGTGCGGCGTGCCCTACGCGCGCCGCGGCGCCCGGGTCGACGAGATGATCGAGGTCATCAAGAAGGTTCTCGCGGGCGGTATGGTCGAATTCCACGGCGAATTCTTCGATTTCGACGAACTGCAGATGAGCCCGGCACCGAGCGAACCGGTCCCGTTCTACATCGGTGGCCACACCGAGGTGGCACTGCGCCGCGCCGCGAAGGTCGGGGACGGCTGGACCTCGGCCATGATGAAGTTCGACGATCTGCAGACCACCATTGCCCGGCTGGGTGAGTTGCGGGCCGAATACGGGCGGGCCGAGGTGCCGTTCGAGATCCAGGCGGTCTGCATCGACAAGTTCGGCCGCGACGGTTACCAGGAGCAGTACGACGCCGGTGTCACCGATGCGATCGTGATCCCCTGGCTGGCCGCCGGTATCGGATTCGACGGTGAACTCGCCGCGAAGCAGGATGCGCTGCGCAAGTTCGCCGAAGAGTACATCCAGAACCCGATCAACTGACCTCCGCGTGTGCCGCCACGAAAGTGGTGGCACACCGCTTTGCCGAAAGGAACCAATGAGCAGCGAGGAACATCCCGCGCGCGCGGCCGGTCTGGCCTCACAGGCCGCCGTGCGCGCCCGGGACAAGGACGCCTGGCTCGCGTTGTTCGCCGTGGACGGCATTGTGGAAGATCCCGTCGGACCGTCCGGTTTCGACCCCGAGGGCAAAGGACACCGGGGGCCGGAGGCCATCGGCGCCTTCTGGGACAAGGCCATCGCGGGAACGGATTCGATCGAGTTCCTGTTCGGTGATTCCTTCGCCTGCGGTGCGGAGGTCGCCTTCACCGGGACGATCCGCACCACCCTCGGCGGGCATCGCATCGACGCCGAAGGCGTCTTCACCTACAAGGTGGACGAGTCGGGCAAGATCGCCGCCCTGCGCGCTTTCTGGGAAGTAGAGCGGGCCATGGCGACAGCCACACCGGTCGATTGAGTCGTGGCCGGCCGGTTTCCCTCCCGGCCCGGCCGCCTCACCACCGGGGTATGAACCGAGCCCCGCACACCACACCGGTGTGCGGGGCTCGGTTCGTCCGGAGTCCACTCGCGGATCACCCCGTACTTACACTTCCGGCCCCGAACACCTGGTGCTCGGGGCCGGAAGAAGCGCAGGTTGTCAGCTCGACGTCTGGCCGGTCACGGGGCAGGTCTTGTAGTCGACCTGGAACTCCTTGATGCCGTTCAGCCACCCCGACCGCAGCCGCTTCGGGTCGCCCAGCTTGGTGATGTCGGGCATATGGTCGGCGATCGCGTTGAAGATCAGGTCGATCTCCAGTTTGGCCAGGTTGGCGCCGATGCAGTAGTGCGCGCCGGTACCGCCGAAGGCCACATGCTGGTTGTCCTCGCGCATGATGTCGAACTTCATCGGGTTCTCGAAGACATCCTCGTCGAAGTTCGCCGCTCGGTAGACCATCAGTACCCGCTGACCCTTCTTGATCTGGACGCCGTTCAGTTCGGTGTCCTCGAGCGCGGTGCGCTGGAAGGTGGTGATGGGGCTGGCCCAGCGAATGATCTCGTCGGCCGCGGTCTTGGGGCGTTCCTTCTTGTAGAGCTCCCACTGATCCGGGTTCTCCAGGAAGGCGATCATGCCGTGGGTGATGGCGTTGCGGGTGGTCTCGTTACCCGCGACGGCCAGCAGCATCACGAAGAAGCCGAATTCCTCGGATTTGAGCGATTCACCGTCGATATCCGCCTCGACCAAGGTGGTGACGATATCGTCGGCCGGACAGGCCTTACGGGCCTCGGCCATCGCGTAGGCGTATCCGAGTAGTTCGGTGGAGGCCTGCACCGGATCCACATCGATCTCTGGATCGTCGTAGCCGGTCATCTCGTTGGACCAGGTGAAGACCTTCATCCGGTCCTCCTGCGGGACGCCGATCAGTTCGGCGATCGCCTGCAGGGGCAGTTCGCAGGCGATCTGGGTGACGAAATCACCGGACCCGGCCTCCGCAGCGGCCTTGACGATCGCCTCGGTGCGCTTGGACAGCTCTTCGCGCAGCGAGTTGATCGCGCGGGGGGTGAAGCCGCGCGAGATGATCTTGCGCATCCGGGTGTGCTCGGGCGGGTCCATGTTCAGCAGGATGAAACGCTGCAGTTCGATCTGCTCACGCTCGATATCGTCGTTGAAGCGCGGCAGCGCCGTGTTCTCGAAGGTCGAGAACACATCGCTGCGCCGCGACACCTCCTTGATATCGGCGTGCTTGGTGACGACCCAGAATCCGTCGTCGTGGAATCCGCCGACCTCCGGTGATTTCTCCTGCCACCAGATCGGGGCGGTACGCCGGAGTTCGGCGAACTCCTCGACCGGAATCCGCTGCACGTACATGTCGGGGTCCGTGACGTCGAACCCGTCCGGCAGGTTCGGCCGGGCCATGCGCGTATCCACCACCAGATGTCTCCTTCGACAAACTGAAACACGTTCTACAATCATTGAAGCACAGGCGGGAGAACGAGGAAAGAAAGCGGACTGATCAAGCCTCGTGCCGTGCGCGGAACACGTTACAGTTTTATGTCCGAAACGAAAGGTTCATGATGGGCACACCCGTTATCGTCGAGGCAGCTCGCACCCCCATCGGCAAACGCAACGGCTGGTTGTCCGGGCTGCACGCCGCCGAGATCCTCGGCCTCGCCCAGCGCGGGCTGCTCGATCGCGCCCACCTCGACCCCGCCAAGGTCGAACAGATCATCGGCGGCTGTGTCACCCAGGCCGGTGCGCAGTCCAACAACATCACCCGCACGGCCTGGCTCGCCGCCGGTCTGCCCTGGCAGGTGGGCGCCACCACCATCGACGCCCAGTGCGGTTCGGCCCAGCAGGCCAACCATCTGGTCGCCGGCCTGATCGCCGCCGGCGCCATCGATATCGGTGTGGCATGCGGTGTGGAGGCGATGAGCCAGGTACCGCTGGGCGCCAATGTCGGAGACCAGGCGGGCCCGCGCCGGCCGGCCTCCTGGGATATCGATATGCCCAACCAGTTCGAGGCCGCCGAGCGAATCGCCAAGCGGCGCGGTATCACTCGCGAGGATGTGGACGCGCTCGGTGTGCGGTCCCAGCGCCTGGCCGCACAGGCTTGGGCCGAGGGCCGTTTCGATCGCGAGGTCCTCACCGTCACCGCGCCGGTGGTCGACAAGGAGGGTAACCCGACCGGGGATGAGCAGGAGGTGAACCGGGACCAGGGCCTACGGGAGACCTCGGCGGAGAGCCTCGCCAAACTGAAGCCGGTACTGGAGGGTGGAATCCACACCGCCGGAACGTCTTCGCAGATTTCCGACGGCGCGGCGGCAGTACTGCTGATGGACGAGAAGGCCGCCGAACGTGAAGGCCTGCGGCCCCGGGCCCGGGTGGTGACCCAGTGCCTGGTCGGTTCCGAACCCGAGTTCCACCTCGACGGCCCGGTCCAGGCGTGCGAACGGCTGCTCGAGCGTTCGGGTATGAGTATCGGCGATATCGACCTGTTCGAGATCAACGAGGCATTCGCTTCCGTAGCATTGTCCTGGGCTCAGGTGCACAAGCCCGATTTCGACCGGGTGAATGTGAACGGTGGCGCGATCGCCCTCGGCCATCCTGTCGGCTCCACCGGGTCCCGCTTGATCACCACGGCCCTGCACGAACTCGAACGTTCCGACCGGAACGTCGCAATGGTTCTCATGTGCGCCGGTGGCGCACTCGCGACAGGGACGATCATCGAACGCCTGTAGTGGCGCCTCCAATTCCCTATTGCGACAGGACATCGGCCCGTACGGACCACAGTCGGACCCGTACGGGCCCAGTGTCCTTCACAAAATTCAGCCGGTAGGTTGAACGTTCATCTCAGTTTTCGGTAGACGTGTCGTACGCCACACAATGGCTTCGGCACAGCTCCGGAAGGGATACCAGCTATCCAGAGGCTACTGGCCGCCCGCCCGGGAAGACCCCCGCGACGGGCGGCTACCTGGCCGTATCAGAGGTCCACAAGTCCGGTGCGGGCAACCCGCAAACGCGGTACCGCGGTCCACTTCCCCTGATATGCGCCTGGAAGCTTCAAGGAAATCCTGATTCAGGCGTAGGTTTTCAGTTACTGAGCCGCTAATATCAATGATAGGTATCCGAGATAACGTCTGTTAGTACAGTGAAGGGAATTGGGCGGCTCACAATGGCTGATTTCGCGGCGCGGCTGAACAAGCTGTTCGAAACCGTGCATCCCCCGGGGCGAAAGCCGCATACCAATGCAGAGGTAGCGGCCGCCCTGACGGCATCCGGTCATCCGATCTCCAAACCGTATCTGTCGCAGTTACGGTCGGGCCAGCGTACGAATCCTTCCGACGAGACGGTTGCGGCGCTGGCGAAGTTCTTCAAGGTGAAGCCCGACTACTTCTTCAACGACATCTACGCCGCGAAGATCGACCACGACCTGGAACTTCTATCGCAGCTACAGGGTTACGGTCTGCGGCGGCTGTCCAGCCGGGCCTTCGACCTGTCGGAGGAGTCGCAGAACCTGCTCACCTCCATGGCGGAAAAACTGCGCGCGAGCGAAGGCTTGCCCGAAATTCCGCCGGACGGCACCGAATAGCAGACCCCGTCGGCGCGGCGCGATCCCCATCGGGGTCGCACCGCGCCGACGCCTGTGCCCCGGAAATCCCCGCACGATGTTCCCGTGGACGGGAAAAATTCCTTCGGCGAGGCTCTCGGTGCGCCCGAAGTTCCGCGGCACGGAAGAATGCAGACCGACCGCTCGGCACGATTACTGGGCCTCGCCGGGGATAATCACAGTGACGTAACGGGCGTACCGCATACCTCGGGCAACTACGTAACCGTGACCGTCGGTCGCTCGGTCGGTTCCGGCTGCGCATCGAACGCCGCGGCGATCGCCTGCACCCATCCGCGCGGGCTGATGCCCTCCGGCGGTGCGATCCAGCGGGAGTCCACCACGGCCCGGCCCAGCGGATTCCGGGCCCACTGCGCCACCCGTTCCGCACGGGCGGACACCGCGGCGGAAGGCTCCCCGGCAGCCGCGATCTCGACACCGCCGCCCGACTGCAGATACAGCGCATCCATGATTTGCGCGACCCGATCCGACGCCTTGAGCTGGGTCGATGTCCCGGTCTCCTCCTGAACGACCTCCGGAAAGCGTTCGACCAGGACTTTGTGCAACGTCTGCACCCGGCGCAACAACAACCGTGCCCGCACCCACATTTCCACCACGATCCACACCGCGCCGAAAGCGACGAGCAATGCGGCCAGCTGCCAGAGCGGCCAGGCCCAGGCCGGCTCGCCCGGCCCGGAACGGGTAGCTCCGGTGAGCCCCCGCTGTACCTGCCCGACGGCCAGCGCGACCACCAGCGCGGTCCCCGTCACGTAGACGGCGATACCCCGGCCGAGCGCAGTCCAGCTCAGGTTGCGCAGACCGGTCACCACGATGAAGGCACCGGCCGCCGCGGTGACCACCCACCCCGCGGTGAACGATGCGCTGAGGGTGCCGGCGACGGCGCAGAGCCCGGTTCCGTATATGCCCCCGGCGATCTGGCGCAGATTACGTCGCGAAACCACCGGCCAGGCCGCCGAGGCGACCACCGAGGTCGCGGCAGCGAAGAGCAGCCAGGCGGAGACCACCAGCCCTTCCGACAGCCGGCCCGCCGGCAATCCGCCGGGCAGTAAGTTGTCGACGGCCAATGCCACATCGGGCACCGCGGCGGTACAGGCCAGCGCGACCGCCGAAACGGCCATCACTATCGCCACCCGCGCGGTGGTCGCGGGCTTGACGAGTACCCGTCCCACCCGTGCGCCCGCGGCGACCCAGACGATCAGGGCGGTCAACCAGAACGTCATCCCAGAGCCTCATCGAATCGAAGGACCGAGACGCCCGCGCCCCGGCTGTTGAACACGCGCAGCCGCGTCATCAGCATGGCGGCGAAAGTTTCGGCCTCCCATTCGGACTGATCGTCCTCGCCGTCCTCGAGTGCGGTCTGATGGGCGCGCTGACTCAGCATGTAGGCGATGAGCTCGTCGCTCACCTCCAGTGTCACCTCGGGGGCCGGGGCGCCCTCGTGATCGAAGACGATATGCCCCAGTTCGTGGGCCAGCGTATGGTCCCGGCTCGGCAGCGCACTGGCGAGCACGATGATGTCCTTGGTCGGGTAGTAGCGACGCTGGCCGCAGACGCCGGGACCGAGGTCGGCATCGGCGATTTCGATCGGTCGGCCCCGCTCGGCGGCCACCGCGTCCACCACTTCATCGAGGGTGGTGGCGTCGGCATCGGCGGCGATCGCGCACACCGCGTCGACCGCGGCGGCGACCCGCCGATAGGCCCGGGCGCTCTGTGTCCGGCTCTGCGTCATCGCGATCACGCACCCGTTCCGAAGAATTCGGCCCGCGCGGCATCGACCCGCGCCTGTGCCTGTGCGGCGCTGTGATAGCTCATCACGGCCGAACCGCCGCCGGCGATGGCCAAGGCGATCAGCCCGCCGATCACCGACAGGACCTTGGGTTCGGGCAGCAGACCCTCGGCGTTCGTCGGACGCACCGCATGATTCGGCGGCGCGGCGGCGACCGACGGCGCGGATCCACCGGGAGCGGGCGCCGCGGGGACGGCCGGCGGCGCGACCGCGGGCACCGGAACGGCCACACCGATTGCCGGAGCACCGGCACCCGCACCGCCGCCGGGCGCCGGTAATGCCAGTGGCGGCCCGACCGGGGGCGCCGGAACCGGGGGCGCCGGCAGCAGCAGGAGCAGCAGCGGGGCCGCGGAACCCACACCGGCCGAACCCAGCGCGGCGGAGCCGGTCGCCGCCGAACCGGCGGCAGCGGACCCGGTAGCCGCGGAGCCCACGGCAGCCGAACCCACACCGGCCGAACCGGTGCCGAGTATCCCGGACCCGGCCGAGCCCGTCGCGGCCGAACCGGTGCCGAGCACTCCGACTCCCGCCGAACCCAGCGCGGCGGATCCCGTACCCAGTACCCCGGCTCCGGCCGAACCCACCGCGGCCGAACCGGTACCGAGCGCTGCCGAACCGCTGCCCAGTGCGGCGGAACCGGTCGCACCCACTCCGAGTCCGGCCGAACCCGCTGCGGCGGAACCCGTTCCGAGGACTGCCGATCCGGCCCCGAGCGCGGCGGAGCCGGTGACCCCCAGGGGCGCCGCGGCGGCCGAACCGACGGCGGCCGAACCGGTGGCCAGAATGGTACCCAGAGCGGTGCCCAACCCCACCGGGCCGAGAGGTTCGGCAACCGGCGCAGGATCCGGTCGCGGAGCAGCGTCCGGCGCCGGCTCGGCGGTGTCGACCGCTTCCGGCTCCTGGACCCGGCCGGGGATGCCCAGGGGCTGCCACTGCGCGATGTCACCGGAATCCGCACCGCTACCAACGGAACCGGAATCCGGCACCGGCGCACTGCTACCCATTCCGAGACCGGTGGGTGCGCCCGATTCGGTCGAAGCTCGCTCTCCGGTCTCATCGCCCGACTCCGGTTCGCTGCCCGGTATGGCGAGCGGGCCGCCCTCGGGAGGTTGCGCGCCCGGGAGCGGCGGGGCGAGGCCGTCGCCGCCACTGCCGGAGGGGCCCTGTTCGGTCATCGGCCCCCGGCCCGGATTCGCTTGAGCGAGTGCCGGCCCGCCGACCAGCCCCAGGCATCCGGCCGCTCCGGCTACTGCAAGCAATCGCTTGATGCGCCCCACGGCCATGCGCCGGTCAACCCCTCGATCGATAGTGCGGATTCGCCCGGCGATGACGCCTTCCGGGTAGAACGAACAGATGGTTGCCCATGGTAAACCAGCACCCTCACCGGTGCATGACGAAGTGGCGACACGGAGCGAACGGTCCCGGCTATCCGCTGCTCGGGCGCCAGTACACAGCGGACAGCGCCCCGGAGAGCATGGAATAGATCACAACACCCCGGTGCGGGGTCCAGTAGCTGGACAGTCGGACATTCCTATCGAAACGGGCCCGTCCCGTCGTCGGCCGACGACGGGAGGGGCCCGTTCGAACAGTGGTGAATCCTTACGCGCCGTATACGGGTTCCGGGGTCGCGCCTTTCGCGATCAGCTCCGAGACCACGGTGCCGAGTTCGGCCGGATTCCACCGCGCGCCGCGGTCGACCGGCACCCCGTGGCGCCAGCCCTCCGCCAAGGCGAGGCGACCGCCCTCGACCTCGAACATCCGGCCGGTGACACCGGCCGATTCCGCGCTGCCCAGCCACACCACGATCGGTGAGATGTTCTCCGGCGCCATGGCGTCGAACCCGTCATCGGGTGCGGCCATCATGTCAGCGAAGACGGTTTCGGTCATCCGGGTGCGTGCCGAGGGGGCGATCGCGTTCACCGTGACGCCGTACCGCCCGAATTCGGCCGCGGCGGTCAGGGTGAGACCGGCGATACCCGCCTTGGCGGCACCGTAGTTCCCCTGGCCGACACTGCCCTGCAGACCGGCGCCGGAGCTGGTGTTGATGATCCGGGCGTCCACCGTACGACCCGCCTTGGATTCCGCGCGCCAGTACGCGGCCGCGTGCCGCATGGTGGCGAAATGACCCTTGAGGTGGACGCGGACCACCGAATCCCATTCGTCCTCGGCGAGATTGACCAGCATCCGGTCGCGGACGAATCCGGCATTGTTGACCAGGACGTCCAAGCCGCCGAACGTGTCCACGGCCTGCTGGATGAGCCGCTGTGCGCCCTCCCAGCTCGCCACGTCGTCGCCGTTGGCCACGGCCTCGCCGCCGGCCGCCCGGATCTCCGAGACCACCTGCTCGGCGGGGGTTTCCGCGGTCGACTCACCGCTGAGGGTCGAGCCGAGATCGTTCACCACGACCTTCGCTCCCTCGGCGGCGAAGGCCAGGGCGTGCGCCCGGCCGATACCCCGGCCGGCGCCGGTGATGATCACGATCCGTCCGGCGCAGATGCCCTCGGTTGCCATGTCCGTTCCTATCGTCGATGGTCGATATCTGTTCGAGGTGAGGTCAGGCCTTCGCCGCGGCATCGGAGTGGCCGGCGGTCGCCACCGACAGGAAGGCCGGGGGTTCGCCGCCGCCGTGGATCTGCAGGGTCGCCCCGGAGATGTACCCGGCCAGTGGGGAGAGCAGGAAGGCCACGCCGTTGCCGACATCCTCGGGCCGGGCCAGCCGCCCCATCGGGATGGTCTGGCCGACGGCGGCCACTCCGTCGGCGTCACCGTAGTGCAGAGCGCTCAATTCGGTTTCCACCGCGCCGACCACCAGTGAGTTGATCCGGACCTTCGGGGCCCATTCCGCGGCGAGGGAGACGGTCAGTGCGTCTACTCCCGCTTTGGCCGCCCCGTAGGCGGCCGTGCCCGGGGAAGGCCGGTGGCCGCTGAGGCTGGAGATATTGACGATCGAGCCGCCGTCCTCCTGCCTGCTGATCACCGCGTGTGCCGCCTGGGCGACGTGCAGGGCGGAGAGCAGATTCAGCTCGATGATCTTGGTGTGGAATTTGGGGCTGGCGTCCTGCGCCAGGGCATAGGGGGCGCCACCGGCATTGTTCACCGCGTGATCCAGCCGCCCGTGCCGCCGGACGATCTCGGCGATCAACTCCGCCACGGCTGCCGGGTCGCGGACATCGCACGGCAGGAAGTCGATCTCCCGCCCGTCCACCTCGACCGGGGTATCGCCGGGACGGCGGGCACATGCCACCACGGTCGCCCCGGCGGAGAGCAGGACGCGGCTGATCCCGGCGCCGACGCCGCGGACGCCGCCGGTTACCAGAACGACGCGATCGGACAGGTCGATTTCGAGTGCCACCGTGTTAACCTACCAAGCAATTGCTTGCTTAGCCAAGATGCTCGAGATGCGAGATGGGATACGCGATGGGGATCAAGCGCCATTCGGAATCCGCCGGTATCGCCGTGGTCACGGTCGACTATCCGCCGGTCAACGCCATACCCTCGGACGGCTGGTTCGCCCTCGCCGACGAGATTCGCGCCGCCGGGCGCGACCCGCAGACCCGCGTGGTGGTGCTGCGCGCCGAGAACCGCGGCTTCAACGCGGGCGTCGATATCAAGGAGATCCAGCGCAAACCCGGGCATCAGGCGCTCATCGACGCCAACCACGGATGCTTCGAGGCATTCGGCGCGGTCTACGACTGCCCGGTCCCGGTGGTCACCGCGGTCCAGGGCTTCTGCCTGGGCGGCGGGATCGGCCTGGTCGGCAACTCCGACATCATCATCGCCTCCGACGACGCGACCTTCGGCCTACCCGAGGTCGACCGCGGTGCGCTCGGCGCCGCCACCCACCTCGCCCGGCTGGTCCCCCAGCACCTCATGCGCGCGCTCTTCTTCACCGCGAGCACCGCCACCGCCCAGCAGCTGCACCATTACGGCTCCGTACTCGAGGTGGTCCCCCGGGAGGAACTCGACGCCACCGCGCTGAAGGTCGCCGAGAGCATCGCGGCCAAGGACGGCCGGGTCATCCGGGCCGCCAAACGCGCCCTCAACGGCATCGACCTGCAGGACGTGCACCGCAGCTACCGCTTCGAGCAGGGGTTCACCTTCGAACTGAATCTTTCCGGAGCCTCCGACGAGATCCGCGAACGCTTCGACGAAGACCTGGCGGCGCAGAAGGACAAGAACTGACGTGGAACGGAAGACCATGCGAGACAAGCGGAAAACGCTGGACGAGATCGTCGGCGAACTGCGCAGCGGGATGACCATCGGCATCGGCGGCTGGGGTTCCCGGCGTAAGCCGATGGCCCTGGTGCGCGCCCTGCTGCGGTCGGACGTCACCGACCTGACGGTGGTCACCTACGGGGGGCCGGACCTGGGGCTGCTGCTTTCGGCCGGGAAGGTCCGCAAGGCCTACTACGGGTTCGTCTCCCTGGACTCGGCGCCGTTCTACGACCCCTGGTTCGCGAAGGCCCGCACCTCCGGGCAGATCATCGCCCGCGAGATGGACGAGGGCATGCTCAAATGCGGGCTCGAGGCGGCCGCGGCGCGACTGCCGTTCCTGCCGATCCGCGCCGGCCTGGGCTCGGATGTACCGAACTTCTGGGACGGCGAACTCCGGACCGTGACCTCGCCGTACCCGGGCCCGGGCGGCCGTCCGGAAACCCTGATCGCCATGCCGGCCCTGAACCTCGACGCCGCGCTGGTGCACCTGAATATCGGCGACGCGTACGGTAATGCCGCCTACCAGGGCGTGGACCCCTACATGGACGACCTGTTCTGCCTGGCCGCCGAGAAGCGCTACCTCTCGGTGGAACGCCTCGTGGAGACCGAGGAACTGGTGAAAACCGTGCCCCAGCAGGCGCTGCTGCTCAACCGCATGATGGTGGACGCGGTGGTCGAAGCCCCCAACGGCGCGCATTTCACCCTCGGTGGTGAGAGCTACGGCCGGGACGAGAAATTCCAGCGGCACTATGTCGAAGCCGCCGGGTCGCCGGAGACCTGGCAGACCTTCGTCGACACCTACCTCAGCGGTTCCGAAGCCGACTACCAGGCCGCCGTCGCGCGATTCAAGGAGGAGCGGTGACCAGCACCGAAACCATCACCCGCGCGGAGGTGTGCGCGGTCGCCTGCGCCGAGATCTTCCGCGACGCCGGAGAGATCTTCGCCAGTCCCATGTCGCCGATGGCACAGCTGGGCGCGCGGCTGGCGAAACTCACCTTCGAACCCGATCTGCTGATCTCCGACGGCGAAGCGTTCTTCCTCGCCGAGACCCCGCCCATCGGCGGTAAGGCGCCGGTGGAGGGCTGGATCCCGTTCCGCAAGGTGTTCGATGTGCTGGCCTCGGGCCGCCGCCATGTGGTCATGGGCGCCAACCAGATCGACCGCTACGGCAACCAGAACCTTTCGGCCTTCGGCCCGCTACAGCAGCCGACCCGGCAGATGTTCGGCGTCCGCGGCGCCCCCGGCAACACCATCAACCACCCCACCAGCTACTGGGTCGGACGGCACACCAGGCGGGTGTTCGGCGAGAAGGTGGATATCGTCGCGGGCGTCGGCTATGACAAGGTCGACCCGGAAAATCCCGCGTTCCGCTTCCATCACATCCACCGGGTGGTCAGCAACCTGGGCGTTTTCGATTTCAACGGCCCGGACCACACGATGCGCGCGCTGAGTCTGCACCCCGGGGTCACCGCCGGTGAGGTCGCGGAGAACACCTCGTTCGAGATCGCCGACTTGGGCACGGCCGAAGAGTCCCGGCTGCCCACCACCGAGGAACTGCGGATCATCCGCGAGGTCCTGGATCCGAAGAAGATCCGCGACCGGGAGGTCCCGCAGTGACACCCCGGCTGCGGACCCCGCTGACCGAACTGGTCGGGATCGAACATCCCGTCGTGCAGACCGGTATGGGCTGGGTGGCGGGACCGAGCCTGGTCTCGGCCACCTCCAATGCCGGCGGGCTGGGCATTCTGGCCTCGGCCACCATGACCTACGACGAGCTGGAAACGGCCATCGCCAAAACCAAGGCGCAGACCGATAAACCGTTCGGGGTGAACATCCGTGCCGACGCCTCGGACGCGCCCGAGCGGATCGATCTGCTCATCCGCGAGAACGTCAAGGTCGCCTCCTTCGCCCTGGCGCCGAAGAAGGACCTCATCGCCAAGCTGAAAGACGCCGGCGTGGTGGTGGTTCCGTCGATCGGCGCCGCCAAGCACGCGGTGAAGGTCGCCTCCTGGGGCGCGGACGCCGTGATCGTCCAGGGTGGTGAGGGCGGCGGGCACACCGGGCCGGTGGCCACCACCCTGCTGCTGCCGTCGGTCCTGGACGCGGTCGATATCCCGGTGGTCGCGGCCGGCGGCTTCTTCGACGGACGCGGCCTCGCCGCCGCCCTCGCCTACGGCGCCGCCGGGGTCGCGATGGGCACTCGTTTCCTGCTCACGCAGGAAAGCAGCGTCCCGGATTCGGTGAAGCAGGAATACCTGCGCCGCCAACTGGGCGAAACAGTGGTGTCCACCAAAGTCGACGGTATGCCGCACCGGGTGCTCAACACCGAACTCGTGCAGAAGCTGGAGAACTCGGGGCGGGTCCGTGGCCTCACGGCCGCCGTGGGCAATGCGGCCCGGTTCAAGAGCATGACCGG
Organism: Nocardia rhamnosiphila NBRC 108938; assembly: GCF_000720425.1. GTDB lineage: Bacteria > Actinomycetota > Actinomycetes > Mycobacteriales > Mycobacteriaceae > Nocardia > Nocardia rhamnosiphila. The sequence goes on along the minus strand of NZ_JOAJ01000005.1, from coordinate 50,283 downwards.
GATGAAATGGTCCACGCTGGTCCGCGACGGTCTGGCCATGCGTAAGGCCAAGGACCTCACCTGGTCCCAGGTGATCATGGCGGCCAACACCCCGATGCTGTTGCGCGCCGGGCTGGTCGAGGGCAATACCGAGGCCGGGGTGCTGGCGGCGGGCCAGGTGAGCGGCATCCTGGAGGATCTGCCGACCTGCCAGGAGCTGATCGACCGGATCGTCGCGGACGCGGTCGCCCGGATCGGCACCCTCGCCGGACTGCCCCAGAGCACCGAATCGAAGAGCTGAGACATCCGGCTCCGGGCCCGTCCACTATCGGTGGACGGGCCCCTTTTCGTCTCGGAGACGCTTTGCCGAACCGGTCGGGCAACCGCGGCCGCGCGGCCGGCGACCGCAGCCGCCGGTGGCGTCGGTGCAGCGCCGCGGTGCGCCGGCCCGCGGCCGCGACCGTACCGGCAGGACGGTGTCGGCCGGGGCCGTGGCTTGCGCGCACCGTGCGCGCGTGTATCTCAGCGGCCCGGGTCCGCGCTCAATACCGCGGCCAGGGGCGTACCTCACCCCAGCCCCAGGTGGGCATGGGTTCGCTGTCGCTCGCCGGGGCGTCGGGCCCGGAGAACAGCAGCGCCATCCGGGTTCCCCATTCCAGATACCCCACGAATGCCGCCCGGAACTCGGCGTCGGCGGGCAGGCCGACCCGGTCGGCGGTCTCGATCAGGAGGCTCACCCAGCGCTGACGCTGTTCCTCGGTCAAGGACCGGTCCCGGTGGCGGGAGATCATGTGCTGGTGGCCGCCGTGCCGTTCCGAGTAGACGGCGGGCCCGCCGAAAACCTCGCCGAGCCAGGCGGCTACATGCTTCGCGTGGTCGGGGTGCATGCCCTCGAAAACCGGGCCGAGCACCGGATCCTCCGGTACCCGGTCGTAGAAGGTATCGAAGAGCTTCCCGAACGCCTCCGCGCCGCCCGCCCAGTCGTAGAGCGACGGCACCAACGCGACCGGCTCGTAGTGCCGCATCTCCTCGATACCGGTGACGTAATCCTTGATCTGGGCGAAGAACTCCCGGAAGTGCGAGCTGTTGCGGAACTTCTCCAGATGATCGCTCGCCGAGGTCCAGGTGAGCCGGAGGATATAGACCTCCGGGTCATCGACGCACCGGTCCAGATCGTAGGTCCGGCAGTACGGCGAGAACTGCAACGACACCGCGGCGCGGCGATAGGCAACCTCGAACGCGGCCGGATCGGGAACGCGGTACCGGATGTACTCGGTGATCATGGATGAAGTCGACCATCTTGGGAACAACGGCACAAGAACGTACTTTGTGGTGCGTGAGCGTGCGGCGGACCTTCTACTCCTGCCAGGTCGAACTGGCGATGGACACCATCGGCGGCAAGTGGGCGGTCGTGATCCTCGGCTACCTGAAGGAGCGGCCGCGGCGCTACGGCGAACTGCGCCGACTCGTTCCCGAGATCACCGAGAAGATGCTGACCCAGCGGCTGCGCGAACTCGAGGCCGCCCGTCTTGTCGAGCGGACGGTGCACGAGGGCCCGGTCCGCACCGTGACCTACCGGCTGATCGATCCCGGACTCCGGCCGGTCCTGCAGGCGCTCTACGACTGGGGTGGGACGCTGGCGACCCGGGACGGTATCGAGATCGGTCCCCCGCGCGCGGACCCGGCGGTATCGAAAGGTGGCGGTCCGGTCGGCTGAACGGCATCGCCGCATCGGCCCGGCGGAAGATCCGGGCCGCGGTACCGGCGCGGATGGCCGCCGAGCCACGGGGCGGCTGCCCGCGGGTTTGCTCAGCCGAACGGGCTCCGCGGCCGCTCCTGCAACTCACCGTCGATATAGATATCGACCTTCTCGTTGTAGAAGCAGGCCAGTCCCGCGATCTTCTGGCTCTCCGGGGTCGGGGTCCGGTAGATCCACACCAGATCCGGATGCTCGGTCTCGCCGACGCGGATGTTCCAGTAGTCGGCATTGCCCTTGTACGGACAGCTCGTGTGGGTGTCCGACGGCCGCAGCAGGTCCATTCTGATATCGGTGAGCGGCAGGTAGAAGCGGGCGGGGAGCCCGGTTTCGAACAGGATCCGCGGGGACCGCGAATCGGCCACGGTCACCCCGTCGAGTTCCACCCGGACATGCCGGGAACTGGCCAGGATATCCACGCGCGAGTACGGGTTGCGCGGGTGGACGTAGATCGGCTCGTCCTCCTCGAACCATTCGTCCATCGCGTCCCAGTCCAACCGCACCAGATCGTGCAACGGCGGATCCGCGTAGCGCAGGGCGGCGCCGGCGGCCGTGGTGCCGTCCACGACGACGTTGTAACCGGTCGCCTCCCCGAGGCGGGCGGAGGTGCGCGTGCTGCCGTCGAACTCGAGTTTCGCGCGCAGATCGCCGACCGGAATGTAGTAGGCCGGGTAATACGGGTTCTCCCAGACCAGCGCGGGGCGGACGGTATCGGCGACCAGATGTCCGCCGAGGTAGACCCGCACTCGCTTCTGGATCGTCTCGACCCGGACCTCGTCTCGCTGCGCTTCGGTCATACTCCCCGACCCTACGCCGGGCAGGTTGTCCGGATGGTCACGAAAAGAGCGGGCCCCGCCTGTCGGCGGGGCCCGCGAAAGACCTCTTGTGGAGGTCAGTCACCGACCGTGACCGCCTGCGCTTCCTCCACACTGTGGGGAGCGGGGTCGTGGTCGTCGATATGGGCCAGTGCCGAGCGGCCGGCCAGCAGCACCACCACACCGGCGGCGGTGCAGACCGCGCCCACCCAGAACGGCAGCGAAACGCTGGTCTCGCCGAGTTTGCCTGCCAGCCACGGTGCGGCGGCGCCGCCCACAAAGCGGACGAAGCTGTAGGCCGCCGACGCGGTCGAGCGTTCCACCGGGGCGGAGATCATCACGGCCTCGGTGATCAGCGTGTTGTTCACGCCGAGGAACAGACCCGCGAGGACGACGCCGGCGATCAGCACCGGCTTGTGCTCGGCGAACAATGCCATCACCGCCAGATCCGCGGCGAACAGCCCGACCGCCACCGCGATCATGGGCAGCGTGCCGAAACGGTGCTGCAGTTTGGGCGCGAAGAAGACCGAGGCCACGGCGAGCAGGATGCCCCAGCCGCAGAATATGAAGCCGATCGCGTAGGTGCCCATGTCCAGCGGGAACGGGGTGTAGGCGAGCAAGGTGAAGAAACCGAAGTTGTACAGCAGCGCCGTAATGCTCACGACCAGCAGGCCGCGGTGGCGCAGCGCCTTGAACGGTGCGGCCAGTGAGGTCGGTTTCGCGGCTTTCGGCCCCTCGGGCAGCAGCACGACGATCGCGATGAAGGCGACGGCCATCAGGACGGACACACCGAAGAACGGCCCGCGCCAGCTGATCCCGCCGAGCACGCCGCCCAGCAGCGGCCCGGTGGCGATACCGATGCCCAGCGCCGCCTCGTAGAGGATGATCGCGCGCGCGACCCCGCCGCTGGCGGCACCGACAATGGTGGCCAGCGCGGTTGCGATGAACAGGGCGTTGCCGAGCCCCCAGCCCGCGCGGAAGCCGACGATCTGGCCGACCGTTTCCGACATACCGGCCAGTGCCGCGAAGACGATGATCAGCGCGAGGCCGGCGAGCAGAGTCTTCTTCGCGCCGAACCGGCTGGAGACCACGCCCGTGACCAGCATGGCGACGCCGGTGACGAGCATATAGCTGGTGAACAGCAGCGATACCTGCGGCGGCGACGCGTGGAGCTGTTCCCCGATGGGTTTGAGAATCGGATCGACCAGGCCGATGCCCATGAACGCGATAACGCTGGCGAAGGCGACGGCCCAGACCGCCTTCGGCTGCCCGGTCGATGTGCTGGTCGGCTCGATCGCCGTCCTGGTCGTGGTGCTCATCGGTCTTTCCTCGATTGCGTGTGGTGCCCGGCCGATTCGCGGATCGCCGCCAGCAGCTCCCGTAGATCGGCTGCGAGTCCGGTCAGGCGTTCGGCGTCGAAGCCGGGTAGCGGGCCGGACAGCGCCTCGCGCATGGAGGCGCGGGTGGCGGCGAGCCGGGCACGCCCGGCCGGTGTGAGTTGGACGACGACCGCGCGCGAATCGTCCGGGTCGCGGTGCCGGGAGGCGTATCCCTCCCCCACCAGGCGGGCGATGAGCGCGGTCGCCGTGGGTTGCGACGTGCGATCGATTCGAGCGAATTCGCTGACCCGCAGCGAACCGTGTTCCTCGAGCACTGCCAGTGCGCGCACGGTGGCGCGCGGCAGGTCGTCGACGCTGAGCATGCCCGCCGCGCGCGTGAGCCGACTCGCGGTGACCAGTAGATCGACGACGGTGTCGTCCACATCGGTCACCGGGTTCGGCTGCACCCAAATATTATTACATAGGCTAACTATCTATTTCCAGGCCGCCCGGTGGGATGCCCGCCACATGCCGCAGCTGCGCGAGGAAGGTCGCCCGGTCGTCGCCCCGGACCACGTAGTGACAGGCCGCCAGCCGGATGATCGCCGCGGCGACGATATCGGCGTCGGCCCCCTCGACCATCGGCCGGATGAGCGCACGCATGATCGGCATGACGCGGGCGAGTTCGGCCAGCACATGGTCCGGTTCCACATCGACCAGCCGGCCCAGCGAATACGACTCCTGATGATCGACCATGTACCGCAGCGCCGCGTCCAGCCGGGCGGCGCCGGCGAGACCCTCGGTCGCGGCCGCGAAGGCATCCTGCGTGTTCTGCTGTTCGTAGCGCCCGAAGGCGGCGAGCAGTTCGTCCTTCGAGGAGAAGAACCGGTACAGCGTCGGCCGGGAGACCTTGGCCGCCGCGGCGACATCGGACAGGTTCAGCTTGCTGTGGCCGTGGCGGCTCAGCACCTCGAAGGTCGCGCGCAGGATTCGCTCCCGGGTCGGCCCGTTCGAGTTGGCATCCGATGACGACATTTACATCCTTTACACTTTTTGTAAGTTGTGTAACACTCTATCGAGTACCGACAGGGCCGGTCCGGTAGACCGTTTCAGCTGGTGAACCCGCATTCCGGCGGCCACCATCGAATCGTACGGACAGCCCCGCGCGGCACATTCCATCCAGCTCCAGCTGTATCGAGGTGAGTCCGATGACGGACACCTGTGTATCCGGCGACGGGATCGTCTTCGACCCGTTCTCCGACGAATTCTTCTCCGACCCGCACGAAATCTATCGCCGCCTACGCGCGCAGGCCCCGGTCCACTTCAACCCCGAATACGGCCTCTGGTCGCTGTCGCGCTACCCCGACGTCGCGGCCGGGATGAAGAATTTCGACACCTTCTCCTCGGCCGAGGGCATCACCCTGGACATGGTCCTGGACCCCGGCCATCCGAAACCGTCCGTGCCGATGATCATCATGATGGACCCGCCCGAGCACACCCGGATGCGCAACCTGGTGCGCAAGGTGTTCACCCCGCGCGCGATAGCGGCGCTGGAACCCATGGTCCGGGAGACCGTCGCGACATTCGTCGAACGGCTGCCCGGCGGCGAATTCGATGTGGTGGCGGACTTCTCGAACCATTTCCCGATCGAGGTGATCAGCTCCATGCTCGGCGTCCCGGCACCGGACCGGGCCCGGCTGCGCGAATTACACGCTCTCCCGCTGGAACGCCGCCCCGGGGAGACCGGGATGCGGCCCGAAGCGGCGGAGGCGATCCGGGAAGCCGGGCAGTACTACTTCGAACTGATCCTCGAGCGACGGGCCCGCCCGCGCGACGACATGATCAGCCATCTGATCGCGGCCGAGGTCGACCGCGGTGACGGGACGAAGACCGCGTTGACCGATATCGAGATCGCCGGTTTCATCTCGCTGCTGGGCGGGGCGGGCGCCGAAACCGTCGCCAAGCTCGTCGGCATCGCGGCCGTCCTGTTCGCCGACCACCCGGAGCAGTGGCGAGCCCTGCGCGCCGATCGGTCGAAGATCCCCGCGGCCTTCGAAGAAGTGCTGCGTTACGACGGGCCCGTGCAGTACGACCTGCGCTACACCCGTACCGAGGTACGGCTGCACGACCGGACCATTCCGCAGGGCAGCTACGTGCTGATGCTGCTCGCCTCGGCCACGCGCGACGAGCAGGCGTTCCCCGACGCCGAAAGCTTCGATATCGACCGGCCGCATTCCGGGCACAACCTGGGCTTCGGTTACGGCATCCACAGTTGCCTGGGTGCCGCGCTGGCCCGGTTGGAAGGCCGGATCGCACTGGACGCACTGCTCGACGTGATGCCCGACTACACCGTGGACCGGGCAGGTCTGCGCCGGGCCACGGTCACCAATGTCGCCGGCTGGGCCAACGTGCCGGTCCGGGTCCACTGACAGAGCCGATGTGGTGGCGGCCTCACCGCCACCACATCGTCAGCGGTCGAGCCGCTCGATGATGGTGGCGTTGGCGGTGCCGCCGCCCTCGCAGATGGTGAGCAGGCCGTAGCGGCCGTTGATCCGCTCCAGTTCGTTCAGCAGGGTGGCGAAGAGTTTCGCGCCGGTCGCGCCGAGCGGATGGCCCAGTGCGATCGCGCCGCCGTTCACGTTCACCTTCTCCGGGTCGGCGCCGGTCTCCTTCAACCAGGCCAGCACCACGGGGGCGAAGGCCTCGTTGATCTCGACCACGTCGATATCGTCGATGGTCAGGCCGGTCTTCTCCAGCGCCCACCGGGTGGCGGGGATCGGCGCGGTGAGCATGTACAGCGGGTCGGCGCCGCGAGCGCTGACGTGGATGATGCGGGCGCGCGGGGTGAGACCGTATTCCTCGACCGCCCATTCCGAGGCGAGCAGGGTCGCACTGGCGCCGTCGGAGATCTGCGAGGCGACCGCGGCGGTCAGCGGGCTGCCCTCTTCCAGCGCGGGCAGCGAGGCCATCTTCTCCAGACTGGTCTCGCGCGGACCCTGGTCGATCCAGAAATCCCCCACGGGCACGATCTCGTTGTCGAACCGGCCCGCTTTGATGGCGGCGCGGGCGCGCTCGTGGCTGCGCAGCGCCCACTGCTCCATGTCCTCGCGGGTGATCCCCCACTTCTCGGCGATCAACTGCGCGCCACGGAACTGCGAGACCTCGCCGGTGCCGTAGCGGTGATCCCAGCCCTTGGCGCCGACGAACGGCGAATCGAAGCCGTACTCCTTACCGGCGATCATGGCCGCGGAGATCGGGATAGCGCTCATGTTCTGCACTCCGCCGGCCACGATGACCTCGGCGGTACCGCTCATGATGGCCTGGGCGCCGAAGTTGATGGCCTGCTGGCTGGACCCGCACTGCCGGTCCACGGTGACGCCGGGGACCTCTTCCGGATATCCGGCGGTCAGCCACATCGTCCGGCCGATATTGCCGGCCTGCGGGCCGACATTGTCGACGCAGCCGACGATCACATCGTCGACCCGGGCGGGGTCGATCGAATTGCGGCCGAGCAGGCCCTGCAACGCGGCCGCGCCGAGATCGGCCGGATGGACCTCCGCCAGCGCACCACCGCGCTTCCCGATCGGGGTGCGCACCGCATCGATCACGTACGCCTCACGCAACGGTGCATAGGGGCGGCGGGCAGCTGTTGCCATGGATTTTCTCCTAATCGGTGTGGCCCGGCACGGTGAGCCCGTCGAGCACGATGGTGAGGTACTGCTTGGCGAGCGTGTCGACGGTGATCGACCCGCCGCCGGGCTGGTACCAGCGGACCGCGACCCAGACCGTGTCGCGCAGGAAGCGGTAGGCCAGGTCGATATCGAGTTCGGGGCGGAAGCTGCCGTCGGCGACGCCGCTGGTGAGGACGCGGCGCCAGAGCTCACGGAATTCGCGGTTGTAGTCGTCGATGTAGGCGAAACGTTCGGCGGCCCGGAGGCGTTTGGCCTCGGACTGGTAGATGGCGACCGCCGCATGGGATCGGTCGAAGGCCTCGTAGGAGGCCAGCACCAGGGCTTCCAGCGTGGCACGCGAATTCAGCCCGGCGGCGACGATCTCGCGGTAGCGTCCGAACAGCTCGTCGAGGAATCCGCGCAGGATCTCGTCCACCATCCCCTCTTTCGAGGAGAAGTGGTGGTACAGGCTGCCGGAGAGGATGCCCGCCGCGTCGGCGATATCACGCACCGTGGTGGCGCGCACGCCCCGTTCGGCGAACAGTTCTGCCGCCATATCGAGTAGTTCGGTTCGCCGGGCCGATTTCGAGGGGTCGGGTGCGGTCACCCCGCCATGATACAACCAAGCATTTGCTTGGTCCATGGGCGGTGTGCGACCGGCGGGCCCGAGGTTTCCGGCTCCCCCCTCCCTGTCGGAGCCGGACCCCTCGGGCCCGCGTCGCGGAAGAGATACGAATTCCGCACTGCTTCCGATTATTTGGACGGCCGGTAGCCGGAACCGGTTCCGCCGGATACCGAATTCCGGCGACCGAATCGGAGAACTGCCGATCGCCGCGAGATGTACGTCCGCGGGGCCGTGCCTGGCACATACCGGAGGGCGCGCCGGGGCCGTCGGTATATTCGCCGGATGACGACGCCGTTCCCGCAGCGCCAGTGGGGTTCCCCGGAAAGTCCACTGGCCCGTGCGGCAGACAGGTTCGCCGGCACGAAGTTCGGCTCTCGGCTGGTCCGGGCCCTCACCCCGCTGGACCGCCGGGTACTCGAACGTACCGGCGCCCGCTACACCGCGCTCGGGCCGATCGGGGCACCGGTGATCCTGTTGACCACCACGGGTCGCCGATCGGGACAGCCGCGCACCCAGCCGCTGCTGTGCGTGCACGACGGTGCCACCCTCTACGTCATCGGCAGCAACTTCGGTGGCGCCCGCCACCCGGCCTGGACGGCCAACCTCCTCGCCGAACCGAGCGCGACCGTGGCCATCGCGGGAGAACGCATTCCGGTCACCGCCACCCGGGTCGAGGGTGCCGCGGCGGAATCGATCTTCCAGCGTTTCGTCGAGATCACCGGCGCGTACGCCACCTACCGGCACCGCACCGACCGGGACCTGCGTATCTTCGCGCTCACCCGCGCCTGACCCGCTCCTCCCGGACTTCGTCGGGCACGCGAACCCCTTGCGGGCAGCACCGCGCCCGGCGGTACCGACCCCGGCGCACGAATCCCCGACCGGCGCCGGCGCGGCCACCGGCCGACACCGAAGTGGCCTCGGGCGACACCGCGCGCACGGGTTCCCCTCAGGCGCGCTGGCTGCTGATCGAGACCACCTCGCCGGTGAGGTAGGTGGTGTAATCGCTGGCGAGCATCGCGATGGTGGCCGCGACCTCCCACGGTTCGGCCGCCCGGCCGAAGGCCTCGCGCTCGGAGAGCCGGTCGAGCAGTTCGCTGGAGCTGGTCTTGTCCAGGAACGCATGCCGGGCGATGCTCGGCGACACCGCGTTGATCCGGACGCCCAACTCGGCCGCCTCGACCGCGCTGCACCTGGTCAGCGCCATCACACCGGCCTTCGCGGCGGCGTAGTGCGCCTGACCGTACTGAGCCCGCCAACCGAGCACGCTCGCATTGTTGACGATCACGCCGCCGTGTTTCGCGTCGCGGAAGTAGTTCAGCGCGGCCCGGGTACAGCGGAAGGTGCCGTTGAGGGTGATGTCGAGGACGCGGTCCCACTGTTCGTCGGTCATATCGACCACCGGCGTCTCGCCGCCGAGGCCGGCGTTGTTGACGAAAATATCGACACCGCCCAGCGCCGCGGCCGCCCCACGGACCAGTTCGTCGACCTGTCCGGTGCTGGTGACATCACAGGCGATCGCGGCGACCTTGCGGTCGGTGAACTCCGCGGACAGTTCGGCACGCGTGGCCTCCAGCCGCCGTTCGTGCCAATCCGAGACCACCACATCGGCGCCTTCGGCGAGCAGCCGGCGGGCCGTCGCGGATCCGATCCCGGTACCGGCGGCCGCGGTGACCACGGCCCGGCGGCCGGTGAGCAGGTTGTGCGCCGGAGTCTGCGGGGGCGCGACCGACAGCGGCCCGCTCACTACCGGGCCTCACGAGGGAGACCGAGCACTCGCTCGGAGATGATGTTGCGCTGCACTTCGTTCGAACCTCCGTAGATCGTGTCGGCGCGGGTGAACAGATACAGCCGCTGCCATTCGTCGAGATCACCGTCCGCGGCGACGAGTCCGGCGGCGCCGCGCACCGCCATGGCGAGTTCGCCGAGCCCGCGATGCCAATTGGCCCAGAGCAGTTTGCCCACCGAGGCCTGGCCGCCATCGTCGGCGGTCTCGGCCATGGTGCGCAGCGCGTGGGCGCGCAGCACCCGCAGCCCCACCCAGGCACGATCTATCTTGTCCGCCAGCAGCGGATCGTCGAGGGCGCCGGACTCGCGGGCCAGGTTCTCGATCGCCGCGAGTTCCCGGGCGAAGCGGATCTGCTGGCCGAGTGTGGAGATACCGCGTTCGACGTTCAGCGTGCCCATCGCGACCCGCCAGCCGTCGCCCGGTTCGCCCACGACCAGGTCGGCCTCGGTGCGCGCGTTGTCGAAGAACACCTCGTTGAATTCGGAGGTGCCGGTGAGCTGCACGATCGGCCGGACCTCGATACCGGGCTGGTCCATCGGCACCAGCAGATACGAAAGGCCCTTGTGGCGTTTCGAGCCCGGTTCGGTGCGGCAGACCGCGAAGCACCAGTCGGCCACATGCGCCAGCGAGGTCCAGATCTTCTGCCCGTTGATCGACCACTGGTCACCGTCCAGGCGTGCGGAGGTCGACACAGCGGCGAGATCGGAGCCGGCGCCCGGTTCCGAGTAGCCCTGGCACCATAGTTCGGTGACGGTGCGGATTCCCGGCAGGAAACGGTCGCGCTGGGCGTCGGTCCCGAAGGCCAGCAGGGTCGGGCCGAGTAGTTCCTCACCCACGTGCGAGACCCGCGCGGGCGCGTTCGCCTTCGCGTACTCCTCGTGGAAGATGATCTGCTGCGCGACGCTCGCGTCGCGCCCGCCGTATTCCACCGGCCAGCCCAGGCAGGTCCAGCCCGCGGCGGCCAGCGCGCGGTCCCATTCCAGGCGTTCGTCGAAGGCCTCGTGTTCGCGGCCGGGGCCGCCCAGCCCGCGCAGTTCCCGGAATTCACCGTTGAGCTGCTCGTCGAGCCAGCTCCGCACCTGCTCGGCGAATTCGCCGTCGCTCAGGGCGGCCACGCTGGTCCGTTCGGCCGTAGGCCGCGCTCTGGCGGCGTGTTCGGCCGATTGCCGTCCGCCGTCGCGACCGGTACCGGATTCTGAGGTCTGGATAGCACCCACGCCGGTAGGATAACCTACCAAGCACTTGCTTTGTAGACCGCAACTCGCAGACCGCGCACCGCCCACGGCCGCACGACATCGAGGACACCCGTGACACCCCCTGCGCACATCCCGACGGACCGGACCACTCCGCTGGCCCTGCACGCCGCCGCCCAGAACTACGGCGCCGCGCCCGCGCTGGCCGACGGACCGGTCCGGCTCGACTGGATCCAACTGCTCGAACAGGTCCAGGACGTGGCCCGCGCCCTGCTCGCCCGCGGCATCCGAACCGGTGACCGCGTGGGCATCTGGTCGCCCAATACCCATCACTGGGTGATCGCCGCCCTCGGCGCCCACTACGCCGGCGCGACACTGGTCCCGCTGAACACCCGCTACGTCGCCGACGAGGTGGCCGATGTGCTGCGACGGGTCGACGCGAAGGGCCTGTTCATCGCGGGCACCTTCCTCAAACGCGACCGGCTGGCCGAGTTGCGCGCGGCCGCGCCGGACCTGCGGATCGGCACTGTGATCGTGCTCCCGGTCGAAGGCACCGAGGAGCCCGTGCAGGACGCGCTGAACTGGTCCGAGCTGGCCGCGGCCGGCGCCGGAGTCACCCGCGAGCAGGCGCGTGAGCGGGCGGAATCGATCAGCCCCGACGACCTGTCCGACATCCTGTTCACCTCCGGCACCACCGGCCGCAGCAAGGGCGTCCTCATCGCACACCGGCAGACCCTGTCCGCGGTCCGCGGCTGGACCGAATGTTCGACGCTGAACAGCGACGACAACTATCTGATCGTCAACCCGTTCTTCCACAGCTTCGGCTACAAGGCCGGAATCATCGCCTGCCTGCTCACCGGGGCGACCATGGTCCCGCAGATCGTTTTCGACGTACCGACCACCATGCGGCTCATCGATCAGGAGCAGATCACCGTCCTGCCCGGCCCGCCCACCATCTACCAGTCCATCCTGGATTTCCCGGACCGCGGCGGGTACCGGCTGGCGAGCCTGCGCGTGGCCGTCACGGGCGCGGCGCCGGTACCGGTGGTGCTGGTGGAGCGGATGCGCCGGGAACTGGATTTCGATGTGGTGCTCACCGCGTACGGGCTCTCGGAATCCACCGGGTTCGGCACCATGTGCCGGGTCGACGACGACGCCGAGACCATCTCCGCCACCAGCGGCCGCCCCATGGCCGGATTCGAACTGAAACTCAGTGAGGCGGGTGAGGTCCTGCTGCGCGGACCCAACGTCATGCTCGGTTATCTGGATGATCCGGAGAGCACCGCCAGAACGATCGACGCGGACGGCTGGTTGCACACCGGCGATATCGGCGTGATCGACGACCGCGGCTATCTGAAGATCACCGACCGGCTCAAGGACATGTACGTCAGCGGCGGATTCAATGTATATCCGGCCGAGGTCGAACAGTCCCTGGCCGGATTGGACGGTGTCGCCGTCGTCGCGGTGATCGGCGTGCCCGATACCCGGATGGGTGAGGTGGGTAAGGCCTATATCGTCCGGAAACCGGGTGCCGCGCTCAGCGAGGACCAGGTGTTCTCCTATGCCACCAAGGTGCTGGCCAATTTCAAGGTGCCGCGCTTCGTCGAATTCCGCGACGAATTGCCCTACAACGCCAGCGGCAAGGTGCTCAAACGCCAGCTACGTGAGGAGAATTCGTAATGTCGGACAGCCCTGCCGCGCACCCCGCGAACGGCGACGGGAGCATTCCCTACGAACCCGATGTGGTGACCTACGAACGCCGCGGCGCGATCGCGGTGGTCACCTTGAACCGGCCCGGCTACCGCAACGCCCAGAACTCGGTGATGACCTACGCGATCGACGCCGCGTTCGAGCGGGCGGTCGAGGACCCCGAGGTCAAGGTCATCGTGCTGGCCGGCAACGGGAAGCACTTCAGCGCGGGCCACGACCTGGGCACCCCCGGCCGCGACCATCATGTGAAGTACCCGAACAAGGCCGCGCTGTGGTGGGACCATATCGACCGCCCCGGCGGTGACCAGCGCTTCGCCCGCGAGATGGAGGTGTATCTGGGGATGTGCCGCCGCTGGCGGGAGATCCCCAAGCCGACCATCGCCATGGTGCAGGGTGCCTGTATCGCGGGCGGCCTCATGCTGGCCTGGGTCTGCGATCTGATCGTCGCCGCCGACGACGCCTTCTTCTCCGACCCCGTGGTGCGCATGGGGATTCCGGGTGTCGAATACTTCGCCCATCCGTGGGTGATGGGTCCCCGGGCCGCCAAGGAATTCCTGTACACCGGTGACCGGTTCGATGCCGCGCAGGCCAAGGAGTGGGGCATGGTCAACCGGGTCGTGCCGCGCGCCGACCTGGAATCGGAGACCATGGCGCTGGCCGAGAAGATCTCCGCCATGCCGCAGTTCGGGCTCGCGTTGACGAAGAAAGCGGTCAACCAGTCCGAGGATCTCATGGGGATGCGGGCCGGAATGGATTCGGTGTTCGGACTCCACCATTTCGCACACGCGCACAACGCCGAGGTCGGAGCGGATTCCCTGGGCGGTATGAACGCCAGAACGATGAAAGCGCAGGCGACTTCGGCCGACGCGAAGAATACGGACGGGAAAGACTGAATGGATCTCGATCTCGACGAAGGCACCCGGGAATTCCAGCGGGAGGTCCGCGAATTCCTGGCCGCGAACGTGCCCGCGGAACCGCTGCCGTCCATGGACACCGAGGCCGGTTTCGAAGCCCATCGCGCCTGGGAACGCACGCTGGCCGAGGCACGGTTGTCGGTGGTGTCGTGGCCGCGCGAGTTCGGTGGGCGGGACGCGTCGCTGCTCGAATGGGTGCTTTTCGAGCAGGAGTACTACGCGGCGGGCGCCCCGGGCCGGGTGAGTCAGAACGGTATCTTCCTGCTGGCCCCCACTCTGTTCGAGCACGGCACCCCCGAGCAGTTGGAGCGGATCATGCCGCGGATGGCCCGCGGCGACGATATCTGGGCCCAGGCCTGGTCGGAGCCGGAGGCCGGTAGCGATCTGGCCGGTATCCGCTCCACCGCCCGGCGCGCCGAGGGCGGCTGGGTACTCAGCGGTCAGAAGACCTGGAGTTCCCGGGCGGCGTTCGCCGACCGGGCCTTCGGCCTGTTCCGCAGCGACCCCGCCGCCGAACGGCACCGCGGCCTCACCTACCTGATGTTCCCGCTCGACGCCGACGGCGTCACCGTCCGCCCGATCCCCCAGCTCGACGGAGAGCCCGGCTTCGCGGAGATCTTCCTCGACGATGTCTTCGTTCCCGACAGCGATGTGATCGGCGCCCCCAACGAGGGCTGGCGGGTCGCCATGAGCACCTCCAGCAACGAGCGCGGTCTCTCGCTGCGCAGCCCCGGCCGGTTCAGCGCGACCGCGCAGCGGCTGATCGACCTGTGGACCGAACGCGGCGATACCGGCACCGCGGCCCGCGACGCGGTGGTGGATGCCTGGCTCGGCAGCGAGGCCTACCGGCTGCACACCTTCGGGACGGTCACGCGGCTCGACCAGGGCGGCAAGCTCGGCGCCGAATCGTCGATCACCAAGGTGTTCTGGTCCGAACTCGATATCGCCATGCACGAAACCGCACTGGATCTGCTCGGACCCGAAGCCGAGCAGGCGAGCCGCTGGACCGACGGGTATCTGTTCTCGCTGTCGGGCCCGATCTACGCCGGCACCAACGAGATCCAACGCAACATCATCGCCGAGCGGCTCCTCGGCCTACCGAGGGGAAGCAACCGATGAAATTCGCGCTCAGCCCGGAGCATCAGGACTTCGGGGCCAGTATCCGCAAACTGTTCGAGTCCGGTTCCACGACCGCCGCGGTGCGGGCGTGGAGCGCCGGCGATCCGGCGCCCGGCCGGGCACTGATCGAACAGCTGGCCGCCGCGGGAGCGTTCGGCCTGACCATCACCGAGGAGTTCGGCGGTCTCGACGCCGAACCGCTGGACCAGGTGGTGGCCTTCGTCGAGATCGGCCGGGCCGCGGCCCCCGGGCCGCTGGTGGAGTCGGCGGCCGCCGTCCCCGCGCTGCTCCAGACGCTCGCCGGCACGGACCCCGAGCCGGCCCGGCGCTGGTTGCCCGGGATCTCCGAGGGCACGGTGTCGGCCACCGTCGCCTTCACCGGTACGGGCGGCCGGGCGATCGCCGTGGACGCCGACCGGGTCGATCTCGTATTGGTGGCCGACGGCGACCGGATCGGCACGGGACGGGTCGGTGAATCGGTGCGCTCGGTGGATCCCGCACGCCGGCTGTTCACGGTCGAGTCCGATGAACTCCTCGCCGAGGGCCCGCGGGCCGCCGAGGCCGTCGCGGCGGCTTTCGACGCCGGGACCCTGGCCAACGCGGCCCAGCTGCTCGGCGCGGGCAAGGCGCTGCTCGACGCGTCGACCGATTACGTCAAACAGCGCAAACAGTTCGGGCGCCCGATCGGTGAATTCCAGGCGGTCAAGCAGAAACTGGCCGATGTCCTCATCGGGCTCGACCTCGCCGAACCGCTGCTGTATCGGGCCGCGCTGACCACCGCGACGACCAACCGGGCCCGTGACACCTCCGCCGCGGCCGTCGCCTGCGCCGACGCCGCCTACCGGGCGGCCCGCGCCGCACTGCAGGTGCACGGCGCCATCGGCTACACCGCCGAATACGACCTGTCGCTGTGGCTGACCCGGGTCACCGCCCTGCGCACCGCCTGGGGCACCCCGGATCTGCACCGCGGGCGGATCGCCGAGGCGCTGCGCACCGGGCCCGCCGCGGATCCGGCCGGCGCGCTCACCTGACCGGAGAACCGGCAGGCAGCGGCGAGAACGCTGGGGTTGCGCTGCCGGTGTCCGTCCGAAACCACGGGAGAAGAGATGATCAGCGAGGAACAGCAGGAGCTGGTGGCGGCGGTCCGGGGACTGCTGGCCAAACGTGACGCGCGAGCCGGCGTTCGTAAGGCCATGGACACCGACCTGGGCTACGACCCACAGTTGTGGGCGCAGCTGTGCGAACAGGTCGGCGTGGCCGCGCTGGCCGTACCCGAGGAGTTCGGCGGGTTCGGCGCGGGCCTGGTCGAATCCCTGCTGGTGGTCGGCGAACTCGGCCGGACGCTCGCCGATGTGCCGATGTTGGGCTCGGCGGTACTGGGCGTGCAGGCGGTACTGCTCTCCGGTGACGAAGAGGCCTGCGCGCGGCTGCTGCCCGAGGTCGCCGAGGGGCGGCGCACCCTCGCCGTCTGCTGGGCCTCGGCCCGTGGCTGGGACGACTTCGGGGTGCGGGCCGAGGGGGAAACCCTCGACGGTACGGCCCACTACGTGCTCGACGGCACCGTAGCCGACACTCTGATCGTGGTCACCGAAACCGGACTCTTCGAGGTCGACCCGACCGCCGACGGTGTCGAGCGGCGCCGGGTCGCCGCCATGGACCCCTCCCGCGCCCTGTCGGAGATCTCGTTCACCGCGACGCCCGCGCGCCGGCTGGGTGACGCGGACCCCGCCCCGATCATCGAACGTCTGCACCGCGTCGCGTGGGCCGCGGTCGCCGCCGAACAGGTGGGCGCGGCCGAATACTGCCTGGAGGCCACGGTCGAATACACCAAATCCCGGGTGCAGTTCGGCCGGGCCATCGGCAGTTTCCAGGCCCTCAAGCACCGGATGGCCGATATGTACGTACTCGCCGAGTCGGCGAAATCGGCCGCCCTGGCCGCCGGCTTCGCGGTGGCCGAGGACGCGCCGTCCGCCGCCGAGGACGTCTGGGCCGCCCGCCGGCAGTGCTCCGAATCGTTCTCCACGATCGCCGCGGAAACCATCCAGCTGCACGGCGGTATCGCCATCACCTGGGAGCACGACGCGCACCTGTACTTCAAGCGCGCCCACGGCGACGCCGAACTCTTCGGCGTACCGCGGCGTCCGCTGGTCAACAGCTGAGAGCACGGCGGCCCGGTGGCCGCCGGCGAGAGGAGACCGGCGGGCCGCTGCCGTCCAGCCGGGCGCCGCGCATCGCCCGCTGTTCCAGCGGGCGCAGGAGCTGACGATGCTCGAGCACTCGCCCGAGCACATCGCGGCGAGAGTGACCGACGAAGCCGGGCGGGTCTTCGATCTGCTCGAACCCGGGCTCGGCGAACGCGATCGCCTGAGCGAGATGACCACAGCGGCTTCGTGAGCATCCGTGGGCAGCGGCGCCGCACTGGGGCGCGCGGTGTGGAAAAAGGATTGCGCGGACGCGGGCGCCATGTAAAAGTAACCGGCAGCAGCGAGTCGTGAAGGAGGTGGAGAACGTGACGGTCGCCCGGATTGCCGTGGCGCGGCGAACCGCACCGGTTCGTACCGCCCCGTCGTTCTCCCTCTCGAACTCCACTCGCTGAGCCCGGTCGGGCTCGGCGCCCGGCGAAGGATTTCCTCCCTCATGGTCGACTTCGACCCACTCGTCCCTTTCGGCTGGACAGAAAACGTAGCCGAGCAGTACCTCCCGCTCCTCGACGCCGATTGCGTCCCCGCCCGCATCGTCCGGATGGATCGTGGCGAATGCGATGTGGTGACCCCCACCGGGCCCGCCCGGGCCACCTGTCCGCGCGCGGACTCCGCGGTGAGCGGTCTGTGCACCGGCGACTGGGTGAGCCTGGACGCCCGTTCACATATCCGGGCCCTGCTGCCCCGCCGTACCGCCATCACCCGTTCCGCCGCGTCCGGACGGTCGGAGAGTCAGGTACTGGCCGCCAATGTCGATACGGTGCTGATCTGCGCGCCCGCCGACGGCGATGTGGATCTGGGGCGCATCGAACGGATGCTCGCCCTGGTCTGGGAGAGCGGCGCGCAGCCCGTGGTCGTACTCACCAAGGCGGATACCACCGAGGATCTACCGCTCGACGAGGTCCGTGCCGTTGCGCCCGGTGCCCCGGTGCTGGCGGTCAGCGCGACTGCCGAACTCGGCCTCGATGTACTGGTCGCGGTACTGAGCGGCACGGTGGTTCTGCTGGGACCGTCCGGCGCGGGTAAGTCCACACTTGCCAACGCACTGCTCGGCGCCGAGGTCTTCGCCACCGATACGGTGCGCGCGGCCGACAAGAAGGGCCGGCACACCACGGTGCACCGCGAACTGCGTCCGCTACCCACCGGCGGCACCCTCATCGACACCCCCGGACTGCGGGGTATCGGACTGTGGGACGCGGCCGAGGGCATCAGCCGGACCTTCAGCGATATCGAGGAATTGGCCGCCGACTGCCGGTTCGCCGACTGCGCCCACGACGCCGAACCGGGTTGCGCCGTCCGTGTAGCCGTCGAATCCGGCGAGATACCCGAACGGCGGGTGCGCAGCTATCGCAAGCTGGGCAAGGAGAACGCCTGGATGGAAGCGCGGTCGGACAAACGGCTCCAGGCCGAGCGCGAGAAGGTGTGGCGGGGTATCGCCAAGGAACAGCGGCGCATGTATCGCGAGCGCGGCTCCCGGCGCTGACCGCACGGGCAGGTGCGCCACACCGGAGAAGCGGCGGCCACTCCAGTCTTCTGGAGTGGTTGTTGCGTACGATCTGCTTTCTCCTGCGCCTATACCTCGGCCCGATCCACGACTCACCGAACCTGCGGTATCGGCATTCGGGACGTCCGGCGCCCGGGTGTCACGAGTGACCGGCGCCGGAAGTATCGAACTCGTCGGCTATCGCCTCGTTCGTCTCCCTGGAATCCCAGTTCCCGTCGAGTGTGAGCGTCCCACGCAACGAACCACGGCCGGTACGGCCGACGCTGTGCTCGGAGGACGCATTCCATGGCATTCTCGGGAGAATACGCACGGCCGGGTGATACCTGAAGTCTCCGGAGATCCAGGGACTCCGCACGGCTACTCCGGAACCTCGAGCAAACCTTCGTCTACGGCCCATTTGATGGTCTTCTGCAAACGCTCACAGGTATCCGGCCGACCGGGCCCGTACCCCTCGGCGCTGAGTTCGGCGAAAACCGGGCAGCGGGTGGCCGGGTTCTCGGCCCACTGCACCGAGGTCTGCCGGGAACTGCTCTTACGGACCCGTACCTCGGCGTCGCAGGCCTGACACCGCAGCGGTGTCAGGCCGTCCTCCAGGTATCGCTGCTGATCCACGACCGTCTGGGCCCGCACCGCGGCCTGCCGGGCGGGCTGGTCGGCGAAATCGGGTGCTTTTGCCCAGCGGGTCATATCAGACTCCTGCCTCCGCTTGGTCGGCGTCCGCCGCGGCCGCCTCTTGTTCGCGTTTACGCCGCAGGTTCTCTTCGACCTCGGCTTCCCATGCCTCGTTCGCCTTGGCGGTGTCGACCTCGAATTCGAACCGCTGGGTCATCTTCTCGGTCACGTCGGCGACATCGACGTAGAACTGGTCGTACCAGCGCCGCAACTGGTAGACCGGGCCGTCCTCCTCGCAGAGCAGCGGGTTCTCGACCTTGGACTTGTGCTTCCAGATCTCCACGTCCTGCAGGAAGCCGTCACCGAAGAAATCGGCCATGGTCTTCGCGAGGTTCTGCGCGGTCTCGTCGTCGAGGCCCTTCGGCTTCTCGACGGTAAGACCCCACTGCAGCATGAACGAATCCTGCGACACCGGATAGTGGCAGTTGATCAGGTTGACCGTGATCTCGTAACCGCCGTAGCTGTTGACCAGGGGATTGATCATGTAGGAGGGCCCGAAGTACGAGGCCTCCGATTTCAGGAGCTGATCGCCCGCGTATTTGGCGCCCATCCCGACATCGGGCCGACCCTTGGTCTCCAGGAACTGAGTGGCGACATGTCCCTCGAAAACGTTCTTGAAGAAGGTGGGGAAGGCGTAGTGGATATAGAAGAAGTGGGCCATATCCACGACGTTGTCGATGATCTCACGGCAGTTCGCGCCCTCGATCAGCAACGAGTTCCAGGTCCACTGGGTCCAGCCACTGTCGAGGTCCTCCACCGGATTGCCGTCGGCATCGGTGTAGGGACCTTTGATATAGGGGATGGTGACCTCGGGCGGCGGTTCGTTGCGCTCGTGGTCGTGCCAGACGAAGAGCTGGCCGTTGCGCTCGAGAGTGGTCCAGCGCCGTGTACGCGCCAGTGGCGGGACCCGCCGCGCGTAGGGGATGGACGTGCATTTACCGGTCGCGCCCCAGCGCCAATCGTGGAACGGGCAGGCGACGTCGTCGCCCTTGATCTCACCCATACTGAGATCGCCGCCCATATGCCTGCAGTAGGCGTCGAGTACGTGCAATTCGTCGGCGCTGTCGGCCCAGATCACCAGTTTGGTTCCGAACGCTTGCACCGAATGCGGTTTGCCGTCCCGGAAATTCTGCGCCAACCCCAGGCAATGCCATCCGCGCGCGTACCGGGTGGGAACCGAGCCGACGTCGAGCTCCCGGACCTTCGCACCGCCGCCCGGCGTGGTTGCTGCCATCGCAATTCCTCCTCCTGCTGTACTAGAACACGTTACAAAACTGACGCCCCGAACGCCAGCTATTCACGCCACATCCAGCACATGTCGCATATATGCGGCCCACCGACACCGGTTCTCGACATGAACGAGAACCTGTTCTAGTCTCAGAGGTAAATTCTGCGCCGAGCAGATGACTACCGGTTAGCACACGACCAGGCAGGAGCAGGGGCCGGAGATGACGCGAGAAGTGACCGAACGGGTCGAAGCGCTATTGCCCACGCTGCGCGCCCGCGCACAGGAGGCCGAAGACCTTCGGCAGATCCCCGAGGAATCGATCAAGGACCTGCAGGAAGCCGGTTTCTTCCGGTTGCTGCAGCCGAAGCAGTGGGGCGGGCACGCCGCGGACCCGGTTGTCTTCTACGACACCGTCCGCAAGATCGCCAGCGCCTGCGGCTCCACCGGCTGGGTCGCCGGGATCATCGGCGTACACAACTGGCATCTGGCGCTGTTCGGCCAGGAGGCGCAGGAAGAGGTGTGGGGCGAGAACACCGATGTGCGGATCTCCTCCTCCTACGCGCCGATGGGGGCCGGCACCGTGGTCGACGGCGGCTACCGGGTCAGCGGCTCGTGGGCCTGGTCCTCGGGCTCCGGGCACGCCGACTGGACCTTCGTCGGCGGACCGGTGATCAAGAACGGCAAGCCGGTCGATTTCGGCAGCTTCCTGATCCCCCGCTCCGAATACGAGATCGACGACGTCTGGAACGTGGTCGGCCTGCGCGGCACCGGTTCGAACACGCTCGTGGTGAAGGACGTTTTCGTACCCACGCACCGGTTCCTCAGCTACAAGACCATGAACGACCTGAAATCGCCGGGCCTGGAGCGCAATACCGACCCCGTGTACAAGATGCCGTGGGGCACCATCCACCCCACCACCATCTCCGCGCCGATCGTCGGTATGGCCTACGGCGCCTACGAGGCCCACGTAGAGCACCAGGGCAAGCGACTGCGCGCCGCCTACGCCGGCGAGAAGGCCAAGGAAGATCCCTTCACGAAGGTCCGGATCGCCGAGGCCTCCAGCGATATCGACGCCGCCTGGCGTCAGCTGTCGGGCAATGTGGCCGACGAATACGCGCTGCTGCTCGAAGGTAAGGAGATCCCGTTCGACCTGCGCGTACGCGCCCGGCGCGACCAGGTCCGCGCGACCGGCCGGGCCATCGCCTCGATCGACAAACTCTTCGAGAGCTCCGGCGCCACCGCGCTGGTGAACGGCACCCCGCTGCAGCGGTTCTGGCGCGACGCGCACGCCGGGCGCGTGCACGCCTCCAACGATCCCGAGCGCGCCTACGTCATGTACGGTACGCACGAATTCGGGCTGCCGGTTTCCGACGGGATGGTGTGATGACCTCGACCGCCGAACTCACCTACGAATCCACCTCGCGATTCGCCCAGGTTCGTCCGGATCTGAAACTGCACTACCACGAGGCCGGCGTCGGCAACGGTCCCACCATCGTGCTGCTGCACGGCGGTGGACCGGGCGCGTCCTCGTGGTCGAACTTCTCTCGCAACATCGCGGTGCTGGCCCGCGACTTCCACGTGATCGCGGTCGATCAGCCCGGGTACGGGCAGTCCGACAAGCCGACCGAGCATCCGCAGTACTTCGTACACAGCTCCTCGGCGCTGAAGGATCTGCTCGACACCCTGGAGATCACCGACCGGGTCCACCTGCTGGGCAATTCGCTCGGTGGCGGCGCGACGGTGCGTTTCGCGCTCGACTATCCCGATCGCGCCGGAAAACTGATCCTGATGGGCCCGGGCGGGCTGAGCACCAACCTCTTCGCCCCCGATCCCACCGAGGGCGTCAAGCTGCTGGGCAAGTTCAATTACGAACCCACCCGGGAGAACCTCGAGGCGTTCCTGCGGATCATGGTCTTCGACCAGTCCCTGGTCACCGAGGAACTGATCGAGGAGCGTTTCGCCTCGGCGAGCACCCCCGAGGCGCTGGCCGCCGCCCGGGCCATGGGTAAATCCTTCGCGAGCGCCGATTTCGAGAAGGGCATGCTCTGGCGGGACGCGTACAAACTGCGCCAGCCGGTGCTGCTGATCTGGGGCCGGGAGGATCGGGTGAACCCGCTCGACGGCGCTCTGGTGGCGCTCAAGAGCATCCCGCGCGCACAATTGCACGTATTCGGCGGGTGCGGGCACTGGGCCCAGCTGGAGAAGTTCGCCGAATTCAACCGGTTGGCCACCGATTTCCTGCTCGGCGTCAAGGAGAAATGACGATGAGTATCAAGGCACTCGGGTACATGCGCATCGAGGCCACCGATATGGCGGCCTGGCGCGAGTACGGATTGAAAGTGCTCGGCATGATGGAGGGCGACGGGAACAACCCCGACGCGCTCTATCTCCGGATGGATGATTTCGCCGCCCGCTTGGTGATCGTGCCGGGCGAGAAGGACCGGCTGCTGGTCTCGGGCTGGGAGGTCACCGACGGCCCCGCGCTGCAACGCCTCCGGGAGACGCTGGAGAAGAACGGCGTCGACTTCGAAGAAGGCACCAAGGAGGAACTCGCCGAGCGCCGGGTCGAAGGGATGATCCGCTTCCGGGATCCTTCCGACAACACCCTCGAGGCGTTCTACGGCGCGCAGTACCTCGGCCGGCGGTTCGTCAGCCCGTACGGTCACAAGTTCGTCACCGCCGAACAGGGCCTGGGCCATGTGGTCCTGACCTGCAACGACGATGCCGCGGCACAGGCGTTCTACCAGGATGTGCTCGGATTCCGGCTGCGCGATTCGATGCGCCTGCCGCCGCAGCTGGTGGGCCGGCCGGAGGACGGCGACCCGGCCTGGTTGCGGTTCTACGGGTGCAATCCGCGGCACCACGCGCTCGCGTTCCTGCCGCTGCCCAACCCGACCGGCATCGTCCACCTCATGGTCGAGGTGGAGAACTCCGACGATGTCGGCCTGTGCCTGGACCGGGCCATGCGCAAGAAGGTGAAGATGTCGGCCACCCTGGGCCGGCATATCAACGACAAGATGCTGTCGTTCTATATGAAGACTCCCGGTGGGTTCGACATCGAATTCGGCTGCGAAGGATTGGAAGTCGACGACCACAGCTGGACCGCCCGGGAATCCACCGCGGTGAGCCTGTGGGGCCACGATTTCTCCGTGGGTTTCAAGTGATCTCCGGCCGGACCCGGTGCGATACTCGCATCGGGTCCGGCTGAATCCGGCGGCCCGTCCGCCGGCAGCTCCATGAACGAGGCGAGGACGGTATGAACGTGACGGCACCAGCGGATCCGGCCGACGGCGCGGGCGAAGCGGCCGCGGAGCAGGCCACCATCGACCCCCGGCAGTTCCGCAATATCCTCGGGCAGTTCTGCACCGGCATCACGGTCATCACCACGCTCACCGATGACGAAACCCCGATCGGTTTCGCCTGCCAGTCCTTCGCCGCCCTCTCCCTCGAACCACCCCTGGTGCTGTTCTGCCCGACCAAGGGTTCGCGGTCCTGGGCCGCCATCGAGGCCAACGGCCGATTCTGCGTGAACGTACTCGCCGAGGAACAGCAACCGGTCTGCGCGAAATTCGGCTCTCGCGAACCGGACAAGTTCGCCGGAACCGACTGGCACACCTCCGAGCTCGGCCTGCCCCGGCTGGACAATTCCCTGGCGACCATCGAATGCCGGGTGGACAGTGTGGTCGACGGCGGCGACCACTTCATCGTCATCGGCCGCGTGCTGGCCATGTCGGAGACCCCCGCCGCCACCAACGGCCGCCCGCTGCTGTTCTACCGGGGCCAGTACACCGCCATCGAACCGGAGAAGACCACCCCGGCCCCCTGGCGCGCCGACCTCGACCACTTCCTCACCACCACGACCCTGGACACCTGGTTGTAGGCGGCCGAATGATATCAACCTCGGGCGTATGCGATATCATTTGAGGTGTTCCGATATCAGGAGGTGATACGCCCATGGCACGAACTGTCATCGACGTAGACGACGAAAAGCTGGCCGCCGCAGCCGAGATTTTCGGAACGACGACCAAGGTCGCGACCGTGAATGCCGCCCTCGAGGACGCGATCAAGCGCCGCCGGCGACAATCCTTCCTCGACTGGATCGGTGCAGGCGGCCTCCCGGACCTGACCGGCCCAGTCGATCCGCCGGCCGGTCAAGGCGCGGCCTGAAGGTGCCCACCCGATACCTCATCGATAAGTCGGCGTTCGCTCGCTACCCGAAACCTGCCGTCCGGGCGGTTGTCGACCCCTTGCACAATGCCGGTCTCCTGGCCATCTGCGGGGCGGTCGAGCTGGAGATATTGCACTCGGCCCGGTCGAAGACCGACGCCCAGCGGATTCGCGAGGAATTGCGTGGTTTCGACTGGTTGCCGACCCCCGACGAAGCCTGGGATCGCGCCGTCGAGATTCAGAGCCTGCTGATAGAGGGCGGAAATTGGCGCGCACTGTCGGTCGCCGATCTCGTCATTGCCGCCGTCGCCGAACGGCACCACACCACTGTGCTGCACTACGACGGCGACTACGACATGATCGCTGCGGTCACGGGACAACCTACGCGATGGGTAGTCCGGCCTGGCACAGCAGATTGACAGGCTTGATGGCGCAAACCTTCATACGTGCATCAGTATCGGACAAGCTGCAGCAGTTCGGGCCGGCTCGCCATCGACCGCCATTGCCGGGCCGGGTCGGCGACGAGGCGGCGGGTGGTCAGGTCCAGTAGCCCGCTGACGTGCGTCACCGTCGCGGCGACCTCGCCGTCCGGTCGGGTGAGGACGTGCTCGACCCGGTAGGTCTTGCCCGCCCCCCACACCCAGTCGCAGGTGATGTCGACGAAGTCGCCGCCGCGCAGCTCCCGCTGGAAGCGCAGGACCGTTTCCAGGTTCACCGGGCCGAAGCCCGCCGCGATCATCTCCTCGACCGAAATCCCCGCGCCCTGTACGCATGCGAACCGGGAATGGTCGGCGTACTGGTGATACGCGGCTCCGGTTACGTGCCCCTGCAGGTCGAGATCGGAGACCCGTACCTCGATCCGATTGGTGAACGACATGGCCCGGATCATGCCGTTCGCCACCGACAGGTCGAGCCCCGGCGCGGAAGCCACTGCGGTCGTCCGGGCCCGAACCGCTATTTGCGCGATCCCGCCAATTCCTCCACGGCCCGCTCCAGGCCCAGATCCACCCCGCCGTCCGCGATCTGCCGGTCGATGAGGTTCTTGATCGGGCCGACGATATCCAGTGCGACCCCCGCGTCACGGCTGGCGCGGACAATGGCGTCGAAGGCGGGCTTGTGCACCTTCATGGACTGGATCGACCGGGAGTAGTCGCCGCTGTCGATCACCCCGGCGTACTCCGGGAGCAACTCCGCCATGGCGGTGACATAGGCGGTCGCCCGGGGAGCGAACTCGGTGGCGCTGATACCGGCCGAACGCACCATGGCGGCCCCGTGGAAGAAACCGGTGAACATCGCGTACATACCGGCCAGCAGGGCGAAGTCGTAGAGCGCCGCGGTTCCGGCGTCGGCGCCGAAGTAATCCGCCGCACCCAGTTTCTCCAGGTCCGAACGGAAGCGCTGGAAAACCGATTCCGAGCCGCTGTAGAGGATGGAGGCCCCCGGCCCGCCGATCATCGGCGGTACCGCCATGATGCCGCCGTCGAGGAAGTCGATTCCGTGCCCGGCCGCCCAGCGGGCGAGTTCCCGGGAGTCCTCCGGAGCGGTGCTGGTCAGGTTGATCAGCGCCTTGCCGCGCAGCCGGTCGGCCACCGGGTCGAGCACCTCGTGCACGGATGCGTGATCGCCGAGGACGGCGACGATCACGGCGGCGGAATCGATCGCCGACGCGGTATCGGGGGTGCTCACGGCGCCCAGGCCCACCAGTTCCGCGTCCTTCCCCGGCGTGCGGTTCCACACGGTGGTGGGATTCCCACCCTTCACCAGGGTGGTGGCAATGGCCCGGCCCATAGGTCCGAGACCGAGCACGGCCACGGTTGTCTGCTCGTTTGCGGTCATTTCTGCCGACTCCTTGCTGAAGCGAATGGTCATCTGCTGGGCGCGCCGGGACCAACGATGGCCAACACAGGCTGTCGGGACAAGTACCTACTATTCGGTGAGGTACCTACCAAAAGGTGTGTGAACAGGTAGCGAGGTCGACATGGGCGAAAAAAGGTTCGGGCCGTATTTCTGCGGGATCGATGCCGCCATGGATGTGATCAGCGGTAAATGGAAAGGGTTGATTCTCTGGGAACTGGACAACTACGGCGTACGGCGGTTCGGTGAGCTACGTCGCGGGCTCCCCGGGGTGTCCGAGAAGATGCTCATCCAGCAGCTACGTGAGCTCGAGGAAGACGGGTTGATCGACCGGAAGGTCTACCCGGAGGTTCCGCCTCGGGTGGAATACCGTCTCACCGATCTGGGCCGCTCCCTCAATACCGCGCTCGAACCGCTCGGCGCGTGGGGGCGGGACCGCATCGCGCGAGTCGGCGCCGCACGTGTCCATCCGCAGCCGGCCGCGGCGCCGGCGGTACCCGACGGCAACCCACCTCGCCAGCAAGTCGCCGCCGAGTAGACGGCCCGACCGCCGACCCGCTCGGCCACCGGCCGGCTCGGTCCGGGAGGCTGCGATGAAACCGTGTCAGGACGCGGCCGCGAAGTAGGCCGTCTGTACATCCACGATCGTCGGCGGGGGTAGTTCGGGAGAGCCCGCGCCGAGTTCACCCAGCCGGATATGCCAGGTGGGGGCCGAGGTGTCGATGGCGGTCCGAGCGTCGGACGGTTGCAGGACGACCTCGGCGCCGCCGGTACACGAGTAGGCGCCCACCAGGCCGTCGGCCCGGCCGCCCCATGCCCCGCCCACCCGGATACGGCAGCGGCGGCCGTCGGCCAATTCGAGCGCCCACGGTTCGGGATCGGCGGTTTTCCCGATCGGTTCGAGCCGGGGCTCGACGCTGTACCAGCGCAGTTCACGGTTCCAGGGATCATCGGCGCACAGCAGTTCGGCTCCACTCGCCCTCGCCCAGCAGATATCGGCGGCGTCGGCGGAGGCACCGCAGTGGTAGATACCCGGGCTGGTCGCGGAACGACTGGATATGCCGTTGGTGCAGTCGAGCCGACCGGCGGGGGCGGTACCGGAGACATCGAAACCGTCGGCCGGCCGGCCGGATCCGTCGACGGCGACCAGGGAAACCACTGTGGTGGGCGGCGGGTCCGACGGTTGCTGATCCTCGGTCGCCGCGGCCGTGGACGGTTGCGCCGCTCCCGGTGGCGCGGTCGAGGAGACCACCGCGCCGGGGTCGCCGCCGCTCGGCGACGCACAGCCACTCAGCGCCGTCACCAGCAGCGACGTGAAAACCGGAACCGACCGTACCCACACCGCGAACGCCATGAGTCACCACCTGACTCGGGGACAGTGGGCCCGAGTGTAGCCGGGGGCGGACGCGGGGCCGGCAGAATCGGCACGTGAATTTTCGCTGGAACGTTGGACGTGACGGGATCGGTTCGGCCGCTTCCCGGTTTCACGGGATGCCACCGGCGCGGACCGCTGGAGGCCGGATACTCACCGGCGCAGCGCCATGTCCGGTGTCGGATACGGATGCCGAACGCGGCAGGGTCTATTCGATGAAGCTCACGCAGCCGTCGCCGTCAAACCCGCCCCTGCCCGCTCGATGACCTCGTCGAGTACCTCGCGGGAGCGGAGCAGATCGGCGATCATGCGGTCGATCCGGTCCCGTTCGACCTGTAGCTCGTTCACCAGCGCGGGCGTGGCGAATTCGTTGGCGCCGCCGTCGGCGTCCCGCATGCAGGGCAGGATCTCCACAATCTTCTTACTGCACAGTCCGGCCGCGAACAGCTCCTGGATGTGCACGACCCGGTCCACGGCGTGCTCCGGGTAGTCGCGATGTCCGCCCGGAGTGCGGTCGGCGGTGAGCAACCGCTGCTCTTCGTAGTAGCGCAGTGATCGTTCGCTGACCCCGGTCCGCTGCGCCAATTCTCCGATTCGCATGCTCACCTCGCATTTTCCTGTTCGGGCTTGAACTTCACATCAATGTCAGGTCTTACCGTCCAGGCATGACAACCACAGCGCCCCGTGATCTATTCGCTCCCGCTCGCCTCGCCGGTCTGGAGCTTCCGCACCGCCTGGTGATGGCCCCCTTGACGCGTAACCGCGCGGGGGCGGACGGCACGCCGTCGGACCTGATGACGACCTACTACGCCCAGCGGGCCGGCGCGGGCCTGATCATCGCCGAGGCCGCCACCCCGAACCAGGTGGGTCAGACCTACGCCAATATCCCCGGTATCCACCGTGCCGAGCACATCGCCGGCTGGCGCCGCGTCACCGAGGCCGTCCGGGCGGCCGGGGGCCATATGTTCCTGCAACTCCAGCACGGCGGCCGGGTCGGCCATCCCGACAACAGCGGCCTGGTCCCGGTCGCGCCCTCGCCGATCCCGCTGCCCGATACCGTGCACACGCCGTCGGGCCATCAGCCGGCCGTGACGCCGCGGGAACTCACGGTCGACGAGATCCACGGGACAGTAGCCGATTTCGTCACCGCCGCGCGCAATGCCGTCGATGCCGGTTTCGCCGGGGTCGAGGTCCACAGCGCCAACGGTTACCTGCTGCACCAGTTCCTGGCCAGCAACACCAACCACCGCACCGACGCGTACGGCGGTCCGGTCGAGAACCGCATCCGGTTCACGGTCGAGGTCGTCGCCGCGGTGGCGGCGGCCATCGGCCCGGAGCGGGTGGGATTGCGCATCTCGCCGGCCAATCCGGTCAACGGCATAGCGGAGGGCGATACCGAGGCCATCTATCCGGCGCTGGTCACCGCGGTCGCCGGGCTGGGTCTCGCCTACCTGCACATCGTCCGGGTCGACGCGGACGATCCACTGCTGGGCCGGCTCCGTGAACTGTGGCCCGGCAGCCTCGTCGCCAATCCCGCGGGTGATGCCCGCGACTCCGGCGCCATCCTCGACGGGGCCGAGCGCCTGCTCGCCGCCGGAGCCGACCACATCGCGCTCGGCCGTGCCTTCCTGGCCAACCCCGACCTGGTCGAACGCCTGCGCCGCGGCGCGCCGCTCAACGCGATCCGCGACGCGCACCTGATGTACGTGGGCGGGGCCGAGGGCTACACGGATTATCCGACCCTCGCGGCGACCGCCTGAGCATTCGGTATCCGGAAGCCCAGCGGGCCGCGTATTTCCGACGGTATGGGATCCGTACGCGTGGGCGGGACCGGCCGGCGACCGGTCCGGTGGTCACCACCCGAATCGATGTCCTTCGCTGCATGGCCGACCGGCGACATCCTCCCGGCGTGTATAACCGCTGGTTCACCGGCCGGCCGCGGTACCGCTCGACACACAGGCCCGGCCCTGTCAGAGATGGGCGACCGCCTCCCGGTACCGCCGGCCCAGGGTGCGGATGTGCTCGACCAGTTCCGGTGGGCCGTCGATACGGAAATCCATCATGAGCATGCTCAGGTAGATGGCGATCGTCTCCATCGCGTCCGCGCCGGTGAGCAGCAGGCACGAGTCCTCGTCGACCGGCACCACGACCCCGACCGCCGGATTGATTCGGGCGATAACGGTCTCCGCGGGTGCCAGCACCGTGACCCGGGCGTGCACGGCGTAACCGGCCGAGGCCACCTCCCGGAGTACGAAGGCGACGAGATCGCTCTCGGGTGGGGTCCGGGCAGCGAAGCGACGAGTGCCCGTCACCACCCGGCGCCGGTTCGCCACCGGAAACGCGCGCCAGGCGTGTGTATCGAGGTCGTAGGCGACCAGGTACCAGCGCCGCTGCCAGCTGACCAGCCGGTACGGCTCGACCCGGAGATCGTCGAGTTCGAGTTCCCGGGCGGCGCGGATCGCCGCCGCGATCGTGGCGAGGGTTTCCGCGGGCACCGGCGCGTCCGGTTCCCGGGAGCCGATCGTCGCCGGGCCGACCGCGGTGGTCTCGCGCAATGCGTTGACGGTGCGCTGTAAACGCTTGGGCAGGATCCGTTCCAATTTGGCGAGAGTCCGTTTGACGCTGTGGTCTATATCGGCGATACCGGTGGACCCGTCCTCGGCGAGGCCCATGGCCAGGGCGACCGCGACCGCTTCGTCGTCGTCGAGCAGCAGCGGCGGCATGGTGGCGCCCTGACCGAGGCGGTAGCCGCCGACCGGGCCCCGGGTGGCGTGTACCGGGTAGCCGAGTTCGCGCAGGCGAGCGATGTCCTGGCGCAGGGTGCGGTCGGTGATACCGAGCCGTTGTGCCAGTTCGGGACCGGTGTATCCGCGGTCCTGGAGCAGCGACAGCAACCGGAGCACTCGGGTTGTGGTGGAGGTCACAAATTTCTCGTTTCCGCGGTGTTCTTATCAGGAACAAAACGAGCCTAATAGGGCCATAGTCTGAGTTCAACGCCGAAAACGACCGAGAGGCAGAACAATGGAAACCACCGCCGCACAGAACGTCACCGCTCAGCTCGCCCCGATCTGGCGCGAGGTATTGACCTCCGCCCACGACGCGCTGCGTGCGGTGATCGCGCGAGTCGATTCCGATCAGTGGCAGCTGGCGACCCCGTGCGCGGACTGGAATGTCGCGCAGGTCGCCGAGCACGCCGCCGGGGATCAGCGGGCCTTCGCTGCCGCACTCGGCGTGGGCGCCGGCCCGGCCTACGACCCCTTCTCCCCCACCGGCACGGTCGCCGACGGACCCGTCGCCCTGGTCACCGCCGCCCTCGCGGAGACAGCAACCGCCTGGTCCACCGTCACCGACAGCACCGAAAGCGTCCCCACCCCGCTCCCCTTCGGCCCGCTGCCCACTCCGGTGGCCGCAGTGCTGTGCGCCCTGGACGCGGCGGTGCACGCCTGGGATATCGCGGTCGCCACCGGTCAGGAATCGCCGCTGACCGATGAACTCTCGGCCCCGATCCTCGCCGCGGCCCAGGGCCGGATCGAACCGCTGCGCGACTGGGGCGCCTACGGCCCGATCGTCGAGGGCGAGGGTTCCAGCACGGACCAGTTGCTGCGTTACCTGGGCCGCCGGCCGCGGAGCTGACAGTTGCCGGGTGTAACCCGGGATCCGTCGCGCGGATCCCGGAATCAGGCGCCAATCCAGCGGTAGCGGCGTTCGGGTCGGCCGGTGGCACCGTAGCGCAACCGCACCTCCGCGCTACCGGTTTCGGCGAAATATTCCAGGTACCGGCGTGCGCTGACCCGGGATAGGGCGGTGGCGTCGGCGCATTCTCGGGCGGAGAGATCGGAATCGTTGGCGCGAAGTACGGTTTCGACGAGGAGGGCGGTCTGTGCGGTCAGGCCCTTGGGAAGGGCGAGGGCGGTGCGGGGGCGGCCGGCGAAGGCCTGGTCGACATCGGATTGGGCGGCGTGGGAGAGCTCACCGAGTTTTGTGTGCAGGGCGGCGAAGTGCTGGAGTTGGTCGTAGAGAGCGCCGTAGGTGAAGGGCTTGATGAGGTAGTGGAGGACGCCGCCGCGCATGGCGGTGCGGATGGTGTTCACATCGTCGGCGGCGCTGATGATGATCACGTCGGTGGCTTCGGCGGTTTCGCGGATACCGCGCAAGACGGTGAGCCCGTCCAGATCGGGGAGATAGATGTCGAGCAAGATCAGGTCGGGTTGCAGGTCGTCGATCAGGCGGAGAGCCTCTGCGCCGCTGCGCGCGACGCCGGCGACGGTGAAACCCGGCGTTTTGCTGACGTATCCGCTGTGTACCTTGGCGACCATGAAGTCGTCGTCGACGACCAGGACCCGGATCATATGTGAATCCCCATGGGCAGGGTCGCGGTGAAGACCGCGCCGTCGGCGTTGTATACCGAGACGGTGCCGCCGCGACGGACGCAGGCCTGACGGGTGATGGCCAGGCCGAGTCCGCGCTGACCGCCCGCCGCGGCTTTGGTCGTGAAGCCATGACGGAAGACCTCACGGGCGAGTTCGGGGGCGACCCCGGGGCCGGAATCCCGGACCATCACGTGCACAGCGGAATCCAGCACCCGGAGGTCGACTTCGATCCAGCCGGGACCGGAGAGCGCGTCGAGAGCGTTGTCGACCAGATTGCCGACCACGGTGACGATGTCGCCGGATAGTCCGGCGTCCACCTTCGGCAACGAGCTGGTAGCCGAAAGCCTCAGTCCGACACTCTGTTCGGCAGCCAAGCTGGACTTCGCGATGAGCAAGGCGGCCGCCGCGGGATCGGCGATCCGCGCGGTCACCTCGGCCTGGCATTGATCGCGGCTGGCGCTGACCCGCGTGATGTAGCCGGCGACCTCGTCGTACTCGCCGAGCTCGATCAACCCGGCAATGGTGTGCAGCCGGTTGCTGAACTCGTGCGCCTGCGCGCGCAAGGAATCAGCGGTATTGCGATTTTCGGTGAGCTGATCCTGCATCCGTACCAGCTCGGTCCGATCCCGCAGTGTCACAACGGCTCCCAGCGTGCGTTGATCCCACTGGATCGGAGTCCGGTTCATCACCAGTACTCTGCCGCGGCGCAGGCCGATCAGGTCGGTGCCCTCGGCTCTGCCGGTGAACACGTCGAGCAGGCGTTCATTGAGCCCCAGCTCGTACACGCTGCGCCCGGCCACATCACCGAGGGACAGTAGCTCTTTGGCTTGATCGTTGAGGAGGGTGACCCGGTACTGCTGATCCATACCGACCACCCCCTCGTGGACACCGTGCAACATGGCCTCGCGATGTTCGACGAGCGCCGCGATCTCGGCGGGCTCCAACCCGAAGGTCTGCCGTTTCACCCACCAGGACAGCGACAGCGATCCGACGATCCCGACCCCGGTGGCGATCCCGAGCAGGCCGAGTAGCCCGGGGAAGGATCCGGTGAGGACATGCCAGATCGCGGGCTGCGCCTTCTTCGCCGCGACATAACCGACGACCTGGTGATCGCCCTGCCCGATCACCGGCACACGCGCGATCACCGCACCGTCGATCTCGCCTACCCAGGCCCCGCCCTCGCCGACTGTGGAGCCGGCCGGCCGCAGTGGCTTGTTGATCTCCGTCGGGTCCTGCGAGGTGAGGACCTTGCCGTCGGCCCGCGCGATGACGACCTCATCGGCGCCGGAGGCGACCTGCGCGGAGGTCGCGAACGGCGCCAGCCGCAGATGCTGCTTCGGGTCGGCCAGCAGCACCCGCAGGCTCGGGTTTGCGGCGACGTCCTCGGCGATGCCGAGCATCCGCCGTGACTCGGTATTGCGGAACGTCTCGCTCACTTGCACTACCACCACCGCGGCGATCGCGGCGAGCAGCACGAACACGATCAGCAACTGCAGGGCAAGCAGCCGCCGCGCCAGTGAGCCTCTCTTGCCCACGCCTACCTCCTGTGAAACTCGCCCGCCGCAAGTGTCGCCGCAAACCAGCCGAAATAGGTCGTGTTCGGCGTGAACACTATGACCACAACCTACGTTGTGGACGCAAAGCAGACAGAACGACGTGGGCCAGCTCACAATCTCTTCCGATTCAATGATGATAGATGAGGAGCTCCCGTGAAAACTCGGAAGTTGCTGACGGCCTTCGTCGGTGTTTTCGCGGCCGTCGCCCTGACCGCCTGCAATGGCGTGGGCGGCTCGGCCGACAAGCTGTCCGGAGTCCGGATCATGGTCCCGAACTCGCCCGGCGGCGGCTACGACATCACCGCCCGCACCTCGGCCAAAGCCATGGAAGACGCCGGTATCGCCCGCTCGGTCGAGGTCTTCAACCTGCCCGGCGCCGGCGGCACCGTGGGCCTGGGCCGACTGGTCGGGGAGAAGGGCAACGGCAAATTGGTCATGCAGATGGGGCTCGGCGTCGTGGGCAGCGTATATACGAACAAGTCGCCCTCCGGG
This sequence comes from Nocardia rhamnosiphila NBRC 108938, assembly GCF_000720425.1. Taxonomy (GTDB): domain Bacteria; phylum Actinomycetota; class Actinomycetes; order Mycobacteriales; family Mycobacteriaceae; genus Nocardia; species Nocardia rhamnosiphila. The sequence goes on along the minus strand of NZ_JOAJ01000005.1, from coordinate 15,980 downwards.
CTGACCGACACCACGCCGATCGCGCGGCTCATCGACGAGCCCGACATCATCGTGGTCTCCAAGAACTCCAAGTACACCTCCATCGACGAGCTGGTCGCGGAGTGGAAGGCGAACCCGGGCGCGGTCCCGGTCGGCGGCGGTTCCTCGCCCGGCGGTCCGGATCACCTGGCGCCCATGCTGGTGGCCAAGGCCATCGGCATCGAACCGAAGGCGGTGAACTACGTCCCGTTCGACGGCGGCGGTGAGCTGCTCGCCTCGGTGCTCGGCAACAAGATCGCCTTCGGCGTGTCGGGCGTGGGCGAATACCTGGACCAGATCCAGGCCGGTGAACTGCGCGTACTCGCGGTGACCGGCCCCGAACGCATCGACGGCGTGAACGCGCCGACCTTGAAAGAGTCCGGCATCGATGTGGAGTTCACCAACTGGCGTGGTGTGGTCGCACCGCCCGGCATCAGCGACGAACAGCGCCAGGCCCTGATCGACGCGTACACCGAGATGCACGATTCCGCGGAATGGAAAGAAGCAGTCCGCGCCAACGGCTGGGGCGACGCGTTCCTGTCCGGCGCGGAGTTCGGCACTTTCATCCAGCAGCAGACCGACCAGTGCGGCGCCGTGCTGAAAGATCTGGGGCTGGCATGAGTTCGGCAGCCCCAGAGCCGGGAGACGTCGGCGGGCCGCAGCGCAGCGTCCCGGAACCACGAGCCGGCTGGTTCCAAGACCGCTCCGAACTGGTCGTCTCTGCGCTACTCGCCGGTGCGGGCGCCGTGGTGATCATCGACGCCATGCGGATGCCGACCGGCTTCACCCAGCGCGGCCCGGTCGGGCCGATGGCGATGCCGCTGGTGGTCGGCGCGTTGCTGGTACTCGTCGCGGTCGCGCTGGCCGTCGATGTGCTGCGTGGTGGCCGCGGTGACGCCGAAGGCGGCGAGGACGTGGACCTGTCCACACCGCCCGAATGGCGGACCGTCGCCCTACTGGTCGGGGTGTTCGTCGCCAACATCGTGCTGATCGACATCGTCGGGTTCCCGATCGCGGGCACTCTCCTGTTCTGGGGTGCGGCGTTCGCGCTGGGCAGCAGGCACTGGGTGCGCGACCCGCTCATCGCGGTGGCGCTGGCTCTGGTGACCTATGTGGTGTTCGGCGAATTGCTGGGCGTCACGTTGCCGGGCGGGCCTTTGGAAGGAGTCCTCTGACGTGGACGCGTTGACCAATTTGGTGGCAGGCTTCGGCACTGCTCTCACGCCTGTGCATCTGCTGCTCGCCGCGGTGGGTGTGCTGCTCGGCACCGCGATCGGTGTGCTGCCCGGTATCGGGCCGGCGATGGCGGTGGCGTTGCTGCTTCCCCTCACCTACAGCGTGGAGCCGACCGGTGCGTTCATCATGTTCGCCGGCATCTACTACGGCGGTATGTTCGGCGGGTCCACCACCTCCATCCTGCTGAACACCCCGGGCGAAACCGCCGCGGTGGTCACCGCCATCGAAGGCCATCCGATGGCCAAACGGGGCCGGGGCGCGCAAGCGCTGGCGACCGCGGCTATCGGCCACTTCGTGGGAGGTATCGCCGGCACCGCACTGTTGGTGCTGACCGCGCCCCTGGTGGCGAAGTTCGCGGTGAATATCGGCGCACCCGACTACTTCGCGATCATGTTGCTGGCGTTCATCGCTGTCACCTCGGTGCTCGGCAGCTCGCGGGTACGCGGATTCGCGTCGCTCGGAATCGGTTTGACGCTCGGGCTGATCGGGCTGGACCCGATCACCGGCCAGCAGCGGCTGACCTTCGGGTCATTGCCACTGGCCGACGGCATCGACGTGATCATAGTCGCAGTAGGGCTTTTCGCGGTCGGCGAGGCCCTGTGGGTGGCCGCGCATCTGCGCCGGCGCCCGGGCACGGCGATTCCGGTGGGCCGAGCCTGGTTGAGCCGCCAGGACTTCGACCGGTCCTGGAAGTCTTGGTTGCGTGGGCCTCTTATCGGATTCCCGTTCGGCGCGGTGCCGGCCGGTGGTGCGGAGATCCCGACCTTCCTGTCGTATGCGGCCGAGAAGCGGCTCTCCAAGCACAAGGACGAGTGGGGCAAAGGGGCGATCGAAGGCGTTGCCGGCCCGGAGTCGACCGCGAGCGCATCGGCGGCGGGCACGCTGACCACCATGCTGACCCTCGGTCTGCCGACCACGGCGACCGCGGCGGTCATGCTGGCAGCGTTCCAGCAGTACGGAATCCAGCCAGGACCTCTTTTGTTCCAACGCGAGTCGGAGCTGGTGTGGACGCTCATCGCGAGCTTGTTCATCGGCACCGTCCTGCTGCTGGTGCTGAATCTGCCGCTGGCTCCGGTGTGGGCGAAGCTGTTGCGCATCCCACGGCCCTACCTGTACGCGGGGATCCTGTTCTTCGCCAGCGTCGGTGCGTACGCGGTATCCGGCGATGTAGTGGACCTGGTACTGCTCTTGGTGATCGGCGTCATCGGTTTCATCATGCGCAGATTCGGGTTGCCGCTGCTGCCCGCGATCATCGGCGTCATCCTGGGGCCGAACGCGGAGATGCAGATGCGGCGGGCACTGCAGATCAGTGACGGTTCGCTGAGCGGACTGGTCGACACCTGGTTCGCCAGAATTGTTTACACAATCATCGCGGCGATTCTGCTGTGGCCGATCATCGCGATGGTGGTCCGGAAGCTGCGTGGCGGTAGGGATTCCGCCGGCCCGGATGAGCCCGCGGAGGTCGAAGTGTCGGCGCGGGTATAACCATCGTTCTGGTGCGCTTCTCGGCCGGGGCCCAGCGTGATGAGGGTCTGGGTCCCGGCCGAAGCGTGCGACCGACCAGGGCGGCTACGAGTAGTACCGGCACCGCATCGGCCCACATCATGCTCTCCCTCGTTCGGGATCTGCGCCGTGCCATCGATGCCCACGGGGGTAGATCTGTACCGGCGTGATGAGGGCGGCATTCTCGGTGATGAGGTGGCGGAGGTCGTCGGCATGCTCGAAGTTCGGTACCACGACCGCCTCGGCTCCGGCCTCGGCGGCGTGCCGGGCCAGCGCATGCATGGCGAGCCGTGAGACGGTATCCGTCTTCACCGTGTACACCAGCCGGTATCCGTGTCTTGCGGCGAGCTCGTGCAGGTCGATATCGCTCATCGGGAGGTTCAGCCGGATCAGTGCGACGGCCGGCGGCAAGGCCACCCGGTCAGCCACGGCGATCCTCGGCTATCTCCGCCCACCGCCGCATCACCTTCAGCAGATGCTCCAGCTGAACAATCGTCGGGACGGTCCAGGCGATCCCGTCCGGGATATCGGTCTCGCCTCGAACTCTGGACGGCAGCGTCGTTGCGCACATTATTCCCCGCTCCTGGCATCGGTTTTCCGGTGAGCACCCGCCGCAGGGTCCGATGAAGGACTATGGTGTCAGTGCGCCTTTTTCCCATTCGAATTTGACCACCGGCCTTCGGCTACTCCAGGCGTCGTGAGGCGGGGGGTTTCTCGACGTCCGACCCCGTCGCCCTCGGCAGTACGGGAAACTGTTCGGCGTTATGACCTACGCCGAATCAGGAGGTCGACCCGCGTGCCCCTTCACCCTCGGCGATAGACGTCCTGACGTGTCACGCCCCGCAGACAACAACGTCTCGCAGCTGACGATCGCAGCCACACGGATAGACCGGACCAGGCGCCGAGTTGTACGATATGTCGTACGAATCAACCGAGGGGCGCCTACATGACCGCACTACCCATCTCCACCGTCCGTCAGCAGTTGTTCTCATTGGTCCAGCAGGTGAACGACGACCATGACACTGTCACGGTCGTCACCAAAAGCGGTCAGAACGCTGTGCTGGTGTCGGAATCCGACTGGAACTCCATTCAGGAGACGCTCTACGTCCTGGCGACACATGGCGGAGTCCGGCTGCTCGAATCCGCGCGTGACGCCGAAGAGGGGCGGTTCGAGACTCAGGAGCTGCTGGATCCCGATGCCTGAGCGCAAGCTGGTGTTCACGGCCTACGGCTGGGAGGCCTACACATCGTGGCTCGCCCGGGATCGCTCGGTGCTCAGAGCCGCCAACAAGCAGATCTCCGCCGCACTTGCCGACCCCTTCGCGGGTATCGGCAAGCCCGAGCCGCTGAAACACCAGCTTGCGGGCAAATGGTCGAGACGGATCACCCGCGAGCACCGGCTGATCTACTACGTGACCGAGACCGAATTGGTAGTAATCGGAGTCGGCGGACATTACGACGAGTAGCGCGACAGCGACGCGGCAGTCAGGCCCGCACCGAGTCGGGTGGCGAGCCGGGCCCGCCCTCCGGCACGCCACCTACCGACCGCGCTCCGGCCACGCCTTCCACCACCGATGCCTCGCCCGCCGCGTTTCGCCCCGCCCGGCGGCCGGAGAAAACGCAGTCCGACAGCGAAAGCCCGCTCACATAGGAGTTCACACAGATGCCCGCGGCCGTCCGGCCCGCCGCGTACAGGCCCCGGATCTCCTCGCCGTGGATATCGCGCACCGCCCCGGTCTCCTCGTCGACCACCAGTCCGCCGACGGTGAACATCGGGCAGGGATTGGTCAGGCTCGGTTCGATCGAGACGTTCAGCATCCAGTACGGGCCGGTGCCCACCGGGCGCACGTATTCGGCCGGTTTTCCCACCGGGTCGGGTGCGCCCGTCGCGTAGGCGCTGTTGTGCGCGGCGACGGTCTCCCGCAATCCGGCCGGGTCGACACCCGCGGCGGCGGCGACCTCGTCGAGGGTTTTCCCGCGCTTGGCCTTCCGGCGCATCACTTCGAACTGCATGCGCTGGAACCAGGCGGCTTGTGGTCCGATCTGGGAGATGGCGGTACGCATGAGCGCGTCGTCGGCGAGCAGCCAGCCGATACCGTCGTGCCGGTTGATCAGGGCGTCGCCGACGGCCGCGCCGTAGCGGGTCTCGTCGATGACCCGCTGTCCCTTTCCGTCGACCAGCATCGCGCCGGCCAACGAGCTCGGTGGCAGCAGGAATCGCCAGGCCGAGACATTGCCCATCCGGTCGGTCGCGGCGCCTACGCTGCGGCCCAGTTCGATCCCGCTGCCGTCGTCGCCGGAGCTGCCCAGGGCCAGCCCGTTCTTGTAGGCGGGCGCGTGGGCGTGCAGCATCTCGCGGTTGGCGATGAAACCTCCCGCGGTCAGCACCACGCCGCGCCGGGCCAGTACCCGGAGCGTGGTCGCGTACCTGCGGTCCAGCCGGGTCAGCCGTTTCTCGAGCGCCCGGCGCAGCGGCGGGTAGTAGATACCGGGTTTGGCGGCGATCGCGGCCAGCCGCGCGTAACGGGCCTTGACGCGCGCGGGCGCATTGCGCAGGCTCCGGCATTCGACTCCGACGACCGCGCCGGTGTCATCGGTGACCAGGGCGGTAGCGGTGGTCAGTGTTTCCACCCGCACGCCCCGCCGCTCCGCCGATCGGGCCAGCGGGGCGAACAGCTTCTTGCCGGAGGTGCCCCAGCCTTTGACCCGGTGGCCGCGCTGAGCAGGGGTGATATCGGCGAACGCGCCGGAAATCTCGCTGCCGGAGTAGTAGAGGTAGTAGTCGTTGTTCGGGTAGGAGGTCTTGTACGGGCACAGCGACGCCTCGAACGGCACCCCGTGCCCGGTGAGCCAGTCGATCATGGCGGGACTGCCGTCGACGAAACGCCGCAGTGTCGCCGGGGAGACCGCGTCACCGACCTCGCGTTCGAGGTAGGCCAGCATGAGTTCCGGGGTGTCCTCGACCCCACCCGCGCGCTGCACCCAGGTGCCCCCACCGGCGTAGATGATGCCGCCGGAGAGCGCGGTCGCGCCCCCTCCGGTGAAGCGGTCCAGCACGAGTACCTGCGCACCGTCCTCGGTGGCCTGCAAGGCCGTGGCCGCGCCCGCCGCGCCGTATCCCACGACCACCACGTCCGCGGCCAGGTCCCATTCGTGCGTCATCTACCAACTCCACCACAAACTGAAACGAGTTTCCCTGCTGTTTACGCCGCAGAACAAGTCTTCTGCCAGACAACATAGACCAACAGCGCTATCATTCTATAACGTGTTCTACATGAACGATCGGGAATACGATGTGGTGGTGGTCGGCAGCGGCGCCGCCGGGATGACCGCCGCCCTCACCGCCGCGCACAACGGGCTGAGTGTGGTGATCCTGGAGAAGGCGCCGTACTACGGCGGATCTACCGCGCGCTCGGGGGGCGGGGTGTGGATCCCCGGTAACAAGGCCCTGCGCGAATCCGGCGGTCCCGACGACCGCGAGGAAGCGCGCCGGTACCTGCACAGCATCATCGGTGATGTGGTGCCCGCCGAGCGGATCGATACCTATATCGACCGCGGCGCCGAAGCCATGGATTTCGTCCTCGCGCACTCGCCGCTGAAGATGACCTGGGTCAAGGGCTATTCCGACTACTACCCCGAGGCCCCCGGCGGCCGGGCGGGCGGGCGATCCTGCGAGCCGAAGCCGTTCAACGCCAAAATCCTCGGCGACGAGCGGTTCAATATCCATCCGCCCTATTCCAAGGCGCCGCTGAACGTGGCGGTCACCCAGGCCGACTTCGTGCGGCTGAACCTGATCCGCCGCCACCCGAAGGGCATGCTGCGGGCCCTGCGCGTCGGGGCGCGCACCTACTGGGCGAAGTTCACCAACAAACATCTGATGGTGATGGGGCAGGCGGTCATCGCCGGTATGCGCAAGGGCCTGATGGACGCGAACGTGCCCCTGCTGCTCGACACCCCCATGACCAAACTGGTCGTCGAGAACGGCAAGGTCACCGGCGTCGAGGCCACCCACAAGGGCGAAACGGTCACCTTCACCGCGCGCCACGGTGTGGTGCTCGGCAGCGGCGGGTTCGAGCACAACGCCGAGATGCGGGCCAAGTACCAGCGCGAACCGATTACCACTGAGTGGACAACCGGTGCCGCCACCAACACCGGTGATGGCATCGTCGCCGGCATGGACGCGGGCGCCGCTATCGGCTTCATGGAGGACGCCTGGTGGGGGCCCACCATCTTCAAGGGCGGCAAGCCCTGGTTCGCGCTGTCCGAGCGCAACCTGCCCGGTTCCATCATGATCAACCCGCGGGGTGAGCGGTTCGGCAACGAGTCCGCGCCCTATGTCGAGGCCGTGCACACCATGTACGGCGGTGAGTACGGGCAGGGTGAGGGCCCCGGCGAGAACATCCCGACCTGGCTCGTCTTCGATCAGCGCTACCGCAACCGCTACATGTTCGCCAGCTTGCAGCCGGGCCTGAAGTTCCCGTCGCGGTGGATGGAGAACGACCTCATCGTGAAGGCCGCGACCCTGCCGGAACTGGCCGAGAAGATCGGGGTGCCCGCCGACAAGCTGGCGGCCACGGTGGAGCGGTTCAATACATTCGCCGAAACCGGTAAGGACGAGGACTACGGCCGCGGCGACAGCCAGTACGACCGGTACTACGGCGACCCGACCGTGAAACCGAACCCGTGCCTGGCGTCCCTGGTCCAGGGCCCGTTCTACGCGGCCAAGATGGTTCCCGGCGATCTCGGCACCAAGGGCGGCCTGGTAGCCGATACCGCGGCGCGGGTCCTGCGCGAGGACGGCACCCCGATCGAGGGCCTGTACGCCTCCGGCAACGTGTCGACCCCGGTCATGGGCCACACCTATGCGGGCCCCGGCGCCACCATCGGACCGGCGATCGCCTTCGGCTACCTCGCGGTCCACGACATCATCGACCGCAAGAAGACCGCGGCCTGAGCCGATCCGAGGAGAATCCGTATGCCCATCGATCCGAAAGTCGCGCTCGGAGCGGAACTGCCGAGCAAAGAATTCTCCTGGACCGCCTCCGATGTCCAGCTCTACCACCTGGGCATCGGCGCCGGTCACCGGTGGACCGAGCCGGCCGAACTGCGCTACCTCGACGACCGGGAACCGCAGGTACTGCCCACTTTCGCCACCGTCGCCCACACCCTGCGCGATACCGACCCGCCGAAGGTGAAGTTCCCCGGCGTCGATATCGACCTGGCCAAAGTGGTGCACGGTTCGCAGGAAGTGCAGGTACACCGGCCGCTGCCCGCCTCGGGTAAGGCGACCCGTACGGGCCGGATCAGCGAACTGTGGGACAAGGGCGCCAACGCGGTGATCGTGCAGGAGTTCACCGTGACCGGTTCCGACGGCGAAGCGCTGTGGACCGAACGGTCCTCCATCTTCGCCCGCGGCGAAGGCGGATTCGGCGGTGAGCGCGGCCCGAGCAGCAAGGCCGAACTCCCCGACCGTGCGCCGGATTTCGACGTCACCACCGCGACCCTGCCGCAGCAGGCCCTGCTCTACCGCCTCTGCGGCGATCGCAACCCGCTGCACTCCGACCCAGAATTCGCGAAGGGCGCGGGTTTCCCGGCGCCGATCCTGCACGGTCTGTGCACCTACGGGATCATCTGCAAGACCGCTACCGATACGGTGCTGGACTCCGTCGCCGGCCGGGTGACCGGGTTCAAGGCGCGGTTCGCCGGCGTGCTGTTCCCCGGGGAGACGCTGCGGTCGCGGATCTGGCGGGAGCCGGGGCAGCTGATCATCAGCGCCACCGCTGTCGAACGTGACGGCGCACCGGTGCTGGGAGACGTGGTGCTCGACTACGCCCGGTAACCACTGTTCCCAGGAGCCGACCGGACACGTTCATGGCCGGCGAGCAACCGTTCTCATCCGGCAGTGGATCGGTCGCCTGGACAGACCGGCTTGCTCACCCACACCGTGTGGGTGAGCAAGCCGCGTATATACGCGGTGTCGGGCATACCGGTGCACGAGAAGGCCGCCGCCCGCGCTGCCGCGTAACCAACATCTTCCACACCGGACTCGGCGTCGCCGAGGTCTTCGGGCCGAGGCGAGAACCTTCCTCAACCACATGGTTGAATAACCCGGCCCGACGCGCTATGGTCTTACTCAACCAAGTAGTTGAGGAACCATAGTGGACGAGGACACCGAACAGCTCAACCGAGCGTTCGCGGCACTGGCCGACCCGACCCGGCGCAATCTCGTCGCCCGGCTCGCCGATGCCGATGCCTCCGTGGGCGAGCTGGCCGAACCGTACGACATGAGCCTTCAGGCGATCTCCAAGCATGTGAAAGTCCTGGAGGAGGCCGGTCTGGTCACCAGAAGCCGGGAGGCCCAACGCCGGCCCGTTCACCTGAACGCGGAGGTGTTCGGCCTGATGACCAAGTGGATCGAGCGCTACCGGATGAAGGCCGAGGAGCGCTATCAGCGCCTCGACGCCCTGCTGAACCGCATGACCGATACCGACGACCCGCGAAAGAAGGACGCATCATGACCACCACCGAGATCATCGCGGACGAGAAGGTCCCGACCATCGAGATCATCCGGGAGTTCGACGCCGCCCCGGAGCAGGTCTTCCGCACCCACGTCGACCCCGAGCTCTACGCGCAATGGGTCGGGCCGCGCGACATCACCACCCGGATCACCGCCTGGGACGCCCGCACCGGCGGCGCCTGGGCCTTCGCCAACGATCGGGACGGCGTCGAAATCGCCACCTTCTTCGGCAGCTTCCACGAGATCCGGCCCGACGAACGCATCGTCTGGACCTTCACCTACGAGGGCGAACCCGACGGCGTCGCACTGGAAAAGGTGACCTTCGAACGCCTGCCGGGCGGACGCACCCGGCTGCGGGTCCTGAGCGTGGTCGAGAGTTTCGAAATCCGCGACGGCATGCTGGCCAGCGGGATGAATGTCGGGGTGGAAGAGGGCTACGCCAAGCTCGACGAACTGCTCGCGGAGCGTTCCTGATGGCGGCGGCACCCACCGGCCCGGCCGATCGGCACGCATCCGAAGCGGCCCGGTTCACCGAACTCGTCGAATCCGCCGGCCCCGGCGACTGGTCGCGCCCGAGCCCGGTCGCGGAGTGGACGGCTCTGGATATCGTCGCGCATCTGGTCGAGTGGTCCCGGGGGCTGCTCGGCGGCGCCGATATCGACCTCACCCCCCTGGACGTCGCCGCGGACCCGGTAGCCGCGTGGAAACGACACGTCGCCGATATACAGGCGATACTCGACAACCCCGCGGGGCGGGTTCTGCGCAACCCGCACTTCGGGCAGCGGCCTGTGGAGGAGGCCATCGACGAGTTCTACACCCCGGATATCTGGATGCATTCCTGGGATCTGGCCAAAGCCCTCGGCCGCGAACCGGACCTGGGCCAGGACCGTTGCGCGGCCGCCCTGGCCGATATGGAGCCGGTGGAGCAGATGCTGCGCGACAGCGGCCAATTCGGTACCGCCGTCCCCGTCGCCCCGGACGCGTCTCCACAGGACCGGTTGATGGCATTCATCGGCCGGGACCCTGCCTGGACCGGGGCATGATCCGGTGTTCCGGTCGAGCGATCCACCACCGCGACGGACTACCGCGAACTGAGGAAGAACTGCCGCGGGCAGTCCGTGGCGAGCGGCCCGCCGCGCAGCGCCGAATCGATCAGATCCTGGAACGCCGCGTCCTGCGGTTCGTCGCGATGTATGACATGGCGGCCGGAACAGAACTGCTGGACGCCGGCGTTCACCGCACCCGGCAGGTGCAGGCGTTCGGGTCCCTCGTTCTCCGAGTAGAGGTGATAGGCCGGGAGACCGGGCGGCAGCGCCGGCGGAGTGTTCAGTTGCTGTAGGAACTCCGAGTCCGGGGCTATGTCACGACATCCGGGAAAGAGCGGCGCGCAGAGAAACCCGAGCGGCTGACCGTAGTTCGGGGTGCCGAAGTCGAGATAGGTTCCCACCGAATCGCTGCCGCCGAGGAACTTCACATAGTGCCGCTGCGCCAGCCCGCCCATGGAGTGCCCGACCAGATCCACCCGCCGGGCACCGGTGGTCCGCCGGATCTCGGCGACCTCGCCGGCGACCACTGCCGCCGAATCCGCGATCCCCTCGGTCCCCGAGGACCCGGCGGGCGCCGCGGGCAGCACCATGGAGTAGGCCCGGTAACCACGGTCGGCGAGTTCCGCCCGCAGATTCTCCAGAATGCCCCGGTCGGCATCGAAACCACCGATGACCAGGACAGGATTCGCCGGCGCGGGCTCGGCACGAGCGACGCCGAGCGGCAGCGCCGCGGCTACGCAGCCCAGCGATACAACAGCGAATCGGGCGAGCACGGCGAGCGCAGTTTTCATGAACCTGCTTCCGGAGGCTGAATGGCCGCTGCGCCGTCATCCCGGACCGCGAACAGCGTCGACCGACGGCCAGGATGCTAGTGCGGTAGTCGCGCAGGTTCCGGGAGGCGCGACGGGATCTGCCTGTTCCGCCATCGCACCGGGCGCGCTCAGGCAGTGCCCGGCGATTCCGGCGTCCGATACCGAGACAGGGATTCGCAGAGCGCACGAGCGAACCAGGCGAACACCGGTCCCAGATCCGGCGGTGCCGGCCACCCGTTGACCGCGGACACCAACTGCCAGTACCGGGCGACCCTGGGATCATCGGCCACCTCCAGCCTTTCCAGGATCCAGCCCCGGAGTACGCTGTCGTCCGACCTGCCGAAAGTCTCGGCATAGCGCCCGGCCAGCCGATCGACTATCGGGGAGGCCGCAGCCGTGCCCGGGTCGATACCCGCTTCCAGCGCCCCGGTCACCTCATCGCGCACGGCTTCCGTGAGCTCATGGTGCAGTCCGGTGTCGTCGCCCGCGGCTCGTTCCTTCGCCTGGTATTCGGCCATCCGGCGCACCGCGGCACGAAAGGTCTCGTCCCGCACCAGTGCCACCAGGTCCATCCACGCGGTGACCTGTTCGGTGGTGGGCTCGGCCGGTAGGTCCGGCATGCTCGATCGCAGCAATCCCACGACAGCTGGGTTCGCGTCGACCGTGCCGAACGTTTCGTCGACGAAATCGTGGACGAGGCGGTGCCGTTCGGCTGCGGACAGGTTGACCAATTCGTGCATCAGTTCCATCTCCTGCGGATTCGAATCCCGGTCGGCCACCGCTCGTAACACCGCACGCCGGAGCCTCAGACTGCGTATCTGCACGTCCAGGGCTTCCGCGTGCGCGGCCGCCACCTCACGCAGGGAGGTCTCGTGGGCCAGGATCGCGCGCACTGTCGCGAGGTCGATATCGAGCGCGCGCAGTGTGCGGACCAGTTCCAGGCGTGCCAGCGCGTGTGTGTCGTAGAGCCGGTAGCCGGCCGGGCTGTGGGCGGTCGGCGGGACGATTCCCCGATCGGCGTAGAACCGGATCGTTTTCACCGAGAGTCCGGTCCGTTCGGCCAGGGCCCCGATCGTGTAGAGCGTCTCGTCGTCCATGGGCACCAGACTGCTGTCTCCCCTGGGGGGAGACACAAGTCATTCCCCACCGCGAACCACGAAGCCTCCGGCATCGACAAATTGGCAGTAGACTGCCAAAAGAAAGTAAATATTGTTTCGGGAGGAACTGTGCGGACGATCGCCCTCGAGGAACATTTCGCGACCCCGGCGTTCTTGGCGGGTCCCGGACGCACGACGGCCGAACAGGCGCGGGCAGCGGGCGTCGGACATCTGCCGGAAATGCTGGCCGATCTCGGCGACGAGCGGATCGCTGCCATGGACCGGGCCGGCATCGATGTGCAGGTGTTGTCGTTGACCGCCCCCGGTGTCGAACAGTCCGACCCCGCCGAAGCCGTGGCCCTCGCCCGGGACGCGAATGATCAGGTGGCCGCGGCGGTTCGGCGACACCCGGATCGATTCGCCGCATTCGCCACACTGCCCACTCCGGCACCGGAGAGCGCCGCCGACGAACTGGACCGTGTCGTGCGCGAATACGGTTTCGTCGGCGCGATGATCAACGGGCACACCCGGGGCCGCTATCTGGACGACGAATGCTTCCGGCCGATACTGGCACGCGCCGCCGAACTGGGGGTGCCGATCTACCTGCACCCGACACCGCCGCCGCAGGCCGTGATCGAGGCGTCCTATCTCGGCAACTACCCGGCCGAGGTGGCGCAGGCCTTCGCGACCAGCGCTTGGGGATGGCATATCGAAACCGCGACCCATGCGCTGCGGATCGTGCTGAGCGGGGCGTTCGACCGCTTCCCCGATCTGCAACTGGTGGTCGGTCATATGGGCGAAGGATTGTCGTTCATGCTGCCCAGGTTCGAACAGGTCATGTCCCGGGTCGTGCGGCTGGAACGCCCGATCGGCGAGTACTTCCGCACCAACCTCCACTACACGTTCGCAGCCTTCAACTGGACGCCCACCTTCCTCAACCTGCTGTTCGAGGTCGGTGTGGAACGGATCCTGTTCGCCACCGACCACCCCTACGGGTCCATGGACACGGCTCGCGCCTTCCTGGACCGGCTCCCGGTCGCCCCGGCCGATCGGGAACGTATCGCGCAGCACAACGCCGAACGACTCCTGGGCCTGGTTCCGTGACCGGATTACGCGAGCTGAAGAAGGAGCGCACCCGGCTGGCGATCCAGGAGGCGGCACTGCGGCTGTTCGCCCGCGACGGTTACGAGAACACGACGGTCAAACAGATCGCGGCGGCCGCGGAGGTCGCCGAGCGAACTTTCTTCCGGTACTTCCCCACCAAGGAAGATGTCGTGGCCTGGGACACACTCGATCTATCGTTCGCCGAACGGTTCCATGCGCAGCCGGCCACCGTCGGCGCATTCGAAGCCGTCCGGGCGACGCTGAAGGAGACCTTCACCGACCTCCCTCCCCCCGAACAGCGCCGGCTGCGGGAACGGGTGGTGCTCATGACATCGGTGCCACCGCTGCGGGCCATGCTGCTCGACCAGTTGGTCGGTACCGGGCACACGATCGCCCAACTGGTCGCCGACCGCACCGGCGCCGACCCCGGGGACCCCGCGATCCGCGCATTGGTCGGCGCAGTGGTCGGTGCGGCATTCGCGGCGGTTTTCGCAGTACCGGCGCATCCGGACACCGATTTCGCCACGCTGATCGGCGAAACCCTCGATCAGCTGTCGACGATCGCCACCGACGGATGGCCAGGCGATGGCGTCCCGACTCGGAGCGTGATCCGGTGACGGATCGGAGCGCGGAACATGATTCGGTATCGCTCACCATGGCCCGCCCCTTCCTCGGCCGCACCGTCGACCTCACCTTCGATCGCCCGTACGGAAGCCGGCACCCGCGCTGTGGGTTCCTCTACACGGTGAACTACGGCTACGTCCCCGGGACGCTCGCGCCGGATGGTCAGGAACTGGACGCCTACTATCTCGGTCCGGACAAGCCGCTGGCCGCCGCCCGGGGCAGGTGTATCGCAATCGTCCACCGGCTGTACGAGGATGACGACAAATTGGTGGTCGTCCCGCCGGAAAGCCCCGATCTCGATGATCCGGCCATCGCGGCAGCGGTCGAGTTCCAGGAGAACCCCGGTGAGTACGTCGTCGTGCGACAGTGAACGCGGACCCGGTGGCCGACGAGCCGTGACCGAGCGTCCGCCGCTGCTCGAGGATCAACGGCAGATAGGCCTGCGGCCGGTCCGGTGGTGGCGGATCGAGGAAATAGCGGGCTTCGAGCCGATCCACCTGGTAGAGGTTTCCGGCGTCGTCGTCGCACGGCAGGATCGTCTCCCCGTCCGGACCGTCCTGGGGCCGGGCGCCGAGCTGGCCGTCGAGCGCGTCGAGCAGTTCGGTGACGATTTCGCGGATGCGGGCGCGAGCGGTGTCCTCGGTGAGTTCGCGGTTCCACACGATCGCTCGTGCCGCTCGCACGGTCGACAGAGCGGCGACCCGCCGCCGAAGTTCGTCCGGCGTGACCGGCGCGGCGGGTTCGGGCGAGAGGTCGCGTTCCAGCTGGAAACCGTAGCCCATCAGGTCGTCCAGGGTGCGGCCGAAATCCATGGGCCGTTCCATATCGCCGCCGTACTCCCAGCCGACCGTGTCAACGGGCAGGTCCGGTGAGGCGAAGTAGTTGGTATCACCCAGGCCCTTGGCGATCAGCATCGCCCGGTCGCCCGGAATTCGTTCGTCGGTATCCCGGTTCCGCACCGATTCGGCCAGGCCGAGCTCGTCATAGGTCTGCATATCGCGCGGGCGGGTGGGGCCGAAGGAGACGCCGTCGAGATCGGTGAACCCGGCATGGACCATACCGAGGAATACCCGCAGCGGCTCCGGCAGCGCATCCCAGTGGCGCGGCACATCGGCGCCGAATGTCTCCGGATCCCAGCCGATACGGAACTCGTGCGGCTGGAAGGGTTTCCGCAGCGCGTACAGCAACACCCAGTCGCCACGCAGCAGACAGACCCGCACATCGTCGAGACATTCGGCCAAGACCGCACCGAACCGGGGCACCAGCTCGAACATATCGAGATTCCACAGTGCCACCGCGGCCGCGCTCCGGGCGCGGGAGTCGCGGGCACCGGCGATCGGGGCCCAGTGTGCGGGGACGTGCGCGGCGGCCGAGGTCCCCGGTTCGACGAGCAGCGCTGAGCCGGCACCGAATTCCGCTACGACCCGCGCGAAGTCCACAGTGTCCACACCACGCATTGAACAGCAGAGGTCCGACAGGTGCCGGTCGATCCTCGGTATTCGCCGCCGGCCGTGCCACCATGTGGTGAAGGGGCCCGGACAGGGAGGTGACGGCATTGCCCGGACAGCGGGGAGACCGCGCCCACGATCCGCTCGGCGGCAGACGACCCACCAGCCACGAGCGCAGTACCGGGCTGCCGTGGGACGCCTCCTACCGGGATGGGCCCGCCCCATGGGATACCGGCCGCCCGCAACCCGCCGTGGTGCGCGTGGCCGCCGAAGGCGGTTTCACCGGATCGGTACTCGACGCGGGCTGCGGAACCGGGGAGAACGCGTGCACATCGCCGCGCTGGGTCTGCCGGTACTCGGCGCCGACGTGGCGGAGACAGCCTTGGAAACCGCCCGGGCCAAGGCGGCCGACCGGGAAATCGACGCCGAATTCGTCGCCGCCGACGCGCTCGAACTGGGCAGGATCGATCGAAAATTCGACACTGTGCTGGACTGCGGCCTGTTCCACACCTTCGACGCGGAGGAGCGCCACCCGTACATCGCGAGCCTGGCATCGGTGACCGACCCCGGCGCGA